>NZ_JAERVO010000003.1 GCF_016798325.1 Marinobacter mangrovi
GCACCTATCACGCCACCAACACGCCGCCCTACGCGCTGCCGGAGCACAAGACCCGAACGACCCTGAAGACCCAGACCCACAAGGGCGAGGGCAGCAACGAACTGCGCTTCGAGGACGAGGCGGACAAGGAACAGATCTACGTCCACGCCCAGAAGGACCTGGACCTGCTGACCGAGAACGACCGCACCGAGGTGGTCCACCACGACAGCCACCTCACCGTCGACAACGACCGCTATGCCCACATCAAGGCCAACGACCACAGCACCATCGATGGGGAGAAGCGGGAGAAAATCGGAAAGGACATGAGCCTGACGGTGGGCGGTACCCACCATAGCAAACAGGGCAAAGCCCAGCTGGTGGAAGCGGGCACCGAGATCCACCATAAAGCGGGCATGAAAATCGTCGTCGAGGCCGGCGCCGAAATCACCCTCAAGGCCGGCGGTAGCTTCGTCAAAGTCGACCCCAGCGGCGTCACCGTCTCCGGGCCGATGATCAAGATGAATTCCGGCGGGGCGCCGGGGAGCGGAACCGCTGCAGCGGCAGCCACACCCACCGCCCCGCAAGTCCTGGACAAAAATGCCAATAGCTCCGTGAAGCCTGATGCGCTCGCTGATACGTCAACTCGCGCCATCGCTTCGGCGGACGCGACTCCCGAAGCTACGGCTACCACAGCAGCCCAGGCCACCTCATCCGCTACGGCCTCTTCTACAGCGCTGGCAGCAACCACCAACGGCGCATCCACGGCGGCAAGTGCGGCAAGTGCGGCAAGTGCGGCAAGTGCGGCAAGTGCGGCAAGTGCGGCAAGCAAAGTCACTCAGGAAGACGACAAGGAACAGAACGACGAAGGCTTTGTCCTGTTCTCAATGGTTAGGAAGGACTGATATTCATGCGGTTGCCGATAGTCAAGCAGGACGGCACAGAATTCGAAAACGCCGAGGAACTGAGCAAACTGATTCAGGATGCGGGTGACGACCTGTACCTTCTCACCACTCAGACCTGGCACGGCGGCATTCACATCAGTGAAGACAGCGCGCCCTGGGCGAAGGACACCTATCCGGTCCGTTGCATTGCCGATGGCGAAGTGGTCGCCTACCGCATGATGGAGGACTACCTCACCTCTGAATTCAAAGGTGAAACCCTAAATTACTCCAACAGCTTCTGTTTAGTCCGCCATCATTACGAGCAGGAAGACGACAAAGGCCAAAAGCAGGGGTTTACCTACTATTCCCTGTACATGCACCTTTGCCCCTGGAAGCAGTGGCCGTCCACCGAGCGTTATCGTCTGAACCAACGCAGAAACGTGCGCAATAGTGTGCCCCAAAACGGCCAGCAAGTCCCCGCAGCGACGCTGCCCGTGGGCGAAACCTTTGAGCCGGTCGCGGGAGAAGCCATTCAACAGGGGCAAATCAACGGCGTTGCCTACGATTTCATGCGTATTCGGATGCTTTCGGAGGGTGTGAGCAACAGTCAGGTTCTGGCGACCAAGGGCACGGACACCCTGTGGATTGCCAAAGATGAAACGGTCATGGAACAGATTTCGGTCAGCCGACCGAACTGGATTTACGATCAGGTCGAAGCCACAGTCAAAGAAAAAATGAACGGTCGCGCCGATCCTAAACCGAACAAGGTGCAAACCGGATTCAAACTGGCGGGCGATCCGGCTCACTCCATCAGCGCCGGCACAAAAATCCGCTTCGATGCCCATCGGGTCCAGTTCCAGGAAATCGGTGGCAAAGCCCGCAAGATGGCCCGCTGTGAACTCCCCGAATCAGGCCGAAGCCAGTGGGTTTGCGTCGAAGAACAGTACATCGATATCATTTCCGAAACGCCTACCCAACTGGATAAACTTTACGAACTTCCAAACCCGGTTCCGATCCGTGCGGGCGATACCATTGGCTATCTAGGTCTCTATGAAAGCCCCGCCAGTCTGGACGGTGGGAAAACCGGCAATGCCATGATTCATCTGGAAGTGTTCAGCCCGGAAGATGACGTCGAGGACGTCGTCAAATCAAAAAAATGGCAGGATGAGGGTTTTAGACTGGTTGATGGTAGCGATTGCGATGGTGTTCTTGATCCGGAAAAAGTGCCCGATTTTTTTCGGTCGCTTTGCTCATCCAGTGACAGTGCGCAACCGGAAGAGCTTGACGCGCAGACGGTGCGCGATACGCTAACGAGGCCCTCTAATGCAGACGAGCGCCACAGAGTGGTTGCTAAACATAATAGTGAATGGTGGGCCCCCAAGTCCGAAGCGATGATAAATAGATTTAGGGTGCTATATACATCACCAAAAAGTCATGCCTTGATAGATCACGAAGTCGAACGAGCGACCCAGCTAAGCTGGATGGATAAAATGACAACTCTAGAGTTACGCAGCCCACTCGTATGGCACATTTATCCTAGCTCAAAAAATCTTTATGAGATCAACAAAAAACATCCTACCCGAAAGTTTAAGGGAAAAATTGTTGATCTCAAATTCCTTGATATATACAGCGGAGAAACCATAACCGAAGCGGATTACAAAGATGCGGCAAATGATCTAAACTGCGAACCAGAGGCATTACAAGCAATAGCTCAAGCGGAAACCAAAAGCACGGGTAGCTTTTACACAACTACGGAAGGCTCTAAAATCCCATCAATATTATATGAGCGCCATTTCTTCAGCGAACTCACATCTGGTAGATTTGACCAAAGCTTCCCGCTTGTATCGAATCCAACACCAGGCGGATATGGCTTATTCAGCGATCAATATGACAAGCTTCTCACAGCTTATGATCTGGCACCTTCTGAGGCACTAAAGTCGGCGTCGTGGGGAAAATTTCAGATAATGGGAAGATATCATTCATCTGCTGGCTACCCCACAGTCGAAGATTTCGTCAAAGCAATGTCCAAGTCAGAAAAAAACCATCTCAAGGCACTGGTTAATTATATAAAATCAAAACCTTCTGTCCATAAAGCATTAAAAAACAAAAACTGGCTTGAATTTGCTCTAGGGTACAACGGGCCGAACCAAGACGATTACGACAAAGAAATGAAAGAAAATTATGAAAAACTCAAACAGATTTAGAAGTATAGCTCTTCTGTCAATAACATTTTTGTATGCAGCCATCTTACCGGCGGATACATTATTTTCTTGTCAGGGAAGAAACAGCACCTCTATTACACTGAGAAGCATTGACAACAAAGAGCTAATTTACACTTTTTCTAGAGAGAAGAATGTCGAACTGCAGTACAAAGGCAGCAATTTCAAGTTTTTTGAGCTATCCAGACCATCAATGAGTTACGTGCGAGTCTCATTCAAAACAGGCGATTACAAATACATACTATTTAGTGAATGGGACGGGAATCAATCCCCTGAAACAAAAAGCGGAGTAAGAGTAGCGAAGGGCAATCCAAATAACATTATTGCAAATATAGAATGCATAGATACTTCAATCGATAAACTGGCAACTCTAAAATCCGAATTGCCATGTGACGTTGACAATGAGATGTGCGAAAACTATAAATCGCAGCCCGTAAACTAGATAGCATGATCGCATGCCATGTTGATTCATCGATTAACCCATGCCTAATTTACCTCTTATATTTATAGCTTGCGGTCTCATATTCCTGACTTCAATGACTCGAGCACAAGAATACAGATGCGGCTGGCTGGACAACCCCTCACCAGGAAATTATTGGCTGATCGACCGCGATGCAGTGTGGGTTATCGCCGAGCAGGGTGGTAAGCGTGCAGAAAACTCGGAGTTCCTGACACCAACCGATGAATCAGAGTTTGTAAACATGAATCACGGATATGGATATTCGTGCGCCTGCATATCTGCTGAGACTGACGAAAACCACCATAGTGTGAATAGCATCATTTTCTATAAACAGCTTCCACTCATTAGATGCAATACGGACAGAGATCTTGAGCACAGAAACCTTGACTTTAATCAAGACACACGAAGCAAGTAATACTGATCCGATTTAAAATCGGCTGTAAAGTCATTATCATGCTGGAAATCCGGAAATTTTCGGCGCCATGCATAGACAAAAGTCAACATTGAAAGGCATTTTCATTTTATTTTTTGCTGCAACATCGTTAAATGGAGTGGCTGCAGAAGATAGAAGGTCTGGCTTTACTTGTAAAAATCAAAATCTGGATGATTTCTACTCGGAATACATCACTACAGATGCCACCCGATACGGCGGAGGATTGACATCAGACGCTGTTGCTAAAAGGCATATAGGAAAAACTGCGCTTATCGGCACCAACCAGTTCCATTTGAAAGATATCCTCATCACCAATCCGTCATACAAGATTTCCTGTTACTCATCAGCCAAAGAGCGTGATATAAGCGTCAATCACTGGAGCAATTTCTATGGATTCGGCTTGGACAGGAAATCAATAAAAGTCCTGCATGTATATGACCCTGACAAGGACACGAAAGAGCCTTATTTCAATCTAGAGGTGGTTAACGGTCAACTCTGGGAAATGTATGACGGATGGCTTTACAAAATGAGCAAGGCTGAGGCAAACAATGATTAGCCGAACACCCCACCAAACCCTTTAAGAAATCTCAGAATAATCAACAGCCGAAGATCAAAACCATGGAGATCGCCGAGCAGTATATTTAGCCGAGCACTTATTTTATTAATAACAGCAACAACACCGACCCTGCTCTATGGAGGCTAGTGGAAAATCGGCTTCGGAAACGGTATAGTTCAAAGAATCATTACCAATGACAATCATGACACGTTCATAATTAGTTGTGATGTTGGAGCCAGCCCAAACGGCAGCCTGACTTCAGCAATGCTTATCACCAGAGAAAGAGAACAATTCTCCCCCTCTAATTCGAAAGAATTTTCGATAACGACAAACGGTATTAACCACGAGATACCGAGCGACTTAAAGAGCGAGAGTGGTTCCAAAAAAATGGAACTTATTTCTAGATGAAATCACCAATATTTCAGAATTTGAAATCACACTAAACGGAGAAAAACGATTCAAATTTTTAACTAACAAAAAAATCGATAAAGATGTATTTAAAAATATAAAAAATTGCCGACTACCTTTCGAGGCAAACCGTTCTGACGACAACTGAAATTGCCACATGCAACCCAAGCGTAAAAAAAATGAAACAACACGCATTCCCCTTTGTGCTCATGGCTACCTTAAGCACCAACTTAGCGTCAGCCACGCTTTCTGAATACAGGTTCTATGGTACAGATTACCGTCTGAATTCAGGACGAGAGCACTTTGCGGCATATGTCTTAAAATCCGACCCGTGCATCACTGTTGACGTCATAAAAGGCAGCAAAAAGCGGTACTGCGAACTGGGGAGTTCAGGCATCAACCTTGAGCGAGATGCCCCCTCAGTTTATGCAACCAATATTACAGTGGACGTCAGTGGAGTCCGCTTTATTGCCGCAGCTCCCTGGAATGAGCAAGAATGCTCCATCGATGTATACAACGAAGAAATCACCTGTGCAGCGACTGGAAAGAACTAGTTTTGGAGGCTGTAGAACTCCCTCAAGCGTGCCGGAGAATTATCGCAACTGTTCTTTCGATACTCCTAGCATTCATCTCATTTACAGCACACGCAGACAACTGGGCCCTCGATTGCCACTCAGGGTTGGGCAGGGTCGAGTTTTCGGACCCGCATCACGCCACCCTGGTTGTATCCAGCAATCAAATTACTATTTCCTCAAATGTCATACTTGCGGACGGCACCTATAGTTTCTTTTACGCCGAACCCGAAGATCTCGGACGAGGTGGAATGATGCTGAAGTGGGATTCTTTCTCCAAAAAGAACCCCATAGCAACAGGTAAGCTGTTGGAGGATGGGGGAATGCTCTTCACATGGAATGGATTCTACGACTCGGTCGCAGAGAGCGATATTTGGGCAGACGATGCCGATTATGTCCTTCAAACCAATCAACACACGATGAATCTGGAACACTGCGGAGACTAGAGGCAATTCAACCCTTTTCGTGAGGTTCGATCGCCTCATTAATCTCGCAGAGCGCAAGCCGTACATAGCTCGTATTTATGCTCGCCTACCCCTCAGGACAAACCGCCCCCGTATCAATCCAGGCCTGAGTCAACTCCCCAAAGATCTTCTGCGTTCCGGGCACGGGTATCCGCCCTTCGCCTGGATGCCAACCCCAGCCGACCAGGCCGTCTGTGGCGTTGTGCTTTTGCAGTTCTTCCAGGGTCATGTGGCTGCGGTCCTGGTCTTTCAGCTGACGGCAGATTTCGCCCAGGCTCTTGCCTTCCCAGGCCATGGATTTGGGCGCCAGCCGCCAGCCGGGATGGCCGGGGATGGAGCCTTCTTCGGTGCTGAAGGCGACGTTGTCGTCGCCGTGGCAGGTGGAGCAGCGCATACCTGGGGCGCCCATGCCGCCGGCGCCGCGGACGATGGGCGGTTCGTGTTTGTGCAGGTCCATACCCTGCAGCGGGCTGTCACCGCGGGGGTGACAGGACACGCAACGGGGGTGGGTGAGCACTTTGCCCATTTCGTTGAACATCGCGACGGAGCGCTTGGACTCGTCGCGGATGTTGGCGAAGTCTTCCGGGGATTGGAGGGTCTGGGCCTTGGCGGCCTCGCTGTCCGCGGCGATGGCGGTGCCGATCTTCAGGCAGAGACCCAGCGACACCAGCGCGGCGCAGCCAATGGCAATCACGATACGTTTCACGGTGTTGTCTCCTTACGCGGTGATCGGAACCAGCGGCAGCCGGTGGACGGATTGACCGGTCAGGCGGCGCCAGGCATTGGCGATGGCCGGACCGGATGGCGGCGTCCCCGGTTCGCCCACGCCGGTAGGCGGTTCGGTGGACCGGATCACCTCGACTTCGATGTCGGGCATTTCATTGATACGTATCGAGCGGTAGCGGTCGAAGTTGGACTGCTCCACATAGCCGCCGTCGCTCAGGGAAATGGCATCATAGAGCACGGCGCCGATGCCGTACCCCATGCCCCCTTCCATCTGGGCCCGGATCACGTCCGGATTGACGGGCACGCCGCAGTCCACAGCACACCACATCCTGTGAACCCGCGGCTCACCGGCCGCGTTTTTGGACACTTCGGCGATCTGCGCCACATAGCTGCCGAAGCTCTTGTGCACCGCTACGCCCCGCTGGCGCCCTTCGGGCACGTCGCCGGCCTTCTTCACCATCTCGGCGACTTTTTTCAGGACGCCGCTGTGCCGGGGATGTTTATCGCCCAACAGAGCAAGCCGACCTTCCACCGGATCCGTACCGGCCCGCTCGAACAGCTCGTCCAGGAAGGTTTCATTGGCGTAGGCGTTGTGGGTGTGTTCAACCGAGCGCCACCACAGGGTGGGCACGCCGTTGTCCATCAGATGCTGGCCGACACGCAGGTTGGGGATGGCGTAGGGCAGTTCCTTGGAACCTTCCACAGCGCTGGCGTCGATGCCGTCCTTGATCATGAAATCCTCAAAGGGCGTTCCCTTCATGAAGGACTGTACGGCGATCTGCTGGTCCCAGGCGACGACGTTGCCATCCTTGTCCAGGCCTCCGCGCAGGCGATGTATCGCCAGCGGCCGATAGCGACCGCCCTGGATATCGTTTTCCCGGGTCCACATCAGTTTGACCGGCCGGTCCGTATCCAGCGCTTTGGTGACCTGTGCGGCTTCGACGGCAAAGTCCGCGCCCGGTTGAGCCCGGCGACCAAAGCTGCCACCGGCATACTGGGTGTACAGCAGGACCTTTTCTTTATCGACACCAAACACCCGGGCCAGGCCGCCCCGGTCGAGGGTCTGGATCTGGGTACCCATCCAGGCGGTGACCTGCCCCTCCTTGAACTGGATGACCGCATCGAGGGTTTCCATTGGGGCATGAGCGAGGAAAGGGAAGAAATATTCGGCTTCAATGACCGTATCCGCAGAGCCCAGCGCCTTTTCGACGTCGCCGTCGCTGCGGGCATCCAGGCCCGGTTTTTTGGCGGCCTGGCTGTACTCCCGTTCCATCTGCAGGGTGGAACGGGTCTCGGCGCCGCTGCTGTCCCACTGGACTTTCAGCGCTTTGCGCCCCTTGAGTGCCGCATGGGTGTTTTCCGCGTAGACGGCCACACCGGCGGGCACGGTTTTCACATCGATCACGCCTTTTACGGCACGGGCCGCACTGTCGTCGACGGAGGCCACCTTGGCACCAAACTGAGGCGGATGAAGGATGGTCGCCGTGATCAGGTCATCCGGGTACAGATCCAGGGTAAAGATCTGCTTGCCGTTACTTTTTTCCGGCGTATCCAGCTTGCCAACCTGGGTGCCGATCAGGCGGAACTGGTCCGGGGATTTCAGCTTGGGATCGCCGGGCACTTCCAACTTGGCGGCGTCGGCCACCAGATCGCCGAATGAGGCCTTGTGACTCCCGGAACCATCGCTCAGCGTGCCGCGCTCAATCGTGATCTCGCCGGGATCGACACCCCACCGGTTGGCTGCCGCCTGCACCAGCACGGCTCGGGCCGCCGCACCGGCCTTGCGCATGGGCTCGAAGGAGCTGGCCATGGCGGTGGAGCCGCCGGTGCCCTGCAAGCCAAACAGTTTGTTGGTGTACTTGGCGGTGTCTGCGGGCGCCAGTTCGGCGCGCATCTGCAGCCAGTCGGCATCCAGTTCTTCCGCGACCAGGGTCGACAGCCCCGTCACCGGGCCCTGGCCGAATTCGATGTGTTTGACGATGACGGTAACTGTGCTGTCCGGGTCAATCCGCACAAAGGCGTTAGGGGCAAACGCCCCGGCTGCGGGTTCCACGCCGTCTTCGGCCCACGCCCGGTTGGGCAGGTGAACGCCGATGACCAGGCTGGCCGCCGAAGCCGCGGCACCCTTAAGAAAGCCACGACGGGTCAGGCCGCCGGTTGCTGTTGTTTCAGGTTGACGCGTCATGGATCAGCCCTCCATTGAATCCGATGCCCGGTGAATGGCCTTGCGGATTCGCACGTACGTGGCGCAGCGGCAGATGTTACCGGCCATGGCCTGATCGATGTTCTCGTCCGTCGGCTTGGGAATCTCCCGCAGCAAGGCGGTGGCCGACATCACCTGCCCGGATTGGCAAAAGCCGCACTGGGGCACATCCAGGGCGACCCAGGCGTCCTGGATCGCGCGGGCTTCCTCACCGGACACCCCTTCAATGGTGGTGACCGTACCGCCGTCGACCTGGGAAATGGGGGTGATGCAGGAACGGCGGGTCAGGCCGTTCAGGTGCACCGTGCAGGCGCCGCATTGGGCAATGCCGCAGCCAAACTTGGTGCCTGTCAGCTTGAAATGGTCCCGCAGGACCCAGAGCAACGGGGTGTCCGGCTCCACGTCGGCCGACACTTCCTTGCCATTCAGCTCGAAACTGATCGCCATGATCTCTCTCCTCAATCCCGGTCGATCCAGACGTTACGATCCGTCGCACAGATCAGTTTGCCGTCGCCAGGGGAATCGTTATTGTCGTGCTACCGATGATCGGCGGGTTCTCGGAAATTGCTGCCGATCAGAACGCAGGGGTGGCTATAAAGCTAGCTTGCGTACCAGCGGGGTACAACTCTAATCCTTGGCAATTCCTGCTGCAGAAACGGGCAAGCTCCGGGGTTGCAGGCATTCCCGGCGCACGCCATTATGCAGGCGTTTATTCACTGTCTCCGCCCGGGCCATGTCCATCGCACCTGAAACCGCTCATCGCGTTGCCCTCCTGATGGGGGCCGCCACCGAAGCCATCCTCTGGGGGCCGGCCCGCGAGTGGGTGCAGGCCCGCCATGCCGGGAGCGAGCTGAAGTGCCGTGCCGGTAGCGGTCAGGCGACCTACCACAAGTTCGATCCGCACAGTCGTCGGCATACCATCACCTACGGCCGCCAGATGGTGGCCGCGAAGTTCGAGGGGATCACCAGTCAGGGCTGGCTGTCGACGCGGGAAATCCAGGGCCGGGACTACTTTGAAGGTGAGGTGTCCACCTGCAACCTGCTGGCGCACACCTGTTGCCACGAGTTCGCTCACCTGCTGCAGAACGTCAGTGGCGAACGTCATCATGGCTCAGTGCACAACGCGGCGTTTTACCGGATTCTCGATGAAATGCACGCCAGTGGCGGCGCCGAGGCCGTGCGGGCGTTTTTGATGGAGAAGAGTCAACAGCAGGGCATTGAGCTGCCCCGGTCGATCATGACGCTGGACGACGTGCGCGACCAACTCTCGCGATTTGCCGTCGGCGATACCGTCCAGTTTGGCCAGGCGCCCCGCCAGCGCGAAGGTCGGATTATTCGGGTGAACCGGCGAACCTGCACGGTGCAGGGCACCGGGCGCTGGCGCGGGGCGCGCTACCGGGTTCCGGTTTCCATGATGCGCCACAGCCGCTGACAGCCGGTTACTCCGCTTCCGCCGCGATCTGCGTGGTTTCGATCAGCTTGCGCAGCTCCGGTATACAGGACCCGCAGTTGGTACCGCACTTCAACTGTCGCCCCAGGGCCTCTGGGGAATCCGAGCCATCCCCAATGGCCGCCTCGATCTGCTTCTGCCCGATCTGGAAACAGCTGCAGATCACCGGCCCGATGTCCGGCAGATCCGCATCGCGCCCGGCCAGGATCGCCCGCCGATCGGCAGCCGTCAGGTCATTCCGTTCAAAACAGGTCGCCAGCCACGCCAGATCCGGGAACGGGCTGTCCGCCGGTTCGGCAATCAACACCGCCAGCAGCTGCCCCTGATGGAAACGCGCGGCGCGATAGCGACCCGCACCGGCATCGTGCATTTCCACCTGCGGCTGACCGCCCAGCCAGCGGGACGCCCAGTCGGGCCAGTCGGCGTTGTCCTCGCCGGCCAGCCACCAGCTCTCACAGCCGTCCAGCGGCACCCGCGACCAGTGATCCGCCCGCCACACGCCAGTGTGTCCGGGCCGACACAACAGACGGGCCTGCCAGCGCACCGGCGCCGCGCTCAGTTGTGCCACGCCGTGCTTGGACTCCGGCTGGCCGGATACCGGATCCACCACAGCCGCCATCAGGTCCGAGGCCAGGGCCTGGCCGGCGTATAGCCGGTTCCAATGGATGGGAACGAACACCTCACCGGGGCGCTGCTCCGCCACCGCCTGCAGGCGACCGACAAACGCGCCCCGGGGCCCCTCCAAACGACCCAGTTGACCCGCCTTGAGGCCAAGTCGTTCCAGATCCTCCGGGTGCACATCGATGAACGGCTCCGCCCGGTGCTGCCAAAGCCGCGCCGCGCGCCCGGTCCGGGTCATGGTGTGCCACTGATCGCGGATGCGACCGCTATTAACCACCATCGGGAAGTCGCGATCCGGCTGTTGCACAGGCTGATCCGGGGTAATGGCAACGAATTGAGCACGACCGCTTGGGGTGGCGAAGCAGCCATCGTCGAAGAGCCGGGATCGGCCTTGCGGATACCGTTGATTGACGGGCCACTGGATCGGCGCCAGCGCATCATAGCTCTCGGAATCCACATGCTTGAAGCCAGCCAGGTCGAACGGGCGTCCGTCGTTCTCAAACGCCGACAGCGCGGCATGCTCGCGAAACACATCGACCGGCGCGGTGTAGCTGAAGGCATCGCCGTAGCCCAGCTCGCGGGCCACTTCACTGATGATCCACCAGTCCGGCCGGGCCTCGCCTGTGGGCGGCAGGAAGGCCCGCTGGCGGGAAATACGCCGTTCGGAATTGGTCACGGTGCCGTCCTTTTCGCCCCAGCCCATCGCCGGCAGCAGGATGTCGGCGTAGGCCGTGGTGTCCGTCTCGGCGACGCAGTCCGAGACGACGACGGTGGGACAACGGGCCAGCGCTTCCCGCACCCGGGCGTTGTCCGGCAGACTGACCGCCGGGTTGGTGGCCATGATCCACAGGACCTTGATCTCACCGCGATGCACTGCGTCGAACAGGTCCACGGCCTTGTATCCGGGACCATCGGCCAGGCCGGGCGAGCGCCAGAAGCGCTGCACCCGATCGCGATCCGCGTCGCTCTGGTAGTCCATGTGGGCCGCCAGCGTGTTGGCCAGGCCACCGACTTCGCGCCCGCCCATGGCGTTGGGCTGGCCGGTAATGGAGAAGGGCGAAGCGCCGGGCTTGCCGACCCGGCCGGTAGCCAGATGGCAGTTGATGATGGCGTTGCCCTTGTCGGTGCCGGAACTGGACTGATTCACACCCTGGGAGAACAGGGTGACGGTGCGGGGTGAGTCCGCAAACCAGTTAAAGAAACGGGCCACATCGTCGACCGGCAAGTCGCAGGCATCGGCAACCGCCTCGACATCCGGCGCCGAGTGACGGGCGGCGGCAAGGGCATCATCGAATCCGTCACAGTGGGCGGCGATGTAGTCCTGATCGAGCGCATCCCTGTCGGCCAGCCAGGTGAGCAGGCCATTGAACAGGGCGGCATCGCTGCCCGGACGCAGGCTCAGGTGCAGATCGGCCAGGTCGCTGGTGGCCGTCTGTCGCGGATCGACGACCACCACCCGGCGACCGTCGCGGGCCGCGGCCTGCATCCGCTGGAACAGGATGGGGTGGTTCCAGGCGGCATTACTGCCCACCAGCACCAGCAGATCGGCCATGTCCAGATCGTCATAACAGCCGGGTACCACATCGGCCCCGAACGCCCGCTTGTGGGCGGCCACGGCGGAGGACATACAAAGACGGGAGTTGGTGTCGACGTGGGGCGTGCCGATAAACCCTTTCGCCAGCTTGTTGGCGGCGTAGTAATCCTCGGTCAGCAGCTGCCCGGACAGGTAGAACCCCACCGAACCGGGACCGTGCTGCGCCACCGCCTCGCGAATGGCCCCCGCCACCGACTGCACGGCGTGCGACCAGTCCGTGCGCCGACCGCGAACCCGGGGGTGTAACAGACGCCCGTTGTCACCCAGGGTTTCGTGGAGACTCGATCCCTTCACGCACAGCCGCCCATAGTTGGCCGGGTGGGTCGTGTCGCCCTGTACCGGCTCGCCGGCCGTCACCGCGACACCGCAGCCCACGCCACAATAGGGACAGGTCGTGCAGGTTGCTTGCGCCTTGTCGTTCACGGGCGTTTCTCACTCCCGGTCAAAAATCCAAAAAAAAAGCCCGGGAGACCACACCACAGCGTTTCCACTGTCGCATCGTCTCCCGGGCGTCATTGCCAGGCTCAATCGTCGCCAGACGTCAATATAGAGAGGAAGTGGCGGACCCCAGAGGATCGTTTGCACTTCACCCGAGGGTCAGAAGCAATATAAGGGCCAGCCCAAAAAGCCGGAGAATGCGGCTTTCAGGCCCCCGATCACACCCAAAACAGTGCAAAGCACCTGATTTTGAACCACCGCTGGGCGACTGAGACGCCCCTTCGAACCACCGAATGACTTTCTCAACTATCAATTTATCTCGACAATTCAATCTTTTAAAAAATACAGGCAAGCAGTGGTCAGGTTTTTGCTTCGGCGATAGTCAGATTAACGAGGACCATGCCATGACTGCATTCGAACCACTCCGCATCCTGCTGATCGACAACGACGCCGACCGCTCGATGGTCGTCCGAAAAGCCCTTGAGGCGGAAGGTCACGAGGTGATCAGCCATCGCCCGAACGCGATTGGATTGACGGCGGCCGTGGCCCGGGATGAACCCGACATGGTCATCATCGACATGGACCTGCCGGACCGGGATACGCTGGAAAACATGAGCACGCTCAATGCCCACGCGCCCCGCCCGATCGTGTTCTTCGCGCAGGAACAGAGCGACCGCAACACCATCCAGGCGGCGGTTCGCGCCGGCGTCAGCGCCTATGTCGTCGACGGCGTCCAGCCACAGCACGTGCGCGGCATCATCGACACCGCCGTCGCCCGTTTCGAAGCGTTCCAATCCCTGCGTGACGAACTGGAACAAACGCGCACCCAGCTGGAGGAGCGCAAGCTGATCGACCGGGCCAAAGGCCTGATCATGAAGCGCGAGAACTGCGACGAAGCGGAAGCCTACCGGGTCCTGCAGAAGGCGGCGATGGACCACAGTCAGCGCATCGGGCAGATCGCCCAGCGTGTGATCGAGATGTTCGGCAAGGATTCCGACAAGTTACAGCGCGCGTCCTGATCAAGGAAGGATCCCATGGCATCCGATCCCATCCCGTTGCGCCGGCGAAAAGGCTTCACGTTGAGACTGGGCTTCGTACCGCTGCTCGACAGCGCCCCGCTGATCATCGCCCATGAGCTGGGCCTGTTCTTCCGCGAGGGGCTCGACGTCGAATTAGTGCGGGAAGGCTCCTGGGCGTCCCTGCGGGATAAGGTGTCGTTCGGGCTGCTCGATGGTGCCCACATGCTCGCCCCCATGCCGCTGGCCATGTCCCTGGCTACCGACCGGCCGCGCACACCGATCACCACCGGCATGGTGCTGAGTCGGAACGGCAATGGCATTACCGTATCCACGTCCCTCTATCCGAAACTGATGGCCGCTGGCGCCGATCCCAATGATCCGCTGGCGTCAGCCCGGGCCCTGGTGGACGTCGCCCGCCGTCGGGGTTCGCCGATCCAGTTGGCGTCGGTGGCGCCCTGGTCCAGCCATGACCTGCAGTTGCGCGACTGGGTCGCCACTGCCGGTCCCGATGCCCGTCACCATATCCAGATTGTGCCGGTGTCCCCGATCCAGATGCTGGACGCCTTCCGCGCCGGCCATATCGAAGGCTGTTGTGTGGGCGAACCCTGGAACAGCCTGCTGGAATGGCAGGACCTGGGCGTCATCCTCCACGCTGGTCACCAGATCTGGCAAAACGCCCCCGAAAAAGTCCTGGGCATGCGCCAGGACTGGGCCGAACAGCATCCGGAGATTCACCGCAGGCTGATTCGCGTGCTGTTGAGCGCCTGCCAGTGGCTGGACGATCCCGACCATCACGCGGCCTTGCGGGACATCCTGTCCGATGAGTGTTACCTGGGAAACCAGGTCCAGGCATTGGACGGCCATCCGTTTTCACTGTTCCATCCGCGCCTGCACCAGCACTTCTTCCGGGACAGCGCCAATTTCCCGTGGCTGTCCCAGGCCCACTGGCTGGCCACGCGCCTGGCCCGCTGGGGACAGCTGGGCGAAGCCTCGGCGGCCGACATTCGCGGCATCGTCAAACCGGCCATCTTCCGGGAAGCCGCCAGTTCCGCCGGCATCGATGCCCCCACCATGGACGCCAAGACCGAGGGCCACCACCGCCTGAGTCATATGGTTGAAGGTCGCGAGGGACCGGTGAACATCGCCGGCGACGGCCTGATCGGCGAGCAGGTGCACCACTGGCCGGGCTGACGGCCCGAGATCGATGGCACCGTCTCGGTATCTACGCTCATACACAAGTCTCTTCTCAGGGCTTGGATGCCTTTGTGTCACCCATGTTGCCGGTTTGCACAAGCCGACTCCCTCTCCCCTCGCGGGAGAGGGCCGGGGAGAGGGGGAGGCGCCATGGGCGCCCGTTTGTTCCATCGGAAGCCCTGCGAGGCTGTCGCCTCGTCCCCCTCTCTCCAAACCTCTCTCCCTCGAGGGGAGAGAGGCTTCTTGGGCCTCTAACTCAGGGATCTATCTCTAGGGCGGCGGAAGCGATGGCCTCCATGGGTTCCAGACGCTCAGAGCCAAGTCCGCATTTCCCGGCCGCCCCAAACCGCCCGCACATGGTGCACTATCTAAACAACTGACCCGAAACGGCTCCACCACCTCGCATGCCGTTAACCCGAAAATCATTCAGGCCCCTGATATAAAAGAATATTTAAAACTGGCACGCCCCGTGCTTTCGATTAAGTGACGATTACGCGTACTGAATCGGCTCAGTACCACACAGTTTGACTACAGACGATGACGATCTGCAGGCATTGGCGCCTGCCCCCGGCGACGGGGGTGGGCGTTTTTTTATGCCCAAAGGAAAAGATGACATAGGAGAGACGCATGGCGAGCCGTATCCTGACAGCAACCTTTGCTGCCGTATTGGGGCTGACACAATCCGTGACCGCATTCGGTGACGAGATCGGTCCCCCGGAAAAACCCGACCTCAAGCTGGGCTTTATCAAACTCACCGATATGGCCCCACTGGCTGTCGCCTGGGAAAACGGCTACTTCATGGATGAAGGCCTGTTCGTGGAACTGGAAGCCCAGGCCAACTGGAAAGTCCTGCTCGACCGGGTCATCACCGGTGAACTGGACGGTGCCCACATGCTGGCCGGCCAACCGCTGGGGGCCACCATCGGCTACGGCACCCAGGCCAACATCATCACTGCCTTCAGCATGGACCTGAACGGCAACGGCATCACCGTATCCGACGGCGTCTGGGACCAGATGAAGCCGAACATTCCGACCAACGCCGACGGCAAACCCCAGCACCCGATCAGCGCCTCCGCGCTCAAGCCGGTCGTCGAGAAACAGCGCAACGCCGGCGAGCCGTTCAAGATGGGCATGGTGTTCCCGGTGTCGACCCACAACTACGAGCTGCGCTACTGGCTCGCAGCCGGCGGCCTGAACCCCGGGTATTACGCGCCGCAGAACGGCGACACCAGCGGCACCCTGCAGGCGGACGTGCAACTGTCCGTCACTCCGCCGCCGCAGATGCCTTCCACACTGGAAGCCGGCACCATCCAGGGCTACTGCGTGGGTGAACCGTGGAACCAGCAGGCCGTGTTCAAAGGCATTGGCGTGCCGGTGATCACCGACTATGAGATCTGGCCCAACAACCCGGAGAAGGTCTTCGGCGTGACCGAGCAGTGGGCCGAGAAATACCCCAATACCCACCTGCACCTGCTGCGTGCCCTGATCCGCGCCGCCTACTGGCTGGACGAGAACGACAACGCCAACCGCGAAGCTGCGGTGAAGATGCTGGCCCGACCCAATTACGTCGGTGCGGACGAAGAAGTCATCGCCAACTCCATGACCGGCACCTTCGAATACGAAAAGGGCGACGTGCGTGAAGTGCCCGACTTCAACGTCTTCTTCCGCTACTTCGCCACCTACCCGTACCCGTCGGATGCCATCTGGTACCTGACCCAGATGCGCCGTTGGGGCCAGATTCCGGAACAGAAGTCGGACGGCTGGTACATGGACATCGCCAAAAAAGTCTATCGCGCGGATATCTATGAGGAAGCCGCCAAGTCCCTGATCGCCGACGGCACGCTGCCGGCCAGCGCGTTTCCGGATTTCGACAAGGAGAACTTCACCCGACCGCACGAGGGTGAATTCATCGACGGTGTGGCGTTCGATCCAAAACAGCCCAACGCCTACATCGACAGCTTCCCCATCGGACTGAAAGGCAAGGAGACCCCGTAACCGGGTCCCGGGAGACAAACCATGAGCACGCTAACGTCCACCAATCCACTGCTGCAGCTGATCCGACGCCGCTATCCGGACGTCACCGGCAAGGCACTGCTGCAGTCGGTGACCCTGCCGGTGCTGGGCATCGCGTTATTCCTGATTGCCTGGCAACTGGTCGCGCCCCAGATCAACACGTCGCTGGGCAATTTCCCGACCCCGGCCAACGTTTATGAACAGGCCGGTCAGTTGTGGCAGGAACACCAGAACGAACAGGATCGGGCGGACCGCTACGTCGAGATGCAGGAGAAGCGCAACGCGCGCATCCTTGCCGACAACCCGGATGCAGAAACCCGAATCCGGCCCTATCCCGGGGCACCGACGTTCATCGACCAGATCTTCACCAGCCTGAAGACCGTGCTGGCCGGGTTTTTCCTGGCCACGATCATCGCGGTACCGCTGGGGATCATGATCGGCCTCAATCGCTACTTTGCGGCAGCGGCCAACCCGATCATCCAGATCTTCAAACCGGTCTCACCGCTGGCCTGGCTGCCGCTGGTCACCATGGTGGTCTCGGCCACCTACGTCAGTGACGACCCGATGTTCGAGAAGTCGTTCATCACCTCGATGGTCACCGTCACCCTGTGCAGCCTCTGGCCCACACTGATCAACACCGCCACGGGGGTGGCCCAGGTCAATCCGGATCTGGTCAACGTCTCCAAGGTGTTGCGTCTGCCCTTCTGGACCCACGCCCGCAAGGTGGTCCTGCCGGCGGCCGTGCCGATGATCTTCACCGGCCTGCGAGTCTCCCTGGGCATCGCCTGGATGGTGCTGATCGCCGCCGAGATGCTGGCCCAGAACCCCGGTCTGGGGAAATTCGTCTGGGACGAGTTCCAGAACGGCAGCAGCGACTCCCTGAGCCGCATCATGGTGGCCGTGCTGGCCATCGGCTTCATCGGCTATGTGCTGGACCGGATCATGCTGATGATCCAGCGCAAAGTTGCCTGGGACGAATAAACACGGACTCTCGAGGAGACCGACCATGAGCAAATCGCATCTTGAACTCACCGGCGTCAGCATGAGCTTCGACACCCCGCAGGGTCCGTTCCAGGCGCTGGACACCATCAACCTGAAAATCCGCAAGGGCGAGTTCGTGTCGCTGATCGGCCATTCCGGCTGCGGCAAGTCCACGGTCCTGAACATCGTCGCTGGCCTGCTGCAGGCCAGCCAGGGCGGCTGCGTGCTGGACGGCCACGAGGTCAACACGCCCGGCCCGGAGCGGGCGGTGGTGTTCCAGAACCACGCCCTGATGCCCTGGCTGACGGTCTACGAGAACGTGGAGCTGGCCGTGCGGCAGGTCTTCCGCAAGAGCATGACCAAACGCGAGCGCCAGGACTGGATCATCCACAACCTGGAACTGGTCAACATGGCCCACGCCCAGGACAAGCGCCCCGGCGAGATCTCCGGCGGCATGGCCCAGCGGGTGGGTATCGCCCGGGCCCTGTCCATGCGCCCCAGCGTCCTGCTGATGGACGAACCGTTCGGCGCGCTGGACGCCCTGACCCGCGCCCACCTGCAGGATGCCCTGATGGAGATCCAGCAGGACCTGAACAGCACCGTGATCATGATCACCCACGACGTGGACGAGGCCGTGCTGCTGTCGGACCGCATCGTGATGATGACCAACGGCCCGGCGGCGACGGTGGGCGAAGAGCTGACCATCGACCTGCCACGCCCGCGCAACCGGGTCACCCTGGCGGATGACGATCAATACGTTCACTACCGCCAGGCCGTGCTGCGCTTCCTGTATGAAAAACAGCGTTTCCCGGGAAAGGGCGACAAGGCCCCTCAGGCATCCACACCGACCGAAGAGGCGGATTCGACTGCCCCCGAATCGCCGGTCGAAGTGAAAGCACCTGAACCGCAGTCAACCTCGGCAAAAACGAAAAAGCCGGTCGCGACAGCGGTGCAGGACTGATCGCTTTTAGTGCGTTTTGAAGTCGTTCCGAACCAGAGCTGGGCAGGTAAAACGAGTGGGAAATCACGGAAAATCGCGTAACCCGCTGATTTTATGGTCACAGAAAGACTGGCACGGTAATCGCTTTAGATAAGACAGGACGACTTGCCCGATCAGGGATTGATCGGACCATCAAACATCGTTGTTGGCACTGACGCCGGACCATCGCTCTCCGCAAGGGGAAGATGCTCCGGCTTTTTTTGTTGGCGGGAAAAGGTCGAGCACCCCATGGCAGAACGCACATTACTGGTGGTTGGACACGGCATGGTGGCCCAGCGTTTGCTGGAGCGACTGGTGGCCCGTGCCGATCATCCGTACACCCGCATCGACGTGCTCAGCGCCGAAGCCGTGCCCGCCTATAACCGGGTGCTGCTGTCCTCGGTGCTGGCCGGCGAAGCCAGCCTGGACGCCATCACCCTGCAACCGCTGGACTGGTTCCGTGCCCACCGGATCCGCCTGCATCCAAACACCCGGGTGACCCGGCTGGATACCGACTCAAAGCAGGTGACTGTCGAGGATGGCCGCACCTTCGGGTACGACGATCTGGTCATCGCCACCGGCGCACGGCCCTCGTCGCTGTCGCTCCCGGGGGAATCCCTGGAAGGCGTGGTGACCTTCCGCGACATCCGTGACACCGAGCAGCTGTTGGCCATGAGCGCTCAATACCGTCGTGCCGTCGTCATCGGTGGCGGCTTCCTGGGACTGGAAGCCGCAGAAGGACTGAGCCAGCAGGGCATGGCGGTCACCGTGATTCATCGCAGCCCCTACCTGCTCAACCGCCAGCTCGACGCCACCGCCGGGGAACTGCTCGGCGAGGCACTGGAAGCCCGCGGCATTCACAGCATTACCGGCGAATCCCCCCGCAGCCTGGTGGGCCAGCGCCGGGTTCGGGCGGTGGAGCTGTCGGACGAAACCCTCGTCAGCACCGACCTGGTGGTCCTGGCCGCCGGCATTACCCCCAATGCCGAACTGGCCCGCGAGGCCGGTCTCGACTGTGAACGGGGCATCTGTGTCGACCACCAGTTGCGCACCAGCCGGGACAACGTCTACGCCCTCGGCGAATGCTGCCAGCTGGGTGAGCACACCTTCGGGCTGGTGGAGCCTGGCTACCAGCAGGCCGAGATCCTGGCGGGCGTGCTGTGCGGCGACGCCGAGCGGTTCGAGCCGAGCGACGTCGCCACCCGGCTCAAGATCAGCGGCATCCCCATTTTCTCCTGCGGCCAGGCCCAGCCCGGCCCGGACACCGAATCCGTGATCTGGCAGGACCACGAATCCGCCCGTTACTGCCACCTCCTGCTGCGGAATAACCGCCTGGCGGGCGCCGTCCTGTTTGGCGAGACCCAGGATGGCCCGTGGTATTTCGACCAACTTCAGCAACAGCGGGACCTGTCGGCCTACCGGCAGCAACTCGCTTTTGGCGCCGCGTACTGCGACGCCTGACGGACAGACAGAGAGAGACAGACCATGGCAAACAAAACATTGATCGTGATCGGGAATGGCATGGTTGGCCATCACTTTCTCGAACAGTTTGCAGAGACGCCCGCCGCCGCGGACTACGACATCCACGTGTTCGGCGAGGAACCGCTGATCGCCTACGACCGGGTCCATCTGTCCGAGTACTTCGGCGGTTCCACCCACGCTGACCTGGCGCTGGGCACCGCCGAGGATTACGCCGCCAAAGGCCTGACCCTGCACCTGGACGAGCCGGTGACCGAACTGGACCGGGATAACCGCAAAGTCCTGACCCCCAAGGGGGAATACACCTACGACGCGGTGGTGCTGGCGACCGGCTCCTACCCGTTCGTCCCGCCCATCGACGGCCACGACCGGGACCACTGCCTGGTCTACCGCACCCTGGCGGATCTGGACGCCATTCGCGCCAGCGCCGAAGGCAGGAAAACCGGCGTCGTCGTTGGCGGCGGCCTGCTGGGACTCGAAGCGGCCAACGCCCTCAAGAGCCTGGGCCTGGAAGCCCACGTGGTGGAATTCGCCCCGCGCCTGATGCCGGTGCAGCTGGACGCCGACGGCGGTGCGCTGCTCAAGCGCAAGATCGAGGAACTGGGCGTTCAGGTGCATACCGAGAAGGCCACTACCGCTATCGTGCCGGGGGAGGAAGCCCGTCTGCGCATGAACTTCTCCGACGACACGCACCTGGAAACCGACCTGATCGTGTTCTCCGCCGGCATCCGCCCGCAGGACACCCTGGCCCGGTCCAGCGGCCTCGAGATCGGCGAGCGCGGCGGTATCGTCATCGACGACCAGTGCACCACTTCCGACCCGCAGGTGTTCGCGATCGGTGAGTGCGCGCTGTGGGACAACCGCATCTTTGGCCTGGTGGCCCCGGGCTACACCATGGCCCGCACGCTGGCGGCGCGCCTGAACCAGGACGCGGAAGCCGGCTTCCGTGGCGCCGACATGAGCACCAAACTCAAGCTGCTGGGCGTGGATGTGGGCTCGATTGGTGACGCCCACGGTGCCACGCCGGGCGCCCGCAACATCCGCTTCAACGACGAGCAGGCCGGCACCTACGGCCGCCTGGTGATCAGCGAAGACGGCAAGAAACTGCTGGGTGCCATCCTGGTGGGCGACAACGGGCCCTACGACACGCTGCTGCAATACGCGCTGAACGGCATCGACCTGCCCAAGAACCCGGAAAGCCTGATTCTGCCGGTCTCCGAGGGCGGCGCCCCGGCACTGGGCCCGGATGCGCTGCCGGAGACGGCCTCGATCTGCTCGTGCCACAACGTCAGCAAGGGCGACATCTGCGGCGCCATCGACGCCGGCTGCACGGACCTCGGCGCGGTGAAGGGCGAGACCAAGGCCAGCACCGGCTGCGGCGGCTGCGCGGCCCTGCTCAAGTCCGTGGTGGACAACGAGCTGGAAAAGCGTGGCGTGGAGGTCAGCAAGGACATCTGCGAGCACTTCCCCTACAGCCGCCAGGAGCTGTTCCACCTGGTGAAGGTCAACGGCATCCGCACCTTCCACAGCCTGATCAAACAGTACGGCAAGGGCCACGGCTGCGACATCTGCAAACCGGCGGTCGCCTCGATCCTGGCCACCTGCTGGAACGAGCACATCATGGCCACCGACCACGTGCCCCTGCAGGACACCAACGACACCTTCATGGCCAACATGCAGAAGAACGGCACTTACTCCATCGTGCCGCGCATACCGGGCGGTGAAATCACCCCGGACAAGCTGATCGTGCTGGGTGAAGTGGCCAAGGAATACAACCTCTACACCAAGATCACCGGCGGCCAGCGGGTGGACCTGTTCGGCGCCACGTTGAGCGAGTTGCCGGAGATCTGGGAAAAGCTGATCGCCGCCGGCTTCGAGACCGGCCACGCCTACGGCAAATCGGTGCGCACGGTGAAATCCTGCGTCGGCAGCACCTGGTGCCGCTACGGCGTGCAGGACAGTGTGGGCATGGCCATCCGGCTGGAAGAACGCTACAAGGGCCTGCGCTCCCCGCACAAGCTCAAGTTCGCCGTCTCCGGCTGCACCCGGGAATGCGCCGAGGCCCAGAGCAAGGATATCGGCGTGATTGCCACCGAGAACGGCTGGAACCTCTACGTCTGCGGTAACGGCGGCATGCGGCCGCGCCACGCGGACCTGTTCGCCACCGACCTGTCCGATGACGAACTGATCCGCACCATCGACCGGGTGCTGATGTTCTACGTGCGCACCGCCGACCGCCTGCAGCGCACCAGCGTCTGGCTGGAGAACCTGGAAGGCGGCCTGGACTACCTGAAAGAGGTGGTGCTGGACGACAGCCTGGGCCTGGGCGAGGAACTGGAAGCCCACATGCAGGCCATCATCGGCACCTACCAGTGCGAGTGGAAGACCACCGTGGAGGATCCGGAGAAGCGCAAACGGTTCCGCGAGTTCGTCAACGCGCCGGAGAAGAAAGACCCGGTACAGCACTGGACCACCGAGCGCGACCAGCGCCGTCCGCTGGCCAACGCCGACATCGCCTGAGGTCGATCATCGGCCGGCATTTTATGGAAGGAGCAAGCACCATGACTGCACACAACAACTGGGAAGCCGTTTGCACGGTGGACGATCTGGTGCCGGAGTCCGGCATCGCGGTCTGGACCGAAGCCGGCCCGGTGGCGGTGTTCTACCTGCCGCATCACCTGCCGGCCCTGTTCGCGATCAGCCACACCGACCCGTTCAGCGGCGCCAACGTGCTGGCCCGGGGCATTACCGGCGATCTGAAAGGGGAACCGGTGGTGGCGTCGCCGCTGTACAAGCAGCACTTCAGCCTGCGCACCGGCATCTGCATGGAAGACGAATCCGTGCGGGTGAAGGTCTATCCGGCCCTGCTGGACGGCGACCGGGTGCGCCTGAAGGTGCCGGCGTCCCAGCGCCGGACCACAGCCGCCTGATGCCCGTTGCCGCCGCTACAGCCAGCGGCGGCGGCGAAAGTACCAGACCAGGGCCCCGGTCATGACGATCATGACGCCCCACACCAGGGGGTAGCCATAGCGAGCGTACAGTTCCGGCATCGCCCAGGGGTTGTCCGGGTTCCCGAAGTTCATACCGTAGACGCCGACGATGAAGGTCAACGGTATGAAGATGGTGGCGATGATGGTCAGCACCCGCATGGTGTCGTTCGTCCGGTTACTGATCGCCGACAGGTACAGGTCCAGCATGCTGGTGGCCATGTCCCGGAAGCTTTCCAGCAGCTCGATGATCTGCACGCTGTGGTCCATGCAGTCCCTCAGGTACACCAGGGTCTCCGGCTTGATTCGATGGTCCTCGGTCCGCATGGCGCTGGCGATCATCTCGCGCTGGGGCCAGAGTATCCGCCGCATGAGCAACAGCTCCCGCTTCAGGCGGTGGATGGCCGCCAGCGTCTGCCGGTCCGGATGGGCCAGCAACTCGCTTTCCAGGACTTCCAGATCGTCGCCGAACGACTCGAGGACGGGAAAACCGGAATCGACGATGAAGTCGAGCAGCGCGTAGAGCAGGTAGTCGATACCCCGGGAAGTAAACCGCCGGCCGTTCGGCTGGCGTATCCGTTTGCGGATGGGATCGAACGGGTCCTCGGCCAGCGGACAGAAGCAGATCAGGTAATTCTCGCCCACAAACAGGCTGATCTGGACGATTTCCAGACTGCCGTCGTTCAGTCGAGGGAAGGCCGCGGTGACGAAGAGCTGCTGGTCGTACGACTCGATCTTTGGCCGCTGGCCCGCGTTGAGGACATCCTCCAGGGCGAGATCATGCAGACCGAACAGGTCCCCGAACTGGCGCAAGGTATCCGGGCCGACGGCGCCGTTGATCTGCACCCAGGTCTTGGAGTCGCGTTCCAGGTAGCGGACGCAATCCTGCACGGCGTCCAGATCCAGCTCCTCGACGCCTTCCTCGGTGTAGTCCGTCAGATGCATCGATAGGGGCGATGTCGTTGCCGGACTCCGCTGGACCAGCGTGCCCGGCGCCGTGCCCGGTTCGTGGTAATGCTTGCGAAAGTAGCTCATCACGCTGACCGCTCCCGTTCGGTTACCGGAACATCGACCACGAATCAGTCCATGATGGACGCGTTCTTCACCGAGATCTGGTCATTCAGCGTCCAGAAGTCATAGAGCACCCCCAGACCGCACAGTCCCAGGGTCAGCAGGTAGATCACACCGGTGATCCACTTGCCCATGTACATGCGATGAACACCGAACGCTCCCAAGAAGGTGAGCAGCAGCCAGGCGATGTTGTAGCTGGTATCGCCGCCGCGGAAGCGGAAATCGGCTTCCCGGTCCATCGACGGAATCAGGAACAGGTCGATGATCCAGCCGATGAAGAACAGACCCAGGGTGAAAAACCAGATGGTCCCGGTGACCGGCTTGCCGTAGTAGAAACGGTGCGACCCCAGGAACCCGAAAATCCAGAGCAGATAGCCAAACAGCTTGCTGTGCGTGTCCGTCTGCGGCATGCGTGCCTCTCCAGCCAGATGAGGTGTCTCGATCAGTCACACTTGCAGACCGGGGCTCAGGGCCCGAGTTCCGGCGCCGGGTCCGGCCCGTCCTCGCGGAATTCGCTCGCCGACTTGCCGGTCCACTTGCGGAAAGCGCGACTGAAGTTTGAAAGATCAGCATAACCCAGCTCGTAGGCAATTTCGCTAATCGATTGATTCGTGTAGCGCAGCAGCTGGATGGCGCGATCCTTGAGGACCGCTTCGACAATTTCACGGTAGGTGGTCTCCCGATCCGCCAGCCGGCGTTTCAGGGTGCGCGACGACACGCAGAAGCGCTCCGCCATGTCCTCCAGCGACGGCAGCGGGCCGGGCATCACATGCAGCATGTTGCGGATGGCGATGACGATGTCCCCTTGTTCTTTCAGGGCTTTCTGCAATTCAAATTCACACTGGCTGCGCGCCATATCCGACGCATCGGCGTCCGCCAGGCGCATGCGGATATCCAGGAAACGCTTGGGGAAAATCAGCATCTCCGAATCCGCGCTGTAATCGAAACGGATCGGCAACTGGTGGGCGAAATCCCGATAGTAGGCGGGCTCCGGGCAGGACAATCGCGCCGAGACGCCGGGCAGCTTGCCATTGCGCAATTCGAACCCCAGCTCCTCGCCGCTGGCGTGGTCCACCAGCTGTTCCGCCAGCAACACCAGCGTCGCCATCACGGTTTCCGCCAGGAAGTGGTAGAGGGAGGGCACTTCGAATTCTGCTTTCAACTGGACCAGCACGTGCTCGCCGGTGTCCCGCATGATCATGCTCAGGAACGGCGCCCGCAGCTGCAGGTAACGACGCACGGAATCCAGCGCGCCGCCGACGGTTGGGCTGGTCAGTGCCGCAAAGCCCAGGGTGCCGTGGATGGTGACCCGCAGCTCCCGGGCCAGGGCAAAGCTCAGCCCCTTTTGACCGGCCAGCGCCACCGCGCGATCGGCCATGATCACGGCGTCGGTCACAAACACCCGGCTGTCGGCCGCCTGCAGATCGGTCTTTGAAAAGCTGAGCCCTTCGTACAGAGGCCGGTCGTCAAACCCCAGGCGCTTGACGGTATCCCCCAGGACACGCAAATACACGCCGGGCAACAGGAACAGCCCCAGCATCTGGCGCTCTCGATCCGCACTCACCTTGGCCATCCTGTTTCCTTCTTCGATTGACTCGGGGGGACTCGGCCCATGGCGGGCCGACGGCATAGGTCGATGCTACCAGATGCACCGACCCCCCACTATTTGGCGTAGCGCCCGAAAATCCTGTCGTTCCGGTCAATTCAGGCCCGCAAAAACGCCCGTGTGTCCCATCATCCACGGCGGCCGTCCCGTTTGCGCATGGCCGAAATCGCTTGCACCCCACAGACTGGCCCCATGACATCGCGGCTTGCGTCATTCACCACCATCACCGACGCAAGTCTGAGCCATGAGCGCCCCGACGTTTGGCGCATAGGAGGATCCATGCTGAGAACAGCGATCGCAAACAAAAAGGCAGCCGTTCGTAAACCCGACCATGTGGACATCAAACCCCAGCGCATGGGTTTCGAGTTCGGTGACCAGGTACCCCGTTACTGGCTCGACAACAGCCCGTTCCTGAGCCACATGATGAACGCGCTGTCGGTCCTGTTCCCCCAGGGCGAGCAATTTTTCGTCGACTCCGTACGCTACTACCGGGACCAGATCACCGATCCGGCCCTGAAGAAAGAAGTCGCCGGCTTTATCGGCCAGGAGGCCATGCACTCGCTGGAACACATCGCCATGAACCAGCACGTGCGCGACCAGGACATGCCGGTGGAAGACATGGAACACCACCTGCGCATACTGCTGGACGGTTTCGGCAAGCGCCTCCCCAAGCGCCACCAGCTGGCCATCACCTGTGCCCTGGAGCACATGACCGCCATGATGGCCGACATGCTGCTCGAGCGTGACGACGTGCGCGAAGACATGCACGAAACCATGCGCCCGCTGTGGGTCTGGCACGCCATCGAGGAAACCGAGCACAAGGCGGTGACCTACGACGTGTTCCAGGAAGTGGGCGGCACCTACCTGGAGCGCTCGTTCTACCAGATCCTGAGCACCGCGCTGCTGGGCGTGATGACCACCTACTTCACCGCCCGCATGATGTGGAACGACAAGCGCGGCTTCTCACTGAAAGACGTGGGTAAAGGGATGTGGCGCATGTGGGGCACCGATGGCGTTTTCTCCAGCCTGATCCCCACCTGGTTGGAATACTTCAAGCCCGGTTTCCATCCCTGGGAGCACGACAACAGCGAGCTGATCGCCCGCTTCAAGTCCGAGGTGGCCGAGTACATCGCGCCGCAATACCGCAACGGTAACCGCCGGACCCTGCAGTAATCCGAAGTCCTTGCCTGCCCGTTCGAGCCCGCCTTTGAGCGGGCTTTTTTTTGGGGCATGGTCGACATGCTCGGGATAACACCGGCTGTCCTGCGGACAGCTCCGAAGCTGAAGCATCGGCTACATTTACGAAGCTCCCCAACATGTAGCCGATGCTTCAGCTTCTGAGGCGCCGCCAGGCGCCATCATTCACTCCGAGGTCCTGATCGCTGTCCGTGCACCATCGACGTTCTGCACGAGGCCCGATCGAAACCAATGGAGGCCATCGCTGGAGCAGAGGACAGGACGTCCTCGTCACATAAGCGGCCAGGGACGGCCCTCTTAGGTGACGGAAGCGATGGCCTCCATTGGTTTCAGACTCCCAAGGTCATTGCCACCTCCACTGAACCCACCCTCATTTTTCGATTGCTCTACGACAAAGGTTCATTTGACAGAACCCCGCTTTGGGTGAAGGTTTAAGGTTCGTCCGGATTGAATCGGATCATGCCAACAGGAGGGAGTCGAACATGAAACGTCTGCTAATGCTGGTCGGCGATTATGTCGAGGATTATGAAGTGATGGTGCCGTTCCAGGCGCTGATGGCGGTAGGCTACGAAGTCCATGCCGTGTGCCCGGACAAGAAGTCCGGCGAGACCGTCCGCACCGCCATCCATGATTTTGAAGGCGACCAGACCTACTCGGAAAAACCCGGCCACAACTTTGCGCTGAACGCCACCTTTGCGGCCATCAATCCATCGGACTATGACGGACTGGTGGTTCCAGGCGGTCGAGCGCCGGAATACCTGCGCCTGAATGAGGACGTGCTGAAAGTGGTACGGCACTTCTTCGAAACCAACAAACCGGTCGCCGCCATCTGTCACGGCGCCCAGCTGCTGGCAGCCGCGGGCGTACTGGAAGGCCGGGACTGCTCCGCCTATCCCGCCTGCGCGCCGGAAGTCACCGGGGCTGGCGGCCAGTATCAGTCCATCGAGGTGAACGAAGCCCACGTGGACGGCAACCTGGTCACGGCGCCGGCCTGGCCCGCGCATCCGGCCTGGATCGCCAAGTTCCTGGAGGTCATGGGCGCGAAGATTACATTGTAATGCACCAGGCCCTGACCAGGCCGGGTGAACACTCACCCGGCCTGTATTGAGTGCCGTTCAGACGTACAGGTTCTTGCGCGAGAAGCGCGCGACCAGCGGCTGGTAGGCGGCGCCAAGGGCACGGTTGAGCACTTCGATACCCCAGGCGTCCGGCCCCACCAGGATGCGGGACTCGTCCTTTTCGATTCCGCGCACAATGATGTTCGCCGCCTTTTCCGGTGTGGTCATTGCGAGCTTGTCAAAGCCGCTGCGCTGGGCTTCGGCGTTCTCCGACTTGCCCATGCGCGCGGCCCGGGCAATGTTGGTCTTGATGCCGCCCGGGTGCACGCAGCTGACGGTCACCGGCTGGTTCTCCAGCGCCATCTCCTGGCGCAGGGCTTCGGTGAAGCCGCGCACCGCAAACTTGGCGGCGTTGTAGGCACTCTGCTTGGGCACCCCAATCAGACCGAAAACACTGGAAATGTTGACCACATGCCCATCGCCGGAGTTGATCAGGTGCGGCAGGAACGCTCGCGTCCCGTGGGCCACGCCCCAGAAATCAATATCCATGATCCACTTGAAATCCTCATCGGTCATCTCGCGGACCGACGCCGACAGGGCCACGCCGGCGTTGTTGATCACCAGGTTCACCTGGCCGAAATCCCGGGCCACTTCCTCGGCGTGGGCGTAAATGGCATCCCGGTCGGAGACGTCCAGCTTGTATGTTTTGACTTCCACTGCGCTGCAAGCGGCTGCGGTTTCCTTCAGCCCGGCTTCGTTGACGTCAGACAGGGCCAGGCGGCAGCCGCGGCTGGCCAGCTTGGCCGCCAGGGCCCGGCCAATGCCGGAGCCGGCGCCAGTCACAACGGCGACTTTATTCTGGAGTTCTTTCATCGGGTCATCCTCAGATTGGAGGGGGTGTCTGTGACAGGCCGACTTGCTGTGCGCCGACCGAATTAAAGCATTTACTTTAAATAGCACTTTATCAGCCGACGTCCACCTGAGAATGGCAGTAAAGGACGAAAACTCGGGCAATACGGCCACCACCGGTCATTGCCCCGGGCCTGATAGAATGAAGCACACCCACCAAGGAGCCGCCCATGCCTCATCCCTGCCCGGCCGTCATCGTCATCCTCGAACGCGACGGCGCTTTCCTGCTGGTGCAACGGAGCAATCCACCGGACAGCGGCCTCTGGGGCCATGCCGGCGGCAAGCTGGAATGGAGTGAAAGCCTGGAGCAGGCTGCCCTGCGGGAGTTGAAGGAAGAGACCGGCCTGGACGGCAAGCCAATGGGACGTCTGCCGCCGCTGGATATGGTGACGGACGGGCATCACTTCGTGCTCTGCCCGGTGCTATGTGAGGACCAGGGTGGTGAACCGGTGGCCGGCGACGATGCCTGCGCCACCGGCTGGTTTACCCTGGCGGAAATGCGGGCGCAGCCGGAACGGTTCAGTCGGGATGTCGCCCGGGTCTGTGAGCAGGCCCGGGCCTGGCAGGCGGGAAACGTCCCAGACTAGTCCGCGTCGCGTTCCTGCTCCAGCTCTTCCAGGGACTGGTAGTCGCACTCCTTGGACGCCTGGAAGCTGTCGGACGAATCCACCAGGACGTTGTCGTCCCCGAGGAAGCGGCGCCCCAGCAGGATCGCGTAGTTGAAACGGCTGCGATCGGTCAGGGAAAACTGGGTTTCGTGCTTCTCGCCGGCGATGCAGAAGTCCATCTTCACCACATAGCGGCGCTGGGATTCGGCGCCCTTGCGCTTGATCAGCACCGTGCGCTCCACCGGGCGCTCGAACTGCAGGACAATGTTGTCATCCTCGGCATCGTCCGGCGACTTGTGATCGTCCAGCGGCACCTCAAAGCTGACCCAGCGTTTGCCGTCCTTCTTGAACGGTTCCACGTTCACCGCGTGCAGCGACGACGTCTTGGCGCCGGTATCGAGCCGGGCCTTGAGCCGCACGCCGGAATCCTGCAGGACCACCCATTCCACAAAGCCGAGGGTTTCGGCGTCTTTCTTGTGATCGTCCGCGAAGGCGGCGGGAACGTTGATGACCAGCAGCGCAGCCAGCCACAAGGTAAATCCGAATCGCATGCAGTACTACTCCTTGTTCAGAAGGAACCATCACCGGCCAGAGCCGGACAGCGATTCGGATGATGCCAGAGCCGCGGGAACTCGGCCACGGTCCTGACGGAAAGGTAATCGCGCGGTAACGGCGGGACGGTCAGTCGACGGCCGCCAGGGGCTGGCGACGATTGCGATGGGCGCTCGGGCTGATGCCGGTCCAGCGCTTGAATGCGCGGGTGAAATTGGCCGCATCGGCGTAACCCAGGGCGTCGGCAATCTGGCTCAGGCTCATGCGGGTGTTGGCGAGCAGATCCCGGGCCCGCTCCAGGCGCACCTGGTCGACCAGCTGTTGGAAGCTGACATCCTCTTCCTGCAGGCGACGTTTCAGGGTTCGCTCGGACACAAACAGGGTGCCGGCCACCCGGCCCAGCTTGGGCGGGAAAGGATGACTGGTTTCGATCACCCGGCGAACCCGGGCGCCAAAGCCGGCGTCTTCAGTCAGTCGGTGCAGGGCCTGCTCGCACTGTTCCCGGGACGCGCGCGCCACTTCGTCGTCACTGAAACGGATGGGCGTGGCCAGGGCACCGCTGGGAATCACGATGGCGTCTTCGTCGCGCTCGTACTCCACTGGCAACGGCAACTGATTCCGGAAACGCTGCACGTAACCCGGCTCGCGGCCCCGGCGATGCACCCGGGCGCCCCGCACCGGCTGGCCCAGCAACTGGGTGCCCATGGTCACACAACCGAACACCATGGCATCCATGATAAAGCTCTGCAGCGGTCCGAGTTCCAGGCCGGCCACCACGCGCAGGGTCGTGGTGTCGCCTTCGTTGACGCAGAAAATCCGCAGGTGCGGCGCGCGCAGGGTCAGGTAGCGCACCATCAGGTCCATCGCCTCACCCAGTGTGCGGCTGTTCATGGCGGCAATACCCAGGGCACCATGCAACGGCAGGCGAAGCTCCGAGGCCAGCAGGATGCCGAGCCCCGGCTCGCCACTCTCGACGATGGCCCGGGTCACGAATTCACTGGCCTGGGACAGGGACACACGAACGTCGTCATCGGCCAGGCACGCCGGATCCAGCCCCACTTTCGTCAGCAATGCCCGATCGTCCACGCCGCGCTGGCGCAGCAGTTCGGCAATGGTGTGCAGGTAAATCGCCGGTAAGCCCAGATCCTGAACCTGTGATGCGGCAGCAGGCATGTCATCCGTCCTCAGAAGTTGCATTATTGTAATAGTGCAACTGATTATGAATGGATCCGATCACCGACCCCATGACTGCAGTGACGCGTCAACGGGATGAAGGGGCCAATTGTTCCGGGAGGCGAGGCCAGCCAGGGCCTAACGGGGCGTGTGCCGGTCCAGGAAATCCATGAGGATGCGATGGGAGCCCAGCGGCTTTTCAAGCATGGGCAGGTGTCCGACTTTGGGCAGCATGTGAACTTCCGCGTGGGGGACCTGCTCGCGGTAGAAATCCACACAGCCGGGCAGGGTGATGCGATCCCGGTCACCCCAGATCACCAGCAGCGGCGGCGTATCCGCGCCCAGTTCCTTCGCCGGGGCGTACGGATCGGCCACCATGTCGGCAAACACATGGCGGTTCTGGCCGGAGCGACGCAGCAGATCGACCCCCAGCAAACCCACCATGGCCAGACCCGCCGCCGTGGGCGTGCCGTTGCTGACGCTGTTGAACATGCGGTAGATACCCGGCCAGTCCTCCGGGAGCAAGAGCGAGGAATCGAAGCGCGGCGGCCGTGACAGATCCATGCCCGGCTGGGCCGGAATCCCGGCGCTGTTCATGACGGTCAGGCTGGCGACCCGTTCGCCGCCGCGGGCCGCCATCACCGTGGCGATGGCCCCGCCCATGGAGCTGCCCACCAGGTGCACCTGACCCAGACCGGCCGCACCCAGCCACTGCAATAGACGACCGGCCTGCTCCCGGTAGCCATAGCCGGCGCCGACCTTATAGTCGCTCTCACCGAAGCCGGGGATGTCCACGGCCAGCACGTGACTGTCCGACGGGAACAGGGGCAACCAGGCGCTCCAGTTCTCCTTCATTGCCGCCAGGCCGTGCAGCAACACGATGGACGGACGGTCACTGCGCCGCCGGCCTCGCTCCAGCCAGACGATGCGGTGCCCATCGACCGTCGTGCTGTGTCGTCTGGCCCGCTGCAACCAGCGGTGCCCGGTCCGGGCCAGCGGCCAGGGGTTGGGCAGGCGATCTTGCAGCGTGTTGAACAACGGCGTGTTAGCGAGCATGAAGGGTAACCTTTGTTGCGTGGAGTCCTTTGACCCTGAGTCTAACCCGTCCTGCGTGACGTCCTATGGCCTCGCTGTCGCGTCGAACGGGGCGCGCCTGCCAGTCCCGCATCAAAGTCGCAGGTCGAGATACACCGGATCATGATCGGAGGAACGCCAGGGGCCCGGACCATACAGCCGATCCGCGCGGTCACCGGAATGGTATTGGAGGTTGTAATCCAGCACCGGCGGTTCATCGGCATTGATGTGCCAGACGGCGCCACCCACCACACGCGCCTGCAGCGACGGATCCGGAAGGAGATAATCGAGGGTGCCGCGCACGCCGTGGAAGCGGTAGCTGTAGCCGTCGTCGCCGGCCAGGACCGCCGGTCGACGGAAGCCGCCCTCGGCCAACATACGCAGCGGGGTGTCGGTAGCGTGGCTGTTGAGATCCCCCAGCACCAGCGTGTGCTGGGGCGGGAGGTCGTCCAGCCACGCCAGCAGCGTCCGGGCGGAGCGGGCCCGCACCGGCGCGTAGCAACCCTCACCGTCGCCCTGGTCGGCATTGGCGCCCCGGGCATGGCGGCAGGATCGGGATTTGAAATGATTGGCCACCACCCGCAGCGTCTCGCCACTGTCGCGCGCCCGGAAAGTCTGTGCCAGGGGAACCCGGCTGAAGGCATCGAAGGGCGCCTCATCCAGGCTGTCACTCTCACCCACCGGCTCAACGCGATCGGCGCGATACAACAGGCCCACCCGGATGGCATCGTCACCGGCGTCTTGCGGGCGAACCGCGGCCCAGTCGTGCCCCAGCGCGGCCACCAGTTGCGCCACCGCGGCATCCGGCCCGCGCCCGTCGTTTTCCAGCTCCATGACCCCGACGATATCGGCTTGCAGCCCTTCAATGGCGCTGACCAGCTTCTGGCGCTGACGCGTCAGTTCCGCCGGACTGTCCGCCCCCCGCGCGGTCGGGAAGCCGCCGCCCCGGCCGTCGCCGTTGAAAAAGTTGAGCAGGTTGAAACTGGCCACCCGCAGGGTGCCGTTAGCCGGGGGCGCCGGCCAGTCGGGGCGGGTGTTGCCGCCCACCACCGAGGGCCAGCGGTCGGGCTGCAGCCGCCAGCGATCGTAGCGGAAGTCGAGCACGCCCTGCACCGGCGACAGCAGGCTGCCCGACCTGAGCGTGTGGTTTGCGGTCAGCCCAGGCCGGGGCCAGGGCAGATCGGCGGGATTCTGGTCGAGGCTCCGGTCGTCGAGCAGGAGTTGCTGCTGTGGCGACAGCGAATCGGGATAGCGTGGATCGTCCCCGGCCAGCGTGACCAGACCGTAACGCCCCAGGTCGTGGGTGTCGACGACCGTTACCGGATCCGCGAACGCGACGCGCATCCCTTCCAGGGCTTCCGGGTCGGCGGGCAGGGGAAACGACAGGACGACCGGATCCGGCAAACCGCTGCGACCGCACACGCGCAGCCGATCCCCGGCTGCGATTTCCGTTAACCCATGAAATTCCTTCACCCGACCGCGCACCCGCACGTGCTGACCCACGGCACCGCCAGACGCCCGGGTATAGACAAATACGGCGTCCGAGGTGGTGGGATCGCGATCGGCGTCTTGCGGCAGGGCCTGCAGATAGAAGCCGCCCAAGCCATGGGGGCCGCGGCCGTCGAGGGTGATCACGCCTTCGACCGCAACGCGGCGACCGGCCAGCGGTGACTGATCGCCGGCACCCTGCACCCGGGACAGCGGAGTCGCGCTGTCTCCGCAGCGTTCCGCCAGGGCCGGGTTGGCCAGCAGAAGGCCGCCCAGGAGCGCGAGGTTGGAGGCGATGCCTTTCATGATGCCCTTCGTGAAACCATAATGCGTTGTGACCGATGTGCGACCGGCAGTGTCCCCAAGGTTCACTGCAGATGCAATGGAGAAACGCAATGAGCCATCCCGTGATCCTGATTGTCGTGGCGCTGGCCGCCGTTGGCGCGCTGATGGTGTTTCAGGCGCGGCGCCGCAACCGTTCCATGGGCCAGTTACGTCGGGAAGGTTTCATCCCCGATCAGCGCTGGTCTTCCAGTCTTACGGTGGTCACCGAGCAGGGGACGGATCGTTTTGCCGTGGTCTGGCCGGGCCGCTACCAGATATTCCGGGCGGCCCAGATCGTCAGCATCGAGGTCATCGGGCAGGAAATGGAATCGGCCCAGCATCGTCACAAGGTGCAGATCGAACTGGACGACCCCGACCATCAGGCCATCGGGCTGGCCACGCTCAACCGGCGTGACCGTGCGGAGAAATGGGCCCGGGAACTCCGCGACTGGCGGGCCGCCCACGTCGCGGACGGCTAGGCAGCTTACAGCCAGGCGCGCAGGTCGTCGCGATTGGCCAGCTCAAGCTGCTGAACCAGCGGATCGCTGTGCGGGGTATCGCCACTGAGCCCGGCCAGGGTCAGCATGTAGCGGACCAGGGCGGCCCGGCTTTCGATCTTCAGCTGGCCGTCGACCATGGCGTAATCGTTGGCCACAATGGCCTGCTGATCCGCCGACAGGCGCTGGTCCGGCCGCAGGATAATGTTGACCGTGGTGTTCCAGGCCTCGTCGTTGCGGGCCTTATGACGGCTGCGCTCGGGCAGGACCTGGGGCACACCGCGGAAGCGACTGAGCACGAAATCACGGTATTCGCCGTTGGTTTCGCACCAGGCGCGCACGTGCCAGCGCTGGCCGCTGTAGACCAGGGTATGCGGCTCGAGCGTTCGGCGTTCGCCTTCCGGCCGGGTGAGCGAGAAGTATTCCGCCTCCAGGCGACGGCCCTGACGCGTCGCCAGGACAATCGGGCGCACCACTTCCGGCTCCGCCAGGCGGCGCGGCACATGCAGGATCTCAGTGTTGGGCAGACCCAGATCGAGGGATTCGAAGGTCTCGCTCAGGGCGTGATCGCGGCCCAGCACTTCCAGGTATTCGTCCGAGCGCCCCTGCGTCACCGCGGGACGGAACTGATCGGCGGGGACGTAGCCTTTCAGGTGACGGTCGTATTCCAGGTTGCCTGGCGCGACCTCCCGCAAGTAGGTGTTGATGTCCTTTGATGCCTGCTGGCGACCAATCCCGAAAGCATGGCAGATGTGGTTGGTCGTCAGACGACCTTCCCACAATGCGATGATCTCAATCAGGCGGTAACGTAGCAGGAGATCCCATCGAATGGGCCAGTCCGTTTTCTTCATCATGTGGCGCTCTTTCTTGACTGATTGAATTTCGATCAATCCGTAACCAAAGTCGATATGCTAGCAGCTTCCCGACACGCCGCGTGTTACGGCACATTAATGTCAAATAACGTTAAACAGTGGACTAATAGTTTGGCTGTTTCCAGAGAAATCCACCACTTACATTCAGGTAACATCCGCCATTCGGGAAGTGCGTAATCGCTTACAAAGCCGGCCTCTGATTAAATCGCGGACGCCCGGCACGCTCTCCTGATGCCTGCTATGGTGTGTACGTATCTGCTGTCGCCAAAGGCCTCCGGAAAAACTGCCATGAGACGAATGGTCGCCTCCCTCTCTGCCCTGATTCTCAGCACCATGCTGCTGGTCAGCGGCAACGCTTTCCTGATGACGCTGCTGGGTATCCGACTGGGCCTCGAGTCCATTGATCCCGCCACCATCGGGCGCGTGCTGGCGTGCTACTCCATCGGCTTCGTCATCGGCACCCTGACCGTCAACCGGGTCATCGAGCGGGTGGGGCACATTCGCGCCTTCGCGGTGTTTTCGGCGCTGACGGCCGTCATGGCCCTGCTGTACCCGGTCGCCCTGTCGATGACCTTCTGGGCGTTCCTGCGGGTGCTGTCCGGTTTCAGCATGGCCGGCGTGCTGCTGGTGGTGGAAAGCTGGTTCAGCAGTCGGGCCACCAACAGCAATCGCGGCACCCTGTTTGCCGTCTACCAGATCGTGTTCTTCGTGTCCGTGGCGGGCGGGCAGCTGATCGTCAACCTGGGCGACCCGGCGTCGTTCCTGCTCTACACGCTTGCCGCCATCCTGCTGACACTGTCGCTGATCCCCCTGTCCCTGACCCGGATGGAAGCGCCCGCCATCGAACAGGTGGCCCGCATTTCCATCTTCACCATGCTGGGCCAGTCCACCACCGGAGTAATGGGCGCGCTCACCTGCGGCGTGCTGATCGGCACCTTCTACGCCCTGGGACCGGTCTACGCCACGCTGATTGGCCTCGACCTGGCACAAACCTCCGTCTTCATGGCCACGGCAATCATCGCCGCCATGTTGCTGGCCTGGCCCATGGGCCGGGTCTGTGACCGTTTCGACCGGCGGCGGGTGATGCTGACGCTGTCCTTCGTGGCCGCCCTCGCCGCCTGCGCGGCTGCGTTCCTGGGCGTCGACCATCCGGTTCTTCTGATCGTCGCGGTGGGCGCGTTTACCGGGCTGTCGGCGGCGCTCTACCCGATCGCCGTCGCCATCACCAACGACCGCATGGAGCAAACCCACATCGTGGCCGCCAGCGCCACGCTGCTGCTGAGCTACGGTCTGGGTAGCGTGTTGGGGCCGCTGGTGATCTCGGAACTGATTGGTGTGATCGGCCCCGGCGGCCTGTTCCTGGGCAGCGCCGGCTTCCTGGTGCTGCTCGGCCTGATCACCGGCTGGTATATCTGGACCACCGAGGACATTCCGGTCGAGCAGCAGGAACACTTCGTCAGCACCATGCCCGAGGCCATGCCCGTGCTGACCGAGATGGATCCGCGCAACGAGGAGTTCCACACCTCGCCGGAAGCGGCTGAAATCGCCGAAGAGATCGCCACCGAGCCCTCAGCCTGACGCGTCCGTTGGCTCGCCCCGGTCGCACTTCACACAATCCAGGCAGGCGCCCAACCGGCTGTGCCGTCCCGCGTCGGTGGTCACCCAGGGGCGGTTGATGAACGGTGGCCGGTGCCGCACATGCTGGCCGTGACCGCAGGCCAGTTGCGCCACCCAGTCGCCGGCGTCGTCCTGATAAAAGCCCTTAATCGGTTGTTTCATGACCCGAAACGTTAATCAGTGGGTTCCTAAAGATTGCCCGGGCAAAGCGCTTTCGGTTTTCCCTCATGTTAATTCTGATCCCGCATCTGTTTTCATTACAACTGTTAGCAAACTAGTATTAATTATCCTGTCACGCGCTTTTTGTCATCCAGCGTGACCGCATCCTGTCGGGAGTTTTCTGATGAAAGACCAGTTTCCCTTCGCCGTGGCACGGGTTACCCGCCGCTGGCGCAAACTGCTTGATGAACGCCTCAAAGACCTGGGCGTCACCCAGGCCCGCTGGACCACCATGGTCTATCTGCAAAAAGGCGGCGAAGGCCTGACCCAGCGCGAGCTGGCCAGCCTGATGGCAATCGAGAACCCGACGCTCGTGCGCCTGCTCGACAGCCTGGAAGGCCAGGGCCTGATCGAACGCCGCCCCTGCCAGAAAGACCGCCGTGCCCGCCGTCTGCACCTGACCTCCGCCGGTGAAGCCTTCATGGACGACCTCAACGGCCGCGGCGAAAAGCTCCGTGAGGAAATGCTCGAGGGCGTGGACGACGCCGACCTGGAAGTCGTACTTCGGGTCTTCAACCGCATCATGAAGAACGCCGAGCAGCTGCAGGGCCACTGACCCCTACCGATTCCGCCGACGCCATGGACGGAGGCACCCCCTGAAAGACTTCAGTCTGGACGCACTGCGTGAACGTCACGGTGCCCGCTGGCGCTGGCTGGCGGTCGCCACGGTGATGCTGGGCACCATGGCTACGGTGCTCAGCGCGACCATCGTCAACGTCGCGCTGCCGGACATCATGGCGTACTTCGCGATTGGCCAGGGCCAGGCCCACTGGCTGGTCACCGGTTTCATCGCCGCCATGACCACCACCATGCTGACTACCGGCTGGCTGCTGGACCATTTCGGCCTGCGCCGTACACTGGCCAGTGCCATGGTCCTGTTCAGCGTGATGTCGGTGGCCGGCGGTTTTGCCACGTCGCCGGAATGGCTGATCCTGTCCCGCATCGGCATGGGCGCCATGGCCGGACTGATGCAGCCGATGGCCATGTACCTGGTGTTCCGGGCGTTTCCCCGGGAGCAGCGCGGCCAGGCCATGGGGATCTACGGGATGGGCGTCATCCTGGCGCCCGCACTGGGCCCCGTCATCGGCGGTTTTATCGTGGATCAACTGAGTTGGCGCTACGTGATGTTTGCGCCGGTCCCGGTGACCCTGCTGGGCGTGATCATGGTCTACCGCTATCTGCCCTGGCCTGTAAGCCGGCCGGCCCCGTACCGTTTCGACTTTGCTGGCTTCCTGTGGCTGGCCTTGTTCATTGCCACCAGCCTCGATGCCCTCAACACCCTACAACATGCCGAAGGCGAAGGTCTCCGTATCGCCCTCAGCGGCACCCTGGCCCTGCTGGCACTGATCCTGTTTGCCCGCCGCGAGCGCCGGGCCGCCAACCCGCTGCTGCACCTGGGGCTCATGCGCCGTCCGGAATTCCGCAGCGCCTGTCTGGGTGCCGTGGCCCTGGGGCTGGCGCTGTTCGGATCGACCTACCTGATTCCACTGTTCGTGCAGTCGGCGCTGCAGTTCTCGGCCACCGAAGCCGGGCTGCTGATGCTGCCTGCCGGCATCGCCCTCGGTATCACCTTCCCGATCGCCGGCTGGCTGGCCGACCGCAAACCGGCTCGGCGCATGATCATGATCGGGATCCTGGTGTTTGCCCTGTCCACCGCGCTGTTTGCGTTTTCCGACCAGGCGCTGGGCTTTTTCTGGCTGGCCACCTGGGCCGTCATCGGCCGCGTCGGTCTGGGCCTGATCATGCCGTCCCTGTCCACCGGTGCCCTCAACCCGCTGGAGCCCCACGAGCTGGGCTACGGCTCCAGCATCATCAACTTCACCCGCCAACTGGGCGGCGCCTTTGGCGTCAACGTGGTGGCGCTGACGCTGGAGTACGGCGAGCACAGCCACGGCCTGCCCACCATCGACGCCTTCCACAGCGCCTGGTGGCTGATGACGGCCTTTGTCCTGCTGGCGCTCTGGCCGGTTCGCCGCATCCCCGGCTGATCAAACGCTCTGGGCATTCCCCCCCTAACCTGACAGAGAGTTAATCCACTCGGTGGCGATTCCGGGTTGACTTTTCTGCGCTCATTTAACGAGAATGATTCGCATTAGCTTATGCGTATATATAGCAATTACCCCGGCAATTGCTTCCTCCAACGCCAACCCGATGGATAAGGCTTATGATGGATCAACCAAGCCCGCTACACCCGTCTCTGTTTTCCACCACCTCAACCTCGAAAGCCAACCCCGAAGATTTCCTGTTCAACGCCCAGCAATCCGAGCGTTACCGCGTCACACTGGAGCAGGGGATCGACCTGATCCAGCGCCGCCTGGCGTTGGCCGACCAGCCGTTCTCCGGGATCCTGCCTGGCGAGCTGGCACCCCGCTTCCAGGATCTGGACCTGGATCAGCCGCTGGACGGCCTGGGCGAGGTGCTGTCCGAGTTGGATGAGCTGTACCTGCAGGACGCGGTCTACTTTCACCACCCCCGTTATGTGGCCCATCTCAACTGCCCCATCGTCACACCGGCCATCCTGGCGGAGCTGATCCTCAGCAGCGTGAACACCTCAGTGGACACCTGGGACCAGAGCGCCGGCGCCACGCTGATTGAGCAGAGCCTGATCGACTGGACGACCGGTCGCATCGGACTGGGTCCGAAAGCCGATGGCGTATTCACCTCCGGCGGCACCCAGTCCAACCTGATGGCCATGCTGCTGGCGCGGGACAACGCCTGCGAGCGGCTCTGGGGCCACAACGTCCGCGAGCTGGGTATTCCCAGCGAGGCCAGCCGCTTCCGGATTTTCTGCTCCGAGGTCAGCCACTTCAGCCTGCAAAAGGCCGCGGCGCTACTGGGATTGGGCTACGACGCCGTGGTGCCGGTCGCCTGCGACGAGCACTTCCGCCTGGATCCCCACGCGCTTCGGGCATCACTGGATGCGGCCGCCGAGGCGGACCAGATCCCGCTGGCCATCGTCGGCACCGCCGGCACCACCGATTTCGGCAGCATCGACCCGTTGCCTGAGATCGCCGCCATCGCCCGCTCGGTGAACGCCTGGTTCCACGTGGATGCGGCCTATGGCTGCGGCCTGCTGCTGTCGCGCCATCACCGCCAGCGGCTGGCGGGCATCGAGCAGGCGGACTCGGTCACGGTCGACTACCACAAATCGTTCTTCCAGCCGGTCTCCTGCAGTGCGCTGCTGGCCCGGGACAGCGCCAACCTCGGCTGCGTCACCTGGCACGCGGAATACCTCAACCCGCTGAGCCAGCGCCAGGAAGGTACGCCCAACCTGGTGGACAAGAGCCTGCAGACCACGCGCCGGTTCGACGCACTCAAGCTCTGGCTGACCCTGCGCACCATGGGGCCCGATGCCCTGGGCGACGCCTTTGAACGGGCCATGGCCCTGGCCCGCAAGACCTACCTGTTGCTGCTGTCCGACGAGCAGATCGACGTACTGCATCAGCCGGCCCTGAGCGCGCTGGTGTTCCGCTATCACCCGGCCCGGGCATGTTCCCCCGAGCAGCTGGACGCCGCCAACCGTGCAATCCGCAAAGCCATCATGCGCTCGGGCGAGGCCATGGTGGCGGCAACCCAGGTGCGTGGCCGCCACTACCTGAAATTCACCCTGCTGAATCCGGCGACCCGGATTCAGGACATCCAGGCCATCCTGCGCCTGATCAAACAACACGGGGAGGCTTACTTCCGCGAGGCGGACAAGCCCCCGGTCCAAGCGGCATGCAAGGAGGCGGTCCATGGCTGAGCGCATTTACGACGTTATCGGGATCGGGATCGGCCCGTTCAATCTGGGCCTGGCCTGCCTGGCGGAACCCATCGACGGTCTGGACAGCCTGTTCCTGGACGAGAACCCCGGCTTCGACTGGCATCCGGGGCTGATGATCGAAGGCGTCCACCTGCAGACGCCGTTCATGTCCGACCTGGTCACCCTGGCCGACCCCACCAGTCCCTACAGCTTCCTCAACTACATCAAGCAGCAGGGGCGCCTTTACAGCTTCTACATCCGGGAGGATTTCTTCCTCCAGCGGCGGGAGTACAACCAGTACTGCCAGTGGGCCAGCCAGCGGCTGCACAATGTCCGGTTCAACACCTTCGTCGAGCAGGTCGAGTTCGACAGCGACCGGGACTGTTACCGACTGCGTACGCTCTGCTCCCGAACCGGCCAGCCCCGGGATTACCTAACCCGCCGCCTGGTTCTGGGCACCGGGCCGCGCCCCCATTGCCCGAGCTGCTGTGACGACCTGGACGGCCCGGTCCTGCACGCCTCGGACTATCTCAATCGCAAGGAAGAGCTGCAGTCCCGGAACGCCATCACCCTTGTCGGCAGCGGCCAGAGCGCGGCGGAAATCTTCTACGACCTGCTGCAGGACATCGACAGCCACCACTACACCCTGAACTGGCTGACCCGCTCGCCCCGCTTCTTCCCGCTGGAATACAGCAAACTGACGCTGGAAATGACGTCCCCGGAGTATGTGGACTACTTCTTCAGCCTGCCGCGGGAAAAACGCGATCATCTGGTGACCCACCAGAAGCACCTGTACAAGGGCATAAACACCGACCTGATCAACGCCATCCACGACCTGCTGTATACCAAACGACTCGCCGGTCACGTGCCGGTGAATCTGCAGACCAACGCGGCACTGCTCGAGGCCCGCTTCAATCGCCAACGCCAGCGGTACGACCTGACCTTCGAGCAAGTGGAGCAGCAACGCCGCTTCCATCACCAGACCGAAGCGCTGGTGCTGGCCACCGGCTACCAGTACCGGCCGCCGGCGTTCCTTGAGGGGATCGCCGACCGCATCCGCTGGGACGATCAGGGACGGTTCGACGTGCGGCGCAATTACAGCATCGACCGTGAGGGCAGCCGTATCTTCGTTCAGAACGCCGAACTCCACACCCATGGATTTGTGACGCCGGACCTCGGCATGGCCTGCTACCGCAACAGCTGCATCCTGCGCGAACTGACCGGCGGCGAGCCGTACCCGATCGAGGAGCGCATTGCCTTCCAGCAGTTCGGGGTGTCCGACACAGAGGCGCTGACCCGCCCCCAGAACGCGCTGGCCTGATATGTCGGTGTCCATGAAAGCCTGGCTCATCGGCCTGACCGCCATCGCGGTGGTCAGCGACTCGATGCTGATTCCCTTCTATCCGCACTTTTTCGAGAGTGCGTTCGGCGTGACCGACGCCGGTCTGGTCGGCCTGTACATCGCCGCCTGCTGCCTGACGGTCATGCTGGCCTTTCCGGTGTGGGCGCGGGTGGCGCGACACCTGTCGTTGCTGCCCCTGCTGATCGGTACGCAACTGCTGGCCGGCGTGCTCAGCGTGCTGTGCTACTGGACCGCCAGCCTGACCCAGTTCTGGGCCATCTCGCTGGCCATGCTGGTGTTCAAGGCCAGCTACCTGCTGATCTATCCCCAGATCATGCGGCTGGAGCAGGCCGACGCCCACGGCCGGACCATCGGCTTGCTGTCGGTGATCGTCCACTTCGGTGGCATCGGCGGCGCCTTACTCGGCGGCGCGGTCCTGCAGTGGTTCGAACCGCGGCAGGTGTTCCTGTTGATGGCCGTGGGTGACTTCCTACAGACGGGTATCTGTTTCCTGCTGCGACGCCAAACGCCAGTCCCTTCAGCCGCCGATGACACTGAGGACACATCGACGCCCGCCTCCGGCGCCTCCAATACCCCCGTGGTACTGCGCCTGTGTCTGGTGATGGCGGTGTTCTACTTCAGCGCCTTCCTGGTGCGGCCGTTCTTCGTGCGCTACTGGGAAGCCCTGTCCGGCTGGAGCGATGCGTTCTACGCCGGTGTGATTTTCGCGATTCCCGGCGCTGTGGCCCTGTTCGCGCTGTGGCGCAGCTATCGTCAACCGGTCGCGACCGAAGCCCACTGGCAGATCCTGCCCGCCATGGTCTATGTGACGGTCGGCCTGCTGTTGCAGGCAGTGCCGTCGATGCCCGTGGTCCTGGTCGGCCGCCTGTTGTTCGGCTGGGGACTGTTCCGCGCCACCGTGCGGCTCGACCAGTTGCTTTTCGCCCTGAGCCAACCCCGGGACTACGCCACCGACTTCAGCAAGGTCAGCTTCAGCCAGAACCTGGGCGTGCTGGTCGCCTCCTGGGCCGCCGGCGCCGTGGTCGCCACCACAGGCCTCGATGTTCCGTTCTATCTGGCGGCCGCCGGCCTGGTGCTCAGCGCCGGCCTGTTCTACGGCCTGCTCTATCGTCCGCAACGCCAGACGGGCGTTGCGTCCCCCTCACGTTCCCGCCTATCAAGGAGCGACGCATGAACGCATTACCGGCACAGCAGCCTTTCACCTACCTGGACCCGACTCTCGGCGCCTTCGAGATCCGGCCCCTGCAGGTACCCGACGATATCCCACTGGTCAGGAGCTGGCTGCGCCAGGATCGTGCCCACTACTGGGGCATGCAGTCCATGGACGAGAACGACCTGGCCGCGTTCTACCGGGACCTGCCCGAATCCGGCAAGGGCGATGCCTTTATCGGCTACCACCAGGGCTACCCGGTCTTCCTGATGGAGTGCTACGACCCGGCCCGGGATCCCGTCGGTGAGCATTACACCGTCCAGCCCGGCGATCTGGGGATGCACATCCTGATCGCACCAACGGACACGCCACTCAAAGGTTTCAGCCGCGCGGTCTTCCGCGGCATCATGACGTTCATGTTCCGCCAACTGGGTGCGCAGCGGATCGTGGTGGAACCGGACACCCGCAACGAGGCCATCCACACGCTCAACAAAGCGGTCGGTTTTGTCTACGAACGCCCCATCGAACTGCCGGACAAGACCGCCGAGCTGGCGTTCTGCACCGCCGCCCAGTTCGAGGCGACCCAGCCACGGAGAGCCTCCCGGAAAACGCCGCAGCGCCGCCCAGACCCGCGCACGGTCAGCGATCATCTGCAACCAGCGATCTGGGAGAAGGTCAACCGGCTGTTGGTGCGCAAAGCCATCAGCGAACTGTCCCACGAGCGGGTGCTGGCGCCGGATCCGATCGAAGGCGAAGACGGACGCTATCGACTGTTTGCCGACGACGGCACCACCGAATACCGCTTCAACGGGCGCTGCATCACCCTGGATCACTGGCTGGTGGATCCGGACAGCCTGGAGAAGTGGGCCGATGGCGGCCAGGGTGAGATCGATGCCAGTCGCTTTATCCTCGAATTCCGCGAGCAACTGGGTATCTCCGAGGCCATGCTGCCCACGTACCTGGAGGAAATTTCCAGCACGTTATACGGCAGCGCCTTCAAGCACCATCGATCCAGCCCCACCGCCGAGGCGCTGACCCGGGCCGACTTCCAGACCGTGGAAGCCAGCATGTCTGAAGGCCATCCCTGCTTTATCGCCAACAACGGTCGGATCGGCTTCGATGCGCTGGACTATCCGGCGTACGCCCCCGAATCCGGCCAGCTGGTGCAGCTCCTGTGGCTCGCCGCCCATCGTGACGATACGGTCTATGCCGGCACCGACGGACTGGACCACCGCAACCTGCTCCGGGATGAGCTGGGCGAAGGCCAGTTGCGCCGCTTCGACGACCGATTGCGCAACGACGGCCACGACCCGGCCGACTTCCACCTGATCCCCGTTCATCCGTGGCAGTGGTACAACAAACTCGCCCACCTGTTCGCCAAGGCGCTCGCCCAGGGTCGCCTGGTCTGTCTGGGCTACGGTGAAGACCAGTACCGCGCCCAGCAATCGATCCGCACCTTCTTCAACCAGGACCAGCCGGAAAAGCGCTACGTCAAAACAGCCCTGTCGATCCTCAACATGGGCTTCATGCGCGGCCTGTCGCCGTATTACATGAGCACCACGCCGGCCATCAACGATTTTATCCACAACCTGATCAACCAGGATCCCTACCTGTCGGACACCGGCTTCAGCATCCTGCGGGAAGTGGCCGGGGTGGGTTACATGCACCCGGATTTCGAGACCACCCTCGACAAGCACAGCCCCTACCGCAAGATGCTCTCGGCGCTGTGGCGCGAAAGCCCGATCCCGACGCTCAAACCCGGTCAACGACTGATGACCATGGCGTCCCTGCTGCACGTGGATAACGACGGCCGCGCCGTGCTGCCAGCGCTGATGCGGGCGTCGGGCCTAGCGCCGGAGGACTGGCTGAGACGTTACCTCAAAGCCTACCTGAGCCCGCTGCTGCACTGTTTCTATGCCCACGACCTGGTGTTCATGCCCCACGGCGAAAACCTGATCCTGGTGCTGGACGACCAGGTGCCGGTGCGCATGATCATGAAGGACATTGCCGAGGAAGTGGCGATCATGAACGAGGAGGTGGTGCTCTCGGAGAAAGTGCAGCGTCTGGCGGTGTCCGTGCCGGAAGAGCTGAAGATCCTGTCGATCTTTACCGACGTGTTCGACTGCATCTTCCGCTTTATCGGCGGCCTTCTCGAAGAGCAGGGGGATATCGGCGAGGACCGGTTCTGGGCCCTGGTGGCCGACTGCGTGCACGACTACCAGGCCGCGCACCCGCACATGGCCGACAAGTTTGCCGCCCACGACCTGTTTGCACCGGAGTTCACGCTGTCGTGCCTGAACCGTCTGCAACTGGCCAACAACCAGCAGATGATCAACCTGACGGATCCGGCGGCCAACCTGCAGTTTGCCGGCACCCTGAAGAATCCGATTGCGGTTTATGCGAAGCGGCCGGAGACGGTGGCGACGGCCGGGGACTGAGGGACACAAGCAACCTGACGGGCCGTCCCAGGGACGGCTCGGAAGCTAAAGCGTCCGCTACATTACCCAGCCAACTCGAGCCTGTAGCAGATGCTTCAGCTTCTGAGGCGCCGGCAGGCGCCATCATTACAAACGTCCTTCAAGGGCATGTTTTACCAAGAGGCTTTTGCACGAAGTCTGATCGAAACCCATGGAGGCCATCGCTGGAGCCGAGGACAGGGATGTCCTCATCGCATAAGCGGCCACGGACGGCCCTCTTAGGCGACGGAAGCGATGGCCTCCATTGGTTTCAGACGCCAAACTCAATAGAAATCCTCTCTACAACCAAACCCTTACCGCAACCGCCGCCGAGCCAGAAGATAAATGAAATAACTGCCCCCAAGGATGGCCGCAAGCGTCCCCGCCGGCATCTGCTTGGGATAAAGCAGCACCCAGCCCAGCCAGTCGGAGAACAGCATCAACACCATGCCGACCAGCGGTGCCAGCCACAACTGCGGCCAGACCTTGCGCGCGCCCATCAGCGTCGCCACGTGGGGCGCCAGCAGGCCGACAAAGGCAATCGGCCCCATCAGCGCCGTGACCAGGGCGCAGCAGGCGCACACCAACACCAGCAGCACCAGACGGGCCCGGGACGCATTCAGACCACGCGCCTGGGCCATGTGATCGCCCGCCGAGATCAGCGTCAGCCAGCGCCCGGTCGCCAGCGACAACCCAAACAGCAGCACCGTGCCACCGGCGAACCAGAGCGCTTCGGCATCGGACACCCGATAGGTGGACCCGGACAGCCAGCCAATAATGGCGTAGGCCTGGTCGCTGCCCTTGGCGAGCACGAATTGCACCAGCGCCTCGATCAATGCCGACAGGGAAATCCCCACCAGAATCATGATGCCCGGGGCGTAGTGAGCCCGTCGCCCCAGCAGCAGAAGCAACACCAGAACCCCGGCGCTACCGGCAAAGGCAACGAAAGGCCCGGCTTCATGAATCGAACCGCCGATAAACACGGTGAAGGCGACCAGGGCAAACGTGGCGCCGGCCGACATCCCCAGGATATCGGGGCTGGCCAGGGGATTGCGGATCAGCCGCTGCAGGATCAGGCCCGCCAACGCCATGCCGACCCCGGCACAGGCGGCCGTCACCAGTCGCGGCCAGCGCAGGGACAGCACCAGATCCGACGGCCACTGGAAGGCGACCCAGGGCTGACGCCAGCTGAAGGCATCCGGCACGAAACAGAGCCCCAGAATCACCAGCACCATCACGGCCACCGGCGCCAGCCACCAGGACCAGCGACTGACCCGGGCCGCCCCTTCCGGCAGCTGCAGGGCCGTTTGATCCTTCGCCGACAGCTTGCGACGCACGAACCAGATCAAGGCCGGCGCGCCGATCAGGGCCACGGCCGTCCCGCTGGGCAACAGATCCGGGAGCCAGTCGCTGGCCATCACGGCCAGGCTGTCCGTCAACAGCAGGCCGGTTGCGCCCAGCAGCAGGCTGAAGCACAACTCATCCCGGGGCGTGCGGGCACCCATGGAGCGGGCGATGTTCGGCGTGATCAAACCAATGAAGCTGATCACTCCAACAGCCGTGATGGCACTGGCCACCAGCCACAGGGACAGCATCAGCAACACGATCAGGATCGGCCCGGTGCTCAAGCCCCGAGCCCCGGCACCGGCATCCCCCAGCCGCAACAGGGCCAGCGGTCGGGGGGCGATCAACAGCACCAGCAGCGCCACCGACAGCTTGGGCAACAGCCACTGCACCCAGCTCCAGTCGGTCTGGGTCAGGTCGCCGGCGCCCCAGATAAACAGGTTCTGGGTGGCGTACTGGTTGAGCAGGATGACGGCGGTCGCCACTGCGCCCATCAGGATATGGGTGGCCATGCCCGCCAGGATCACCGGCAATCCGCTGAGGCCGCTGCGCCCGGCGATCAGCAGCACCAGCACAACCGACGCCACGGCGCCGCCCAGGGCAAACCAGGAACGCCCATCCGGCGCCAGATCCGGCCACCAGACACTGACGCACACCAGCGCCAGCCAGGCCCCGGAGGCGGCCCCGAGAGTCATCGGCGACAGCAGCGGATTCTGGGTCACCTGTTGCAGCAGACTGCCGACCAGGGCCATCACGGCACCGACCAGAATGGCCAGCACCACGCGCGGCAGGGCGGCGTAGACAAACTGGATGTCGTCGAAGGTTTCCGGTGCTCGACCGAGGATCAGCGACCACTGCTGCGACAGGGACAGCGTCGAGTTGAGGTGCAGGTGCCACAGCAACGCCAACAGCAGGACCGCCAGCGCCGCCAGGTAACGACCGGCCGCACCCTGCCAGAGGGCCGGGCGGGGACTTGCCAGGGTGTCAGTACCGGACATCACGGCTCGATCGTCAGCAACGCGTCCGTCATGGCTTCCGCCAGGTAGCGTAACGACAGGGCGCCACCGTAGGACCAGGTGGATACAACACCCGCCACGTGACCGGCCTTCACCACCGGCATCGCCTGCCACAGGGGTGATTCGAACAGTTTCTCCACGCCCGGCGCCGGCTTGAAATAGAGCAACACGTCGTCGGCCTTGAGCGTGCTCAGGGTGACCATTTTCTTCTGGGTCACCCCCCACTGGCTGGGTGGGATATCGAGCGCCGACGCCAGCCCCAGTTCACGCAGGACATAACTGGACATGGCGTTCTCACCGTAGACGAACACCACGGCGTTGTTGTTGAAGCGGATGTTGGCGACTCGCGGCAGGTCCGTACCAAAATGAGCGTGCAGCTGCTGTTTGAGCGTGTCAAAGCGGGTGTCCATGGCCGCCAGTTTCTGCTCGGCCACGTCCTCCTTGCCGAACAGATGGCCCAGCTTGCGGAAGATCCGGCGCGCCACGGTGGCGTTGTTGTGATCGGCACTGAAGGCATCGAAGTAGAGCACCGGCGCCACCTGCTCCAGCCGATCGATCAAGTCTTCCTGACCGTTGGCCAGGATGATGACGTCCGGTTTAAGTGCCGCCAGTTCCTCGATGCTGGGCTCGTCCCGGGTGCCGATGTCCGCCACGCCTTCGGGAATGGACGGCCGCACCACCCAGGTGTGGTAACCGTCGATATCGGCCACGCCGACCGGTTTGACGCCCAGCTCGACCACGTCTTCAGTCATGGCCCAGCTCAGGGTCACCACCCGCTGGGGCGTGCTGTCGAAGGTGTGCTCACCACGAGCGTCCGTGATGGTCACCGCCCCCAGGGCCTGGCCGCAGAGCAGCCCTGCCAACAATAAGACGAAGAAGCGGAATACGCCTCGAATCACCATAAAGGCCTCCGACAGTCAGGCGACGACAGCAACCGGACGTGACTTGCCGGGCTGGGGAATGAGTTGGATATCGATACCGTAAAGCTGGCTGAGACGATCCCGGGTGAGCATCTCGTCGGGCGTGCCGTCAAACACCAGCTCGCCGCCCTTGAGCGCCAGGATGCGGTCGGCGTAGCGGGCCGCCAGATTAACGTCGTGCAGGATCGCCACCACGCCGCGACCGGTGTCCTGGTTCAGCTGACGCAGCAGGCCCATGGACTCGTACTGGTGGGACAGGTCCAGCGCCGAGGTGGGTTCGTCCAGCAGCAGCAGGGGTGATTGCTGGGCCAGCAGCATGGCGATCCAGGCCCGCTGGCGTTCACCGCCGGAGAGCTGGTCGGTCAGGTGGTCGGCATACTCCAACACACCGGTCTGGGCCATCGCCTCATTGATGGCCTGGGCGTCCGTCGCCCGCCAGCGACCAAACAGGCCACGCCAGGGATAGCGCCCCAGGGCTACCAGTTCGCGCACGTTCAGGCCCGCCACCGGCGGCAGGTGTTGGGGCAGGTAGGCGATTTCCCGGGCCAGCGACCGTTGGGAATAAGCGTCCATCGGGCGGCGATTGAGCCGGATCTCGCCGGCATCCGGCGCCATCTGGCGCGCCAGCAGATTCATCAGCGTGGACTTGCCCGACCCGTTGTGACCGAGAATGACCGTGAATTCGTGACCGGAAATCGAAAGCTCCGGCAGCGCCAGGATATCCCGGCCGTCCCGGTGGACGCGTATGCCGTTCAGTTCAAGCATCGTGCAACAGCTCTTCTTGCAGGCGGGTGAACCGGACCTCGTCCTTCTGCTTGGGGCAGGAAGCGCACAGTTCACCATCGTGGCGGCGGTAATGCATACAACAGCCCTTGCGGTCGAGCACCAGCGGGGTACGGCCATCGGCCAGGGGCAGCGGCATCAAGGCACTCTGGCCTTCCAGCCCCATCGCCCGCAGCCAGGTCCAGGCCAGTTCCAGCCGCTGGGTCTGGGTCAGCTCAGGGCGAATCCGGTCGAGTCCGGCGATGGCGCTCAACAGGCTGTCCGCCGCCAGCCGCAGGGCATTGAGGGGTTTGATCAGCGTGATCTCGCGCAGCTCTGCCAAGAGGCTGTCGCAGAGTGCGCGCAGGGCCTGCCCGCCACGCTGGGTCAGCTGCGCTTCCGTGCCGTGCTCCCAGCCGTCGTCCGGCAGCGAGTAACCCGCCACCATCAAAGTGCCCACGTTCTGTCGCAGATCCTGGAGCGGCGGCAACACACCGGCACCATGCACACCGATCACCGTCAGGATGATCGGCTGCCACACCATCAGCCCCCAGGTCCGCACGGACCAGTAGGGCATGCCGGCTTCCGGGTAGGCTTCACTCAGGGTGGCGTAGAGGGTTTCGAGGACCGCCCGATTGTCGTCCCGCGCGCACAGGCACTGGTCCACCGGCGGCACCTGATCGCCGGCCAGCACCGGATTGATCTCGGCCGAGATCGCGTAAAAACGATCCAGGGCGATGTGCTGTGCCAGAGACTGTTGGGCCATGGACATCGTGCAACGGCTCCCGCGGGTGTGGACGTCAGTCGGCCGGGACCGGACTGATCAATAATGATCCGCAGTTTACCGAGCGCCTTTCGTCAGCGCAAATGCAAATTGATCGCATTTAATTTCTCGTCACCACCTGCCCACCCCGTCAAGAGACCCGTTGTGCCGGACAGGGGAGTTCGGTAAACTTCGCGCATCTCCGGGGGAGTAGTCTCCGCGAAGGACAGACTGGTTCATTCAGTCGGCCTTCCGGGTGGCGGTCAACAAACTTGAGGCACATCCTCATGGCTGCCACGTCCCACCTGTCATGGGATTGACGAGACCTGGGATAACGCGGTCTGCCGTTGGGGCGGAAGGCCGGGTTGTCCCTGTGTCATCGTAAATCCGCCCCTGCTTGGAGATTCAATGGACGCCTTCCTATCCTCTACCTTCGCCGTGGCCATCGCGGAAATCGGCGACAAGACCCAGTTGTTGTCCCTGTTCCTGATCTGCCGTTTCAGTAAGCGGACACCCATCATTCTGGGCATCCTGTTTTCCACCCTGCTCAACCATGCCCTGTCCGCCCTGCTCGGCGCCTGGATAGCCAAGCTGATTCCCGCCAGCTGGCTACCCTGGATCGTCGCCACCAGCTTTATCGCCATTGCGCTGTGGCTGTTGATTCCCGACAAGGACGACAGCGAGGATGCCGGCCTGCTGCGCTATGGCGCGTTCTTCGCCACGCTGATCATGTTCTTCCTGGCGGAAATCGGTGACAAGACACAGATTGCGACCGTGGTGCTCGCCGCCCGTTTCGACGATACCGTCATGGTCGTTCTGGGCACCACGGTGGGCATGCTGCTGGCCAACGTTCCCGTCATCCTGGCCGGCCAGTGGCTGATGGATCGCATGCCCCTGGCCACGGCCCGCCTCTTTGCGTGTGGGCTGTTTATCGTGCTCGGGGTCATCACCCTGGTCGGGGCCTTCAGCGGCATCAGCCTGACGGCCGGCTGATTACTGATTCGTCATGCGTTTTTGCCGCAATCCAGCGGTGCGAGAGAAGAAACGCGCCGCACTCTGTGGAATAATGGGCTTTCTTAATAGGTGCCTATAAAGTAAACAGGTCGGCAGGCATCCCTGCTGGCCTGCGGTTCAACGAAGTGACGGAACACCTGTCCCAAGGATTTCAGTAATGACATGTTTCAGACGGGGCCTGATGGCAGCCTGCCTGCTGTTCTCCACCCAGGCTGCACTGGCCGGGCAACCGGTGATGCCGATCAAGGGCGACCTGATCGGTCACATGGAGACCATGAAAACCCGCTATGAAGACACCTTTGCGGACATCGGCACCCGCAACAGCATCGGCTACCTGGAGCTGGTCCACGCCAATCCGGGGGTCGATCCCTGGCTGCCGGGCGACGGCACGCAGATCACCCTGCCGGAACAGCACATCCTGCCGGATGCCCCACGCAAGGGCATCGTCATCAACCTGGCCGAGTTCCGTCTCTACTATTACAGCGATGACGGCGTGCAGACCTACCCGGTCGGCGTCGGCACCGAACAGAACCCGTCACCGCTGACGCAAGCCAAGGTCACCATGCGCCTGGAATCCCCCGCCTGGTACCCGCCCACCAGTGTCCGCGAAGAGTACGAGAAAAACGGGGAACAGCTGCCGCTGATGGTGCCGCCGGGGCCGGAAAACCCACTGGGGCCCTACGCCCTCAAATTGAGCGCCAAGGGCTACCTGATCCACGGCACCAACAAGAAATTCGGCATCGGCATGCAGGTGAGCCACGGCTGCATCCGCATGTACAACGACGACATTTCCCAACTGGTGTTCGAGGTGCCCAAGGGCACGCCGGTGCAGTTCGTCAAGCAGCCGGTCAAGGTGGGCATGAGCGGTAACGAAGTGTGGCTGGAGATCCATCGTCCCAAGGAAGAGATGGACAAGGCCGCCAAGGACCAGCTTTGGAAAGACGTGATGCAAAAGATGGACAAACTGCTCGACAAACATCCCGGCATCGAATTCCAGCGCCATGCCGTGGAACTGGCGGTGGACCAGGCCGACGGCGTTCCGCGCCTGGTGGGTGAGCAGGTTCGCCAGATGGCCCAGAACCACGACAAAGAGACCGACGACAAGCCGTCGCTCTAACGGCGCTCCTGAAGAACACTGAGTTTCTGCGCGGGCCCTGACCCGCGTTATCGCAGCCAATCGATAACAATAAGGACACCGTCATGGCTAAAGCGGTACTGATCACCGGCGCCAGCTCCGGCCTGGGCGAGGGTATGGCGCGGGAATTTGCGGAACGGGGCTACGACCTGGCGCTGTGCGCCCGCCGCACTGAACGCCTCGAAACCCTGAAAACCGAGATCCAGCGCCGCCAGCCCAACATCCGCATCCTGATCCGGGCCCTGGACGTGAACCAGCACGATCGGGTCTTTGACGTGTTCAACGGATTCCACCAGGACCTGGGCCGACTCGACCGCATCATCGTCAATGCCGGCATCGGCAAGGGCCAGCCCCTCGGTTCCGGCGGCTTTCACGCCAACCGGGACACCGCCGAAACCAACTTCGTCGCCGCCCTGGCGCAAATGGAAGCCGGCATGGCCATCCTCCGCTCCCAAAACGAGGGCCAACTGGTGATAGTCTCTTCGGTTTCGGCGATCCGTGGCATGCCCGGTAACGTCACCACTTATGGCGCCACCAAAGCCGGCGTCGCCGCGCTCGCCGAAGGCCTGCGCGTGGAACTGGCAAAAACCCGCTCACCGATTCGCATCACCACGCTCTTTCCCGGCTATATCAGCACCGCCATCAACGCCGACATCAAACACAAGCCCTTCGTGGTGGACGCCGAGACGGGCTGCCGCGCCATGGTTAAAGCCATCGAATCCGGAAAGGCCGACGTCTATGTGCCCGGTTGGCCCTGGCGCGCCATCGGGTTCATCATGAAACGGGTACCCACGTCCCTGCTGGCCCGGATGCTCTGAGTAACATCGGTTAATCCCCCCCGGTCAGGGAACGTATACTCTATAGACGGATCTTAAAAGCCAGGCGAGGGGCCAAACGCCCTCGCCCGGACGCAGCGAGCGGAGACCGATGGCCATGATCTGCAGTCAACGCCTCAAGCACAGCCTGTTCGCGTGGATGCTGGGATTAGGAGTCCTCCTGGTGCTGGCCGGATACGTCCAGGCCCAGTCGTCGGGTTCGGCCTCTTCGGGCAACGCCCGCCTGTTGACCGTCAACGGCGCCATCAGCCCGGCGACCATGGATTACCTGATGCGGGGTCTGGAGCAAGCCGCCGATGACCAGGATCCGCTGGTGATCATCGCCATGGACACGCCTGGCGGTCTGATGTCGTCCATGCGCAGCATCATCAAGGCTATCCTGGCCTCTCCGGTTCCGGTGGTCACTTACGTCTCGCCGTCTGGCGCACGCGCCGCCAGCGCGGGCACCTATATTCTCTACGGCAGCCACATCGCCGCCATGGCGCCCGCCACCCACCTGGGATCGGCGACACCGGTCCAGATGGGCGGCCTGCCCGGCCAGCCGGAGGAATCCCCGGCTCCGGACAAACAGCCGCCTGCCGACGACAGCAACAACGCATCAAAAGAAGAGCCCCATCAGGGCGGCAGCGCCATGGAGCGTAAGGTGCTGGAGGATGCCGTCGCCTACATCCGGGGCCTCGCCGACCGCCACGGACGCAACGCCGACTGGGCCGAACGGGCGGTGCGAGAGGCCGTCAACCTCAACGCCAACGACGCCCTGAAACAGAACGTGGTCGATGTGGTGGCCCGGGACATTCCCGACCTGCTGCAGCAGATCGACGGCCGAAAAGTGGTCATGGCCGACGGCGAGCGGGTGCTGCAGACCGCCAACCTGACCGTCAAGCGCGCGGACCCGGGCTGGCGTACCGACTTGCTGTCCGTGCTGACTGATCCCAACGTCGCCTATTTCCTGATGATCATCGGTTTCTACGGGCTGATCTTCGAGCTGGCCAACCCCGGCAGCCTGTTCCCGGGGGTGATCGGCGCCATCTGCCTGGTGCTCGCCCTGTTCGCCTTCCAGGTCCTGTCGGTGAACTACGCCGGGCTGGCGCTCATCCTGCTGGGCCTGGCGTTTATCGTGGCGGAGGCCTTCATGCCCAGCTTCGGGGTGATGGGGCTGGGCGGCCTGGCCGCCTTTGTGGTGGGGTCGGTGATCCTGATGGACGGCACTCACCAGGCCATTTCCCTGCCGATCATCGGCGGCACCGCCGCGGTGGCCGGCGGTTTCCTGCTGTGGGCGGTGACCCGGTTTGTCGGGCTGCGCAAACGACGCGTGGTCAGCGGCAAGGAGCAGATGCAGGGTGAAAGCGGTATCGCCCTGGATACGTTTGTGATCGACGACGATCACTACAAGGGACATGTCCGACTGAATGGTGAGCGCTGGAACGCCACCAGCACGGCCGCGGTCCATGAGGGCCAGACCGTCCGCGTGGAGGCCATCGATGGCCTGACCGCCCGGGTCAGCCGCCAGGACGACACGGCGGACGCCCCAACGACGCACTGAATCAGGACAACCAACCGGAGGGAACAACATGCTGGGCAACCTGATACCGTACATTGCACCTCTCGTCATCCTGCTGATCATTCTCGGCAGTGCCATTCGCATCCTGCCGGAATACGAGCGCGGCGTCGTGTTCTTCCTGGGGCGCTTCCAGGGCGTCAAGGGACCGGGGCTGATCATCGTCATTCCCGGGATTCAACAGCTGATCCGGGTGGACCTGAGGGTGATCACGCTGGACGTTCCCAGTCAGGACGTGATCTCCAAGGACAACGTCACGGTGAAGGTCAACGCGGTGCTCTACTTCCGCGTGGTGGATCCGGAAAAGGCCATCATCCGGGTGGAAAACTACGGTGCGGCGACCAGCCAGCTGTCGCAGACCACCCTGCGTTCGGTGATGGGCAAACACGATCTGGATGAGATGTTGTCCGAACGGGACAAGATCAACGCCGATATTCAGGAGATCCTGGACACACAAACCGAGGAATGGGGCATCAAGGTCGCCAACGTGGAAATCAAGCACGTGGATCTGGATGAATCGATGATCCGGGCGATCGCCCGTCAGGCCGAGGCGGAGCGGGAACGCCGGGCCAAGGTCATCCATGCGGACGGTGAATTCCAGGCGTCACAGAAGCTGGTCGAAGCGGCGGATGTCATGTCCCGCAATCCGGCAGCCCTGCAACTGCGCTACCTGCAGACCCTGGCCGATATGAGCAACAACAACAGCTCCACCATCGTTTTCCCGCTGCCCATGGACATCATGAAGAGCTTCATGAATCCGGCTGGCGACAAGGCCCCCAAACCGGAAAACAGCCCGGAATAACCCAATCTGCAGACACAAAAAAAGGCCGGTCAAGCCGGCCTTTTTCGCATTCGTCAGAGCAACTTACTTCATGCTCGACTTCTGCAGCATACGCTTGGCGCGCTCGTTCGCTTCTTCAGCGGACTTCTGCGCTTGCATGGCAGCAGACATGGCTTCTTCTGCTTTTTCATAAGCAGCGTTGGCGCGGCTCTGTGCAGAGTTGGCAGTGCTCAGCGCGTTGCTGGCTGTCTGCTCTGCAGAGTTCGCAGTTGCTGCTGCGTCATCAATGGCTTCCTGGTTGGCTGTGCTGGCACAACCAGCAGTCATAGCGGTGGCCAGTGCAAAACCTGCGATCGTCAACTTACGCATTCTCATTACCCCTTATTGATGGTTATAGCTTCCTTAGACTGCAGAAGTCTTTGGAACCAACTCCCTGTCTGTTCCACAAGTTTGGACCACTGTCGTCCAAATCGTCATGAACAGTGTAGAACACTGCCTTACGAATTGAGAACTATAGATCAACCGATTACGTTCGCCAATTACCGGTTCGTAACGCGTCCACTTAAGTTACGCGTCAGGGAAGGATACGGATTGGTGTGCCGTCGGGAACCAGCGTCCAGATCTGATCCATGGCCTCATTGGTCACGGCAATGCAGCCGTCGGTCCAGTCCAGCCCGGCAAACGCAAACGCCATATCACCGGCATCGTTGGGCAGCCCGTGAATCATGATCTCGCCGCCGGGGTTCAACCCCCAGTCAGAGGCCAGTTCGCGATCGTGGGCGTTGGGGTAGGAAATGTGAATGGACTTGTAGTAACTGCTGCCCGGGTTACGCCAGTCAAGAACGTAATCGCCTTCGGGCGTACGCTCATCGCCCTCAAACAGCTTGTGGCCCGTGGGGTTGTCTCCCAGGGAGATGCGGAAGGTTTTCACGGCTTCGCCGTCCACCATCAGGTCCAGGCGCCGCTTGGCCTTGTGGACCACGACCCGATCCACCGCCAGCGATGCGTGGGCGGTTTCAGGCCGCTGATAATCGGTCGTTGCCATGGCGAGACTCTCGGCGGAGGCCAGGCCCGGTACCAGAATACTGAGCGAAAGCAACAACTGCGCTAGACGACGAAAAAGCATAGAAAACCAGCAGATTGCACAAAGTTAATGCGCATTTTATAGCACAACCCCGGAGGGTGTTCGATTTCTTAACGTTACAGTGAGAAATCGGCACGTTTCCGGGGGTAAATAATTTAGTCCAGCACCGTAGCACGCAACCGAACGTCCAGACAGGTCGCCTTCAGCGGCTGGTCGGCGATCAGCTCCAGTCGGTTCTCCGGAGCCGGCACGGTCGGATAGCGGCTGATCGCACCTTCGCCACCGTTGAAGGCAAGCCAGCCATCGATCGTGTTCAGCACGGCCTTGTAGCGGGCGCAGTCGGTGCCGGTCAGCCAGGCGACCACGGCGTCGGCATCAAAACGCCGATCCGGCGCGATCCGCCAGCCCAGGCTGACATAGCCCTGGCCGCGGTTTTCCCGCATCTGCCAGTCACGGTCCGCCCCATTATCCACCGCGCCGGTTTCGGCATGGTGATGGTCGTGAGCATGGGGCGACTCGAATTGGGGAACCTGGGGCCGGGCATCCAGCCAGGCGAGCTCGAGCCGGCCCTGTCGGGTCTGGGCGATGCGCTGTTTGGCAGGCATCAGGGCTTCGGCCCACTGCCAGAAGTTGCGGATTTGCGGTGTCGTGCACAGGTCAGTCTTGTTGGCCACCAACACGTCGGCGGCGGCGACCTGATCCCGGAAGTGCACGTTCTCCGTCACCCGGGGATCCTCCAGGCGGCGGGGGTCCACCAGACCGATAGTGGCACCGATCGTCAGGACGTCCCGATAGAACTCGTTCTGCAGCGTTTCGATGATGCGGGCCGGATGCCCCAGGCCTGTGGGCTCGATCAGCAGCCGGTCGGGACGTGCTTCGCGGATGAGCATGTTGAGGCCCATCTGCATCGGCAGGCCGGCCACGCAACACATACAGCCGCCGGGCACTTCCCTTACGAAGGCGCCGGTATCGGCCAGCAACTGGCCGTCGATGCCGATCTCGCCGAATTCGTTAACCAGTACCGCCCAGGTCTCGCCCGCCGGCTTACGGGCCAGCAGATCGCGGATAGCGGTGGTTTTTCCCGCGCCCAGGAAGCCGAGAATCAGATGGGTTGGAATCGGCATGGCCGTCACTCAAAACGTTATATTATAACAACTGTACCATGCCGCAGGCGCAAAGAACGAATCGGTCAGAATTTAGGCGGCGCGGCGCCCTCGTCCATTTTCAGGCCCACCTTGGTGACCCGGTCGGCCTCGGTGGCCCGGGCCACCAGGGTGACCGGACCCAGCACCACCCGGTCGCCGACGACCGGATGCCCCTTGGCCCGTTTGGCGAAGCAGTCGGCCAGGGAGAGCTCCGGCGACAGCTCGTCGAACTCGATGCCGTAGACCTGCTCCACATCCCCCAGCAGCGCGTCGCCATTGAGCACGAAGTCGCCAAAGAAGGCCCGCTCCATCAAGTGACGCGGCGGCTGCCGGCCGCTGAGCGTGTGCCCCAAATCGTTGAGGCTGTCCGACAGCGCGAAGACGGCCAGTACATCCCCTTGCTGGACCAGGGTGTCCGGCTGGGGCGCCATGCAGAGCCGGTCCCGGAACACACCGGCGACCGCCGCATGCTTGGGCATGGTGATGCGCGACAGGGGACGCGGATCGGACCAGCGCTCACCCCGCAACGGGAACAGCATCAGCTCGTGATCGCCGGCGGCCGGGACATCCAGCGGCAGACGCCGATAGGGCTCCTCCGGCGCCGGCACCTCCAGCTTCAGCCAGCGGGCAATGCGCGCCAGCGAGCTGCCCTGGACCACCAGCGACACCAGTACCACGAAGAAGGCGATGTTGAAGATCAACGGCGCCTCGGGCAGGCCATCCATCATTGGAAACAACGCCAGCACAATCGGCACCGCGCCGCGCAGGCCCACCCAGCTGATGAACGTCAGTTCACGGCGATTGAAACTGAACGGCCACAGTGTGGCGAACACCGCCAGCGGCCGGGCAAACAGGATCAGGATCAGCGACAGTGCCAGGGCGCCGCCGACCAGCGGCATCAACTGGCTGGGACTCACCAGCAGGCCCAGGATCAGGAACAGACTCATCTGCGCCAGCCAGGCCAGACCGTCGTGCACCTGAAGGATCAGCGGCATCATCCGCACCGAGCGATTGCCCAGCACCACCCCGGCCAGGTAGATCGCCAGGAAGCCACTGCCGGACAGCATGTTGGTCACCGAGAATAGAGCGATCCCGGCGGCGGCCACCAGCAACGGATACAGCGCCGGCATCAATCGCGCCCAGTTGACCAGGCGCACCATCAGACGGCCGCCCAGTACGCCCATCACGGCGCCAATCCCGAACTGCTCGATCAGCAACCAGAGACTGCCCAGCAGCCCGGATTCTTCCTTGGTCATGATCGCCAGCAGCGCCAGGGTGAGGAAGATCGCCATCGGGTCGTTGCTGCCCGATTCAATCTCCAGGGTGGCGCCCACCCGTTCGTTCAGGTGCAGACCCCGACCCTGGAGCAGCGAGAACACGGCGGCAGCGTCGGTGGAGGAAATGATCGCGCCCATCAACAGGGACGGAATCCAGCCCATGTCGAACAGGTAGTGGGTGGCCACCGCGGCAATGCCGGCGGTTATGACCACGCCCAACGAGGCCAGCAACAGAGCCGGCCGCAAGCCCACCCGGAAGGTGTCGGCACGGGTGCGCATACCACCGTCGAGCAGGATCACCGCCAGCGCCAGGTTGCCTACCAGGAAGGCCAGCTCGAAATCGTCGAAGCGGATGCCCCCCGGCCCGTCTTCGCCGGTGAGCATGCCGACCGCGAGAAATATCAGAAGTACCGGCATTCCCAGCCGGCTGGAAAGGGGGCTCAGGAGGATGCTGATCACCAGCATCAGGGCCCCGATTAGGGTGAGAGTTGGATCCATGCGAACTCCAGTCCATTCGAGTGCATGATAACAGCTCCCGGCCGCCAGTCAGAGATGCCGTGAGAGGAACATCAGTGCGACGGGATCAGAGGACCGGTTCCAGCGGGGCCGACACGACCTGGTCACGGCCATTGGCCTTGGCAAGATACAGCAGTTCATCGAGACGCTTGAAAGCTTCCGGCATGGGCTCGTCCAGTTCGACTTCCACCACGCCGAAACTGGCCGTGACCCGATCCGGGAAGGGCATGGGATGCTGGCGCAGCTGGTCCCGCAGCAATTCGGCCAGACGGCGGGCGCCCCCGAGGTCGGTATCCTCGCACAGGATCAGGAACTCCTCGCCACCGAGCCGGTACACCACATCCGTCGAACGCACTTCGTGGCGCAGCAGCCGACCGAGGCGGACCAGAACCTCATCGCCCACGTTGTGGCCGTGGCTGTCGTTGACGCCTTTGAAGTGGTCGATATCCAGCATGATCATCGCAAACGCCATGCCCTGGCGCCGGAAACGGGCCATTTCCCGCTGCCAGTGGGTTTCCAGGTGACGGCGGTTGAAGGCGCCGGTGAGCGGATCCATTGTCGCCTGTTCCCGCAGCTGGAATTCCAGCATCTTCATCTGGGTGATATCGGAAATGTAGCCATGCCAGTAGGTGCTGCCGTCTTCGGCCCGCCGGGGCGTCGACTCGCCCCGCAACCAGCGGATGCCGTGCTGCGGCAAAACCACCCGGAATTCGCAGATCCATGGCACCAGGTTGGTCCGGGAGCGGTCGATAGAGGCCTGCACGGTGGCTGCATCGTCCATATGGATACGCCTGAGCGCGTTGGTGGCATCCTGGTGGGCTTCTTCCGCGGTGATTTCGAACACGTCCCAGATCCCGTCACTGACGTAGGGGAACGACGCCGTGCCGTCCGGACGGCTGAGGTACTGGTATATGACGCCGGGCACGTTGGTGGTCAGGTCCTGGAGCAGGTGATCGTTCTGCTCCAGCGCTTCCATCGCCCGCAGGTATTCAGTCATGTCGATGGCGACACCGAGGTAACCCAGATCCTGTCCGGATTCATCGAAAATCTTGGACAGGGTCAGCTGCACTTTGCGGCGTTCACCGTCCTTGCGCACAAACGTCCAGCGTTCCGAGCGGTGCATTCCCTCTTCAATGCCCACCTGGAAGACCCGGAAGCCGGCCAACGATTTGCCGGTGTATTGGGTCAGCCGCTCGCCCCAAGCCGCCACTTCCCCGGGATCGTGGAAAGCCAAAGGCGTCATCCGGCCCACCACCTCGGCCGCGCTGTAGCCCAGCAGGTGTTCCGCCCCGCGGTTGAACAGCGCGATCCTGCCGTCGGGACGGGCAACGATAATCGCCACGTCTTCCGCCGATGCAAAAATGCCCGAGAGGTAGGCATTCGCTTCACGCAGTTCCAGTTCGGTCTGTTTGACGTGGCTGATGTCGGAGTGTGTGCCGATCATCCGCGCGGGACGATCCGGCCCATGCCACTCAATGACTTTGCCGCGATCTAGGATCCACTTGTAGGTGCCGTCCTTGCAACGGAGTCGGTGCATGCTCTCGTAATAATCCGTGAGGCCCTTGAAGTGCGCATCTAAAGCCTTCTGACACGGGCCCAGATCCTCAGGGTGAACTCGGCCGGACCACTCGCTGAGGGTCTGGCCGATTTCGTCCGGCGTGTAGCCCAGCATGGTTTTCCAGCCCTCGGAGAAATACACCTCGTTCTCGGGCATGCGCCAGTCCCAGACGCCATCGCCGGACCCGTCGAGGGCGAACTGCCAGCGCGCTTCTGATTCGGACAGTGCTTGCAGGGCCTGCTGCAGTTCCTGGGTACGCCGCGTGACATTGGCCTCCGCCCGGGCCCGGCCCAGCAGGGCCATCGCCAGGTAGCCCGCGCAAAGCAGGGTAGCGCCCAGTCCGGTGATGACCACCAGCAGTGCGGTCGGGCGGGGCTGCCACTGCGCCGGGTCGGTCGGTTCCGCCCGGATCAAGACCGATCCGTCTGCCAGATTGATATCGCGGGAAAAGGTCAGCCCCGGGTCGTGGTGATGATCCTCACTATGATCGAGCGTCACGGCCGGACTGTTCGAAGCGAACTCCTCAAAGCCCAGAGCGATGTCGGGTGAATCACTGTGCGCCGAGGACACCCATTGGGCCAGCGCGCTGAGGCGCAGCCCCAGCCCGATAAATCCCCGCAGGTTTCCGTAGTGACGATCGGTCACATCCTTGACGGTGCCCTCGTTAAACACCGGAGCAAAGACGACGATGCCGGACTCGTCATCCGGGTCGTCAAGCGTGCGGATGCCGCCAATCATCACCGCTTTGCCAGTGGTCATGGCCTGTTCGAAGGCGTGGACCCGCGACGGCAAGTAGCTGACATCCATCCCCACCAGATTGGCGCCGGGGACGTTGGTCTTCTGGTAGGTGATGGGGAAATGGCGGCGAATGTCGCCGGAGCTCAGGTCCTCCACCGATTCCGGCAGGCGCAACCGGAACTGATGGTGGTAGTAATAGGCCATTCGCTCGCGATACAGCGCCATCTGGCTGGCCGGCACGTTCTCGGTCCAGCTGACGGTCATCTCGATGCGATCGGACAGGCGGGTCAGCGTTTCAAACTCGTGGCGGGTGAGTTCCGACTCCAGGGTGATGAACCGGCGCATCGCGTCCAGCTCGCGCAGCTGGCCCTGGATCAGTTCTTCCACAAGCAGGATGCGTGAGCGGGCCTCCTGCTCGAAACTGGATTGCACGATCTGGCGTTCGGCCTCTGCCGCCCGCTGGGCCAGAATCATTGTCAGCGCCGCCCCCAGTGCAAGCACCAGCAGGACAGGCCATCCCTGGACCAGAGCGCGTCTTAAAGCAGGGCGCGAATCGGTGGTCAAATCAGTCTTCCGGGGAGTTCAAACTCACGTCAAGAGAATAGCATAGGCAATCGCTACGTAGACCTTGCCTGACAAGAGTTCACAATCTATATTGGCTCCCTGCAAGGCCCCCGTCCCGGGGCACGGCAAGCGGGTGTAGCTCAATGGTAGAGCAGAGGCTTCCCAAGCCTACGACGAGGGTTCGATTCCCTTCACCCGCTCCATCTCTTCTCCCAATCGATGCCGCCCCAGCGTCTCCGCCAGCTCCGGTGGCCCCAACAGCACCAGACCCCGTTCTTTCAGCGTCAGCCCCGGCGCTACCAGGTCCCGGAACATGTCCCGCCACTCGTGGAAATTGAGCTTCACCGGATTGTGGGTACGGATCTGGCGCGGGATGCCGTAATCCGGCTTTTCCACCGCGTCCTCTTCCACGAAGGTGCCGAACAGACGATCCCAGATGATCAGGATGCCGCCGTAGTTCTTGTCGATATAGCGCGGGTTGCGACCGTGATGGGCCCGGTGGTGGGAGGGCGTATTGAGCACCCACTCCAGCGGCCCCAGCTTGCCGATGGCCTGGGTGTGGATAAAAAACTGGTAAGCGAGGCTGATGGCGACGGCGAAGATGACCGTCTCCGGCGGAAAGCCGATGAACACGATCGGAAGCCAGAACAGCCACATGCCGGTGATCGGGTAAGTCACGCTCTGACGGAAGGCGGTGGAGAGATTGAGCTTCTCCGAAGAATGATGCACCACGTGGGAGCACCAGAACCAGCGGATGCGGTGATGGGCCCGGTGGAACCAGTAGTAGACAAAGTCCTGCACCAGGAACAGCAACGCCACCGACCAGCCGGTGAAGGGAATATCGAACAGGCGCACGTCGAACAGGGCGTTGTAGACCACGATGGTCAACAGCGCCGCAATCACATCGCTGGCCTGGTAGAGCCCGGCCAGGGTCATGTTGCTCAGGGTATCGGCCCAGGTGTAGGTGGCTGACGGATAGGCCGCGCAGTGGTGGCGCAGATGCAGCCACTCACCCGCCATGGCGAGGAAGAAGGCCGGCGCCAGGGCCAGGGTGACCAAATGGGGATCGAAACCCAGAAGATCCGTCAGGGGGGTCGGTGACATACGCACTCCAGTTTATCGTTGTACTGGATTCAGTATGTCACCGGAAGCCGTCGGGATCGGTGACCCATCCCGACGTTTTCACTGGCCGATGACGTCAGTGCAGTTTCAGGCGCGGCTGCATCGCCCGGCTGATGCGATCCATGAACCAGATCACGCCGGTGCGCAGCAGGCCATGCAGCGCCACCTGGTGCATGCGGTAGAGGGACAGGTAGAACAATCGCGCCACCTTGCCTTCCACGTACATGCTGCGGCCAGACAGGTTACCCATCAGGTTGCCGACGGTGGTGTAGCGGCTGAAGTTGATCAGCGAGCCGTGATCGTTGTAGACGAACGGCACCGCCTCTTTGCCTTCCAGACGGTTGACCAGCGACTTGTACAGCGTCGCCGCCTGCTGGTGCGCCGACTGGGCGCGCGGCGGCACCGGGCGGTCCGAATCCGGCTGCGGGCAGGCCGCGCAATCGCCGAGGGCGAAAATGTTGTCGTCCTGGGTCGTCTGCAGCGTCTGCTTGACCAGCAACTGATTGCCCCGGCTGGTTTCCAGACCCAGCTTGGCCAGGAAGGCCGGCGCCTTGATACCGGCAGCCCAGATGGTCATTTCCGAGGGCAGTTCCGTGCCGTCCTTCATGACGATGCTGTCTTCACGCACCTCACTCACCGGCTGGCCGGTCAGCACGGTCACGTTCTGGTACTCCAGCTCTTTCGTGGCCGCCACGGACAACCGTGCCGGCAGTGCGGGCAAAATGCGTTCGGCGGCTTCGACCACCGAGATGCTGATGTCTTCCGGGCGCAGGTAGTTCATGCCGTACACCGGCAACTCGCGGGACGCCAGTCGCAGTTCCGCCGCCAGCTCCACACCGGTCGCACCGGCGCCGATGATGGTGATTGGAAGCTGGCCGCTGCCGCCTTCGCCAGCGTCGTGATTCTTGCGCAGGAAGGCATTGAGCATCAGGTCGTGGAAGCGCCGGGCCTGCTCCAGGCTGTCGAGGAACAGGCAGTTGGACTGGGCGCCTGGGGTGCCGAAATCGTTGGCCGTGCTGCCGACGGCGATCACGAGGGTGTCGTAGCCGATGCGCCGCTCCGGCACCACTTCCTCACCGTCCTGATCGTGGAACGCGTCGATGACCAGTTCGCGCTTGTCCCGATCCAGGCCGGCCATGCGGCCAAGCTGGAACTCATAATGGTGCTTGCGGGCGTGGGCCCGGTAATTGATCTCGTTGGCGCTGGCATCCAGAGATCCGGAGGCCACTTCGTGCAGCAGGGGTTTCCAGACGTGCGTCAGCCCGGCGTCCACCAGCGTGATGCGGGCTTTCTGCTTTTTGCCGAGCCGGTTGCCCAGACGCGTCACGAGTTCAAGACCGCCGGCGCCACCGCCGACGACGACAATATGATGCAGTTTATCCATTGCGGGGTTCCCGATAAGAAAAGACAGCCAACAGCTCTGACCGGACAACGGCACCGGACGGACCAGACGCTTTTGGCTGTCTTCACTCAGGGTGAGGAGGGCGTATCCTATCGAGTGGGCAGGATACACTCAATGCGACTTCCGGAGGCAGCGTGGAAACTACCTGCACCGGTCGTTCGCTCGTGATTCGTGATGCGGACCCTCAATATGTCGTTATTTTACGACATCAACAGTGACGCTCCAAGGGCCGTGGTGGACCCGCGTCATCCGTCGACACTGACAAAACCGACACTGGACACAGGGAAAAACGCCCTGTTACAACATATCTGGGAGTCTCTGGACAAGCGCTGTTGAGTTTCCGTTTTGGCCAGTGCTTGTTCAGCGGCTTCCCCCGTTCTCCAACACCAAAAGGAGCAAACCGTGAAACTGCAAGTGAAAGGGATTACCGAAGGCCAGCCCGTCCCGGAAACCTTCGCATTCGGTGTCTACAGCGAAGAGGACCACATGAGCTTCGGCCCCAATCGCAATCCGGAACTGGTCTGGTCGGACGCGCCCGCCGGGACTCGAAGCTTCGTGGTCATGATGTACGACCCCGACGTGCCCAGCGTCGCCGACGACGTGAACCAGGAAGGTAAGACGGTCGACAAGGATCTGCCGCGGGTCGACTTTTTCCACTGGCTGCTGGTGGATGTCCCGGCTGACACGTCGCGCATCCCCGAGGGCGCGGACAGCGACGGCGTGATTCCCAAAGGCAAGAAAGGCGGCCCGGGCCCGATCGGCATTCGCGGCATCAACACATACACCCATTTCCTGGCCGGCAACCCGGACATGGCCGGCACTTACGCCGGTTACGACGGCCCCTGCCCGCCCTGGAACGACGAGCTGGTGCACCGCTATTACTACGAGGTCCATGCCCTGGATGTGGAAACCCTGGGCCTGAGTGGTGATTTCGAAGGCGACGCCGTCCGCGAGGCCATGCAGGGCCACGTGCTGGCCAGCGCCCGTGTCAGTGGTACCTACACCCTGAACCCGGCGTTGCGCTGATGGCCCTGCGGCGATCCGGTCACAGCGCCGGATCGCCGCTATCCCCTCCTGAGTGAATCAAAGACACCCTAGTTGCCCGCCGTAAACCCGGCCGTCACCACAACGGTGCCACTCGCGGTATCCACCGCCGCCGTGATCTGGTGGCTGCCACTGAGCGTGCCGAAATCAAACGGATAGGCCGGTCGGCTGCCACCCGCGACGGTGCCCGCGAAATCCCAGGGCGCATTGTTTTCAGTCTTGATCGGTGCCCGCAGGCGTTCCGGATCGTCTAGATAGAACCGAACCCGTGAAATGCCGGTCACTTCAGGCACAAAGACATAGGCGTTGCCGGTCAGCGACTGGCCGGCCAAAGGCACGGCGCCGGTCCGGTCTGGCTGGCCGCTTACCTGGAGGTCATAGGGACTGGCCAGGTCGAAAGCCAGATTGACGGTGACCGTGACGTCGTCCTGCCCTTGGGCACTGATGTGGATCTGCCCCTGATAGCTGCCCGGTGCCAGGCCGTCCGTATCGATCGATGCCGTCAGCGTTTGGGGCGTTGTCCCTTGTGTCGGCGTCACGGACAGCCAACCGGCGTCACTGGTGGCGGTGAAGGCCAACTGAGAGCCGTCCGTCATCACCAGGTCCAGGGAGGCCTGATCGCTGGACTCCGGCGAACGCAGCGTGACGTTGAGGTTTGAGGGGCTGACCGACAGCTGCGGCACCAGGTTGGCCACGGTGAACGCGGCTGTGGCGGTCAGGATGGCGCCGTCCTGAGTCGTTACGCTCACCGTCACCGTGTGCTGGCCGTCGGCGATCGACCTGGTATCGAACGGCATCGCCAGGTCGGACGCGTTGGTGCCGGCAAAGTCATAAGGTGCCACGTTCTCGGTTTGCCGGGGTGTGCCGGATGCATTGGGGTTGTCCAGATAGAACCGGGCCTGCTTCACGTTGAGCTCCGGGCTCAGGAAAATATACCGATTCCCCTGCAGCGCCGCGCCTTCCAGCGCCTCAGGAATGCCGCGGTCTGGCGAGCCGGAAACCATCAGCGAATAGGCACCCGCCCCCGCCCGGACCGTGACCGGCACGACGAGGGCCAGCCCGCTGGCCTGGGTGATGGCGACATGAGCGACCTGCGTGCCAGGATCCACCTTTTGGCCGTCCACCGTCAGCGTCAAGGTGGCCGGCGTGGTGCCGCTGGCCGGAGACACGGTCAACCAGTCTGGCGTCTGACTGACCGTAAAGTTCAGCGCCGCGCCGGTGGCGGACAAGGCCAGTGTCTGACTGTCACGGCCGTCCGCCGGCACTTCGAAACCCAGCGCCACCGGATCCGCAACATACTGGGAACCGCAGCCCGACTGGCTGTAGCGGAACTGGTCCACCAGCCGCGGTGGCTCACCGGTTCCAGTGATCCCAAGCGTGTTCACGATCAGTTCGCCACCGGCGGTGAAGTTCAATTCGGCGAAATGATGCAATGTGTTGTCGCGCACGACGGTCCAGGCGGGCGGAACGGCGGATTTCCAGGGCGAGAAGTCTTTGGAGATGTTGCTCAGCTTGCCGCCCGGACTCACTTTCAGCCAGGTTGTCCCGTCGTCGGTGTCGTAACAGCTGCGGGCGGTCGTGGTCGGGGTATTGCTGGCCGGCACATCCACCAGTGGGTAAGTCCGCTCGAAGGACTGGTCGTGAGCCGTGACCACCACCTCAACCCCATATTCTTCGAAGATCGGCCCGAGCTGGCCGCGCAATGGCAGTGCGGAACCGTGGTTACTACCGTCCGAGAAGGGCGAGGCGTGGAAGAACGGTACCAGCCAGCGCTGGCCCCGGGCCCGGGCATCGGCCAGGTCCGCGTCGAGCCATTGCAGGGCGGCATCCGGCAGGGTGGCGTACTCATCCACACCGAAGACGGACACGAAATGGACGTCCCCCGCATCAAAGCTGTACATGCGCCGACTGTTCCAGCCGTCCGGTGTCGCAAAGTGCAGGGCCCAGTCGTCGAACCCTTCCCCCAGCAGGATTTCATGGTTGCCGTAGGTGGGCATGATCGGGGAATACTCGAACAGCGGCTGCATCTGATCGAACCAAGCGCCGATGGTGGCCTGCAGGGTGCCGTAGCGCTTGTCCGTATTGAAGTAGGCGTAGTCACCGCCGAGCAGGACCAGGGACGGCGCCAGGCTGGCCATTTCCATAATGACCTGTTCGGTGCCGGTGGTCAGTCCATCCGCCCGGCCGATCAGCCCGGTGTCGGCAACGAACAACACGTCCAGATCGTGGGCACCGGAACCGGGCAGCGTGGTGGAACTGTAGGGACGACTCGTCACCCCCGCCGCCAGGCTGACGCGGATGTCATAGCGCTGGTCCGGCAGCAGGCCCGTCAAAGTAGCCTCCAGCAGGCTGCCCTCCAACGTGGTCTCCGTGACGGCGGCCGGAGCCGACTGCCAGGTCGTGGTGCCGGCAGGGCGGTACTCGACCACTGGTCCGGCGGGCGGCATACGCAGCAGCCAGGACACCGTCAGGCTGGTGGCGGTGTCCCCGCGCCAGCCGGTGTGGAACTGCGGTGCGTCGTCTCCGTTTTGCGGACCGCTGCCGGCATTGGCCACATCGAAGGCGGCACTGAGTGTGGATAGGAGTTGCCCTCCCGCCCGCAACTCCGCGTCAATGGTGTGGGGGCCATTGGCCATCGTGGTGGTATCGAACGGCAGGCTGTCGTCGTTTGGCGCCGTGCCACTGAAATCCCAGGGTGCGTGGTTTTCGACCTGGACTTCCACGCCGTCCAGCCGAAAACGCACCTGGTCCAGTCCGGCGCTCTGGTCGATGAACACATAGATCGAGCCATCGACGGTCTGACCGGACAGGGCAACCGCCCCGCTTCGGTTCGCGGAATCCGCCACCACCAGTTGATAGGCCGAAGCCGGCGACGACGCCAGCATCAAGAGAAGAACGAGAGAAAAGACCGCAAAAGACAGGAAACAGGAACGGAACCCCAAGGATCTGACCATGTCGCACCCCCGGCAAGCAAAAAGCAACCTGACCACTGACCGTGGTCCGGAAGTCGCCATGCTGCCGTGAAGGGCAGGTACGATCACAACGCCAGTTTACCGCGGCTGTCCCGGGGTGTGGGTCACCCTCTGCCGGCACAGACTCCAGCCCATGTCAGGGACGGCATACTCTCAGTATTGATCGGAAAAATCCGGTTGTCATCGACTTTCCGGCAAACGGTCTGCCGGAAAGTCGATAACGGGCAGATCAGTGGTGCAGGATCTGCTTGAGGAACTGCTGGGTGCGGGGTTCCTGCGGGTTGTCGAAGAAATCGTGGGGCGGTGCTGATTCCACGATTTCACCGCCATCCATGAAGATCACCCGGTCGGCCACGGTCTTGGCGAAGCCCATCTCGTGGGTCACGCAGAGCATGGTCATACCGCTGGACGCCAGTTCGATCATGGTGTCGAGCACTTCCTTGATCATCTCCGGATCCAGCGCCGACGTCGGTTCGTCAAACAGCATGATCTTGGGTTTCATGCACAGTGCCCGGGCGATCGCCACCCGCTGCTGCTGACCGCCGGAGAGCTGGCCCGGGTACTTGTTGGCCTGGTCCGGGATCTTGACCCGCTTGAGGTACTCCATCGCGGTCGCTTCCGCTTCCTTGCGCGGGGTCTTGCGCACCCAGATCGGCGCCACGCAGCAGTTCTCCAGTACCGTCATGTGCGGGAACAGGTTGAAGTGCTGGAACACCATGCCCACTTCCTTGCGCACGCTGTCGATATGGCGGACGTCGTCGGTGAGCTCGACACCGTCCACCACGATCTTGCCCTGCTGGTGCTCTTCCAGCCGGTTGATGCAGCGAATGAACGTGGACTTGCCGGACCCGGACGGCCCGCAGATCACGATCCGTTCGCCCTGGGCCACATCCAGGTTGAGGTTCTTCAGCACGTGGAAGCTGCCGTACCACTTGTGCATGGCTTCCACGTGAATGATGGTTTTGTCCGCCTTGGCGGAATCAACGACCGTCTGGCCCTGCTCGGATTGCATTTGTTCAGTCATGTTATCTATCCATCAGGTCTTGTGACCGGTATCCAGCTTGCGTTCCAGGTTCTGGCTGTAGCGCGACATGCCAAAACAGAACACCCAGAAACAGAAGGCAACGAAGACATAGCCTTCGATCGCGACGTTCTGCCACGCGGGGTCGGTGATCGTGGACTGCACCGTTCCCAGAATATCGAACAGGCCGATGATCAACACCAGCGTGGTGTCCATGAACAAGCCGATAAACGTGTTAACGATGCCCGGGATGACCAGCGTCAGTGCCTGCGGCAGGATAATCAGCCGCATCTTGCGCCAGTAGCCCAGACCCAGCGCACTGCCGGCCTCGTACTGACCACGGGGAATCGCCTGCAGACCGCCGCGGATGACTTCCGCCATGTAGGCCGACTGCCACAGGGTGATCCCGATCAGCGCCCGCAACAGCTTCTCGAAGTTCATGCCTTCAGGCAGGAACAGCGGCAGCATCACCGACGCCATGAACAGCACGGTGATCAGTGGTACCGCCCGCCAGACTTCAATGAAGATGACGCAGAAGCCCCGGATTACCGGCATTTCGGAGCGCCGGCCCAGCGCCAGGATGATCCCCAGCGGCAACGAACCAATGATGCCGACGTAGGCCAGGATCAGCGTCAGCATCAACCCGCCCCACTTGTTGCTCTGGACTTCTTCCAGCCCGAACCAGCCACCGGGAATCAGGATGTAACCGATGATCGGCAAGCCGGTCATGCCGAAGATGCCCAGCCAGCGCCGCGCCGGGAAGCGCTCGATGAACTGGGGCACAAAGGCCACCGCCAGCAGGAAAAACATGATGTCCACCCGCCACTGCTGGGCATCCGGGTAGAAGCCATACATGAAGAAGTTCAACCGCTGGTTGATAAACAGCCAGCAGGCGCCATCGCCCACACAATCCTTGGGATCGGCGCCGGTGAACGTAGCGTCCAGGAACAGCCAGTTCAGCAGCGGGCCGATGCTGGTGCCGATCATGTAGACAACCACCACGGTCAACAGGATGTTGTACCAGGTGTTGAACAGGTTATCCCGCATCCACTGCACGGGCGCAAACGCGCGCTTGGGAGGTGCCATTGATTCGCTCATCATCTCTCCTTAAGCGCAGCGGCGCGGTTGTACAGGTTCATGAAGAAGGAGATCAGCAGACTGACCGTGAGGTACACCGCCATGGTCATGGCCACCACTTCCACGGCCTGACCGGTCTGGTTGAGCGTCGTGCCCATGAAGACCGACACGAGATCGGGATAGCCGATGGCCGTCGCTAGCGACGAGTTCTTGAACAGGTTCAGGTACTGACTGGTCAGCGGCGGAATGATCACCCGCATGGCCTGGGGAATCACCACCAGACGCAAGGTCAGGCCGTTGTGAAGGCCCAGCGCGCGGGCGGCTTCGGTCTGTCCCTTGCTGACGGACAGGATCCCGGACCGCACGATCTCCGCGATAAAGGCCGCGGTGAACAGCGTCAGGGCCACCCACAGGGCCGCCAGCTCGGGAATCAGCGTGATGCCACCGCCGAAGTTGAAGCCCTTCAACGCCGGAATATCCCACTCAATGGGCCCACCGGTCGCCAGGTACGCCAGCAGCGGCAGACCGATCAGGATGCTGATGCCGACCTTGACCGTCGGGAAGATCTCCCCGGTGGCCAACTGGCGCTTCTTGGCCCAGCGCTTGATGATCACGACCGCCACGATGGCAATGACCAGCGCAGCCTCAACCCAGCCAAACCCGGGTTGCGCGATCGGATCGGGCAGGTAGAGCCCGCGGTTATTGAGGAAGAACACGCCACCCACATCCACGCTCTGGCGTGGTGTCGGCAGGCTGCGCAACACGGCGAAATACCAGAAGAAAATCTGCAGCAGGATGGGAATGTTGCGGATGATCTCGATGTAGGCCAGCGACAGCTTGGCGATCAGCCAGTTACTGGAGAGGCGGGCCACGCCGATGATGAAACCGAGTATGGTGGCCGCCACGATGCCCATGGCTGAGACCAACAAGGTATTGAGCAGCCCGACAAAGAACGTGCGGCCATAGCTATAGGTCGCGTCGTAGGGAATCAGGCTCATGATAATGCCGAAGCCGGCGGACTGGTCGAGGAAGCCAAACCCCGTGCTGATCCCGCGGCTCTCCATATTGGCGAGCGTGTTTTCGATCAGTGTCCAGCCGGACCAGGCGATCGCGGCGAGCGCCACGACCTGGAAGAAAATCGCGCGCACCCGCGGGTCGTTCCACGGTTTGCTGCGAGACGGTTGTAGAGGCGGATTATTATCGTTCATGGACAATCCCGGAAAGCAACTGGAGGGAATAAAACGTCATTCACGGCAAAACCGGCAGGGACGCACCCTGCCGGCTTCACAGCTGCTCTCAGGATTTACCGCATCGGCGGCGCGTACATGATGCCGCCTTCGGTCCACAGCGCGTTCAGACCACGGTCCAGATCCAGGGGCGTACCCGGTCCGACGTTACGGTTGTACATTTCACCGTAGTTACCCACTTCCTTGATGACCTTGTAGCCGAAGTCAGCCGGCAGGCCCAGCTTCTCGCCCATGTCACCGTCGGTTCCCAGCAGACGCTGGATGTTCGGGTTGTCGGACTTTTTCATGTCTTCAACATTCTCGGAGGTGATGCCCAGTTCCTCGGCGTTGATCTGCGCGAACAGCACCCACTTCACGATGTTGAACCACTGGTCGTCACCCTGACGCACCACCGGGCCCAGCGGCTCCTTGGAAATGGTGTTCGGCAGGATAACGGCACTGGACGGATCCGCCAGCTTGGAGCGCAGGGCCGCCAGCTGTGAACGGTCGGAGGTCAATACGTCACAGCGACCGGCGGCGAAGCCCTGAACCGTCTGCTCGGAGGTATCGAATACGATCGGCTTGAATTCCATGTCGTTGGCACGGAAGTAGTCCGCCAGGTTCAGCTCGGTGGTGGTCCCGGCCTGGATACAGACGGTGGCTCCGTTCAGCTCCTTGGCATCGGTCACGCCGATGTCTTTCTTGATCAGGAAGCCCTGACCGTCGTAGTAGTTGGTGCCGGTGAAGTTCAGACCCAGGGAGGCGTCACGGGTCAGGGTCCAGGTGGTGTTACGGGAGAGCACGTCAATCTCGCCAGACTGCAGCGCGGTGAAACGCTCCTTTGCCGTCAGCGGTGTGAACTGAACCGCATCCCCTTTGCCAAAAATGGCCGCCGCGATCGCACGGCAGGTATCGACGTCGATGCCGGTCCAGTGGCCCTTTTCATCGGGCTGTGAGAAGCCGGGCAGACCATTGGTGACACCACACTGAAGGTGGCCTTTGTTCTTGACAGCTTCCAGCGTTGTCGCTGCCATGGCGTTGCTCGCCATCAGAGTGCCCAACAGCGTAGCCGTTCCCGCAGCGAGTGTGATCAGTTTTTTCATTATGAGTTGTCTCCGAAAATCGGTTGTGTGCATAGCAACCCCGCATCAGCAAGGCCCAAGCCAAGCTTTGCAGGTTGTTGATTTTGTTGTCGTTGTTCGACGCTATCGCGCAAAACCACTGCTCTATCGGACCGCATCCGGCGATTTCTGCCTCACAATAGTGCGCACAGAATCGGTGCCGGCTCGTTGGCGGTCTGAATATAGGATAGGAGAAAAATCAGGATTGCACCGAATTGGTGACATAAACATTGGTCGAAAGCCGACGCCCGCCTGTTCCGGCCCGCCATGGCGGCCGTCCGATCGACTCACCCCTGCGATGCGAGATCGGCTCCATGCATCCTGCCCCGGCTTTCCGACGTAAATGCTGCATACTCCAACGTTTCCCGTGGACAGGGGCGCCCGGTCTGCGATGAAATCGTTATAACTTTGTGACTTTAGCGTGCGAGGCGGGGTCCATAGTGGACACCATCCAATCATCCTCGCCGCCAATGACGGAGACACCATGACCATACTTGCCGGCACCGCTCAACGCATTCCTGCCACGGAGCTGATTTCGCCGCGTCATCCAGACAGCTGGACCCACACCCGGAACGGCGATCCGCGCGGCTACATCGACGCGGACCAACTGACCGAGCTGTGGATCCACACCGGCACCGCCTGCAACCTGGCCTGCCCGTTCTGCCTGGAAGGTTCGCATCCCGGCGACGGCCGCATTCCCGGCATGACCCTGGACGACGTACGCCCGTTTATCCACGAGGCGCTGGACATGGGCGTCGAGCAGTTTTCCTTTACCGGCGGTGAGCCGTTCGTCATTCGCGACTTCGTCAATATCCTGGACTACGCCAGCCAGCACCGGCCCTGTTTCGTGCTGACCAACGCCACCGATCCACTGCTCAAACGCACCCATCAACTGTTGCCCTTGCGGGACAATCCGTATCCGATCCGTTTCCGCGTCAGCCTCGATTTCCCGGACCGGGCCCGGCACGACGTGGACCGGGGCGAGGGCAGTTTCGACAAGGCGCTGGAAGGCATCCGCTGGCTGCATGAAAACGGCTTTACGGTCTCGATTGCCCGTCAGTCCGACGCCAACGAAGACCCGGAGCAGGTGGAAGCGGCCTTCCGTGCCATTTTCCGGGAGGCCGGCATTCCCGAGGATCTCGCCTTCACGGCGTTTCCGGATTTCGGCACACCGGGCGCCGAAGACGGCAGCCCCGAAATCACCGAAACCTGCATGGAGAAATACCCGACCCGGGAGAGCCGGTCCCATTTTATGTGCACCTACACGCGGATGCTGGTGAAGCAGGGCGATCAGGTCCGGGTCTATGCCTGCACGCTGGTGGATGACGATCCGGACTACGACCTGGGCGGCAGCCTGCGGGAAAGCATGGACACGCGCATCATGCTGCGACATCACCGCTGTTTTGCCTGCTACCGTTTCGGCGCCAGCTGCAGCGCCCCGGCCTGAAACCAGCGGGCGACACTCGGGCCCGATGAACAACCATTAAACAAGGAACCTGTCACCCATGTCGTTTGCTGAAGCGGGCCTGTTCTGGGGCTTCCTGCTGGTCTACGGGATCATCATGTACGCGCTGTCTCCTCGCAGCCGGAATGCCGCGTCCTTCTATAAAGGGGCGGACGATCGGGGCAACCCCGTGAGTCAGTGGTCGCTGACCGCCAGCATCTTCATCAGCTGGATCTTCGCCAAGTCGGTGACCAACGCCGCCAACCTGGGGGCGGCTTACGGCGTGGTCGGCGGCCTGGCGTACGCCACTTACTGGCTGTCCATTCCCGTCGCCGGCTACATCATCTACCTGATCCGCACCCAGACCGGCGCCCGCAGTCTGCAGGAATTCCTGACCTCGCGCTTCGGCCGTCTGGCTGCGGTCAGCTTTGCCGCCGCCATCCTGATTCGCCTCTATAACGAAGTCTGGAGTAACACCGCCGTGGTGGGCGGTTACTTTGGACTGCCCGGCGATACCGCCTACTACGCCGCGGCCATGCTGTTTACCGCCTTTACCTTGGCCTACAGCCTCAAGGGTGGTCTGCGCAGCTCCATCTTTACCGACGTGATCCAGGCGATCCTGTTCGTGTTCTTCGTCGCGGCGGTGCTGTTCCTGATCGTTCCCGCCAACGATACGGGCACCCTGCTGACCACCGGCGAATTCAAACTCGACGCCGGCGCCGATCTGTTGCTGGTGGCCGGACTGCAGATCTTCAGCTATCCCTTCCACGATCCGGTGCTGACCGACCGCGGCTTCGTGAACAAGGAAAAGACCATGCTGAAGAGCTTTGTCGTCGCCGGGTTGCTGGGGTTTGTGGCGGTCTTTGTCTTCAGCCTGGTGGGCGTTCATGCCCAGCTGCACGGCATTGCCGCCAACGGTAACGCCCCCGCCGCGGTGGGCGCTGCCGCCGGTCTGACCGCCCTGTTCTTTATGAGTGTGGTGATGATGACGTCCGCCGGCTCGACCCTGGACTCCACCTTTACGTCGTTGTCCAAGTCCATTGCCGTAGATTTGCCACAGTTGGTGAAGCGTTCCGCCGACCGGCTGCCCAACATGCGCGTGGGCGCGGTGGTCATGGTGGCCTTCGCGATTCTCGGCAACCTGCCGATGTTTGCCGGCACCGACATCCTCAAGGCGACCACCATCTCCGGCACCATGGTGATGGGCCTGGCACCGGTGTTCCTGTTCTATGGCTTCACCCGCTGGTCACCCTGGAGTTTCCACCTCAGTTTCTGGACCGGCATCGCGCTGGGCCTGGGCCTCGCCCTGGGGCTGATCCCGGAGAGCTGGTCCATCGGCAACGGCCAGTACGCGGCGCTGTTGGGGGTTAATGCCTGGGGCATCCTGATCTGCACCGCCGGATTCTTCCTGCCAATCCTGGTGCAGCGACTGCTGGGCCGCACGCCGGTCTCCAGCGGAGTCTCATGACATGACGGAGGCGCCCGGCCGGAGTTGCCCGATCCATTACCGGTATCGGCCCGAGCCATTGTGCGCCGACCCGCAGCCGGTCGATGCGGATGTGCTTTATGTGATTGGCGGGCTTTACGGCAATCCGGAGGCGCTGGACACCCTTGAGCGGATGGCCGCCGAGGAACAGGCGGCCGGTTACCGGGTGCGGCTGGTGTTCAATGGCGACTTCAACTGGTTCAACGCCGACCCCGAGACGTTTGCCCGCCTGAACGAACGCGTCCTGAATCACGACGTGATCCTCGGCAACGTGGAGTACGAGCTGGCGCATCCCAGCCCGGAGGCGGGTTGCGGTTGCGCCTATCCGGACTTTGTCGACCAGGACGTAGTGGAACGCTCCAACCGCATCATGGCGCGCCTGCAATCCGTAGCGGCCCGTTTTCCCGACCTGCAAGCACGACTCGCGGCGGCACCCCGCTGGCGCTGTTACGAGATGGCCGGCCAGAGCCTGCTGATTCTGCATGGCGACCCGGAATCCCTGGCCGGCTGGGGACTGGCCCATGAAAACCTCGCGCGCCCGGATCACGGTGCCCGGGTTGCGGACTGGTTCAGGCTCACCGGCGCCGATGTTTTCGCCGGTACCCACACCTGCCTGCCCGCACTGTGGCAACGGTCTGTCGAGGACGGCGGAACACGCACCGTCATCAACAACGGTGCGGCCGGCATGGGTAACTTCCAACAGGACACGCGCGGTTTGATCACACGCATCGCGCCGGCGAATCTTGCACCGTGTACCCAACCGGTGGCGCAGGTCATACAGGGCCCCTTGGCGCTCTCCCTGCTGCCGGTGGCCTTTCCCTTCGATCCGTGGATGAACCGATTCTCGACCTGGTGGCCGGAAGGCACCGACGCCAATCTGTCATACAGACGGCGCATCCTTGAGGGGACGGCATTGCGGCCTGAGCAGATCAATCTTTAGCCGGCCAAGCCCTTGCCAGCATTGGGATTACGCCCGTTTTCCGGTTGCAACTGTCGCTGTTGGCAACCCGTCCCGGTTTGATTTTTCTTTCGAGGTCTATATAATTACAACTCTAAAGATTAGCGCCGAGCCGCCATTACTGGTTCTATTTCAGCGGCTTATAGGCGATCGGAAGGCCCTTGCGCGGCATCAACAGGCGTTTAAGCCCTTTCGAATGAATTCAACTCTAAATGACTGAGTGCCCAACACCGTTATGACCACTGAAGGTTCGAATACAACCGCCATCACCCTTCGTACTCCAAACAAGGATGATGGCTTCCGGCTCCACCAGTTGGTGGCTGAGTGTCCGCCGCTGGATCCGAATTCGATTTACTGCAACCTGCTGCAATGCAGCCACTTCGCCGAAACCGGCGTCGCTGCCGAAAAGGATGGCGATCTGGTTGGCTTTATCTCCGGCTATATTCCTCCTCAGCAGCCTGAGACCGTCTTTGTCTGGCAGGTCGCCGTCCATGAAAAGGGACGCGGCCAGGGTCTGGCAAAGCGGATGCTCAAGGCCATCGTGAGCCGGGATGCGTGCAAGAACGTATCTCATCTCGAGACCACGATCACCGCAGACAACGAAGCGTCCTGGGCGCTGTTCCGCTCGTTCGCCCGTGATCTCGGTGCTGAGCTCACCTATACCGAGCATTTTGAGAAGGAGGCCCACTTTGGCGGCCATCACGACTCAGAATTCCTGCTCCGTATCGGCCCCTTCACCCAGCCTGTAAACGGCTAGGAAGCGCGCCGACGCCTCCGGCAGGCTGGGCCTGCCGGGGCGGTATTCCCCGCAGCGCCGTGTCCCCTGGGCGACCGAGCACACGCGACCGGCGTTGCATTCACCTCGAACCTGACATGCTAAGAGGCAAGACAATGGAACTTTTCAAGACGACCGAATCCGAAGTCCGCGTTTATTCACGTGCTTTCCCGGTGATCTTCAACCGGGCCAAGAACGCACACCTGTACACCGAGGACGGCAAAGCCTACCTCGACTTCCTCGCAGGCGCGGGCTCGCTGAACTATGGTCACAACAACGATATCCTGAAGAAGGCCCTGTTGGAGTACATTGAGAACGACGGCGTCAGCCAGGGTCTTGATATGTTCACGACGGCCAAGCACGACTTCATGGAAGCGTACAAGCAGTACATCCTTGAGCCGCGCGGCCTGGACTACAAGATGCAGTTCACCGGCCCGACCGGCACCAACTGTGTCGAGGCGGCGCTGAAGCTGGCGCGCAAGGTGAAGGGGCGTGACACCATCATCTCCTTCACCAACGGTTTCCACGGCGTGTCCCTGGGCGCGGTTGCGGCCACCGGTAACAAGCACCACCGTGGCGGTGCCGGCGTTCCGCTGGGCGGCGTGAACTTCATGCCGTACGACGGCTACCTGGGCGACGACGTTGATACCATCGCCGTGATGGACAAGATGCTGAGCGACGGTTCTTCCGGTATCGAACTGCCGGCCGCTGTGATTGTCGAAGCGGTACAGGGCGAGGGTGGTCTGAACGCGGCCAGCGCCGAGTGGCTGCAGAAGCTCGAGAAGCTGTGCCGCAAGCACGACATCCTGCTGATCGTTGACGACATCCAGGCGGGTAACGGTCGTACCGGCGAGTTCTTCAGCTTTGAATTCGCAGGCATCAAGCCGGATATCGTGACGGTGTCCAAGTCCCTGAGTGCCTACGGTCTGCCGATGGCCCTGGTGCTGTTCAAGCGTGAACTGGACGTGTGGACCTCCGGTGAGCACAACGGCACGTTCCGCGGCAACAACATGGCCTTCGCCACCGCCAAGGCGGCGCTGGAGACCTACTGGAAAGACAACAGCTTCGCCGATGAGGTGAAGAAAAAGGCAGGCATCCTGAACGCTGGCCTGAAAGCGATCGCCGACGAATTCAAGGGCGAGTTCAAGCTCAAGGGCCGTGGCATGATGCAGGGCATCGCCTGTCGTGACGGCGACCTGGCCGGCAAGATTTCGGCCCGCGCCTTCAAGAAAGACCTGATTATCGAAACCGCAGGTCCGGACGACGAAGTCGTCAAGTGCCTGATGCCGCTTACCATCAGTGAGGAAGACCTGCAAAAAGGTCTGTCCCTGCTGAAGGAAAGCGTGGAAGAGATCATGAAGGAAGACATGAGCGAAGCCTCCTGATCCAGGCAGTGCAGGAAGCCGAGAGGGACGGCAGGCGCGTGTAGGCGCGCCTTGTCATCCCTCGGGAGGGCCGCCTCCGGCCGGGACGCCGTCAGGCGCGACGGCCCTCCCGCTTTAACACTCCCGGCGCCCATTCAGAAGCGACCGAAGATCAGAATCATGACTAGCCAACAGCACACTGTAGAAAAAATCGGCGGTACGTCCATGAGCGACTACCAAGCCGTACGTGACAACATCATTGTCGGTGATCGCAGCGCCGACGACCTCTACCAGCGTATTTTCGTGGTTTCCGCCTACGGCGGCGTGACCGATGAGCTGCTGGAGCACAAGAAGACCGGTGAGCCGGGCGTGTACGCCCTGTTTGCCGACGCCGAATCCGACTGGGCCTGGGGCGACGACCTCAGCAAGCTGACCCAGTTCCTGACCGACTTCAACGGCGAACTGTTCGATGACCCGATGCTCAAGCAGCAGGCCGACCAGTTTATCGTGGACCGCATCGAAGGCGTCCGCGGCTGCCTGATCGACCTCCAGCGCCTGTGCTCCTACGGCCAGTTCCAGCTGGAAGAGCACCTGCTGACCGTGCGCGAAATGCTGGCCGGCATCGGCGAGGCCCACAGCGCCTTTAACACGGCACTGAAGCTGCAGGCCGAAGGCATCAATGCCCGTTTCGTCGACCTGACCGGCTGGCGCGACAACGAACTGCTGCCGCTGGACGAGAAGCTGAAGCAGGCGTTCGACAATGTCGACCTGAGCCGCGAGCTGCCCATCTGTACCGGCTACGCCCAGTGCGAGGAAGGCCTCATGCGGACCTTCGACCGCGGCTACAGCGAGATGACCTTCAGCCGCATTGCGGTCATCACGGAATCCGCCGAAGCGGTAATCCACAAGGAATATCACCTGAGTTCCGCCGATCCCAAGATCGTCGGCGAGGACAAGGTCGTTCCGATCGGTCGCACCAACTACGACGTGGCCGACCAGCTGGCCAACCTGGGGATGGAAGCGATTCACCCCCGGGCCGGTAAAGGCCTGCGCCAGAACGACATCCCGCTGCGGGTGAAGAACACCTTCGAGCCGGAGCACACCGGGACGCTGATCACCCGCGACTACATCAGCGAGAAGCCGCAGGTGGAAATCATCGCCGGCCGCAAGGGTGTGTTTGCGATCGAAGTGTTCGACCAGGACATGCAGGGCGATCCGGGTTCCGACCGCCGCATCCTGGACGTGCTGAGCCGCTTCAAGGTGCGTTGTGTCACCAAGGACACCAACGCCAATACGATCACGCACTACGTGGACAGCACCCTCAAGCACGTCAAGCGTGTGGTTCGCGCCCTGCAGGATGAATTCCCCAACGCGGAAATCGCCACCCGCAAGCTGGCGGTGGTCTCGGCCATCGGCAGCGACATGCAGGTGCCGGGCATCCTGGCCAAGACCGTGACCGCCCTGGCGGAAGAGGAAATCAGCATCGTCGCGCTGCACCAGTGCATGCGTCAGGTGGATATGCAGTTCATCATCGACGAGGACCATTACGAGAAGGCGATCGCCAAGTTGCACGCCACCCTCATCGAGCCGCATAACCACGAATACGCCATCGTTGCAGCGGTCGGCTGAAGAGCCCCGGGACCCGACAACGGGCCCGCCTTGGGCTGACAGAATTATCGGGGCCGGGAACGGTCGCCCTGGCTCCGGTAATGGAGGATGTCTTGCCTCCTGATCGGGCCGCCTGAACTGCGAATTTCGGGCGGTTCCGATCACCTTTTGCGACTGCGTCCATCCCGCCGCTTCCTGTCTCTTCGGTTCAATCCGCCGGCTCACGATCGTCGTACATACGGGTACATTCCAACCGGAACCCTCAGACGATGCGAGATACCCGTTGGCCCGACCGCCCCGTATCGGCGGAACACACTGACGACCTGGACTTCGCGGAACAACCGGCCCGCGCGCCCGAGGCGCTGCCGGCGTCCGACAGCGGCGGCGACAGCCTGTCGCTGATCTCCCATTATTTCCGCGATGCCGCCCATCATTCCCTGCTGGGGGAACGCGCCGAGCGCCGGCTGAGCACCCGACTCAATCGGGCCTTGCGCGTCCTGGAAACCCATCGTCAGCTGCCTCCCGGAACGCCACGCACATTACGTGATGTGCTGGATGGCCACAGCGAAGCGGATTTCAGATCCCCCCACGCGCGTCGGGCGGTTCGTCTGGCGCTGGCCTGCCGCCGCACCCTGATCGAGAGCAACCTGCGACTGGCGGTCCACCTGGCCCGACGCCATGCCAACCGCGGAATACCGCTGACGGACCTGATCCAGGACGGCAACATCGGTCTGATCAAGGCGGTGGAACGCTTCGCCCCGGACAAGGGCTTCCGCTTCTCCACCTACGCCTACTGGTGGATCAGTGAGGAGATCCGGCGCAGCCTCAAGCGCGGGCGTCGCATCGTGCGCACGCCGGAACAGGTGGTGGATGAGATCCGCGCCCTGCAGGCCGCCACCCACAAGCTGCAACAGGCCTCCGGTCAGGCGCCGTCGGCCCGGGAGCTGGCCAGCCACCTGGATACCACGCCGGAACGGGTCGAAGAATTGCGCGGGCTGTCCGTGCCGGAAGTGTCCACGGAGACGCCGCTCAGTGACAGCGAGGATATCCGCCTGGGCGACGCACTGGCGTCGGAAGCCCACCACACCCAGCCGGACCTGGCGCTGGTGCCTCGCGATCAGCAACGTCTGATGGATGATATCCTGTCCAACCTGACGGACCGGGAGCGGGACATCCTGTGCCGCCGCTTTGGCCTGGGGCTGCCCGAGCCGGAAACGCTGCAAAGCATCTCCGAGCATCTGGGCATCAGCCGCGAGCGGGTTCGTCAAATCGAGAAGGGTGCGCTGGCCAAGCTGCGGTCCCAGTACGCCAATCTGGCCAGCCTGGCTGGCAACTGAAGCTCAGGCGCTGACCGTCGGCGCCGCCAGCAGCCACACGGCAGCCAGGATCTGGCACAGGCACGCCACCAGGGTGAGCACCATGCGTAGCCGACGGTACCACCCCGGCCAATACAGGCGCATCCAGCGCACATCCACGATGTAGAGGATCAGGTAGGCCAGGGGATAGACCACGGTTTGTGCCGTCAGTGGCAGCAACAAAGCCAGACCGGCGGTGAGGAAGAACAGCTGGCTGATCACCAGCGTCCAGATGGGGGACAAGGGAAAACAGCGCTGCTCCAGCTGCAGGGCGATCGGCCAGTAGACGCCGGCCATGAACGCCAATACGCCGGCGCTGTAGATGTAGAACAGTTTCACACACAACGCTTCAGCGACCGGCCAGAGGATGATCGCCAGTGCCCCGAAGATGAACGGCACCAGACCGGCAAGTCCGATGGCGGTGGCCAGTCGAGCAACCGCAATCATGAGCGGCGGTCCTGCACGCGAATGCGCATTGGCTCGGCGGGGGCGTTCAGCCCCACCATCTCGTCATAGGCGGAGGCATGAACGACTTCCGTGCGCTTCACATCGAACGAACCCAGCAGATCCTGCGCCTGCCAGGCACTCTTGAGAAGACGCGTCTTGCCCTGGTCGTCGGACAGCACCTGCATACCGTCTTCCAGATGCAGTCTCGCCATGTAGAACTGACCTTCGAGGGATAACAGCTCAAGCAGATCGATCTGCGGGTTGCCCCGCTGCCTGAGTTCCTCCAGCGTGATACGCACGTTTATACCCTCCATCGGGCCAGACAAGCTGCACCCGGCGTTGCGTGTAAAACCTGCGAAGACATACGCCGGACCGGCGGGATAGGATCAGACGGCCGACGAATCCGGTCGGGGAAATGACGCGTCGCCGGCCAGTTCGGCACAGACCGGATGCTGGGGACAGTGCCAGAGGTGGTCGTTCACCATGCCCACGGCCTGCATGAACGCGTAGACAATGGTGGGCCCGACGAACGTGAACCCGCGTTTCTTGAGGGCCCTGGAAAGCGCCTCGGCTTCCGGCGTCGTGGCCGGCACGTCGGACAGCTCGCGCCAGGCGCCCTGAATGGGTCGGTAGTCCACGAACGACCAGAGGAACTCGGAAAACGACTGGCCCTGCTCGGGAAATGCCAAAAAGGCCCGGGCGTTCTTGACGATGGACTGCACCTTGAGCCGGTTGCGGACAATACCGGGATCCTGCAGCAGCTCGGCAATGCGGGCGTCGTCGTAGCGGGCGATCTTCTCCGGGTCGAAGTCGTCGAACGCCGCCTCGTAGTTGCCCTGTTTGCGCAGGATGGTGATCCAGCTCAGGCCGGCCTGCTGGCCATCGAGGCAGAGCTTGGCGAACAGCTCCCGATCATCGGAGACCGGGCGCCCCCACACGTTGTCGTGATAATCGACGTAGAGCGGGTCCGTGCCACACCAGCCACAGCGGTTGTCTGCGTCCATACCGACTCCTTCCCAACAGTTTTGTTCTGGCTACGGTTGCAGCCGCTGAATGCGCCAATGGCCGTCGTCACGCACGTATTCGAAGCGGTCGTGCAGTCGGCTGGGCCGGCCCTGCCAGAATTCAAACCGCTCAGGGACCAGACGGTAGCCCCCCCAGAACGACGGCAACGGCACCTCACCCTTCTGGAAACGCTGCTTCATCTCTGCGACTTTCTGCTCCAGCAGCCCGCGCGAGGTGATGGCCTGGCTCTGTTCGGACACCCACGCACCGATCTGGCTGCCCCGTGGCCGGGATGAAAAATAGCGCAACGACTCGGTCTTGCTGACCTTCTCCACCGCGCCCTGTATGATCACCTGGCGATTCAGGGCCAGCCAGGGGAACAACATGGCCGCGCGTGGATTCTCGGCCAATTCGTGAGCCTTGCGGCTCCCGTAATTGGTGTAGAACACAAAGCCGGCACCGTCGAAATACTTCAGCAATACCGTCCTCAGGCCGGGCTGCCCGTTGGCACCAACGGTGCTCAATGACAGTGCATTGGGCTCCAGCACGCCCGCTTCCCGGGCATGGTTGAACCAGGTTTCAAACTGGCGCACCGGATCCGCATCCAGTTGATCACGATCGAGCCCCTCGGACTCGAAATCCCGGCGCATGTCACTGATATCCATAATGTCGTCCCATCGCGACCTGTCTCGCCCAGGCCTGCTACCCATACATTCGATCACCGCACCACCGGCGGATGCAGGCGGCTGACGTCCGCCTGAAACATACGCGCTGACGGCCACCACCGGTTCACGCCCCGCCACGCCGCGATTGGCTGGCATGGCCGTTGCTCCTTTCCGGAACTGGAAGCTTCCCGGGGCCCGGCACGATCGGAATCGGCCCTACAACCCCGAACGACACCCGGCGATGCGTTGCGGGCCCTCATGATACGGCGATGTGTGGCCTGATGGTATGTCGCGATCGTCGCATCAGCCTGCCACCCAACTTGATCCAGGTCATTATTTAGATGCCAAAGGTTTTTCGGGGCCGGATAATGGAGCGGGAATTGCCTAATCTGTTATGTATGTCGAACCGACGCACCGTTCTAGCCTTTGATTTTAGGCTTTGGTAGCGTGCAGAACAGTTTTGCCAGGGAAGGAAGGCGCGTGTATGAGTGGGATTTCAAATTTTTACTATACTGAATAAATCATGGGGTAGAAGGCCGCGAGCCTCGCAGGACCACCTGAATGAAACCAAAAGTTGTTATCAAACACCTCTTCAAGGTCTTCGGAGATAACCCGGAAGAGGCAATGGCCCTGGTCAGACAGGGCGTTGGCAAGGCCGACATCTTCAAACAAACGGGTATGACCCTCGGCGTCATGGATGCCTCCTTCGAGATCTACGAAGGGGAGATCTTCGTCATCATGGGGCTTTCCGGTTCCGGCAAATCCACCCTGGTACGTCTGCTTAATCGCCTGATCGAGCCCACCGACGGTGAGGTCTGGGTCGGCGACCAGAACATCTCCTCTCTCTCGGAAACCGAGCTCAACGAACTGCGCCGCAAGAAGATGAGCATGGTGTTCCAGTCCTTCGCCCTCATGCCCCACATGAACGTGATCGACAACGCCGCGTTTGGCCTGGAGTTGTCCGGTGTGCCGCGGGACGAGCGCCACAAGCGGGCCCGGGCGGCGCTGGCGCAGGTCGGTCTCGAGGCCAACGCCCGCAGCTATCCGGACGAGCTGTCCGGCGGCATGCAGCAGCGCGTCGGCCTGGCCCGGGCGCTGGCCAATGATCCCGAGATCATGCTGATGGACGAGGCCTTCTCGGCGCTGGATCCCCTGATCCGGACCGAAATGCAGGACGAACTCGTCAAGCTGCAGAAGGACTCCAAGCGCACGGTCATCTTCATTTCCCACGACCTGGACGAAGCCATGCGTATCGGCGATCGCATCGCCATCATGGAAGGCGGTCGCGTGGTCCAGGTCGGTACACCTGACGAGATTCTCAAGAACCCGGCCGACGATTACGTGCGCTCCTTCTTCCGGGGCGTCGACGTGTCCACCGTGCTCTCCGCCAAGGACGTGGCCACCAAGAAACAGGTGACCGTCATCGAGCGCGAAGGGGCCGGCATTCCGGCCGCCGTGCAGCGCCTGCGCCACAACGAGCGTGACTTCGGCTACGTGGTCAGCCCGGACCAGGTGTATCACGGCGTGGTGTCGCTGGATTCCCTCCAGGCGGCGGAAAAGAACGGTCAGCGCGTGAGCGATGCCCTGCTGCCCGATATTGATCCGATCAACGCCTCCACCCCCTTGACCGACGTCATCGGACCGGTGGCCGAAGCCCCCTGTGGCCTGGCGGTCGTCGACGAGAACGGTCACTACCTGGGTGTCATTTCAAAAGCAGCGTTGCTGCAGGCTCTGGATCGGGAGGGCGAATAACATGGCGGATAACAACACCTCACAGACAGGCGATACCGCTCCCCAGGACACGGGCGGCGCCAACCCCTGGGCCAACGCGACCCAACAACAGGGCTCCGGCGGCGATGCCAGCAATCCCTGGGGTGCGGCCAGTGGCGGCGCGGATGCCGGCGGCGACGGCGGTGCCAGTTGGTTGAACGGCGCCGACCAGGTGGACGTGGTCCACAACACCCTGGCCCATCCGTTCCAGACCGAGTGGTTCGACATCCAGGGTGGCGTCGAACACGGCATCGACTGGATCGTCGACAACTTCCGGGTGTTCTTCCAGCTGGTCAAACAGCCGGTGGATCTGGCCCTCGGCTTCTTCGATTCGACGCTGCTCAGCGTGCCACCGGTGGTCATGATCATCCTCTTCGGCCTGGTGGCCTGGCAGCTGGCCGGCATCCGGCTGGCCATTGCGGCGATGGTCGGCATGACCGCCATGGGCGCCATCGGGGCCTGGCACGAGGCTATGACCACCCTGTCGCTGGTGATCACCTCCGTGCTGTTCTGCATGATCATCGGGATCCCGTCCGGCATCTGGATGGCCAAGAGCGACACCGTATCCCGCGTCATTCGCCCGATTCTCGACGCCATGCAGACCACTCCGGCGTTCGTCTACCTGGTGCCCATTGTCATGCTGTTCGGCATCGGTAACGTGCCGGGCGTCATCGTCACCATCATCTTTGCCGTGGCACCGGTGATCCGGCTGACCAACCTGGGGATACGGCAGGTGCCGTCGGACCTGGTGGAAGCGTCCCGTTCGTTCGGCGCCAATTCCCGTCAGCTGTTGTTCAAGGTCCAGCTGCCGCTGGCGATGCCCACGATCATGGCCGGCGTGAACCAGACGCTGATGCTGGCCCTGTCGATGGTCGTCATTGCCTCGATGATTGCCGTTCCGGGCCTGGGGCTGATGGTCCTGCGGGGCATCGGCCGGCTGGATATCGGCCTGGCCACCGTCGGCGGCATCGGCATTGTCATCATGGCCATCATCCTGGATCGCATGACCCAGGCACTGGGCCAGGACTCCCGGAATCGGGGGACCCGTCACTGGTACGAATCAGGCCCCGTGGGGCTGATCTACTCACTGATAAAAAAGAAGAAAGAAGCCTGAACAAGGCTTTAAACCCGAAGCAGGAGGAGAATTAAATGACTCTCAAACAAGCACTGACAGGCGCGCTGTTGGCCGGCGGTGTTGTTCTGGCCGCACAGGCTGAGGACATGCCCGGCAAGGGCGTAACCGTCCAGGCCGTCCAGAGCCCGATCGCCGAGGAAACCTTCCAGACCATGCTGGTTGACGAAGCCTTGCGAGACCTGGGCTACGACGTCAAGGACATCCAGGAAGTCGACTACAGCGCCGGCTACACCTCCATCGCCAACGGTGATGCCACGTTCATGGCGGTCAACTGGTATCCGCTGCACAACACCATGTACAAGAACGCCGGCGGTGACGATGTCTTCTACCGCAAAGGGCATTACATCGAAGGCGCGGCACAGGGCTACCTGATCGACAAGAAAACCGCCGACAAGTACGGCATCGACAACATTGCCGACTTCAAGGATCCCAAGATCGCCAAGCTGTTTGACACCGACGGTGACGGCAAGGCGGATCTCACCGGCTGCCAGGCCGGCTGGGGCTGCGAAGGTGTGATCGAGCACCAGCTCGATGCGTTCGATCTGCGCGACACGGTCACCCACAAGCAGGGCCAGTACGCGGCCATCATTTCCGACACGATCACCCGTTACAACAACGGCGACCCGATCTTCTACTACACCTGGACGCCGTACTGGGTCTCCGGTGTGCTGGTTCCGGGCAAGGACGTGGTCTGGCTGGAAGTGCCCTTCTCATCCAACCCGAACGGCACCGACACCGAACTGCCCAACGGCAAGAACTACGGTTTCGAGATCAACAGCGAGCGGATCGTGGCCAACAAGGCCTGGGCCGAGGAAAATCCGGCGGCCGCCAAGCTGTTTGAAATCATGAAGGTCTCCGTCAACGACGTGAGTGCCGAAAACATGAAGATCCGTGACGGCGAAGATTCGCCGGAAGCGATCATGGGACACACCAAAGCCTGGATCAAGGCTCACCAGGACACCTACAACGGCTGGCTGGAACAGGCCCGCGCCGCGGCGAAGTAAGCGCCTACCCCGGGGTGCCTGCGGGCACCCCGCTTTCCTTTCCCCATCCCTTTGTGTCCATGGCGTCAAATCACCCAGACAGCCATTCCGGACACGCCACCATCGAAGCAATGACAGTCACCTGGCCATCGGACTATGCTTCTATACTCGACATATCCCATTGTTTTGGTGACGTCCGGGTCTTGCCTGCATCCTGATGACACACCGACAATATCCGTGCCCCCGCAATAACAAGGAGAGAGTTCGTGGCCGACCCCAAGGCGCGCAAGCCCATCTACAAGATGGTCTCGTTCTGGCTGATCCTGCTGCTGGTCCTGTACACGCTGGCCGGCTTCATCGGATTGCCCTGGTGGCTGCAGCGTCAGGTGCCGGCACAGCTCGAAACCCAGCTGGGCTGGGAGGGCTCGGTGACCGACATCGACTTCAACCCGTTCACCATGACGCTGGATGTCGAGGGGCTGGACGCCAAGGATGCGGACGGCGAACCGGTCGTGTCGGCCAAACAGCTGCACGTGGATCTGACGGTCTGGCGACTGATCACCGGCACCATCGCCTTCGAATCCATCCGGCTGGACTCACCTTTCGTTCGCGTTGATCTGCTCAAGGACTATGGCGTCAACCTGGTGCGGGACTGGACCCACAACCACCCCGCGAAAGACGAGCCACCCGAGGAACAAAGCGCCTCCAGCGAGCCACCGCACCTCTACTTCAATGAGATTCAGCTCAATGACGGCAACGTCCGCTTCCGCGACTACAGCCAGGGCGAACCGGAAACCTTCGACATCCAGCCGCTGAACGTCACCCTCAACGACCTGGCCACGTTCAGCGACGACGGCAACCCCAGCGACTACACCCTGTCGGCCGCCATCGGTGAGCAACAGATCGACTGGGACGGCAACATCGGTCTGATGCCTTTCCACTCCAACGGCCACATCCGGCTGAGCGACATCAGCCACACCACGCTGGTGCACTTCGCCTCGCCGTACGCCCCCTACGTGGTCAACCAGGGCACCCTGTCGCTGGATACCGACTACGCCATCTCCAGCGCCGGCGCATTTGCGCTGGTCACACAAAACGGCGAACTGCGAATCGACAACCTCAGTGCCGGCCTGCCGGACGCCGATGCGCCGTTCGCCACCCTGGCCGCGCTGGTGGTCAAGGGCATCACGTTCAATCTCGGGGAACGCTCCCTGGCCATCGGCTCGGTCGACCTGGATCAACTGAAAGGCGATGTCAGTCGCGACAAGGATGGCCTGATCAATGTCATCAAGCCGTTCACCGGCCAGCCGGAAGAGGACAAGCGCGATCAGGCCGCATCCGGTGGCGACAACGGTGGCACCGGCTTCAACTGGCGCATCGATACCGTGCGCCTGGCGGACAGCGAGGTCCACTGGCAGGACGCGGTGCCGGAGACGCCGGCCGACATCACCGCCAGCGGCATCAACGCCGAAATGGGGCCTATCAGCCAGGCACTGGATGAGCCGGTCCCCTACGACCTGAACCTGCGTACGGGCGAGGCGGGCAAGATCGCGGCCAAAGGGCAGGTAACGCTCGCACCATTCACCCTGGAATCCACCCTGTCGCTGGATGGCATTGCCCTGGCGCCGTTCCAGCCCTACGTCCAGCAGAGTGCCGATGTGGCCTTCGCCGGCGGCACCCTGAACATCGAAGGGGAACTGGATCTGGACGACCAGACGCCCGCCCTGACCGGCACCTTCAACGGCAACGGCCAGGTGAAGGACCTGAAACTCACCCGCGCCGGCCAGTCCGATTCGATCCTCAGCTGGTCCTCGTTGCGCCTCAACCCGGTGGAACTGAACCTGAACCCCGGCCGGCTGGAAATCGGCACCATCACCCTGACCGATCCGGATGCCCATATCGTGCGGGCCGCCGATGGCTCGACCAACCTCTCGGGGCTCATCAAAGGCAGTGACACGGCCGGACAGGACACCGCCGAAGAGCCCGCCAAGGAAGACAAGGGGGACAAGCCGGACTTCGTGTTCCGGGTGACCCAGGTCGAGTTGGAGAACGGCCAGTTCGACCTGGCGGATCGCACCGTCAAACCGGTCTTCACCACGGGCATGCGCAAAGTCAACGGCATGATCGAAGGCCTGAGCAACGTACCGCCACAGCAGGGCAGCGTGCGCATGAGCGGCGAACTGGGCCAGCGGGGGCATGTCAAAATGAACGGCTCCATCGGCACCCTGGGGCAGGAAGACACCACCCATCTGGAGCTCAACCTCGACAACATGGCCATGGCCGAACTCTCGCCCTATTTCGGCCGTTACCTGGGCTATGCGGTGGACAGCGGGAAGCTGCGGATGGACCTGAAATACGACATCACCGGTCCCCAGATCAAGGCCGACAACCGGATCGTGCTGGACCAGCTGACCCTGGGCCAGTCGGTCCAGAGCGACGACGCGGTGAACGTCCCGGTGAAGCTGGGGCTGACCCTGCTGCGCGACACCGATGGCGTGATCGATGTGGACCTGCCCATTTCGGGCAACCTGGACGATCCCGAATTCCGCGTTGGCCAGGTGGTGCTGCGGGCCTTCATCAACCTGCTGGCCAAGGCGGCCACGTCACCGTTCAACATGCTGGGTTCAGTGGCGGAGCTGGCCGGCTTCTCCGGGGAAGAACTGGGGCAGGTGGCCTTCGTGCCCGGCACCACCACCCTGGCGCCGGGTGAAGACAAGAAGCTGAAGCTGCTGGCGGATGCCATGGCCGACAAGCCGCAGCTGTTGCTGAACGTCCGTGGCGCGGTCGCGCCGGACATCGACGGCCTGGCCCTGAAAGCCGAGCGGCTTAATGCCCAGCTGGATCTCACCGCGGACGTCGACCGCAAGCAGCGGGTCCGCGCCCTGGAGAGTCAGGTGGTCAACCAGCAGGGCGAGGCGGCCCTCAAGAAGCTGCAGGCCGACAACAAACAGACCGGGGACGACCGGCTCAACAGCGCCGAGTGGGTCACGACCCTGGTCCGCGCCCTGACCAAAGACGTGCAGTTGCCACCGGAGGCGCTGAACCGACTGGCCCAGCAGCGCGGCGCGATCCTGCAGAAACAGCTGTCGGACCAGTACGATATTCCCGACGATCAACTGTTCCTGCTGGCGCCGTCCGAGGACGCCAAGACCGAGATGGGTGAAGACGCGATTCGCGTGATTGTGCCCTTCGCCATGGATGCCCGATAGATGAGCCGTCGCCTGAGCCATTTCTTCGCCTACATCGCCCGCCTGCGCTGGATCAAGCGCTGGGGGCTGATGCGCAACGCCATCGAGGAAAACGTGGCGACCCACTCCTGGGAAGTCGCCACCATCGCCCACGCCCTGGCGCTGATCCGCAACCGTCACTTTGGCGGCGCGGTGGATGCGGACCACATCGCCGCGGCGGCCCTCTACCACGACGCCACCGAAGTGATCACCGGCGATATGCCGACGCCGGTCAAATACCATTCCAGCGTCATGCGCGAGGCGTTCAGCGAGATCGAGCACAAGGCCGAGGATGAACTGCTCGATCTGCTCCCCGAGAGCCTGCAGGCGGACTTTGCCACCTACATCAAGGAATCCCGCTGGGATGACGATGTGAAAGTCCTGGTGAAAGCGGCCGACCGGCTGTCCGCCTGGCTCAAGTGCCAGGCCGAGATCCAGGCCGGCAACAAGGAGTTCGAGCCGGCGGCGGTGCAGATCCTGGAGCGGCTCAGGAGCGAGGACCTACCGGAAGTGCAGTATTTCCTGGACGTGTTCGCGCCCAGTTACAGCCAGCCGCTGGATCATTTGTTGGGGGATTAAGTCTCGGGCGAGGGCGCGCCGACTGGTAGGTTGGGCTGACGCAGGAAGCCCAACAATAGGCAAGTACCGGACGTTCTCGTTATCGTGGGCAGGCCTTGGAACATGGATTCTTAAAAACCGTCCTGGCGAGATAAGATCGGGCGCAATCCCGGTTTGTTGGGCTTCCTGCGTCAGCCCAACCTACGGTGCTAAAGCATCGGCTACAAGCTCAGGCGGGCCGCCAAATGTAGCCGACGCTTCAGCTTCGGAGCAGCCCGCAGGGTTGCCCACGAAGACACGACAACAATCAGGCCGTGCACGCCTGAATCAATCAATCCCCACAATCTTGTGCATCTGCAGCGTCAGCCGCCACTGGGGGTGCGCCAGGCAGTAGTCCGTCGCCCGGCGCGTGTTGCTCTGCTTGACCGGATCCGGCCCGTTTTCGGGCAGCGTCGGCGACGCCATCGGGGACAGGAAGAAATGATCCGCCCGGATGTGCTCGAAACGCTCGGGCATCGCCAGCGGCTGCGGGTACACCAGTTTCAGCTCATTACAACGCTCCAGAACAATCTTGGCGTCGGCCTTCGGGCTCATGCACAGCCAGTCGATGCCGGCCGGCGCGGGCAAGGTGCCGTTGGTTTCCACACCCACTTCAAAACCGCGGGCATGAAACGCCTCGATCAGCGGTTCATCCAGCTGCAGCAGCGGCTCCCCCCCGGTGCAAACCACATAGGGCCGGCCGCTGTCGTGGGGCCAGAGCGCGGCGATGTGATCGGCCAGCGCGTCGGCATCGGCGAACTGGCCGCCATTCTGCCCGTCCGTGCCGACGAAATCCGTATCGCAGAAATTGCAGACCGCGTTGGCACGGTCCTTCTCGCGGCCGGTCCACAGGTTGCACTTGCTGAAGCGGCAGAACACCGCCGCACGCCCGGCCTGGGCGCCTTCGCCCTGCAGGGTGTAGAAGGCTTCCTTGACCCGGTACATCAGACCTCGACCTCGTAAGGCAACGGATCGCGCAGGCCATGGGCGGCAAAGGCCTCCAGACGCTCCACGCAGGACCCGCAGCGGCCGCAGGCGGCGTCACGGCCATTGTAGCAGGTCCAGGTCTGGCTGTAGTCCAGGTTCATGCCCAGGCCTTCGGCCAATATCTCGCCCTTATCGAGCGCCATGTAGGGTGCCTCGACGCGCACCGGCTCGTAGTTGGCGATCTGGCAGACGGCGTCCATTTTTTCCACGAACTCCGGGCGACAATCCGGATAGATCGCGTGATCCCCGCCGTGCGCGCCGAACCAGACCGCCTGGGCGCCGACCGACGCCGCATAGCCGGTGGCCAGGGCGATCAGGATCATGTTGCGGTTGGGCACCACGGTGGACTTCATGCTGTCCTCTTCGTAGTGGCCTTCCGGTACGTCGATGTCGTCGGTCAACGACGAGCCGCTCAGCAGGTCGCTCATAGGCGACATATCGACTACCTTGTGAGGGAGCCCCAGCTGTTCGCACACCGCCCTGGCGCATTCCAGTTCCCGCACGTGTCGCTGACCATAGTTGAACGACAGCGCATGCACCTCATAACCGGCGGCCCGGGCACGGTGCAGCAGCGTGAAGGAATCCATGCCACCGGAGTAGATGACGACGACTTTCTGGGACATAGGTGGGCAACCTCATAACAGCCAATAACGGGAATGGACGAATTGTAACAGGGACGCGGCAGGATGGGTTCGCGTCCGGTCGCAGGGCCGGTTAAACTCAATGGATCATCCGGATCCAACCTGCCGACACAACCCCATCGGCAGGCTTAAAAGAACACAACCAGAACGACGCAGTATGAACGTTTCCGAGTCACCGGCATTTATCGATTTCGAGGCCTCCAGCCTGGACCTGATCGCCAGCTACCCGATCGAGGTGGGCGTCAGTCTGCCGGATGGAACCCTCCACAGCTGGCTGATCGCCCCCCACGTGCTTTGGCAGGACTGGTCGGACAGCGCCGAGGCCATCCACGGCATCAGCCGCGACACCCTGTGCCGGGAAGGTCACGAGGTGCGGGACGTCGCCCATGCCCTGAACGAGCTGTTGGGCGATGCGGTGTACTGCGATGCCTGGACGTTCGACAGCTTCTGGCTGCACCGCCTGTTCCGCGCCGCCCGCATCACGCCGACGTTCGTGCTGGAGTCGGTGTCCTCCATCCTCGACACCCACCAGGTGCAGTTGTGGGCGGAAGTCCGCCAGCAGGTGATCGAGTCCCTCGGCCTGCCGGTACACCGGGCGGCCAACGATGCCCTGATTCTGCAGGAAACCTGGCGCCGGGTCATGGATCAGGGCGCACACCGCAAGGCGGAAGTTCGCGCGGCGCGCTCCTGATTCCCGGAATTCAGCGCTTTTTCGCCTGCAGGCGCTGGGCGACGACCTCAATCACATCCCCGGCCGTATTCAGCGTCCAGAAGGTCACCAGCGCCATCAGCGCGGCGCCTAAGGCGGTAAACGTCACGTCCGTTCCGACGACCTGACTCTTGGCCAGAACAAAATAAAGGGCCAGTGCCACGACCAGCAGTACTTCAATGACGATGTGGGATTTCAGTTTGACGATGCGGCCTGTGTCGTCGGACATGATGTTCTCGGTTTCACCTCGGTTTTGTGAGTTCAGGAATTGCCGGGCCAACACCCGGTAAGATAGTGTCCTAATTATCGCGCGCGCGCCTGAATAGGGCTGTACGAGGAACTCAGTACGCAACAACCGAGAGGAGGCGTACAGGAAATACCAAGGATAAAAGCGGGGATAAAAAAAAGACGCAGCCAAGAGGCTGCGCCATTAAAGGAGAGATTCATCATACCAACCCATCGTAGGTGGATAAGGGCTGATGAAATGCACAACGTAAACACGTGACAACATGCAGTATGGCGCCGGGAGGCCCTGTTATCTGTACGGGATTGCCGCAAACGGCCGCCCGGGCGGGGCTGGCGGGACGCGGACACAAAATGCCCGCTTCGCCCTATTGCAAAGTCCCCATGAACGGATAGACTGGCAACAGGTGACAACGGACAACCGTTGGCCGGCACCAACAGCGCCGGTTCAGACAGAGACAGCGACGAGTGATTGCATTGAATCGAAGCAAAGCCGAATAACCGACGAATCCCCGCAACCGGGCGATTCGCGGTGCGAATCTTCCGGTGGCAGAAAAGCCCGGAAGCACAATGATTCCGGGCTTTTTTTATGGTTTCGATTCAGCAACCCAGTGGAGAGGTCAGCCTCAGATGTACGGACAACCGAAGCTTGCAGTCAACCGCGAAGGCGCGGATCAGGCCCTGTACCAGGCGGGCATCCACGCCATTGTCATGCGCATGTTCTAACGGCTTCCCCAAACCCGGAAGCCGTTGGGCGACCGGGCCGAGATTCTCTCGAACAACCCCGGTCGTCCTGATCGGGGTTTGTTTTTTTGCACGCGCGATAGAGCAAAAGGAGAGAATGATGAGAAAGCACCACAACCGCCCCGGCCCGCAAACCAAAGCGAATCCTCAAGGCGCCCTGCGCCGTCCGGCCAAGCTGCCGCTGCTGGAGGCCATCTGCAAGAAGCTCAACCAGCGCGTCAACCTGGACAGCGAACAGAGCGTTCTGGGTCTTTACGAGCGCGGCTGGATCTTCAATGGCGTGATCGCCACGATGGACAGCCAGGAGGCCCGCTATGTACGCGCCCTGGCCACCAAGTACAATTCCTGGATTGCCCGTCAGGTCGCCTGACCGCGGGTACGGGCACTCAGCCGTCAGTGATGGCGGCTGATGCCTCGCAGGGCGTCACCTTCCCCGCCGTGAACCATCACGTAGTTGTTCACCACATCCTGAATCTTTTCCAGTGAATAGGGCTTGACCACATAGCCGTTGGCGCCGGCGCTGATCGCGCGCTGGATACTGTCGATGGAGTCGTCCGCAGTCACCAGGACGATGTGCTGCTGTTCGTTGGCCGCCTTGAATTCCTGCATCAGCTCATGGCCGTCCATGTCCGGCAGGCCCAGGTCGAGCATCACGATATGAAAGCTGCTTTCGGCAAACTGCTTGCGGGCACTGGCGGCATCGACACAATCCACCACCATGGTGGCGCCGGTCTGGTGCAGCATGTCCTTGAGCAGTTCGCGCATGGTCGGCTCGTCTTCGACCACGAGGACTCGCAGATTTTCCATTCTCAATTCCTCTCAATAGGCATCATTCGTTTCGGCACCGGGTTACTCGCCGTTCGACGTCCGCCGCGGGATAACCAGGGGAGTGGGCGACGCGGATCGTCCGGCTGACGACGACCGGGCCGCAGAGCCCCTCGTGTCGTCGTCCTCGCCGCCACGTAGCAGCAGGTTGCTGATGGAAATGGCTGTGGTATACAGCGAAATCGCCACGATCAGCAGCACCGGCTGCAGGAAGGCCACGAAACCGGGGACCTTGTCGCCACCGACAATACTCAGGATCAGGATGATCGCCGGCCCCATCACCAGGAACAGGGTCAGCGCAATGAAGAAGACGATGCGTTCCTTGTAGCGCCCCAGATCGCGATTCATGACCAGTCCCAGTACGAACTTGCCGATCGCCAGTCCGGCCAGGATCGCCGAGGCAATGCTCAGGTCCGGGCGCAGCAGCACTTCGGTCAGCTCGCCGTCCCACATCCGTTGCATGATGATCACCAGGAACGGGAACAGGACAAACAGGACGTCGGCGTAGGTCCCGAACATGGTGTTGAGAGACGGCGCTTCGTTGTTTTGCTTCTCGTCCACGACTAACGATCCTCAGTTGGCATCTCGGATGCGTAACGGCGGCTGGCGACCGCCTGGCGCATCAGGTTGATGAGTGTATCAGACTGTTCAGTGGCCTGACCGGTGTCCCCACGCTTGATGGCCCCTTCGACCACCCCGGCCTGCTCGGTCATCAGCGGATAGCCCATGGCGCCGGCGGTGCCCTTGATCTGATGGGCCTGGTTCTGCAGGGTCGGCCAGTCGGCATCCGCCACAGCGGTTTCCACGATACGGATCCGCTCGGGTAGCCCGTCCAGGAACTGCGACACCAACGCCCGGATGCCCTCGCTCTCCTGACTGGCCGCTGCCGTCGCACCGCTGGCCGACAGGTAGCGGGCCAGCGTGGCGCCCAGGTGCCCGTTGTCGATCGGCTTGTTCAGGACGCCATCGCAGCCGGCGTCCACCAGCTCCTCGATTTCCCGCTGATCCCCGGCGGTAAAGGCGATAATCGGGCGCCGGAAACCGGTCTGGCGCAGCATCCGGGTGGCGGCAGGCCCGTCCATATCCGGCATGTGGCGATCCATCAGCACCAGATGCACCGTTTTCGCCAGGGCGATCTGGACCGCCTCCCGGCCTGACGTCACGGCGATCACGTCGAGTCCGAACCGGCCCAACAGGCGTTCCACGAGTCGGCGGTTGTCGTCGTTGTCTTCGGCCACCAGCACCGTGCCTTCGTACTGCTGGTCTTCCGCCGGCGTGGGCCACTCGTCCAGGGTCAGGTAACGGGCCAGGATTTCATAGAAGCGGCGTTTGTCGATGGGCTTGGCCAGATGATCGGTACAACCGGCACGGCGATAGTCCTCGATGTCCTCGGCCATGACGTTGGCGGTCAGGGCGATGATCGGCGTGTTGATCCCCGCCTCGCGCAGGGCCGCGGTGGCGTCGCGGCCGTTCATGACCGGCATCTGGATGTCCATCAGGATCAGGTCGAAGGAACCATGGGTGGCCGCGTCCAGGGCTTCCGCGCCGTTGCTGACATGCACGATGTCCGCACCGGTCCGCTGCACCATGAGTTCCACCAGTTTGCGGTTGACGTCGTTGTCCTCGGCGCACAGGATCCGTCCGCTCAGTCGCGGCGCCGTAACCATCGGCAGCAGGCGCCGGCGCTGGGTCAGTTCGGAAGCATCACGCAGCAGATGCACGCCTTCCAACGGCCCGGTGGCAATGGTGACTTCGAATTCGCTGCCCTCACCGTAGACGCTGTGGACGGCGATCGAGCCCCCCAGCAGTTCCGCCAGCCGCTTGGAAATGCTCAGCCCCAGTCCGGTGCCGCCGTACTGGCGGGCAATCGCGGCGCTGCCCTGGGCAAACGGATCGAACAGGCGCTGGAGCTGTTCCGGCTTCATGCCGATGCCGCTGTCCACCACCCGGGCGACCAGGGTCTCGGTGTCCCGCTGGCAGCGAATGGACAGCGAGATCGATCCCTTTTCTGTGAATTTCAGCGCATTACCGCACAGGTTGATGATGATCTGCCGGAATCGGGTCGGATCGGTCCGGATCTGTTCGGGCAGGGGGAAATCGCAGTGAATCCCGAACTCGATGCCTTTTTCCCGGGCCCGCGGCACAAAGAACGCACGCACTTCGTCCAGCAATTCGGGCAGGTCAACGGTCAGGATCTCGACGTTCAGCTTGTTGGCGTCGATCTTGGAGTGGTCGAGGATGTCGTTGACCAGATCCAGCAGATGGCGGCCGCTGCGCACGACGGTCTCGGCGCTGTTGCGCTTCTCCTCGCCATCCAGCTCCGGATCCAGCAGGTTCTCCCCATAGCCGATGATCGCCGCCAGTGGCGTGCGGATCTCGTGACTCATGTTGGCCAGGAACTGGCTCTTGGCCTCGGCGGCGTTGCGGGCCAGCTCCTTTTCCATGCGCTCGTTTTCGCGCTCTTTCTCGATCACTTCACGCTGCATGCGTTCGGTGATGTCGATGCAGGTGCCTTCCAGGTGGACCGGCTCGCCTTCGGCGTCATAGACAGTGTTGAGCGAGACGTTGAGCCAGCGCTCCTCGCCCTGCGGGGTGAAGCAGCGGGTCTCCATGCCCTTGGCGCCACCGCTCACCTCCAGCCGCTCGATCACCTGCTGGCGCTGGCCGGGATCGGCGAAGCAGGCGGACAGCACGTCCGGCACCTCGCTCATCAGGGTTTCGGCGTCGTCATAGCCCAGCAGCTCGGCCATGGCCGGGTTGGCCGCCAGGAAGCGCCGCTCCAGGGACATCTGGAAAATGCCTTCCACGGCGTTGTTGAACAGCGACTGGTAGCGGGTCAGGTTGGACAGGGCGCGCCGGCTCCAGTCCAGAGCCTCCGCCTGGATCAGCTTGATCCGGTCAGCCAGGGCGAAGGAGAACAGGATGACCTGCGCGGTGAGACCGATCTGCGGCGAATGGCCGGTGATGTAGTTGAGCGGGAAATAGCCCATCACCGTCAGCGCATAGAGCCCCACACCCGCCAGGGTGCAGGTCCAGGCGAAGAAATAGGTACGGGCCGCCGGATTGAAGTGCCGCCAGGCCCAGTAGCTGACCAGGATCATGATAATGGACAGACTGATCGAGCCGATGACCGTCCATTCCATCGCAATGTGGTAGGGCATGAACAGGCTGAGCAGGAACGTCAGCACCACGCCGCCCAGACAGACCCGCATGGTCTTGTCCAGCTCCGGGGCACGCTGGGGCAGTTCCAGCAGCTCCCGCGCCATCTGGATACCGAAGAACCAGGTGAGCAGGATCTGGTAGTGCAAGAAGTCCTTGTCCAGGAACCAGGGCCGGTGATCGAACAGCTGCAGGCCGTGTACCTGCTCCGTGGCGATGAACAACGTGGCGAACACCAGGTAGAGCACGTAGTAGACGTTGCTGCGCTCGCGAACCGACACCGCGACGAACAGGTTGTAGGCCAGGATGGCGAGGATGCTGCCCAGGAAAATCCCCTGGATGGTCTCGTCCACCGCCACCTTCTCCACGTAGGCGTCCGGTGACCAGAGCGTCAACGGCAGGCGGAAGGTGTTGGCGGTCCGGACCCGCAGGTAGATGCGGACTTTTTCGTCCGGGTGCAGGGTGAGCTTGAACACCGGGTTGGGTACCAGCAGCTCGCGGTCTGCCCAGTCGGCGGTGTAGCCCAGTTCCCGCTCGTCGGTCAGGGTGCCGTCGCGGTAGACGTGGACCGCCACGTGATCCACCAGCGGCAGGCTCAGCTCGAGGATGCGTTCGACCGGCATGTCGCCGGTGTAGTTGAGATCGAAGCGGGCCCAGTAGGCGGATTCGGTGTAACCGAAGTTGAGGATACCGCCGTCGTGCTTGCGGAAATCACCAGCCTGATCACGCTGGCGCACGTCCTCCAGGCTCAGCTCGGCGCTGGGGTCCTCCAGGTACCAGAGGCAGGACGCCAGATCCACCTGGTCCCGGCCCGGATCCACCCGGACAGGCACTTCATGGCAGGCCGGCTGGGCCGCCAGCGCCGGAAACGACGCCAACAGGGCCAGGGCGACAATAATCATCCGGAAAAGCGTTGCGAAGTAACGCGCCGGATGCTGATCGGGATACCGCAAAATGTGATCTCCGAGCGGGCAGGCGCCCTGGAATTCCGCTATGGTGCGGGATCGTCGGGCCGGGCTTTGTGGTTTTGTTATGGAGTCTCTTTTGAACCCCTTCATTAAGCCCGCTTTCTAAACCAACTTTAGCGCGTTATCGGCGTCTTCGCACCCCTATAAATGGGGCTCGCGACGAGGGATCAGGCAATGGCGACAGACAAGACGTTTCTGGCCCTGACGGCCAGCCTGCTGGTGCTGGTCGGTTGCGGCGGCGGGGACAGCAACGGGGATGGCGGCAGCACGGCGGACTGCGGTTCCCAGTACAACCCGGCCACCAACGTGCTGGCCAGTTTCAGCAGCTTTGACGTCAACGAACCGGAACGACTGGACTATCACATGTTCCGCGACGTGATCGCCGGCGTGCAGCCGGCCAGCGACGGCGATGCCTACGGTCAGTCGGTCGCCAGGGACGTGTTTGCGGAAACCGCCCACTTCAACGGCGGCAGCCCTTCCAGTGGCGCCAGCGCCTACACCAGCGTGCGCAACCCCCTGGACCTGATCAACCTGGTCATCGGCGAAGGCACCATCGACAACTTCAACGTCGGTCGGCGCTACATCAGCAGCTGCATCGACGCCGGCAACGCCGCCCAATACAGCACCAAAGCCAATGACCGCAGCGTCCAGTTCCAGGAAAACCAGGACGACAAGGTGACCGACACCTACAGCTACCCGGTGCTGACCTGGGTCTACACCCCCGACGAAGCCAACAAGGTGATTCGCGTGGTGCGCTATCAGGGACAGGCCGGCGAGAGCCTGATCACGGCGGCCGTCGGCGTCCAGTATGACGACCTGGCCTTCACCGCCGTCGGTTTCAATCCACCGGAACTGCTCACCGCGTCGTTCACTGCCGACGACAGCGAGGAACGCCTGGGCCTGCAGCAGGATTTCCTGAATTCCGACCGGGACGAATGGATCCGCAGCAGCAGCAATACGTTCGACTTCGCTGACCAAACGGGCGTCGACTGCGCCCGCGTGGTGCTCGATTACGCCGAGCAGACCGCCGAGGTCTTTACCTCAACCTGCAGCCTCAGTGGCTCGGACTGCGACGACCCGGCGAAACGGGAGGCGCAGTACACCAGGACGCAGGACTATTGCGGTAACTTCGATGACGGGACAGGGAACAGCTATGCGACGCAAGCGGTGTCCGGACGCCAGTAAGCACGTCCGGGGTGCCGACGATCCGGATCAGTTTGAGCGGTGACTTCTGCCGACCTGATTGCCCATCCCCCAGGTCGACATGAAGCCCTTCTTTCGATCGATCATCCTCTCGTAGGTGGCGATGATGATCGCAGTATGGGGCGCGCGGCTGCGGCGCAGGGATTCGATACGTTCTTCCAGGTCCGCCACTTCCCGGTTCAGGCGTTCCTGCAGGTGCTTGCGGACGCTCTCGTGGCGGTTCAGATTGGGCTGATGAGGGTGGCTTGGGCCACTCTGGTCAGGCAGGTCGGTTTCTTTCAACATGGGCTCTCTCATCCTTGAGTCGTTCAGCGACGTTATCATAACGCTCCGCGTACCCGGTGTGGGCTCCTCACATCCATGGAACCCGCATGCGGCAGGGCTTTATTGTGCACAACCCGATCAGGATCCGCAACAAAGTATGAACATAGGTTCATTTTACGGCCATAAACGCAGTCTACAGATCCTTACGCTCATCCTCGCGCCTGCTATTCTGGAATGCAACCCTACGTCTGACCGGAGCCTGACATGACCGCACCGTCCGTCGCCGATACCCTGCGGGAATACCTGTCCCTGCTGGAACTGCTGGATGACGCCTACTGGGAAGCGAGCACCATCCAGCACAAGGACCTGCTCTACGACATCATCAGCATCTTCCATCAGGAAGTCTCGGAGCTGAACAAGCTGAGCGTCATGGACCACCACTATCCCTACGAGGTGATCACCGAAGGCATCCGGCGGGTGATTCCCAAGCTGCACCAGCTGGAAGAACGCCAGGACGAGGTCATCCAGCGCACCCAGACGGTCACGGATTTCAAGGAAGTGCAGTCGTCCGTGCTGGCCATCCTGGAAGCCCAGCTGGACGACGTCTGACGCTGATCAGAGTCGGCAATCCGATCAGGCCACCACCCGACGGGCTTCTCCGGGGTGACGCGGGAACTGTCGACCGACGGACCACAGGAAGCGGGCCAGGGCCGGCAGGTGATGGGCGACGATCGGCAGGCCGGTGTTGACCAGGCTGACCGAGATGTCCCGGGATGGATCGGCCCAGCAGAATTTATTGATCAGCCCCACGTGCCCGAACGCTTCACGACTGTCCGGCCCCCATAACCCGACCGGGTTGCCCCCCAGCATGAAACCGGCGCTGAACCGCATGGGAATCATCAGGGTCCGGTCGATCTGGGGGGAGCCGAACTGCTGCACCGCCCGCCGGATCGTCTCCGGCTGGCAGATCCGCTGCCCGTGCCACTCGCCGCCGTTGAGCATCATCTGGAAGAAGCGGCTCATCTCCTCGGCGGTGCCGCACAGGTTCGCCGCCGGCACCACGGTTGCCTGGAACCGGGGATCATTGACCACGGTTTCGATGGTGGCCATGTCACCGCCCAGCGCCCGACGCAGCACCCAGGACACCGGAAACACCGGGTTCGGACCGGTGGCGTAGTTCGAAGCCAGCTCCGACAGCTTTTCCCGGCGAATGCCGTAGGTAAACCATTGCATGCCCAGCGGCTGACGGATGTGGCGATCGAGGAAGGTCTCGATGGATTCCCCGGTCACCGTTTCCAAAACCCGCTGCAGGACAAAACCACCGGTAATCGCGTGATAGGCGAGCTTGGAGCCGTCCACTTCCACCGGCACCGCGTCGCACAGGATTTTCCAGATGGCGTCCCGGTCCCACAGGGTCTCCAGCGGCGTATCCCGGGGAATGGCCGGAATGCCGCCGCGATGGGACAGGACCTGGTGAATGGTGATGGTGCCCTTGCCGTTGCGGGCGAATTCCGGGCAGTAATGGCTGACCGGATCGAGCAGGTTGATCCGCCCCTGTTCGGCGAGGATATGCATCAGCAGCGCCGTCACCGCCTTGGAGGCGGAGAAATAGCAGATCGGGGTATCGGTGGTCATGGCCACCCGCGGCGCATTCCGGCGATCCCGGGGGCCGTTACCGTGGGCGTGGCCGATCGCCCGATGCAGCACGACATCGCCCCGGTAGCGCAGGCACAGCTGCATGCCGGGGTGAACGCCGGTCCGGTACAACCGTTCCACCGAGTTCCAGATACCGCCAACCGCCTCGGCGCTCAGACCCAGTGACGCCGGCGCCACTTCGGCCGCGTGATCGATGTGGGTGACAGCAGCCAGGTCCCGGGGAATGACACTGGTGTTGAAAGCGCGACGGGTGAGTTTGTTCATGGGCAGATATCCTCATGGAGGGCGACAGCGGTATCCGCGTTCTTGTCGTTGTCAGGCACCGGTGCTGGACGGCCGTCCATCACCATCAGGAATGATGATACATTGCCCCGGACGCCCGCTGCGATGCCAACCGGTATGCAATGCGGGCCAACCCACAGAATGGAGTTCCCATGACGCCTCTGCTCTACGCGCTGTGTGTCGCCGTTGTGATCGCCCTGGCCGCCTGGCGCCTGTTCTTCTATCGCCGGGCCCGGAGGCAGCGGCTGGCCGCGAGCGCCTTTCCCGCCGAGTGGGCGCACTGGCTGGAACGGGACATGGCACTCTACCGGCGACTGCCCGGGCCGGTCCGGGAGCGGGTCCACACCGGCACCCTGATCCTGATGGACGAGTTGGAATTCTACGGCTGCAACGGCCTGGAACTCACCGACGACATGCGCGTCCTGGTGGCCGCCCACGGCGCGCTGCTGGTGTCCGGACTGTCCATGGACTACTACGACAGCCTGCAGGCCGTGCTGATCTACCCCGACGCCTACCGGGCGCCCACCCACCATCGCGAAGGGCCGGTGGTGGTCGAGGGCACGGACACGCGGCTGGGCGAGTCCTGGGGAGAAGGTCGGGTGATCCTGGTGTGGGCGACGCTGCAGGCCGAGGCGGCCGATGAGTGGGCCGCCAGCAATGTGGCGCTGCACGAATTCGCCCACCAGCTCGATCAACTGGACGGCAGCTCCGACGGGGCGCCGCCGCTGCATTCCGGGGAACAGGCCCGCAACTGGCAGGCGGTGTTCAGTGACGCCTGGGAACGCCTCAAGCGCGAGGCCCGCCATGGCGATACGGTACTGGATCCCTATGGCGCCACCAATCCGGCAGAATTCTTTGCCGTGGCCACAGAAGCGTTCTTCTGCGATCCGGAGGCGCTGCGTCACAGCGAGCCCCGGCTGTACGAATGCCTGAGCGGGTTCTATCAGCTGTCGCCAGCGGAGTGGGCCAGACAGACCTGATTGCGACCGGCCCGCTTGGCCGCGTACATCGCCTGATCCGCCGCTTCGCAGAGGGCTTTGACCCCCTGCCCGTGTTCCGGGTAAATCGCCACACCCACACTGATCGACAGCGGCACGTCAACGTGATCGTTGATCCGGATGGGCTGGCTGGCCACCATCCGGCGCAGGCGCTCGGCCGTCTCGCGGGCTTCCGGCAGGTGATGCTCCGGCAGGATAACCACGAATTCCTCGCCGCCGTATCGCCCGACGATATCCACCGCGCGCACGGAATCCAGCAACTGCTCGCTGACCCGGCGCAGCACCTCGTCGCCGCCGGCATGGCCGTGGGCGTCATTGACGTCCTTGAAGTGATCCAGGTCGATCCAGAGCACCGCCACCGGCCGCTTGTAGCGCTCGGCCCGGACCAGTTCCTCGCGCAGTCGCCGTTCCACCTCACGGCGATTGAACAGGCCGGTCAGGGCGTCGTGGGTGGCCAATCGCGCCAGCTCCTCTTCCAGCGCCTTGCGGTCACTGATGTCGAGGATGATGCCTTCCAGCATCAACTGGCCGTCCACTTCCACACTGCGGCCTTTCTCCCAGACCCAGATGCGGCTTCCGTCGCGCCGGGTGAGGCCGTATTCCAGCGCATAGGGCTCGGCGTTGCCGATGGCCTGTTCCACCGCCCGGGTACTGGTTTCGTTGTCCGCCGGATCGATGAGGTCGGCAAACGCGACCGTCCGGTTGTTGATCAGTTCGTCCGGCGAGTAGCCCGTCAGCGAACGGCAGCCATCGGACACGAATTTCATGGTCCAGGATTCGTCGAACAGGCAGCGATAGGTCATGCCCGGCAGGTTGTCCATCAGGGTCTTGAGCTGGCGTTCGCTGTCGTGGGCCAGATGCTCCATCTGGCGCTGTTCGGTGAGATCCTGGCCAATGGTGATGGCACCGGCCACTTCGCCGTCCGGCGTAAAGAAACGCCGGGAATTCCAGGACATGGCCCGCAGCAGGCCCTGCTTGGTCTGGATCCGGCTTTCAAAACCGCTCAGGTCGAGCCCGTCACGGATAATGGATTCCGCCAGCTCCAGCACGTGAGCCCGGTACTCGTCATCCGGATACAACAGACCCCACATGGAATCGGAGTGCAGCACCTCATCGCGGGTGTAGCCACTGATCCGCTCCGCCGCCTTGTTCCAGATCAGCACCCGGCCGGCGGGGTCGAGCACGTTGATCCAGATGCTGGCGTTGTCGATGATGCTCTCACGGAACTGGCTCAGATCGTGGATGGCTTCCGCCTGTTCGTGGTTGACGGCCAGCATGCGTGCATAGCGGCGAAACTGGTGGTAAATGAGGGTGAACAGGAAGAGGGATGTCACCAGGACGAACCCACAGCCTTTCCAGGTCTGGATACTGGTCAGGGTGTCCGGGTTATGCACCATCATGCCCAGCATGCGGTCACTGGCGGCCACCCACAGGGCGCTGAGGATGGCGTAGGCCACGCAGATCAACAAGGCCCGGCGGAACGGCGAGCCGACTTCCCTGGACGCACTCATCTGATACGGAATCCCTCTCTATCAACGTCCCGTGGGGCATCGTCCAGGTGAAGCCGTCGCTGGCTCCGTGACACTCCCACCATGGAGCCTCTGATGACCACCTGAGACGCCTTCGGATCGCTCAAAGGGACCCCGGGCATTTTAATCGGAGACTCCCTAAGCAACTTAGCCGCTCCAGCGCCGGGCGTCGAGCCGCAAGCCCGTCAAACACCCTGTTTTCACAGCTTTTTGCAGGACAGTCCGATGCGCTACAGCTGCCGGGCCGACAGTTTGCGCAGCCGCCGGCTCCAGCGCTCCTTGGCGTAACGGCGCAGGTTGGCGACGTTGTCGGTCTCATCCATGATCTCCAGTCCCAGGATGGTTTCCAGGATGTCTTCCATGGTGACCACCCCGACCCAGGTATCCATCTCGTCGTAGACCACCGCCATATGCTGGCGTTCGCGCAGCATCAAACCGAACAGCCGCTCGATGTCAGTGCCGGCGCGGACGATCTCCATCTCCCGGGCCACGGTGTCGAGGCGCACGTCGCCGTCCACGTCCAGCACATCCGGCTTATGGACATAGCCCAGGCTTTTGCCGTCGGCATCGATCAGCGGGTAGCGGGTGAACGGCAGGTCCTGGAAGCGTTCACGAAATTCCGCCACCGTGGCATCCGGGCGCACCGTCTGGCACACGGTGCGCGGGGTCATGATCGAGCCCACGGTGATTTCATGCAGGCGCAGGATGTTCTGGATGACCCGGCGTTCGTCCTCGTCCAGCGCCCGCTGGTCCCGACCGATTTCGGTCAGGGCGCTGATTTCGGCGCGCAGGTCCACATCCGCAGCGTCTTCGCCGATCCGCCGGGTGATGAGGTTCGACAGCCAGACGAACGGCGCCAGCGCGACCATGATCACCCGCAGGACACTGGGCAGCCAGGGCGCGAGACTGCGCCAGAACTTGGCCCCGATGGTCTTGGGGATAATCTCGGAAAAGATCAGGATGGCCAGGGTCATGATGCCCGACGCCAGCCCGACCCAGGTGCTGCCGAACAGGCCCGCCACCTGGGCACCCACGCCGGTCGCCCCGACGGTATGGGCCACGGTATTGAGGGTGAGTATCGCCGCCAGGGGGTCGTCCACGTTGTCCTTGAGATGGCGCAGGCGCCTGAAAAGCTCGGGGCGATCCTGCTTGAGGGAGGCAATGTAGCTGGGCGTGACCGACAGCAGGGCGGCCTCCAGCACGGAACACAAGAATGAAAAACCGATGGAAAGAGCGGCAAACAGTACAAGCAGCAGCATCCGGGGTATCCGTTGGCAGCGGAAAAGTCATTCTACCCACGGAGCTGGCGACGATTAAACCGCAAAACGGGGCGCGTCCCTGCGCCCGATGAGATCCCCGAAGACGCCTTTCAGGGAGTAAGCGCGCTCTGACCGTCCGACGCGAGCAGGGGGAGCCGGACACTCCCGTCCAGGACAAGGGAGTAACTGGTCAGATCGCGGGAAAACGCGCCAAGGTACGTGCTGGCATACTGGCCATAGACCATCAGGGCCAGCTTGTCGCCGGGCTGCAGGCGCTCGGCAATGCCGGTCAGCTCGATGTCGTGCTCGCCCAGACCGCGCACCGGCTGCACCTGGCCGTCGATCAGTTCCGTCACGCCGTTGCGGATCCGGCCGATACCGACAAACACGATGGCGTCGCAGGTGCCCAGGCCAAGCACCGGATCGCCGTTGTCGAGACAGGCGCTGTCGAGACCGTCCACCGGGAAGGACAGCGACAGCGTCGCCGTGGGAATGCCGGCAATCACGGCATCCTGGTCCACGGACGTCAGCGGAATCACGGTCGGTAACGGGTTCGGCCCCGCCAGCACCGTCACCGGCAGCGCTGCCGAGAGCGGGTTGTCGATGGGGAAGGCCTCCCCGCCCACGGTCATCGACGGCGCGTTGACCGAATCCCCCGGCGCCAGCGAGAAGCACACCTGGTGGCCGCTGGTGATCACGTTGTCGGCATTGCCCTCGCCACGCAGTTTCTCGTTGAACCAGGCCAGCGTCGCCTGGGTCACATCAATGTCGCCACAGCTGGAGAGCGGACCGGTGCCCTCCGAGGGAAACTTCGGCAGCGCCTGGGCGTAGAAATCACCGTTCTCCAGCGTTTCCTGCACCAGCCCGACGCTGGGCGCCAGGTAATGATGGCCGAAGGGATAGGTCAGCAGGCGCACGTCACCACCGGCGGCCGCCATGGTCTTGTAGTTCTCGTAGGCTTCGTTGAGCGGAAACAGGTTGTCGCGCACGCCCTGGAACATCAGCACGTCCACCGGGTAGGGCGCGCGCGGCGGCGTCTTGACCACGTAATGGCCGTCACCGGTGATGGGCAGCTGGCCGGTCAGCGGGTCGAGCAGGTAGTCGTCGGTGTTGCCGCTGTCGTACAGCGCCAGGTCCCGTTCGTTGTCGCTGAAATAGGCCGGGCTGTGGTAGTAGAAGAAATCCAGCGCGGTGTCGGGAATCCGGTTGGTGGCCACGCCTTCCAGCAACGTGGACCGGATAAACGGGTCCATGCTGAAGCCGGTGCCCGCATCGCCCAGGGACGCCAGCACCGCCGCCCAATAGGTTTTCACCACACCGCCCGGATCAAGGCTGTCAGTCAGGTCGTGCCAGGTGATCTGCGGCACCATGGCGTCCATCCGCCGATCGGGATCCACGTTGTAGAGCATGTACTGGAAACCGCCGCCGTAGCTGCCGCCGACAGCACCCAGCAGCAGGTTGTCATCCCGGTAGGCCAGGTAATCCAGGTTGGCTTCGGCCCAATCGACGATCTGCACCAGGTCCTGGCCGGCGTAATCCGGATCCATCACCCGCACGGTGCCGCCGCTTTCGCCATGGCCCCGTTCATCGATGCTGATCACGGTATAACCGGCATCCACCAGCGGCTGAACCGGGGCCAGTGGATCGTTGCCCGCTTCGGTCTCGCGGCTGCCGCTGAAACCATGGCTTTGCAGGATCAGCGGATGATGGTTGCGACAGTCAAACAGGCGCGGTTCGAACACCTGGAACACGATGGCAGCGCCGTCCACCCGGGACGGCATCTCCACCCGATAGCTGCGGTCGCCCTGCAGGTGTTCACCGGTTTCACAGGAGGCGGCCTCCAGACCCACCGTGGCTTCCGGCAGGGCCCGCTGCTCGTCGGTGGCCGGCTGGGCCGGGGTGGTGGGGGATGGGTTGTCCGAGGTGTCGGCGACCTCCACGTCGCCCAGGACGGCCGAGTCGGAGCCCGAGTCGCCGGAACCACCACCGCCACAGCCGGACAGCAAAAACAGAAGAAGACTGGCCGTTGTCAGGCCACTGACGTGCTTGTTCATTGGACTGTACCTGTTTGTTGTCTTTATTTTTCAGGTCCCGGCGCATCCTGCCGGATCCCGGACAGCCCCAGACTAATTTGGTACAAATGTACAATTCATTAGCCTTTGTTACACACTGTTACGTCAAGCGAGTCAACTTGTGGACAATTGATCGACAGATCAGGGCGTTGCCCGATCACCAGGAGAGAAACGGCGCCACACTCAGCCCCAGGATCAGGGCGACAGCCAGTAAGGTGGCGAGGATGGTCACTGGCCGGCGCCACAATCGCTGGGCAAAGGACGGCACCTCACCGGCCGCAAGTCGGCGCGCATAGTCGGCTCGCTGGGTATCCTGGCGGGCCTGCTGATACGTGGCCAACAGGTCGCGGGCGCGCTCGGCCTCGTCGGCTTCCCGGGTCCAGAAGCCGCCCATGCTAATGCCCCAGCGACTGGGGGGCGTCTCGTAGTAATCCACGCCGTGCTCCTCGAACAGGGCGCGGATCTCGTCCGCCTCGTCGTCCGGGACATGGCGCAGGTTCATCAGGAAGTGGGGCATCGGGCGTACTCGAATTCGGGGTGACTGTCCGGTCATTGTAACGGCTTCGGCCGAAAAGCGGACGACACGACGGCGCAGATCCGTGCCGGACACGCTATTATGGCGGATTACCCGGAGACGCCCATGACCGATACCCAAAACCCCGCCATCACCGACACCCGCCGCTGGGTCGAAACCGCTGTGATCGGCCTCAATCTGTGTCCGTTTGCCCGGGCCCCTTACGTGCGCTCTCAGGTGCATTTTGCCGTTACCGAAGCGACGGATGACGAGGGCATTGCCGAGGCCCTGCTGGCCGAAATTCACCAGCTTCAGGCGCTGCCCGCCGAAGAACGGGAAACCACCCTGCTGATCCTCACCGAGGGCCTGGCCGACTTCGACGCCTTCAACGACTTCCTGGGCCTGGCAGACAACCTGCTGGAACACCTGGAACTCGACGGCACCTTCCAGATTGCCAGCTTCCACCCGGATTATCGCTTCGCCGACACGCCTGACGACGCCATCGACAACTACACCAACCGTTCACCGCTACCGATCCTGCATATACTGAGGGAAGACAGCGTGGCCGAGGCTGCCGAGGCCATGGACGACCCCGACGCCATCTACCGCGCCAACATCGAGCGCCTGCGCGCGCTGGGACACGATGGCTGGCGGCGACTCTGGCCGTCAGACGCCTCGTCGGACCGCCGCTAGCCGCCCGCGTTATCAAGCGGTTACACTCAAAAAAACACCCACACCGCCAGACCTGAGGACCCGCACCGGATGCGCCAACACCCCGTCACGCTGCTACTCGCCTTCGACGATCAGGTCCGGCGTGACCAGGCCCAGTCGGCTGCCTTCCTGCACCGGCGCGACCGGCGCTATGCCCTGAACTGCCAACAGGCAAGCCGCCAGCCTTCCGTCGCAGGCTGGCTGCAGCACATCCAGCCCCATCGCACGCCCGGACCGGACGACGATCGCCGGCTGCGCACCTGGCGTCGCGTTTCACGCCTGCTGCTGCCAGTCGGGGCTGTGCTGGGCATCCTCACCATGCTGGGCCTGCTGTTCTACGACGGGTCCCAGCAGATCAACGTTACGGTCATTATCGGCTTCATTGCCCTGCAGGGGTTGCTGGCACTGGCCACCACGATCCAGGCCCTGATCGGCTGGCGCCCCTGGGGACGTTTGCTGAGCCCGCGCCGGGACGCCGACGACCGCCCCACGGCACTGGATGGCCTGCAACCCCAGCTGGCCGCCTGCACCGCCCAGCAGACCGCCCTGGTGTTTACCCTGTTCGCCTGGCTGACCCTGATGGGTCTGGTGGTGGTGCAGGATCTGGCGTTTGGCTGGAGCACCACGCTGCGCGCCTCGGCCGAAACCTACGCCGGCCTGGTCCAGTCGCTGGCCACACCCTGGCAGCACCTCTGGCCGGCGGCGTATCCGTCGCTGGCCCTGGTGGAACAGACCCAGTTCTACCGGCTGGGCGAAACCGCAATCAACGAACCCGCCCGCTACGGCGACTGGTGGCCGTTTGTCAGCATGCTGTGGCTGACCTACGCCGTGCTGCCACGTCTGTTGCTGACTCTGTTCGCGCGCACTCACCTGCGCTGGCAGGCCCGGCGACTGCTGCGTCGGCACCCGGGGCGCAGCGCCCTGTGGCACCGTTTTGACACGCCTATCGTGGAATCGGTGGCGGAGGCGGACGACAGCCACCGGGAAGCGGTGTCGCAGCCGGGCAACGCCCTGCACACCCTGCCTCCCGGACACGCGCTGATCCGCTGGGCCGGCACCGCGACCCACAACGAACCGGCAATCCGGGGATTGCTCGCGCAGTCGGACGCCCCGGTTGTCAGCGCCGGCGGCACCCTGTCTCTCGCCGAGGACCATGACGTGATCCGCCAACTCGCCGCCGGTCGCGACCCGGTCATCCTGCTGACCCGTGCCTGGGAACCGCCCACCGGCGAGCTGGCAGACTTCCTGCACGATGCCCGCCGGGCCTGGTCCCGGGAGCGCCTGATCGCGCTGTTGCCAGTGGGCGGAGAAGCGCCGCTGGAACCCGCCAGCAGCGTGCAGCTGGCCCAGTGGCAGCGCTTCGCCGAACGTCAGCAGGACGCCAACCTCTGGGTCTGCCGCCTGCCGGATCAGACGGAAGGAGTCCGACGCCATGGCTGATGCTCCGGTCTTTGCCGTCGTCGGCCATCCCAATCGCGGCAAGTCCAGCGTGGTGGCCACCCTGTCCCAGAACGACAGCATCGCCATCGCCATGGAACCCGGCACCACCCGGGAGAGTCACGCCTACCCGCTGACGGTGGACGGCGAGGTGCTCTACACACTGATCGACACGCCGGGCTTCCAGCGACCGCGCAAGGTCATGGCCTGGCTGGACACCCACAGTGCCTCCGCGTCCGACCGGCCGGACACCGTGCGCGCCTTCTATCTCCAGCATCGGGACGATCCCCAGTTCCATGACGAATGCGAACTGCTGCGTCCGATCCTGGAGGAAGACGCCGGCATCATCTACGTGGTGGATGGGTCCGTGCCCTACAGCCCGGCCAACGAAGCCGAGATGACCATCCTCCAGTGGACCGGGCGGCCCAGCCTGGCTTTGATCAACGCCATTGGCCCGGACGATCACAGCGACGACTGGGAAAAGGCCCTGGGTCAGTACTTCCGTATCGTGCGCCGCTTCAACGCGGTCACCGCCCCATTCGACCAGCACCTGGGTTTACTGCGGGGTTTTGGTCAGCTCGAACACCGCTGGGAAGACCGTCTGACTCTCGCCACCGGGCACCTGCAGGCCCAGCGCCAGCAACGCCGGGACGACGCGGCCGACCTGATGGCCGCGGCCCTGGGTGACATGTTGCAGATGCGGGTCAGCGGACGCGTGGGCGAACACGATGACCGGCGTGCGGTACGCCAGCGGCTGCAGCAGAAGTGGCTGGACGCCCAGCGCCAACGGGAACGCCAGCTGCGCAAGGCCATTGAGGGACTGTATCGCCATCACCGGCTGCAGCGGCAGGAAGACGACCTCTACTGGCAGGACGAGGATCTGTTCAGCGAACACAGCCGGGCCCTTTGGGGCGTCAGCCGGACGTACCTGGCGACCATGGGTTTCGGCGCCGGAGCGCTCGGCGGCGTGGGCATCGACGCCCTGACCTTCGGGACGTCGCTGGGCGCCGGGGCGCTGGTCGGTGGGGTCCTCGGCGCCGCCGGCAGCTATTTCTACGCGGACCGGCTGGCACGCTGGTCACTGGGGCCGCTGCATTCAGGCGGGCGTGAGCTGCGCTACGGACCGGTGGCGGACCTGCAGTTCGGTTACGTCATCCTGGGCCGGGCCCTGAATCACTGGCACCAGATCAGCCACCGCAACCATGCCGGCCGTGGCCCGGTGCAGCTCGACCAGACCGGCGCGCGCTGGCTGGCCCATCTGTCCCGGGACGACCAGAAAGGCCTGCAGGCGATGTTGCAGCGACTGGCCAAAGGCAGTGGCGACGGCCGTGCCGCCAGCCGCTATCGACCGGTGATCCTGGCGGCCATGACGGCGTTCAGCGAATGGCAAGAGGCGTCCCTGCACGCTACGATAAATCAGGAATACATTTGAACTGCCTGAATAGGCCATGTTTATACTAATGGGCTTATCCCCAAACTCCCCAGGGGTGATGCAGGCAGAGGCCGCGAGTCGCCTCCAGTCACCCTGAAGGAGTACTCGCCACAAAACGAGGATAGCCTCCAATGAAAATTGTTGACCTGCAAGAAATCATCGGAAGTGACGCTGACGTCTTCGGCCCGGGCGAAAAGCCCTGGAACAGTCGTCGCCTGCTGCTCAAGAAGGATGGCATGGGCTTCTCCATGCACGAGACCATTATCCCGGCCAACAGCGAGTTTACCTTCTGGTACAAGAACCACCTGGAAGCCGTCTACTGTGTCTCCGGCAACGGCAGCATCGAAGACCTGGCGACCGGTGAAGTGCACCAGATCCGCGACGGCATCCTGTACGCGCTGGATAAGCACGACAAGCACATCCTGCGTGGCGGCACCGAGGACATGCGCCTGATCTGTACCTTCAACCCGCCGGTGAGCGGCCGCGAGACCCACGACGCGGACGGCTCCTATAACCTGCCGGACGACGAGTAAGTCGCCCTGACATCGCCCGCCTGTCCAGCCGGACGGGCGGGCGGCACACCCCCGATATGCCCACCTGAAAGACACGTCCTCGCTCTTCTGAAGGCTTAACGCGACCACCTCAGTTATTGATAATTATTTGCATTTGTTAAAGCGCATTAATATTATTCGCCTTATTCATCAGGCAATAAATTGCCTCCAGCACGTCCGCATGATTGAGGTGTTCATGAGTTTGCATTCCCCGTCCGCCCGCTGGCGGTCCTGCGTTGTTCCCCTGGCCGTCCCGGCTGCACTGTTAAGCGTGGCGCCCATGGCGACCGCCCAGTCCGATGACAGCGACAGCTCGTCACTCAACACGCTGGTGGTTTCCGATACCGCGCTGAAAGTGGCCGCGCCGTTGGTGGAGACGCCCCGCCCCGCGTCGGTGGTGGAGCAGGAAGAGCTGAAAGAGCGCAATGTCCAGTCACTGGACGAGACCTTCCGCTATCGCGCCGGCGTGCTGTCCGGCCAGTATGGTGACGACAACGATACGGACTGGTTCAAGGTGCGCGGCTACGACCAGTCCACCTATCAGGACGGTCTGCGCATCTACCGCGAGGGCTTCTATCAGTGGCTGCCGGAAACCTACGGATTGGAACGGGTGGAACTGCTCAAGGGACCGGCCTCGATTCTCTACGGTGAAGCCCCTCCGGGTGGGGTGATCAACGCCATCAGCAAACGGCCGACGGACACCACCCAGGGCGAAATCGTGGTCCAGGGCGGCACCAACAATCACCAGCAGTATGCCTTCGACACCAGCGGACCGGTGGCCGGCAGCGATGACGTTCGCTATCGCCTGGTCGGCCTGTACCGCAATGAAGACGGCGATATCGATGGCACCGAGGACGAGCGCTATTACATCGCCCCCAGCGTCGAGTGGGACATTTCCGACGACACCCAACTGACGATTCTGGCCAGTTTCCAGAAGGACAATGCGGTACCCTACAACGGCTTCAAGCTGGGCTACGGCACCGTCAACGATACACCGTTTGGCAAGGTCGATCCGTCCACCAACTACAGCGAGCCGGATTTCGACACCAACGAGCGCGAGCAGTCCGCCATCGGCTACCAGCTGTCCCATCGCCTCAACGACACCTGGACCTTCGAACAGGACCTGCGCTATAGCCAGCTGGACTTGACCCTGCGCTCCAGCTACATCCTGTTCCAGACCGGCCCGCGGACCGGTCAGCGCGGCCTGACATACCGGGACGGCGATATCAAATCCTGGACGGTGGACAACCGGATGGTCGGCAAATGGTTCACCGACCGGACCGAGAACACCCTGCTGCTGGGCGTGGACTACCAGGACCTGGAAAACACCGGCGACGAATACGACGACTACGCGTTCGGCGAGATCGACCTGTTCAATCCGCGGTACGGCACCTACAACCCGGTCGACACCTCGGCGATCGTCAATCGCAAGATCAGCAAGCAGCAAACGGGTTACTACATCCAGGACCAGCTGCGTCTGGACGATCACTGGATCTTCCTGGCCGGCGCCCGCTACGACCAGGCGGACACCGATAACGTGAACCGCACCAGCGGCACCCGGGAAACCGCGGATGTCGACGAGGTCTCCCTGTCCGGCGGCATCATGTACCTGGCGGACAACGGCCTGTCGCCCTACGTCAGCTACAGCGAGTCGTTCCAGCCGATCGTGGGCACCGACAGCAATGGCGATCTCTACGATCCACTGGAAGGCAAACAGATCGAAGGGGGTGTGAAGTACGCGCCAGACGGGTTGGACGGGTACGTGACCGCGTCCGTCTACCGCATCAACGAAAAGAACTCGCTGGTGACCACCGGCGGTATCCAGTCCCAGGCGGGTGAGCGCAACACCAACGGCTTCGAGCTGGAAGGCGTTGCCTACCTGACGCCGAACCTGCAGGCGACGGCCGCGTTCACCTTCAGCGACACCACTACCGAGAATACCGCCAGCAGCGATGACAAGGTTCAGGCGCCGCTGATTCCGCGGCAGATGGCCTCGGCCTGGCTGGACTACACGCTGGCCCAATGGGTGCCGGGCATGAAAGTGGGCGGTGGTGTGCGTTATGTCGGCAGCACCGAAGACAAGGCCAACGGCTATGAGGTGCCGTCCTACACCGTGTTCGACATGATGGCTCAGTACGACGTTACCCGGCACTGGCGTGTTCAGGTCAACGCCGACAACGTGTTCAACCGCGAGTACGTCGCCAGCTGCGATTACTGGTGTTACTACGGCGCCGAACGCCGGGTGATCGGCAGCGTCAGCTACCGCTGGTAAGTTCTGCTACCGGCCGGAGTACCACGCTCCGGCCGGCCTCAATTCCCGCCTACGACTCTTCGCGATCTTCCACCAGCTCGTGGTGCAACCGCACCTTCTCCGCCCGTTTCTTGCGCATGCGCAGGTTGAGCAGTTCCACGCCGAAGGAGAAGGCCATGGAGAAGTAGATGTAGCCCTTGGGAATGTGCATGTCGAAGCCTTCCCCCAGCAGGGCCACGCCCACCAGGATGAGGAAGCTCAGCGCCAGCATCTTGATGGTCGGGTGCTCGTCGACGAACTCGCCGATCGGCTTGGCGGCGAACATCATCACCCCCACCGCAAGAACCACCGCAATCACCATCACCGTCACGTGATCGGCCATGCCCACGGCGGTAATCACCGAGTCCAGGCTGAACACGATATCGAGCACGGCGATCTGCGCCAGGGTCGCCGCCAGGCCGGCTGTGGCCGCCGAGGCCCCACTCTCTTCCTCGCCCTCGAGGCTGTTATGGATCTCATGGGCACTCTTGGCCAGCAGGAAAAGGCCACCGATGATCAGGATCAGGTCCCGGCCGGAGATCTCTTCTTCCAGGATCGTGAACAGGGGTTGGGTCAACGTCATCACCCAGGCCAGCGACAACAGCAACAGGATGCGGGTGATCATCGCCAGCCCCAGGCCCATGATGCGGGCCCGGTTGCGCTGGTGTTCCGGCAGCCGGCCCACTAGGATCGAGATGAAGATGATGTTGTCGATGCCCAGCACAATTTCCAGAAGGGCCAGGGTGGCCAGGGCAATCCAGGCCTGGGGATCGCCGATCCAGCTGAACCATTCCACCATGGGGTCGGTCCTCAGTCAGTGATTTAGAAGGTGATTGAATCCGTGCGGGCGCCCTGCAGCCAGAGCGCCCAGTTGTCCTGCAGCACGCGCATGCCGCCGATGTAGTTGTCGTCCACCAGGCCCGCGGCCAGCGTGCGGTCGCCCCGCTGGTACTGGTGGATCAGTCGCACCAGGAAGCTGCGGCCGGTGGGTGTGGACAGCAGGAAGTAGACGAACTCACCGGTCTGGGCCTGCAGTGAATAGCCCTTATCGGCGTAATGATTACGCCAGTCCCGGCTCTGCATCGCCAGAAAATCGGCCACGTCCGGCAGCATCCTGTTGGCCCGCATGTAGTCCACGATCCGGGTATTCTCCGGATGGGCATCGATCACCAGATGGCCGTCGCGGCGCCGGAGCATTTCCATCTGTTCCGCCAGGCCTTCGTCAAGCCAGGCCGGTACGTAAGGCGTCAGGGTCGCGACGATGGCGTGGGCGGTTTCGTGGCTGATGGTGCGGAGGGTATCTTCGCGGTTCTCCCGCAAATAGACCGCGATCTGGTTGCCTTTATTAAGGAATATGCCGCGGGACGGGGGAACCGGCCCTTTCGTGTTGGCGGCCACGAACTGGTTATAGGTCGCCTTGTCCGGCAGCACCCGGATGTTCACCGGTACGGTGCGGTGAATATCGAAATAGAGAATATCGTCGAAGAACGCGTAGACATTGTTCACGTTCGCCGAAATGTCCGCCCGTTCGTCATCGGTCAGGGTGACACCGTCGGTGACGATGTCGATCTGGAAGCGCTGGAATCGGGACGCGCTGCCACGCACTTCCACCCGTTCCTGCTGGCGATCCGGTTCCTTGCGATCACTGAAATGCACTACGCCGTTTTCGTCGGTGTAGCGATAGATGTCCGCGTGTCCCCACAGGGGCAACAGGCACAAGGCCAACAACAGCCCACGTGTCATACGTCTATCCGATCATCCTTGCCGTTACGGGCTGAGTGTATAGTGACCGGTCGGGAACAACCAGTACCCTGTCCGAATCCCGGCCGATTGCGGATAATGCGGTCCGTACGAAGCGATCTTTCTTTGCGAGGAGCCCCTGTGACGCCGTGGCGCAGTCGTCTGAAACGCTGGTTCGGTGGCCAAAAGCCGCCGGCGAACCTGATCATCGTGGGTGTGGGCTATCCCGGTTTCAGTCTGGGACAGGCCGTTCAGGCCAGCGGCCGTTTCCAACTCGTCGCGTTTATTGACGATGAGCCCTGGAACAACCGGACCCGGCTCCTGGGGGCGACGGTGCAATATCCCGGGGAACTGGCGGCACTGATCCAACGGCATCAGGTCAAGGTGGTGGTTCGGATTGAGGGAGAGCCGCCGGTGATCGCGGATAATATCTGGGAGGAGGTTATGGCCACCGGTGTCCGGACGCTCACCTTGCGCGCGGATTCGGATACCGAGACACGCTTGTCGGAGTTGCGGGGCATTCAGGACTGACAACCAGCGCAATGGCGTAGGTTGGGCTGACGAAGGAAGCCCAACAAACCCGGTTGGCGGCCAATCTCATCCAATCCCATGGCCGCCAAGCCGGTTTTTGAGTACCCATGCTCCAAGCATGCCCGTGATAACGGGAACGTCTGGAGCCCGCTAATTGTTGGGCTTCCTTCGTCAGCCCAACCTACGATACGCGCTCCCCAAGGAACTCGCGATTAACACCATCCCTGTTCAACTGCTTCAGATGTAATAGTCCTGAAGCGGAGGAAAACCGTTGAAGCACACCGCGCTGTATGTGGTGGTATACGCACCCGTGGTCAGCCAGTAAAGTCGGTCGCCCATCGCCAGGTTCAGCGGCAGGCCGTACTTGTAGTGTTCGTACATGATGTCGGCGCTGTCGCAGGTCGGGCCGGCGATCACCACGTCTTCGCATTCCCCGGTTTTCTCGGTGTGGATCGGGAACTTGATGGACTCGTCCAGCGTCTCGATCAGGCCCGAGAACTTGCCCACGTCGGTGAACACCCAGCGGTGCAGACCGGTGCGGGATTTACGGGAAATCAGCACCACCTCACTCACCAGCACGCCGGCGTTGGCAATCAGCGAACGGCCCGGCTCGATGATCACTTCCGGGAAGTCGTCGCCGAAATCCTCACGGATAAAGCGCTGGATTTCCTCGGCGTAGGTGCCCAGTTCGTTGGTCCGGGTCATGTAGTTGGCCGGGAAACCACCGCCCATGTTGATCATCTTCAGCTCGATGCCGTCTTCCTCGCGCAGGCGATCGAAGATCACCTTCACGTTGCCCAGCGCCGCGTCCCAGGCGCCGATTTCACGCTGCTGGGAACCCACGTGGAACGACACGCCGTAGGGCACCAGGCCCAGGTCGCGGGCCAGGATCAGCAGGTCCATCGCCATGTCGGTATGGCAGCCGAACTTGCGGGACAGCGGCCAGTCGGCGGTCTGGGTGCCTTCGGTCAGGATGCGCACGTACACCTTCGACCCCGGTGCGGCCTTGGCGATGTTGCGCAAGTCCGCTTCGGAATCCGTGGCAAACAGGCGCACGCCCCGCTCGTAGAACGCGCGCACGTCCTTCGCCTTCTTGATGGTGTTGCCGTAGCTGATGCGATCCGGCGAGACGTCCAGGGCCATCACCTTGTCCAGCTCATAGATGGAGGCGATGTCGAAATTCGAACCCCGATCCCGCAGCATGGTCAGGATTTCCGGCGCCGGGTTGGCTTTCACCGCGTAATAGACTTTGGCGTACGGGAAATTTTCCACCAGTTCGTTGTACTGACGGTTGATCGTGGCCGTATCGACCACCAGGAACGGGGTTTCTTTCGTGTCGGCAAAGGTCTTGATGCGCTGGAAGGTCGCATCGTCGTAGTAGTCGGAAACCTGGATCGGGGCGTGTTCGTTCATGGACGTCTATGGGTTCCTCATCTGGGACGACGCCAATAAAAATGGCCCGGACAATGGTCCGGGCCGGTATGGGCGCGAATGTAGGAACAAATCGGGGACCCGGATAGTGCGCAAATCTACCCATAACCCGGCGACGCGATATGGCACGAAAGTTTCCCGCTACGTACCATCAACCCCTCACCTGACGATCAAGGAGCGACCATGGCCGCACAACGCCTGCAGGATCTGATGAATACCCTCCCGCAACAGGGCACGCTTGAATGGATCGGCCTGCGGCCGGGCCGGGACGAACCCATGCTGGCGCCGGAATCCGCCACCATCGAGCGGGGCCAGGGGCTGATCGGCGACCGCTTCCGGGGCCGTCCGGAGAGCAAGCGCCAGGTGACACTGATCCAGGCGGAGCACCTGCCGGTGATTGCCTCGCTCGTACACCAGGACGCGATCACCCCCGACCGGCTGCGCCGCAACCTGGTGGTCCGCGGCCTCAACCTGCTGGCGCTCAAGGGCAAACGCTTCCGGGTGGGTGAGGCGGTGCTGGAAATGACCGGGCTGTGCGATCCCTGTTCCAAGATGGAGGCCGAACTCGGGCCCGGGGGTTACAACGCCATGCGCGGGCATGGCGGAATCACCACACGGGTTATCGAGGGCGGTGAGATCCGGCTGGGGGATGTAATCGAGGTGCTGGCGTCAGACCGCGCGCCGGTGCAGACGTCGTTCGATGACCTGACAACCGGGTGAGGTCACACCATGGATCGCGGATAGCGCCGCTTTCAGGGTGGCCGCCGCGATGGCCTCGTGCTGCTGTGGCAGGGCGTTGACGCGGATCGGCAGAAAATCCAGCAGGCGGTCGTCGCCGAAGGTGGCCAGGTGCAGGTCCGCGGGCAGGCCGTCCGGCCGCTCCAGCAACACGTCCAGCACCCCCTGGAGCAGGGAATAGGACGCCGTCACCAACGCGTCCGGCTGGCCCCGCTCTGCCAGCAGCTCCCGGGCCAGGGCGGCCCCGGAGGCCCGGTCGAACCGATCGCCGCTCATCACGATGGCCTCGCCGCTCCAGTCTGCGACGGCCTCTTCGAAGCCCTGGCGCCGCTGGCGGGTCATGGCCAGCTCGGGCAGGGCATCCAGCCAGACCACCGAATGCACCCCCGGGCCCAGCACCGAACGGGTGAGAGCGGCCGCGCCGGCCTGGTTATCGCTGACGATGCAGGTCAATTGTGAGGGATCCTGGGCCCGGTCCACGGCAATCACCGGCAGCCCCTCGGCCTGCAGATCCCGGTAGAAAGTGCTGTCCGGCGGCAGGCAGCTCGCCACGATCAGGGCGTCGCAACGCCGCGCCCGGAACGACAGCGCCAGCGAGCGTTCCGTCTCGGCGTCATCGTCGGAGCCGGCGATCAGCAGCTGATAGCCCTCGGCGCGGGAACCCACTTCCAGCAACTTGGCCAAGCGGGCGTAACTGGCGTTCTCCAGGTCCGGCAGGATGAAACCCAGGGTGCGCGACTGGCCGCCACGCAGCGCCGCCGCCTGGGCGTCGATGCGGAAACCGTGTTCCCGGGCCAGCGTGGTCACCCGCTCCACGGTCTCGGGCTTGATGCGGTTGGCAGCGGCCCGGCCATTGAGCACGTAGCTCGCCGTGGTGCGCGAAACGCCCGCCAGTCGGGCCAGTTCTGCCAAGGTCATTGCGGTCTCCTGCTGTCCCTGTTGCCGGGCGCCTGTCGATAAAGCCGACATTCTACGGGATCACCGAAGTCAACGTGACCCGACCGACGTGATTTGCATTGCTTGAAATCTGATCAATGTTGTTTCATGATCCATTCTAGTCATTGCTGACACGATTCAGCAAATGCTTAAATACGTTTTTAACCACGGCGCCTGACCGGCTGCTGTGAGACAACAACAAGGTCAACCAAGGGGATTTCCCCATGCTTACGTTAACTGCCGACGACATCCGTCTGGGCTGCCGCGCCGCCGACTGGCGCGAGGCCCTCGCCCTGGCCGGCGAGGAGCTGGAAGCCGCAGGCCGGACCACCCCCGAATACCTGCAAGGCCTGCTGGAACGCGAGGCCCAGTCGTCCACGGTCCTGGGCAACGGCATTGCCATCCCCCACGGCACACCCGAGAGCCGCGAGCACGTCCGCTCCACCGGCATCCGGGTGCTGCAGTTTCCCGACGGCGTGACCTGGCACGACGATGCCCGGGTCCATGTGCTGGTCACCATCGCCGCCCAGTCCGACGAACACCTGGACATCCTGCGCCACCTCACCCGGGTGCTGGACAAACCGGGCCTGGCCCAACAGCTGGCTGAGGCGACCGACCGGGACACCCTGCTGGCCTGCCTGTCGCGCACACCCGCCACGCCCAAGTGCGATCGCGATACCCTGCTATTGAAGGTGCCGGCCAGCGACACCCGCGAACTGGCGCTGACCGCCGCCGCCCGCCTGCAGAGCCTGAGCTGTGTCGAGCCGCCGTTTATTGCCAGCCTGGTGGCCCAGGCGCCACAAGCGCTGGGCCGCGGCCTGTGGCTGGTGCATGCCACCGATGGCGTCACCCAACCGGCGCTGGCGGTGGCTACCCCGGCCAAAGCCGATAGCGCGCTGGACGGCGTGCTGTGCCTGGCCGGTCAGGGCGAAGACACCCAGCCGCTGCTGGAGCAGATCGATCACCTGCTGACCCAGCCGGAATCCATTGCCAGCCTGTCCGCCGACGAGCTGCTGGCGCGCCTGGCCGGGGAACAGGCCAACGCCGTGACCCGACAGGTCCGCCTGCTCAACGCCCACGGCCTGCATGCCCGTCCGGCCAAGCAACTGGTGCAGGTGGCCCGCCAGCAGTCGCTGCCCCTGCAGCTGCGCCTGCTCGAAGGCGACGCCCAGGCGGTGTCGGCCACCAGCCTGACCCGAGTCATCGGCCTTGGCGCGCGTCGCGGTCAGACACTGGTGATCAGCGCCGCCGGTGACGGAGCCGAAGCGGCGGTGAAAGCCCTGGCCGAGGCCATCGAGTCCGGCCTGGGCGAGGCAGTGACCCCGCTGCGCGCCCACGATGAACGCAAGACAACCGACAGCGATCAGCCGTCCCAACCGGTCGAACCACTGGACCCGGATACGCCGATCAAGGCCGTTGCGGCGTCCCCGGGACTGGCCGTGGCCCCGGCCTTCGTCATGCGCCTGCCCGAACTGACCTACGCGGCCACCGCCAACGATCCCGACCACCAGTGCGAGCGCCTGAACCAGGCCATCGACGACGCTTTCGAGCAACTGGAAGCCCTGATCCGACACGCCGAAGGCGGCGAGGCCGGTCCCATCCTCGCGGTCCACGCCGAGATGCTGCGTGACGACGACCTGCATCAGGCCGCGTTCGACATCATCCGCGAAGGCGCCTCGGCCGAGGCCGGTTGGTGGCAGGCGATCGACACCGCCGCCAAAGCCCAGGAAGCGCTCGCCGACCGTCTGCTGGCCGAACGCGCTGCGGACCTGCGCGACGTCGGTCGGCGTGTACTGGCCAACCTCTGCGGGGTGTCCATGCCGACACCCCCGGACGAGCCCTACATCCTGGTGGCCGACGACCTGGGCCCGTCCGATGTGGCCCGGCTGGACACCCAGCGGGTTCGGGGCCTGGTGACGGCCAAGGGCGGGGCCACCGCCCACAGCGCCATCCTCGCCCGCGCCCTCGGCCTGCCGGCCGTGGTGGGTGTGGGTGAGCGTTTGCTGACCCTGGAAAGCGGCACGGATGTCGTTGTGGATGGTGAGCGGGGCTGCATCGTCCCGGCACCCGGCAGCGAGCGTCGGCGCCGCCTGAACCAGCGCCTGGAGCAGCTGGAGCAGCTTCAGGCCAGGGCCCACGAAGCCCGCCACGAGCCGGCCAGCACGGTGGACGGTCATCAGGTGGAAGTCTGCGCCAACCTCGGCAACACCGCCCACACGCCGGAAGCGGTGGAACGCGGCGCCGACGGTGTGGGTCTGCTGCGTACCGAATTCATTTTCATGGCCCATTCCGAAGCCCCGGACCTGGCCACCCAGCGCACCGAGTACGCCAAGGCGTTCGACGCGCTCGACGGCCTGCCGCTGGTGGCCCGGACCCTGGACGTGGGCGGCGACAAGCCGCTGGATTACTGGCCGCTGCCCGAGGAAGACAACCCCTTCCTGGGCCTGCGCGGCATCCGCCTGTCCCTGACCCGGCCGGAGATCCTGGAGACCCAGCTGCGCGCGTTGCTGACCGAAGCCGGCAGCCGCCCGCTGCGGATTATGTTCCCCATGGTCAAGGACCTGGCCGAGTTCCGTGCCGCCAAGGCGCTGGTGGACAAGCTGCGCGAGGAAATCGACGCCCCGGACGTGCAGGTGGGCGTGATGATCGAGATCCCGTCCAGTGCGCTGCTGGCGCCGACCCTGGCGCCGGAGGTGGACTTCTTCTCCATCGGCACCAACGACCTGACCCAATACACCCTGGCCATCGACCGCGGCCACCCACAGCTATCGGCGGAGTCCGACGGTCTGCATCCGGCCGTGCTGCGCCTGATCCAGATGACCGTCGAGGCGGCTCACGAACACGGTCGCTGGGTGGGCATCTGCGGGGAACTGGGGTCCGATCCCCAGGCGATTCCGGTGCTGCTGGGGCTGGGCGTGGACGAATTCTCCGTCACCAGCCGCCGGGTGCCGCTGGTCAAGGCCTGCATCCGTAACCTGGCCCTGTCCGATGCGAAATCACTCGCTCAGCTGGCCCTGCAACAGGCCACGGCGAGTGACGTGCGGGACAAGCTGGAGGGCGCGTAATGGCTCGTGTACTGACCATCACCCTGAACCCGGCGCTGGACCTCTCGGTGGAAACCCCGCCGATTCGCCTCGGCGAGGTCAACCGCACCGAGCGGACCCAGCTGGACGCCGCGGGCAAGGGCATCAACCTGGCGCGGGTGCTGCGCCGGCTGGGCCACGAGGTCATGGTGTCCGGCCTGATGGGCCTGGATAACGCGGCGCCGTTCGAGCAGCTGTTTGCCGACGAGGGCCTGGAAGATCACTTCCTGCGAGTGCCCGGAACCAGCCGCACCAACGTCAAACTGGCCGAAACCGGCGGACGGGTCACCGACCTCAATGGCACCGGCTTCGATACCCCGGCGGACGCCCTGAACCGGCTACAGTTCCGCCTGAGCCCGTTGCTCGGCGACTGTGATGCGGTCGCCATCGCCGGCAGCCTGCCCCTGGGTTTCGCACCGGAAAAACTGGCCGGGCTGATCCGGCGCTGCGCCGAGGCCGATCGGCCGGTCTGGCTGGATACCAGCGGCCCCGCGCTGACGGCCGGCATCCGGGCCCGCCCCAGCGGCGTCAAACCCAACAACGAAGAACTGGCGGAATGGGCCGGCCGCCCCCTGCCCGACCTGACCGCCCAGGCCGACGCCGGCCGCCAGTTGCAGCAGTCGGGCATCGCCCACGTGGTGATTTCCCGCGGCCCGGAGGGCGTGCTCTGGCTCAACCCGCGCCGGGACCTGCTGGCCCGTGCCCCGCAGGTGCCGGTGGTCAGCACCGTCTGTGCCGGCGACACACTGCTGGCCGGCCTGCTCCATGGCGAACTCAGCGGCCTCAGTGACTTCGACACCCTGCAGCTGGCCACCGCCCTGTCCGCCGAATGCGTCCGCCATGTGGGCGTGGGCAATCCCGACGCCGACGACTTCCTACAACTCCAACAACACACCAGGGTCACACCCTGGCCGGATACAACCCTGTCCGGGGAGGCATCATCATGAACCTGATTCTCGTTACCGCCTGTCCGCAAGGACTGGCCACCTCGTTCCTGGCCGCCCGGGCCCTGACCCGCGCCGCCGAAGCCCGCCACTGGCAAGTCACGGCCGAAGTCCACAGCCAGGCCAGCCCGGTCACACCGATCGATGACGACACCCTCGCCGCGGCCGATCTGGTGATTGTCGCCGCCAGCGCACCGGTCGATCTGAACCGGTTTGCCGGCAAGGCGCTGTATCACGCGCCGGTCACGGCGCCGCTGACCGATCCCGATCAGTTCCTGGACGAAGCGCAACAGGCCGCCACACCCTATGTCCCGGATGACTCGGCGCCCGCCGCGCCCGCAACCGGTGCGCAGGGACTCTCCATCGTCGCGGTCACCGCCTGTCCCACCGGCGTGGCCCATACCTTTATGGCCGCTGAAGCGTTGAGCGAAGCCGCACGGGCCGCCGGCCACCGCATCCGGGTCGAGACCCAGGGCTCGGTCGGCGCCCAGGATGCGCTGACGGAGGCCGAGATCGCCGAGGCGGACGTGGTTGTCCTCGCCTGCGACATCGAGATCGATCCGGAACGCTTTGCCGGCAAACGGGTCTGGCGCACCTCCACCGGCGCGGCCCTGAAGAAACCGGCCGACACCCTGCGCGATGCGCTGGACCAGGCGGAGACCGAAACCGGCGCCAGCACAAGCAAACCCGCAGGCAGCAAGAGCGGCGAACGCAAGGGCCCCTACAAGCACCTGCTGACCGGCGTGTCGTTCATGTTGCCGATGGTGGTCGCCGGGGGTCTGATGATCGCCCTGTCGTTCGTGTTCGGCATCCACGCGGCCGAGCAGAAAGGCACGCTGGCCGCAGCGCTGATGCAGATCGGCGGCGGCACCGCCTTCAAGCTGATGATTCCACTGCTGGCCGGCTACATCGCCTACTCCATCGCCGACCGGCCGGGGATCGCCCCGGGCATGATCGGTGGCTACCTGGCGGGTACGCTGGGGGCGGGTTTCCTCGGCGGGATTGCCGCCGGCTTCCTGGCCGGCTATGCCGCGCGCCTGGTGAGCCAGAAGCTCCCGCTGCCGGAGAGCGTGGCCTCGCTGAAGCCGATCCTGATCATTCCCCTGCTGGCCAGCCTGTTCACGGGCCTGACCATGATCTACATCGTGGGCGAGCCCATCGCGGCCATCATGGCGACGATGACCGACTTCCTGACCAACATGAACACCGGCAATGCGGTCCTGCTCGGAGCGCTGCTGGGCGCCATGATGTGTTTCGATCTGGGCGGGCCGGTCAACAAGGCCGCCTACACCTTCGGGGTCGGCTTGCTGTCCGAGGGCGCCGGCGGTTCCGCGCCGATGGCAGCGATCATGGCTGCGGGCATGGTGCCGGCCATCGGTATGGGCATTGCCAGTCTGCTGGCCCGGAGCAAATTCGCCGACGACGAGCGTCAGGCGGGTAAAGCGTCGTTTGTGCTGGGGCTGTGCTTCATCTCGGAAGGGGCCATTCCGTTCATGGCCAAGGATCCGCTGCGGGTGATCCCCATCTGCATGGTGGGCGGGGCCATCACCGGCGCGCTGTCGATGCTGTTCCAGGTCTCACTGATGGCGCCACACGGCGGCTTGTTCGTGCTACTGATCCCGCACGCGGTGAGCGCGGTGCTGCCCTACCTGTTCGCGATCACGGTCGGCTCGCTGGTGATCGGCATCAGCTATGCCTTCGCCAAGACCGGGAAAACCGCCCTGGCCAACGCCACCTGAAGGTAAAACGCCCGGCGATCAGGACGATCGTCGGGCGCTCTCATTGCTAGCGATGAATGCCGTGCTGGACGGGATCGAGACTATTTCCGGAAGAACAGCATGAACGCGCCGCCCACCGTCGCCGCGGCACCTGCAATCAGGAACCACATCGTATTCTCACTGAAACGTCCCGTCAGGCTCTGTGACAGCTGTTCACCCACGCTTTGCGTCGATTGCCAGCCGAAGTAGAGCAACAGGACACCCACCACCAGCGCTACCAGTCCAATTAGCCGAGTCGCAGCCAAGTAACTTCTCCTTTGACTTGGTGAAACCTTCTTTACCGAAGGCTCGAGGAGCCTCTGATCGACCCCTTCATTTAACATTTTTTTACGAAGCTACACGCCGCATCCCCAAATTGAAAGTTACGGATGCAGCGCCGGCCCGGTGTGACCTGTCGATGGCGGCTCTACGGCGGGTCGCAGACCACTGGCAATCGCCTGTTCAATCAGCCAGCGGCGCACCGCACGCAGGGCGGGCTCGTTGCGCCGGCTGGTCTTGTGGGCGAAGTAGAAACTGTCGCCGGTGATCAGGCTGTGGCAGGGCAGGCGCACGACATCCTCCGTGTCCGGATCCTCGCTCAGCATGTAGTCGTTGGTCAGGGCAATACCCTGGTGGAACCGGGCACCTTCCAGCGCCATCAGCATGTGGCTGAAATGCTGGATCCGGGATCGCGCCGGCCGGCTTTCCCCGGCGACCTGGAACCAGGTGTCCCAGTCGCCGGCTTCCCGGTCGTAGATGCTGTAGGTGGAGAGCAGCGGGAAGCGGGCGATCTCCGCCGGTGTCAGCGGCCGGCTGTCGGCGGGATCCTCCGGCAAGCCCAACGTCTCGCGGATCTGGCGCCAGTAGGGACGACTGCAGATCGGGAACAGGCGCTCCCGATACAACAGGTCGTAGCTGAAGGCGCGGGCACTGGTGTTGATGGTGATGAAGCAGTCCGCCACCCGGTCGGAAAGCTGCGGCGACGTGCTGGTCATCTCCAGCGCCAGGTCGATCTGGGAATGGGCCCGCTGCAAGCTGGGCAGGCGGGGAATCAGCCAGCGCACGCAGAAGGAACTGAACACCGCCAGGCGCAGGCGGGATGTCGGCGCGCCCAACAGGGTCTCGCTGGCCCGTTCGATCTGCAGCAGGGCCGAGGTCACGCTTTCCTGGAACGTACGGCCTTCATCGGTCAGCGTCAGATAACGGCCGCTGCGCTGGAACAGCGGTTCCCCCAGGTAGGTTTCCAGCGCCTTGATCTGGTGGCTGACGGCGCTCTGGCTCACCGCCAGTTCGTCCGCGGCTTTCGAGAAGCTGTTCAGCCGCGCCACCGCCTCGAACATGGGCAGGGCACGCAAAGGGGGCAGTTTCATCATGTTGCGCCGACTCCATTATCGATATTTCTCATACCTGAGCTCTAAATATCATTAAACAGCGGTGTTTGGCGACCGTACACTGTGGCTTCCATTCACTCGACGCAGGAGGCAGCCATGTCCGGACGGACCGTCAACAGCGCGATCCTGTTGCTCATCCTGGGCAACGCGATGGCGCTGGTTTCCGATGTGTTTATCAAGCTGCTGGATCCGGGCACGCCGGTGTTCCAGTTCGTGTTCCTGCGTTGTGTGATCACGCTGCTGTTGCTGCTGCCGCTGTGGCGCCAGATCGATCGCGGCCATTTCTTCGAGGGACTGGGCATCCATACCGTGCGTGCGCACATCCACCTGGTGGGCATCGTCTGCATGGTGCTGGCGCTGGGCGCACTGCCGCTGGCGACGGCCAACGCCATTTTCTACGCCGCGCCGGTACTGGTGATGGTGTTTTCCGTCCTGTTCTTCCGGGGCCGTCTGGACGGACGAAGCCTGTTCGCGGTGGTCAGCGGCTTCCTCGGCATTGTGGTGATCCTGCGGCCGGTGGCGGTCAACTGGATGGCGCTGAGTGCCCTGGCGGTCGCCGCCACGCTGGCCGTCAACGCGCTGCTGGTGCCCAAGCTGCCCAGTGGCCAGTCGATGGTCCACAAGCTGTTCCTGAATTACCTGCTGGTGCTGCCGGCCAGCGGCGCGCTGATGCTCTATGAGGGGGCCGACTGGGATCCGGACCTGCTGTTCAGCGCGGTCGGGTCGGCCCTGTTCATCTTGGGCTACAACATGACCATCCTGCTGGCCTACCGGCAGGTGGAAGCCAGCCAGGTCACCAGCGCCGAATACACCGGTCTGATCTGGGCGGTGCTGTTCGGCTGGATCGGCTTCGGCGAGACCCCGGACCTGTGGTTTGCAGCCGGGTCGGCAATGATCGTGGTGCCGCTGTTGCTCATTGGCCTGCGTCAGCGGCGGGTCGGCCGGGCGAGGGGCTCGCTGGCCGGCGAATCCGGCTGAGTCACAGTCGCCTTGCCGAATGGTAAGGCGGCGGCCATCGAATCGTAGTCAATAACACTCCGCCGGACGGGTGCGCCGGCATACAATGGCGTTTTTGCCACAGGGAATGCGTTATGGCGGAGTCCTCCCAGCGTCTTCAGGCACTGGATGCCCTGCGTGGCCTCGCCGCGTGCGGGGTCATGCTGTTTCATTACGTCCCCTACTACGACGAGCTCTACGGGCACGATTTCGAGCCGTGGAGCCCACTCTGGTACGGACGCTACTGCGTCCACCTGTTCTATATCCTGAGTGGTTTCGTCATCTTCATGACGCTGGAGCGTACCCCCACCGCCGGCTGGTTCGGACTGGCCCGGGCGTTCCGTCTGTTGCCCGCGCTCTGGGTGGGGATTCTCCTGACCAGCCTTTCCGTTTACTTTCTCGGCCCGATCGACCGCGGCGTCACACCCATCGAAACCCTGTGGAATTTCACCCTGCTGCACGAGTACCTGGGCATGCACCCGGTGGACGGCGCCTATTGGAGTCTGGTGGTGGAAGCCACGTTCTACGTGTGGATGGCGGTGCTGTTCTTCGGACTGGGAAAGGCGCGTCTGCGGAGTGTGTTCTGGGTCTGGGTGGCCGTCAGCTATGCCGGCGTGCTGTTCTGGAAGCAGATTCCGGATGGCCTGGATTTCCTCGTCAAGGACCTGCTGTTCGTCAAATACGCGCCGCTGTTCATCAGTGGCATGCTGCTCTACCGCTGGCACCACCACGGCAAGCCGCCGGTCAGCGAACGGGTACTGCTGGTGCTGGCGATGGCCCACTGCCTGTTCGCCTATAAGGCCCCGTTCAACGGGTTTGTGCTGGGCTGCTACGGCGTCTTTATCCTGGCGATCACCGGCTACCTCAACTTCCTGGCCAATCGGGTCCTGCTGACACTGGGCAGCCTGTCCTACGCGCTGTACCTGGTTCACCAGAATATTGGCTACGGCATCATGGACCTGGCTTACGACGCCGGGCTGCCCGGTCCGGTCGGCGTGGCGCTGGCCATCACCACCGCGCTGACCCTGGCGTTTGCGATCCATCACGGTGTGGAAAAACCCGCCCTGCGCTGGTTCCGCAACTACCGCCGGAATGCGATGGCGCAGCCGGCGCGGACGCCGGTACCGGAGCAGGTGAGCAGCCGTTAACGCCTAAAAGAAACTGGAGCCGACGAAGCCCAGGGTGCCCACGGTGACCAGCAGGGCGAACAGGGCCACGGCGCCGTCCCGGGCGATCATCGCCAGGCCGAACGCCACCAGGGCCGCGCCACCGCCATTGGCGCTGAAGGGCACGACTTCCATCGCCGGCATGGCCAGGGCCACCGCCACGCAGGCGAGCGAGAGGATAAACAGACCCGGACCTTCGACGAACAGCGTCAGCCGCGGCCGGGTCCAGCGATCGATCCCACGCGCTGGCTTGCGGGACCAGGCCAGGCCCTTGCGCAACTTGTCAGTCGGCAGACGACGCTTGACGATCCATCCCGGCAGCCAGATGTGCTGCCGACGGAACAGCAGTTGCCCGGCGGTGAGAACCACCAACAGTGCCAGCAGTGTGGGCACGCCGGGAATGTCCCCAACCAGCGGGGCCAGGGTGATCAGCCCCGCCACCAGTACCACCGGCCCGAAGGAGCGGTAACCCACCGCCTCCAGTATATCATCCACCGCCACACGCTCCCGCTTTTGGGCAACGCTGTCGATGCGGTCAATCAGGTCTTCCAGATCGTTCAGGTCACCCCGAACATTCATGACTCGGTCATCCTTCTCCTTTCGGGCCACGTTTGGCCGTGGTCTAGCGCAGCTGATGGGTCAGCCAGGAATGGATCTGGGCCGCCGAGAGGGCGCCGCTCTGGCGCGCCACCTCCTGGCCGCCCCGGAACAGGATCATGGTCGGGATGCTGCGGATCCCGAAGCGGGCCGAAGCCTGCGGCGACTGCTCGGTATTCAGCTTGGCAAACAGGGCCTGCCCCTGCCAGTTCCGGGCCGCCTCCGCGAACGCCGGGGCCATCACCTTGCAGGGGCCGCACCAGCTGGCCCAGAAATCCACCAGCACCGGCAGGCTGGAACGCGCCGTGACGTTGGCCAGACTGGCGTCGCTCAATTCGGCCACGGTGCCATCGAGCACGGGCTTGCCACAGGCGCCGCACTTGGGGCCTTCTTTCCGCCGTGCCTCAGGCACCCGATTGGTCTTGAGGCAGTGGGGACAGGGGATATTCAGGATGTCGGTCATGGCCGCACCTCGTCTGTCGATATATCCCCGTCTTGGGGGTGGATGGCGGCAATATCAAGCACCCGTGCCATCGGTGAACTGGGGCCAAATGCTTGGCCACCGTTGTTTAAAACTTGCACGACCCCGGTGACTCGGGTTGAAATAAATAAAGCACATGCTTTATTCAACAAGAATCCGCCGTAACGAGGTCCAACACGATGGCCAACACGCATTTCGACGTCCTGATTGTCGGCGCCGGCATTTCCGGCATCGGCGCCGCCTATCACCTGCAGACTCACTGCCCCGACAAGCGCTACGCCATTCTGGAAGGTCGCGACAATATGGGCGGCACCTGGGACCTGTTCCGCTATCCGGGCATCCGCTCCGACTCGGACATGTACACCCTCGGCTTCAGCTTCCGGCCCTGGCGTCAGGGCAAAGCCATCGCCGACGGTCCGTCGATCCTGGACTACCTCAAGAACACCGCCACGGAAAACGGCATCGATCAACAGATCCGTTATAACCACTGGGTGACCCATTACGACTGGTCCAGCGAGGACGCCACCTGGACGGTGACGGCGAAAAACCAGAAGACCGGACGCCCGGTCAAACTGACCTGCAACTTCCTGCTCAACTGCTCCGGCTATTACCGCTACGACCAGGGCTACATGCCGGACTTCCCGGGCATCAAGCAGTTCAAGGGTCAGGTGATCCATCCCCAGCACTGGCCGGACGACCTGGATTACACCGGCAAGCGGGTAGTGGTGATCGGCAGTGGCGCCACAGCCGTGACCCTGGTGCCGTCGATGGCGGACAAGGCCAGGCAGGTCACCATGCTGCAGCGCTCACCCACCTATATCCTGTCGCTGCCGGATGTGGACCTGATCGCCCGCTGGCTGAACCGTCTCCTCCCGGCCAAGGCGGCCTACCAGATCACCCGCTGGAAGAACGTGTCCATGCAGACGCTGTTCTACCAGGCCTGTCGGCGCTACCCGAAGCTGATGCGTCGCGTGTTGCGCCAGCACCTGAAATCCCAGCTGGGTAAAGACTTCGATATCGATACCCACTTCAATCCCAGCTACAACCCCTGGGACCAGCGCCTGTGCCTGGTGCCCAACGGCGACCTGTTCCGGGCCCTGCGCAAGGGCGACGCGGACATCGTCACCGACCACATCGACACCTTCACCGAGAACGGCATTCGCCTGAAATCCGGCCAGGAACTGGACGCGGACATCGTGATTTCCGCCACCGGTCTGAACCTGGTGACCCTCGGCGGCGCCGAGCTGCATGTGGACGGCCAGCTGATCCAGCCCAACGAGACCATGGGTTACAAAGGCATGATGCTCAGCAACGTGCCCAACCTGGCCATGGTGGTGGGGTACACCAACGCCTCCTGGACCCTCAAGGCGGACCTGACCAGCGAGTACGTCTGCCGGCTACTGCAGTACATGGACCAGCAGGGTTATGACAAGGTGACGCCGGTGGTCAGTGGCGACGTCGAGGAAGAGCCCTTCCTGGATCTGGACTCCGGTTACGTCCTGCGGGCCCTGGAGCACCTGCCCAAACAGGGCGACCGCAAACCCTGGAAGCTCTACCAGAACTATCTGCTGGACCTGATCAACCTGCGCTACGGCAAGGTGGACGACGACGCCCTGGTCTTCTCCCACGCCGGCGACGCAGCCAGCCACACCGGTCAACTCGCCGCCGCCCAGCAGGCCTGACCCTGCCGCCGGCAACCGGGTCCCGGTTGCCGGCTTTTCCCTTTTCCTTGATTCAGAACAAGGCGATCCTACCCGATTCTGCTAGTGTCATTGATCGTTGTTTTATTGACCTTCTGCGTCTTTCCCACTGAAGATTCAGGCTCACCTGTCGATAACACCATAAGACCGACAGGACGGACCTGTGTCGGTGCTGTCACTGGAGAACCCGGACGCCTATGATGAGCCTGCTTAAGAACGCCCGTCTCAAATACAAATTCTGGTTGCTCAACATCGTCGTATTGGCGGTGATGCTGTTGCTGGTGTTGTTTGCCATGTCGCGCATGGCCGATGCGACCGGGCAGCCCCTTAGCGCCATCGTCAGCGACCACGCAGCCGCCTTCGCTGGCGTCGTGGTGGTGCTGATGATCTTCGAAATGGCCTGCTCCCAGTTGTTGATCAGCTTTATTGAGCGCCATGTGCACCGACTCAAGGACACCATGGTGGAGGTCCAGGCCAGCGGCAACCTGAGCCTGCGGGCCCCGGTGGATTCCACCGACGAGATCGGCGCCATGGGCGAGGCGTTCAACGCCATGCAGGCCCGTACCGGTCGCGTGGTGAGCAGTATGAAGGCCGCCATCCAGCGACTCGAAAGTGAAGTCGCCGCGCTGACCGAAGCCGCCGAGCGCAGCCGGGACGAACTCAAACGCCAACAGACCGGTACCGACCGCTCTGCCGAGGCCATCCAGGCCATGCTGGAAAGCTTCCGTGGCATTGCCGGGCAGGCGGATGCGGCCAAGGAGCTGTCCCATGAGGCACGCCGTGCCGCGGTCGAGGGCAGTGAACGGGTGGCCCAGTCTTCCCGCTCCATCCAGCAACTGGCCGACGTCATCCAGAAATCCGCGGGCAGCGTGGAAGCGCTGGCCGAGAACAGCCGGGAAATCGGCAGTGCCGTCACCGAAATCCAGGGGATCGCCGAGCAGACCAACCTGTTGGCGTTGAATGCCGCGATCGAGGCCGCCCGGGCGGGCGATCAGGGTCGGGGATTTGCGGTGGTTGCCGACGAAGTGCGAAAGCTGGCCCAGCGGGTGCAGGATTCCACCGAACAGATCCAGGGCACCATCGACCGGCTGCTGGGCACCATGGGCGAGGCGGTTCAGCAGATGAACACCAGCTCGGTGGATGCCAGCCGCTGCGTGGAAGAAGCCGACGCCGGCGCCGCCGCGCTGCAGGAAATCAGCGCCATGGTGCTGCGCATCGACGACACCAACCAGGACATCGCCGACGTGTCCGCCCAGCAGACCTCAGCCACCGACGAGGTGCAGCAGAACGTCCAGAGCATCCGCGAAACCACCCAGGCGATGGTCAATCAGCTGGTGGAAAGCGCCGACATGAGCCGGCGCCTGCGGGAACTCATCCGGGAACTGGAAAGCGCCGCGGCGCAGGTGTCGGTGGAGGACGCCTGAGCCGGATCAGCGACCGGGCTTCCAGGAGCGCTGCATTTCCAGGAACAGGAACGAGGCGCTCCAGGTGATCAGCACCAGCCCGGTCAGTGCCTCGATCCCGCACAGGAAGCGAATCGGTCCAAACGGCTCGATGTCACCAAAGCCCACGGTGGTGTAGGTGGTGAGCGAGAAGTAGACGCAGTCCAGTAACGTGCCGGAGAAATTGCCTGCCAGGTGCCCCCAGTACGGCGATGCGTTCATCCAGTAATACACAACGCCAAACAGCCAGACTTCCACCATGTGCGCCAGCATGGCGCCGCCCACTCCGACCACGATGCGGAAATGATGGGGAATACCCAGCCGCGGTATGTAGCGGTTGAGCAAAGACAGCCCCCGGAAATGCACCAGCACCGCGATAGCCGTGACGAGCGTGTTGAGCGCCACCATGAGCGCCAGGGACACATCCGGTAAGTCCAGGGATTCGGGCATCCGTTTTCACTCCTGCCTGTCACCGGCCCAGCTTAAAGGGGACGGCGACCGGAAGCGAGACACCCCTGCGGCGATCAACCACAGCCCTCGACACATTCGCCGCCGGCGTCAAATGCCATGGTGCGGCCGCTCAGCGGCACATGTACTGGCACGTCGGACGCCTGAATAAACGCGTCGGTCCGCGTCCCTGGCCGGACCTTGCCCTTTTCCGTCGCCGGCTCATTGGCGTGGGATGGAATCACGCTGGCGGGCTTGACCATCTCGTTGATCACGTGAGCCGCTTCCTCTGGCCCGGTCGTGTAGGTGTCCCCAATGTTCATGACCGCCAGCTTGGCCCCGTAGTAGTCGTGCACCACGGCTTCCTGATCCGCGGTGATGCCGGTATCGCCGGACAGGTAGACCACCAGGCCGTTCGTGAACGTCAGTACGTAACCGGTGGGCGGGCCGACATAGGCGGTCAGCCCCGCCGCCGAGAGGATCTTGCCCATCTGCCCATCGATAAAGGCCGGCGACAGCCCGTTGCTGTGCACTGCCGGCACCGTGGTGATCCCTACGCCGCCCTCTTCCACATGGGCGCCGAAGCGGACCAGCACGGAAGCCTTCGGGTCGCCCCCGGCGGCTTCCAGGCGGCCGGCAAAGAAGCTGGCCATTTCACTGCCGGTGACGATCCGGGCGTTCTTCTTGACCGCTATCTTGACGCTGTTGGACAGCGGCGCGTCGTCTTCGGAGGCCGCCGGTGAGGCACAGCTGCCGGCGTTGGGTTCCGGAATGTGCCGGTCGCCCAGATGGTCGCCGTGAACGTGGCTGACCAGGACCACGTCGATGTTGCCCAGGCGCGGGTCATCGGCCCCGGCGACCGTGCGGCCGGCGTCATACAGGATGCGCGTACCATTGGGGTCTTCGAACACCAGGGCCCGGTCGAGGACGCAGAACTCGCCGTCCTGCCCGCCCAGTGGCGTGACGCGGACCGTATCGGCGGCACGCGCCACCGGCGTTACCAGTGCCAGCAAGGCGAGAGATACAAGGCTGTTTCGAATGAGGTGCATGAGCAGTCTCCCTGGGAATCAGAATCCATCGGTGTGTCGCTAATGCTACGTGGGTCGAAGTAAAGCCGATGTTTCGCCAATCGATTGCGACTTTGAACTATGTCAGTATGGTCGCCGAAAACCCATTCCACACATTTTGTCGCCAGGGGAGTCCACCGCACGCCGGCGGGCTGAGAATACGACGGGAAACCGTCCAAACCCTGGAACCTGATCCGGTTCATACCGGCGGAGGAAGTGCGACGTGATCATCACCGTAGCGGCCGTTGCCGCCGCATTGCTTGTCTTTACCTGGTTGGGCCTGCGCGCCCGTTTCGCGGATGGCGGCCTGGACGACTACGTCACCGCCCGCAACTCCCAGGGCGCCCAGGCTCTGGGGCTGTCCTTCCTGGCCTCCGGCATGGGCGGCTGGATCCTGTTTGCCCCGCCCGAAGTGGGGGCCATGGTGGGCCCAATTGCGCTGGCCGGCTACGCCGTCGGGGCGGCGCTGCCGTTCCTGGTGTTCGCGGCCTGCGGCCCGGCCATCCGGCGTCACCTGCCCGAAGGCCGCAGCATCGGCGAATTCGCCCAGGCCTGCTTCGGCACCGGCGTGCGCCGCTGGGTAGCCCTGATTTCCGTGCTCTACATGCTGTGTTTCCTGACCGCCGAACTCACGGCTGTGGGCGCCATCACCGGCCTGCTCACGGACCTCAACGGCAACCTCGCCATCCTCGGCGTGGCGATCACCACGCTGGTCTACACCGCCTGGGGCGGCTTGCGAGCGAGCCTGGTGACCGATCGCTGGCAGGGTCTGTTGCTGATCGCGCTGATCCTTCTGGTCGGGGCGGTGGCGATCCCGGCCTTGCCGGACGCGTCGGCCTCGGCCAGTCTGCCCCAGGTGCCGGTGGCGGATGCCCTGGCCGTGGCCCTGACCCTGGTGATCGCGGTGACCGCGGCCAACCTGTTCCATCAGGGCTACTGGCAACGGCTCTGGGCTGCGAAGGACGGCGCTGCCTTGGGTCGCGGCGCAATTCTGGGCGGTGTGACCACCGTGCTGGTGGTGGCCCTGGTCGGCGGGCTTGGCATCGCCGCCGCGCTGAGTGGAGCCGACCTCGGCTCACCGCCGATTCCGTTCTTCGCCCTGCTGCACAGCGCGCCGGCCTGGCTGGCGACTGTCGCGTTGGTCCTGGCTCTCACGCTGGTCGCGTCGTCGGTCGACACGTTGCAGAATGGCCTGGCGTCGCTGGCGGTCACCGAAAAGCGCGGCCTGTCCCTGACCGGTGCCCGCTGGCTGACGGTGCTGTTGATGGTGCCGGTGATTCTCATCGCCCTGCAGGGCTACTCGGTGCTGCGGCTGTTCCTGATTGCCGACCTGCTGTGCGCCACCACGGTGATTCCGGTGCTGCTGGGCCTCTGGTCACGGATGACCACCGCGGCTGCCGTCGCCGGTTCCACGGCCGGCCTGATCGGTGCCGTGCTGCCGGACTGGATCGCCACGGGCAGTGTGATTGAAGGCCTGCACGCCGCCAGCTTCCCCGGTGGCGTGCCGACCCTGGCGCCGTTCCTCGGCGCGCTGGTGGCGTCAGCGACGGTCAGTATCCTCTTCGCCCTTTCCAGTCGATCCCCTGCCTGAAGGAATGTCCGGCAGGTCCTGTATGGCCTGCCGGACACTGTCCGCTCTGGCAGACAGGTGGTCGCCTCTCGTTCCGCCTATTAATTCAGACCTTTAGGGCTCCCATCCCCTGACACTGTCCACGCTAACGGACACACCTGTCCGCCTGATGGAGTGTCATTTTTGCAACCCATTGTTTAGACGAGCACTTTGCGAGCTGGCACAGGATGCGCAATGGCTTTCCGGTCGGGCACTTCGTGCCTCTCCGATACAAAAACAAAAGCGCAAGGAGCACTCAATGACGATTCGCCTTCCTGTTGTGGTGGCTGTGGCTGCTGTCAGCCTCGCCGCCTGCAAGACCGATGACCTACCGATCACCGGCATCAACCAGAAACCGGACTTCCTGACCAGCGACATCGTTCACCAACGCTATAACGGCAGCAGCAACGACCTGCTGACCGGTGGTCTCGGCGCCAGCGGACTGGCCAGCGGCACCGCGCCGGCGCCGGCCGATCCCCTGAATCCCACGGCGACCGAATTGCGCACGCTCGCGATCTACAACAACTACCGGGCGCTGGTGGATACCAGCGATGGCGGGGGCTACGGCACGCTGTTCGGCCCGCAGGTGGGAGCCGACGACAGCGAGGGCATGATCCCGGGAGACGAATACCTGGCCCTGATGACCCTCGACGACAGCGACGTACCGGCCACCGTGATGCTGCAGGTGCCGGACAGCTTCGATCCCGACAACGCCTGCATGATCACCGCACCGTCCTCCGGTTCCCGCGGGATTTATGGCGCCATCGGCACCGCGGGTGAGTGGGGCCTGAAAAAAGGCTGCGCGGTGATCTACACCGACAAGGGCACGGGCACCGGCGCCTTCAACCTGATGACCGGTGCCGGCCAGACCCTGCAGGGCCAGACAACGACCGATGCGACGGCCTCGCTCCAGTTCCGGCCGGATCTGTCCGCATCCGACATCGAAACGTTCAACACCGACTGGCCGGATCGCTTTGCCGTCAAGCACACCCATTCGCAGACCAACCCCGAGGCGGACTGGGGCCAGTATGTGCTCAAGTCGATCGAATTCGGGTTCTACGTGCTGAATGAGACCTACGGGGAGGCATTGCCCAACGGCAAGATCCGGGTGACGCTGAAACCGGGCAACACGCTGGTGATTGCCTCGTCGGTGTCCAACGGGGCTGGCGCCTCGGTGCGGGCGGCGGAAGAAGACAGCCGCGGCCTGATCGACGGCGTCGCCGTGTCCGAACCCAACGTGAACCCGACGGTGGATACGAGCTTCAGCATCCGCCAGGGCAGCGCTGCACCCATCACCGACCACAGCCGCAGCCTGCTGGATTACACCACCGCCCTGGCGGTCTACGAGGGCTGCGCCAACCTGGCGCCGGGGGTGAAGGACACCGCGCCGTTCAACGGGATCCTCAATGACTTCACGGTGGATGACAACATCTGCAGCGCGCTGGCCGCCAAGGGGCTGGTGACGGGTGCGGACACCGACGCCCGGGCGACGGACGCCCAGCGGATCCTGAATGAGACCTTCGGCATCCAGCCGGAACAGAACCTCGTGGCCCCCAGTCACTTTGGTGCCGCGGTGGCCCAGAGCATCAGCATGACCTACGCCAACGCCTACGGCCGTTTCGGCGTAACCGACCGCCTGTGTGGGCTGAGCTACGCCGCGACCAACGCCAGCACCGGTGCTGTCGAGCCACTGGCGGAGGCCGCCGAGGCCACGCTGTTTGCCACCAGCAACGGCATTCCGCCGTCGGCCGGTATCCATCAGGTCTACGACGCCGCCAGCGGCGGACCGACCAACCTCAAGCTGAGCGTCTCGCCCTCCAGCGGCCTGCAGGACTATGGCCTGGACGCCCTGCTGTGCCTGCGCAGCCTGGCCCAGGGCAGCGATGCGGTCACCGGGGCTGACCTGGCGGACGAACAGGCCAGCCAGGCGCAGCGGATTGCCGACGGCATCGACGCCATTCGCGCGAGCGGCGACCTGCACGGCATCCCGACCGTGATCGTGACCGGCCGCTCCGACGCTATCCTGCCCATCAACCACACGTCACGGCCCTATTTCGGGTTGAACCGGACCGTCGAGGGAAAGAAAAGCCAACTGCATTACTACGAAGTGCTCAATGGCCATCACCTGGACGCGTTCAATGCCTTCGCCGGCTTTGACGAGCGCTACATCCCGCTGCACCGCTACTATCTGGAGGGGCTGGACCGGATGTACGCACACCTGACCGATGGCACAGCCCTGCCGCCCAGCCAGGTGGTCCGGACCACCCCTCGCGGCGCTGGCGCGCCGGCGATCACCGAGGCCAACGTGCCGCCGATCGCGGATAGTCCGGACGAAGCAGACCGGATCGTGTTTGAGGACAACGAGGTGCGTATTCCAGACTAGGCCGTTAAGCCACTACTCCAGGTCGATGCGGCGGATCGCCTGACGCAGGAAGTCCGCCCGGACCTGGAGCTGTTGGCGCAGGGTGGGATTCCGGCTGGCCTCGTACTGGCTTTCGACGCCGTCCAGCTCCTGCGACAGCCAGCCGCGGATCATGATGTAGTAGCGGCTGTCGGTGCCGTAGCGGACGATGGTCTCCAGGGACTCGGGATCCGCCGGGTGATCGATGGCCGCATCCACCGCCTGCACCATATGGCCGATCCTTTCGGCCTCCCCGGTCGGTTGTGTCTGGCAGCCGGCCAGTCCCACCGTGAGAGCGACAGCCAGCATCGGGCAAGAACGACGCATCCGTTCGGTCATGGGCAGAGTCCCGTCAGCGAGCACCATTCGGTGCGGATTACGTAAGCTGGTCCAGCACCGCCTGGCAGGCCTGCTCCTGGTTCAGGGCATCGCAGTCGACGATGAGATCGGCGTAACGCCGATACAGGGCGTTGCGCTCGGCGAACAGCTCGTCGATGGTCTGGTCGGGCCGCTTGGAGATGCCGCGCAGGCTGTAATCCCCGATACGATGCTGGACTGTGGCCAACGATACATCGAGAAACACCACCCGGCCATTTGTCTTCAGGTGCGACATGGCGGCGTCGCTGTAGACCGCACTGCCCCCGGTGGAGATCACCGCGCCGTGAGCGTTGAGTTCACACAACACCCGCTCTTCGATGTGCCGCAGGGCCTGGTAGCCGGCGCCGTCGACGATCTCCTGCAGGGTCTGGCCCTCGGCCGACTGGATCAGCAGGTCGGTGTCGATAAAGTCCATGGCGGTGCGCTTGGCCAGCAGGACACCGACCGTGCTCTTGCCCGAACCGGGCATGCCGATCAGGACAATATTGGGGCGTTCGTTCATCACAGGGTCGTCCTTCATTCCGCAGATTTTGGGACGCCCATCATACCGAGGCCGGTTGCAGCGAGCTTGCCTGCAAGCGCCCCAGTGCAGCATCCCACTCCCAGAAGCGATCCGGCCGCAGGTGGACGCCACCGATCCAGCGATCGCGCACCATCAGGTCCCCCGCCGAGGCCTGGCCCGCCAACACGGCGCGGCCTTTTACGGTGAGGCTGAAGCGCTGCGTCGGATCGATCTGCCAGGCGGGCAGGGCGCTGTCCGTTTCCAGCAGCGGTTCGACGCCGGCACACAGGCTGTGCAGCAGCCAGCGAAACCCCAGATCCCCCATGAAACGGCGTTCTTCGGTGTTCTGGACTTCGCTGAACAGGGTGCTGAACGATTCTTCACCCTGACCGATCAGACTCAGGGCATGGTAGGCCGTGCGCGATAAGCCGGTGTGGGGTTGCGGGTATTCTTCCAGCAGCCGGCGGACCGCCCCCTCGAGGAACGGCAGGGCCCGCGTATCCCGCTCGAGCAATCCGGCCCATGGCTCCGGCGTGTCCGCGCGAAACGCCGCCCAGGCGGTTTGCGCCAGTTGCCTCTGGGCGTTGCTGACCGGCTGTTCGGCCGCTACGTAACGCTCGATCAGCTCGGGCGAGGCGGTGCCCAGATAATCATCCAGCGACAGCAGGGTAACCGGCGTGGACGGCGGATGGTCCGCCAGCCAGTCCAGGATTTGCAGCAGCTGCAACTGATCGTAGAGATCGTGTTCGAACCAGAGGCGAATGCGATCGTACTCGCCGCCTTGTGCTAACCGGGCATCCCGGGCTTCGAAATCTGCCTGCACCGGCTCCAGCGGCGCCCAGCCCCGCTCGCTGATGAAACGGGCCCGCAACACCGACAGTGCGGTGAGATCCAATCCGGCCGGGACCGGACCTTCATGCAGGATATCCCGCCAGGGCAACCAGTCTCCCGGCTGCCCGGCCCGGGTCAGGGCCGCGACGGCGCAGTCCCCATTGGTGATGTTGAGAATACGCTCGCTCATCGCCGGTCAATCAGAGCTGGTCACCGGACACGAATTGCAGAACGACCTCGTTGTCGCTATCCAGCAGTTGCAGTATCGGCCCCCGGATCTGGTAATGGGTCGCGGCCTGCAAGGCCTTCTGGTACGCGTCTTCCTGCTCCATGCCCTTGAAACAGGCCATCATGGTGGAAGCCAGCGGACCGACCTGGAGCTGGTCGCCATTGAGGGTGTAGGTGCCGGTGAACTGGTTGCAGCCGGAGAAGCCGGAAATCCGCTGACCTTCCTCGGACAGCACCATGTTCAGCTTGCGCTGGTCGCTTTCCTTGTTGAGGGCATCGCCACGGATCTCGGTCAGTTCCCAGAAGGTGCCCACCAGGCTGTTGGGCTCGCTGTCGGCCCGGGCCATATCGGCAACGCTCCCGCTGGCGCGGCTCACCATAATATCGACCGGCCCGGTGTCGCCCGGCAGTTCAACCGGGTAAGCCTGGGTGCTCATGAACAGCAGCCGGTCATCCAGGGTGACTTTGGCGCGCAGGTTGTAACGACGACCTTCAATCACCTGTTCCGGATCGTAGGACAGGGTGAAGTCCCAGGGCGGCGCGCCCTCGGCCTTGAACTGTGTGTCAGCCACTGGCTCGGCTGGCGCATCGGCCAGCGACACGTCTTCCAGCGCCACCGTGACCTGGGCCTCAGGCGGCACCATCATACGCTCCCGGTAGGTGACCGAGCCTTCGATCTGGCGCATTTTCGACGCCTGGAAACGTTCCATCATGGGCGCACACCCCGACAAGACACCGGCGGTGACCGCGGCCAGTGCGGCCATGGCCATACCCCGCACGATCCCGCCAAACGCTTGTTTACCCTGCATCATCCTGATTCCTCCTTCCGAGTATGGATATAGGATAGTCGTGACAAACCGGTTAATCAGATTTTTACCTGACCTCTGAGCTGTTTGGTACGCCCACGCTGGGTTTTGCGATCCATGCGTTTGCGCTGGGAACTGCGAGTGGGGCGGGTCGCCCGGCGTGCCTTGCGCGGGCGGGCGACGCTGCGGATCAGCGCCTGCAGACGAGCCAGCGCATCCTCCCGGTTCAGTTCCTGGGTACGGTATTGCTGGGCCTTGATGATGATCACGCCGTCCTTGCTGATGCGTTGGTCCGCCAGCGTCAGGAGCTGCTCCTTGTAGAACTCGGGTAACGACGAGGCCCGCACGTCGAAGCGAAGATGGATCGCCGACGACGTCTTGTTCACGTTCTGACCGCCGGCGCCTTGCGCCCGGATCGCGCTCAGTTCGATTTCGGACTCCGGCAGTGTGACATTGCGGGAAATCTCCAGCATCCGCTCTCCTGTGTTGCGTTGGCTCCGATTCAGTCGGCCGCCACCAGCGGCTTAACCAGGGCAGGCCCGCCCAGTTGGCGCATCTGGCGCAGGATCCAATCCACCCGCTGCCAGACATAGGCCGATGGGCGCGCGGCGCTCAGCGCCTTGGGGTTGGGCAGCACCGCCGCCAACCGCGCCGCCTGGCTGGCACTGAGCTGACTGGCGTGAATGCCATAGAAACGCAGGCTGGCCGCTTCCACACCGTACACGCCGTCGCCGAATTCAGCCACGTTGAGGTACACCTCCATAATGCGCCGCTTGTTCCAGAGCGCTTCCATGGCCAGCGTCAGGCCCGCTTCCAGCCCCTTGCGGATCAACTGGCGACCGTTCCACAGGAACAGGTTCTTGGCGGTCTGCTGGGAGATGGTGCTGGCCCCGCGCAGGCTGTCACCCTGCTGATAGTCTTCCACGGCGGTGGCGATGGCGTTCAGGTCCAGCCCCCAGTGCTGCAGGAAACGCTGGTCCTCGCTGGCCATCACCGCCAGCGGCATCCACGGCGACATCTTCTGGATCGGCACCCAGTTCTGCACCTGGCGACGCTCGGGATGGGCGATGTGGTCGGCGATCATGAACGCGGTGGTGGGTGGGTTGACGAAACGCAGCACGCCAATCACCACCAGCATGAACAGCATCACCCCGCACACCGTGTACAGCAGCCACCGGGCCGCGCGTTTCCAACCTGATTGTCGCGCCACGCGTGAACCTCACTCTCTTCAGACGATGGCTCATCATGCCCTGCCAGCCCCTCAGGTCAAGCGCGGTTGTTACCCGAGCGGCTGCAACCGGGTGCTCTCGAACCGGTCCAGCAGATGGTGCATCAGGTAGACGGCGGACAGGGCGGCCGAGACACCCACCGCCAGCGAACTGAAGCGGTAGAGGTCGCTGTAGATCAGATCCTGCTGCGGCGACAGGTACTGGCCGAACAGGATCGCCATGGTGGTCAGCCCACTGAAACCGGACGCCGACACCCCGCCTTCCAGCGTGTGCAGCCGGGCAAAGATGAACAGGCTCAGCCAGAGGCCGAAGGCGGTCAGCGGGAGGATGTTGAAGTGGTTGAACAGCAGCAGCTGCAGCAACAACCCGACGTTACAGCCCACCAGCGTGCCGATGGCACGGTTCCAGGCGGCCGGCCCGGCGCCTTTCCAGTTCAGCGGGAACAGGATCAGGATGGTCGCCACCTGGGCCGACAGCGAGCCACGCAGGCCCATCACCTGGAAGGCAACGAACGACAGGGTCGCGACGGTGGTGGCCAGGATGACTTCGTGGCGCTGGTTGCTCGCGGGCTTATTCGGCATTTGCCGGGGCTGACGCGGCTCCACATCCGGAAAGACCGTGTGCATCAGGCACGCGATAAACACCGTCAACAGGGTGGCCGCGCCGTTGGACAGCACCAGGTTCACCACGTCCGACCCGGGATAGCTGGCGAAATTGAACTGCATGGACAGGGCGACGATGGACTGTGCGCCGAACAGCAGGTTGGGTCCGCGCGCCATCTCCCGGAAAAGCAGGGCAAAGAGGCCGGCCACCAGCAGCGTCATCGGCACCGGCTTGTCGCCGAACAGGCCGTGCAGCACCAGCACCACCACGGTCACCAGACCGGCGCTGGCGGCAAACTGGCGCAGGATGTGGGCATTGATTACCGGCACCATCCCCAGCAGCAGCATCGGGTAGACCACGTAGAAGGCGCCGTAGCTGCTGTGGGTGAGCTTGCAGTACAGGAAGCCCAGGATGCCGCCAAAGGCAATGCGCAGGCACTGGCGCAGGTCATTGGCGTTCATCTCCCGCTTTTGCACCATCAGCAGGGGCTTGATACGGGGCATCGGCGAACCTCAGTAGATGTAGTGCATCAGGCTGACGGCGTGGATCTGGAGAGACCCCAGCCAGGCCGCCGGGCCGCCCACCGGAAACAGCTGCACCGTGGCCCGGGCGCCGGAAGGCAGCGTCTGCAGCAGCCCGGGGTTTTCGGTCAGGCTCAGATGCAGGCGTTGGCGCTGGGCATCGCGCACCCAGCGGTCGGTGGACTGGGGCGCGGCCAGGGTCCCATCGGCGGCCAGCTGGCCCTGGCGGGTGCCCGCATCCACCGCATCCACGCGGGCGTCGAACACCTCGCCGGGCAGGGCATCGAACACCACCGCCGCACGGTCGCCCGGCTTGACGTGGGACAGGGACTTCTCGCGGAAATCGGCGATCACGTCTGCCTCGTCACCGACCAGCGCGGCCAGGGAAGTGCCCGCCTTGGCGTAGGTGCCCGGCTCCACCTGGAGGTTGGAAATCACCCCGTCCTCCTCCGCGCGGATTTCGCTGTAGCTCAGGTTCAGCCTGGCCTGGGACAGGGCATTGCGGGCCTGACGCAGACGCAGATTGGACTCGCCACTCAGGCCCCGCTGGACCTCCATCTGTTGCACCTGTGCCTCCGCGGCCTTGACCTTGGCCCGGGCCGCATCGTACTGGGACAACGTCTGGTCCGCCTGCTGGCGGGACACACCCCCCTGCTTGATCAGGTGCTTCATGCGGGTGGCCTCGCGGGACAGTTCCGTCGCCTGCGCCCGGGCGGCAGCCAGGTTGGCTTCCGCCGAAGCGATCGAGGCGTCGTACTGGTCGTTCTGCACGCTGGCGTTTTCCAGCGCCAGCTGCGCCTTGTCCAGCGCAAGCTGGTAGGGCCGCTGGTCGAGGGTAAACATCACCTCACCGGCGTTCACGTGCTGGTTGTTATGCACATGGACTTCAGCCACCTGGCCACTGACCCGGGGCGCCACCTGCACCACGGTGTGCATGACCCGCGACTGGGGGGTCAGCGGCAGCCACAGATCCGCCACCAGGAAATAGATAAACAGGACAACAAACGCCACCAGGGACACATGGACCCACCGGGCAAACTTCTGATCCGGCGTCATGACGGGGACGACTCCTTCTGTTTGGCATCCGCAAGGTGTTGGCGGACATTGTTTTCCATGACGGTGATCACCTCGGCAAACTGATCCAGCTGCTCCGGCGTCAGGCCGTCGCAGATGTGGGCCCGCACCGTTTTGATCTGGGCCTCCATCTGCGTCACCCGCTCACGGCCGCGGCCGGTGAACCAGAGGGTGTGGGCCCGACGGTCATGGGGATCGGGGCGGCGTTCGATCAGCGCCTGATCCTCCAGCTGGTTGAGGGTGCGGGTCAGCGACGGCATCTCGATTTCCAGGGCGCGGGCCAGACATTGCTGGCTGATGCCTTCGCCCAGCTTGAACAGGTGCACCATCACCGACCAGCGGCTCTCGGTCAGATCCATGGGCGCGACGGCGTTGGTGATGGCCCGGCGCCACAGACGGTGCAGCCGGCCCAGGGCGCCGCCCAGCGACGGCTTGAGGCCGTCATGGATCGATGATGTCAGCGGGCTGGCGGCGGCATTGCCGCCGGATTCGGTATCCGTCATGGGGAAAACTCCTTGAGTCGCCGATGGAGCGGGCCGCCGGCGGACTAATTCGTTAGCAAGCTAATATGGACCCATTCTACAACGGACCCCAATTGCTTAGCCAGCTACATATTGTAAGGGCATCCCCCTATGGCTGGGGGCGATATCCGCGATTCAACGAGTGGCAACAGGGTAATCCGGGGATCGGCGGAGGCAGGTCAGGCGCAAAGGTGGGTCCGGTGCCCGGCCTGAGGATCTCGGGCCGGGCACCGGAGGAGGATCACGGGGTGCGGGTTACCACATCAGATCGTCGGGAATCTGGTAGTCCTTGTAGGGATCGTCCTCGTCCGGCTGATCGGACTTGGGATCGTGCAGGATCACGGGCATCTCGGCATCCCGTTCCAGGATCTTGCTGGCGGTATCCGCCGGGATCAGGTGGAAGTCCTCGCCCAGCACCGCGATGGCCAGCCGGCCGCGGGCCAGCTTGTCCGCCTGCTCGGCGCTCACATAGATCTTGTGGATTTTCGTGCCCACCACGAACTGGTAAGGCGTCTCGCCCTTGTCCCGGGCGACGCCGTGCTGATCGACCATCTGCCGGATCTGCGCCTGACGGGCCTGTTGCGCCTGCTGTTCCTGGCGCTGGCGATTGATCTCGCGGTCCCGCTCGACCTTTTCAGCGCGGGCTTTTTCGGCCTCCGCTTTACGGGCGGCCGCCTCGGCATCCGCCGGCTGTTTCTGTTTGCGGGCCTTGCGTTTTTCCTGCCGCACCTGGCGGGCTTTTTTCTCGTCCGCCAGGCCGGCCTGGAGAAGCTGTTCCTGCAGGGATTTCGCCATGATTCACTCTCTCTGCTTGCAATGGGCGCATTATCAACAATGCCCATGGGTAGAGGCAACGGTCAGAGCCGACCCTGTCGATGCAACCGGCGCAGCACCCAGCGCCGGTAGAGCCAGGACAACAGTGGCTTCACCAGCGGCAGACCGATCAGCCAGGCCAGGGGTTTGAGACGCGGCACCCGGGCCATCAGCAGGCGGTAGGCCTCGAGTTCCCGGTGGATCCGGCCCTCCGCATCCCGAACGTGCAGTTCCCGCAGGGCCGTCCCGGGATCGATGCCCAGGGACGCCAGTTCCGCCTCCCGCCCGGTAATGTCGTACCAGACCACCGACTCGGCGGCCGGCCCGGCCCAGCGTTCATAAGCCCGCCGGTCCGCCCGGCAGCGTGGGCAGGCGCCGTCATAGTAGACGGTGATCGGTGCCTTGTGATCCGTCATGATTCCCCGTGTTTCATCCATCCACACTCAAGGTGGTTATAATGGTCTGCGAAAAGCGACAGGACGAAGCCACCATGAAACGCCCGGCCTTCATTGTCCAACTGGAACAGGATCAGTCTTCGGGTGCCTCTCAACTGACGCTTGAGGCGCTGCAGGGGCTGGACGACTTCCTTGCCCATGAAGACAACCCCACCGTCGATCTGCTGAACGAGCTGGCCGATACCCTCGCCGACGCCCGTCCCAGCATGGTGCCGCTGGGCAACGCCATTCGCCGCTGGCTGGCGGCGATCGACCTGACACTGACCGGCGATGACCTTCGGCGACAGGCCCGCGATGCGGCCCAGGTGCTCCACCGCGACCTGACCCACGCCGGCCGCGACACGGCCCGGCACGCCGTCAACCTGGTCCCACCCGGTGCCGTGATCATGACCCACAGCCGCAGCGGCACGGTCATGCAGCTCTTCCAGGCGTTGGTGGACCGGCAACGCCCGTTCAGCGTGGTCTGCACGCTCAGCGGCCCCGGCAACGAGGGGGTTCAGGTGGCCAATGAACTGGCCGGTCTGGCGGTGCCGGTGACGCTCATCACCGACGCCGAGATGGGCCTGTTCATGCCCCACGTCGACCTCAACCTCACTGGCTGCGACTGCTGGCTGGCGGACAATCATTTTCTTAACAAGACGGGCACCTACCTGCAGGCGCTGGCGGCGCGGGACCGGGGCAAACCCTTCTGGGTCCTGGCGGACGGCTTCCGCGACAGCCCGCTGACCCGGGCCTCGGTCACACTGGAGGAAATGGACCCGGCCGAGGTGGATCGCATCGACAACCACCACATCCGCGTCCGCAACGTCTATTTCGAGCCCATACCCGCAACCCTGATCAGTGGCCGGGTGACCGAAAACGGCTTACAACCGACTGCGGGTACAGTTACTGGAGCCAGTCAAAAGAGTCGTTGAGGAACTGGTTGTCCTTTTCCCGGACCACTTCACCGTGGGCCATAATGATCCGCCGCGGCGTCCACGCCTTGATCTTCGCCAGGCCAGCCTGGGCCTGCGATTTGTGGAAGCTCAGCCTCCAATCCAGCGGCGTCTTGCCGTGCGGCGCAATGATCCCGGCCAGCCGGGCAATGGGTTTTTGCCACCAGTTGAAATGCCCGGCCGGGAAGTTCTCGATCAGGTCCGCGACGATCAGCGTCTCGGACGGCCGATGAAAGAACACCGCCTCCTCCATCAGACGCGAGCCGGTGAAGAGGACTTCATCGATTTCCTGTCGCCATGACTCCCGATGCTGGCCGTCAAGCATCTCGTCGAAGTGAAGATCCGGTCGTTTCTCCATCACCTGGCGGGTGCCGTACACGGTCGCCTCGGGATAGGCCTCGATCCAGTCCGCCAGAAACAGGTGATGCAGATGGTTGGGGGCGATCAGGTGCGCAACCGGCCCCAGGCTGTCGACCCGGAAGCGCATGGCCGGCGTCAGGGTGACGGGGCTGTGCACCCAGAGCGTGCCGTCCGACAACCGGACCACCGTCATGCGCGTGGTGTAGGGAAACCCGTGGAACGACACGGTTTCGCCATCCACCACCCAGAGATCTTTCGCCAGCTGTTCCATTGCGCTCTCCCCGGTCTCCCTTCAGACCGCCTCGTCCGTGTTCTGCAGCCATTGCCGGGCCTCGCCCACGGCGGCTGCGGGGAACGTCTTCACCTGCGCGGCCACCAGATGGCTGCCAAGGGTCTCGGCCGCATTGACGACCCCGGAATCCGTCACCAGCGCCACGCGCCGGATGTGGCGATGGTGGTCCCGGACAAAGCGCAGGTGATGCAGCAGGGACGCAAACGACGCCCAGCCGGGAAACGACGCCACCTGGATCAGGAGTCCATTGAGGTCGCCGTGCTCTTCGATATACGGATCGATCACGTGGGCGGCACGCTGGACATCCTCCCGGGTGATGGCCCGGTCCGGCTCCAGCGTGGCGATGCCGTCATCACGATCCAGTGTCACCTTCAACATGGTCACCTCCCTGCGAGAACCGCGCTGTCGGTCGGGGCCCCGGTCTGGCCCCGGGAACTATTCCTCCATGCCCCAGTCTAGCGCCACAATCCCCGTGTCGGATAGCCGTCTGCCCGGGTGGTAATGAAGCGGCAAGGTTGCCCCCAATCGCGCTATACTCCCGTTAAACAAGAGCGCCTTGTGCAAGGCCCCATACAGCAAGAGCCAGCGTTGTCGATGACTGCCATTGAAGCCTACCGCCTGCGTCGAAAGCCGGCCCGGGTCCGCATCGAAAATTACCGCAAGTACGTGGTCCTGAACATCGCGGCCATCGCCGGGACGCTGGTGCACACCGGCTTCATTGCCCTGTTTGCCGTGATCGGCGCCGACACCCTGGCACAGTTCAACGTCTTCAGTGTGCTGGTCTGGGGCATAGCGCTGTGGTGCAACCGCAACGGCCGACACGCCACCACCATTTACCTCATGTGCCTGGAAATCGCCGGCCACGCCTTTCTGGCCACGGCCACCCTGGGCACCGCAGCGGGCTTCCACTATTACCTGTGGCCGGTGGCCTGCGTAGCGACCATCAACCCCCGGATGCTGCCCAAGCAGGCCGCGGTGATCGGCTATACCCTGATAGCCCTGTTCGCCTACCTGCAACTGCGCTATGCCGGTGTGCCCTACGCCTTCGATTATGCGGAATACCAGCCGTTGATGCTGTTTTTCAACATCATGGCCTCGGCGCTGCCATTGATCCTGGCGGTGGTGATCGTCCGGCACCTCAACGAATCCCAGGAGCGGCGCCTGACCGAGATTGCCAACCGGGACGAACTGACCGGCCTCTACAATCGCCGTTTCGGCAACGATTTCCTGCACCAGACGTTCGCCGCCAGCGACCGTATGACCCGCAATTTCTGCATCGCCATGGGCGACATCGACCACTTCAAGCCGGTGAACGACCGCTACGGGCACGAAGCCGGGGATCAGGTGCTGGAAGACATTGCCATTGCACTGCTGGGCGGGTTCCGACGTTCCGACTGCCTGTGCCGCTGGGGTGGGGAAGAATTCATGATCGCCTTCCCGGACACCACCCGGGAAACGGCGCAGGCGGCACTGGAACGCTTCCGGGACCGGCTCGCCCGGCATCACTCCAAAGTCGGAGACGACCGGATCAACGTCACCATGAGTTTCGGTCTGGTGAGCGTGCGGCCCGGCGAATCCGTCGAGGCGGCCATCAAGCGGGCCGACCACTGGCTGTACGAGGCCAAGCGGCAGGGCCGCAATTGCATCGCCAGCGACCTTCACGACACCGGCGCGGATGTGCTCAGTCACACGGGCTAGCGCCCGCCGGCGACATCGATAAAGCTGCCGGTGACGTAGGACGCCTTGTCCGACGCCAGCCAGAGAATCGCTTCAGCCACTTCCTCCGGTTCGCCACCCCGCTGCATCGGCACCGCCGCCTTGACCCGCTCGACCCGGTCCGGCTCACCGCCACTGGCATGGATGTCGGTGCGTATCACCCCGGGGCGGACGGCGTTGACGCGAATCCCCTGGGCCGCCACTTCCTTTGACAGGCCGGTGGTGAGGGCATCCACGGCCGCTTTGGCCGCGGCATAATCCACGTACTCATTGGGCGCTCCCAGTCGCGCGGCCATGGAGGAGACATTAACAATGGCGCCGCCGGGGCCTTCATGGGCGGTTGACATACGCCGCACAGCCTCCCGGGCGCAAAGGAAAGCACCCTGCACGTTGACCGCGAAAACGCGGGCCAGGCGGCCGCTGTCCATTTGTTCCACCGGCATTTGTCTCTCCAGGATGCCGGCGTTGTTGACCAGGACGGTGAGCCGGCCATACGCCCGGTCCACGGTCTCGAACAGTTGCATCACCTCCGCTTCCACGGAGATGTCCGCCGCCACGGCCAGCGCACGACCTCCGTCCGCTTCGATCGCCCGAACCACGGCCTCGGCGGCGGACTGGTCATGCCGGTAGTTCACCGCCACCGCGTAACCCTGACGTGCCGCCAGTTGCGCCGTAGCCGCACCGATGCCACGGCTCGCTCCGGTAATGATCATCACCTGATCCATACATGTTGCCCTCACGACTGATGACCTGCTGATAGTAGCCGACTTTGATCCGACGGGCGTCGGGCTGGATTCTTCGCGCACCCAGGTACTAACCTGTCGCCATGAACGAATCACGGATGGTTGTCTTTGGCGGTACCGGCTTTCTGGGCGCCCGCATCGTGCGGGTAGCGCTGCTGGCCGGCTACCGCGTGCGCATCGTGGCCCGGCATCCGGGCACCTTGCCGGTGTCGTCCCCCCGGGTGGAATACCAGACCGCCAACCTGGTGGAACCGGCCACCGTTGATGCGGCGCTGAACGGCGCCGATGCCGTGGTCAATGCCGTCAGCCTCTATGTGGAGAAGCCACCGGCACTGACCTTCGAATCGGTGCATGTGGCCGGCGCTGCCCTGCTGGCCCGCCGCTGCCGGGACCGGGACATTCCACGGCTGATCCACCTGTCGGGACTCAACCCCGATCCCGCGTCCCGTTCGCGCTACGTGAGCGCCCGGGGCCGGGGTGAGGAGGCGGTACGCGACGCTTGCCCGGATGCGACCATCCTGCGTCCCGGCGCCCTGTTCGGTGACGGCCAGGGGCTGCTGGCGACTCTCGCCGGCCTCACGCGCCTGCCGGTGATCCCCCTGTTCGGTCATGGCGACACGCGACTGCAACCGGTGCATGTGGATGACGTGGCCCGGGCCGCCCTGAACGCTCTGGATGATCCCGCCACCCGCGGCCGGGTGTATGAGCTGGGCGGTGCGGACACGCTCAGTTATCGCGGTCTTCTGGAAGCCGTGATGCGGGGTCAGAAGCGGCGGCGCCCGCTACTGCCGGTGCCGTTCGGCCTGTGGTTTATCGGTGCCGCGCTGCTGTCCATACTCGAATCCCCGCCGCTGACCCGGGACCAGCTGATCCTCATGGAAACGGACAATGTGGTGGGGCAGGGGGCTGCCGGCTTCGCGGATCTGGGCATCGAACCGCGGGGCATTGATCACGGACGATGATGTGCGGGGACTGTGACGGCAAAAAAAAGGAGCAACCGAAGTCGCTCCAAGGGGGTTCGACACCTCTGCCGCCTCGCTTGGCGGTCAGCGGCTCGGTTCAGATCGCCTCGGCTAAAAAGGCCCTGAGCTGGCCCAGTCCGGTGACGCCGTTCTGCTGGGCAATCGCCTTGCCGCCGTTGAACACGATCAACGCCGGTACGCCACGAATGCCCATGGCAGCGGTAATCTCCGGGTTCTGGTCCACATTCACCTTGACCACATCCAGTGTGTCGGCAAACTCATCCGCCAATTCCTCCAGAAGCGGCGACAGCGTGTGGCACGGACCACACCAGGGCGCCCAGAAATCAACCAGGACGGGCCGTTTGGCCTGGATCACCGCCTCGGTAAACTCGTTGTCGGATACCTCACGGATCACATCGCTCATGGGGTTGTCTCCGTTCTGTGGACTGACTTGAAGGTGTCATGTTGGACGATCTGCCCCTGACGGACTAATTGGCCGTCGGTATAGTGGATATCACGGCTGATGATGGAAGCCGGTGCTTGGCATATTGATCTGCCTCGAGCCATCCGATGATCCCGACCGGCCTTTCGACAGGACGGGACGCGCCCCACCTGCCCGGAGTCATGTCATGAAAAACCAGGAACTGACCCTGCTTTATGTCTTCGATGCGATCATGACCGAAGGCTCGATCACGCGGGCAGCCGAGCGCCTGTCCATGACCCAGCCGGCGGTGTCCAACACCCTGTCGCGGATGCGTCAGGTCTGGAACGATCCACTGTTCATCAAGAAGGGCCGTAATATCGAGCCCACCTCCTACGCGCTAAGCCTGTGGAACCAGGTGCGCGGGCCGATGTACGAGCTGTCCAATGCGGTCGAGGCCACCCATTTCGAGCCCGCCGAGTCCAAGCGCGAGTTCCGCATCGCCATCACCGACGCCATTCTCGAGCTGATCTGGCAGCCGTTGGTGTGTGAACTGGAAAAGCGGGCGCCGGGCATCGACCTGCATGCCGTGCCCTACACCGCAGAAACCGCATTCGGGCACCTGCGCGAGGCCCACGTGGATCTGGCCATCGGCCTGCTCACCGAACACGATCACAGCCTGCGCAGCATCTGGCTGTTCGACAGTGGCTACACCCTGGCGATGCGCGAAGATCACCCGCTGGCCGGCCAGCCGGTTTCAGTGGAGGACTTCATGGCGGCGCGCCACCTGTTGGTGTCCATGTCCGGGGAGGCCACCGGGTTCGTGGATATGGCGCTGATGCGCAAGGGACTCAAGCGCCGGGTCGCGGTGACCGTCAACCACTTCCCGGCGGTCCCCAAACTGCTGCGGACGTCGAACATGATTGCCGCCATCCCGGAAATCGCCACCAACGACGCCAGCTTCCACGACGGCATCTGGATGACCGACCTGCCGGTGGAGGTGGACCCCACCAGCCTGTACCTGATCTGGCACACCCGGCACGACCGGGATCCCGGCGTGGTGTGGATGCGGGAACTGGTGGAGCGGGTCACCAAGGAACGCTGGGCCACCTGCATGGGCCCGTCCAAAACCGGCCACCGCAAACCCGCCCTGCTGGCCGGCAACGGCTGATCGGTTCCGCGTCTTGCTGAACACCCGCCCCGGACCACGACGCGGCCCGCCTCGCCCCCTGTCACTTCCCGGGTGTGGGCGGCAATCAGCCAGGCACCAACAATGGTCTCGGGAGGGCTTCTGCACGGTCTGCGACGGGTCTGTCGCGGTGTTGCCGACGCTTCTGACCGCGAAAGCAGGCCATTCCAAAAAATAATGGAAACTCGATAATCAATACATGAAAGGCATTGACATATTCAGGAAGTCATCCAATACACCGCTGATTTGTATGAAAAAATACGTACATCAGCAAACGTGATGTTTGAAATATCTCTATAGAATTATTCTATGCCGGCGGGAAGATTGATAATGATTGCATCTGGCGAGGAGGCCCTTCTCCCCTGACCAGCCTTTTCATTATCACGTTGATGAAGGAGTTATCACGATGCGTACTTCAGCTCTCAAAACTCTGCTCGCCGTTGCACTGACCGCCACTGCCCTGTCCGCGAACGCCAGCCTGGCCGACCGCGCTTCCGATGGCCCCGCCGAACCGATCGTGTCCTGCATGCCGCAAAGCACCGGTGATTTCGGCGATGTCAGCGGCTACAACAAGCCGACCGTCTGCGTTCCGCAGAGCACCGGCGACTACGGCGATGTCAGCGGCTACTGAGCCGCTCTGCGCACCGGTTCCGGGAAGGGCCTGACGGCCATCTTCCCGGCCGGATGCGGCTTTCCTCTCTATCCGGCCACTCACCACCATGACCTTATGGCAGAAAACGGGGCAAGATCAGTAAGACCACGCCCACCCCCACCATCGGCCACACCGCGCTGACCACGTACGGGTAGAACATCAGCCCCAGCCCCGTATAGAAATACCGCTTGTCCTGCTGACGCCGCCCATAGATGAAATAACCCAGTCCGATCGAACTGAACACCAGGGCCACCAACAGCGTTGTCGGATCCAGCATGTCGTTACTACCTCTCGTGTGCGTCACTTTCCCGGATAAAACTCTGCGGCGGCTTGCCAAAATGGCGTCGGAACGTCGCCACGAAAGCGCTGCTGCTGCGATAACCCAACGAATAGGCCACGGCGGCGCTGCTTTCCCCTTCGCCCAGTCGGTTGATCGCCTCCAGCAATCGCAGACGGGTACGCCACTGCTGGAAGCTCATGCCGGTCTCGGCGCGGAACAGCCGCTCCATGGTGCGGGGGCTGGCCCCACAGGGGCGGGCCAGTTCATCCAGTCGACCGGTTTCCGCCGGATTTTCCGTCAGCACCTGCATCAGGGCCTGTAATCGTCGATCCTGACCGGCCGGCAGGTACAGCGGCGAGGGCGTCAGCCGACCAATTTCGTCCAGTGCCACTTGCAGCAGACGCCCCTCGGCGCCGACCACCGGTTGTGACAGATCCATCCCCATGATGCGTCGGATCAGCGCCCGCAGCAGCGCGGTCATTTCCATGACCTGGCAATGCTCCGGCAGATCCCTGCAGGCGCTGGCATCCACGTAGAGGTAGCGGACCGACGCCGGTGTGTGGGTGGTGACCTGATGATTCAATTGCGGCGCAATCCAGACGGCGTGGGTCGGCGGCACCACCCAGGCGCCGCTGTCGGTGTGGATCCGCAGGACGCCGGATTCCGCCCACGCCAGTTGGGCCCGCGGATGGCGGTGAACGCGCACGGTGCGATCGCTGCCGTAGACCGCCGCATGGCAGAGCACCGGCCGGTGGGGGTCCTCGATGAAGCCCTTGCCTTGGGGTTCATGCTGTGTCGTGTTTGCGATATCCATTGTCAGTCTGTCGTCTTTTCACATGACGAGCATACACCCATGATGGAGCCACTTTCACGACAGGAGTCACGACGTGCTTGATAAGCGTCATCTCAGCCAGGGCCTGGTGATCGTCGCCGTGTTCCTGGCGATTCTGGTCCAGATCCATCCCCCGGCCGCCCTGGACACCGAACAGACCCGAACGCTGGGCATCGTCCTTGTGACCCTGGTGCTCTGGGCCACCGGGGTATTGCCGGAATACCTGAGCGCGCTGATCTTCTTCCTCGCGGCGCTGTTGCTGGAGGTGGCCACACCGGCGCAGATTTTTTCCGGGTTTTCTTCCTCCGCCTGGTGGCTGATTTTCGCCGGCATGGTGATCGGCATGGCGATTCGCTCCACCGGTCTGGGCGATCGGGTGGCGGCCGTCCTGGGACGGCATCTGGCACACAGCTATCGCGGGTTGATCATCGGCCTGGTGGTGTTTTGCGGGATGCTGGGTTTCGTCATGCCGTCGTCCATGGGGCGCATCCTGATGATGGTGCCGGTGGGCCTGGCGCTGGCCGAGCGCTGCGGCTTCGGGGCCGGAAGCCAGGGCCGCACCGGTATCGCCCTGGCGGTCACCTTCGGCTGCCACGTGCCGACCTTTACCATCCTGCCGGCCAACATTCCCAACATGGTACTGGTGGGCGCCGCCAACACCATCTACGGCGTCGACTTCAGCTACACCCAGTACCTGCTGCTTCACTTTCCCATCCTGGGAGCGCTCAAGGCCGTGATCATTGCCGGCCTGATCCTGCGGTTCTTTCCTGCCCATATCGCCGCTCAATCCGTCAACCCGGAAGCGCAGGTGCCCATCGGCCCGATGTCCGGGCAACAGCGCTACCTGTCCGGCATCCTGCTGCTGGCCCTGGCGCTGTGGCTGACCGACAGCTGGCACGGCGTCAGCCCGGCCTGGGTGGGGCTGGGTGCCGCCATCTATTTGCTGCTGCCCCGAGTCGGGCTGGTGGACAACAGTCGGGTGAGCCAACAACTGAACATCACGGTGCTGCTGTTCGTGGCCGGCGTGCTCGGGCTGGGCGCGGTGGTGAACAGTTCGGGACTGGGTCAGGTCCTGGCCGCCACCCTGGAGCGCTGGCTGCCACTGGCGCCGGGCGAGGATGCCCGCAATTTCTTCTCACTGGTGGGGATGGCCTTTTCCACCGGTATCCTCACCACACTGCCCGGCGTACCGGCGGTGCTGACCCCGATGGCTGGCCAGCTGGCCGACTTGACCGGGATGAGTCTGGAGGCGGTGATCATGACCCAGGTGGTGGGCTTTTCCACAATCCTGCTGCCGTATCAGTCCGGCCCGCTGCTGGTGGGCATGCAGCTGGCCAATGAGCCGGTTCGCAGCCTGCTGAAGATCACCGTGCCCCTGACCGTGATCGCCCTGCTGATCCTGACGCCGCTGGATTACCTGTGGTGGCAGTTGCTGGGTATGTTCGACGGCGGTGGCTGATCAATGGTCGAAACGGCGGGCCTGACTGTATCGGTCCCGCCAGTAGTAGCCGTCGAGACGGGATTCGGTGACGCCGACCGACGATGAAGCGTGGATAAACCGCTCGTCGCCCATGTAGATGCCGGCGTGCTGGTCCTTGCCTTCGATGCGGAAGAACACCAGGTCGCCCGGCCGGATCTGGTTGAGGGGCACCACATCGCCCATGGCCAGCATCTGGTCGGTGGTGCGCGGCAGCAGCCGGTCCAGCCCCTCACGGTAGGCGGTCATGATGAAGCCGGAGCAGTCGAAGCCATCGCCGTCGGTGCCGCCATAGCGGTAGGGCGTGCCCTCGTAACGTTCGAACACCTGCCACAGGCGGGCCGCCGTGTCCGACGTCGCGATCGTAGCCGGCGGCGTCGCAGGGCTTCGCGGCAGGGCACCGTCGCTGGCGCAACCGCCCAGACCCAACATGGCCAGCAGGAGCCAGACAGCGGGCAGGGCACCGCGCTTCCCGGCAAAAAGGCTGCAAAACAAGACACTGGCCATGATCGGACAACCAACCTGTGAAAACGGACGTGCACCCGCTTACTTTATAAGCGAATTCACAAGCTGTCAGGTTACGATTCCCTCAGCGGGTGACCCAGCCGCCGCTCATTGGAAACACCTGCCCGACAAAGCAGTCCGCGGCGTCGCTGCACAGGTAGGCCGCCAGGCTGGCGTCCTCCCGGGGTGTCACCAATCGCCCCAGCGGCACCTCCCGCTGCACCCGTTCCTGGAAGCGGGGATTGGCCTGGACCTCCGGCGGGAAGTAGGTGGGGTTGTCCACGAAGTTCTGGGCGATGGCGTTGAACTGGATGTTGTGCCGGGCCAGCTCCACGCCGGCCGACTGGACGTAGGCCAGCTGCGCGCCCCGGGCGGCGCTGTAGGTGGACGCCCGCTTCATGCCGCGCAGGGCCGAAGCGCTGCCCATCAGCAGGATCTTGCCGCGGCCATGGTCCAGCATGCCGGGCAGGACCGCCTGGACCAGCCGCGGCAGCGGATCCACCAGGGCGGAAAACACGTTGCGCCATTCGTCCTGGGTCACTTCATCCACGGGCGTGCTGGGCGCGGCAATCGCCAGGTTGGCCACCAGCACGTCCACATCGCCGGCGGCGCGGACCACCTTGGCCGCAGCGCCGGTGGGCAACAGCGGCGTGGTGTCGTCGATCACCGTGGCGCCGTGTTCCGCCAGCACCTCGCACAGCGCCGGCCCCATAAAGGCATCCGCCTGGGTGACCAGAATGCGTTTACCGGCCAGGGATTGACCAGACAGGGACATAAACACCTCCTGACAGACCCGGAATGTGTGGCCTTACCTTAACCCGCTGATGTCGAGATTGCAGCCCGTCGCCGTCCTCGCCCCATCCCGGCCCACGTCGGGTCGCATCAGCCGGTCTCTCCATGCACCACCGCTCGATTGCGCCCCTGGCGCTTGGCCCGATAGAGCGCCCGATCCGCCTGCGCCAGCACCTCAGCCACCGGCTGTTCGTCCGCCGGCATCAGGGTGCTCAGACCGATGCTGATGGTCACCACCGGCGCCACCTCCGAATGGGCATGGGGAATCTGCAGGGCCTCGACCCGGGTGCGCAGCCGTTCGGCGATGGCCCGGGCGTCGGCTTCCGGCGTCATGGGCAGGACCAGCGCGAATTCCTCGCCACCATAGCGGGTCACCAGATCCGTGGGGCGGCGCACCACGTCCCTCAGGGCCTGCGCGATCGCCTGCAGGCAATCGTCGCCCGCCTGGTGGCCGTAGTGGTCGTTGAAGGCCTTGAAGCTGTCCACGTCGCACATCAGGATCGACGTCGGCATTTGATCCTGGTGGGCCCGGCTCCAGTCGTGGTTGAGGAACTGATCCAGACTGCGCCGGTTAGCCAGGCCCGTGAGCTTGTCGGTGGTGCTCAGCTTCTCCAGGTTACGGTTTGACTGGATCAACTGGTCCTCGGCGTGATCGATCTCTTTCCGGAACAGGTGGGAAAAGCTGCCACTGAGGGTCATGGCCCCGACGACGCTCACCGCAAACATCCAGTTTACATAGGCCTCGGGCACCGGCGTCGCCGCCTCGGCAAACAGGAACTGGCACATCAGGAACAGGGTCACCAACCCGCCCAGCAGCCACACCAGCACAGCCGTGCGGTGTCGGATAAAGATCAGCGCCTGCACGCTGCCAATGGCGTAGTAGAAGAGATGGACACCGGCTGCTGCCCCGATGAAATAGGTCACCACGAGGATCTGGGTGCAGGCATTGATCAGCACCAGGTTCCGGGAATAGGTGTATCGATGACTTCGATTGAAGCCCAGCACCGTCAGGTAGCCCGCCATGAACAGCATGTTCAGGGAAAAAACCGGCCAGTACAGGGCGATGTCGTAGAACAGATAGAACACCTGGTACGGCAACGTCGCCATGGCACCGAACAACGCAATCTGGTTGGTCAACGCGATCTGACGACGCAGACGGGGCGGTCGGCCTGCCGTGCCCTGCAACCAGAGTTTTTCGATGGACGCGTACATAAAAGCCTTTTCCGGACAGACTTCTACACTATAGGCCAGATGTACGATGGGAATGTTGTCGCAGCCCGCAACCTGTCCGGATTGTCATGTGACGCTCACCCGTCCGGACACTCCGCTCAGGGGCAGCTTTCGCGCACCATCAGGCGGGTCGGGATCAGGACGTTGCGATCAGGCTCTTCGCCCAGGAACAGGCGTGCCGCCATGCGGCCCTTTTCGGCACTCTGCTGGTAGACCGTCGTGAGCGATGGGTGCAGGGTGTTGCCCTCGGGAATGCCATCGAAGCCGACAATGCGCAGGTCTTCGGGGATGCGCAGTTTCATCTGCAGCGCCACCTGGATCGCCGCCAGCGCCAGGCGATCGCTCATGCACAGCAGCAGGTCCGGCCGCTGGTCGCTGTTGAGCGCTTCCCAGGCGGCCTGATAGGCGTCGGGATGATCGTTGGTGGGAGTGGACCAGATGCGCTCGGCCGGCACATCGTAGCCGGCGGCATGCAGGGCATCGAGATAGCCGCCCAGGCGCCGCACGGACACCGCCCGCTGCTCACGAAACAGTTCCCGGCCGTCGATACGGCAGACCGTTTCCGACGCCACCAGTCGCAACCCGAGGATGCTGACCCGCTGCGGTGGCGCTTTCAGGGCGTGCTCGGCGCTGGTACGGGCGCCTTCATAGTTGTCGATATTGACCCAGGTGCAACCGTCCAGGTCGAAATCCACCGCCACCATGGGCTTGCCCTGTTGCAGCAACCGGTCGTAGGTGCGTCCTTTGGACAGCCAGCCGTAAATGATGAAGCCGTCCACCATGGCTTCCTGCAGATGGCTGCGATACTCGCTGTCCGGATCCTGACTGGAGAGCAATAGCATGTTCATGCGGTTCTGGTCGAAGACTTCAGCCAGGCCGTGCAGGAATTCGCTGGCCACGGGATCGGTCAGGGAGTAGGCGAGATTGTCCGCCAGCATCACGCCGACGTTGCCGGTGCGTCCGGTGCGCAGGCTGCGGGCCGCGGCGTTGGGCCCCATGTAGCCCAGGCGTTTGCACTCGTCCAGAATCCAGCGCCGGCGGGCTTCCGACAGCTGATCCGGGCGGTTGAAGGCGTTGGAGATAGTCGCGGTGGAGACGTCAAGCAGCTCCGCCATGCGTTTGACGGTCAGCCGCTCCCTTCCTGGCCGCGACGGCGCTCCGGTGCCGGTCATCCCTGGGCACCTCCCATCCGGGCTTCCCCGACCTCATTGGCGGCCGGTGCGCGGGTCCGACGCAGCACCTGTCCGCTTTCATCGAACAGATGCGCGCTGTCGACGCTGATCACCGGCACCAGCGACTGGCCCTGGATGACCGGACAGGGCACCGGCTGGCGCACCACCAGGGGCTCGCCGGCGCCGGGTACGTCCAGATAGACATAGGCCTCGTTGCCCAGGTATTCCACGTTCATCACCTCCAGCGGCGTGTCGTCGGGTCCCGGCTTGCGCAATTGCAGGTGTTCCGGGCGAATGCCCAGGGTCACCGTCGCGCCCGCCTCCAGCCGCGAACTATCGCATGCGCAGCTGGCCAGGCCAATCCCGTCCAGCGTGACCTCGCTGGTGTCCGCCCCGGGAGTTGTCAGGGTCCCGGGCAGCAGGTTCATCTTGGGCGAGCCAATAAAGCCCGCTACGAACAGGCTTTCCGGGTTCTCGTAGAGGTCAAACGGCGAGCCCACCTGCTCGATGTGGCCCTTGTTGAGCACCACGATCTTGTCAGCCAGGGTCATGGCTTCCACCTGGTCATGGGTCACGTAGATCATGGTGGACTGCAGCCGGTTGTGCAGCTTGGCGATCTCGTTGCGCATCTGAACCCGCAGGCTGGCGTCCAGGTTCGACAGAGGTTCATCGAACAGCATGATGCGCGGCTCCCGCGCCATCGCCCGACCGATCGCCACGCGCTGGCGCTGGCCCCCGGACAGCTCCCGGGGCTTACGGTGCAGCAGTTCGCCCAGCTGCAACACATCGGCGGTTTTCTGCACCCATTCGCGAATCTTCTCCTTGCCTGCGCCGCTGCCCAACTTGAGGCCAAAGGCAATGTTCTCGAAGACGCTCATGTGCGGGTAGAGGGCGTAGGACTGGAACACCATGCCCACGCCCCGCTCCTTGGGGGACAGCTCGTTGACGATCTCGCCGTCGATCTCCAGTTCACCGTCGGTGATTTCCTCCAGGCCGGCGATCAGCCGCAGCAGGGTCGACTTGCCGCAGCCGGAAGGGCCGACGAAGACCACGAACTCGCCGTCGTCCACCCGCAGGTCGATCTGGTGAATGATCTCCTCGTTGCCAAACGCCTTGGTGATGTCTTTCAGTTCCACACAAGCCATGTTCATTGCTCCCGGGCGTCGTACGCGCCCTGTCTCAGAGTTCGGCGTAAAAAGCCTGGTACGGCGGCAGGTCGATCTGACCGCCCTGCAACTGGCCGCTGAATCCGTGGCCCTCTACGGGCGTCAGTCCGGCTCCGGACCAGGTCAACGATTGCGCCTGGCCCGTGATATTGATGGCCACCAGCAGGGTCTGGTCCGGGTGACGGCGGATCCAGCACAGGACGTCACCGGTGTCCTCCACCAGCTCCAGTTCGCCACCGCACAACGCCGGCTGCTGCTGACGCCAACGAATCAGGGTGCGGACACGGTTGAGGATGGAATCGCTGTGCTCCTCCTGCACGCTGACCGCATACTCCAGATGATCACGATCGATCGGCAGCCAGGGTTCGCCGGTGGTGAAATCGGCCTTCTCGGTGGGCGTCCAGATCATCGGCGTGCGACAGCCGTCGCGGCCGCGGAACTCCGGCCAGAAGTTGATGCCGTACGGGTCCTGCAGGCTTTCGAACGGCACGTCCGCCTCCGGCAGCCCCAGTTCCTCGCCCTGGTAGATGCAGACGCTGCCACGCAGGGACAGCAGCAGGGCCATCAGCACTGGCGGGTAGGCCTGCGGGTCTTCGTCACCGTGGCTCCAGCGACTGACCACCCGCACCACATCGTGGTTGCTCAGCGCCCAGCAGGGCCAGCCGTCGCCGATCCCGTGCTCATAGTTGCGCACCACGTCGCGAATATAGGTCGGGCTGAAGCTGTCCGCCATCAGGTCGAAAGAATAGGCCATGTGCAGCCGATGATCGCCGGCGGTGTACTCGGCCATGCGCTCGAGTGGCTTGTCGTCGCCGATTTCGCCGACCAGCGAGGTGTCCTGGTAGCTGTCCATCAACGCCCGCATGTCGCTGAGGAAGTCCAGGTTTTCCGGCTGACTCAGGTCGTTGACGTGGCGCTGGTAGGTGTAGGGGTTCACCCCCTTGGCCACGACCGTTTTCTTTTCCCCCGCCGGTACCGCCGGGTTGTCCGCCAGCGACCGGTTGTGGAAGAAGAAGTTGACGGTGTCCAGACGGAAGCCGTTCACGCCCAGATCCAGCCAGAAGCGCATGTTGTCCAGGTGGGCCTGGCGCACGTCCGGGTTGTGGAAGTTCAGGTCCGGCTGGCTGGCCAGGAAGTTGTGCAGGTAATACTGCCCGCGCCGGGTATCCCACGCCCAGGCGCTGCCGCCGAAGATCGACAGCCAGTTGTTGGGTGGCGTGCCGTCCGGGCGCGGGTCGGCCCAGACGAACCAGTCCGCCTTCGGGTTGTCACGGCTGGCCCGGCTTTCGGCAAACCAGGGGTGCTGGTCGGAGGTGTGGGACAGCACCTGGTCGATCATCACTTGCAGTCCCAGCCGGTGGGCCTCGGCGGTCAGCGCCCGGAAGTCGTCCAGGGTGCCGAACATCGGGTCCACCGCCCGATAGTCAGAGACGTCGTAGCCGAAATCCTTCATCGGCGAGAGGAAAAACGGCGACAGCCAGATCGCGTCCACGCCCAGTGAGGCCACGTAGGGCAGGCGCGACGTGACGCCCTTGAGGTCGCCAATGCCGTCCCCGTTGCTGTCCATGAAGCTGCGGGGATAGATCTGGTAGATCAGCCCGCCTTTCCACCAGGGTCGTGCTTGGGTCATAACTCGGGACTCCTAAAATCAGCCTTTGACCGCGCCCGCCGTCAGGCCGGACACGATGCGTCGTTGGAAGATCAGGACCAGCACGATCAGCGGCACGGTCACGATCACCGAGGCGGCCATCAGCGTGCCCCAGGGCAATTCATGTTGGGAGCCGCCGGTGATCAGGGCGATGGCCACGGGCACCGTGCGCTGGTCGTTGGTCAGGGTGAAGGTCAGGGCAAACAGGAACTCGTTCCAGGCGGCGATAAAGGCCAGCAGCCCGGTGGTGGCCATGGCCGGGCCCATCAGCGGCACGAACACCTTGAACAGGGTCACCACCGGTGACGCGCCATCCACGATGGCCGCCTCTTCCAGCTCCTTGGGCAGTTGCCGCATGAAGGTGGTCAGCACCCACACCGTGAACGGCAGGGTGAAGATGGTGTAGGAGAACACCAGCGACCAGGGGTTGTTGTACAGGTCCATCGCCCGGATGACCTCGAACAGGCCGGACAGCACCGCCACCTGCGGAAACATCGACACGCCCAGCACGATCATCAGGATCGGTCCGCGCCCGCGGAAGCGCACCCGGCCCAGGGCATAGGCAGCCGTCACACCCAGCAGCATGGCGATCAAGACGGTCATCGACGACACCAGCACCGAGTTCCAGATGCTGTCCAGGAACGACTGCTGGCCGAGTACCGAGGCGTAGTTGCCGACGTTCAGCGAGTGGATCCAGTAGTCCACCGTGAACAGCTCGGAGCCGCTCTTGAACGAGGTCAGAATCGCGTAATAGAACGGGAAAACGGTAAACAGCAGGATCGCCACGATCAGGAAGAAGAAGGCCACCTTGCCCACATAGCGTTTCAGCTTGCGACGGGACACCAACGGCTGCGCGCTCATGCGTCACCTCCGATCTGTTTTCGGCCCAGGTAAAGGTAGGTGATGGTCAGCAGGGCGATGATCAGGAACAGCACGGTTGAGGCTGCCGAACCGTAACCCACGTCCTGGAACTGCACCAACTGCTGGCGGGCGTAGACCGACATGGACATGGTGTCCTCGCTGTTCGAGGTCAGCACGTAGATCACGTCGAATACCCGCAGGGCGTCGAGCACCCGGAAGATGATCGCCACCATCAGCGCCGGCGTGATCAGCGGCAGGGTCACCCGGAAGAACACTTTCACCGGGTTGATGCCGTCCACCTTCGCCGCCTCGTAGCAGTCCGACGGCAGCATCTGCAGCGCCGCCAGTGCCAGCAGCGCCATGAACGGCGTGGTTTTCCACACGTCCACCATGATCACCGCCCACATGGACAGGTCCGGATTGGCGGTCCAGTTCAGCGGCGAATCGATGACCCCCAGGCCCAACAGGATATGGTTGATGATCCCGAACTGGTCGTGGAGCATCCAGCCCCACATCTTGGCAGAGACAATGGTGGGAATGGCCCAGGGCACCAGCGTGGCGGCCCGCACCCAGCCCCGACCGCGGAACTGCATGTTCAGGGTAAGCGCGATCACCAGACCGAAGACGGTCTCCAGACTGACTGACACCACAGTAAAGAACACGGTGTTCCAGACCGCGTGCCACCAGACCGGATCGGCCAGTACGCCGTACCAGGCGCCATCGTCATAGACCAGGTAGTTCTCCAGGCCGATGAAGTGGTAGCTGGTCAGATCGGAGAAGCTGGCGTCAGTGAGCGAGAACCAGATGGTCCGCAGCAACGGCCAGCCAGCCACGCCGGCCAGAACCAACAGCATGGGGATCAGGAACAGCCAGGCGGCACGCACCCGCTGGCGGCTCACCCGGCCGCGCCGACGGGGCATTGCCTGCACCGGCGCAGGAGGGACCGGCCGCGTGGCGACCGGATCGGTTTTGGACAGAGCCATGGTGACCTCGATCGATAGGCGGCGGGCTTACCAGCCGCGCCGACCCAGACGGTTCAGTTGGTGATCGAGGCTACCCAGGGCGTCCCCTGGTGAGCTCTCACCGGACAGCACGCTGTGTACCGCGTTGTAGAAGGCGTTGCTCACCCGACCGTACTTGTCGCCGGTGGCCGAAGAAGGCCGCGGTACGCCATTCTTGAAGGTCTCGAACAGGTCGCCGAAGAAGGGAACCTTGGCCAGCACCTCGTCGTCCTTGTAGAGGTCAGGACGGGTCGGGTTGTAGCTGCCTTCAATGGCGCGACGCTTCTGCTCCTCGTAGCTGGTGAGGTACATCACCAGGTCCGCCGCCACTTCGGGATGTTCGGAATACTTGGAAACCGCCAGCTGCCAGCCCCCCAGGGTGCCGGCGTGACGGCCGTCTTCGCCGCCCTTGGGCAGGGCGACCACACCGACCTTGCCCTTGACCGGGCTGTCGGCGCTCTGGGCCAGTGCCCAGGCGTAGGGCCAGTTGCGCATGAACACGGCATTGCCGGACTGGAACACGCCGCGGGCCTCTTCTTCGGTGTAGTTGAGGACACTCACGGGGGAGATGGTATCGATCCAGCCCTGGGCCATTTTCAGGGCTTTCACGGCTTGCGGGTTGTCCACCGTGACCTTGCCGTCGCGATCGACGATGGTGCCGGCGTTGTAGCTGGCCAGCCATTCCAGGGCATCGCAGGTCAGGCCTTCGTACGCCCGGCCTTGCCAGACAAAGCCCCACATCTTGTCGTTGCCGGCCTTGCGCTCACCGGCCTGGACCGTCTTGGCCACGTCGGTCAGCTGCTGCCAGGTTTCGGGCACGGGCTGGTCGTATTTCTCCAGCAGGTCCTTGCGGTAATAGAGCACCCCGGCATCGGTGAACCAGGGCATCGCGACCAGACGGCCATCCACCGTGTCGTTACGCACCAGGGACTGGAAATGCGCCTTCTCGGCCCCGTTGCTGTACTGGCTCAGGTCGATGAAGTTGTCTCCCAGCATGCCGGGCCAGATGACGTCGATCTGGAACACGTCCACATCGCCGGACTGGGCGGCCAGCAGCTGCTGGTAGAGGGAAAGACGCTCGGTGGACGAATTGGGCGTGGAGACCACCTTGACCTGATTACCGGTCTTCTCGGCCCAGGCCTGGGTACCCTGTTCACAGAGTTGACGTTCGGCGCCCACGGCACCGCAGGAGATCGTGACCGTGGCCGCCTGCACGGAGGCCGCGCCCCAAAGCATCGCGGCCATCACGCCCGGCAGGACGGTCTTACAGAGTTGTGTAAACATCATTGAACCTCATGTTGTTGTTGTCGGGTTCGTCGGATCTGGTACACCTCAGGAGCCCCGGTTCAGGCTTTCATCGGGCGTTCCTTAATGCTTTAAGCTCATCGTTAAAGTTAGAGAATGCGAGGCAGGCCCGCAACCGCCAGATCCACTTAAATTTAACTTAAATTTACAGGTGCGATTCCAGCCCCGCGGGCTCAGAACCAGGTTTCCGCCTGGACACCAAAGGTCCACTGGCCGCCGGTAAAATCGTCCTGGCCGAAGGCGTCCGTTTCGGCGTAGTCGTTGAGCTCGTCGCTCCAGGTGGAGTAGGTGGCAAACGCGCGGATTTCCGGACGATTCCAGAAGCCGCCGACCTGGGGCTTGAACGTCGGCGCCACCGTCACCTTGGTATAGTGCCCCCGGGCATCGCTGCGACCGGCGTACTGCTGGGGTTTGAGGTCCATGGTCTGCCAGGTGGTCTCGTACTGCATCTCGAAGTTGCTGTTGATCTCGTCGGCCAGGCGCACGTTCAACGTCAGCCAGTTGTATTCGTCACCCTCGACGTAACGATCCTGGCTGGTTTCCGCGAGGATCATGGGCGCGACCCGCCAGTGGTCACTGATATAGGTGGTGCCGTAAACCCCGAAGCGGGTAGCAATGGCATCCTCGCTCAGGTTGCCGTCGGAGCCGATATTCTTGACCTCGGCCCCCAGTCCCTTACCGGCCATCACGGCCAGCTTGAAGTTGCCCTCGCTCAGCCCGAAAAAGCTGTCGCCGTGGTAGGCCAGCATGGTGTGCACCCCGTTGTCCGCCACCCCCGGGCTGCCAGCCACAACGCGCTCGTCGTTGTCCGCCGCGGACATGCCACTGATCATCCACTGGACCGGGCCAAAGTAGTTATTCGCTGTCAGCACCAGGTTATCGGTACTGTCGGTTTCCGGTTCCACATCCGTGTCGGTCGGAAATTCGGAAAAGCTGCGGCCGTAGAGCGACAGGTTCATTTTCCAGGTATCACTGAACGCAATGTCGTATATCCCGGCACCGGTGCCCGCCAAGAATACGAAGTCGCTGTCGAGCCAGTGGAAGTCGAAATTATCCCGGTCAAATCGCTTGCCGGCCCAGATGGACGCGTTCTCGAATGCGCCGGTAAACGCCGGCAAATCGCTGAACTCCACGTAGACCTGCCGCACGTTCAGTTGGGAGTCCGCTGCGGTCCAGTCATTGGAGGACTGGCTGTAGTCGGCCAGCATGACCCGGTAGTGCGACTTCGCGCCGTTCTCAAAGCGCTGAAGGTAATTGAGGGTCGCCTCGACGTAGGTGTTGTCCTCATTGCCCAGTCGGCCGACCGCACCGCCCACGGAGCCGGCAGGCGTCAGGTAGGGGTCGCCCGGTGCACTCTTGCCGTTCTCGCCAATGTCCAGTCCGGAACGGGCATAGCCGTTGAAGGAGAAGCCCTCCTCACCGTCCATGTGCCGGGCGAATTGCTCGAGGCGCTCATCGCGGGCGTTGACTTCGGCGTCCTGGGCTCGCTGTTGCGCCTCGATCAACTGTTGTTCGAGCGTTTCCACTCGCTCTTCGAGGGTGGCCTCTTCGGCTGCGAGGGCGGCAGGTACGGACGTCAGCAGGATGAAACCTGAAGCGAGAGCCTGGATCCGACTCCGCGTCATAGAGAAAGACATGAACACACCTCATTTTGTTGTTGTAAGGCTTAAACGTTTTTTTATTAACTTAATGCTTTAAGATGCCGCGCATAAAAAACGGAATCTGGCCGTTACCACCCGATTCCGCCGAATCCGCGAAACTTAAAGCTTTAAGCGGTGTTCAAGATAAATGCCCGGAAGGTCAATCGACAACCGTCGATGCCACTTAATTTCAACTTAATTGCAGTTTGCATGCATAGATCCCCGGAAAGCCGCCGGTTTTCCCGGCCTCTTCGGCCGCATTCCGGCGGCTCCGGAACCGCAGGGCACTCCCCTCACTAGCGCCCAAAACTGAACCCTATGAGATCGACTTACCCGTCTTCATATGGCGTTCATGCAACTCGTTGGCGTGTTCCTGAAGTCGCTCACGAGCGCTTTCAAGTGCCTTCCAGGCTTCCTGTAACTCGGACAGGTCCTCATTGGCCGGCGTCTGATCCTGAACGCCGCTGTCCAGATCCTCATAGGCGGCATACACCCGGTCTGCCACGTCCTGATACCGGGTCCAGGCAGCCTCATATTCCTCGCGCAGGGATTTCCATTCGGACTGCGCAGCCATTGTTCACCTCCACGTTGTCGGTGTTCTGATACGTCCTTCCACTTTAACCGCTGTGCCCCGGTTGGCATCAACCCGGTTCCATGAACCGAGGCTGAACGGCACATGACGATCTGCTCACTCGCCTCGCCAGTTGACGCTGTACAGCTCGTGCCGGCGGTCGTACAGGTTCTTTACCGTGCCGCTGTTGCGGGCGGTGAGCAGCACCTGAGGGCGCAGATCGGCGAAGGCCACGGTTTCCACGTTGGGCGTGGTGTCGGCAGCAATGCCGTCCCGGGCGAAAGGGAAATCGCAGGGCGTCAGGATGCAACTCTGGCCGTACTGCAGTTCCATGTTGGGCACATTGGGCAGGTTGCCGACGTTGCCGGACATCACCACGAACAGCTGGTTTTCCACTGCGCGGGCCTGGCAGCAATAGCGCACCCGCAGGTAACTCTGCCTTTCATCGGTGCAGAAGGGCACGAACAGGATCTGGATGCCCTGATCGACCAGGTGGCGGGTGACTTCGGGGAATTCGGCGTCGTAACAGACCAGCACACCAATCGGTCCGCAGTCCGTCTCGATGGCGCTGACCCGGCGACCGCCACTGATGTTCCACCAGTACGCCTCGTTCGGCGTGGGGTGAATCTTGGGCTGGCTGAAGACCTGGCCGTCCCGCAGGAACACGTAGGCCATGTTGCGGATGGCGCCGTCTTCCTCGCGCACCGGTGTCGACCCGCCGATGATGTTGATGTTGTAACGCAGGGCCAGATCCCGCATCAGGTCGTGGTAGGCCCCGGCGTATTCGGTGATCGCCTCGATCGCCGCCGCCGGACTCTCCTTGCGGCGCTCTATCGACAGCAACTGCAACGTGAACAGTTCGGGGAACACTACAAAGTCGCCCTTGTAGGTGGACACCACGTCGACAAAGTAGGTGACGATGTCGCTGAACGCCTCGAAGGACGCCACCGGCCGCTGCTGGTATTGCACCGTGCCCACCCGCACCGTGTCGGGCATGCGTTTGCCATAGCGCTTCTGCTTGCCGCGGTCGCCGTTGCGTTCTACCGCCGGGTTGCGCCAGACCAGGTGAATGCCATAGCCCATGGAATCGTGATCGGCATCCAGGTAATGGGGAATGATGCCGTGGATCTCGAATCCGTTGTGGAGCTGGAAGGACAGCACATCGTCGCGCTGTTTCTTGCTCTTGATGGCCTCGATGTAGGCCTCGACGGACTCGAACTTGCGGATGCGCCGGCGCAGCGACGGCAGCCGACCGGCGAACACCACGCCCTGTAGCCCCAGGCCCTGGCACAGGGCCTTGCGTTCGTTATACAGACGCTGGCCAATCCGGTAGCCGCGGTAATCCGGATCGACGCATACCTCCATGCCGTAGAGCCAGTCGCCCTCCGGGTCGTGTCGCGAGGCGTAGCCATTGCCGGTGATGGACGTCCAGTCGTGGGGCGCCAGGGCGACTTCCCCGGCAATGCGGAACGTCGCGCAGTAGCCCACCACCTGGTCACCCACGACTGCCACAAACTGGCCTTCGGGAAAGTTGTTCATCTGCCCGGTCAGCGGGCCTTCGGTGTAGCCGTACATGCCGGTGTTGGCATACACCCGGCAACTCAGCCGAATGATGCCGGGAATATCCTGCAGGGTGGCCTGACGTACAGACAGGTGTTGGCTGGGATCGCTAAACGGCGGACACATGGGCACCTCCAGAACGCAGCGACAGTCGCTTCATCCTTCTCCGTGACCGACCCCGCCGTCAAGAGGGGCACCGAAACGGCCGGCGCCGGAGCGGCTTACAAAAAGCTACGGTCCCGTGGCACCCAATTTGCGTCGGCCAGGGCAGATCATCAAAAGCAGGGCGCGGCCCTGTCCGGCAACGACGCCGTCGTCCCGGGATCCGGTCATTGCAGACAGGATTCCGGGAGACGGCGTTTTTGTTTCAGACGCCGCCCCAGGAAAGGAGACCGGCCGCATGCAAGCGCTCACTTACCCCGCACAACTTTTGATGCGGGCACTTCACACAACCGGATTGGCATTACTCCTGGCAGCACTTTGGCTATTGGCCCTGGCCGCCGTGCCGGCGTTGAATCCGATGTGGGCCGTCTTCGTCGTCGCCGTACCCTTGTACCTGCTGGTCGCCAGCCTCTGGCTGATCGGTTGGGAGCTGGGCCGGCTCCGTGACGGCATTGAGCGCGACGAGAGCGACTTCCTCACAAACACACGCTGGCTCCTGCTGGGCCCGCTGGTCCGGCGGCTGCAGCGCAAGCTGACCGACCTGGAACGAACCCGACACAGCCTGCAGCAGCGTCTGGACGAGATCTCACACGCGTCCGGCGAAGTCGAGGCGGCGGCAGCGCTGGTCAACCGCAACGCCGAGCAGCAGAGCGAATCCGCGAGCGTTGCCGCCGCGGCCGTGGAAGAACTAACCGCCAGTATCCGGGACGTGGCGGATCGCGCCGGCGAGTCCCGCGAGGCCAGCCAGACGGCCGATGGCGAACTGGCCAAAGGCCTGCGCGAGTTGTCCATTCTGGTGCAGCAGGTCACCGAAATGGCGCAACAGACCGCGTCCACCGACCGCCTGATCCAGCAGCTCAGTGAGCATTCCCGAACCATCACGGCCATGACTGGCACCATTCGCGGCATCGCCGAACAAACCAACCTGCTGGCACTCAATGCCGCCATCGAAGCGGCCCGGGCCGGCGAGAGCGGTCGGGGGTTCGCCGTTGTCGCCGAAGAAGTCCGGCGATTGGCCCAGCACAGCCAGACCTCCGCCGACGAGATTGGACAAAACAATGCAGCTGTGCAGGAACAGATCGAACAGGCCGCGGAACAGGTGCAACGACTGGCTGCCCTGGCGGATCGCAGCGCCGGCAATTCAGAGACGGTCCGCACCTTACTGGAAGCCGTCCAGGGACGCACCCGGGACCTCGCCGGAGAGGTGGATCAGGTCGCCGTCAGCACCGGCGAACAGGGCCAGGCCGTCGCCGAAATAGCCGGTCTGGCGGAGCGGGTCCGGGCCGGCAACAGCGACAATCAGGCGGCAGCCCGCCAGGCCCGTCACATCGCCCTTCATCTGGCACACCTTACCGGACAGGAGCCCAGCCATGACTGATTCCCGCTTACTCTTCACAACGGCGGAGGTGGCCGTTCTGGTGCTATTGGGCATCGCACTGATTGCTCTCCATATCCTCCAGCGCCGTCAGCAACGCCGCGAACGGCAGGCAGCTCTCGAGACGCTCACCCAACTGCGACAACTGGTGAGCGGGCTGCAGCGTCATCGAGGACTGAGTAACGGGGTGCTGCACGGAGACCGGACCATGGCACAGGATCTCAGCGCCCTGGCAGCAAGGTTGGACCGGTTGATGGCGTCACCGCCCGACTTGCCGGCCGATCTGACCGGCGACTGGCAAACGTTGGTGGATCAATGGCAACGAGTAAAAGACGTGAACGGCCGCGATCCGGGCCACAACCTCACCGATCACCATCGTCTCATCCGCAAGGGCATCAACCTGATTCAGGACACCGCGTCTCACATGGACCTGGCGCAGGGTGACTCGCGCCTCGCCTATCTGCCCTGCATCTGGCAGGAGGTCATCAATGCCGCCGAATGGGCCGGTCAGGCGCGGGCGCTGGGAACCGGCTTGGCCGCCGCCGGAGTCAGCGACGCGGCGCAACGGGTGAGGTTGCGGTTTCTTCACCAGAAGGTCGACACGCTGTCCCGTACCGCTTTTTCCCGACTGGAGGTCCCCGGTACCGGCCCCACCGCGCGACTGGATGCCTGCAAACAGGCGGTTGGCCGGTTTCTTGAAAGCCTGGATCACGACCTGCTGGGCTCCGAGGAAATTGCGGTTCCCGCGCAGACGGTTTTTGAGCAGGGCACCCAGGCGGTCGATACGCTGTTTGCCTTGGTGGATGCCGCCCTGTCTGACCTGGAGGGCCCAACGGCGGTCCATGCACCGCCAGCTCCAACGCAAAAAAGCGGACGACCTGTCCCGGAGAGAACGCTCCGGAACGCGGTGCCCGCCAAATAGGCTTAGTTGGAAAAGCACTGGGGTGCTCTCAGCACCCCGTCGTCAGAACCTGAACAACCAAGGCAGGAGGACCTCACCGTAACCCCAGAGCATCACGGTCACGGCCAGCAGACCTTCAAGCACCAGCACCCCGACGGCGAGGGTGGTACTGGAGACGATGAAGCCTTCTTCCGAGCTGATCCCCAGGAAGTAGGGAATCCCCAAGTAGAGGAGGTAGGCGCTGATACACAAGCCCACGATGCCGGCCAGCAGACACAGCCAGACCAGTGGATACACGGCAACCAGGCCGCTGAGGAACATGGGGGTCGCGATGTAACCGGCGAAGATCACGCAGCGGCGCCGACTCGGGGGTTTTCTGAACCGGTGGGCCATCCAGTAAATCACGTTGCCGACCAGGAACACGGCCGCCAGGATGGCGATATAGAAGGCAATACCGGCGTACAGCGCGCTCAGCAGGTCGAGCTTGATAAAGGCGTGTTCGCCTCCAAAGCCCCACCCCACCTGGGTCGTGCCAATGTAGGCGCAGATAACGGGAACAGCGGCGAGCGTAAACACGTGGTGCGCATACAGATGCGTTACCGTTTCGTGCTCGTCCTCGATGTGGCCCCATTCACTTTTCGGGTGAGTCAGAAGGCCCCAGACGTGTGTCAGCATACAAGCACCCCTCTCAATGGTGATGATGGCTTTCTACACTTAGCTTCTATTACTCAAACATATAGTTGATGATTCTGAAAATAGCACACCGGATATCGAACAGAAATTGCCCGAATCATGACTCAATCACAGGCCGGAAAGCGCTTTCAGTGAACAACAGCGTGGTGGGGATTTCGGGAATAAGGAAGGGAAAAACGAGCTGCTACAACACATTACAGCAGCTCGTCAGGATGGCGATTCAGGCCAGGAAAGCCGGCAGGACGCCGTTGATGCCCATCATCAGGCTCAGCACACACACCGTAAGAATGGAGAAGCCGAAGTTGCCCTTGGCCCACTTCACATTGTCTTCGGTGCGGAAACCGGCGATTCCCAGTTTCAGCCAGTACAGGCCCATCAGCAGCATCACCACGAAATAGGCGATGCCGGTGTAACCCGCCAGGCTCAGCGACAACGCCGCCAGCATAAAGGCCACGGTGTAACCCACAATGTGGATCTTGGCCGTGCGAATGCTCCGGGCCACCGGCAGGACCGGAATACCGGCCATTTGGTAGTCGCGGAAGCGGAAGATGGCAATCGCGTAGGAATGGGGCATCTGCCACAGGCAGAAGGTGACCAGGATGATCGCTGCACCAACGTCAAACTGACCCTTGACGGCGCAGTAGCCCACCACCGGCGGGACCGCCCCGGACAGGCTGCCAATCAACGTGCCGTATACGGAGTGCCGCTTTGAGTAGAGGCTGTAGGCGCCGACGTAAATCGCGAAGCCGAAGACCGCCAGACCCGCCGTCAGCACATTGGTGCCCAGCAGCATGGTGAATCCGGCCAGACCCAGCAGGGTCGCAAAACCCAGGGTCGTGGCCGGCGTGATCGTTCCCTGAACAAGAGGACGGTTCCGGGTGCGTTCCATCACCGCATCGATATCGCGATCGATCAGGTTGTTGAACGCACAGCCAGAGGCAATCACCAGGGCCAGCCCCACCAGAGTGGCGATGAACAGGCCCGGGCTGAACTCACCCTGGGCGGCCAGAAAGAAGCCGCCCATGACGGAGATCGAATTACCGAAAATGATCCCCGGCTTGGTGAGCGCGATGAACTGCCCAAGCACGTCTTTGAAGGACGTGCCCGGCATTACATCAAGTTGATGTTCAGGTGATACATAATCCACAGGGTGCCACCAATGACGAGGACCAGGATCACGGCGGTGAAGAAGACGAAGGAACCGGAGTCTCGGCCTTCCTGTGTCTTCAGGTTCAGGTGCATGAACAGGATCAGCTGAATCAGCACCTGGAACACCGCCAGGATCGCAATTGCAATGACAACGAACGTCTCGTCGAATCCGCCTTTCATCACCATGCCGAACGGAATGATCGTCAGCAGGATGGAAAGGATCAGCCCGATAATGTAGGACTTGGTGCTGCCGTGGCTATGGCTGTCGTGGTCGTGAGAGTGACTCATTTACAGTGCTCCCATCAGGTAGACGAAGGTGAACACGCAGATCCACACGATATCGAGGAAGTGCCAGAACAGACTCAGGCACATGATGCGCGGACGCGTCATGTCAGTCAGGCCCTTGGTGGACAGCTGGATCAGCATGATAGCCATCCACAGCAGACCGAAGCTCACGTGCAGGCCGTGCGTGCCGACCAACGCGAAGAAGGAGGACAGGAACGCGCTGCGATCCGGCCCCAGGCCTTCCACGATCAGGTGATGGAATTCATAGATTTCCATCCCGACGAAGCCTGCACCACAGGCGAAGGTGACCAGCAGCCAGCCAATGACCTGCTTGACCTTGTCCTTGTGCATGGCCAGCACGGCCAGGCCATAGGTGAAACTGGAGAACAGCAGCAGGAAGGTTTCGACCAGGACGAAGTCCAGCTCGAAAATGTCCTTGCCACCCGGGCCACCGGCGGTGCCGTTGTGCAGCACGCCGTAAGTCGCGAACAACGAGCCGAAGATGATCAAGTCACTCATCAGGTACACCCAGAAGGCGTACATCTTCGTGCCGGTCATGTCGTGATGTTCGTGATCGTCGTGGCCGTCATGCGCGGCCACGTGTTGGTTAGTCATCGTATCTGTTGCCATGATTACGCCTGCATCTCCACCTGTTTATGGTGTTCGGTTTCGATCCGCTTCACTTCCTCAGCGGGCACGTAATAGTCGATATCCTCGTTGAAGATCCGACCCATGAAGGCCGCGAACATACCCAGGGCGCCGACGCCGACCAGCCACCAGATATGCCAGACCAGGGCGAAGCCAAACACGATGCTGAAGGCACCCATTACCGGACCGGCAACCGTGTTGCGCGGCATGTGGATGTCCTTGTACTCAATCGTTTCCGGATCAGCCAGCTGCGCCTTACCCTGATTCTTCTGCTTGTCTTCCCAGAAGTTATCGATCGAGTGGATCTCAGGCAGATGCGCGAAGTTGTAGTACGGGGGCGGTGAAGACACGGCCCACTCCAGGGTACGACCACCCCACGGATCGCCGGTGACGTCCTTGTTCTTCTCGCGATCGCGGATACTGACGATCAGCTGGATCGCGGTGCAGGCAATGCCGCACAGGATCAGGACCGCGCCGAACCAGGCGACGATCATCAGCGGCTGCCATTCGTCGTTGGCGTAAGACTGCATCCGACGCACGGCACCGTAGAAGCTCAGGATGTACAGCGGCATGAAGGCCACGTAGAAGCCGACCAGCCAGAACCAGAAGGAGCGTTTGCCCCATTTCTCGTCCAGCTTGAAGCCGAACGCTTTCGGGAACCAGAAGGTGTAGCCGGCCATCATGCCGAAGACCACGCCGCCGATGATGACGTTATGGAAGTGGGCAATAACGAACAGGCTGTTGTGCAGGACAAAGTCCGCCGCCGGAACGGCCAGCATCACACCGGTCATACCACCGATGGTGAAGGTGATGATGAAGCCCAGGGTCCACAGCACCGGAGAGGAGAACTCCAGGCGACCACGGTACATGGTGAACAGCCAGTTGAAGATCTTCACACCGGTCGGTATCGCGATGATCATCGTCATGATGCCGAAGAAGGCGTTGACGTTGGCCCCCGCACCCATGGTGAAGAAGTGGTGCAGCCAGACGATGAACGACAGGACACCGATCGCCAGGGTCGCCCAGACCATGGTGTTGTAGCCGAACAGACGCTTCTTGGCGAAGGTCGAAATCACTTCAGAGAACACGCCGAATGCCGGCAGGATCAGGATGTACACCTCAGGATGGCCCCAGGCCCAGATGAGGTTCACGTACATCATCATGTTGCCGCCCATATCGTTCGTGAAGAAATGGAAATCGAAGTAACGATCCAGGGTCAGCAAGGCGATGGTCGCGGTCAGAATCGGGAAGGCCGCGATGATCAGGACGTTGGTCACCAGGCAGGTCCAGGTGAAGATCGGCAGACGGAACAGCGTCATGCCCTTGGTGCGCATCTTCATGATGGTGACGAAGAAGTTGATGCCGGTCAGGGTTGTCCCGATACCGGAGATCTGCAACGCCCATATCCAGTAATCCACCCCGACGCCGGGACTGTACTTGGCCTCAGACAGGGGCGCGTAAGCCAGCCAACCGGTCTTGGCGAATTCACCGACAAACAGGGACACGTTCACCAGCACAACGCCGGCGGCGAACAGCCAGAAGCTCAGGTTGTTCATGAACGGGAAAGCAACGTCGCGCGCACCGATCTGCAGCGGAACCACCAGGTTCATCAGACCGATCACCATCGGCATGGCGACGAAGAAGATCATGATCACGCCGTGGGCGGAGAAGATCTGGTCATAGTGCTCCGGGGGCAGGTAGCCCTCGGCACCGCCAGCGGCCATCGCCTGCTGGGTCCGCATCATGATGGCATCCGCGAAACCACGGACCAGCATGACCAGGGCCACCAGGAAGTACATGATGCCCAGTTTCTTGTGATCGATGGACGTGATCCACTCACTCCACAGATAGGTCCACTTCTTGTTGACCGTAATCCAGCCAACAAGAGCCGCGCCCACGATGGCAATCACGGCCACCGTCGACATGATGATCGGCTCGTGATAGGGAATCGAATCGAGACTTAATTTTCCGAACATATGCTTACTCCGCTGCCTCTGCGCTCATGCGCTCGCCATGCTCTTGTTCACCGGTTTCACCATGCTCATCGCTGATGCCCTTGCGGAAGCTGTTGAGAATGTTGTTGTAAAGATTCGGTGAAACCTTCGAGAAGTATTGAACCGGCACGTCTTCGCTCGGCTTGGCCAGTTCCTGGTAACCGTCGTCAAAGGACAGGGTCTTGGACGACTCGTCCTTGACCTTCTGTACCCATGCCTTGAAGTCTTCCTCGGACAGGGAATGCGTCGGGAACGTCATCCCGGCGAAACCGGCGCCACTGTAGTTGGAAGACTTGCCCTGCCATTCCCCTGTTTCGTTGGCAATCAGGTGCAACTGACTGTCCATACCGGCCATGGCATAGATCTGCGTACCCAGTTCCGGCACCCAGAAGGAGTTCATGACCGAACCGGAGCTGATGTGGAAACGGATCGGCGTGTTGGTCGGAATCGCCAGCTCGTTAACGGTGGCAATCTTTTGTTCCGGATAGATGAACAGCCACTTCCAGTCGAGAGAGACCGCCTGGATTTCCATCGTCTCCTTGCCGTCTTCGGAGGCGATTGGCTTCATCGGGTTGAGGCTGTGAGAGGTGATCCAGGTGAGAATCGCGAGGACGACGATGATCACGCAGGGAACCAGCCAGACCACCACTTCGATCGCAGTGGAATGCGCCCAGTTCGGCTTGTAGGTCGCCTCTTTGTTGCTTTCGCGATAGCGGTAAGCGAAGAGCAGCGTCATCACGATTACGGGGATAACGACAATCAGCATCAAAGCGAAAGCCGTGATGATCAGGACCTTCTGTTCCTCACCGACCTGCCCCTTTGGATCCATCAGCGCCGAGCTACAACCCGACAACAGCAATGGCAAAGCGGCTAGTAGTACAGCGCCCAAGACGCGTAAATAGCTCTTCTCTCTCATTTTTCAACCTCATTAGAGCAAGGGCAGGCCAGGGCCTGGCGGGCAAGCTCATATGTAGCTATCAATGGATTACGGAAGTTTCAGGAATCTATAGCGGACAGTGCGGCCAGTCAGGCCCGACTGCGTGCAGGTGAAGCCTGACTCCATGCAGAAATCGGCGCCAATAGTGGAGTAGCTCACAGTCGGATTCCACCAGCAACTTGACCTACATCATGCAGAGACAATTGACGGCGGCGATTCTCCCAGTTAGTGAGGGGAATCAACAACATCGCCTGACGCGACACATCCGCTGAAATCGCCGAATAGTCAGACAGACTGTCCGTCATATGACGGATCATCCTTAACGGATTGTCATGTCCGCCTTGTGTCTCCAACCAGAACCGCTGCATTGACGCCGACATCAACATTGCGACACTGATCACTCCCTCAGCGGGGCGAGAGTCTATCACACCGTTCATGTGGCTCCAGGCTCAGCTCAACCCTTGACCTTTTAGTGGCTCAAGGGTTTTACCGTGTGGCCTGTCGAAGACAACAAGTTGCTGAACGCAGCCACCACGGGCCTGAGAACGCCGTGGACCCGATTAAGGCGCGACACATCACCGACCGGACAACCCATCCCGACGGGATGACAAGCCCGCGACACTTTGTCGCGCCCGAATAGTCTGCAACACTGGAAACCTGCCCCATAGGCACGTCCAGTCGCTAAGGAGGTTGTTTTGAGCGGATTCGAAATGATTGCCTGGTTCTTCATTGCCCTGGGAATACTGACAGCCGCCGCCATCGCGCTCGATGTCAGACGCCATCCCCAGCACATGGCCATCATGAACATCACCTGGCCCGTGACCGGCCTCTACTTCCCGGTCGTTGGCTGGTGGCTCTACAAACGGATCGGCCTGAAAGGCCATGGCGAAAAACCATTGTGGCAGGGCGTTTTCGTGTCCACCACCCATTGCGGGGGCGGCTGTACCCTGGGGGATACGGTAGCAGCGCCACTCATGACGCTGCTGGGTGTCACTGTCTTGGGTTCAGCCCTGCTGGGCCACTTCGTGGGCGAGTTCGTGGGCGCCTACCTGTTCGGTATCCTGTTCCAGTTCCTGCCCATCATGAGCATGGGGCACGGTAATTGGCGCAGCGCCCTGAAGGACGCCGTCAAAGCCGACACCCTGTCGCTGGTGGCCTTCGAGATTGGCATGTTTGGCTGGATGGCCATCGCCTCGGTACTCTGGCTCGGCCTGGAGCCGCGTCCGGATACGCCGCAGTTCTGGTTCATGATGCAGATCGGCATGATCCTGGGCTTTGCCACCGCCTACCCGGCCAACTGGTGGCTGGTCCAGCGGGGCGTGAAGCACGCCATGTAGCCCCGCCCATTCAGGAGCGCCTGTCGTCGGACTCTTTTTCCTCGTCCGGCGACAGGTAATACTCGCTTTCCTCAAAGGGCTTGGCTTCGGGATTCTCAACGTCATTCTTGCGCCGGCCGCGGTAGAGCCAGATACCGACCACGACCGCCACAATAAGCACGATAATCCATTTCATCCGCCAAGCCTCCGCAAACCATTGCTCATACCTCTGTTTAACGCCAGATTGTCAGCGCCGTCAACCTTCCTGGCGATACACCCGAATTGGCACTGCCTGCGATGCTGACTTGGATACCAATCCATCAACCTGCTCAGCGCGCCAGGGCGAACCTCTTACATTTCCAACATTTATCGTTACATGAAACTCAGTTAATGTTCTGACTGACTTGGCCCACAGGGCCACCAACTCCAGGGATGCCACAACAGGGACGCCCATGAAACGAATCCTGATTGCCGCTGTCGTCGTGATTGCCGGCGGACTTTTCTTTGCGCAGTACCAGATGACCAGCGCTGTCCGGGACCAATTGGACAAATCCGTCCAGATGGCCAGCTTCTACGGCCAGCTGAGCTACGATGACGTCTCCGTCACGCCAACGGGAGACCTTGAGATCAGCGGCATCCGTTTTGTCCCTCATACCGTCGATGATTCGATCCGGATGGATAAGCTGGTTCTGGAAACCGATAATCCCTGGGTGCTGTACACCTTGTCGGACGAGCTGAAAAACGGCCATATCCCCGATCATCTGGCGCTGAACGTCGTCGGCCTGCGCATCGACCCGAATGGCCCTCTGATGCAGTCGGCCACCGAACGCCAGGGCGGGAAAGGCATGATGACGAAACTGGCACTGGCGGGTTGCAACGTTGATGACCGGAATGGACCGGCCTCCGGCAGCTCTGATGACATCATCGACATAAGTCTGGGGTACCAGCAGGCGCAGGGTGGCAGCCAGCTCGACCTCCTGTCCCGGGTTACGATCCACGGCGAGAACACCCTCACCACCCGACTGACACTGAATCCCGGTGGCGCCCTGAACGCCTTCAATGGTCTGCAGAGTGCCCGATCCGTGGAACTCAAAAGCGCCGAATTACACATCCAGGATCAGGGCCAGGTCCTGCAGGAACTCGAAGATTGTGCCCGCGAAACCGGCATGAGCGTTGAGGCATTTCGGAAGCATCACCTCGAGGCCTGGAGGGCCGTCTGGTCAACGTATGGACTGGCGCCAGACAACACGCTGGCCAACGCCTACAGGGAGTACATTGAGCATCCGGGCAGCACTCTGGACCTGGCCATCGAGCCGTTTCCGCCGATCAGCACGAAAGATCGTTACCTGAGCACCGACCCCGACTACCTGAGCGGCCGCCTCAACCCACAGGTGGGTGTGGATGGCGCCTCTCTGAAACCGTTCGCGATCACACGGACCGAAACGACAGCCAACGCCGGCGAGCCGGCGTCAGCAACATCCACCACACCCCGGGAAACGCCAACCACCCAGTCCGCCATCGCTGTTAGCGACCTGGATCGACACATGAACCAAAGCCTTCGTGTTGTCATGAACAGCGGGAAAGTGCTGGAGGGTCGCCTGCAGGCCGTGGAAAGCCAGCGTTTGCAGCTTCAGCGCCGCATGTTCGGCGGCAACATGGTGGTGCCGGTCAACTACCGCGACATACAAAGCATTCAACGCCAGTAACGCATCCCTCCGGATTGCAAGAGGGGACAGCGCCCCAGGAAAGTAATGATCGGGCGTCAGCCCGATCATTACTTTCCTGAACGGCCTTATGAAGGCGCCGGCAAGCGGCCGCCTCAGGCAGGGTTGCCCGGAGCCATTTTCTCCAGCATCGCCGCCATCATCTCGTGAATCTTGTTTACTGCCTTCAGCGGTCGGACCATCACCTTGAAGTCCACGATTCGCCCCTCGCCGTCGCAGCGGATCATGTCGACGCCGTTGACCTGGATGCCTTCCAGTTCGGTGGTGAACTCCAGGACGGCGTTGTTGCCGTCAAGCACTTCGCGGGTGTAGTGGAAATGCTCGTTGTTGAGCGTGTGAAGGGCGGCAGCGAGGTAGAGCTTGGTGATCGCCTTGCCTTCCTGGGGCGTGTGCACCACCGGCGAGTGAAACTTCACCTCATCCGCCAGAAGATCGTCCAGTGCCTGAGGGTTGCGGGCTTCGACCAGGTCGTGCCAACGTTTGATGGTTGTTGTGATCATGTCTGTTGTTTCCGTATCCGATGCCGTTGCCCTGTCCTGTGCAACCGGCCTATTAAAGTCAGGCCCGTTTCGGCCAACCCGATAAAGATACGAGTACAAACCGAAAGTTACAAAGCTCTTCTTGTAGCCCGGCCTCTGTTTTTCCAATACTGACGCCACGATCCGGATCCATCGGGACCGCTCCGACAGCGGTCCCCGGCAGCTTCAAAGGAATCACACAGTGGCCACTCCCATCGACAAGTACCTCAATGTACTGGCAAAACACGACGGCTCCGATCTTTACCTGAGCACGGGCGCGCCGCCCAGCGCCAAATTCCAGGGCACGCTCAAGCCGCTGTCGCAGCAGACGCTGACGGCCGGGCAGGTCGAGGCCATCGCCATGGAGTTGATGGACGCCGAGCAGAAGCAGATCTTCGCCAACGAGCTGGAGATGAACCTGGCGGTATCAATTGCCGGGGTAGGCCGCTTCCGGGTGAACATCTTCAAGCAGCGCAATGAAGTCGCCATCGTCGCACGGAACATCAACACCGAGATCCCCAAATTCGAGGATCTTGGCCTGCCGACGGTCCTCAAGAAGCTGGTGATGGAGAAGCGTGGGCTGATCCTGTTCGTCGGCGGCACCGGCTCGGGCAAGTCCACCTCGCTGGCGTCGCTGATTGACCTGCGCAATTCCTCCGTGGGCGGCCACATCATCACCATCGAGGATCCGGTGGAATATGTGCACAAGCACAAGAAATCCATCGTCAACCAGCGTGAAGTCGGGGTCGACACGCGCAGTTTCCGCAATGCCCTGAAGAACACCCTGCGTCAGGCGCCGGACGTGATCCTGATCGGCGAGATCCGCGACCGCGAAACCATGGAGCACGCCCTGGAATTCGCCGAAACCGGCCACCTGGCCATCTCGACCTTGCACGCCAACAACGCCAACCAGGCGCTGGAGCGGATCATCAACCTGTTCCCGGACGAGAAGCGCCCGGCATTGCTGATGTCCCTGGCGCAGAATATCCGCGGCTTCGTCTCCCAGCGTCTGATCCCGACCGTCGACGGCAAGCGCTGCGCGGCGGTGGAAGTCCTGCTGGGCACCAAGACGATCCAGGAACTGATCCTCAAGAACCGCCTGACCGAGATCAAGGAAATCATGGAGAAATCCGAGAACCTCGGCATGCAGACCTTCGATGCGGCACTGTTCAAGCTGCACCAGAGCGGGCGAATCAGCCTGGACGACGCCATCGCCAACGCCGATTCCCCCAATAACCTGCGGCTCAGAATCAAGCTGGAGAGTGGCGAAGCTGCGGCATCAACGGGCAAAGCCCCCGCCGCACCGGCAGCCACGGAAAAGCCCGCCAGCACCTCCAGCTTCATGGATCTGACGCTGGAAGACATCGATGACGACGAAGACGATCCGGACGCCAGCAATCCCGGCACCCTGCATCCCTGAGTCTTTCCTATCGGCGGGCCCGCCGGCCCGCCGTCGCCTCACCGTCCCTGTCCGCTCATCATCGACCTATGGGTAGCTCCACGTAGTTGACAGTATCAACCAGCCGGCATTATGGTTGATAGTATCAACAATAAGGAGAGACCCATGTCACTCACCTCACTCGGTGAGCCGCTGCACCGACTGACCCACGCCTATCGCGCCTTCATGCGGTCGGCCGTCGTCGATGCCGGTATCAGCCTGCCGATCACTCACTTGCGTGTGCTCAAGGCGATCTGGAAGCAGGAGCGGTGTACCGCCCAGTTCATCGCCCAGCGCATGCGTCGGGACAAGGCCCAGATCACCCGGGTCCTTAATGAACTGCTGGGTGAGGGTCTGATCGTCAAAGTGGAGAATCCCGGGGACCGTCGCAGCCAGTTGCTGCGACTGACGCCCGACGGCGAATCCATGATCGACCGGATGCAGGCGGTGGAAACGATCGCCATGGACCGAATGACGCGTCATCTCAAACCGGACGACGTCGACACCTTCATCACCCTGGCAAACGTCATGGCCGACAACCTGCAGAACGCAGGAGGCGAGGCCGGGGCGACCACTACTGGAGAACCGAATCATGCCAAGACCGGCACCCCGTGAACTGGACGTTATCCGCTCCCGATATGTGACGCCACATATGCTGCGCGTCACCCTGGGCGGCGACAATCTGGCCGGCTTTCCCGAAGAGCAGGACAGTGCTTACATCAAACTCCTGTTTCCCCAACCCGGCGACGGGCAACCGCTTATGCGCACCTACACCATCCGCGAACAGCGGCCCCGGGAACTGGACGTGGATTTCATGATTCACGACACCGATGGGCCGGCCTCCGTATGGGCCCAGCAAGCCCAACCCGGCGACCGCATCCTGGTCGGCGGCCCCGGCGCCCGCAAACTGATCAACCCGGAGGCCGACTGGTTCCTGCTGGCCGGCGACATGACCGCCCTGCCGGCGATCAGCGTCAACCTGGAGACGATGCCTGCAGATGCCCGCGGCTATGCCGTGATCGAAGTGCTCGACGAGGCCGACATCCAGCCACTGACGCACCCGGAAAACGTGGAACTGCACTGGGTGATCAATCCGGAGCCGGATCCGCGGGGCGAGGTGATTGTCGATCGCATCCGGCAGCTGGACTGGCTGGACGGTGAACCGTCGGTGTGGGCCGCCTGTGAATTCAGCGGCATGCGCAACCTGCGCCGCTATTTCAAGCAGGAGAAAGACGTGGGTCGTCGTAACCTGTACGTGTCCAGCTACTGGAAAATCGGCATCAGCGAGGACCAGCACAAAGTGGCCAAGCGCCAGGACGCCGAGACCGAAGACGCCTGACGGTCAGGCGTCCTGCTTGAGGTGGGGCGCCAGAATCGCGTGCAATTCGGGCCGATTCTGCGCGATCTCCGCCTCGGAAAGGCCTTCCAGCGAATGGGGGTATTTCAGCCAGGCATCGGTTTCGTGGATGAAATAATGCGGCGCCCAGCCCACCTCGTTACGATCAGGCTTGTAGTAGGGCACGGCAACGCGGATGTCGTGCGGCGTGTTCAGGCGCGCCCGCTGGCGCAGCTCGCCGATGATCGCTTCGACGGAACGGCCGGTATCGAAGACGTCGTCGACGATCAGCAGGGAATCTTCGTGGGTGACGTGTTTGACCAGATAGTTGAGGCCATGCACCCGGACCGTCTTACTCTGCTGATCAATGCCGTGGTAGGACGAGGTGCGGATGGCGATGTGGTCCGTCTCGACACCGTGGTAATCCAGGAACTCCTGCACCGCGATTCCAATCGGCGCACCACCGCGCCAGACGGCAATCATGAAGGTAGGACGGAAACCGGAGTTGAGAACCTGAGCCCCCAGCCGGAAGGCATCCTCCAGAAGGCTCTGCGCACTGATGTACTGTTTGTCTGCCATGGCACCACAACTGCTTGGATAATGGCGCCATAATCCCATTAAACCGCCGTTCGCGGCAAACCGTCAGTCGACCAGGACGTTGCTCCGACCGGGGGCTGGTGTCCGTTGGTGCCGACGATTAACCTATACGTCCCGGATGCGATACCATCCGGTCCTGATCCAATCCGCCATCATCGAGCCACCATGACCCAAACCACTCCGAAGCCCGCCCGTTCCCGTCGTTTCCTGCAGGAAGCCGACCTGATCGAAGACGCCTTCCGGTTGGGGGTCCAGGTGTTTGAAAGCGGATTCCGGCCCAACTTCATCGTCGGTCTGTGGCGGGGCGGCAGCGCCATCGGCATCTACGTACAGGAATGCCTGCAAACCCTGGGCGTGGCCACGGACCACATTGCCCTGCGCACCTCCTATCGCGGTATGCATGATTACGACGCCATGGTGGCCTCACCGCAGGAAAACATCCGCGTGCACGGTACCCACTATTTGCTGGACAACCTGAACCACGACGACCGCCTGCTGATCGTCGACGACGTGTTCAGCACCGGCTACAGCATCGCCGCCGTGCTGGAGCGACTCAACAGCCAGCTCAAACGCAACATCCCGCAGGACACCCGGATCGCCACGCTCTACCAGCGCCCGGGCGCGAACCGGACCGGGCTCAAACCGGATTTCTGCCAGCACACCTCGGAAGACTGGCTGGTGTTTCCCTACGAAATGAACGGCCTGAGCCGTGACGAGATCGACGCCCAGAAGCCCTTCCTCGGCGCCATCCTGGACAGTGTGAAGACTGGCGAGTAGCGATCCGGTTCAACACCCAACACGGCAGAGCGGAATCACAAACCACCCGCCTCTTGCCATATAGTCCATATGTAAACTATATTTGATTCACATGTGAACTGGATGGCCCGCCATGGATCAGCGACTCTTCTACCTGCTCAACAGCGCCCGCCAGCGCGTCTACAACTACGCCGACCAGCAGACCGAAAAGGGTCTCGATATCTCGGTGACCCAACTCGGCGCGCTGCTGCTGATTGCCGGCAATGAAGGCTGCCTACTGAAAGACGTGGCCCGCGGCCTGCACCTGAACAACTCCGCGCTGACCGGGCTGGCCAACCGGATGATCCAGCGGGAACTGATCGAACGCCGCCCCTGCGAAAAAGACGGCCGGGCCGGACGGCTCTACCTGACCGACCGCGGCCGCCAGAAGATCGAGGCCGCCAAGCCACTGATCCGCCAGTTTAACGACACCATGAGCGCCGGCTTCACCGCCGAGGAGATGCAGGTGGTCTACCGCTTCCTGAATCACCTGGTGGACGATTTCTGAGGCGAAGGGAGACATCACCATGAGCATTCACACGCCCTTCGGTACCGAGCGCCAGGACCTGGCTCTGGACACACCCGCCGGCTACCGAATCCAACTACGCCTGTTCGAGAGCCCGGACCCGCATGCCGTGGTCATCGTTGCCGGCGCGATGGGCGTCGGCCAACACTGCTACGAGAAGTTCGCCCGCTTCCTGCAGGCCGAGGGCTTCAGCGCCATCACCTTTGACTACGCCGGTACCGGTGCCTCGCTGGAGGGTGCCATGCGCGACTGCCCGGTGCGGATCACCGATTGGGGTGAACAGGATTGCCGCAGCGTGATCGAGTTTGCCCGCAACCGCCATCCCGGCCTGCCATGCCACTGGATCGGCCACAGCGTCGGCGGCCAGCTGCTGGGCATGACGCCGAACGTGAACGACCTGGATCAGGCCATTACGGTCGCCTGCGGCAGCGGCTACTGGTGGGAGAACTCTCCGCCCACCAAGCGCATCGCGTGGCTGCTCTGGTATTTGGTCGCTCCGGTGAGCGTAGCGACCGTGGGTTATTTCCCCGGCAACCGCCTGAAGATGGTCGGCGACCTGCCGCCCAACGTGATCCGCCAGTGGCGCCGCTGGTGCCTGGACCGGGAGTACGCCGTCGGCGCCGAAGGGCCGGCCATGCGCGAACGTTTTGCACAGGTGACGATTCCAATGACTGCGATAGCCTTCACCGACGATGAAATGATGTCCCGGCGCAATACCGAATCGCTCCACGGCTTTTACCGTAACGCGGACGTCACCATCCGGCGGATCGAGCCGGACGATATCGGCGAACGTCAGATCGGACATCTCGGCTGGTTCCGCGAGCGCTATCGAGAGTCCCTCTGGCAGGGCGTGCTGCTGCCTCTGCTCACGAAAGGTCCAGCGGCAGTGCCCGAATAAAAACCAACCTGTGCTACTGTTTCCGCGACACAATGACGCAGGACTACCGTGAAAACAGCAGCAACGACGCGCCTGAAAGTGGGTAGAATGGCCGCCATGGAGTGGCTTACACAATCCCAGACCGGTTTTCGCCAGGCATCCCGCTACCTGTTGACCATGCGTGTGGCTATCGTCGCCATGCAGCTGGTCACGCTGGCGGTCACCCAGGCGGTGGCCCCCAGTTTCTACAGTACCGAGGCGCTGCTGCTGTGCCTCGTTTACGGCGTGTTCACCACCCTGATCTGGCTCTGGTTCCGGCAGCGTCCACCGCGTCACGCGCTCACGGTCACCGCCACCCTCGTTTTCGACCTGGTCCTGATCGGCACCTGGCTGCTGAAGACCGGCGGCTACACCAACCCGTTAACCCCTGCGTTACTGCTGCCCATCGCCTTCGGCATCCTGCTGGTCCCGTTGCGCCACAGCATCGTACTGACAGGACTGACGATAACCGCCTATGCGGTGGAAATTCTCTGGCGCTCGCCGGTCCTGCCCAACGAAACCAACTCGCACCTGCCGGACCTGTACCTGCTCGGCATGTGGGTGGCCTTCTCGTTGACCGCCGGTATCCTCATGCTGGTGGTCGGCTCACTGGCCCGGCAGATCCGCGAACAGCAGGCGCAGCTGTCGGAAACCCGCGAGAGCCGCCTGCGGGACGAACAGATCATCGCTCTGGGTCTTTCCTCGGCCACGGTTGCTCATCGGCTGGGCACACCGCTGAACACCATGACGTTGCTGGTGGATGAAATGCGAGCGGAAGCCCCGCAGTTGGGGGATGACCTGAACATGCTGGAGGAACAGCTGCAGCTGTGTTCGGGCCACCTCAAGCAGCTGTCCACCGCCGCGATGCAGGTGCGGACAGCGCAGCTGGAAACCCTTACGGTGCAGGACTGGCTGGCGCGCCTGAGAGAGTCTGCCACGCTGCTCTGGCCGGCCAGCCGCATTGGATGGGAACAACCGTATCCCGAGGCGCGGGTCGCCGTGGACGCCACGCTGGATCAGGCTGTGCTCAACCTGGTCGCCAACGCCCTGACCGCCAGCCCGGAATGGGTCTCCATTGGCGCCCAGGTGACCGGGCCGGATGGGGTGGAGATTGTCGTTCGCGATCATGGCAAAGGGTTGGACATCAGCGAGCAGGGCAGCCCGGGCGATCACGTCGTCAAATCGGAGCGCGGCCTTGGCGTGGGCCTGTTCCTGTCCAATGCCACAATCCAGCGGCTGGGCGGGGCCCTCAAAGCCTTTACCACCGACGAGGGCACCACGATGATCATCGAACTGCCGCAAGCCGGGAAAGTCATAAGAGGAGAGTGAGATGAGCAAACCGCGTGACTGGCTTCTTGTCGACGACGATGTCGCTTTCCTGCAGGTCTTGCAACGCTCGCTGACCCGGCAGGGCATCCGCACCACCACCGCCAACACTGGCGAGCAGGCGCTGGACGCCCTGGCGGAGACCGACTTCGAGCGCTGCGTGCTAGATCTGAACCTCGCCGGCGAGAGCGGCCTGCAGTTGCTGCCCGAACTGCTCGTACGGCAGCCGGACCTGGAAGTGCTGGTGCTCACCGGCTACGGCAGTATCGCCACCGCCGTGGAAGCCATGCGGCGCGGCGCCATCAACTACCTTTGCAAGCCCATCACCGCCAGTCAGCTGATGGGCGGCTTTGAACCGGTGGCGGACGAGCCCAACCTGCGCATGGCGCCGCCGTCGGTGGAAGAAATGGAATGGGAACACATCCAGCGGGTCCTGAACGAACACGACGGCAACGTCTCCGCCACCGCCCGCGCGCTCAACATGCACCGGCGGACCCTGCAGCGGAAACTGCAGAAGCATTCGCGCTGGCGGGACTGAACCTCACAGCGTGAACTAGACGTTTTCGCCGCCACCGTTGATGAACGAGAACAGCTCCACGTCCGACCGCCGCTGCCAGCCCAGACGATGCCAGAAGGCTTCTCCCAGCGCGTTGGTCCGCAGGATCATGACGTGTGACTTGATAATCCCCGCCTGCTGCAACGCCTCAAGGCAATTGGCCACCAAACGGGAGGCAATGCCCTGGCGACGATGGTCCTCCGCAACCGCCAGATGCTGGATATACCCCCGTTTGCCATCATGGCCCGCCATGATCGTGCCGACGATGCGTCCGTCATCCAACGCCACCCAGCTCAATCCGGGATTACGCTCCAGATAGCGGGCGATGCCTTCCCGCGAGTCGGCATCGCGAAGCCGAACGCCGGCGGTGTCCTGCCAGAGCTGAATCGCGGCATTGTAATCGGCGATTGTCATGGGGCGGTATTGCACTGGAACATCCTTATCGCACCCAACAGGCACGGCGGGTCAACAGAAAAGGGAAAGATAGGCGATTACCGGACACACCGTATTGGCGGCTCGGGCTCCTGATCGACACCGCCAAACAGCGACCGCAAAGATCGCTCGCCCGTATCGCTGAAGGCGATCACTCGTGACCCCTCCAGCCGCGCCGCCCAACCCAGCTCTTCGATGCGAGACAGGAAGACCGCGCCCAATGCGCCGGCCAGATGATCGCGGCGTTCACTCCAGTCCAGGCAGGTCCGGCAAAAGGTACGACGGGACCGGGCAACCCGTTGAGTATCAATCCCCAGCCTGCGAAACCAGAGTTGGCCGTGGTCGGTCAAACGCAGCCCGTCTCCACCCTGTCGCAACACACCATTGCCCAGCATCCCGTCGTAAACATACACCCCCAGTTCCCCTGCCAGATGGTCATAACAGATGCGGGCCTTGCGCAGGGCCTGGTCCCGGGGCCCGGTGAGTGGTCGATGCCCTTCGGCAGGCGGGGTCATGCCCATGATGGACTCCAACAGGTGGGCGACGTCGGGCCCGGCCAGACGGAAATAGCGATGCCGCCCCTGTCGCTCGACCTGAACCAGCCCACTGTCGAGCAGTTTTGCCAGATGCGAGCTCATGGTCTGACGCGTGACGCCGGCGGCATCGGCCAGCTCGGTGGCCGTCAGGGCACGCCCCGCCATCAGAGTGGACAGGGCCGCTGCCCGGGCATTGTCCCCGATCAACGCCGCCAGCCGGACGATGTTGGGACCTTCAGCCATGCTTCGACCCAGCTCGAATTAACCGGGAGTGATGGGGTGATAGCGTTCGCATTAACCGTGACCTCCAGAGGAGCCCAACCATGAGTATGACCTGCATCATCCGCTATGAAATCGATCCGTTCCAGCGGGAAGCCTTTCGCCAGTATGCCGAAAACTGGGGTCAGATCATTCCCCGTTGCGGCGGCCATCTGGTGGGCTACTTCCTGCCCCATGAAGGCACCAATAACGTGGCCTGGGGCCTGATTGCCTTCGACAGCCTGGCGGCCTATGAAACCTATCGCGTGCGACTGAAAACCGATGAGATGGGGCGCGCCAATTTTGCCATCGCGCAGGAGCTTCGATTCATCGTAAAAGAAGAACGTACCTTTGTGGAGACCGTTGAAGGTACGCTGGGTATTCCGGCACAACTCCCGGGAGAGAGCCAATGATTGCCGTCATCTTTGAAGTCATGCCCCATGCCGAACACCGGCAGGCTTATCTGGATACCGCCGCCGCCCTGCGGTCTCATCTCGAAACCATCGACGGCTTCGTGTCGGTGGAGCGCTTCGAGAGCCTGACCCAACCCGGCAAATTGCTGTCGCTGTCCTTTTGGCGGGATGAGGAGGCCGTCAAGCAGTGGCGCAACCTGGACGTCCACCGCTCCGCACAGCGCCGCGGGCGGGGTCGCTATTTTGCGGACTACCGGTTGCGGGTGGCCGGCGTTATCCGGGATTACGGGATGACCGAAAGGGACGAGGCGCCGGGCGATTCCCGGCAGGTACATTAAGTGGATTAAGTCCGTACTAATGTCTCGACGTCCCCGAGCGCACCAGCACCCAAAAGGCCAGGGCTGCCATGGCCAGCTCCAGCATCAGGTAAGTGACCATGGTCTGACTGGCCACGCCGTCGATGACCAGTCCGACGCTTCGCCCGCCGGCCATGCCCAGCATCAGGATGACCACACCCAAAACGCCAAGCCGCAGCGTTTCCGTTTTCAGGGTCAGGATTAACAGCACGATTCCGATACCCAGGGACATGCCACCATAAGTCGCGCGCATGTCGGTCAGGCCAGTCGCCGAGGCTGGGATTTCACCGGTAACCATCCTGGATAGCGTTTCAGGCAATACGATGAATGCGATGCCATAAAGAGCGAATATGGCGGCATTCAAACGAACCAGCAGGGCATCAAGCGTCATACAGTCAGTCTTCTTTTTCTATGGGCCATCACCGGTGGCAGCGTCAATTGGGCGCATCCTCACAAAACCGCTTCAACTGCTGCAACACGTGCGCCCAGGCGAAGTTGTTGAAGCCCAGGAACTCGCTGCGCTCGTCGTAGTCGGTCTGGAAAAAATTCAGCGTGCACAGGCGGGTGGAGTCGAAACCGGGATAGGCGCGCAGCACCCGGGTGGCGGGGGTTTCGGCTTCGGTGATTTCAAAGATGAAGTGCGTGCCCGTCCAGGCGGACGCCGGGCTGCTCGGCGGGTGGCGGCTGATGCACTCCCATTCCACCCATTGATCCCGCACATCCACGACCACACGCATCTGGACCACGCCGTGCTCGGGCCCGGGATCGTGCTCCAGTATCACCCCGTTTGGCGTATGCTGCACCGTCTGCCGGTCCCACCATTCGCCGATCAGTTCCGGGTCGGTGAGGGCTTTGTAAATAAGGCGCGGGGGCGCTTCTATGGCGAGCTGGTGATGAACCTTCATGACCTCCCATTCCTCCTGGATGGCCTGATCACCGGTTCTGCCCAGGCTTTTCGACTGCTCACCGAAAAGCCGTTTGTCGCCAGCTCGCGTGTGTCACTGAATCCAGAAACCGGCAATGTCATCGTCCCGCAGCGCCATCTTGATCAGGTTGTCGTCTTTCTTCTCACTGTAGACAATCTTCCACAGGTATACCTTCAAACCGGCCTGATTCAGCGTGCCCAGGTAGGTCGTCTCGTAACCCGCCTGCAACGGACCGCCCAGGGCCTGTGCGACCGAATGGAACTGTTCTTTCTCCAGGGTCTGGCGGAAGTGCGCGTCGGCATGTTCGACGAAACCGGCGTAATCGTCGGCCGCGATGGCTTTTAACTGGCCATCGAGCAAGGCCTCTGTGGCGGCACTGGGCCGGCCGTCAGCAAGCGCACCGAACGAGACGAGCGCGAGGGCCAGGACGGCGATGCGGAATGAACGAATCATAGTCAGGAATCTCCTTTTCCGTTAGTCAATACCGAGACGACGGCCCCGGTTCTCCGATCACCTTAAACCAGACGGGGCACTAAATCCCCAACTGCAGCCCGATCTCGATCACCCGTCCCGCCGGAATCCGGTACAGCGAGGTCTCATGCAAGGTGTTGCGGACCATGAAGGCAAACATCCGGTCCCGCCAGGCCATCATACCGTCCTTCTTGCGGTCGGCGATGACCGAGGTGCGCCCCACGAAATAGGTGGTTTCGTTCAGGTCGATCGGCAGATTACGGTGCTCGATGCAGTAGGCCAGGTCCGACGGAATGTTGAAGCCCTGCATGAACCCGTAATTCAGGATGACCTCATAAAGTCCCTGGCCGCAATCCTTGATCTCCCAGCGCTCATCGTTGGACACCCGCGGATCCCGCGTCACGTTCACATGCACGATCACGATCTTCTCATGCAGCAGTTTATTGAGGTTCAGCAGCTGCATCATCGACCGGGGCACTTCCTCGGCCCGCGCCGTAAAGAACACCCCGGTGCCGGGCACACGGTGGGGCGGATCGTGTTCCAGCCGGCCCAGCAGTGTCTCGACGGAAACCGTGTTCGCCTCGTAGGATTGCACCAGCAATTCGCTGCCGCGCCGCCAGGTGACGATCACGGTGAAAATCGCCGCCCCCATCGCCACCGGGAACCAGCCGCCGCGGGGAATGGTTTCCGCATTGGCGCTCAGGAACGCCACGTCCACGCTCAGGAACACCAGCAGGAAGAAGCTTGCCTTGGCCAGGCTCCAGCCGCCGCGTTCCCGGGCCACATTGAAGGCGAGAATGGTCGTCACCAGCATGGTGGCGTTCACGCTGACGCCATAGGCAGCGGCCAACCCTTCGGAAGACTGGAAGGTCACCACCAGCGCCAGGGCGGCCGCCATCAGCAGCCAGTTAATGCCCGGCATGTAGATCTGGCCGTGGGAGTGTTCGGACGTCTGGTGCACCTGCAACCGCGGCACGAAACCCAGTTGCACGGCCTGTCGGGTCAACGAGAAGGCGCCGGTGATCACCGCCTGGGAAGCGATGATGGTTGCCGCCGTCGATAGCCCCACCAACGGGAACAACGCCCAGTCCGGCGCCAGATGGAAGAAGGGCTGCAGCGTGCCTTCAGGCTTGTCCAACAGCAACGCGCCCTGGCCAAAGTAGTTCAGCAGCAGGGCCGGCAGCACAAAACCGAACCAGACCACCCGGATCGGCGTCGGCCCGAAATGCCCCAGGTCCGCGTAGAGCGCTTCGCCACCGGTCACCACCAGGAACACACCGATCAACACCAGGAAACCGGGCAGCCGGTTTTCGATCATGAACTGGACCGCGTACCAGGGCACCACGGCCTTCAGGACTTCCGGGTGCGCCACGATGCTGTTGATACCCAACACCGCCAGCGTCAGGAACCAGGCCACCATGATTGGCCCGAACAGCGTGCCCACCTTGGCGGTACCGTGCTTTTGCACCGCAAACAGGATCACGAGGATGGTGACCGTGATCGGCAGCACGTAGCTCTCCAGCGACGGCGCCGCCACCTCCAAACCTTCCACGGCACTGAGCACGGAGATCGCCGGTGTCAGCATGGTGCCGCCATACAGCAGCCCGGCCCCGAACAGGCCCAGCAACACCAGCGTGCGGCGGGAACGGCTCTCCTGATTACGATCCGGCCGCAACAGGGCGAGCAGTGCGAAAATCCCGCCCTCGCCGTGGTTGTTGGCGCGCAGGATAAACACCATGTATTTCAGGGAGATCACAATGATCAGCGCCCAGAAAATCAGCGACAGGATGCCGAGAATATTGGCCTCGGTGATGGGGACCGGGCTCACCCCGCGAAAACATTCACGCAGCGCATAGATCGGGCTGGTGCCGATATCGCCATAGACGATCCCCAGCACCGCCAGCCCGACCGCCGCGCGGCCGGGCTTCGCAGCCTCTCCGGATTCAGCCATGCTCAGTCCTTGTGATACGAGAAGGTCGCCGGGGCTGATGCCCCCGGAATGCTTCTATAGCGTAGCAGTCGCCAGCACAGGTGATCGATCCGCAACATGACCGGATGGACCGGCCCCACCGAAAGATCCGGTTCTCATCTTTTCCAGCGACTGAGGCTATACTGTTCAGCGGCCGGAATCAGACCGCTGGCCACCGGGGGACGCGGGTTGTCCCGCAGTAACGAGGATGTCCCCTATGATGACGTTGACCCTGAGGGCCAAGGTGCTCGCTGCGCTGTTGCTGAGCAGCCTGGGCGCCGTGCTGGTGGTGGCCCTGGTCACACCCTGGCTGATGGAACACCGATTCCTGGGCCAGGCCCGCAACACACACTTCGACCACTTTACCCACCTGATCGAGCGCTACCAGCAGATGCCCGGGGCGTTGCCCTGGGGCAGTCGCGATGCCGCGCTGGATCTGTACCACCGTATTATCGAAGTGGACAAGGCCAGGCACTCACAACGCCAGGCACAGGGCCCAGCCGGTCGAAGGCCGCCGCCAGGCTTTCCGCCCCCGCCCGGTTTCGGGCCACCCGGCCGGCAACAGGGCGACCCCTTTGCCTCACAGGACATGCGATTCGTGCTGGCCGACACTGAAGGCTACGTCTTCCATCCGTTCTTCGACTACCAGGCCGGCCAGAAGCTGACCTGGCTGGAGCGCCTGCGGGCCGATGAGTTGACGCTCAACGGCCAACCGGTGGGCTACGCGTTGGCCGCCGGCACGGCACCGGAGACCGGCCTCGACGACAGCTACCGCACGCTGCTTTACCAGAGCCTCGCCGTCGCCGGCGGTGTCGCGCTGGTGCTCTCGTTCCTGGTGGCGTTTTTCCTGACCCGGCCGATGCTGCGCCAGTTGCGTCACCTGAGCAACGCCGTCCACGGAATGGAACCGGGTACCCGGAGCGAGCCGATCACCGTCTCAGGCCGGGATGAAATCGCCACACTGGCCCACGCCTTCAACCGGATGAGCGACGATCTCACTGACCAGTACCAGGCCCTGCAGTCCTCCAACGCCACCATCGCCCGGCAGGCCCAGACCCTGGAAAAGCTGAGCTACACCGATGAGCTGACCGGCCTGTACAACCGCCGCTACTTCAACGAACAGTTCGACCATTGGTTCGGCGAGTGCCGGCGCGAGGGGCGCCAGCTGGCCCTGATCATCATCGACGTCGACCACTTCAAACGCATCAACGACAACTTCTCCCACCAGACCGGCGACGCCGTGCTGCAACAGATCGCCCGCCTGCTGCGCGAGTGTGTGCGCAGCCACGACATCCTGGCCCGCTTCGGTGGGGAAGAGCTGATCCTGCTGATGCCGGACACGTCTTTGGAGAAGGCGGAAGAGATTGCCGAACGCATGCGCCGGCATATCGAAGAGCACAGCTGGCACCAGATCGCCGTCGGCCTGCAGGTCACCGCCAGCTTTGGCCTGACCAGCCTGCAGACCACGCAGCACGACATGCTGCGGATCGCCGACGAACAGCTTTACCGGGCCAAGGAAGGTGGCCGTAATAGCGTTTGCGTGGCCTGACGGCCGATTCGGCCCGGAACGTCATTTGCCTTTAGCAAAGAAGGTCTCGTGCTTGCGGAACGGGCCGGTGTTGTTTGTGGGCTCAAAGGCACGTAACCCGTCGACATGGCTCAGTTCTTCCACCATCTGGCGGTTGAACGGGGAGTTGGTTTTGTCGGCAATGAAATCGTGCCAGTCGACCCAGCGAGCCTCGGCAATTTCCTCCGGATCCTGGATCGCGATGTCTTCGGTTAACGGCGCCAACCGACACACGAAATAGACGTTCGACTTGCCGAACCGGAACGGGTGGCGGGTCGTGAAGCCCACAATCGAGAGAAAGCGGGCCCGAATACCGGTCTCTTCCCAGACTTCCCGCACCACGGAATCCTCAATCCGCTCCCCCAGCTCCACATGCCCACCGGGCAGCTTGAAGCCGGTCATGCCCTGTTCCCGGATCACCAGGATCTGGCCCCGATCGTTGGTGATGATCGCCCCGGCTCCCACCGTGTGGGTCGGGATAAACGGCACGAAAGTTGTCGTCGGCGCCTTCAGTATCAGCGTCAGCTCATCTTCCTGACAGTTATGGAACACGAACCCCAGCTCCGTCGCCACCGCGATCAGGTGCGAACGTCGGATCGACAGCGTCAGCCAGACGATGTTCTTCGACTCACGGCGCGAGAACGTCACGATCTCCTGCAGGGCGTCGCGAAACGCCCCGGTTTCAGCGGGCATGGCGTCGGATTGGATGATGACGCCGTTGAAGGGGTCGAGTTCGAACGTCAAAGCGTTACCTTGCGATGTAATGAGACAGTGAAAGCGTGCGGTGGCCGACCGCGATGGAGACGAATTCAGAGTCTGCGAGGCGGCCAACGCCTTCGACTGTAGCGAAAACCAACCGCTCAAGCCATGACGAGCGGTAAGCCCCTGACAACCACCCTCGGTCGTCAAGATACCCAGATTGGGCACAACCATACCCAAATTGGGTAAACAGCATCACCATTGACACAGGTAAAACGATCACTTTACCCTGTCAAACATGGATATTAAGACAAAGCTCATCACAGCCGCCGAACAACTCTTCGATCGACACGGGTTCACCGCCACCGGGATGGACCGGCTGACGAAGGCCGCCGGGTTTTCGAGTCGGACGGTCTACAAGCATGTCGGCAGCAAGGCCGCACTCTCGGCCCTGGTGCTTTCCGAGCGCGAGCGCCGTTTTATGCACTATCTCGACGTTCACAGCGTGGATGCGCTCTTTGCCGCCCTGGAAGACTGGGTGCGGGAGGAGGGCTCGCGCGGTTGCCTGTTCCTTCGCGCCTATAGCGAGACCGGGGGCGACACGCCGGAAATTGCCGAGACCGTGACCGCGCACAAGGCCGCGTTCAGAAGCCACATTGCCAACGTGGTTGAGCAGGATGTCGGGAAGGCCGGCGGCGACGCATTGACCGACCAGATCCTGGTGCTCTTCGAGGGCGCCACGGCTGCATCCGTCTATCGGGGGCCGGAAGCCATTGTGGCGGCCCGACAAGCGGCGGCGCTCCTGATCGAACAGGTGCGGCCATGAGTCCGGCATTACGCCTCGGCATCGTCGGCTTCAGCCTGATTGGCGTCTGCTACGGCTTTGCGCGCTTTGCCTTTGGCCTGTTCCTCCCGGAGATTGATGCCGAACTGGCGCTCGGCCCCGCCCTCTCGGGTGTCATTTCTGGCGGCTCGTTTCTGGGTTACTGCCTTGCGATTGTCGGGTCGGCCTACCTGACCGAACGGATCGGCGCGCGGGCCGTCGCCGTCAGTGCCGCTCTGGTGGCGGCCGTGGGCATGGCGGGCATCGCAATGGCACCCAACGCCTTCTGGCTCGCCAGCGCCGTCATGCTGGCCGGCTCCAGCACCGGTCTGGCCTCCCCACCGATGGCGGCCGCGGTCGCCGCCGCGGTGCGCCGGGACCGGCAGGATAAAACCAATTCGACGATCAACGCCGGTACCAGCGTTGGCGTAGCGCTGTCCGGACCGGTCGCCCTGGCGATTGGCGGCCAGTGGCGCTTGGCGTTTGCCGCCTTTGCAGCAGCGGCGCTTGTACTGGCAATTGCCACCGCTCGCTGTGTGCCCTCGGCCACAAGCCGTTCGGCGACCGCCAGCGTCCTTCCGCCCATCAACGACGACGTCGCCCGACTGATTATGGCTGCTTTCATCATGGGCGCCGCCAGCACCGCCATCTGGTCCTTTGGCGGGCAACTGGCCACGCTCCGGCTGGGCTGGGGCACCACCGGCATCGGCCTGCTCTGGATCGCGATCGGCGCGGCCGGGATCGCCGGGGCCGGGGCCGGTTCGCTGGTTGGACGCTTCGGCATTGACCGGGTCCACTGGGGCTTCCTGGGCGCCATGGCGGTGAGTATTCTCGCCGTGGGTTCGGGCCTGGCGACACCGGGCACGACAATCGCGGGTGGCGCCCTGTTCGGTGCCGCCTACGTGATGCTGACCGGGGTCTACCTGATCTGGGGCGTCACGGCCCTGTCAGACCGGCCGGCCACCGGGTTGATGGTTGGATTTCTTACCATCGCTATCGGCCAGACCGCCGGGGCACCGCTGTTCGGGCTGCTGCTGGACGCGCTCGGCCCCAACGTCGCGGCGATGATCTTTGCCGGTATCGCGATGACCGCGGGGCTGGCCAGGGTCAATAGACGGGTGCCTCAGCCGCAGTGACCGGAAGCTTCTCAGTAGCCCCGAGACGGCATAACCCGATTCAATAACGACCGCCCATCCTTCAGGCGGCGATAGTTTTCCAAAATCTGTGGAGCGACGGACACCGGATCGGTCAGGCTGGAGCAGTGGGGTGTCAGCCGTATTTTTTCATGGCGCCAGAAGGGATGACTCTCGGGGAGAGGTTCCTGCCGGAAGACGTCGAGGCGGGCGCCCCGCAACGTGCCCTCGTCGAGCGCGGCCAGCAGGTCGTCGTCGACCAGGTGTTCTCCACGGGCAACGTTCACCAGACACGCGCCGGCCGGGAGTTTGCGCAGGTTGTCCAGATTGAGAATATCGCGGGTTTCATTCGTCAAGGGCAGCAGACAGACGAGTACATCGGTCTGTGACAGAAAAGCGTCCAGCTGCTCAGATCCGGCATAGGCCGTAATGCCCTCGATCGATTTCGGTGTCCGGGACCAGCCGATTACGTTGAAGCCCAGCCTCGAAAGACGAATCGCCGAATACTCACCCAACTGCCCCAGGCCCATCATGCCGACCGTCGTGTCGCCAATCGGCCTCGGCGCCCGCGGCTGCCACAGCGCCTGTTCCTGCTGGGCTCGGTAGGCAGCGAAGTCCCGGAAGTAAACCATCACCGCCGCGCAGACATACTCGAACATCGACTGCGCCAGTTGCGGATCGACCAGTCGAATGACCGGCACGCCTTCAGGCAACTGCGGGTCGCTCAACACATGATCCACGCCGGCCCCCATGGAACAGATGCAACGGAGATTCGGGTAGTCCCGCAGTACGCCTTCGGGATGATTCCAGCACAGGGCGAAGGTTACGTCGGCTTTGCGGGCCTCGTTGGGATAGACCTGGATGTCGAGCGCCGGATCCAGGCTTTTCAGGGCGCTAATCCACGGTTCGGGATCTTTATCGGGGGCAATGATGAGGATCGTCATGGGTTCCTTGTCCTTTCCCGGTGTACCGGCCTTCAAAGGCATCAGCCAATATCCGCACCTGCCAAGCGCTGTTTCTGCGCTCGCACGGCCTCTGTCAGAAAATCCATCAGCGCGTGAATCCGCACGACGCCCCGCAGATCCGGATGCATCAGGAACCACAGGCCGTATTGCAGCTCGGGGATGGGGCTGGTGAGTTGCACGATGTCCGGATCGTCGTCGGCCAGGTAGCAGGGCAGAACGGCCAGCCCCATGCCCGAACGCACGGCACTCAGAATGCTCACCAGCGTATCCACACGGTAGATGCAGGACGCCTTCAGGGCGTGTTTTTCCATCCAGGGGTCCAGCGCGGAATCCGTCAGGCGGGGCCCGGCGCCGATCCAGGGCTGAGAGACCAGGGACTCGACGGGCGCCCCGGGCGTCAGCCCCAGACTGCGGTGCCCGTAGACGGCCTGGCCGATGGTGGTCAGCGGTCGGCCGATCAGGTTCTCGGGCGGGCGGTTGGACGGGCGAATGGCCACGTCCGCCTCCCGGCGCGTCAGGTTGAACAACTGGTTGGACACGGCCACATCCAGCACGATGCCCGGATAGCGATGCCGGAACTCCGTGAACAACGGCGCCAGCAGACCCATCAGCAGGGAATCGGTGGTGGTGGTCCAGATCTCTCCCGTCGGCTCCAGATCGCGCCCCGCCACTTTGCGTTCCGCCGCCAGGGCGGCTTCGTCCATCACCCGGGCCGTGTCGGCCAGCTCCTCACCCGCCAGGGTGGGTTGGTAACCGGCCCGGCTGCGCTCAAACAGCGCCACCCCCAACCGCCGCTCGATCTCGCCCAACCGCCGGAACACCGTCGCGTGACTGACGCCCAGGGTGCGCGAGGCGCCGGATAGCGAGCCCGCCGTCGCAATGGCCAGGACGAGCTCAAAGTCGTTCCAGGCCAGGGCGCTGCGTGTTTTCTGCGCTGTGGATGCTGCCGGCTTGCTGGATTCACCTGTTCGTTTTTGCAAAGTAAACACTCACGTTTATGGAATGTTGTGCAACAGAGAACAAGGTTAGCATTTTCCTGAATCCACGGGATAACCATCGCCCCCTGATTGGGGCAGCGTTAAGGAGGTCACACGATGATGGTTTCAGGACAAGCACCCTACATGCCCGGCCGCCTGGTCACGCGTCAGGATCACCCCGGTGAGGAGAGGGAATCACTCAAGGAGAGCATTTCGCCCCGATACCGCGACGGACTGGGCGGTATTGATCTGGAGCGGGTCAAACGGGATCAGCGCCGCGCCCGGCGAGAGGTCTTCCGGGCCCTGATCCGGCGCTTGAAATGAGCGGAGGCCAGCGAAGTCGACCAGGAAGCAAACCGGGATGACGCGGAGGAAGCCCGACGTCCCGGTTTGCCGTTACCTCAATGCCCGATAAAGCCCCTCACTGATGCTCCAGGTGGGGTTTGACCTACCGACGTGTGGCTTGATCACGTTGCAGGACGGCCACCGCGTTTTCGTCATTCGCCGCTACGATCGCACCGCCGACGGCAAACGCCATCAATGGGACCCGATGCAGGCCCTCGGGATCCGCAATGACGCGTCCGATTCCAAGTACGACTTAGCCAGTTACTCCGAAGTGCTGGCGCTGACGAAAGAGCGCTGCGGTACGGCGATAGCCGCACGATTGCTGGATCGCCTGGTGTTTTCCTACCTGGTCGGCAACGACGACCATCACCTCAAGAGCATCAGCTTTGTCCTGGGCCAACCGATCGTCCTCGCGCCCGCCTACGACGTCCTCGCCGCCAGTCTTTACAATCAGGGCGGCCGGGCGATGGCGCTCAAATTCTTCCCGGACCGGGAACCGACTTACCACGCTGAAATGGGCAATGGCCATTACTCCGGATCGGATTTCGTCGAGCTGGCTTCGAGTGCAGGTCTGGGAGAGAAGGCTGCCGCCAGCCGTATTCGCCGGTTGGCTGGATGGGTGGAAAAGGCCGCGCCGGATTTGATTCGATCGAGTTACCTGCCGGACGAGATGAAAGCTCGGTACCAGTCTCTGGTTTCGGAAAGGCTTCAGTTTATTGGGGTTATTTGAGGGAGTGAGAAACGCCCGGTACCCGGGAGGAAACCCAAGGCCCGCTAACTGGCCTTATTATGGAGCATCCATTTGCTCATAAATTACGCCCAACTCGATCAATAAAACATAAATTAGGTATACAACAGCAACGTATGCATACAAGTGGTTGCCTGGATAGGAATAAACAGGAGTGGGGCTTTGAAGAGAAGTCGCTCCATGCTCTTTGCCGTTGATGGTCGTCCTAATCTTTAGAAGTCCAGAACAAACCACAACCACTTGTTAACTGTTGCCAAGCCGAACCTCATACTCATTTGCATTAAACCGCCACTCATACCATGGCTCCCTTTCAACATACCCACCGAAGGTGAATTGATCATCCTCATGTATTATGTGTTCGAGACTCTCTACGGGAATTTTTCCTAAATATGCGACTGATTCGCCGACACCAACATATTTTAAAGCTTCTTCATTTTTAAGGCCGAAAAACGATATTTCGTAGCTATCCAAAGTTCCTGAAAATCTCGAGTGCGCTGGATGGCTAGGTAACAAAATCCCCTTTCTAAAATAAACTATGACGACATCATCTTTGCGTGCGACATCAACAACCTCTGCCCCGTCAAAATCTATATCTTCGAGATGTTCTCTAAATTTCATAAGACAGTTACCGCCGGGCTCACGCGCCGGTTTGGAGCCGTGAAGCGGGGGAAGTCCACGTCGCTGTGACTGGCCTTGTCATGCATTTACCATTGGACCAAAACGTCTTGAACTTTTAGTGTCTCCGAGTCAAATCCAATCGCCCAAAACACTTTGATATCGCTCTTACTGTATTTTGCCTTCCATAACGTTAACTTGGAACCATTTCTCGGCAGGCAATCTATAGGCTCAATGCTTTCCAACGCCCCCATTTCACTCTCTATATCTCGACACATATCCAGATACATGTCCTCAGTGATCTTTCCATCATCATTCGGGTCTTTAGGCGGCGCCGACATTTCTTGGAGTTCCTGATAGCTCCTTCCATCATGTAGCTTGATCAGTCGCTCAGCCAGCTCAGTTTCACGATCGGTAACCATGTGACTTGTCCTCCTTGATTGCATAACGAGGCTGTAGGAAGACCCTCGCCCTTTTTAAGATGGCGCTCCTACGTAAAATCTGGGTGTATTTTCGATGTTGAGTGCCCCAGATTTTAAGAATAGGCGCTATTTTTAGTTTTTGCTTGACCAGTTTCGGGTCAAAAAAATCTCCTGACCTTTTTCTACAGCCTCAACGCTTGCAGCATGCGCGCCCATGTAATGAAGCCGAAGGCGCAATGCAATGGGCGTCGCCGTGCCTGCACTGGTTATAAAAACTACTGCTCTGTGATGTCTCTTGACTTCGGAGTAGGGATTAATCCTACAAACCTCGCCAAACTCAACAAAGTCATGAAAAGCCCAATCATAGCTTGCCCGATAACAAGAGAATAGGCTAAGACCCCTAGTGGGGTCACGTTGTAATAACCAAAGCTAGTCATAACTACAAAGCTTGTATATATCGCACCAAAAACGCTTTCATTTGAACCTTCTACAGAAAACGAGAACAAACTGTTAAAAACTACGTATTGGGCTGCGAACCAAAAGATTATTTCAAAATAGTTTTGAATAAGAAGGACAACTATCCTCCTATAGCCATGCAGGGCATATTCTTTTCCAGCTTTTTTTGCTCTGTACTCATCGAAGAGAAGGACGTTGGTTTGATATACAACAATCTCAAAAACTCGCAATAAAGCATATGATGCAATAAAAAAACCGACATATTGATTATTAATATACAAAACTGCTGGCACCGATAAAACAGCTAGCAGCAAGTGCCCAAGAGCCCAGGCTTCTGAGAAAAGACCAGTTTTCGAACTTGGAAACAAAAATCTAACAAGATTGAAAAATGATATTTTACCGATTACTTTGAAAATATAAGCCCAGAAATCCAGAATAAATGTTTTTCGTTTGCCCGAATTTTCCATAGAACTCTCTTTTTTATAACGCTATGCGCAACGGCCGGTTTGTGGTGCACAGCACGACAAACCGGTCCGACTGACGCTACTGGTTAGCTGAATAGCACAATATAAAAGCACATTATTCATGTTTTAATCAGGTGTCCTTGGTTGCTTAAGGAAAGGAGTAGATACGACTTCAACAGGGACTTCGATATTGATGTTAAAACAATCACCCTCCTTGGGAAACCTTATAGATTGAGGGGACCTGGGGTCGAACACCTGTCTTAGCATAGTAGGGGGCGGCCTATCACTGTACTGAGGAAGTTCACAGATATTCTGCTTTACTTCAAATGTTTTATCAGCTTCTTCAGGTGTTAAATTGAAATCTCTGCATTGCCCCCAAATATCGGGTTCACTATCAATTATCCCAAGGTCATAAAGCAGTTTTGAAAGTAATCCTATACCTAAGTTTACTACTTTCTCAAGATTATACTTCTTTCCTTCATCGGTTGTTACCATGATCCCCGTGTGTATTGAGTAATACTCAGCCTCCTGTGAATTATTTAGCACCAACAATAGACATTCCTCTACTTGGGAATAGCCTGACACCTGACGGAACTTTCTGGTAATTTTTCCATGCTTTGACGCATCACCTACGTCATATAACACTTTTAACATGTGCCCAGAAATTGTCATCCCCAAATAACTAAATGAAGAACTAAAGAACCTACGAAGAATCTGATTTTTAGTTGACGGTTTATTAGCGCCGTTAGCAACTTGCAAGTCAAGCAGGGCGCACATCTCACCCTCTTTCTCTTTTATGAGAAACTCAAGAGTATGATTAAAATTCAGAGCAACCATTGAACATTTGGCCTTAAATTTTTCCATTCCTATAGGTTGCTCGGACTTTAAAAGCTCCTGAAACTCCTCAAAGTTCACTAGAGTGTGAGAGACAAAATAATTAAGGGTTTGCATAGCTCGAATCCGTTCTTGAAATCATCTACGCCGATTGGATACAGCGTCATGATTTTTGAAAATCACAGGAATTTAGCAGACCGACAGTTGTAGGAACGTTAAACAATTGCTCCAAAGCAGCTAACGCCATGGCTTTGCGGCGCACCGGAGCGCCAGCGTAGGGACGTCCGACAACAGCCGATTGTCAAGCGGCCGGCCCTTGGATTTGAAGCCAACCTTGGTGTTCGCAGTGATTGGCGAAATCTTGGTAGTTTTCATTGATCCACATTTCACTGGGATGATCATGAAAGCCCACGATTCCAACACCCCGATCCCGAATCTCTAGATTCGTGCAGTTGCGAATGCCCTTTTGAGTGAGCCTACCTCGCTCGGAGAAGTCGGTAATCACATCATTATCAACTACCACGCAGGGCTCGGACGCGATCTCTATCGCGTGCAGGCAAATACTTCGATAGTTCTTGGGGAGCACCGGAATGAGCCTGAATGATCCTTTCTGCTTCCAGAACATGATGCCTCATAACGCCAAGCGAAGCGGCGGCTGAAAGCCGTCCGCCTTGCGCGAATTGTTAAGCATTTATGGTGAAAGCGCGCTCAATCTCAAGGCCAACCTCAGACCCTCGCTCACCAAACATGTGAACATACTTTTTAAGAGCTGATGCCCCAAAACTACCAAATACCAGTTTATTGAGGGTTGCTCTTACCCCAAACTGGTTTTTTAGGCTCTCTATCGGATTTCCTTGTGTGGCGATCTTAAAAATCCCCATGCCAGCTTCCATAGATACAGGCTGGGACCTAGCGCCGTAACCGATTTTTCTGTCAATATACTCACTCACCGAGTCGAGCTGCTTTCTGTACTTCAACAGACTTTCGGTATCTTCATTAGCCATAGCATTCTGGAACATCTTTAGCCAATCTCGAAGCGGTTGAAAGTCATCCCGCATCTGAAGTGCAGTGGTAATCATTTGAGATGGAGAGCTGGAATCTTGAATTACGCGTATCGGAAGCGCAGGAATATTAACGTAAGAAGAATACAGGGAGTCGTTTCCGTATACTTTCTTACTTACAGTAATTCTTTTGTCATGCAGAAACTCTTTCACCAGATGAAGAGCGTCTGAAGCAGGCAACATAAATCCGGAGTTTACGAAAAGACGCTTTCTCAAGGGGTGGGGAGTATAGCTTTTTTCATAGACATAGCTTCTGGCGCACATCCCTGCACCACCCCACAAGGTCGCAGAAAGAAGCGGATCCGTGGGTTGTTTGCGAGCTTTCCAACCCTCTACATTTTCTCTATGCGCGACCCTCAAAGACTCAGTAGTACAGATGTGGTCAACTATTTTGTTACGGGGTCCTGCAATTTTTCCGGGTTCTGAGAGGAAGGGGTATGGACGCACCACACCAAGATTCTTTGCTTCGAGCAAAGGGCTACTGACTTGGTCCCATGAATATGAGAACTTTTCCTCGACCAATATTTCATCACGAAGTATTAAGTTGGCAATAAAGTCAAATAAAGCCTCTGTCTGGATGATTGCGCTGGAGATTGGTGCATAGTAATGCCCTTCTCCACTGAGCAAGATCTGTCCTGCAAAATCATGCTCTAAGCCATCTGCAAACAGAGATGAAATATCCTGCAACGACCAATTATCAGCTACTACCCCTTGAGCCATTTTATCTCCATATGCTTAACAGCCAATTCAACTGACTTTGCCGTATATCATCCACGCGGCTAACTCCGCAGCGCGAAACACTCCAATCCCCGAAAAGCGTAGCCCTTTCAGTCACGTAAGGCCAGAAGCCGGTTTCAGGCTTTGGACTTTCCCGACAAAACGAGGATAACTCCGAGTTGTATAACACTCAGTCGCAAATGCACCTACCGCCATAAAACCAATAAGATCAGCCTGTTACAGTCGTTAGCTTTTACAGGCTTCGGACTTTTCGTGCATTTGTCGCTGAACTCCGGTCTTTTTCGCGTGTTCAACTTCACTTCCCCGACTTCTTCGTTCCCATCTTCGCCTCGGCCGTCAGCGGATCTTCCGGCCAGGGGTGCTTGGGATAGCGCCCGCGCTGCTCCTTACGGACCTGTGGATAAACCTCTCGCCAGAAGCTGGCAAGGTCGGCGGTGACGGCCAGGGGGCGTTGGGCCGGGGAGAGGAGATGGATGACGACCGGCAGGCGGCCGTTGGCGAGTTTGGGGGTGTCGGTCCAGCCGAACAGCGCCTGGAGTTTGGCGGCCAGCACGGGACCGTTCTCGGCAGTGTAGTCGAGGCGGATCTGTTGGCCGGTGGGGATTTCGAGGGTTGTGGGTAAGTCTCGTTTGAGGGTCTGCTGCTGGGTGTAGTCCAACTGGCTTTGCAGGGCGTCGATGAGGTTGATCTGTTGCAGGCCTTTCCAGTTGCGCACGCCGGCCAGGAACGGGGCGAGCCACTGGTCGAGGGTGTTGAGCAGGGCCGTGTCGGCTGTGTCCGGCCAGGCGTCCGGCTCCAGGGCCTTCATGTGCTGCACGCGGGCGCGCCACTGCCGGGCGGCGTCGGTCCAGGGCAGGCTGTCCAGGCCCATTTCGCGGACGGCGGTGAGCAGGCCGAGCTGGATCTGCTCGGGGCTCGGGTCCGGCAGGGGTTTCTGTTCCAGCACCAGCGCGCCCAGGCGTTTGACCCGGCGGGCGATGACGGTGCCTCTGGCGTCGTCCCAGCGGGCCTCGTCGGCAGTCTCGATGTGGGTGGCCAGATCGGTTTCCAGGGTGGCGCGGTCGGTGGCGGCGGCGAGGAAGATGCGGGCTTCCCGGGCCTGGCCGTCCAGATCGGCGGCGACCAACCAGTCTTCCCGCCCCAGGGCGTCTTCGTCGTTCAGCCGGGCGCCACGGCCATTGCTGAGTTGGTAGCGGTTGGCGTCGCCGGAGCGGCGAAGGGCAATACGGTCCGGGTAAGCGAGGGCTAACAAACGGCCTGCCGGCAGTGAATTATCCACATCCCGGGCGCCCTTTTCTGGCAGCAGTCGATCCGCCGCGCGCTTGAGCGCATCCAGCCGGGCCCGGTCCAGGTTGGGGGCGCGGTACTCGCCGGTCAGTACCTGCAGTCGGTGGGTGAGATCGGCACCGGCCCCGGGCCCCAGCAGGTCCCGGTCACCCAGTAACGCGGCCAGTCGGGCCGCTGTCGGTGGATAACCCAGTTCGCGTCCTTTGAGGACCATGTGTGCCAGCCGGGGATGAATGCCCAGATCCCGGGCGCGGCGGCCGTGGTCGGTGATGGCGCCGTCGCTATCCAGCAAATCGAGCCATTGCAGCAGGTCCACCGCCTGTGCCCAGTGGGCGGCCGGCGGCGGGTCGAGCCATTCCAGATCGCCCGGGTCCCGCGCGCCCCACTGGGCCAGTTCCAGGGCCAGGGGCGCCAGGTCGGCTTCGAGGATTTCCGATGGTGTGAAGGCGGGCAGCCCCTGTTGCTCGGACTCGCTCCACTGGCGATAGCACACGCCCGGCTCGATGCGTCCGGCGCGGCCCTTGCGCTGTTCGGCGGCCGCCTGGGAGACACGGCCGGTGATCAGGCGGGTCATGCCGCTGTTGGGGTCGAACACCGCGCGGCGAGCCTGGCCGGCATCAATCACCACCCGCACCCCTTCGATGGTCAGGCTGGTTTCGGCGATGGCGGTGGCCAGCACGATCTTGCGCTCGCCTTCAGGAGCAGGCTGGATGGCACGGTCCTGCTCCTCGCCCTTCAAATTGCCATAAAGTGGGGTCAGGTGGGTGCCGGGTGGCAAATGGGGACGCATCAGCCGCTCCACCTGGCGAATTTCCCCGGCACCGGGGAGAAAAGTGAGGATCGAGCCCATTTCTGTATCCAGCGCTTCCCGGATGATCGCGGCCACATGATCCACGATGCGGGGCGGTCGACCCGCCGCCGGCGGGAGCGGCCGATAATGCACGTCCACGGGATACGCCCGGCCCTCGCTGGTGAGTACCGGGGCGTTATCCAACAGTTCAGCCAGCGGCGCGGTATCCAGCGTGGCAGACATGACCACCACGCGCAGGTCGTCCCGCAACGCCTGCTGGGATTCCCGCACCAACGCCAGCCCGAGATCCGCCTGCAGGGAACGTTCGTGGAATTCGTCGAACAGGATGGCGGCGTAGTCCTCCAGCGCCGGGTCCTGCTGGATCAGGCGGGTGAGAATGCCTTCGGTGACCACTTCGATGCGGGTGCGGGCGGAGACTTTGGTGTCCAGCCGGGTGCGGTAGCCGACCGTTTCGCCGGGCTTCTCGCCCAGCTGGCCGGCCATAAAGCGTGCGGCGGCGCGGGCGGCGATCCGGCGGGGTTCGAGCATCAGGATGCGGCGGTCGTCGCGCCAGTCGCAGTCCAGCAGGGCCAGCGGCACACGGGTGGTTTTACCCGCACCCGGCGGGGCCTGGAGCAGGACGGTGGTGTGCGCCTCGAGGGTGGCGCGTAAATCGGGGAGCAGGGTATCGATCGGCAGCATGGGGACGATCATGCCGGGAATCGGGGAAAACTCAAGCGCGGCCCGCGAATCCGCGCTATTCGTCGAAGGCGCAGACCCGCTCGTGCATCAGCGGCACAACCTTGTACCAGACGCGGGCGCCTTCCGGGCCTACCCGGGCTTTCAGCGACTCGCCGGCGGGCAGGCGTAGCCAGGTGTAGCGGTCCAGATCGTCGGTGCCGTCGCTGAACGCGCCGTCGAGGACCAGCAGTTCCAGGCCCGGAAAACCCTCCAGTGCCACCTCGGCTCCCGGCTGCCATTCCTCAAGGAGCACGCGTTCATCGGCGTCCTCGAACAGCAGCCTTGCCGCCACGACACCCGGGCGCAATGGTGCCCTTTCCCCCTCGCGGGGGCGGCGGACCACGGGCTCAAGATCGTCCGCGCGGAACTGCCAGAGTTTGACGAAGATGATGCAGCCGCCGTCGCTGCGTGGCGTATGCCGGCTGCCGGGCGGATTGCGCACGTACGAGCCGGCCGGGTAATCGCCGTTCTCGTCCTGAAAGGTGCCTTCCAACACCAGGAACTCCTCGCCGCCGGGATGGTTATGGGCGGAGAAATGGCTGCCCGGCGCGTAGCGCACGATAGACGTGGCGCGGGCTTTCTCGTCGCCAATGCGAAACAGCATGCGCCGCTCGACGCCGCCCAGGGGGCTTGGCACCCAGTCCAGGGCGCTGGCATGGACCCGCGCGGGGGACGACAAATCCTCGTTCAGCAACATGACATTCGACTCCGATGAGGGACGTTCTACCACAGCATACGCGGGATCGGGGCATTGGTCCGGCGAACGGTTCTGAGGCGGCAGTGATGATGGATAAAAAAGCCCACCGTCCGGGAGGGTTGGGTTCAGGGGGGAGGACGGTGGGCGTGAAACGGTGTGTCAGAAGCTGTAGGTGACGATCAAGCTGCCGAACCATTGGTTGGCGTCGCCCACGTCCGAGACGATCGGGCTGTCCGCCGCATCACCGAAGAGCCGGCTGTAGCGGGCAATGGAGGAGACGTTCCACTCCGGCGTCACGCGATAGGTCAGGCGACCATTAACACTGGCACGCAGGAAGGCGCCGTCGGGATCGTAAGCCGCCAGTCCGGAGCGGGTGGCTTCCGCGTCCGAGACGCCGAACAGGACGTCGTTCCATTTCTCGTTGGCCCAGGTGGCCCCGGGCCCGAAGCCGTAGCTCCATTGCGGCGACAGGCGGCCGCGGTAGCGCAGGTAGGAGCGCAGGCGAAGCCCTTCCAGATCACCGGCCACCGGCGTCGCCAGCTCGGTGTTGAATTGCCAGGGGCCGGGTGTCCAGCTCAGCAGCACGCCGGCCATGGCGCCGTCATCGACTTTGTCGAGTTCGGAGATGTCGCCAACGTCGTCACGGCCACGCTCGTAGGAAATCACCGGCGAGATCGTCAGTTGTTCGGTCCGCACCACGTTCCAGCCGATGCCGGTAATCGGGTTGATGAACAGCCGTCCCAGACGGGCTTCCACCACCGGGATCGGGATGGCCTTGTAGGTGTCGGCACCGCGGTACTCGGGCGCGACGCCGACACCGGCGCCGAGGTTGAACCGCCACTCGTCCGGGCCCGGTTTGGACGTCGATTCGTCCGCCAGGACGCCGGCGCTGAGCAGACTCAGGGCCAGGATGGTGAATGGCTTACCGATGGTCATAGACACTCCTTGTGGTTCCCATGCCGGATAGGCTTTGTGGGTGAATCCGTACCCTACGCGATCCATGTTGCAACGGACCGGTTCAACCCTGGGCCGGTGTGTCATCCTGCGTCGGCTTCTGCCCGATGACCGTGGTTTGATCCGACGATTCGCCACCACCCAACGCGCGGTACAGGGTGATGCGGTTGGTCAGTTTCTGCAGCTTGACGGACACCAGCGCCTGCCGCGCGCTCAGCAACTCCCGGCGGGCGTCGAGCACGGCGAGATAATCATCCGCACCGGCCTCGTAACGATCTTCCGCCAGGTGGAGGGACCGTTCCGTCGCCTTGACCAGGGCAGCCTGGGACGTTTCCTGCTCGGCCAGGAAGTTGCGGGCCGCCAGGGCGTCCGACACTTCCTGGAAGGCGTTCTGGATGGTCTGCTCGTACTGGGCGACCTGCTGGTCCCGCTGGATTTCCGCCAGGTCCAGGTTGGCCTGGTTCTTACCCGCGGTGAAAATCGGCAGGTTGATGCTGGGCGCGAACGACCAGGCGCCGGAGCCACCATCGAACAGGCCGGACAGTTCGCTGCTGGCGGTGCCCGCCGAGCCGGTCAGGGTGATGCTCGGGTAGAACGCCGCCCGGGCCGCACCGATGTTGGCGCTGGCCGACTTCAGGTTGTGCTCGGCCTGCTGGATGTCCGGGCGCTGCAGCAGCACGTCGGAGGACAGGCCTGCCGGCACGTCGGTCAGCAGGGAGACGGCCGGATCAATCACGCTGGTATTGGGGATCACTGGCACTGGCGCGCCAACCAGCACGGCCAGGGCGTTGCGATCTTCCGAGACCAGGCGGCGGTACTGGGCGCGGTTGGTGCGCGCGGTTTCCAGGGCGATTTCCGCCTGGCGCACATCCAATTCGGACCCCAGGCCCGCGTTGTAGCGGTTGCGCACCAGGTTGACGGATTCCTGCTGGGCGTCGACGGTCTCCTGGCTGATGCGCAGGTTCTGCTTGTCCGCCAGTAGCGTCAGGTAGGCGTTGGCCACTTCGGAGACCAGGGTGATTTTGGCGCTGCGCTGAGCTTCCTCGGTGGCGAGATAGCTCTGCAGGGCGGATTCCTTGAGGCTGCGCACCCGGCCGAACAGGTCCAGCTCATAGGACGCCACGCCCAGGTCGACGCCGTACTGGCTGGTGATGGTGCTGGAGCCGGTACTGCTCAGGTCGGCCGGCACCCGAGAGCGGGAGCCGTCGGCGTTGACGCCGATCTCCGGGAACAGCTCCGCGCCCTGGATGCCGTACTGGGCCCGCGCGGCTTTGACGTCGAGCATGGCCAGGCGCAGGTCACGGTTGTTGGCCAGGGCGTTGCTGATCAGTGCGCGCAGCTGGTTGTCCTGGAACAGGGTTTCCCAGCCGGGCAGGACAACCCTGTCCTGCGCCTGGCTGTTGGCGCCCACGTCCTCAGGGACCGGGTTGTCCGGCCGCTGGTAGTCGGGCATCAGGGTGCATCCGCCCAGACCCAGGGCAATGATCAAGGCTGGGGTCAGTCGTTTCATGAACGGCCCTCCGGTTGTTCGAGTGCCGGGGTGTCCCCACGGTCATCGGATGTGGATTCGGTGTCACCGCTGGCTTTCAAAGGCACGCCGGACAGACGGCGCACCAGCACGTAGAACAGCGGGATGAAGAAGATGGCCAGCGCCGTTGCAGCGACAACACCGCCAAACACGGCCGTACCGATCGCGTTACGCGCACCGGAACCGGCGCCGGTGCTGAGCATCAGCGGCGTGACGCCCAGGCCGAAGGCCAGCGAAGTCATCAGGATCGGCCGCAGTCGCATGCGGGTCGCTTCCAGCGTGGCCTTGAGCAGGCCGCGGCCCTGCTTCTCCAGCTCCAGCGCGAATTCGGCGATCAGGATCGCGTTCTTCGACGACAGGCCGATGGTGGTGAGCAGCCCCACCTGGAAGAACACGTCGTTATCCAGCCCGCGCATCGTGGCCGCCAGTACCGCACCGATGACGCCCAGCGGCACCACCAGCATCACGGAGAACGGAATCGACCAGCTCTCGTACAACGCCGCCAGACACAGGAAGACGAAGATCAGTGACAGCGCGTAGAGCGCCGGCGCCTGGTTGCCGGACTGCTGCTCCTGGTAGGACAGGCCGGTCCACTGGGCACCGAAGCCGCCGGGCAGGTCATCCACCAGTTTTTCCATGGCTTTCATGGCGTCGCCGGTACTGTAACCGGGTGCCGCGCTACCCTGGATGTTCATGGACGAGACGCCGTTGTAGCGCTGCAACTGCTGCGGGCCGTAGCTCCACTCGCCGGTGGCAAAGCTGGAGAAGGGCACCATGTCGCCGTCGCCGTTGCGCACGTACCAGTTGTCGATGTCGTTGGGCAGCATGCGGTAGGGCGCGTCCGCCTGGACATAGACCCGCTTGATCCGCCCGCGGTCGGTGAAGTCGTTGACGTAGCTGGAGCCCCACGCCACCTGCAGGGTAGTGTTGATGTCCGCCAGGGACACGCCCATGGCACGGGCCTTCTGGCGGTCCACGTCCAGGTGGTACTGCGGTGCGTCCGGCAGGCCACTGTAGCGGACCTGGGTCAGGGCCGGGTTCTGGTTGGCTTTACCCAGCAGCTTGTGGGCCGCCTGCACCAGCGCATCATGGCCCTGGCCACCGCGGTCCTGAAGCTGCATGTTGAAGCCGCTGGCCACACCCAGCGCCGGAATGGACGGCGGGTTAAGGGCATAGATCACCGCTTCCCGAATCTGCGAGAAGGCCCCCATGGCCCGGCCGACAACGGCCTGCACGCCGTCCTTGCTCAGGTCACGGTCTTCCCAGTCTTTCAGACGAACGAAGGCGAGACCGGAGTTCTGGCCCTGGCCGGCAAAGCTGAAACCGGCCACGGTGAACATGGACTGCACCACGTCTTTCTCATCCACCAGGAAGTGGTGTTCCATCTTCTTGAGCACGTCGATGGTCTGCTCCTGGGTGGACCCGACTGGCAGCTGCACCTGGGCCAGCAGGATGCCCTGGTCCTCATCCGGCAGGAACGCGGAGGGCAGGCGCATGAAGCTGAACGCCAGCACACCGACGATCACCACATACAGCAGCACATAGCGGCCCCGCCGGCCGACGATTTTCTCGACCCGGCCCTGGTAACGGCCGGAGGCTTTCTCGAACGACCGGTTGAACCAGCCGAAGAAGCCGCCCTTGGTGTGGTGGTCGCCCTTGTGGGGCTTGAGCAGGGTGGCGCACAGGGCCGGCGTCAGGATCAATGCCACCAGCACCGACAGGATCATCGCCGAGACGATGGTGATCGAGAACTGGCGGTAGATGGCGCCGGTGGACCCCGGGAAGAAGGCCATGGGCACGAACACCGCCGACAGCACCAGGGCAATCCCCACCAGGGCGCCGGTGATCTGGCCCATGGACTTGCGGGTGGCCTCGAGCGGCCCCAGCCCTTCCTCGGACATGATCCGCTCCACGTTCTCCACCACCACGATGGCGTCGTCCACCAACAGGCCGATCGCCAGCACCATGCCGAACATGGTCAGGGTGTTCACCGAGAAGCCGAATGCAAAGAGCACCGCAAACGTGCCCAACAGCACCACCGGCACGGCAATGGTCGGAATCAGCGTGGCCCGGAAGTTCTGCAGGAACAGGAACATCACCAGGAAGACCAAGGCAATGCCTTCAAACAGGGTTTTGACCACCTCCTCGATGGAGATTTTCACGAACGGGGTGGTGTCATACGGATACTGGATTTCCAGGCCGTCGGGGAAGTACTGCTTCAACTCGTCGAGACGGGCCCGTACGCGTTCGGCGGTATCCAGCGCGTTGGCGCCGGACGCCAGGTTGATCCCCAAACCGGCGGCCGCATGCCCGTTGAAGCGCCCCACGGTGTTGTAGCTCTCCGCACCCAGCTTCACGCGGGCGACGTCGTTCAGGCGCACCTTGGAACCGTCGGGCGTGACCTTGAGCAGGATCTTGCCGAATTCCTCCGGCGTGGACAGCAGCGTCTGCACAATGATCGAGGCGTTCATCTGCTGATTGTCCACCGACGGCGTGCCGCCCAACTGACCGCCGGCCACCTGGTTGTTCTGCACGGCGATGGCGTTGGTCACGTCCGCCGGTGTCAGGCCGTATTCATTGAGCTTGTTGGGGTTGAGCCACACCCGCATGGCGTACTGGGCACCAAACAGACGGGTCTGACCCACGCCCTGGGTCCGGCTGATCGGGTCCTTGATGTTGGCGGCCACGTAGTCGGCGATGTCGGCCCGGTCCATGCTGCCGTCGCTGGAGGTAAAGGCCACCACCATCAGGAAGGTGTCGGAGGACTTGGTGACCTGCACGCCCTGTTGCTGCACCACCTGGGGCAGTCGCGGCGTGGCCAGTTGCAGCTTGTTCTGCACCTGCACCTGGGCGATGTCCGGATCGGTGCCGGCGGCAAACGTCAGGGAGATCGAGGCGTTGCCCTGGGAGTCACTGGTGGACGACATGTACAACAGGTTGTCGATGCCGTTCATCTGCTGCTCGATCACCTGGGTGACGGAGTCTTCCACCGCTTCCGACGAGGCGCCCGGATAGGACGCGCTGATGGTGACCTCGGGCGGGGCGACCGTCGGATACTGCTCGACGGCCAGGTTATAGATCGACAGGCCACCGGCCATCATCAGGACGATGGCGATGACCCAGGCGAATATTGGTCGGTCAATAAAGAAGCGTGCCATGCAATCAGCCCTGTGCCGCGTCGGTGGTCTTGGAATCGGCCGTCTTGTCGGCGTCGTCCACGCTGACCGGCTTCACCGGTGCGCCTTCGCCGATTTTCTGCAGACCTTCCACAATCAGACGATCGCCGTCTTTCAGGCCGCTGCTGATCAGCCAGCGATTCCCCACCGCCTTCTCGGTCACGACCGAGCGTTTTTCCACCGTGTTGTCCTGACTGACCACCATGGCGGACGCCTTGCCATTCGCCTGGCGGGAGACGCCTTTCTGGGGTACGAGGATCGCGTTCTGGCTTTCTGCCTGAGGCAGACGGGCGCGCACGAACATGCCGGGCAGAAGCTCACCGTCCGGGTTGGGGAACAGGGCACGCAGCGTCACGGATCCCGTGTTTTCGTCGACCGCGTATTCGGAGAACTGCAGGGTGCCGTCGTGCGGATACGTCGCGCCGTTCTGGTGAACCAGAGAGACCGTCGCTTTACCCTTGCCCACCGTCTCCAGCTTGCCGCTGGCCATAGCGCTGCGAAGGGCCTGCAGGTCCGAGTAGGACTGGGTCAGGTCGACGTAGATCGGGTCGAGCTGGCGGATTACCGTCAGCGCGTTGCTCTGGTTGGCCGTCACCAGGGCGCCGGCGGTCACGTTGGAACGACCGATGCGGCCGCTGATGGGCGCTTCGATGGTGGTGTAGTCCAGGTTGATGCGGGCGGTCTGCACCGAGGCCTGGGCCGCCGCGACGGCAGCTTTGTTGGCGTTCAGGGTGGCGCGGGCATCGTCCAGTTCCTGCTGGCTGACGGCACCGGTCTTGATCAGGTGCTCGTAGCGGTTGGCCGTGAGCTGGGCCGATTGCAGATTGGCTTTCGCGGATGCCAAATCCGCCTCGGCGCTGGCCAGGGAAGCCTTGTAGAGTTTGTCGTCGATCTTGTAGAGCGCCTGGCCGGCCTTGACCGTCTGGCCTTCTTCAAACAGACGCTTCTCCAGGATGCCGGTGACCTGCGGGCGGACTTCCGCCACCTGGTACGGCGAGGTGCGGCCGGGCAGCTCGTTGACCACCGTAAAGGGCTGGGCGTGTACCGTGACGAAGCCCACCTCTGCCGGCGGCCGCTGGGATTGGGCCTGGGCGGAAGACTCCTGTTTACCGCAGGCGCTGAGCATGACAGATGCAATCAGCAACAAAAACAAGGATTGCGTAGAATGCCGCATGGGGGAAACCTCAGTAGAGCCGATATAGAAAAGGCGCGGGAAAATTGACCCACGCCAAGGCGAATCCGTGAAACCCGATTATACATACATGCACGAATGTATGTATAGTTGTTAATGCTGTGCTGACATGAAATTTACAGGAGCGGCCCATGGCCCGACGCACCAAAGAAGACGCCCAGAAGACCCGTGAACTGCTGATCGATGCCGCAGAGACCGTCTTCTATCAAAAAGGCGTCTCGCGCACGTCGTTGAACGATATTGCGGCGGAGGCGGGTGTCACCCGGGGGGCCATCTACTGGCACTTCAAGAACAAGCACGACGTGTTCGAGGCGATGATGGAGCGCCAGGAACTGCCGCTGGAAATGCTCCGCGCTGTGGTTGAAGATCCCGAACAGACCGACCCTCTGGGCCGGTTGAAAGACTTCCTGCTCTTCCTCACCCGGGACATCGCCCGCGATCCGCACCAGCGCAAGGTGTTCGAGATCATGTTCCACAAGTGCGAGCTGACCGATGAAAACGCCCAACTGGTTGCCCGGCATCGCAACAACATCTACGACGCGTCCGAGCGCATGCGCGGCGTGATGCGCAACGCCATCCGTCTGGGCCAGCTGCCGGAGAACCTGGACATCGAACGGGCCATCGTCCAACTGCACGTGCAGATCACCGGGCTGATCTACTTCTGGCTGCTGGTGCCGGATACGTTCGACATGGAGAAGGAATCCGAGCGGGTGATCAATGCCTATTTCTATTCATTGCCGCGTTGTTTTGTGCTGGATAGCAACGACGACGCGGACAAGGAATAGGTTGCATTATCCCCGGTGTCAGCGCTTCGGCGCCGGTACCAGACAGGCAAAGAGCAGCCCCCAGACCAGCGCGCCCACGCCAATCCAGAAGGCGCTTTCCAGGGTGCCGCCGAAGTCCAGCCACTGCTTGACCAGCCAGGGTCCGGCCATCTGGGCGAAGGCGTAGAGCGCCACCATGGCCGCCGACAGGCGCGGGCCCTGGTGCGGATGCAGCGCCCGGGCAATGCGCTGGGTCAGCAGGACCGCTCCCAGGAAGGTGCCACCGATCAACGAGCCGCACAGCACGATGCCCACCGGCCCCGGCCAGATCACCGCCGCCAGCACGCCCACCAACTGCACCACGAAATTGATCCGCAGGGCGAGCCGGTCACCGATGCGGGCTCCCAGGTGATTCCAGACGTAGGCGGACGGGATCGTCGCCAGCGCCACGATCAGCCAGGAACCGTCCACCAGCCAGGCGCCGGGGTCGAGTTGCATCTTGGCCAGCAGGGGCAGAAACGTCATGGGCAGGATATAACCCAGTCCGGCGCCGGCGTAAGACAGGAACAGCGGGATGCTGGCGCGGTCGAACAGCGGTGACTGGCCTCGCCTGGCGGCGCTGCGATCGGCTTGGGCCGGATCATGCACCGGCATCTCCAGCGCGTGGAGCTGGCGCCACCCCCACCAGGCCAGCGGCACCGACAGCACCAGCGCCGGCCACCAGCGGGCAGCACCGCTCAGCCAGTCAGCAGTCAGGGTGACCATGCCGCTGGACAGCAGCAGGCCAAAACCCACGCCCAGATACACCAGTCCGCTCAGGGACGCCCGGTTGCGCAGGACCAGCCATTCCAGGATCAGCGCAGGCGCCTGAACGAAGACCGCACCATTGGCGACGCCGTTGAGCCATCGCACCACATCCTGCGCGGGCACCGCCTCGATCTGGGTCTGCAACAGGGTAGTGATGACGTGCACCGCCAGCGATACCGGCAACAGCACGCGGATGTGATCGACCCGGTGCCAGCGGATCGCCAGCATGGCGCCCATCAGGTAGCCCAGGTAATTCCAGGTGGCCAGGGCCGCGGCCTGTCGCGAATCCAGAACACCATCGTCCACCAGATACGGCAGCAGCGGCGTGTAGTAGAAGCGGCCCAGGGTGTGGACCACCAACAGGACGATCGACCCTGCCAGCAGCACCCGGAACAGATCGCGCCGGGATGCGGTTGATGTGGACGACGGGGCCATGGCTCACCTTTGGTTAGGATGCGACACAAAAAGGGCTGGCAGTTTAGGTGATTCGCCGGAAAGGGGAAAGGTGGCCGGTGTCGTGGAAGGTGCGGATCAGGCGTCGCCGGCGCCGTACCACTGGACGATCTGTCGGAAGGCCGACACCACCTGCTCCGGTTTGAACGGCGGCTGCAGCACCGCGGTCATCTCACCCTGTGGATTGATCAACGCCAGGTGGGCGCTGTGGTCGACCACCGTCTGGCCGTTGTCGTCGGTGCGTCGCGAAAAGTCTGCGTTGAGGCTGCGGGCCAGCGCCCGCAGGGTGTCGATATCGCCGGTCACCCCGTGGAAGTCGTCGCCAAACGCCTTCAGGTAGGTGTCCAGCCGGGACGGTGTGTCCCGCTCCGGGTCGGCGCTGATCAGCAGGGTCTGCGGCGTTGGTCCGCTGCCGGCCAGTTCCTGGTTGGCCTGCCTGAGCATCGCCAGTGTGGTGGGGCAGACATCCGGACAGGACGTGTAGCCGACGTAGGCGAAGGTCCAGTGGCCCTTGAGGACGGCGTTGGTGACGGTGTTGCCCTGCTCGTTCGCCAGCTGGAAATCCGCAACGGGCCGCGCCTCGTCGTAGACGAACGTGTGCATGGCACTGAGATCCGGCGGCGGGCCGGCCTGGGCCGCCTGGGGCACAAAGACCGCCTGGCGGATGATCACCATCCCCAGGATGGCCACCACCACGACGATGAGAACCGCCACCGTCAGGCGAATACCAAAGGTGTTCTTGCGTTGCGCCATACGGCTCCCGTTCAGAAACGCACGAAATGGTCGATCAGCAGCACGACGAACAGGGCCATGAGATAGGTGATGGAATACTTGAAGGTGGCCAACGCCACCTGTCGGTCATCGCCCTGCCAGAGTCGAATAGCATAGTGCAGGAATCGCAAGCCCAGGGCCGCAGCCCCCACCAGATAGATGAGCCCCGTCATGCCGGTGACGAACGGCAGCAGGCTGGCGGCGAACAGGACCAGCGTGTAAAGCAGGATGTGCAGTTCGGTATAGCGATTGCCGTGGGTGACCGGCAGCATGGGAATGCCGGCCTTGGCGTACTCCGCCTTGCGGTGGATGGCCAGGGCCCAGAAATGCGGCGGCGTCCAGGCGAAGATGATCAGCACCAGCAGCAGGGCATGGCCGTCCACCCGGCCGGTCACCGCGGTCCAGCCCAGCAGCGGCGGCATGGCGCCGGCCAGTCCGCCGATCACGATGTTCTGTGGCGTCGCCCGCTTGAGGAACAGCGTGTAGACGCCGGCGTAGCCCACCAGCGAGGCCAGCGTCAGCCAGGCGGTCAGTGGGTTGACCCATTGCATGAGCACCCACATCCCGCCCAGCGCCAGCACCAGCGCGAACCCCAACGCCTCGGGCGTGGACACCCGGCCCGTCGCCACCGGCCGTTTGCGGGTGCGCGCCATCAGGGTATCCACCTTGTGGTCCACCACATGGTTCACCACCGCCGCGGCGCCCGCCAGCGCGGCGATGCCGAGATTGCCCAGCACCAGCACGGTGAGCCCCGGCAGTTCCGGCCGGGCCAGCAACATGCCGATCACCGTGGTCAGCATCATCAGCGCCACCACCCGGGGCTTGGTCAGCTCCAGGAAGTCGCGCCAGCTGGCGCGGTGGAGATCGAGCGCAACGGTGTCGGACGGCTCGCTCATGCAGGCACCTCATGGTTGATCAGTCGCAGTTTCGGCAGCGACCGCGCGACCGGGAACGGCTGCAGTCGCCACAGCAGGTTGATCACCGTCAGCAGCAGCCCTGCGCCCAGTGCGTTGTGGGCCATGGCCACGGCAATCGGGATGTGCAGCCAGACGTTGGCGATCCCCAGCGCAATCTGCGCCAGCAACACCCCGCCGCTCAGCAGCACCCAACGCCCCATGCCGGCCTCACGAGCCGGTCGCCACAGCCGCAGCAGAAGACTGCCGAGCACCGCCAATACCAGCATGGCGCCAATCCGGTGGGTCACGTGGATGGCCACCCGGCCCTCGGCCGTCAGCTGGCCACCCAGGTAGTTCGGGCCCACCGCCTGGGTCACATCAAAGCCGTGGCGGAAGTCCATCCGTGGCCACCACTGCCCCTGGCAGGTGGGCAGATCGGTACAGGCCACCGCCGCGTAGTTGGACGCGGTCCAGGCGCCCAGGGCGATCTGGGCAATCACCAGGAACAGGGCCACTCGCAGGGCGGGCCGGAAATGTCCCAGCCGGTGCGCCAGGGACGGCAATGGATTCACGTGACGGCCGCGCAGGCGCAGGGTCAGGAGGGTCAACAGGCTCAATGTGGTGAACCCACCCAGCAGATGCAGGGCCACGATCTGGGGCCAGAGTTTGAGGGTCACCGTCCACATGCCGAACGCGGCCTGCAGCAGGATGAAGCCGGCAATCAGCAGCGGGTGGCGCAGCGGCAAGCCTTCGCGGCGATAGCGCACGGCGAGGAAAGCGATGGTGAACACCAGCAGGCTGAGGGTGCCGGCGGCGTAGCGATGGATCATTTCCGGCCAGCCTTTGCTCGCGTCGAACGGCGCTTCCGGGAAACGGGCCTCGGCGATGGCGATGTGTTCGGCGGATTGCGGCACGCTCAAGAAGCCGTAGCAGCCGGGCCAGTCCGGGCAGCCCAGGCCGGAATGGGTCAGCCGGGTCCAGGCCCCCAGCATCACCACCAGCAGTGTCAGCACGGTCGCAGCCAGCGCCAGGCGTCCCATCAACCGACGGTGCGGGGCAATACGGTCAGGCGTTGCGTTCATGGCACACTCCTCCGACCTGTGGCTGGCGTCTTTCCACGTGGCGGGATACCTCCGCGCCGGACCACGTCAGCCGATTTGGGAAATCTTCATCAGGTGCTTGAGATCCTCAAGAATCGCCTTGCCGTCCATCGCCGGTCCGTAACGCATCATCACGTTGCCGAACGGGTCGATGACGTAAATCTGGGGGGCCTGTTTCAGGTCCACGCCGCCTGGCCAGCGGATCGCTTCCGTCTCGCCGGCTCGCAGCAGGGGCATGTCCGGATAGCCGCTCAGGTCCGCCGGTGGCTCGGGCAGGTAGGCGGCCCGGCTCATCCGGTCCTGGTTCTTGCCCAGGGCCACGTTGACCTGGCGCGCCAGGTAGATCTGCTGCTGGCAGGCCTCGCTGCAGGGCCCTTCGTTGGCCACCAGCATCAGCCAGCTGGCGTCCGGGTGCATGGGTCCGAATCGATCGGCGAAGGGCTGGCCGTCGGCGTTCACCAGGCCCAGGTTGGCCACCGGAACCGAAGGATTGATGAGGACACCGTTGTTGGACTGGCCCGTGGGATTCATCCAGCCGGTGTAGTACATGATGGTCGCCAGCACGAGCGGGCCGAAGCCGATGGCAAACAGCAGCAGGGCCGTGCGTCGGCCACGCCGGACCTGCTCGGGCGTGGGGCCGGTTTGGGTTTGCCTGGGGTCAGTCATTGCCAGCGTCATCCTGATCCTGTCCTTGTTGTTTTCGGTAACTCGCCACCACCGTCAGCACCACCAGCACGGCGGCCATGGTGAACCACTGCGCCGCATAGCCGTAATGGGTCTGCGGCCCCATCAGATCCGGTGCAAAATCCGCCCGGTAGGCGCCCGGCTGGGCCGGGTCTTCCAGCCGCAGCAGCTGGTCCACGGCTCCGGGCGCCTGCTGTTTCACGTCGTCCGGATGCAGCGCCTGCACCCGCCGGGGCCAGCCGGTCTCGGGCTGAGTCTCTTCCAGCACCGGTGGCGTGGGGTAATCCGCCACCCGGGCCCGGATCGTGACCGTGCCCTGCGGCGTGACCAGGCCCGGCAAGTCATCCCGGCGCCTCGGCGCCTGCACCCAGCCCCGGTTGACCAGCACCGGGGGGCCGGCGGCCGGTTCGAACAGGGTCAGCACCTCGTAGCCCGGGCGACCATCGCGGGTGCGGTTGTCCAGCAACCACTGGTGCGCCGCGACGTACTGCCCTCTCAGTTCCACCGGCTGGCCGTCGGTCAGGCCCGCACGTACGGCTTCCGTCCAGCTGCCGCTCTCCAGTTGCTGGGCCCAGCGGGCCAGCAGGGCCTCTTTCTCACCCGCCCGGTTCAATTGCCAGATGCCCAGCCCCACCAGCACCGGCAGTAATAACAGGGCCAACAACCACAGACGCCAATCGGGCTGCCAGCGTCTTTGCACCCGCTCAGTCATGCTTTGCTATAGTGACTCCATCATCCAATCGGCCCATGGGAGCTGTTGGCATGCTCAAGATCCTGATCGTCGTTCTCCTGTTCGCGGTGATTGCGTCGCTGTTCAGCGGCCTGTTCTTCCTGTTGCGCGACGAGAGCAAGAGCCGACGGGTGCTCAATTCCCTCATCCTGCGCGTCACCCTCAGTGGCCTGTTGCTGCTGATCATCGGCCTGGCCCTGTGGCACGGCGACCTGTCGATGAATCCCACGCCCTGATCCGCGCGCCCATCAAAGGATGTAGACGAAGATAAACAGGCCCAGCCAGACCACATCCACGAAGTGCCAGTACCAGCTGGCCGCCTCGAATCCGAAATGTTTCTCCGGCGAGAAATGCCCCTTGGTGATGCGGATCAGCATGATCGTCAGCATCAGTGCACCGAGGGTGACGTGCGCCCCGTGGAAGCCGGTCAATATGAAGAAGGTGCTGCCGTAGATGCCGGAGTTCAGGGTCAGGTCCAGTTCGGTGTAGGCGTGGATGTACTCTTCCGCCTGGAAGGTGATGAAGCACAGCCCGAGGATGATGGTCAGCGCCAGCCAGATCTTGGCCCGGGTGCGGTTGTCGCTCTTCAGCGCGTGGTGCGCGATGGTCACGGTGAACGAGGAGCTCAGCAGCAACACGGTGTTGATCAGCGGCAGGTGCCAGGGATTGATGATGCCCTTGGTCTGGGTGTAGGTCTCGGTATCCGGCGTGCTCAGCAGCGGCCAGGTGGCCTCGAAGCCCTCCCAGAGCATGTGGCTGGAGCCGCGGTCGCCTTCGCCGCCCAGCCAGGGCACGGCAAAGTGGCGGGCGTAGAACAGGGTGCCGAAGAAGGCGGCAAAGAACATCACCTCGGAGAAGATGAACCAGCTCATGCCCCAGCGGTAGGAGCGGTCCATCTTGGCGCTGTACAGCCCCGCCCGGCTTTCCTGGATGACGTTGCCGAACCAGCCGAACAGCATGTAGGCCATGATCATCGCACCGATGAAGAACACCACCCAGGAGGCGGTGGTGGACTCGCCCTGGTCGGCGTTGACCATGATCGAGCCGGTGCCCGCCAGGGTGGTCAGCAGGCCGATGGTGGCGATGATGGGCCACTTGCTCTGCTCCGGGACGTAATAGCTGTTTTCAGTTGCCATGGCAGCCTCCGACGGCAATGCCGCGCTTCAGAAATCCAGACTCTCGCCGGCTCATTTCACTTCCGGCGGGGTGGCAAAGGTATGGAACGGCGCCGGTGACGGCACTGTCCACTCCAGGCCCCGGGCGCCATCCCAGGGTTTCGCCGGCGCCTTTTCGCCGCCGCGCACGCACTTGACCACGATGTACAGGAACAGCAACTGGGTCGCCCCGAACAGGAACGCGCCGATGCTGGAGATCATGTTGAAGTCGGCGAACTGCAGGGCGTAATCGGGAATCCGCCGCGGCATGCCCGCCAGCCCCAGGAAGTGCATGGGGAAGAAGGCCATGTTCATGCCGATGAACGACATCCAGAAATGCGTCTTGGCCAGCGTCTCGTCGTACATGTGGCCGGTCCACTTGGGCAGCCAGAAATAGGCCGAGGCGAAGATGCCGAAGATGGCGCCCGGCACCAGCACGTAATGGAAGTGGGCCACCACGAAGTAGGTGTCGTGGTACTGGAAGTCCGCCGGGGCGATGGCCAGCATCAGCCCGGAGAAGCCGCCGATGGTGAACAGGATGATGAACGCCACCGCGAACAGCATCGGTGCCTCAAAGGTCAGTGAGCCGCGGAACATGGTCGCGACCCAGTTGAACACTTTCACCCCGGTGGGGACGGCGATCAGCATGGTGCAGTACATGAAGAACAGCTGCCCGGCCACCGGCATGCCCACGGTAAACATGTGGTGCGCCCAGACCACGAAGGAGAGCAGGGCAATGGCGCCCACCGCGTACACCATGGAGGCGTAGCCGAACAGCGGTTTGCGGGAGAACGCGGGAATGATCTCGGACACGGCGCCGAACGCCGGCAGGATCATGATGTACACCTCGGGATGGCCGAAGAACCAGAACACGTGCTGGAACAGCACCGGATCCCCGCCGCCGCCGGCGTTGAAGAAGCTGGTGCCGAAGTGGATGTCCATCAGCATCATGGTGACCACGCCAGCCAGCACCGGCATGACGGCGATCAGCAGGAAGGCGGTGATCAGCCAGGTCCACACGAACAGGGGCATTTTCATCAGCGTCATGCCCGGTGCCCGCAGGTTGAGGATGGTGGCGATGACGTTGATGCCGCCCATGATCGACGAGATCCCCATCATGTGGATGGCGAAGATAAAGAAGGTGGTGCTCGGTGGCCCGTAGGTGGTCGATAACGGCGCGTAGAAGGTCCAGCCGAAGTTGGGGGCGCCGCCGTCCATGAACAGGGTGGAGACCAGCAGGGCGAAGGCCGCCGGCAGGATCCAGAAGCTCCAGTTGTTCATCCGCGGCAGGGCCATGTCCGGCGCGCCGATCATCAGCGGGATCATCCAGTTGGCCAGCCCGACGAAGGCCGGCATCACCGCGCCGAACACCATGATCAGCCCGTGCATGGTGGTCATCTGGTTGAAGAACTCGGGTTCGACGATCTGAAGCCCGGGCTGGAACAGCTCCGAGCGGATGACCATCGCCATCGACCCACCCAGCAGGAACATGGTGAAGCTGAACACCAGGTACATGGTCCCGATGTCCTTGTGGTTGGTGGCGAACAGCCATCGGCGGATGCCCTTGGCGGGCCCGTGGTGGGCGTGTTCGGTGTCGTGGGTGTCGATGACCGCACTCATGGTGAACCCCCGTTGGCGCCGTCAGCCGGCGCTGGCCTCACTGTGATCGTGGGGCACCCGGCCGGGCCGGATGCCGTCTGTTCTATTGCTGTGACTGCTTGAAGTCGAGTACCTGTTTGGGCGTGACCATGTCGCCAGTGTTGTTGCCCCAGGCATTACGTTCGTAGGTGATGATCGCCGCCAGATCGACTTCGCTGAGCTGTTTGCCGAAGGCCTGCATCGCCGTTCCCTGCACCCCGAAGACCACGGTGTGCAGATGCTTCTCCATGGGCCCGGTAGCAACCGGGCTGCCCTTGAGCGCCGGGAAGGTGGGCGGCGCACCCGAGCCGTCCGGCTGGTGACAGGCGGCGCAGGTGGTGTTGTAGGCTTTTTCGCCGCGGGCGATCAGCTCGTCCTTCGTCCAGTCCTTGCTGGTCAGTTCGCGCAGCTTCTCGGCCTGGGCCACCTGATCCTGGACCCAGCCCTGGTATTCGTCTTCCGGCACGGCTTTCACCACAATCGGCATGAACCCATGATTCGTCCCGCACAGCTCGGTACACTGACCGCGATAGATGCCCGGCTCGTCGATTTTTGCCCAGGTTTCATTGATGTAGCCGGGTATGGCATCTTTCTTCACGCCCAGCGCCGGCACCCACCAGGAGTGGATCACGTCGCTGGAAGTGACCAGGAAGCGGATCTTCTTGCCCACCGGCAGCACCAGCGGTTCATCCACCTGCAGCAGGTAATGTTCGTTCTTGTTGGCCAGGTTGTGGATTTCTTCCTGGGGCGTGGCGAGATTGGAGAAGTAGCCGAACTTCTCGTTGAGGAAGTCGTAGTGCCATTTCCACTGGTAGCCGGTGATCTTGACGTCGATGTCCGCCTCTTTCGTGTCGTACATACGCAGCAGGGTGGCGGTAGCCGGGATGGCCATGACCACCAGGATCAGGAAGGGAATAATGGTCCAGAGAATCTCGACCCAGGTATGCTCGTGGAAATTGGCCGGCTTGTAGCCCTTGGATCGGCGGTGCGCGAAGATCGACCAGAACATGACACCGAACACCACGATGCCGATCACCACGCAGACCCAGAAAATGGTCATGTGGAGACCGTAGATGTCACGACTGACACTGGTGACACCGGGGGTCATATTGACGGTCCAGTCGGCGAAAACCGACTGGCAAACCGGGAGCCCGGCCAACAGAGTGCCGACTCGTAATGCCGTCATGCGCATACCGTGTCTCCACAGAGTTCTGGCGCTTCGCACGAAGCCCCTTATTCTTGTCGTGGATACGACCCTGTGGCGACGGTGAGACCCAGCCCTGAGAACAGTGAGGCAGATCCTTGCCAACTCGGGTCGATCAGCTTTTTCTGCGTGACACTTCCATCGGGAAGCGCGTGCTTCCCGTCCCTTTTCCCGGTGCGACTTCGCACCAGCGCATCTGTCCCGGGAAGGAAGTCTTTTCACGGATTCCTGGGTTGCCAAAATCGACAGACCCGATTGGAGTATAGACAGAGGTTCCGGAATCCCTCAAAAAGCTGTTTAAAATTTAGACATCTTAAAACATCGTATTTAGTGCATTTTTGAATAAGTAGCCTCCGAAAAGCTGAGTCGCCCGTGACCCTGAACCCGCTCGACCGCCGTCTCTGGCATCTGGCCTGGCCCCTGATGCTGACCAACATCACCGTTCCCCTGCTGGGTCTGGTGGACACTGCCGTGCTCGGCCACCTGGACCAGCCGGACTACCTGGGTGCCGTCGCCGTGGGCGGCAACCTGTTCAGCATCCTGTACTGGACCTTCGGCTTCATGCGCATGGGGACCACCGGCCTGGCCGCCCAGGCGTTCGGCCGGCGCGACGACTTTGCCCAGAGCGCGCTGCTGGTACGTTCGCTGCTGCTGGCCATCGGCATCGGCCTGCTGCTGATCCTGCTGCGCGCGCCGCTGGTGAGCCTCGGTCTGCAACTGATGGGGGCCAGCGAGAACGTGACGGAACTCGCCCGTGGGTATACCGAAATCCGCATCTGGAGTGCGCCGGCGGTACTGTGCCAGTACACGCTGGTGGGCTGGCTGATCGGCACCCAGTACCCGCGCGGCCCCATGCTGATGCTGATCCTGGCCAACACGCTCAACATCGGGCTCGACCTGCTGTTCGTCACGGTGTTCGGCTGGAACAGCCGGGGGGTGGCCGCCGCCACCGCGATCGCCGAATACGCCGCGGCGGGGCTGGGCTTCTGGCTGGTGTGGACCCGGCGCCCGGCGGACCTGGTGTTCGACCGCCGTCTGCTGGGTCGGTTGGCGGACTACCTGGCCATCCTGAAGGTGAACCGCTATATCATGGTGCGCACCATCCTGCTGCTGTTGTCGCTGGCGTTCTTCACCGCCCAGGGGGCGCAACAGGGTGACACCATTCTGGCCGCCAATGCCGTATTGCTCACCTTCCTGATGCTGATTTCCAACGGGCTGGATGGCTTCGCCAACGGCGCCGAGGCCCTGGTGGGCGAGTCCGTCGGCCAACGCGACCGGGAGCACTTTCGCGCGGTCTGCCGCACCGCGCTGCGTTGGTCGGTGTGGGGCGCCGGACTGTTCACGCTGCTGTTCCTGGTGGCCGGCGGCTGGATCATCAGCCTGCTGACCAGCCTTCCCGAAGTGGCCGGCACAGCTCGCGAGTTCCTGCCGTGGATCTGGCTGTTGCCGTTTGCCGCGGTCTGGAGCTACCTGCTGGACGGCATCTTCATCGGCGCCACCCGTACCCGGGACATGCAGAACACCATGCTGTTCTCGGTGCTGGCGGTCTATCTGCCGGTGTGGTGGCTCAGCCAGGGTTGGGGCAACCACGGCCTGTGGCTGGCCATCACCAGCCTGATGCTGGCCCGCGCCGCCAGTATGGGGTGGCTCTTCCTACGCCACACGCGAGAGGATCGCTGGTTCGCAGGGAACTGAGTCACCGAATATGCGTCCCATAGCGACACAACCTGGATCATGTCCAAAAAATTAACAATGCCGCGATACGTCTGATTCTCAACTACACTGATATTGGTTTTTAACAGACAACCGCAGGCGACGCCGTCAAGACCCGCCTGCCACGCAGTGGGGAGGCGTCTTGCGACCCGATCCTGGAGCTACACGAGCAGTCCCTGTGATGACACCCAACGCAGTACTTCACATCATCGACCAGGCACGTCGACAGGAGGCCCGCTCCGGGACCTTCCTGGGGCAGATGGCGGAACGTGCCGCCGGTCTGCCGGACAGCATTACCGTCGAGGGACCGAATCCGGCCACCTGCCTGTTCCAGTTTGCGATCGAATACATCGAGATGGCGCCGCGGCTGATCGAGTGCGTCACCACCTGTGCCCGGGACTCCGGCAACGAAGCCCTGTTCGAACCGTTCGTCGACGCCGCCATCCGTTATTTCACCCGGCCATCCATCCTGCTGGCGCAGTACGACGGACTCGACGGCCTGCTGATCAAGGCCTATCTGTGTCACCGGCTGATGGAGGAGATGTACGAGAACAACTACTCCATTCGTGCCAGCCGCCTGGTGGACCTGGAAGCCATCCAGGCCAACCTGGTAACCCACTACCTGATCGGTGAGCCGTTCGCCAACGAGCTCGACCAGTCCATCGCCATCACCGTGGTGCAGATCGCCGGAACGCCCAAATACTATCGCCTGAACCTGACCCCCTTTGTGGAACAGGCCCAGGATGCCGCCTGGGACTGGATGCGCGATTACTGGGAGAAACTGCTGACGCGCAACCAGATTGCCTTCACCCTGAACCCGGGCCTTGGCTTGAGCTGAACCGGGCCCTGACTATTGACGTAACACGGTCATGAATCGCCAAGAAACCGTGGACAATCGCCGCAGCCACGTGGTACTGCGCGATCATCTATAATGACAAACCATGATGCGACTGCTACGCCCATTTTTGGCCACACTGGCACTGTTGTTTGCGCTAAGCAGCCACAGCCAGGCCCTGACTCTGACCATTCGCGATGCCGCCAATGGCGATCCGGTACCTCATGCCGTGGTCAGCCTGCCGGCCAGCGGACCGGCGCCCCCTCTGGCCAGTCCGGCCGTCATGGCGCAGGAAAACCGGACGTTCGAACCGCACCTGCTGGTTATCCCGGCCGGGTCGATGGTGGAGTTTCCCAATCACGACAACACCCAGCATCACGTCTATTCCTTCTCCCCGGCCAAGACGTTCAACATTGAGCTGTACGCCAAGCGGCCCGAGGCACCGGTCACGTTCGATACCGCCGGCGTGGTGGAACTGGGCTGCAACATCCACGACAACATGCAGGCGTTTATCTACGTCACCGATGCCGCGCAGACGGTCACGACCGGGCCCGATGGCGTCGCCCGGATAGAGCCTTCCACCGCAGCACCGGTCACGGTCAAGGTCTGGCACGAACGCCTGCGCGACAACAGCCAGCCGGTGACGCTGACGATTCCCGCTTCCGAAGGAGAGCCCCGTGCGATTTCCCTCGACCTCACCCCGAAAAAGGTCGAGGCCGACCCCTTCGCTGATCTGCAACGGCGGTTCGATAACCTGTGACCCTGCGCCCGAGACTCCCCGGATTCCGCGGTCGCCTTCTGATTGCCATGCTCGCACTGGCCCTGGTGACCAGCGTGACCATCGCGGCCATCTTCATGCTGTCCACCTTCCAGGATGAGGAATACCGCGCGCGGGAACGTCTCGACGTGGCCAGCGATGTCATGCGCGAACTCCTGGCCCGCCGCACTCAGCTGCTGATCGACACGCTGAGCGTGCTGGTGGACGACTTCGGCTTCCGCTCGGCCGTCGCCTCTAAGGACGAACCCACCATCACCAGCGCCCTGGAAAACCAGAGCCAGCGCTTCAAGGCGGACATAGCCATGCTGGCCGACCGCAACGGCCGCCTGCTGGCCAACCTTCAGGGATTGCCCAACGGCACCCAGCTGCCCTTCAACGACCTGCTCCAGCGGGCGGAACGCCAGGGCGCGGCCACCGGCCTGCTGACCTGGCAGGGGCAGGCATTCCAGGCTTTGCTGGTGCCGGTGCAGGCGCCCGGATTACGGGCCTGGCTGGTGATGGGGTTCAACCTGGACGACGCTTTCGCCCGGATGATCAGCGAGCTGACCGGCGTGGACGTGGTGTTTACCGCTGTGGCACCCGAGACCGCCTATTACGGCCGCAGTCTGTCGGACGACGCCATCGACGATGTCGTTGGGCAGGGGGCCCTGGCGTCCCGCAGCAAGATGACCGGCGATCATCGCTATTTCACCCGCGTGGCGTCGCTGTCCCGCAATGGCGAGGAAGCGCCGGTCAACGCGTTGTTGCTGCTCGATCGGCAAACCGCGCTGGCCCACTATTACAAGCTGGCGCTGGAGCTGGGTCTGATCGTGCTCGCCTGCCTCGCCATTGCCGGCTTGCTGGCGTTTGGCCTGGCCCGCGCCCTGGGCCGCCCGGTCTTGCTGCTGGCGCGCTTCGCCAGTGACCTGGGCAGCGATCCCGCGACGCCGTCTCCGGGTTTGTCCGGGCAGGACGAGCTGGGCCAATTGCAGAACGCGCTGGGCGACATGGCCCATCGGATCCGCCGGCGGGAACACCGGATCCGCCACGACGCCAACCACGACAGCCTGACCGGTCTGCCCAACCGCAAGGCGATGCAACAGGTGTTGCGGCCGATGCTGACGCAGCAGCAGCCCGCTTTCCTGTTGAGCCTCAGTATCAATGGTCTCAAGGAACTGAGTGAAACCCTGGGCTACGACCTGGGCGACCAGATCCTTATCGCCGCTGCCCTGCGCATGCGCGGCGTGCTCGATGCACACTGCCTGTTGGCGCGGACAGGCGGCAACGAATTCATGACCGTCATCCCCGGGCTGGACGAAAGCCATTTCCATGCGGTGTTGGGCCGACTGCGGGCCGCGGCTGAAGAACCGGTGGTGATCCGGGACACGCCAGTCACGGTGGAGCTGTCGGCGGCCGTTCTGCAGCTGCCGCAGGATGCCCGCTCTCTCGACGACATCCGCCGCCGGGTCAGCCTGACGCTGGAGCGGGCCCGCCACGACGACACCCGCACCGCGTTCTATCTTGAGGGCGGCGACGAGCATCATTTGCGCGAGCTGCAGATCATCCGTGACCTGCAAAAGGCCCTGGCAGACGACCAGCTGGAGATGCTGTACCAGCCCAAGGTGCGCTTCGACACCGCTCACCCGGTGCAGGTGGAAGCGCTGGTGCGCTGGGCCCATCCGGCGTTGGGGCCGATCAGTCCCGACGAGTTCATCGGGCTGGCAGAGCGGTCCGGTCAGATCCATGAACTGACCGACTATATCCTCCGGCGCGTGGCCCGGGATAGCCATGACTGGGCAGGCGCCGGGCTGTCAGACCTGGGTGTAGCCATCAATCTGTCGGCGCTGGACCTCCTCAATCACAGTCTGCCCAACCTGATCTCCACCGTGTTTGCCGACGGCGCGCTGCCCCTGAACAGGCTGACCTTCGAGATCACCGAGAGCGTGGCCATGGCGGATACCCAGACGGCGCTGCGCACCCTCAACCGGCTGCGGGACCTGGGCGCCAAGCTGTCGGTGGACGACTTCGGTACCGGCTACAGTTCGCTGGCCCAGATGCGTCAGCTGCCGGTTCACGAGCTGAAAATCGACAAGTCGTTCGTTCTCAGCCTGGATTCCACCCAACAGGACCAGCTGATTGTGCGCTCCACCATCGACATGGCCCACAGCCTGGGGCTGGGCGTCGTGGCCGAGGGCATCGAGAACGAACTCAGCTGGCGGCTGTTGCAGGCCTGGGGCTGCGACCTGGGTCAGGGCTACCTGCTGGGCAGGCCGATGCGTCCGTCTCAACTGGCGGCATGGCATCGGGACCGCGCCGAGCAGGCCCGCGCACTCGCCGCCGACACCTCCACGATCGATCCATAGCGCAAGGAGCCTGATGTGCCTTTCACCCGATTCCTGCCCTGGCTGCTCGTCGCCCTGGCATCCGCTCCGCCAGCCGTGGCCGAGCCTGGCAGCCGGCTCTGGGCCACCGGGGGCGTCACCACCATCGAAGGCGCGGCTGGCGGTGGCCTGGTGCCTATGGCCGTGCTCACCGGCTACGCCAGCGACCGGGAGTGGGGCGGCTCCGTGGCCCTGTCCCATGCGCCCCTCGACGACTACACCGTGGACGTGGTGGCCGGTGCCCTGAACTGGCACAACCGTATTGAAATCAGCGCCGCCCGCCAGACCCTGGACCTGGACACCCTTGGCGCTGCCCTCAATCAGGACGATCTGCAGCAGGACATCCTGGGGGCCAAGCTGCGCCTGACCGGCGATGTCCTCTATTCGCCCTACGGCCAGTGGTCGTTGGGCGTCCAGTACAAGCACAACCGGACCTTCACGGTGCCCGATGCGGTGGGCGCCCGTGACGTCAGGGGCACGGACGTTTACCTGGCCGGCACCAAAGTGTTCCTGGCGGGCCTGTTCGGCCGCAACGTGCTGGTCAATGGCGTGGTTCGCGGCACCAAAGCCAACCAGGGCGGACTGCTGGGGTTTGGCGGCGACAAAAACGACAGCTACGACGCGGTGCTGGAGGGTAGCGCCGGTGTCTTCATCGATCGGCAATGGCTGGTTGGTACTGAATATCGGCAGAAGCCCGACAACCTGGGCTTTGCCCGGGAAGAGGACGGGTACGACCTGTTCGTTGCCTGGGTGCCCGAGAGGCATCTGGCGGTCACCGCCGCCTGGGTCAACCTGGGCAGCATCGCCGGGCTGGATGACCAGCAGGGTGCCTACCTGTCGCTGCAGGGGAGTTTCTGATGTTACGCCGTTTGTCCGCTCGCAAGACGTTTCTCATCGTTGGATTGCTGACCATGCTGGCCGGCTGCCAAAGCGCACCGCCCGCAAGCCAGGACACGCTGTACAACGACCTGGGCGAACGCCACGGGATCGCCCGGTTCGTGAAGGACATGCTGTATATCGTCGTGGAGGACGACCGGATTGCGGAAACCTTCAGAGGCGTCGATATCGCCAGTCTGCACCGCAACCTGACCGACCAGATCTGCCACCTCGCCAACGGCCCGTGTACCTACAACGGCCGCAGCATGACCGAAGCCCACGCCGGACTCGGGATCGACGAGACGGATTTCAACGCCCTGGTGGAAGACCTGATTCTCGCCATGGAACAGAACCAGGTGCCGGTTTCCGCACAGAACCGGTTGCTGAATCGGCTGGCACGGCTGCACGATCAGGTCGTGCGGATTCCGGAAGCCCGACCAACGACACATTGACGTGGCGGGCCAACGCGCTAAGCTGCTGCTTTAACTCACGAAAGGACCGATTGATGTTGGAAAATGCGGATCTGGGCAAACTGATTGTGCGCCTCACCCTGGGCGGCCTTATCCTGTTTCACGGGATTGCCAAACTGTTTCACGGGGTGGGTTTCGTGGAGTCGCAGCTGGCCAGCCATGGGCTGCCGACGGTCCTGGCCTACGGGGTCTATATCGGTGAAATCCTGGCGCCGCTGATGGTCATCCTGGGCTACCACACCCGCATCGGCGCGATGATCATCGTCGTGAACATGATCGTCGCCTTCGCACTGGTGCACATGGGGCAGTTGCTGACTCTGAGCCAGAGTGGCGGCTGGGCGCTGGAACTGCAGGGTTTCTACCTGTTTATTGCACTGGGCGTGGTTTTCCTTGGGCCGGGGCGTTACAAGCTGCACTCCTGATACCCTCACCCGGAAGCGGTGTCCGGCACCGTTTCCGGGTAGAATAAACGTTACATGCACGCCTGAGCAGACACCATGACACATCCCCTCAAACCCGGCCGCTACCGGCACTACAAGGGCAAGGACTACGAGGTCATCGGCGTGGCCCGCCACAGCGAAACCGAGGAAGAACTGGTGGTTTACCGTTGCCTGTACGGGGACCACAGCCTCTGGGTCCGCCCGCTGAGCATGTTCCGCGAGAACGTCGAGGTCGCCGGAGAAACCGTTCCGCGCTTCAGCTTCGTCGGATAACGCCTTTACCGATGGCGTGGGCGACTTCGGTAATCCGCTTTGACTCCGCTGGTCGTTTCCTGCACATTAGCGCGCTTTTCTGAACCTCCCCCAAGGAAAAGCGCCATGAATGCTGTTGTCGCCGCCGTCGGTATCATGCTCGTCCTGAGCCTGTGCCGGATCCACGTCGTTGTTGCCCTGATTATCGGTGCCGTTGCCGGTGGCCTGATCAGCGGATTGTCCCTCGATGCCACCATTGCCGCCTTCAACAACGGTCTCGGCGGCGGAGCCACCGTGGCTCTGTCCTACGCCACCTTGGGGGCGTTCGCCGTTGCTATCGGCAAATCCGGCCTGGCCCATGCCCTGGCGGACAAGGCGCTGGCCATGGTCGGTCGTCAGGAATCGGCGGGCAACGGCGGCGGCCGGGCCATCAAGTTCGTGATGATCGGCCTGCTGCTGGCGATTGCCATTTCCTCCCAGAACATCCTGCCGATCCACATTGCCTTCATCCCGCTGGTGGTGCCGCCGCTGCTGTACGTCATGGCCAAGCTGAAGCTGGATCGCCGGCTGGTGGCCTGCGTGCTGACCTTCGGGTTGATCACGCCGTACATGTTCCTGCCGATCGGCTTCGGCAGCATCTACCTGCACGAAATCCTGCTGGCCAAGGTGGAAACCAACGGCGTGGCCGTGGACGGTCTCAACGTCATGCACGCCATGGCACTGCCGGCACTGGGCATGCTGATCGGTCTGCTGGTGGCGGTGTTCTTCAGCTACCGCAAGGACCGCACCTACGACCTCGCGCCGATCGAGCGCGCCGAGCGGGTGGACATCGCCTACAACAAGTGGACGCTGATCATGGCGCTGGTGGCGATCCTGGTGGCGTTCGTGGTGCAGCTGACGCTGGACTCCATGATCCTCGGGGCATTGGCGGGCTTCGTGCTGTTCAACCTGTCCGGCGTGGTGAAGTGGAAGGAAGCCGACGACCTGTTCACCGAAGGCATGAAGATGCTGGCGATGATCGGCTTCATCATGATCGCGGCCTCCGGCTTCGCGGAAGTCATGCGCGAGACCGGCGACATCAAGACGCTGGTGGAAAGCTCGGTCGGTGCCATCGGCGACAACCAGGCGCTGGCGGCGCTACTGATGCTGGTGGTGGGTTTGCTGATCACCATGGGCATCGGCTCGTCGTTCTCCACCATTCCCATCATTGCGGCGATCTACGTGCCGCTGGCGGTGCAGCTGGGCTTCAGCCCGCTGGCCATCGTGGCGCTGGTGGGCACGGCCGGGGCACTGGGGGATGCGGGGTCGCCCGCTTCGGACTCGACCCTCGGGCCCACCGCCGGCCTGAACGCGGACGGTCAGCACAACCACATCTGGGACACGGTGGTGCCGACGTTCCTGCACTACAACCTGCCGCTGTTGGTGTTTGGCTGGATTGCGGCGATGGTGCTGTAATACGTACCGCAACGGCGAACGAAAAAGGCCCAACCGATTGGTTGGGCCTTTTTACTTCTGATGGCACAGATGCGGCGAGGCTATCGCCTCGTCCCCCTCTCTCCAAACCTCTCTCCCTCCAGGGGAGAGAGGTTCATGAGGCCTTCAACTCGAACTACATCCATGAGCTCCCCTCGCCCCTTGCGGGAGAGGGGCCGGGGGAGAGAGCCGTAGGTTGGGCTGACGCAGGAAGCCCAACAATAAGCGGACACACCTCAAGCATGGGCTCTCGAAAGCCGGCTCGGCGGCCATGAGATTGAGTGGGCTCGGCCGCAAACCCGGTCTGTTGGGCTTCCTGCGTCAGCCCAACCTACATGGAATTGAGATCTATCAAAACCGTAGGAAGATCTCCGGCCGACCGCTGGTCGGCTCCGAAGCTGAAGCGTCGGCTACATTGAAGATCAATGCTCAAGCTCCTCCGGCGTTGGGCTCAATCCTCGCCGTCTTCATCCGCCGCCGCCTTGAAAAACACCACCTGTTTCACGGTGTGGTCGTCCTCATTGCGGCGTTTGTTCACGCGGGTTTCCAGCTCGCCGAGGGGCTGGCCGTCCGGGGTCTGGGCGTCTTCAAAACCGCAGGCCACGCATTCGCGGAATTGGCCTTCCTCGGTCTGTTGCATCATGAGCTTGTCCATCTCGCCGCAGCGGGGACAAACTGCGCCGGCGATGAATCGTTTGGGGGTCGCCATCGGCTCTCCAGGGGTTGTGTTCGGCGGGGCACTCGGGCCCCGCCATCAATCGATCAGGCCGCGTCGTCGGTGATGCCGGTTTGCCGCAGCAGGGCGTCCACTTCCGGCTCGCGCCCGCGGAAGGCCTTGAACAGTTCCATCGGCTCGCGGGAACCGCCCCGTTCCAGGATGTTGTGCAGGAACGCGTGGCCGGTCTCAGGATCGAAGATGCCGTTCTCCTCGAACAGCGAGAAAGCGTCTGCCGCCAGCACTTCCGCCCACTTATAGCTGTAGTAACCGGCCGCGTAGCCGCCCGCGAAGATGTGCGAGAAGCTGTTGGGGAAGCGGTTGAACTCGGGCGTCTCGGTAACGGCGATTTCTGAGCGCACCTGACGGTACATGTCGAGCGGGTTCACCGGCGTTTCCGGCGTGAACTCGGAGTGCAGGCGGAAATCGAACAGCGAGAATTCCAGCTGACGCACCATCTGCATGCCGGACTGGAAGTTCTTCGCGGCCAGCAGCTTGTCGAGCAGGTCCTGGGGCAGCGGTTCGCCGGTTTCGTGGTGCTTGGCGATCAGACCCAGGGATTCCGGGTTCCAGCACCAGTTCTCCAGGAACTGGCTGGGCAGCTCGACGGCATCCCAGGCCACGCCGTTGATGCCGGACACATCCGCCACTTCCACCTGCGTCAGCATGTGGTGCAGACCGTGACCGAATTCGTGGAACAGGGTGGTGACCTCGTCGTGGGTCAGCAGTGCCGGCTTGTCGCCCACCGGCGGCGTGAAGTTGCAGGTCAGGAACGCGACCGGCAACTGCAGGCTGCCCCGCAGATTGCGCCAGCGGACCCGGCAGTCGGCCATCCAGGCGCCGCCACGCTTGCCCTTGCGGGCGTACATGTCGAGGTAGAACCAGGCGATGGTCTCGTCGCCGCGGCGGATGCGGTAGGCGGTGACATCCTTGTGCCAGGTCTCGACGCTGGTGTCCGGTTCGATGGTCAGATCGAACAGGCGTTCGGCGACGCGGAACAGGCCGTTAACCACCGTCTCCGCCGGGAACCAGGGGCGCAGGGTTTCCGGGGAAATGTCGTAGCGCGCCTGACGCATCTTCTCGCTGTAGTAGCCGATGTCCCAGGCTTCCAGCTCGTCCACGCCAAACTCGTCTTTCGCGAAGGCCTTGAGGTCGTCGAATTCCTGCACCGCGACCGGACGCGACTTGGCAGCCAGTTCCTGCAGGAAGTGCATCACCTCATCGACGCTGCGGGCCATCTTGGTGGCCAGGGAACGTTCGGCGTAGTTGTCGAAGCCCAGCAATTGGGACTGCTGGTGCCGGCGCTTGAGGATTTCCGCCATCACCGGGGTGTTGTCCCAGTGGCCACCATCCGGACCCACATCGGAGGCGCGGGTGACGAAGGCCTCGTACACCTCGCGGCGCAGCTCACGATTGTCGCCATAAGTCATGACCGGGAAGAAGCTGGGGAAATCCAGGGTGATCACGAAGCCATCCAGGTCCCGCTGCTGGGCCGCCTGGCGGGCACCGTCCAGTGCGCTCTGGGGCAGGCCGGCCAGTTCGGCTTCATCGGTGATGTGCTTGAACCAGTGCTGGGTGGCGTCCAGCACGTTGTCGCTGAAGCGGTTGGTCAGTTCGGCCAGTTCCCGGGACAGGTCGGCAAACTGCTTTTTCTGGTCCTCGGGCAGGTCGACGCCGCCCAGGTGAAAATCCCGCAGGGTGTTGTTGATGGCCTTCTGCTGGGCTTCGTCCAGTTCCTGGAACGCAGGACTATCCGCCAGCCGTTTGTAGGCGTTGCACAGTTCGGTGTTCTGGCTCAGCTCGGTGCCGTACTCGGTCAGCTTTTCCAGGCAGCGCTTGTAGACATCGCGCAGCTCGTCGCTGTTCATCACCCCGTTGAGGTGGGAGATCACCGACCAGGCGTTGTTCAGCCGATCGTCCAGCGCCTGCATCGGCTGGAACAGGGTTTCCCAGGTCGGTTCGGACTGGGCAGCCAGTTCCTGGATCTGCATGCGATTGTCGCTCAGGATCTGGTCGATCGCCGGTTCCATGTGCTCCACCCGGACATGGTCGAAGCGGGGAAGCAGGTCGTCACTCAGCAGCGGATTGTTCATGGGGCTCCTTACTCGCCGAATTAAAGTCACTGATACCGGATCAATGACGGGCTGTTGCGGGCGGTGGTGGTCCGTGACAGGCACGGGACCGGTGCTCTACTGTATGACTCATCATACGCCAATGCCGCCCGCACGCGGATCTGTATAGGACTTATGTAATGGCTCAAGTACGTTCTCACAAGGGGTTTAGCCCAAAAACCGGCGAACGGGTGTGGATCGATCCCAGTGCCCAGGTGATCGGTGACGTGGAACTGGGAGACGACTGTTCCGTCTGGCCGCTGACGGTCATCCGTGGTGACATGCATCGGATCCGCATCGGCGCCCGCTGCAGCGTCCAGGACGGCTCGGTCCTGCACATCACCCACGCCAGCGACTACAACCCGGGCGGCTACCCGCTGACCATCGGCGACGACGTCACCATCGGCCACAAGGCACTGCTGCATGGCTGCACCGTCGGCAGCCGGGTGCTGGTGGGCATGGGGTCGATCATCATGGACGGCGCCGTGGTGGAGGACGAGGTGATCGTCGCCGCCGGCTGCCTGGTGCCGCCGGGCAAGACGCTGGAATCCGGTCACCTGTATGTGGGCAGCCCCTGCAAGCAGGCGCGCCCGTTGAGCGACAAGGAACGCGGATTCTTCAAGTACACCGCAGCCAACTACGTGAAGCTCAAGGACGAATACCGGGCGGAGGCCGGTCAGTAGACCTGGCGATTTTGCTGATCCAGATCAAAAAATGAGCCCTTGAAATCCGTCGAAGCGCTCTTAGATACGGAAATAACCAGTTCAGGAAAGCCCAGCCAGTTGGCGCCACTGTGTCGGGATCTTCCTTGAACGGGTCTGAAGTCGTTGCCTCCTGATCGAATCAGGGGGCACTCAAACATGATCTCAGGTTCGTTTGGAGGAAACTCTCATGAGCAATCTCACACGTTGGAACCCCATCAGCGAATTCGAGGATTTGCTGGATCGCTACAACCGTCATTTCGGACTCCCGAGCACCCAGGGCGATCGCGAAAACCGCGACCTGTTCCGCCGCAGCGACTGGGCCCCGGCCGTGGATATCCACGAAACGCCCGAGGCCTTCGAAATCCACGCGGAACTGCCGGGCATCAAGAAAGAAGACGTGAAAGTCACCGTGCACGACGGCGTGTTGACCCTGCAGGGTGAGCGCCAGAAGAAGGAAGAGTCCGGCGAAGGCAAGACCCACCGGGTCGAGCGGGTCTACGGCTCGTTCATGCGCCGCTTCACCCTGCCGGACAACGTCTCGGAAAACGAGATCAACGCCAACTTCAAGGATGGTGTGCTGTCCCTGACCCTGAAGAAAGTGGAGCCGGCTCAACCCCGCTCCATTGAAGTGCAGGTCGAATAAGCCGATCCCATCGGTTTGCCCCTCGCCTTCCGGGCGGGGGGCATTCACTCTTTTCCTGCGGTTGGCGCCTGGCCTACAGATCGATGACCAGCTGTTTGCTCAACGACCTTGAGCAGCAAGGGGTAAACTGATCATTGGCCGCCTGCTCGGCTTCGCTGAGGAACAGGTCCCGGTGATCGGGTACGCCGTCCAGAACCCGGGTCAGGCAAGTACCGCAGATACCCTGTTCACAGGACAGGGGAATATCGATGCCCTCACGCTCCAGGGCTTCGGCGACGGTCTGGTCGGCCGGTATGGCGATGACCTGTCCGGTGCTGGCGATCTTCACGTCAAAGCGGCCATCGTCCGCCTTGTGGGCCGGATCGTCGCCGGCACTGAAGTATTCCCGGTGCAGGTTGGCGTCGGGCCAACCCAGTGTTCTGGCCATACCGAGGACATAGTCGATGTAGCCCGGCGGCCCGCAGACATAAAGGTGGGTATCCGAGGCCGGCGACGCCAGGACGCTCTCAGCATCCAGTCGGGCATCGCCGCCTTCGTCCCTGTACACATGCACCCGGCCGTCCAGCACCGGTTGCCGTAACCGCTCCCGGAATGCGGTCCGGTCCGGTGACCGAACGCTGTAATGACATTCGAACGCCCGGCCGGATTGCGCCAACGCCTCAGCCATGGCAAGGATCGGCGTAATGCCGATGCCGCCGGCAAACAGCAGGCTTCGACGCCCCTCGGGCGCCAATGCAAACAGGTTGCGGGGCTCACTGATTTGCAGCCGGTCGCCCACCTGCAGTGCGTGCATGGCTCGGGAGCCGCCCCGCGATCCGGGTTCAAGCAGCACGCCGATCTGGTAGTAGCCCGAGACCGCGCCGGGATTGCACAGTGAATACTGGCGGATCAGCCCATCCGGCAAATGCACATCGATATGGGCGCCGGCTTCGAACGGCGGCAGCTCGGCGCCATCCGCCCGGGCCAGCTCAAAGCTGCGGATATCGGTCGCCTCCTGACGGACGGAAATAACAACAACATCAATCATGATTTCCCCCTGGCGGTCCGGACGACCGCGCGTCGGTAAAACGGTCGTCCGTCTCAGACGGCCCGGGCGGTTTCCGTGGAGTTCTCGGCAGCACGCTCCTGATCAATCAGCCGATCAATGATCTTGCGGGCCTGGACGCCACCGGCGTCGATGTTGAGCTTGAGCAGCTTGCGCTGTGGATGCTGGAGCAGATTGAGTTGCTGGCGTTCGAGCACCTCCAGGTCCTCGGAAAAGATCTTGCCCTGGCCTTCGCGAATGCTCTCGGTGAGCGCCTCGTCTTGCGGTTTGAAGTTGCGGGCCATACCCCAGAAGTACCAGATGGAGGTGTCGGTTTCCGGAGTGATGAAATCCACCACGATGCTGGCGGCCTTGTCTTCCGGCGCTGCGTCGTAACCGCCTTTGCCGGCGTGGGCCACGCCGACTTCGATCATGACATGGCTGGGTGGCGTGAACCGGCAGATCTGCCAGCGATCCACCGGCACATCCGGATCCAGGTCATTACCGCGCAGCGCGTTCTGCCAGAACGGCGGCGCCGGAATGTCGTACATGTGCCGGCTGGTGGTGACTTCCTGCCCGTTGACCTTGGTCTCCGGAGCCGCTTCATCGATTTCCTTCTGGCCAATGCTGGAGGCGTGCACGTAGGTTTCGTGGGTCAGGTCCATCAGGTTGTCGATCATCAGCCGGTAGTCGCACTGGATATGGTAAAGACCGCCGCCGTAGGCCCAGTCGTCGCTCTCGGCCCAGTGCAGGTGGGGAATGTCCGCCGTATCCGCCTTGTCGGCCTCGCCCGGCCACACCCAGATGAAGCCGTGACGCTCCACCACCGGGTAGGTACGAATGGCGGGAAAGCCGTGCACCCGCTGTCCCGGCATGCTGGAGCATTTGCCATCGCAGCCCATTTCCAGGCCATGGTAGCCGCAGACCAATTGGCCATCGCGGACAAAACCCAACGACAGCGGCGCTCCGCGGTGGGGACAGAAGTCTTCTACGGCGGCGACCCGGTCGTTCTCGCCACGGAAGAACACAATGGATTCATTACAGACACGACGGCCCAGGGGCAGACCATCGATTTCATCAGGGGTACAGGCGACGTACCAGGTGTTCTTGGGATACATATCAAACCCTCAGTTCAGTGTTGTCATTGTGTGGGTACTTCAGGTTATGGATCCAATAAATAAGTTTTAGAGGTCAATGTCAAACAAAAACCAATTTTTTGGATCCAATAATTCCGGATGACATAGTCCACGGAGATGGGCCGGGCGAGACAGGAGGTGACTCGGGACTGATTAGGGATTACGACCGTTTGTCGTCATAATGGCGACGTTTCTGGATCCAAAACGGTTGTTTCAGGGAAGCCCCTGAATCCAGCGGAAAAGCAATGCCGCACAACACAACAGCAACGCATGAGGCAGGTAGTCTGTGGCAAGTGAAAACAGGAGCGTGGTCACCCAGCTGCGCAAGATGATCAGCGAAGGCGCATACCATCAGGGTGAACGGATCGGTGAAGTGCGCGTGGCGGAAGACCTCGGCGTGTCACGCACGCCGGTGCGCCTGGCCTTTCGGACACTGGAGCAGGAAGGTCTGCTGGAGCGTACCGGTAAGCGCGGCTTTGTGGTGCGGGAGTTCTCCGAGCGGGACGTCCAGGTTGCGGTGGAGGTGCGCGGGGTCCTGGAAGGACTGGCGGCACGCCGACTGGCCGAGGCGGGACTGACGGATCCGGTTCGCGAGCAACTTGAACGCTACCTGGCCGAAGGCGACCGGCTGTTCAGCAAAGGGTATCTGGAAGACGCGGACATTACCGACTGGAGCCGGCTCAATGGTGATTTTCACCGCACCATCATCGAAGCCACCGGCACCCGGGTGATCGCCGATGCCATCCGCCGTAATGACCACCTGCCGTTTGCCTCAGCGGAATCCATCATCATCGATAAACGCTGCCTGGATGGGGAATACCGCAAGCTCTTCATGGCGCACCAGCAGCATTGGCTGGTCTTTCAGGCGTTGCGGGAGGGCGAGGGCGCCCGGGCGGAGATGCTCATGCGCGAGCACGCCTATATCGGCCTGCGTTATGGCTCGTTGTTCGGGCTGACCGATTAGGGAAGAGGATCAGAAGGTGGGCGTCTAAGCCCACCCATGTCAGCCATCCGTAGGATCAGACTTCGGCTGCGCCTTTGGCCCCGAACTTCTTGAGCGATGCCACGTACTCGACGCTGCGACGATGCTCGCTGATGTGGTCGAGGATGGTCTGGCCGCTTTCGCTCTTTGCATTCAGGTCGCGGCCGGCTTCGGTGAAGAAGCCCAGGAACCGCTCGAAATCCCCGGCCCGCATGGCCTGGTAGGCCTTGATGAGCACCTGGTAGTCCGGGTTCAGGGCAGTGTCATACGGGGTTATGAACAGGAAGCTCTTGACCCGCTCATCACTCCATTCTTCCCCAATGACCTTCGGCTTATCCGGTCCACTCATAGCTACCCTCATCAATGCTTTAGTATTTTTCCGACACCCACAGGAGGCCGGCGTGTGCCCCTGGAGGGGCGACAGTATAACGGGGTTGGCGCTTAAACGTTATATGAATAGCGCATGAGGTTCTGGCGTGGCGTCATAAGAGCATCTGTAGATTGCGGTAACACCCAACGTTTAAGGACAGCGAATGGATACACTTGCCGGAGGAGGGACAAGGACGTCCCGGTCGCATCAGCCGGCCAGGGACGGCCGTCTAATGCAGCGCAGGCAAGGGTATCCATTCGCTGTTCCGGCACGGGATTGAAGGCTTGGTTTACGTTGAAATCAGGGATTGATCTCCACCGGTAAGTCCGCCGTGTTCGCCCTGGCCGTGCACTGCGGGTCGCGAATGCTGATTTCCACCCGGCGGTTCTTGGCCCGGTTCTCGGGTGAATTGTTGGGCACCAGCGGATTGGTCTCGGCCCGGCCGGCGGCGACGACCCGTTTGGCCGGCACCTTGCGGTTCATCACCAGTTCATGGACCACCGACACCGCCCGTGCCGCCGACAGGTCCCAGTTGGATCGATAGCGGGTACTTACTATCGGCCGATCATCAGTATAGCCTGCCACCACCACATCGCCCTGGCATTCCGCCAGCACATCCACCACCCGCGCCAGGATCGGTTCCATATCCGGTTTCAGCTCGGCACTGCCGGATTGGAACGTGGCGTCCTCGGCAAAGCGGATGACCACCTTCTCGGTGTCGTACTTCACGTTCAGCGCGCCCTCGGCCACTTCGCTTTCCAGCTCCCGGATCAAGCGGCTGGCCAGTTCGGTCACGCCTTCCGGTATTTCGGTGACATCGGCCGTGGACTTGGGACTGTCATCGATCAGCTGGGGCTGGTCCGGCGGAATCACGGCCGGTTGCTGGGCGGGCGCTGGAGGGACGGTATCGCTTTCGATCAGGGTCAGCGGGCTGCCGCCAACCGCATCGTCCTGGATCACGCTGCTGCCAAAGGCGCCCGCCAGGGAGCCCGCCATCGCCTTGTACTTGGCCACGTCCATGGTGGAATACGACAGCAGCAGGATAAAGAAGGTCAGCAGCAGGGTCGCCAGGTCCGCAAACGTGACGATCCAGTTGGGGGCGCCTGCGGCCTGTTTCTTCCGGCGTTGACGCGGCAGTCGGGATGCCGGCATGGATCAGGCCTCCCGTTCCCGCGCCAGGACCTGTTGCTGCTCCGGAGTGATGTAGGCCGACAGCAATTCGGTGATGACCCGCGGGTTCTGGCCTTTCATGATGTTCTGGATGCTGGTGACGATCAGCGCCATGTTGCGCTGTTCGTCTTCGGCCTTGAGCTGGATCTTGTCCGCCAGGGGCAGGGCGATCAACTGGGCGATGAAGGCGCCGTACAGGGTGGTGAGCAGGGCAATGGCCATTGCCGGCCCGATGGAGGAGGGATCGTCGAGGGTGTTGAGCATTTGCACCAGGCCCACCAGGGTGCCCAGCATCCCGATGGCCGGGGCCGCGTCGCCAATCCCGCGGAAGATACGTTCCGCCACGTCGTAGCGTTCCATACGCTGCTGCATGTCTTCCAGCAGGGCTTCCTCGATCAGTTCCGGGGGGTGGCCATCGACGCAGAGGTTGATGGCCTTGGCGAGAAAGTCGTTGCCGGTTTCATGGGATTCCAGACCCAGGATGCCTTCCTTGCGCACGACCCGTGCCAGCTCGGACACGTTGCGGATCAGCTCAATGGGGCGGTCCGAGGTCTCGCGGAAGACCGTGCTGAGCGCCAGCCGGAAGGAGCTGGCGACGGACCGCAGGCGAAACTTGATCAGGGTGACGGCAAAGGTGCCGCCCACGACGATCATCAGGCCGGGGATATTGAGGAAGGTGTTGATGGTCGCATCGGCGAGCATCGCCACGGTCACGATCGCGACACCGGCGATCAGTCCGACGAGGGTCAGGATATCCATGGATTGCCTTATCTGGTTCAGGAATACGCGGGCGTCGATCGTTCCAATCAACTCGCCCCAATTCGCACAATCCTGAGAATAGCCTACTTGGCGGCCCCAATCCTGTAACCAAGCGTTAAGGGAGGGTGTTAAAGCCGACTAACCCACGCGGTCCCGCAATGCGGCCATCACCGGCGAGGTCTCCGGCCGCACGCCACGCCAGCACGCAAACGCTTCCGCCGCCTGCTCCACCAGCATGCCCAGGCCGTCGATAACGCGTGGTGCGCCGTGATCCCGCGCCCATTGGTTGAATGGCGTCAGATCGGGACCGTACATCATGTCGTAGGTGATGGTTTTCGGACCCACCACGCGGCGGTCCAGAGGCGGCAGATCGCCCTGCAAGCTGGCGCTGGTGCCGTTGATGATCAAATCGAACGCGTCTTTCGGATCGGTGAAACCGCAGCCTGTCACCGGCACATCGCCGGCAAACAAGTCCGCCAGGGCTTCCGCCTTGGCCACCGTACGATTGGCAATAACCACCTCGGCGGGTCGCTCTCTCAACAGCGGCGCCATGATGCCGCGCACGGCGCCGCCGGCCCCGAGCACCAGGATGCGGGCGCCTTTCAGGTCGATACGCTGGTTGACGGTCAGATCGCGAACCAGCCCCAGGCCATCCGTGTTTTCACCGCACAGGCGACCGTCGCTGTCCCGAAACAGGGTATTCACGGCACCGGCCGCTTCAGCGCCGGGGCTCAGGACGTCCACCAGTTTCCAGGCCTGTTCCTTGAATGGCACCGTCACGTTCAGGCCTTTGCCGCCGCGCTCGAAAAACGTGTTTACCGCGCCTTGAAAACCGTCCATCGGGCACTGGATGGCGGTGTACTCCACCGGCTCCCCGGTCTGGGTGGCAAACAGGCTGTGAATCAATGGCGACTTGCTGTGACTGATGGGGTTGCCCATCACGGCGTACAGGTCCTGGGTCATGCGTTGGCGTCCTCCTCGGCCAGCCAGTCCCGATCGGTCAGGAAATAGGCGGTCAGTTCATACTCCGGCGTGCCCGGCCGGGGCTGGCGATTGTAGTCCCAGCGGGCCAGGGGCGGCATGGACATCAGGATCGATTCGGTGCGGCCCCCGGACTGCAGGCCGAACAGGGTACCGCGATCGTAGACCAGGTTGAATTCCACATAGCGTCCGCGGCGATAGAGCTGGAAATTCCGCTCCCGATCGCCATAGTCCATGGTCTGGCGACGCTGAACGATGGGCGTGTAGGCTGTCAGGTAGCTGTCGCCCACCGACTGCATGAAGGCAAAGTCCCGGTCGAAGTCGCCGCTGTTCAGGTCATCGTAGAACAGGCCACCGATGCCGCGGGGTTCCTGGCGATGGCGGATGTGGAAGTACTCGTCGCACCATTGCTTGTAGCGCGGGTAGACCTCGTCGCCAAAGGGCGCACAGGCAGCCCGCGCCGTGCGGTGCCAATGGACGCAGTCGTCCCGGAAACCGTAGAAGGGCGTCAGGTCGTAGCCGCCGCCAAACCAGTAAACCGGGGGTTTGTCTTCGGGTCGGGCGATAAAGAAGCGCACGTTGGCGTGGGAGGTGGGCACGTAGGGATTGCAGGGATGCATCACCAGGGATACGCCCATGGCTTCCCAAGGCGCCCCCGCCAGTTCCGGACGATGGGCCGTGGCCGAGGGCGGCATTTGCTCACCGGTGACGTGGGAGAAATTGACGCCCCCCTTCTCGAAGATCCGGCCTTCGGTAATGACCCGACTGATACCACCACCGCCTTCCGGCCGGTCCCAGCTGTCGGTTGCGAAACTGGCTTGCCCGTCGAGACGGGACAGGGTCTCGCATATCCGCTCCTGAAGCGATAGTAAGTACTTCTTTACTTCAGCGCTATTGGGTTCCATGGCTTTCTCCGAATCGGTTCAACGCAACTGGCGGCCGGACACCAGGTCGATAATACGACTGGGCTGTCGCTGACGGCCCAGGGCACCGGGCAGGATGTAGTCGAGGCGGTCTTCGAAATAGCGGGCCACCTGCAGGCGGCTGCGCGCTGGCGGTCGGCCCGCCGGGTTACAGGACGTGGAGACCACCGGGCCGCCGAACGCCGTGCAGAGGCGACGCACCAGCGGATGATCGCTGACGCGGATAGCCACGGCGCTGTGTTCGCCCTTGATCCATTCCGGGATCTGGTCGAGGAGATCCGGAATGAGGCAGGTCACCGGGCCCGGCCAATGGGACAGCGCCTGCTCACGCAGGGCCGGCTCCAGGGGCTCCAGCAGGAACGCAATCTGCGCGGGAGAGGACGCCACCAGGATAACGCCCTTGTACTGGGGGCGATCCTTCAGCGCCAACAACCGGTCCACGGCGGCGCCGTCCCAGGGATCGCAGCCCAGGCCCCAGACCGCTTCGGTCGGGTAGGCGATCACGCCCCCGGCGTCCATCACCGCTGCGCTTTCCCGCACATGCCACCAGCCCGGTGGGTAGTCGCTTGTTGGATTTCGGAATTCGTTCATGACTCGACCTGCCAGGAGTTGGCCTCGCATTATGGCGTTTGCTCTGGCGGGTGAACAGACCGAAGCGATGACCATCACTCAATCTGCTCGCAATAACGGCCCCTTGTCAGGCGCGCTGATACCCCCCCGGAACCGTCAGAACGAGACCGTCCATCTCCAACATCAGGATAGCCTGTAAGAGGGCGTCGGCGCTGAGGCCGGTGCGATCGCACAAATCGTCGGTAGAGCAGGGATCGAAAGCCAGGGCCCGAAACACCGCCTGGGCCTTCGCGCCGAGATGTTCCGGCACGACGGGCTCTTCCTCGGCAGGTGCCGGGGCCGGCGCCGGTGATCCCCAGGCCGCCAGTTGCTCCTCAATATCCTGCACCGACTCCACCAGCGTGGCACCCTGTCGGATCAGCTGGTGACAGCCGCGGGCCAATGGATTGTGGATGGAGCCGGGAATGGCAAAGATCTCCCGCCCCTGCTCCAGCGCCAGCCGCGCGGTGATCAGCGAACCGCTGCGCAGGCCGGCTTCGACCACCAGCGTGCCCTGGGCCATGCCGCTGATGATGCGGTTGCGCCGGGGAAAATGGCCGGCCCGGGCGCGGGTCCCAGGCGGAAACTCCGACAGCAGGGCCCCGTTTTCCGGAATGGCGGCGGCGAGCCCGCGATGGGCAGCCGGATAGACCACGTCGACACCGGTGCCCAACACCGCCAGTGTGGTGCCGCCGACGTCCAGGGCACCCTGATGCGCCGCGCCATCGATCCCCAGCGCCATGCCGCTGGTGACCACAAAACCTCGCTCGGCCAGGGCGCGGGCAAACTGGCGGGCATGGTCCAGGCCGCTGCGGGTGGCGTTCCGGCTGCCAACGATCGCGATCTGCGGACGTGACAGCAGATCGCGCTGACCTTTGAGATAAAGGACCGGCGGGGCGCCATGGATCTGGCGCAGGGCCGACGGGTAGTCGGGCTGCCCCCAGTGGATGACCTGGATGGCCTGGTCTTTCAGACGATGCCAGCAGGCCTGCGCGTCCTGCATGGCCGGGTGATCCGGATCCCCCTGCTGCCAGGCCAGCACGCCGGCACGGGCCAGCGGCGGCAAACCAATGGTTCTCAGGCTGGCCGGGTCGAGCGTGAGCAGTTCGGACGGGTCCGGCAGGTGATCGAGAATGGCCTGCCAGCGGCGTTCGCCCAGGCCGGGCAGGTGGGCCAGCAGCAACCAGGGACTGCAGGGGTCCCGCAGAAACGCGTCGGCGGGCGACAGGGTGGTGTCTGTCATGGGTTGTCATTCCTTCGACGGGGACGGCACCGTCCTGGTACCGACAAAATCGGCCTCTTGGCCATAAAAAAACGGGAGGCGGCGTAAACCGGCTCCCGTTCGTATTCTACCGTTGCTGTTACGGATTGCCTACGCGGTCTCCGACAGCCAGGGTACGGCTGGCCTTGAGGATCAGGCCGTAGCTCATTTTTTCGTAGCTCTGGAAGATCATCATCAGGCCGGCACGCTCGTCCGGCAGTTTGACGGCTTCCTTGGTGTACGGGTCGGTCACGGTGTTGCCGGCCTGGAACACGGCCAGCACATTGCCGGGCTTCAGCCCTTCGCGGGTACCGCGGTTGACCACCACCACATCGTACTGGCCGATCTGGGTCACGCCGCCTTCCACGGCGATCATGGTGCCGTCGATGTCGCTGTCCGGCGCGCTGGGGGTGAAGGTCGGACTGATGCGACGGTCTTCGGTCGGCAGCAAACGATCACCGATGCGGACTTCCTCGTCGGTACGTTTGAGCATCAGGGTCAGGACTTCGCCGTTGGTTTCCTTGACGTCGGCCGCGCCGATGGACTTGGCTTCCAGGCCCAGGAACTCGTTGGTGTCCGGATCGTGGTAGGCCTTGTTGCGGCGGAACACGCCCAGGCTGTCCGCGTCGGTCTTGCCGCGGGCATAGATACGGTCGCCAGCGCCGGTCACGATGCGGGAGTCTTCACCTTCCAGCACGTAGGGTGCGGCATCAAGCACCTCCGGATCCACGATGCGGGTGTCGCTCAGGAACCCTTCGATCGCGTCCAGTGGAATGGTCGGAACCGGTGTGTCGATCGGCGTAGAGCGCACTTTGGGCGACAGCTTGACCACGCCGTTGTTGGAACGGGCCACCTTGGTCACACGGGGCTGGCCGTCAATGTACACCAGCGCCAGCACATCGCCCGGGTAGATCAGGTGGGGATTCTCAACCTGCGGATTGGCGTGCCAGATTTCCGGCCAGTACCAGGGGTTGTCCAGAAAACGGGATGAGATGTCCCAGAGGGTATCGCCCTTGACCACGGTGTATCGATCGGGGTGATCCGACCGCAACTCAGGGCCGGCCGCGTGCGCCACCTGCATAAACAGCAGCACAGCCGTAAGAACGTACAGCAGTTTCCTCATTGTCTGGGTCCTTGATTGCTTTACTTTTATCCAATGGAACCTGAAACCCCGGATGGCGTCCGCAGACGGGTTCCCATACCCACATCCCCCTACTATAGAAGATGTCAGCCTATTTGTGATGTTATCTTTTGTTCTTCCAGTAAATTCTGGATTCAGACCGTAACACGGCCGAACCGGGATCGCGGCTATCCGCAAGCCTGGTCAGATTGTAATCAGTCCGGGAGTTGATAGATAATAGACTATCAGCACTATTGATGTTGTCATCTTGAAACTTCCGACCGTGCCACGATCATAGACAACATGCCGATCATGATGTGCGGTACGCCGTCGCATTTTGATCAACACACGCGGTCAAACGAACGATATAGATAGCCATGATACTTGAGATTCTGGAATTTCCCGATCCGCGCCTGCGCACAGTGGCCAAACCCGTCCAGGAGGTCACCGACGAGACGCGCAAGCTGATCGATGACATGTTCGAGACCATGTACGATGCCCCGGGCATCGGGCTGGCGGCGACGCAGGTGAACTGGCACGAGCAGATCATCGTCATGGACCTGTCGGAGGACAAGAGCGAGCCACGGGTCTTTATCAACCCGGAGGTGGAAATCCTGGGTCAGGATGTTCAGGACATGCAGGAAGGCTGCCTGTCCGTACCCGGCTTCTATGAAGAAGTCAGCCGCCCGGATCACGTGATCATCCGCGCGATCGGCCGAGACGGCCAACCTTTCGAGGAAGAAGCCGAGGGCCTGCTGGCGGTCTGCATCCAGCACGAGATGGACCACCTCAAGGGCAAGCTGTTCGTGGATTACCTGAGTCCGCTCAAGCGCACGCGGATCCGCAAGAAGCTGGAAAAACAGCACAAAATCCGGGCCTGATCACAGACCCACCCCAAGTGGTTTACAATAGAACACGATGGACCGGGCAACAGGCCCGGTCTTTTCGTTTGTAGAAGGCCATCGCGGTCATTCCAGTCACACCACGGATTCGAGGAGGCGCTGCGTGCGCATCGTTTTTGCCGGAACACCGGATTTTGCCGCCACCGCACTCAAAGCGCTGCTGGAACAGGACCACGAAGTGGTCGCCGTCTACACCCAGCCCGACCGGCCCGCCGGTCGCGGTCGCAAGCTCACACCCAGCCCGGTCAAACAGGTGGCCCTGGACGCGGATCTGCCCGTACGCCAGCCCGAATCCCTGAAATCCGCCGACGCCCAGGCCGAGCTGGCCGCCTTCCAGCCGGACGTCATGATCGTCGCCGCCTATGGCCTGATACTGCCCCAGGCGGTGCTGGATATCCCGGCCCGCGGCTGCCTCAACATCCACGCCTCCCTGCTGCCGCGCTGGCGCGGTGCGGCACCGATCCAGCGGGCCATCGCCGCCGGCGATGAGGAAACCGGCATCACCATCATGCAGATGGACGCGGGCCTCGACACCGGTGCCATGCTGCTCAAGCTGAGCACCCCGATTACCGGTGACGACACCGGTGGCAGCCTGCACGACCGGCTGGCCGATCTAGGCGGCCAGGCGATCCTGACCGCACTGAAGGAACTGGCCGACGGTGGGTTACAGGCCGAGACGCAGGACGACAGCCAGGCCTGTTACGCCCATAAACTGAACAAGCAGGAAGGACACCTGGATTGGCAACAGCCGGCCATCGCACTGGAACGGCTGGTCCGGGCCTTCAATCCCTGGCCGGGCACGTTCGTCGATACCGACAGCGACCGGGTGCGCATCCACGCGGCCGAAGCATTGGCTGAAACCAGCGACCAGGCCCCCGGCACCCTCATCGCCCGGGGACGGGACGGCATCGATGTGGCCTGCGCCGAGGGTGTGCTGCGTCTGCATCGCGTACAGCTGCCCGGCAGCCGCGCCCAGTCCATCTCTGATCTGATCAACGGCGGCCGCGACGTGCTGGCCCTCGGCGAGGTCCTGCACTGACATGGCGCGACAGCATCTTCCCCTTCGCGCCGTCGCCGCCCGCGTCATCCATGCGGTGAGCGAGGGCCAGTCCTTGTCCGATGCGCTGCCGCCGGCGCTGGCCCAGGTCAGCGATGAGGAACGCAGCCAGCTGCAGGCGTTCTGCTTTGGCACCTGCCGCTGGTATCACCGACTCCAGGCCGAGCTACAGACCCGGCTGCACAAGCCGCTGCGTAAAGGCGACCGCATCGTGGTGCCGTTATTGCTGGTGGCGCTGTTCCAGCTGCGTCACAGCGGTCAGGCGGATTACGCCATCGTCAACGAAACCGTCGAGGCCTGCCGCTCACTCGGCAAACCCCATCTTGCAGGACTGGTGAACGCCATCCTGCGCGCGGCCCAGCGGGACGGGGAGCCAGAACCCGCGTCGGACGCCGCGGCCCTGAGCCACCCGGAATGGATGGTGGAAAAGCTGCGCCACAACTGGCCGGACCACTGGCAGGCGGCGCTGGAAGCCAATAACGTGCAGGGGCCGATGACCCTGCGGGTGAACCGGCGCCAGATCAGCCGGGACGACTATCTGCAACAGCTCGCCGAAACCGGTATCCAGGCTCAAGCCACTCGCTTTGCGACACAGGGCATCCAGCTGGAAACGCCCTGCGGCGTCGACCAGTTGCCCGGGTTTGACGAGGGCCGGGTGAGCGTTCAGGACGAAGCCGCCCAGCTGTGTACCCAGTTGCTGGATCTCGCCCCCGGACAGCGGGTGCTGGACGCCTGTGCCGCACCGGGCGGTAAGACCTGCGCAATGCTGGAAGCGGTCGAGGGCCTGGAGATGGTCGCGCTGGATCAATCCGATCACCGGCTGAATCGCGTGCGGGAAAACCTCGACCGTCTGGGCCTGAACGCCCAGTTGGCCGCTGCCGACGCGGCCGATCTCGACAACTGGTGGGACGGCCAGCCGTTCGATCGCATCCTGCTGGATGTGCCCTGCAGCGGCAGCGGCGTGATCCGACGGCATCCCGACATCAAGCTGTTGCGCCGCGAACAGGACATTGCCGGGCTGGCACAGGTCCAGCTCAACCTGCTGGAGCGCCTGTGGTCTACGCTGAAACCGGGCGGGCGGTTGGTATACGCCACCTGTTCCGTGTTCCCGCAGGAAAATCACCGTATAATCCAGCGTTTTATGAAAGCGCATGAGGAAGCCGCCCTGACCCTGCCGGAAGACCTGGCCTGGGGACTGGATACCGGGGCGGGGCGTCAGTTATTCCCGGAGACCGGATCACACGACGGGTTTTTCTATGCCTGCCTGACCCGGATGGACGACCAAGCAGCCAATCGGACTCCTACGTCATGAAGATCATTATCCTGGGCGCCGGTCAGGTCGGTGGCACACTCGCCGAAAACCTGGCCAACGAAGCCAACGATATCACCATCATCGACGCCGACGGCTCCCGCCTGCGGGAACTCCAGGACCGGCTCGACATCCGCACGGTCCAGGGGCATGGTTCCTATCCCAGCGTCCTGCGCCAGGCCGGTGCCGAGGATGCGGACATGCTGATCGCCGTCACCAACAGCGACGAGACCAACATGGTGGCCTGCCAGGTGGCTTACTCGCTGTTCAAGACGCCCACCAAGATCAGCCGGGTGCGCGCCAACGCCTATCTCGCCCGCAAGGAACTGTTCAGCGCCGAAGGCTTTCCCATCGACGTGCTGATCAGTCCGGAGCAGGTGGTCACCCGCCACATCACGCGGCTGATCGAATATCCGGGCGCGCTGCAGGTGCTGGAATTCTCCAAGGGCCTGGCGCGACTGGTGGCGATCCAGGCCACCGCCGGCGGGCCGCTGGTGGGGCATGAGCTGTCCTACCTGCGCACCCACATGCCCAAGATCGATACCCGCGTGGCCGCCATTTTCCGCAAGGACCGGCCCATCATCCCGCAGGGGGATACGGTGATCGAGGACGGCGACGAGGTGTTCTTCATCGCCGGCACCGACCACATCCGCTCGGTCATGAGCGAGCTCCAGCCGCTGGAAAAACCCTACAAGCGCATCTTCATCTGCGGCGGCGGCAACATCGGCCAGCGTCTGGCCCACAACCTGGAAAACCGCTATCAGGTGAAACTGATCGAGCGCAACCGGGACCGCTGCGTGATGCTGTCGGAAAACCTGCGCAAGACCATCGTGCTGCAGGGCAACGCCGCCAACAAGGACCTCCTTCTGGAGGAGAACATCGAGAGCACCGATGTGTTCTGCGCGGTCACCAACGATGACGAGGCCAACATCATGGCCTCGCTGCTGGCCAAGCGGCTGGGCGTGCGCAAGGTCCTGACTCTGATCAACAACCCGGATTACGTGGACCTGATCCAGGGCGGTGAGATCGATGTTGCGATTTCGCCGCAGCAGACCACCATCGGCAGCCTGCTGACGCACGTTCGCCGGGGTGACGTCGTCAACGTTCACTCACTGCGCCGGGGCGCTGCTGAGGCGATCGAGGCGATCGCGCACGGGGATCACCGCTCCTCCAAGGTGGTCGGCAAACGCCTCGATGAAATCACGCTGCCCGAAGGCACCACCATCGGCGCCATCGTGCGCCACAACGAGGTCCTGATCGCCCACGACCACCTGCGGGTGCAGCCGGACGACCACGTGATCCTGTTCCTGGTGGACAAGTCGCGCATCCGCGACGTGGAACGCCTGTTCCAGGTGGGTCTGACCTTCTTCTGAATCGGACGGATCCGATCCTATGCGACTGCCGGTCATCCTGAAGATCCTCGGCATCCTGATGATGCTGTTCAGCTTCACCATGCTGCCGCCACTGGCGATTTCCCTGGCCTACGACGACGGGCAGTGGAACCGCTTTGCCGATGCCATGGCCATCGTGTTTGTGGGCGGTCTGTTCGTCTGGGCCCCGTTTCATTCCGAGCATGGCGACTTGCGGGTGCGCGACGGCTTCCTGGTGACCACGCTGTTCTGGGTGGTGCTGAGCGTCGCCGGTTCCATCCCGTTCTACCTCAGTAACGACGCCCCGCACACCTACATCGATGCGCTCTTTGAAGCCGTCTCCGGCCTGACCACCACCGGCGCCACGGTCATCACCGGCATTGACCAGCTGCCGCATTCGATCCTCTGGTATCGCCAGCAGCTGCAGTGGCTGGGTGGTATGGGGATCATCGTCCTGGCGGTGGCCATCCTGCCCATGCTGGGCATCGGGGGCATGCAGCTGTATCGGGCGGAAGTGCCCGGACCGGTGAAAGACAACAAGCTGACCCCCCGCATCGCCGAGACGGCCAAGGCGCTCTGGTACATCTACGTGTCGCTGACCATCGCCTGTGCGGTGGCCTACTGGATCGCCGGCATGAACTGGTTCGACGCCATCGGACACAGCTTCTCCACCGTCGCCATCGGCGGGTTTTCCACCCACGATGCCAGCATCGGCTATTTCAACAGCCCGGCCATCGAACTGATCGCCGTGGTCTTCATGGTGCTCTCCGGCGCCAACTTTGCGCTGCACTTCATGGCCTGGCGCCAGCGCAATGTGTTGCTCTACTGGGGCGACTCCGAATTCAAGCTCTATATCGGCGCCCTGGCGGGGGTGAGCCTGGTAACCATCCTGGTGCTGATTTTCACCAACACGCTGCCGCCGCTGGAAGCCGTAACGCAGGGGATGTTCCAGGTCGTCTCGCTGGCCACCACCACCGGCTTTGCCACGGCCGACTTCTCCGTGTGGCCGCTGATGCTGCCGTTCCTGTTGTTCGTGATGTCGTTCATGGGGGGCTGCGCGGCATCCACCGGCGGCGGTATCAAGGTGGTGCGGATGCTGCTGATTTTTCGTCAGGGCTCGCGGGAGATGAAACGTCTGCTGCACCCTAACGCCGTCATGCCGGTAAAGCTGGGCAACCGGCCGGTCTCTGATCGTGTCCTGCAAGCCGTCTGGGGTTTCTTCTCGGTTTACATGTTCATGTTCCTGGTGCTGCTGGTCATTCTCCAGGCCACCGGATTGGACCAGGTCACCGCCTGGACCGCCGTGGGCGCCACCATGAACAACCTCGGCCCCGGACTGGGCGAGGTCACCTACCATTATGGCACCCTCAACGATGTGGCCAAGTGGGTGCTGTGCTTCGCCATGCTTTTGGGGCGCCTCGAAGTGTTCACCCTGCTGGTGTTGTTTACCCCCGCGTTTTGGCGTCGCTAGGCCGCCGCACCAGGCACCTGTCAGTAATTTGTACAATCCGCGAACAGGTTTCGAAATAGCGTGGCGAGAAGCGTATAATGCCGGTCTTCGTGCGCCAGCCCGGGTTGTTTCCCCACCGGAAAACCCCATTTTTCGAACGCAGTGGCGCCACACCCAAACGGATCAACAGGCAATTGTCGTGACTGAAATGGCAAACACGGACATCAAGACTTTCCAGGGCCTTATCCTGGCCCTGCAGCAATTCTGGGCACGGCACGGCTGTGTCGTTCAGCAGCCGCTGGATATGGAAGTCGGGGCCGGTACTTTCCACCCGTCCACCTTCCTGCGGGCAATCGGCCCCGAAACCTGGAACGCGGCTTACGTACAGCCCAGCCGACGCCCCACCGATGGCCGTTACGGCGAAAACCCCAACCGCCTGCAGCATTACTACCAGTTCCAGGTGGTGCTCAAACCATCGCCGGACAACATCCAGGAACTCTACCTGGATTCCCTGCGGGCGCTGGGCCTGGATCCGCTGGTCCACGATATCCGTTTCGTTGAAGACAACTGGGAATCCCCGACGCTGGGTGCCTGGGGCCTGGGTTGGGAAATCTGGCTCAATGGCATGGAAGTGACCCAGTTCACCTACTTCCAGCAGGTGGGTGGCCTGGAATGCTATCCGGTCACCGGTGAGCTGACTTACGGTCTGGAACGCATCGCCATGTACCTGCAGGGCGTGGACAGCGTCTACGACCTGGTCTGGACCAACGGCCCGGATGGCGTCGTCACCTACGGCGACGTGTTCCACCAGAACGAGGTGGAGATGTCCACCTACAACTTCGAGCACGCCGATACCGAGTTCCTGTTCCACTGCTTCGACGTCCACGAGCGTGAGAGCCAGCGACTGATTGAAGTGGGTCTGGCCCTGCCGGCCTACGAGCAGGTCCTCAAGGCCTCGCACACGTTTAACCTGCTGGATGCCCGTCACGCAATTTCCGTTACCGAGCGCCAGCGCTACATCCTTCGCGTCCGGACCTTGGCCCGGGCCGTGGCCAAGGCCTATTTCGACAGCCGCCAGGCCCTGGGCTTCCCCATGGCACCGGAAGCGCTGCGTAACGAAATGCTGGCCAACGCGGAAAAAGGGGACGCATGATCATGGCAAAACAGGATTTTCTGGTCGAAATCGGCACCGAGGAGCTGCCGCCCAAGGCCCTCAAGACACTGTCCGACGCGTTCACGTCCGGCTTCTGCAAGGGGCTGGATGATGCCGGCCTGAGCTACGGCAAGGTGGAGTCGTTTGCCGCTCCCCGGCGCCTGGCCATTCGCGTCCACGGACTGGCCGATGCGCAGCCGGACAAGGCGGTGGAAAAACGCGGTCCTGCCGTCAAGGCCGCTTTTGACGACGCCGGCAACCCGACCCGTGCGCTCACCGGTTTTGCCAACTCCGCAGGCGTCACCCCGGACCAGTTGGACACGCTGGAAACCGAGAAGGGTGCCTGGGTGGTGTATCGTACGGTTGAACAGGGCCGTGCTACCGCCGAGCTGATCCCGGAGTTGGTGGAGCAATCGCTAGCCGGCCTGCCCATTCCCAAGCGGATGCGCTGGGGTGCCCACAAGGCGGAATTCGTGCGCCCGGTACACTGGATCGTACTGCTGCTGGGCAACAAGATCATCGACGCCAACATCATGGGTCTGCCCACCGGCAACGAAACCCGCGGGCACCGTTTCCACTGCCCGAAAGAACTGATCATTCCCACGCCGGACGCCTACGAGGTGGTCCTGCGCGAGGAAGGCTACGTGCTGGCCAGCTTCGAAGAGCGCCGTGACAAGATCCGCGCCGGCGTCGAAGCCCTGGCTCGTGAGCAGGGCGACGCCCAGGCCGTGATCGACGACGATCTGCTGGACGAGGTCACCGCCCTCAACGAATGGCCGGTCCCGTTGCTGGGCCATTTCGAGGAACGCTTCCTGGAGGTACCCGCCGAGGCGCTGATTTCCTCCATGAAGGAACACCAGAAGTATTTCCACGTGGTCAACAGGGACGGCCGCATGCTGCCGCTGTTCATTACCGTGGCCAACCTGGAAAGCAAGGACCCGTCGCAGGTCGTCTCTGGTAACGAGAAGGTGATCCGACCGCGCCTGGCGGACGCGGCCTTCTTCTACGACACCGACCGCAAGCACACGCTGGAAAGCCGTATCGACGCGCTCAAGCCAATCGTGTTCCAGGAAAAACTGGGCAGTCTGCACGACAAGTCCGTGCGGGTGGCGGCGCTGGCCAAAAAGATTGCCGAAGCCATCGACGGCAAACCGGAGAACGCCGAACGCGCCGCCATGCTGGCCAAGACCGACCTGGTCAGCGAGATGGTGCTCGAGTTCACCGACCTGCAGGGCATCATGGGCGAGTACTACGCCCGCAATGACGGCGAACCGGACGATGTCGCCGCCGCCCTGAACGAGCAGTACATGCCGCGCTTCGCCGGCGACGACCTACCGCAGACGCTGACCGGCTGTGCCGTGGCCCTGGCGGATCGTCTGGATTCCCTGGTGGGTCTGTTCGGCATCGACCAGCCGCCCTCAGGCACGCGTGATCCGTTCGGCCTGCGCCGGTCGGCCCTGGGTGTGCTGCGCATTATTGTCGAGCGGGAATTGCCGCTGGACCTGCAGACCTGCTGCGAGTGGGCCGCCGCGAACTTCACCAGCCTGACCGTGGCCGATCCGGTCACGCCGGTGGTGGATTACATGCTCGACCGGTTCCGCGCGCATTACGAAGAGCAGGGCATCGGGGCCGAAGTCTACCTGGCTGTGCATGCCCGTCGCCCGACCCGGCCACTGGACTTTGAACAGCGTATCCGCGCGGTAGAAGCCTTCCGTCAGTTGCCGGCCGCCCAGGCCCTGGCTGCCGCCAACAAGCGGGTGTCCAACATCCTGGTGAAGCAGGGTGGTGAAGGCATCTCCGAGCAGGTGGACAGCAGCCTGCTGCAGGACGCTGCGGAAAAAGCCCTGGCCGAGGCCGTTGACGCCCAGGCGGACAAGGTCACGCCGCTGTTTGCCCGCGGTGACTACGGCGCGGCGCTGACGTCCCTGGCGGACCTGCGGGAAACCGTCGACCGCTTCTTCGACGACGTGATGGTCATGGCCGACGATACCGCCATCCGCAACAACCGCCTGGCGCTGCTCAACCGTCTGCGCAACCTGTTCCTGCAGGTGGCGGACATTTCATTGCTGCCCACAGGCTAGGCACGCACGGTGCTGATCATCCTCGACCGTGACGGTGTGATAAACCGTTACCACGGAGAATACATCTGCTCGGTCGAGGAGTGGTTGCCCATTGCCAGCAGTATCGACGCCATCGCGCGACTGACCCGGGCAGGGCATCAGGTGGCGGTGGCCACCAACCAGTCCGGCATCGCCCGGGGTTTCTACGATCACCTCATTCTCGAGGCCATGCACGCACAGCTGGAACGGTTGGTGGAAGCGCTCGGGGGCCGGGTGGACTGCATCGTCTACTGCCCCCATCACCCCGACGAAGACTGCCGCTGCCGCAAACCCCGTACCGGTCTGCTGGAGGATATCCGCGATCAACTGGGCCTGGCCGACCTTCACGACGCCATAATGGTCGGGGACAGCCGCAAGGACCTGGAGGCGGGCCTGGCAGCCGGTTGTCAGGCTGCGGCGCTGGTTCGTACGGGTAACGGGCGGCGTACCGAAAAGGAGCTCCAGACGGCGCCTCTGGGGCCGGTAACGGTCTGGAAGAATCTGTCCGCGTTTGTGGATCATTTCCTGGAAGGGGCAGGTCACTGACCTTCGGGAAACCGAAAGACGAAAAGTCATCCCAGGGGGCTGGCAATCCTCCGAATCATCAGTATAATACCGCCCAAATTCGGCGTGTGGCGCAGTCTGGTAGCGCACTTCGTTCGGGACGAAGGGGTCGCAGGTTCAAGTCCTGCCACGCCGACCATTTTCCCGCTTTTCCCTTCTTGATCAATCAGTTAGCTCGTTCATACGATAACCTCACCCGTATCACCTTACGGCTTGCATGCGTGCGCCTCTCAGGCCATTCTTCGTTATACTGCTTATAGCCAAACCGGGTTCCAACGACCTGTCGATTCCCTTCCAGAAATCAGGCCCGAAGCACTATGAACCAGAAGTCCACGTCGACCGCCGCACCAGCGCCCCAGCAACAACAGCGCCCCTGGGCCGACCTGCTGATCAGTATTGTCATTCCCTCCGTCATCCTGATGAAGTTCAGCGGTGAGCAGGATCTGGGATCCGCCAACGCACTCCTGGTCGCGCTGGCGTTTCCACTGGGTTGGGGGCTGTATGAACTGATCCGGTTCGGCAAGAAGAACTTTATCGCGGTGCTGGGTTTGATCAGCATCCTGCTGACCGGTGGTATCGGTCTGCTGCACCTGGATGCCCAGTGGCTCGCCATCAAGGAAGCTGCTGTGCCTCTGATCATCGGCCTGGCGGTACTGATATCCACCAAGACACGCTATCCCCTGGTCCGCACCCTGCTCTATAACCGCACCGTCCTGGATGTGGACAAGATCCACGATGCCCTGGTGGAGAAGGGCAACGAAGGCGTCTTCGAATCCCGACTGATGCGGGCCAGCTACTACTTTGCCGGCACGTTCCTGTTTTCCTCGATCATGAACTACGTACTGGCCAAATGGATCGTCACCAGTCCGTCCGGCACCCCCGCCTTCAACGAAGAGCTGGGCCAGATGACGCTGGTCAGCTATCCGATGATCGCCATCCCCTCCATGCTGATGATGATCGCCATCTTCTATTACCTCTGGCGAGCGATCCGCAATCTTACGGGATTCAAGCTGGACGAGGTGCTGTCACCGGCGCTGGTGGCGGCCCATGAGGAAAAGGAATCGAAAAACCGCCAGTAGCCCCACAGTGATCGGGTGAGTAGCAGCAGCCCAGACCGATCGCCAGACACAAAAAAGCCCGGGACAACCCGGGCTTTTTTATGGGACCGATAAGCCGGTCCGCGTGGCGCGGTGACGAATCAGACGTCGAGGTTGGTCACCGCCAGGGCGTTGGTCTGGATGAAATCGCGACGCGGTTCCACTTCGTCGCCCATCAGGGTCGTGAAGATCTGGTCTGCCGCGATGGCGTCCTCAATGGTGACCTTCATCATCCGACGGGTTTCCGGATCCATGGTGGTTTCCCACAGCTGTTCCGGGTTCATCTCGCCCAGTCCCTTATAGCGCTGGATGCTCAGGCCCCGCTGCGCTTCCTTCATCAGCCACTGCAGGCCGCCTTCGAAGCTCAACACCGCCTGTTTGCGCTCACCGCGCTGGATGTAGGCCCCATCCTCAATCAGACCGTCCAGCTTCTCGCCCAGCTTGGCGATCGCCGCGTAGGAGGCCGACTCAAAGAACTCGTGATTGAACACGTGGCTTTGAGGGATGCCGTGGACGTACACATCCACCTTGGGCAGGAACAGTTTGCGCTCGGTGTCCTCATGCACGGAGAACACGTACTTGGTGCCGGTGCGGGTATCCAGCTCCAGGCTCGCGCCCAGGCGACCGACCCATTGGGTGACCGCGTCCTGGCTGTGCAGGTCGTCGGCTGTCAGGGTGCTGTTGTAGATCATCTGCTCCAGCACCTTGGCCGGGTAGGCGCGGGCCAGACGGTCGACCATGGTCATCACGGTCTGGTATTCCTTGACCAGGGATTCGAGCGCGGACTCGGCGATCGGCGGCGCATCCGGGTTCACATAGAACTGGGCGCCTTCCAGAGCGGTCTGCGTGAGGTAGGCTTCCTTCGCCTTCTCGTCCTTGATGTACTGCTCCTGTTTGCCCCGTTTGATCTTGTACAGTGGCGGCATGGCGATGAAGACGTGGCCACGCTCGATGATTTCCCGCATCTGACGGAACAGGAAGGTCAGCAGCAGCGTGCGGATGTGCGAGCCGTCAACGTCGGCGTCCGTCATGATGATGATGGAGTGATAGCGCAGCTTGTCCGGATCGAACTCCTCGCGACCGATACCACAGCCCAGCGCGGTGATCAGCGTGCCGACTTCGGCTGAGGACAGCATCTTGTCGAAACGGGCTTTCTCCACGTTCAGGATCTTACCTTTCAGCGGCAGGATGGCCTGGGTCTTCCGGTCGCGACCCTGCTTGGCGCTGCCACCCGCAGAATCACCCTCCACAATGTAGAGTTCGGAGAGGGCAGGGTCCTTTTCCTGGCAGTCCGCCAGTTTGCCCGGCAGGCCGGCGATATCCAGCGCGCCTTTGCGGCGGGTCATTTCCCGCGCCTTGCGCGCGGCTTCACGGGCCCGGGCCGCTTCGAGCATCTTATTGACGATCATCTTGGCTTCGTTGGGCTGCTCGACCAGATACGCCGCCAGATTCTGGTACATCTCCTGTTCCACCGCGGTCTTCACTTCGGAGGAAACCAGCTTGTCTTTGGTCTGGGAGGAGAATTTGGGATCCGGCACCTTCACCGAAATAATCGCCGTCAGGCCTTCACGGGCGTCGTCGCCGGAGGTGGAGACCTTGGCTTTCTTACCCAGGCCTTCCTGCTCGATGTAGTTGTTCAGGGAGCGGGTCAGCGCGGCGCGGAAGCCCGCCAGGTGGGTACCGCCATCGCGCTGGGGAATGTTGTTGGTGAAGCAGAAGATGTTTTCCTGGAAGGCGTCGTTCCACTGCATCGCCACTTCCACCGCAATGCCGTCTTCACGCTCGTGGAGGAAATGGAAGACCCGGTTGATCGGGGTCTTGTTGTTGTTCAGATGCTCCACAAAGGCCCGCAGACCACCCTCGTATTCGAACAGGTCTTCCTTGCCGGTACGCTCGTCCTGCAGGCGGATACGGACGCCGCTGTTCAGGAAGGCCAGCTCGCGCAGGCGCTTGGCCAGGATATCGTAATGGAAAACGATGTTGGTAAAGGTCTCGGGCGAGGGGATGAAATGGACCTCGGTGCCGCTCTTGTCGGTTTCGCCCTTGGCTGACAGCGGCGCGTCGGGGACGCCGTCATGGTAGGTCTGCTCCCAGACGGTACCGTCCCGACGGATCGTCAGGCGCAGCTGGGAGGAGAGGGCGTTAACCACCGAAACCCCCACGCCGTGAAGACCACCGGAGACCTTGTAGGTGTTGTCGTCGAATTTACCACCGGCGTGAAGGACGGTCATGATGACCTCGGCGGCAGACACCCCTTCTTCCTCGTGCATGTCGACCGGGATACCCCGCCCGTTATCCCGGACGGTCACGGACTCGTCAGCGTGGATGACAATACCGATTTCACTGCAGAAACCGGCCAGGGCCTCATCGATGGAGTTATCCACGATCTCGAAGACCATGTGATGCAGGCCCGTGCCGTCGTCCGTGTCGCCGATGTACATACCGGGACGCTTGCGGACGGCATCCAGCCCTTTGAGGACCTTGATGCTGGAGGAATTATAAGTCGACGTAGTCATTCGGACGCTCCTAAAGCGCAGATCTTATTCTTCCGTAAAGTCGCCATGTTCCACGTGGAACACTTTGAAATCGGGCATGGGATCCCGCCACAGTAAATCCGGGCGGGGTGGCTCGATCGAGGTGATGAACACCTGGCTGCCGAGGTCTCGGAGCTTGCCGGCCAGCATCTGTCGATGGGCCTCGTCGAGCTCCGCGTTGATATCGTCCAGTAAAAAAGTGCACTGCCGGGCGTGCTCTCTAAGGAGCTGGCCCTGCGCGATCTTCATCAAAATAACCAGGGTTTTTTGCTGGCCTCGAGACAGGGTTTCCGCCACCGGGCGGCCCTGAAACTTCACTCGCACATCCGCCCGGTTTGGCCCGTACAGGGTATGGCCCATCTTGGCTTCCTGCTCGCGATGGTTGATCAGCACTTCCGCGAGATCCGCCTTCCGGTCCCAACCGGGGAAAAACTCAAACTTGAGCTCGTCGCTCCAGGCCACTTCCACATCGCTGATGACCGCTTCCAGCAATGGCTGGAACTGCTCAAACACTCGGCGCCGGGCTTCAGTCACCTGGTTCGCCAACGCAATGTATTGGCTGTCCCAGATCCTGAGCAGCGATTCGTCAATTCTACCATTTCTGAGAATTTTATTCCGCTGGGAAACCGCTCTCTGGAACTGCTGCCACAGTGACGCAAAGCCATGTTCCACGTGGAACACCGACCAGTCCAAAAACTGGCGCCGCTTACCGGGTCCGCCGGTCACTATGTCAAATGTGCCCGGATCGATCACCGATACCGGGAGGTGACGGGCAATGGCGGATAGATTCCTCACCCGCTCCCCATCGACCTTCAGCCGGGTCTCCTTGGTGGTCAGATCCCGGGACAGACCAATCCGGTGGATGTCCGACGAGGCCCCAGGTGACGTACTGGTCGGCGTTTCGAGAATTTCCCCGAATACGGTCAGACTCTCCGATCCATGGTGTACAACGGCCTCGTGCCGGTTCACCCGAAACGATCGGCCCAACCCGAGGTACGCGATCGCCTCCAAAAGACTGCTCTTACCGCTGCCGTTGGCGCCGTAAATCAAGTTGACGGACGGGGAAAAGGACAGGGCGACGGGTGCGAGGTTTCGGAATTGCTGGGTTTGTAATTTAAGAAGCGCCATGCACTACAGGGATCCGTTGAGGATGAGATAAGTGTCCGGCTGAGCCATTCATAAATCGGCGAGTCCGATCCTTGCGCTGAAACCGTAGACCGTTTTAGCCGTCGTCATCATGCCATCCAGACGACCGAGCAACACCGATCAAGGACATTCAGGATCAACACATTCAGAAGATCGGCCAACTGATCAATGAGCCAGACAGAAGAGTAGTCTACCGGTTACGGCCCGCTTAGGGCAGGGGGCACGGCGTTAACTCGGAGCCGCCACCAGACCTGGATCTGCTAAGGGATCTCGGGTCGGCGTGCTTGCCTTAGCAATCTATCTCCAAGGGCTCACACATAGAGTTGGCTTGCCCTCACAATCAACATCAAACAACTGAACTGAACGCGAGTCCGAATCCCAAAGATCTCCACCAAAGCTGCCTTCGAATACGACGACCTCTCGCATGCGTTTGGATTTAGCAGCAGCATCGCCTCGGCTGAGAGAACCCACCGACAGCAAGCCGAAGAAACACGGGGAAAGCTCGGCTGGTGCCTGACCATCACCAGCTTTTCTTTACCCCATAAAAAAAGGTTCCACGTGGAACCTTTTAATCAGTCAATCCAGATTGTGTACTTCTGGAGGCCGGGCCGGGGCACCGAGACGTCAATGCAACATATTCAGTCGTTCGTCCATAAACATATCCATCTCGGGCGCCAGGATATGGACGTAGCGATCAAAATAGAGGAACTGTTTGATCAGCAGTGCAAATTCCCGCGGGAAATGAAGACCGTGGGATTCGCCGATCTTCACCATGTCCATCAGGATGTTATTCACCTCGTCCTCGGCTTCTTCAGCCGCGTACGGCGTATCCGGCACCATCCGGTCCATCTGGTTGTACAACCGGCGCAGATCGTCGGCCAGCTGATTCACATCGATGGCTTCGTGAGTGACGCCGATTCGCACCATGGCATCGGCCATCCCTTCAAACTGTCCCACCATGACCGCCGATATGAAATCAGACACCGCCTGCCAGGTATCCGGACGAATGCGCCCGACGATACCGAAATCAATAAAACCGACACGCCCATCTTTCAGGACCATCAGGTTGCCAGCGTGCACATCCGCGTGGAAGAACTCGCACTGGGTCAGGCTGGAGAACCAGGTGTTCATTGCCGTGATCAATGTGCGTTCCGGATCCGATGTCACGGTACGGATGGTTTCCAGGTCCGTCAGCGGCACGCCGTAGAAACGCTCCATGGTCAGGACCCGGCGAGTACTCCACTGTTCATAAACCTGGGGTACCGTCGCATCGGTATTGTGGGTGTCCAACAGAAACTGACGGAACGTCTTGAGGTTGTTGGCTTCCTTGATGAAGTCGCATTCCTCCATCATGGTGCGCTGGATCTCTTCGACAATCCCGGACAGCGACGTCCAGGACAACTTCGGCGCAATGGTTTCCAGAATCCGCGCCGACGCGTAGAGGAAGTTGAGATCCGTCAGCAGGATGTTTTCCACACCCGGTTTCTGGATCTTGATCACCACCTGCTCACCGGAAACGAGCTTCGCCGCATGCACCTGGGCTATGGACGCCGACGCCAGCGGCACCGGGTCGATCTCGGCATAGATGGATTCCAGAGGCACCTTGAGTTCGTCTTGCAGGATCCGGCGCATCACGCTGAAGGGAAGGGCCGGTGTGCGATCCAGACACTGCTGGAACTCTTCCACATAGCTGGCAGGAAAGAAGGTGGGAGAACTGGCGATGAACTGGCCGAGCTTGATGTAGGTGGCGCCCAGATTCTCGAACGTCTGGCGCAGCAAGCGAGGCGTAGGCGGTCGATCCCCTCGCAGCCAGTTAATGCCTGTGCGACTCAGCACCGTCAGCGTCTGACCGATGCGCAGCGCACCCTTGATGCCGTTCAACACCATAGCAGACTGCCTCCTTTAATAAGCTAAGGGGATCGCGGCTGCAATCCCCCGGTGTGCCCAGCCTCTACTTTACAGCCTCATGGGCATGACCACATACAGACAGCTGGGGTCATTTTGGGCCTCGATCAGGGCACTGCTGTTGGGATTGGAAAGGGTGATCTTGACCTGCTCTTCGTCCAGTGCGTTCAGGACGTCCACCAGGTAGCCGACATTAAAGCCGATCTGCAAACCTTCACCCTGGTAGTCCACCGACATGGCGTCTTCGGCCTGTTCCTGGTCCGGGTTATTGGCGAAGATCTGCAGTTCACCCGGGGCCAGACTCAGCCGGATACCGCGAATGTTCTCGTGAGACAGGATACCGGCCCGCTGCAGCGTATTCTTCAGAGTGGTGCGATCGGCCATGACGGTCTTGTCGCCGCCCCGCGGAATCACGCGATTGTAGTCCGGGAACTTGCCTTCGATCAGCTTGGAGGTAAAGGTGTAAGCGCCAACCGTGGCCCGCAGGTGATTGTCACCGAAGACCAGCGTTACCGGCGTCTGCACATCGTCCAGCAGTCGTGCCAGTTCCAGTACGCCCTTGCGCGGCACGATCACCTGCCGCGGCTCGCTGATGCCGGTGGCCACACCCAGCCCGGACAGCGCCAGACGGTGCCCGTCCGTCGCCACCGCCCGCAGGTGCTCCGGATCCACCTCCAGCAGCAGGCCATTGAGGTAGTAGCGCACATCCTGCTGAGCCATGGCGAACGCGGTCGCGTCCAGCATGTTGCGCAGATCCGCCTGGGCCAGCTCCAACCGGAAGCTTTCCTCATCGTCTTCCACGTTGGGGAAGTGCTCGGCCGGCAAGGTGGACAGGGTGAAGTGACTGGCCCCGGCGCGCAGGTGCAGCCGATCCCCTTCCAGGTTCAGCTCGATCGGGGCTTCGTCACCCAATGCCCGGCAGATGTCCGAGAGCTTGCGGGCGGGTACGGTGATACGCCCCGGCTGATCCACATGCACGGGCGTAATCCGCGCAACCAGCTCCACTTCCATGTTGGTACCGGTCAGGGTCAGCGTGTTGTCCTCGGCTACCAACAGCACGTTGGACAGGACCGGCATTGTCTGTTTGCGTTCCACCACGCCGGCAATGGATTGCAGCGGGGTAAGAAGGGATTCTCGGCTGATCGTCAGTTTCATGGCACTCGGATTCTGCTTGTCGGTTGAGAGTTATAGGATACGCAATGGGATCAGGTTGTCAGTAACCGCATGAAATTCTGGTAGTCTTCCCGGATATTGGCGTCCGATTCCTGCAATTCAACGATCTTCTTGCAGGCATGCAGTACCGTGGTGTGATCGCGCCCGCCAAAGGCATCGCCGATTTCCGGCAGGCTGTGGTTGGTCAGTTCCTTGGCCAGGGACATCGCCACCTGACGGGGACGGGTGACCGAGCGGGTGCGCCGCTTGGACAGGAGATCTGCCACCTTGATCTTGTAGTACTCTGCCACGGTGCGCTGAATATTGTCGATGCTGACCTGCTTCTCATGCAGTGCCAACAGGTCCTTCAGGCTTTCGCGAATAAACGGCGGGGTGATCTCCTGCCCGGTGAAGTGAGCATTCGCTATCACCAAACGCAACGCGCCTTCAAGCTCCCGTACGTTTGATCGAATTTTCTGCGCAATAAAGAAGGCGGCCTCGCTACTGAGGCGAACGTTCGCCTGTTCCGCCTTTTTCATCAGGATCGCCACCCGGGTTTCCAGCTCCGGCGGCTCGACCATCACCGTCAGGCCCCAGCCAAACCGCGACTTGAGCCGTTCCTCCATATCGGAAATTTCCTTGGGGAACCGGTCACAGGTGACGATGACCTGTTGCCCGCCTTCAAGCAGCGCGTTAAAGGTGTGGAAAAACTCCTCCTGGGACCGCTCCTTGCGGGCAAAGAACTGGATATCGTCGATCAGCAGCGCATCCACCGACCGGTAGTAGCGCTTGAACTCATTGATGGCGTTCAGCTGAAGCGCCTTGACCATATCGGCCACAAACCGCTCGGAACGCAGGTAAGCCACCTTGGCCCGCGGGTTACGACGCACGATCTCGTTCCCCACCGCATGCATCAGGTGGGTTTTACCGAGGCCCACGCCACCATAAAGAAACAGCGGGTTGTAGGCACCACCGGGGTTCTCCGCCACCTGCATCGACGCCGCCCGCGCCAGCTGGTTGGACTTACCCTCGACAAACGTCTCGAAGGTGAAGCTCTCGTTCAGGAAGCTCTGGTGCTTGATATCGCCTTCGACCTGCACCCGGCGACGTTCTGGGGCGGCCGGTGTCGGGGTTGGCGCGGCGGCCGGTCTGGTCCTGCTGCTGGCCGGCGACGACAGCGACGGACGATCCACCACGGTCGCCGCGACACCTTTCTCTTCTTCACTGACCGGACCTGCATTCTCGTCGTGACCGTTAACAGGTGGCGGAGAAGCGGCTCGCTTGACCGGTTCACTCTGTACCGGCGCCGAACCCACCTTCATATTGATACGTGGCGCCTGACCGCCCTGCAGGTCCTTGAGCACCTCCTCGATCCGACGCAGGTACTTCTCATTGACCCAGTCCATCACGAACCGGTTCGGGGCGAACAGCAACAGCTGGTCCTCCCGGTGATCAGACTGCAGGGGACGAAGCCAGGTATTGAACTGTTGTGCGGGAAACTCGTCCCTCAGCACGTCAAGACACTGATGCCAGATACTCTGCGGCACGAAAGCCTGCCTCCAATGCGTATCCAATCCCTGATTCAAGGACGATAAAAAAACGGACCGCTTTCTTCTTATCGCGTCATCACGTTGCCGGACGGAACCTGGAGCATCTTGTTATGCACAAAACGATCCCTGACAACATCGCACGAGCGCGAGTTATCCAGAGGCAACAGCAATGGACGCGTATGGAAAGCCTGAATAGCCGCTCATTTTACGCGCTGAAGGCCACCAAAAAAAGACCTTCCAACCAGGCCATAAACACCCTGTGAATATCTTTTAATTTAAATATCAACAAACTAACAACTTACACACTGGCTTGTGTACAGAAATTCCCTTAAAAAAAGTTTTCCACAAGAGTCTGTGGTTATCCCGTCAGCAACGCTGTGAGTAACCTGAGTCCGAATCCATGAATAACTCCATGCCGGAGGGCAACCACTACTTATCCCCATTTCAACGACCGGTTTTCCCCAGAGCTCAGGGTGGGTTACACCCAGGCTTCTAAAGCTGACAGTTGACTGATGTAAAAGGATATTTATTGGTTTTCCACAGAAAAGCGGGTGACTAACAGTAACAGTAACTGTCTTAAATTCTTTTAAATAAGAAAAAGACTTTATGAAGTTATTGTTGGTGACGCCTGTGATCACACCGGAATCTCTCCGCTTAACCGTCTCCTCGAGACCCAGCTCAGTAAATCCCGCATCCTGGAACCATAACGATTGAATTCCCGGACTCATTTGTCTAAAATCCCGCTCCTATTTTGGCTGTTCATTTTTTGACAGGTTTCCAGGGATCGAACGATTCCCGGAACCGGTGCTGGCCACCGGTAATTGGCAGCCAGAACCCGGATTCCGTTTTACATACATCACCAGTGTGAGATCGACATCATGAAAAGAACGTTTCAACCCAGCGTCCTGAAGCGTAAGCGCGTTCACGGCTTCCGTGCCCGTATGGCCACTGCCAACGGCCGCAAGGTTATTGCCCGTCGTCGTGCGAAAGGTCGTGCCCGCCTGTCTGCCTGATTCAGACTGACAGGTACCGATGCCGGACCGGCGATTTACCAAGCAGGACCGTCTGCTCAAACCCCGTGATTACAGCGGGGTGTTCAGTCAGGTCACTGTCCGAGTGCCTCACCGGCATTTCCTGATCCTGGCGACGCCCAACACTCTCGGGCACGCCAGGATTGGTTTGATTTTTTCCAAGAAAAACCTGAAGCTGGCCGTCCAGCGCAACCGCATCAAGCGGCTGGTGCGCGAAACGTTTCGCCAGCAAACGGATTTGCCCGCCATGGACATCGTGGTCCTCGGGCGGCAGGGATTGGCTGAACTCGACAACCCGGCCACTCATCGAATTCTCAATGAGCTGTGGCAGCGCTTGCGGCGCAAGGCCCAACGAGCGGATACTGCCTCCGGCTGACCAGGGGTACCGGATCTCATGATACGACAGCTCGTCCTCCTCCCGGTCCGGTTCTACCGGTATGCCATCAGTCCCCTTATGGCATCACACTGCCGCCACTACCCCACCTGCTCCGCTTACGCACTGGAAGCGATTGAAAGACATGGTATTCTGCGCGGCGGCTACCTGACGATTCGACGGCTCTTGCGCTGTCATCCGTGGACCGAGGGAGGATATGATCCGGTACCGTCGGTGTGCGGCCACGATCACGGCCAGGACGAGCACCACACACATTGTTCTTACCAAACAAAACAGCCGACACATTAACCTATGGATATTCAGCGCACGATCCTCTGGGTAGGCCTTGCCATTGTCAGTTACATGATGGTGCTCGCCTGGAACGAAGATTATCACCAGACGCCCACTGAGCCGGTGGCACAAAGCCAGCAGGCGACCGACGGGTCGACCCCCTCGCTGTCCTCGGATTCCGGGCAGCAGCAGGCCAACAGCCAGGCGGCGGACAACGAGTTCGCCACCCCTGAAGATCAGGGCCAGACCCAGGTTGAAGGCTCCGCCGTCAAGGCCGCCGATAACGGCCAGAAGATCGATATCCGGACCGATGTCCTGGACCTGAGCATCAACCTCCAGGGCGGTAACATCACCCGTGCGTCCCTGCTCAAGTACAAGGAATCCCTGGACAAGCCCAATCCCCTGGAGCTGCTGCAGAACAACGCAACCCGCACCTATGTGATGGAAAGCAGCCTGATTGGTCGCGACGGGATTGATTCCCCCAGCAACGGGTCGGTACCCACCTACTCGGCCGCGCAGACCCAATACACGCTGGCCGACGGGACGGACACCCTCACCGTCGACCTGACCTACAGCGGCGACAAAGGCGTCAAGATCACCAAGCGCTACACCCTGAAGCGCGACAGCTATGAGATCGACGTCCGGTACCTGGTCGACAACCAGTCCGACAAGCCCTGGCAGGCGAACTTTGCCGGCAAGATCGTGAGGGACAGCAGCCCGGATCCCACGGCTCAGAAGAGCGTTGGCATCCGCTCGTTCCTGGGTATGGTGCTGAGCTCTAACGAAGACCCTTACGAGAAGTACAGCCTGGACGATCTCAAGGAGACGCCCATCAGCCAGACTGCCGAAGGCGGCTGGGTCGCTTTCCTGCAGCATTACTTCCTCAGCGCCTGGATTCCGGATCCGGACACCAAGCACAAGTACCAGACCACTCAGCGTAACAACCTGAATGTGATGGGCTTTGTCAGCAGCGCCACAACGGTCGCTCCGGGCGAGCAGGCAAAAATCGGCGCGCGCGCCTACGTCGGCCCTAAGATCATCGATCGCCTGGAAAACGTGGCCCCGAACCTGGACCGCACGGTCGACTTCGGCTGGCTGTTCTTCATCGCCACACCGCTGTTCGTCGTTCTGAACTGGTTCCACAGCATCTTCGGCAACTGGGGTATCGCGATCATCCTGCTGACCTGCACCGTCAAGGCGCTGTTCTTCAAGCTGTCTGCCACCAGCTACCGGTCCATGGCGCGCATGCGTGCGGTCGGTCCCCAGTTGCAGCGGCTGAAGGAAACCTACGGCGACGACCGGCAGCGCATGTCCCAGGAAATGATGGCGCTGTACAAACGCGAGAAAATCAATCCGTTGGGCGGCTGTCTGCCGATCCTGGTGCAGATGCCGGTGTTTATCTCGCTGTACTGGGTTCTGTTTGAAAGTGTGCAGCTGCGCCACGCGCCGTTCTTCCTGTGGATCCACGACCTGTCGGTGATGGACCCGTACTTCGTGCTGCCGATCCTGATGGGCATCAGCATGTTCGTACAGATGAGCCTCAACCCGACGCCGCCGGATCCCATGCAGGCCAAGGTGATGAAGGCGATGCCGTTCGTCTTTACCATCTTCTTCCTGTGGTTCCCGGCCGGTCTGGTCCTGTACTGGCTGGTGAACAACGTACTGTCGATTACCCAGCAGTACTACATCACTCGCAAGATCCAGGCGGAAGGGATCGGCAACAAGTCCTGATCCTTCACCACTGAACCGAGACAGGGCTCCGCACGGAGCCCTGTTTTCGTTTAGGATGCTGAAAACGGTTTCCCTGTCTCCAGCCGAAAGAGCACCGATGACTGTAAACGACACCATAGCTGCAATCGCCACCGCACCCGGCCGGGCCGGTGTGGGAATCATCCGGGTCTCCGGGCCGTTGGCCGGGCCCATTGCCCGTCAACTGCTGGGCCTGGATCCAAAACCCCGCTATGCCCACTACGGACCCTTTCTCGGCGGCGACGGTCAGGTGATCGACGAAGGCATCGGCCTGTTTTTCCCCAACCCGCATTCGTTTACCGGTGAAGACGTGCTGGAACTGCAGGGGCATGGGGGCACCGTCATTCTCGATCTGCTGTTGCGGGAAGTCTGTGAGCGGGGCGCGCGGCTGGCCCGGCCGGGTGAATTCTCGGAACGGGCGTTCCTCAACGACAAGATGGACCTGACCCAGGCCGAGGCCATCGCCGACCTGATCGAAAGCAGCTCGGAGCAGGCGGCGCGCTGCGCCATGCGCTCGCTGCAGGGGGCGTTCTCCCAGCGGATCGACGTCCTGGTCGAGGCCCTCACCCACCTGCGGATCTATGTGGAAGCCGCGATCGACTTCCCCGAGGAGGAGATCGATTTCCTGGCCGACGGCAAGGTGGCTGGCGACCTGCAGACCATCATGGACGATCTCGACCGCATCCTGGTCGAGGCCCAGCAGGGCACGATCCTGCGGGATGGTATGCGGGTGGTGATTGCCGGGCGCCCCAATGCCGGCAAGTCGAGTCTGCTGAACACCCTCGCCGGCCGTGAAGCCGCCATCGTCACCGCCATCGAAGGCACCACGCGGGATGTCCTGCGCGAACATATCCACATCGACGGGATGCCCTTGCACGTCATCGATACGGCAGGTTTGCGGGACAGCCCCGACGAAGTGGAGAAAATCGGCATCGCCCGCGCCTGGGAGGAGATCGAGCAGGCCGACCGTATCCTGTTGATGGTGGACGCGACCACCACCGATGCTGTGGATCCGGAGGCCATCTGGCCCGACTTTATCCACAGGTTACCCACTGGCGCACCCCTGACCGTGATTCGCAACAAAGTGGACCTGTCCGGGGAAGCGACGGGCCTGGATGAAAACGGCCCGGTGCCGGTGGTCCGGATTGCGGCCAAGTCCGGTGACGGCATCGAGGCCCTGCGTGACCACCTGAAAGCGTGCATGGGCTACGCCACCACCACTGAAGGCGGTTTCCTGGCCCGGCGCCGTCACCTGGTGGCGCTGGAGCAGGCCCAGGCGTCCCTGCAGCAGGGCCAGGCCCAACTGGAAGGCTATGGTGCCGGCGAGCTGCTGGCCGAGGATTTGCGCCAGGCCCAGGATGCGCTCGGCGAAATCACCGGCGCCATGACCCCGGACGATCTGCTGGGCAAGATTTTCAGCAGCTTCTGCATCGGCAAGTGACCCCTAATCCGGTGCCCCCAAATGGCTCGGGTGGCACCAGGATTGCCCATAAATTCAATATGTTATCTTGTGTAACCGGCCCTGTGTCCGGAAAAAGCCTGTGGCCGGGCGGGGTTACGTCAATCCACTGAAAGTGGCTTGGTCTGTGCAAAGCGTTTGTGAATGTGATGCACCCTGGAGAACCACGTCATGGGCAAGATACTCGCTTTCTGCTCGCTACTGCTTTCCCTGGTCCTGCCAATGGCCGGCCTGCAGGCCGCCGACAAGGATCCGGTCAAGCTGTACCTCTACACTGAAAATTTCCCGCCCTACAACATGAGTGGGTCCGGACGGGCCTTCGAGCACGATCGGGACCATATCGACGGCCTGTGTACCGAAATGGTCAAGGCGATCATGGCGCACACCGACCTGGATTACCGCATGAAGCTGAGAACCTGGGACTACGGCTACAAGCGGGTGCTCGACCACAAGAATCACGGCCTGTTCTGCACCACCCTCACCGATGACCGCAAACCGCTGTTCAAGTGGGTTGGACCGCTGACCAACAACCTGTGGACCATTTTCACCGCGGCCAATTCGAAGCTGAAGATCAACCGTCTGGACGACATTCGCGGTCTGACCATTGGCGGCTACCGCAACGACGTCAAAACCGTCTACCTGGAAAAGCACGGCTTCAAAGTGTCGCAGCTGGACAGCGACGACCTGAATCCCAAGCGCCTGGAGCTGGGGCAGATCGATGTCTGGATCGGAGACCGTCTGGCGGGTCCGTACGTGGCCTCCCAGCAGGATGTGGAGGGGCTCATTCCGGCCTATTCCTTCAACAAGACGGAACTCTACCTGGCGATGAATCCGGACACCTCCGATGCCGTCGTCCAGAAATTGCAGGACGGCCTGAAAGCCATCCACGAGAACGGCATGTACCAGGCCATCGAAGACAAGTACGGGCTGTAGCGACGGCACTGCCTGCTGGTTCATTCGTGAAACGGAATTCACTTATTGATTCAGCGGGTTATTTTCTGTTTGCTTTACAAAAACGAACAGCGTAACCAACGAAGAGCAACCCCAGAGTAAGGTAGACTTTCCGCCGATTTATAATCCGGACGGACCGGGAGCGGTTCGCCAAAAAACACAATCGACGGAGAGGTTCCCCGATGCGCAACGTGCTCGCCCTGTGCCTGTTCGCCCTGACTCTGGTGTCATCCGCCGGCGTCCAGGCGGCAGATCCCGACAAGCTGTATTTCTACACCGAGAACTTCCCTCCCTATAACATGAGCGCCTCGGGTCGTGCTTTCGAGCATAAGCGTGAGGACATCGACGGTATTTGTGCCGAAATGGTCAAGGCCCTGATGGCCCAGACGGATCTGAAATACCGTATGAAGCTGCGGAACTGGGACTATGGCTATAACCGCGTCCTGGAGAAGAAGAACCACGGTATTTTCTGCACCACCTACACCGAGGATCGTGCGCCCCTGTTCAAGTGGGTCGGACCACTCACCCATAACTTGTGGACGATCTTTGCCCGCGCCGACAGCAACATCAAGATGGACAGCCTGGAAGACGCCAAAGGCAAAACCATCGGCGGCTACCGGGGTGACGTCATGACCGAGTACCTGCTCAAGCGTGGTTACACCGTGTCCCAGCTGGACAGCGACGACCTGAACCCGAAACGCCTCGAGCTGGGCCAGATCGACCTGTGGATTGCCGACCGCCTGGCCGGCCCCTACTTCGCATCCCAGCAGGATGTGGAGGATCTGAAGCCGGTGTACTCCTTCAACAAGACCGACCTGTACCTGGCGATCAACAAATCCACGCCGGACGCGGTCGTCGAAAAGATGAAGGAAGGGCTGAAGAAGATTCACGAGAACGGCATGTACGAGGCCATCGAGGACAAGTACGGTCTCTGATCAGCCGACTCTATAGTTGATAAAGGCACCCGGGGCGATTCGGGTGCCTTTTTTGTGTGTGCGTTGAGGTGTCGGTTACGGCACGCAACCGGTCGATTGGCCCTGTGGATAACCCTATGAACGCCTTTATAGGGGCGGGTTTGCTTCACTTTTCCACAAGCTGCGCCAAGCTTAGAGACTGACTTATTGCGTCAGTTCATTAACCCGGGCGGGACTGCCGACGTAGAGGCTGGTGGAGAGGCGATCCCGTGGGCCGCCTTTGCGGATAATGCTGTGGATGGAAATGACCGCTGGCGTCCCATCGCGGGTGTAGCGCACCAGGTGACCGGCGGCGTCTTCGTCACGGGTACGTGCCTGCTCCTGGCGCTGCCAGCTGTCTCCCAGGCACTGACTCACCGCGCGATCGGCTTTCTCCCAGCGGGCGTCGGCCACTTCGACGTTAGGCGCGTTGGCGGTACACACATAGGCGGCATCGGCCTGGTTCCAGGCCCAGATTTCGCAATGGCCTTCGATGAGCTCCCGCTTGGCGGCATAGATCGTGAGCAGGTTGAATTGATTGGCTTTGCCACGAAAATCGGAGAAGCCGCTGGGGTAATCCGCCACCACCGCTTTCAGATCGGTACAGGGATCGTTGCTGCCCAGGGTCAGGGACTGGCTGGAACAGCCGGCCAGGGTGCCGGCAGCCAGCATTGAAAGAACGCCGTTACGCAGGTTGATCATCGGTTCACTCGCTGTGACTGATATCTTGGTTGAGGACTTCCGCCACCGCTACGGCATAGTCCCGGGCGGCCTGCTGCAGGGAGCCCGGGTTGACGGTGTTGGAGTAGAGTTCCCAGACCGCTTTACCGCTCTGTACGTCGAACAGCGTGGTCTTGAGCACATAAACCTTGCGATCCTCATAGTAGCCCGGCGCCACCGTGGTATCCATGTAGGTCTGGGCATGGGCGCCGACGCCCACCACCATCGGTTTCTGGATCACCTGGGTGGGCACGTAGTTCTTTTCTTCGTCCTTGCGCACCAACGTGGTCACCAGGATACCGTCGGCCCCCGCCCGGGACGCCAGGTCTGTGACGGTGGCCGTCAACTTATCCACATCCCCCCAGGGCAGGTCATCGTCGGCCAGGCGAGAGACCTGAAACCCCCGATCGATCAATTTTTCCGCCAGGGTGCGCTCGATGGTGACCCGGTAGTCCTGGTTGGCCGTGACGGCCAGGGTGATGAGGTCCTCGTAGTGGCCCTCGGGATGAGCTTCGGTTTTTTTCTGGGTGACGGATGTGGTGGATGGAGGCGGAGAGGATGCACAGCCGACCAGGGCAATGGTTGCCCAGAGAGTCACTAATGCGGCTGCGACAGAGCGGAGTCTGGTCATGGTCTGTATCCCTACATGCACGGTAACGGACCGGCCAAACCGATCCTGTGATTTGCGTTGTGCCGGCCTGCCGGGTCACTGCCAATCCCTCTCGGCACTGTATGAGGGGCTGGTGTGGCAAAGCCCTCGTCAACATCACTACAGGATCATTATGGCGATTCGCCGATGTCCATCGTGACCACCGGTCACATTTTCGAGCATAGCAGGGAAGGACGGGGTGCGCGCGTGGGGAGGGGCTGACCACCCTGGCTTTATTCGAGGGGGCGAACGCTGGCTGTGGATAACCGGAGTGCGTCGGTCGAACCACCGCAGAGGGCGCTCCAGGCAGGTGGGCTAAAAGGGCGGAGTGAGCCGGCGGTCGCAGGAACAGGTTTCACCTCTCTATTTCACAACGAAAAATCCCGGCCGAAGCCGGGATCAAAAGGCCTGAAGAGCCGATAAATCAGTCGGTAAAGGCCATGTGCTCGGCATCCAGCTGCATCAGGTTGCGGGTGGGCGAGAGCATGCTGGTGGCATGGGCCTGCGCTCTCGGCAGCAGACGGTCGTAGTAGAACTCCGCGGTGGCCAGCTTGGCCTCGTAGAAGGCCTCGGATTCCTCGCCGCCGTTCTCCAGCTTGTCCGCCGCCACGACCGCCATGCGGGCCCACATGTACGCCATGGTGACGTAGCCGCTGAACATCAGGAAGTCGTGGGCGGCGGCGCTGATCATGTCCCGGTCCTTGCGGGCGTTGAGCATCAGACGCACCGTCAGCACGTTCCACTGGGCGGCCAGCTTCAGCAGTTCCCAGGCGTAGGGGCGCAGCTTCTTGTTAGTGACGTGCTTGCGCGCGAAGTTGGAGATGCGCAGCGTGAATTCGCGCACGGCGCCGCCCTGGGTCATCAGCATCACCTTGCGGCCCAGCAGGTCGAGGGCCTGGATGCCGGTGGTGCCCTCGTACAGCGTGGCTATCTTGGTGTCGCGCACGATCTGTTCCATGCCGTGCTCGCGAATGTAACCGTGGCCACCGAAGACCTGCACGCCCAGGTTGGCCGCCTCGTAGCCCATCTCCGTCAGGAACCCCTTGAGGATCGGGGTCAGGAAGCCGAGCTTGTCGTCGTAGGTCTCGGCCTTTTTCTCGTCCCCTTCCAGGTGACCCTCGACCATATGGTCGGCCAGGCGCGCCGAGTAATAGAGCATGGCGCGGCCGCCCTCGGCGATGGCCTTCTGGGTGAGCAGCATGCGCCGCACGTCGGCGTGGTGGATCAGGCTGTCCGCCACCTGGTCCGGTTCCTTCTTGCCGGACAACGCGCGCATGGAGCGCCGCTCTTTGGCGTACTCAAGCGCCCATTGATAGGACAGCTCGGCCGGACCGACGCCCTGGATGGCGGTGCCGATGCGGGCGGTGTTCATGAAGGTGAACATGCAGTTCAGGCCTTCGTTTTCCGGACCGATCAGGAAGCCTTTGGCCTCGTCGAAGTTCATCACGCAGGTGGCCGACGCCTTGATCCCCATCTTCTTCTCGAGACTGCCGCAGGTGACGCCGTTGCGCTCGCCCACACCGCCGTTGGCGTCCGGCAGGAACTTGGGCACGATGAACAGGGAAATGCCCCGGGTACCTTTCGGCGCGTCCGGCAGGCGGGCCAGGACCACATGGACGATGTTTTCGGTCAGGTCGTGGTCGCCGGAGGAGATGAAGATTTTGGTGCCGGTAACCTTGTAGGAGCCGTCGGCCTGGGGCTCAGCTTTGGTCTTCACCTGGCCCAGGTCGGTACCGCACTGGGGCTCGGTGAGGCACATGGTGCCGCCCCAGCGGCCTTCGGTCAGCGGCACCAGGTAGGTTTCCTTTTGCTCGTCGCTGCCGTGCAACTGGATGGTGTTCATCGCGCCCAGGGAGAGACCCGGGTACATGCTGAACGGCCAGTTGGCGGTGCCCATCATTTCCTGTTTGAGCAGACCCATGGATGCGGGCAGGCCCTGGCCACCCAGTTCTTCCGGCGCGGACAGACCCTGCCAGCCGCCCATCATGTACTGCTGGTAGGCTTCCTTATAGCCGCTGGGCGTGGTGACGTTGCCGTCCTCCAGCTTGCAGCCTTCCTCGTCGCCGCTCTGGTACAGCGGGCTCAAGACTTCCTCACAGAATTTGCCGCACTCGGACAGGATGGCGTCGACAATATCCGGCGTGGCGTTCTCACCCGCCTTCAGGGACGCGTAGTGCTTCGGGTAGTCGAACACGTCGTTGAGCAGAAACTTCATGTCGCGCAAGGGCGCCTTGTACGTCGGCATAGCATCACCTCTGGAATCGGTACAGCTCGAAAGCTCGGCACGGTCAGGATGACCGGCAGTTGCTGCACGTTGTACGACAATCGCCAGAGGCTGCCATTGACGAAAAGCGCCTGGGGGTCTGTCGGATTAGCCAATTGGCTGAAATGACGGAAGGGTGTCAGGAGCCGCCGCCTCCGGGTCATGTGGGGCATGGCGGCCAATCGTTGACCTCAATCTCTTGGCCTTGAATGACAACTTCTGCGCGCTGGTCCGTCTGTGGCGACGGGGCGTATGAGCCTGGTAACCCGTTTTAACCGACAACAGGTAGGAAGATCATGCAAAGTAGGTGGAAGTTGCGTTCCCGCAGTAGCCTCCCGGGTCTGATCGGCGTAATTTTGATGGGAGTTATCCTGGCGGGGTGCGCCGGTCCGTCCCTGACCGATTACAGCGATCGCACGCCGACCCTGGAGCCGCGCACGTTCTTCGACGGCACCCTGTCGGCCCGAGGCATCGTCAAGGATTTCGGCGGCGAGGTGATCCGCACCTTCGATGCGGACATCCAGGCCAGCTGGAACGGGCAGGGCGTGGGCACGCTGGATGAGACCTTCCGGTTTGATGACGGCGAAATCCAGACCCGCACCTGGACGTTGACGCCGGTGGAGGGTGGCTATCGAGCGACCGCCGGCGATGTGGTGGAGCCGGGGCTGATGCAGTGGCAGGGCAATGCGATTCACATGAATTACGTGCTGCGGGTGCCCTATGACGACGACACCATCGACGTGCGCCTGGATGACTGGATGTACGCGGTGACGGACGACACCGTCATCAACCAGACGCGGATGAGTAAGTGGGGCGTCAAAGTGGGGGAACTGGTCCTGGTGATTCGCCGCGAGCCGGCAAGTAGCCAGTAGCCGACGATTTCGACAACGCGGGGCACCGACCCCGATCAGGGCATGGAGAGAACCATGGGGAAGCAGGTGGCGATGGCCCTGCTGGTGCTGATTCTGGCCGGTGGGGCGACCGGCGGTTTCATGTGGATGCAGCAACAGAAGGCGGCAACCGCGATGGACCAGCCCCGGCCGGCCACTAAGGTCAACGTGGTCCATCCGCGCATGGCGGAAGTGCAGGACGTGGTGGAGGCGGTGGGCACGCTCCAGGCCCGCGAGGACATCATGATCACCGCCGAGGTCAGTGGCCGCATCGTAGAGCTGAACTTCGACCCGGGCAAACCGGTCCGCAAGGGGCAGTTGCTGGTGCAGCTGGACGATCGTCAGGCCCGGGCCGATTTGCAGGTGGCCCAGGCCCAGCTGCAGGACGCCCGCACCAAGTTCAACCGGGCGTCGCGGTTGCAGTCCAACAACAGCATCTCCCAGTCCCAGGTGGATGAGCTGCGCACCGCCCTGAGCGTGGCCGAAGCCCAGAAGGCGGCGGCGGAAGTGCGGCTGGAGAATCACCGCATCGAAGCGCCGTTTGCCGGCGTGGTTGGTCTGCGCAACATCAGCGTGGGCGCCTACCTGGAAGCGGGTGACAGCATCGCGACCCTAGATGCGGTGGATCCGATGGAACTCGCGTTTTCCATCCCCGAGCGTTACCTGGGCCAGATCAGTCTGGGCCAGCCCCTGCAGTCCAGCACCGCGGCCTATCAGGGCAAGTCCTTCGACGGTCGCCTGGCGGAGCTGGATTCCCGCCTCAATCCGCTGAGTCGCGCGCTGCCGGTCAAGGCGCTGATCAGCAACCCCGACGGCCTGCTGCGGCCGGGCCTGTTCATGGCGGTGTCGTTGACGCTGGACACCCGGCGCGCGCTGGTGATTCCCGAGCAGGCGATCATGACCCGCGGCGACACCCAGTATGTGTTTACAGCGGTGGACGGCACGGCGCGACGCCAGATCCTCAAACTGGGCACCCGATCGCCGGGCCGGGTCGAGGTCATCAGCGGCCTGGCCGAGGACGACGCCGTGGTGATCACCGGACAGGACCGGCTCAGCAGCGGCGATGCCCTGGACGTGCTGGAAGGCGGCGCCAACCTGATCGGCGGCGACTGGCCCGACCGACGGGAAGGATGAGTAGCCATCCATGATCCTGTCCGACGTCTCCATCAAACGGCCGGTTTTTGCGACGGTCATCAGCTTGCTGATCCTGGTCTTCGGCCTGGCGGCATTGCGGGGTCTGCCGGTGCGCGAGTACCCGGACATCGACCCGCCCGAAGTCTCCATTTCCACCGACTACACCGGGGCTGCCGCGGAAGTGGTCGATACCCAGATCACCCAGGTGATCGAGGGCGCCATCAGCGGCGTTGAGGGGATCCGTTCGATCGAGTCCAGTACCGAGCAGGGGGAATCCCGCACCTCCATTGAGTTCACCACCTCGCGGGACATCGATGTCGCCGCCAACGACGTGCGTGATGCGGTGGCCCGGGTGGTAGACGAACTGCCGGAAGAGGCCGACGCGCCGGTTATCCGCAAGGCGGATTCCGACGCCCGGCCGATGATGTGGGTGACCCTGCAGAGTGACGAATGGGATTCCGCCCAGCTTACCGACTTTGCCGAACGGGTGCTGGTGGACCGGTTGTCCGTCCTCGACGGTGTGGCGGACGTGCGCATCGGCGGGGAGCGCCGCTACGCCATCCGCGTCTGGCTCGACCGGGAGAAACTGGCTTCGCGCAACATTACCGTGGCGGAGGTGGAAGCGGCCCTGCGGGCCAATAACGTGGAACTGCCGGCGGGCTCGATCGAATCCAACACCCGGGATTTCACCGTGCGGGCCGAGGGGCGTTTATCCACCGTGAGCGAATTCCGCAATATGGTGATCCGCCGGGACGGCAACGACCTGCTGCGCCTGGGTGAGGTGGCCAATGTGGTGATGGGCGTGGAATCGGACACCAGCCGACTGCGGGCCAACGGTCGCACCGCAATCGGCATGGGCATCATCCGCCAGTCCAAGGCCAATACCGTGGCCGTATCGGATCGGGTGCGGGCCGAGATGGAGAAAATCCGCGAGACCCTGCCGCCGGAAGTCAGTATTCGCCAGAGTTACGACGAATCCATCTTCATCCGCGCCTCCATCAAGGAGGTGATGTTCACCCTGGGCATTGCCATTGCGCTGGTGATCCTGGTGATCTTCCTGTTCCTGCGCTCCTGGCGCGCGACCCTGATTCCGGCGGTGACCATCCCGGTCGCCGTGATCGGTGCCTTTATCGGGCTGGGGATCATGGGCTTTTCCATTAACGTCCTGACGCTGCTGGCGATCATCCTGGCGATCGGCCTGGTGGTGGACGATGCCATCGTCATGCTGGAGAACATCCAGCGCCGCATTGATCTCGGGGAACCGCCGTTAGTGGCCGCTTACTTCGGTGCCCGGCAGGTCGCTTTCGCCGTCATCGCCACGACGCTGACGTTGGTGGCGGTGTTTGTGCCCATCTCTTTCATGGGCGGCAACATCGGGCGCCTGTTCAGCGAATTCGGCTTTACCCTTGCCAGCGCGGTGATCGTCTCCAGCATCGTGGCGCTGACCCTGACCCCCATGCTCTGTTCCAAGTGGCTCAAGCACAGCCCGGTCAGTGCCGAGGGCCACCGCCTTTGGGCGGCGTCGGAGAAGGTATTCGGCGGATTGAACCGGGGCTACGAACGGCTGCTGCGCTTTTCGCTGCGCCAACCCGGCCTGCTGCTGGGGTTGGGCTTGGCGGGTATCCTGCTGTCGGCGGTGATCTTCCCCAGCCTGCCGCAGGAGCTGGCACCGACCGAGGACCGGGGCGTTATCATCATGCCCACCAAGGCGCCGCGGGGGTCGACGGTGGAATACACCGATCAGCAGGTGAAGCAGATCGAGCAGCGCCTGCTGCCCTACATCGACGAGGGCGCGGCGGACCGGCTGCTGTCCATCACCGGCTTTCGCGATGAAGCGGACAACGCCTTTCTGATCATGGGCCTGACCCCCTGGGATCAGCGAGACATCAAACAGCAGGCGCTGACGGCTGAAATCGGACCCAAGCTGAAAGAGGTACCCGGTGTGCGGTCCGTGGCCGTGAATCCGCCCGGTCTGGGTCAGCGGGGCTTCAATCAGCCGATCGAGTTTGTCATCGGCGGGCCGGATTACGACACGGTGCAGCGCTGGAGCGAGGAAATCCTGGAACGGGCCAAGGAGAATCCCAACCTGCAGAACCTGGAAACGGATTTCGAACTGACCCGGCCGGAGCTGCGGGTGACGCTGGACCGGGAGCGGGCGGCGGACCTGGACGTGACCGTGCAGGACGTGGGCTCCACCCTGCAGACCATGCTGGCCTCGCGGCAGGTGACCACCTACCTGGATCGCGGTCGCGAATACGACGTGATCCTGCAGGCCGCCGATGCCGACCGGGCCACGCCCACCGACCTGAGCAACATCTTCCTGCGGCCCCGGGCCGGCGGTGACCTGATCCCGCTCGGTGCGCTGGTGAACCTGCAGGAGATCGGGGCCAACCCCGACCTGCGGCGCATCGACCGATTGCCGGCGGTGGTGATCAGCGGCTCCCTGGCGCCGGGGTATGACCTGGGCTCGGCGCTGGGCTATATGAACCAGCTGGCTGTGAATAACCTGCCGCCGGAAGCCCGCATCAGCTACAAGGGGTTGAGCCGGGAGTTTGTGGACTCGTCCAACGCCATCTACGTCACCTTCATCCTGGCGTTCGTCATCGTCTTCCTGGTGCTGGCGGCCCAGTTCGAAAGCTGGATCCATCCGCTGATCATCATGCTGTCGGTGCCCCTGGCCGTGACCGGCGCGCTGATTGCACTGGCCCTCTCGGGGATCAGCCTGAACATCTACAGTCAGATCGGGATCATCATGCTATTAGGGCTGATGGCGAAAAATGGCATCCTGATCGTGGAATTTGCCAACCAGTTGCGGGATGAAGGCTACAGTGTCCACGACGCCATCGTGGAAGGCGCGATCCTGCGCTTCCGCCCGGTGCTGATGACGACCATTTCCACGATTTTCGGGGCCGTTCCCCTGGTGATTGCCACCGGAGCCGGGGCCGAGAGTCGGGCGGCCATCGGTGTGGTGGTGCTGGGTGGCCTGATCTTCGCCACCACGCTGATGCTGTTCATCATCCCGGTGCTCTACAGCCTGATTGCCCGCTTCGCCAAATCCGCCAATACGGTGGATCGGGAGCTGCAGGACGAACTCAACCGACTGGGCCGCTCCGGTGCGGTGGCCGGTGGCGCCGAAGCCCCGCGCCGGGATAAGGCCTGAGCGCGTCAGAGGCTGTCGGGGAAGGCCAGCTGACCGTCAAACAGGGCGTCCGGATGGATGTCGACGCAGAACACCTGGGTGCCGCCGCCGCGTGAGATGCAGGCCGATAGGGTCACGGTGCGTATGGCGTCGGGCAGGGCCACGTAGGGGCGACAGACGTTGATGCGGTGGGGGTGTTCCAGGGCCTGGCGGAAATAGTCTCGATGGGACCAGCAGGCACCGCTGGACTGGTAGAGCGGGTTGAAATAGACGTCTCGGCGCACGTGATTCTTGCTCGCCAACCCACCCTGCTGGATGCCCGCCTGGTCCAGCAGGAAACAGCGTTGCACGCCGTCCTGGGCCAGCAGTCGTCCGCATGCTTCCGCCAGGTCTCCGCCGTGGGACAATCCGTGGCAGGCATCCAGCAGTGACGCCCGCAATTGACGCAGATAATCGCCGTGCTGGTCGCTGTTGCGCTGGCTGTGCTGGCGATAGCTGGCCAGGTGGCGGCTAAAGTCCAGTTCCGGCGCGTTTCTTGGCTTGCCCAGCACCTCCGGGCGGCCGAACAGGAACCCCTGCAACAGATCCGCCTCGGTGGCCAGGGCAATCCGCGCCTGGGCGGGCGTTTCGATGCCCTCGATCAGCACCAGGCTGCCGCTTTCCCGAATCATGCTGACCAGACCATTGAGAAGCTGGCGCGCCCGGAGGTGGCTCTCCGCGTTCACCAGCAGGCTGCGGTCGATCTTGATGATCAGCGGCTCCAGCTGCCACACCCGCTCGAAGTTGGAATCGCCGATGCCGAAGTCGTCGATGGCGATCTGGAACCCCCGTTCCCGGGCCAGGTGGATAAAGTCCAGCAAGCGGGCCTGATCGTCGGTGGCCGTCTCCACCACCTCCAGCACCACCTGCTCCGGGTGCAGCCCCTGGCTCTGGCAGACGCGGTCGAGATGGGCCATGGCTTGCGCCGGTTGCACGCAGGTGGTGGGCGTGATGTTCAGGAACAGCCAGGTGGATGGCGCATGGCGGGCGAACTGCCGCAGGTGAAGGGACTGCAGCTGACGGTCGAGGGAGGCCACGGCATCGGCCTTTTCGGCCAGCTTGAACACCTCAGGGGGCGACACCGGCTGTTCGTCGTAGCGACCCCGCATCAGCGCCTCGTAGCCCACCAACCGTTGATGGGTCGGACTGAAGATGGGCTGGAACGCTGAGCTGAACTCAATGTCCGCAAGCCGATGGGGGCGGCGTCCACGTTGGGCTCTGTTGAAAGATGCGATGTTCGGCATGGGGCCTCTTGTCTGGGCTGAATGGTGTCGTGCTGGGGCACGACCGCCCGGCCGGACACGGACCGGCAGTGGCACTCCATCGCGTTGATAACGGGTCGCTCGCAACCGTCCCTGGTGGGGTGCCATAACCCCTTTACGCAAGCCACCGGTGATTGATCTGCCATGGAATGAATGCGAATCCTGTGCCATTTCGTTAATAAACTGACGCATACTTCATTATTGGCGCGTCAAATAAGGATCGATCTCCCGGATCCTGTGCGACTGGACAGATATTGTGAGCAGAGATGGTGCAATTGCCCCGAATCAGGGCGTTTTGATGAAAGCCGTATCGCCGTATCTTGCGCAGGGTCGGGGCTTGGCGCAGACTTTTCCGTTGATCGACAAAACGGACTTTCCCGGCCGGCGAAAGAGAACGATAACCGAATAAGGATGAATTCGACGATGGCAGACCAGAGCCAGTTCCGGTTACTGGGACAGCGGCGTTATTTGCCGTTTTTCCTGGTGCAGTTCCTGGGGGCGCTCAACGACAACTTCTTCAAGAATGCCCTGCTGTTCATGATCACCTATGGGTTGGCGCGGGGGCTGCTGGGGTTGCCGACCGATGTGGCGGTCAATCTCGCCGCCCTGCTGTTTATCCTGCCCTTCGTCCTGTTCTCCGGCATCGCCGGCGAAATTGCGGACAAGTACGATAAGGCGTTGGTGATCCGCTGGGTCAAGCTGGCGGAGATCGCCATCATGCTGGTCGCGGCCGTCGGCCTCTGGCTGGGCTGGTATGCGTTGATGCTGGGGCTGCTGTTCCTGATGGGCGCGCAGTCCACCTTCTTCGGACCGGTGAAGTACGCCATCCTGCCGCAGGTGCTGGCGGACGACGAACTGGTTGGCGGCAACGCGCTGGTGGAGATGGGCACGTTCGTGGCCATACTGCTGGGCATGCTGGCGGCCGGGGTCGTCATGGGTCTGGGCGCTGCCGAGGATTGGGTGGCGCTGGGTGTCCTGGTGATGGCGGTGCTTGGCTATCTGGCGGCCCGGAAAGTGCCGTCGGCCCCGTCGGTGGTGCCGGAGATGCCTCTCAAGTGGCAGCCGCTACGCCAGACCTGGGCGCTGATCCGCATCGCCCGGGAAAACCACGCGGTGTTCCAGAGCGTGCTGGCCAATTCCTGGTTCTGGTTCCTGGGGGCCGCCTACCTGACCCAGTTCCCCAATTTCGCCAAAGTGGTCCTGTTGGGGGACGAGTCCGTGGTCACCCTGTTGCTGGCGGTGTTCATCGTCGGGATCGCCCTGGGCTCCATGCTCTGCGAAAAGCTGTCCGGCCATCGGGTGGAGCTGGGCATCGTGCCGATCGGTTCGCTGGGCCTGAGCCTGTTCGGCGTGGATCTCTATTTCAGCGTGCCGGCGGCGCCGGTCCAGTCGGACTGGTGGGTCCTCCTGACCCATCACGAAGGCCTGCGGGTGCTGGTCGACCTGCTCGGTGTGGGCCTGTTTGGCGGCTTCTTCATTGTGCCGCTGTACGCGTTCGTGCAACAGGAATCGGAGCCGGGCAAGCGGGCCCGGGTAATCGCCGCCCTGAACGTCATCAACGCGCTGTTCATGGTGGTCAGTGCGCTGGTCGGGGCGTTGATGCTGGGCCCGCTGGGCCTGTCGATTCCCGAATTCCTGCTGGTCCTGTCGATCGCCAATCTGGTGGTGGCGGGGTACGTCTACAGCCAGGTGCCGGAGTTCGCCCTGCGTTTCATCATCTGGTGTCTGTCCCACACGATTTACCGGGTTCGCCATGAGGGGCTGGAGCATATTCCGGAAGAAGGACCGGCCATCCTCGTCTGTAATCACGTGTCCTACATGGACGCGCTGGTGATTGCCGGGGCGGTCAAGCGTCCGGTGCGTTTCGTGATGGATGACCGGATTTTCAACCTGCCGCTGATCGGCGGGTTTTTCCGCTTGGCTCAGACAATTCCGATCGCCCCGCGCAGCAAGAAGCCAGAGGTGTATCACGCGGCCATGGACAAGGTGGCCGAGGAGCTGGCGGCGGGTCATCTGGTGTGCATCTTCCCGGAAGGCAAGCTGACCACCGATGGCGAGATCGACCAGTTCCGCCAGGGCATCGAGACGCTGGTGGAACGCTCGCCCGTCCCGGTGGTGCCCATGGCGCTGCAGGGCCTCTGGGGCAGCGTATTCAGCCACAAGGGCGGCGCGGCCGGAACGCACCCGCCCAAACGCTTCTGGTCCCGGATCGGACTGGTGGCCGGTCCCATCTGGTCGCCGGAGCAGGTGAGCGCCGAAGGATTGGAAGCGACTGTCCGTGACCTGCGGGGCCACCAGGCGTGACCGGTTGCGGAAAATCCCTAGGACCTGTGGATAAGTTTATGAATAACCCGGGGGTAGCTTTAGGATACCTTTTGACAGGTTCTTTTAAATCAAACGGTTAAGTGGTTTAAGATGCATTTTAGGACTTGACCGCAATGTGGATAAGTGTTTTGAAAACTTTTCTGAGGAGTGCCATCCAAGCGGCTGACGGATAAGAATTTTTCTCAAAAAGTGGAACAAGCTCGGTGCCAACAACCAGGGCACTGCCAGGGGTGGTTAAAAATTATTCATCGCCCCTGCAAATTTTTCCCTGTAACCGGTATACTTCTGCCCCATTTTTCTATGTCGCTTGAGGTGTACTGTGGAATTCCCGGATCGTTTCGATGTCATCGTAATCGGCGGCGGCCATGCCGGTACCGAGGCTGCCCTGGCGGCGGCGCGGATGGGATCCCGTACGCTGCTGCTGACCCACAATATTGAAACCCTGGGCCAGATGTCCTGCAACCCCGCCATCGGCGGGATTGGCAAGAGCCATCTGGTCAAGGAAATCGATGCCCTGGGCGGCGCCATGGCGCAGGCCACCGACCGCGCCGGCATCCAGTTCCGGGTGCTCAACTCCCGTAAAGGCCCGGCCGTCAGGGCGACCCGGGCGCAGGCTGACCGCGTCCTGTACAAGGCGGCCATTCGCGAAGTGCTTGAGAACCAGCCCAACCTGACCATCTTCCAGCAGGCCGCCGATGACCTGATCGTCGAGGGCGATCAGGTGCGCGGCGTCGTGACCCAGACCGGGATCCGCTTTAACGCAGCCAACGTGGTGCTGACCACGGGTACTTTCCTGGGCGGCGTTATCCACATGGGCCTGAAGAACCACGCCGGTGGTCGCGCCGGGGATCCGCCCGCGATTGCCCTGGCCCAGCGTCTGCGCGAGCTGCCGTTCAACGTGGGTCGCCTGAAGACCGGCACACCGCCGCGCATCGACAGCCGCTCTGTGGACTTCTCCGTCATGCAGGAGCAGTGGGGCGACGACCCGACGCCGGTCATGTCCTTCATGGGCTCCCGCGACCAGCACCCGCAACAGGTGTGCTGCTACGTCACGCGCACCACCGAGGAAACCCACGACATCATCCGCAGTGGCTTTGACCGCTCGCCGATGTTTGCGGGTGATATCGAAGGTGTGGGGCCGCGCTACTGCCCGTCCATCGAGGACAAGGTGAACCGGTTCGCGGACAAGGACTCGCACCAGATCTTCGTCGAGCCGGAAGGCCTGACCGTCAACGAGTTGTACCCCAACGGCATCTCCACCAGTCTACCGTTCGACATCCAGCTCAAGGCGGTGCGTTCGATTCCGGGCTTCGAGAACGCCCACATCACGCGGCCGGGTTACGCCATCGAGTACGATTACCTGAACCCGCAGGACCTGCGCCACACGCTGGAAACCAAGTTCATCGGCGGGCTCTACTTTGCCGGTCAGATCAACGGCACCACCGGCTACGAAGAAGCGGGCGCCCAGGGACTGCTGGCGGGCATCAACGCCGCGCTGCGCGCGCAGGAGAAAGACGCCTGGTACCCGCGCCGGGACGAGGCTTACCTCGGCGTTCTGGTGGATGACCTGATCACCATGGGCACCTCCGAGCCGTACCGGATGTTCACCAGCCGGGCGGAATACCGCCTGATCCTGCGCGAGGACAACGCCGACCTGCGCCTGACCGAAACCGGCCACAAGCTGGGCCTGGTGGACGAGGCGCGCTGGCAACAGTTCAACGCCAAGCGCGATGCGATCGGGGTTGAGCGTCAGCGTCTGGACAAGACCCACGTGCATCCGAATACGCCGGAAGCCGAGCGGGCCAACCGGTACCTGAACAAGCCGCTGCAGAAAGAGCATACCCTGGCCGATCTGCTGCGTCGGCCGGAAATCGTCTATTCGCACATTGCCGAGATTAGCGGCGAGCAGGCCGAGGAAATCGTGGCCGGTCAGGTCGAGATCGAAGTGAAGTACGAAGGCTACATCTCGCGCCAGGAAGCGGAGATCGATCGCCTGCGTCGTAACGAGAACCTGCCGCTGCCGGTGGATCTGGACTACGATGCGGTGGGCGGCCTGTCCAACGAGATCAAGCAGAAGCTCAAGGACGTGCGGCCGGAAACGGTAGCCCAGGCGTCGCGGATCCAGGGCGTGACCCCGGCGGCGATTTCCCAGTTGCTGGTGCACCTCAAGAAGCGTGACCTGCTGCGCAAGCAATCCGCATGAGTCAGGGTATTCCGGCCAACTGGCCGTCCCAGCTGGATAGCGGCCTGGCGGCCATGGCGCTGGACCTGTCCGATGCCACCCGGGAACGCCTGCTGGCGTTTCTGGGTCTGTTGCAGAAATGGAACCGGGCCTACAATCTGACGGCCGTCCGCGAGCCGGATCAGATGGTGTCCCGACAACTGCTCGACAGCCTGGCGATCCTGCCTTACGTACAGGCCTCTTCTATCCTGGACGTGGGCGCCGGTGGGGGCCTGCCGGGCATTCCGATGGCCATCGCCTGTCCGGATCGCCACATTACCCTACTGGACAGCAACAGCAAGAAGACGCGATTCCTGACACAATGCGTGCTGGAACTCGGGCTGGACAACGTCGAGGTCGTGCATGCGCGGGCCGAAGATTACCAACCGGACCAGCTTTTCCAGCAGATCACCTCGCGGGCGTTTACGGCCCTGGCGAACCTGGTGACCTGGTGCGGTCATCTGCTGGCGGATGAGGGGCAGTTCCTGGCCATGAAGGGCCAGTTCCCGGAAGATGAGCTGGCGGCGTTGCCCTCCGACTGGCGACTGCGCGAGGATGTTGCGCTGTCGATTCCAGGTTGTGATGGGGCACGTCACTTGCTTATCATTGATCGCGTTCGGACGACAGGAGGCTAACCATGGCGCGCATTATCGCGGTGACCAACCAGAAGGGCGGTGTGGGCAAGACCACCACCTGCGTCAATCTGGCCGCCTCCCTCAGCGCCACCAAGCGCCGCGTCCTGCTGGTGGACATGGATCCCCAGGGCAACGCCACCATGGGCAGCGGCGTGGACAAGAACGCGCTGGCCCTGTCCGGCTACGACGTGCTTACCAAGCGTCAGTCGGCGGCGGACGTGATCATCCTCGCCGAAGCCTCCGGTTTCGACATCCTGCCAGCCAACGGCGACCTGACCGCGGCGGAAGTCGAGCTGATGAACGAGATCGGCCGCGAGCACCGGCTGCGCCTGCAGCTCAACAGCGTCCGCGATCGCTACGACTACATTCTGGTGGATTGCCCGCCGTCGCTGAACCTGCTGACCGTCAACGCCCTGTCGGCTGCGGACAGCGTGCTGATTCCCATGCAGTGCGAGTACTACGCGCTGGAAGGGCTGGCCGCGCTGATGAACACCGTGGAGCAGATCCAGGAAACCGTGAATCCGGACCTCGTTCTCGAAGGCATCCTGCGGACCATGTACGATCCACGCAACAGCCTGACGCTGGATGTCTCGGCCCAGCTCAACGAATATTTCGGCGACAAGGTCTACAAGGCGGTCATCCCGCGGAACGTACGCCTGGCCGAAGCTCCCAGTTACGGGGTACCGGCGCTCAAGTACGACCGGGCCTCCAAGGGGGCGATTGCCTACCTGGCCCTGGCCGGTGAAATGGTCCGGCGTAACGGACAGCAGCGTCAGAGCCAGCCGGTGGCGGTCTGACACTTCCCGGCACACAGTTTCGATAACACTCATAAAGAATGACGGATACGATGGCGGCGAAAAAGCGAGGATTGGGTGAGCGCGGACTGGGAGCGCTGCTGGCAGGCTCCAAGGTCAATCTCGACCGGGAAGAGCTGAGCGAGCACGACGGTGAACTGCGGGAAATTCCCGTGGACCTCATCCAGCGCAGCCGCTATCAGCCGCGCCGAGACATGGACCAGGCGGCCCTGCAGGAACTGGCAGACTCCATTCGCCAGCAGGGCGTCATGCAGCCGGTTGTGGTGCGCCCGTTGTCGGAAGGCCGCTTCGAGCTGATCGCGGGTGAGCGCCGCTGGCGGGCGACGCAGCTGGCCGAGCTGGACCAGATACCGGCCATCATCCGCGACGTGCCGGACGAAGCCGCCATCGCCATGGCGCTGATCGAGAACATCCAGCGCGAGAACCTCAACCCCATCGAGGAAGCCTTTGCCCTGCAGCGTCTGCAGGACGAATTCGGCCTGACCCAGGCCCAGGTGGCCGAAGCCGTCGGCAAGTCCCGCACCACCATCACCAACCTGCTGCGCCTGATCGGCCTGACCGAAGACGTGCGCGTGATGCTGGAACACGGGGATCTAGAAATGGGACACGGCCGGGCCATGCTGACCCTGCCGCCGGAACTGCAATTGCAGGCGGCCCGCCACGTGGTGGCCAAATCCCTCTCCGTCCGTCAGACCGAAGCGCTGGTCCGCCGCCTCCAGCAGGAGGCCGAATCACCGAGCCGCGACAAAAAGTCGCAGGTGGATCCCAACATCCGTCGTCTGCAGGACGATCTCGCCGAGCGTTTGGGCGCTCGGGTGGCCATCAATCACGGCCAGAAAGGCAAAGGCAAACTCGTCATCGAGTACAGCAGCCTGGATGAGCTGGATGGCATTCTGGGTCATATCAAGTAACGCCTGATTCCGACGGGCATTTTCCTCCTCTTTTTTTTGATCGCCTGACCGCACGCAGTCATCGGCGTGGGTCTCGCTGTGCGTGCTTTTCGGTCAGCATCGGCGACGGTTACATCGAAAATATTGCACTAAAAAATGAATTTTAATGATGGATCACAATGGTTCGGAAAGGCGCCAGAACCAAGGAATTAGTGCCAAAGAAGGGCATTTTCCCTGCCCGATAACAGGGCGGGTTGTGTTGAACCCGGTTGAGTTAACACATATAATCCCGCTGCCTTGACAATAGAGGTTTATCAGCACCCGGCAGCGGCAGGTGGCGCGGAACATGAAAAACTGTTCTAACAACATTCCGGGTCGCCGGATGGACGCGACTCGACCACCGGTCCACCGATTGACATGGATACAGCTGTCCTTCACTGTCGCCATAGCCGGAGTTGGGTACCTGATCGCGGGACAAGTAGCCGGGTACTCCGGGCTGTTGGGCGGTTTGATCTATACGATTCCCAACGCCTTTTTTACAAAACAGGTTTTTGCCTATCGGCCGGCAAGGGCGATGGGCCACATTGTGCGCGCATTTTACTGGGGTGAAGTCGTCAAGTTGGCGCTCACGGCGCTTTTGTTTGCCGCCGTTTTCAAGTGGGTCCAGCCCCTGAATGCCGGGGTGTTGTTTCTGGCCTTTATCCTGGTACTGACAACGAATACATTGGCCCCGGCGCTGTGGGGCTCTAAATCTTTGAAAAATAGGGCTTGAGAGACTGAACATGGCAGGCGAAAGCGAAAACCTCACTGCGTCCAGTTATATCGATCACCACCTGACGAACCTGACATTCGGCCAGCTGCCGGCGGGCACGCGTCCCGGTCAGGATCAGGCTATCTGGACAATGGCGCACAACGGTGCAGAGGCCCAGCAGATGGGCTTTATGGCGATCCACGTCGATATGATGGGCTGGTCGCTGGTTCTGGGACTGATCTTCTTCCTGATGTTCCGCAAGGTCGCCAAGACGATGACCTCCGACACCCCGAGCGGATTCCAGAACTTCGTGGAAATGGTCGTGGACTTCGTCCAGGACAACGTCAAGAGCATGTTCCCCTACAAGAACCCGCTGGTCGCCCCGATGGCGCTGACCATTCTCGTGTGGGTTTTCCTGATGAACTTCATGGACTTGATCGCCGTCGACCTGCTGCCGTTTGTGGCGCAGCTGTTCGGTGAGCACGTCCTGGGTGCGGATCCGCACCACGTCTTCTTCAAGGTGGTGCCGTCCACCGACCCGAACGTGACCCTGGGTATGGCGTTCGACGTCTTCCTGCTGATCCTGTTCTTCAGCATTCGTGAGAAAGGCCTGGGCGGCTTTATTGGTGAGCTGACCCTGCATCCGTTCAGCAACAAGAACCCGATCGTTCAGGCGATTTTCATCCCGATCAACTTCGTCCTCGAATTCGTCAACATGATTGCCAAGCCGGTCTCACTGGGCCTGCGGTTGTTCGGCAACATGTACGCCGGCGAAATGATCTTTATCCTGATTGCCCTGATGTACAGTGCCGGTCCGGTTCTGGGCATCTTCGGTGGCGGCCTTCAGATTGTATGGGCTATGTTCCATATCCTGATCATCTCGCTGCAGGCGTTCATCTTCATGGTTCTGACCATCGTCTACATGTCGCAGTCTTTCGAGACCAGCGAGAGTCACTAAAAGTTTAAACCTAACCCAAGCTCAACCATTAACGGGAGATAAAAAAGTGAGTGAAGCACAAGCTCTGATCATACTGGCAAGCGGTATTCTGATGGGTCTGGCAGCTGTTGGCGCCGCCATCGGTGTAGGTATCCTGGGTTCCAAGTTCCTGGAAGGCGGCGCACGTCAGCCGGAACTGATCCCGATGCTCCGTACCCAGTTCTTCGTTGTTATGGGTCTTGTTGACGCGGTTCCGATGATCGGCGTTGGTCTGGGGCTCTACATCCTGTTCGTTGTTGCAGGCTAAGCACCGAAGTTGACCACCTAATTCATTCCATTTAGTGGAGAAGCGGTGTGAGTTTTAACCTTACATTTATCGGTCAAATGATCGCGTTTGCCGTATTTGTATGGCTCACCATGCGGTACGTGTGGACTCCGATCACGAAGGCCATGGAAGAACGGCAGAAGAAAATTGCCGATGGCCTGAGCGCGGCTGACCGCGCCAATCGTGATCTGGAGCTGGCGCAGGAAAAAGCGGCCCAGGAACTGCGTGAAGCCAAGCAAAAGGCAGCCGAGATCATCGATCAAGCGAACAAGCGGTCGGCCCGTCTGGTCGACGAGGCCAAGGAAAACGCACGCGTCGAAGGCGAGCGGATTCTGGCCCAGGCCAGTGCCGAGATCGAACGGGAACAGAACCGTGCGAAAGAAGCACTGCGCGCGGAACTGGCTTCGTTGGTCATCACCGGTGCAGAGAAGATCCTGGAAACCTCTGTCGACGCCAAAGCTCACAGCGAGATGCTGGACAAGCTGTCTGCGCAACTGTAAACGGGGTTTGACATGGCAGAGTTGATAACGCTAGCCCGGCCGTACGCGAACGCCGCGTTTGCGATTGCGCAGGATACCGGCACGCTCGAAGAGTGGTCGGACATGCTGGCTTTCGCGAGTGCGGTGGCGAATGACCCACAGGCGAAAGCCATGGTGGCGCATCCGACCCTTCCGGACGAGCAAAAAGCATCGGCATTTGCCGATTTCTGCGAGGGTAAATTGTCAGAGCAGGGGCGCAACTTCATCGCGCTGCTGGCTGAAAACAAGCGATTGCCCCTCTTGCCGGAAATCAATGCCTTGTTTGAAGGACTGCGGGCGCAACTGGAGAGTTCCGTCAGCGTTGAAATGGCGTCTCCGTTCGAGGTATCGAGCGATGAAGAAGCCAAACTGGTGGAAGCACTCTCCCGTAAGCTAGGCCGCAAAGTGAACCTGTCTACCACTACGGATAAGTCGCTGATTGGTGGAGTTTTGATTCGCGCGGGCGACGTCGTCATCGATGCCTCTGTACGAGGCAGGCTCGAGAAGCTGGCGGACGCGATAGGTTCCTGATTGCAGATAACGGTTTGAGGATAAAGGCATGCAGCAACTGAATCCATCCGAGATCAGTGACATCATCAAGAAGAGAATCGAAAAGCTCGATATCTCTTCCGAAGCACGTAATGAAGGCACCATCCTGTCGGTTTCCGACGGTATCGTGCTGATCCACGGTCTCGCCGACGTTATGTACGGTGAGATGATTGAATTCGACAACGGCATTTTCGGTATGGCGCTCAACCTGGAGCGTGATTCTGTCGGTGCGGTTGTCCTGGGTGATTACGAAGGGCTGGCCGAAGGCCAGAAGGTGCGTTGCACCGGTCGTATCCTGGAAGTTCCGGTTGGCGAACAGCTGCTGGGCCGGGTTGTCGACGCCCTGGGTAATCCGATCGACGGCAACGGCGATCTGAACGCCGAGTTGACCGCTCCGATCGAGAAGGTCGCGCCGGGTGTTATCGCCCGTCAATCCGTCGACCAGCCGGTCCAGACCGGTCTGAAAGCCATCGACACCATGGTGCCGATCGGTCGCGGCCAGCGTGAGCTGATCATCGGTGACCGCCAGATCGGTAAGACCGCGGTGGCGATCGACGCGATCATCAACCAGAAAGACAGCGGCATCAAGTGTATCTACGTTGCCGTTGGCCAGAAGCAGTCTTCCATTGCCGCCGTCGTGCGCAAGCTGGAAGAGCACGGTGCCATGGACCACACCATCGTGGTCGCTGCCGGTGCCGCCGATCCGGCCGCCATGCAGTTCCTGGCGCCGTACGCCGGTACTTCCATGGGTGAGTACTTCCGTGACCGCGGTGAAGACGCGCTGATCGTGTTTGACGATCTGTCCAAGCAGGCTGTGGCGTATCGCCAGATCTCCCTGCTGCTGCGTCGCCCGCCGGGCCGTGAAGCCTACCCGGGTGACGTTTTCTACCTGCACTCACGTCTGCTGGAGCGGGCTTCCCGCGTCAATGCCGATTACGTGGAGCAGAAGACCAACGGTGAAGTGAAAGGCCAGACCGGTTCCCTGACCGCGCTGCCGATTATCGAAACCCAGGCCGGTGACGTGTCTGCATTCGTACCGACCAACGTGATCTCGATTACCGACGGTCAGATCTTCCTGGAAACCAACCTGTTCAACTCCGGCATCCGTCCGGCGATGAACGCGGGTATCTCGGTTTCCCGGGTCGGTGGTTCGGCCCAGACCAAGATCATGAAGAAGCTGGGTGGCGGTATTCGTCTGGCCCTGGCTCAGTACCGCGAACTGGCGGCGTTTGCCCAGTTTGCGTCTGACCTGGACGACGCGACCCGCAAGCAGCTCGAGCATGGTCAGCGTGTCACCGAACTGATGAAGCAGAACCAGTACAGCCCGATGTCCGTGGCTGAGATGGGTACGGTTCTGTACGCAGCGAACGAAGGTTTCCTGGATGACGTTGATGTCGACAAGGTCGTGGCTTTTGAAGCGGCCCTGATGGACTGGATGCGCACCGAACAGGGTGAGCTCCTGGCCAAGATCAACGAAAAAGGCGATTACAACGACGAGATCGCCTCAGGCCTGAAAGCTGCACTCGAGAAATTCAAGACCACTCAGACCTGGTAACAACAGACGGCCCGCCCACCCGGCGGGCTCTGTTGGTTTCGGGCTCGAGTGTCTAACTTGAAAAGGCAGTGAGTTATGGCCGTCGGAAAAGAAATACGTAACCAGATCTCCAGCATCAAGAGCACGCAGAAGATCACCAGCGCCATGGAAATGGTGGCGGCGAGCAAGATGCGTAAGGCTCAGGAGCGTATGCAGGCGACTCGCCCGTACGCGGAAAAGATGCGGCAGGTTATCAGGCACATTGCCAAGGCCAATGCCGAGTATACGCACCCGTTCATGATCGAGCGCGACGTCAAGCGCGTGGCGTACATCGTGGTGTCCTCGGACCGTGGTCTGTGTGGTGGCCTGAACATCAACGTGTTCAAGACACTGGTCCGCGAAATGCGGCAATGGAAGGAAAAGGGCGTTGAGACTGATCTTTGCGCCATTGGCCAGAAAGGCGCGTCCTTCTTCCGGAACTACGGCGGCAACGTCGTCTCCGCACTGACCCAGTTGGGCGATACGCCCAGCGCCGACAAGCTGATCGGCTCCGTCAAGGTCATGCTGGATGCGTTCCAGGACGAAAAGATCGATCGCCTGTACCTGGTCAGCAACGAGTTTGTGAACACCATGACCCAGAGTCCTACGGTGGAACAGCTCCTGCCCTTGCCCAGGGACACTGATGAAGAAGACGTCAAAAAGAGCCAGTGGGATTACATCTACGAGCCGGATGCACGGCCGATTCTCGATGGTCTTCTGACACGTTACATCGAATCTCAGGTTTATCAGGGTGTGATGGAAAACCTGGCCTGCGAGCAGGCTGCACGGATGATTGCCATGAAGAGCGCGACCGATAACGCGGGCAACATCATCGACGATCTGCAGCTGGCCTATAACAAGGCTCGTCAGGCCGCGATCACCCAGGAGATTTCGGAAATCGTGAGCGGCGCAGCCTCGGTCTGATGACCCCACGATCCAACTGGTTTTATTGACTTTAAAGATAACGAGGAACTGAGCATGAGTAGCGGACACATCGTTCAGATCATTGGTGCGGTTATCGACGTGGAGTTTCCGCGCGATTCCGTCCCCAAAGTGTATGACGCGCTGCTGCTTGAAGGTGGTGAAACAACTCTGGAAGTCCAGCAGCAGCTGGGTGACGGCGTTGTACGGACCATTGCCATGGGCAGCACCGAAGGTCTCAAGCGGGGCCTGAAGGCAGAAAACACCAACGCCCCGATCTCCGTCCCGGTCGGTACCCAGACTCTGGGTCGGATCATGGACGTGCTGGGTCGCCCGATCGACGAAGCCGGCGAAATCGGCGAAGAAGAGCGCATGCCGATTCACCGCAAGGCGCCGGGCTACGCGGATCAGGCCGCGTCTGCGGACCTGCTGGAAACCGGCATCAAGGTCATCGACCTGATCTGCCCGTTTGCCAAGGGTGGTAAGGTTGGCCTGTTTGGCGGTGCCGGTGTTGGTAAGACCGTCAACATGATGGAGCTGATCAACAACATCGCCAAAGAGCACTCCGGTCTGTCTGTTTTCGCCGGTGTTGGTGAGCGTACCCGTGAGGGTAACGACTTCTACTACGAAATGAAGGACTCCAACGTTCTCGACAAGGTGGCAATGGTCTACGGCCAGATGAACGAGCCCCCCGGGAACCGTCTGCGCGTGGCACTGACCGGCCTGACCATGGCCGAGAAGTTCCGTGACGAAGGCCGTGACGTCTTGCTGTTCGTTGACAACATCTACCGTTACACCCTGGCCGGCACCGAGGTGTCTGCACTGCTGGGCCGTATGCCGTCCGCGGTGGGTTACCAGCCGACCCTGGCCGAAGAGATGGGCCAGCTGCAGGAGCGGATCACCTCCACCAAAGACGGCTCCATCACGTCTGTCCAGGCGGTCTACGTACCGGCGGATGACTTGACCGACCCGTCTCCGGCAACCACCTTCTCGCACCTGGATGCGACCGTGGTACTGAGCCGTGACATCGCTTCCAAGGGTATCTACCCGGCGATCGACCCGCTGGATTCCACCTCTCGTCAGCTGGATCCGCTGGTGATCGGTCACGAGCACTATGACGTGGCCCGTGGTGTGCAGACGGTACTGCAGCGCTTCAAGGAGCTCAAGGACATCATCGCGATCCTGGGTATGGACGAACTGTCAGAAGAAGACAAGCTGACCGTTGCCCGCGCCCGTAAGATCGAGCGTTTCCTGTCCCAGCCGTTCCACGTTGCTGAAGTCTTCACCGGCGCACCGGGTAAATACGTGCCGCTGAAAGAAACCATCAGCAGCTTCAAGGGAATCCTGAACGGTGACTATGACGACATGCCCGAGCAGGCGTTCTACATGGTCGGTTCCATTGAAGAAGCCGTTGAGAAAGCGAAGGAAATGAAGGCCAAAGAGAAGTAAGAGGCCCCCTTTTCCTGACTGATCAAAGAGGCTAAGAAATGGCTATGACCGTACATTGTGATGTCGTCAGTGCTGAACAGAAGATCTTCTCCGGACTGGTTGAGCTGCTGATTGCCGCCGGTTCGGAAGGGGATCTCGGTATCGCACCGGGACACGCGCCACTGCTGACGGCACTCAAGCCGGGTCCGGTTCGCCTGATCAAGCAGGGTGGCGAGGAGGAAATCCTCTACGTGTCCGGGGGCTACCTGGAGGTTCAGTCTTCGGTCATCACGCTGCTGGCCGACACCGCCATCCGCGCCAAAGACGTGGATGAAGCGGCCGCCCAGGAAGCCCAGCGTGAAGCCGAGAAAGCACTGGCGAACCAGACCAGTGAGTTCGAGTACAGTCGTGCTGCCACCGAGCTGGCCGAAGCGGCCGCCAAGCTGAGAACCATCCAGCAGCTGCGGAAGAAACGCTAAGCCGCCACCGGCGCTACCGTACAGGCAACTCTGAAAGCCGCCTCCCGACATAACGACCGATCCGGCCCGTTATCGAGGGATGCGGCTTTTTTAATTCAGACCCATCAGGCCGTGGCCGACGGATCGCCGCCACGACACCCAAGGAACCGATCGTCCTATGACCCATCCCCTTCACGTCGTCATTCTCGCCGCCGGCCAGGGCTCGCGCATGAAATCGCGGCTGCCCAAGGTGCTGCATGCCGTGGCCGGCAAACCGATGTTGCACCACGTCATCGAGACCGCCCGGGCACTGGGCGCCAGTGGCATCCATACCGTGATCGGGCATGGGGCCGAGCAGGTCAGGGCGGCGACGCCGGCTGACGACATCCAGTGGGTGCTGCAGGAAGAGCAACTGGGTACCGGTCACGCCGTGGCCCAGGCCCTGCCCAACGTGCCGGATGACGCCCGGGTGCTGGTGCTGTATGGCGACGTGCCCCTGCTGGATGCCGCCACCCTGGGCCACCTGGCGGAGCAGGTCAGCGATTCGGCGATCAGCCTGCTGACGGTGGCGCTGGACAATCCGGACGGTTACGGTCGGATCCTGCGGGACAGCGGCGGCAACGTTCAGGCGATCGTCGAGCAGAAGGACGCCAGCAGCGAGCAGCTGCGCATCCAGGAAGTGAACACGGGCATCATGGGGCTGTCGGCCCGGCACCTGAAAGACTGGCTGCCGCGTCTGTCCAACAGCAACGCCCAGGGGGAGTATTATCTGACGGACGTCATTGCCATGGCCGTGGCCCACGACGTGGCGGTGAAAGTGGCGCATCCGGCGACGGCGTTTGAAGTGCAGGGCGTCAACAACCGGATTCAGCTGGCCGAATTGGAGCGCTGGTACCAGGCCGAGCAGGCGCGACGGCTGATGACCGCCGGTGCCACCCTGCTGGATCCGGCGCGTCTGGACGTCCGCGGCACCCTGCAGACGGGCCAGGATGTGGTGATCGACGTCAATGCGGTGTTTGAGGGGCGCGTGGTGCTGGAAGACGATGTCCACATCGGGCCCAACTGCTTTATCCGTGACGCGGTGATTCGCAGCGGCGCGCGCATCGATGCCAACACGGTGATCGATGGTGCCGATGTGGGCGCGCATGCCCAGATCGGGCCGTTCGCCCGTCTGCGCCCGGGCACCGAACTGGCCGAAAACACCAAGGTGGGCAATTTCGTGGAGACCAAGAAGGCCAGGGTCGGCCAGGGCTCCAAGATCAACCACCTGAGTTATGTCGGCGATGCCGTGCTGGGCCGGCACGTGAATGTGGGTGCAGGGACCATCACCTGCAATTATGATGGGGTGAACAAACACCTGACCCAGTTGGGCGACGGCGTATTCGTGGGCTCCAACACGGCGCTGGTGGCGCCGGTCTCGGTCGCGGATAATGCCACCATCGGCGCTGGCTCCACCATTACCCGGGACGTTGAGGCGGACGAGCTGGCCGTGGCCCGCGGTCGGCAGCGCAATATCCAGAACTGGCCCCGGCCCGAGAAGAAGTAACTCCAGGAACGACAGGACAAGATTATGTGCGGAATTGTAGGTGCGGTGTCACAACGGGATGTGCCGGCCATCTTGCTGGAAGGACTGCGGCGACTGGAATACCGCGGCTACGACTCGGCCGGGATGGCCATCCTCGGCGAGGACGGGGCCCTGCAGCGGGAACGGGAAGTCGGCAAGGTCCAGGCCCTGGCCGAAGCGCTGGAAAAGTCCGAGCCCCAGGGTGTGGTCGGCATCGCTCATACCCGTTGGGCCACTCACGGTATCCCGTCCCAGCTGAACGCCCATCCGCACATGTCCGGTGAACGCCTGGCGATTGTCCACAACGGCATCATCGAGAACTACCAGATTCTGCGCGACCGACTGAAGGACGAGGGCTTCTCTTTCAGCTCCCAGACCGACACCGAAGTCGTCGCCCACCTGATCGAATCCTATTTCCGCCAGTCGAATGACCTGTTGTCCGCCGTCAAGACGGCCGTGGCCGAACTGCATGGCGCCTTCGCCCTCGCGGTCATGCACGCTGACGATCCCGACCGTATCGTGGTCACCCGCCGCGGCAGCCCGCTGGTCGTCGGTGTTGGCATCGGTGAGAACTTTATCGCGTCGGACCAGTTGGCCCTGCTGCCGGTGACCGACCGGTTTATGTTCCTGGAAGAGGGTGACATCGCCGAGATCCGCCGGGATGCCGTGCGCATCTGGGACGCGGATGAGCAGGTGGCCGAGCGGCCGGTGTCGCGTTTCGAGCATTCGATCGATTCCGCCGACAAGGGCGAGTATCGCCACTTCATGCTCAAGGAAATCCACGAGCAGCCGCGGGTGATCCAGGCCACCATGGAAGGCCGGTTAACCGATTCCCGCGTGCTGGAACAGGCGCTGGGCACCGAGGCCGGCAACCTGCTGGCCGGTATCCGTCACGTCCAGATCATCGCCTGCGGCACCAGTTACCACGCCGGTATGGTGGCCCGCTACTGGATCGAGGAACTGGCGGGGATTCCCTGCTCCGTGGAAGTGGCATCCGAGTATCGCTACCGCCACCATGTGGTCCAGCCCGACACCCTGTTCCTGACCATTTCCCAGTCCGGCGAAACCGCCGACACCCTGGCGGCCCTGCGCCAGGCCAAGGAGGCGGGCTTCCGTGCTGCGCTGGCAGTCTGCAACGTCCCCGGCAGTTCCCTGGTGCGGGAATCCGACCTGGTCATAATGACCCAGGCCGGTCCGGAAATCGGGGTCGCCTCCACCAAGGCCTTCACCACCCAACTTACCGCGCTGCTGATCTTCACCCTGGCGCTGGCCCGGCATAACGGCCTGGACAGCGAGAAGGAAGCCGACATTGTCCGGGCACTGCGCGAGGTGCCGCGGCAGGTGGATCAGGTGCTGTCCCTGGATGGCCGGATCGCCGATATGAGCCGGGCCTTCATGGAAAAGAGCCACAGCCTGTTCCTCGGCCGGGGCGCCATGTTCCCGGTGGCCCTGGAAGGGGCTCTCAAGCTCAAGGAAATTTCCTACATCCACGCCGAGGCCTACCCGGCCGGCGAGTTGAAGCATGGCCCGCTGGCCTTGGTGGACAGCGAAATGCCGGTGGTCACGGTGGCGCCCAACAACGCCCTGATGGAAAAGCTCAAGTCCAACCTGGAAGAAGTCCGGGCCCGCGGTGGCGAGCTGTTCGTCTTTGCCGACGACCAATCGGGACTGCATGAGGAAGACCACGTGCACGTCATGTCGATTCCGGAAGTGCACCCGATCACGGCCCCGATCGTCTACACGGTGCCTTTGCAGCTGCTGTCCTACCACGTGGCCGTGCTCAAGGGCACCGACGTGGACCAGCCGCGCAACCTGGCCAAGAGTGTGACGGTGGAATAGAGACCGGCTCCGGGCCACTGGCCCGGCCTGCAGTTTGTGGGCCGGGCGGTTTTTGCTATTATGAACGTGCGGTCATATGTAGACCGCATTGATAATGTGTGGGCGGGAGAGATCGATCCCCAGCGGGATCGGCGCCGAAGGAGCAACAGCCCCGGAAACTCTCAGGCAAAAGGACCGCCCCCACAAACACTTTCCGAAGAGCTGCCGGTGACAGCGTCACCCGGCACACCGAAGGAGCAAGCGGCCGCTTGCACGATTGCGGCTCGTGAATCTCTCAGGTTCCGTGACGGAAGGGGTACTTTCAACCACATTCAGGTTGAAAGGCGACCTCTGACGCCGGAAAACTGGAGAGCCTCATGAAAAGAGTAGCCGTTATTGGTGGTGGTATCACGGGCGTGACCACGGCGTATTCCCTGGCCAAGCGTGGCCTCGACGTGACCCTGTACGAGAAAAACCGCTACGCGGCAATGGAAACTTCCTTTGCCAACGGTGGACAGTTGTCGGCCTCCAACGCCGAGGTCTGGAACAACTGGCAAACCATTATCAAGGGCCTGAAGTGGATGATGCGCAGCGACGCGCCTCTGCTGGTCAACCCCAAGCCGTCCTGGCACAAGATGAGCTGGTTTGCCGAGTTCATCGCCGCCATTCCGCAATACGCCCACAACACCACGGAAACCACCCGCATGGCGATCGCCGCCCGCGAGTACCTGTTCGACTGGGCGCGCAGCGAAGGCATCGACTTCGACCTGAAAAAGCGCGGCATCCTGCACATCTACCGCAATAAGTCCGGCTACGACCACGCGGCGGAAGTGTCCAAACTGCTGGCCGCCGGCGGCCTGGAACGTCGTGCCGTCACCCCGGACGAGATGCGTTCGATCGAACCGACCCTGGCCGGCGACTACTATGGCGGCTTCTTCACCGAAAGCGATGCCACCGGCGATATCCACAAGTTCACGTTTGGTCTGGCCCAAGCCATCGAACGACTGGGCGTGACCACCCGCTACGGCTATGCGGTGGAGGATCTGGGGGCAGACGCCAACGCCGCCTGGGTCCGCTCCAGCGACGGCGAGCAGGAAGACCAGCAAAGCTACGACGGTGTGGTGGTCTGCGCAGGCGTCGGCAGTCGGGCTCTGGCCGCCAAACTGGGGGACCGGGTCAACATCTACCCGGTGAAAGGCTACTCCATCACCGTTCACCTGGACGATGCCGATTCCCAGGCCTCGGCGCCCGATGTCAGTCTGCTGGACGACGAAACCAAGATCGTCACCAGCCGCCTGGGCGACGATCGCTTCCGGGTGGCGGGCACCGCCGAATTCAACGGTTACAATCGGGACATCCGCGCCGATCGCGTGCGCCCGCTGACCCGCTGGGTGGAAGAATGCTTCCCTGGCATCAGCACGCGCCGAGTTGTGCCCTGGGCCGGTTTGCGGCCCATGTTGCCCAACATGATGCCCAAAGTGGGCCAGGGGAATCTGCCCACGGTGTTCTACAACACCGGGCACGGCCACCTGGGCTGGACCCTGTCCGCGATCACGGCGGAAATGCTGGCCGACAGCGTCGAGGCGGCCGGCACCGCACATGCGGTGGGCGTTACCCACTAGCGGCTGTTTTACATCGCCGGAGGCCGTCCCGAATGGGCAGCCTGTCGGTGGGTGACGGCCCGGGTCATGGCACCCGTGGTCGTTATCCTGTCTTCTCGCGTCTGTGCCTTCAGCCGTCGCCATGCCTGGCAAAGCGACGAGGCCGAGCCGGCCATCCGGGTTGCGCACTCGCTCATAATCGTTCTCCGGTCACTGATCTGCCCTCCAGAGCATGGTCCAGAAAACGATTAAAAACAAATGAAAATCATTTCTATTTGATTGATGTCAAGGTGTCCGCCCGCCGCGTGGGTGGCTGAAGCCGCAAAAATCCCGTCTTTTCGGAGGATTGGGTCGTCGGAAACAGCGAAGGGCGCCCAGACTTTGCTACTATCGGGATAACCGGCGACGAGGCCGGTTGATTCACGGCAGGGAAGCGCGACCCGTCGCAGGCCAATGCGGCCACCTTCCCCTGTCACAAGAATCCACCGACGTAATGACAACCTTATGCCTTCCACTCTCTTTGCCGGCCTGCGCGCCAATTTCCTGGGCAACGCCCCGACCTGGTACAAGCAGGTCATCCTCCTGTTCCTGGTGATCAATCCGCCGATTTTCTGGTGGTTGGGACCGGGCCTGGCCGGTTGGCTGCTGGTGGCCGAGTTCATTTTCACCCTGGCCATGGCGCTCAAGTGTTACCCGCTGCAGCCCGGCGGCCTGCTGGCCATCGAGGCGCTGGCGATCGGCATGACCACCGCCGACGACGTCTATCTGGAAATTCTGCACAACCTGCCGGTGATCATGCTGTTGATGTTCATGGTGGCGGGCATCTACTTCATGAAGGAACTGCTGCTGGTGACCTTCACCCACATTCTCATCGGGGTACGGTCCAAGGTGCTTCTGGGCCTGCTGTTTTCGCTGGCGGCGGCGTTCCTGTCGGCGTTTCTCGATGCGTTGACGGTCACCGCCGTGATCATCAGTGTGGCGGTGGGTTTCTTCTCCGTTTACCACAAGGTGGCTTCCGGCAAGGGCTATCACCACGACGACCACAACACCGGCTCCGATGACGGGGTTATCGAGTTGCATCGGGAAGATCTGGAAGTCTTCCGCGCTTTCCTGCGCAGCTTGCTCATGCACGGCGCGATCGGCACCGCGTTAGGCGGCGTGGCCACCATGGTGGGCGAACCGCAGAACCTGCTGATTGCCAAGGAAGTGGGCTGGAACTTCGTCGAGTTCTTCCAGCGCATGGCACCGGTCAGCATGCCGGTGCTGGTGGCGGGACTGCTGACCTGCGCGTTGCTGGAGAAAACCCGCTGGTTCGGGTACGGCGCCCGACTGCCCAAACCGGTCCGTCAGGTGCTGGAGGAGTTTGCGGCTAACGAGCAGGCGCGCCGTACCCCGGCGGATCGGGCCCGGCTCTGGGTACAGGCGGTCGCAGCGGTGATCCTGGTGCTCGGCCTGGCTTTCCATGTGGCCGAAGTGGGGCTGATCGGCCTGCTGGTGATCATCCTGATTACCGCGTTTACCGGGATCACCGAGGAGCACCAGATCGGCCGGGCGTTTGAGGAGGCGCTGCCGTTCACCGCCTTGCTGGTGGTTTTTTTCGCGGTGGTCGCGGTCATCCACGAGCAGCACCTGTTTACACCTGTGATAAACTACGTGCTCGCTTTGCCGGTGTCCCAGCAGCCGGGCATGTTCTTCGTCGCCAACGGCCTGCTGTCCATGATCAGTGACAACGTGTTCGTGGCGACGGTATACATCAGCGAAATCAAGCAGGCCCTGGAAGCCGGCGATATCTCCCAGCCCCATTTTGAGCAGCTGGCGATCGCCATCAACAGCGGGACCAATCTTCCCAGTGTGGCAACGCCCAACGGCCAGGCGGCTTTCCTGTTTCTGTTGACGTCCGCGATCGCCCCACTGGTGCGACTGTCCTACGGGCGCATGGTGCTGATGGCGTTGCCGTATACCCTGGTGCTGGGCGGCGTGGGCCTGCTGTGCGTCGTGTACCTGGTCTGACGCGGCCGAGGCTCCCAAATATTGGTTGACTGACACGGCTCTCGAACGAGAGCCGTGTTTTTTTGTCGGCCTGCAACAACGCTGAATTCAAAGGTCTTTCTCAATGCTCTCTTCCATCAAGAAGCACTGGTTTTCCAACACCCGGGCGGATGTCCTCGCCGGTATCGTGGTGGCGCTGGCGCTGATTCCCGAGGCGATTGCCTTCTCCATCATCGCCGGTGTCGATCCCCGGGTCGGGCTCTATGCCTCGTTCTGTATCGCGGTGGTGATCGCCTTCGCCGGTGGTCGGCCCGGCATGATTTCAGCCGCCACCGGGGCCATGGCCCTGTTGATGGTGACACTGGTGAAGGATTATGGCTTGCAGTACCTGCTGGCCGCGACGCTGCTAACCGGCGTCTTCCAGATCCTGTTCGGCTTCCTGCGGCTGGGCTCGCTGATGCGGTTCGTCTCCCGCTCGGTGGTGACCGGCTTCGTCAACGCGCTGGCGATCCTGATTTTCATGGCCCAGCTGCCGGAGCTGACCAACGTGACCTGGCACGTCTACGCCATGACCGCGGCCGGTCTGGGCATCATCTACCTGTTCCCGCTGGTGCCCAAGGTAGGCAAGGTGATTCCCTCGCCCCTGGTGTGCATCATCCTGCTGACCATCGTGTCGATGGTGTTGGGCCTGGACGTGCGCACGGTAGGCGATATGGGCGACCTGCCCGACACCCTGCCGGTGTTCCTGTGGCCAGACGTGCCACTGAACCTGGAGACCCTGTGGATCATCCTGCCGTACTCGCTGCCCATGGCGGTGGTGGGGCTGCTGGAGTCGCTGATGACCGCGACCATCGTGGACGACCTGACAGACACCTCCAGCGACCGTAACCGGGAGTGCAAAGGGCAGGGCGTGGCCAACATCTTCTCCGGACTGCTCGGCGGCATGGCCGGTTGCGCCATGATCGGCCAGACCGTGATCAACGTGAAATCCGGCGGCCGCACCCGGCTCTCGACGCTGGTGGCCGGCACCTTCCTGCTGTTCATGGTGCTGGTGCTGCAGGACTGGCTGGTGCAGATCCCGATGGCGGCGCTGGTGGCGGTCATGATCATGGTCTCTATCGGGACGTTCAGCTGGGATTCGGTGCGCAACCTGCGCCGGCATCCGCTGTCCACCAACCTGGTGATGCTGGTCACCGTGTGTGTGGTGGTGGCCACCCACAACCTGGCGTTGGGCGTGTTCGCCGGCGTGTTGCTGGCCTCGCTGTTCTTTGCCAACAAGATCGGCCGGTTCATGGTGGTCACCCCGTCACTGGATGAGAGTGGCCAGACCCGCACTTATAAGGTGGTCGGCCAGGTGTTCTTCAGCTCCACCGAAAAATTCCTGGCGGCGTTCGACTTCAAGGAGGCTGTGGATAACGTGGTCATCGACCTGAGCCGTGCCCATTTCTGGGACATCACGGCGGTCGGCGCGTTGGACAAGGCCGTGATCAAGTTCCGCCGGGAAGGCGCGGACGTGGAGGTGATCGGCCTGAACGAGGCGAGCGCCACCATCGTCGATCGGTTTGCGATCCACGACAAGCCCGAAGCCGCCGATCAATTGATGGGGCACTGATGACGGCTGTCATGCAATCAGGGCAAACTGTTCGTACGGAAACATCAATAATAACGCGAGGGGAGACGGTTTCATGTCCCAAGTTGTAGCCTGCATCGATGGCTCACGGTCCACCACGGCGGTGTGTGATTACGCCGCCTGGGCCAGTCAGCGCCTGGATGCGCCGCTGACCCTGTTCCACGTGCTGGATCATGCCCGTTACCCCACCGAGCCGGACCTGGCAGGCAGCATCGGCCTCGGCAGCCGCGAGCACCTGCTGGAAGAGCTGGCCGAGCTGGACCAGAAGCGCAGCAAGCTGGCGCTGGAGCAGGGCCGGCACATGCTGGATGCGGCGGAGACGCGGGTCCGCGAAGATGGCGTGTCAGACATTCGCCAGCGGCAGCGTCACGGCGATCTGGCCGAGAGCCTGCTGGACATCGAACAGGAGACCCGTCTGCTGGTGATGGGCCTGCATGGCGAGAGCAGCACCGATCGGGACATCCACATCGGCAGTCAGCTGGAAACGGTGATCCGCACCCTGCATCGCCCGCTGTTGCTGGTGCCGGATGAGTTCAGCACGCCGCGCAGCGCCATGCTGGCGTTCGATGCCAGCGAAACGGCGCGAAAAGGCATCGAACTGCTGTCAAACAGCCCGATTTTCAGGGATTTTCCGCTGCATCTGGTGATGGTGGGACCGGACACCAGTGACCGCCGGGCCCAATTGGACGAGGCGAAAGACAAGCTGTTGAAAGCGGGCTGCAACGTGGAAGTGGCCATCCGCGCCGGCGACGTGGAACCGACCCTGCACGCCTACCAGGCGGAACAGGACATCGACCTGCTGGTGATGGGGGCGTATGGCCATTCCCGGATCCGCCAGTTCCTCGTGGGCAGTACCACCACCAGCATGCTGACCACCACCCAGACGCCGGTGCTTATTCTTCGCTAGGCGCTCTCTCCTCGGGCGCCGGGGACCGAACCCACTGGTTGAGTCCCCGAGCGCCCAGCGCCACGCCGCGGTAGCTCAGCGCTGCAATTCCGTGATGGATTCGGCGCACCGGCTCACTGAACGGCCGGGTTACCGGAATCCGGGCCAGCACATCGAACGTTTCGTCGGCGATGGATCGATGCACTCCTTCCAGACGGCGGGCAGTGACTTCGGCACTGGCGCTGGCCAGATCGGCCACGCCTCGCCACCAGATTCCGGGACCCACCGGTCGCTGTGTCGTCTTCATCGTAACCAGTCCTCCAGTTGGGCCAGCACCGCCGGGTGATGAGCCAGCCGGATATGATCGATCCCCGCCAGCGTGGCCTGATCCGTCAACTGCCAGCCCGGCTGGTGATGCCCGCGGGCGCTGTCCTCATGCACCAGTGCGTCGCCGAACAGCCAGTTGGCCGGGTTGGCCCGATGCCGGCCCAGCAAGCCGCAGATCGCATAGTGTCGGGCCGTCGCCAGCAGCGGCGGCTGTTCCTCCGGCTGGTCGGTGATCTGGCCGCGATTCAGGTTGCGGATGCCGACACTGCGCAAATCGATCACGTCGCCGATCGCCTTCAGGTAGTCCCGGGGCAGGGCCTGCAGCACGCCGGCACCGCCCTGCGCCAGACGCGCCAGCCAGGCGCCATCGTGGGGTGAGCCCAGGTAGACGCAGCTGTCGACGGCCCGTATCCAGTCATAGCCGGCAGCTTCCCCGTAATGGCAGGCACTGCGGATCAGCAGTCCGCCCATGCTGTGGCCGATCAGCAGCAGGTTTTCCACAGGCACCGGCCAGGCCGCGACCAGGGCGTCCAGTTGCTGGGCCAGCGCCCGACCGTTGTCGGGAATGGCGCGCCCGGTGTTGTAGCGCAGGCTGAGGGGTTCGGCGCCCAAGCCTTCGCAGAGTGCGGTGGCGTAGTTGGTGCCGGGTTGCCCTGGAAAATCCCAGATGGACTCCAGCTCTGTCAGGCCATGGACCAGGATCACCAGGCTGCGCCGGGGCGCCTGACCGTCCTGAATCAGCTCATCCAGAACCAGGGGCCGGCCGTGACGATAGAGCTGCATGTCGATCGCCAGCGGATTACCGCGACTGGCCAGCCAGTCACCCAGCAGCCCGCTGAGGATGGCTGACGCCTGATGCTGCCAGTGGGCAAGCGGGGAGGAGGGCATGGCAGTGACTCGCGTTGATGATTTAATAATCAGTTTAGGGCGGTGCCGGCGTCCGGACCATTGGCCCGTCGGGCCGAAATCAGCGGCAGCCCAATCAACGCGGGTGCGAGAAACGCCACCTCCGTCAAATAATCGCGCACCTGTAGTGGTCGCTTGACGGGGGGCAGGTTATGTTGAGACAGGTGTTCTGTGATCAAATCCGGGTCGAGGCGTTGTGTCGCTCCCCGGCAGAGTGTTGAGCCGTATGGTTTTTCGGAGTCCGATGTGAAAATCGATTGGATCAGGTCGTTCGTCCGTTACCACGCCCTGTTCCAGGTGCTGGCGGCGGTTTTGGCCGGCCTGTTGTCGGTCATGGCGCGGGCCGATGCGCCGGTCGCGAGAATCGGTTATGTGGCCTTCCCGCCCTATGAATATCGGGACTCGCAGGGCCAGCCCGCCGGCAGCGTCATCGACCTGACCCGCAAAGTGGCCATTGAAGCGGGCTACCGGCCGGTTTTCGTCTATCTGCCAATCAGCCGGGTGTATCTCTACCTGCGGCAGGGCCACATCGACCTCTGGCCCGGACTGACTCACATCCCTTCCCTGGAGGGTAAGGTGCGGCCCAGTGCCACCCGCCCGATCCACGTCGAGCTGAGTGCCTGGCATCTCAAGGACACGCCGCCCATCCGGCAGTTCAGCGACCTGAGGCACCAGCGCCTGATCCTGATCTCCGGCTACACCTATGGCGGCCTCGCCCAGTACCTGGCCGATCAGGGCGACAATGACCTGACCTACACCTCCACTCATCAGGCCGGTGTCGACATGCTGCACCGTCGCCGCGGGGAATACCTGCTCGATTACCGGGATCCGGTGGCGTCGATCGGTGCCACCGACGGCCCCGAGGGGCTGGAGCACTGTTTTATCCGGGAGCGCGAAGCGGCCTGGCTGTTCTCGGTAGAAGACGCCAAGTCGGAGCGCATGCGGCAGGCGTTCGATGCGGCTTTCCAGCGCCTCAAGGCGACAGGTTCGCTGCCACTGGCGGGGGATCAACGGCCGGTTTCAGCACTGCCGGGGTTTCCCATGCCGGCGGAAGGGGGCGTCAGCGCTCCAGAGTGATGTCGCCGTACCAGGCGGTGGCGGATTCCCCGGTATTGTCGGCGTCGGTCATGATGCCAATGCCGATGATCGGCGGCGGCGCCTCGCCGAACGCGCGTTTGTAGTCGGCGACGATGTCCTGCGACTCCATGACCCATTGCCCGGTCTGGTCCGACCCGCTCTGGACCACGATCATCTGGGTCCGGTCGGTATAGGGGTTGGCGATGACGGTATTCACCGGCAGCTTGTTGGCCCAGATGTAGTTCAGGGCGTTGCCGGGGAGTTCCTCGCCGTAGATCAGTTCGGCGGCTTTGCGTTTGGCCCGTTCGAAGAAACCGGCCTTGTCCGGTTCAAAGGCAAAGGCCACGTAGATCCGCGCCGGGTAGTCGTCGCCGTCCTTCTTGCGCGCGTTGCCGGTCTGGTAGATGTTGCTGACCTTCCAGCGCCATTGCAGGGTCAGCTTGTCGCCCGGCTCGATGCGGATTCGGGCAATCCGCCCGGAGGCGCCGCCCCGGGTCTGGGCCTTGATCACCTGCACACCGTCTTCGGTGACCAACTGATATTGCGAGTGTTTATTGATGTTGGGAAATTCCAGCGGTGCCCAGCCGTCATCCAGGGAGGACATGGTGGAAAACGGTTGCAGCGTGTCTGCAGGCGTGGGCCCCGCGACCAGGGCCAGAGTGGCCACCAGCAGGATCCCTCTCAGCATCGTCATGGCGCTTCTCCGGCGCGTTTTTTCGCCATTGTGTGGGTTTACCGGGCCAACGTCCATGGTATCCATGGTCGGGTGCTGCTCACCGGCGCCACAATACCCCGCCCGTCTCGACGTCAGCCGCGCTCGCGCAGGCGGGCCAGTTTGAAGGCGAGGGATTTCCTTACCGTGGGCCACTCACTTTCCAGGATCGAGAACACCACGGTATCCCGGTAGGCGCCATCGGGCTCAATGCGGTGGTTGCGCAGCACGCCGTCCTGCTTGGCCCCGAGCCGGGCGATGGCGCGGCGGGAGGCCTCGTTGTGCCAGTGGGTGCGGAATTCCACCGCGATGGCGTTCAACGTTTCGAAGGCGTGGGTCAGCAGCAGCTGCTTGCACTCGGTGTTCACCGCCGTGCGCTGGGCGCGCTGGGCGTACCAGGTGTAGCCGATCTCGACGCGCCGATTGTCCGGCTCGGCGTTGCAGTAGCGGGTGGCACCGATCACGTCGCCACTGGCATTCTCGATCACCACGAACGGCAGGGCGCGGCCGGCGGCCTTGTCCTTGAGCGCCTGCTCGATGTATGTGTCCACCGTGTCGGCGGACGGCGCGCCGGTAAACCAGAGCTCCCAGAGGCGACCGTCGCTGGCGGCTTCGACCAGCGCGTCCCGGTGTTCCGAGGCCATCGGTACCAGGCTGGCGGTCTGGTTCGTGAGGGTGACGTCTTCAAGCCATGTTGTCGTCATGCGTTCTCCGTGTGGTGTTGGGCGTCCTGGCATCCATTGCCAGGAAGGTGGACAATGAGTGTCACCCGATCGAGGCGCGTTGCACAAGCACCCGCCTTGTCGCTGACTGGCCCATGGAGATTCCGGTGCACCTGTACCTGCTGTTCCTGCTGATGGCGACGGCCACCGCCCTGAGTCCCGGGCCCGGTGTCGTCATGACCCTCTCGAACGCCTTGCGCCTGGGGCGGCGCGGCACGTTGGGCGGTATCCTGGGGATTTCCGCCGGGGCTCTCGTAGTGTCGGCGCTGTCGGCAACGAGTCTGGGGGTTCTGCTGGCCACCTCGGCGACGGCCTTTACCCTGGTCAAGTATGTGGGCGCGGCCTACCTGGTGTACCTGGGTATTCGCCTGTGGCGCAAGCCGGGCCTGAACCTGCAGACGGACACCGGGGCGGCGGACGATCGCTTCGGGCGGCGCTTTGTTGAAGCGTTGGTGCTGCAGCTCAGCAATCCCAAGGTGGTGCTGTTCTTCCTGTCGATTTTCCCCCAGTTCATCGATCCGGCCGGCGATTTCCAGATCCAGTTTGTCCTGCTGACGCTGACGTATGCGGTGATCGTGGCTCTGGTACACCTGGGTTACGCCCTGGGCGCGAAGCGGATTCGAGGCTGGTTGACGTCGGAGCGGGGCGGGCGCGTGATGAACCGGACCGCCGGCTCTACCTTTCTGTTCTTTGGAGCCGTTCTGGCCAGCGCCCAGCGCTGATCACTCCTGCTGCGACGGCAGGTGCCAGTAGCGATCCGGGATCTGATCCAGCGTGCGGCTGGTTTCCGGTGTCTCCAGCCAGATGATCTGACGCTTGTCCAGCTCACCCTGGTCCAGTGCGGCCCGGATGGCGGGGTGGTGGCGGAAGTTGTTCATGAACGATCCGTCGTCATAGGCCTTCAGCAGACCCTGTTTCAGGATGTCGTGGAGGTCTGGTCGCGACTTCGACACATAGAGAAAGTAGTCGTAGCGCATGGCCAGGGCCACGCCGGGCAGCATCGCCAGGTTTTCCCGGCCGGGTTTGGCCAGCTCGGTGAAGATTTCCTGAATGCCACGGTGGAACAGGTCGAAACGCTGGTACTCGAGCATACGCCAGAGGTTTTCATACTGGCTGGTCACCAGTTTGACGCCGTTGTGTTCCAGGATCCGGTTCTCCGGCCAACCGGTGCCGGAGCCAACGGTGACCTGTTGCAGCTCATACAGGGTGTCGATTGGACTCAGTTCAGCCATCCGATCCTTGCGCACGGCAAACAGGCGGTAGCCCAGCAGGCCCCGGGTCATGGGAATGTTGACCTGCAACAGGTTCTCTTCCCGTTCCGGGCTGTAGCCACTGAAGAAGACGTTGATCTTCGGGTGCGCCTCATGAAGCATGGCGAACACACGGTTCTGGGGCACTTTCGGCAGCGGGACCACTTCCAGCGTCTGCGTGCCGGGGGCGTGGTCGAGGGCCAGGCGGATCACCGACAGCTCGTAGTCGAACACCTCGGCATCGCCGTGCAGCAACCCCACACGAAAGGTCGCGGCGGCCGCAGGCAGGGTTAGCCACGCACACACGCCAATCAGGCCGAGGCGATACCACAGCATCATCGTCTCCGGGACAGGTTCAATAGTTTCCTAGTATAGGGGATATGGTCCTGTCACGGTTATCCACAGGTGCCCGACGTCGTTTTTATGGGCGAACTCTGTTAGGCTCCTCACATTCCTACCTCGAAGGACTTCGCCGCCATCGGCGCGGCCCCACTTATACGACCTTTCAGAGGGCGGCACGCCAACCCGGCGATGCCTGCAGTCGTTTTAGTCCATCCGATGCGCCACGTGCCCATGGCCGGTCAGCGCATCGCACGAGATCATATCTATGAGTTTTGAATCACTCGGCCTGTCCGAGGCATTGTTGCGTGCGACCCGCGAACAGGGTTACGAAGAGCCGTCCCCCATCCAGGCCCAGGCTATTCCCGCCGTCTTATCCGGTGGCGACGTTATGGCCGCCGCGCAAACCGGTACCGGCAAGACCGCCGGCTTCACGCTGCCGCTGTTGCAGCGTCTTGGCGAACTGCCGCGTCGTGGTAAGGGCGTGCGCGCGCTGGTGCTGGCACCGACCCGCGAACTGGCCGCCCAGGTGGGCGAGAGCGTGGGTCGTTATGGCCGCTACCAGTCGGTGAGCTCCGCCGTCATCTTCGGCGGCGTCAAGATTAACCCGCAGATCCGGAAGCTGCGCGAAGGCGTGGATGTGCTGGTCGCCACACCCGGCCGGTTGCTGGACCTGTACCAGCAGGGCGCCGTGCGTTTTGACGCGCTGGACATACTGGTGCTGGACGAAGCGGACCGCATGCTCGACATGGGCTTTATCCGCGACATCCGCAAGATCCTGGCCCTGCTGCCGAAACAGCGTCAGAACCTGCTGTTTTCAGCAACGTTCTCAGCGGAGATCCGCAAGCTGGCGGAAGGCCTGCTGAATGAGCCGGTCCAGATCGACGTGGCACCGCGCAACACCACCGCCGAAACCGTGCGCCAGACGGTTCACCCGGTGGACCAGAATCGCAAGACGGCGCTGCTCGCCCGTCTGGTGCATGACAACGATTGGCAGCAGGTGCTGGTGTTTACCCGCACCAAGCACGGCGCCAACCGGCTGTCCCAGAAACTGGAGCGTGACGGGATCACTGCGGCGGCGATCCATGGCAATAAGTCCCAGAACGCCCGCACACGGGCCCTGAGCCATTTCAAAGAAGGCGAGATTCGCGTCCTGGTAGCGACGGACATCGCCGCCCGGGGCCTGGACATCAAGCAACTGCCCCAGGTGGTGAACTTCGAACTGCCGAATGTGCCGGAAGATTACGTCCACCGGATCGGTCGTACCGGCCGGGCCGGAGAGAGCGGCCACGCGGTATCACTGGTCAGTGCCGACGAAGGCAAACTGCTGGGCGGCATTGAAAAGCTGATCAAGCAGGACCTGACGCGGGAAGTGATCGACGGGTTCGAACCCAGTGTTGCCCTGGCCACCAAGCCCCGCAATGATCAGGGGCGCGGCGGTAACGGCGGCAAGCGTAACGCAGGCGGACCGCCGCGGAACAACAGCTCGCGTCGTCGCAGTGGTCGGGGTCGTTCCGGCGGTGGCGCCCGTCGTCCGTCCGCTAACGCCTAGCATCAAAACGGGCCGATTCCGTATCGGCCCGTTTCCTTTCCGGCCGGCTCAGAACCGGTAACCGACGCCGATCATGTAAACGAACGGATCGATATCCACATCGACCTTCCCGGTGGCCACTTTGTTGCCGGCGCCATCGTAGGCCTTGATGGTGGCCGTCGTGTCGATGTCCGCGTACCAGACGGCGGCATTCAGCAGCAGTCGATCGGTCAGCATCACGTCCGCTCCCAACTCGGCCGCCAGCCCCACACTGTCATCCAGCTTGATATCGGTTGAAGCCGCGCCCAGGGCGTTGGTTAGCGTGTCGGTGGTCTTCTCGTCAAAGAAGTGGGTGTAATTCACGCCAATCCCGCCATACGGCTGAATCGTCATCCCCGGATCCAGCGGGAAATACTGGAGCGTGACGGTGGGCGGCAGATGTTTGGTCTCGGCCAGCTTGCCGGCACCGCCCAGGGCACCGGCGCCATTGATATCGTGTTTGAAAGGCGTGGCGGCCAACACGCCGATCCCCCAATGCTGGCTCAGCATATAGCTGGCGGTCAGACCGAGTTGCGTGTCGGAATCGACGCTCACTTTCCAGTTATCCAGTTTGGTGCTGCCAACCCGGACGTCGCCGCTGGAATCGTGTGGATCGACCATAGCCGCTCCGGCACGCAGGATCAGGTCGCCGGCCTCGTGGGCCTGGGCGAGGGAAGCGGGTAACAGGGCGGCTGCAATCAGGCCGTAACGGACGGTCTTTCTCATGGCTATCTCCTTGATATGAAAAGAGGGAATAGCCTGAGAGTAGGGCGTCGCCGGCGTCGGATATTGATCTGACGCAAGAATTCGGAGAGCGCCGGGCGGGAATCATCAATCCATTGATTCAGCTCAAAAAATGCAGTTCTGAATCAACCGGTTTTGGAGGTGCTTTCGGCGTCCGGCATAAACACATCACGGACCGAAAGGGGCTCACCGTCAGCGCTCTGGACGGTCATGGGCCGAATTGACTGTCCCGTGGCCCGGTCGCGCAGATCCAGGGCACCGCAATGGGGGGCCGGATTCCACTTGTCGCCCCACTGGCGCAGGGCGACCACCACCGGAAACAGGTCCCGGCCTTTCTCGGTCAGGCGATATTCATGCCGTGAGCCGTGTTCACCCACTTCCACTTTGCGCAGGACCTCATTGTCCACCAGGCGAGCCAGGCGGTCGCAGAGGATATTGCGGGCAATGCCGAGCTCCTGCTGGAAGTCGACGAAGCGGCGTGTGCCGTACATCGCCTGCAGCACGATCAGCAGCGACCACCAGTCCCCGACTTCATTCAGGGCCCGGGCCACGGAGCAGTTGGAATCATCAAAACGTTTTCTGGCCATGGTTCGAGTCTACCGAAAAGAGTTGCATTTTGAAACCGGATTAAATAGGGTTGCATAACGAAACCAAATTCGCCGAATGTCATCCGGCTCCCCATTCCTCAGGAGGCTACTGCCATGACCATGAATCTCGGTCCCCTGTTTGACCCCTTTGAACTGAATGATCTGAAACTGCGCAACCGTGTTGCCATGGCACCGATGACCCGCAATTTTTCGCCGGGCAATGTCCCGGGTGAAAACGTGGTGGACTACTATCGCCGACGCGCCGAAGGTGGCGTGGGCCTGTTGATCACCGAGGGCACCACCGTGAATCACGCGGCGGCCAACGGGTATGAGAACGTGCCGGCTTTCCACGGTACCGACGCGCTGGCGGGCTGGAAAAAGGTCGTCGATGCGGTCCACGAGGCCGGCGGCGCGATCTTCCCGCAGCTCTGGCACGTGGGTGCCGTGCGCAAGGAAGGCATGGAGCCGGATCCGTCCGTACCGGGCTACAGCCCGTCCGGCTTCTACGCACAGGGCAAGCCTAACGGCAAGGCCATGACCAAGGAAGACATCGCCGACGTGGTCAACGCGTTTGCCGATGCGGCCCAGGACGCCAAGGCGCTGGGCTTTGACGGTGTCGAGATCCACGGCGCTCACGGCTACCTGATCGACCAGTTCTTCTGGGAAGGCACCAACCAGCGGGATGACGAGTACGGCGGCAGCATGGCCAATCGCCAGCGCTTTGCCATCGAGATCATCGAGGCGGTCCGCCATCGGGTGGGTCCGGACTACCCGATCATGCTGCGTTTCTCCCAGTGGAAAATGCAGGACTACGACGCCAAGCTGGCGAAGACCCCGGAAGAGCTGGAAGCGTTCCTCAAGCCGTTGGCGGACGCGGGTGTGGATATCTTCCACGCCTCCACCCGTCGTTTCTGGGAACCGGAATTCGAAGGCTCTGACCTGAACCTGGCCGGCTGGACCCAGAAGCTGTCCGGCAAGCCCACCATGTCCGTCGGCAGCGTTGGCCTGACCGAGGACTTCATCAGCGGCACGTTTGCCAGCAAGAAGGACGCGGTGGAGCAGTCCGGCATCGACGAGCTGGTCGAGCGCATGAACAACCACGAGTTCGAGCTGATCGCCGTGGGCCGCGCCCTGCTGCAGGATCCGGAGTGGCTGGTGAAGGTGAAGGAAGGCCGCATCGGCGAGGTCGAGCCGTTCGCCAAGAAATCCCTGGCCAAGCTGTACTGATCCAGAGCGGCAGGGATAACGCATGGCGATTGCGGACTGGCTTAACGGTCCGTAATCGCACGCGTCACGTTGTTGCGTATGATGGAGACATCATCCATTGACGGAGTGACGTGATGCCAGGAATGAAACCGCTGTTTGGCGCCGTTATCGCTGCAACGGCCCTCACCGCCGGCTGTGCCACGGTCGGCCACGATTTTCCCACCCAGAACGTCGATCAGATTCGCATCGACCAGACCACCCGTGCCGATGTCCGGCAGATGTTCGGTGAGCCCTGGCGTACCGGGATCGAGGACGGCAAGTCCACCTGGACCTATGGCAAGTACCGCTGGTCCGCCTTCAGCGACGCCCAGACCACCGACCTGGTGGTGCGCTTCAACGCGGACGATACGGTCGATTCCTACGTTTACAACACGACCAAGAAGTAAACACCCACTATCTCTCCTGGGCTAGTTTTTACTGGCCCAGCGGGCGATGGTCTCGGGTGGCAGGGATTCCACCAGCGCCCCGCGGAACTGGCGGTTGATGAAGTGTTCGGTTTCGATCTGGATGCGATCGCGCTGTTCGGGTTTTTCGATGTAGTCCATGGCCCGGAACAGGATGTAGCGGATCGTCATGTGGGAGATCTCATGGACCGTGGCATCATCCACGCCCGGTACCAGGCGGCGTTCGATGATGTCCTCGGCCATCTCCCGGGCGCTGGCGTCCAGTTGGCTCTCTAAAGCCCGGCGTAGCACCGGTGACGGGCCGTGCAGTTCCCGCACCGCCACCGTCGTCGCTGCGGCGTTGTTCAGAAAGTAGTGATAGACGAAGGCGACCGTCTCCCGGGACGCCTGGTCGGAACTCTCCGCCATCCGACGCAGTTCCCGTACGCCGGTTTTCATCTCTTCGGCGATATAGCCCAGCACCTGCAAACCGAATTCGTCCAGATTGCGGAAATGCCGGTAGAAGGTGTTGGGGTTCAGCCCCGCCTCCCGCGCCAGTTCGCGCAGGCCCAGTGAGGTCAGGCTGCGGCTCTCGGTAATCAGCCGCAGGGCGGCCTGCACCAGCTTCAGTTTTCCTCCGGTCATCACGCTCATCAGGACGCCTTCTTGTCGCTATGGGCCAAACGCCTTTTTTCGATCAGCAAAAGTATACAGTCGTCTACATGGGGTGTATACATCTGTCTACTGGCTCGGGTAGACAGGTGTCTACTCAGGAGCCATCGCTGACAACAAGACGCGCACAAGCGACAACGAGGTGTGGTGGTTATGACTGACAAGACTCCGATAGCAATCATCGGCACCGGCTTTGCCGGGCTGGGTATGGGCATCAAGCTGAAGGAAGCGGGCTACGAGGATTTCGTGATCCTGGAGCAGGGCAGCGACGTCGGGGGCACCTGGCGCGACAACCACTATCCGGGTTGCGCCTGCGACGTCCAGTCAGCGCTGTATTCCTTTTCCTTCGAGCAGAACCCGAACTGGTCGCGGATGTACGCCCAGCAGGGGGAAATCCTCGATTACCTGCGCCATTGCGCTGAGAAGTACGGCCTGATGAAGCACATCCGCTTCAACACACACCTGGCGACCGCCCACTACGACGAGCAGCGCAACCTGTGGAAGCTGGAGACCGCCGACAGCCCGGCGCTGTGGGCGTACATGCAGAAGCATGACCTCAAGCCCGGCGATGCCCTGGACGTGAACGATCCCGACCTGCCGGCCTTTGAGGCCATGGAGGCCAACATTCTCGTCTCCGGCATGGGCGGGCTGAGCACGCCGGCCTATCCGAACATACAGGGCCTGGACCGGTTCAGGGGCAAGATGTTCCATTCCCAGGACTGGGACCACGACTACGACCTGAGAGGCAAGCGGGTGGCCGTGATCGGCACCGGTGCCAGCGCCATCCAGTTCGTGCCGGAGGTGACAAAGGAAGCGGCCCGTGTGGATCTCTACCAGCGTACGCCGCCGTGGGTCATGCCCAAGCCGGACCGGCCCATGAAAGGCTGGGAGAAGGCACTGTTCCGTCGAGTACCGGCGGCCCAGTCGGCCTTGCGCCATTCCATCTACTGGCATCTGGAGTCCCGTGTTTTGGCACTGGCGCTTAACCCGCGCCTGATGAAAGTCGCCGAGCTGGAAGCCCGTCGTCACATCCGCAAGCAGATCCCCGACAAGGCGCTGCGCAGGAAGGTGACGCCGGACTACACCATCGGCTGCAAGCGTATCCTGCTGTCGAACAATTATTATCCGGCCCTGGCGCAGGACCATGTGGACGTGCGCACCGACGGCATCCAGGAGGTCACCGCCGGCGGGGTTGTGGATAAAAATGGCGTTGAGCGTGAAGTGGATGCCATCATCTTCGGCACCGGCTTCAGGGCGCAGGACCCGATTCCCCACGGCATGATCTTCGGCCGCGGCAACCGCGATCTGCTGGACGCCTGGCGCGAGGGGGCCGAAGCCTACAAAGGCACCACCGTGCACGGATTCCCCAACTTCTTCATGCTGGTCGGCCCCAACACCGGCCTGGGCCACAGTTCGATGGTCTATATGATCGAGTCCCAGATCCAGTACGTCATGGACGCGCTGGCCCAGATGCGCCAGCAGGGCTGGGAAGCGGTCGATGTGAAAGAGAATGTGCAGGCGGATTACAACGCCATGCTCCAGTCCAAGTCCGACGGCTCGGTCTGGGACAGCGGCTGCAACAGCTGGTACGTCAACGAGAACGGCAAGAACACCACCCTGTGGCCGAGCTTTACCTGGGCCTTCCGGCAGCAGACCAACCGGTTCGATGCGCAGCAGTATGTGTGTGAGACGTCGGCGTCACTGCGGGAAGTGGCCGGGGAGGCGGTGCCGGCCTGATTGGGCTTTGGCCTGACAGGAACAATGTAGCGGACGCTTCAGCTTCCGAGCGGGCCGAAGGCTCGCCGATGGGCCCGAGGCCCTGACGGGCCCTCCGAAGCTGAAGCGTCGGCTACATCGTATGGCGGGTGGACCTCAACTCAGGACACCAACGTCCCGCCATCTACCGCCAGACACTGCCCGGTAATATGCCGGCCGGCCTCGGACGCCATCAGCACCGCGGCCCCTTTCAGGTCTTCCTCACCGCCAAACCGGTTCAGCGGAATGCGGTCCAGCATGGTGTCGCCCTGGGTGTCCAGCAGGCCCTGGGACATTTTGGATGGGAAAAAGCCCGGGCACAGGGCGTTCACGTTGATGTTGTGGTGGCCCCATTCTGCGGCCAGCGCCCGGGTGAAGTTCACCACGGCGCCTTTGCTGGTGTTGTAGGCGATGGTCTTCATGGCTTCCGGGTTGCCGGACAGGCCAGCGATGGAGGCGATGTTGATGACCTTGCCGGTGTGGCGCGGGATGAAGCACTTCTTGGCCACCGTCTGGGTCAGGAAGAAGACCGCGTTGACGTTGAGGTTCATCACTTTCATCCAGCCTTCGGCCGGGTAATCCTCGGCGGGCGCGCCCCAGGTGGCGCCGGCGTTGTTGACCAGGATGTCGATGTCGCCCAGACCGGCAACGATGTTATCCACAACCGCCGGAATGCCTTCCAGGTCGGACATATCCGCCGCCAGGGTCATCACCTCGACGCCCTGCTGTTTAAGATGGGCTTCTGCTTCGTCCAGTTCATGCTGTTTGCGGGCAGTGAGAGCCACTTTGGCTCCCATTTCGCCCAATGCTTCGGCCATCTGCAGGCCCAGACCCCGGGAACCGCCGGTGATCAGGGCCACCTTGCCGCTCAGGTCGAAGAGTTGTTTAACGCTCACTCACTTCCCCTTACTGTTGAAGCGGGTGCTGCCGTGACGGCAGCACCCGTCGGGTTTCAGGCGCTTTTCAGCAGCCCGTCGCTGACTTGGCCGAGGTGGTAGTCGGCATCGCCGAACTGCAGGTTGATCAGTGTCAGCCGCTTGAACAGGTGCGCGGCGAACATCTCGTCCGTGACGCCCATGCCGCCGTGCAACTGGACCGCCTGCTGGCCCACGTAGCGGGCCGACTGGCCGACCAGGGTCTTGGCCATCGACACGGCTTCGCGCCGTTGTTTGCGGTCGTCGGAGTCCGCCATGCTGGCCGCCAGGATGGCCATGGATTTGGACTGCTCGGCGGCGATGAACATGTCCGCCAGACGGTGCTGAATGACCTGGAACTTGCCGATGGGCATACCAAACTGCTGGCGGGTCTTGACGTACTCCATGGTGGTCTCGTTGAGCGCTTCCATGGCGCCGACGGCTTCGGCGCACAGGGCGGCGATCGCCCGGTCCACGCCCTTCTCGATGATGGGCATGGCCTGGCCACGGGCACCGATGCGGTCGTCGTCACTGACCATCACGCTGTCGAGGATCACGTCGGCCACCCGGTGACCGTCATGAGTGGTGTATTCCTCGATCTCGACGCCGGAAGTGTCGTGGTTGACCAGGAACAGGGACACCGGCTCTGTCGGCCGCCCGCCCCGGCGCCCGGAGACGATCAGGTAGTGGGCGCCGGCGGCATTCAGAACCGCTGTCTTGCGCCCGTTCAGGATGTAGTCGTTGCCGTGTTTCTGGATCTCCGTTCTCACGTAATCCAGGTTATGACGCCCGCCGGGTTCCTGATGGGCCAAGGCCAGGAATTCCTCGCCGGTAGCGATTTTCGGCAGGATCCGCTCTTTCTGCTCGTCGGAACCGGCATCCTGGATGATGCCGCCGCCCAGCACAACGGTGGACAGGTAGGGTTCGACCACCAACGCACGGCCGAAACTTTCCATCACCAGCAGGGTGTCCATCGCATTACCGCCCAGGCCGCCGTATTCCTCCGGCAGGGTGTAGCCCAGCAGACCCATTTCCGCGAACGCGTTCCAGGTCGGCTTGTCCAGACTCTGGCCGGCGGCAATGATCTCCTTGCGCTTTTCAAAGCCGTATTCGTTGGCCAGGAAGCGACGCAGGGAGTCCTGCAGCATTTGCTGTTCTTCGGTGAGATTGAAATTCATGATGCGCGCCTCCTTACAGTCCCAGAACCCGTTGGGCGATGATGTTGCGCTGGATCTCGTTGGACCCGCCAAAAATCGACAGCTTGCGCATGTTGAAGTAGTCGCCGGCGGCCGGTGTGGCGTCGGGCGAGCCAACGCGGGATCCGGGGTAGTCCAGCTCCAGCGCTTCCGGAATGTGCGCCAGGGCGTCGGGCCCCACCGCTTCCATCATCAGCTCGAACAGCGCCTGGCCGATCTCGGTGCCGCGAATCTTCAGGATCGAGGCCTGCGGACCGGGACCGTTCTCATCGGTCAGAACGCGCAACACGGTCAGCTCCAGGGCCTTAAGCTCGATCTCCAACTGAGCCAGGCGGTCGCGGAAACGGGTGTTTTCAATGAGCACCCGGTCGCCGTCCGGCTGCTCCTCGGCAATTTCCCGGAGCCGTTTCATCATGGCTTTCCACTGGCCGACGTTGGCCAGGCCGGTGCGCTCATGGCCCAGCAGGAACTTGGCGTAGGTCCAGCCCTTGTTCTCCTCGCCAACGAGGTTTTCCACAGGCACCTTCACGTTGTCGAAGTAGACCTCGTTAATCTCGTGCTCGCCGTCGAGCATGATGATCGGCCGCACGTCGATACCGGGGGTGTTCATATCGATCAGCAGGAAGGAAATGCCTTCCTGTGGCTTGCCCTCGTTGCTGGTGCGCACGAGGCAAAAGATCCAGTTGGCGTGCTGGCCCAGGGTGGTCCAGGTCTTCTGACCGTTGACGATGTAATGATCGCCTTCGCGAACTGCCTTGGTCTTCAGCGAGGCGAGGTCGGAACCGGCGCCGGGCTCGGAATAGCCCTGGCACCACCAGTCCTCGCCGCTGAGGATGCGCGGCAGGTACTTCTGCTTCTGCTCTTCATTGCCGAAGGCCATGATCACCGGGGCGACCATGCGCAAGCCGAAGTCCAGCTGGCGTGGTGCACCGGCGAGGGCGCATTCCTCCTCGAAAATCAGCTGTTCGACGGGCGACCAGCCCGGCCCGCCGTGTTCCTTGGGCCAGGACGAAGCGCCCCAGCCCTTGTCGAACAGAATCTTCTGCCAGCGCTGGGTCATCGCCTTGTCCGGGCGCAGGCGTTTTTTGACGCGGTCACGAATGTCTTTGGGGAGATTGTCTTTCAGGAACCGGCGCACTTCCTCGCGGAAGGTCGCCTGCTCGGGGGTATAGTTCAGGTCCATGGCTAACCTCGTTGTCAGGTCGACGTCTGGAAACGCTGTCTTGTTGTGGGTGCTCGTTTTAAATGTAGCTGATGGTTTGGCTTTCGGTGGTGGCCGGATTGATGCCAGGGTTTCCAGGCCGTGATACCTGGCCTGGAGTGACCGGTTACGCTCCCTCTCCCCTTGCGGGAGAGGGCCGGGGAGAGGGGGATCGGTTGTCTTGGCGCCCGGTGAATCCAGGTGCAGACGTCCAACTCGTCTCCCCCTCTCCCCAAACCCCTCTCCCGCCAGGGGCGAGGGGCTTAAAAGACCAAACCTCGGCGATATCAGGCGACCTCAAACAGCCCGGCTGCACCCATACCGGTGCCGACGCACATGGTCACCACCACGTACTTTACGCCGCGCCGTTTGCCTTCGATCAGCGCGTGGCCGACCAGGCGGGAACCGGTGGTGCCGTAGGGGTGGCCCACGGCGATCGCGCCGCCGTTGACGTTCAGGCGATCCATGGGGATGCCCAGCTTCTCCTGGCAATACAGCACCTGGACGGCGAAGGCTTCGTTCAGCTCCCACAGGCCGATGTCGTCAACGGTCAGACCGTGGCGTTTAAGCAGTTTGGGGACCGCAAACACCGGGCCGATGCCCATCTCGTCCGGCTCACAGCCGGCCACGGCAAAGCCGCGGAAGATCCCCAGTGGCTCGATGTTGCGCTGCTCCGCCAGAGTGCCGTCCATCAGCACGCAGGCGGACGCGCCGTCAGAGAACTGGCTGGCGTTACCGGCCGTGACCACACCGCCGGGCATCGCCGAGCGGATCTTGCTGACGCCTTCCAGGTTGGTGTCCGGGCGGATGCCTTCGTCCTGGCTGACGGTGACTTCCTTCGTGCTCAACTGGCCGGTGGCCTTGTCCGCGACGCCCATGGTGGTGGTGATGGGCACGATCTCGTCGTCGAATTTGCCGTCTTCACGGGCCTGGGCGGCCAGTTGCTGGGAGCGCACACCGTACTCGTCCATGGCTTCCTTCTTGATGCCATAGCGCTCCGCGACGGTTTCCGCCGTCTGCAGCATGGACCAGTAGAGTTCCGGCTTGTGCCTGGCCAGCCAGGGTTCCATCAGGTAGTTCTGGTTGACGTTGGCCTGGACGGTGGAGATGGACTCCACACCGCCGGCGACCATCACGGGCACCTTATCCACAGCGATGTGCTGGGCGGCCATGGCAATGGCCTGCAGGCCGGACGAGCAGAAGCGGTTGATAGTAGCGCCGCCGACGGTGACCGGCAGACCGGCGCGGATCGCGCCCATGCGGGCCACGTCGTTACCGGTGGAGCCCTCCGGTAGCGCGCAGCCCATCAGCACGTCTTCGATTTCGTTGGGATCGACCTTGGAGCGCTCGACCGCGTGCTGGATGGCGTGGCCGGCCAGGGTGGCGCCGTGGGTCATGTTCAGCCCGCCGCGCCAGGACTTGGCCAGCGGCGTACGGGCGGTGGATACGATGACGACATCATTGGACATAACAATTCTCCTGTTGGCGGGCCTGCCCGGGGGCAACCCCGCTTGAATGCGTTGACCGGATACGCGAGTTATTTGGAGCGCTCATCGAAACGCTTGCCTTCGGCGGCGCAGCGCGCCAGCAGCGGCGCCGGTTCCCAGAAGCCCGGCTGGGTGTGGGTGTCGGCGAAGGGTTCCATGGCGCGGACCACATTGGGCAGGCCCACTTCCTCGGCGTAGTGCATGGGGCCGCCGCGGAACACCGGGAAGCCGTAGCCGGTCAGGTACACCATGTCGATGTCGGAGGCGCGCTGGGCGATGCCCTCGTCCAGCAGGCGGGCGCCCTCGTTGACCAGGGCGTAGACGCAGCGCTCGACGATTTCCTGGTTGCTGATCTTGCGCGGGGTGATGCCCAGCTCGGCGCGGACCTCGTCCACCACCTTGTCCACTTCCGGGTCGTGCAGGGCGTTGCGGTTGCCCGGTTCATAGCAGTAGAAGCCGGCGCCGGTCTTCTGGCCGTAGCGGCCCATCTCACACAGGCGATCGGCGACGACCATCTTCGTCATGTCCGGGTGCTCGGCATACAGGCGCTTGCGGATGGCCCAGCCGATGTCGCCGCCAGCCAGGTCTGCCATTCGCAGCGGGCCCATGGCAAAGCCGAACTTCTCGATGGCCTTGTCGATCTGCTGGACGGTGGCGCCTTCTTCCAGCATCAGGATGGCTTCGCGCTGGTACTGGTTGATCATGCGGTTGCCGATGAAGCCGTCGCAGACGCCGGAGACCACAGCGGTCTTCTTGATGGTCTTGGCCAGTTTCATGGCGGTGGCCAGCACGTCCTTGGCGGTCTTGTCGCCACGAACCACTTCCAGCAGCTTCATGATGTTGGCCGGGCTGAAGAAGTGCAGACCGATGACGTCTTCCGGGCGTTTGGTGAAGCTCGCGATCTTGTTCAGATCCAGGGTGGAGGTGTTGGAGGCGAGGATCGCGCCCGGCTTGCAGGTCGCGTCCAGCGTCTCGAAGACGGACTGTTTGACGCCCATTTCCTCGAACACCGCTTCGATCACCAGATCGACGTCCTTCAGGTCGTCATAGGACAGGCTGGGCGTGAGCAGATCCATGCAGGCTTTCGCCTTGTCTTCGCTCATCTTGCCTTTCTTCACACGGCCTTCGTAAACCTTCTGGATGGCCGCCACGCCGCGGTCCAGGCCTTCCTGCTTCATTTCCACCAGGGTGACCGGGATGCCTGCGTTGAGGAAGTTGATGGTAATGCCCGTACCCATGGTGCCGCCGCCGATCACGCCCACTTGCTTAATGTCGCGGGTTGGAGTGTCGCTGGGCACGTCGGCGATCTTGCTGGTCAAGCGCTCGGCAAAGAAAGCATGGCGCAGGGCCTTGGATTCCGGCGTCTGCAGAAGATTGGCGAAGGCTTCGCGCTCGACCGCCATGCCCTGGTCAAACGGCTTGGTGACGGCGGCTTCCACGGCGTCCACGCACTTCAGCGGCGCCGGGTAGTTCTTGGCGACCGCGCCCACGGTGTTGCGGGCGAACATGAAGAAGCCTTCCGGGTTGGCGTGGGTCGCTTTCAGGTCGCGCACGCGCTTGAGCGGCAGCTTCTCGGCAACGACCTTTTTCGCGTAAGACAGCGCGCCTTCGAGCAGGTCGCCGTCGACGATGTCATCGAACAGCGGGCTGCCCTGGAACTGTTTGGCCGGCACGGCGGCGCCGGAGACGATCATGTTCAGGGCGTGCTCGACGCCGATCACCCGCGGCAGGCGCTGGGTACCGCCGGCACCGGGCAGAATGCCCAGCTTCACTTCCGGCAGGGAAATCTGCGCGTCCGGCTTGGCGACGCGGTAGTGACAGCCCAGCGCCAGCTCCAGGCCACCGCCCATGCAGGCGCCGCTGATGGCTGCAATCACCGGCTTCTTCGCTGTCTCGAGGTAGTTAATGACGGTGGTCAGGATGGGCTCGGCCAGCATTTTCGGCGTGCCGAACTCGCTGATGTCGGCGCCGCCGGAGAAGGCACGGTCAGAACCGATCAGGAGCACGGCCTTGATAGCGTCATCGCTTTCGGCCGTTTTGATGCCATCCACAATCCCCTGGCGCAGGGTCAGCCCCAGGCCGTTCACCGGCGGGTTATCCAGGCGGATAACGGCGATCTCGCCGTTCACGTCGTAGTGCGCGCTACTCATCGCGTTGCTCCTTGTTGGCAGGCGGGGCGAACCATGGCGCCGACCCGCGCGAAAGATGGAAGACAGGTGCCGGAGTCGTCGGGTGATGGCTCCATACACTGGTGTATTGTTTTTCCGTACACTAATGTATGTTGTGGGTGCGGTCAACGCTTGGCCGGTTCATGTAGAATCCCACGTCATGATGTCAGGACAGGAACAGAGTGCTGTATGAGTGAAGCCAAAACCCGGAGTACGCGCAGACCGGCGTCGTCCGGCGACAAGACCCAGTTGACGCGCGATCACTGGCTGGACGCCGCCGCCGGTGAAGTGGCCTCCAGCGGATTCAGCCATCTACGGGTGCTGACGCTGGCCAAGAAGCTCGGCGTGACACGGGGCAGTTTCTACTGGCATTTCAAGGACCATGAGGATCTGGTGGTCAGCTTCCTGAATCGCTGGCGCGACCGCCGCCTGCACGAACTGCAGTATTGGAAGCCCCAGGGCGGGGACGTGGAAACCGAATTGCGCAAGATCCTCGAACTGCTGCTCACCGATGCAGCCCGCAACGTGCGCCGGTTGCAGGTGGAGTTGGCGGTGCGCGATTTTGCCCGCCGTAACGCGTACGCCGCCGAATTGGTGGCCCAGGTGGACGAAGCGCGGATCAACCAGAATTGTGAGCTGTTCAGCCGCATCAGCAGTGACCCGGAGCGGACGAAAGACCTGTCGATGCTGCTGTATGTTGCGACCATCGGCTCCCAGGTGGTCCTGACCGGCCGCAGCGGAGAAGAAGACGATATCGGCCGTATTGAGGACCTGATGGCGCGCATCGTGATGGGCCAGCGGGATGCATGACGGCTTCTTTAAGCTTTGGTAACGGCGCCGTAAATCGGGAACGTGATAGCGTGTCAGCAAACAAGGTGGCCAAGGAGTAACCGCCATGAAACGCTTGCTGATGACCGTCGTTCTGCTGACAGGTTCGGTCGGTGTCGCCCATGCCCATGGCGATCACCACCGCCATCGCGACCACGACTACCGTGACGATCACGACTACCGACATGATCACCATGACCGGTACGATCACGACGTCGTCGAGTATCGGGAGTACCGTGTGTACCGGGATTTGCCCCCGGGCCTTCGTAAAAAAGTCCACAGGGGCAGAGGGTTGCCACCAGGCTGGCACCGGAAGCTGCACCGTGGAGGCTATCTGCCTGTCGCCTACGATCGATACTGGGAAGTTCGCCACGTCGACCGCCACTACGATCGGGTCCACATTGAGGACAAGGTCTATCGGGTGATTCGAGATACCCGTGAGATTGTCGACATTCTGAACAATTCCTGAGGACGATCGCCATCGCGAGTCGTCTCTCGGAACCACGGTTTTACCGTTTGGTAACGGCCCCTGAACCGGGAACGTGATAGGTTGCCGTCAATCCAGATGGCCAAGGAGTAACCGCCATGAAACGTGTATTGATGACTGCTGTTCTGATGACCGGAATCCTGGGAGTTGCCCACGCCGGCAACGCGCACCATGACGATTTGCCGCCGGGCCTGCAAAAGAAAGCCGATCGCGGTGAGTCGCTGCCTCCGGGGTGGCAGAAGAAGCTGCACCGCGGCGATCATCTGCCCGACGACTACTATCGCTATGGGGATGTTCACCATGTGGATGATCGCTACGACAGAGTCCGCATTGAAGATAAGGTATACCGCGTGATTCGCGACACCCGCGAGATTGTCGATATCCTCAACAACTCCTGACGACAAGCGGTGTCGCCAAAGCGACAGGTGACGCCGCGCTGCAGCATTTCTTTTGGGGTTACGCTACCCTTTCGGTCCTGTTTCGAGGTTTTCGCGACAAGGACGTAGCCCATGCCCATCGCCGCACATTACTGCCTGACGGTCCTGATCTGGGGGCTGACCTGGACGGCGATTCGCCTGCAGGTGGAGTCGGCGCCTGTGGATATCTCCGTCTTCTATCGATTTGTGCTGGCGGCGGCGGTGACCCTGGGCGTGCTCAAGCTGGCGCGCCAACTTCCCAAATTGAGTCTGCTGCAGCATCGCTGGCTGGTGTTGCAGGGGCTGACCCTCTACAGCGTTAATTTCCTGCTGATCTACCGGGCTGCCGAGTCCATGACCTCCGGCCTGCTGGCGGTGGTGTTTTCCCTGGCGGCCCTGTTCAACGCCTTCAACGGTTGGCTGTTGCTGCGCCTGACGCCGAACCGGCGGATCTATCCCGCAGTGGCGTTGGGTGTGACCGGGGTGGCGCTGCTGTTCTGGACCGATCTGGAGTTGGGCAATGCCCGCGCTTCGGCCATCCTGTTCGCCCTGGCGGGCACTTACTGGTTCTCTTTCGGCAACCTGATCAGCCTCAAGGTCCGTGCGGCCGAGGTGCCGCTATTGGCGGGCAATGCCTGGGCGATGTTCTACGGGGCGGTGATTTTGGGGGTGTGGTGCCTGATCAAGGGCGTTGAATGGCAGTTGCCGGCCGCACCCAGCTTCTGGGGCGCGACGCTGTTCCTCGCCATTCCCGGCTCGATCATCGCGTTCTACAGCTACCTGACGGTGATCCGGACGCTCGGCGCCGACCGCGCGGGCTATGCCACCGTGTTGTTTCCGGTTGTCGCGCTGAGCGTGTCCACCTGGCTGGAGGGCTTCCAGTGGACGGCGCCCGCCGTTATCGGCGCCGTCCTGGCTTTGCTGGGCAACTACGTGCTGTTCCGCAAGCCGGCGGCCCCGAAAGCCGATGCCAGCACCTCCCGCCCCTGATTACTCAGCCAGGAACTCGTTCAGGTAGCCGGCCACTTCCGCTGGCTGCTCCTCCTGCAGGAAGTGGGCGGCGTCCACCTGTTCCACCCGGATGCTCTCGAAGCAGTCCTCGATGTGGTTCAGGTACTCGGGGATGATGACCTTGTCCCGGTTGCCGTAGATGTACAGCCCCGGCATCGGCCAGACGTGGCCCGCGGTGGTGGCCCAGCGCTTGGCGTCGTCGTGGAAGGTGCGGTAGTAGTTGGCGCTGGCGCCCGACGTACCGGGGATGCGGAACATGCGCACGTATTCCTGCAGGGCGTCCTCGGGAAAGCCGTCGCGGCTCCAGGTGCGCAGGAAGTGCTTGAGCCAGGTTTCCTCGTTGCCGGGTATCATGGCCTCCGGTAGATCCGGGGTCTGCAGGAAGTGCTGGTACCAGTACACGCTGCCACTGCCGGAGCGCACCGTCTCGATCACTTCCTGGTTGCCTTTCAGGTTGTTGATGATCGCGATGTTCATGATCACCAGTTTGTTCACACGGTCGGGGATCGCCAGCGCGATTTCCTGGGCGACGATGCCGCCCCAGTCGTGGCCGACCAGATAGAAGTCGTCGATCTCCAGCGTGTCCAGCAGCGCCATGACGTCCCGCGCCAGGGCGGCTTTGCGGTAAGGCTCCTGGCCCGGGGTGCGCTCGCTGTCGCCCAGCCCGCGCAGGTCCGGTGCGATCACCCGCAGGCCCGGGTCCAGATGCTCGGCGACACCGGCCCAGCAATAGCTGCTTTCCGGCCAGCCATGGATCATCACCACCACGGGGCCATCGGCTGGCCCGCTTTCCCGATAGGCAAATTGTCCTCGCGGTGTTTCGAGGGTTTCCGGGTGGCTCAGGGGCATAGGCTCTCCGATGGATCGGCTTTCAGGTTCGTCAGCTTCCCACAATACACCCGTGTATGGAAACTCCTTGCCGGCCGGTTGCAACTACGCATAGTCGCCGGTACCGGTCTAGGCTATGGTCTGCAGCCCTTTGAGTTTCCTCCTGTTTGTTGACCGGAATTGCCATGTTACACACGTTTTTCGCGACCTATCTGAGTAGCGCCATCCGCTTCCTGTTCCTGCTGGCGCCGTTCTTCGTCGTCACCATGTTCCTGGCCCTGACCCGGGGTGATGACGCCGGCCAGAAGAAGCGGGTGATCAACCGATCGGTGTTTTCGGCGCTGGTCCTTGGACTGGTGCTGTTCTTCGCCGGCCCGTTGTTGTTCGAAGCGATCGGGATCACGCTCAATTCCTTCCGGATCGGCGCCGGATCGCTGCTGTTCCTGACCGCGATCAGCCTGGTGACCAGCGGCACCCGCAACCACGCCACCAGTCTGCCGGAGGAAAACCGGGACGATGTGGCGGTGGTGCCGCTGGCGATTCCCATCATCATCGGGCCGGCCACCATCGGTGCCATCCTGGTCTACGGCGCCGAGCTCAACACGGTGCCGGAAATGGCCGGTGGTGTGCTGGGGCTGGTCACCGGACTGTTGGCCCTGGGCGTGCTGCTGCACCTGTCGGGTTACCTGGAAAAGGCGTTGGGCAAGACCGGCTTGAACATCATGTCCAAGATCAGTGGCCTGATCCTGTCGGCGATGGCGGCGGAAATCGTGATGTCCGGGATCGCCGGTTTTATCCAGTCGGCGGGGCTGGTGGGCTGACCGGTGATCCGTTGCAAAAACGGGGTGACGGGTTCGGGTAAACCTGCGTTATCATCAGAAGTTCGCCGGAGGAATGCCTGAGGCATTCCCGAACCTGAATGGGGCGGAGGGCCTATGGATCTCGACAATCCTGCTGCGATCCACCGCATGGTACAGCTGTTCTACGCCAGCCTGCTGGATGATCCGGTGATGGAACCGGTGTTCATGGAGGTGGCTGGCGTGCATCTGGCCGAGCATCTGCCGATGATTGAAGGCTACTGGTGCAAGATGCTACTGGGCAAGGACACCTACCACCGCAACATGGTCTATCGCCATGAACGCGTCCACGACAAGTTCCCGCTGAGTCGTGAACACTTCGAACTCTGGTTCGACCATTTCAACCACACCCTCGACACCCACTTCGAAGGCCCCTATACGGAAAAGGCCCGCAAACTGGCGCGCCGGATCCTGCGTAACCTGGCGCGCTGGCTGAATGCCCGGGATGCCGAGATGGCGGCGGCTGCCGCAGACTCTTAGCTTAGTGCCCGCTCGTTTTATTGATCCACCGGGCAGCGGGTTTTGACCGGTGCCCAGTGGGGCGGATCGGCCACGCCCGGCATGTCGCCGGTGGTCGGCCGGATCGCTTTGAAAATCTGGCCTTTGTAGGTCACCCACTGGCCGACCGTGTAAGTGTCGGAGAACGTCCAGTCCGGCGCCGGCTGGCAGTCCGCTTCTGACCGATCGCCCGGTTCGCCCAAAACGGCGTCCTGATCGTCGGCTGTGCCGACGGCGCTGCCGGTGTTCTTGCCATGGCCTTTCGCTTTGGCGGGGGCCTTGCAATCCGGTTCCTTGTCCAGCGGTTTCCACGCGAAGCCGCCCCCGTCCGGGCGCTTGCCTTCCTGCCATTCCTGGGCCGCCCACCATTTGCCGTCGTAGAACACGATTTCACCCGCGTCGTAATAGCGGCTCGGCAGCCAGGCGTTGTCTTCCGGGGCGCAGCTGCGCTCAAGGGCGCTGGCGTTCAGGGCGGTGAGAGAAAGCAGGAAAAGCAGCAGGGTAGCCGTCAATCGCATAGGGTCGTCCATCCGGGCGAATCCGGAGACCGCCCTGTAGTGAGGTTGTTGTGGTGCCAGACTGCCCGGGAAAGGCGGCGGGATCAAGCGCAATGAGTGACGTGCGTGCCGCCTCCGTAGTTCCCCCGGTGGTTGCCGCCGCTGCCATCGGTTACGCTTGCCGGTTCGTCATCGTCCGGCGAAGGAATGGAAGAGGAGTAACGAACATGCAGCAATGGCTGATTCTCGGTGCCGCGATCTGCTTTGAGGTGATTGCCACGTCGGCCCTGAAGGCGTCGGAAGGCTTCTCGAAATTCTGGCCGTCGCTGCTGGTGGTGGTCGGCTATGGGCTGGCGTTTTACTTCCTGGCCCTGACCCTGCGTACGATTCCCGTCGGCATTGCCTATGCCGTTTGGGCCGGTGTCGGCGTGGCACTGATTACCCTGATCGGCTGGCTGGTGTTCAACCAGACGCTGGATCTGGCGGCCGTGATTGGCATCCTGTTCATCGTGACCGGGGTGCTGATTCTCAACATCTTCTCCAGGGTCACGCCGCACTGAACAGGATGCCCGCGCCGGTCAGTCCTCATCCGGACCCTGTTCCGGGCCGCGGGCTTCGGTGCCCATGTGGTAGGTGGCAAAGCCGGCCATGACCACCTGATCCACCGCCATGCCGATTACGCGCCCGTCCTGTTCCGCGCGGATCGGGTGCTGGGCGTTGGTGATCGGGTCGGTGACGATGCCCAGCACCTCACCGGCCACCACTTCGTCCCCCAGATCCACATCGCTCACCAGGATGCCGCCGTGCTTGGCGCGCAGCCAGGTGGAGTTGTAGTACACCGGCTCCGGTTTGCCCCATACGAACAGCCGGGAAATCATGCCCTGCTTTTCCAGCAGGCTGTTGATGCTGTTGACCCCCGCCTTGATCTGGTTTTCCTGGATGCGCAGCGATTCCCCGGCTTCCATGGTGACGGCGACGATGCCGTGGCTGGTCGCCGCCGTGCGCAGCATGCCCGGTGTCCCCTGGCTGTGGACCACGGCCATCTTGTCGAAACCCTCGGTGAATGTCGCCACTGAGCTGATGTGCATGTCCGCCCGCAGCTGGGCCAGGTTGGAGCGCTTGAGCGAGCCGGTGTGGATGTCCACCAGCATGTCGCAGTGGCGGATCACGTCGTTGAACAGAGAATAGGCCACGCGGGATGCCAGGCTGCCGTTGGGATCACCGGGAAAGTTTCGATTCAGGTCGCGCCGGTCCGGCAGATAGCGGGAGCCGCGCTGGAAGCCCTGCAGGTTGACGATCGGCACGCCGATCAGCCGACCGCTCAGCTCGTCCGCCTGGATGTCGTACATGACCCGGCGAATGATCTCGATGCCGTTCAGCTCGTCCCCGTGGACGGCGCCCGTCAGGCACAGGTTGGGCCCCGGCCGCGCGCCGTTGATCACGAGTACCGGCGTGGGCTGGTTGAGGCCCGCCATGGTGGTGTCCGGCGTCCAGCCCAGGCGGGTGGTGGTGCCCGGGCGGACTTCGGTACCGAGGATCACCAGCGGTTCGGCCGGTGGTGCTTCCTGCGGCGCCTCGTCGGTAGCGGTCTGTTCGTCGGCCGTTGTGGAATCAGGGCCGGGTGTGGCGGCGTCCGCGCCGGGTTCTGTCGGTTCCGTTGTTGCCGAGTTACCAGTTGCTTCCGGCGATTGCTCGGGTGGAGGCGATTTGGGGGCCGGTTCCGGAGTAGGCGCCACCTGTTTCAGGTCAACGTTGGGGGCAATCCGGGTCGGAGTGGCCTCGGCCTCGTCCGGTGGGGTGGCGGCCGCTTCCGACGTGCTTTCCGCTCCGGCGGTTTCCGTGGCCGTGTTCTCAGCGGCTGGCGCGGCCTGGCTGGCCTCGATGTCCTCCACACTCTCGTCTTCCGACAGTTCCACGGGATGAGGCTGTTCCGGCGCCGGTTCCTGGGCCCAGAGGGTGGCGCTGAAGAGCACGGCGCCCAGGGTCGGCAGGATTCGGCGGGGACGCACGGACAGCGAAGAAGACGGCAACATGTCGGGTATTCCTTGAACGACTTAACTCACGGCGAAGCGCCTATTCTGCCTACGACCGCGGATCAACAACATTAAGATCCTGTTGCCTTCCGGCGCCGGATCAGCCACCCGTAAATCGTCAGGTTGATCAGGACCACGCTGACGCCGAGTGCAATCTGGACCGTGCGGGTCAGGCCCGGTGGATAGATTAAAGGTAGCAGGTAGTGAGCAATGAAGCTGCCGCGGTAGCCGGCCTCACCGGCCCATTGCCGCAACTCGATTTCCAGGGGTGTGAGTGGGCAGAGCCAGCCGTTGAGCATGACCAGCGTCGCCCAGACCAGGGCCGGCACGTGTAGCCAGACGAAACCGCGCCGCCACAGGATGAGCAGGCCTCCGAGGACGGCAAACGCGATAAACAGCAGGTGCAGGACGAGGACGGCATCCGCCGCCAGGCGCCAGATCATCGGGGCTTAAACGGGAAAGGCTGGCCGGCCTTGGGATGACCGGCCAGCGGGTCCGGGTCAGCGACTCTTGATGTCGCCGTTTTCATCCGAAATGACGATCTCGACCCGACGGTTCTGCTGACGTCCGGCCGAGGTGTCGTTGGTGGCTACGGGGTACTGCTCGCCATAGCCTTTCACTTCGACCCGGGATGAGGCGATCCCCGCCAGCATGAGGGCATTGCGCACGGATTCGGCGCGCCGCTCGGACAGCGTCTGGTTGTAGGACGCGGCGCCGGTACTGTCGGTGTAGCCTTCAACCCGCACCCGTCGTTCCGGGTACTCGTTCATGAAATCCGCCAGTTTTTGCACCGTGCGTTCGCCGGCAGGCTTGAGGTCCGCCTTGTTCACGTCAAACAGCACGTCGCCCAGGGTCAGGACCATGCCGCGCTCGGTCTGTTTGGCCTGCAGCGCCGCCATTTCGGCTTTCAGGCGTTCCGCTTCGGATTGCGCCTGCTGGGTCTTCATGGTCTGGGCCTGCAGGGTCAACTGATCGCGGCGGCTTTCCGCCGATTTGATTTCCTCCTGCAACCGGGCGCGTTCGCCCTGCTGGCTGGCGATCTCGGCGTGGCGATTGGCCAGGTAAGCGGCCTGTTCCACCCTGTCGGTGTCAGCGCCGTCCTCAAGCAGGTTCTCGGCCTTCTTCAGGGACAGCTCGGCTTCGCGCAGTTGGGTCGAGCCGGCGCGGGCGACGTAGGGATCGTCGGCGATCGCCTGATAGGAGGCGCGTGCCTCGTCCACCTTGGCATTCTGCTGGGGAGTACTCGCGCAGGCGGTGAGCAGGGCGGACAGCGCCAACGCGGAACCCGACATCAATATCCGTTTCGTCATGATGATAACCTCCTGGAATCCGCTGTTACTGCTGCGCCTGGTTCAGACGCTGGCGCAGCTGTTCGATGTTGGCGTTGATTTCCTCGACGGCCTTACGGGCCTTCGCGGTTTCCGAGCGGGCGGCCGCCAACTGGGCGTCAACGGTGGCCTGCTGCAGCAGATCCCCCGCCTCGTTGAACTTCTCGTCTTTGATCAGTTGCTCGGCATCCGCCACCTTGTTCTGGGCCCGGTTCAGCAGCACTGGTTCGAAGTCGCGGGCGTCGGAGGATTCCGCCTGCTGGATGGCGTTCTCAGCAGCGGTCTTGTCTTCGGTGGGAATCTTTCCCGAACTGGCGCAGGCTGCCAACATGGTCGACAGCCCCAGGGCCAGTGCCAAACGGAGGTAATAAGTCTGCCTTATCATTCACCCTCTCCTTGTGCTTGCGGTTGTAGGTCCAGCCTGCATGGCTGCTCGTCACTCGCCGATTGCCCCTTTCTGGGAGGGGCTGTTTCACCAGGAGCACACTTCTTGACTACGATTAAAAATAGCAGCTGGCTTTTATTTCTGTATGAAAAATGTGCAACTTGACGGGGTGGATCGTCGGGCTGTACGCATGCGCGCGCCGCGGCCCTGAGGCAGGCTGACCGCGGTTCCGGCACCCTTACGATCTGGTCATATTCCTGATTTTTCAGCGATTACCAGCTGTTGGCGTCTGCGGAAACGCGATCACCGGCCCGGACCAACAAGGGGGAGGCAGGATGTTTGAACTGAATCGCCATGGCGTCACCGTGAGCTGTGTGCAGGGGGACATCACCCGGCAGCCGGATCTCGACGCGGTCGTGAACGCGGCCAATGCGGAATTGCGACCCGGTGGCGGCGTCGCCGGGGCCATCCATCGGGCGGCCGGGCCGGAGCTGGATGCGGCCTGCCGTTCCCTGGCCCCGATTCGGCCGGGGGATGCAGTGATCACCGCGGGATATGGTTTGCCCAACCCCTGGGTGATTCACTGCCTGGGTCCGGTGTATGGCCGCGATACGCCATCAGACAGCCTGCTGGCGGACTGCTACCGCAATGCAGTGGAGCTGGCGGACAAGGAGCAGCTGCACTCCATCGGCTTTCCCGCCCTATCGACCGGAGCCTTTGGTTATCCCATGGAGGCGGCGGCCGAGGTGGCTTTCCAGACACTCTTGGCGCTGTGCGCGTCCCTGAGCCATGTGCAGCAGATCCGTTTTGTGCTGTTCAGCCACGACGACGCGGCCCTGCATGGACGGGTGTTGCGGCGGGTTGGGGTATCCAACTGAGCGTGGGGATCAGCGGAGGGCCCAGTGCTCGCCGTCCCGTGTTGCCCGGCCATCTTTTTCCAGCTTCAGCAGGTGCGCCAGCAGCGAGCGCGAGGCCAGGCCATGCAGGGCCGGCGCGGCATCGGCGTAAGCTTCCGGCACCAGATCGTCGAGCGGCGCGGGTCCGGTTTTGCGTAGCGCCCGGATGACCTTGCGCTCGCGGTTCAGACGGTGGGTGACCAGCAGGTCAATCACGATCTGTGGATAAGCGAGCAGGAAGCCGTGCCCCGGCGCGATCCAGTCGATCTCTTCTTCCAGCAGATGATGCAGGGAATCCAGGTAGTCCGCCATGTCGCCGTCCGGTGGATTAATGACGACGGTTGAGCCTTGCATGATGTGATCGCCGGAAAACAGCATGCGCTCGCCTTCGTGCAGGAAGCACAGGTGGTTGGAGGCATGGCCGGGCGTGTGCAGGATTTTCAGCCGTGACTCCGTCAGCGTCATCCATTCACCATGGGCGGGTTCGTGGTCGGGCACGAATGACGTATCCTGGAAGCCGTCGTCCGGTGGCGCTAGGCCAATCAGCGGCGCGCCGGTGGCCTCCTTGAGTGCGCGGGCGCCGGGGCTGTGATCGCCGTGGGTGTGGGTGACGAGGATCGCCCGTACGCGGTTTTCGGTGCGTGTTAGCAGACGTTCGATGTGTTCGGCGTGATAGGGGCCGGGATCGATGATCAGGGCGCCGTCGGCGTCGTCGATCAGGTAGGTGTTGGTGCCGGGGCCGGTCATCACGCCCGGGTTGGGGACGGTCAGGCGCCAGATGTGTTCGCCCAGGCGCACCCAAAGGCTGGGTTCGATCGTCGCTTCTGCGGTGCCGTAGCCTTGCGGATCGCGTTTGCGCACCTCGGGATAGGCGGCATCGCCGGGATCGAGGGTAACCAGATCGCCATTCTTGCGGGCTGGCCAGGGTTCGGTGGGAAACGGCTGTGGCCGGTTGCGCTGGGCGTCCGCCAGGGCGTCGTCCAGTCGGTCAAAACGGGCCAGCCGGCGCAGGACGGTCAGCGTCGGGGCGCCGAACTGCCGTTTGCCCATGCGATGCTCTTCCAGCGCCCGTTGCGGGTTGAGCCAGCAATGGTCGATGGTTTCCCGGCCGTCGTGGGCTGCGACCTGGTCCTCCGGCGCCTGCGCCACGAAAAACCGCGTGTCGAAGCGGCGAGGAGCGCCGGGCGGTGTGACCCAGTGGTCGATGTAATGCAGTCGGTCCAGTGGCAGGGTCAACGCATGGGTCCGGCAGACGTCCGCCATCGGCCGGTTGCCGTGCATGATGGCGTGGCGGTCCTCGTCCAGGGCTGGATGGTCGGCGCCGATGGGGGTGCCGTCGTCATCCAGGGCCAGCAGCAGGCCTGCTTCTTCGAAACACTCGCGGATGGCCGCCACCAGGTAGCCTAGTCCGTCGGTGTCGATGCCCAGCATCTGGCACGCGGACGCTTCGGAGTGGCCGGTCAGCCAGGGCATCAGGTCCGGGTGGGTGTCGATGGTGTCCACGGCGCCGCCGGGAAACACGTAATAACCGGGCAGGAACGCGGCCTGGTGACTGCGCTGCAGCATCAGGACTTCGAAGCCGTTGGCGGCCTCCCGCAGGAGCGCCAGCGTTGAGGCAGGTCGCGGTTGCATCATGGTGACGTTCGCTGACTGGAGAATGAAAGCATCAACGATAGCGCGCCTTGAATGCGAATGCGACCGTGGCGGTAAACGCGTAGACTACGGCTCCTTTTGTCTCCAACGTGTCACGAACGAGCAGGATTATGGCCCGAGTTCAACTCTCCTTTCCCGATGACGTTTTTGTTTTCTCGACGGAAATGCCGGTGCGGATCACCGACATTAACGGCGCCAGCCACCTGGGCAATGATGCCCTGATTTCCATGCTGTCCGAGGCCCGGGCGCAGTTGCTGGTGAAGTACGGGATCGGGGAGGTGGATCGGGACGGTGCCGGGATCATCGTGACGGACCTGGCCACCATGTATCAGTCGGAGTCGTTTTTTCCGGAAGTGCTGCGCTTTGAGATCGGGCTGACGGATTTCAATAAATACGGCGGGGATTTCGTGTTCCGGGTGACCAAGGCGGAGTCCGGGCAGCCGGTGGCGCTGGCCAAGTACGGGTTTGTTTTCTTCAACTATCGGGAGAAGAAAGTCGTGCCGATGCCGGAGGCGTTTCGGGCTAAGTTTCCTTAGGCCTTATCAAAGTGATTTGGCTTGGGGGGCGGGAAGCGAATGGTCATCCTTGCCTGCGCTGCATTAGACGGCCGTCCCTGGCCGGCTAATGCGACCGGCACGTCCCTGTGCCTCCTCCGGCAAGGATGACCATTCGCTTCCTTCATACCTCGAGTTGACGTGACCGGTTTCAGGCTGGTTCGGCGACGGCCGTGCGCAGCTTCACCATGCCCTGCCGATAGAACAGATAAGCCTGCGTCCCGGCCGCCAGGTTGCCCACCAGCGCCCCGCTGAGCAGCCCTTCGATGCCGCCGATCTGCGATCCGATCCAGAGGCAGGGCAGGTAGCACAGGAACAGCCGCAGCACCGAGACCAACAGGGCCCGCATCGACAGCCCCAGCGCGTTGCAGACCGACACCATCAGCATGCACACCCCCAGCCCGCAGTAACTCAGCGGCACTCGCACCAGGTAGCTGTGCAGGACGGTGGTGACCGACGCATCCGCCGTGAACAGGTCCGATACGAAACCGGACAGTGCCAGCCACACCAGACCGATGGCCAGTTGCCAGATCACGACGAAGCGAACGGCAATGCGCACCAGCTTGCGGATGCGGTCGATATCGCCCGAGCCCAGGAAGCGGCCGATCATGGGCGGCATGGACATGGTCAGGGCCAGCACCACGACGATGGAGAAAAACTCGAGCCGGGTACCCAGACCCCAGGCGGCGACGGCCGCGGTGCCGAAACCGGCGACCAGCGCCGTGGCGAGGCTGGCGGCGAGGGGCGGCATCAACTGGCTCATCATCGCCGGGGCCATGATCCCTCCCAATTGACGCACGGCGGGTCCGAGGGTCAGGGCCGACAGGTCAAAGCGCAGCCAGCCGCGCTTCAGCAGTTTGGGATAAACCCCCAGGATGCCCACGGTGAAAGAGGTCATGGTGGCCAGCGCGGCGCCGGGCAGGCCCCAGTCGAAGACGAAAATGTACAGCGGGTCCAGCGCAATGTTGACCAGGCTGGTGGCCACCATCATGTAGCCGGGCAGGCGGGTATCGCCGTGGGAGCGGCACACGCTGTAGCCGAAATAGGCCATGGCGCCCAGCCAGGCGGCACCCAGCCAGGGGATCCAGTAGGTGGAGATCAGCGGCATCAGGCCGGGCTCGGCGCCCAGCAGTTTCAGGATGGGGTAGCGGGAAAGCCAGAGCAGGCCCACCAACAGCAGGACCATGCCGCCGCCAATGAAGACCACGAGACCGCCCAGCCGTTCGGCCCGGGTTTCATCGCCGGCGCCCAGCGTGCGGGAGATGATGGCCGTGGTGGCGATCCCCAGTCCCACCTGCAGGCCGATGATCAGTTGCTGCATCGGTACGGTGAAACCCAGCGCCGCCAGCGGATCCCGACCCAGTTGCCCGATGAAGATGCTGTCCACCAGCTGGAAACTCATCAGCGATAGCACGCCGAACAGCATGGGCCACGTCATGACCAGCAGTTGGCGACCAAGGGGGCGGTTGGGGTCGATTTGGGCTCTCACGTCAGCGGGAAACCTGCGGGTCCGGACACAAAATGAACGGGCAGTTTACCAGCCGGAGCCAGGAAGGGCAGTGCGGGATGACCGGGGCCCACAGGCCCCGGCGCATTGACGATGGATCAGAGAACGGCGAGGGCCGCCTCGTAATCCGGCTCGTCCTTGATTTCGCCGACGAGCTGGCTGTGCAGGACGGTGTCGTTCTCGTCCAGCACGACGACCGCGCGGGAGCACAGGCCTTTCAGTGGGCCGCTGTTGATGGCCACGCCGTAGTCTTCGCGGAAGTCGTCGTTGCGGAAGGTGGACAGGGTTTCCACGTTTTCCAGACCCTCGGCGCCACAGAAGCGGCCCGCGGCGAACGGCAGGTCAGCGGAGATCACCAGCACGACGGTGTTGTCGAGGCTGCCGGCCTTTTCGTTGAACTTGCGGGTGGACGCCGCGCAGACGCCGGTGTCGACGCTGGGGATGATGTTCAGGATCTTGCGTTTGCCGGCCCAGGCGCTCAGCCCCTTGTCTTCCAGGCCGCTGGTGGTCAGCGAGAAATCCGGGACTTTGTCGCCCTTGGCAGGGAATTGACCGCCGATCTCCAGCGGGTTGCCATCGAGTGTGACCTTGCTCATGAAAATGCTCCTTGTCGTTTGGCCGTACTTGAGTGATGGATCGTTTTACCACGCCTGGCGCAAAACGGATCTGTCGACTTTTGGATTAGGCGTCGGCGAAAACCGTGAGAGAAGTCTAGACCGGAATTCGTCCTGGAGGTTCGGAAATCAGGTGTCCGGCGGTTGGCGTGGACTGACTGCTCATCGTCAGGTGCGAGTCGACGCCGAACCCTTATCCTCAGCCATGACTGGGCACGACGTCAAAACTGGGCGCCGGGTAGCGGGCGGTGCGCAGCAGGTAGGCGACACCGGCGGCCAGGGCGCAGCCGGCAATGATGCCGGCCATGGTCTGGCTGGTGCCGTTATGCAGGTGACCGACCAGGGCGCCGGTGCCGGCGGCGGCCGCCATCTGGATAAAGCCATACAGCGCCGAGGCGGATCCGGCCATGTGCGGGAACGGCGCCAGGGCGCCCGCCATGGTCTGGGGCATCACCATGCCCACGCCGATCATGAACACCATCTGCGGCAGGATCACGGCCGCCCGGGTGAACACCTCCGCCCAGGCGAGCCCGGCCATCAGGGTGCCGCCGGTGACGGCGATGATCAGGCCCAGGCGCAGCATCTGGTCGGGCGACAGGCGACGGCCCAGTCGGGCCGCCAGAAAGCTGCCAGCCATGTAGCCGAACACCATCACCGAGAAATAGGCGCCGAAGGCTGTCGGCGACACGCCCAGGAAATCGATCAGCACGAAGGAGGCGCCGGACAGGAACGCGAACAGGCCGGAGAACAGCAGCGCGTTGGTCAGTGCGTAGCCCTGGAACGACCGGTCGCAGGCAACGGTCCAGTAGTTCCGGACAAGGTTCGCCGGCTTCAGGGTTTGTCGGTAATGGCGCGGCAACGGCTCGGGCAGGCGCAGCGCGATGATCAGGCTCAGCGCTACCGCGTAGCCTCCCAGTGCCAGGAAGATCGACGGCCAGCCGAGTCCGGCCAGCAGGATCCCGCCCAGGGTCGGCGCCAGCGCCGGCGCCACCGCCATGATCGCCGCCAGCAACGCCATGATGCGGGCGGCTTCCCGGGGGCTGTGGATATCTCGCACGGCGGCCCGGCCCAGCACCGGTCCGGCGGAGCCGCCCAGGGCCTGCAGGAAGCGGCACAGGGTCAGTGCCTCGATGCTTTCAGACAGGGCGCAACCGACGCTGGCCAGGGCAAACAGCAACAGGCCGCCCACCATGATCGGCTTGCGGCCAAAACGGTCTGCCAGGGGGCCGCAGATTAGTTGGGCCAGGGCAAAACCGGCCAGGTAGAGGCTCAGGGTCAGCTGGACCTGGCCGGTGTCCGCCTGCAGCGTCGCCCCCAACTCCGGCAAGGCCGGCAGGTACATATCCGTGGCCAGCGGTCCCAAGGCAACGGCCGCGGCGAGCAGGATTGTGGTGGACAGGCTGGTCAAGGACAGCATGAGCCGGAGGACTCCAGAGATTTGAGAAGGACTGCGAATAAATGTGTTCGTCAGTTATCAGGAGACAGCTTACGGAAAGACCGGCGTCCGATAACGGCCGGATCGTTCATTCGATATATGAATAAAAGTGATGGGTTATTGCGGCGGGTGTTCCGGCAGTTGGCTGGCGATCGTCAGCAGCTGGTTGCGGACCCAGCGCTGCGCCGGATCCTTGTGGTGGCGCTGATGCCAGAGCAGGTACAGACTGAAGGTGCGATGGCGGAAAGGCAGCGGGGCGACGGCAAAGTCCCGCAGGATGCCGTCCTTGAGACGCGCGGGCGCGGATGCCAGCAGCGGGGTATCCCGCAGGAAGGCCGGCAACCCCGAGAAGTTGGACACGGTCACCGCTGCCTCCCGGACCACGCCCTGGCTGGCCAGGACCTCGTCCATGCCCAGGCGCTCGCCGGTGTTAAAGACGATGGAGATGTGGCGGCTGGCCAGGTAATCGGCCATGTTGGCCGGCGCGTCCCGCTGGGCCGGGTCGTAGAACACCACCATGCGGTCGTCCAGCAGGCGGCGCTGGATGATGTCGCTGGCGGGCGGCGGATGCGGGGTGATCATCAGGTCGCACAGCTCCCGGCGCAACCGGTCCGGCGTGGGAATGCCGGACGGCATGACCTGCAGTTCGATGCCTGGTGCTTCCGATTGCAGCACCTTCGCCAGGGCTGGCAGCAACAGGTCGCGCTGGTAATCGTTGGCGGCGATGGTGACGGTCAGACGGGCTTCGGCCGGTATGAACGGCGGGCCCAGCGCCAGCCCACGCAGTTCCTGCACCAGTTGGCGCACGTGGGGACCGGTGTCCAGCGCGTAACGGGTCGGTGTAATGCCCCGGCCCGCCTTGACAAACAGCGGGTCACCAAGGGCCTGGCGCAGGCGGTCCAGCGTATGGCTGACCGCGGACTGGCTTACCCCGAGGGATACCGCGGCGGCGGACACGCTGCCTTCGTCCAGCACCGCCAGGAAGACGCTGAGCGAGCGGACATCGAGGTTGAATTGATCGATCGGATTCATGAATCGCAGTGTACGGCGGTTGTTCAGAGACGGCCAGCGTCGCATACACTGACTGGCAAGGTTCCATTCCCCGGCCCGCCGGATCGGGCCCTGAACAAGGCGAATTTCCCATGAGCATGCATCTGGCGTTCGATGTCTACGGCACCCTGGTGGATCCCCAGGGCATGAGCGATCACCTGAAAGCGGATTGCGGTGAACAGGCCGCCACGGTCAGCCGCCTGTGGCGGGAGAAGCAACTGGAGTTCTCGTTCCGCCGTGGGTTGATGCGTCTGTACGCGGATTTTGGCGTCTGTACCCGCGAGGCCCTGCGCCACGCCATGGCGCTGCAGGGGCTGACGCTGTCGAAGGCGCGGGAGGACGAACTGATGCAGGCGTACCTGACCCTGCCGGCCTTCCCTGACGCCAAACCCATGCTGGCGGAGTTGGGTGAGGTGTATCCCTGCTATGCGTTTTCCAACGGCAGCTACCCGGCGCTGGAAAAAGTGCTCGGCCATAATGGTTTGCGGGATTATCTGACCGGGTTGGTCTCCGTGGACGACATCAAGAGTTTCAAGCCCGACCCGGCGGTGTACGCCCACGCCCGGCGTGCCACCGGCGCCTACGACCAGCCGCTTTGTCTGGTGTCGTCCAATGCCTGGGACGTAATTGGGGCCCGCTCGGCCGGGCTGTCCGCGATCTGGGTGCAGCGGGACCCGGCCGTACCGTTCGAGGATTGGGGGCTGGCGCCGTCGGCCGTTATCCACAGCCTGCAGGGATTGCGTGAGGCCCTGGACGACATCGCCTAGTCCGAGCGCTCCGCCAGCCAGTCGGCGATCTCGATCCAGCTGGCTTCCGGCGCCTGACTGCCCGCCAGGATGCCCATGTGTCCACCGGGCACCACGCGGAAGGTCTTGTCGCTGGAGCTGACGTGGTCCATCACCCGTTTGGCGGCGCCCGGTGTGACCATGGTGTCGCCTTCGCCGGCAATGGCCAACAGGTTGGCGTGCACGTTCTCCAGCCGGGCCATGTCCTCGCCGATCTGGATTTCCCCGTCCGACAGCTGGTTGTCGATCCAGACCCGCACGAGCGTGTCCTGGATGATGCCGCCGGGGTAGGCCACCATGCGGTCGAGGAACGCCGAGGTGGTGGCGTGGTTGGTGACGAATTCCCGGTCTCCCAGGCGCAGCAACAGTTCCCAGTAGCCCATGGCACTGCCAATGGGGTTGGTCAGCTTGAAGCCGATGGTGTTGGCCCATCCCGGCGTGTGCAACCAGTGCGGGCGCACATCGTGAATGCGGAAGCCGGTATGGCGGCGCACCAGTCCCGCCACATCGCTGAAACGGCGGTACATCAGCCCCATCAGGCCGGAGGCGTGGCTGTCGATGGGCGAGCCCAGCACCACCGCGTTGCGGATATGGCGATCGCCGCTCAGGGCCGTGTAGAACAGGGTGAACATCCCGCCCATGCTCCAGCCGTGCAGGCTCAGGTCCTGCTCGCCGCTGTGCTGGCGCACGGCATCCAGGTAGCGGGGCAGCAGTTCGGCCACGTAGGTGTGCAGGTTGTAGTGGCTATGCCGCCGGGTGGGCATGCCCCAGTCGATCAGGTACACGTCGAAACCCCGGGCGCGCAGGTAGCGCACCAGGCTGCGTTGCGGGAAGAGATCGTAGATCAGCATGTTCACCGCCAGCGGCGGGACAATCACGATCGGTACGCGGTGGGTGGTGGGTTCCACCGGTACCGTATCGTCGCCCAGCTGGATGCTGAAACTCTCCAGCGGCGGGTAGTAGCGCAGGCTCACCAGGCCGTCTTCGGCCAGTGTCTCATAGGGCGTCTTGCCGGCCAGCACCATCTCCGCGGAGCGGAAGACGCGATCGAACGCGTTGCCGGCATAGTCCCGGGTTTGCCGGCTCAACCGGGCGCCGCGCTGCAGGGTGGACTGGATCAGGTTCACGGTCAGGTCCTGTTGGCGAAACATGGTCGCAGTGTAATGACTCAGGTCCACCAATCAGTGGCGGACCCGGCATCCACGTCGGGCATTTTGGCCAGTCGCTTGTTATCATGAGCGCCGGTTTCCCGATGCCTGAATGGACAACAACAATGCTGAGTTTTCTGCCCGCCCCGGTCCGGGGTGTCATTGCCGCCGTACTGCTCGCCATCAACACCGTTTTCTGGTGCGTGCTGCTCTACATTCCGGCGCTGCTCAAGCTGATTCCGATCAAGCCCTGGCAGGGCTTCTGCACCCGGATCATCATCATGATTTCCGAGGCCTGGGTGGCCTGCAATACGGGTTGGCAGATGCTGACCCAGAGCACGAAATGGGACGTCGAAGGGGCCGATAAGCTCCGCCGAGAGGGGTGGTACCTGGTGCTGTCCAACCACCAGAGCTGGGTGGACATCTTTGCCATGCAGCGGGTGTTCAACCGCCGGGCGCCGTTCCTCAAGTTCTTCCTCAAGCGGGAGCTGATCTACGTGCCGGTGATCGGCCTGGCCTGGTGGGGCCTGGATTTCCCGTTCATGAAGCGTTATTCCCGCGAGTACCTGATCAAGCACCCGGAAAAGCGCGGCCAGGACATGGTCTCCACCCGCAAGGCCTGTGAAAAATTCCGCTTTGCACCGGTCTCGGTGATGAACTTCGTGGAAGGGACCCGTTTCACCCCGGCCAAGCACGCCAAACAGAAATCCCCCTACAAGCACCTGCTGCAGCCCAAGGCCGGTGGGGCAGGGTTCGTGCTGGACGCGATGGGCGATTCGATCGAAACGCTGGTGGACGTGACCATTGCCTACCCGGACGGGGCGCCGAGCTTCTGGGATTTCCTCTGCGGCCGGGTGTCGACGGTTCGCCTGCGCATCGACACCGTGCCCATACCGGCTCACCTCAAGGGGCGGGATTACAGCGAGGATGCCGCCTTCCGTAAGGAGATGAAGGCCTGGCTGGGCAGCGTATGGTCCGAGAAGGACCAGATGCTGGAGTCGCTGAACGCCTGATTCAGGCGCGAATCAGAGGCGCCCTAGCGCACCTCTTCGCCGGCGTCGGCGGACTGCAGCAGTCCGCTGGCGGGCACGGCCTTCAGCAGGTCGTCCACCGCCTGGGGCCGGCTGAACAGGAAGCCCTGACCGTAGTGGGCACCCATGCCCAGCAGGCAACCCAGTTCCGCCTCGGTTTCAATGCCCTCGGCCACCACATCCAGCTCCAGTCGCTCGCACAGGGTCAAGATCATTTCCAGGATGGCCCGTTTCTCGTTGTCGTGATCCAGCCCGGAGACCAGGCTGCGGTCGATCTTGAGCTGATCCAGGGGCAGGTTGCGGATGTAGGCCAGCGACGAATAGCCCGAACCGAAGTCATCCAGCGCAATGGCGATGCCCTGCTTGCGCAGGCGGTGGATCAGGTGGATGGCTACGTTGGGATCGGCCATTACGGCGGTTTCGGTCAACTCGATTTTCAGCCGCCGCGGATCGGCGTCGGCGGTTTTGAGGATCTGCAGAATCTGGTCGGCCAGGTTGGGGTCGTGCAGCTGGGTCGGTGACAGGTTCACGCTGAAGGTAAAGTCGTCGCCGAAATGCTTTTGCAGGCGGGCGTCCTGCATCAGCGGCACGGCCTGGCGCATCATCTGGTCGCTGAGCGGACGAATCAGGCCGGTGCGTTCGGCCACGGGCACGAAGACCGAGGGCGAGATCAGTCCGCGTTCGGGATGACGGATACGCGAGAGCACTTCAAAGCCGGTCACCTGGCCGTGCTGCAAATCCACCAACGGTTGCAGGAAGGTCTCCAGCCAGCCCCGGCGCAGGGCCGATCGGATGGTCTGTTCCATGTCCAGGCGACCGTGGCGCTGGGCGCGCATGGTGTCCTCGAACAGCACGAAACTGCCGGTGCCCTTGCTGCGGGACTCGCCCAGGGCCGCTCTGGCGGCCTGGATCAGGGTGTGGGTGGTGTCGGGACCCTCCGGGCGCACCCGCGCCGCCGAGGCTACTGCCGATAACCAGACTTGGCGCTCGCCCAGGCTGAAGGGGTCATCCAGGGCGTTCATGATGTGCTGGGCGCGCAGACGCAACTTGGGTTCGCTGTCCATGGGTACCACGAACGCGAGCGTACCGTCGGGCAGGCTGGCGACCAGTTCGTTGGTGGCCAGGGTGCGCTGCAGGCGTTCGCGCAAGGCGGTGCGGAGCTGCCGGGTTTCCCGGGCATCGAGGGTTTCGGCAATCAGGGTGCGGTTGGGAATGCTCAGCAGGATCAGCGACAGGACCGGAGTGTTGGCGCCGCGCAGGCGACGGTCGAGCTGTTCTTCCAGATAATCGGCGTTGGCGAAGCCGGTCTCGGTGTCCAGGTACTGCTGGTCGTGGATCGCCTGGTCCATCACCGCAAGCAGATGATGGACCGTATCCATCAGTTGCAGCATATCGGCGTCGTCGGAGTCCGACACCACCGGCACAATATCACCCCGGGCCAGCCGCTCACGCAGCTGGCGGGTGATGTCCTGTATGTTCTGCCGGAATAAGGCGTCGCTTTCCCTGTACTCACTGTCCCTGGACACTGACTCTCACCTCTGCCGGATTGCACCGGATTCAAGACGGATACATCACGTGGCGTGGTGCGGCGTTACCAGTCTGTTGGAAAACCGGGTTTTATTCTTCTGGTTCGTCTTCGATGTCTTCAGGGTGTTCGTGCCGATACCGTTCCCAGTCTTCCCAGTCATGAGGCGTCCCGGCGTGGGGCCGCTTCAGGTGACGGGCGTGGTCGAGTGCCCGACCGCGCAGGCTGTGGTCTTTCTCGTCCTCTTCGTCGAAGCCGTACTTCTTGAGGAATTCATCGGGTCGCATGGTTCACCTCCTGAGGGGTGGTGCCAGGCTGTTTTGGGGACGTTCATTCGACTATGAGCGTCCCACTCGGTCTTTTCAAGAGCGTTCTGCCGGGTCCGGGGTCTCGCTGTCGCCGGTTTCCGCCAGTTTGAACTGCACCTGACGCTTGTCCGCATCCACGCCGGCAAAGGTCACGGTGACCGGCTGGTCGAGCTGGAAGATACGCTCTTCCGGGCCCGTCAGGCGCAGGGTCACCGGGTCGAAGCTGTACTTGCCGGTCATGTCCCGGGTGGTCACGAAGCCCTCAATACCGTTGCTGTCCAGACGCACAAAGAAACCGGCTGAGGTGGTCCGGGAAATCACACCGGTGTGGGTCTGCTTGCCCAGTTGCGGCGCGTACAGCGACTTCAGCCACTGCTCCAGGGCGTTGGCCGCCCGGCGGGCGTTGAACTGGGCGTCCTGCAATGCGGCCATGGCCTCGGCGTTCATGTCCGCCTTCTTGCCATTCCACAGGGCGGCCCGCAGCAGGCGGTGGACCTGGAAGTCGGAATATTTGCGCAGCGGCGACGTAAAGGTGGTGTAGGCTGGCAGCCCCATGCCCTGGTGCGGGGCCGGGGTGGCCGAGAGCTCCGCCCGGGCCAGCTGGCGCATCAGGATGGATTTGACCGGGACCTCGGCCTCGAGCTTTTCAGTCGCCCGCATCAGCTCGCGGAAACCCTCGGCGCTGGTGATGTCCAGTTCGGTCAGTTCGGGCGCATAGCGCTTGAGCAACTCGCGGATGTTGTCGAGCCGATCGTCCCGCAGGCCTGGATGGGTGATGAACAGGCCATTCGGGCTATTCGCCTCGAGCGCGCTGGCGGCACAGCGGTTGGCGGCGACCATGCACTCTTCCACCAGTCGGTGGGCTTCGTTCTGCTGGGACGGCTCGATGGTGCGGATATGCCGGTTCTCATCCAGGCGCAGGCGGAATTCCGGGCGATCCTGGCTGAGCAGGGCGTGTTCCTCGCGCCAGCGGCGCAGGGCGTTGGCGGCTTGCGCCAGTTGGTCGATATTGGCACTGACCGCGTCCGGCAGGGCCTGGATCTCTTCGTCGCTGCGCCCGGCAATCACGCCGTCCACCAGATCGTAGCTGAGCTTACCGTGGGAGCGGATGACCGCTTCCTTCAGGCTGAATTCGCCCAGTGACCCGTCGTTGTTGACCTGGATGTCGCACACGACCGCCAGCCGCCGCACGTCCGGCACCAGTGAACACAGCTGGGTGCTCAGGGTGTCGTGCAGCATCGGCCGCGGCTCGCCCGGGAAGTAGATGGCGGTCGCGCGCCGGCGGGCCTCCCGCTCGACCGGTCCGTTCACCTGGAGCAGTGCGGTGGGGTCGGCGATGGCGACGGACAGGGTCCAGCCGGTGGCGTTGGGAATGGCGCAGAGGGCGTCGTCCATGTCCTGGGTGCTGGGGCTGTCGATGGTCACGAACGGGTCGCCGGTGCGGTCGTCGCGGCCTTCGGCCAACTGCGCCACCCGATCCTCGTTGAGCTGCTCCAGCTCGTCTGCTGCGTCTTGTGGCCAGTCTTCATTGAGGTCGTACTGGGCCAGGGTGACGGCGCGCTCGATGCCGCTCCGGTCAGGCTTGCCCAGCACGCGCAGGATACCGGCCTGACCCTTGCCGTCTTTCACCGGATGTTTGGCCACCTCGCAGTAGATAAAGTCGCCCGGCTCGGCCCCGGCACGCTGCTTGGGCGGAATGAACAGCCAGTGATTGAGGCCGGGGGTTTCCGGCGCCACGAAATGCCCTTTGCCGCGTACCTTATAACGACCCACAAAGGTTTTCAGCGGCGATTCCAGCAGCTTGTCTATCTGGCCGTAGGTCTTGCCCTTTTCGCCTTCGTGTTCGGTGACCTCGACACGGTCGCCGGGCAGCACGCGCTGCATCTGCTCCTGGGGCAGGTACAGGTCACGGCCGTCGTCCAGAGCCACGAAGCCGAAACGGCCGTTGGTGGCCTTGACTGTGCCGGGGTGAACCACCTTGTTGGCTTCGATGTCGGTTTTGAGCTGGCGCAACTGCGAAAGGGCGTCGGCGTTTAGCATGCGATGGAACCTGACTGGCGGGAACTTGAAAATGGACCGGCAGTATACCGGTTATGGCGCGTGTCGTCAGATGGGAAATGGTGACGATCGTGCAACCGCACGTTGGACCTTCCCCGGGTTGGCGTCCCGGCTACCAGCCCAGACCGAAGTGGGGGTCCGTCATGAACATAACGCCGGTGTAGGCGCCGGCCAGGGCCAGGCTGGCGGCGAAGGTCACCAGGCTCCAGTGCAGGGTGTGCCGGGCATCACGCCGGGCCAGACCGAGAATCACCCCGATCAGCGCCACCAGCAGCAGCGTCAGCGCCAGGGTGACCTGGTTGACGGTCCGGATGGCGACGTTGTTATCGTCGCCGAGGTCCAGGCTGGCCCGGGTCTGGGGCGCCTGGATGCTGTAGCGATAGAACGGCCAGAAGCGGCCGCAGCGCAGCACGACCGGCTCTCCCAGAGCCGCTGGCGTGCGGCCGGCGGCGGGTAGCAGCTGGGTGCCGCAGTCGGCGTCCAGCCGATCCAGTTCCGGCGTGTTGACGTTGGTGAACGTCAGGCTGGGGCTGAACAGTGCCTCGCCCCGGAGTTGGAACAGCGCGTATTCCGCCAGGCTGAGGCTGTAGCTCAGGCTGCCGTAGAGAAACAGCCCGATCAGGAGTATCTGCAGTCGTTTCGGGCGTTTGCCGGTGATATTCCGCATGATCCCGCAGGTCCTCGGTCGCGCTCTGGCAGCAGGTGGCAGTCCCGGGAATGTCGGCCATACTGTGGACAAACGATCTGCATCCTGCCGGGAGTCTCAAAAATGATAAAGCCCACCGCAGTTTACGCGATCTTGCCGCTTGTCGTCTTCCTGGGCGCCTGTGCCGCGCCCCCGGACCAGCCACCACAAAGCCGGAAGTTGGCGGACGGCCCGCGGGGTCAGTTTGAATGCGCCGATCGTAACAGCAACGACTACATTGACCGGGCGGAGCTGGTCTACTTACGCCAGTGCGGTGTCGGCGAGGACCTGCGCTGCGGCTCAGTCCCCGACACGATGGCGCCGATCCCGGCCAGGGACGAGTTTGAAGGCGGCCGCCGGATGCTGGAAGTGATGGACGCGGACGGCGACAACCGCATCAGCAAGCTGGAATTCCGCGCCCACTGCAACAGCAATCGATAGAACCCGTCAGTCGTACCGGGCGAACGGGCGGGTCTGGCCGTCCGCGTTGAACAGCAGCACCTGATAGGCGTCGCGACGGTTGCCCATGTCCATACCCGGTGAACCAATCGGCATGCCGGGCACGCTCAGTCCCCGCGCCTTGGGCGCCTCGGCCAAAAGCCTGTGAATATCCGCCGCCGGCACGTGGCCCTCGATCACATAATCCCCGATGAACGCGGTGTGGCAGCTGGCCAGATTGCGGGGCAGCCCGGCATCCGCCTTGATGCGGTTGATGGCCGTGGTGTCGTGGGCGGTCACCTCAAAGCCGTTGTCCTTCAGGTGGCCGATCCAGGCCTCGCAGCAGCCACAGGTCGGCGACTTGTAGACGGTGATGGCCTCCCCGGCCGCAGCCAGGGTGCTGAGCAGGGTGGTGCCGCCGAACAGGGCGGCGCGCAGCAGTGGATGTGACGCTTTCATGGAAATGGCCTCAGTGGTGGTGATGGGAGGAATCGCCACCGGACGGGCCGCTCAGCCAGAACCAGTAGACGATAAAGGCGGCCAGCAACAGGCCGGCGCCATTGATCAGTAACGTGCTCATCAGGAGGCCTCCTGGTGTTTAACGGGTTTGAAAAAGCGCAGCCGGTTGGCGTTGGAGACGACGGTCACCGACGACAGGGACATGGCCGCCCCTGCCAGGATCGGACTCATCAGGATGCCCCAGACCGGATACAGGATGCCGGCGGCGATCGGAACCCCGAGACTGTTGTAAGCAAAGGCCCCCAGCAGGTTCTGGCGGATATTGCGCACCGTAGCCCGGGAGATCTCGATGGCATCGGTGACGCCCTGCAGGGAACTGCGCATCAGGGTGATGGACGCGCTCTCGATGGCCACATCGGTGCCGGCACCGATGGCAAACCCAACATCGGCGGCGGCCAGGGCCGGGGCGTCGTTGATGCCGTCGCCCACCATGGCCACACGCCGCCCCTCGTCACGCAGCTGTTTGACGATGCTGGCCTTGTCTTCCGGCAATACGTTGGCATGCACCTCGTCGATACCGACCTGACGGGCAATCGCCCGGGCGCTGGCTTCGACGTCGCCGGTGAGCATCACGACTCGAATGCCCTGGTCGGTCATGCGGGCGATGGCCGCCTTGGAGTCGTCCTTGATGCGGTCGGCGACACCGATGACACCCAGCGCCTGGGCGTCCCGGGCCAGGAACAGCGGTGTGCCGGCATCGTTCGAGATGGCCTCGGCCGCGTCGCTCAGGCCGGACAGGTCCACGCCTTCGCTTTCCAGCCAGCGGCGATTGCCCAGACGCAGTGTCTGGCCATCGGCCTGGGCCGTGACGCCCTGGCCGTTCAGGGCTTCGAAGCCGCTGCTGCTGAACCGTTCCACCCTCCGCTCATCGGCGGCGGTCAGGATCGCCTGCGCCAGCGGGTGTTCGGAGTGTTGCTCGAGGCCGGCAGCCAACCCCAACAGCTCGTTCTCGCTGACACCGTCCGCTGGCACCAGCTGGGTGACGCGGGGCTTGCCTTCGGTGATGGTGCCGGTCTTGTCCAGCACCACCGTGTCGAGCTGGCCGGCCAGCTGCAGGGCTTCCCCCTGACGGATCAGGATGCCGTGTTCGGCGGCTTTACCCACGCCGACCATCACCGACATGGGCGTGGCCAGCCCCAGCGCGCAGGGGCAGGCGATGATCAGCACCGTGGTGGCGGCCACCAGCATGTGCGCCGCTGCCGGGGCCGGGCCGACGTTGTACCAGACCAGCGCTGCGGCAATGGCGATGAGCAGGATGGTGGGCACGAAAATCGCCGAGATCCGATCCGCCAGCCGGCCGATGGGTGGTTTCTCGCCCTGGGCCTTTTTCACCAGCTGGATGATCTGGGCCAGGGCGGTTTCCGAGCCGACCCGGGTCGCCTGGCACACCAGCGCGCCGCTGCTGTTGATGGTGCCGGCGGACACCTCGTCGTCTTTGGCCTTGTTCACTGGCATGGGCTCACCGGTGAGCATGCTTTCATCGATGCGACTTTCGCCTTCAACGACCACCGCATCCACCGGGACCTTTTCGCCGGGGCGCACGCGGAAGTTATCGCCCACTTGCACCTCTTCCACCGGGATGTCGACCTCCTGACCGTCGCGGATGACCCGGGCGGTGCGGGCGCGCAGGTCGAGCAGACGGCGGATGGCCTGTGACGTCCGGCCTCGGGCACGCAGTTCCAGCGCCTGGCCGAGGTTGATCAGGCCGATGATCATGGCCGACGCCTCGAAATAGACATGCCGGGCGGCTTCCGGCAACAGCTCAGGCGCCAGCACGACGCCCATGGAATAGAGCCACGCGGTGCCGGTGCCCAGGGCGATCAGGGTGTCCATGTTGGCGTTGTGATGGCGAAAGGCCTTCCAGGCGCCGGTGAAGTAATGGCCGCCGGCCAGCACCAGCACAGCGAGTGTCACGGCGCCGACGATCAGCCAGCCGATGCGGGTGTCACCGGTGACGGCCATGGTGCCGCCGAACAGCCCCCAGGCCATCAGCGGAAGGCCCAGTCCCAGACCCACGGCCATCTTGATCAGCAGGGTCCGGTATTCCTTGCGGCTGGCGGCTTCCTTCTCGTCATCCACCGCCTCCTGGTCGTGAATCTCGCTGGCGCCGTAGCCGGCGCTGCTGATGGCCTGGATCAGGGCATCGGCGCTGGCATGCCCCTGGGCGGTGGCGGTCAGGTCGGCCAGGTTCATGCGCGCCTCGGTCACGCCGGGAACCCGCTGCATGGCAGTCTCGATGGTGCGTACGCAGGAGGCACAGGTGGCGCCGGTGATCGACAGGTGGATCTCGCTATCGTCGGCGTGGGAGCCGCTACTGGATCGGTCCTGGGGTGACGTGGCGGCGGATGTTGCGGGCTCGGGCGGGCCGCTGTCCGCCTCTCCGTTATCAACGGCGTCCGCCCGTTGTGCCGGATAGCCCGCGTCGGAGATGCGCTGGACGGCCTCTTCCGCGTCGATACCGGCCGGCAGGGTAACGGTCTGGCTCGCCAGGTCGACATCAATATCATCCGCTGCGTTTACCAGTGGTGTCACCGCCTCCCGGATCTTCTTGACGCAGCCCTGGCAGGAGGCGCCGCGGATGGTCAGGGTCTCGCCGGCTTGCGCCTCGACGGGCCGGGCCGGATACCCGGCGTCGGTCACCCGCTGGGCGGCTGCTTCGGCGTCGGTGGCTTCGGGCAGGGTCACGCGCTGCTGGTCCAGGTCGACGGTGACCTGCTCCGGATCGGACACCAGATCGGCCAGGGACGCGCGGATCTTGCGCACGCAACCCTGACAGGAGGCTCCCTGGATGGCCAATTGGATGGGGTGTCGCGTTGCGGTGTTCATGCGTGCCCTCCTGGTTTGGCTGTTTTCACTTCGGAATCGTCCCAGTGTTCAATCAGGCGGCAGATCGTGTGACCGTCGGGTGTGCCGTCGGGCATGTTTTCCCAGGCCGCCATGGCATCGCGCATACGATTGCGCAAGGCTTCCAGTTCGGCCAGGCGGTTTTCCACGTCCTGCAGGCGGCGCTCGAAAATGTCGCGCACCATGGGGCAGGGTGAGGTGTGATGGTCGGCTTCCCCCAGGATGGACTGGATCTCGCTGAGCGCGAATCCCAGCTGGCGGGCCTTGCGGGCGAATTGCATGCGCTGGAGATCGTCGCTGGAGTAGATGTGGTAGCCGTTATCCGGGTTGCGCTGGGGATGCAGCAACCCTTCCCGCGTGTAAAAACGCACGGTCTCCGGATTCACACCTGCGGCGCGGGCCAGTTCGCTCACCTTCATGGGACACTCTCCCGATGGATTCAGGGACAGTTTAAAACCCTTGAGCAACTCAAAGGTCAAGGGTTTTCTGGGCAAGCGTCAGCGGGATTGGCGGGCGCGCAGGACGGTGCCGCAATGCCGGCATTGATCCGGCGCCTGCAGCTTGGCCTGCCAGCCGATGCGATGGTCGCAGGCGGGGCAGCGCAGACGCAGCTGCAGCACGATGATCGGGACAATCAGCAACACCAGAAGCGGGCCCAGCGCGCCCCAGTCCTGGCCGCTGGACAATCCCAGTTGGCTGCTGAAGACCAGCAGGATGACCAGGGCCACAAACGCAAAGATGAAATAGCGGCGGTTCCAGCGCTCCCAGCGCCGGACCTGTTGGTCCTGCTCGGCTGTCAGGTAGTGCGGGGAGGGGGTGTTCATAGTGCTCCGACCGGGATAAATGAGTGCGTATCTTATCGTGGTTTACGCATGAACGCCGCGTTGCGTTCACCGGAGCCGGTCAGTCGGGCTGGTGCAGCGGGTTGGGCAGTCGAAAGCCCCGGCTGACCAGTGCCTCCAGCTCCGATGCCGGCATGGGACGGCCGATCAGGTAGCCCTGGGCCAGGTCGCAGCGGTGGGTATTGAGGAAGTTGAGCTGGGCTTCGGTTTCGATGCCTTCGGCGGCGACCTGGATGCCCAGGTTGTGGGCCAGGTTGATCACCGCCCGGGTGATGATGGCGTCGTCGTGGCGTTCGGTCACCCGGGTGATGAACGAGCGGTCGATCTTGAGCAGGTCCACCGGGAAGTCCCGCAGGTAGGCCAGCGAGGAATAGCCGGTACCGAAGTCGTCGATGGCCAGGTGCACGCCAATCTGGTGCAGGCGTTTGAGCTGGTCCAGGTTGTGCTCGAGGTTATCGATAAAGATTTCCTCGGTCAGCTCCACTTCCAGCTTGTCGGCCGTGACGTTGTTATCGCGCAGGGCCCGTTCGATGTTGCTGACGAGGTCCCGGTCTTCCAGCTCGCGTCCGGACAGGTTGATGGCGATCCGCAGGTGGTCGAAGGGACCGCCCTGCCAGGCGGCCAGCTGGCGACAGGCCGCCATCGCCACCCAGCGCCCGATATCGGTAATGCGACCGCTCTCCTCGGCCAGCGGGATGAAGTCCACCGGTGGCAGCAGGCCGCGGGTCGGATGCTGCCAGCGGATCAGCGCTTCCACGCTGCCGATCTGCTGGGTGGCCAGATCCAGCTGAGGCTGGAAGTGCAGCACCAGTTGATCCTCACTGAGGGCGCGGTTGAGGTCCTTGTCCAGTTCCAGCCGGCGCACCTCCCGGTCCTGCATGCCTTCGGTGTAGAACTGATAGTGATTGCGGCCGTTTTCCTTGGCCCGGTAGAGGGCGACGTCGGCATTGCGCAGCAGGATATCCGCGTCCAGTCCGCTCTGTGGGTAGATGGCCACGCCCATGGTGGCGGTGATCTGATGGCTCTGTTCCTGGACCTCGAACGGGTCCACGAAGCATTGCTTGATCTGGCCCAGCAGCGCGATGACGTCGTCGATGTCGTCGATGTGCTGCTGGCAGATCATGAACTCGTCGCCGCTGGAATAGGCCACCAGCACCCGTTCGCTGCTGAGCTGGTTCAGGCGCTCGGCCACCTTGATCAGCAGTTCGTCGCCGAATTGGTGGCCGAGGGTATCGTTGAGGATCTGGAAACGGTCCAGATCCAGCATGATCAACGCGACCTGGCGGTACTGGCGGTCGGCGATGGCCAGGGTGTGGGTCAGGTCTTCGACGAAGAAGCGGCGATTGGCCAGGCCGGTCAGGCTGTCCGTGGATTCGATTCGGGCCAGATCCTGCTGCACCGACTCACGCTGGTAGATTTCGTTTTCCAGGGCGCTGCGGGCGTGTTCCAGTGCCCGGTTGCGGCGCATCACCGCCTGGGTCAGCCACACCAGCAGGCTGATCAGCAGGCCGAGGATCAGGAAGCTGACCAGGGCAAGGTCCGGCCAGATGCCCTGGTGGTCTGTGGTCCACTCACGGGTTGGGGTGATCCGGAGCGTCCATGCCAGGCCCGGCACCGACAGCGTGGCTTCCTGCGACAGACGGCCGGCGATCGGGCTGTCGGGTTTGTTGGTGTAGCGGACCTGGCCGTCTTCTTCGATATCGACCTGGAAGTTGTCGTGGATGCGGGGCGTGATCAGGGCTTCGGCCAGACCTTCCATACGGAAAACACCGGCGATGAAGCCGTGCCGGCCCCCTTCGTCGTCAACGATAGGGGCGTAGATGACAATGCCGGTGCCGCCCTGGCGCAACTCGATGATGCCGGAAAAGTCGGCCACACCGGTGCGGGCAGCCTGCTTCAGGCTGGCGAGTCGCTCGGCGTTGAAGGCGACGTTAAAGCCGACCACATTCTCGTTGCCCGCCAGGGGCGCCACCCAGCGAATGCGGTAGTCGGGAGCGATCCACTCGATGGCCTGGTAGTGGCGAAAATCCCGCAGGTAGTGTTCGGCGTCCTCCTGCCAGATCTCCCGGGGCATATTCGGGCTGGCAGCCCGGCGTTCCGCCATCCGGCGCAAGGCATGAACGTGGGCGGTGAAGTCGGACGCCAGTTCCCGCGACAGGGCGGTGGCCTCGGCATCCAGGGTCAGTTCCATCTGATGCCGGACCTGGCGTTCGATGCCCTGCCAGAGGACCGCCGCCAGCACGATAAACGTCAACAGCAACACGGCCGGCAATGCGGGGCTGACGACCACCCGCATGAGCCTGGCGTACCACCTGGACGTTTCGTTATGCATGGAACTCCTGAAACACGACATTTGTCTGTTGTACTGTCCTCACATTCTCGGCCAGTACAACGAATACTTCAGTAGAGTTTACAAGTATTTGCAATTGATGTGTCAGTAATTTGCGGGAAGTCTCGGCATCGTGGCGCCAAATTGACGGAACCTGTCGCGATAAGCGCCAGACATGCTCGATCTCTAAATAAGGCCCAGAGTCCGGAGGGCGTAGATTCCCACACTCAGGCTGATCGGCGCCAGCAGGGTCGTCAAGGCCACGATACTGGCGGCCAGCTGGTGATTGCCCCCCATGGTGCGGGCCATGACGTAGCTGGCAGTGGCCGTGGGCGAGGCAAACATCGCAAACAGGGTGCCCAGCTCCATGGGTGAAAAGCCGAAAGGCAGCGCCGCCAGGGTGCCTGCAATCGGCAGGACGACGAGTTTCAGGGCGGTGGCCACGAAGGCGGCCGCGGTGCCATGGCTGAGCGCGTCCAGGCTGAGCGTGGCGCCCACGCAGAGCAGGGCCAGCGGCAGGGTCATCTGTCCGAAATAGGCGGCGCTGGTCAGAATCAGGTCCGGGACCGGCACCTTGAAGGCGGCCAGCGTCAGGCCCAGCAGGATGCTGATGATCAGCGGGTTGCGGGTGATGCCCCGGACAATCTGGTGCCAGGACGTGTGCTGCCGGCCGCCGCTGGCCGTGAGGGCATAGACCGACAGGATGTTGTAGGCCAGCGTAATGCCCGCCAGCAGGACCGACCCGACCGCCAGCCCGGTATTGCCATAGAGGCTGGCGCAGACGGCGATGCCGATGATGCCCAGGTTGCCGCGAAACGCGCCCTGCACAAAAACACCCCGATCCGGTCCGGAACCCGGCCACCAGGCACTGACGATCCAGAGCAGGACAAAGCTGGCCACGGTCACCGTCACACCAAATCCCACCTGCCGGGGATTGACCAGGCTGTCCAGATCCAGGTTGACCAGGCTGGTGACGATCAGCGCGGGCAGGGCCAGGTTGAACACCAGGCGTGAGCCGGTTTCCACAAAGGCATCGTCGATCCACTTGAGGCGGCGCAGGAACCAGCCAGCGGCCATCACCAGGAAGATCGGTGCCGTCACGGACAGTGAAAACAGCAGGTTATCGAGATAGCTCACGGCGCCTCAGGCTGATTCAGTAATGGTCTCAATACGGCCTGACAGGGTGACTCCGTAGGCGCCATCCGGAAGGGGGGCGGTAATGGTGTAGAGCTGGCCGCTTGTGGTGCGGGGTTCGTCTTTGAGATCGATGGTCTGGGGCGGGACGGACTGTTTATCGGGCCCGAGCAGGATCTCTACCCGCGGGCGTAGTTTATAGGATGGGTGGTTGGAAATCACCACGGCCACTTCGCCGGAATTGAGCTCCACCAGGCTGCCAGGGGGATAGACGCCGATCATGCGGATAAAGGCTTCGATCATGCCGGCATCGAACTGACGGTCGCGCTCGCGGTAGAGGATGCGCATGGCGTCGGTGGTGGGCAGCCCGGCGCGGTAGCATCGATCGCTGGTGATGGCGTCAAACACGTCGACGATCGCCACCAGCCGTGCGAAACGGCTGATCTGCCAGGCCTGCAGGCCGCGGGGGTAGCCTGCGCCATCGAGCCGCTCGTGGTGGTCGAGGCAGACGGTAGCCACGATCGGGTCCAGGTCCTGTTGCCGCAACAGGTCATGGCCGTGGCGGGTGTGCTGGCGAACGATCTCCATCTCGGCCGCGTTCAGGGCGCCGGGCTTGTTGAGCACCCGGTGCGGCACCTGCATCTTGCCGATGTCGTGCAGCAGCCCGCACAGCCCGGCGGTTTCCATGTCCACCGTCGACATCCCCAGGTAGCGGGCAAACGCCATGGCCAGGATGGCGACCCGCTGGCAGTGCTCAGCGGTGTAGGCGTCGCGATGCTTGATGCGGTTCATCCAGAACATGGCGCTGGGGTTGGCGGTGATGCTCTCGGCGCAGCGCTGGATCAGGGGGCGGGCCATCGACAGATCCACGTCGACGCCGCTCTCGACCCGGTCCAGCAGGTCACGGACATAGTCGCTGGTGGATTCGAAGATTTTCCGGGCGCGGGGCAGTTCGACATGGATCGGATGCTGTTCCGGCATGGGCTCGTCACGCCGGCGCCGCTGGATTTCGATCTGCTCCAGTACCGGTGTCAATTCCGTCGACAGGGCTTCCACCCAGACCCATTCGCAGTGCTGGCGGAGGATTGCGAGCTGGTCCGCGCGGTCGATGGTGAAGCCCTGGAACAGCACCGGCACTTCGGTCCACGGGCGATCCAGCTTGATGACGCGCATGCCGATGCCCAGCAGATCCACCGGAATCCGTGAACGAATCAGATTGTCGACGACGCGACGGGAAGCTTTGGCGGGCTTTCGGTTAGGTTGACGTCTGAACGGCATGACGCGACCGATCCTGACAATGAGCGTACGGTCAGTATTGCACGGGATCGGTCGCGTGACTGTGCGTTTGACGATGTTTTATACAATTATGCCGCGGTCGGGCGGGTCAGAAGCCGATACCCGGCCCGGCCGTATAGGCTGATGCGACAATGAACAGGGCCGTGACGGCCGCAATCTTGGCGAAGGAAACCAGTTGATCGACCATGATGCACCTCCGTTGTGGGGGCGCCGGGGCGGTGTTCCTCACCTGCCGCCGACGAAGATGGATCGGGGCGTCGGGGAGACACTGAGTGATTGTCTCCGGGACCGGTTACCTCCAGCTTCTCGCAAGAATAAGACCGTTTGATGAAAAAGTGGTCAGCAACGATCGGGTTGGCGGACGAACTTCAGGTCCTGCCTCAACCAGCCGTGAAGGGCAGGTGTAAAAAAACGCAACGGTTTGGGTCGGAAAGTGACAACGCGCCTCATGGTGTGGCCAATGGCACACCCAGCCGCGGAATTTCCTGCTTGGGACAGCGGTCCATGACCACCTGCAGGCCGGCGGATTCAGCCCGGGCAGCGGCGTCTTCATCGATGACGCCGATCTGCATCCAGATGGCATCCACGTCACCCCGACGCAGAGCCTCGTCCACCACCGCCCCCACACGGTGACTGGCGAGGAACAGGTCGACCATGTCGATCTTTCCGGGGATCGCCGTGACGTTCGGATAGACGTGTTCGCCCAGCAGGGTGCCGCCTGCCAGACGCGGATTGACCGGAATCACCCGGTAGCCGCGGCCCTGCAGGAAAGCCATGACGGTATGGCTGTCGCGATGGGGTTTTTCGCTGGCACCGACGAGGGCGATGGTGCGGACGGACTCAAGGATCTTGCGAAGCTGCTCAGGCGTGGCCATAGGGTTTCCGGTTCCAAGTGCTGGCATAAAGGGCTATGGTTGCCGGTGCCCGGGCAACCGGCGGTTCGGCATTCGGGAGCCGCTGATGAACTCCTGAGCGATTCTGGCCCAAGACGTGACCTCTGGACAAGCCAGAACCCTGTAATGGACGAAGGACAATCAATGGCAGTATTCACCATGACCGGCGTCGGCCATTCCGAGGCCATCGCGCACTGGAACAACAACGCGATGATCACCGCCGGCGGGCGCCGCCTGCTGATCGATGCCGGCTACACCATCAAGTTTGCCCTGCGCGACCTGGGGCTGGACCTGAGCCAGGTGGACGGTGTCTTCATTACCCACGTGCACGCCGATCACTGTTTCGGTCTGGAGCGCCTGGCCTACGAATGCCGTTTCCGCTACGGCTTCAAGCCCCGGTTGTACCTGCCTCCGGGCGTCTACGAGGAGCTCTGGGACCAGACGCTCAAGGGCGTGATGGGGCAGGTGGGTGAAGGGCCGGCCACACTGGACGATTATTTCGAGGTGATCCGGCTGGACGGCGCGTTTGAATTCGAGGGTGTGCAGCTGGAGTATTTCCAGAATAACCACACGCCCAACAAACCGTCCTATGGTCTGTTCATCAACCGCCGGTTGCTGTTCAGCGGCGATACCCGGCCGATCGTGGAGGCGGTGACCCGGCGCGATCCCGAGATCATCCTGCACGACTGCACGCTGGCAGAGTGGAACCCGGTCCACGCCAGCCTGGCGGAGCTGGAGGTCAGCTATCCCGCCGCGTTGCGTGAGCGCATGTACCTGATGAGTTATGAGGATCACTACCGTGAATTCGAAACCCGGGTGGCCTCGAATTTCGCCGGCTACGCCCGGCAGGGACAGACGTTTGACCTGTAACGGCAATCGATCCGCCCGGGATCAGCGTATGAAACAGCGTTTGTGACGGAAATGACTGAGGTAACCATGTGGTACCTGTGTGGCCTGGGCAGCAATATCCGCCCGGAACAGAACCTGCCGCGGGCGCTGGACCTTCTCGTCCAGAAAACCGGCTGTCTGCGAATCAGCCCGGTGGTGGCCACTCGCCCCCAGGGAATCGACAGTGACCGGGGCTTTCTCAATGCGCTGGTGGTGTTGCAATCGCCGCTGGCCCCGACCGAGTTGAAAGCCTGGTTCAACGGCGTGGAAGAAGCTTTGGGGCGGGACCGGAGCGATCCGGCCTCGAGCCTCAAGGATCGCACCATCGATATCGACATCCTCGAGACCCGTGCCGATGGGCTGCCCGACGGGCGCAGCGTGCAGGAGCCCTATTTCCGGGCCCTGCTGGCGGATCGGGTGGATCCTGCCGACTGCCGGACGCTCCGCCTGGGTGAGCTGGCGCTAGGCCAGGCGACGGCCACCATCTACTGGGATCATCGCACCGGTCATGAAATCGTTGTCGATCAGGGCCATGGCCTGCTTGACGACGCTCTCGAAACCGCCTTCCCGGGCCAGTAACGTTTCGTCCAGGACTTCCTGCTTCTCATCGTCCGTGTGCCGCGGCAGGAAGCGGATCGGCCCCGGCATGATGGCGTTGACCCGCACCGCCGGCGCCAGCGATTTGGCGTAGCTCAGGGTCAGGTTGGCCAGCGCTGCCTTGGTGGCGCAGTAGGCGGCGTAACGCGGATTGGGGTTCTCGGCGAAGATATCGGTAATGTTGATCACCACCGGCAGCGGGGCGCGCTCGCTGCTGGAGGCTGTCATCGTCTCGGTCAGCCCTTCGATCAGCTGCATCGGCGCCACGGCGTTGACCCGGTAGAGCCGCTCGGCCAACTCGGTCAGCGCGGCCGGATCTTGCGGGTTTTCCTCGAACTGGGAGGCGTTGTTGATCAGTACCCGCAGGGGCGTGGTGTGACGGATCCGCTCGATGGCTTGCTGCACGCTGGCGTGGTCGGCCAGGTCGGTCTGGATCACCGAAGCGCCCCGCTCGCGCAGTTCTTCCACCTCGTCGGTGGCGGTGCGATAGAGGGCGAACACCTGATAGTCGCGGGCCAGCAGGGCCTTGCTCAGTTCATATCCAAGACGCCGTCCGGCGCCGGTGACGACTGCAGCGGGTAAACTCATGATCGATCCGGTTCCTCTCAGTGGTTGATCAGTTGCAGGAATTCCGTCCGGGTGGCCTGGGATTTGCGGAAGCTGCCCAGCATGACGGAGGTCTTCATCCGCGAATTCTGCTTCTCCACGCCGCGCATCATCATGCACATGTGCTGGGCTTCAATCACCACGCCGACGCCCTGGGCGCCGGTCACCGACTCGATCGCCTCGGCGATCTGACGGGTCAGGTTTTCCTGGATCTGGAGGCGACGGGCGTACATGTCGACGATGCGGGCGAGTTTGGACAGGCCCAGGACCCGGCCCTGGGGAATGTAGGCAATGTGGCACTTGCCGATGAATGGCAGCAGGTGATGCTCGCAGAGGCTGTAGAGCTCGATGTCCTGGACCACGACCATTTCGTCCATGTCGGATTCAAAGGTGGCGTCGTTGACGACGCTGGCAAGATCCTGCCGGTAGCCCCGGGTCAGGAATTCCATGGCCTTGGCGGCCCGCTCCGGCGTCTTGGCCAGCCCTTCACGGGCGGTGTCTTCACCGAGGGCCTGCATGATCTGTTCGTAGTGTTTGGCGATGGTGTCGGTCGTGTCAGTCATTCCGCATGTCTCTGGGGAGGGCTTCAGGCACCTACGTGCGATCGGGGTAACCGGATGAGTGCCAAGCGGTTCAGGGCGTCTCTGATGGACGCCTTACGTTGGCGAATCTTAGAAGACTAAGCCATTTCCGGCCTGAAGCCCAAATTCCCTGCGGATGACTGCCCGGGCGGGTCACTCCGTGTCGCTGGTCTCTTTGCCAAGGGCATTGCTGATGGCATCGGCCTCGGCGGCAAGCACACGATACAGCAGGCTGTCGCTGCGTCGCCCGGAGCGTTGCAATTGCTGCTGTTTCAGATGATAGAGGCGGTTGAGACGGCTGTCGTCCCGCCGGGTCTGGTTGACTGGTTCGATGGTACGCATGGCAAAACCTCACACGGTTCGCGCGACGCCCGGAAAGCCGGGTGGGCGCCTTTGACGGCCCTTGCTGTCATGATCGTGAAATGGGGGCACGTCGTTTCAACTTCCACAGTCATATACGAAGCAGATTCCGTACCAGTTGATTTAAAAACACCCGGCCAACCGGGTGACTGTGATGCGATGCCTGAAATGACCTGTCCTGCAGTGCTTCCCGAAGAGGGAATGCGCTAGTCTAATAAGCCGAGACGGGAAGGTACCGACCCAACCGGAGGAAGGTGTAAAGTATTCTTTACAGGTGGCCGGGCATTCCGGGTTCAGAACTGACGCGCCAGGGCAGCGGGGACGAAAAAGGGCATATGGAACGTGTAGTTTCTCTGGAGGTACCGACCGACAACCATCACGCCGGTATCCCGGTTCATCGTTGGCAGCAGGCGGGCAAGTGGTTCGCCTACGGTGAACACGCCATCTTCAGCCGCATGGAGGGCCGCGGTGAGGTTATCCTGTTGTTGCACGGTTTTCCGACCGCGTCCTGGGACTGGAACCGACTCTGGCCCTACCTGACCCAGTCCCACCGTGTATTGGTGGCTGACATGCTGGGCTTCGGGTTTTCCGACAAGCCGGTGGACTATCCCTACAGCCTGATCGACCAGGCGGACCTGCAACAGGGTTGGCTGGAGGCCATGGGCGTTGAGCGGGTCCATCTGCTGGCTCACGATTACGGTTGCAGCGTGGCGCAGGAACTGCTCGCCCGGGAGCAGGAAGGCCAGCTGCCGTTCTCGATTGCCAGTGCCTGCTTCCTCAACGGGGCCCTGTTTCCGGAAGTGCATCAGCCGATCCTGATCCAGAAGCTGTTGGTAGGCCCCCTGGGCGGGCTGATCAGCCGGGGTTTCACCCGTGGGGTGTTCGACCACAACTTTTCCAAGCTGTTCGGCCACCACACCCGCCCCAACCGCAGCGAGCTGAACAGTTTCTGGCAGTTGCTGCTGTACAACAATGGGCGCGGCATCCTGCACCGGCTGATCCACTACATGGACGAACGCCGCTGCCACCGCAATCGCTGGGTGGGCGCGCTGGTCAATGCGCAGCAGCCCCTGCGGCTGATTTCGGGTACCGAGGATCCGGTGTCCGGCGTGGCCATGGCGGATCGCTACCGGCAGCTGATCAAACAGCCCGACGTCGTCGCCCTGGATGGGGTGGGGCACTATCCCCACTATGAGAATCCGGTGCAGGTGTTCGAGGCCGTGCGGGACTTCCTGGCCCGGGTCTAGGCCGTCGGAAACCGACCATTCCAGGCCGAAGGTGTTTCATCAGACATTCGGTACCGGCATGTCGTCGCCGCTGGCTTCCCGTTCCGAGCCGCGCAGGATCATGACCCGGTTGCGGCCCGCCTCTTTCGCGGTATAGAGCGCCTGGTCGGCCCGGTTGAGCCAGGTGGACCAGGTTTCGCCCTTGATCAGTTCGGTGACGCCAGCGCTGGCGGTCACCTGGATGTCCTTGCTGAACGGTGCCACGCTGAGGGTATCCAGCAACTGCCGCGCGAGCTCTTCGGCCGCTTTCTGCCGGGTTTCCGGCAACACCATCATGAACTCCTCGCCGCCGATCCGGAACAGCATGTCGGTGTCCCGCAGTCGCCGTCGCAGGCGCGTGGCGGCTTCCTGGAGTACCGTGTCGCCGGTGGCGTGGCCCCAACGGTCGTTGATCGTCTTGAAATGATCCAGATCCACCAGGATCAGGCTGGCGACCCGCTCGTAGCGCTCGCGCAGCTGGATCTGGCTGTTCAGTTCATCGGCCATCTGGGAACGGTTCAGGCAGCCGGTCAACGGATCGGTCGTGGCCAGGTCCGTCAGCTCGCTTTGCATCCGCCCCACCAGCCAGGCAAACACGGCAACGAAAACGGCCGTCAGGCTCAGGGAACTGGTGATGCGCCAGAATTCCGGCGTGGGAAAACGCTCGAAGGATACCCCGGCCAGGATGATGATAAAGAGACCGTTGAGGATCAGCGCTTCGCGCAGGGACAGCAGGAAGAACATCGCGGCAATGGCCGGATAGCCCCAGAACAGGCCGTTATGCCCGTTGATGATCGTCGAGTAGACGGTGCAGGCAATGGCAAACAGGGCGAAGAAGCGCCCCTTGAAGAGATAGCGACCGCGCAGGCGCAGGTAGAGGATCACCGCCACCAGGTTCAGGCAGAAGATCGCCAGCAGCAGGCTCAGCAACGGATGATGTTCGGACCACTGGACCAGCACCAGCGGCGCCACGGCCACCAGGGTCCAGAAATGTACGTGATAGACAATCTGGCGCTGGAAGCCCAGGATCGTTTCCGTCGGGTTGGTGGCTGTGTATTTCAGGGCTATCCGCTTGGCCACACTGCGCTCCTGCAGGTTGCGGGACCGATCCATCGTTCAGACGCCCGCGTTTTTGTGGACGTTACGGACACTTATAGCAGGAATTTGGCGAAGCGAAAGTCCTATCGTCTGGCTACCGCCACAGCCTGGGCGGCCACTTATTCACTGGCGGGTGGGGCGGCCAACCCGCCTTCAATGAAGTCCAGGAAGTAGTTGAACAGGGTGAGGTCGTCGGGGCGGATGTTGCCGAACGGCGTGTGGGACAGCATATCGATCTCTGCGGCGCCGTGGATCAGGCTGACGAAGGTGAACGCCAGGCGGATACGCAGGACATCCCGGGGAATGGCCGGTAGCGCCCGGCACAGCTGGGCCTCGATGCGCTCCACATCGGGCCGGAAGTGGGTGTTCAGCAGTTCGACAATGTCCGGTGTGTTGTCCGCGTGCAGGTGGGCCATGAAGCGCAGTGCGGACGGCCCCCAGTCCGGTGCCAGGGTCAGGGACAGGTAAGGCGTGGTCACGGCCCGGACCACGTCGCGCAGCGTCGGCGCGGGAGCCTCCTCGACGCCCCGGAACCCGCTTTCGAACTGTGGCCGGGTGTGATCGGTAATAAAGGTGATCACCGCCTCCAGCAGGCCCAGACGGCTGCCGAAATGATAATGGGCGGCCGCTGAATTGCGGGTGCCGGATTCCGCGCTGATGGTCCGCAATGACACCCCGTCCAGCCCGTGCCGGGCATACAGGTCGAGGGCGGTCAGGATGATCTTCTTGCGGGTTGCTTCGCCGTGATTCGCGCGCGCCATTGAGGGGGTTCCGGATAAATTCCCGGGCAGTATAGCGCAGTGGCCGGACCAGATCAGGCCCCGTCCGCAGCGGCGTGCCCCGGGATGCCGTTGCGAAACAGGCTTTTGCTGTGGGAGCGGGTCCGTTAGACTCCCGCTCAGCTTCGTCGCTGTATAGGAAATTGCCATGTCCACCGTTTCGCCAGACCCATCCGTCCTGACCATCCGTGCGGGACGCCGGGCTTACGCCCGCATCCAGGAGCACGGCCTGCGTCCGGAAGACGTGCACGTGGTTCCCGGTGCCGCCGGTGGTCCCAAGGCGCTGGGCATCTGTGGGCTGGACCAGGCGATCTTTGGCGAGTGGCTGCCACGGGCGCCGCAGGTGCGGTCTCTGATCGGCGCCTCCATTGGCAGCTGGCGGTTTGCGGCCATTTCCTCCGGTGATCCGGTCAGCCAGCTGGCCCGGCTGTCGGATCTGTACACCCGCCAGCGTTTTCCCAAGGGCGTCAGCATGGCCGAGGTGACGCGCCGCAGCATGGTGTTCCTGGAAGAGCTGCTGGGCGGACGGGAAGACGCCATCCTCAATCACCCGGACTACCGCCTCAACATTGTGGTAGTACGCAGCCGCGGCATGCTCCAGCACGACACCCGCGGCCGACTGGCCCTGGGGCTGATGGCAGCGATCAGCGCCAACATGGTCAGCCGTAAGCACCTGGGCCGCTTTATGGAGCGCGGTATTCTGCACGATCCCCGTGAGCGCGCCCCGCTGGGCGACCTGATCGACTTCCAGAGTCATCAGGTGCCGCTGACCCGGGACAACCTGATGGCGGCCCTGCTGGCGTCGGCGTCGATTCCCATGGTGATGTCCGGGGTGGCCGGAATCGCCGGCGCGCCGGAAGGCATGTACCGCGACGGCGGCCTGCTCGACTATCATCTCGACCTGCCTTACGAGCAGCCCGGCGTGGTGCTCTATCCCCACTTCACCGACCGCATCATTCCCGGCTGGTTCGACAAGTCGTTGCCCTGGCGCCGGGGCGATCATACGCGCCTGCAGGACGTGGTCCTGGTGGCCCCGTCCCGCGACTACCTGGCCCAGCTGCCGGACCGCAAACTGCCCGACCGGAAGGATTTCGAGCGTTACCTGGGCAACGACGACGGCCGGGAACAGGCCTGGCGGCAGGCCATCGGGGACAGCGAGCGCCTGGGCGAGGCCTTCCTCGATCTGGTGGACAGTGGCCGCGTGGCCGAGGCGGTCCAGCCGCTCTGATCGTCTCTGCCGTCTATACTGGGGAAACGACATCCATGGCCTGGAGGTGACCGCCATGTCCGACGATGTGCCCCGTGTGGCTCGATCCAGTCCTTACGCGATTCCGGTAGAAGCCGGCAAATCCTATTTCTGGTGCGCCTGCGGTCGCAGCGCGGACCAGCCCTTCTGCGACGGCTCCCATAAGGCGACCCAGCTGCGTCCCGTGAAATACACCGCCGAGCGGGACGAGTGGGTCTGGTTCTGTGGCTGCAAGCAGACCGGTGATGCGCCGTTCTGCGACGGCACCCACAAGACCCTGTGACGAATCAGCCTGTGGAGATGTCTTCCTCCGGCTGACCCGGTCGGGCCTGGATGGACAGTCGGAAGCCGGCACAGCCGGTGAGGGTATCCACCACCGGCTTCAGCCGCAGGGTCACCGGTATGCCGACGCTGTCGCTGTTCTGCAGCAGCAGGTCCATCCGCACCAGCCGCCGTTGTTGGCGAGAGGCGGTCAGCCCCTGTTTGAAGCGCTCACGATCCTCCGGCATGACGTAGTTGCTGAAGGGATGATGCTCCAGCTCCGCCGGCGGGCGGCCCAGGAAGTCCACGGCCATCGCTGAGATGAAGCCGATCCGGCCTTCCTCGTCCATTTCCGCGATGCAGCTGCCGGCGATTTCCACCAGGTCGCGGCTGCGCTGTTCGCTGTTCTGCAACGCCTGTTTCAGGGCGTGCTTCTCGATCCGGTTGTTCTCCAAAGCCTGACTCTCGATATCCAGCGCCCGGGTCACGAAGGCGTGGTCCCGACGATCCCGCGCCAGTCTCAGGCACAGCAGCCAGACCAGAACAGCGGCGGCCAGCGACGCGGCGGCCCCCACCAGCCACACGATCTGGCTGATCCGCTCCACCGGTGCGCCCATGTAATGTTTGTCGGGAATGGTGGTGAGGATCCATTCCCGGTCCGCCAGGCTGATGGCCGAGCGCAGGGCCCAGGCCATGCGCGGCTGTTCCAGTCGGTCGGTGGCAAACAGCGGTGTCTTCAGGTGCTGGTCCAGATCGAACACCGTCACCTGCAGGGCCGGACTCATCTGTGCAGGCAGGGCCTCCTTGAGTAATTGATCGGGGGAAAACGTCAGGCTCACCAGGGAGCCGTCCTCCAGCGCCCGGAACAGGCGCACGCCGACCTGGCTGCTGCCGTTACGCTGGATGCGGGTCTGGGCTGTGGCGGACACCTTGTCGTGCTGCAGGGCGGTTTCTATCGGCTGGCGCCAATGCGGCACGGAGGGGGCCACCAGGCCGAGGATGGCGCTCGGCGGGTGGCGGTCGGCCACCTGGATCACCACCTGGTAGCTGGGTTGATGCGGCGCAACGCGGGTGATGCCACTCTCCTGCCATTCCCCCAGGGTGATGTACTGGCCGCCGATGTCGCTCAGGTTGCGCTCCACCACGCGGCGTTCGTCGTCGGAGATGGTGATGATGCGGTCCAGGTCGATCACGTCCGGCAAACGCCGCAGGACGGCTTCGGTCTGGTACTGGAAGATGCGGCTGTGGTCGCTGTGTCCCGACAGCGTACGGGCCAGCACGTCGAGGGTCTGGATGCGGACGTTGATGGCCTGCTGCACCAGGTCGGTGAAATGGGCGTGCTGGCTTTCGAGCAAGCTTCGGGTCTGTTTGTCCAGGCTCTTGCTGGTCCAATGGTCCACCGTGCCGGTACACAGAATGCCGACGACAAGGACCACCAGTGGCAGCCAGATGTGCATGCCCCGTCCTGCAGGCCTTTCCATGGGTGCTCTCCCTTGCCTGATGAGGTAACGACCCCGATAGCCGGATGGCTGTGTTCGTCCGTGATGTCGTCCGGTGTGGGGTGTCGGGGTCCCCGCAGATTCCTTGCAGGGACCCCTTAACTTTAGGTGGGCCGGGGCGTTGGCGTCCAGTGTCGCTACCGGGTACGTCGCCGGAATGTGGCCGCTTTGGCGGTTAACGGCGGCGAATCGGGCGGATCTGTCGCCGGATCAGTCGGTTATCCGTGACGCTGCTCGCGGACCAGTCCGTAGACCAACAGGAACAGCAGGAAGGCTGACACCACGATGGACGGGCCCGCCGGACTGTCGAGGAACCAGGACATCGACAGGCCGCCACCCACGGCGATCACGCCGCCAACGATGGCCAGACCCACCATCCGCTCCGGGCTGCTGGCCAGGCGCCGGGCGGTGGCGGCGGGAATGATCAGCAGAGCGGTGATCAGCAACACGCCGACGATCTTCATCGCCACCGCAATCACCAGCGAGAACATCAGCATCAGGCCCAGGCGTAACCGTTCCACCGGCAGGCCCTCGGCCTTGGCCAGCTCCTCATGGATGGTGCTCATCAGCAGGCCACGCCAGAGCCAGGCCAGCAGGGCCAGCACAACGGCGGCGCCGCCGTAGATCCAGGCCACATCCGTGCGGCTGATGGCCAGCAGGTCGCCGAACAGGTAGCCGGTCAGGTCCAGCCGCACGTCCGGCATGAAGCTCAGGGTCACCAGGCCGATGGCCAGGGCACTGTGGGCGAGGATGCCCAGCAGCGTGTCCGTCGCCAGGCTGCGATTGCGGGACAGCACCACCAGCAGCAGCGCCAGCCCGATGCAGACCACCGCGATGCCCAGGCTGAGCTGGATCTGCAGCAGCGTGCCCAGGGCCACGCCCAGCAGCGCCGAATGGGCCAGGGTGTCGCCGAAGTAGGCCATCCGCCGCCACACCACGAAGCAGCCCAGTGGACCGGCCACCAGCGCCACACCCAGGCCGCCGATCAGCGCGCGCCAGAAGAAATCGTCGAGCAGGGCGTCAATGAGAGGCATGATCGTGGGAGGTCTCCGTCGGGGCGTTATCCACCACATCGCCGTGCAGGTTGTGGTCATGATTGTGGTGGTGATGGTAGATGGCGACGCTGTCCGCCACGTGACGGCCGAACAGCTCCACGAACGCGGGATCGTGGGAGATCTGCTCCGGATAACCGCTGCAGCAGACGTGCTGGTTCAGGCACAGCACCTTGTCGGTGGCCGCCATCACCAGGTGCAGGTCGTGGGAAATCATGATGACGCCGCAGTGAAGGTTGTCCCGCAGTTCACGGATCAGCTCGTACAGCTCGGCCTGACCGTTGACGTCGACGCCCTGGGCCGGCTCGTCCAGTACCAGCAGGTCAGGCTGGCGGACCAGCGCCCGGGCGATCAGCACACGCTGGGTTTCACCGCCGGACAGGTGATGAATGGACGAGTCATAGAGATGATGGACCGCAGTCCGTTCCAGCGCCGCCCGGCACTCCGCGGGCGCGGCCCCGGTCAGCGCCATGAAGCGCTTCACCGTCAGCGGCAACGTCGGCTGGAAATGGATGTGCTGGGGCACGTACCCCAGCCGCAGGCCCGGCGTGCGCCGGATGCGGCCGCCGCTGATGGCCTGCAGCCCCAGGATGGCCTTGATCAGCGTGGTCTTGCCGGCGCCATTGGGGCCGATGACGGTAATGATATCGCCGCGGCTGACGGTCAATTGTACGTGATCGACGATGTTCTGGCCGCCCAGGCGCACACTGACATCGTCCAGCGTGACCAGCGCCTCACTCATGGCCGCCCTCCTGCTGACAGGCGGGACACAGTCCGGCAATTTCCAGGGTGGTGTCTTCGGCGGCGAACCCTTCATCCTGCGCTGCTTGGTCCACCGCTTCGGCAACGTGCGGCGCCGACAGCTCCAGGACGTTGCGGCAGGCCCGGCAGATCAGGAAAAAACCGGTATGGCGATGCCCCGCGTGGGCGCAGCCGACGAACGCGTTCAGGGACGCGATCCGGTGCACCAGCCCGTGCTGCTGGAGAAAGTCGAGGGCTCGATAGACGGTGGGCGGCGCGGCGTTGTGGCCGTCCTGGGCCAGCGCGCCGAGCAGGTCGTAGGCGCCGAGCGGTTTATGGGATTGCCAGATCAGTTCCAGTACCCGCTCGCGGGTCGGGGTCAGGCGGGCCTTGGCGTCGTTGCAGATGCGATGGGCATCGGCCAGGGCCTGATCCACGCAGGCCCGGTGGTTATGCGGGCGGTAGGGCAGCGGTGTCTGTGACATGGTGCGTCCGATCGGTCAATGGATGAAACATTATAACATCGCATTGCCCGGTCGGACGAGGTCCGTATCGATCGCAGCGCCTGGTTCAGGCCGCGAAGGATTTGGCGGCGAGGGATTCCAGGTATTCGAGATTGGGGATATAGGCCGTGTGGCCTTCGACGTCCACCACCATCAGGTCCGCCGGACCGGTGTCGCCTTCCACCTGCTGAATCTCGGGCTCGGCCAGCTTGGTCTGGCTGGGAATCCCCTGGGTCACCATGGCCAGGAACGGCATCGCCTGGTGGCTGTCGCTGATGGTGTTGAGCACCGCAATCCGTCCGCGGGCGCCATCCGGGCGGGCGCCCTGGCCGCCGTTGGCCGCGTCGTAGGAGATTACCGGCAGGCGCAGGCCGCGCCAGTTGAGGTAGCCGATCAGCCACTCGGGGCCGCCATCGGCCGCTTCCGGCTCGGCATAGTCGACGATTTCGGCGATGGAAACGTTGGGCAGCAGCAACTGACGGTCCGTCACCGGAATCAGTACGCAGGGAAGGACTTGGGAATTGTCGGCCATGGTGTCGTCCTCAGGCGGAATCGCGATCCTGCTTGCGCTTGAGCAAACAGGCTTCTTCAAGGGTTTGCGTCAGTTTTCGGGCCAGTTGCGCCGGATCGCCGACGAAACTGGTGCAGCCCGTGGCCCGGATCGAGTCCGGCATCGAGCTGTTGCCACAGCTTTCACTGTTCTGGACCCAGATGCGGCTACCGTAGGCGTGCAGCAGCGGGGCCGCAATGGCGCCATCGTTGCCCATGCCGGAAAACAGGATAGCATGGCAGCGGTCGCGGTAATGGTCGGCCACATTGAGCAGTACCTGATCAATGGACGGTCCATAGGGACCGGGCCACGGCGTCGCTTTTTCCTGCAGGCGGCCGCTGTCGTCCAGATACCACTCGTTTTCCACCGGCAGCAGCACCACGTCGCCGTTGCGTACCCGATAGCCGGTTTCGGCCCGGCGCAGGCTGTAGTCCGCGTGGCGCCCCAGCACCCGGGTCAGCACCTCGGTAAAATGACCATCGATGTGCTGGGCATAGACAAAGCCGACCGGCAGCCCCGGCGGCAGGTTGTCGAGGAACGTTTTCACCGCGGCCGGACCGCCCAGTGATGCTCCCAGAATCCAGATCTCCTCGGCCGGCTCGTCCGTCTTGCCGGCGGGAATCCAGGCTGGCCGCTCCCGTCGGCTTACCGGCTCTTCCGGATGATCCAGCGCCTCTAAAGTCGTGGCGCTGTCCAGCTGTTCCAGCTCGCCCAGCTGCTGTTCCAGTTTATCCAGCAGGCGCCGTTCCCAGCGAAAGGCCTCGGTCGTGCCCGGTGCCGGAGCCTCGTCCACACCGAACAGGATCGGCGCCTCGGTATTCTCCAGCAGGAAATCGAACAGCGTGGGATGATCGGCTTCGTCTTCAAGCGTCACCAGCCAGAGTTCAACGTCCGGGATCGCCGGCTGCGCCAGCAGGCGATCCGGGTCTCCGGTAAAGCGGCTGTCCAGGCCGAATTTTCCGACGGCGTCCTGCAGTCGGCGCCGCTGGAGCGGGCTATCGGAAACGATAGCCACGCCCGGCGGCAGCACTTCGCGGGTCATCACTGATTCCCGGTCAGGCGCTCAATGGTGTCAAGCAGCTGGGTTTCCTGGAACGGCTTGCCCAGATACTCGTTGACGCCCAGCGCCAGGGCCCGCTCCCGGTGCTTTTGTCCGGTTCGCGAGGTGATCATGCAAATGGGCGTGTCGCGCAGGCTGTCGTCGTGGCGCACGAAGCTGGCCACTTCGAAACCGTCCATCCGCGGCATCTCGATATCCAGCAGGATGATGTCCGGGCGGTGATCCTGCAGCTGGGCCACAGCGTCCAGGCCGTCCTTCGCGGTGATGACCTCCATGCCGTTACGCTCCAGTAGGCGCGAGGTGACCTTGCGCACGGTGACCGAGTCGTCCACCACCATGACCAGGGTCTCGCGGTCGTCGCGACGGGCCTGGGCCTGAGCCGCTTCCAGATCCGCCAGGCGCTGGCGCTCGGACAGCATGTCGGAGCGGATCATCGCCGGCAGGTCGAGGATCACGACCACGTTACCGTCACCCAGAATCGTGGCACCGGAGACACCCCGTACGGACGAGAACTGCGGGCCGAGGGACTTGACCACGATTTCCCGGCTGCCCATCAGGCTGTCCACCTGCAGCGCCATGGGCTGTTCAGCCCCGCGCACCAGGATGACCGGCAGCGGCAGGGCCTGTCCCTGCAGCTTGGGATGGTGCTCGCTGTGCAGCAGGCCGCCCAGGTACTGCAGGCGGTATTCCTGGCCGGCGTATTCGTACAGCGGCGCATCCGGCTTGTAATACTCTTCCAGCTCGTAGGTGCTGACCCGCACGATCCCCTCGATGGTATTGAGCGGGATGGCGTAGAAGTCCTCGCCGGTGGACACCATCAGGGCGCGGTTGACCGAGACCGTAAACGGCAGGCGCACGGTGAAGGTGGTGCCCTGGCCCAGCATCGAGTCGATGTCCAGACTGCCGCCGAGCTGCTTGATCTCGCTGGCCACCACGTCCATGCCCACACCGCGGCCGGAGATCTGCGTGACCTGGGCGGCGGTGGAGAAGCCCGGCTGCAGGATGAACTGCAGGACCTCCCGGTCCGACAGATCCTCGTCTTCGCGCAGCAGGCCCTGCTTGATGGCCTTTTCGCGAACCGCCGAGGTGCGGATGCCGGCGCCGTCGTCCATCATCCGCAGCACCACTTCACCGCCTTCTCGGGTCAGCGACAGGATGATTTCGCCGGTTTCCGGCTTGCCGGCCTTGCGGCGGTCTTCCGGTGTTTCGATGCCGTGGTCAAGGGCGTTGCGCAGCATGTGCTCCAGCGGCGCCACCATCCGTTCAAGGATGTTGCGGTCCATTTCGCCTTCGGCGTTGCGGACGTCAAACTCCACCTTCTTGCCCAGCTCGCCGCTGATCTGGCGAACAATCCGGCGCAGGCGCGGCACCATGGACGCGAACGGGTTCATCCGCGTCTTCATCAGGCCTTCCTGCAGCTCGGTGTTGATCCGGGATTGCTGGACCAGCAGGGTTTCAGTGTCGCGGGTCCGGTCGGACATGGTCTCGCGCAGGTCCGCCAAATCCGAGGCCGATTCACTCAGGGCCCGGGACAGCTGCTGGATGGAGGAGTAGCGGTCCATCTCCAGCGGGTCGAAGTCCTCGCCGTAGTCCGGACCGTGCTCTTTTTCGGCGCGGAACAGGATCTGGGCTTCGGTCTCGATGTCCATCCGGCGCAACTGTTCGCGCAGACGTTCGATGGTCGCGGCCATCTCGTCCAGCGTGTGGCCGAAGTCACTGGACTGCTGCTCCAGGCGGCTACGGGTGATACTGGTTTCACCGGCCAAGTTGACCAGCTCATCCAGCAGCGGGGCGTTGACGCGGATGGTTTCCTGCGCGGCACGGGCCGGGTCCGCCTTGCGGTTCCGGGCCTTTTTGGCCGGCGGCTTGGGTTGTGGCTTGGCCTGTGGTTCCGGTTTGGCGTCCGCTGCGGCTTCGGCGGATGGCTCCGCTGGAGGCACGGCCTCATCCGGTGTGTCTGCCTTGGTCTCCGGACTGCTCGGCAGGGTGACCGGGCCGGCGCCGGCGTCTTCATAGCGTTTGCGGATCTCACCCACCATGTCGGTCAGGGTGTCGTGATCCCGGGTAATGGCGTTCCAGGTGGCGCTGTCGGGTTCGTTGCCGCCCAGGTCAATCAGGCGGGTTTCGAAGGCGTGGGCCTGGTCACCCAGCTCAACCAGTTGCGCCAGGCGTGCGCCGCCCTTGAGGGTGTGCAGGGCCCGTTGCAGCTCGCGGTTGAAGTGGTCGCTGGACGGCTCCTTGCGCCAGTCTTCCAGCAGGTTTTCGATCTGGTCGAGCAGTTCGCCCGCTTCTTCCAGGAAGATTTCCAGGACTTCCGGATCGACGCTTTCAGGCTGGGCAGGCTCGTTCTCTTCCGTTACCGGGGCGTCATCTACTGGCGTGACGCCTTGAGCCAGCGCCTCGATCAACTCGGCGTCGGCCACCGGCGTACGGCCTTCCTCGATATCGCGCAGCATCTGCGCCAACTGAGCTGAGGCCTTCTCACTGAGGGCCAGCGCGGCAGCACCGTCGGCGGCGTCGGCCAGGGTCGATTCCAGGCGCTCGTACCAGGTTTCCGCCAGGTCCGCGATGGGGTCGACATCGGCCAGTCGGGCACCGCCCTTGAGGGTGTGCAGCTCCTGCAGCAGCGACGTCATGCTGGCCAAGGCTTCCGGCTCTTCGCGCCATTGCGCCAGGCATTCCTTGATGGCGTCGTGGATCTCTACGCCTTCGTCCAGGAAAATGCCGATCAGGTCGTCGTCCCGATCCAGCGGCTCGCTGTCGGCTACGGCCGGCTCGGCAGGCGTCTCGTCCACCTCCACGGGCGGCAAATCGACCGGAGCGCTGTCTTCAGCCGGTGTGTCCTTGTCGGCCCGGCCGGAGAGGATGGCTTCGACGCGCTCGATCAGTGTGGTGGCCGGCTCGCAGGGTTTCTGCGCGGCCACTTGCTCCACCATCTGCGCCAGCCGGTCGTGGCAGGCAAACAGCAGGTCGGTCATGTCGGACGTGGCGTCCAGGCGGCCTTCAGCGACGCGCTCGAACAGGTCCTCCAGCACGTGGGTCAGATCGCCGATGGCATCGACACCGGCCATGCGTGCGCCGCCCTTGAGGGTATGCACGTCGCGTTGCAGTTCGCCAGCCAGCTTGGTGTTGCTGGGATCTTCGGTCCAGCTGTGCAGGGTGCTGGCGGTGGAGTTGACCAGGTCGTAAGCCTCTTCCAGGAAGATGCTGACCAGCTCCTGGTCGAGGTCCTCGGCATCGCCGGCGTCGTCGTCCGCCGCGGCCTGGTCCATGGCTTCCACCAGGAGGGCGTCGTCGAACACACTTTCTTCGGCTTCGGCTTCGGCTTCGGCTTCGGCTTCGGCTTCGGCTTCGGCTTCGGCTTCGGCTTCGGCTTCGGCTTCAGGCGCTGCCGGCTCGTCTTCCGGCGATTCGGTGGTTTCTTCGTCAATCGGTGTCGCGGCCGGCGCGTCGGTCAGGGCGGCTTTCAGGGCGTCCAGAACGTCCGGCGCTTCCGGGCACTGTCCGGCTTCGGCGATGGCATCCACCATCGTCGCCAGTTGATCGTGGGCGCGCAGGGCGACATCGGTACGCTCCGGCGTGGCTTTCAGGCGGCCTTCGACGATGCGCTCGAACAGCGTCTCCATTTCATGGGCAATATCGGCCACGGGCGCGATTTCCGCCATGCGGGCGCCGCCCTTGAGGGTGTGCAGTTCGCGCTGGAGTTCCTTGACCAGTTCCGGCTGGTCGGGATTGCCCTGCCACTGGTGCAGCTGCTCGGCGGTGGTATCAATGATGTCGCCGGCTTCCTCAAGGAAGATTTCCGCCAGTTCCGGATCCAGGTTCTGCAGCGCGCCGGTGCGCGCCACCGGCTCGGCGTCGTCCATGTCGGTCGCATCCGGTGTGCCGGACTCGTCCTCTTCGGCGACATCCAGTTGCGGCAGCTCAAGCTCGATCTCATCTTCGGATTCGGTGTCGAACGAGGTGGCATCACTGCCGCCGGCATGCTGACTGATGTAGGCCTGGATCTCCTGGATCAGGTCCGGCGCCGGGCGTGGCTGGTCACCGGTGCTGATCGCATCCACCATGGCGGCGAGCCGGTCGTGGCTGCGCAGCAGGAGGTCTTCGAGATCCTCGCGGGTGCTGAGCCGGTTGTCGGTCAAGCCTTCAAACAGGGTTTCCAGCTCGTGGGACAGGTCGCCGATGGCACTGATGTCGGCCAGGCGCGCGCCGCCCTTGAGGGTGTGCAGGTCGCGCTGCAGGTGGCGCAGCAATTCGGTGTCGGACGACTGCTCGGTCCACTGTTGCAGGCGTTCGCCGGTGCCTTCGATCAGGTCGCGGGCTTCCTCCAGGAAGATCTCGACCAGCTCGGGGTCGAGACCGTCGTCGGCTTCCGGTGTTTCGACCTCGGCGGCGCCGGGTTCGTCGGCTTCGATGTCCAGGGTCGGCAGCTCCAGGTCTTCCTCGAAGCTGTTGTCGATGTCCTCCAGATCCTGGGCGAAGCTGGAGTCGGCCTGTTCGCGGAATTGGTCGAGCTGGGCCTGCAGTTTGCCAAGCAGGTCGTGATCCGGCTTGGTCGCCAGACCGGCGGCCACCTGGTCCATCATGTTGATGAGGGCTTCATGGCCGGCGCGGGCAACGCTGAAGAACTCGCTGTCCGGCTGGGCCTTGGCGTCGAACACGGCGGCATAGGTCCGCTCGAGCCGGTCCGCCAGTTCAGACACATCGGCCAGGCCGGCCACATCGGCGCCGCGGGCCAGCTGGCGCAGTTCCAGCACCAGCTTGTCGAGCTGTTCGTTCTCGCCGGGTGCCGCGGCCCAGGCGTCCAGGATGGAGTCGGCGTCCAGCAGGATATCCAGGCCTTCGTTCAGGAACAGCTGGATGAGCTGCGGGTCCGGGCGGTGCTCGGCTTCCGCATTTTCGGTACTGACCGGATTGGACGACAGGGTGCGGGTAGCGAGCATATCCAGGCGTTCGAGGAACGCCTCCGTGCCTGCCAGCGGTTGCTGCGGCGCTGATCGGATCTGCCCCAGGCCTCGCTCGATGAAGTCGCAGGCGTCGGCCAGCAGGGCCATCACGTCGCGATCGGCGCGATGGTTCTCGGCGCGGGCGGTTTTCACGAATTTTTCCAGCGGCGAGATGATGGTCGCCAGCGGCTCGATGCCGGCGGTGTGGGCCGAGCCTTTCAGGGTATGCAGGGCGCGGGACAGGCCATCGGTGTAGGCGGTGGTTTCGCGGCCTTCGGCCTCCGCCAGGAATTGTTTGAGCGCCTGCAGATGGGTTTCGGTTTCGCTCTCGAAGATGTCCAGCAGGACCGGGTCCACCAGCTGTTCGTCGCCGGCGTCATCGTCTTCCGCCTGTTCTTGCCGGTCTCCAGGGGCGGCCTCGACCGCTGGTGCATCCGGCTCGAATCCGGCGCTGTCGCCGTCTTCCGGCATGCGGCTGGATTCCAGGATCTCGCCGTTGGCCAGCGCGGTCGCCCGGGCCTCCAGCGATGAAGTGTCCAGCGACGCCGGGCGGCGGGCCTCAAAATCGCTGACCAGGGCCGGAATCACGCCAACCACGTCATCCAGCAGACGGGCGATGTCGTCGTTCATGAACACGCTGCCGTCGATCACCCGGTTGAGCATGTTCTCCACCGCCCAGGCGAGCTCGCCGACGGCACTGGCGCCCACCATGCGGCCACTGCCCTTGAGGGTATGGAATGCCCGGCGAACTTCGGCCAGCGCGGTCCGATCGTCAAACTGGCGCAGCAGCATGGGCAGGTATTCGCGGATGGTCTCCAGTACCTCGCCCGCTTCCTCGATGAAGATCTCGAGGATTTCGTCATCGATCAGGTCGTCGTCGATTCCGTCGTCCTGCGACGGCGCGGCGGATTCGACGGTGTCGTCGGTCGTCGCTTCCGGCGCGCTCTCGGCGACGTCGGCTGCCGGTTCAGCGGTGGTTTCGCTGTCCGGGCCGGTCTTGCGGGTGGTGGCCAGAGCGTCGGCCTGGGCAATCAGATCGCTGACGTCGCCATCGGCGCTGCCGTCACGGAACTCGGCGATCAGGCCCGGAATGCGATCAATGGCGGTATCCACCAGGGCAAACAGTTCTTCCGTAGGCCGTACACTCTGGTCGATCACGCGGTTGAGCAGGTTCTCCACCGCCCAGGCCAGTTCGCCAATGCTGGTGGCACCCACCAGTCGACCGCTGCCCTTGAGGGTATGGAACGCGCGACGGACTTCAGTGAGCGCTTCGCGATCGTCGTGATCCTGACGCAGACGCGGGTAGAAATCGCGGATGGTGGCCAGGACTTCCTCGGCTTCCTCGATGAAGATTTCGAGGATTTCGTCGTCCACCAGGTCGGCGTCGGAGGTTTTCGGGACGTCGGGTCCGGAGGTGGCCGGCGCCGGTTCTGGCTCGGCGGATGTGACGGCCGGCTCGTTGTTCCAGGTGGGTTCTTCGCCCACCGGGAAGCCCAGGCTGCGCAGGCTGTCTTCGGCGATCTTGAGGACGCTTTCGTTGTCCTCAATGCCTTCCGCCAGGCGCTCCAGGTAGTATTCGATACTGGTCACCATGTCCGCCAGGGTGTCCAACTGCTGCCAGTCCGGGACGCGCTGCCCGTCCAGCAGGACATCGGTGACGTAGCGCTCGGCGGACGCGAGCATGTCGCCGACACGCTCCAGCGGGATCAGTTGCAGGCCGCCGCGGATGCTGTGCAGCAGGCCCGGGACATGCTCGATTTCACGCCGGTCCCATTGGGCGGCAATGAAATTGACGATGGCGGTCTTGACCTGTTCCAGCGAATTGCGGGACTCGCGCAGCAGCGCCCGGTTCGCGTCGTTCAGTTCCTGGGTGCCGTACTGGACGGCGTCGCCGGTGTCTTCGGAATGGGTCTGACGTTCTTTTTCCAGTCCGGCCAGGGTGGCTTCGACATAGAGCAGGGCGCCGGCGATGTCCATCAGGATGCCATCGTCGGCCGGCTCGTCATCGTGGCTGAGGCGCTGGACGATTTCGATCTGCTCGGTGACCACCCGGCGCGGGATGCCCAGACCCAGGACGGCCAGGGTATTGGCTACCTGTTGCAGGCCCGGCAGCAATTCTTCCAGTTCGCTGTTCTGGCGGAATTCGGCGCGCACGAACAGGTCGAGCTGGTCTTTCAGGCGGGCCAGTTCCTCGTTGAGGGCGCTGACCACGGATTGGATGGCCTCGCGACCCGGTCCGGAGACCCGCTGGCGGGCATCGTCCACGGATTCGTCGGAGGGCAGGGCGTCCGCCAGCTTATAGCGGCTGCGCAGGTCGTTGACCCGGGGCATGCCCAGGTCGTCGGCCCGGGCGACGTAGTACAGCAGATGCTTGAACAGCGCCTCGGGCACCGGTTGCTGCAGGATATCGCCGTGTTCGTCCAGCAGACGCTTGAGTTCCGCATCCAGCTGGCGCAGCAGGGATTTGGCGGCAGAGTTGATCGGGTTGTGCCGGCTCTTGAGCGTGTCCAGAAAACCACCGGCAGCCTGCCAGAGTTCACCGCGGGGGGTGCCCTGGCACAGCTTGATGACCCGCTGGATCACCTTGTCCATGTAGTCGAAGTGGGAGTCCAGTTCGGCTTCGCGGATGATGCCAACCAGCGCAAACTGGAACATCTGGCGCAGCTTGCGGACATGGCCCAGGACTTTCGGATCCTGCAGACGCTGGGTGGCCGCCGGGTTGGCCCGGAAGTCCGCTGCCGACAGGTCCGGCTTGAACAGCGAGGTATCGGAAAGCAGGGCTTCGCCGCGGGCGGCGCGCAGGTCATTGAGCAGCGGCAACAGCGCCAGCGGGAAATCATCGCGGTTGCTGTCCAGGTGCTCCAGGTACTGCGGCAGCTGCAGGATCGCCTGCATCAGGACTTCGATGGCTTCATCGACGTTGCTGGTAGCGTCGTTGAGGACGGCCTGGGCCAGCTTTTCCATCTCTTCGGTGAGCAGGGCCGCACCATAGAGTTCGACCATCTGCAGGGTGCCGTGCACCTGATGGAGATAGTTCAGGCAAAAACGCAGGCGTGCCGTGTCGTCACGATTGTCGACATAGGCTTCCAATGCCTGCTGACCCTGTTTCAGGGTGTCCTGAATTTCGCCCCTAACCCAATCCAGGGCGATGCTGTCATGGTGATTGCCCATAACCACTCCGGTTATTCTTCGTCTGTCTGGCGTTTGATCCACGCCAGCACGCTATCCGATGGCACCCGCTGCAGGGAGGGATGCTGCCAATCCGTCAGTTCGCCCTGACCCAGCACCAGGAGTCCACCCGGTGCCAGTCGTTCGGTCAGTCGCCTGACAATTTCCCTGCGCCGCCAGCGGCGGAAGTAGATCAGCAGGTTCTGGCAGAAAATGATATTCATGCCATGCATCGGTGCCTGATTCAGGTCCAGCACGTTCAGTCGGGTAAAACAGACCCGCTGTTTGATCGCCGGGTCGATTGCCCATTCATTGCCGGCAGCCGGATGGAAGTAGCGTTCCCGAACCGCAGGCTCTGTTGTGGATAGCCTGCGGCCCCCGAATACCCCTCTCTGTGCCTTTTCCAGGGCCGGCTTGCTGATGTCCGATCCGGTCACCCCGAACAGGGGTTCCAGTTCCAGCTGCTGCATGCACTGATCCAGCAGCATCGCCAGGGTGTAAGGTTCTTCGCCGGTTGAACAGCCCACGCTCCAGGCTTCCAGGGGGCGTTTCTTGAGGCTGTCCCGTGGCCGGGTCATGACATAGTCCGAGACCAGTCGGAAGGCGTCCGGATCACGAAAGAAACGGGTTTCCTGAACGGTGAGTCGGTCCACCAGAGTGGCCCACTCGACGATGGCGCCGGGGCCGGAAACCACTTTCTCGTAATAGGCCTGATAGGTCTCGCAACCGATTTCGCGCATCCGGATGCCCAGATTGGTCTGCAGGAACGATTGTCGATCCGGCGTCAGGGTCATTCCGGTCCGCTCCTCCAGTAGCGTCTGCCACTGCTGGAACTGGGCCCCGTCCATCTGGGGAAGGGGCCGCAGCGTCCAGATACCGGCGGATCTGTCGTCGCGCGTTTCGGCCATGATCATGATTCAGCCGTGCTTTCCGGCGTCGTCACTTGCACCCCGCTATCAGCTCACCACGGGAACGTCGCTGTCTTCCTCTTCTTCTTCCGGCAGATCTTCCTCCGGCAGCGTGAAGCCGGCAACGGAGGAGCGCAGCTCACCGGCCATTTCGGCCAGGTTACCGATCGACTTCGCGGTCGCGTTGGTACCGGAGGAGGTCTGCGAGGTGATCTCCTGGATAACGTTCATCGTGTTGGAGATGTGAGCCGCGGACGACGCCTGCTGACGGGCCGCGTTGGAGATGTTCTGGATGAGTTCCGCAAGGTTCATCGAGACGTTCTCGATTTCCTCGAGGGCCACACCCGCGTCCTGGGCCAGACGGGCACCACGGACCACCTCGGCGGTGGTGTGTTCCATGGAGATAACCGCCTCGTTGGTGTCAGACTGGATCGTCTTAACCAGGGCTTCAATCTGCTTGGTGGCCGCAGAGGAACGTTCCGCGAGGCGCTGAACCTCGTCCGCAACCACCGCGAAGCCTCGACCTGCGTCACCGGCCATGGAGGCCTGGATCGCAGCGTTCAGGGACAGGATGTTGGTCTGGTCGGCGATGTCGTTGATCAGGGAGACGATGTCACCGATTTCCTGGGAGGATTCACCCAGTCGCTTGATCCGTTTGGACGTTTCCTGGATCTGCTCACGGATGTTGTCCATGCCACGGATGGTGTTCTGTACCACTTCCGCGCCTTTCTTCGCGATCGCAACCGACCGCTCAGCAACCGCGGAGGATTCGGCAGCGTTCGAGGAGACCTGGTCGATGGACACGGCCATTTCGTTCACGGCCGCAGAGGCACCGGCAATTTCCTGGGCCTGGTGCTCGGAAGCATCGGCCAGATGCATCGCTGTCGCCTGGGTTTCCTGGGCGGCGGAGGAGACTCGAACCGCGGTACCCCGGATGGACTGTACCAGGCCGCGCATCTGGTCGATCGCGTAGTTGATGGAGTCGGCGATGGCCCCGGTGAAGTCCTCGGTGACCGTGGCCTCGGTGGTCAGGTCACCATCGGCCAGGTCGGCCAGTTCGTCCAGCAGTCGCAGGATCGCATTCTGGTTCTGTTCGTTCTGGTCCTGGGTCGACGCCAGTCGCGCCTGGGAGGTCCGGTAGATGGTCAGACCGATGACGACGATAACGGCAGCCAGGGCGGCCAGCAGGATGTAGGCCAGCATCGGGCTGATCAGGCGGGAGTCGGCCTGGTCACGGAATTGATCCGCCAATGTGGACGTTTCGTTCAGCAGGGCCTGGGAGCTCTGGTAGATCTCGTTGGACGCGCGGCGGACAGTAAACAGGTCCGGGGAGGCGTCCAGGATGGCGTCAACGTTCTGGGAGACGAATTCGAACAGTTCGGAAACCGCGTCCAGACCGTAGCGGGCGTCTTCGTCCTGGACCTTGGAGATGCCCATGGCGGCGTTGCCGTTGGTCTGGCCGTCGAGGACGCGACCGAACAGCTTGGCGTCGCGACCGAAGCGGTCGGCGGCGATTACCGCGTCTTCGTCACCGGACAATACGTTGTTGACCGAGCGCACGATCCGTTCCGCCAGCAGGGACTGACGCTGGGCCAGGGCAACCTGTTCTGCCGGCGCGTCGTTATCCAGCAGGATCTGTACGATGTCGTCGTACTCCACCTGCAGCTGCGGGATGTTCTCGTTCAGGGTCTGGGCCACCTTGTGCAGGCCGAGCACCGCCTCGCGGGTGGAGATGATGGTGTCGGCGCGCTCGCGAACGGCGTTCCAGTCGGCCTGTACGCCGCTCTTGGTGGCCAGCTCACTCGCCGGAAGACCGGTCTTCGGATTGCCCTCGGTGAGGAATCCCCAGAGTTTGGCGAACTGGTCACGGGAGCGCTGCAGCTGGTCGAACGCTTCCGGCGTACCGCCGGCCGCTTCCGAGGCGTTTTTCGCGATCTCCTGTGACAGGACCCGCAGCTCACTGGCGTGGGCGATGTATTCCTGATCGTGGCGGCTGTCGCGGTTGATGATGAACAGCACAGCAACGAGCAGGACGGTCAGTACGATCAATGCACCGATCAGGCCGCCAACCAGCTTGTTGGCGCCCTGACCCGCATTGAATCTTCCGGCTCTTTTCTTCATTTTCTGGCTCCCGGCCTTATGTCGGCAAGTTGGTCCTTCGGGTCTGGGGATTCAGTGAACAGGCCCTGCCGTCCTGTTCACCACTGAGAAACATCCAGGAAACGCTCATCGTCCATCAGTGCGAAGGTCGAGAACACATTCCAGGTTTCTTCGTTGCGTCGATAGCCTCCGTGAACGAAAGGCTGAACGATGTCTGGGACTTGCGCCGGATCTTCGGTGAAGCTTTCCAGCGCGAAATACTGCATGCCTGAGACGCTGTCGACGACCAGGCCACTGAACACGTCGCCCTGTTCGATGACCAGCACGCGACGCTCCCGGTGACTGCGGGAACTGCGGCCCAGGTCAAAGAAGTGGGCAAGGTCGATCAGGGGCAGCAGCCGGCCACGGACGTTCGCCGCGCCGAGCATAAATGGACGAACCCCCGGTATATGGGTGTACCGGGGGACGTGAAGAATTTCGACCACTTCGCCCATCGGGGCGACGTAGCGTTGTCCGGCCAGCGTGAAGCCGATGCCATTCCACAGCTCAATGGCTTCCTGCTGGGCCGGCAGGCCCGAAGCGAGGGCCTTGCTACGCCGGGCGATATCCGTCAGTACGGCAAAAGGGGCAGCCTGGGCGGACATGCTTACTCCATACTGGCGGTCAGGCGATCAGACTGGCAATCGTCTTGATCAGCTCATCTTCGTTGACGGGTTTGACCAGATAGCCCTTGGCGCCCTGACGGGTGCCCCAGACGCGGTCGGTTTCCTGATCCTTGGTGGTGACGATCACCACGGGAATGGAAGCCGTGTCCGGCGAGCGGGTCAGCTGACGGGTAGCCTGGAAACCGTTGAGCCCGGGCATGACGACGTCCATCAGGACCAGGTCGGGCTGTTCGGCGCGGGCCTTGGCGACGCCATCGGCACCGTTGTCCGCGGAGAGCACTTCATGCTGGTGCTTTTCCAGGATGCTGGAGATTTTCTTAACCTCGGTCGGAGAGTCGTCGACAATCAGGATGCGGGCCATGAGTTCCTCGATAAATGCGTTGTATCAATCGGTTTACTGTTCCGCCGTGGGAACGTACTGACGAATGGTGTTCAGCAGTTCGTCCTTGCTGAAAGGCTTGGTCAGGTACTGGTCGGAACCGACTATACGTCCCTTGGCCTTGTCGAAAAGGCCGTCCTTGCTGGAGAGCATGATGACGGGAGTCTTCTTGAACGCGGAGTTGTTCTTGATCAGGGCGCAGGTCTGGTAGCCGTCCAGGCGTGGCATCATGATATCGACGAACACGATGTCAGGTTGGGTGTCGGCAATCTTGGCCAGGGCATCGAATCCATCCGTTGCGGTGATGACTTCACAGCCAACCTTTTTGAGAAGGGTTTCGGCGGTGCGACGAATCGTCTTGCTATCGTCAATCACCATAATCTTCAGGTTTTCGAAGTTGTCATCCATTATCCAACAGCCTTGCGCTCTACAGGATCGTTGTTGTTCAGCTCCGATTCGAATCACTCTGGCTGTTCCAGCCGGTCACGCAGTCGATTCGGTAGCTGGCCTTGCTTCCAGCCCGGCTTCGTTGGCGCCGTCAGACCGGTTTCCGAGACCAGTGGGAGATTTGACGGGCCTTTTTAACACACATTCAAGGGGCGTTCTATAAAGCCTGACTATTTATAGATTATAGGTCGCTTGAGAAAAAGCATAAGTTTGTGACCAAATGTACTCTTGCGCTTACAAGAGCGCTTGCGGGGCCGGCTTTTGCGTAGTGATTCGGCGGCTTTGGGTAATGCATACTGAACGTCGGTACACTACCATCGGTCCGGCCCGGAAATATCCGCTGTGCCTGCCAGCATAGCACCTGAGCGTCGGGCTGCTCTGCTGACCCGTTCCTGTTTCCAGAAAGAGGTTGAAGTCGCGCTATGACCGTCAGACTCGGTATCGTCATGGATCCCATCGAGGACATCCACTACAAGAAGGACACGTCGCTGGCGATGCTATGGGCCGCCCAGCAGCGGGGCTGGGAACTGATCTACATGGAGCAGCACGACCTCTTCCTGGACGGCGGCGAAGCCCGTGCCCGGGTGCGCGAACTGACGGTGCGCATGGACCCGGACGACTGGTACACGTTCGGTGATGAGTTCGAGATGGCGCTGGGCGAACTGGACGTGATCCTGATGCGCAAGGACCCGCCGGTGGACCGGGAATTCATGATGGCCACCTATATTCTCGATGCCGCCGCCGACCAGGGCGCGTTGGTGGTGAATCCGCCGAACGCGCTGCGCGACTGCAATGAAAAGCTGTTCGCCACCCGCTTCATTGACTGTACGCCGCCGCTGGTGGTGACCCGCTCCGCCGAACGCCTGCGGGAATTCTATGCCCGCCATGGCGACGTGATCATGAAGCCGGTGGACGGCATGGGCGGCAAGTCCATCTTCCGGGTGAAGGAAGGGGACGCCAACCTGGGGGTCATCATCGAGACGCTGACCAACGACGGCAATCACCAGATCATGGCGCAGAAGTTCCTGCCGGCGATCAAGGACGGCGATAAGCGCATCCTGATGATCGACGGCGAGCCGATTCCCTATGCGCTGGCGCGCATTCCGTCCCAGGGCGAGAACCGGGGCAACCTGGCGGCCGGTGGTCGCGGCGAAGGCCGCCCGCTGACCGATCGGGACCGGGAAATCTGCGAGCGCATCGCGCCGACGCTGAAAGAGAAAGGGCTGATTTTTGTCGGTATTGACGTCATTGGCGACTACCTCACCGAAATCAACGTGACCAGCCCCACCTGCGTGCGCGAGCTGGACCGGGAATTCGGCATCGACATTTCGTCGCAGTTGCTGGACGCCATCGAAGCCCGGTTGTGATGTCGACGTACCGTGACATCCTGTGACGATTTGTTGGCAGGATGGACAAGTGCCGGCGAAGACAGCAAACTTGGGGCCTTATCTGAGGGTGCGCTTCGCCGCACCGTCGCGTCTCATGCAGTGGTCAGTGGTTGATTAAGTGGCGAGCATGGCTGTCCAGGTCAGTGATTTCGATCGGTTTTCCTTTACCTTTTTTATGGCACTGGCGCTTCATGCCGTCATCGTGCTGGGGATTTCGTTTGCCCCGGACGACCCGGCACCGGCCGCCGAGACGCTGGAAATCACCCTGGCCCAGCACGATGACCAGAAGGCGCCCGACGAGGCCGACTTCCTGGCGCAGACCAACCAGAAAGGCAGCGGCACCGAACAGGAAAAGCAGGAGCTGACCACCACGCACCAGGCGCCGGTGCAGAATACCCAGGTCAAACCCGTCCAGCCCCAGCCGGTGCAGCAATCTCAGCCGGAACCCAGGCCCCAGCCCGATAAGCAGGTCGTCACCACGACGGCCAAGTCGCGTCCGGCGCAGCAGAAAAAAGAGAAAGAGAAGCCGGTTGAAAAGGCGCCGGTGAAGAAGAAAAAGAGCCTGATGGACCGCAGTCTGGAAATTGCCAGTCTCGAAGCCCGGCTTGACCAGCAGCAGCGCGCCTACGCCAAGAAACCGCGGATCAAGCGGGTGACGGCGGCCTCCACACTCAAGTCCGATAACGCCTGGTACGTGCAGAACTGGGTCAGCAAGGTGACCCGCGTGGGCAACCTCAACTACCCGCCGGAAGCCCGCCGCTCGGGCATCTATGGCTCCCTGCGTATGGTCGTGGTGCTGGAGAAGGACGGCAGCGTGAAGGACGTGCAGATCCTCAACTCCTCCGGTAACAAGGTGCTGGACGATGCGGCCATCCGCATTGTGCGTCTGTCTGCGCCTTTCGCCCCGTTCTCGGATAAAATGCGCGACCAGTTCGACCAGCTGGAAATTATTCGCACCTGGTCGTTCCAGCGCCGGGGCCTGTCCTCCGGCTGATTCCCCGGCGTTGCCATCGGCCGGTCACATTTCCAGGCTTGCACCGGCGCGCCTCCGCACGAATACTAGATCCTATGACGATTGCTGACGATTCACTCCGTAACCGCCTGCTGGTGGCTTCGCCCTATCTTGAGGACCCGGGTTTTCACGGGACCGTGATCTTCATGTGTGAGCACAACAGCGACGGGGCCATGGGGCTGGTGATCAACCGGCCGCTGGATATTTCCGTAGGTGAAGTGCTGGAACAGCTCGACCTGGACGGCGAGGAAGTCAGCCAGCCCGTCTACGCCGGCGGCCCGGTGCAGCCGGAGCGGGGCTTCGTGCTGCATCGTCCGTTCGGGGAATGGCAAAGTTCCATGGCCATTACCGATCAGCTCACCATGACTACGTCCCGCGATATTCTCGAAGCCATTGGCTGCGGTGAGGGCCCGTCGGAGTTCCTGATGGCCCTGGGCTATTCCGGCTGGTCGCCCGGCCAGCTGGAAGAAGAGCTCAATACCAGCAGCTGGCTGGTGTGTCCGGCCAATCACGACCTGCTGTTCCGGGTGGAGAGCGAGCAGCGCTACGCCGAAGTCATCCGCGCCATGGGCATCGACCTTAACCAGCTGACCGATACGGTGGGCCATGCCTGAGGTCGGTCAGCGCCGGGTGATGGGGTTTGATTTCGGCACCCGCCGCATCGGCATTGCCGTGGGCCAGGAAATGCTCGGCACCGCCAAGCCGGTGGCCATGCTCAAGGCCCGGGACGGGCAACCCAACTGGGATGAAATTGCCAAAGTCGTGGACGAATGGCGGCCCAACCTGTTTGTGGTCGGCCTGCCGCTGAACATGGACGGCACCGAGAGCGAGATGTGCCTGCGTGCCCGCAAGTTCGGCAAGCGCCTCCACGGCCGTTTCCATCATCCGGTAGAGATGGTGGACGAGCGCCTCAGCAGTTTCGAAGCCAAAGGCGAGGTCATGGCCCGCGGCGGCTCCCGTGATTTCGGCACCCACGGCGTCGACGACCTGGCGGCAGTCATCATTCTGGAGACCTGGTTTTCCAGCAACGGCTGACCGCCGGCCTCCCTGCCTTGCGACCCCGTCTGCCCGCTGCTTCCCCCGATTGGCCATGGTAGACTAGCGCCGCTGTTCGCACGGGGGACTACAATGACGGCATTGCTGAACGTGGACGCGTTGCTCGACGATCTCGAGCAGGGCCTGCGCCGCCTCCTCAAGGAGCGTGGCATCGAACGGCCGGTACTGATCGGCATCCGTACCGGCGGTGTCTGGCTCGCCGATATCCTGCACAAGCGCCTGGGCCTGGACGAGCCCTTTGGTGAGCTGGATATCTCCTTCTACCGGGACGACTTTTCCCGGATCGGACTGAATCCGAAAGTCCGGCCTTCCCATCTGCCTTTCGAGACCGAGGACCGCCACATCATCCTGGTGGACGACGTCATCATGAGCGGGCGCACCATCCGCGCTGCCATGAACGAGATCTTTGACTACGGCCGCCCCGCCGGCATCATCCTGGCGACGCTGATCGACCTGGGCGCCCGGGAACTGCCGATCCAGCCGGACGTGGTGGGGCAGACCCTGACGCTGAAAGCCAATGAGCGGGTCAAGCTCAAGGGCCCGGATCCACTGAGCGTGGAACTGCGCCAGGCCGATGCAACGCCGGCAAAAGGAGCCTGATTCGATGACGACAACGGACGCCTCAGCGCGCGCGCTGCAGCTCAACGAACAGGGCCAGCTGCGCCATTTCCTGACCATCGACGGCCTCGACCGGGAGCTGCTCACCCGCATCCTGGACACCGCCGACTCCTTCATCGAAGTGGGCGAGCGCCGCATCAAGAAAGTCCCGCTGCTGCGGGGCTGCACGGTGGTGAACCTGTTCTTCGAATCCAGCACCCGCACCCGCAGCACCTTTGAACTGGCGGCCAAGCGCCTGTCGGCGGACGTGCTGAACCTGGACATCAGCACCTCCGCCACCTCCAAGGGCGAGTCCCTGTCCGACACCCTGCTTAACCTGGAGGCCATGGCCAGCGACATGTTCGTGGTGCGCCATTCCCGCAGTGGCGCGCCGCATTTCATCGCCCAATCGGTGACGCCGGGCGTGGCCATCATCAACGCCGGCGACGGCCGTCACGCGCACCCGACCCAGGCGATGCTGGACATGCTCACCATTCGCCAGCACAAGGGCGGTTTCGAAGGGCTAAAAGTGGCGATTGTCGGCGATATCCTGCACTCGCGGGTGGCTCGCTCCCAGATCCAGGCGCTGAACGTCCTCGGTGCTGAAGAGGTGCGCCTGATTGCCCCCAGCACGCTGCTGCCGACGGACGTGGAGAGCCTGGGCTGCTCCGTGGCTTACGACATGCGCTCGGGGCTCAAGGACATCGACGTGATCATCATGCTGCGCCTGCAGCGCGAACGCATGGAAGGCGCCTTGCTGCCCAGTGAGCGGGAGTTCTACAAAGTGTACGGCCTGAACACCGAAAAGCTGGCCTACGCCAAGCCGGATGCCATCGTCATGCACCCCGGCCCGATCAACCGGGGCGTGGAAATCGAATCCGCCGTGGCCGACGGGCCGCGCTCGGTGATCCTCAACCAGGTCACCAACGGTATTGCCATCCGCATGGCGGTGATGTCCATGGCGATGGGCGGGCAGCGGGCCCAGCGTGGTCAGGATGCGGAGGGACAGGCATGAACAGCACACCGGCACTGCGCATAGAAAACGGCCGCGTGATTGATCCTCATACCGGTCGGGACGAACAGCAGTCGCTACTGATCCGGGATGGGCTCATAGCCGCCACCGGCAGCGAGGCGGATGCCGCCGCGGCGGATTCGGTTCTGGACGCCGCGGGCGGCCTGCTGACCCCTGGCTTTATCGACCTCTATTGCAACCTGCGCGAGCCCGGCAACGGCCAGAAGGGCTCGATTGCCAGCGAGAGCCGGGCGGCGGCGCGTGGCGGCTTCACCACCGTCTGCGCGGCTCCGGATTCCTCGCCGGTCAACGATTCCAGTGCGATCACCCACCTCATTCGCGATGTCGCCGAGCGCGACGCGCCGATTCGGGTGCTGCCGCTGGGCGCCGCGACCAAGGGGCTGTCCGGCGAGCTGCTGAGTGACATGGTGGGCCTGACCGGCGCCGGCTGCGTGGCCCTGAGCAACGGTTCGGAAACCCTGGTCAACGCCCGGGTGTTGCGTCGTTGCATGGCTTACGCCCGCACCTTCGGCATCACCCTGATGCTGCACCCGCAGAATCACGCCCTGGCGGCGGATGGGTTTGCCCACGATGGGCTGGTGACGGCGCGCCTGGGTCTGCTGGGCATTCCCGAGGTGGCGGAGACCGCCGCGGTGATGGAAATGATCCTGTTGGCCGAGGAAACCGGCGTGCGCCTGCACCTGAGCCAGCTGTCCTGCGCCCGCAGTGTGGATATGGTGGCTCAGGCCCGCAGCCGTGGCGTCGCGGTCACGGCGGATGTGGCCATGCATCATCTGCTGTTCACCGAACAGGCGTTGGCCGATTTCGACAGCCGCTACCATCTGCAACCGCCGTTGCGTTCCGAGGAAGATCGCCAGGGGCTGATTGAAGGCGTGCGCAGCGGTGCCATCAGCGCCATCGTCAGTCAGCATCAGCCCCACGATCCGGCGGCCAAGAACGCGCCGCTGGGGGATACCGAGGCCGGACTGTCCAGCATCGAAAGCGTCCTTTCCATGGGCCTGATGCTGGTGGAGCGGGGCGAGCTGGAGCTGCCGGCCCTGATCCGCGCCCTCACTACAGGCCCGGCCCAGGCGCTGGGACTGACGCCGCCGTCGCTGTCGGTGGGGCAGGTGGCCGATCTCTGCTGGATCGATCCACAGGCACACTGGACCGCGTCTGCGGATTCGCTGTTGTCCGTTGGCAAACACGCCCCGCTGCTGGGGACACCGTTGCCGGGCGTGGTGAACCAGGTCTGGGTCGACGGCGACGTGGCGTACACCCGGCAGGACTGAATCCTTGGCAGGCTGCCGTTCCGTCCGGGCCTGCTACACTTAATGGGCCTCTGACTGGCTTATGGGCCGGCTCACCGGAGCCGGCGGTTCCTGACCCAAACTGGCGGAGATCACCATGGGATTCCTGTCTTTCCTGCTGTTGCTGGCGATTGTCTGGCTGCTCTGGACCATTTCCCGCAACTCCACTGATTCCCTCGACAAGCAGACGGCGCTGCAGCATCAGTTGGTGGCGCTGGAGAAGCGGGTGGATACGCTGCTGGAGCAGCTGGCCGAGCAGCAGAAGAAAACAACCAGCAAGAGCTCGCCCAACCGGCGCTCCACGGCCCGCAAAAGCGGAACTGGTTCAAAGACCGGCACAAAAGCCGGCGGCACCGACGCCAGCGCTGCCAAGAACGCCGAATAGCCCGATGGCGCAGCAGGCCGGCCCGTCCGGGCTGCTGTGATCTGTCGCCGATGGCTGGTGGCAACAATGCCCCACCGGCCCGGGCGCTCCTGCCAACGCAACCCTTCCGGGGCCTTCCTATTCTGATGCCACCGGTGTTCCTTCTGGTCAACCCATGAACCAGGCCGGACACAAGGCATGACAAGAATAAGCAGGAGTGCGCCCCATGTTCAGCCCATCCCGGCTGCGCCACCTGACCGGTGGCCTGGCCTTGTCTATCAGTATGCTGCTGACCGCAACCGCTCAGGCGGACGAGCAGGCGGTCATCAAACGCAGTTTCTGTGTGTTCGATCCCGTCGGGGCCAACGGCCCGTTGTTCGCCATCACCAAGACGTTTCGTCCGGTCGCCCTGCGGGAAGGGGTGGAACTGGACCTGCGCGCCTACACCGATGAAAAGGTGGCCGCCGAAGACTTCAAGGCCGGGCAGTGCGATGCGGTCCTGCTGACCGGCACCCGGGCCCGGGAGTTCAACAAGTTCACCGGCAGCCTCGAAGCCATGGGTGCCATTCCCGGCGAGAAGGAAATGCGGCTGCTGTTCAACACCCTGAGCCAGCCCAAGGCCAAGCCGTTCCTCACCAACGAGCGTTACGAAGTGGCCGGTATCTTCCCGGGTGGGGCGGTCTACCTGTTCACCCGCGACCGCAACATCGACACGGTGGAGGAATTGCAGGGCAAGAAGATCGCCACGCTCGACTACGATACCGCTTCACTGACCATGGTCCGCCACGTGGGCGCGTCAGTGGTGGGGGCCAATTCCGCCAACTTCGCCGGCAAGTTCAACAACGGCAGCGTCGACATCGCCTACGCGCCGGCGGTGGCCTACACGCCGCTGGAACTCTACAAGGGCGTTGAACCCAACGGTGGCGTCTTCAAGTACGCCGTGGCCTACATGAATTTCCAGGTGATCCTGCACCGCGACCGCTTCCCCGAGGATGCCGGGCAAATGGTGCGTGACGAAGCGTCCAAGCGCATCAACGAGGCCTACCAGATCATTGCCCAGGCGGAAGCCGAGATTCCTGAGGACGAGTGGATGTACCCGCCGAAAGAGGACGTGCAGGAGTATGACCAGATGCTGCGGGAGGTGCGCCTGTCGCTGCTCGACAAGGGTGTCTATGACCCTCGTGCGATCAAGCTGATGAAAGCGATTCGCTGTCGCGTGGATGCTTCCAGGGCGGAGTGCGCGTCCAGTTAAGGGAGAAACCGGGCCGGCTACAGGACGCAGCCGGCCGCTGGCGCTTACTTGCCGACGGCGTCTTTCAGCGCTTTACCGGCCTTGAAGCCCACCGTCTTGCTGGCGGCGATCTTCATGGTAGCGCCGGTCTGCGGGTTGCGACCGGTCCGGGCTTCGCGCTTGCGGACACTGAAGGTGCCAAAGCCGATCAGTGAAATGTCGTCGCCTTTGGCGGCGGCGGCGGACACCTGATCGGTAAAGGCGGTGATGACCTCGGCGGCTTTTTCCTTGGTCAGACCGGTCTGCTCGGCAATGGCACTGGCAAGTTCGGGTTTGCGCATGAAATTCTCCTTCGATGGTGAACAGGTGACGCGCCCTGCGGGGACGTCACCGACTGCTGCCGGGTATCGGCCCGGCGATAGTGAGCCTACCTGAGGCTTCATACAGGTATAGCGTTTCGGCGGAGGCTGTCAATCCCGAAGCAGGGCAGAGCCGCCGCCGTCATTGCGGCTTTGAGGCGTCCGTCTCACAAAATCGTTGTGGACTTGAGGATAATCCCGGTCTGTAACAAATCGTTACAGGTGGTGCCATGTCAGGGTGCCTTTAGACGGTGCTGCACAAAAAGCGTGAATGCGTCGGACAGCAGCAACCTCGTAGCGGTTCCGCAACTTTCTAATAAAAACAGGGGAGTAAGCAGATGCTCCCGCGAACCCAAAAGGTGACAGGCTGTATGACAACACGTGCTGATGCTTCCCGTTCATTCTGGCGTCCAGCTCTGGTACGCCGCGCCCGCGCCGTCGCGTTGTCGGCGCTGGCTGCCGCTTCGCTGAGTGGCTGTGGCGTCGTGAACCACATGATCTATTCCACCACCGGCGACGTGATGCAGGGTTTCTCCAAAGAGCACACCATGCCTTACCTGCTGGAGACCCGCGATCTGGAGATGGCCTGCGCCATGAGCGAGTCGGTGCAGCCGCTGTTGATGTCGTTCGGGCGGGTCACCGACAACCCGGACCAGCTGGCGGTGATGATGAGCCTGCAGGCCGGTGGCTGTGCCGAGGACCGGGCGCGGGAAGCCGAGCTTGAAAGCATGGGCGCCCTGCGGGCCCGTCAGCCGGAGCAGGCCGAGGACGCCATTATCCTGCAGAAGCGCTATTACGCCCTGGCCGCCCAGCGTTATTTCAAGGGCTGGCGCCATTTTGAAGCCTTCTACGGCGATCCGGAAACTGAAGAATGTCCCGACTTCGACGAGGACATGGACGAATTCATCTACCTGGCCGGCCTGCTGTCGGGGTTGCAGGCTCTGAACGCGGAAATCCAGTCCACCGCGCCGGTCGGTGTGCCCAAGAATATCGGCTCGATCGTGGCCCGCGCCTCCGGCTGCCTGGATAACGAAAAATGGTGGGGCGCGCCCATGGCCCTGCGGGCCACCGTCTGGGCGATGATCCCGGGTGCCCAACCGGATGGCGAAGACGCCTTCGAACGACTGCAAGCCTCCGATGCCATCGGCGAGGCTGAGGGTGTTCGCATCAGCCACGTGTTCCACGCCATCGCCGCCTGGAACAAGGGGGATATGGATCGGGTGAAAGATGTCATCCGCCGCCATGCCGACGCCATCGAGAAACGCCCGGCCGACCCGAAGTGGGCTCTGGTCGACGAACTGGCCACCCACAACATCCTGGCGATTTCCGACCGGTTGTGGATGGAGAACACCGGTCACCGCACGCCCATGGGCGGGCTCGGCACCTTTTGGGATGACGAGGCCCCGGTGGGTGAGGTGATCGATCTGGATTCCCTGCTATAGGCCGACCGGGCTGTTGGGGAATCCGTCTGCGGGACACTGGCGCCCGCACTGGCGGCGGTGCTGTAAGGCCCGCCGGCATCACGTTGAGCGGTCGTGATGTAGGGACACCGCTGTAGCCCGTCTACAGCGCATAACGATAACAATGACGGAGACACTCAACATGCAACTTGGAAAGCGGGCCCTGGCGGCCCTTGGCCTGACACTCTGGCTGGGCGCCGGCCTGGCTCACGCAGCCAATGCGGAGGTGATCAAGCGATCCTTCTGCGTTTTTGATCCGGTGGGTTCCAATGGCCCCCTGTTCAACGTGATGAAATCGGTTCGCCCGACGGCCCTGGGCTGGGGCGTCGACCTGGATCTGCGCGCCTACACCGACGAGAAAATCGCCTCGGAAGACTTCAAGGCCGGACAGTGTGATTCGGTGCTGCTCACCGGCACCCGGGCGCGGGAATACAACCACTTCACCGGCAGCATCGAGGCCCTTGGTGCGCTGACCAGCGAGGCCCAGATGCGCATCCTGCTGCAGACCCTGGCCCAGCCGTCCGCCGCCAGCCTCCTGCAGAAGGACAATTACGAGGTCGTGGGTATCCTGCCGGCGGGCTCCATCTACCTGTTCATCCGGGACCGCAACGTCGACACCGTGGAAGAGCTGCAGGGCAAGAAGATCGCCACACTGGACTACGACAACGCCGCGGTCACCATGGTGCGTCACGTGGGCGCCTCGGTGGTGGGCGCCAACTCCGCCAACTTTGCCGGCAAGTTCAATAACGGCAGCGTCGACCTGGCCTACGCGCCGGCAGTAGCCTACCAGCCGCTGGAACTCTACAAGGGCGTCAATCCGGACGGTGGCATTTACCAGTACCGCCTGGCGCAGATGACGTTCCAGATGATCGACCATCGTGACCGCTTTCCCGACAACTACGGCGATCGCATGCGGGCCTACGCGCTGTCCCGGGTGGACGAGGCTTACGGCCTGATCCAGCAGGCAGAGAAGGACATTCCGGCATCCACCTGGATGCATCCGACCCCGCAGCAGGTGGCGGACTACGACCGCATGCTGGGCGAGGTCCGCGTCAGCCTGCGCGACGCCGGCACCTACGATGCGCGCGCTCTCAAGCTGATGCGGGCCATCCGCTGCAAGGACGATGCGACACGGGCGGAATGCGCCCTCGCCGCCGAATAGGGCGAACAACACCGTAAACCGATAAGGCTCGATCTCGATGTCTGCAACCGTAATGACCCAGCGAACGGCCGCGCGAACCGGATTGGAGTGGTTTTCCTCGCTGCCGGCGTGCCTGCTGTTGTTGCTGGTGGTGATCTCCTCCACCAGCAGCGATATCCACAACCAGATGCTGCGCGGTGGCGAGCAGCTCTGGAGCGGGTACTACAAGCTGCGGTCGGATCCGGTGGAACCCGGTTGCAATCCGAACCGGGACATCGACACCGAGGTCGAGCGCAAACTGGCTGACTCCCGCAAGGCGGCGGATGACCCGCTGATGGGCCTGCTCGGCGAACAGACGGTGAACCCGGCCGATGTGCGTGCGGCGGTGGAGAACGCCGTCGCCCTGTGCCGGGAGAAGCACGCCGACTATGCCAGCCTGCAGGGCCAGATGACGCCGGGGCTGAAAGCCTATCGGGCGGTGGAAGGGTTTGTCGCCGATCTCATTGCGCTGGGGCTGACGTCCCAGCGCTACATCCTCGTAGTCCTGGTGATGCTGTGCGCCGCCACCGCCACGCTCACCCGTCATCACATCGCCATGCGGGCCATCGAGACCCGTCTGGACTACACCCTGTCGTATTTCCTGCAGACCGTGGCCAACGTCATGCTGCTGGGCTCCAGCCTGTTGTACCGACAGACCTCCCATGATGCGGGCTCGGACATCACCTTGGAGCGGGAAATCCTGCACGACCTGTGGATTGCCGGCTTCCTGGCCCTGACGATGGTCAGCCTCTATCGCCTGGCGCGGCCGCCCGCCGACCTGAAACCGGGCGGTGACCTGGTCAAGGCGGGACTCGCCGTGCCGCTGTATACCGGCATGTGCCTGATCTCGGGCACCTATTTTGCTGTGGTGGGGCACGCCGCGGGCATCGGGGTTTATCTCGACAAGATGATGGAACTGTCCGACATGTTCCTGAATGTGGCGCTGTACGTCTGGGTGGGCATGATGCTCAAGCAGACGCGGCTGGCGACGCTGGTGTTCAATGTGTTCCGGCCCTGGCGCATGCCACCTGAAATGCTGGCGGTGGTCGCGGTGATCGTGGCGGCGGTGCCCACGGCCTACACCGGGGCGTCCGGGATCTTCGTGATCGCGGCCGGCGCGGTGATCTACAGCGAGCTGCGGGCGGCCGGGGCCCGGCGTCATCTGGCGCTGGCCGCCACCGCCATGTCCGGCTCGCTGGGTGTGGTGTTGCGGCCCTGTCTGCTGGTGGTGGTGATCGCCTACCTGAACCGGGAGGTGACCACGGACGATCTGTTCGGCTGGGGCGTCTGGGTATTCCTGCTGACCGCCGTGCTGTTCCTGGCCATTTCCCTGAGCGCTAACCGGCAAAGCCCGCTCAAGCTGGCGCCGGCCGGTGAGGCGCTGCCGGCCATGCTGCGCCAGTTGGTGCCGCTGGTGCCCTACGTGCTGGTCATCGCCGGTGTGGTGTTGTTCTACCGTTGGGCGCTGGACGTGGGCATGGACGAATTCTCGGCGCCGCGCATCCTGCCGGTGATCATGCTGGCGATCCTGGTTTACGAGCACATTACCCTGAAACGGGCCCGCCACGCCGACGGCGATCGCGTGAATCATCAGGGCATCGAGCGCAGTATCCGCGGGGCCACCAACGATACGACGTCGGAAATCGGGGCGTTGCTGTTGTTGCTGGGGCTGTCGGTCAGTATTGGCGGGGTGATCGAGCGGGCCGAGATCATGTCCCTGTTCCCGCAGTCCTTCGCCAGTCCCTGGGCGGCGATGGTGCTGATGGTGCTGGTGTTGGTGGTGCTTGGGATGATCATGGATGCGTTTGGTGCCGTGATCCTGGTCAGTGCGACCGTGGCGTCGATCGCCTACAGCAGCGGCATCAACCCGATCCACTTCTGGATGACCACGTTGGTGGCCTTCGAACTGGGTTACCTGAGCCCGCCGGTGGCGCTCAACCATCTGCTGACCCGGCAGGTGGTGGGCGAAGCGGAAGTCTCCGCGGCCATGGCCCAGACCGGCACCTTCTATCAACGCCATGAACGGATCATCATGCCGTTGATTGTCATGGGCATTGCGTTGCTGTTGGTGGCGTTTGTGCCGTTGGCGTTTTATGCGTGATTCAATGATCCCTCGGGAGTGACTCTTGTGCAGCCGACGCTTTAGCTTCGGAGGGCCCGTAAGGGCCCCGACATGCCTCTCTCAAATGCGGTGAGTCAAATTCCAGGGTTGCCAGCTCGTGCCAGGGAACCGCAGGAATACCCTTGCCCACGCTGTATTAGACGGCCCTCCCTGGCCGGCTAATACGACCGGGACGTCCTTGTCCCTCCTTCGGCAAGGGTATTCATGCGCTTCCCATAAACCTCGGAATTAGCGCTTCAAGCGTCACCGGATACATCGATCATGGTCGGCAATGAATGCGATAGCTTCATAGGTTGGCGCTGACGCAGGAAGCCCAACAGGGCGGGTTTGAGGCCAATCTCATCCAATCCAATGGTCGCCAAGCCGGCTTTCGAGAACCCATGCTCCAAGCCTGTCTCGCGATAACGGGAACGTCTGGTGCCCGCTCATTGTTGGGCTTCCTGCGTCAGCGCCAACCTACCTCTCCGCGAGCGTATTCATGCATCGTTGGGCACAAAAAAGGCGCCCATTGGGCGCCTCGTAAACCAGCTTCCGATCAGGCTTTGGGGCCTGCCGCCACGATGGCGTCGGAGACGTCGAACTTGGTGAAGTTGTCGACGAACTGGTTGATCAGCTCCTGGGCCTTGGCGTCGTATTCGGCCGGGTCGCTCCAGGTGTTGCGCGGGTTCAGCAGTTTGCTGTCCACGCCCGGGACTACTTTCGGCACGTCCAGGTTCAGCTTGTCCAGGTGCTCGGTTTCGGCACCTTCCAGGTCGCCGTTCTGGATGGCGCTGATGATGGCGCGGGTGGTCGGGATGCTGAAACGCTCGCCGACACCGTAGGGGCCGCCGGTCCAGCCGGTGTTGACCAGATAGACCTTGCTGCCGAACTCTTCCATCCGCTTCATCAGCAGCTCGGCGTAGACGCCGGCCGGACGCGGGAAGAACGGCGCGCCGAAGCAGGTGGAGAAGGTGGACTTCAGCTTGGAGGAGGAGCCCATTTCGGTGGAGCCCACCAGCGCGGTGTAGCCGCTCAGGAAGTGATAGGCCGCCGCTTCTTTATTCAGCAGGGACACCGGGGGCAGGACGCCGGTCATGTCGCAGGTCAGGAAAACGATCGCGGACGGCTCACCGGCGCGGTTCTCGATGACCCGCTTCTCCACGTGCTCCAGCGGGTAGGCGCAGCGGGAGTTTTCGGTCAGGGAGACGTCGGTGTAGTCCGGCTCGCGGGTCTCGTCGTCGATCACCACGTTCTCGACGATGGCGCCAAAACGGATGGCGTCCCAGATGATCGGTTCGTTCTTCTGGCTCAGGTCGATGCACTTGGCGTAGCAGCCGCCTTCAATGTTGAAGACCGTGCCCGGACCCCAGCCGTGCTCGTCGTCACCGATCAGGTAGCGATCGGGATCGGCGGACAGGGTGGTCTTGCCGGTGCCGGACAGGCCAAAGAACAGGCAGGTCTCGCCGTCTTCGCCGACGTTGGCGGAGCAGTGCATCGGCAGCACGTCTTTTTCCGGCAGCAGGAAGTTCTGCACGGAGAACATGGCCTTCTTCATCTCACCGGCGTAGTGCATGCCCGCGATCAGAACCTTGCGCTTGGCAAAGTTGATCATCACGGTGCCGTCGCTGTTGGTGCCGTCACGCTCCGGGTCGCACTGAAAACCGGCGGCGTTGAGGATCTGCCATTCCTGTTTGTCCGCCGGGTTGAAGCTCTCCGGACGGATGAACAGGGTGCGGCCGAACAGGTTCTGCCACGCGGTTTCGGTGGTCATCTTGACCGGCAGGTAGTGCTCCGGATCCGAGCCCACGTGGACGTTGGAGACAAACTGGGTCTTGTCCGCCAGGTAAGCTTCCACGCGATCCCACAGCGCGTCGAACTTGTCGGCATCGAACGGGCGGTTGATCGGGCCCCAGTGGATGGCGTCGGAGGTGCTGGGTTCTTCGACGATAAAACGGTCCATCGGAGAACGGCCCGTCCGTTTGCCGGTCTTGACGACCAGAGACCCGTTCGCAGCCAGCCGGCCTTCGTTGCGCTCCAGCGCCAGTTCGACCAGTCTTGCTGCACTCAAATCAGTGTAGGTGTTACTCACTTCAACCTCGCCCTAGGTGGTTTCGGCATTGCTCGATCCGACGTCGTCCCGGGAACGGCCCGGCTCAGAAACTGACGGTTTTATGAACAATCGGGTTCGCACAGGCGCGCTATTATGCCAGAGACCTGATTAAAAAACGACTGCCCGCAAAGGTGCATGGTTGAGGGCTTTACGGCCAATTTGCACAACGTTGGGGAGCCTGTTTGCAACTGTTCTGTTACATTCCGGGAAGCTTGGATCCGATGGTATCCAGACCATCCCGATCAGTGCAGTGAATGACCGTGGAACAGTTGGTCGATATCGTTGCGGTCAAAGCGGTACTGCGTATGGCAGAACTGGCAGTCCATCTCGATGGTTTCCTGCTCATCGAGAATGCTGTAGCACTCGTCCTGACCAACGGATTCCAGTGCCGCCAGTGTCCGCTCCCGGGAGCAGCTGCACTGGAAACGCACCGTTTCCGAATCGAAAACACGCAGGGTTTCTTCGTGGAACAGGCGGTTCAGGACGGTCTGGCTGTCCAGTCCGAGCATTTCATCCGCCTTGACCGTGCTGGCGAGATGGCCGACGCGTTGCCACAGGTCGTCGTCCAGCGACTTGTCGCCCGGCAGACGCTGCAGCATGAGGCCGGCGGCCTGTTCGCCGTCGGCAAACAGGAACAAACGAGTGTCGATCTGCTCCGAACGTTCGAAATACTCTTCCAGACAGGCGGACAGGTTGTCGTGCTCCCGCGGCACCACGCCCTGGTAGCGCTGGCCCTGGTCCGGGGTGATGGTGATCGCCATGCGGCCTTCGCCCAGCAGCTCGTCGAGACTTTCGCCGGACGGCTGGGTGTCGTAGCGGGCGATGCCGCGAATCGCGCGGTCGTGACTGCATTCGGCCATCAGCATGCGGACCGGACCTTCGCCCTGGGCCTGGATGGACAGGGTCCCTTCAAACTTGAGGGTGCCGGACAGCAGCACGCTGGCCGCCAGGGTTTCCCCCAGCAGGTGCTGGATGCGCTCGGGGTAGGCGGACTGGGAGATGATCTCCTGGAAGCTGCCGGACAGGCGGACCCACTCGCCGCGGACCTGGCTGTCTTCAAAAAGGAATCGTTGGAACTGGTCGTCCAATGCCATGGAATCAAGACCTCATCTTGAGTAGGGGGTAAAAGGCGTCAAATGATTGCTGTCAGAGCCCGTGCTGATCCCGGAAACGCTGCAAGTCCCGGCGATCTTTCTTGGTCGGGCGCCGTGCCGGTGGCAACTGGGCGGCCTGCATGGTCTTGCGCTGCCAGGCGATCTCTTCGCGCTTCTTCTCGCTCTCCGCGGTCTCGTGGTAGAGCTTCTGCGCTTCCGGAGCCGCGCGCCGACGGTCGCTGATGTCGTCGACAATGACTTCCTTTTCCTGATGACCCAGTCTCAGCCGCAGCCGCGCGCCCACTTCCACCGGTTTACCCGGCTTGGTGCGCTGACTGTTGTAATGAACCTTGCCGCCTTCGATGGCTTCCTTGGCGATGGTTCGGGTCTTGTAGAAGCGTGCGGCCCAGAGCCACTTGTCGAGCCGCACCCGGTCATTGGTTTCTGCTGAACTCATGATGCTCCGGTTGCCGGGTGTATCTGTGTCGGTGTGCCCGCCGACGATCCTTACTTGATTATAACGCGATCAACCCGGCATGGGGACGGGTGAAATATCCGCCAGGATTTCATCAAAGTGAGCAATCGATGGTGTGCCGGCCTGGGTCGCGCGCACCGGTTCCCGGCTGTCGGGCGCCAGGATGGCCAGCTGCTGGCCAATGCCGGCTTGCCGGGCGCTGGCCAGGACCGACAGATTGTCGTCCACCATCAGCGTGCGTTCGGCCCGATAGGGCTCGACCGCTGCCAGATCGGCCCAGAACCGGATGTCCTCTTTCGGGCGTCCGAAGTCGTGGGTCGACAGGATTCGATCGACATGGCGGTCGAGGCCGGTTTTTTCAAGTTTCAGGGCCAGCGGTTTGGGGTGGCAGTTGGTGACGATCACGCTGCGGCGGCCGCTGTCACGCAGTTTCCCCATGAACGATTCCGCATGCGGGCGGTAGTTGATGCGATCGGCGACTTCGCGCTTGAGGGCGGTGATGTCCACATCCAGGCGATTGCTCCAGTAGTCCACGCAGTACCACTGCAGGGAGCCTTTTTCCGATTCGATCTGGGGGATGATGTGCTCGCGCGCCGCCGCGTGGCTCACGGATTTGAGTTCAGCGTAACGACGGGGCAGGTGGTCGAGCCAGAAGTGGCTGTCGAAGTGCAGGTCCAGCAGTGTCCCGTCCATATCCAGGAACACCGTGTCCAGCGCTGACCAATCGATCATGGGGCAGGCCCGATATCAGAGAGTGATATTCAAGCCTGCCGCAGATCCCGGGTCGGGGCAATAGGGCCTTGCCGCGACGTTACTGGGTGTTGGCGACAGTGTCCTGCTTGCGGCCGGACTGGGTACAGCCCAGGCAACGGACAAACGTGGCTTCTGCCGGTCCCAGGAACAGCGTCTCGCCCGCTTCCTTGGCATTACCGCCCAGCAGCGAGAAGGGCAGGGACACCACATACACCGCACCGCCAACGATCGTCGTGGCCAGCAGGACCGGGCGAGCGAACAGGGCATCGGCGGTCATGGCGAAGGCGGACGGCTCTTCTTCGACGGGGTTGGCGTAGCCCAGGGAGGAAAAGCCCATCAGGCTGACGGCGAGGGTCATGACGACAACACGTGCAAACTTGGACATTGCTGATTCTCCTGGAAATTCCGGAATACCGTCCGGCCATCCGGGGCAGGACGCCGGCTTTCTGGTTCGGATGGGTTAACTATGGCTCATGGTGCCGTGATTTCAAACGTTTTTCTGTCACTCAGTGTGACACGTTACGCGCTTCGCTTTAGCGCTGGCAGCGAGGGCAATACACCGTAGAGCGCTGTCCCAGCCGGATTTCCTTCAGGGTGGTTCCGCACTGGCGGCAGGGTTCGCCACCGCGGCCGTACACGTTCAGGGACTGGGCGAAGTAGCCCGGCTTGCCGTCGCTGTTGACGAAATCCCGCAGGGTGGTGCCGCCCATCAGGATGGCGGCCGTGAGAATTTCCCGGATGGCCTCCACCAGGCGCACCATGCGGTCCCGTCCAACGCGGCCGGCGGCCCGGCCCGGATGAATGCCGGCCATGTGGAGCGCTTCATTGGCGTAAATGTTCCCCACCCCGACCACAATGCGACTGTCCATGATGAAGGACTTGATGGCGGTGCTGCGCCCGCGGGACTGCCGGTAGAGCTGATAGCCGGTAAACGCCACCGGATCCAGCGGTTCCGGGCCCAGGTGGCTGATCAGGGGATGCGCGTCGGGATCGTCGCTCCACAACCAGGCCCCGAACCGGCGCGGATCGTTGTAACGCAGCCACTGGTTGTCGCCCAGCTCCAGTTCCACGTGGTCATGGGTCAGGCGGGGCGTGCCGTCGGTCACGATGCGCAGGCTGCCGGACATGCCCAGGTGGATCATCAGCGTGCCGTCGTCGAACCGCACCAGCAGGTACTTGGCGCGCCGGTCAACCTGCCGCGGTGTAGCGCCGGTCAGACGCTGGGCCAGATCGTCGGGAATCGGCCAGCGCAGGCGTGGCTCGTGCACCCGGGCACCGCGGATCACCCGGTTTTCCAGGAAAGGGGCAATACCGCGTCGGGTGGTTTCCACTTCGGGCAGTTCAGGCAAGGTCGACTCCTCGGTCACGGGCAGTTCAGGATGCGGATTGTCGCCTACGGGGGCGGGAAGTCAAACGCCCGGGTGCCCCATGGCCGGCTTTCCGTACCGACTGTAATCGAGACTTACAAAGACTCGCGACTGGTCACAAAATAGACATGGATTGGGCTGCGAGGCTTGTTGTAGCTTACAGCTGTACGCTAGACTGCGAACGTCCAGGAGTTCCTCAACTATTGGCGGTATAAGAAAGGCTCCTGAGTGCGAGATGGCGTGAATACAAAGGCGTTTGGCGCGCTTTCACGCGGTCTCTGATTTGTCAGGTTCCATCGCGGAGAGATACGGAACGTCTTTTCGCCCGCGTTATTTCTTCGAGGAAACATCCTATGTGGTACAACGGTCTCCTGGACCTCCCGGCCTGGCAGCTGGTGCTGGTGGTGTTGGGACTCACTCACGTGACCATCGTCAGCGTCACCCTTTACCTGCACCGGCATTCGGCGCACAACTCGCTGGACCTGCATCCGGCACTGGCGCATTTCTTCCGCTTCTGGCTGTGGCTGACCACCGGCCAGAACACCAAGGAATGGACCGCCATCCACCGCAAGCACCACGCTACGTGTGAAACCGAAGACGATCCCCACAGTCCGGTGGTCAAGGGTCTGAAAAAGGTGCTGGCCGAAGGCGCCGAGCTGTATCAGGAAGCCGCCACGCCGGAAACCCTGGCCCGCTATGGCCAGCGCACCCCGGAAGACTGGATTGAACGCAAGGTCTACACCCCGCATAAATTGATGGGCATCGTCTTGATGGCGGTGATTGATCTGGCGTTGTTTGGCGTCAATGGCATCTGGATCTGGGCGATTCAGATGATGTGGATCCCGCTCTGGGCGGCCGGCGTGATCAACGGCATTGGCCACTATTTCGGCTACCGTAATTTCGAATGCAGCGACAACGCCCGCAATATCGTGCCCTGGGGGCTGATCATCGGCGGTGAGGAGCTGCACAACAACCACCACACCTATCCGAACTCGTCCAAGCTGTCGCGTCGCTGGTACGAAGTGGATATTGGCTGGGGCTATATCCGCCTGTTCCAGTTCTTCCGCCTGGCCAAGCCAAAAGGCTATCGTCCGATTGCGCACCGCGTACCGGGCAAGCTGGATATGGATGTGGAAACCGTGCAGGCGATCGCCAACAACCGCTTCGACATCATGCGCCAGTACCGCAAGCGCGTGCTGGAGCCGGTCTTGCGCCAGCAGAAGCAGGTGATGGAAGAAGACATCAAGCCGCTGTACAGCAAAGCCCGCAAGCTGCTGTCGCGGGAAAGCTCGCTGATCAAGCCGCACGACCAGAAAAAGCTGGAATCGCTGCTGGAACGCAACGCCGTGCTGCGCCAGATCTACGACAAGAGTCACGAACTGCAGGCGCTGTGGCGCCGCCGTGGCCTGAAACCGCAGGACAAGCTGCACGCGCTGGCGGAATGGTGCCGCGACGCCGAAGAAAGCGGTATTCGCTACCTGGAAGAGTTTGCCGCGCACCTGAAGTCCTACGCCCTGCGCCCGGCATCCTGATTGAATCCCGGTCTGATCCGGCTGCGCGCAGCCGGATCAGAACCGGATCAAGCACCTACCTTGTACAGCCGGTAGCACACCTGACCGGCGACTTTCTCTCGATGCAGTGACCAGTTGGATGGCACCACCACCTGGCTCCGTTCGCTCTCATGCTCGATATACACCCAACTGCCGTCGGCGACCCAGCCGTTGTCGACAATCAGCGGGATCAGCCGGTCCAGCCAGTTCTCGCGAAACGGCGGATCCATCAGGAGCAGGTCGAATGGCGCGTCCGCGGTCTGCCCCAGAAAGCCGGCGACATCCTGGCAGACGACCCGGCCGGTATCGGACTTAAGCCGGGCCAGGTTGGCTTTCAGGGCGTCGCACAGGGCCCGGGTGTGATCCACGAACACCGCTTCGCGGGCCCCGCGGGACAGGGCTTCCAGTCCCAGGACGCCGCTACCGGCGAACAGGTCCAGGCAACTTGCGCCGGGGACCACGGGCATCAGCCAGTTGAACAGGGTTTCGCGGACCCGTGAGGGTGTTGGTCGGACGCCGCCCACGGCGGGAAAGGTCAGGCGCCGGCTGCGCCAGTCACCGCCGATGAGGCGGAGTTCGCCCGTGTCCTGGACGGTGGCCTGGATGGCACGGCGTCGGGCCAGAGGTCGGCCGTTTTTTCGGTTCGGCTTGCGTGGCATGGTCGTTAAGAGCTCCACCGATGGGTTTAGACGCGCGCAGTCTAACCAAAACCGCCATCAATTTGGACGATCATTGGTCAGCTCGCTAGAATACGCGGCTCTGACGGCGTGTCCCGGGCGCCGCGCCCGGTGTAGTGACACCTTCGATTTCTCACCTCTTGACCGACGGAACTGCAAAAGATGAAGGCAGAGTGGATTATGACAGGACTTCTGGTCCTGCTGGTGCTTGTATTTGTTGTGGAACTGGTGAATCGCCGCCGGGCGCGTCCGCGTCCCAAGGCTGTTCCGCAGCGTGAACCTCAGCCCCAGGCCGGCGCCACGCCTGCCGAGACGCCAGCGGTTACCGAAACGGTCGAAGCGGAAGCCGAAGCAGAAACGCCCGCCCCGGAACCGGCGGTCGAGCCGGAAAAGCCGGCACCGGCGCCTGAGCCCGTCCCTGAACCGGAATCGTCCGCGAGTGTTTTCCAGCGCATCAAGAGCGGCCTGGGCAAGACCCGCGCCAACCTGTCGTCCGGCCTGTCCGATCTGTTCAGCACCGGCAAATCGGTGGACGAGGACCTGCTTGAAGAGATCGAAACCACGCTGCTGACCGCGGATGTGGGCATCACCGCGACCACCGAGATCATCGAATCCCTGACCGACAAGCTGGAGCGCAAGCAGCTCAAGGATGGTCAGGCGGTGCGCGAGGCCTTGAAGAACGATCTGCGGGATCTGCTGGTGGACAGTACCGAGCCGCTCAATATCGACACCGGTAAGAAACCGTTCGTCATGCTGGTGGTCGGCGTCAACGGTGTCGGCAAGACCACGACGATTGGCAAGATGGCCCGCAAGTTCAAGGCCGAGGGTAAGTCCGTCATGCTGGCGGCCGGCGATACCTTCCGTGCGGCGGCGGTGGAGCAGCTGCAGGTCTGGGGCGAGCGAAACGACGTGCCCGTGGTCGCCCAGCACACCGGTGCCGATAGCGCCTCGGTGATCTACGACGCGGTGCAGTCCGCCCAGTCCCGCGGTGTCGACGTGGTGATCGCCGATACGGCGGGCCGTCTGCAGAACAAGGACAACCTGATGTCCGAGCTGGAGAAGGTCGTCCGGGTGATGAAGAAGCTGGACGATTCCGCCCCCCACGAAGTGATGCTGGTACTGGATGCCGGAACCGGTCAGAATGCCCTGAGCCAGGCGCAGGTGTTCCAGCAGGCCGTTGGTGTCAGCGGCATCACCCTGACCAAGCTCGACGGCACCGCCAAGGGCGGTATTATCTTTGCCGTGGCGCGCCAGCTGAAACTGCCGATCCGCTACATCGGCGTGGGCGAACAGGCGGAAGACCTGCGTCCGTTTGAGGCCGAATCTTTTGTCGAGGCGCTTTTCGACGAATAAACGGGAGTGGCCGGCGATGAGGCCGTCCCCGGGCGGCCGGGCCGGGCACGTATTTCCAGACAGGGCACAAGCAGTTGATCGAGTTCGAGAAAGTCAGCAAACGCTATGAAGGCGGGCACACGGCCCTGAAAGCGGTGAGCTTCGCGATGGATCGGGGCGAGCTGGCTTTCCTGACCGGCCATTCCGGCGCCGGCAAGAGTACCCTGCTCAAACTCATCATGCTGATGGAACGGCCCACCGGCGGTCACGTCATCGTCGGTGGTCAACGCCTGAACCAGTTGCCGCGTCGCCAGATTCCCTTCATCCGCCGCCACATCGGCGTCGTGTTCCAGAACCACCAACTGCTGTTCGACCGCACGGTTTTCGACAACGTGGCCATGCCGCTGGAAGTGACCGGTGTGCCGCACCGGGAAATCGGTCGCCGGGTGCGCGCGGCTCTGGACAAGGTGGGCCTGCTCAACAAAGAGAAGATGAACCCGATCCAGCTCTCCGGCGGGGAGCAGCAGCGGGTGGGCATCGCCCGCGCCGTGGTCAACAAGCCGCCACTGCTGCTGGCGGATGAGCCCACCGGTAACCTGGATCCGGAATTGTCGGCGGACATCATGCACCTGTTCGAACAGTTCAGTCAGGTGGGTGTCACCGTCCTGATTGCCAGTCACGACATCGCCCTGATCCGGCACATGCGCCGGCGCGTACTGACCCTGCGCAACGGCGAGATGACCTCGGGCGACGCCATGCCGGACGAGGAGGCGCTGTATGGCCACTGAACGTCGGGCCCGCGGAGCCGCCTCCACCCGTTCTCCCTGGAAGGAACTGCTGGGCAGTTATCTGCTGCATCATCGCAAGACCGCCCGCGACAGCGCCGAGCGCCTGTGGCGGGCACCGGTCGCCAGCCTGATGACCTGGCTGGTGATGGGCATCGCGCTGGCCTTGCCAGTGGGGTTGTTGTTGTTGCTGACCAGTCTGCAGGGCGTGAGCGCCGGTTGGGAGAGCACCGCCCGGGTGACCGTCTATCTGGACCAGTCCGCCACTACGGATGATCTCGATCGTCTGCGGGCCCAGGTCGCCAGCCGGCCGGATGTCACCGACGTGACGGTGATCACCAAGGACGAGGCCCTGAAAGAATTCCGGGCGTCGTCGGGTCTGGCCGATGCGCTGGACTACCTGGATGAAAATCCGCTGCCGCACACCCTGCTGCTGACGCCGGACGAGTCCGTCCGCAACCAGATTGGCATGCAGAAGCTGATGGTGGCACTGGAAGATCTGAAAGACGTGGCCCGGGTCCAGGTGGATCTAGGCTGGCTGCAACGGCTCAACACCATTACCGACCTGCTGGGGCGCGGGGTCTGGGCGTTGGGGCTGCTGCTGGCGGCGGCGGTGATCCTGGTGATCGGCAACACCATTCGACTGGCTATCGAAAACCGGCGCGATGAAATTCTGGTGGCCAAGCTGGTGGGGGGCACCGACGCGTTCGTGCGTCGGCCGTTCCTGTATACCGGCGTTTGGTATGGCCTGGGTGGCGGTATCGTGGCCTTTATCCTGCTGCAGGTCACCCTGTGGTGGATGAGCGGCCCGGTCCAGCGGCTGGCGAGTCTGTATCGCAGCGAATTTGAACTGAGCGGCTTGTCCTGGGATGGCACGCTGGGCTTGCTGATGGTGTCAGTGCTGTTAGGGTGGATGGGCGCCTGGCTGGCCGTAAAGCGCCATCTTGAGGCGATCGAACCCAACCAGATTGAAGCCCGTGCGACGGCCGGTTGATGCCGGGGTCGTTTCGGGTTCACCGTATAGTCGATTTTGCCGGTGACCGGTACAACAGAATAACGAAAGTGTTGGTGGTGACCGTTTTATTGCCGGTCCGACACGTCGAATTCGAGCCAACACATTGATATTGAAGGTTTCATCCCTGAAGGCATGGAACTTTCAGGCGACTTGGCGGTCATAACGATGATTGCTATATTAGTGGGTCGCCACGTTGCGGAGGAAAAGCATGGGTACAAGCTTACAGCTGACAGATCGAATGGTTCCGGGTGCGAATCTTGAGGCCTACATCCAGGCCGCAAGCAGCATCCCGATGCTGTCCGCCGCTGAAGAAAAGGAACTGGCCGAACGCCTGCATCAGGACAATGACCTGGAAGCGGCGCGTCGTCTGGTGATGTCCCATCTGCGCTTTGTCGTGCACATTGCCCGCAGTTACTCCGGTTACGGACTGGCTCAGTCGGATCTGATCCAGGAAGGCAACGTCGGCCTGATGAAGGCCGTCAAACGCTTCAACCCGGAATACGGGGTGCGTCTGGTGTCGTTTGCCGTGCACTGGATCAAGGCCGAGATTCACGAGTTTATCCTGCGCAACTGGCGCATCGTGAAAGTTGCGACCACCAAGGCGCAGCGCAAACTGTTCTTCAACCTGCGCAGTCAGAAGAAGCGCCTGGCGTGGTTGACGCACGACGAACTCAACCGGGTCGCCGAGGATCTGGGTGTCGAGCCCAAGGTCGTGCGCGAGATGGAAGGCCGTCTGGCCTCACAGGATACGGCGTTCGACGGTCCGATGGACGATGACGACGATAACGCCTATCAGGCGCCGGCCTATTATCTGGAAGACCGTCGCAGCGATCCGGCCAAGCAGTTGGAGCAGTCCGATTGGACGGAGGATTCCAACAGTCGCCTGATGAGCGCGCTGTCCGGCCTCGATGAGCGCAGCCAGGACATCCTGCGTGAGCGTTGGTTGAGCGAAAGCAAGTCCACGTTGCATGAGCTGGCGGATAAGTACGGCGTGTCTGCCGAACGGATTCGGCAGCTCGAGAAGAACGCCATGAAGAAGATCCGGTTGCAGATGGGCGAGCCTGAAGTCGCCTGATCGTACGTGATCTGAACCGAAAAACGCCACGGCCGTGATGGTCCGTGGCGTTTTTGTTTGTGGGGGGGTAACCCGTGCCCGTCGGCAGAGTCCCCCGCAATCCGTTATCATCGGGACTTTTCCACTGCCCGGAAAGCCCGTTGCTATGACCCAACCTCGTATTGCCTTCCTCGGAATCGGCCTCATGGGGGCGCCCATGACCGAGAACCTGCTTCAGGCCGGCTACCCCATGACCCTGTGGAACCGCACCCGCAGCAAGTGCGCCCCCTTCGCCGAGCGCGCCGCCGTCGTAGACTCCCCAACAGACGCTGTCGCCGGAGCGGACATTGTCATCACCATGCTGGAAAACGGCCCGGTGGTGGACGATGTGCTGGTGAACCAGGGCGTGATCGATGCGCTGCGGCCGGGCAGCATCGTGATCGACATGAGTTCGGTACAACCATCGCTGGCCCGCGACCACGCCGAACGCTGTCTGGCTTGCGATGTGGGCTACCTGGATGCACCGGTGTCCGGGGGTACGGTCGGGGCGGAAGCCGCCAGCCTGAGCATTATGGCCGGGGGCGAGGCGTCAACGCTGGAACAGGCTCGCCCGGTGCTTGAACGTTTGGGCAAGGTGACGCACATCGGCCCGGCGGGCAGCGGGCAACTGGCCAAGCTGGCCAACCAGGCCATCGTCGGCATCACCATCGGCGCGGTATCAGAGGCGCTGATGCTGGCCGCCCGGGGTGGGGCGGATCCGGCGGCGGTGCGCGAGGCCCTGATGGGCGGGTTTGCCGGCAGCCGCATCCTGGAGCTGCACGGCCAGCGCATGATCGACCGCCGTTTTGACCCGGGCGCGCCTTCGCGCATCCAGCTCAAGGACATGCGCATGATCCTCGACGAGGCCCGCGCGGAGAACCTGACCCTGCCGCTGGCGCAGCGCACCCACGACGAATACCTGTCCCTGATCGCCAATGGCCAGGGCGAAGCGGACCACAGCGGCCTGTTGCTGGCGCTGGAGCATCTCAACGGCGTGCAGATGTCCGATCCGGACCTGCCGCCACGGGCCAAAGCCAACCGGGAGTAAGCCATGCCGCGCTTCGCTGCCAACCTGACCCTGCTGTATACGGAGCTGCCTTTTCTGGATCGCTTTGAAGCGGCCGCATCGGATGGCTTCCGGGGCGTCGAGTACCTGTTTCCCTACGAATGGCCCGTCCACGAATTGCAGGCCCGCCTGAAAGATCATCGGTTGACCCAGGTGCTGTTCAACTTGCCCCCCGGTGACTGGGCCGCCGGGGAGCGGGGCATCGCCTGCCTGCCGGACCGGGTGGATGAGTTCCGTGAGGGCGTAGCCCGGGCACTCGACTACGCCGGGGCACTGGAATGCACGCGCCTGAACTGCCTGGCGGGCATCAAACCCGTCGGTCTGGATGACGGGGTGGCGCGGGATACCCTGGTGGCCAACCTGCGCTGGGCGGCGCAACAGCTGGCGCCGGCCGGGATCACCCTGACGGTGGAAGCCATCAACTCCCGGGTGGACATGCCCGGCTTCTTCCTGGACACGGCCGAGAAAACCCTGGCCATGATTGAGGCGGCGGGTGAACCGAACATTGCCTTGCAGTATGACCTGTACCACATGCAGATCATGTCCGGCGATCTGATCCGATCGCTGGAGCGCTATTTACCCGACATCGGCCATATCCAGTTCGCCGACAATCCCGGCCGCCACGAGCCCGGCTCCGGTGAGATAAATTTTGACAGAATTTTCAGTACCCTGGACGAAATAGGCTATAGTGGGTGGGTCAGCGCGGAGTACCACCCCAGCGGTGCCACATCGGCCAGCCTGTCCTGGCTGGGTGCGTCGTCATGAGCTGACCGTCGCCATTTGCGACACCCTCTTACAAGATGTTAACTGGCTGTTTAATGTAGCGGTTCGTACTCTGTAGTCATTCCATTCACGCATTGCGGGAGGCCTGACCGGTGAGAGCGCTGGTAATTGAAGACGATCATGATGTAGCAACCTACCTCGTCAAGGGACTGAAGGAGTCCGACTTCGTCGTCGATCACGCGGCTGACGGCAAAGACGGGCTGATGCTGGCAGCGAGCGAAGACTACGACATCATGATTGTCGACCGGATGCTGCCGGGCATGGACGGTCTGAACATCATCAAGACGGTACGGGCTACCGGTAACAGCGTGCCGGTGCTGATCCTCAGCGCCCTGGGCGACGTGGACGACCGCGTCGAAGGTTTGCGCGGCGGCGGTGACGACTACCTGACCAAGCCGTTCTCGTTCACCGAGCTGCTGGCCCGGATCGACGCCCTGGTGCGCCGTAACCGCCAGTCGCCGGAAACAGAAACCGTGCTGCGCGTGGCGGATCTGGAAATGGATTTGCTGGCCCGTACGGTCAAGCGGTCCGGCCAGAACATCGACGTCCAGCCCCGGGAATTCCGACTGCTGGAATACCTGATGCGCAACGCCGGCCAGGTGGTGACCCGGACCATGCTGCTGGAGAAGGTGTGGGACTATCACTTCGATCCCCAGACCAACGTGATCGACGTCCACATCAGCCGGCTGCGCGCAAAGATCGACAAGGAATTCGATACGCCGTTGCTGCAAACGGTGCGGGGCGCAGGATACATGTTGCGTGAAGATACTTAGTCAGCTCAAAACCTCCACCTTTCAGCTGGCCCTGCTTTACATGGTGGTTTTCGCCACCTCCGTATTCCTGTTGCTGGCGTTTATCTACTGGCGAACCGCCGGTTTCATGACCGAACAGACGGATGAAACCATCGAGGCGGAAATCGCCGGTCTGGCCGAGCAGTACCGGGGCCGTGGCGTCAACGGCCTCATCACCATCATTCGCGAGCGGGTGGCGCGGGATCCCAACGCCAAATCCCTCTACCTGCTGGCCACCGACGATTATCTCAAGCTGGCCGGTAACCTCAGTACCTGGCCGGAAGAAGCCCAGATCCAGAACGGCTGGATCAACTTCACCCTGGACGACAAGGTGGGCTGGAAAGGCTCCGAGCGCCTGGCCCGGGCCCGCGTGTTCGAGGTGCAGGGCGGGTTGCGCCTGCTGGTCGGACGCGACGTCCAGGAACTCACCACTCTCAAGCGCCTGATCGAGCGCGCCATCAATTGGGGCATGGGCATCACCCTGGCGCTCGCGCTGCTGGGCGGTTTCATGATGAGCCGCAGCACCACCAAACGGATCGAGGTGATCAACGCCATCTCCCGGCGGATCATGAACGGTCACCTGTCCTTGAGGATACCCACGCGCGGCACCAACGACGATTTCGACCAGCTGGCGGACAACCTCAACCAGATGCTCGACCGCATCGTCTACCTGATGGAAGGCATTCGCCACGTTTCCGACAGTATCGCCCATGACCTGCGCACGCCGTTGACCCGGCTGCGCAATCAGCTCGAGAACACGCTGATGGCGGTGGACAACGACGAGGCCCGCGATCAGGCGGCCAAGGCCGTGTCGGAGGCGGATCAGCTGCTGGCCACCTTCAACGCCCTGCTGCGGATTGCTCGCCTGGAAACCCGCGGTAATGCGGCCGACAAAACCGTCATCTCACTCGGCGAACTGGTGGCCGATGCCTGCGAGCTCTACGAGGCGGTGGCCGAGGACAAGGACCAGGCCTTCGAACAGGCCATCAGCATGGAAGTGAAGATCGAAGGGGACCGCGACCTGCTGTTCCAGATGGTCAGCAACCTGATCGACAACGCCATCAAGTACACGCCGGAGCAGGGCGATATCCGCGTGGCGGTGGAAGAGCTGGAAGGCGAAGCGGTTCTGGAAGTCAGCGACAGCGGCATCGGTATACCGGACAGCGAGAAGGACAATGTCTTCCAGCGCTTCTATCGGGTCGGCAAGAGTCGGTCGTTACCCGGCAACGGCCTTGGTCTCAGTCTGGTCAGCGCGGTGACGGAGATTCACCAGGGCCGCATCGAGTTAAGTGACCGCCGGCCCGGCGAGGAAAACCCCGGACTGCGCGTGCAGGTTTTCCTGCCGCTCTATCGTCCGATTCGCGGCAAGGCGCTGCGGGTTCAGGAGCAGGCCCAGCAGGCCGGCGCGGTGGAGCCCGACGAGAAAGAAGCCCAGCAGGAGTCCAGCCTCTCGCAGTCGTGAGCGGCCGGACTCACGCCCGGGGGATCAGATGCGCGCCAGGCCCCGCGCGCGGTTAACCAGGCCTTCGACCCGGCGAATCTGACTGCCGTAGCGCGCCTGTAGACTGTCCCATTCCCCTTCCAGGTGTTTCTGCTCGGCCATGGCCAGGGCAATCAGCGTGTGGCGGTTCACCTTGCTGGTGACACCGTACTGATCCAGTCGGTAGCCCACTGCATCCAGCCCGTTCAGGGCCATATCGATCGCTTTTTTGACATTCATCCGGGTGCACCTCGTATTACTGTGTGTCGTCGCCGATCAGCCTCAATGGCTGGCGGACAGCGCTTTCATACCTGTGCGCAGAATCTAGGGTGGGTTTCTAGAATGCTCAACCTAGAATGAACAAAAAGTTCCCGGCCGACCCCTTAAAAAAGTGTAATTGCGGGGCCACTTGGGTGTAACCCCGGATGTGCAGAATAGAAAGTGTCGAGTAAGACAATATCTGAGACGCCAAGCGCTTCAGGTATTGTTCCCTCCAGCACAGCGCTAGCCTTAACCCCGCAATTTGCGGGGTTTTTTTATGGCCGGGAAAAGGTTAATGCGTGCGTGGCCGATGGGAAATAGTAAGGCAGCCTGACGGCTGCTCCGAAGCTGAAGCGTCGGCTACATTTCGGTGCCGACTCGAGCAGGTAGCAGATGCTTTGGGGCCGTAGGTTGGGCTGACGCAGGAAGCCCAACAACACGTGGGCTCCGAACGTTCCTGTAATCGCAGACATGCCTGTAGCAAGGGGTCTCAAAACCGGCTTGGCGACGATTGAATTGGCCGCAAACCTGGCTTGTTGGGCTTCCTGCGTCAGCCCAACCTACATGGCTGTTGACGCCCACGATTCGGAATGTCACCTCGATGAGTCCCTAAACCCAGGCGACCTCCCTAAAGGCCAGATCGAAACCAATGGATGCCATCGCTGGAGCCGAGGACAGGACCGTAGGTTGGGCTGACGCAGGAAGCCCAACAACACGTGGGCTCCGAACGTTCCTATAATCGCAGACATGCCTTCAGCAAGGGGCCCCAAAACCGGCTTGGCATCCATTGGTTTCAGGCTCCAAGGCGGTTTTTTATAAGGAAGCGAGCCCCTCAATCACTCCACATCCCGCACATACTCGATCTCCGTAATCACCCAGTACGCCGGCCCCTTGGGCGTGCGCACCTCCACCTCGTCGTCCACCTCTTTCTTGAGAAGAGCGCGAGCCATGGGCGTGTCGATGGAGATGTAGTCCTTGCGATCGAAGATCTCGTCGTAGCCGACGATGCGGAAGCGGCGGGTCTCGCCGTCTTCGTTCTCGACGCTGACCCAGGCGCCGAAAAACACCCGGCCTTCCTGTTCCGGGGCATAGTCGACGACGTTCAGCTCGGCCAGTGACCGGCGCAGGTAGCGCACCCGGCGGTCGATTTCCCGCAGCAGTTTCTTGTTGTACTGGTAGTCGGCGTTTTCGCTGCGATCCCCCAGACTGGCGGCCCACTGCACCTTGCGGGTGATCTCGGGCCGGTGCTCGCGCCAGAGGTAATCCAGTTCTTTCTGCAGGGCGTTGAAGCCTTCGCGGGTGATCAGTTTTGCGCGCATACCCTCTCGTATCCCGGAGCTGTGACGATGCGCTCCAGTCTACCAGATCAGCCCGTGCCGACAGCGCCCAGCCGCAGGGTGACCCGATGACCGCCCGGTGCCGGGTCATTCCGGTAGGACCAGCCCAGGCGCTCCGTGAGTTGCGCCGTCAGCTGCAGTCCCAGACCGAAACCGAGATCGTCGTTGGCGTCCTCGTCGCTGGCCTGGTGGTTATCGATGTGCACCGTGTCGCCCTGCTGGCGGATACTGACCTCGCCAGCCCAGGTGTGCTGGAAAGCGTTGCGGATCAGGTTGCCAAGGACGACCCGGGCCGCCACGTGCGGCAGGTCGAGAGCGGCTGGCTCGGTCTCCACCGTCAGCGTCACGTCCTTGTCCCGCAGCAGGTAACGGTGTTCGCTCACCAGTTCGCGGATCAGGGTGTCCAGGGACAGGGTGCGGGTCGGCAGGTTTTCCGGCTCATCCCGACTCAGCCACAGCAGCGTCTCGGTCAGGTGCTTCATGGTCAGGCTGGCGCGGTCGACCCGGTCGATGATCGGGCCCAGAGCCGAGTCACTGGCCGGCCCTGTCTCGGGCGGCAGGGAACGGATCAGCTCCACGTTGTTGCGGATCACGCTGATCGGCGTGCGCAGTTCATGGCTGGTGTGGCGCAGGAAGCGGTGCTCGCGTTCCAGGCTTTCTTCCAGGGACGACAGGCTGGAGCGGACCAGACCGGCGAGTTCGTTCAGTTCCGGGTAGCGAAAATCGGGCACCGGCTCGCGCAGGGTCGTGGTGTCCAGGTCCCGCGCCCATTGCCCCAATTGCCCGACCGGTTTGGACACGCGGCGCAGCACCAGCCAGAGAATCAGCAGCAGGGCCAGCGCCGATCCAATGCTGATGGTCAGCAGGCTGTTCAGGTTGTCTTGGACGATGCCCACCACCAGATCCGAAGCGGATTTTCGGGAAATTTCGTGGGTGATGAACAGATCACCGTCGGCCTCGGGAAAGCGCATGGCGAAGTAGAGCCGGCCGTGCTGCTTGCCCTCGATATGCTCCACGCGGGCTTTGAGCAGCGTGCGTGCCGGTTCGGGAGGTTGGCCGAACGCCGACTGGACGGCGGAGGGCTGATCGGCCCAGCGCTTGGTGATGGTGAATCCGTCGATTTCAGGCCGTGTCAGGCCCCGCTTCGCGTCGGTCTCGTGGCGCTGGACGGCGTGTTCCATGGAGCCTACCAGGAAGCTGTCCATCCCCAGCATGAAGTAGTGCGCTGCCAGCATGGAATAGCCCACCACCAGCAGGACGCCCAGAGCCAGGAAAATCGCCGCCAACTGCCATTTAAGCCGGATTTTCCGGATCATCACCGCCCTCCCGGATCATGAAGCCGCGCCCGGCAACCGTATGGATCAGTGGCGTTGCGTGGCCGTGATCCACCGTCTTGCGCAGGTGATGCATGTGCACCTTGAGGCTGTTGCTGTCCGGCGGCTCGTCGCCCCAGACGGCCTCTTCCAGCGTCTGGCGAGCGACCACCGACGGCGCGGCGCGCAGCAGGGTTTCCAGCAGACGCCAGCCGGTGGGGGACAGCTTGAGGGGTTGTCCGCTACGGGTCGCCTGCTGGGCGGTCAGATCCATCTCCAGATCCCCGCAGCGCAGGCGCTGCACTTGACCGCTGCGGCGATGGGCGAGGGCGCGGATGCGGACCAGCAGTTCCTGCAATTCGAACGGCTTGACCAGGTAGTCGTCGGTGCCGGACTCGAAACCTTCCACCTTGTCCGCCAACTGGTCCCGGGCGGTGAGCATCAGGATGCTGGTGTCGTCCCCGCTGCGGCGTACTTCGCGGCAGACCGACAGCCCGTCCATGCGCGGGAGGTTCAGGTCCAGCAGGATCACGTCGTAGCGGTTGTCGCGGATCAGCTGGAGGCCGGACGCGCCATTGCTGGCGTGGTCACAGCGGATTTGCTGAATCTCCAGGTACTGGACGATGGTCATCGCCAGGTCCTGATCATCCTCCACCAAAAGTACGCTGAGCATTATGCCGGGGCCTCGTCCGTCGGTTGCCGGTTGCCGAACCAGCCTACCATCCGCTCCTGGAGGTCCGTCTGGATGCGCAGCAGGACCGGTATCAGGATCAGGGTGATGAATGTCGCGAACAGGATACCGTACGCCAGCGACACCGCGGCCGGAATCAGGAACTGCGCCTGGCGCGAGGTTTCCCCCAGCAGCGGCATCAGCCCGGCAAAGGTGGTGGCCGAGGTCAGCAGCACTGCCCGCATCCGGCTGGTGGCCGACTCGACAATCGCCTCTTTGCGGTCCATTCCCTCGCGACGTAAGTCATTGTAGCGTGACACCAGCAGCAGGCTGTCATTCACCACCACGCCGCTGAGCGCGATGATGCCGTTGAGGGACAGGATGCCCAGTGACAGGTCATTGATCCAGTGGCCCAGCAGCGCGCCGACGATACCGAACGGAATCGCGGTCATGATCAGCAGCGGCTGGACGTAGGATTTCAGTGGAATCGCCAGCAGCATGTAAATCACCAGCATGGCCACCAGGAACACTTCCGTCATGGACGATTGGGTTTCCTGCTGCTGCTCCGCCTCACCGGCGAAGTAGACATCGACCCCGGGGTACTGGCTCTTGATCTCCGGCACCACATCGCGCTTCAGCAGGGCGACCAGCTCTGTGGAGGAGAGGGCATCCTTGTTCACGTCGGCCGTCAGGTACACCGCCCGTTTGCCGTCGATGCGGGTGATGGTGTCGCGGGTATAGCCCAATGACACGTTCGCGACGCTGGACAGCGCCAGCACCGTGCCGTCCGGCGCCCGCACATTGGACTGCAGGACGTTGGTGATGGACTGGCGGTCGGCAGCCGGGAAGCGCACCTTCACTTCGATCTCGTCGTTGTTGCGCTGGTAGCGTTGGACCACCTGGCCCTGGAAACCCTGCATCACCTGCTGGGCCAGATCGTCCGTGGTCATGCCCAGCGCCCGGCCCTGGGGCGTGAGCGACAGGCGCAGCTGCGGCTGGCCGGGCTGCATGTTGTCCTCGATGCCGCTGACCGCGGGAATGTCCGCCAGTTTGGTGCGGAACAGGGCGCCGGCACGGGTCAGCAGGCTGTCGTCGTTGGCGCGCAGCTCCACCCGCAGGGCATCGACGCTGTTGCGGTGGCTCTGGATGCTCAGCGTGCGCACACCTTCCGGGTTGCCGGCCAGGGTGGTCCATTCCCGGGTGAACTGCTTGAGATCGTAGGGCGCGTCGGCGATCAGTTTGACCGTCACCTTGCCGGACTGGTCGCCGGAGGAGGTCACCTGAACGTGTTCCAGGGCGCTGTCACCCTCATTGTGGCGCAGCTCCCGATCCGCCTGGTACGCGGAGTCCTCCAGTTCGGTCAGGGCCTGGTGGGTCAGCCCGTAGCTGGCGTCGTTGTACAGCGTGATCTGGGCCCGGGCGGTATCGCCGGAAATGTCCGGGAAAAAGCTCATGCGGATGGTGCCGTCGAACGGCATCGCCATCACCAGGATCAGTACCGCCATGAACAGCACCACGGTGGTGTAGCGGAATGTGAGGGCGAGCCGGATCAGCGGCCGGTAGAACCGCTCGGTGAAGAGGGTGAGGCCACCGGAAGCGGCGCCCTGGATGCCGCCCCAGATGCGCGCTGGCAAGGCCTTCGACGGCTCGCCCCGGGTTTTCAGGTGGGCCAGGTGAGCGGGCAGGATCAGCTTGGATTCGATAATCGACAGCACCAGGCACAGGCTGACCACGGCCGCGAATTGCGCATACAGCTTGCCCAGCCCGCCCTGGATCTGCGACAGGGCAAAGAACGCCACCACGGTGGTGAACACGCCGAACAGGGTCGGCACCGCGACGCGCAGGGTGCCTTTGATGGTATTGCGCAGGGTATCCCCTTCGGCCTGCCGCACCGAGTAGACGCTTTCCCCGACCACCACGGCGTCGTCCACTACGATCCCCAGGGCCATGATGAAGCCGAAGGTGGTGAATTCGTTGAGCGTGAGCCCGAGGAAGCTGTCGCCCATGAAGTAGAGGGTGCCGAAGAACACGAACGGCAGGCCCATGGCGACCCAGAAGGCGACCCGCAGGTTGAGGAACAGCGCCAGCAGGCCGAACACCAGCGCGATGCCGAACAGGGCGTTGTCGATCAGCAGCTGCAGCCGCTCGTTGATGGAGGTGCTGCGATCGTACCAGGTGGCGAGTTTGACGCTCTCCGGCAGCTTGCCCTCGTCCCGCCATTGCTGGACCACGTCACGCGCGCCGTTGACCGAGTCGGAGATATCGTCGGTGCCGGTGGTGATGATCTGCAGGGCGATGCTGTCCTGGCCGTCGAAACGGGACAGGGTCGAGGTCGTGTCGTCGAACGTATCGCGGATCTGCGCCACGTCTCCCAGCAGGATGCGGTCGCCGCTGGCGGTGGTGATCAATGGAATGTTGGCGAAGTCTTCCTTGAGGTAGGCCTGCTCGGACGCCTTGAGCTGGAGGTACAGGTCCTTGTCACGCAACACGGCGGTCATGGCGCTGCTGGACCCTGAATTGACCGCATCTTCCACGTCGGACAGGGTCAGCCCGTAAGCCTGCAGACGGCCTTCGTCGATCTCGATGGCCATCATCGGGTCCAGCCAGCCGGAGATGGACACCCGGCTGACGTAGTTGTTGGCGAGCAGGTCGCTCTTCAGACTGTCCGCCAGGTGCTGCAGGGTGCGCCGGCTGGCGTCGCCGTAGAGCTGGATCCAGAGGGCGTGCTCTTCCCGCTCGTCTTTGCTGATGACGGGTTTGTCGGCTTCCGACGGGAAGTTGTTGATGGCGTCCACCTTCGCCTTAACGTCCCGCAGCAGCGTATCCAGATCGTAGTCGGATGTTTTCTCCACCGTGACCGTGGTGCCGCTGGACGTGGACGAACTGGTGATCGAGTCGATGCCGGTGACGTCTTCCAGCGCGTCCTCGATCTTGATCGCCAGGCCTTCTTCGGACTGTTGCGCCGAGCCGCTGTTGTAGCTGACGGAGATGGACAGGCTGTCCGGCTCCATGCTCGGGAAGGCTTCTTTCTGCAGCGATCCCAGGGCGATGGCACCGAGGGCGATCACCAGCACCATCAACAGGTTGGCAGCAACCGGGTTGCGGGCGAACCAGGGGATGATGCCCCGGTCGAGCGACGGATCAGACATGGCTGTTCTCCTCGACCGGATTCACGGCCATGCCTTCGACGTAACTGCTGAGCGGCTGGCGCACCACCCGCGCCTTGTCGCCGGCCAGCGCTTTCGGCGGGACGATGTAGATGGACCCGTCGCTGGCGAATCGGGGTTCGACCGCGAAGCTGGCCAGGGTGTTGTCGTCGGTGACGTACCAGATCTCGCCGCTTTGACTGAGTGCGGTGGCGGGCAGTTTCCACAGGCCGTCGACATCGCGGCCGGCCACGGTGGCCTGCAGGAAGGTGCCGGGCAACAGGGCCGGGGATTGGTCGAACGGGGCGTCGACGGCAATCACCAGCGACCGCTGGCGGCTGGTGTCGTCCAGATGCTGGCGGGCGCGGATGACATGGCCGCTCCAGTGCTGGCCGGTTTCAATGTTGGTCAGGGTGGCGGGCCACTGGCCGCCGGTCAGCAACGCCTGATCCGGCAGCTGTGCCCATTCCACGGCGGACAGGCTGACGCTGATCTCCACCCGGTCGGTGCTGACCAGGGTCGCCACTTCGGTGCCGGCCTGCACGTAGCTGCCCGGCGCCACGCTGCGATCGGTGATCAGCGCATCGAACGGCGCCACGATGCGGGTCTGGTTGAGGTTGTAGCGGGCGGTGTCCACCGCCGCCTGGGCTTCAGCAACGGCGGCCTTTGCGGACGCCAGCTGTGGTTGGCGCAGCACCAGCGGGGAGTCGGGTTCCCCGGACAGGCCGGAGGCCTTCCATTCCGCCACCGCCTGCTCGCCCTGGCGTTCTTCCTCCAGCAGGTCAACTTTCGCGCTGGCCAGGGTGCTCTGGGCGCTCGCCAACGCTTCCCGGTAACTGCTGGCCTCCACTTCGGCCAGGAGATCGCCCTTGGCCACACGGTTGCCCCCTTCGAAATCGCCGGTGATGTCGTCGATCTGGCCGGACACCTGGGCATTCAGGGTGAGCTGGTAATGGGCGCTGGCCGCGCCAAAGGCGGAGATCTGGGCGGCGTAGGTGCCCGGTTCCACCGATACCACAGACACGTCCGCCCGCTGGACCGGCGTTTCCGGTTTGGTAAAGGGCCGGTCGGCGAAGGCCTGGGCCTGGTCGTGGATGTAGAAGATGACGCCCGCGACGACCACCAGGGCCGCGGTCAGGGGCAGGCTGCGGATGAGTTTGCGTTTCATGAATTCACTCCCAGTCCCAGTGCCAGTCCCAGGTCAATCCGGTTGGCCAGGCGTTGATAGATCAGATCGTCGAGTTGGGCCTTGAGGTCGTAGGTCTGCTGCTGCACCGAGAGCAGGTCGAGAATGTCCACCAGGCCGGCGCGGTAACTGGCGCGGTATTGCTTCAGGGTGCTTTCCTGGCGCGCGAGGGCATCGGCAATGTGCTGCTGGCGGCGGCTCAGGGACTGCTCCAGCCCGAGGTAGTCTTCCACTTCGTTGACCGCGTCCAGCAGGGTCTCGCGGTAGGCCTGGAACAGCTGCGCGCGCTCGTACTCGGCGGAATCGGCGGCGGCCCGCAATTCGCCACCCTGGAACAGCGGTGCGGTCAACTGGCCCAGCAGACTCCAGGCCGGATCGGTCAGCAGGGCCTGGGCCGGTGAATCCGCCACGTCTTTCAGGGCCGCTTCCAGGCTGATGCTGGGCAGCAGGTCCTTGTAGGCGGCGCTGACCCGGTAATCCTGGGCCTCGATGGCGCGGTAAGCCGCGATCAGGTCAGGTCGGCGTTGCAGCGTCTGGGCGGGCAGATCCGCCAGGGGCGTGAGCACGGCGGGGTAGTCGCCGGGGACGTCACTGCCGGTGGACGGAATCTGGCCGAGCAGGGTCTTCAGGGCCCGCTCCTGCTGGGCCAGCGTTTCCCGATCGTTTTCGAGCGTGGCGCGGGCGCTGGCGGAGGAGCTGCGGGCACTGTCCAGGTCTTCCAGCGTGCCCAGGCCGTTCCGGTAGCGTTGTTTGATCAGGGTTTCGTTGTTTTCCAGGGTGGCCAGGCGTTCCTGCTGGATGCGGATGGCGTGTTTCTGGGCAATCAGCGCCAGCCAACGGCTCATCACATCCGCCGCCAGGCTGTCGCGGGCCGATTGGTAGAGCGCGGCCTGTTCTTCCACGTCCTTGCCGGCGGCGGCAGTGCGGTCGGCGATTTTCTGCCACAGGTCGGCTTCCCAGCTGACCGTCAGCGAGCCCGTGTAGCTGGCGTCGCTGCCTTCTTCATCGCTGGCAGAGAAGCCAGCTTCCAGGTCCGGCAGGCGATCGGCGCCGGTTTGCTTGAGCTCGGCTTCCCGGATGCGCAGGGTGAGCAGGGTCTGCTGCAGGCTCGGGTTGGCAGCCAGCGCCTGCTGCACCAGCGTGTCGAGCGCATCGGACTGGATCAGGTCGGTCAGTGCGGTGACCTTTTGGCCGTCGGCGGGCTGGGACCAATCCGGCACCTGCTCAACCAGGGTTCGGGACTGGTCGGTGTAGTCGGGGTGATCGCCGCGGATGGCGCAACCGGTCAGGGTGGTGGCCAGGATGATCGCCATCAGGCAAGGGTGTGTGGGGTGCGCCACGGTAACGGGACTCCTCGGGCTATCGGGCGGTTTCGGATAGGGTGAGCGTATCGAAGCGGGGGTTAACGCCGGGTTAAGGCGGGGGGTGATCGGCATCGGTGATAACCGTCACAAAATGGGCGAATAATTAAAACTGTTGCTTTAATTGGCGATAAACTGTCCAATTATTGTCGTCGTGACGCCATAGGAGACAGTCGCCACGCGACCCCCAGTCAACATCGGTTCCAGGGATTTGGCCATGTTATCCGCCCGCTGTCACAAATTGCTTGCCCGCGCCTTCATGCTGTCGCTTCTTGTGACGGGCTTGGCCCATGCGCAGCAGGAAGGCGCCGACCAGCAGGCCCGCGAGGATTTTGGCTATGAGGAGCGGTCCACGGTCAAGACCATCCCGTTTGAATCGCTGGATTCCGAGACCCTGTCCAACACCGCCATCGAGGGCGGTCTGGCGGCCCCCGCCGCCGGTGTTCCGGCCCGGCCGGTCAGCAGTCCGGACGACGATTACTACCTGGATCCCCTGGCGCTGCAACCGCGCGACGACCGCACGGATCTGGGGCGCCACGAAATTCCTGCCGAAATCCGCTTCAGTGCGCCCAAGGAAGTCCCCGGGCAAACGTTCGGTAACAACTACGTGATCCGCCCGCCGGAAAACCGCACCTACGACAGCTTCAACACCAACGTTCAGGGGCGGTAATGCAACGCCGGGTCAGCTGGCGGCGGCACTGACGGCATTCTGTCCCACCACTTCCTCGTAGAAGAACGCCAGTGCCTGGCGAGCCTGGTTGAGGCGGGCCTGGGACACGCGCATGCGCTCCTGCAGATACCCCAGGAAAAGCTGTTGTTCACTCTCGCCCAGTTCGGCGGGATCGCGCAGATCGTGGAACATCATGTACCGGGTGATCCAGTGCAGGTAGGTCTGCTCGGTGCGGAGGTTGAGTTTGTGGGTCTGGATGGCGCGACGAACGCGCGACAGCAGGCCGGACTGACTCTGGTCCAGCGCTTCAGTCATGCTCATGAAAGATTACTCGCAGTACGACGTGTGTTCTTGTTGTTAGAGTGCGCGCATTCTATGACAGGCGTTTGAAAGATTCACGTGCGGAAAGGCCAAAATGCGGGGAGCCAGCGCCTCAAGGCTCTGTGACGCTGGCTATGTGACTGGAATCAGCCGTTTTTCAGGGATTCCAGACGATCAATATATTTTTGCATGGCCTGTTCGCTGGACATGCCCTTCACCTCTTCCCAGGCGTTGTACTTGGCGCGACCTACCACGTCCAGCATGCCGGGCTTCTTGCCGCTCACGTCACCTTCGGTGGCCTGCTTGTAGAGTGCGTAGAACTCCAGTTTAAGCTCGTTGGACGGCTTGAAGTCGCCCTCGGCGGTCTGGATGTAGTTCACGGCTTCGTCGAATTGTGTCTTCAGATCACTCATGCTTGTCCCTTGGTTTTCAAATGGCATACCGTTGAAGAACGAGTATAACCGCCCCGAATCGGCCCGTTCTATGGCCGTTTTGTTCCCCTCCAACGCCGGATGGGCTAATGTCGCATCTGGTTTTCAAACCTACCACACAGAGGCTCCGTGAAGAGCCCGAAAACAAACGCCCACAGAGGCGTTTTCAGACACTGGAGATCCACCCATGAAAGCAAGCAACCGATTGCACGGCATCGTCAATCGTATCAACCAGCTGCCGGGGTTCGCCCGATCCCGCGCCCTGTCGCTGTTTTTCGGCAAGGCGGTCCCGTTTACCGGCACCGTCGGCATCCGCATCGAAACCCTGGATGAAAACCGCTGCGTGATCAGCCTGGCCAACAAGCGTCGGGTGCAGAATCACATTGGCGGTGTCCATGCCGTGGCGTCTCTGCTGTTGGCGGAGTCGGCGACCGGCTTCCTGGTCGGACTTAACGTGCCGGACGACAAGGTGCCGGTCATCAAGACCGTCCGTGCCGACTACACCAAGCGCGCCAGTGGCGACATGCGGGTGGAGGCCAGCGTGTCGCCGGAGCAGCAACAGCGAATGCGCGAGGACGACAAGGGCGAGGCGCCGATTCAGGTCGCCATCCACGATGCGGAGGGCAAGGAGCCCATCACCATCGAGATGATCTGGGCCTGGACCCCTAAGAGACGGAAGTAAGTCCCACTTTTGGCGCATGCGGCAACTACTTACATGTCGCCAACGCACTGATTCTTACGTTTTTTTCATGTCCCTCTCTGGCAACAAGTTGCCCGCCGTACATAAATTAACCAAAAAATGGCGAATTTTTGCTTGAGAGGGGCTGGGTTGGTGTGTAGAGTTCCGACCGTACAGCGTGCCGGGACGGTACGCACATGGAGTGTACAACGCTAAACGGAGTTAGGAGTCCTCATGGCTAAGGAAGGTTCCGTTGCGCCAAAAGAGCGCATCAACATCAAGTATATCCCTGCAACTGGCGACCAACAGGCGGAAATGGAATTACCGCTGAAAATGTTTGTGGTCGGTGACTTCAAGGGACACCCCGAAGAAACCTCGCTCGAAGAACGTCAGAGCATTTCCGTCGACAAGAACAACTTCCAGTCCGTGATGAAAGAAGCCGGTCTGAAGCTGTCCACGACGGTATCCAATCGCCTCGAAGACGACGCCGACGACCTGCCGGTCAACCTCGAAATCGGCAGTCTTTCCGATTTTTCCCCCGACAGCATCGCCCGCCAGGTGCCTGAGCTGCGCAAGCTGATCGAGCTGCGTGAAGCGCTGATGGCGCTGAAAGGCCCGCTGGGTAACGTGCCGGCGTTCCGCACCAAGCTGCAGGAACTGCTCGACAACGATGAAGCCCGCGAGAAGCTGCTGGCCGAGCTGGAGCTGGCCACGGGCGAAAGCGAGCCGGAAGCCGGCTGATTCGAGCCGACGTCTCACTGAACCGGCGACCGGACTGAATCCCCCAATCGCTGACCGCAGGATGCGGGCAGGCCGGCTCGCCTTTATCCGAAGACCCAATACGTACTGAAGGGATGTGGTATGTCTGATACAGCTGTACAGCAGTCCGCCGCGACCGAAGCCGCCGAGGGTTCCCTCCTCGATCAGGTCATGGCCAACAGCCGGATGCAACCGGCGGATGAAGGGTACGATGTGGCGCGCCGAGGCGTCGCGACGTTTATTGCCAACCTGCTGAAAAGCGATGAGAAAGGCCAGCCGGTCAACAAGGCGCTGGTAGACCAGATGGTCGTCGAACTCGACCGCAAGATCAGCGCGCAGATGGACGAAGTCCTGCACGCCCCGGAGCTGCAGGAGCTGGAATCCTCCTGGCGCGGCCTGAAGCTGATGGTCGACCGCACCGATTTCCGCGAGAACATCAAGGTCGATATCCTGCACGCCACCAAGGCGGAACTGCTGGAAGACTTCGAGTTCGCGCCGGACGTCACCCAGACCGGTTTCTACAAGCACATCTACGCCAACGGCTACGGCCAGTTCGGCGGTGAGCCGGTCGGCGCCGTGGTGGGCAACTATGCCTTCACCCCGTCCTCACCGGACATGAAACTGCTGCAGTTTGTCTCCTCCGTCGGCGCCATGGCGCACGCCCCGTTCCTGTCGTCCGTGGCACCGACCTTCTTCGGTGTGGACAGCTTCCAGGAACTGCCGGCGATCAAGGAGCTGGCCGACGTCTTCGAAGGTCCGCGCTACGCCAAGTGGCGTTCCCTGCGTGAGTCCGAAGACGCCCGCTACCTGGGTCTGACCGCGCCGCGCTTCCTGCTGCGCACGCCGTACGACCCGGAAGAGAACCCGATCCGCAGCTTCAACTACACCGAAGACGTCAGCGGCGACCACGAGCATTACCTGTGGGGCAACACCGCCTACCTGCTGGCGACCCGTCTGACCGACAGCTTCGCCAAGTACCGCTGGTGCCCGAACATCATCGGCCCGCAGAGCGGTGGTGCGGTGGAAGACCTGCCGGTGCACCTGTACGAGTCCTTCGGCCAGCTGGAAGCCAAGATCCCGACCGAGGTGCTGATCACCGACCGTCGTGAATACGAACTGGCGGACGAAGGTTTCATCGCCCTGACCATGCGCAAAGGCAGTGACAACGCGGCCTTCTTCTCGGCCAACTCCGTGCAGAAACCGAAGGTGTTCCCCAACACCAAGGAAGGCAAGGAAGCCGAGACCAACTACAAGCTGGGCACCCAGCTGCCGTACATGTTCATCATCAATCGCCTGGCCCACTACATCAAGGTGCTGCAGCGCGAGCAGATCGGTTCCTGGAAAGAACGTCAGGATCTCGAGCGCGAGCTGAACACCTGGATCAAGCAGTACGTGGCCGACCAGGAAAACCCGCCGGCGGAAGTTCGCAGCCGCCGTCCGCTGCGCGCCGCCCAGGTGACCGTGGCCGACGTCGAAGGCGATCCGGGCTGGTACCAGGTTTCCCTGGCGGTCCGTCCGCACTTCAAGTACATGGGTGCCAACTTCGAGCTGTCTCTGGTGGGACGCCTCGACAAGGAGTAAGTCGTGAGCTGGGACACCGGTGACCACGGTGTTCAGGCCTCTCGGGGCAGCCTGTTCGAACGACTTGATCAGGCTGCCCAGCCCGCAGGGACTGCAATGGGCGAATCCACCGGTGTGGTGGACTCCATCAAACGGCATCTGGTTCGGCTGCTCAACGCCCATCCGGGCAACAGCGCCAGTGCACCGGCCCTCGGGCTGGTGGACTTCAACGATGCCACCCTCGGCACCCAGGACCTGAACATCCGGATCCGCAGCGCGATCCGGCATTGTATCGAGCACTACGAACCGCGCGTGAAGCGCGTCGATGTGGCGACTTTGCCGGACGACTCGGACCCGTTGCAACTACGCTTCCAGGTCACCGTCCACCTGCGCGTGGATGACGTCGAAGAGCGAGCCACGATCGATCTTCTGTTGGACGACAAACGCTATTACCGCGTGGTGTAACGTCGTGAAGTTAAACAGATTCTATCGGGATGAACTGAATTTCCTGCGCCTGCAGGGGCGCGAGTTTGCCGAGGCCCATCCTCAGCTGACCCGCTTCCTGTCGGAACAGAGTACCGATCCGGATGTGGAGCGCCTGCTGGAAGGCTTCGCATTCCTGACCGGGAAACTGCGGGAAAAGGTGGAGGACGAGTTCCCGGAGCTGACGCACTCGCTGCTGAACATGCTCTGGCCGAACTACCTGCGCCCGGTCCCCAGTGCCACCATCATGCGCTTCGATCCGCTGCTGCACGCCATCAGCGAGAAGCAGACGATTCCCAGCCACACGGAAGTGCGCAGTGGCATGGTGGGTGATCGGCGGGGCCAGACCCAGTGCCGCTTCCGCACCTGCCGGGACATTGCCATGTACCCGATGACCCTGGCGGACGCCCATGCCGAGCTGTCACGTGAGGTGTCGGCGGTGGAGCTGAGCCTGGCGATGCACACCGACCAGCCCCTGTCGGAGCTGGGTATGGACAGCCTGCGTTTCTACCTGGGCGGCGATACGTTTACCGCGCAGACGCTTTACCTGTGGATGAACCACTGTCTCGAGGCCGTTGAGATGGAGGTGGATGGCAAGGTGATCCGCCTGCCCAAGGACAGCCTGCGCCAGGTCGGGTTCGCGGCCGAGGACGCGATGCTGCCCTATCCGAAGAACGCGTACCCGGGCTATCGCATCCTGCAGGAGTACCTGAGTTTTCCCGAATCCTTCCATTTCATGGATCTGGTCGGACTGCAGAAGTACCTGCCGGCGATCCAGGCGGATGAGTTCAAGCTGCGTTTCCATTTCAACCGGACGCTGCCGCCGGACGCCAAGGTCCGAGCCGAGAACTTCCAGCTCTACTGCACTCCGGCGATCAACCTGTTCAGCCACGAGGCCGAGCCCATCGACCTCAACGGCCGGCAGACCGAATACCGCATGCAGCCGTCCAGCCGCTTCGTGTCCCACTACGAGATTTTCAGTGTGGACCAGGTGGAAGGCTGGCTCGACAATCCGGTCGGGCGGGAGCGGGGTGAGCCGCGCATTTACAGTGCGTTCGAGAGTTTTCAGCACCAGATCGAGCGCGATCGCAACCGGACGGCCCTGTATTACCGGGTCCGTGTGCGCGAGAGCGTGCGCGGTGACGGCTTCGATCACTACATCTCATTCGTGCGCGGTGACGAACAACTGTGCCTCAATCAACACGAGGCCATTTCGGTGACCGTCACCTGCACCAACCGTCAGCTGCCGAACCAGCTGGCGATCGGGGATATCTGCGAGGCGACCCAGAGCACGCCGGCGTTCGCCACTTTCCGCAACATCACCCGGCCGACGGCGACGCTGCGGCCGACGCTGGATGGCAGCCTGCTGTGGACCCTGGTGTCCAACCTGTCGCTGAACTACCTGTCGCTGCTGGACGTGGACGCCCTGCGTTCGGTGCTGCGGGTCTATGACTTCCGCGCCCTGGTGGATCGCCAGGCGGAGCGGGTGTCGCAGCAGCGGTTGGCGGGCATCCAGAAGATCGACACCCAGCCGGTGGATCGCATGTATCGCGGCCTGCCGGTGCGGGGTATTCAGTCGACCCTGACGCTGGACCAGCAGTCTTTCGCCTCGGAAGGCGATCTTTACCTGTTCGGCACAGTTCTCAGCCATTTCTTTGCGCTTTACGCGAGTATTAATGCGTTTCACCTACTGGATGTGGTGAATTCCGAAAACCGGGAGCGGTACACATGGACGTTACGGACCGGGCAGCAGCCCCTGATGTAGCCGGCCTGCAGCCCGTCCTGGGGAACGCGCGCCGCTACAACTTCTTTCAACTGGTCGACCTGATCCATCGCCTGCACGGCGACGATCTGGAGCGGGCCACCGACGACGCGCCGCAGCATGAGCGGATCCGCTTCTCGTCGGCCGCCGGCCTGGGTTTCCCGGCCAGCGACGTGCTGTCGGCCGGGCTGCCGGAGCACGAGTACGCGCCGTACCAGATGGAAGTCAGCTTCCTGGGCCTGCATGGCTCCCAGTCGCCGCTGCCGGGCTACTACCTGGAAGAGCTGGCCTGGGAATACGGTCAGCAGTCGGGACTGCGGCGTTACTTCCTGGATTTCTTCAACCACCGGCTGGTGACCCTGTTCCACCGGGTCTGGCGCAAGTACCGCTACTACGTGCGCTTCCAGCCGGGCGCCAGCGACGCCTTCTCCGAGCACGTGTTCTCGCTGGTGGGCCTGGGCGACAGCGACCTGCGCGGCGATACCCCGATCAACTGGTCGAAGATGCTCTCCTACGCCGGCCTGATGGCCGGGCGCAGTCGTTCGCCGGAGGTCGTCAGCGGCATCGTGGCGCACTGCTTCGATCTGCCGGATGTGGAGATCGAGCCCTGGGTGCTGCGCAAAGTCGCCATCCCCGCCGACCAGCAGACCCAACTGGGCCGGGCCAACGGCTGCCTGGGGCAGGAGACCCTGGTGGGCGACCGCATCCGTGACCGCAGCGGCAAGTTCATCCTGCGACTCAAGAGCCTGAGCCGCGAGCGTTTCATGGACTTCCTGCCCAACGGCCAGGACCACCAGAGCCTGGTCAAGCTGGTCGAGTTCAGCATGCGCGAGCAGCTGGCCTTCGACCTTGAACTGGAAATCCGGTCCGACGACGTCGAACCCATGCAACTGGGCAAGGATGTCCGGCTGGGTTGGACCACTTTCGTTAACCCAACGCCGGGCGTGCCACAGCAGGCCGTCCGTCTCCAGATCCGGCGGTGAATTATGGACACAGCAACCAAGACACGCCTCAGACTGAGCATTTCCAACCCCGCGGACGTCGGCGTCAGCTCTGACCTGGGCTGCGACTTCGGCGAACGCGGCGGTTCCATCGGCTCGGCCGACAGCGACACCTGGCGCTTGTCGCCGCACCGTACCGGCGTGTTGCCCGGCCACACCGAAATCCGCTGGATCGACGGCCACTACTGCGTCATTGACCGCTCCGGCCGCACCTACGTCAACAGCGGCAGCATGCCGGTGGGACGCGGGCGCCGGGCAAGGCTGATGGACGGCGACCGGCTGCGGGTGGGCAACTACCTGCTGCTGGTGGATCTGATCGAAGGCGACGAGCCTACCTCGATTCCCCTCGACCAGGCGGCGGACGATCCCACCCTGGTGAACGCGCCGGAAGGCGAACTGGCGGAATACGAGCCGGAAAAACCCCAGCGGGCCAACCCTCTGGATCACCTGGACCCGACTCCGACCGAGCGGGAACAGCGCGATCCGATGGACGGCTTCCGCTATCAGGACCGGGACCTGGCCGCCGAGCAGGAACGCAAGCTGCTCGACGACGATCCGGAGTGGTACGGAACACCCCCGGAAGCCAGCGACCCCTACATGGACGAACGGGAGCGGGCCCTGCGCCTGCCCGTCATTAACGGAGGACAGCGGCGCATGGACGACGACCGCACCGATATCAGCCGTGGCGACGCCACGGAGCAGAGCCGACAGCACATCAGTGGCGCGCCGCTGATGCGCGGACTCGACAGCGACATCCGCTTCGACAACAGCGACGCCATGCAGGGCTTCCTGGAAGAAGCCGGCCGCACCATCAAGGCCACGATCCAGGGGCTGCTGGAACTGCACCAGCGGGAAGACAGTCGCCACCAGGCGCTGCGCACCCGCCTGCAGCCGATCGAGGACAACCCGCTGCGGCTGGGCCAGGACTACGGGCAGGTGATGGATACCCTGTTCGCGGGCGAACGCAGCCCCGTGCATCTGTCGGCCCCGGCCGCGGTCACCGAGAGCCTGACCGGCCTGCGTCATCACCAGCTGGCCACCCAGGCGGCCATCAGCGAAGCGCTGGACGCCATCCTGCATGCTTTCTCGCCGGACAACCTGCTGAAGCGCTTCCACGGCTATCGCCGGTCCCTGAAACCCGGCGAGAGCGAGCCGGCCTGGGCCTGGGAAATGTACACCCACTATTACGAGGAGCTGAGCTCCAGCCGTCAGCGCGGCTTTGAGCGTCTGTTCGCTGAAGTGTTCGAGCAGGCCTACGACCACCACCTGAGAAAACTGCAGCGGGAGGCCACCCTGTGAAAATCGCCCACTCACTCCTGTTACTGGCCCTGATCGGCCTGACCGGCTGCAGCGGCCCGTTCAAGGCCGTGTCCAAGACCGCCCAGGTGGTCTGGGATCCGGACATCCCGGTCGGTGAACCGGAGGACCGGCCCTCGACGGTGGACCTGGCGATGCTGGCCGAGCCGGACATGAACCCGAACGACGCCATGCAGCCGGCCCCCATGAACTTCCAGATCATCCAGATGGAAGACAGTTCCATGATGTTGGCCGCGGATTTCGACCAGATCACCGAAGATCTCGAAGACGCGCTGGGCGCCAACTACATCGACCACAGCGACTATTCGATGGTGCCAGGCCAGTTCAAGTACATCGAACCGTTCGAGATTGATTCGGACACCCGGTACATCGGCGTGGTGGCGTTCTACGCCTTTCCCAACGAGTCCCAGTGGAAAAAGGTGGTCAAGGTGGAGCCCGAGGGCGGCCAGTACCACATCCTGGTGAACCTGCGGGAACGCGAAGTCATGATGCAGAAGGCGGACAAGTAAGTATGTCGGGACAAAATCGCGTGGTCTGGAGTGACGGGCTGTTCATCAAGCCGCAGCACTTCCAGCAGCAACAACGGTACCTCGAGCAGCAGATCAACGAGCGGGCGTTCGCCGTGTCCGACTACCTCTATGGGTTCGGCGACCTGCAGCTCAATGACGAATACCTGAGCTTCGGCCGCATCGGCCTGGTGCGGGCCAACGGCATTTTCCCGGACGGCACCAGCTTTAACCTGCCGATGGAAGACGCCATGCCCGAGCCGCTGGAAATCACCGACTCCTCGGTGGCCAACCAGGTGGTGTACCTGGCTCTGCCACTGGGCTCGGACAGCCTGCCGGAAATCGAGTGGCCGGAATCCGGCGTGTCGGCACGCTTCCTGGCGGCCACCCAGGACATTCGCGACCTGCACTCCATCGACGGCGACCAGCACTCGATCGACATGGCCAAGGTGAAGCCCTGCCTGATGCTGGAGCGCGATGACCGTAGCGCCTACGCCGCGCTCGCCATCGGCCGCATCCTGGAAAAGCGCCCGGACGGCAGCCTGGTGATGGACGCCAGCTTCATGCCGACCATGCTGAGCGTGCGGGCGGCGCCCAAGCTGCAGCGCTTCGTCGGCGAAATGGCCGGCCTGATGCGCGAACGCGCCAAGAACATCGCCGAACGGGTGGGGTCGCCCAACCAGGGCGGCGTCGCCGACGTGTCCGATTTCATGCTGCTGCAGATGCTCAACCGGGCCCATCCCCGCTTCATGCACCTGGCGCGGGTGCGTCAGCTGCATCCCGAGCGGCTCTATGAGGCCCTGCTGGAGCTGTGCGGCGAACTGGTGACCTTCACCGACGAAAACCGGCTGCCCAGCGAGTACACGCCCTACGATCACGACCTGCCGGAGGCCTCGTTTGCGCCGCTGATGCAGGTGCTGCGCCAGTCCCTGAGCACGGTGCTTGAGCCGCGCGCCATGGCGATCCAGCTGCAGCAGCGCCAGTACGGTCTGACCGTGGCGCCGATCCAGGACAGCCAGCTCATGGGCCAGGCGGAATTCATCCTGGCGGTGCGCGCGGACATGCCCACCGACGACCTGCGCAAGCAGTTCATCCAGCAGTGCAAGGTGGGTTCGGTGGAGAAGATCCGCGACCTCATCAGTCTGCAATTGCCGGGTGTGCCGCTGGTCCCGCTGCCGGTGGCACCGCGCCAGCTGCCGTACCACGCCGGCTTTACCTACTTCCAGCTCGATGCCCGCAGTCAGGCGTGGCAGATGCTGGACAACGCCAGCGGCTTCGCCTTCCACGTGGCGGGCGATTTCCCCGGCATCGAGATGCAGTTCTGGGCCATCAGGAGCTAGATCATGGACGATTCCAGCGCAGTGGCAGCCCCGCAGGAGGATTCCTTCGGCAAGCTGCTGTTTGACGACAACCCCAACAGCGAAGTCACCGCCGACGAGACCTTCCGCCTGCGGGGCTACGAGAACAATCGCCTGGTGGACGCCGCCATCCCGCTGCTGGGCCTGGTGATCCGGGTGCGCCGGCTGGCGGATTTCAATCGCGTGCCCCAGCTCTACCAGCAGGTGGTGGACGAAATCACCGACATCGATCGGGAGCTGATCGAGCAGGGCTACGAACGCCCGACGGTGGTGGCCTACCGCTACGTGCTCTGCGCCTTCATCGACGAGGCGGTGTTGGGCACGGACTGGGGCGCCCACAGCGCCTGGTCTCAGCAGTCGCTCCTGTCCCGGTTCCATAACGAGACCTGGGGCGGGGAAAAGGTCTTCGCCATCCTCTCGCGGATGGAGCAGGAGCCGGACCGCTACCGGGACATGCTCGAGTTCATCTATGTGGCGCTGTGCCTCGGCTTCGAGGGCCGCTACAAGGTGATGGAAAACGGTCGCGACGAATACGAGCGCATCATAGCCGGCCTGCATCGCCAGATTGCCGACCTGCACGACGAGGAAACCCCGGAAACCCTGGGTAACGCGCTCGAGCACGTTACGCCGTCGCGCAACCGCTTCCGCACCGGCCTGCCGCTGTGGAGCATCTTCGGCGTGTTCGTGGCTGCCATGGTCACCGTCTACACCCTCTACGACATCGCACTGGATAAGCGCATCAAGGACGTGCTCAGTGTGCTGGCGCAACTCCCGAATTAGGACAAGGAGAGCACATGCTTCGGGTTGAATTACCGGCGCTGATCGGGCGCCTTAACGAGATTTGCCGTGAAGGCCTGGAAGCCTCCGCGGCCCTGTGCATTGCCCGTCAGGGCGCCGAGATCATGCCGGCGCACCTGCTGTTCAAGCTGCTGGAAACCCCGTATTCCGACATCCGCCTGATGCTTGACCAGGCCGGAATCGATCACATGGTCCTGCAGCCGCTGGTGGGCGAGAGCCTGGAAGGCGGCCCGCAGACCGCCGACGCCTATCCGTCGTTCTCGCCGCTGCTGATCGAGCTGATCCAGGACGCCTGGCTGCTGGCCTCCACGGAACTGGAGCACGGCCAGCTGCGCTCCGGCGCGATCTTCCTGGCGCTGCTGCTCAACGCCGACCGCTACCTGATGCCGCGCGTGGCCCGGGAGCTGGATGGCCTCAACCGGGAACACCTCAAACGCCAGTTCGCCACCATCACCCGCGGCTCCATCGAAGAGCCTGTCGCGGAGAGTGACGGCGGCAAGCCAGCTGCGGTGGCGGCCGACGAGTCCATGCTCAGCCGCTACGCGTCGGACTTCACCGAGCGGGCCCGCAACGACGAGCTGGATCCGGTGCTGTGCCGGGACGCCGAAATCGACCAGATGATCGACATCCTCTGCCGTCGTCGCAAGAACAACCCGATCGTGGTGGGTGACGCCGGCGTGGGCAAAAGCGCCGTGGTGGAAGGCCTGGCTCTGCGCATCGTGGCCGGGGAAGTGCCGGATCGTCTGAAAGACGTGGCGCTGTGGGCGCTGGACCTGGGCGCCATGCAGGCCGGTGCCTCGGTAAAGGGTGAATTCGAGAAGCGGCTGAAAGGCGTGATCGAAGCGGTGAAAGCCTCACCGACGCCCATCATCCTGTTCATCGACGAGGCCCACACCCTGATCGGGGCGGGCAACAGCGAAGGCGGTTCCGACGCCGCCAACCTGCTCAAGCCGGCACTGGCCCGCGGCGAGCTCTGCACCGTCGCCGCCACCACCTGGCGCGAGTACAAGAAGTATTTCGAGAAGGATCCGGCCCTGAGCCGGCGCTTCCAGCCGGTGGCGCTGGGCGAACCGACCACCGAACAGGCGGTGCACATCCTGCGGGGCCTGCGGCCGGTCTACGAGAAAGCCCATCAGGTGCTGATCGACGATTCCGCGCTGACCGCCGCCGCGTCCCTGTCCGCCCGCTACCTGGCCGGACGCCAGCTGCCGGACAAGGCGATCGACGTGCTGGACACCGCCGCGGCCCGCGTCAGTCTCAACCTGAGCACCCCGCCGCGCCGGCTCAGCCACGTGCGTAGCGAACTGCACCAGCTGCAGATGGAACACGAACTGCTCGAGCGCCAGACTCACCTGGGGCAGGACACCGATGCCGAACGCACGAGCGACGTCACCACACAGGTGGCCGCGCTGGAAGCGGAAGCCGCCGAACTGCAGGAACGCTGGGAAAACCAGCGCGCGCTGGTCGCCCAGCTGATCGACGTGCGTGAGCGTTTGCTGACCCCGGAAGCGCCGAAATCAGAAGGCGAGACGGCAGAAGAGGCTGAAACCAAAACGGTGGATGCGGACACGCTGCGCCAGGAAGCCGCGGCCCTGCAACAGGAACTGGACCAGCTCCAGGCGGACGAGCCGCTGGTACACGCCCTGGTGGACACTCGCCAGATTGCGGAAGTCATCGCCGACTGGACGGGCATTCCCGTCAACCGCATGACCGCTGATGAGCTGCAGAAGATCACTCATCTGCCGCAGCACCTGGAAGCTCACATCAAGGGCCAGGATCCGGCGATTGCCGCGCTGCACCAGCACCTGCTGACCGCGCGGGCCGACCTGCGCCGTCCGGGCCGGCCGATGGGCGCCTTCCTGCTGGTGGGCCCGTCCGGCGTGGGCAAGACCGAGACCGTGGTGCAACTGGCCGATCTGCTCTACGGCGGTCGTCAGTTCCTGACCACCATCAACATGTCCGAATACCAGGAGAAGCACACCGTTTCGCGCCTGATCGGTTCACCGCCGGGCTACGTGGGCTTCGGCGAGGGTGGCATCCTGACCGAGGCGATCCGCCAGAAGCCCTATTCGGTGGTGCTGCTGGACGAGGTGGAAAAAGCCCATCCGGAAGTGCTCAACCTGTTCTACCAGGCGTTCGACAAAGGCGAGCTGGCGGACGGCGAAGGCCGGCTGATCAATTGCCAGAACGTGGTGTTCTTCCTCACCTCCAACCTGGGCTACGAGACCATCGTCCAACACGCCGAACGTGACGGCGAGTTTGACGCCTCGGCCCTGGACGACGACCTCTACCCGGTGCTGGCGGACTTCTTCAAGCCCGCGCTGTTGGCCCGCATGGAAGTGGTGCCCTACCTGCCGCTGGGCGAGGGCACGCTGGACCGCATCGTCGGCGACAAGCTGGCGCGTCTGGCGGACCAGATCCGCGATCGCTACCGCACCGAGGTGGTGCTGGAAGACGGCCTGGTGGCCGCCATCCGCAGCCGCGCCACCCGCAGCGAGAACGGCGCGCGCATGCTGGAATCGATCATCGAGGGCGAGCTGCTGCCGCCGGTCTCACTGGCGCTGCTGGAAAAACTCGCGGCCCGGGAAACGGTCAGCGAGGTGCGGCTGGGCATCGCCGACGGCCGCTTCACCGGCACCGTAAGCTAAGGACGCACTATGGGACGGATGCAGATGGAACTGCACACCGGGATCGACCTGGCGGTGGAGCTGATGCGTCAGCCGGATCGGGCGGCGCTGCTGGGTTGCGCCACCGCCCAGCTGGAACGGGCGTTTGGCCTGAGCCGGAGCTGGGTACTGGAACTGGACGCCAGCGGCCGCACGCTGATCTGCCCGGCGCTGGACGCGGACCTGCGTTTCGAGTGCGATGACTTCTCGCACCCGTTCGCCCACGTCCTGCGCGAGGGCAAGGCCCGCGCGCTGTCGTCCGTGGCCTGCGCCCGGCTCGATCACGCCGGCCTGAGCCGCCTGTTCGATGCCAGCCGGGGCGCGGATTCCATCTGGATCCAGCCGCTGAAGGCGGACAACAAACGGACCCTCGGCATGCTGGTGTTGTGCGGCGCGGATCCCGCCTGGGACGACATCGTCGGCCAGCCGCTGTACGACGGCTTGCTGTCCTTGATCGGCCTGCAGTGGGCAGCGCATCGGGATCGGGACGACCGGCTCTGGCAGCAGCGCCTGCTGAGCCGCTCTCTAAGCTCCCTGCGCGACACCGAGACCGAACGCCAGAAAAGCGATCTGCTGGCCCGGAGTCTGGTCGGCCAGTCCCGACCCATGGCCGACCTGCGCGCCCAGGTGATCCGTGCCGCCGGCAGCCAACTGTCGGTTCTGGTGCAGGGCGAGACCGGCTGCGGCAAGGACCTGGTGGCCCGCGGCATCCACGATTTCTCGGCACGCAGCGACGGGCCTTTCATCGTGGTCAACTGCGCTGCCATTCCCGACAGCCTGCTGGAAAACGAGCTGTTCGGTCACACCAAGGGCGCGTTTTCCGGCGCGGATGCCGCCAAGCAGGGACTCCTGGCCCAGGCGGACGGTGGCACCCTGTTCCTGGACGAAATCGGCGACATGCCCATGGCGTTGCAGTCCAAACTGCTGCGCGTGCTGGAGACCCGCCAGTTCCGTCCGCTCGGCGCTCGAGATGAGGTGCATTCGGATTTCCGGCTGGTCGCCGCCACGCACCAGCCGCTGCAGACCCGCATCAAGGATGGCGACTTCCGGCGCGACCTGTTCTACCGCCTCAGCCAGTTCCCGGTGCGGGTCACGCCGCTGCGGGAGCGCACCGAGGACCTGGAACAGCTTTGCCGCCATTTCATCCAGGGTTACCGCGAACGCGAGGGCCGGGGCCCGCTGGGGATCAGCAGCCACGCGCTGGAATACCTCAAGCAGTACGCCTTTCCGGGCAACGTGCGCGAACTCCGCAATGTCATCGAGTTCGCCTGCGTGCAGACTCCGGAGCAGGAAGACATCCAGGCCGAGGACCTGCGGCTGGACACCCTGGCCAGTTGGGAGGAAGCCCCGGTGGACGAGGCTGACGAGGCGGCTGTCCCGCAGCCGGGCGTGCCGGTGTTGAACGACATCGACGACCTGCGCGCGGCGGCCCAGGCGTTCGAAGCCGCGGTGATCAGTGCGCGACTGCGCCAATACGGCGGCAACCGGGCCCAGGCCGCCGAAAGCCTGGGCCTGCCCAAGCGCACGCTGGCGCACAAGTGCCAGAAGTTCAATGTAACGGAGACAGGATAATCATGCGTCAGCGTTTTTCATGGGCCGTAATCGCGCTGGTCGCGTGGTCTGCACAGGTTCACGCCAATAGCGGAGAGACGCTGGCGGCAGCGGAAGCCTGCACCCAGAAAGTGGCCCGTCTGGAGCGCCTGGCCTGCTTCGATGCGGTCTTCGGTACGCCGGTCCGCACCCTGGCAGAACAGGCCGCCGCGGAACCGGCGGCCAAGCCGCTGGCCTGGCAGGCGGCCTACGAACAGGAAGCCCGGCGTACCCCGGAAGACGGTGCGCTGGAAGGGCAGGGGGATGCCGGTTACCTGGTGACCGTGCCCGCGCTGGGGGCGGTGCCGCCCCGGCCGCTGCTGACCGTGCGCTGTGACAACGACATCACCCGGTTCGCCGTGATGCTGCCGAAGGCCACCTCCGCCGAGCGGGTGGCCCTTCAGCTCGATACCGACGGCCGCACCCAGTCCCAGACCTGGCGCGTGCGGGACGACGGTTATGTGGTGAGCGGCGGGCGCGGCCTGCCAGCCATCCGCACCCTGCGCGGACTGGTCAATGCGAACCAGCTGAGTCTGCAGGCGGATGAAGGCGCCCTGGACGGGCTGATGTTTGACCTCAGCGGCTTCCGCAAGGCGCTGGAACCGCTGCGCGACGAGTGCGGCTGGTAATCGATCAAGGACGACACAGGACGTAGGCGAGCATGCAGGCAGTCGAACAACATCCATACGTTGAACAGGTGCTCTCGCCACTGGCGGGTGAATCGCCCCAGGGCAGCAAGCTGGAGGAAGATCCGACGCTGGAATTCCTCGACAACGAAATCATGAAAATGGGCTCGCTGGCCCATGGCGACATCGATTGGGGCAAGGTGGAGCAGGAGGCCCTGCGCCTGCTGGCGGACATCACCAAGGACCTCAAGGTGCTGGGTTTCCTGCTGCTGGCGCTGCAGCGCGGCGGCAGCGGCGAACGCTTTGCCCTGTCGATCCACCTGCTGTGCGAGGTGATGCAGGGCTGGTGGCAGGACGCCTGGCCCTACCCGGGATCCAAGGGCGCCCGCCCGCGCCGTATGCTGTTCGGCCAGATGATGCAGCGCGCCGGCGCCGAAGTCACCCGGCTCAGTTTTGACAGCGGCCTCGGCGACGGCCGTCAGTTCTGCCTGGACCAGCTGGACCGCCTGCTGGCCCTGGCCGAGGATGAGTCGCTGCCCACCGAGGCCGTTACGGACCTGCGCCACGCGGTTAATAACCTGCCGGAAGTGGGGCAGGTGCGCGAGGAATCGGCCCCGGCGGCCAAGTCGGCCGAAGTGCCCGCGCAGCGGTCGACGACGACCACGTCCAGCAGCGCCTCGTCGGGCGGCCTGGGTCACCTGACCCTGGACCCCAAGGACGAACGCGCCACCCGCCAGAGCCTGCTGCGGGTCGCCGATCTGCTGACCGATCTGGATCCCGGCTCGCCGCTGGGCTACCAGATCCGTCGCTTCGCCATCTGGCACAGCATCACCACCACGCCGCCGGCCCGCAAGGGCGGGCGTAGCGATCTGGCGGCGGTCAGTTCGGACCGGGTGTCCGATTACCGCGAGAGTCTGGGCCGGGGCGCGGATATGACGCTCTGGGGCCGCATCGAACAAAGCCTGTCGGTCAGCCCGTTTTGGCTGGAAGGCCATTATTTAAGCGCCCAGGCGGCGGAGCAGACCGGTCATCCCAAGTGCGCCGAGGCGATCCGCACGGCCCTCAAGGATTTCGTCGAACGGCTTCCGGCCCTGGCCGACATGACCTTCTCGGACGGCTCGCCGTTCCTGCCCAAGCCGGTACGTGAGTGGTTGCTCACCAGCAGCCCCGGTGGCGCGGGCAAGCAGGCACGGGGTGCCGATTGGCAGAAGGCCTACGAAACCGCCCAGGACGTCCTCAAACAGGACGGTCTGGCGCCGGCGATGAAATTGCTGGAAGACGGCCTGGCCAAGGCCAAGGAACCACGGGCCCAGTTCTACTGGCGCCTGATGAGCGCCGAGCTGTTGCGGGACAGCGGTCTGAAAACCCTCGCCAAACAACAGGTGGGCGACCTGCGGGACCAGACCGTCGGCCGCACGCTGGAAGACTGGGAACCGTCGCTGGTGGCGCATTTGGAGCGCCTGTCGTGACGGCACCGACACGCAAGCTGGACACCGTTTTAACCGGGGGCATCGCAACGCCACCCTTCAGGGAAAGCAGGAAGTAAAGGCATGGAAATCCGAAGCACGCTAATCAAGATCGGCAAGAAGCTCTGGCCGTTTATCCGTACCGGTGGCCCCATTGTGCTCGCCCTGGGGTTTGGTTTGCTGGTGGCCGCCATATGGTGGCTGGGGCCGACCTGGGAATGGCGCGGCGAGGTGCCGCTGGCCAACTGGCAGACCCGTGCCATGGTGACCCTGGGGCTCGTCCTGCTGGTGGCCGTATTCTGGGGCTGGATCCTGTCCCGTCGCCTGAAGAAAGTAGACAAGGCCCAGGCCGAGGCGCGCCAGGAGGAGGAAGACCCGATCCTGGTCTACGAGCGGCGCCAGACCCGGCTGCTTAACCGCAACCTGTCGTCCCTGCGCAACAACATCCGCGGGCGCAACGGCATTTACCGGCTACCCTGGTACCTGGCCATGGGCCTGGAAGGCGCCGGCAAGACCAGCCTGGTACAGCGCTCCGGCCAGACCTTTACCCTGACCAACGTTACCCGCAACCGCCAGACCGAGCGCAACCCGCTGGGCTTCGAGTGGTGGATCAGCGACGACGCCGTCGTGATCGACCCGGACGGTGAGCTGCTCAGTCAGGACAGCGGTTCCGCCAACGGCGCCAGCCTGCAGGAACGCCTGTGGAAGCACTTCATCGCCTGGCTCGAAGAGCACCGCCCGCGCCGGCCGCTGAACGGCGTGATCCTGACCATCGACCTGGCCTACCTGAGCTCGCTGGGCGAGGCCGAACGCCGGACCCAGGCGGTGCTGCTGCGCACTCGCCTGCGGGAGCTGATGGAGCAGATCGGCTCGCGCCTGCCGGTGTATGTCAGCTTCACCAAAATGGACCTGCTGCACGGCTTCACCGCGTTCTTCCGCAAGCTGAACAAGGCCGAGCGGGAACAGCCGCTGGGCTTCACCTTCGAGCTGGAATCCCTGCAGGACCCGGATCAGTGGCTGGACCAGTTCGAGGCGGCGTTCCACAAGCTGGTGGACCAGATCAATGTGCGGGTCCCGCAGCTGTTGTCCGAGAGCCGTGATCCGGAAGAGCGGGCTGCGATCTATTCCTTCAGCCGCCAGGTGGCGGGCCTGATGCCGGTCACCCAGCAGTTCCTGACGGAAATGCTGGCGGCGGACGCCTTCTCCACACCGGCCCTGGTGCGCGGGGTCTACTTCACCTCCGTCTATCAGGAAGGGGTGCCGGAAGACGCGTTCATCTCCGCGACCGCTCGCCACTACGGGCTGGCGGACGCCATCCAGCCGGCCCAGCGCAGCGGCCAGTCCATGACCTTCTTCAGCGAGCGGCTGTTCCCGGAAATCATCTATCCGGAAGCCGGGCTGGCAGGGGACAACGTGCGCGTCACCAAACAGCGCCGTCGCGCCATGGCCACCGCGGCCGTGCTTGCGGTTGCTGCCGGTCTGGGCATGACCGCTGGCTGGCACCATTACTTCATCAAGAACGCCACCGCCGCCCAGCAGGTAGAGAACCGGGTGCACGGCTTCCTGGACGACTGGCAGCCCACCGGCATCGGCCAGACCCTGGATCCCACCGGCCGTAACCTGCTGGCGCCGCTGAACCAGCTGCGGGACGCCACGTTGGCGTTCGGCGACTACCGCAACAAGTGGCCGGCGGTCAGCGACATGGGGCTCTACCAGGGTGACAAGGTGGGCCCGGAAGTCGATAAGTCCTATCTCGACATGCTCTCCTACCAGTTCCTGCCGGCACTGATGGAAGGCGTCATGGACGAGATGAACCAACTGCCCGAAGGCAGTGCCGATCGCCTCGCCCACCTGCGGGTGCTGCGCATGCTGTACGACGCCAGCGGCCGTCGCAACGACATCGTCATGGATTACATGTCCCGCTACTGGCAGTCCCAGTATCCCGGCCAGCGTGCCGTGCAGGAGCGCCTGCTGCAGCACCTGGAATACGCCATGAACTACACCGACCTGGCGGACCGTCAGGCCCGGGGCGACATCGCCGCCGATACCGCGTTGGCGCCGTTCCAGAACAGCGTGAAGTGGGCGCAGAAGGAACTGGGCCAGATGGCCACGCCGGATCGCGTGTACGACCAGCTGCGTCATCGTGGCCGGCGTGACCTGGCGGCGCCGCTGGACCTGAAAGGCAAGGGTGGTCCCGCGTTCCAGCTGGTGTTCACTGAAATCGACGACCACGACAAGCCGGTGGATAACGTCATGAACGCCGATGACGATCCGCTGCAGATCCCGCGCATGCTGACCAGCGACGGCATGAAGCACTACTTCGTACGGGAGTCCGAGCAGGTCACCGAACTGGCCCTGGTGGACGCCTGGGTCCTTGGTCGCCGCAATGACGTGGACTTCAGCAAGGCGGACGAACAGCGCCTGCAATCCGAGCTGCGCAGCCACTACGCCGAGGATTACGCGAAGACCTGGCGCGGTGCCCTGAACCATCTGGCGATCCGCGACTTCCAGGACCTCAACGACGGCGTCCGCGTGCTGGAAAGCCTGACCGGCACCCGCGAGCCGCTGGTGGAACTGCTGGAATCGGTCAAGGCCAACACCCAGCTGTATCCCTCCCAGGCCGACCAGCCGGAAGAGGCCCGCGAGGCGTTGGAAAAATCGCCGGCGTATCGTATGGCTCAGGACATCGAGCAGCAGTTCGGCGGCATCAACGGCCTGTTCCAGAAGGAAGGCGACACGCCCTCGCAGATCGAGGAGATCCAGACGGTGTTGCGCTCGCTGCACGACTACCTGCGCGGCATCCAGGAATCCCCGGACAGCGGCAAGGCGGCCCTGGCCGCAGCCCGCGACCGGCTGACCCTGGAAGGCGCCGACCCGATCTTCACCCTGCAGCGTATGGCCCGCACCATGCCGACGCCGGTCGACCGCATGCTCAACAAGGTCGCCGCGGAAAGCTGGCGCGTGGTGCTGGACAAGGCCATCGCCCAGCTCGAGCGGCAGTGGTACGACGAGGTCTACCAGCCGTTCCAGCAGAGCCTGGCGCGCAACTACCCGTTCAACAGCAACGCCGGTCGTGACGCGGCCCTGCAGGACTTCGAGCGCTTCTTCGCGCCGGACGGCATCCTGGATACCTTCTACAAGAACAAGCTGAAGCTGTTCCTGGAAGATCATCCGGAGCACATCGCCCTCAGCAAACGGGCCACGCTGATTCGTCGCGACGTCATGACCGCGCTGGACCAGGCCAAACAGATCCGGCAGGCGTTCTTCACCCGCAACGGCAGCCTGGACGTGGAGTTCGCGCTGGAGCCGGTGAACCTGTCCGCCAACAAACGGCGCAGTGTCATGAACATCGATGGCCAACTGGTTGAATTCAGCCACGGGCCGCGGCAGAGTATTCCGCTGATCTGGCCGAACACGCTGCGCGACACCGTCGAGAGCGAAGTGACCCTGGTGCCGGTGGAAGTGAACCGCTCACCCCGCAGCCGCATTGCGCGCGGACCCTGGGCGTTCTTCCGGCTGCTGGACAAGGCCGACATCACCGGTGTCAGCCCCAGCGCCATCGACGTGAAATTCCGCATCGATGACGGCAGCGTCCAGTACCGGCTGCACGCCGCCGGCAACGTCAACCCGTTCACCCAGCAGCTTCTGGCGGGTTACCAGATCCCGCGCAGCCTCTACTGAGGCGCGGGCGCTTGGCAACAGGTCGTATTGTGGGCCCGGCGTGACCGGGCCACACTGCACGAAGGAACCGGCATTCCGTGTGGAATGCCGCATCAGGGAGAGACAACATGGGTAAGAAAGTTGTACTGCTGGGCGATATCGGCACCGATCATGAAGGCTACCCGCCCACGCCGGTGATCGCTGCGAGCAGCACCGTACTGATGGACGGCAAGCCGGTGGCCCGCCAGGGCGATCCACTGGCACCCCACACCAAGCCCAACAGCGGCACCCATCCCCGCGCCATTGCCGGCGGCAATCCGACCGTGCTGGTGGAAGGCAAGCCCATTGCCCTGACCGGCGATGCGGTCACCTGCGGCGGTATCGTGATTGGCAGTGGGTCCGGTTCCGGCGGATAACGCCGTCGCGCTCGTGTTTGGGTAGTCGCCCGGCGTAGGACCGCGCCGGGTTGCAGGAAGCAACGCAGTACTGATCAAGGACGAATCACATGTCTCAGCCAACCGGCCTTCAGTTCACGGCCCGCCTCGGCACCCTGCCGGACGACACCTTTGCGGTGGTCGAGTTTGAACTCGAAGAGCACCTGTCCCGGCCCTTTACCCTGACCCTGAAGCTGGCCAGCGCCTTTGCGGACATTGCCGCCAGCGATGTGCTGGACAAAGGCATGGAGCTGGTGGTCTGGCAGGACGGCCAGGCCCTGCGCAACGTCCAGGGGATCGTCACCGCCTTCAGCCGGGGCGACAGCGGCCATCGTCGCACCCGCTACGAAGTGGAAGTGCGACCCGCCCTGTGGCGCCTGGGGCTGATGCACAACAGCCGCATCTTCCAGCAGCAGACCCCGGATGTGATTCTCGGCACCCTGCTGGACGAGCGGGGGCTGGTGGACAAGACCTTTGATCTCAAGCGCACGCCCCAGGAACGGGAATACTGCGTCCAGCACCGGGAAACGGATCTGGCGTTCCTGTCCCGGATCGCCGCCGAGGAAGGCTGGCACTACCGGTTCGATCAGGCGACGGCGGGTCAGCCCATTGTCATTGCGGATCATCATCGGGACGCCCCGCAGCTGCCGGAAGTGGGCTACAACGCCACCTCAGGCGGTTCCCACAAGACCCCCTGCGTCTTTAAATTCAGCTACACCGAGACCGTCTCCGTCGCCGGCGTGGCCCTGAAGGACTACACCTTCAAGAACCCCGCCTACGCGTTGATGCACGAAGCCAATGCGGCCGACCTGGACAGCCAGCGCAGCGACTACGAACACTACGACTACCCGGGCCGCTTCAAGGGCGATGCCTCCGGCCAGCCCTACACCGAAGCGAGACTGGACAGCCTGCGCAAGGACGCCAGCCTCGGAAGTGGCGAGAGCAACCGCCCGGACTTCAGCGCCGGGGCCAAGGTCACCCTCTCCGGCCACAGCACCGACAGCCTCAACCGGGACTGGCTGATCACCACCGTCAAACACACCGGCAAGCAGCCCCAGGCGCTGGAAGAGGAAGGCGGTTCCGAGCCCACCACCTACAGCAACACCTTCAAGAGTGTGCCGGGGGATACCGCCTGGCGGCCGGAGCCGCCCGCCAGACCGATCATGGACGGCCCGCAGATCGCCATCGTCACCGGACCCCAAGGTGAAGAAATCCACTGCGACGAGCACGGCCGGGTCAAGGTCCGGTTCCCCTGGGACCGTTACAGCCAGAACGACGAACACAGCAGCGCCTGGCTGCGGGTCAGCCAGGGCTGGGCCGGGGGCAGCTACGGCTTCATGGCGTTACCCCGCATCGGCCACGAGGTCATCGTCTCCTTCCTCGATGGCGATCCGGACCAGCCGATCATCACCGGGCGCACCTACCACGCCACCAACACGCCGCCGTATGCGCTGCCGGAGCACAAGACCCGCACGACCTTAAAGACCCAGACCCACAAGGGCGAGGGCAGCAACGAACTGCGCTTCGAGGACGAGGCGGACAAGGAACAGATCTACGTCCACGCCCAGAAGGACCTGGACCTGCTGACCGAGAACGACCGCACCGAGGTGGTCCACAACAACAGCCACCTGACCGTCGACAACGACCGCTACGCCCACATCCAGGCCAACGACCACAGCACCATCGATGGGGAGAAGCGGGAGAAGGTGTGCCAGGACCACAGCTTCGACGTCACCGGAACGATCCACCTCAAAGCCGGCAGCGCCTGGCTCAGCGAATCCGGACAGGAACTGCACATCAAGGCGGGCCAGAAAGCCGTCATCGAAGCCGGCGCCGAAATCACCCTCAAAGGCGGCGGCAGCTTCGTCAAGATCGACCCCAGCGGCGTGGCCCTGAGTGGTCCGGCGATTAACCTCAATGCGGGTGGTTCGGCGGGGAGTGGATCGGGGCAGGGCGTTAAGGTGCCGGACGCGCCCCAGACCCTGGAAGCGCATAAGGGCGAGAAGGTCGAGCCCGAGGTTCTGGCTGAAGTCGGTCAACGCCCTGTGGCCAAGCCCGTGGTCATACACCGCCTTAAACAGGCGCGAATTCAACGCTCAGCTTTGGTGGAGCAATGCCAGGAGCAGCCCGATGGTACCTGCCCTCTGAGTGACTGCCCTTGCGGCAAGTCTTCAGTCGTATAGGCGAGGGCGATCATGAAACCAAAGCTGAACAGCAAGACTGTATTCGTCATTATCGAGGGTCATCCGAAGCGGCCTGTTCTGCCAGGACTGTATGACCTTGAGCCGCAGCCCCATTGGCAGTACCTGTTTGCGGATACGGAGTGGGCCTCCTACCAATCGGAAAGCCCTTTAGTGATAAAGATCGATGCCGGCTCACCGTTTTTGCGAAGCGTTATAGATGATATGCAAAGCCCGGAAGGCTGGCGTGGTCTGATCCTGGAGTCGCAGGACGATTTCGATACCGTATTGTCCTGGGCCCGGCAACGACTGACCGTCGTCTTCGACCCACCTCGAACCGGACTGCTGCGCTACTACGACCCACTGATTTGGCACGCTCTCTGTACAACCGGAGAAAGGATAGGGGAGACCATCCAGCACGGGCACTACTGGGTGGAAGACGTGGAATCAGGGGCATGGCACTCGTTGGAATATCCGGAGCCGGTAGCCGACCCTACCAGACCCAGCCTGAGTTCGTCGCAGCTTCAGGCGATTACAGTTCTAGCAAGTCGCCGCAACAACGGCCAGCCTCGCAGTTAAAGGAAGACAAGGATGTCAGAAAACCAAACGAACCAAGCTTCAGCCAGCACTGGCCCAGCCTGTGAAGGCGAGAACCTGATCATTGAAGTCATTGGTAAGAACCATCCTGAGGGTCAGTCATTTCGTCTTTTCGACACCACGAATATGGTTCAGCAGGAGTGGTTAGAGAATCAGGTCAAAACGGAAGAGTTGGACGACAGTATTCTCCATGTCTGGCCTATGAAAGGCGAAGATGACAAAAACGTCTGGTTGGAAATGGCCGCGGATGAAGGCGATCCAATCCGGGTACCGTTCCTGAAGGAGGAGGGGGCTGTCGAACGACAGTCTGAGCGCCAGAAGCATGTCATTCTCCCGGTAGTGCCGGCGACGTTGATCCAGGGGGTAACCCTGAAGGAAAGTAACCCGGCCCATCACGTCATGCTGCGTGCAGGATTTCTTTACATATTTCATGAAGGAAAGCTCTGGAGAGAAATTGAAGTCCGAATCTCTGAAAAAGGTGTGACGACTTACCACGATGTACCGGTATCGCAGTATCGAGCAGAAGGCGGGTTTGAGTATGGTTCCCGGAAAGCGACGGGCACCGGTCTGACTGAGATTTGGTTGCCTGCTCGCATAAATGGTGCTTGGCTGGATATACAGGTGGCCTACAGTGAGTTTCAACTGCCTTCCGCCCGTTTGAGGTACTTCGAAAAATCGGGCCGAAATCGCGAAGACCGGTTCAACTTCATTCATCTTGAGCTTGAAAGGCCAGATACCGAGGAAGGTGAAACGCGTCTGTTTGGCACCGGACCTGATCATGCTTTCCTCGCCGAGAATCTCAAACCCCAGCGCCCTCGCAAACCGGCAGTAGAGTGGCAATGTGACCGTCCTGGTCGCTACCTGTGTGACGTTAATGGTGAATATCCCAAAGCAAGTTGGAATGACGCCAAAACGATTCATCAACGGCAAGAGTCCCAAGAGCTCGAGGACGAGATATACGAGGACGAGCGTCCGGAAATGGGCGCTTTATCGCTTTGCCTTGAAAGAACCTTGGAAGAACTGGAAAGCAGCAACGACAACGCAGAGGAAGCAAGGCAAGAGGATCAGAGCGATAACGCCGGGTCTTCGGAGCCCTCACTCTGGGAATCAGGCGGTCAGTGTGTTCCTGACGCTTTGCAGGATGCACGGGATCGAGGCATTGGATGCATCTCGGTAGACGATGGCATTTATCGTCTACGCTATCTTACCCAGCGAAAGTTGATAGCTGACTGGTTCAACAGTGCGGCGGTAAGAAGGGCCAAATGTCGGCCCTATTTCGATTCGGCATTTCTTGTCCATTCCACCATCGTGCCTTCCGACTTCGATGGTAAGCCAAACCCTCTCCACAAGTTTATTTCAGAGCTATCTTCGACGGGCCGCAATGAAATTGATCGTTCGGTTGCGAACTCTGAACGGACGATGGCGCAACGGTATTTTGAGCATCTCCAGCGTGACTTACTGGTCGCCGTTAACAATATTGGAATACAAAGCGCGTTGACCGATATGTTTACGTGCGATGGTTTCGACTACGCCGGAGCGTTTCAGTTCGTCAGCGGTATCATGAAGGATCTGGTAAAAGACTCTCGCGAAGCCGATGCACTGAACCTGCACAAAGGCGACACCTCAGAAAACGATGCAAAGCAATGGTTTCGAGGCTTTTGTCGGGGCGAGAACAGTGCTTCGCTCTTTAGCATTCTTTTCCCCAAGGCAACTCCCGAAACGCTCGAATCCCCTTACGTTGTGCCAGATGAGCCGGAAGAAAACGATGGCAGCGGTCTGTTTCGCGGGACCGAACTGGCGAAGCTGGAGAATGCGGACTTGCCCAAAGTTGAAGACGTCCAAACATTTCACGGTCTCGAACTCGTTGCGGCCGCACATGAGGGCGTTTTTACGTCGATGCTGGCATTTTACGTGCGGGCCGGTAGTGGGATTCTGATGAATATCCACGGCGAGCTTTGGTCAGCCATTCATGACGCTGAGAAAAAGCTGACCGATGACCCTGAGTTCAAGAAGAAGCGCCAGGAGTTGGTCGATCTCGACAAGCAGCTGAACGAAGTCAATGACGAGCGAGGGAACCTCAGAAAACAAAGAGCGGCCGCCCGGAATACCGTCGCAAGAGTGGATGAACTGTATGAAGAGCTTGGCGAAAAAAAAAGGAACTTGCAGCAAGCCAGGCAAGTAAAGGCAAGACAACTGAATGAGATCAATAGCAAGGCTGTAACCGCAAAGATGCGTTTGTACGCGGCGTCTCTCCAACAAATTCGAGCTTCACTCCCCAATTTTTGGGGTGAAATGACTTTTGAGCGTCTGTCCAAAGCTCTACAAAGTGATTACTACGTGATCGGCTGGCTGGATGATTTGGGCGATGAATCGAACACCAATCAAGGTGTTCGGGTTTTTGGTGACATCTTTGATGAAAGCACCGAAGAACGAACGTCCGTCGCATCGACAAATAGAAGACGGGCAAACGCCCAAGGCATTGACTCGGAAGCGCCAGAAGAAGCGCGGCTTCTGGTTTTACCGAAGAGCGCCAAGGCGGCAAAGGCTCTGCTCGAACTCAGCAGCAAGGAAAGTGCGGTCATCGCGGCAGAGAAGCAAGCAGAGGCGGCCAAGAAGGCTTTCGTTGAAGGGGGGCACGCTGGTACCAACGCTCGGCAGCGTCTTCAAACTGCAACTGAACAACTTGATGAGGCAAATAAAAAGTTCAAGGAGCTTACATCACGCATGGGGTCGCTGCGGGAGGATGTAGATGCCCCTCAAAAGGTCATTGCCGAGACGAAGGGTGGGGTGGCATATCGCTCTTTGAACACGCCTGTTTTACCTGCGTTTGTGATGTTGGTAGAAGTTTATAATTTTTCTGCCAACTATAGCAGTTACGACGCCCTAGAAAGGAAGCGAGGCGTAATAAGAGCTTTCGGGGGGCTAGGAAGTGCTGCATACGATTTAACTCTTACCGCAAGTATACTCGCAGAGCGATTTCAGAATGCGATACCCAAACAGCTTGGCCGAACGAGTCGATTAGTTACTGCGATGTCTGCGAAGCTGGATAAGGAGGTTAGCGGTCGAATAGGCTTATTACTAGCGAGGTTGGCAGGCGGACCGGTTGTGATGAGAGCGGCGCTTGGTGCAGCAGGTGCTTTGGCTACCGGTTTTATATTTCTGTCCGACGCCTTCCATGCTTTTGATATGGGGAACACAGGGGTTGGCATTGGTTACAGTTTGCTTGCAGCAGGCAGTTTTGCGATGGCCATCAGTAGTGTTGGGGCCACTCTTCTGTTTATCGGCCCCTTAGGGTGGATGGCGATCGGCATTGCTCTATCCATTGCTGGAGCACTTGGCGTTTGGTGGTTCAGCGAAGACCCCATAGAGACCTGGATGAGTCAGGGGCCGTTTGGCGATTCAACGGAGCTGTCTTTTCTTAAAGACCCTGACGAGTCGTACTACCGGTTGATTAGCCTGTTAATGGGCGTGCGAATCTCTTGGGAGTCCAACCAGAAACGAGCCGAGGTGCTTAAGGGCACCATTGAGAGCGAAGGCAAGCTGCTGGAAGCGCAACTTGAAGCCGATTCCTGCCTACGGATTGAGAGTCCCATTCCCGGTTTGTTCGAGGATTCAGAGAAGAAAAGATTGGATGCTTACTTGCGTCTTGTAGAAAAAGTTGATGCGCACGTTGAATCCAGCCCTTCTGAAAAAACTGGGAGAGGTCGGTTTGAGTTGCCGCCAGGACAACGCCTTATTGAGGGCGAAGAATTGAAAAAGTACGCCTTGTTCAGGGAGAAGATAGATAACGGATGGTTGGTTTATTTAAAGACTCCCAAGCCTCATAGAGTTGAAAAGAAAAGCTGGTTCGGAGGCACGCGAACAAACTTGTATACCTATGCGTGGAGCGTAAGGGCTCAGATTCATGTTCAGGACGATGGGCGTGATGTGGTGTTCCCGGCACCGCCACCGGACGATCCGTTGACATATGATAAGGCTGATCCGGAGCATACAACGCCAGATTTTTCAGAAACAGATAAAGACTTTTGGTTCGATGAACAGGTTAATCAAGATGGATGATGCGCCGGCAATGACAGGTGGGGATGGTCTTTATTATGGGAATGCAGCCTACCATCCGGAAAAGCTACCAAAGCAGCGACCGCAACTCTTGGATCCCAATCAGTCGGCTTTAAAGCGCATGGCGTCAGCCCGGTTGCCGTGGGGACATGCCGACAACGTCGTCCCTGACCGAGTCTTCTCAGTCGCTACCCCAAAGGCTCTGCGTGAAATTGAGCGACATGGCAGTCTGTTGGACAATATTGATGATCAAGGGGAAATGGATCATGAGTGCTTTCGCTTTGCGCCGTTAGCGAAAAGGGTTCAGATACTGGATTTGATGGAGGGTCTATCTAAGCTTGCTGTTAAAATTTTGGTTCCACTTACGATCGTTACGTTGCTATTAGCTTGGTCTGCAACTTCGAACGATGCTTACTGGCAAGATATCATCAATCACTGGTTTTTTTTCGCGTGTCTGCTTGGGATTCCTGGAGGAATCTGGTTGGTATCGGACTTGCTGATCAAGTACTGTCTCGGCTGGATTCTGAAATCCGGAAAAGGCCCGATATGGGAGTTCAATCGACGCACGGGCATGGTAACCGTCTGGAAATATCCATTTAAAATCCCGTTTATTCCTCGCGGCAAACCAGAGACCAAGCAGTTCCCGTTTATAGAGTTCGATGCCTGGGTCAGTGCCCGAGCCGACCGCTACGGCGCTTTGAATCGACTGCGGCTCTTTCATCGGTATAGCCCATGCGAGGTCGACATCGGAGCGGCTACCGGCGATCACAGCATGCCAGAGTCCTGTTATGCGATGTGGGATTTTATCCAGAACTATATGGACGTCACTCGGCCACTGCCCGATATCCCCGTGTTGGAACCCCATCGCCACAAGGACCCGGTGACTGTCGAATACGACCGTCGAACCAATCGCCCTGAACGTTATTGGCGTGATATGGACGATGAGACATTCAAGGCGTGCGAAAACGAAATGAGCCTCAATGTGCGAATGATGAGCATGCAGAGCCGGGACAATATCATGGCCGGAAAGGTGGTTTACACGAGCAGTTAGGTCATGAGCTTTTACTGCAAAGGGTAAAGGGCAGGTTAGCAGAACCCTGCTACGCCCTTTGGGACTTCGTACAAAACTACATGGATTTGACCCAGCCCTTGCCCGATATCCCGATCTGGGAAGCCTACGGCCACCTGGACCCGGTCACAGCAGAGAACGACCGGCAAACCAATCGCCCGGAACGCTACTGGCGCGATATGGACGACGACACCTTCAAGGCCTGTGAGCGCGAGATGCACTATCGAGTCCACGCACTGCGCACCCTGAGCCGACCGAACATCATGGCCGAGAAGACGGTTTACGCGAGCTACTAGCCGTTACACGGTTAATCGTTGAGTGGTTTCCCAGGGAAGGGAAACTGAAATGCAAGCAAACCCTTAATTCACCACAAGGACCGTGAAATGCCCACCCCGCTGTACCAGCGCTGGCTGCCAATTCTGTTTGGCCTCGCCCTGCTATTCCCCGCTTCCGAACTCCACGCCGAAAAACCACAACTCACCCTGGCCCAGGTCTACGAAAAGGGCGATGCCCTCAAAGGCTACTGGGTCAGCGAAAAACTCGACGGTGTGCGGGCCTACTGGGACGGTGAGCACCTGATTTCGCGTCAGGGCCATGCGTTTCATCCGCCGACCTGGTTTACCCGGGATTTTCCGGAGGTACCTCTGGATGGCGAGCTGTGGATGGGACGCGGGACCTTTTCCGAGCTGTCCGGGGTGGTGCGCAAGCTGGAGCCGGTGGACAGCGAGTGGCGGCAGGTGCATTACGAGATTTTTGATCTGCCCGGGAGTGATCGCCCGTTTTCGGAGCGGGTGGCGCGCATGCGGTCGCTGCTCAAGCCTTCGCCATCACCCTACCTCGTTATGATCGAACAGACGCCGGCAACCACGCGGGCGGCGTTGATGGCGCGTCTGGACGAGGTGGTTGATGAGGGCGGTGAAGGGCTGATGCTACATCGTGGCGGTGCCCTGTATGAAGCCGGTCGCTCGGACGATTTGCTGAAGGTGAAGCGGTATCAGGATGCCGAGGCCACGGTGGTGGGCTATTCGCCGGGGCAGGGGAAATACGAGGGCATGCTGGGCGCACTGGTGGTGGAGCGTTCCGATGGCCGCCGGTTCAAGCTGGGTAGCGGGTTCAGTGATGAGCAGCGTGCGGATCCTCCGGCGATCGGGGCGACGGTGACTTACAAATATTATGGGCTGACGTCGACCGGATTACCGCGGTTCGCGAGTTTTATGCGGGTCCGGAATGAAGAGCCGGTCGGAAATGGGGGCAGACTCTGCGCGGCATTCTGTTCGACAAAGTCGCCACATGATGCTGCTCGATGAGAGCAATACATCGCAATTCATGTGTCTGGTCCTGAGTGGTAAAGGAGTTTTATGATGGAGGCATACCAGCCAACGGCTTATCGGTTCGATGATATTCCGATTTTACCCAGCGGCGGGCATCCAAAGTTGGATAAGGTATTTGAGCGGCTCTCTTGGGGGCATTATCAAACGCCAGTCGTACCTAATGCGGTGGAAGTGCAACTTGCCTATGCAAGTCTTTTCAGTAACGAAAATGACGCTGAGGATGGATTTCCTTGGAATGAAGAAAGTTTTTCTATAGGTAAAGGGTTTTTAAATGGTTTTCAGTCTTTGTTGTATATGATTCATATATGCGCTGTTCTTTTGTTTTATCTCGCTTTATTTCCCCTTTTTTTTAGCATTATTTTTTATTTTGTTGATGAATTGAGGTTGTCCGCGCTGTATACTATTGCTCAAAGTTTCACTATTATGTAGGTGGTTATAGCGGCGCTATACGTCCTAGGGAAGTATGGAAGGCTATTGTTGGCTCAAGTTTCCGAAAAAGCGCAAAGAGCAAATCCAACAGGTCTCTATCGTCGCGAAGGGTTGGTCCGCATAAAAAACCGGAAAGAGGTTTTTACCGCACCCTTTATCGAGTTCGATGCCTATTGTGTCCATTCCCCTTCCGGCCGTGGTAGTCGCTATTACAATCTTGTCCTCCAGCATCGCTACAGCGAGGAACAGCTTTGGATGAAAGGACTGCTAACCAATGCGATGAATCCGCAAGATGTCTACGCCTACTGGGACATGGTCCAGCAGTTCATGGACGTGAGTCACCCTCTGCCGGACGTGCCGGTTTTTGAGCCCTTCCGTCATCGCGATCCAGTAACCGCCGAAGAGGACGCCCGTACCGGGCGTGATCCATTCCATTGGCGCAAAATCACGCCGGAATCCTGGCGGGAGCATTACGAATCAAAATATCGAGCGCGACTACTCAACGCAAATTGGAATCGCCCCTGCATTATGGATGCTCGTATTGAAGGCAGGGGGATACCCGCCAATGAACCGCCCCGCGGTAGTATCCTGGCCTGATCAATGATGGACGATCTGGATGTTGAACAGCGGCAGTTGCGGCCTGTTTCTCTACGACTTTGGGGGGAGCATTCAATTTCAAAGATGATGGAGGATCAGGGGGTTGACTGATCCTGAGAAGAGTGAACATAGCGGGGCTTCATACTCGGAAACGGCCTATCGCTCCGATGCCTTGCCGCGCCAGGCCCCGCTGAGTGATCCGGGTGGTTTTGCTCGCACCCTGGAAGGGCTGAATTTTGTCGAGCGGCTGCCTACTGGCAGTTACGCTGGTTTAGACGGGGACGTTAGCCCAGACGTTGTGAAGCATTTTCAGGATCGGGCACAAGGTGAAATGAACTTGGCTGGCCCTCCCTGGGATCATAAAGGGAAGCCGGCCAATCTCATTAAGACGCGCTGGGAAATTATACTAATGTTTGCCGGTACTCTTGGAGATAGGTTCGTTTTCGGTTTTTTTTCGTTCGCTTGTTTAGGCAGTTTTCTTATAGGCATATGCGTTGCTGATTTTTTTATTACATTGAAACTTATTTCAATATTGTTTTTTGGTTTGGTAATTCTTCATATTACTTTTCGTTATCCCTTCATGTGGCTCTTGGAGCGCTATCCAGAGATCATGGTTCGCGATCTCGGTTGCGGTTTTTTCCGTACGACGGGAAAAATCAAATTCCGCACCTACTGGGGTAAGGAAACCTTCGAGGCCCCCTTCATCGAGTTCGATCCTTATATCGCCTATCACGTCCAACCGAATGGCCCGGTGAGCTATAAGCTGGTTCTTCGACACCGTTATCGGGGGCGTCAGACGGAGGTGGCTACCGTTCCGCAGGGACGAAAGACCGAGCTCTATGCCGTCTGGGACCAGTTGCAGCGCTACATGGACGTGAGCCAGCCCCTGCCGGATATCCCGGCCCTGGAAGCCTACCGGTCCCTCGACCCCACAACCGCGGCCTATGATGCCGCCGGTAAGCGGGGTCGACCTGCGGATTATTGGGTCACACTGGACCTGGACTGGTGGAAACGGGAAGGGTATCCCGAGCACATGACAAAGATCGCTGAATTCCCGTGGGACAGTCTCGAAGACAAGATGGAACAGAGTGTGCCAAACCTGCGCGAAGCGGCCATGGTTTAAACACTGACATCACCGCAAATAGCGTTACTCAATGACGTCCCATGGACGGGACGCTAAGTCGCAAGCAAACCCTTAATTCACCACAAGGACCGTGAAATGCCAACCCCGCTGTACCAGCGCTGGCTGCCAATTCTGTTTGGCCTCGCCCTGCTGTTCCCCGCGTCTGAACTCCACGCCGAAAAAACGCAACTCACCCTGGCCCAGGTCTACGAAAAGGGCGATGCCCTCAAAGGCTACTGGGTTAGCGAAAAGCTGGACGGTGTGCGGGCCTATTGGGACGGCGAACACCTGATTTCCCGCCAGGGCCATGCGTTTCATCCGCCGACCTGGTTTACCCGGGATTTTGGCGGTGTTCCGGCCAGCGTCCTGGTCGATAACCAGAATGCCGCGGTGGTTCGACACGACCGGGATGGCAAGATCGTCTTCAACGCCGGCTTCCTGGAACTGGCCAACCATTAAGGCTTCGCCGCCCGGGCCTGCCGGCCCAGGACCAAGGGCAAGACCGAGCGCATGGTGAGCTACGTGAAGCACCACTTCTTCCAGCGCTATCGCAGCTTCGACAGCTACGCGCACCTGAACCAGTTACTGGAACAGTGGTTGAGCAGCTATGCCCGTCAGCGGAGATTACGCCAGTTCCAGCAATCTGCGGCTCAGCGCTTCGAGGAAGAGCTCCACCAACTCAGCCCTCGTCCGGCAACGGACGTCGATACCCGCTATTACGACATCCGCCATGTGGGCTGGGATGCCTACATCGATGTGCGGGGCAAACGTTACAGCGTACCGGCCGAGTGTTGTGGTCAACGGGTCAACATCCTCATGAGCCTGGACGGTGAACTCACCGTCTACGACCTCCGGGGCCAGGAAGTCGCCCGTCACCGGATGACCGATCGCAGGCAAGGCTGGCAAACCGTCGCTGAACACCACGAGCCGCTGTGGCAAGAGGTGATGCCCGTGCAGCGCCGAAGCCTGGCGGTGTATGAGGAGGTGCTGCAATGAACCTGGACCAACTCCTAGGCCGGCTCAAAATGGACCATCCGCAAGCCTCCCTGGATACCCTGTGCGAACACGCCAGCAAGAAGGACCTGAACTACCGGGAGTTCCTGGAACAGGCCCTGGCCCAGGAATGGGGTGGCCGCCACCAGAAAGGCCTGGACACGCGCCTCAAGCAGGCCCGGCTGCCCTGGATCAAAACCCTGGAGCAGTTTGACTTCAGCTTCCAGCCGAGCATTGACCGCAAGCTGGTGCGGGAACTCTCCGGCCTGGGGTTCGTGGAGCGCAACGAGAGTGTGATCCTGCTGGGGCCACCGGGTGTGGGCAAAACCCACCTGGCCGTCGCCCTAGGCGTAAAGGCTGCTGAAGCGGGCCATCGCGTCCTGTTCATGACCCTGGATCGCCTGGTGAGCACACTGGTCAAAGCCCGGCAGGAAAACCGGCTGGACCGACAGCTTCAACAACTGATCTACCCAAAGGTGCTGGTGCTTGACGAGATCGGTTACCTGCCCATGACCCGGGAGGAGGTCAGCCTGTTCTTCCGTCTGATCAACCGGCGCTATGAGCGAGCCAGCACCATCCTGACCTCGAACAAGAGCTTTATGGACTGGGGTGAGGTGTTGGGACCAGGTCATTGCCACCGCCATTCTGGATCGGCTGTTGCACCACTCAACGACTCTGAACATCAAGGGCGAGAGCTACCGGCTAAAGGACAAACGGAAGGCCGGCCTTGTTCCCGGTACGAGCCAACAACAGGAGGTCTCTGACGACGCTGAGCCTCAAAAACCGGACACTGAAAACTGATGAAAACCGGACAATCTAGACTGATAAAAAGCGGTCAAACTTCGCTGTTGTTGACACTACTGGGATGAACAGTCCAGGCCATCGAACACGGAGCTGCTGGAGGACAGCAGAACCATCGCATCCCCGGACGATGGCGGGAAAGTTCGTAAATATTTTGAAGCGGAGCTGGATGCATTCTATTACATGCTGTTTTCGCCCATAGTGCGAATAACCGAACACATGCCCAGGTATTGGGATACGACCCGGCAGGGGGAGCTTAAGGTCCTGTCGGAGTTCACGAGCTTTGCAGTGTACTTTCCGGGATACAGTGAAGGGACATGTGTCGTTTCTATAAAACTGTTCGAGGCGAATACCCACTGGTTCTCAGATGACGATTCAAATGAAATTAGCCACTTGTTCGATGACCGAAAGAGACAAGAGTCCGCTTCCCATGGTCTGCTTTACCGGTTTACTCACTACAATCACAACAAGTGGGAACAACTGGAAATGCTGATTGAATACGAGAAGGATGGCCGGAAGGTTACCGGTGAAAACGGGCTCAGAATTATTCTGGACGGTAACGACGTGGAGGAACTGGGTGTCGATGAAAGACTCGCCTTTGAGGTGTGATTTTCCGGAAACGGACCTGGAGCAACAGCTGGAAAAGAAGCGGTACCGTACTCATGGTGCACGGCTCGCCAGCCCCCCAGCCAGAAAGGTGGCGGGAGTGTCCGATTCTTCGGAAGATATGGACCAAGGCGTTGCTTTCATTAGTGAAGGGTTCATGGACATTAGGACTGCCTTCTTGTCTCTTCGAAGGGCCATACCAGCCATCATAAATCTGTTCATGATCATTGTCCTGCTGTTGGGCTGGGTCGTTAGCTTGTTCTTTTCAAAGGCTTTACTCGGAGTATTGATTGCTTTTGGTCCTGTCTGGGTGGCCGTCTACCTGTTCGAGATCTTCTTTCCGTACACGCTGCCGGTCCGGATCGACCTTAAGGAGGGGGTCGTCTACATAGGGCACCGCGGCACCTTCTACAGGATTCCCTGGGACGAGCTGGAAGTGACCTTTTCCTACAACTGGCAGTATCTGGGCTCTGGCGTAGTGTGGGAGCGGCAGTACTACGCCCACATATTCATGCGGGAAAAGCATTACTTTTGTGGGAAGCGCCCTAAGATGCCTCTGCAGCGCAAGAAGGTTTTTTCCGGGTTTAAGGAGGAGGATATGTATCGGAAATGGAACTTTATTGTCAGGTATTACAACGACGGGGTTGTTGAAAAAGACATCGATCATCTCGCCGGGATGAATTTTGACTCGCTTCGTAAGGATCTAGCTTCCAGTTCAATAGGAAAACGCATAGTCGAGTATTCTCTTCTCATTCTGCTTATTCCGACCATAATATGGTCGAAGTATACACCCTTAAAATACAAGTGGCCGAAAGAGATTGAAGAGATTTTTGGGAAGATTAACTATTACTGATCCAGTAATCGAGGTTTTCCTGACACTGCGTTCTGCCCTATTGAACTGACGACTGAGTTAGAAGGATGGCCGGAAAGTCACGGGTGAAGACGGGCTCCGTATCATCCTGGTCGGTAACGATGTGGAGGAACTGGGTGTCGATGAAAGACTCGCCTTTGAAGTGTGATTTTCCGGAAACAGATCTGGAACAACAGTTGGAAAAGAAGCTGTACCGCACTCATGATGCGCGACTCGCCAGCCCGCCAGCCAGGAAAGTGGCAGGGGTGTCGGCTTCCTCGGAAGGAATGGAGTATGGTGTCGCCTACATCAACCAACGGTTCATGGACATCCGCACGGCTTTCTTGATCTTTAGGCGATTCCAATTGGCTATTGTAAATCTGTTCATGATGATTGTCTTGACATTGGGCGGGGGGCTTAGCCTGTTTTTTTCAAAGGCACCGTTGGCAGTCTTGGTTACTTTTGGGCCTGTCTGGGCGGCCATCTACCTGTTCGAAATTTTCTTCCCGCTCACGCTGCCCGTGCGGATCGACCGCCAGGAAGGGGTTGTGTACGTAGGGCACCGGGGGACTTTTTACCGGATTCCCTGGGACGAACTGGAAGTGACCTTTTCCTACAACTGGCAGTATCTCGGCTCCGGGGTTGTATGGGAGCGGCAGTACTATGCCCATCTGTTTATGCGGGAGAAGCATTACTTTTGCGGGAAGTCCCCCAAGATGCCCTTGCAGCGTAAAAAAATCTCTTCCGGGTTTAAGGAAAAGGATATGTATCGGAAATGGAATTTTATTGTCAGGTATTATAACGAAGGAATGGTTGAGGAGGACGCTGACAATCTTGTTATGGCTAATTACGATACATACCGTAAATACATAACCCAAAAATCATTGGGGAGGCGTATTTTTAGTTACTTGTTGTTTCTTGTATTTATGCCAACCATGATTTGGTGGAAATTTACCCCTTTCAAGTACAAGTGGCCGAAAGAGGTTGAGGAGGTTTTTGGGAAGGCTAACAATTACTGATTCCGGGTTGAAAATTTCCTGTCACCGCGCTCTACCCCATTGGACTGCGGATCGAGTATGAGAAGCATGGCCGGAAAGTCACGGGTGAAGACAGGCTCCGAATTATTCTGGACGGCAACGATGTGGAGGAACTGGGTGTCGATGAAAGACTCGCCTTTGAGGTGTGATTTTCCGGAAACGGACCTGGAGCAACAGCTGGTAAAGAAGCGGTACCTCACCCATGGTGCGCGGCTTGCCAGTCCGCCGGCTCGGAAAGTGGCGGGGGTGTCCGATTCCTCGAAAGAGATGGACTATGGAGTCGCCTGCATCAGCGAGAGGTTTATGGATATCCGTACCACCTTCTTGTCTTTTAGAAGATCCATTCCAGTGATTGTGAGTATGTTCATGATTATTGCCTTGGCGGTAGGCTGGGTTGTTAGTCTGCTCTATTCAAAGGCACTGCTTGGGGTGCTGCTCGCCTTCAGCCCAGTCTGGGTAGCCGCCTATCTGTTTGAGTTTCTGTTTCCGTACACTCTGCCGGTCCGGATCGACCGGCAGGAGGGATTTGTTTACGTGGGGCACCGGGGTACCTTCTACCGGATTCCTTGGGACGAGCTGGAAGTGACTTTTTCTTATAATTGGCAGTATCTGGGCTCAGGTGTTGTGTGGGAGCGGCAATATTACTCCCACCTATTCATGCGGGAAAAGCATTACTTCTGCGGGAAGCCTCCCAAGATGCCCTTGCAACGCAAGAAAATTTCTTCCGGGTTTAAGGAAGGAGATATGTATCGAAAATGGAATTTTATTGTCAGATATTACAACGAAGGAGTTGTTGAAGAGGATGAAGAGAATCTCTATGGAGCAAATTTCGACTCTTACAATCAGCATGTGAAGGGCCAAACGGGACGACGTGTTTTCGGTAATGTACTCTTCTTATTATTTATGCCGAGTATCGTATGGTCTAAATATAGTCCGTTTAAATATAGATGGCCGAAGGAAATTGAAAATATATTTGGAGAGTTTGATTATTACTGATTTAGTAATCGAAGTTTTCTTAACATTGCGCTCTGCCCTAGTGAACTGACGGCCGAGTGAGAAGGATAACCGGAAAGTCACGTTTGAAAACGGGCTCCGAATTATTCTGGATTGAAACGATGTAGAGGAACCGAGTGTCGATGAGCGATTTACCTTTGAGTTGTGATTTTCCAAAAACTGAATTGGAACAGCAACTCGATATCCGTCGGTTTCGCACTTTCGGTGCCAGGCTTGCGAGTCCGCCAGCTCGAAAAGTGGATGGCATATCTGATTCCTCGGAAGATATGGACCATGCTGTTGCCTATGCGGATGAACGATTCATGGATGTCCGGCCCGCTTTCTTAACTCTGAGGAGGGGGCTGCTCCCACTGATTAACTTATTCATGATTTTTGTTCTTTTTGTGATGTGGATGGTCGGTCAATTTTATTACGGAGTCTTCATGGCCACTGTAGCTTTGGTGGTGCCTCTATGGGTTGCGTTTTTTGTATACGAGATTTTTTTTCCACTGACATTACCCATCCGTATTGATCGAAAAGAGGCGTTCGTATACGTAGGATATCGGGGAACTTTTTATCGTATTCCGTGGGAAAAGTTAGAGGTTACTTTTTCATATAGTCTTCAGTACTTTGGTTCTTGTGTTATGTGGGATCGGCAATATTATTCTCATTTGTATCTAAGAAGTGATTTTTATTTTTGCGGTAAGAAACCAAAGAGAAAACTGCAAAGATTGAGGTTTTCTTCATACTTTAAAGAAGACCATCTATATAGAAAGTGGAATTTTATAGTCAGATATTTTGATGAAGGTTTGGTGAGAGAGGACCGAGAAAATCTGGTTGCTGCCAACTACGATTCTTATGTTAAAAGTATGCGCAATAAATCATTGTTTATGTTTGTTGTTGATTATGTGAGTGTGCTTTTCTTGGTCCCCACTATTATTTGGGGTAAATTTTCACCGTTTAAATTTAAATGGCCCGAAAAAATTGAAGCCGTATTTGGGAAAAATAATTATTACTAAGTTTGTTAGCAACAGAATGAGAAATATTTTGCGCGATAGACCGGCTATCTGCTCCTGATTTCGGTGCTTGAGTATCTAACCGTTGTAATCAAATCTTCCGACATCCTCCCAAGGACGGGAATCCGACACACAAGCAAACCCTTAATTCACCACAAGGACCGTGAAATGCCCACCCCGCTGTACCAGCGCTGGCTGCCAATTCTGTTTGGCCTTGCCCTGCTGTTCCCCGCGTCTGAACTCCACGCCGAAAAACCACAACTTACCCTGGCCCAGGTCTACGAAAAGGGCGATGCCCTCAAAGGCTACTGGGTCAGCAAAAAGCTCGACGGTGTGCGGGCCTACTGGGACGGTGAGCACCTGATTTCGCGTCAGGGCCATGCGTTTCATCCGCCGACCTGGTTTACCCGGGATTTTCCGGAGGTACCTCTGGATGGCGAGCCGTGGATGGGACGCGGGACCTTTTCCGAGCTGTCTGGCGTAGTGCGCAAGCTGGACCCGGTGGACAGCGCCGAGCACATGACAAAGATCGCTGAATTCCCGTGGGACAGTCTCGAAGACAAGATGGAGCAGAGTGTGCCAAACCTGCGCGAAGCGGCCATGGTTCAAACACTGACATCACCGCAGAAAGGTAGACCCCTTAGGTCTCAGGCAGACCCAGAGCTGAAAAGAAAAGCCGGTTCGGAGGCACGCGAACAAACTTGTATACCTATGCGTGGAGCGTAAGGGCTCAGATTCATGTTCAGGACGAGGGGCGTGATGTGGTGTTCCCGGCACCGCCACCAGACGATCCGTTGACATATGATAAGGCGGATCCAGAGCATACAACGCCGGATTTTTCGGAAACGGGTAAAGATTTCTGGTTCGATGAAAAGGTGGTTCAACGTGGGTAGTGTTTTCGAGAAGCAGAACCAAGCCGCTGTTCATTACGCGGAAACAGCATACCGGCCAGAGTGCATACCAGAGCAACCTTCACAGCGGGAGGATTATAACCAATCAGCTTTGGGGCGCGTCGGCACTGCACGTTTGCCATGGGGATACACCGAAACAGTTATCCCTTTGACCATTTTTTCTCAAGCTTCACCGGGTTTACTTCGTCGACATGAAAAACATGGAGATCCGTTAGAAGGGACTGGTTACCAGGGAAAAATGGATCATGAATGCTTTCGATATGCGCCTTTGGCCAAGCGATTTCAGATATTAAATTTAACTGAAATCATTTCCAGATTTATTATTATTATTTTTGGTCCTCTAATGATTTTGGGTTTTATTATAGGATCATTTCTTACATCCAAAAGTGATTACTGGCATAGTCTAATATACGATGACTGGCGCTCAAATGCTTTAATGTTTGGAGTTCCAATTGGAGTTTGGGTTAGTTCTTGGGTTTTAGGTAAGCTGTGTTTAGGCTGGTTTTTGAAGGCAGGAAAAGGCCCTCTATGGGAGCTGAAACGCCGCACCGGCATGGTCACCGTGTGGTCCTACCCTCCAAAATTTCCATTTATTCCCCGTGGCAAGCCTGAGGTTTTTAAAGCCCCCTTTGTGGAATTTGACGCCTGGGTCAGTACCCGTGGTGACCGGGCCGGGATTCTGAACCGTCTCCATTTGTTCCATCGTTACAGCAAGTGTGAAGCAGGTGTGGGGGCTGTCGGTGGAGCGACCAGTATGCCTGAGCCCTGCTACGCCCTTTGGGACTTCGTCCAGAACTACATGGACGTGACCCAGCCCTTGCCCGATATCCCGATCTGGGAAGCCTGCCGCCACCTGGACCCGGTCACGGCCGAGCACGACCGGCAAACCAACCGCCCGGAACGCTATTGGCGCGATATGGACGACGACACGTTCAAGGCCTGCGAGCGCGAGATGCACTATCGAGTCCACGCACTGCGCACCCTGAGCCGGCCGAACATCATGGCTGAGAAGACGGTTTACGCGAGCTACTAGCTGGGGAGTCGTCGTTGTATAGTCGGAACGTTCATCAAGGAAATGGAACAAACAACCACAGGGATTGAGAGGTGGTTTCCCCATTGCGTAGTCTAAGTTCGCTGCCGATCCTCTGCGATTGGGGCATGATCGCTGGCCTCCAGTGGAAGCTCCATCGGGACGCTCCACGTTCGGGCCAGCCTGTGCCTTCCAACCTGTCCCTCAAGTTCAAGCGACCAGCGAAATTCAAACATGTCGTTGGGAGGGAGGTCGGCAGGGACGTCAAAGCTGAAGAAGAATGCCTGCTTGCTCTGGTCGTTCTGGAGGCGGGTGCTGTAATCGGCACGCCAGTACTCGACATAATCCGTTCTTGAGCCAGAGGTGGTGTTGCGTTTGACGCCCTCGTAACAGATGAGCTTGAGTTTGATCGGCTGGTTCTTTGGGAGATCCCTCACGAATGCAATGCGACCAGAAAGTTTCTTTCCAATGACGGGGGCGGCTTCCAGTCTAAGTCGGGTAGCGCCGAACCGGTGCAAGCCCAGGCTGTTTCTGAGCGATTTCACAAGGAAAATAGAGCCGATAAAGGTGCCGAACCAAAGGTTGGGGTTTGTATATTCGCCCATCGAGAAGACATAGACGATCCCGGGCAATAACAGCAGTAGCAGCGAAACGACGTAGTTGAAATCGGAAGACCTTGTCTGGGAGCTGAGCTCTCCTTCCCCCTGATAGAGGCTGTTGCCGTTCTCGTCTGGATCAAGTCGCTGCTTCAGGAACGGTATTGGAATACTCCAAGAGTAAGATACAGAGCGATCAATGCGTCCACCAGGGGCGCCGTGGGAAACCATTCGGTAGCCGCTGGGCGCGTCTGCACCGTTTGTGTGGTCTGGTGAGTCATCGTTCTGAGCTGATTCTGGCATCATTCCTTACCTTCGCTGGCAAGCTTGTATACACGAGCTATGAGGCTGTTTTAACTGAAAATTGAAGCGATTTCCTGATTTGAAAACCAGAGTGCGAAACGTTATAGCCACTGCAAAGGTCTTTCTTGCACCCAGGTTCGAGACGGCTACGACGGTTTCGTGGTTTCTGCTTCCGCCCCGGAGGGATCTTCGGTTTGAGGCGCTGTATCAGTCAGGGGGATACGATGTAGGATGAGGCCGCCATCGGGGCGCATCTCGCCGGCGAGGATGGCATCCGTTGCCGTATTCCCGTCTTCATCGCAGAGCACATAGTGCTCTTTGATGTGGTTTTCCACTTTTGATGGGCCGTCGGCACCGATGTGAGAGCTTATGAAGACAATCAGGAAGCCGACGGAGGTGATCGGGCCTGGATACAGAAGAATGAACTGGGAAAAGGTCGGTCCGGAATAGCTGACCCGTACCGAATCAGGACCGAGGAGTAGCGTCAGGCCGCCGATGGCGAGAACAATGTAGCCGATGGCCGCGATGACCGCTGAGGCGCTCTTCTGACTTTGATACGTCTTGACGACGTCGACCCGGTCTATTTCGTAGGGGCAGTCTGACGGTGTCAGCTGTTTGGAGGAGTAAGACATACGCAATCCTTGGCAGAGAAATCTTGGCGGCCCTTCCTGGGCGCATCTAGAGCGCGACAGTTTAGCGCTTGATGTATCGTCATGGAAGTCAGTTTAATGCCGCATTGACTTATGGCGGGTCGATCAATAAATTGCCACCTGATTTCCAGATTGAACAGGGACGTTCATGACACCTTCCAAGAATGAGCATTCAACGCTTGTTTCGACGTCGCGTCGGCAAAAAAGAGCCAGCCAACTCGCTCTGGTTTTGATGGGGGCGACGCCTTTTGTCATTTTCAATTGGGATCCGCTTTATTCAGAGTTCCGTGTATTACGCAGTGTAGCTGATTGCAGTGAACAAACGGATCTGAAGCCTGACGTGTGCCAGGCTTTGTGGGCAGAGGCACGAAGCCGGCATAAGGCCGTATCTCCTCAATACAAGAAGATGGAAGCATGCGAGTCCGACTTTGGACACTTTGTCGATCGGAAGAGTTGCGACGGGAGTTGGTGCCCTGCAGACAGCTTTTCCGGATGTGAGTGGGACGGAGAGGGCGTGGCGCACCCAGAAATGGCTGGCCTGCTGGTCGATACCGCGGTTCTGAAGCGTTTGGCTGATGGGGAAACACTGACCCTGGCCCAAGTGAGTGAGGATGACTTGCAGCCGGTGTACGGGATGTCCGACGAGGCACTGGAGTCGTCGTCGGATTCCGGTAATGGTCATTATTATTCCTCATACGGCTGGCACTTCTTTACGGCAGGCGGCGGCTATGTGGGGCGGTCGAATGTTAAGGGGGCCTTGCGCCGGTCCACGTCAATGGTCGCCGGGCGCACAACGCCTCTTTCCGGGTTGTCGGCGCAGCGGGGCGGCTTTGGGGCAACAGCGCGAACCTACATGGCCAGGGCCACGGGATAATGGGGTGTCTCTTTGATCGATTGACCGCGTTGATGTCATCCGGCGACATGTTGGTTGAAAGCGGCGGTATGGCGGGTATGTATGCGTTTCGCAAGGCCTTCTCTGAACTTCCGTTGCCCCCTGTCGCTCAAGGTATTGCCAAGCTTCGCTGGCAGCGCTACGAAGATAAAGAGCGAGCACCGATCACAACGCTTTTGCTGGAACATTTCTCGAACCCCAGTGGCCACCACGCTATCGTTGCACTGCCCGCTGGGGCGCCGGAACGGCAATATCTCGATGAAACACTCCTGAAGGACGCGTCCATGGAGGTTCGCTTTGTCAGACTCAAATGAAGGAGGCAGCCTCATGGATGGGAAGGCATCCGGTTCGGGGTCGAAGGCGCGGTCGGCACGCCAGGTTCCGCCCGACAATTTGATCATCGTCGATCAGCGTCCGGTCGAGATAAAGGCGGAAGATCAACGGGCAAACGTCCGGGATATTGCGAAAGAGCAAGCGAAAAAGATGGCGTACTTTGCCCATGCGCCGGAAACTGGCGAATATTGGTACCTGGGAAAGTGCTTCGCAAGCTACTATTGGATACTGCTGGCCTGTCCCATCATTGCCTCGATGATCATCGCGTTCAATTACCTGTTGTGGGCCTCCATACTGCCTGTCGGTAACCTGTTGTTGTCCCTCGCCGTCATGGCCGTCATCTGGTTCGGGCTCGTTCTATGGACCCGATGGACAGGTATCTACGCCCATGTCTATAGGTTTAATGTCAGGGAGCGAACACTCTGGCACCTCAACTCCAGTACGTATTCTGCCTTGCCTAGCCAGGAAGAGGTGGGAGCCATGACGGGAACCGAAATCAACGACGACGTGACCGCCAACTCCCTTGATCATCATTCATCGATTGGCACGGCGGTGCTGTCCGTCATGACGGAAGAGGATCTGGCTGCGAAGGCTTCGCGGTGGAAACCAAGAACGTTAAAGCAGCAGTTTACAGATCTTTTTGGCGACGGCGGCGGTTGGTGGGCTATTGGCTTCCTTCAGCTTTTTCTTTTGCCGGGCCTGTTCGCAACGGGTCAATTCGTGGGGTATTTGCTCGCCAACCTGTCCCTGCTGGTGGGTTGGGGCCTCTCACGCCTGGTGGCTTACTGGTTGGAAACCGGGTTGGCGTCGGCGCTTTCCCGGCTTCCGGAAACCGAAGGGGTCACCCGATAATACAGTGTGGCACAAAGCGTGAACTGTCGCGGGTAATGGCTGTATCGTCCTCGCGGATGCTCATACCAACGGCGTCCCTGCCAACGAGCCAGCTTCCAATCAGCGTAAAATGGCCGGCAAACTGTGTGGGTGGGTGCCACGCTTGAAAAATGTGCGGTCCCGAATCGTAGGGGCCCTCGACGGAAGTCTCCACGCCCTGGGGTGTTTCCACCTGTATGTTGGCACCTTCCCGGGAAAAGAAGGGCTTTCTCACCCATCGTGTTGCTTGCTGGCGGGTGCCCATCTCGTCTGTGGTGAACCAGGCGGGCAGGAGATTCGGATGCCCGCGATGGCGCTCCCATAACAAGGGAAGGATGCCTTTATTGGAGAGAATCGCTTTCCAGGGCGGCTCTATGAACTGGGTGCCCGCCGTGGCGATCGATGTCGCGAATGCCTCTTCCCAGATCCATTCCCAAGGGTACAGCTTGAACAGCTGATCGATCGGTTTGTCCTCCAAGTCAACGAAGCGTCCGGCACCGGACAGGCCGATATCGTCCATATAGAGCTCCACCGGCGAAAGCCCGGCCTGGGTCGCCAAATCGGCCAGGTACGAAATGGTTCCCCGGTCTTCGTCATGTCCGCGTGTGCAGGCAATGTGCAAGGGCTTTCCCGCGACTCCAAGATAAGCTAACCGCTCAATCAGGGCTTCCTGCAGGCTGTTGAATTGATCCGCTTCAGGTGGCAACTGCCCCAGGGATTTACACTCTTCCAGCCAGATCCACTGGAAAAAGCCGGTTTCATAAAGCGATGTTGGCGTGTCGGCGTTGTATTCGTAGAGCTTGGCTGGATTAACGCCGTCATAGGCCAGGTCGATCCGGCCGTAGAGACTGGGTTCGCCATCGCGCCAGCTGGTTCGGATCAGATCCCAGTGGGCTTCCGGCAGGGCAAGCTTTCTCATGAGCCTATCGCTTTTGACGACCTCATCGACCAGTTCCAGGCACATGCCATGAATCTCGGCGGTTGGGTCTTCGATATCCCGTTCAATCTGCTGCAGGGTGAAGCGGTAGCAGGCGGATTCGTCCCAATAGGGTTCGCCGTCTATCGTATGGAAATGGAATCCGAGCTCCTTGGCCCGTGAACACCAATTATGGCGAGGTTGCATCCTGTTGCGTTGCACGATGTTCCTTTCCTGGAGGGCTTCAACGAGGTTGTCCGATCCGGTAATGCCGGACGATTGCAAAACTTTACCGGTTCTGCGGCTGAACTGAAATACGGACGACACGGACTGTATAAAATGGACGCGTCTCGATAGACTATCCGCCTTCAATGGCAGGGTTCCAGGCTTCTTCAGGGAGAGGATGCATGATGAACGACAGCAGGCGGCTCTGGGCATACGCTCGGAATCACCTATGCCGCTCTGGCTTACCCGTCTTCCGGTTTTTCCATACCCAGTTGTTCGCCTGTCCTATGATGTTTGAATCCAGATGTTTGGAAATCAATGCTCGTCGGGCTCCGGTGCCCGGCCCGTTCAGTTCAGGTGAGGTGGTATGTCATTCTTCATCCAGCGACCTATGAGTCTCGCTGTTAATCCGTTTGCCGCGGCATTCCTTGCCATTCTCATTCCAACGGGCCTGTCTGCCCAAGAGCAGGACCCCTGCAAGGTCACCAATGGAGGCGCCATGGCCGGCGCTATGTGTGTGAGCAAGAAAATCGAAGTGGCGGACAGGGAGCTCAATCGAACTTACCAGGCGGCGTTGAAGCGAATAAGGGCCGAAGAGGCGTTCGAGCAGGCACACGTTTCCGGCGTGGAATACGAAGAGCCATTTCGTGCGGCCCAGCGAGCCTGGCTTAAATTCAAGGACGCCGAATGCGAATTTCGCGGGGGTATAACGACCTCGTCCCCCTGGCAAACCGTGCAGATCGAGCAATGTAAGCTCGAGATGATCCTTGAGCGAATCGAATACTTCAAAACCGTGTTCGTTGGTTGAGCTGATCTGTGGGCGCCGGTTGTTGGGAGGGCACACGGACCGGCGACGGGTGTTCAATGGAACAGGAAAGGCCGGTCGCCGTGGGCCAGTCTCTCCCGAGCTAGATGCTCAGCGATTCTGCGCGCTTCTCGCTTCTAGAAGGTGACTCCTTTGTCCAGCAGCCAGCGAACGACTCGCTCATTATTTTGAGACAAGGCGCGATCAAGGTAAGGCGATCGGGAAAATCCGGGCCATTCTTTATGGTTCTCGAGGTAATGGGTGATGGCCCGGTTTTCACCCACATAGGCCGACTTGATCAAGTTCCTGTCCACCCATGTATAGTCCAACGAGGCGCCCGCATCCAGAAGTCGTTCTAAAACGCGGACTCCGGCATAAGTTGCCGCAGTCAGGATGGTATGGGCTTTCATGTGTGCACTGACGCCACTCGGGTCAGCACCGGCATTGAGTAGTACATCCACCATATCCTCGTCGTTGTTTTTGACTGCCATGTACAGAGGACTTGAATGATCCTCATCATAAACATCTACCCAGGCGCCTTGTGCCAACAACGCACGTGCCATGGTGGCGTCGCCACTCATGACAGCCACCATCAGGGGAGTGCGGCCTTTGGCGTTTCTGGGATTAATATCGAGCAGATGTCCCTGGAGTGATTTGAAGCGGTCTGTATTGCCTGATGACACCGCAATAAACAATGCTCGGTTGCTGACCCGGGCATCATGGTCGAGCAGGAACCGCAGTGCTGGATCGTTATCGGATAGGATCGCAGCCTCCACCGCGCTCATTTGAGTGTTTTCATCGGTGGCATTGATCTTTTCAGGCGTGGTATCCGTTGGCAGGCTTCCCTCCAGGACCCCAGCAACGACGGGGTTGACGATCTTGCCACTCTTCAGGAGCAGCTGCGCCAATGCTTTTCTGACGGCAAACGGCGTCGACGCTGCGTCGTTTTCGAGAGCGAGATCTGCCGGTGTCTTGCCATCGTTGTTGGTCGTATCCAGGTCTGTGCCTGCATCGAGCAGTAGTTGGATCAGCGTGCCATCCGTGTTGGCTTTGATGGCTCTGTGCAGGAGGGTGTCTCCCAAAAGCCCACGATCGTTGATGTCCAGGTCGTCGATCACCCCTGCCAGCCAGAGGGCCGGTGCGTCAGCTGCAATGCCCTCGATGTGCTCCTCCAGGTAGTCATCACGATCCCACCAGCCGATCGAGTCAATCAACCGATCGGCCAGGGCCGTGTCGCCATTGCGTAGGGCCACAGAAACGGGTTCCACGCCATTGAATAGATCATCGTCTACCTTGACCTCCACATCGGCCTCGAGCAGCGTGCGCATGGCTTTCAGGTTGTTGTACTGATCGGCGATGGATAGGAGTCCCTGATTCATATAGCCCTTGTTGAGGTCCAGGTTCTGCCCGATCAGGGTCTCTAAACGGGATTGGTCGTGGGTGGCGAGGGCAGCAACGAGCATACCCATGACGGGGTCCTGATTCAGGTTTCTCTGGCTAACCGCCTGGCGATGCTCTGAAAGATAGGCTTTCACGCCGTCCAGCCTGTACAGCTCGCTTAGCAGGCCCGCCCGTATCGGGGGGTGTATGCCCCGCTGAATCAAAGCCAGTGCATTGTTGTCATTGGTGTGAAGCGCAATGTCGAGAGCGGTTTTTCCTGACGCATCTTTTGCGTCTGTGTTTGCGCCCATGTCGATCACTTTGTCGAGCAGCTGCGGTGTTCCATAGGCTGCGGCGAGATGAATGATCTGCCGTCCCCGACTGTCCGCCTTTTTTATGATCGCAGGTACCACGAGTTTAGAGGCGATCTCGGCATCACCCGCACGAAGCGCAATATGAGCCGCCGTCTCGCCATTGTTGTTTGTCAGGGTCGGATCTGCACCGGCCTTGAGCAGCGCACCAACAACCGGGTCTTTCTGATGCTTGGCAGCGAGCATCAACGCGGTATTGCCAAGCTCATCGGTGGAATCCAGCGAAACAGGATCACCGATGAATGACTGAACTTGATTGAGGTCGCCTTGGGCGGCTGCCGCTCGAAATCGCATAGCGCCTGACTTGGTCTCACTGTCCCTTTTAAGGGACGGTTGCGTTCCGTTGTTATCAGCCGATGTCCCCGATGCCGAGGCAAGAACATCGTGTATAAACTGGAAATCCTCTCTTTCCGAGATGAGTAGAGGTGAGCGGTCCGCCGAATGGCCGATTCTGGAGGGCGACGCTCCATGCTTTAACAGCAGCCGGACCGTGCGAATATCGGCATGTTCCACCGCAGTCGACAGGGGGCTCTCATAATCCCGGGGACCGCCTTCCGGGAGGGCTCCGTTCTCAAGTAGGATCCTGGCAACCTCGGAATCCCCCTTTTCGACAGCCTTGGCAAGCAGGCTGTAACCGCCCGGGGCCAGGGGGGCGCCGGCCTCGATCATTGTTTTCAGAAGATCTGGATTAGAATGAGTGATCGCTAGGGCGGGAGCCGAGCAGAGGGGGGTGTTCACGTTGGCTCCCAATTCAAGAAGATCCACAGCCAGAGACGTATTACCTGCAAAAAGGGCTGCACACAGTAGCGGATCTTTCTTTGCTCCGTAGGATTTCGCCAAGTCCAGCGTTGTCTGGTTCCAGGCTGGCATTTCCGCAGCGGCCTTCAGAACAGCGGCATGTCGTGATGCGATTTCCTTGCCGGGCCAAACCTGCTTGGCCAGTTCAACGTTGCCTTCCTGCGCGGCCTCTTCAAAGGGAGTGGTTCCGTATTCGCCGGTTTCGGAAACGGATAGACCCTGCTGGATGGCCCACTCGCCAGCCTCTTGGTTGCCGGCATCCGCGGCGTACTTAAAAAATTTGGATAAGGGAACACCTTGGGCGTGAAGCCAATCCAATAACTTTAGGTGATGGCTGTTGACGGCCGCACGAGCAACCTCGGACGGATCGAAGTAGCCGCGCTGAATGGCTGCCCTGACGATGTCGGGCTGTCCTGCATCAAGCAGCCAGACGGCTTTATCGTAGGTTCTGAACTGCCATGACTGTTGCGGGTTGGCGCGAGCCAACAGAAGGGCATTTGCATCGTGTTGACCGTGGTGAAAGCCGTTGGCCAGGACTGTGCCATCTATTTCGGCGCCGGCATCCAGCAGGGCTTTTACAGTCTGAGCGTCGTTACCTCGAGCGGCCAGCCTTAGTGGTGTCCACCACTCCTGGCAGGAACGAGTCGCGGCTTCGTCTACGTTGAGCGAGAGCAGCTTTATGACGGCTTGGGTCTGTTTACCAATGAGCGCCCAGTGCAGCGCATTACAGTTCTTCGTCTGCAAATTGGTGCGCAACGCCTCATTCGTCAGCGGGGACAGGTTCCCCGTATAGGCGAGCCAGTTTGTCAAGCCGAGCACGGGCGGGGGCGTCCAGTTGCCTTGGGCCTTCCAGTACTCGACCAGTTTGATCTGGTGTAGCAGCTTGTCTTTGGCTGACAGAAATGCTGTGCCCTCAGTTCCATGATCAAGGGGGTTGGCGCCGAGTGTCAGCAGTAACTCGGTGGTGGCCGGTTCGGCATAATTGATTGCAATCTGCAAGACGCTGTGGGTAGCCGATGGCGGCCTGGCATTGAGGTTCATTCCCTGTGCCTGGAACCACCGGATGGCATCGGTCCTGTTCGAGGCGACGGCATGGAAAAGAGGCGACCAGCCTGTTCCATCGAACTCGTTCAGGGCGACCCCTTCTTCGGATAACAACTCAAGGACGTCAATGTGACCTGAGTCGACGGCTGCGGAGACCAGCCGACTGGCATCGGCGCCGACTTTGGGTAGAGGCAGTCCCTCATGAACCAAAGCCTTCAGGCCCTCGACGTCACCATTGCGTGCGAGCGTGAATAAGGCCGTTTCCGCCGAGGCGGGCGCACCCTGCAGAAGCAGGGATAGCAGCAGAGCCTGTCGTAACAGGGCGTTGCTCTTGGCGGCGAGTTTCTGTCCGATCGAAGAAAAAGAGGGGCAGTTACTTGGTCCCATAGAAACAGACTATCCTTGTCAAATTGAGCCGTCTTTTCGGTTACCGGGAATGTGTCCCCATTGCGCGGGCGTGATGCCGACCTGGCTGTCCATTCGTGATGGCGTCGTCCGTTCAAAACCATGGCCGTGCTGTCAGGGACAGCAACCTCGGATCGCGATCAGGTGTTGGGGAATTTACCCGAAGATCCTGAGCCCGGGAAGACGGGTTAATCCCCATGATCCGGAAGGAAGGTTTTGGCAAACGTGCCCAATTCTTTGGAAACTCTCTCGCGAATCGCCGCGCGGTCTTCCGGAGACAGGTCGTACCTTTCTGCCAAAGCGACGAAATCGTCTTCATGCAGCGTAACGGTCAGGCGGGGTCTGGCGCGTTTTTTGCGGTAGGACAGGCCAAGCACCTTGCGAACCATGTCCGACGGGTTGAGGTCCTGCATGACGGCAGCAACCCTGAAGGCCCGCTGGATATCGCTGGAAAGGTCAAAGGCCATTTGGACAGCCCTGACGGCTTTATATTCACGCGACCAGTCGGATTGCTTCTTCATCTTGACTCCGAAGGGAAAGCACCGGCTGCAGAGGCAGCCGGATAGAAGTAGAGCGATAACAGGTTATTGAGATTGCTTCAGACGTGCCAGCACGTTGTCGACAGCTTCGTTGCCGCCATCGATCCCGGCGGCCTGCAGTTTTTCGTCCAGATCTTCGCCAGTCATTTCTTTTTCCAGCTGACTCCGGGCGGATTGCCGGTCTTCCTCGCGGGCCTGCCTCTCACGAATGCGTTCAAGCGTTTCCTTGGCGGTGCTGAGGGAGGATTGGTTGCTGTTGATGTTGGTATCGATTTGGGCCGTTGTCCGAAGCACCCGCTCATTGGTCTTAACGACCTGCAGCTCTCGCCGATATTCGCCCAATTGCTTTTCAGCTCGCTTAACGCGTTCTTTCAAACCGTTGATGCGCTCTCTAAGCAGGCTGTGGGCTTTAGTGAGTTCTTGCTTGCGCTGCTCGTGGCCGACGATACGTTCGGCCACTTCCCGTGCAAGTGCCTCCTGGCCGGCTGAGAGGGCCTTGCGGGCGTCTTCTTCCCGTCTTTCGGAGTTGGTCTGTTCCGTATCGATCTGACGTGACAGGGAGGCGGCTTCAGCCATCAGGGCGGCGAGTTCCTGTTTTGCCTGCTTGAGCTCGTGCTCACCGTCTCGCAGTTCCTGCTCCAGGATGCGGCTACCCTGGCTGTCCACAACAGCCTCGCCCACTTCGTTGACGCTTCCGCGAACGGCGGTCAGCAATTTCTTGAGTACGGCTTTCATGTCATCGTCCCCTGATCAGTCCAGAAAGTCTTCAAATGTCTGTAACAGGTCAATTGCATTGTCGGCGAGGGTGACCAACTCCTGCATCACCTCGGCTTCACTCGAGGTTGGTGTCAGCGCGCCGTAAACGACGTAGTGCTGGTCGACCTTGCCGAGAGAGCTGAGGGGCATGGGCACGCTCAGTCGCAGCATGTTCTCGTGCAGGTCGGCCAGCTGGCCACTGCGAATTTCACGCTCTTCGAAGAGGTAGACAAGGCACAGTATCTGGGTGTCGGTGATTGTGAGGTAGACAGGTGTCTCTTCAGCACCGGAAACGACAATTTGCAGCACGGGCTCTTCCCCGGCAACGAGCATGACGTTGAAAGTCCGCCCCGCATGGGAGGCTTCGCCCAGGGCAAGAATGAGGGATTGGGTGTCCACATTAAGCTCCTTTTTCCGTGGCTCGTACAACTGCGGCTCCGGCTGAAGCATGCCAAATCGCGGTTGTAACTGAATGACATAAAATGTCACAAAGCTGAGTCTATACCTTAAAATTAATTTCTTGCAATAAAATATTTTGTTGCGGTATAACGTCTCCACCGTGACAGATTATGTCGTGTTTGTGTGTCGCGACCGCTTCAGGAAGGAGCGAAGCTGTCGTCGCCAGAGCCAGGGACGCCAAGAAAACATGGAAGCCTTTCTTTCAATCACTTTTTCCTTCCCGACTGCGATTTTTACTGTTCTTCTGATTGTGGCGGTCGCCTACTGGCTTATTTCGATGGTGGGGTTGCTCGATATCGATACGGTCGACGCGGATGTTGATGGTTCGGTCGACCTGGGGGGGCTGATGGTTACTCTGGGACTTCAGGGCGTCCCCCTGCCACTTGTTCTGACCGTGTTGTTTCTCGTCTGCTGGTTGTTTACCTATTTCTGTGACCTGTTCCTCGGGCCGGTCGTTGGTGATGGTTGGCCGCACATCCTGTTCGGTGTGATCGTCATTTCTATTGCCCTGGTGATCAGCCTCCTGATTACGGCCGTGCTCGTCCGCCCCCTGCGACCTCTGTTTCGACGGGCTTATCGCCGCCCACAGCAAAAGCAGCTGGTTGGAGCACCCTGCGTGGTCCTGGCCTTCAATTCGAAAAAGGGGCGAGGGCGTGCTGAAGTCGTTCGTGATGGCGCCCACCTCATTCTTCAGATTCGAAGCGATGCTCGATTCGGTCGTCGCGAACGTGCGGTTCTGGTGGAATACCTGCCTGACCAGCAAGCCTACTGGGTGGTCCCAGAGGTTGATTTTCAAACCGGCGACGCCGGTTAACTTGCCCAGCAACTCAGGAGAGAATCGTGGATATGGACTTGTCTTGGATCATGCCGGTGCTGGTATCTGCCGGGATACTGGTGGTCGTGCTACTGGCGATTTTGACGCTGTTCAAGGCGTTCTATCGAAAGGTGGATCAGGGAGAGGCGCTAATCGTCAACGACCTGTCCGCCACACCGAAGGTGTACTTTACCGGCGCGATGGTGCTGCCAGTCATCCACCGCTCGGAAACCATGAAAATTTCCGTGATTACGTTGGAGCTGAACCGGACCGGCAATGAAGGCCTGATTTGTAAGGACAACCTGCGAGCGGACATCACCGTTGCCTTCTACCTGCGGGTGAATGAGACAGCGGAAGATGTCCTCCGGGTTGCCAAATCGGTGGGAGTGGGGCGCGCCTCGGACCGTACGGCAGTCAATGAGCTGTTCAACGCGAAGTTCAGCGAAGCATTAAAAACCGTCGGTAAGAAGATGGAATTCATGCAGCTCTTTGAGGAGCGGCAGCGGTTTCGGGATGCCATCGTCGAGACCATTGGCGAGGATCTTAACGGCTATATCCTGGAAGACGTGGCCATCGACTACCTGGAGCAAACGCCGAAGAGCGCGCTGGATCCGAACAATATCCTGGATTCCGAAGGCATTCGCCGGATCACCGAAATTACGGCGATGCATAATGTGGAAACCAATCGCTTGGAGCGGGATCAGCAGCTTGAGATCCAGCGGAAGAATGTATCGGCCCGGGAAGCGTCGCTGGAACTGGAGCGTACCCAGGCGGATGCCGAGGCTCGCCAGCAGCGCGAGATTGAAACCCTGAAAGCCCGTGAGGCTTCCGAGACGGAGCAGGTGCGTCAACAGGAGCGTGCTAAAGCTGAGGCCGCACGGATCAAAACCGACGAAGAAGTCGAGATTGCCGAAGAGAACAAGCGTCGCCAGACCGAAATGGCCGTCAAGGCGCGTGAGCGTGCGGTGCAGATTGAAGAGGTCCGTATCCAGCAGGCGCGTGAACTGGAGGACGTGAACCGCGAACGCGCGGTGGAAATCGAGCGCATCGGTATGGAGAAATCGCTGGAGGAAGAGCGTAAGGAGATTGCGGTCATTACCAGCGAACGCATTGCGGTTGAGCGCGGTGTGGCTGAGGAAGAAGAGAACATCAAGGATGTTCGTAACCGTTCCGAGGCTGAGCGCCTGAAAGTGCAGAGCGTGATTGCGGCGGAAGCGGATGCCGAAGAGAACAAGCTCAAAGAGGTCAAAGCTGCAGAAGCCGCCTATGAGCGGGCTAAGCTGGAAGCTGACGAAGTCGTGATACGCGCTCAGTCGGATCTGGATTCGGCGGAGAAGAAAGCCGCTGCGGACGAGAAGTCGGCCCGTGGTCGGCAGGCACTGGCAGCCGCCGACGGTCTTGCCCAGGCTCAGGTCATGGAGGCCCGTGCGACAGCTCAGCGGGCTGAAGGCTTGGCCCAGGCGGAAGTCAAAACCGCGACCGCCAAGGCTGACGAAGAGGCTGGCATGGCCGAGGTCCGCGTACTGGATCATCGCCTGGATACTGAAGCCCAAGGCGAAGAGAAGATGGGGCTGGCCAAGGCCCAGGCGCGCGAAGCCATGGCCCGCGCCGAGGCCAATGGTCTGGTTGAGAAGCTCAAGGCCTACGACAACATGTCCGAAGAGGCTCGCCACTTCGAGCAGTTCCGCATGAACCTCGAGGTCCACGAAAAAGAAACCATGGCCACGATCGAAGCGCAGCGCATCGGCATGCTGGAGAATGGCAAGGTGATGTCGGCGGCCCTGAAGGACGCCAAGTTCGAGATGATCGGTGGCGATGGCGACATCTTCGAGAAATTCGCCAAGGGCCTGGGCTATGGCAAGACCGTACAAGGGGTTCTGGACAAGTCACCGGCACTACAGGCCGCTCTGGCGGGAATTTCCGACCGTGCCCTGAACGGCAAGTCGAATTCCACCGAAAACGCCTGATCCACGCCTCGGACCCGTGTGCCGGCCTGTCTGACCGGCCGGCACCGGGCCCACTCCCTTCTTCGATTTCGTATCCAGGATGATCCATGTCGACGGACCGCAGCGAGCTTGAATCCATAGTCAGGGAAGGAACCGCCTTTGAAACCATTCAGAAGCGACTGAAAGAACAGGGCCGCCAGCTCCGCTCATCGGTCGAATCCTTGAACACCACACGGTCGGAGCTTTTTGGCAGCGCCGGTATGCAGGTGCTAGGGCGTGGGCGTATCCGGACAGAGAACAACTCGGTGGCGCGGGATGTTGTGCGCATCGGGGATCGTCTGCTGTTCGGGTTCAATGTTCAGCTTGGGCTTCGCAAAGCCCTCGCGATTGGGGACGTCTTCCGCCTCTATGGTCTGAAGGACTCCGAGGACGGTTTCGAGGTGACCGAAGCGCCCATTGAGGGCAGCTTCCTGGAAGACCGTCGCTTCCAGACGGATTTCCGGGAACTACAGCAGTATTACAGCTACGCCACGCTGTCCCAGTTGGCGATCATGAGCGGCATGCTGCTGATGTCCTTCCGTATTGGAGAGAAACTGAGCGATCGTCGGGTCTTTCGTTGGGAATTGGCGGCGAATGGGGAAGTCAGCCGCTATGTGGACAATCGCGGCGAGCGTGATCTGGTGTTTCCCGGCCGGTTCAGCTTCCCGTGGGTGACCGCGGGGCGCGACAATCAGGTCCAGGGCCGGGCCCCGCACCTCAACATCGCGGATACCCTTTTCATCGATAACCTGCGCGGCGACATTACCTTCAAGGTTGAAAACAACACCAAAACCGGCGAAGGCATCTTCTCTGATCCGGTCGACTCTGACTCCCAGTCACTCGACGATGCGACTTTCGAGTATGCGGACCTCGGGGAGGTCATTCTGGTTCGCATCCTGCCATTCGGCGAAGATCATTGGCGCTACTATCTGTTCAACCGCGTCACGAAACTGGTGGAGCGTAACGATGCCATGGGAGGATCCGTCGTGACCCTGCCGGAGAACCATGGCCTTATTTTCCCGACCGGCTATTACCTGTCCAGCGGCGAGCTAAAGACGTTTGCCGTCCCCGATGTGGATCTCCGTTTCGAACGTGCGATCCGTTCGCCGAACGGCGAAGACGTTCTCTACGTGTTCTACGGGGAAGATGCGGGCGAGGTGGTGCTCTATCGCTACAACCTCATCCGAAAGGAAGCTGATGCGCCGATGATCGGGCATGGTTTTGCCCTGTTCGAAAATGGCCATCTCGCCATTTTCAACGCGGACAGCGAACCAACCCTCGTTCATCCGCTTCAGCTCTGGACGACGCCGTTCATGTCCGAGAGCTATCACGCCCAGGACGCCGTGGGTAATGACACCCTCATGGGTCGTATTGGGAACCCGGAACTGGTCAGAGGCATCGCCGAGATTAATTCCATCGTCACTCTGGTGGAAAAGTCGACGGCTTCCGAACAGCACTACACCACACTGATCCGGACGTCCGACCGGGTACTCAATCAGTTCTACTGGATCGGAGAGCTTGGTGACGAGGTGCAGGGCAATGACCTTGCCGGTCAGTTGGCCCAGGTACGAAAGACCGCCGAGCTGATGCTGGACGAGTACGAAAAAGTCCAGAGCATTCGCAGCCAGACCGCTATGGCCGTCAGCGAAGCGGGTGAAGTCCAGGGAAAGCTGTTGCGGAGCCTCAAGCCTGACAGCTGGAAAACCCCCGACCAGTTCGTGGCGCACCTCAAGCAGGTGCGTGATCATCGCGGGGTCGTACGGACCTTGCGGGATCGTCGTTACATCGACGAATCGGCCATCGAGGCACTGGAGCAGGAACTGGACCAGGCCGAGCAGCGACTGACGGACCGTACGTTTAACTTCCTGGCGACGCCGGCGGCGCTGGATGGGTACCGCAAGACCCTGGCGGATCTCGCCCAGTCCGTGAACGACGCCTCGTCAAGGGACGAACTGGCCAAGTGCGTCGAACAGTACCGCGAACTTACCGCCGGGTTGGATATGATCCAGGGCATGCTGGCTTCCCTGTCCGGCGACAATGCGAGCCTGGAAACCCAGATTACCGAGAACATCTCGGGCATCTACGCCCGGATCAACCAGCAGCGGTCCGAGGCCGAGATTCGCCTTAAGGAGCAAGGCAGCCAGGAGGCCAAGGCGCAGTTTGCGGCCCGTATGCGGCTGTTTGAGCAGAGTCTGTCCAACGGTGTCGGGGCGCTGACAGAACCGGACGCCTGCGATGGCCTGATGACCCGGATGCTGGATCAGCTTCAGGAACTGGAAAGCCAGTTCGGTGAGTATGATGAGTTCCTGGCCGCCATCCTGGAACAGCGGGAGGCTGCCCACGAGAGCATCGAGGCGCGCCGCCAGCAGTTGCAGGACCAGCGCCAACGTCGCATTAACACGCTGAACGATGCGGCGGATCGCATACTTCGCAACATCGCGCGCCGCACTGAGCGTTTCGAAAGTCAGGAAGAACTGCACGCCTTCTTTGCCTCCGACGCCATGGTGGCCAAGGTCCGCAGCATGGCCCAGGAGCTGCGCGATATGGGCGCCAGCATGGAGGCCGATGACTGCGAGGGGCGGTTGGCGTCGGAACGGGATTCGGCGTTACGCAGCGTTCGTGATCGTGCCGACATCTACGAGGATGGCGGGCAGGTCATACGCCTGGGGCCGCGTCACCGGTTTTCCGTCAATCGCCAGGAGGTGGACCTGACGCTGGTCCCCCGGGACGATCGGGTCTTGCTCCATATGACCGGTACGCAGTATTACGAGCCCATCGAGGACGCCGAGTTGGAATCCCTGAAGTCATACTGGGACATGAGCCAGCCGTCGGAGTCGGAAGCCGTATACCGGGCGGAGTACCTGGCCTTTCTGGTGATGGGCGCCTTGCAGGAAGAGACCGAGGAATCCGTCAACGTCGCCAACCGCGACGAACTTGCCGACTATATCCGGCGGTTCGCGTCGCCGAGGTACCGAGAAGGCTATGAGAAAGGCATCCACGATCACGACGCGGCACTGATCGTCAGCACCCTGTGGCCGGCGATGCAGAGCGCAGGCCTACTTCGCTTTGGGCCGTTGCCGCGGGCGCTGGCGATGCTTTATTGGGCTCGGATTGAACCGGATCAGGGTGCTGCCCGGGTGTTGCGTTCGCGTTGCCTGTCGGCGGGCATCCTCAATCGCCTGATGAACGCGACCGAACTGATGACCACACTGGTCGAGGAAGTTCGCCCAGACCTCGCGGCGTTCGCCGCGCAGCATGACCTGCCGGCTGACGATGTGATTCTGGACAGTGCGGCGGAATACCTGGTCGTTCAATTGGCTGATGAGACCGGTGACTTCGAGGTGACCCAGTACGCCAGCAGTCTGGCCAACGGGTTCGCGGAGGGCATGAAACAGAAGGGTCAGTACAGTCAGTTCGAGGAAGCGCTGGCCGTGGTGGCCGATCAGCCGGGCCCACGCTGGCGTATTACATCGCACTGGCTGACGGCCTGGGCAAAACAGTTTGGTGATGCCGCCACATTGCATTATCTGCCAGAAGCAATCGCTATGCTCAATGTGGGCGCTCGTCTGTCATTTCACGCCCGCAACGTAGAGTTGGCGTTTACGATTGAGGGGTTGCTGGGTCAGCACCCGCGCATTCAGGACCGCACGCTATCCCTGCAGCTTGATGAAGTCGATCAGCGCCTCCGCCATCACCGCGATGTGGTCATTCCTGGATGGAATCGATTGCAGGAAGTTCGTCAGGATGTGTTGGCCCGCTGGCGGGATCGCCTCCGACTGGAGGAATTCAAGCCGCGTCCACTGTCCTCGTTCGTGCGCAACAAGCTGATCAGCGAGAGTTATTTGCCCTTGATTGGTGACAACCTGGCCAAGCAGATGGGCACGGTGGGCGAGGATCGCCGCACCGACCTGATGGGCCTGCTGATGATGATCTCCCCGCCGGGCTACGGTAAGACCACTCTGATGGAATACGTCGCCAGCCGGCTGGGCCTGATCTTCATGAAGATCAACTGCCCGAGCCTGGGCCATGACGTTATCTCTCTGGACCCGGAAAAGGCTCCGCATTCCACCGCGGAAGCCGAGCTGATCAAGCTAAATTTGGCGCTGGAGATGGGCAACAACGTCATGCTGTACCTGGACGATATCCAGCACACGCATCCTGAGTTCCTGCAAAAATTCATCTCTCTCTGCGATGGCAGTCGACGAATTGAAGGGGTCTGGCGCGGGCGCACTCGAACGTACGATATGCGTGGAAAACGCTTCTGTGTGGTCATGGCCGGTAATCCCTACACCGAGAGCGGTGACGTATTCCAGGTGCCGGATATGCTTGCCAACCGGGCGGATATCTACAACCTCGGTGATGTGCTCAGCGGTATGGAAGATGTATTCGCCCTGTCCTATATCGAGAACAGTCTCAGCTCCAATAAGGTTCTGGCGCCGCTGGCCACGCGGGGTATGGACGACTTCTACCGATTTGCCGATCTGGCCGGGGGCCGGGAGGTGCCCAGTTCTGAGTTCGAACATGATTACAGCGGCGCTGAGCGAGAGGAAATTGTCAGTCTGTTGCAGAAAATGATTCGGGTGCGTGAAGTCGTCTTGAAAGTGAACCAGGCGTATATCGCGTCCAGCGCGCAGGCAGAGGCCTATCGAACCGAGCCGCCATTCCGGCTTCAGGGCAGTTACCGCAATATGAACAAACTGGCTGAGAAGCTCTCCCCGGTCATGAGTGACGATGAGCTGGAAGACCTCATTGACGATCACTATCTCGGGGAAGCGCAGTTGCTGACTCAGGGCGCCGAGGAAAACCTGCTCAAGCTGAAGCACTTGCGGGGCACTCTGACAGAAGAAGAAAGCGGGCGCTGGCTCTCGATCTGCGAGGAATTCCAGCGCCGCCAGATGGCCGGTGGTGACGAGGAGACCGGCGCCAAGGTTGTGCGGCAACTTGGGCTGATCGTCGAAACTCTGGCTAAGCTGCGTGACTCGATTCCCGGCCAGGAAGGGGCGTCGAATGTCATCCGGGACATCCTGTCGGCACAGCAGGCCGACTTTGGTCGTTTTGCAGAGACGCTTCGGGATGGCCTAAAGGGGGTTAACGTCGAGCCCGCAGTCACGGTCAATGTCGCCAGCCCGGCCGGATTGGGCGAAGCCCTGCAGGCGTTCGCCGACGTTTTTGAGCAGACTGTAGTGCCGCTTGTGCAACTCATGGACGGCAAGCTGGGCCTGGATCTCAAAACCCAGACGGAGATGAGCCGGGTATTGCGCACTGTGGAGGCCCTGCAGGCTCAGATCGAGGCGCGTGCGGAGTAAATTCGTCCCTCAGAGATCAGGGGCGACAATTAACAAGGAGTGTTTGTGAGCACATTGGAAGTGTTTCTCGAGAGCCGGGAGAAAGATGGCGTTTGGCTATTCAATCGCCGCTGGCGGGATTGCCCGTTCTACGGGATCTATGATGACGAACGCGGCGACGACGTATGGCAGTCGTCTTCGGATTTTTATCTGCAAAATGCCAGTTCTTGGGTGACTCTCAGCCGTTGCGATGCTGACGACTGAAGGGTTGCTGCGTAGCATCCGGATATAGCGGAAGTGTTTTGATGAGCAGGCCCGTGCCTTTTGAACACCATGGAATGGAAAAATAACCCAAAGGAGTGTGGCTGAATGTACTTGGAGTACGTGCCGGCTGAGCAACAGTATGATTATTATGCGAAAGAGTGTTATGCAAACTCAATGTCTGGGTCGAGTTTTCATGTTTTCCAGAAAAGCGTGCGGCTGGTTGATGATAAAGTCATTGCGGCCTCTTTCATTAAAGGCATAACGGTACTTCGACTTAAAGATATAAAATTCATCGAGTTGAGAGTCGACCATTCTGACGCTTCGGTCTGCTGTAATATATGGGGGCATTCCGGAACAGGTTATATCACGCTTTGTGATTACAGCCTCGTTAATGGGTTAAATGCCGTCGCGGAGGTCAAAAGAAAGGAGTTCGTATCGTTCATCGAGACTTTGCTTGGACGTTTGAAGGAATTGGATCTGGCACAGCAAGTGGAATGCAAATATGTTGGACCAGAAACGATAAAAATTGAACTGATCGAGATGTTTTGGTCTTTTCTCTTTGCGCCAATCGTTATGACTATTCTTATGACGCTCATGATAGTGGTAGGCGTTCCAAGTTCTTCGACCGTAATGACGACAATATGCGTTGTACTCGTTTTCCCGCTCATGTTTTTGGGATGGTATATCAGCCCCCGCGTTGTGGATTCTCTGTGTGAAACGTGTGTGATTACTTATCCGGTGCTTCCGGAACGGCTATTCGAACTGGCCGACGGCGTCATCACCAGAGATTTATCGAAAGAAGACGAGGATAAAAAGTGAGGGGTTGCGCCTAGTCGGCGAGTCGATACGGCGCTGGCCCCTGTCGTTCGGTGGATGATGTGCGGCTTTTGGGCTGATTTTCGAAGTTTCATATTTAGCGAGAGATTATATCTCAAACTATTCATGAGAGTTCATCGGGTGGCGTGCTCACCCTGTTGTTATCGCTGCTCATAGGCATTTCTTTGTTTCCGTTGTGCGCGATGGACAAGGATTAACGGTAGGCTCTGCGTCTGACCCGAACCTTGCCATTCCGTTCTGTTCGTCACCAAGCTGGCTCTTCGTAGAATGAAGGTTCGAATCAAAGCGCGGTATTAAAGTTCAGCTTGATCTCCAGAGAATGCAAGCATGACACCCATGCTGGGAAAAGCGTCGTCGTCCGACTCATCGAAAGAGGTGTTTGGGGCGTCGGCCTTGCAGCTGGAAACCGCCAAGCGACGGGATAACCGTTGGTACTTGGTGGGGCTCAGAGCCGCCAGCGAAGATCGTCTTGGGTCGGATAACGAGAATCCGGGACGACTCGTTAAGAGGCCTTTTGCCCCGAGCTAGACCCAATTTGGAGCCGATGCGAGGTGATGTCTCTGTTGTAGGCGAGCCAGTGACTGACTTGCCAGCTGCGCCCACTGTGATTTCACGGTTCCATTCCGTATAGTCACGGCTGTCTGAAAGCCCGTGTGGTATTATGGCAAGCGCGTAAGCATACAGCGCCTGGCGGAATTCTGCGTTCTTGGTCTCTTCGTCGGCATGCGAGATCCGCGACTGGTCCAGCGACACCGTCCTGCGGACCGAAACGTCTTCGTCCGCCTCCAATGTCTGTTCTTCAATCTGTTCGTACCCTTAGGCGGAGATCACTCTTCTGCGAGTCGATATTTGCGGACGCTAACGAGTCGGCCATCGGGAAAAATGGGCGCTACGATGGCGCCAGTCAGGGATTCCAACTGATCAAACGTGATGGCCTCTATATCCCGGTACAGATGTCCGTCAACGAAACCGGAGAGACCTACGCGGCAATCAGGTGTCCAAGCGGGCGTTTTTCAGTCGCTGGGTGAGTAAGAGTAAAAGAGTTCCCACAATCGTGGTCGGGCACCGATGCCGTATCGGTTGGCCGAGCGATCGCTACATCGTTTAGGCAGCGAAATCGGAAAAAGCTGCAAAACGCGTACTTGATGCGGGAGCCAGTTGGCGTAAGGGCGGCCTGAGCTTTTGCCACTTGCAGACGATTTCAGTTTTGTAATGTGTGTTGTATCATTTGTCCCGCAGTCATCCTGCAGGAGGCAGGGTGTGGAAACCATGGAAAGGATTCGATGTTATTACCCCCCGAAATTTGCTTCGCGGCTATGTCCCTCGAAGTGCTCGAAGACCTGTCTTACGATGTAGTGCGTAAAAATCCAACGGCAACGGTGACGCCGATAAACGCTCGAGGGCGTCCAGCCGACTGGTCGTCTGGAAAGGTTTTTGCGTTTAAGGTCCAGGAGGATGGCCAGAACAAACCCTTCATGATCGTTACGACCAAGTCCGCGATGCTCATGCCGGAAAGAGCCTCTCCCGACGTGTTTGACGTATCGGTCCGTATAGTGCGTGCCCGTGTCAACTACACGGAGCCTCAGCCCGAAATCGCCGTGGGCTTGTTGGCGACGGCCGGTTTTGCAGCTTTGTTTTACTACACGCTAATTCATCAAATCGTCCCACGTGGGCCTTTGATTACCTGCATCGTGCTGGTGGCGGTGTGCTTGCTCTTGGCTGGGCTGATTCTGCTTGTGATGCGGTTGTATAAGGCTCCAGAGCGCGGCCGCAGTAAGTTGGGTGTAGTCTTGCTGCTCCCGGGCCTGTTTGCGGTTATGCCAATAGGCCTCCTTAACCTCCCGTTGCTCCATTACATCCGTCGCAAGCACGGTGAGCAATTGTTGCCCACTCGGGTTGTTTCGACGGAGATCAACTGAGAGCGATCCTAAACCAGACCTGGCAGTCGCGCTGTGACTCGGTGTGATGAATCCGGCCGAGCACGGCAGCGCACTCCGGAATAGTCTGCAATGTGTAGACAGGGCGCATCAAAAGGATCAGCTGTCCCGTGTGCCCGAGACATTAAATGTGATTGATTCCAGAAATCATAACCGGGAATTTGCTGCCCCAACTCTGATGAGGCTTGGGTTCAAGAGATAAGCCATCAAGGATGAAATAGTGAGTGACGAAACTAAAGCCATGTGTATGTCGTGCCAAGGTCCTAATCAGCTTTCCCAGGAAGATCTGGCGCAACTCGGTAAGTCCGAACCGATCGCCTGCGGTGAATGCGGCGCAATGGTAAAAATCAAGCCTGACCCGGATGGAGAGCGGAAGGCGATGTTGTCGGTTTTGACCTTGACCGCCGGAGCTTTGATCGTTTGCGTCGTGGCCTTGATCAATCTATTTGGTGATGCCGGTTTCCCGACTTACTTTGTGGCCATTCCATTCATTTTGATTTCAACGCTTTTGGTGTCGATCCAGAGCGCTAATGTGATCAAACTGCAGCCCGTCGACTGAGGTCACCGGCCTAAGAGGAGGGTGGCCCGCATGTTTGGGACCTCAAGGAGAAACCATCAGTCTTTCAAACCTGCACCTTAATTCCCTTGATATCCGCTCAATTCTGGCCCTTTAAAACTTAACTTGACCTAGGATTTTTCATGTTCAAGTTTTTGCTTCTTTCAAGTTGTACTCGAAGGTTTATAAAGGCTGGCTTCTCCAAGGTGACAATAATACTGACTATGCTGTTTCCGCGGATGGCCAGTGGCTGGCAGGTCATAACGTAAAGGCTTGGGACCGTTCCCGCGAAGCGTATGTGGATCAAAAGGTTTCACACACGATGGACGATCTGGATGTTGAGCAGCGGTAGTCGCGGCCTGTTTCTCTAGGACTTTGGGGGAACATTCAATTTCAAAGATGGTGGAGGAGCAGGGGGTTGACTGATCTTGAGAAGAGTGAACATAGCGGGGCTCCATACTCGGAAACGGCCTATCGCTCCGATGATATTCCCGTTCTGCCCACCGGTGGGCACCCCAAGTTGGATAAGGTATTTGAACGGCTCCCTTGGGGGAATTATCAAACACCGGTCGTTCCCAATACAGTAGAGACTCAACTTGCCTATGCCAGTCTTTTCAAAGATGAAAAGGACACTGAAGATGGGTTTCCGTGGGGTGAAGAAAAGATAGCCATTGGGAAAGGTTTTCTGAACGGGTTTCAGGCATTTTTGTACATTACGTATATGTGTGCTTGGTTGGCTTCGTTAGTTGCTTTGATACCGCTAACAATTAGCTTTTTCTCACTATTTTTACATGGATTCAGCGTCGCCAGCCTTTATAATATTCTATCCGCTTATGGGGTTATGTATGCAATCATAGGGGGGCTTTTTTTCGGAGGAAAATACGGTCGCTTGATGTTGGCTTATCTTACCGAAAAACGCCAAAGAGCAAACCCAACCGGCCTCTATCGCCGCGAAGGGTTGGTCCGCATAAAAACCCGAAAAGAGGTTTTTTCCGCACCCTTTATTGAGTTCGATGCGTATTGTGTCCATTCCCCTTCCGGTCGTGGTGGCCGTTATTACAACCTTGTCCTCCAGCATCGCTACAGCGACGAACAGCTCTGGATGAAGGGGATGGTGGCCGATGTGATGAATCGGCAAGACGTCTACGCGTACTGGGACATGGTCCAGCAGTTCATGGACGTGAGTCACCCTCTGCCGGACGTACCGGTCTTTGAGCCCTTCCGTCATCGCGATCCAGTGACCGCCGAAGAGGACGCCCGTACCGGGCGTGATCCATTCCATTGGCGCAAAATCACGCCGGAATCTTGGCGGGAGCATTACGAATCAAAATATCGAGCGCGGCTACACAATGCGAACTGGAATCGCCCCTGCATTATGGACGCTCGTATTGAAGGGCGCGGGATACCGATCAAGGATGAACCTCAGGGCCGCATGTTGGCTTAGGAGCAAAAGGGCCTGTTCGGAAACGTGGTCAGTCGGGAGATCGTGAAGTACTCGTGGAGCGCCCGTGTCCAGATCCGCATTGGCAAGAAGGACGACCTGATGGTTTTCCCTGCGCCCTTGCCGGACTCTTCATTAACGTACGATAAAAACAATGAAGAACACACCAAGCCGGATTTCTCCGAAACGGACAGGGTTTTCTGGTTCGATGAAAAGGTGGTTCAACGTGGATAGTGTTGTAGAAATGCCGAGGCAGACAACTGGTTATTATGCCGATACCGCCTATCGACCGGATCGCATACCGGAGCAACCTCCCCAGCATGAGGACCACAACCAATCCGCGCTGGGGCGTTTTGGCACCGCGCGCTTGCCGTGGGGGCATACGGAACCGGTTGTACCGATTATTGTTTTCGCGAAGGCCCCCCCAAAACTACTGCGTTGGCATGAAGAGCAGGGGGATCCCCTCGAGGGCACTGGCTATCAGGGGCGGATGGATCATGAGTGCTTTCGGTATGCACCGCTGGCTAGGCGTTTTCAGGTTTTAAATTTGTCCGAGATTTTTTCCAGATTAACGGTCCTTATTTTTGGCCCTTTGATGATATTGACGCTGATTATTGGATCGTTTATTTCGTCAGACAAGAATTACTGGCATAGCTTAATTGACGAGTGGCAATCCTTTGCCATGATGTTTGGAATTCCAATCGGAATCTGGGTTGTTTCCCGGGTTTTGGGGAAGTTATTTTTAGGTTGGTTCTTGAAAGCAGGAAAAGGCCCTCTATGGGAGCTGAACCGCCGCACCGGCATGGTCACCGTATGGACCTACCCTCCAAAATTCCCCTTCATTCCGCGCGGCAAGCCAGAGGTCTTCAAGGTGCCATTTGTGGAGTTTGACGCCTGGGTCAGTACCCGTGGTGACCGGGCCGGGATCCTGAACCGTCTCCATCTGTTCCATCGTTACAGCAAGTGCGATGCGGGCGTTGGTGCCATCGGTGGTAACACCAGCATGCCCGAACCCTGCTATGCCCTTTGGGACTTCGTACAAAACTACATGGACGTGACCCAGCCCTTGCCCGATATCCCGATCTGGGAAGCCCACCGCCACCTGGACCCGGTCACGGCCGAGCACGACCGGCAAACCAACCGCCCGGAACGCTACTGGCGCGATATGGACGACGACACCTTCAAGGCCTGTGAGCGCGAGATGCACTATCGAGTCCACGCACTGCGCATCCTGAGCCGGCCGAACATTATGGCCGAGAAGACGGTTTACGCGAGCTACTAGCCGGTACACGGTTCATCGTTGAGTGGTTTCCCAGGGAAGGGAAGCTGAAATGCAAGCAAACCCTTAATTCACCACAAGGACTGTGAAATGCCCACCCCGCTGTACCAGCGCTGGCTGCCATTCCTGTGCAGCCTCGCCCTGCTATTCCCCGCGTCTGAACTCCACGCCGAAAAACCACAACTCACCCTGGCCCAGGTCTACGAAAAGGGCGATGCCCTCAAAGGCTACTGGGTCAGCGAAAAACTCGACGGTGTGCGGGCCTATTGGGACGGTGAGCACCTGATTTCGCGTCAGGGCCATGCGTTTCATCCGCCGACCTGGTTTACCCGGGATTTTCCGGAGGTACCTCTGGATGGCGAATTGTGGATGGGACGCGGGACGTTTTCCGAGCTGTCCGGGGTGGTGCGCAAGCTCGAGCCGGTGGACAGCGAGTGGCGGCAGGTGCATTACGAGATTTTTGATCTGCCCGGGCGTGATCGCCCGTTTTCGGAGCGGGTGGCTCGCATGCGGTCGATGCTCAAGCCTTCGCCGTCACCCTACCTCGTTATGATCGAACAGACGCCGGCAACCACGCGGGAGGCGTTGATGGCGCGTCTGGACGAGGTGGTTGATGAGGGCGGTGAAGGGCTGATGCTACATCGGGGCGGCGCCCTGTATGAAGCCGGTCGCTCGGACGATTTGCTGAAGGTGAAGCGGTATCAGGATGCCGAGGCCACGGTGGTGGGCTATTCGCCGGGGCAGGGGAAATACGAGGGCATGCTGGGGGCGCTGGTGGTGGAGCGTTCCGATGGCCGCCGGTTCAAGCTGGGTAGCGGGTTCAGTGATGAGCAGCGTGCGGATCCTCCGGCGATCGGGGCGACGGTGACCTACAAATATTATGGGCTGACGTCGACCGGGTTGCCTCGGTTCGCGAGTTTTATGCGGGTTCGGGATGAGGAGCCGGTGGCGGAATAGGAGACGGGGCCCGATGCGGTTCGCTGGGTTCACCGGCATCCTGCGTGTTGCTTTATTTGAGCCCTTCCAGGGTTTTAAGCCATTGCTGGCCGCGGTTGGAGGCCAGGCCATCCGCCCAGCGGGTGGTTTCCGGGAGCCGGTATCGGGTAATGCAGGCCATGACGTGGTCGATGGCGGTGGGCAGGCTGATGCGGTGGCCGGGTGAGATGAAGAGCGGCTTCACACCCGAGCGAGTGCGCAGGACCGCGCCGATGGTTTCGTCGCCATCAACCAGTGGCGTCCATTCGCCTTTGGTGTCGGGCACGGGGCCGTGGGTGCCGGTCAGGCGGCTCTTGCCGACGCCGATGCTGGGTAATCCGGTGAGCAGGCCGATGTGGGTGGCGATGCCGAGCCGTCGGGGATGGGCGATGCCCTGGCCGTCGCAGAGCAGCAGATCGGGCATGGTCTTCAACTGCCTTAACGCGTCCAGAATGACCGGGCACTCCCGGAAGGAGAGCAGGCCCGGCACGTAGGGAAACCGCGTCGGCAACCGGGCCAGTGCGTAATCGACCGGCGTCAGGTCTTCCCGATCCAGCACGACGATGGCTGCCCGTGCCGTCTGGCCATGGTCCTCGAACCCCACATCCACACCCGCCACGGTCCGGACCTCGGGGAGGTCGTCGTCCGTGTTGACTCGGGCACGCAACGACCGCTGCAAAGCAATCGCATCCTTGGGCGTGAGATCGGCCCACTCGGCGCTGAGGTCCGGCAGCATGACCACTCCTTGACGATTCGTTAATGGCGCGTTGATCGAAAATCCGACAGAGTATCAGCCTCTTGCCCGGTTTCGATCGTGTCGGAGCCGGGGAATCCCGATCAGCAATCAAAGGAGTGTGCCGCGATGGCGGATGCTGGCGCAATCAGAAAGACAGGCCAACGGTTTGTTTTGATCCTGCTGGGCCTGTTCGTCTTGAATTCAATGGCCTGGGCCGACAGCCGGAATGCGTGCAGCCGCAGAGTGACGACGGGCGAGGATCTCCAGGTCGCCCTGGACGGTTTGCCGGAAAACGGCAGTCACCAAATCGTCTGTCTCGATGCGGGCACGTTTCACCTGCAGGACATGGTGGTCCTGGAGCGCAACAACCTGACGCTTCGCGGGGCCGGCCCCGACAAGACGATCCTGCAGATGGCCTCCGGGGTCTCCAGTCCAGTGCTGGTCCTGGGCGATGCCCATCACCAGGAACCCCAGCGCCCGATTCGTCAGGTAATCGTCGAAGGCCTGGGCATTCACGGCGGCGGCCACAGCGACAGTGAATTCCGGCCGGACCTGCCATACCTGAGCAACAGTGGCCTGATTGTCCGTCGCGGTGAGCAGATCACGCTGCGTAACCTCGAGCTGAATGACTGCCGCAGCGCCTGCCTGCTGACGGAATACCACAGCAAGGACGTGCTGATGGAAAACAATCACGTCAGTGGTGCGGAATGGGACGGCATCTCCCTCAACCGGGCCGGTCCGACGCGGATTATCGGCAACACCATCGAGAACAACACGGCGGCCGGGATTACTGTGGAATTCATGGAAGGCAGTGAGATCCGCAACAATGTGATTGCCAACAACGGCTCCCATGGCCTCTATCTGGCGGATGCCGAGCACAACCGGTTTGAGAAGAACATGATCCGGACCAATGCCGGGGCCGGGGTGTTCCTGACCTGTTCGGTTCGCGATCGCGATCCGGTGCTGTGCTGGGACAACAGTTTCAGCCGGGACAACACGTTTGTGGATAACCGCTTCGAGCACAACCGCTTCGGCTACCAGGTGGCGGTGGACAAGGCGGCGAACTGTCTGGATTTCCCATCGCCTCCAAACGTCTCCCGGGGCGATACCTTTGTGGACAGCCCCAATCACGAGCCGGCCTGGGAGGAGTACGGGCATTGTCTCGCTTACGACGGCAGCAAGGCGGTGGAAACGGTCAGTCAAAAGGAAGCCGGGGCCCGGTAGTCCAACAGCTCCAGACTCCGGCTCGACACGTGTTCAGTGGTGGACGGCCCGCGGTAGCGCCTTGGCCTGTTTAATCCAGTCTTCCACCTGACTCATTCCGGGCAGTTGGCGGACCAGATTCCGTTCTTCGTTCACCTCGGCCATTTTGGCGTGCAGGTTGTCGGCCTTTCGCTGGGCCAGTTCCGGGACGGTATCGACACCGGCGTATTCGAGAAGGTCGGCATACTGGGTGCTGATGCCGTTGATCCGCGCCAGGTCCGCCCGGTTCACCCAGCCCAGGATAAGTTTTTCGCTGATGCCGGTTTGCTCGGCGGTGGCCCGGCGCCCCTTGGGATCGCCGCAGGTCTTCAGCAGATCGGCCAGGGAATGGATATCGACCCGTTCCAGCTTGCCGGCGTAGGTCTCGCCGATGCCCTCGATTTCGGAAAGTTTGCTCATGGTATTGCTCCCGTAGCAGTCGCTGGACTGTTCTGACAGTCCGCAAACCGGCTGCAACGGGCGGGTATCCGCGACGGGGCGTCCACCAGGCAGCCGAGTGACCGCGAAGCCAAGTGTCCCATCTGGCCTAATACCGCATTTTAAATTTAGCCGACGCCAGCCAAAGTGAAAGGCCGTGATCACGCCGTAACCAGACGGTAACTGGCCGGGGGTATCGGCCAGTGCTAATCTCCTGAAAACCTTTTGATAATCGACGCACCGCCAGGGAATTGCGATGCCATCCGAAGCCAGTCCGACTGCAGTACCCACCGCCGGGAGTCGGCGCGCCCTCTGGTCCTGGGCCTTCTACGATTGGGCCAACAGCGCCTTCTTTACCATTATCCTCACCTTCGTGTTTGCCCGTTATTTCAGTCAGTCCGTGGTTCAGGACGATGTGGCCGGCACCGAGGCATGGGGCAACATCATAGGGATTTCCGGCCTGTTTATAGCGGTCCTGGCGCCGATTCTCGGGGCCATAGCGGACCAGTCCGGCCGTCTCAAACCCTGGCTGGTGACGTTTACCCTGCTGTGTGTGTTCGCCAGCGGTATGCTCTGGTTCATCACTCCGAGTGCCGATCAGTTCTGGCCGGCGGCGATCTGGGTGGGCCTGGGTGTCCTCGGCGCCGAGTTTGCCTTTATCTTCTACAACGCCATGCTGCCCGAACTGGCGCCGCCGGATCATGTCGGGCGCTGGTCCGGTTGGGGCTGGGGCCTGGGTTATGTGGGCGGCGTGCTCAGTCTGGTGGTGGCCCTTTACGCCTTCATCGAGCCGGAAGGGGCCTGGCTGGGGCTGGATGCAGCGCAGGCGGAGCCGGTCCGGGCTACGTTCGTGTTGGTCGCGATCTGGTATCTGGTGTTTTCACTGCCCATTTTCTTCCTCACACCGGATCGTCCGCCGACCGGAATACCGGCGGGTCAGGCCGTGCGCGGGGGGCTGCGCCAGATTGCCGAGTCCATCCGGCACGTGCGCCAGTACCGGCACATCCTGCGCTTTCTGATCGCGCGCATGATCTATACCGACGGCCTGGCGACGGTCTTCACGTTTGGCGGCGTCTATGCCGCGGGCACCTTCGGGATGGAGCAGACCCAGGTGCTGCAGTTCGCCATCGCCCTGAACATCACGGCCGGGCTGGGCGCCGTGGGCTTTGCCTGGGTCGACGATGCCATTGGCGGGCGCAACACCGTGCTGCTGTCCCTGGTGGGCCTGGGGGCCAGCGCGCTGGCGATCCTGGTGGTGGAGTCCGTGGCCGGCTTCTGGACCTGGGGGATGATTCTGGGGATTTTTGTGGGGCCGCTGCAATCCGCCAGCCGCTCGTTCCTGGCGCGCATCGCGCCGGAACATCTGCAGACGGAAATGTTTGGCCTGTTTGCCTTCTCCGGCAAGGCGACGGCGTTCGCCGGGCCGCTGCTGGTAGGCGCGGTGACCGCTGCAACGGGCAGTCAACGCTGGGGTATGGCGACGATCCTGGCTTTCCTGCTGATCGGTTTCCTGCTGATGCTGACCGTCCCGCCGGCCGACCGCGTGAAGGCGGAAGCGGCGGCTTGATACCCGCCTGCCGAGCGTTCACTCTGGAGGTGTGCACGATTCCGGAGGGCCCACATGACTCAGACCCCGATACCGGATGCGCAGGCCATCCACGATGCCGAGGCCCGTATCCGGCCTTACCTGTCCGAAACGCCCCTGCTCCGGGTGCCCGACCTGGACGCCATGATGGGCGTGCCGCTCCACCTCAAACTGGAAACCCTGCAGCGAACCGGCAGCTTCAAGGCTCGCGGCGCCCTCAACTGGGTTCTAACGGCCGAACCGGAAGAGTTGCGACGGGGGCTGGTGACGGTCTCCGCCGGCAACCACGCTCTCGCACTGGCCTGGGCCGCGGCGAAGCGTGAGGTACCTGTGACGGTGGTGATGCCCGAAGGCTCCAGCCCGCTGAAAGTCCGCGGTACGGAATCGCTGGGGGCGACGGTGATTGTCCAGGGCACGATCCAGGAGGCGGTGTCTCATTGCCATCGCCTGCGCGACGAGTCCGGGCTGACGCTGGTCCACCCCTATAACGATCCGCGTGTGATGGCCGGGCAGGGCACCGTGGGTCTGGAGCTGCTGCGTCAGTGCCCGGACATGCGGCGTGTGCTGTGCCCGATTGGTGGCGGCGGCCTGATTTCCGGGCTGGGTTTGGCGTTGAAAGCGGCCCGGCCAGAGCTTGAGTTGATCGGTGTGGAGCCGGCGGGTGCGCCGACCATGCGCCATGCCTGGGATTGCCAGGATGCCGCCGCCGCACTGGATCAGGTCGACACCTGGGCGGCCAGCCTGGCGCCGGCGGTGGTGGGCGAAAACACCTACGCCGTGAGCCGGCGAGTGGTGGATGACATCCTGACGGTCAGCGAGGCGTCGATCCGGCAGGCGACGCGATACCTGCTCTCCTGCGGCCACCTGATGGTGGAGCCGGGGGCCGCCGTTGGCCTGGCGGCGTTGATCGAGCATCGTCTGCCGTCGGTCGACGGCGATACCGTGCTGGTGCTGACCGGCGCGAATCTGGACCTGGAGCAGGTCGAGCGCTGCCTGGATGACTGATCACTGCTGACGGGCCATCTTCAGGAAACGGTGATGGATCCGTCGAACCCCCAGGAAGACACCGCCCAGTACAACCGGTATGGCGATTCCCAGCACCAGCGATTTGTTGAACGTCCAGCCGTTGTCGTGGGCCGCATCCAGGCCCAGCTTCAACAGGCCGATCAGGTAGTAGCTGATTGCCACCACCGACAGCCCTTCCACCGTGTGCTGCATCATCAACTGGATTTTCGAACGCCGGTCCATGGAGCTCAGCAGTTCCTGGTTCTGGCTCTGGATGGCCAGCTCGACCCGGGTCCGCATCATCTCCGACGCCCGATCGACACGACGAGACAGATCCTCCAACCGGTCGCCCACGGACTGGCAGGTTTCCACCGCCGGGGTCAGGCGCCGCGTCATGAATTCGGTGAGGGTCAGGTGGCCGCTCAACTCGTCTTCCCGCAGGGCTGCGAGTCGGGACAGCACCAACTGGTGATAGGCCCGTGTTGCCGTAAACCGGAACGTGGAGCGGGCGCGGAAGGCCTCGATGCGGGCGGCGATGTCGGTCAGTCGGGCCAGAATCGCCGGTTCGTCCACGTCCGCGTTGTCGGCCAGTGTCTGGGTGATGGCCGCCAGGGTCTGATCCATATCCGCCAGGCCGGGCGATATGTCCCGGGCCAGGGGCAGCGCCAGAAGCGCCATCAGCCGATAAGTCTCGATTTCCATGACCCGTTGGGTCAGCCGCCCCAACTGGCTGTCGGACATGTGGTGGTTGAGGATCATGAAACGGCCGAAGCCATCGCTGTGCAGCCGGAACGTCCCCCAGATCCGGGCCGCACCTTCCTGCGGGCTGCTGCCCACCAGGCGCAGCTCTTCAAACCAGGGCCGCACCCGCGCCAGGTCGACGTCCGGGCCGCCGGCCACCTGCTGCACGTCCAGGTGAAACGCCGCAACAACGGTTCCCTGTAATTGTTCCAGCCAGCCTTTGGGCAGATGGGTGATGCCGGTCGACGTAAACGGATCGGCCTCGGGATCGGCCCGACTGGTGAAGGTGTAGGAGGCAAATTCAAGGTGCATTTCCCGCCGGATGCGCAGGGTGCCGAAGTCCTTCTCGTAGCAGCTGACTTCATGGACGGGCGCCTCGAACCCCAACAGGCGGTGCAGGTGCTGCAGGTGTCGGAACTGTTCGCGACGCTGGCCCGGTGTGGTTAACAGCGCGATATGAGTTACCCGGGCCGGACAGGACAACACCTGGAACGGCCGTGAATGCAGCTCGTTGTAGAGCTCATCGCGCAGCGGGTGCAAATCGAGACGGCCAAGTGACGGGTGCAAGGCAATGTTCCTCAACGGGTTTTATGACGGTCCTGTGATGACCATAGGCCAAAGCGGTGTTACCGGGAAGGCGACGATGGGAGGAGGTTGATCATCATGAATATGTGTCGAAAAAATTCACACACCTTGTTCATGCTTCTGAATAACCAGTGATTTTTTCACCTAAAGCGACTGATTTAGGGCATGAATTCCGTTTGTGGATCGCATATTGCTGCTGTCGGCGTCGGCCCGGATGGGCCCATGGATATGGACAGGATTCTAACGATAAGGAGTTGTTATGAAGACGGGAGCAGTGTTGTTGGCTGGATGCCTGATGGCGGCGAATGCCGGCGCCGCAACGATTCACTTCACCGGTAACATCGAGTACCACAACGATGTCGTCTACACCTACTTCACCCTGGATAACGACGCGGACAACGTGCGTATCTGGACGGATTCGTATCAGGATGGGACCAACTTTGATCCGATCACGGCCCTCTGGAATGCAGACGGATCACTGATTGATGAAAACGACGACAACAGTGGCATCAACCCGTCGACCCAGACCCGTTATGACTCAGGGTTTTCACTGAGCAGCCTGGCGGCGGGGAATTACATCTTTACCATCGCCACCTTTAACAACGCGGCGCAAGGCAACATGCTGTCCGACGGGTTCGCATACGACGGCCTGGATCCGATTCCCCTGGCCGAATGGGATCAGCCCGCCAGTCACGAGGGCATGGGGCCGAACTGGAGCCTTTGGCTGGACGGCGTCGACAGCGCTTCCAACCCGGACGATGCGGCGTCCGTCCCCGAGCCGTCCTCCGTCGCCCTGTTGGGGCTGGGTCTGCTGGGCCTGGGACTGCGTCGCGCCCGTCGCGGTTGAGTCCCTGCGAGCTGGCGTGACAGAACGCCAGCTCGCTCAGAGCATCTTCCTAGATATACTCCCAAAGCCACTGCTCGACCTGTCGCTTGTCCTTGCGCGAGGTCAGGCGCTCGGTATCCAGTGACATCGGCTGGATCTGTGGGCATTGCACATCGCTGCAGTCCAGGCTGAAGGTCCGTGCCGCACCGAACGGGTGGTCTTCCGGTCCGTAGATGGAGATGATGGTCAGCCGCAGTGACAGGAAGTCCACCTCCCGGTCCCGGGGTAAGCCGTCATCCACCTGGACACCGCCGGCAACCGCAGCCCGCTCGATCAACTCCCGGAAACTCTTCACCTCGATACAGGCGCCACTGTGCAGCGGCCCCTGCCGCGTGCGTTCGCGGACGGGTTTGCGGTTCTCGTCATCGTCCAGGCTTTCGTCCGGGTCGGTGGCGGTGGTGCAGAAAACCCCTTCCGACGTTTCCAGCTCCACCACCAGGCACTGGATGAAGATGGGCTCCTTGCTCATGTTGCAGATCAGGCAGGGGGAATCCAGGTCGTCCTTGCCCACGCCCTTGTTGATCAGCAGGCGCGGCCGGGTATCCCGCCGGTAGGTTGTGTAGAGGAGTTGCGCGTAGAACAGCCAGATGGCCAGCGTGCAGACGCTGGTGATGACCTGTAATACGCCACTGTGTTGGTTGAGCCAGTCAATCAAAGACGCTCTCCTTGTCCTGATGGGCCCCGCGCGGGCGTTGCCTTCGAAACCGTCCAGCATGAACTTTCATCGATTCGACGACAAGCAAGGCCGGCCGAAGGGCTTTCCTGGTCTACGAATGATAGTCTGTACGGCTATTTAACGGGGACATCGAGATGGGCGTACTCTTCGAAGAGATTGATAGCCAGCCGTCCGACATCGGCGAGATCACACTCCGGCGGCGACGCATTCCGGCGTTGGGCGACCGCGATATCTACGAAGTGAAACTGGGCGAGGAATTCCTCATGTCCAGCATGTTCGTGGACGCCGAAATGGCGCTGGCGGACCTGGGCCTGGGTGCGTTGACCGGCGATGACTTTGCAGTGGTTGTGGGCGGTCTGGGGCTGGGTTATACCGCCGACGCCGCGCTGCGCGACAAGCGCGTGGGTGAGCTGCTGGTGGTGGAAATGCTGGAACCGGTCATCCGCTGGCACCAGCAGGAAAAAGTCCCGCTGGGCGCCGTGTTCAACCGGGACGATCGCTGCCGCTTCGTGAACGGCAGTTTCTTCGACCTGGCCGTCGAGGGTGGGTTTGATCCGTCGCAACCCGGGCGCCAGTTCGACGCCATCCTGCTGGACATCGACCATTCCCCGAGCGATTTCCTGGACGAGGGCAACGCCAGCTTCTACCAGCCGGACAGCCTGCGCCTGATGAGCCGGCAGCTCAAGCCGGGTGGCATTTTCGCGGTCTGGTCCAATGAGCCGCCGGCAGACGCCTTCATGGCGGATCTGGGGGCCGTCTTCACGGGTGTCGAGGCGAAGGTCGTCAGCTTCTTCAATCCGTTCCAGAACGGCGAATCGTCGAACACCGTCTACCTGGCCCGCCAGCCGGCCTGAGCGATCGGTTCAGCGCCAGCTCACCAGGCAGCCACCGCGCACCCTGTAGCGCCCGGTTTCCTTGCCGCGGCGCTCGTAGACCCACCACTGGCCTTCCTTGTGGTCTGGATCCCCCAGCACGTAATTGAGTTGTTGAGCGCTCATGCCCGTCTTGACTTGCCGCCGCGCTCGCCAGGTGCGCAGCTGCGTTGACTGGATGTAACCGAGATCGCAGCCATCGGTTGATGTCTTGCGGCTGGCGTGGTGGGCGGGTTGCCAGACGTCGACGTCGGTGCCGGTATCCAGTCGACCGCCGGTGGTCACCGGATGGACCTCGACCTCTTTTGCATGCTTCGAGCAAGCCGAGTCGGAAAAGATCACCTGGCCGTTGGGACCCTGACATTGATAGATGGCGGCGGACACCGCCGGACAGACACCCATGCCGAGCATGAGTATCAGTAGGGACGTGCGCATCCTGCGTTCTCCTGCCCGATCCGTGGGCGTTGGTTGTTCTCTTAACGCATCAGCCTACCAGAAAGGACCGATGGCTGCCCGTCAGCTCTGGGGTGGATGGGGCCGGTGACGCGGCAGGAGCAGGTCGAACACCACACCGTCGGGATCGCTGACGTTGCGGGCGCTGATGTGCCCGCCGTGGTAGTCGGTAATCAGCCGCACGATCTGCAGCCCCTGGCCCAGGTGGCCATCCTGTTGGCCTTCGCGCAGGGAGACAAACGGGCTGAAGATTTCGCTGGTCAGGTGAGCGGGCAGCGGCGCTCCCGCATTGAACACCTGCAGGTGCCAGACCGCGTCCCGATCCTCCAGCCGCACTTCGATCAGGCCGCCGGTCGGGGTGAAATCCCGGGCATTGTCCACCAGCTTGTCCAGCAACTGGACCAGCAGTTCCGGTGAGCCCTCAAACGGACAGCCCGATGTCGGTCCCTCGTAACGAATCGTGTGGTCCGGATCCAGGCTCTGGTAGGCCGCGGTGGCCTGGGCGGCCACGTCGGCCAGGTCGAAGGATTCCCGCTCGGCCTGCTCGAAACTCTTTTCCAGCCGCGCGGCCTCGCTCATGCCCTGCAGGATCTGGCTGAGGCGGTCGGTGGCCTGGTTAGCCCGGTCGATGTAGGGCGAGTTGGCCACCTCCGGGTTATCGTGGCGCAGGTTTTCCAGCGACGAGCGCACCACCGCCACCGGTGTTTTCAGCTCGTGGGACAGGCGACGGGCAAAACTCTCGAGATAGTCCGTATAGCCGTGCAGGTTGTCGATCAGCCGGCTGAACTGGCGGGACAGTTCTCCCAGTTCATCGCCGGCACGGCTCTCCGGAATCCGCTTGAGCAGGCGTCCATCGGCGTCCACCGTCGCCGCCACGCTGCGTTGCAGCCGCGTGATCCGCCAGGACAGCCAACTGGCGTAGCCAAGCAGCGTCAGCACCAGCAGACCCACGAACAGCACGCTGCGGACGATCACCCGGCCCAGCGTATCGCCGGACAGGGCCAGGATGTCCTTCAGCGATTGTTCGAGCACCAGCGTGACCGGCGCGCCGGACGGTGTCGTCAGGGTGCGTCGATACACCAGTGCAGACTCTTCGTCACCGTGACGCACCAGTCCCTGCTCGGGGATGGTGGGCACCGCGTAACGTGGCGACGCCTCCGGAAGCGGTGCCGGATCGGGTTGGAAGCGACGCAGCAGGGCGCGCAGGCCATTGAGGGCGATCTGTTCGACGATCTGCCCCGGCCCCAGGCTGTCGAAATCCGTAGTGTCTTCCTGCAGCGGTCCGTGGCTGTCCACCAGGACCCAGCCCTTGTCGTGCAGCAAGAGCACCCGCTGGCCCGAGCCCAGCAATGGCTGGATCTCGCCGCCCAGAACGGTCAGCGGATACAGCAGGTGGGGCAGGTGGTGGCCGGCGTCGTAACCCATATGCCCAAGGAGGCGGTAGCCGCCGCTCAGGCTCGGGTCCGGGTGCCAGACTTCGAAGCCGATTTCGCTGTTCAGGGCGGGGCGGGGCATTCGCAGCTCCACCTGATAACCCTGCGCCGTGGCCTGCCAGACGCCGGTGACCCGGTAGTCGCCGGGGCCGCCACCGGGTGCGGCGCCCACCACCGGGCCGGGCGCCGGCGTGCGGATTTCCCGGGTGATGGCGTGGCCGTTGTCGTTGAGGTAGAGGCGCAGGTGAGCGTGTGGCGCCTCGGGATCACCCGGATCGAAATAGCGGCCCGGCGCCTGGCGTACGCGGATCAGCAGATACAGGGACTGGCCGTCCACGGCCGCGCGCCACTGCACCGGATCGTCTGCCGAGATCGGGCTGGCGTAGGCGGAATCCGTGTCCTCGTCCCAACTGGGCCAGTCGTCGCCGTAACCGTCGATGAACAGGTGCCGGGTCAACGGTTGGGCGTACAGCAGCCGTTGGTCCGGGGCGGGCAGGACGTTGAGGCTGGCGCGGTCGTTCTCGATCAGGTGCTGCAGCCGGGCGGACTGCCGGGCCAGCTGCTCGGTGGCCTGGGCACGCAGCGCCGAGTCGAGCTCCAGCACGAACTGCAGGCCCGCCCAGGGAATCAGCAACACCAGCAGGCAGGCGATCAGCAGCTGGCGTTTGAGGGTCAGGCGGACCATGCAGACTCAGGATTCATGGGCGTTCCAGCGGTAGCCGAAGCCGTAGGCCGTCTGCACGGCGTCGAACGCCGGATCGGTCTGCTGGAATTTGCGCCGGATGCGTTTGATGTGGGAGGTCACCGTGTTGTCGTCGAGGACGGTGTTGGCCGCCTCCATCAGTTGGGTGCGGCTGCGAACGTGGCCCGGGTGCTGGACCAGCGAGTGCAGCATCCAGAATTCGGTGACGGTCAGCTCCACGGCCTGGCCGTCCCATTCCGCGGTCATGCGATCGACATTCAGCGCCAGGCGGCCCCGTTGCAGTTTCTCATCGGCCTGCTGGCTGCTCTGGGACCAGGCGTCCGCCCGACGCAGCAAGGCGGCGATACGGGCGAACAGATGGTCCAGGCTCATGTCCTTGGTGACGTAGTCGTCCGCGCCCAGGCGCAGGCCGGCAACCGAGTCCGCGTCGCTGTCGCGGGCGGTCAGGAAAATGATGGGCAGCAGCGCCGAACGCTGGCGCAGGGCCTGGCAGAGGTCGAAACCGCCCTCGATTTCTTCACCCAGGCCCACGTCGATGATGGCCAGGTCGGGCAGCGGGCCTTTCAGACCCTCCAGGGCTTCCGGGCGGCCGGCGTAGACCGTCACCTCGTACCCCCGTCGTTGCAGGGCGTCCCGGTAATTTTCCCGGATCGCGGGTTCGTCCTCGACTAGCACGATATGGCGTTTCATACATCCGGCTCACAGCTTCCCTAAAGACTGACGGCTATTTAAACATGCCGGGGGCCCCTCGCAAGCATTGACGGTCCATTTGCCACAATTGATCACGATTGACCCGCAATCCCGACAGGTTCTCCCACGGCTTTGCCTTTCCCGGACGGTGTAATAGCCAAAAATCGAATGGCAAAGAGGACATGCTGTGCAAAACCTGACCCTGTCTCGGCCCTGTGGCCTGCGCTCGAAAACGACCTCCCGGCCCCGTTTATTGCGGGTGATGGAAGGCATCAGTCTGTGGCTGGCGGTGGCGTTGTTTTTCGTCCTGCAATCGGCGGCTGCGCGGGCGAGTGAGTCGCCCGGTACCGGCGAACTGCGCCTGATGACGCCGTCAGGGCAAATCGAAACGGCGCTGGCGCTGAACACCGATTACCGCGTCAACGTCAGCGCATTACTGGCCGATACCCGCCTCAAACAGACCTTCCGCAACACCAGCGACGACTGGCGCGAGGGTACCTATGTCTTCCCCCTGCCGGAGAAGGCCAGCGTGTACGCCATGCGCCTGCATATCGGTGAGCGGGTCATCGTGGGCGAGATCAAGACCCGGGAGGACGCCCGCAAGACCTACGAAAAGGCCAAGTCCGAAGGCAAGCAGGCCGCCCAGGTGGAACAGCAACGGCCCAACCTGTTCACCACGCGCGTGGCCAATATCCCGCCGGGCGAAACGGTCACCGTGGAACTGCGCTACCAGCAGCGGGTGACCTACCGGGATGGCGAATTCAGCCTGCGCCTGCCCACCACCCTGACGCCCCGTTACATGCCGGGCGAACCGCTGGTGGATGATCCCAAACCGGTCGCCTGGCAACAGGGCTGGGCGGTGCCCACCACCGAGGTGCCGGATGCCGACGCCATCAGTCCCTACACCGTCACTCCCGGCGATGTGCCGGCGGGGAGTCATCGGGCCCAGGTGCACCTGACCCTGAACGCCGGCCTGCCGATCGAGCAGGTGGTCAGCCCCAGTCACGCGCTGGATTCGGTCTGGCGCGGCCAGCAGGTGGAGGTGAGCCCCAAGGGCGACGGCGTCACCATGGACCGGGACGTGGTGGTGCGTTGGCGCCCGAAGCGGGAGCAGACGCCTTCCGCGGCCGTCTTCCACGAACAGTACGACGGCGAAGACTATCTGTTGGCGATGGTCGTCCCCGGCCTGAACGGCGGACAGTCGTTATCGCGGGAGCTGATCTTTGTGGTGGACACTTCCGGCTCCATGGCGGGTGAATCCATCCGCCAGGCGCGTGAGGCCCTGCTGGCCGGGCTGGAAACACTGAAACCCGGGGACCGCTTCAACATCATCCAGTTCAACAGCACCACGTCGGCCCTGTTCGGCAGCGCTCGCGATGTGAGTGCTGACTCACTGCGGGCGGCGCGTCAGTATGCGGCCAACCTGTCGGCCAACGGCGGAACGGAAATGTCACCGGCCCTGGACCGGGCCTTGCGCCAGCAGGGGCCCGCCAGTGAAAAACCGTCCACCCAGGTACGTCAGGTGCTGTTCATGACCGACGGTGCCGTCGGTAACGAGCAGGCGCTGTTCCAGCAGATTCACGACCAGTTGGGCGGCACTCGACTGTTCACCGTGGGCATCGGTTCGGCCCCCAATATGCACTTTATGCGCGAGGCGGCCCGCTTCGGCCGGGGGACGTTCACCGCGGTGGGCAGTGGCGCTGAAATCGGCAGCCAGTTGGGGAGCCTGCTGGATCGCATGGCCGCTCCGGTGCTGGGCCATCTCTCGGCGAGCTGGCCGGACCAGCCGACGGCGTTTCCCGAACGTCCCGGCGATCTGTTCCAGGGGGAGCCCTTGGTACTGGTGGCCCGTGGTCAGGCGCCGGCCGGTGAACTCAGGCTGAGCGGCGAGTTGCCGGACGGCACGCCCTGGCAACGCGCCCTGAATCTGGACGCTGCGGCACCCGGCCAGGGCCTGCATCGCTACTGGGCGCGTCAGCAGATCGACCAGATCAGTGACCAGCGCATCTACGGAGCCTCCGAAGCGGATATCCGTGCCGAAGTCACGCCGCTGGCGCTCGCCCACGGTCTGGTGACGCCCTATACCAGTTTCGTGGCCGTGGATCAGACACCGGTCCGGACCCGGGAAGACAAGCTCAAAGCGGAGTCGGTTCCGACCCTGCTGCCGGCGGGCAGCACTCCGGGCATGCTGCGCTACCCGCAAACCGCCACGCCCTCGTCGCTGCTGATCCTGATCGGCCTGGCGGGCCTGATGCCGGCGTTTGGCGTGTTCCTGGCCCGGCGGAGGGTCTTCGGATGATGCGCGCGCTGATGACGCTGACCGTCGCCGCCGCCATCACCCTGGTGGCCGGCCTTTGGATTCCCCTGAAAGCGCAGCTGGCCCAGGAGCTGCTCAACATGGCCTGGGCCCAGAGCCAGGCCGAACAGGCCCGCAACCGTCCCTGGCCCTGGGCGGATACCTGGCCCGTGGGACGGCTGCGGTTGCCGGATGGGAACGACCCCATGGTGGTGCTGGCGGGCACCAGCGGCGAAAGCCTGGCCTTCGGGCCGGGCCACGTCACCGCTTCGGCGCTGCCAGGCCATGCCGGCACTGTGATTCTGGCCGGCCACCGCGATACCCATTTCAGTGTGCTGCAGGAAATCCGGGTGGGAGATCGGTTGGCGCTGCAGGGCCTCGACGGCGATTGGCATCGCTATCAGGTGGTGAACGAACGGGTGGTGGATTCCCGGCAGTCACGCCTGGATTACCGGCCGGACGGCACCAATCGGCTGATCCTGGTGACTTGCTACCCATTCGACGCACTCGATCCCCACGGACCGCTGCGTTATGTCATTGAAGCTGAGGATCTGGAGGGGTTGAAAACAGACAGCCAGATCGCCGTCAGGCCGGCCCAAAAGCAGGCAACGAACCCGCCCGGAAGTGATCTATTGACCTCTGCCAACGTAGGACTTTGACATTGTTTGACAAAAGTCAGATTCCGGCGCACATTTGATGCACACTAATCGGAGACAGTGTCATGTTCCTGCAGAAACGGCAAGGAGAGCACGGGCCATTGCCGCCCCGGTCAAGCCGCTATTTCGCGGCAGGGCGGCGTTGGTATTTCACGACGCGGGAAAAAACCACGCTGGGGCCTTTCGAGTCTTTCGAACAGGCGGAGCAATCGGTGAAGGCCTACATCGAGGATGTGGACGCCCATCGCCGGGGGGCTTCCGTGGATTACAGCTACGGCGTCGTGCTGCACGACTATGAAACCTGCACCGCCGCCCATTGTCAGCAGTGCCGGGAAATGGCCCGACTCCTGTCCTGACGGGCTACTGGCCTGTTTATCACGGTTCCAATAAACGACCCGGATCGATATCCTATGCGGTCCGGCGCACAGGTGTGCGCCGTTTGGTGAGCTGTGGAGTCTGTCCCGATGCGTTTTTTACGAGCACTGCTGGCGTGGCTGTCGGTGCCTGTCCTCTGCCTGCTGGGCCTGTTTCTTTGCCTGGCGCGGCCTTTCAATCCCGATAACACCCGTATCCTGGGCTGGGCGATCGCCCACACCGGCCGCTGTCTGCTGGGGCTGGAGCGCCCTCTGGATGGTTACGACAACATGCCCCTGAACCGGCCGACCGTGATCATTGCCAACCACCAGCACAACGACGACCTGTTCCTGATGGGCGATCTGCTGCCGCCGCGCACCGTGGCGATCGGTAAGGCGTCCCTGCGCTGGATTCCCTTCTTCGGGCAGGTGTTCTGGCTGGGCGGCAATGTCCTGATCGACCGCAAGCGCTCCAGCCGCGCTGTCGCCGTGATCCAGACCACGGCGGAGGCGATGACCCGGGAACGCAAGAGCCTGTGGATCTTTCCCGAAGGCACACGCAGCCACGGTGAAAACCTGCAGCCGTTCAAGAAAGGGGCCTTCTACGCGGCCATCGCCGCCAATACGCCCATCACCATGGTCTGTGCCGAGGCTTACCGCTCGGAAGCCCGGGGACGGCTCGGCCGACGCCGCCCGGTGCGGTTACGGGTGCTGCCGCCCGTCGAAACCCGCGACCTGTCCTCCGACGATGTTCCCGAGCTGATGGCCCGTTGCCATCGAGAGATGAGCCAGGCCATCCACGAGATGGGAACCGGGGAATGGGCGTGAGGTCTTTACCTTCGTCGTGACTGCTTGACTTCGCAGCGCTTTTCCTTCGGTATGTGGGGGATTGTCGCATGGGGCGGCAAGGTGCAGCCGGGCCACGGTGTCCGGCTTCAGAGTGGCGAAAGGGAGTGATGCGATGAATCTGATTCTGTTTCTGATCATTGGCGGCGTCGCCGGATGGCTGGCCGGTTTGATCATGAAAGGGCGTGGTTTTGGCGTACTCGCCAATATCGGCATTGGTATTGTCGGCTCGTTGATCGGTGGCTTCCTGTTCAGTCTGTTGGGGCTGTCTTCCCACGGCACCATCGGCTCGCTGGTGACCGCAACCGTGGGTGCCATCGTATTGTTATGGATCGTGAGCGCCATCAAGAAGGCGTGAACGCCGCCATGGAGCCTCCGGGAATGTCCCGGGGCTCCCTCACTGCCGTTGTGGAGATTCCTGGAGAATGATCGTACCGGTTACCGCCGTCTTTGCCGCCATCACGGCCATCCTGATGCTGTTCCTCGCCCTGCGGGTGTCGCTGTTCCGTCGCAAGCTCAATGTGGGTATGGGCGATGGTGGTCAGAAGGATATCCAGGTGGCGATCCGTGCCCACGCCAATCTGGTGGAATACGCCCCGATCACACTGATCCTGATGGGGTTGGGCGAGCTGAACGGGGTCTACGTGATTTACGTTTACGCCATCGGCATGCTGTTTATCGTAGGGCGCTTGCTGCACGCCTGGGGCTTTATCCGCAGTCGCGGTGGCTATGCGCTGAGCCGCATGTTCGGCACGCTGTTCACCTGGCTGTCGATCCTGGTCATGGCGGCACTGACGCTGCTTAACGTGGTCCAGGTTTCCCTCTAACCCGGTATCCTCAGAGCCGTTTGCGGCGGAGGGTGTAGTTCAGCTTCGACTGGATGCGCTCGCCGTCGCGGTTCAGCATTTCCAGATCCCCTTCCGGAAGCCGCCGGTACATCCGGACGACCTTGCCATTGTCACCCTGCAGGCTGATGCGCCCCAGATCCATCGGATCGGTGGGCGTCAGGACCTGCCACTGACCTTCCCGTTCCGTGACATCGCCGTTGCGCTCCTGATAGGTCTCGGTCAGTTTGTAGGTGTCCGGTTCCCGGTAGAGGGTCAGGCGGGTCTCGATCCCCGGGCAATCCGCGCAGGGCAGGGTGCCTTCCCAGACGCCGTACGGTGAGCGTTCCGTTTCCGGTGTCTGACTGGCACACCCGGTCAGCAGAACCGCGGTCATCAGGGCACTGAGCGTCATTGGGCGCATGGGTCGCCTCCTTGGCAAGGGGTAGCGGGTCAGGAAAGGGGAAAGAATCGCAGGTTCGCTGGGCGGGTTCAATCCGGCGTATCAGGCGACACGCCGGATTGAGAGGAGGCAGGGAGAATCGATTACTGGGCCTTCGCCATCTGCTCACTGTGGTAGTCCAGATCCAGGCGGCGGTTGGCGGCGCTGTCTTCCGGGTTGGTCAGCGGCTTGTGACTGCCCCAGCCGACCACCTCGATGCGGCTCTCGTCGATGCCTTCGCTCTTGAGGATCTTGGCCGCGCTGTTGGCCCGCAGGCGGGACAGGAAGGCGTTGTACTCTTCCGGACCGTGGCTGTCGGTATGGCCGTTGATGCTGACGGTCACTTCCGGGTGGGCCTTCATGTAGGCGGCGTGCTTGCGCAGGATGGCCTGGTCTTCCTCCGACAGACGATGCTTGTCGAAGCCGAAGTAGAACTTCATCTGGTGCGGCTTGCGGGGGCTGTCATCCATCGCATTCACCTGTGCGTTGCTGGCTTGTACCTGGGCCGCATGGGCCATCAGTTCCGGGTTGTCCAGGACGAGAACGGTCATATCTTTTTCCTCAGGTGCATCGGCGATGCGATCATCCGTTTTGGGCTCACTATTGTCGGCTGCTGCCTGTGTCGCAATTGGCCGTTGGTCGATGTGTTGCCGGGTGTCGGCGACGGCCGGCTGGGCCGAAGTCGCCGTGGTCGCCTCGTTTTCCGGTCCGCCGCTGGAGGCGCAGCCGCTGATAACGCCCAGCAGCAGGGCGCCTGCGGCGAACCGCCATCGGCCCGCCTCAGATTGAATGCGGACTGTGTGAAAGGGGTGTGACAAACGCTGTGGCATGGAAAAACTCCTGATCGTCGGTTGGGGGCGCCGGCCCCGTCTCTGTCTCTCAGGATCTATTTCAGCGCGATAATCTGGCACCGCTGTGGTAAAAAGCAGACCGGATCGGATGAAATGTGATGAAATCGGGCAGGACCTGCGACGGCTGTCCGTTGCCATGGACGTACTATGCTGATAATTCCCGTCGAACGCGCCGTGGACTGGCGCCGCCCGCCCTGGATGACGCTGGGCATCATGCTCACCTGCCTGCTGGTGTTCCTGTTCTACCAATCCGGTGACAGGCACCTGATGGGCTCGGCCATCGAACAATACCTGGATGCCGATCTGGACCAGCTGGAAGCCCCGGCCTACGAGACCTATCTGGAGCGCCGGATCCGGCTGGAGGGCGAAACCGGCCTGACCGCACGACTGGGCTCGGTGCGGGACCTGATCGCCCAGGACCAGCGCATTGTCCTGGCCCAGGTGCTGTTGAGCGACGCCGGTTTCTACCATTACCTGCGGGACAACCAGTCCGTGATCTGGTCGACGGAGCAACGCACTTACTGGGCCGAGCATCGGATCCCCATTCAGGACGACTACGTCAGCCATGTCTCCGCCATGGCCGCCGGCGTGGTGCCGGCCGACCTGTCGCTGGCGGACCTGATCAGCTACCAGTTCCTGCACGGTGGCTGGATGCACATCATCGGCAACCTGCTGGTGCTGTTCATGCTGGGCTTCACCGTGGAGCGCGCGTTGGGGCCGGTGAAATTCCTGCTGGCCTACCTGTTCTGCGGCGCGGTGTCGGGGCTGGTGTGGGCCGGCTTCAACTGGGGGCAGTACCTGCCGCTGGTGGGGGCTTCCGGCGGTATTGCCGGTTTGATGGGGATGTACGTGGCGCTGTTCGGCCGCCAGCGCATCCGCTTCTTCTACTTTCTCGGCGTTTATTTCGACTATTTCCGGGCGCCGGCCCTGGCCCTGTTGCCCGTCTGGATCGGCAAGGAAATCTACGACCACTTCTTCGCCGGCGCCACGGGTGTGGCCTACATTGCCCACGCCGGCGGCCTGGCGGTGGGCGCGGGCCTGGTCTGGCTGCTGGGTCGCAGCTGGTTACAGCCCCGTGAGACGTTCTACGAACCGGAAGAGGACGAACAGGAAGAACGCTTCCGCAGCGCCTACAGCCAGGCCATGGGTCGGATCAGCGCGCTGGATTTCGAGCAGGCCCGGCTGCAGTTCGAGGCCCTGTGGCAGCGGCATCCGGAGCGGATCGTCCTGCTCGAGCACCTGTACCAGCTGGCCAAGCTGCGTCCGGACAGTGAAGCCTACCGCGACCGGGCCCGGGAACTGATGCAGGCCACCCAGGCCCGCCATCAGCCCGAGCGCATGCTGGCGGTGTGGCAGGAATACCAGGGCAAGGGGCAGCCGCATCATCCGCTGGCGGCGGAGGACCACAACCGGGTCTTCTTTGCGGGCCTGCGCAGCGGTGACCTGAAAACGGCGGAGCGGGTGTTCGAACGCCTGCGGGCCGCCGGAGACCTGTCACTGGTGGAGGAAGCCTGCCGTTTGCTGGCGGCCGAGTTCGAGAAGCGGCAGATGACGCCCAAGGCGCGTCACTACCGCGATCTGCTGGGGCAATTGGGTCAGGCCTGATCGGTCCCGAAACGGGCCGCGGGCCCGCGCAGCGGTTGCTGGTTGCGCGCCTGTTCCAGGTAGGTGTCGATCGACGCATGCAGGGCGTGGCCGGTACAGCGCTTCTGGATGAAGTTGAGAAAGGCCGAGGCCTTTTCCCACTGCCCCAGTTGGGCCAGGGACTGCGCCACCAGTAGGTAGGCCGGTGCCAGCTCGTCATTGTCCGGGAATCGCTTGTGGAAATCCTGCAGTAGACGCAGCACCTCGCGGTGCTGTCCGTAATGGTTCAGGACCCGGGCACAGGCGACGGCCAGGGCCGGATCGTCCAGCCGAAAGCCCGGATCCACCTTTTCCAGTCGCTGCAGGAAGTCCGCCAGACCCTCGGCATCGCGCTGATCGGCCAGCCATTGCAGCAGTCGCGGATGGGCCCGGTAGAGTTCGCCGTTATCGTTCGTGGCCACCAGCAACCGATAGAGCTGGCCCAGACGCAGGGGATGGCTCGGATGGCTCTTGAGGCCGGACTTGATCAGGCTCAGCGCCCGCTCGTAGTTGCCGTCCTTGAGGTTCATATCGATGTCGGCGTCGAGCCTCAGGGAGCGGTCCGGCTCCCGGCGCACGGTCTCATCGTCCTGAAGGTCGCTGGCGAAGCCCAGTTCTTCCTGATACTGGAACAGCAGGTAGCCCATCATGTGGAAGAAAATAAGCATGAAGGCACTGAAGATAAAACCGGACAGGGGTTGGGCCACGACCGGCGAAAAGTGTTTGAAGGCAAATTCCTGCACCGCTACACCGGCAAGCATCATCAGGACCAGATGCCCATAGAGGACGAAGTAGGGCCAACCGATCCGGGAGATCAGTGAAATCAGATGGGCCGGATTCACCGCCGGTCCGAGGGACTGCTCCATACCCAGAATCATGATGCTGGCGGGCATCACCAAAACCACGAAAGCCAGAGCAACCAGCCACAGCACCCAGCCGCCCACCATGCCTGCGCTGTACAACAGCCCGCCGATCAGGATAAGCACCAGCACCTGAAGGAGCACGACGATCAAACCGGAGCCCGTGAAGGCGGCCGCTAGCGGTGGAGGTGTCATATGGCCGTCGGCCGTGTGCCGGATCACTGTGTAGGTGTATTTGAGCAGGGCCAGAAGCAGCAGCAACCAGACCGCAAAGCCGATCAGGTTGCGATCCAGCAGCAGTGGCACGAACGTACAGATGCCCACGACCATCAGCGGATCAGAATGGAACGGATAGCGGAAGAACGCGGGAATCCGGTTCCAGAACGGTTCCACCTGCGTTGCCGCGCCCAGGTAGCGCATGGTCTGGCTGCAGTGCGGGCAGGTGCCGTGCCGGCGATGGGTGTCGGCGTCGGGCATGCACGCCAGGCAAAATTCCTGCTGGCAGTGATTGCAGTGCCACTTGGCGGCGGTATTGGGATGGTAATGACAGTAGTGTTTCACGTCGCGCTGCTAAGGTGTTGATCTGGCCAACAATCATGGCAGAAGGCGGGAGACGGGACCAGCGCCGGTGGCGCTCCGGATGTTGGCTTTTCGTAAAATTGCGGACACGGCGGGCGACGCGGGTCCGTTAGAATACAGAGACAGACGATTCACTCTTGCCCGGCCGGTGACTGCAGGCCGCTCCGGGCCCGGGAGGCATGATTGACCCGACACCAGCCCGACCTCCGGTCCGTGGAGACCGCGACAGCCCCTCACGAGGCCTACACCTGGCGCCAGATCGCCCGCTTCGCGCTGACCCACCGGCGCCGGCTGGTGCGTGCGAATGTCATTGCCGTGCTGGCGACACTGGTGAGTGTGCCATTGCCCCTGTTGCTGCCGGTGCTGGTGGACGAGGTGCTGCTGGACAAGCCGGGCCCGGTGCTCCCGGTGATGAACACGGTATTGCCGGAAAGTTGGCAGATGCCGGCGGTCTACATCGCGTCCATGGTGCTCCTGGCGTTCTTGATGCGCGTCCTGGCGCTGGCCTTCAACGTGGCCCAGTCGCGGGAATTTTCCATCATTTCCAAGGACGTGGTGTTCCGGATCCGTGAACGTCTGCTGGGCCGGCTCGGGCGCATCGCCATGTCGGAATACGAAACTCTTGGGTCCGGCGCGGTCACCGCCCACTTCATCACCGATCTGGACACCATCGACAAGTTTCTCGGCACCACCATCAGTCGTTTCCTGGTGGCCAGCCTGACGGTGCTGGGGACGGCGGGTGTGCTGCTCTGGGTCCACTGGGAGCTGGGCCTGCTGATCCTGCTGTTCAATCCGCTGGTGATCTTCTGCACCATGCTGATCGGCAAGCGGGTGAAGGAGCTCAAGCGGCGGGAGAACAGCGCCTACGAGGTATTCCAGGGCGACCTGACCGAAACCCTCGACGCCATCCACCAGTTGCGCGCGGCCAATCGCGAAGGGCACTACCTGCGCCATCTGGTCGACCGGGCCCGCGGCGTACGCGATCACGCCGTGCAGTTCGAGTGGCGCAGCGACGCCGCCACCCGGGCCAGCTTCACCCTGTTCCAGTTCGGCGTGGACAGCTTCCGTGCCGCCGCCATGATCACCGTGCTGCTGAGCGACCTGAGCATCGGCATGATGTTCGCCATCTTCGGCTACCTGTGGTTCATGCTGACGCCGGTGCAGGAAATGCTGAACATGCAGTACGCATTTTACGCCGCCAATGCCGCCCTGGCCCGGATCAACCGACTGTTGCAGCTGAAGGAAGAGCCGCGCTATCCGGCGCTGGAGAACCCGTTCCAGAACCGCCACACCGTCAGCCTGACCCTGCGCGACGTGTCATTCCGCTACGGCGAAGAAGACGTGCTGCGGCACATCAACCTGGATGTAGCGCCGGGCGAGAAAGTGGCCATCGTCGGCGCCAGCGGTGGCGGAAAATCCACCCTGGTTCAGGTGATCCTGGGCATGTACACGCCCACCCAGGGCGAGATCCTGATCGACGGCGTGCCAGTGCAGCGCATCGGCCTGGAGTGCCTGCGCGAGCATGTGGCCACGGTGCTTCAGCATCCCGCGCTGTTCAACGACACCGTGCGCCAGAACCTGACCATGGGTCGCGAGCACAGCGACGAGGCGCTGTGGCATGCCCTACGGATCGCGCAACTGGACCTCACCATCCAGGCCATGGACAAGGGGCTGGAAACCCGCATCGGTCGCCAGGGCGTGCGTCTGTCCGGTGGTCAGCGCCAGCGGCTGGCGATTGCCCGCATGGTGTTGTCGGACCCGTCGGTGGTGATCCTGGACGAGGCCACCTCGGCGCTGGATGCGGAAACCGAATACCAGCTGCATCAGGCGCTGGAGGATTTCCTCAAACAGCGCACCACCCTGATCATCGCCCACCGCCTCAGTGCCGTGAAACAGGCCGACCGGGCCTACGTGTTCGAGGACGGTCGCATCATCGAGGAGGGCCATCACGACGAGCTGATCGCCCGGCAGGGGCTATACGCCCAGCTCTACGGGGACCGTCAGCACTAACCCTCTGTTTTCACAGGCCTGCTAGACTGTAAGGGCAGTATTCACCTCAAAAAAAGCTCGAAACGGTTTTTCAGGAGTCGCCACCGATGGGCATTCGTCTGAAGCTGATTGTCGGCATGGGCGCGGCATTACTCGTCAGCACCTGTGTCCTGATTGCTCTCAATATCGTGCAGATGCGCGGTCTGCTGGACCGCTACTTGCTGGACACGGCGCTGCCGGCCAGCGTGGAGTCCATCGCCCGCTCGGTGGAGCGCGACCTGCAGTCCCCCTTGACTGCCTCGGAAATGATTGCCGACAACAGCTACCTGAAAGACTGGATTGCCGCCGGTGAGCCGCAAGACAGCCTGGGCCCGTTAAAGCGCTTCCTCGGCAATGTCCGCAGTCGCCAGAATGCCGTCTCGGCTCACTTCGTCTCGGCCGAAACCCAGAATTACTACACCCAGGACGGCATTGAACGCGTGATCAAGCGCGGCCAGGACGACTGGTTCTACAGCTTCCTCGACAGTGGTGAAAAGCGCGCACTGTCGCTGGACGTGGACAAGACCACCGGCAAGCCCATGTTGTTCATCAACGTGCGCATGGAGAATCAGGGCCAGCCGGTGGCGGTCACGGGTATTGGGCTGGGGCTGGACCAGATGGCCGAGCGCATCCGCAAATTCCGCTTTGCCGACACCGGGATCGTCTACCTGGTGTCGTCCGATGGGCATATCAACATTCACCCGGATCTGGACAAGACCGGACAGACCTTGTCGTCCGTCACGACACCTGATACGGCGAAGGCTCTGCAATCCGGGAAAGGCTACACCGTCAGCGAGTTCACCCGGGACGGCACGGACTACCTGGCCGCCAGTCTGCCGCTGTCCATGACCGACTGGCGCATCGTCGCCGAAGTACCGGCGAGTGAGATCTACGCCGCCGCCAACCGGGCCAATACCATTTCACTGGTGGTGGGCCTGCTGGTGGCGTTGCTGTTCCTCGGGATTGTAGCGCTGGTGGCCACCCGCATGACCCGGCCACTGAAGCGGATCACTGGAGCCCTGACCGAAATCGGCAAGGGCGGGGGCGATCTGACCCAGGAACTGACGGTCGACAGCAAGGACGAACTGGGTGAACTGGCGACCGGGTTCAACGGGTTCGTGCGGTCCCAGCGGGATATGATCCGGGGATTGCTGGAAACCGCCCAGCGCCTGCAGCGGTTCGTGGAGCAGATTTCCGACGTGATGGCGTCCAACACCACCCGGGCCGGCGAGCAGAGTCACCTGACCGAATCCGTGGCGACGGCGGTCTATGAGATGGAAACCACCGTACAGGAGATTGCACAGAACGCGACGGAAACCGCCAATCAACTGGAGCAGGTGGGCCATCATGCCGGCCGCATCCGCGAGACGATGTCTGAATCCATCCGCCAGGTGGGCGGCATGGCGGACGATATTCGTGAATCGGCGGCGGCCATTCAGCAGCTGGCGCGGGAAGTGGAGGACATCGGCCGGGTGATCGATGTGATCAACGCCATCTCCGACCAGACCAACCTGCTGGCCCTGAACGCGGCCATCGAAGCGGCCCGGGCCGGGGAGCATGGCCGGGGCTTCTCGGTGGTGGCCGACGAAGTGCGCAGTCTGGCGCAGAAGACCCACAGCTCCACGGAGGAAATCCGGACCATCATCGAACGCCTGCAGCAGGGCTCGGCCCGGTCGGTGAAGGCCATGCAGGCCGGAGAACAGGCGACGGAGGCGACGGTGAACGCCACCCGAAGCATGGGCGAATCCCTGGACGAGATCGGGGAAAGCGTCGACCGGATTGTCGGCATGAGCCACCAGGTGGCCGCCGCCACCGAGGAACAGAGCTCGGTGACCGAGGACATCAGCCGCAACGTTCAGAACATTTCGGAACTGAGCGCCCGCTCCAGCGAGGACATGACGGCCGCCAATCGGGAGGTCGAATCATTGCGCGCCATGGCGGACGATCTGGCGCGCCAGATGAAGGCGTTCCGGCTGGATAAATAACGGCCTTCGTTGGGGTGTCGGCGCGCCGGGTGCATTCACCGTCGTTATGCTGAACATTCATGGAAACGCGGTTGAAGTCGCCCAAATCAATGCAATAGTAAGGAGTAACTGGTCAAGCGGGTTTATCTGGCGCAGGCTAATAAGCCATCTGATGAGAGAGATCGCGGGAGCTTCTGACAGGTTCTGGAGGCCGGGAATGGTCAGAAGCGCCCTGCCACGCCCTTTGACACTTCGAATGCGATAAGGAAAGGAGGCGTTACATGTCGAAAGAAGGTATCAGTCACGACAGTCTGAATACCCTTGCCAGCCTGGACGTCGGCGGCAAGACCTACCACTACTACAGTCTGCCCAAGGCGGGCGACAGCCTCGGCGACGTATCCCGCTTGCCGTTCTCACTGAAAGTGCTGCTGGAAAACCTGCTGCGCAACGAGGATGGCGATACCGTCACCGAAGACCACCTCAAGGCCATGCACCAGTGGCTGGACAAGCGCCATTCCGACACCGAGATCCAGTACCGCCCGGCGCGGGTGTTGATGCAGGATTTCACCGGGGTACCGGGTGTTGTGGATCTGGCCGCCATGCGCGACGCCATGAAGGCTGCCGGCGAAGATCCGGCCCGAATCAAACCGCTGTCCGCCGTGGACCTGGTCATCGACCACTCGGTCATGGTGGATCATTTCGGCGACGCCTCCGCCTTCAAGGACAACGTGGCCATCGAAATGGAGCGCAACCAGGAACGCTACGAGTTCCTGCGCTGGGGCCAACAGGCCTTCGATAACTTCCGTGTGGTGCCGCCGGGCACCGGTATCTGTCACCAGGTCAACCTCGAGTACCTGGGCAAGACCGTCTGGACCAAAGAGCAGGACGGCAAGACCTACGCCTATCCGGACACCCTGGTGGGCACCGATTCCCACACCACCATGATCAACGGCCTGGGCATCCTGGGCTGGGGTGTCGGCGGTATCGAAGCGGAAGCGGCAATGCTGGGCCAGCCCGTCTCCATGCTGATTCCGGAAGTCGTGGGCTTCAAGATCACCGGCAAGCTGCGCGAAGGCATCACCGCCACCGACCTGGTGCTGACGGTCACCCAGATGCTGCGTAAGCGCGGTGTGGTCGGCAAGTTCGTGGAATTCTACGGCGACGGCCTGAAAGACATGCCGGTGGCCGACCGCGCGACCATTGCCAACATGTCGCCGGAATACGGCGCCACCTGCGGGTTCTTCCCGGTGGACGAACAGACCCTGAACTACATGCGCCTGACTGGCCGTGAAGAAGAGCAGATCGAGCTGGTGGAAGCCTACGCCAAGGCCCAGGGCCTGTGGCGCGAGCCGGGCCATGAACCGGTCTACAGCGATACCCTGGAACTGGACATGGGCGACGTGGAAGCCAGTCTGGCCGGTCCCAAGCGTCCGCAGGACCGGGTCGCGCTGACCAACATGAAGTCCACCTTCGAGCTGTTGATGAACACCAGCGACACGACCAATAACGGCGGCACCGAGGACGGCAAGCTGCAATCCGAAGGCGGCCAGTCGGCAGTGGGTGTTGAAGAGAGCTACGAACACGCCGCCAGTCAGCACACCGAACACAACGGCCAGAAGTTCCGGCTCGATCCGGGCGCGGTAGTGATCGCGGCGATCACGTCCTGCACCAACACCTCCAACCCGAGCGTCATGATGGCCGCCGGCCTGCTGGCGCGGAAGGCACTGGAGAAGGGGCTGACCACCAAGCCCTGGGTGAAGACCTCGCTGGCGCCGGGCTCCAAGGTCGTCACCGACTACCTCAAGGCCGGCGGCTTCCAGGAAGACCTGGACCAACTCGGCTTCAACCTGGTGGGCTACGGCTGCACCACCTGCATCGGTAACTCCGGCCCGCTGCCGGATCCGATCGAGAAAGCCATCGAGAAAGGCGATCTGACCGTGGCCTCGGTGCTGTCCGGTAACCGCAACTTCGAGGGCCGGGTGCATCCGCTGGTGAAAACCAACTGGCTGGCGTCGCCCCCGCTGGTGGTGGCCTACGCGCTGGCCGGCAACGTCCGCGTGGACCTGACCAAGGATCCGCTGGGCACCGACAAGGACGGCAACCCGGTCTACATGAAAGACATCTGGCCGTCCCAGGACGAAATCGCCCAGGCGGTGGAGAAGGTCAAGACCGACATGTTCCGCAAGGAATACGCCGAGGTGTTCGACGGCGACGCCACCTGGCAGTCCATCAAGGTACCGGAGAGCAAGGTGTACGAGTGGTCCGACAAGTCCACCTACATCCAGCACCCGCCCTTCTTCGAAGGCATGGGTCGCGAGCCGGACCCGGTGGAGGACGTCAAGGGCGCCAGCATCCTGGCGCTGCTGGGCGACTCGGTGACCACTGACCACATCTCACCGGCCGGTTCCATCAAGGCGGACAGCCCCGCCGGGCGCTACCTGCAGGAGCACGGGGTGGAGCCGAAAGACTTCAACTCCTACGGCTCACGCCGGGGCAACCACGAGGTCATGATGCGCGGCACCTTCGCCAACGTGCGCATCAGGAACGAAATGCTCGATGGCGTGGAAGGGGGATTCACCCGCCACATCCCGTCCGGTGAACAAATGGCCATTTACGATGCCGCCATGAAGTACGTCGAGGACGACACGCCGCTGGTGGTGATTGCCGGCAAGGAATACGGCACGGGCTCCAGCCGCGACTGGGCGGCCAAGGGCACTCGCCTGCTGGGCGTAAAAGCCGTGGTGGCCGAGTCCTTCGAGCGGATCCACCGGTCCAACCTGATCGGCATGGGCGTGATGCCCCTGCAGTTCCCGGAAGGTACGGACCGCAAGTCGCTCAAGCTCACCGGTGAGGAGACGATCAGCCTGACCGGGATGGCGGGCGATAAGGTTACTCCGGGGCAGAAAGTCACCATGACCGTGACGTACCCGGATGGCCAGGAGCAGTCCGTCGAGCTGATCTCCCGGATCGACACCGTCAACGAAGCCGGTTATTTCGTGAACGGCGGTATCCTGCACTATGTGCTGCGGGAGATGATCAAGGCGGCCTGATATCGGCATCCTGTCGCTGAGTAAGGCCCGTCCTGGTGAACGCCAGGGCGGGTTTTTTTATGGACGGAATCCGGTGGATTCGGATTAAAGTCCCGTAAATATCGGTCCTTTCGACAGTTTGTTTCTGTAGGATCGCCGTCTATAGTGAGTTTGAAAGAGGCCCGTCGCGGACACGGCGGGCTTCGGGGTTCTGCGACGAGTCTCTGCGCGGCGGGCTGGAGCCCGGATCGTCCAGGGCTCTCCAACTGCTTGGATGGCGATATTTTGAGTGCTCCTGATGTACAAGGCCGGCTTCAGGCTCTGAAGACCCGATTTGCCGCGCGAGTCAAAGGTGAACTGGAAGAACTGCAGCGCCTGCTGGCCCCCCGCCAGGCCGATGCCGCCGGTATCCAGCGCGCGCGCGAGGCTTATCAGATCCTGCATCGCATTGCCGGTGGCGCCGGCACCTTTGGCCTGGATGCCTTGGGAAAAGAGGCGCGGGACCTGGAAACCCGGCTGCAGCCACTGGTCGAGGCCGACATCACCACGCCCGGCCTGCCGGACCAGCTGCAGCAGATACTGGATGACGCCTTCCTGGCCCGGATCCACAGTCTGTCCGATTTCCTGGACGACACCGCGCCGCTGGCCGCGGGTGACCCGCGCGAGCCCTATCTGCCGGACGATGACGACGAGCCGGTTGCCACGGACATTCCCCAGGTCAGTCCAACCCGAGTGATCCTGGCCGATCCGGACGTGGCGCAGGCCTCGCCCCTGGCGTCGCGCCTGCAGGAGCATGGCTATCACGTGCAGTGGGTGCAGGACCCGGTGGAAATCCAGGCGATTCGCGCCAGCCTGCCGGACGACGGCCCCGTCGTCGTCGTGGCGGACGCGGCGCTGCAACCGCAACTGCAGGATCTGGAGCTGACCAGTCACCCCCACATCCTGCCGGTGATCTACCTGGCCGGTCAGGATTCGTTCGAGCTGCGTTACCGGGTGGCGGAAAGCGGCGCGGGCGGTCTGTTCCTGCGGCCGGTGGACGTGCCGGCGCTGGTGGAGCGGATCGAGGCGGCCGTCGGCGAGTTTCAGTCGGCCCGGCGCAGCCGCGTGATGCTGGTGGATGACGACCGTGCCCGGGTGATGCATGCCCAGGCGGTGCTGGCGTCGGCCGGCATGGAAGTCCGGGTGGTGGTCGAGCCCGCCGACATCCTGGCCCAGTTGCCCGCGTTCCGACCAGACATCCTGTTGCTGGAAACCCGGGTTGGTCCTTGCAGTGGACCCGTGCTGGCCCGGATGGTGCGCCTGCAGCCGGAGTGGCAGGATCTGCCGGTGGTGTTCCTGACGGCCGGCCCCGGTGACATCGACCAGGACGCCCTGGATACCGAAGACGTCCTGACCGGCCCGCTGACCGACCGATCGCTGATCACTGCCGTCCGCTCCCGCTGTTATCGCGCCCGGCAGATGGCCCGCCAGATTTCCCGGGACCGCCTGTCCGGCACCCTGGTCGCCTCGCGCATCCGCCAGGCGGTGGCGCGCGAGCATGCGCAGGTTAGTCGTCACGGCCGTCGTTCCGTAGTGGCCATCCTCGACCTGGACGATTTCCGCCAGTTGAACCGGGATTACGGCCACACCTCCGGCGATATCGTGATTCGCAGCCTGGCGGATGTGCTTCGCCAGCGTCTGCGCAGTTCCGACCTGATCGGGCGTTACGGCGGGGAGGAATTCGTGGTGCTGCTGCCGGACTGTACCGACGAGCAGGCCCGCGGGGTTTTCGAGGCGATTTGCGAGCAGTTCTCGGCGCTGGAATTCCAGTCCGGTGTCCGGTCATTCCGCGCCACACTCAGTGTCGGTCTGGTGGAGCTGGGGACGTTCGCCAGTGCCGACGCCGCGCTGGCCGCCGCCGATCAGGTACTCGCCGACCGGCAACCGGATGCCCAGCAGGACGTGCGCGTCTGGAAGGCCAACGACTGATGGCCATCCTGATCCTGGAAGACGATCTTTTGGTGGCCGAACTGCTGGAAACCATCGTCCTGAGCCTGTATCCCCGCGGCCGTGCACGCCTCCTGGGCAGCTATCAGGATGCCGTCGCCGAGTGGCAGCCGGGCAAGGTTGATCTCATCCTTTGCGACTGGAACCTGCCGGACGGTTCCGGCCTGGATTTTGTACGCCATGTCCGACGTCAGGATTCCGAGGTGCCCATTGTCATGATCAGCGGTCGTTCCGACCGTCAGTCCGTCCTGATGGCGGCCAAGCACCACATCAATGGCTTTATCACCAAGCCGTTCGACGTCACGGTGGTGCACGATCGCCTGAAGAGCCTACTGGTGGAGGGTGAACCTGCGAGCTATGCCATCGGCGGGCCGGAACCCCTGTTCGCCGACGCCATGGAGGGGCAGATCCTGCTGCCCACCAGTCTGGACCCGGCCAGCATGCTGGAGTTGATGCATCGGGACGACCTGATCTCACCGAGCCAGCTGGCGGAACGCTGGCGGGACGAGACCTCCCTGGTGATGCGCCTTCTTGATGTCGCCAACGGCAGCTCCTATCGCCGCAGCGGGGAGTCCGTCGACTCCCTGCGGGATGCCATTAACACCCTCGGTGTGGACATGGCATTGAACATTGCTCTGGGCATGGCACTGGATCATGCCCACGACCTCAGCGATCCCCGCCTGCAAGACAAGGCAAAAACCTACGCTGAGCTGAGTGACCGGGTCGCCCTGGAGGCCAGCCGGCTGGCCCGTCAGCTGGGCCAGGGCCCGGTGCTGTGCTACACCGCGGGACTGATGGGACGGATCGGTGAACTGGCGGTGCTCAGCGTCCTGCAGCAATACCTGGGCGCCGGCGGCGAGCTGTCCGACGCCGACATCGACGATCTGGTCCGGGACTGGGCCCAGCCGCTGGGCAATCGACTGAAAGTCCAGTGGCGCCTGCCGCTTCAGCTGCGGGATCTGGTGGGCGCGATCCACAGCCTGCCCCACGGAGCCACCCACCAGAGCCGGCTGATCATGCGGGCCGCGGCCCTGTTTGCCGACGGGGCCCGGGAGTCTCCGGAATACCGCACGTTGATGCGCCGGTTGGGCAGCGAGCCGCCCGCGTCGGAAGGCGCTGACCATTGACCCCGACGGCCCGATGGCGGAGGATGCGCCGCGCTCACGACAACCGCTGGAATGATCGACAATGACGGACCTTGAACGCGTGCTGTGTGTAGAGGACGAGCCGGACATCCGGGCGGTCGCCGAGCTCGCCCTCGGCGCCATTGGTGGCCTTGAGGTGATCGTTTGCACGTCCGGCGAGGAAGCGCTGCAGGTGGCACCGGAAAACGCGCCCCAGTTGATCCTGCTGGATGTGCTGATGCCCGGCATGGATGGCCCGGAAACCCTGTCTGCGCTGCGCCGGATTCCGGCGGTCGCGGCGGTGCCGGTGGTGTTCATGACCGCCCGGGCCGACCCCGACGAACAGGCGGCCTACCGGGCGCTGGGGGCGGCGGGCACCATCGCCAAGCCCTTCGACCCCATGACGCTGGCGGAATCGGTCCGGGCGATCTGGCGTGAGCAGTCGACCGGGTAACGCGGGCGCTTGTTCGCCCCGGGAAATCATGCCACGCTGACTCTGGGAATTTTTGGACATTGTCTGGATAATTCCGGATTTCGGGTCCAGGTCCACAAATCCCCGACTGCCCGGCGTGCGTAACAGGATGGACCGCATCCTGATTCAGGGAACGTCCGTCCGGAGGCGTGAACGTGCCCGAACACTAATCATTGCGTGCCGGAGCGGAAACGAGATCCCGGCCGGCCACAGCGAAAAGGAGAGCAGAATGAGGCAAATCATGGGACGTTGGCTGGCCGGTGTCATGCTGGCCCTGGTCACACTGTCCGTACAGGCGGATGCCCCGCTGACCGACGAGCGGCTCGACAACCTGTTGGGGGCCATGGACGAGCTGCAGCCGGTGATGGAGCAGGTGAGTCAACGTCTGGCATCGCTGCCGGAAGACGAGCGTCCGCCGCGGCTGGATCCCCGGGCCGAGGATTTCGATCCGGAAGCCATGGCCGAGAGCATGACGGAAGCGCTGGAGAAGGTCGACGCGGATTCCGACGTGCGCCGCGTGGCGGAAAAGAACGGCTTTGATTCCGTGGAAGAGCTGCTGGAAGTGCAGGCCCGGGTGATGATGGGCTTCCTCGCCCAGACCCAGGAGGCCATGATGAACAACCCCAATGTGCCGGAGCAGGCGCGTCAGAAAATGAAGCAGCAGTTCGGCAACATCGCCGACAAGGTGTCGGACAACGACCGCGAAGTGCTCGAACGGAACAAGCAGAAAATCATGGACTTCATGCAGGCCCAGGCGCGCAAGCAGCAGAATATGCAGCAACAGCAGCCGACCAACTGATACGCATCACCGAACGGAGACCCGATGGCCACTGAACAGTCCGCCGAGAACCTGCGCGACAAGCTCAACCTGGAAACCGCCCTGATTCCCTGGCGTGACCTGCAGACCTATTTTGCCCGCGGGCAGGTGGTGTTCGTGGCCGAGTCGCTGGACCTGCTGGCTGTGGCCGAGGCTCTGGCCGCTGACGATAAGGCCCGCTTCCAGCAGTGGATGGCGGACGGCACGATCGGCGACGTACCGGCCGACCGTGCCCAGTCCTGGTACGACGCCGAAGCGTCGGTCTGGGCTGTTGTGGTTGCCCCCTGGGTGCTGATCCAGGATCGCACTACCCGTAATTGACGGCCGAGCTGCAGGACGATGCGATTCCGGTCGTTCTGCAGCCCTTCACCCGGTGGTCGAAACCTGACCTTCTGATCGGTTTTTGCTACACTCCCGCCTCCTTCCCGGCCACACCTGATCGTCCATTTCCAAGGAACGCCCTATGCTTGCCAGCGCGCTGCTGATCCTGGTGCCTCTCTTTGTCGGTTTTGCCTTCCACGTCGAGAATCGCCGTGTGCTGTCAACGATCAACCATTCGCTGGAAGCGTTGGTGTATCTCATTCTGGCTCTGCTCGGCATCAGCCTGGGCCAGCTTGAGGGATTGGCGGAGCAATTGAACCGGATGACCGGTCAGGTGCTGGTCCTGGTTTTCGGATTGCTGATCGCCAACGTTGCCGGCCTCTGGCTGTGGCATCGCTGGCAGCCGATGACGCTGGCAGCGGCCGAGGACAGTCAGGGCAATGTGGGTTACCGGCGTTTGTTCCTCGGTGCGGCAAAACCACTGCTGGCGGTGATTGCCGGCATGGCGCTGGGCCACTGGCTGTTGCCCGCAGTGAGCTGGATCGAGGACGTGGCCAGCGGGGCGCTGATGCTCCTGCTGCTGCTGATCGGCCTGCAGTTGCGTAATGCCGGTCTGTCCCTGCGGCGCCTGCTGATGAACCGGCAGGGTCTGGGGATTGCTGTCACCCTGGCGCTGACCTCGCTGCTGGCGGGCCTGGCGATCGCGCCGTTTTATGATTTGCCCCTGATGCATGTGTTGGCGCTGACGTCGGGCTTTGGCTGGTATTCCCTGTCGGGCATCGTGGTGGGGGATGCGTTGGGGCCGGCCTGGGGCGGCGTGGCGTTTCTCAACGATGTCCTGCGGGAAATCATCGCCCTGGTGCTGATTCCATTGATCATCGCCCGGCGGCCAGCCATGGCTATCGGCTACGGCGGCGCCACCGCCATGGACTTCACCCTGCCGATCATCCGCCGCAGCGGCGGCCTGGAAACCGTGCCCGTCGCGATCGCCTCGGGTTTCATCCTGTCCTTCCTGTCGCCCGTTCTGATGGGCCTCTTCCTCGCCGGCTGACGCCGGCCTTGCTGGCGCGCTTCGATCCCTCCGGGCGCGCGCAAATCAATTGAGTTCTAATCGAATAGGCGGTTGCCGTTATCGGCGGCAAGGCCTTGTTGTCGCTGAAATTCGGCCGATATCGGCTGATTGATTCTGCATCGCACTCAAATTCGGATCCGGAAAGCCGGTTTGATATTTAGTGCTCGAATGACTAAGCTATCCGCATTGAATGAGTGTTCAATGAATTGAATGAGTGTTCAAAGTCGTTTCATGAGGTGGGTATGGCAAGGCTGGATGTGGAATCGATCCGGCGTCAGCAGCTGATTGACGCCACGCTGAAGGTCATCGAGGAGCACGGTTTCCAGGGTGCGACGATCGGCAAGATCGCCAAGGCGTCCGGCATGTCCGTGGGGATTGTGAGTCATTACTTCGGCGGCAAGCAGGGGCTGCTCGAAGCGGCCATGCGTCATCTGCTGGCGACGTTGGGCGGAGATGTGCAGCGGCTGATGCAGGAACGCCGGGACACCCCGCGCGAGCGCCTGATGGCCATCGTCGACGCCAACTTTTCCAGCGTGCAGACCGATCCCCAGTCTGCCAAGACCTGGCTGGCGTTCTGGACCCAGGCCATGCACAGCCCCGCGCTGATGCGCCTGCAGCGCGTCAACGAACGCCGCCTGCTGTCCAACCTGCAATTCTATCTCCGTGACCTGATGCCTGCCGAACGGGTATTGGGCACGGCCCAGACCATCGCCGCCCTGATCGACGGTTTCTGGCTGCGTGCCGCCATGAGTGAGGGCCGCATCGAGCCGGACCAGGCCGTGGCCCTGTGCAAGACCTACATCGATCAGGCCATCGACGCGAACAATGGAGATCCCGCATGACCCTTCCCGTTTATTCGTCTTTTGTGGATGGCCGTTTCCTGGCCAATCAATCCGGTGACACCTTCGACGTGGTGAATCCGGCCACCGGTGAGGTGATTTACCGGGTCGAGCAGGCCGACGAGTCGGTCATGCAGGCTGCCGTGGAAAGCGCCGAGCGCGGTTTCCAGGAATGGTCGGTGCTGACCGGCCTGGAGCGCGGTCGAATTCTCAACCGCGCCGCGGCGCTGCTGCGTGAGCGCAACGACGAGCTGGCCCGTGTCGAGGTGCTGGACACCGGCAAACCCTGGCAGGAAGCCAGCGTGGTGGACGTGGTCACCGGCGCCGACGCGGTGGAGTATTTCGCCGGCCAGGCCTCCAGCATCGAAGGCATCAGCCAGCCGATCGGCCCCGATTTCTTCTACACCCGGCGCGAGCCGCTGGGCGTGTGCGCCGGCATCGGCGCCTGGAACTACCCGCTGCAGATCGCCTGCTGGAAATCCGCCCCGGCGCTGGCCTGCGGCAACAGCATGATCTTCAAACCGTCCGAGGAAACGCCGCTGGGTGCGATCAAGCTGGCCGAAATCTACATCGAGGCGGGCGTACCGGCGGGCGTGTTCAACGTGGTGCAGGGCGATTATCGCGTCGGCCAGATGCTGACCGCCGATCCCGCCATCGCCAAGGTCTCCTTTACCGGTGAAGCGGCCACCGGCCGGACCGTCATGGGGGATGCTTCGAAGTCACTCAAGTCCGTCACCATGGAACTGGGCGGTAAATCGCCGCTGGTGGTGTTCGACGACGCCGACCTGGAGCAGGCAGTGTCCGCCGCCATGCTGGGCAACTTCTACACCCAGGGTGAAATCTGCACCAACGTCACCCGGGTTTTCGTGCAGCGCGGCGTCTATGAAGACTTCCTGCAAGCGGTGGCCCGTCGTACCGAGGACAACATCGTCGCCGGCGATCCCATGGACCCGCGCACCAACCTGGGCGCGCTGATCAGTGCCGACCACCGGGACAAGGTGATGGGCTTTATCGAGAGTGGCAAACAGGAGGGCGCTCGCCTCGTTGTGGGCGGTACCGAACTGAGTCCGGCCGGCGTCGAAAACGGCTATTTCGTGGCGCCAACGGTGTTTGCCGACTGCCGCGACGACATGGCCATCGTGCGCGAGGAAATCTTTGGGCCGGTGATGTCGGTGTTGCCGTTCGATGACGAGGACGAGGCCGTTCGCCGCGCCAACGACACCGATTATGGTCTTGCAGCCGGCGTGATGACCCGCGACCTGCTCAAGGCGCATCGGGTGATTCACCGCCTGCAGGCGGGCATCTGCTGGATCAACAGCTACGGCGCGTCGCCGGCGGAAATGCCGGTGGGCGGTTACAAACTGTCCGGCCTGGGCCGGGAAAACGGTCGCGAGGCGATCGAACATTACACCCAGACCAAATCCATTTATGTCGGCATGGCGCCGCTCGAAGCGCCGTTCTGACGTCAGCCATTGAAAGACGTGCCGACGGGAAGGCTTGGCCGGGACACGCTGTGAATACGTCCCTGTACGCTCGACCGGGGCCATCCAGGCCCCGGACGGTCCCGGCCAAGCCTTCCCGTCGCCACTGACCCGGTTATCGACTGCAAACCGCAGGGGAGTCTGTTTTGAATTTTGATCGTGAGTTTGACTACGTGGTGGTGGGCACCGGTTCAGCCGGTTGCGTACTGGCAAACCGCCTGACCGAGGATGGCCAGGACCAGGTGCTCGTGCTGGAAGCGGGCAAGAAGGACAACACCTGGAAGATCCACATGCCGGCGGCCCTCATGTACAACCTCATGGACGACAAGTACAACTGGTACTACCACACCGAACCCCAGGAACACATGGACAACCGCCGCCTGTACTGGCCGCGCGGTAAGGTCTGGGGCGGTGGTTCCGCCCTCAACGCGATGGTGTATATCCGCGGCCACGCCTACGACTACGACCGCTGGCACGACGAGGGCGCCACCGGCTGGCGCTACCAGGACGTGCTGCCTTACTTCCGTAAGGCGGAAACCCGCGAGAAGGGCGCCGACGACTATCGGGGCGGCAACGGTCCGCTCAACGTGCATACCGGCGACGAGCCCAACCCGCTGTTCGACGCTTTCATCGAAGCGGGCCAGCAGGCCGGCTACCCGTTCACCGACGACATGAACGGCTACCAGCAGGAAGGGGTCGGTCTGATGGACATGACCATCAAGCAGGGCAAGCGCTGGAGCGCGGCCCAGGCCTACCTGCGCCCGGTGCTGGAGCGGCCCAACCTGACCGCCGAAACCGGCGCCATGACCCATCGCATCCTGTTCGACGGCGACACCGCCGTGGGCGTGGAATACGTGCAGGACGGCAAGACCGTCCGCGTCGCCGCGCGCAAGGAAGTGATCGTCAGCGGCGGGGCCATCAACTCGCCGCAGCTGCTGATGTTGTCCGGTATTGGCCCGGCGGCCGACCTGGAAAAGCACGGCATCGACGTGAAGGTGGATCGTCCGGGGGTCGGCCAGAACCTGCAGGACCACCTGGAACTCTACGTCCAGCACGAGTGCAAGGAGCCGGTCACGCTCTACAAGTACACCACCCAGCCGGGCAAGACGATTGCCGGCGTGAAGTGGTTCCTCAACCACGACTGGGGTGCCTGCCGCACGGCGCACCTGGAAGCGGGCGGGTTCATCCGTAGTGAGGCCGGCGTGCGGCATCCGGACATCCAGTTCCACTTCCTGCCATCGCAGGTGTTGGATCACGGCCGCAAGGACGCCGAATGCCACGGCTTCCAGGTGCACGTCGGCCCCATGCGGCCCACCAGCCGCGGCTACCTGACCCTGAAATCGGACAAGCCGGGGGATCACCCGATCATCCAGCCCAACCTGCTCAGCACCGAGCGGGACCGCTGGGAGATGCGCGAAAGCGTCAAGCTGACCCGGGAGATCTTCCAGCAGAAGGCGTTCGATCGCTTCCGCGGCCAGGAACTGCGCCCGGGCGCCGACATGACCTCCGATGCCGACATCGACGCCTTTGTACGTCAATACTCGGACAGCGCGTACCACCCGTCCTGCACCTGCAAGATGGGCAGCGCCGATGACCCGATGGCGGTTGTCGATGAGCAGGCCCGGGTCTACGGCGTGCAGAACCTGCGCGTGGTGGACGCCTCGATCATGCCCAGCGTGGTGAGCGGCAACCTGAACGCCCCCACCATCATGCTGGCCGAAAAATGCGCGGATCACATCCGCGGCCGGGACCCGCTGACCCCGATGCCTGTTGACGTCTGGGAGCACCCGGACTGGCAGAACAAGCAGCGATAAGCAGAGCGCCCGGAGTGGCGCGATAACGACAACGACGATGTATTCGAAACAGAAGCACTTTCAAAACCAAGAGGCACGCCGGGAGACTCCGGTGCGGCCTCAAGCTGGAGAAAGGAGATAACGATGAAGAAGTTTTTGCTGGCTCTTGGCAGTCTCATGCTGAGTGGCGCCGCGGTCGCCGCGCCCAATCAGGAATGCAAAACCGTGCGGTTTGCCGACGTGGGCTGGACCGACATCACCGCCACCACCGCACTCACCTCCGAAGTGCTGGAAGGTATGGGCTACAAGGCCAAGGCTAACGTCCTGTCCGTGCCGGTCACATACCGGTCCCTGAAAAACAAGGACATCGACGTGTTCCTGGGCAACTGGATGCCCACCATGGAAGCGGACATCCGCCCGTACCTGGACAGCGGTGACGTGGAATCCCTGCGCACCAACCTGACCGGCGCCAAGTACACCCTGGCGGTACCCAAGTACGTCTACGACGCCGGCGTTCACAGCTTCGCCGACATCGCCAAGCATGCGGACCAGTTCGACAATCGCATCTACGGCATTGAGCCGGGCAACGACGGCAACCGCCTGATCCAGGACATGATCGACAAGGATGCCTTCGGCCTGAAGGATTTCCGGGTGGTCGAATCCAGCGAAGCCGGCATGCTGTCCCAGGTGGGCCGCGCCGTGCGTCGCGACAACTGGATCGTCTTCCTGGCGTGGGAACCGCACCCCATGAACGCCAATTACGACCTGAAATACCTGGACGGCGGTGACGACTACTTCGGTCCGAACTATGGCGGTGCCACCGTGCACACCAACGTCCGCAAGAACTACACCCAGGATTGCCCGAACGTCGGCAAACTGCTGAACAACCTGGAATTCTCCCTGACCATGGAAAACGAAGTGATGGGTCTGATCCTGGACGACGGCATGGAGCCGCGTGATGCCGCGCACCAGTGGCTGTCCAACAACCCGGCCGCGCTCGACAAGTGGCTGGACGGCGTGACCACCATCGACGGCCAGCCTGCGCTGCCGGCGGTCAAGGCCAGCCTCAAGTAAGCCTTTCGCCTCCTGCCGCTGGCTATGAAGGCCGGCGGCAGGAACGCCTTTGAATCTGAAAAGACACGACACCATGAGCTGGATAACCGAGCATCAATTGCCATTCGGCGACTTCATGGAAGAGGTTGTCAATTTCCTGATCGACAACGGCAGCGGCTTCTTCGATGCCGTTTCCGAAAACCTGGGCGGCCTGATCCATGGCCTGACGGACGGCCTCCTGTGGGTGCCGCCGGGTGTGATGGTGGCCCTGTTCACCGTGGCCGCCCACCTGCGCCACCGCCGCTGGGGCCTGACCGCCTTTACCCTGATCAGCTTCCTGTTGATCTGGAACCTGGGCTATTGGGAAGACACCATGGCGACCCTGTCGCTGGTGCTGTACGCCACCATCCTGTGTGTGGTCATCGGGATACCGCTGGGCATCTACGCAGCGCATCACCAATGGCTGTACAAAGGCCTGCAGCCGATCCTCGACCTGATGCAGACGATCCCCCCGTTCGTCTACCTGATCCCGACCCTGACCCTGTTCGGTCTGGGGGTGGTGCCGGGCGTGATTTCCACGGTGATCTTCGCGATTGCCGCCCCGGTACGACTGACTTACCTGGGCATTTCCCAGGTGCCGACCGAGCTGGTGGAAGCCGGTAAGGCCTTTGGCTGCACCAACCGCCAGCTGCTGTTCCGGGTGGAATTGCCCGCCGCCATGAGCTCCATCGGCGCCGGCATCACCCAGTGCATCATGCTGTCCCTGTCGATGGTGGTCATCGCCGCCCTGGTCGGCGCCGACGGTCTCGGCGTGCCGGTGGTCCGCGCCCTGAATACCGTGGATATCGGCAAGGGCTTTGAAGCCGGTCTGGCGATCGTCCTGCTGGCGATCTGGATGGACCGTTTCTTCCGTCAGAAAAATCCCGGGGAGAGTGCCGCATGATTGAACTCGAAAACGTCAATGTGGTCTTCGGCAAACAGCCCCAACGCGCCCTGCCGATGATCGAACAGGGGATGGACCGCGAGGCCATCCGTGCAAAGACCGACCTGGTGGTCGGCGTCCAGGGCGCCAACCTGTCCATCAAGAAGGGCGAGATCTGCGTGCTGATGGGCCTGTCCGGCTCCGGCAAGTCGAGCCTGCTGCGCTGCATCAACGGGCTCAACACGGTCACCAGCGGCAGCATCCGCATCGACCACGACGGCGAGTCGGTGGATTTCACCCACGCCAGTGAATCCGTGCAGCGGGACATCCGCACCCGCCGGGTCTCCATGGTGTTCCAGAGCTTCGCGCTGATGCCCTGGCTGACCGTCGAGGAGAACGTCGGCTTTGGTCTCGACCTGCAGGGTCTGAGCAAGTCCGAACGGCGCGAGAAAGTGAAGCGCCAGCTGGAACTGGTGGGCCTGCAGGACTGGGCCAAGCGCCGCCCGAACGAGTTGTCCGGCGGTATGCGCCAACGGGTGGGCCTGGCCCGCGCCCTGGCCACCGAATCCGAAATCCTCTTGATGGACGAGCCGTTCTCGGCGCTGGATCCGCTGATCCGCAACCAGTTGCAGGACGAGCTGTTGAGCCTGCAGGCCGAGCTGCAGAAGACCATCGTCTTCGTCAGCCACGACCTCGACGAGGCGCTCAAGCTGGGTTCCCACATCGCCATCATGAAGGACGGCCAGATCGTCCAGCACGGCAAGCCGGAATCCATCGTGCTGCAGCCACAGAACGACTACGTGAAGAGCTTCGTGGCCAGCACCAACCCGCTCAACGTGCTGGCGGCGCGCTCGCTGATGCTGCCGATCGACGACGTACCGGCCGATGCCGACGGCAACCGCTGCCTGAACAAGCGCTACGACACCTGGCTGCATACGCCGGAACGATCGATGGAAGCCGTGGTGACCACCCAGGGGCAGACCTACCAGACCCAGAGCTGGCAGGAAGGCCAGGCCATCGACAGCCTGGAGCAGAAGCCCACCTGCATCGCCCCGTCTACGCCGCTGCGTGACGCGGTGGAGATCCGTTATTTCACCGGCCACAGCCTGCTGGTGGAAGACGGTGGCGCGATCGTCGGTGCCATCGGCGATCGTGAGCTGTACCACGCCATGCTCGGCAAGCACCTGGACGACAGTTAGGGGCTGGAGCCTCCGGTGGATTCGGCCTAGGCTTGAACTGGGTCGGCACACCGGAGGCGTCGATGCTCAACACGCTCAATTTCCGTCATCTTTACTATTTCTGGGTGATCGCCCGTGAAGGCTCGATTGCCCAAGCCAGCGACCACCTGGACCTGGCCCCACAGACCCTGAGTGGGCAGCTGGCGTCCTTCGAGACCGCACTGGGCGGCGCTCTCTTCGAGCGGGCGCATCGTCGCCTGCAGCTCACCGAGCTGGGCCGCACCGTGTTTGCCCACGCCGAAGAGATGTTCTCCATTGCCGACCAGCTGTGCCAGGAAGTGCAGGGGGAACTGACCGATCGCCCGCTGCCGCTTTCCGTGGGGGTGTCCGCCTCGATCCACAAGCTGATTGCCTTCCACCTGATTGAACCGGCGCTGGGCCTGGCGCGTGAGGTTCGACTGTCCTGTCGGACCGGGGACACCGAGGATCTCCTGCGTGACCTGTCCCGGCACCATCTGGACGTTCTCATCACCGACCGCGTGCCGTCGATCGACGTGCAGTCGCCCTGGTTCCTGCATGAGTTGGGAGAGTCCGGCATTGGTTTGTTTGCCGCGCCGGCCCTGGCTGACCGGCTGACGCCTGGTTTCCCTGGCAGCCTCGACGGTCAGCCTTTCCTCGCCATCCATCAGCAGGCCCCCTACTGGAAAGCATTGACGCGCTGGTTCACTGAACGCGGGATTCGCCCCCGGGTTCGGGCCGAAGTCGATGACAGCGCGCTGATCAAGGTGTTCGGCCGCCAGGGCGAGGGCGTTTTCGCGGCGCCCATGCTGGTGGCCGACGAGGTCTGCCGGCAATATGAAGTGGTTTGCCTGGGTACGGTGGAGACCGTGACTGACCGCTTCTTCGCCATCTCACGATCCGGCCGCCCGCTGCACGCTGCCGTGGCCGCCATTTGCCACCAGCGGCTGGGCAGGCCGTTCGATGCCTCGAAAAAAACGAACCAAACCGCTCATTAAATCTGTTTTTGACGAGCTTAGCGCCGGGCATGATCGAACCGTGACATGAACCGGAGGCATTCTCATGAAAGTGATCCACAAGTACGCACTGGAGATGTCGGGCGAGTCCAAGCTGCTGACGCTGAACAAGGGCTATCGCATGGTCCGCTGTGAATACGTCGTGCCGCAGAAACAGGTGTTCCTGTGGGTGGAAGAGCCCCTGTCGGCAGAGGCGGCCCAATGCGAACGCTGGATGCGCGTAGTGGCTTCGGGTCAGCCGGTACCGGACAGCTACCGCTACGTCGATACCGCGCTGGATCCCTTCGGCCCGGAAGCCTATCACGTCTACGAGTTGCCGATGCATGAAGGCGACAGTGCCAACCCGACGGACTGGCGCTCGGCCTGGACGCCCCGGGCCGTGGACCGGGTTCTGGCCAGCTGATCAGGCCATAAACGGCCGGATGTCGATCTTGTAGGTGGCCGGATCCACCGCCCGCACGATGCGGTCCTGGTTCCCCGGGGCCGCGAGATCGAGGGTGGCCACCGGGATCGGCATCCGGAAACGGGTGTGGTACATGAGGCGCACCACCGGCAGGCGCTGGTCGTCCTCGTTGGTTTCGATCACCACGCCCAGCCGGCCACTCTCCAGCAGCACCATGGAGCCCACCGGGTAGATCCCGATACAGCGGATGAACTGGCGGACCAGTTCCGGGTCCAGGTGATCGCCGCTCCATTCCATCAGTTTCTTGAGGCCCTGGGTGGGCGTCATGCCTTTGTGGTAAACCCGGTTGGACGTGATCGCATCGTACACGTCGGCGATCGCCACCATGCGTCCGTACAGGGAAATCTCGTTCCCCTTCAGTCCGGCAGGATAGCCGCTGCCGTCCATACGCTCGTGATGCTGGGCCGCAGTGAGCAGGGTGAGCTCGCCAATCCCTTCGGTGTTGGCCAGGATGTCGTGGGAATGCACCGCGTGCTGCTTCATCACCTCGAACTCCTCGGTGTTGAGCCGCCCGGGTTTGTGCAGGATGGCGTCCGGGGTGAGGATCTTGCCAATATCGTGCAGCAGGGCACCCACGACCGTCTGGTGGAGCACATCGTGCGGGTGCTTCATTGCCTTGCCGAAGATCGACATCAGCACACTCAGGTTCACGGAGTGTTCCAGCAGGTAGTTGTCCTTCTCACGGATACGCCCCAGGCAGGCCATGGCGTTGGCGTTGCGGAACACCGAGCCCTGCAAATTGTCCGCCAGCTCATGCACCGGAGCCAGGTCAATCGCCCTGCCCAGCTTCACGTCCTGCATGAGGTTGCCCACCAGACTCTGGGTCTCGGTGTGGATGCGTTTGGCGATGACGATTTCCTCGTCCAGGGCCGCGCGGGGTCTTAATAGCGGCTTGAGACCACCGGCCTGCTGGAGCAGGGTCTCGTTGTGCCGGTCAACGGCGGCGGCCGGCACGGCATCGGGAGAGTCCAGGCCCTTGTCCGTATCGATGTAAACGTGGTGAACACCCAACCGGCTGATCTTCTCGATCGTCTCGTCCCGCCGAATCACGCCGCGGCGCCGGTTGTTGTTGTGGGGGATCCAGTCGTTGTTCAGGTCGGTGATGTACATGCCGATCTGAAGGGCAGAAATCGGGATACGTTTGATCATGATTGTTGTGGGCGCTCGCCTTCAAAGGCTGATACAGACCAGTCTAGTTGTTATACCCGATTGTATGAAATCCGGTCGCCGATGATGTGAACGTTCGAAAAATGCCGGGATGTCTACCCGCAAACGATCCGCGATATGAATGACTTGCATCAATGATCGCGGGAGGCCCGCAGATTATGCTGCCGAAACAGCCAGGGCCATGGTGGGTAACCCCGCCTGTGCCCACCTGTACCGATGACCATCTTTCAAGCGGCGACAGGTCGAGGGACGGAAAAGTGCCTGAACCACAGTCGGATACCCATTCAGCCCCCGCGCGCCCTCAGGCTACCGGCAACGGATGCATCGTGGGTATTCGCGGCGGGGTTGTGGATGTTCGTTTCCCGCCACCGGTACCGCGGATCCACGAGCTGGTCTACGCCGGATCTGTTGCGCTGGAAGTGGCCTCGTTGCTGGACGACGGCGCGGTGCGTTGCATGGCGCTGGCGCCGGTTCGCGGCCTGGGTCTGGGCATGGCGGTCAGGGCCACCGGCGATCCGATCACCGTGCCGGTGGGTGAGGCGGTGCTGGGTCGCATGCTCAACGTGTTCGGTGATCCCATCGACGGCCAGCCGGCGCCCCGGGCCGACGCGCGGCGACCGATCCACCGGGAGCCGCCCGTCCTGGAAGAGCGCGTGGTCCACAGCGACATTCTGGAAACGGGCATCAAGGCAATCGACCTGCTGTCGCCGATCGAGCGGGGCGGCAAGACCGGCCTGTTTGGCGGTGCAGGTGTGGGGAAAACGGTACTGATCACCGAGCTGATCAACAACACCGTGCGCTATCACCAGGGCGTCAGCCTGTTCTGCGGGATCGGCGAGCGCTCCCGGGAGGCGGAGGAACTCTACCGGGAGATGGGCGAAGCCGGCGTGCGGGACAAGACCGTGATGCTGTTCGGCCAGATGAACGAATCGCCCGGTGTGCGTTTCCTGGTAGGCAAGACGGCGTTGACCATGGCCGAATACTTCCGGGATGACCGGCAGCAGGATGTGTTGCTGCTGATCGACAATATATTCCGGTTCGTCCAGGCCGGTTCGGAAGTGTCGGGGCTGCTGGGCCGCATGCCCTCCAGCGTGGGTTATCAACCTACCCTGGCGACGGAACTGGCCGGTCTGCAGGAGCGCATCACGTCGACACGCCGGGGCGCGATCACCTCCATCCAGGCGGTGTACGTGCCGGCGGACGATTTTACCGATCCGGCGGCGGCCCACATCTTCTCCCACCTGTCCGCGTCGGTGGTGCTCTCGCGCAAGCGGGCCAGCGAAGGTCTCTATCCCGCGGTGGATCCGTTGGCCTCCGCCTCGGTCATGCTGACGCCCGCGGTGGTCGGGCAGCGTCACTACGACATCGCCCGGGCGGTGCGCCGCACGCTGGCCGAGTACGAAGATTTGCGGGACATCATCGCCATGCTGGGTATGGAGGAGTTGTCCGCGGCGGACCGGACCACGGTGGCCCGGGCACGGCGTCTTGAGCGGTTCCTGACCCAGCCATTTTTTACCACCCGGGCTTTTACCGGCAGCGGCGGCAAGCGGGTGGCCGTCGCCGACACGCTGGACGGGTGTGAAACCCTGTTGCAGCAGACGCAATTCGAAGACAGTGAAAGCGACTACTACATGATCGGGGCCCTGAACGAGCGGGGAAACGCATCATGACCATGGCCATCGAGATGCAGGTGACCCTGGGGCTGCCCACCCGCACGCTGTTTCAGGGGCCGGCGCGGGCGCTGGTGGCCGAGGCCGGCAACGGCGCGTTTGGCCTGCTGCCCAACCACGTGGATTTCGTGACGGCGTTGGTGCCATCGGTCCTGGTCCTGACCGAGCCGGGTGGGCAGGAGCGTTTTTTCGGTATCGACGAAGGATTGCTGGTCAAGCAGGGACACGCGGTGAACATCGCCATCCGGCGCGGGGTTGAGGGCCGGGATCTGGCCTCCCTGCGCCACACCGTCGCCGACACCTTTGGCGCCGTCGATGAGGATGAGCGCGTGGCCCGGGCGGCCCTGTCGCGGCTGGAGGCCAATATCGTACGGCGGTTTGCCGAACTGCGGAAACCGGGGTCATGAGCCGTAAGCCGGACCGGTCCGTGGAGGCCATCAGCCGGCATGCCGACCGGAAAAAGCGGGCGCGGGATCGCCCCGGGAGCAGCCCACTGCGGGGGCTGGGCACGTTCGGTATGGTGGGTTGGTCCATTGCCGTGCCCACGGTGGGTGGCGCGTTTCTGGGGCTCTGGCTGGATCGCGTGGCCCCGCAGGATTTTTCCTGGCCCATGGCGCTGATTCTGGGCGGGGTGGCCCTGGGCAGTGTCATCGCCTGGGCCTGGGTCAGCCGGGAAGGGCCGGACCGGGGAGGGGAGGATCAATGACGATGGATTGGACATCGCTCAGCGTGGGGGTGGCGGTCGGCGTGGCCGCCAGCGGGCTGTACTTTGCCGGCCTGGCGTGGAGTGTTCGGGCCCTCTTCAGGTCGCGACGGCCGGGGAGCCTGCTGCTGTTGAGCGCTGCGTTGCGGATGGCGTTGCTGCTGGCGGTATGCTTTGCGGTGACCGACGGCTTCCACGATGGCGCGTCGCTGGCCGGTTTTGGTCTGGCGTTTCTCGTCGTGCGGCTGGTTGCGGTGCGCTGGGCCCGGCCGCCATCGGCGATGGTTCGGGAGGATGCCTCATGCAGCTGACGCCGGACCAGGACATCGTCCTCAGACTGGGCGACTTCAGCCTCAACGCCACCGTCGTTAACACCTGGATTGTGATGGCTGTGCTGGTGGGTGGCTCCCTGCTGGTGACCCGAAATTTGCGTCCGGACGTCCCACCCAATCGCTGGCGCACCCTGCTGGAAACCATCGTGCAGATGATCCAGAGCCAGATCGGGGAAATCACCCAGACATCAGCGCGCCACGTGATGTATTTCGCCGGCACCCTGTTCCTGTTCATTGCCCTGTCCAACCTGCTGCTGGTCGTACCGGGCTTCTCACCGCCCACTTCTTCGCTGTCTACCACCGTGGCGCTGGCGATTTCCGTGTTGTGTGCGGTGCCCCTGTTCGGTATCGCCAGCGGCGGTCTGGGCCGTTATCTGCGCCACTTTATCGAGCCCTCGGTGGTGATGCTGCCGTTCAACGTCATCAGCGAGTTTTCCCGGGGGATCTCCCTGGCGATCCGCCTGTACGGCAACATCATGAGCGGCGCGGTGATTGCCGCCATCCTGCTGGGTGTGGCGCCGTTCTTCTTTCCGGTGGTGATGGACATGCTGGGGCTGCTCACCGGCCTGATCCAGGCCTACATCTTCGCCATCCTTGCCACCGTCTACATCTCATCCGCAACGGCGGCGGACCCGCCTTCCAACGCTGAGGACACACCATGAGCGACTTCGCATTGATCGCCATCATTTCCATCTTTACTGCCGGCCTGACCGTTTCCTTCGGGGCGCTGGGACCGGCACTGGGAGAAGGCCGCGCAGCCGCCGCGGCGATCGCCGCCATGGCCCAGCAGCCCGATGCGGCACCGACCCTGTCGCGGACCCTCTTCGTCAGCCTCGCGATGATCGAGTCCACCGCCATCTACTGCTTTGTGGTGGCGATGATCCTGATCTTCGCCAACCCGTTCTGGGATGCGGTGCAGGCCGCCAGCGGCCACTAGGGCAACGGATCGCCGATTATGTCCATCGACTGGATCACCGTCATCGCCCAGATCGCCAATTTCCTGGTGCTGGTGTGGTTGCTCAAGCGCTTTCTCTATAAGCCGATCCTCAACGGCATCGATGCCCGGGAAGCGGAAATCGCCCGACGTATGAACGAAGCCGGTGCCGCCCGGGAAAAGGCGGAAGCGGCCGAACAGACGTTCCAGACGCAGACGACCCGGCTGCAGTCAGAACGGGATGCCGCAGTGGCGGAGGCCCTGAAAGCCACCGAAAGCGAACGCGACAGCCTGTTGGCCGAGGCGCGTGACCGACTTGCCCGGGAACAGAAGGAGCAGCAGACCCAACTGGAGCGGGAGCGCCGCAAGTTCGTGGCCCGTATGCAGCAGGCCGGCACACAGACCCTGGTGGAACTGACTCGAAAGGCCCTGCACGAACTGGCGGACGACACCCTGGAAGCGGCCACCGTACGACACGTGATGGCACAGCTGGTCACCCGGGCCGATGATCTGGTCCGGGCGGCGGGTTCGGAAAGAACCGCCGTCGCGACCACCCGTGAGCCGTTGCCCGAGCCCCTTCAGGCGCAGCTGCGCACGGCCATGGGCCAGCACTTGCCGGATTTCACCCTGCGCTTTGCCACCGACCCGGATCAGTCGCCGGGGCTGGTGCTGCAGGTGGGCGGAGCCCAACTGAGCTGGACCGTGGACAGCTACGCCGAAGCGTTGCAAGCCTTGCTGGATGACCGTCTGCCCAACGCGGGGTCGAGCCGGGGAGGCGCGCTCCATGACCGATAGCGGACAACGACCCGACGCCGGTGAGCAGGGCTTCAACCAATGGATCAACTCCCTGCTGGACGCGCCGCCGCCGGAACCGGTGTTGACCGAAGTAGGCCGGGTGGCGGAAGTCGGCGACGGCATTGCCGTCGTCACGGGCCTGGCCCGGGCTCTGTCAGATGAACTGCTGGTGTTCGACTCCGGCGTGCAGGGCATTGTGCTGGATCTGGAACCCGGGCGCCTGGGCGTGGTCCTGTTGGGGCCGGCGGAGCGGATCGTGCCGGGCGAACCGGTGCGGCGCACCCGCAAGGTGGTCAGTGTGCCGGTCGGGCCGGCCCTGCTCGGCCGGGTGGTGGACGCAATGGGACGCCCCCGCGACGGGCTGGGACCGATCAGCGCCGTGGCGCAGCGGCCGGTGGAAGCGGAGGCGCCGGGCATCCTGTCCCGGGCGCCGGTTTTCCGGCCGCTGGCGACGGGCATCAAGGCGGTGGATGCCGCGGTGCCTATCGGGTTGGGCCAGCGTGAGCTGATCATCGGCGACCGCCAGACCGGCAAGACCGCGATCGCCATCGATACCCTGCTCAATCAGGCCCGATCGCAGGTGATCGGCATCTACTGCGCGACCGGTCAGCGGGGCGATGCGGTGGCCCGGGTGATCGATGCGCTGAAGGCCGGCCAGATGATGGACCGCAGTGTGGTGCTGTCCGCGGGTGACGAAGAAGCCCCGGGTCTGGCTTACATCGCCCCCTACGCGGCGATGGCCATGGCCGAGTATTTTTCCGACCAGGGCCGGGACGTCCTGATCGTCTTTGACGATTTGACCCACCATGCCCGGGCCTATCGCGAGCTGTCATTGCTGCTGCGCCGGCCGCCGGGCCGGGAAGCGTTCCCCGGGGATATCTTCTACCTCCACGCGCGCCTGCTGGAGCGGGCCGGGCAGTTTGTGCCCGAGGCCGGTGGCGGTTCCATCACCGCGTTGCCGGTGGTGGAAACCCAGGCGGAAAACCTGTCCGCCTACATTCCCACCAACCTGATTTCCATCACCGACGGCCAGATCTACCTGTCGCCCCGACTGGTGCGCAAGAACCAGTTTCCCGCCGTGGATCTGGGCCTGTCGGTCTCCCGCGTGGGCGGCAAGGCGCAACTGCATGCCCTGCGTGATGTGGCCGGGAACCTGCGGGTGACCCTCTCCCAGTTCGAGGAGCTGGAGGACTTTGCCCGCTTCGGAACCCGGCTGGACGAGGCCACACGGGCCCGCTTGACCCGCGGCGCGGCGGTCCGGGCAGCGCTGCGCCAGCCCGAATACCATCCGCTGTCGGCCATTGGCCAGCTGGCCGTTTTGATGGCGGCCATGGCAGGGCTGTTCGACGGGCTGAACGACCAGGCCATCAACGTCGCCATGGAGCGGGTCCGTGAGGTGGCGGAGAGCGAACTGAAGGGGCTCAACGAGCAGGTTGCGACCAACCATTCGCTGGCGGCGGCCGACCGCGACACACTGCTGGCCCTGGCCCGCCGTGCCATCGACCAAACAGCGACAGGAGGGGCGGACCATGGCCCGGACGCTTGAGTCCCTGACCCGCCATCACGAGACCTTGACCAGCATCCGGGGCATCGTCCATGCCATGAAGACCCTGTCGGCACTGAATGCATCCCCTTACGAGGCGGCGGCGCGATCGATCGAGACCTATCACCGGACCCTCATCGCCGGCTTTCTTGCCTTTGCTCATCGAACGGGTGACATCACGCTGTCGCCAGTGCCGCGGGCCGGTCAGCTGGTGGTGGTGTTCGGATCCGATCATGGCTTGTGTGGGAACTACAATGAGCGGCTGGCCGACAGCGTGGCGGCCCATTGCCGGGGCACGAACGCCTGCCGCCTGCTGTGCATCGGCGCGCAGATGAACGATGCCCTGGTGGACCGGGGGCTGCGTCCGGACGCGGTGCTGCTGCCGCCGGCATCGGCGGAAGGCATCGGGCGCCTGGCCGGCGAGGTGGTGACGCGACTGGCCGGACATCCCGGCCGCGACCTTTTTCAGGGCCGTATGATTTCCTTGGCGTTTACAGAACGCCGTGAAGCCGGTGGCCAGACGCCGGTGATCCGGCAGCTGCTGCCACTGGCCCCGGAGCTGCTGACGCGGGAACAGCGCTGGCCATCACGGGCGTTGCCGGATTACACGATGGCTCCGGACGCCTTGCTGGCGGCGCTGGTGCGCAACCACATCTTCGCCAGCGTGTTCCGGGCTTCGGCCGAGGCCATGGTCACCGAGAACGCTGCCCGCCTGGCGCGCATGCAGCAGGCCGAGCAGGCGGTGGATGATCGTCTGGAAGCGTTGAACGGCGACTTGCGCTCGGTGCGTCAGTCGGAGATCACCAGCGAACTGCTGGATGTGATCATCGGCTTCGAGGCGCTGAAGAAACCGGCCCGGCGCTGATGGCCCCGGGCGTCGGTCGCTCAGCCCGGAAAGAAGGTTCGCAGGCTGTTGGCGTAGGTGGTGGTGAGCACCTGTTCGAGGGGCAGATCCTTCACCTCGGCGATTTTCTCCGCCACGAACGGAATGTAGAACGGTGCATTTTCCCGGCCACGGTAGGGCACCGGCGTCAGGAACGGCGAGTCCGTTTCCAGCAGCAGCTGCTCGATGGGCGTCATGCGGATAATGTCCCGCACGTTTTCCGCCTTGTTGAAGGTCGAAATGCCGTTGAAGCCGAGGCACCAGCCCTGATCCAGGGCGTAGCGGGCCAGGCCGGGACCGGAGGTGAAGCTGTGGATCACGCCGCGGCGCTTGAGCGTACCCTCGAACTCCTTGAGGATCTCGATGGTGTCGTCGTCGGCCTCGCGACTGTGGATCACCACCGGGCGATCGGTGTCGCAGGCGATCTGCAACTGGCGGCGGAACACATCCCGCTGCACGGTGCGGTCGGCGTTGTCGTAGAAGTAGTCCAGGCCGATCTCGCCGACGGCGACCATCTTCTCGCCACCGACGTGCTCGCGGATTTCCGCCTCGACGGCGTCGGTGTAGGTTTCCGCCTCGTGAGGGTGGATGCCCTGCGTACCGTACACCCAGTCCGCCTCGCCGGTCAGCTCACGGACGGTAGCCAGGTTGTCCGGGGCTACGGCAATGGTGATCACCCGCTCCACGTTCACCCGCTGGGCTTCGGCCAGGGTCTCCGCCAGCGGGCGGTCCTTGAGGTAGTCCAGGTGGCAGTGGGTTTCGATGATCGGCTGCTCGAAAACCGGGATGTCGCGTCGTTTCTTGCTCATGAGCGGAACGTTGCCTGTGGCGTCACTGGGAATGAATTCAGACGCAGTCTACCATTTTGGACAACGCCCCTCCCAATCCGCAGAGTCCGCAGACGAGGCCCATGCCATGATGACCACACCGTTCAACGAGCGCTGGCGGTACGATCCAACCCGGCCGTCACTGCACGATTACCCGGCTGACGTCGGGGACGATGACATTCCGTCCCTGGATACCAGCCTGGAGAGCATCGGCGAGTATCAGCGCCGCCTATGGGCGAATCGTTCCCGGGCGGTATTGCTGATCCTCCACGGCCTCGATGCCAGCGGTAAGGACAGCCTGATCCGGACGCTGTCGACCTACATGGATCCGGCGGGTTTTCACGCCTGGTCCTTCGCCCGGCCGCAGGGTGCGGAGACCCGGCACGACTTCCTCTGGCGGGTGGTCCCGTTGCTACCGGCCTTTGGCGAGTTGGCGGCCTTCAACCGCAGTCATCACGAGGCGGTGATCGCCGAGCGCCTATGGCCGGTCCATGCCCCGGAGGACTACAACTGGCAGGCCCGATACGAGGCCATCCGCAGCTTTGAGGCGCATCTCTCCCGGGAAGGCACAACGGTCATCAAATGCTGGATCCGGCTCAGTGGCGATGAACACCGTCGTCGTTTGATCAAGCGCCTCGACGAACCGCGCAAACGCTGGAAGTTCGATCCGTCCGATGTGGAAGCCTTCGAGCGCCGGGACGAGCTGCTGACCTGTGCCGGGGAGGCCATTGCCGCCACCCACACAGCCGAGGCGCCCTGGTTCATCATCCCCGGCGATCGCAAGTCCGTTGCCCGGTCCATCGTGGCCGCCCTGGTCGACGAACAGCTTCAGGCCCTGGCGCCGGATTATCCAGTGGAAGACGAGAAGACCCTCAAGGCCTACCGGAAACTGCTGGGCGGCGACTGATCCCCAAGGGCGATCAGGGAGCCTGCCGGAAACGCAGGATCCGACGCCCGTCCTGTGGGTCGCCGATGCTGTCGGCCTGCACCCTGAAGGTCTGCCACAGTCGCTCCGGAGTGAGTACGTCTTCAGGCGGCCCCAATGCCACCAGCCGACCGGCGTCCAGGACGCCAACGCGGTCGCACGCCATCGCCTGGTTCAGGTCGTGCAACGCGATCACCACCGTCACCGGCAACCGCCGAACCAGGCTGAGGATCGAGAGCTGGTGCTGGATATCCAGGTGGTTGGTGGGTTCGTCCAACAGCAGGATGCGGGGTTGCTGGGCCAGGGCCCGGGCGATGTGGACCCGCTGGCGTTCGCCGCCGGACAGGGTGTGCCAGAGCCGGTCGGCGAACGGACGCATATCGACGTCGTCCAGCGCCCGGTCAACGTGGGTGTCGTCTTCGTCCGTCCAGGGGCGCAGCGGCGACAGGAACGGCGTGCGACCCAGGGCAACGGCATCGCGCACGCAGAGCCTGTCACTGGTTTCGGCCTGTTGTTCGACCAGGGCAATGGACCGGGCAATGGTGCGTCGCTTGAGGTGGGCGAGTGGGCGTCCGTCGACGCGAACGCAGCCCCGGGCCGGTCGACGCAGGCCGGCCAGTAGCCGCAACAGCGTCGACTTGCCGGAGCCGTTGGGCCCGACCAGGGCAAAGGTCTCGCCGGGCCGGATGGTCAGGCTCACGTTATCCAGCAGGGTGCGGCCATGGATGCGGGCCCCGAGATGTTCGGCGGTCAGTTTCATGCCTTGCCCGCTCCCCGGACCAGGATCAGGGCGAACGCCGGTGCCCCGATCAGCGAGGTGATCACGCCGATGGGCAGCACCTGGCCGGGCACCAGGATGCGGGACAGGATGTCCGAACCGACCAGGAACACGGCGCCGGCCAGGGCCGAAGCCGGTACCAGCCGGGCGTGGCGGCTGCCCACCAGCAGGCGCATGGCGTGGGGAATCACCAGGCCGACGAAGCCGATGGCGCCAACCATCGACACCATCACCGCCGTTACCAGGGCGGTCACGGCAATCAGCACGCCCCGGACCGGACGCACCGCTACGCCCATGGACGCGGCGCTGTCTGCGCCAAAGGTGAAGGCATCCAGGGCGCGCATGTGCCACAGGCACACCCCCAGCCCGACCAGGGCGGTCGGTACCGCCAGTGCGACGTCGTCCCAACGCACCCCGGACAGGCTGCCCATCAGCCAGAACAGGATGCCCCGGGCCTGCTCGGCGCTGGCCGACTTGGCAATCATGAAGGCCGTCAACGCGTTGAACAGCTGGGCGCCGGCAATGCCCGCCAGTATGATCGCCCCGGCCGCCTGCATGCCCCGCCTGGCGGCGTGGGCCAGCACCACCACCAGGCCGAAGGCCAGGGCCGCGCCGGCAAAGGCGCCCGCTGACAGGCCGATGGCACCCGCGCCCAAACCCAGCACGGTGACCGCCACCGCCCCGGTCGACGCCCCGGCCGAAAGCCCCATGAGAAACGGATCCGCCAACGCATTGCGCAGCAGCGCCTGCAGTACCACCCCGGTCAGTGCCAGTCCGGCGCCGCAGCAGGCGGCGACGATGGCGCGGCTGAGCCGGTAGCTCCAGACGATGCCGGCATCGATGCGGTCAACCGGGTAACCGGCGTCCCACAAGCGGTTGGCCAGCACTTTGAGAATGGTGTCCACGGGAATCCGCGTCTCGCCGATGGCGGTGCCGGCCACCAGGGCGATCGCCAGCACCAGCGGGGTCAGCCACAGCCAGTGCAGGCGCGGCGCCACCGGCACCGGCAGGGATATGACGCGGCTCATCGGTCGAAGCTCATTCCGGCCAGGGCGTCCGACAGGGAGTCCAGGCCAAAGATCGTGCGCAGGGTGGCGCTCATGGCGTGGGCGTCCATCGGTACGATGTGGCCTTCCCGCACCGCGGTCATCTGGCTGGCGACGGGGTCGTTGTGAAGGAAATCGAGCTTCTTCCGGATGTCGTCGGCCGGGTAGCGGCGACGGTCCATCTGCGCGATCACGATCAGGTCCGGGTCGGCCCGGGCAATGGTCTCCCAGCCGACGGTCGGCCATTCCTCATCGGACTCGACCACGTTGCGGATGCCGAGTTTGTCCATCATGTAGCCCGGCGCGCCCAGACGACCGGCGACGAAGGGAGCCGCGGCCAGGTCGGTGGACGAAAACCAGAAGACCGCGGACAGGTCTTTTGGCAGGTCCAGCCCATGGGCGCGTTCGATGGCCCGGGTTTCCCGGCCTTTCAGGTCGGTGATCAGGTCCTCCCCGGCGTCCTGCACGTCAAAGATCGTGGCAAGCTGGCGGATGCCCTTGTAGATGGACTGCGTGGAGAAGGCGGCGACCCGCGTGCCATCACCGCCGGTGGCGTTGTCCTTGGTGTCGCAGTCCGCCGGCAGGATGTAAGTGGCGATACCCAGGTCGGCGAATTGCTGGCGGGTGCCCACCGAACCGGTCGGGCCTACGTGCCATTCGTATTGCACGGTCACCAGGTCCGGGTGTTTGTTGACCACCGCCTCGAAGCTCGGGTCGTTGTCGGCGAGGCGCGGTACCCGGTCGTTGATGGCCCTGAACTGGGGCAGTACCGGGGTGAACCAGACCGACGTGCCGGCCACCCGATTGCCCAGTCCCAGGGCGTAGAGCGTTTCGGTGGCGGACTGGCCGATGGTGATGGTGTGCGCCGGGGCGGCGTCGAAGCGAATCTCCCGACCGCAGTTACCCAGCGTCAATGGGTAAGTGGTCGGGGCCGCCGCGGCGTTGGTCGCGGTCAGTGTAAGCAGGACCGGCAGGGACCGGCGGACGAGTCGCCAGAACGGGAACCGCCCTGGGGCAGTGAGACGGAATGTGACCAACATGACGTGACCTCCTGGGATCGCTATCGAAGCGCAGCGACTATAATGGTTATGTTATAACATAACAATAAGGTTTCACGGCCGATAGCAAGAGGGTTCAGGAAGCTGTAAAGGAATCCGTATGATGGGAATGGTCCTTCCTTTCCCCGGGGCACCCCGCCCGGCGTCGTGAATCGGAATGTCGGCAGGTCTCCTGACTGACGGGTCGTGGCGCGTCCTGCCTTCCCGGGGGGTTCCCAGTGGCTTGGTGATTGGACGTCGCTCGCCGCCTACAGTTGCGGGGGCAGTTTCGGTTCGCGGCCGTGGCCGCGGCGAATTCCCTATTAATTCCCAGAGGAAACCGACGCGTCGAGCATAAACAGGTTGATCGGGAGGGGCAAGCGCCAGCGTATAGTCAACCGATTGTGTGGCCTGAATTATTCGGCAAAGCCGGAGCCGCTGGCCTAAACTGTGTTTCCGGACCGGTGACCCGGCGCCCGGGCTATTCAGGCACCTTTGGGGTGCCGTCGTTGAGCAGCGAGCCGTATGATTGGATTGATCCAGAAGATTTTATTGGAACTGGTTGAGCGCGAGGGTGGGGCCAAAGCGCTCGCAGACGTCACACGCCGGGCCGGATTGGCAGCGGTGCCGGATTTCCGGATCGATACGGATTATCCGGATGATGAGTGCCTGCGTCTGATCGAGGCGACCCAGGCCGTTTTCGGCCTGGACGAGGAGGCCCTGTATCGCCTCTACGCCGATGCGTTCATTGTTGAATCGCGTCGGCTGTTTCCCATGTTCTACCGGATGTCCCCAACGGCGCGGGATTTTCTGGAACGCCAGCCCCGCGTTCACGACACCTTGGCATCCAGCCTGCGCAACGAAGCCAGTCGTGAGCGGGTGCGCGACAAGTTTGCCATTCGCCGTGAGGGCGAGGATCTGGTGGTCACCTACGGCTCACCCAATCGCCTGTGCGGCCTGTATGAGGCGCTCTTCGATCGATTGTTGCAGGAATACGGCGAGGCCGGCGAGTTGAGTGTCCGGACCTGTCAGAAACGGGGGGATCCGGTCTGCACCTTCTGCCTGCACACGGAGACCGCCATTGACTGACTCGGAAAAGCGCCTGCGCGAGGAAATCAACGCGATTGCCGACCAGCTGTGCCAGGCGATCGACGGGCGATTCGACTTTTATGTGAACTCCGGGTCGGACGACCTGGATGTGCAGAAGCTGTCCGTGCTGTCCAATTTCGTACTCGAATCGGTCCGGCGCAACCTGGAGGCGCTGGAGCGAACCCGGGACGAACTGGAGGAGCGGGTAGCCGAACGAACCCGGCGACTGGATCTGGTGATTGAAGGCGCCAACGACGGCGTCTGGGAATGGGACCTGGAGACCGACAGCATCCAGGTGTCCCAGCGCTGGCTGGTGCAGTGCGGCCGCCCCAGTCTGGGTGCGCGGTGTGAACCGGACGTCTGGATCGACATGATCCATCCCGCCGACCGATCCGATTTCCGGCAGGCCCTGCACGATCACATCAACGGCCTGACGGCCCGCTTCCGGGCCGAGTTCCGGTTATCCAATGGCCGCGGTGGCTACCGCTGGATGGTGGCCCGCGGGATCTGTGACCACGATCCGCAAACCGGCGTTGCCCGCATGATCTCCGGCACCCAGGCGGACGTGACCCTGCAGAAATTCATTAATCCCGTCACCGGCTTTCCCAACAGCCAGTACCTGGAAACCATCCTTGATGAACGCATGCGCGCTCAGCAGTCCGGCCACCTGGACCTGGTGGTGCTGGCCCTGCCCAATTACGCCCTGGTGCGCGAGACCCTGAACGGCCGGGAAAGCGGGATCCTGGCGGGGGAGTTGCGTCGGCGTATGGAGGAGTGTGTGCGCAATGGCGAACTGATCGCCAGTCTGTCCGACAGTACCACCGCCATCCTGATCAACAGCCCCGACCCGAACGCAGGCCTGGACCGTGCCGGCGATGTCCAGCGGGCCTTCGACCGGGTATTCCATGTGGAGAAACGCAGCGTCTGGCTCAGCGGTGTGGTCGGCCTGATGCCGGTGCGCGAAACCCGCCTGGAATCGGCCGATGCGGTGCTGCAGGCGACCCGTACCCTGATGCGCAAGGCCCGCCAGCAGGGAAGCGGGTCCTGCCTGCGCTATCACGACAGCATGAGCCGGGAGAATCTCGATCGCCTGGAAACCGAACAGTTGCTGCGTAATGCCTTGCGTCTGGGCTGGGTGGAGCCTTTCCTGCAGCCCCTGGTCAATCTGCAGGCCGGGCGGCTGAGTGGCTTTGAAGTCCTGGCCCGGATCCGCCATCCGGAGCGCGGCATCATTCCCCCGGATCAGTTCATTCCGGTGGCGGAAGAAACCGGACTGATCCGGGAATTGAGCGAGCGGTTGCTGGACCAGGTGATTCCCCTGTTCAACGACCCGAGGCTGGTCGAGGTCTACGGCAATGACTTCAATCTGGGCGTCAACCTGTCGCCGGTCCAGCTGCACGATCCCCATCTCGCCGAAAGCCTGCTGCGGCGGCTGTCGGAGGCGGGCGTGTCGCCGGCTCGCTTCAAGGTGGAGATGACCGAAACGGCGGTGATGGCGGATTCCCGGGTGGCGGTCAAACTGATGAACGAACTGCGCGACGGCGGCATCGGTGTGGCACTGGACGATTTCGGCTCGGGCTATTCCTCCCTGGCGTATCTCCGCAATCTGCCCCTGGACTACCTCAAGATCGATCGCTCACTGGTTTCCGGACTGGACCGGGATCCTGAAAAGCGAGCCATCCTGGAAATGATCATTTCCCTGTGTGAACGGCTGAGACTGACGGTGGTGGTGGAAGGCATCGAGAACGATCTGGAATTGAGCTGCCTGATGGGGATGGGCGCCATGGTCGGTCAGGGCTTCCTGTTCAGCCGCCCCTTGCCGGTGGATGACCTGATTGCCAGCTTGCCGGCCGACGGTCTGTTGCAGCCGGTGGTCAAGCCGGTGTCCGACGGGCGACAATAGCGGCTCACCCCGTACTGATGACCCGGAATCACCGTTATGCCCAGTCGCGTCGAAATCCACTACTGCACCCAATGTCGCTGGCTGCTGCGCGCCGCCTGGATGGCGCAGGAACTGCTGACCACCTTCGAAGATGAGATTGGCGAGCTGGTCCTGAAGCCGGGCACGGGCGGCGTGTTCGAAGTCCGGGCGGACGACCAGACGGTCTGGTCGCGCAAGGCGGCCGGCCGCTTTCCCGACATCACCGAGCTCAAGCAGGCGGTCCGCGACGTCGTGGCGCCAGAGCGCCCACTGGGCCATGCCGATCGCAAAACCGATGACCGCTGAACCACGATGAAGGCTCCCGCCCACCAAAGCCACGACTGGGCCGAGCGCTGGTCGGCGCTCGACCGCTGGCTGACCGATCACGCCGATCTCTGGCAACCGGCCCCCTTCAGTTCACCGGCGCCCGACTGGTGCCGCCGGTATCCGGATATGGCGGCGTTTCTCGAGGAACGGCCTGACCCCGACGTCGACGCCTACGAAGCCGATCCCGAATGTCTGGTCGCGCGGCTCTCGACCTGGCTGCCGGCGATCACCCGGCGCCAGGCCTTGCTGGAGCTGCCGGACTTGTCGGGCGAGTCGCTGGCCCTACCGGAAACCCGAGCGGTGGACATGCCCGGCCGCAAGCGGCTGCAGGCCGGCGCCTTTGCGGCCGCCGTGCAACCGCTGGAACACCCGATACTCGACTGGTGCTGTGGCAAGGGCCACCTGGCCCGGACCCTGGCGCCGACCGCCAGGTCACCGCTGGCCGGCTATGAGTGGGATGCTGCGCTGGTGGCCGACGGCAATGCTCTGGCCGAGCGCTACGGGGATCCGGTGACGCTGGTGACCCGGAATGTGCTGGACCCGGATTTGCCCTGGTCACCGGTCTACCACGGCGTCGCCCTGCACGCCTGCGGCGATCTGCATCGGCGCCTGATCGCCGAGGGCGCGCGCCATCGATGGCCGCGGCTGAGCCTGTCGCCCTGCTGCTTTCACCTGACCCGGCAGACCCGGCATCAGCCCCTGTCCCGGCGGGTGGCGGATGGGCGGCGATTGACCGGTTTGTCCCGGGAAACCCTGCGCCTGGCGGTCCGGGAAACCGTGACGGCGCCGGCCCGCGTACGGCGCCAGACCCGCCACACCCAGGTCTGGCGACTGGGCTTCGACGCCCTGCAAAGGCACGTGCGCGGTGAAGACAGTTACCTGCCGGTGCCCTCCCATCCGACCCATTTGAATGACGACGGCTTTGCGGCCTTCTGCCGATGGGCGGCCGAACGCAAAGGCCTGGCGCTGCCAGCGGACACGGATTTCGATCACTGGCTTACGGTCGGCCAACGTCGGCAGGGGCAGGTGCGGCGCCATGAGCTGCTACGCCACCTGTTCCGGCGGCCACTGGAGCTCTGGCTGGTACTGGATTACGCGCTGTATCTGGAAGAACAGGGCTACACGGTGACTCTGGGCACCTTCTGTGAGCGCCACCTCACGCCCCGTAACCTGCTGCTGGATGCCCGGTTGGACCGATCGACGGCGTCCGGTCAAGGTTTGCGATAAACGACCCTGTCCACACAACCGTCCCGGAAATACACGTAAGTCAGCTCGTAGAGCATGCCGTAATAGTCCGTCTTGTAGACCCAGGTTTCCTGGGGCACCGGGTAGACTTCCGGTGTGGTGCCGAAGGCGTCCCGGACGTTGTCCTTGGTCATGCCCCGGACCACCTGTTCCCGCAGGATGTAGCGGCGCAGGTCGGTGGAGGGGATATAGCGGCAGGGGCTTTCCGGCTCGCTGGCGCTGGACTCGGCCGGTGCCGCGCCCTCCGTCGATTCAGTGTGCTCTGGAGGTGGAGGCAGGTTGCTGTTGAAGCGCCCGCCAATCCGGTTGTCCGGTAAGGTGAGGGTTTCGGGGTTGTCGCCGCAGGGGGTATCTGAATAACGCACGCCGTTGGCATCGGTGCATTTGAAGACCTCGGCAAACGCCGACGGGGCAAGCAGGCAGCAGAGCAGGAACAGGGCGGTTAAGCGCATAACAACATCCTCCGGGCGCTGCCCGCCCGTCTGCAATCGCCCCGGGTACGGCGTCGGCCATCCCCGGGGCGGGACTTCAGCGATTACCGCTCAATCTGGATCTTGGCTTCCACCCGGCGGTTTTCGGCACGACCGGCCGCGGTGTCGTTGCTTGCCACCGGGTCGGACTCACCGTAACCCCGCGCGCTGACCCGGTCCGGATCCACGCCCAGTGTGCCGGTCAGCCGGTTGGCCACGGATTCCGCCCGGCGCTGGGACAGGAACTCATTGTAGCTGGCCTTGCCGGTGTTGTCGGTATGACCGCCCACTTCCACGACCGTGTTCGGATGCGCTTCCAGGAAATCCGCGACACGGCGCAGATCGTCGTCATAACGATCGCCGATCACCGAGCTGTTGGTGGGGAACTGGATGTTCAGCGTGAAGGTCTGGACGTCTTCCATCACCCCTTCACAGCCTTTCTCGTCCACTGTGGCGCCCGCGGTGGTGTTCGGGCACTGGTCCATGCTGTCGACCACGCCGTCGTTGTCGCTGTCCAACTCACAGCCGCGGGTGTCGACGTCGGCGCCGGCTGGCGTGTTGGGGCACTGGTCCTGGCTGTCGACGACGCCATCGTTGTCGGCATCCGGCTCACAGCCGTTGGCGTCGACGGTGGCGCCTGGCGGTGTGCCCGGACACTGGTCGGCGTCGTCGGTCACGCCGTCGTTATCGCTGTCTTGCGGTGCCGGCGCTTCCTTGCTGCCGAAGCCAAAACCAAAACTCATGCCGACACTGGCCAGGGTGTCGAAGGCATCCTCGTCCAGGCTGTAGTACTCGCGCAGATCACCGCGCAGGGACACCACGTCCGTGAGGTTATAGCGCAGGCCGCCGCCGACGTTGAGCCGGGTTTCGCCGTCGATGCCGCCGCCCAGACTGTCAAAGTCGGTATGGCCGGCGCCCGTGGCCACGTACGGATTCAGCTTCTCGTCCGGATCGGCGAAGTAGTACAGACCGTCCAGGCGGTAGTCCTGGAAATCACTGCTGCCCGGCGCGTGTTTGCGGTCGGCATCGCCCCGGTTCCAGACACCCTCGACGGACCAGCGGGGCAGGAAACGATATTCCAGTCCGACCCCATAGGTGTCGGTTTCGCTCAGGTTGCGATCGTCGTCGAAGTATTGAAATCCAATGAAGGGATTAACGTAGACTTTTTGTTCGTCCGCCAGAGCGGGCGTGGTGATGGCTGAAAGCAGAGCCGCAGCAGCCAGAAGTCGGTTGCGGGTCATGTGAACCTCCTGTTCGTTTCCTATCGTTTATTGCTTCGTCATTATTTGCTGCTTTTTTGTTGTGGCTTGGATCGCCGCAGCAGGCTTCATGTCCTTGCCTTTACGCGTAATTTTAGTGACGGGATTCACAAAGGATAGGGTTTTGACGCCAACATTGCTGAATGGACATGTTTGTGGCCCGTTTGGAGGCGTCTGGATTCGCGGTTCGGCCCGCCTCAGGAGGCGGTCAGCCGGCGAAAATAGAGGTGCGCGCTCTTCTTGCTGAAGGTGAGGGTTTCGCCGCTGTCGAAGGCGACATCGAAGGCGCTGTCCGACTCGTCGGTGACCCGGCCGGGGCCCATCACCGCGTGGATCAGGCGGGATTCGGTCCAGACCGGGCCGGCGCCCTCGCTGTCCTGGCCGGTGTCCGGAGCGTCCAGTTCGACCTGGGCACGGTCGGCATAGCGCCGGATGACGGTGGTGGGCGGCTTTTCCAGGCGCAGGGTGGTGCCCGGTTCCGGCCGGGTGTCCAACTGGCTGCCCAGGTCGGCGGAGGCGGGAAAGCAAAGCTCGTGGAGGAAGCGGCTCGGTCCCTGGTCGCCGTCCAGGTGCGGGGCATCGCTCTCGCGCCGGGTGATCAGGTGCAGGGCATGGCGGGTGCGGGTCAGGGCGACGTAGAGCAGGCGCCGCTCGCTTTCCACCAGGCTGCGGATGTCCTCGGTCTGGCGGGCGGTGTAGGGCAGGTATTTCTCCTGCAGGCCGGGGATGATCACGACCGGCCACTCCAGTCCCTTGGTGCGGTGCATGGTGGACAGCTGGATACCGCCACGGCCGGGCTGGCGGGCATGCTGGCGCAGGGTGTCCAGGTGCGCCAGGGCCTCACCGGCACCCACGTCGAGTCCCCGGATGTAAGCCTGGAAGCCGCGTACGGTATCGATCCGTTCGTCGGCGGACTCGTGGGTCATGGCCAGGCTGCGAATGCCTTCGAACAACTCGGTGTCGTCGGCGTAGCGGTCGATCAGGTCTCCCGCGGGGCCGTTGAAACCATCCAGGTCCAGCAGGCAGCGTCCCAGCTTTTTCAGCTTGCGCGCCGGCATCGGCCCCAGCGCGTCGAAATCCAGATCCAGCAGGCGGGCGCCCCAGTCCCGGTCGAACCGGGCCAGCAGCTGCGCGAGATTCTGCAATTCCGCTTCCTTGAGACCCACGTGGGGGAAACGCAAGAGGCTGCGGGCCGCTTCCAGGCGATCCGGTTCGGCCAGTATCGGCAACTGGCCGGCGCAGACCCGCATCAGGTGGGTGATGGCTTCCACCTCGCGGGTAAACAGGGCGCCCTTGTTGCTGTCGATGCGATAGGGAATCTGCCGGGCCAGCAGGCGCAGCTCGATCGGCACGCTCTGGCTCCACACCCGGACCAGCACGGCAACGGCTTCCAGCGGCTGGCCGCCGTCCCGATGGGCTTCCACCAGTTTGAGGATGACGTCGCTGTCCTCGTCGGCCCGGTGCAGCTGGATGTCGGTGGCCGGCGTGGACGGGTGGGCGTGGCAGAGCACGTCCTTGCGCCCGGTGTTGTGGCTGATCAGGTGATTGGCCAACAGCGCGACCCGGTGCCCGTAGCGGAAGGTGTAGCTGAGGGTCTGTTCCAGCGGGCTTTCGAATTCCTCGCTGAAACGGCTCAGGATGAAGTCCGGCTGGGCACCGCGGAATTCGTAGATGGTCTGGTCCGGATCGCCCACCACGGTCACCCGCGCCCGCTCGCCGGCGATGTAGCGCAGCAGCAGGTGCTGGATCTCGTTGGTGTCCTGGTATTCGTCCACCATCACCAGATCCATCTTGTTGGCGACGAGGCGCTGCAGCGGCGGATTCTGGTGGATCGCCATGACCGGCTCGTAGAGCATGTCGGCGTAGCTGATGCGGGCGTTGCGCTTGCGCCACTGCTCGAAGCCGTGGAACAGGTCGATCAGGTAGCGGTGCTTGGTGCCGTAGCCCATCTGCTCGAACACGATCTCCACCGGCGACAGGGTGGTCTTCACCAGATCGATGAAGTGGGCGGCGGTTTCCACGTAGTCCTTCTTGGCGCGCTTGATTTCGTCCTGCAGGGCTTCCGGCGCCAGCTGGCGGGTCAGCATCCAGACCTGGAAGTTGATCTCCTGGTCGCTGAGGATGTCGGCGACGAAATCCGGCAGGTAGCCCTCACGCACAAAGCGTTTGTACAGGCGATAGCCCATGGCGTGGTAGGTGCGGATTTCCGGCAGCCCAAGCCCGGTGTCGCCGGCGACCGATTGCAGCTTCTTCTGGAAATCGTCCCGGGCGCTGCGGTTGAACATCAGCACCAGCATGCGGGTGGGATCATGGCCCTGTTCCAGCAGGTAACGGATGCGCCAGGCCAGGGTGGTGGTCTTGCCGCTGCCCGCCACGGCCGTAATGAGGGCGTGCTCATAGCCGGCGGTGATGATGGCGTGCTGTTCGTCGGTCAGGTGCGGGGGGAGGGCTGTTGGCATGGGCGCTATTCTGGCATGGTCCCGGTCACTCATCCATAATGGTTTGCCTCATGAATCGCACAGAGGCCCCGGATTCCGGGGCCGCAGGAGAGACACCATGGCACAGACCCCAAAAGACGCCCTCAACGTGCTGGGCCAGCCGCTGGCCGATTGCGGTTACGATCCCCAGACCGGCTTCTACCGGGACGGTTGCTGTAACGTCGGGCCGGACGATCTGGGCGTGCATGCCGTCTGCGCGGTGGTCACCGACGATTTCCTGGAATTCTCGCGCCTTCAGGGCAACGACCTGTCCACGCCCCGCCCGGAGTTCGGCTTTCCCGGCCTTCGCGACGGTGACGCCTGGTGCCTGTGCGCCGGTCGCTGGACCGAGGCGTACGAGGCCGGCAAGGCGCCCCGGGTCCGGTTGCTCGCGACGCACCAGGCCGCGCTCGAACACTGCGACCTGGAGGCCCTCAAACAGCACGCGGTGGACCTGAGCTGATCCGGTGCCTGCTGCTGTGACCGTACCTGTTGGCTGGCCGGCTGCCGACCGGATAGGCAAGTGGCAAGCTGCCCTGCGCCGCGCCGGTGAACGCCGCCTGCTGTTGGTGGAGGCCCACGCCACCGGGGCGGCCGAGTATGCTTTGGCGCTCTGCCAGTCGACGGATCCGGCGCGGTGCCTTTGGGTGGGCTCTTCGCCTGCGCCAACGGATCGCTCGCTTCCGGCGGTTCGACCAACCAAGGCGCACGAATGGCTGGGTCGTGAGCTGGATCTGGTGATCTGGGACGGCCGCGCCGGTAATCCGCCGGATGACCTGGCGGCCCTGATGGGCACGCTCGCTGCCGGCGCCCTGCTGGTCTGGCTGATGCCGCCACTGGCCGAGTGGGGGCGCTTTGATGATCCGGATTATGCCCGCACCGGGTTGGCCGACACTGACCGGCATCCCTTCCTCACGCGTATGGCCGGCGTCCTGGACGCCCACCCGGCTGTGGTGCGGCTGTGCGCTTCGGGTGAGGTCATCGGAGACCTCGGCATGGACGCCGCCGGCGCGCCGTTCCAGCCCACCGAGACGCCGGATCAGTCGGCCGCGATCGACGCCATTCTTCAGACCGGAGTAGGTCGCCGCCGGCGTCCGCTGGTGATCCGAGCCGATCGGGGGCGGGGCAAGTCCACCGCCCTGGGACGGGCCGCAGCGCAGCTGCTTCAGGACAAGTGGACGCGCATCCTGGTGACCGCGCCCCGGTTCGAGGCGGTGGAGACCCTGTTTTCGGCGGCGGAAGCGCACTGGCCCGGCGCCAGGCGGGAAGGCCACCGGCTGTGGCTGGACGATCACTGCCTGGAGTTCCTGCCGGTGGACGTGTTGCTGCAGGAGCGTCCCGAGGCCGGCGTGGTCCTGGTGGACGAAGCGGCCGGCCTGCCGGCACCGCTGCTGGCCGATATCCTGACCGGCTGGCCGCGAGTGGTTTTCGCCACCACGGTCCACGGTTATGAAGGCACCGGCCGGGGCTTTGACGTGCGCTTCCGGGAGGTGCTGGACCGGCTCACGCCCCAGTGGCGGACGCAGCGCCTGTCGCAGCCGATTCGCTGGCGCGAAGGCGATCCGTTCGAGGATCTGGTCAATCGCCTGTTCCTGCTGGATGCCGAAAGCGCCACCGGGTTGTCGCCGCAGGCGGACATTCGCATCGAGTCCTGGTACCCGGCCGAGGCGGATGCCAACACCCTGGCCCAGGCCTTCGGCCTGCTGACCGACGCCCATTACCGCACCACACCGGCGGATCTGCGCCAGTGGCTGGACGATCCGCACGCCCGCAGCTGGCTGGCCCGCAGCGATTCGGACGATGCGGTTGTCGGGGTTCTGTGGGCCAGCGCCGAAGGCGGTCTGGAACCCGCGCTGGCGGAGCAGGTGATGCGGGGCGAGCGACGCATCCGTGGTCACCTGCTGGCCCAGTCGCTGGCCTGCCACGGGGGCCTGGCGGAGGCGGCCACCGTTCGCACCCGGCGTGTGGTGCGAATTGCTGTGGTGCCCGAACTAAGGCGAGCGGGGATTGGGCAGCGATTGCTGGCCGCTGCCCGGGACGACAGCCGGGAAGCGGGATTTGACCTGTTCGGGACCAGCTTCGGAGCCACCGCGCCCCTGTTGGCGTTCTGGCGCCGCGCCGGTCTCTATCCGCTGCGCCTGGGCCTGCACCGCTCGGCGAGCAGTGGCGAACACACCCTGCAGATGGGGCTGGCCCTGTCGGCCGCGGGGATGGACCTGCTGCTGCGCTTGCAGACCCGGTTCGCCGAACACTGGCCGCTGTTGCTGGGCGACAGCTTCCGGACGCTGGAGCCGGAGCTGGCCCTGGCGCTGGGCCGCGACTGGGTCGCCTCGGTGCCGTTGACGCCCATGGACCGGACCGAGCTGGCCGCCTTTGCCGACGGTTACCGGCTGTTCGAGCTGTCCCGTCTGCCGCTGGTGCGGTTGTCCCTGCAACCGGGGGTCAGTGAAACGCTGGCGGTGGACACTGGGGCGACTCTCTGGTGCCGGGCGGTTCTGCAGGGCTGGTCCTGGTCCGAGCTGCAATCGGCCGGATTGTGCCGCGGCCGCCGGGATGCCGAGCAGCGCTTGCGGCAACTTGCCGGGAAATTGCTTGAACCGGTCGACATCCCGCCACATTAAGCCGGGCGACGGCCTGCTTCTGTGACCCACTCGATGTCATTGGCCTGATCCGCTTGGGCAGAATGGGCCAACCTGAAAACGACCGGAATACCGCCATGCCCAAACGCGTGCTTGCCTGCCTCGCCCTTGCCCTGATTGTCCTGTCCGCCTGCTCCGGTCAGCCGCAACCCGTCAATCTGGAAACGGTGCATCGGGCGAATCAGTCTTCGCCCCTGGTGAGCGCGGTGATGCAGGGCGACCTGCCGGCGGTGCAGGACCAGGTGGCCGCCGGCGCGTCCCTGAACCAGGTCACCGCGGACGGTACGCCGCTGACAGCGGCGGCGACTGCGGGTCACGACCGCATCGCCTGGTACCTGTTGCAGCAGGGGGCGGATCCCAATCTGGCGGACGCCCGCGGGCAGACGCCGCTGATTGCGGCCTCGGCAGAGGGCAGCCAGCGCCTGGTGAAGCTGATGCTGTCCGCCGGCGCCGGCGTCAATGCCAGCGGTTCCGACGGCACCACAGCGGTGGCGGCGGCTGCGGAGGCCGGCAACCTGTCGGTGATGCGCACGCTGCTGGATGCCGGGGGCAACGTCAATATTGCTCACGACGGCGAATCCGTTTTGATGCACGTGGTGCGCAACGGCGACCTGTTGATGACTGAAGTGCTGATCGCCGCCGGGGCCGATGTCAGTTATCGTGGCGAGGACGGGAGCTCCGCCCTGTCCATCGCCCGTCAGCGCAACCTGGGCGACATCGAGATGCTGCTGGTGCAGGCCGGCGCGCGCCAATAGGCCGGTTCAGTCCAGGTCCGCCAGTGGGTCGTCGGCCGGCGCCCAGGGCGCAGTGAAGTAACGCTCGACATCGGCGTACGGCACTGCATCTACGGTCGGGTACTGCCAGTGCGGCTGGTTGTCCCGATCGATCAGCCGGGCCCGGATCCCTTCCTGCAGTTCATCCCCTTCGCAACAGCGCACCGCCATGATCAGTTCCATGCGGAAAATGTCCTTGAGACTGAACTGGCGGGCCCGCCGCAGCTGTTCCCAGATGAGCCAGGCGGTGGTCGGGCAGCCTTCGGTGAGGTTGTTGATGGCTGTCTGCCACCAGGGATCGTCCTCGACGGTTTCACTGGTCAGCTGGTGGATGATGTCCGGCAGCGATTCGCCGCGGCACAGGCGGGCAATGCGCTGCTCGTGTTTGGCCAGCTCGCTGTCCGGCAGGTCGATGGTCTGATCCCGGGTGAACTGCGCCAGCAGCCGGTACAGGCGATTGTCGTCGGCGGCGACGTCGCCGGTCCAGCGGGTCTCCAGCAGACGCTGCAACAGGGCGTCCGGTGATTCGTCGGCCACTGCCAGGTCGGCCAGTCCGATGCGCAGGCTGTCGGCCTGGTTCAGTCGCGCGCCGGTCAGCCCCAGGAACAGCCCGATGCCCTCCGGCAGCCGGTTGAGGAAATAGCCGGCGCCCACATCCGGGAACAGTCCGATGCTGACCTCCGGCATCGCCAGTTGTGCCGATGGTGCCAGCAAGCGATAACGGCAGCCCGACAATAAACCCAGGCCGCCGCCCATGGTGTAGCCGTGGGCCCAGCAGACGAGGGGTTTGGGATAGACGTACAGGGTGTGGTCCAGGCGATACTCGGCCTCGAAATACCGGGTGGCCTGGCGGATGCCGTCCTCACCACCGATCATGCCATGCAACTGGCGGATATCGGCGCCGGCGCAGAAAGCCCGCTCACCGGCGCCCCACAACAGGACCAGACAGATCGCCGGATCGGCCGCCCATCGGTCCAGCGTGTCCTGCAGCACGTTGATCATCTCCAGGGACAGGGCGTTGAGGTTGTGCGGGGAATCCAGAGTGATCAGCCCGATCTGGCCTTCGGTACAGGCCCGGGTTTCAGTGTGGATGGACATGGGTGTTTCTTGGCTCCCGAAAATGGTGGGCCGCCCGGGGCGGCAAAAACATGAATCAGAGGTTCCAGTCATGATGACCGGATCGCCCTCGCGATGTCACCTGCATCCGTCGACGATCGCTGCGACCAAAGTTGGATGGGCATCCGGTTCTAAAGAATCAGGGCCAACGGGCGAATTTTCCGTTGGTTTTCCCTATGGTATAAGCATGAGTCGTATAAGGGCTTTTCCAAAATTGAGAGAGAACAGGAACGAGGACATATCATGAAGGTACTGACTCCCATCGCACTGGCGCTGGCCGTTGCCATGCCCCTGGCCGCCCAGGCGGAAGGCAACCCTGAAGCCGGCAAGGCCAAGGCTGCCGTTTGCGCTGCCTGCCACGGCCAGAACGGCCATGCGCAGATTCCGACCTATCCGAACCTGGCCGGCCAGAATGAGCAGTACCTGGTCATGGCGCTGAAAGCCTACAAGGGCGGCAATCGCCAGGGCGGTCAGGCGGCGATCATGCAGGGGCAGGCCGCGGCCCTGAGCGATGAGGACATTGCCAACCTCGCCGCCTACTTCTCCAGCCTGCCGGCCGGCGGCAAATAACACGGCACCTTGTGGAGGGAGTGGCCGGAATCACCGGGCTCCCTCCCGCGATCACCTAGTTCACGATGCGGTAGCTCGGCTTGTAGGCGGCCCCCGGCAGCTTCATCCGGTTCTGCTGGACGAAGGCGGTGAGCAGCTCTTCCAGGGGCTCGAGCAGTTCCTGGTCCCCGGAGATCTCGAAGGGGCCGCGTTCCTGCACCTGACGGACGCCCTGTTCCTTCACGTTGCCGGCGACAATGCCGCTGAAGGCCTTGCGCAGGTTGGCGGCGATCAGATGGGCCGGCTGGTTCCGGTGTAGCTCCAGCTCGCGCATGCTTTCGTGGGTGGGTTCGAACGGCGCCTGGAATATCGGATCGATCTTCAGCATCCAGTTGAAATAGTAGGCGTCCTGGGCGGACCGGCGGAACGCCTGAACTTCCTCCATCCCCTGTTTCATGGTCTGGGCCACCCGCACCGGATCGTCGATGATGATCTGGTAGCGCGCCGCGGCTTCTTCGCCCAGGGCGTTGCGGATGAAGCGGTCGATCATCTCGAAATATTCCGCGTTCTCCGGCCGTCCGGTGAACACCACCGGGAAGGGCAGATCCCGATTTTCCGGATGCAGCAGCACGCCCAGCAGGTAGAGGATTTCCTCCGCCGTGCCCACGCCGCCGGGGAAGACGATGATGCCGTGCCCGGCCCGCACGAACGCTTCCAGACGCTTCTCGATGTCCGGCAGGATCACCAGTTCGTTGACGATCGGGTTGGGCGGCTCGGCGCCAATGATGCCCGGTTCGGTGATGCCGATGTAGCGGCCGTTCTTGACCCGCTGCTTGGCGTGGCCGATGGTGGCACCTTTCATCGGTCCCTTCATGGCGCCGGGGCCGCAACCGGTACAGATGCTCAGGCCGCGCAGGCCCAGCTCGTGACCGACTTCCTTGCTGTAGACATACTCTTCACGGCTGATCGAGTGCCCGCCCCAGCAGACCACGATGTCCGGATGGCGCCCGGCCTGCATGACCCGGGCGTTGCGCAGGATGTGGAACACCCGGTTGGTGATGGTGTCCGGGTCGTCGTTGGACAGGCCCGGGTAGCTGCCCAGCACCGAATGGGCGTAGATGATGTCGCGCAGGACCGAGAACAGGTGCTCGCGGATACCACGCAGCATCTCGCCGTCGACGAAGGCGTCGATGGGCGCGTTGATCAGTTCCAGCTTGAGGCCCCGCGGCTGGGGCACCAGACGAATGTCGAAATCCGCGTAGCGTTCCATCAGGTCCTTGCAGTCGTCGATGTCCACGCCGATGTTCATGACGGCCAGGGCGCACTGGCGGAAGAGGCGGTACAGGCCGCCTTCGCTCTTATCCTTGAGCCGGTTGACTTCATGACTGGAGAGAATCTCCAGGCTGCCCTCGGGAGAGACCAGGGCATTGATGGTTTCCTGCGTCATGGAAATGCTCTTTGTTGATGGTTTCCTATGAGTGTAACGGTTTTGGAGCGGTTCGGGAGAAGCGAGATGCACGCCAATGAACACTGTGACACACTTGCGCCCCCGCCGTTCGGACCTTGCGTATTTTTAAATGTCGCGGCACGTCGGTAGAATGTGCGTTTTTTGATCAGCCAGCCAACATCCAGATTATGAATTTCCTGATACGACCCAGCGCCGAAGTAGCCATCAAGAGCAAGCCCGTCCGTCGCCAGCAGATCCGTCAGTTGCGCCAGAATGTCAGCAAAATCCTGCGTCGTGTCGACGACCGTATTCGCGTCGAAGGCAGTTGGGACCGGGTGGACGTCATCGTTCCGGACGAGCTCGACAGCCAGCCCCTCGTGGACCGGCTCGCCTGCATTCCCGGCATCAGCAATTTCCTGGAAGTCCGGGATTACCCGCTGACCACGCTGGACGACGTGGCCGAGCGCGCCCTGGCCGTCTGGGGCGAGGCGCTGGCGGGCAAGACCTTTGCCGTGCGCGGTCGGCGCACCGGTGAGCATGACTTTTCCTCCGCCGATCTGGAGCGCCTGGTGGGCAGCGTCCTGCTGGCGCAATCCGGAGCCAGCGGTGTCAGGCTCAAGGATCCCGACGAGCAGGTGCGGATCGAAGTCATCCACGACCGTTACCACATCGTTGAGCGGCGCTTCGAAGGGCTGGGCGGTTACCCGCTGGGCAGTGTCGAAACCGCCGTATCGCTGATTTCCGGGGGCTACGATTCCTCCGTCTCCACGTACCTGACCATGCGCCGGGGGCTGCGCACGCACTTCCTGTTTTTCAACCTGGGTGGGGCGGCGCACGAAGTGGGGGTGAAGCAGGTGGCGCATTACCTGTGGTCCCGCTACGGTTCCTCCCACTCGGTGAAGTTTATTTCGGTGCCGTTCGAAGACGTGGTGGGCGAGATCATGCGCTCGGTGGATCACCGCCATATGGGCGTGGTGCTCAAGCGCATGATGCTCAAGGCGGCGGCCGCGATCACCCAGACCGGCATGGCCAAGGCGATTGTGACCGGCGACGCGGTGGCCCAGGTGTCGAGCCAGACCCTGGCCAACCTGAACGTGGTGGATCGCGCCAGCGAGGAAGTGGTGCTGCGACCGCTGATCACCATGGACAAGGTGGACATCATCCGCACCGCCGAACAGATCGGCACGGAGAGTTTCTCCCGCAACATGCCGGAATACTGCGGTGTGATCTCCAGCCGACCGGTCACCCGGGCCAAGCTGCACCGGGTCGAGGCGGAAGAGGCGAAAATGGATCCGTCGGTCCTGGAGCGGGCGATCGAGTCGCGGGTGGAAACGCCGATCCAGCGTATCCTGGATTCCATCAGCACGCCGGAAGAGGTCGAGCTGGTGCAGACGCCGGGAGTGGATGACGTGATCATCGACGTGCGCCACCCGAATGAAGAGGAAAGGGCGCCGCTGCACCTGACCAACAACGAGGTGCTGCACATTCCGTTCTATGAGCTGAACCAGCGCGTCGACGAACTGACCGCCGACTGCCGTTATCTGCTCTACTGCGACAAGGGCACCATGAGCCGCATGCACGCCGGGCACCTGAAAGCATCCGGTGTCGACAACGTGATGGTGTACGTCCCCGCCTGAGTCTTTAACGGGCGCCCATCAGGCGCCCGGTTTCCCGTTTCAATCGTCCAGCCAGCCGTCGCGAATCGAGGCTTCCAGCGCCTTGCGCTCGTAATGCTGCTCGATGGCCCGGCGTGCCGCCAGACGGCGCTTGGCCGCGGCCTGCTCCCGGTCGCGCATTTCATCACGCTGGAGATGATCGAAAATGGAAAGGATTTCAGCCTGAACCGATTCGACCGGCTGGTTCGGCTCGTGGGTGGTGGTATTGGCTGTCGTTCGCACGCGTCACATCCTCCTCTGGAAAATGAGGAAGCGCTGCCCGATCACCGGCGCCGGTACGGTGCCGATCAACGGCCAAACCGAAAGGAATGTGCGGGCATCGCCCGACACCCTCCATTCGAATGGCTTCAGCGACTTCCTGACCCGATTGCGTCCGGCATGCACTGTTGCCGTGCGTCGCCGGATGCAACAAAGCCTACGGCTTCCGTGTGACAACGGCGTGAAAGCCTGCCGTTGCACAACGTTGTTTTTCTTGTGAACCGACCAGCAAGTCGCGTGCCTTTGCTGGTCGGTTTTCGGTTTCCAGAGTGGACGCCTTCCGCCTTATTGGGAGCGTCCTTCCAGCCCCCCGAAGAACTGGCGAATGTTCTCGGCCAGCGAATCGATGTCGTAGCCGCCTTCCTGCACCACCAGCGTGGGCACGTTGGCGGCGGCGATGCGCTTGCCGATGCGGGCAAAGCCTTCGGACGTGACCGAGACCTTGGCCTGCGGGTCGTTCATGTAGATGTCGAAACCCAGCGTGAGAATCAGGGCATCGGGCTGGAACAGCCGGATCGCCGTCATGGCTTCTTCCAGTTTCTCGAAGAAGAAGTCCTCCGAGGAACCGTGGGGCATGGGCATGTTGATGTTGTAGCCATAGCCTTTGCCTTCCCCTTTCTCGTCTTCGAACCCGGACACCACCGGGTAGAAGTTGGTGGGGTCGCCGTGGATCGACACGTAGAGCACGTCATCCCGGTCGTAGAAGATCTCCTGGATCCCCTGGCCGTGGTGCATGTCGGTATCGAGGATGGCGATCTTGTCGTAGCGCTTCTTCAGCGCTTCCGCGGCGATGGCGGCGTTGTTCAGGTAACAGAAGCCGCCGGCGGCGTCTTTACGGGCGTGATGGCCCGGCGGGCGGCAGACGGCGTAGGCGCTGCGGTCGCCGGCGAGGATGGCGTCGGCGGCACCGAGGGCGGTCTGGGCGGACCAATAGGCCGCCTTCCAGGTGTGCTCGCCCACCGGACAGCTGCCGTCGGCCAGGTAGCGGGCGGCCTTGGCCAGCACACCGCGCAGGGCGTTGGGGGAGCGTACGAACACATTGGACATGACCTCGTCACCCCAGTCGTCCGGAATCGCCATCCATTCGCGGTGGCAGGATTCCAGGAAGCGTAGGTAGTTGAGATCGTGCACCTTCGAGATGGGCCCGGCCCCCTGGTCGCAGGGTTCGAGCACGTCGAACTCCAGCGAATGCAGGCCTTCGATCATCTGGCCGGTGCGGGCGGGAACCTCCTGGGGCTGGCGCATCTGGCCGCGGGTGAAGTACGTCTTGGGATTGTGCAGATCCTGTGCAGGATGAAAGAACGCTTTCATAGCTCGGCTCCCTGGTTCGGTTGCGACCGGACGAAATCTGTACACGCCATCCGAGTATAAGCGTCGATTCGAGCCGGGCTCAACCCGCGTGTGCTACGGGTGCCATCCGCGCACTTGCTCCCGGCAATGACCAACCGGGGATGACTTGTCCAATGCAGATGCATCAGCCACTATGGAACGACACATGGGCTAGGTTGTCGCAGCTTGTGAGCAAGTGTCTCGCGTCACCTTTCCCCAATGATGGGTGTACTTTCAGGCAAGCTGCCGATACCTGGCAGCCTTGCATGAGCCTCAATGAGGGTGTTGCACACGTTTATAGCGCCATCGTTGGCAGGACCCTCTCATCACAAGGAGCCGACATGATTCAGTCACCGTTATTGACGCATTTTGATGGTTATATCGGAGGGCAGTGGGTCAATACTTCGACGGGCAACTCGATTGATGTCTACAACCCGGCAACGGGCGAGGTCATTGCCCAGGTCGCGTCGATGTCCGAAGACGACGTGAAACGGTCCATCAGTGAGGCGAAACAGGCGCTGCGCCTGACCGAACCCTACGATCTGGAAACCCGCCGTAAATGGTTGGTGGGGATTCGCGATGCCCTGCTGGGCAATAAAGAGGAAGTGGGGCGGATCCTGTGCCTGGAGCACGGCAAACCGCTGAAGGAAGCCCAAGGCGAGGTGGAATACGCCGCCGGCTTCTTCGACTACTGCGCCAAGAACATCGACACGCTCGATTCCCACACCATCGATGAAAAGCCCAAGAACTGTACCTGGACGGTTCATTACCGGCCGGTGGGCGTGGCCGCGCTGATCACCCCGTGGAACTTCCCCATCGGCATGATCGCCAAGAAGCTGTCCGCGTCCCTGGCCGGCGGCTGCCCGTCGATCATCAAACCGGCCAGCGAAACGCCGCTGACCATGATCGCCATGTTCAGCCTGATCGACCAGCACGTGGACATTCCCAAGGGTATGGTCAATCTGGTGATGGGCAAGTCCAGCATGATCGGCAAGCTGTTCTGCGAGTCGCCGGACGTGCCGATGATCAGCTTCACCGGGTCCACTGAAGTGGGCCGTACCCTGATGGCCGACAGCACCGGCTGGGTCAAGAAGCTGGCCCTGGAACTGGGCGGTAACGCGCCGTTCATCGTGTTCGATGACGCCGACCTGGACGCGGCGGCGGATAACCTCATCGCCAACAAGTTCCGTGGCGGCGGCCAGACCTGCGTCTGCGCCAACCGCATCTTCGTGCATGAGACGGTCGCCGACAGTTTCGGTGAGAAACTGGCGGAGCGGGTTAACCGCATGACGGTCGGTGACGGCATGAAAGACGGCGTGGACATTGGCCCGCTGATCAACAAGGCCGGGTTCGACAAGGTGCGCCGCCACGTGTCCGATGCGCTGGCCCAGGGCGGCAAGCTGGTGGCCGGCCCCAATCCGGACACCCTGAGCGGCAAGGACCTGTTCTACCCGCCCACGGTGGTCACCGGCATCACCCGGGATATGGAATGCTCCCGCGAGGAGACCTTCGGGCCGTTCGTGCCCATGGCGCTGTTCCGGGATGAGGACGAAGTCATCGAGGCGGGTAACGACACCGAGTTCGGCCTGGCCGCCTACGTCTTCACCAACGACGACGCCCGTGCCAGCCGGGTGATCGGTGGCCTGCGCTTTGGCCACGTGGGCTGGAACACCGGCACCGGCCCAACGCCGGAAGCGCCGTTCGGTGGCATGAAGGCCTCCGGCATCGGCCGTGAGGGCGGCATCGAAGGGCTGTTCGAATTCGTTGAACCCCAGACCGTACCCCGCGGCGCCTGATTGCCTCCCATTGCGCCCGTTCCCGGCCGGGAGCGGGCGCTGTTCCTGCCCGATTTGAACGATTCCGCCCGCCAGACCGACATGGCGTGATCCACAGCGTCAGCTTGTTATAATCGTCGCTCTTCATTTCCCGACTGTATGGTTCCCGATGGACGTCTCCCCGATCATAGATCCCCTCAACGATGCCCAACGCGAGGCCGTGACCGCCCAGAACGCCCATCTGCTGGTGCTGGCCGGCGCCGGGTCCGGCAAGACCCGCGTGCTGGTGCACCGGATGGCCTGGCTGATGCAGGTGGACCAGGTGCCGGCCACCGGGCTGCTGGCGGTGACCTTCACCAACAAGGCGGCGCGGGAGATGCGCAACCGGATCTCGGAGATGATGAACCTGTCCGGCTACGGCCTCTGGTTCGGCACCTTCCACAGCATCGCTCATCGCCTGCTGCGGGCCCACTGGCAGGACGCCGGGTTGCCGGAAAACTTCCAGGTGCTGGACAGCGACGACCAGCTGCGCCTGATCAAGCGGGTCATGCGCGATCTGCAGATCGACGAAACACGCTGGCCGCCGAAACAGGTGCAATGGTTCATCAACGGCCAGAAAGACGAGGGGCTGCGGGCCGATCACATCCAGGACAACCCGGGCGACCACTTCGTTTCAGTGATGCTCAAGATCTACCGCCAGTATGAGAAGCAGTGCCAGCTCAGCGGGCTGGTGGATTTTGGCGAACTGCTGTTGCGCTCCCACGAACTCTGGCTCAAGAAGCCGGAGCTGCTGGGCCACTACCAGCGCCGTTTCCAGCACATCCTGGTGGACGAGTTCCAGGACACCAACACCATCCAGTACGCCTGGCTGCAGGTGCTGGCCGGCCAGCGGGTACCGATGACCATCGTCGGCGACGACGACCAGTCCATCTACGGCTGGCGGGGCGCCAAGATCGAGAACATCCAGAAATTCCAGCAGGATTTCCCGGACGCGCGGCTGGTCCGGCTGGAGCAGAATTACCGCTCCACCCAGACCATCCTCAAGGCAGCCAACGCGGTCATCGCCAATAACCAGGGCCGCCTGGGCAAGGAACTGTGGACCGACGGCCCCGACGGTGAACTCATCAACCTCTATGCCGCCTTCAACGAGCAGGATGAGGCCAACTACATCGCCGACACCATCAGCGCCTGGGTGGATGACGGCAACCTGCGCAGCGAAGCGGCGATCCTGTACCGCTCCAATGCCCAGTCCCGTGTGCTGGAGGAAGCCCTGCTGCGCCAGGGGATTCCGTATCGCGTCTACGGCGGCCTGCGTTTCTACGATCGTCAGGAAATCCGCAACGCCCTGGGCTACCTGCGTCTGGTGCATTACCGTCACGACGATGCGGCGTTTGAGCGGGTGGTGAACACGCCGCCGCGGGGCATCGGCGCCAAGAGCCTGGGCGAGCTGCGGGAACTGGCCACCGGCCAGAGCATTTCCCTGTGGCAGGCGGCCGAACGGCTGCTGGAAGCCGGCGCCATGAAAGGCCGGGCCAAGACCGGCTTGCAGCAGTTCATCGCCTTGATCGAGTCCCTGGCGGCAGACCAGGACGAGCTGGATCTCAAGCAGCTCACCCAGCGCGCCATCGAGGGCAGCGGCCTGCGGGACCATCACGCCAACGAGAAAGGCGAAAAGGCCCAGGCCCGGGTGGAAAACCTGGAGGAACTGGTCAGCGCCATGGCGGATTTCGAGGTGGAGGACGGCATCGACCCGCTCTCGGAATTCATCGCCCAGGCGGCGCTGGACGCCGGTGAGTCCCAGGCGGACGAACACCAGGACAGCGTCCAGTTGATGACCCTGCACTCGGCCAAGGGGCTGGAATTCCCGTTGGTGTTCCTGGCCGGCGTCGAGGAAGGCCTGTTTCCCCACAGCATGTCCCTGGAAGAGCCGGGGCGCATGGAAGAAGAGCGGCGCCTGGCCTACGTGGGCATCACACGGGCCATGAAACGGCTGGTGATGACCTACGCCGAATCCCGCCGGCTCTACGGCCAGGAGAAATTCCACGCCCTGTCCCGCTTTGTGCGGGAGATTCCCGGCGACTGCATCCAGGAAGTGCGCCTGCGCAACACCGTCACCCGCCCGGCGCTGACCCAACGGCCCAACGAGGGTCTGTTCGACAGCTCGCCCATGGCCGACGCCGGTCTGCAGCTGGGCCAGCGGGTGCGCCATCCCAAGTTCGGCGAAGGCGTGGTGATGAACTGCGAGGGCAGCGGCCACCATACCCGGGTGCAGGTGAACTTCGACGATGGCGCAAAATGGCTCGTCCTGGCCTATGCTCCTTTGGAGCGACTCTGAGGCAGTGAGCACTTGTTCTGTCAAATGATTGCGACTCTCATACTTTTGAATAAGAGTCAGCGGCCGATTTATGGTACACCCTTGGAGGATGTCGCGTTTTAGCCGGGGTTTCCGGTGCAGGAAAGAGCGCAGGAGCGCGTGACGTTTGAGTGTCCCCGTGACTCCGGCGCCTTAAAAAACAATGATAAAAGCAAGAAAGGAGAAAACATGAAACGTCGCAACCTTTTAGCGGCCGTTGTGGCTGGCGCATTGGGGTTCGGTCTGGCGGGTTGTTCCCAGGAAGAGAGCGGCTCTTCGGCGTCGACTGACCAGGCGGCGGCCCCCGCTGCGGAGAAGCAGACCTACAAGTGGAAGATGGTCACCACCTGGCCGAAGAACTTCCCGGGTCTGGGCACCGCGCCTGAACACTTTGCCGACCGCGTTCGCGAGATGACCGACGGCCAGATCGACATCACCGTCTATGGCGCCGGCGACCTGGTGCCGGCCCTGGAAGTGTTCAGCGCCGTTTCCCAGGGCACTGCTGAGATGGGCCACGGGGCTGGCTACTACTGGAAAGGCAAGATTCCCGCCGCCCAGTTCTTCTCGACCGTTCCCTTCGGTCTGACCGCCCAGGAATACAACGGCTGGATGTTCCATGGCGGCGGTCTGGAACTCTACCGCGAAGCCTACAAACCGTTTGGCGTGATCCCCTGGCCGGGCGGCAACACCGGCGTCCAGATGGGTGGCTGGTTCAACAAGGAAATCAACAGCGTCGACGACCTCAAGGGTCTGAAAATGCGGATTCCGGGCATCGGCGGCGACGTGCTGGAAAAAGCCGGCGGTACCCCGGTCAACCTGCCGGGCGGCGAGATCTTCACCGCGCTGCAGACCGGCACCATCGACGCCACCGAGTGGGTGGGTCCCTACAACGACCTGGCCTTCGGTCTGCACCAGATTGCCGAGTACTACTATTATCCGGGCTGGCACGAGCCGGGTACCGCACTGGAGCTGATCGTCAACGCCGACGCCTATAACAAGCTGCCGAAAAACCTCCAGGTCATCATCGATGTGGCGGCCCGTGAGATGAACGCGGACATGCTGGCGGAGTACACCGCGCAGAATAACCAGGCCCTCAAGGAGCTGGTGGAAGAGAAGGGCGTGAAGCTGCGCCGCTTCCCGGACGATGTGCTCAATCGCCTGCGCGAGATGTCGGCGGAAACCGTCAAGGAGTTGGCCGAGAAGGACGACATGGCCCGCAAGGCCTACGAGTCCTACAAAGCCTTCCGCGACAAGGTCGTGCCGTATACCGATATTTCCGAGCGGACTTACCTGAACATTCGTGAGGGTGACAAGAACGAAGGTTGATTCGGCTTCCGAATCGGTCTGACCAAAAAGCCCCGGCATGGCGACATGCCGGGGTTTAATGTGTCCGATCCGCCCGTTTGGGCCAATGAGGACAGAGGGGCTATTGCCTGAGTGCTCGCTTGAGAACCTTGCCGGTCGCGCTTTTGGGCAGTTCGTCCAGAATCACCACCTGTTTGGGCAGTTTGTACCGGGCCAACTGACCATCGAGGCCCGCGAGAATGGCCGCCGTCGTCGGCGGTGCGTCCGGATTCCGGGGCACCACGAACAGGCAACCCACTTCCCCCCAACGCTCGTCCGGGACGCCGACGAGCGCGCATTCCAGCACGTCCGGTTGAGCAAGCACTGCCGCTTCGACTTCCGCCGGGAACACGTTCTCGCCCCCGCTGATGAACATGTCTTTCTTGCGATCGACGATGCGATAGAAGCCGTCGGGATCACGAATGGCAATGTCGCCGGTGCGGAACCACCCATCGGCGGTGAAGCAGTCCCGGAAAGCCTGTTCCCGTCGCCAGAAACCCACCGCCAGATTGTCGCCCCGGAGCTGAACCTCGCCTGGGCCGCTGTTCTCCAGAGGTTCGTCATTGGCATTGGCCAGACGGGCCTCGATGCGGTGGCAGGGCACGCCGACGTAGCCGGCTTTGCGGTAAATCAGGTCAAGGTTGAAGGGCATGCCGAATACGGTGCCGGCTTCGCTCATGCCATAGCCGTCAACGATCGGGATGCCGTCGTTCAGCCAGGCCCGGATCTGGGGGGCCGGATGGGGGGAGCCGCCGGTCAGCAGGCCTTTCAGCTTGCTCAGACGGGTCGGGTCGAAGTCCGCCAACTGGCGCAGGGCATTGGCCATCTGGGGCACGCAGAAATAGTGGGTGATGCCCAATGTGGGATCACCCAGGCGGGCCAGCGTGCGTTCCGGCTCGAAGCCGTCGGAAACGGCCAAACGGCCGCCGTTATACAGTGCCGGCCGAACGCAGGTGATCAGGCCGATGACGTGGAACATCGGCGTGTCGCATAGAAACACGGACGCCGAGTCCACCTGGCACACCAACGACGCGTTGATGGCCGTTTCCATGATGCTCGCCTCGGTATGCAGGACGCCTTTGGGCGTCCCGGTGGTTCCCGAGGTGTAGAGAATCAGGGACGGCAGCGATCGATCCAGTGGACGGGGAGCCATGGGCGGTTGGTTTTCCGCCGACTCCAGCAGGTTGTCGATGGGCTCGTGAGCCAGCCCCATGTCGTCGGCGAGACGATCGCCGAACAACAGGGCCGGTTCACAATCCGCCAGCAGGGCATCAATCTCGGGTCGGGACAGGCGCCAGTTGAGGGGCACAAAGAGGGCACCGCAGCGGGCGCAAGCCAGGTGCAGCGCAATCAGCTCGGCCCGGTTCTTCGACAGTGTGGCCACCCGGTCGCCGACAGCCACGCCGCGATGATGCAACTCGCTCGCCACCTGGCTGACGAATCGATCAAAGGCTGCGTAGGTCCAGCGTCGATCGAACGTCAGGTCTTCCACCGCCAGAACGTCTGGCCGGATGCTGGCCTGAAACCCGAGAAAGTCCATGGTGATGGCTCCCTTACTGCGCTTGCTTGGATTTATCGTAGGCGCCCAGGCCCGGTTTGTAGCTTTTTTCGTCGATGAACTGCCGGATGCCTTCCTTGCGGCCGTCGTTGTCAAAGCTGTTGGCCGCTTCCTGGGCGCGGACCAGATAGTCCTCGGCGTTGTCGTAAGTCATTTCCTTGACCCGGCGAATCGCATCCTTGGTGGCCTTGAGGGCCACCGGGTTCTTCTCCAGCAGAACCTGACAGACGGCAACCACACGCTCCTTCAACTGGTCGGCCGGCAGCGATTCGTTGACCAGGCCCCATTCGGCGGCGGTCTTGCCGTCGATGTTTTCGCCCATCATGGCGTGGTACAGGGCCTGCCGCAGGGGCATCAGATCGGCCACGACCTTGCTGGCCCCGCCGCCGGGCAGGATGCCCCAGTTGATTTCGCTCAGGCCGAAGATCGCGTCGTCACTGGCGAAGGCGAGATCGCAGGAGAAGAGCGGGCCGTAGCCGCCGCCGAAACACCAGCCGTTGACCATGGCGACCGTCGGTTTCTGGTACCAGCGCAGTCGGCGCCACCAGCCGTAGGATTCACGCTGGGCCTGGCGCGTTGCACCCAGCCCCTGGGCTTCGGTTTCACGGAAATATTCCTTCAGATCCATGCCGGCGGACCAGGCGGAGCCTTCGCCGGTCAGGACCAGCACCCCCACATCGTCCCGGAACTCCAGCTCGTCGAGTACCCGCATCATCTGGCGATTCAGTTTGGGGCTCATGCAGTTGCGTTTTTCCGGCCGGTTGAACCGGACCCAGGCGATTCGGTTTTCAACCGTGTAGGCAACCGTTTCGGCTTCGCTTCTTTCAATGGTCATTACAGGTCCTCAATGTACGTCAGGGTTAGAAAGGGAAATGGCCGGATTCGGTGTCGACGGTGATCCAGCGCAGTTCGGTAAACTGGTCAATGCCCGCCTGGCCGCCGAAGCGGCCGTAGCCGGAGTCACCCAGGCCGCCGAAAGGCATCTGGGCCTCGTCATGGACGGTCGGGCCGTTGACGTGGCAGATGCCGGAACGGATCCGCTTCGCCAGTTTCAGCCCGCGGGACAGATCCCGGGTGAACAGGGAGGCGCTCAGGCCGTACTGGCTGTCGTTGGCGATCTCGATGGCATGGTCTTCATCCCGGGCCCGGATCATGGCAACCACGGGGCCGAAGCTTTCATCCCGGTAGATGTCCATGGCGGCGGTGACGCCGTCCAGCACGGTGGCAGGCATCAACAGGGAGTCTTCGGTGCCGCCGGTCAGTACGGTGGCGCCCTTGCCCACGGCATCCCGGATCAGGGCGTTGACCCGCTCCATGGTGCTTTGGCCGATGACGGCGCCGAGCGGGGCCTTGCCTTCACGGGGATCGCCGGTCTTCAGGCCTCGGACCTTCTCCGTGAATTTGGCGGCGAAGGCATCGGCGACGGCGTCGACCACCACCAGCCGTTCGGTGGACATGCAGATCTGCCCCTGATTCATGAAGGCGCCGAAAGCCGCGGCGTTGACGGCTTCATCCAGGTCGGCGTCTTCCAGCACGACGAACGGCGCCTTGCCACCCAGTTCCAGCAGGCAGGGTTTGAGATGTTCCGCCGCCCGCTTGGCGATAATGCGCCCGACCTCGGTGGAACCGGTGAAGTTGATGCGTTTGATCAGCGGGTGGTCGATCAGGGCGCCCACCACCTCACCGGCGTTTTCCGGGGCGTTGGTCACCAGGCTGACCGTGCCGGGCGGGAAATCGGCATCATTCAGGGCCTCCGCGATCAGGCTGTGGGTGCGGGGGCAGATTTCGGACGCCTTCAGGATGACGCCGTTACCGCAGGCCAGGGCGGTGGCGATGGCGCGAACGCCCAGAATGATCGGGGCGTTCCAGGGCGCGATGCCGAGGATGACGCCGACCGGGTCCCGATGGGTCATGGCCAGGCAGCCGGGCTTGTCGGACGGGATGACCTCACCGTTGATCCGCGTGGTCAGCGAGGCCGCCTCGCGCAGCATGGACGCGGCCAGGGTCAGGTTGAACAGGGCCCAACCTTCGGTGGCTCCGGTTTCTTCCATCATTGCCTTGACGAAGGCGTCCTGGCGGGCTTCCAGGGCACTGGCGGCCCGGAACAGCACCGCGCGGCGGGTGTTGGGGCCCTGTTTCGACCAGGCCTCGAAGCCGGCCTGGGCCTGCTCGGCCAAGGGAGCCATGTCGGCGGCTTTCATGGCGGGTGCTTCACTGGCGACGTCACCGGTGATCGGGTTGATGCGTTGAAAGTTCATAGGTGCCTCGCTTGACAAGGTTTCCGGTTAAAGGACGGCTTGGGCGACGGTGCCGGCCCGCTGCCCGGTGATCCGGCGCGCCACCGCATCCTGACGGGGGCGCCGCGGCAGGAAGAGGGCGCTGGCCGGCGTCAGGGAACTGAAAGTGACGCGACCCGATTCGCTGCGCGTCTGCTCGAGCGTCCGCAAAGGGAGCTTGTCCATAGTCATGTGCTTCTTGTCGTTGTTGGACGGGGGCCCGCGGGGTCGTGGCGAGCCGGCCGATGTCTTCAAGATAGTGCGACGGGAGGTGGGACAGAATGGCAGAAGTAGACGAAAAAATTTGCATTTCCCGCCATCTGTTTAAAGGTGCAAAGAATAATGGACAGGTATTACCGGCATCCGGGCCGGAGAGGAAGCGGGCGTCTCAGCGTCCCTGCCGGAACTTGTCCCGGTAGCGGCGTGGCGAATCGCCGGTCCAGCTGCGAAACGCCCGGGTGAAAACGGCGGGGTCGGAAAAACCGACCCGTTCTGCGACATCGTGGATGGCCATGTCGTCCGGGCCGACCAGCCACCGGATCGCGAGGTCTCGGCGCACCACGTTCTTGATCTGCTGAAAGGACGCCCCCTCTTCGGAAAGACGGCGCGTCAGCGTGCGGGTGGTCATGTGCAGTGCCGCGGCGGCCTGATCGATCGTCAGCCCCCCGTCGGCCAGCTCCTTGGTCAGGATCCGCTTGAGTTCCGTGGTGACGCTGTAGTCCGTCTTGTAACGCCGGAACAGTTCCCGCGGGCAGTTGTTCATGAAGGATTTGAGGGAGCCTTCATTCTGTTTGACCGGCCGGTTGAGGTAGCTGTTGGAGAACACCAGGCTCAGGTCGTCACAGTCGAATTGATGAACGCCGGGATACAGGTAGCTGTATTCGCCGACATGGGCCGGGGCCGGGTAATTAAAGCGGGTTTCGACTAGGGGCAGGCTGTCGGCAATCAGCCAGGAGGCATAGCGGTGCCAGGAGAGCAACGCGATTTCGGCGAACAGGTGCTTATAGTCGAGCTCTGGGCGGGGCAGGTTGATCGACAGCAGCGTATGGCGCCCGTCGTCCGTCAGGGAGATCAGTTCCCGCCGGGTGACGAGGTTGTAGAATCGGCAGCCCAGGGCCAGTGCCTGGCCCAGCGTTGGCTGGTGCACTGTGAGCTGGCCCATCATGTAATAGGTGCCGGCCGGCAGCGAACAGCCCGCCAGTCCCATGGCCTCGTCCTGCATCCGGTCCCAGACGTACTTCTGGAAGTTGGCCAGCTTTTCCGTGGGAATCCGCTGCTCCGGCTGGTCGATCACGGACAGCGGAAGGCCCGCCTCGGCCAGCAGGGGTATGGGGTCCACCCCCTGCTGTCTTGTGGCATGGAACAGGGAGCTGACGTAGTGATTGGCTCCGGTCCCGAAGTCTTCCTTCTCGTGCATGGCGGGATTAAGCGCTCCCAATACGGCATCGGCAAACCACGGCCAGCCGGCGCCCGGCATGGGGCCCGGTCGATCCGGTTTGGCCGGCGTTCGGGCCCCGGGGAGAGCCCTCAGTTCTGCTGCGGCACTTCCCGGATGCGGCCGTGTTCGTCGATGGCCACGAATACGAACAGGGATTCAGTGACCTTGCGCATGCGGTCCTTGTCCCGGTCCAGGGTCCAGACTTCCACGTTGATCTTCATGGAGCTGCGGCCGATGTCCACCAGGTCGGTGTAGCAGGCCACCTGCGAGCCCACCCGCAGGGGAGACAGGAACTCCATGCGTTCGATCGCCACCGTGGCATTACGCCCGCGGGAGAGACGGCCGGCCGTTGTGGCGGCGGCCATGTCCATCTGTTTTACCAGCCAGCCGGCAAAGACGTCGCCGTTGGCATTGGTGTCCGAGGGCAGGGGCACGACCTGCAGGGCAAGCTGGCCCCGGGGATTGGGTTTGTCGTCGTCCGTCAGATTCATGGATGTGTTTCGCCAGTCAAACTCTTATTGATTATGAAATGTGCGTGCGGAGCCGTGGCCCGATGGCTTATCCGTACAGCGCATCGGGCAGACCAGTGGCCAGTACCGGCCAGATGGCCAGCAAAATGAGCATGATCAGCTGAATGATAATGAAAGGGATCACGCCACGATAGATCTGGGAGGTTTTAATTTCCGGCGGCGCCACGCCACGCAGGTAGAACAGCGAGAAGCCGAAGGGGGGCGTCAGGAACGACGTTTGCAGGTTCAGGGCAATCATGATGCCCAACCAGACCGGGTCCAGCCCCATCTTCAGCAGCACCGGCGCCACGATCGGCACCACCACGAACGTGATCTCGATGAAGTCCAGGATAAAGCCCAGCAGGAAGATCACGACCATGACCACGATCATCGCCCCGACCACACCGCCGGGCATGTCGTTGAAGATGCCGTGGATCAGTTCATCGCCCCCATAGCCGCGAAACACCAGGGAGAAGATGGCGGCACCCACCAGGATCAGGAACACCATGCAGGTGACCCGGGTGGTCTGCTGACAGACGTCGCGCAGCACGGTCATGCCCAGTTGCCGGCGGACGCCGGCCAGTATGGTCGCTCCCAGGGCACCGACACCGGCGGCTTCGGTGGGCGTGGCAATGCCCGCGAGGATCGAGCCCAGTACCGCCACGATCAGGATCATGGGCGGCGTCAGGTCACGCCACAGGTTGAGATCCCGCTCGCTCTTTTCTTCCTCGGTCCGGTTGTCGGACGGGGCGGCGGACGGTTTGATGAAGGCGACGGCGACGATGTAGAGGATGTACAGCACCACCAGCAGTAACCCGGGGATCAGGGCGCCGACAAACAGGTCGCCCACCGAGACGGTGTCCGGGCTGAAAATGCCCTGCATCCGCTGGGCCCGCTGGTAGGCGCTGGACATGACGTCTCCCAGCAGCACCAGCGCAATCGAGGGTGGAATGATCTGGCCCAGGGTGCCGGTGGCGCAGATGGTGCCGGTGGCCAGGGACGGGCTGTAACCCCGCTTGATCATCGTGGGCAGGGAAATCAGGCCCATGGTGACCACGGTGGCGCCGACGATGCCGGTACTGGCCGCCAGCAGCATACCGACGATGGCCACGGATACGCCGAGGCCGCCGCGCACGCCCTTGAACAGGTCGGCCATGCTTTCCAGCAGGTTCTCGGCGATTTTCGACTGCTGCAGCATGCAGCCCATAAAGATGAACAACGGCACCGCAATCAGGGTTTCATTGGTCATCAGCCCGTACAGGCGGTTGGGCGTGGCGCCCAGGAAGCTGGTATCGAACACGCCGAACAGCATGCCGCCAAAGGCAAAGGCCAGGGCGGTACCGGCCAGCGAGAACGCCACGGGGAAGCCTGCCATCAAAACGATGCAGACCACTCCGAACATGATCAGCGGGAGGAACTCGACAACGGGACTCACAGGGTATCCTCCGCGGCCGGACCGGTTTCCTTGGGAATCGCGCCGGCCAGAACGGCAATATTGCGCATCACTTCAGCGATGCCCTGGATCACCATAAACACGCACATGAGCGGGATCAGGGTCTTGAGCAGATAAACCAGGGGAATGCCGCTGGTCTCCGGGGAGCGCTCCTGGATCGCCCAGGAACTCTCCACGTAGCCCAGGCTGACAAAGAAGATGAAGATCATCACCGGCATCAGCAGGAAGAGCGTGCCGAGCAGATCCACCAGGGCCTTGCCTTTACCGGACAGACGCGTGTAGAGAATATCCACCCGCACGTGTTCGTTGTATTTCAGGGTATAGGCGCTGGCCAGCAGGAACACGATCGAGTGCAGGTACATGACGCTTTCCTGCATGAAGATCGACGAGTGGTTGAACAGGTAGCGCAGCACAACGACGGCAAAGGTCAGGACCACCATACCGATGTTGAGCCAGGCCAGGGTGCGTCCAGTGCGTTCCGTGAATTCGTCCAGGTAGCCGGTGAGGCGAAGGAGAAGGCTGTTTTGAGTCATGGTTTTTATAGTGATTTGTTGTTTGAGTGGGCGCCGCGATAACCGGCTCCCCAGCTCTCATGTTAGTGGCATCGGACGCATCTGCAACAAAAATGATCGCCCCGACCGACCAATGGCTAAGAGGGTCGGATGGGCGGGCCATAAAGGATGACGGTTTCCGTTTCATGACACGTGGGGCTCGCTGATGGCTTATATCAATCGCCGTGTTCTGCATCAAAGCGCCGTGTTGACAGCGCGCACCAAAAAAATCTAGACGGTGGTGCTTGCTGTAATATAAGTGTCACAAAGAGTCCTTAGTCTTCTCACTCATCGGCTCACGACTGCCGGTTTGTAAAGCGGGCCTGGTTGACGCACACATTCACAACGACCAGCAGAGCCCGCGAAAAATCGCATGTATGGAGGCTCAACGTGAAAACTATTAAGACAGCTGTCGCCAGTGTTGCGGTAGCCGGCGCCCTGGCTGCCGTATCCACGCCGACCCTGGCTCGTGACACTATCAACATCGTCGGTTCGTCCACGGTTTACCCGTTCGCGACGGTTGTGGCTGAGCGTTTCGGCCGTAACACCAAATTCCCCACTCCGAAGCTGGAATCCACCGGTTCCGGCGGCGGTCTGAAGCTGTTCTGTGCCGGCGTCGGCACCGAGCACCCTGACATCACCAACGCATCCCGTCGCATGAAGCCGAGCGAGTTCGAACGCTGCCAGAGCAATGGCGTGAAGGACATCGTCGAAGTGAAAATCGGCAGTGACGGCATCGTGATCGCCAGTTCCAACAAGGCTGAAAACCTGGATGTGAACCTGAAAGAACTGTACCTGGCCCTCGCCAAGCAGGTTCCGGATCCCGACGGTGGTGACAAGCTGGTCGCCAACCCGTACAAGAACTGGAGCGACGTGGATTCCAGCCTGCCTAACAAGCCGATCCGTGTGATGGGCCCGCCGCCGACGTCCGGTACCCGCGACGCGTTTGTCGAGCTGGCCATGGAAGGTGGCTGTGAAGAAGTGGCCAACATCGAAGAACTGGCTGGCGACAAGAAAGACGAAGTCTGCCAGGGCATCCGTGAAGACGGCGCCTTCATCGAAGCCGGCGAGAACGACAACCTGATCGTTCAGAAGCTGGCCAGCGACACCAGCGCCTACGGCATTTTCGGCTACAGCTTCCTGGAAGAGAACTCCGGTACCCTGCAGGCCGCCACCATCAACGGTGAGCAGCCGACCCAGGACGCCATCTCCAGCGACGCCTACCCGCTGGCCCGTTCACTGTGGTTCTACGTGAAGAAGGCGCACGTGGGCGTGATCCCGGGGATCCCCGAGTATGTGGGCGAGTTCACCAGCGAAAGCACCTGGGGCCCGAACGGCTACCTGGCAGACGTTGGCCTGATTGCACTGCCGCGCGATGCCCGCGTTCAGCAGGCCAAGAACGCCAAGGCGATGACGCCGATGACCGGAGACGAGCTGAAATAAGCCAGCTCAGACATGCAGTCACAGGAAGTGCGGGGCCGATATCGGCTCCGCACTTTTCGCATATTGAAGGCCGCATCAAAAGATGACTTTGTGACTCAGTCGAAGCAGCAGGCTAGACTGGTGTCCCACACAAGGGAGTCCCTGCAACGGTCTGATTCAGACGGGTCATTGCAGAGGCTTCTTTGAATTCACCGAAAGAGAGACAACATGCAACCGGGTAATCTGTTTCCGCTGGTGGTGGTGTTGATCGGGATCGCCTTTGCGCTGGGCTACGCCCGGTCCCGGGCACTCGCGACCCCGCTGGGCGGCATCCGACACCTCAAATCGCTGCCGTTCTACTATGCGGCACGCGCGTCGCTCTGGTGCGGCCTGCCGGCCCTGATCATCTTCGCCCTGTGGCTGGGCTTCGAGGACAAGGTGATCCAGACGCTGGTGATCGGCTCGCTGCCGGCGGACATCCAACCGGATTCGCCGGGCCGGGCCAGCCTGATCCTGTCCCAGATCAGCAATGTGGCGTCCGGTGCCCTGTCGCCGGAATTTGTGCCCGAGCCCATTGCCGGTGCGGCGGATCGCCTGACCGCTCTGCGGGCTGAAAGCAAACTGATGATGACCATCCTGGTCATTTGTGTGGCGATACTGGGGGCGTTCGTCGCCTGGTTGCGGATTGCGCCGCACATCAATGCGCGGGCGAAAGTCGAGTCGACCCTGCGCAAGATTTTCTTCATGTGTGCCGGGCTGGCCATCCTGACCACCGTAGGCATCATCTTCTCGGTGATTTTCGAGACCATTCATTTTTTCCACAAAGTCTCGTTCCTGGAGTTCTTCTTCGGCACCAGCTGGAGTCCGCAGACCGCGATCCGGGCGGATCAGGTCGGCTCGTCCGGTTCCTTCGGCATGATTCCACTGTTTGTCGGCACCCTGCTGATTTCCGGGATCGCCATGGTGGTGGCGGTGCCGGTGGGGCTGATGTCGGCCATCTACCTGTCGGAGTACGCCTCCAAGCGCATGCGCAGCATCGTCAAGCCGCTGCTGGAACTGCTGGCCGGTGTGCCGACGGTGGTGTACGGCTTCTTTGCAGCGCTGACGGTGGCGCCGTTCATCGCCGATGCGGCCGGCTGGCTGGGGCTCGATGCCTCGACCGAAAGCGCGCTGGCGGCCGGTCTGGTGATGGGCATCATGATCATTCCGTTCGTGTCATCGCTGTCCGACGACGTCATCAATGCGGTGCCGCAGACCATGCGCGACGGATCCCTGGCCCTGGGCGCCACCCAGGCGGAAACCATGACCAAGGTGATTTTCCCGGCCGCCCTGCCGGGGATCATGGGCGGCATCCTGCTGGCCGTGTCCCGCGCCATTGGTGAAACCATGATCGTGGTGATGGCAGCGGGCCTGGCGGCCAACCTCACCATCAACCCGCTGGAAGCCGTAACCACGGTCACCGTGCAGATCGTGACCCTGCTGACCGGTGACCAGGAATTCGACAGCGCCAAGACGCTGTCCGCTTTCGCCCTGGGCATGATGCTGTTCATCGTGACCCTGGCGCTGAACGTCATCGCTCTTCATGTTGTACGCAAGTACCGGGAACAGTATGAGTAATCACGAGCAGGCGGCGTTGGTCCGCCAGTCCCTCAAACGGCGCTATCGCAAGGAGCGCCGCTTCCGCTTCTACGGCATCCTGGCGATTGCCATTGCCCTGGCCGCCCTGGTGACGCTGTTCGCGGACATCATCGGCAAGGGGTATACCGGATTCATCAAGACCACCATGACCCTTGAGGTCCGGTTCGACCCGAAAACCATGTACCTGGAGGACGCCACCGACAAGGACGCCTTCAGCATGGCCGACTTCAAGGCGCCGCTGCTGGCCGCCCTGCACGACGTCGTGCCGGAAGCCGGCGACAGTGACGATCGGGATCTGGGGCACCTGCTGAGCAGTTACGCCGCCAACAAGGTGCGCGATACCCTGGAAGCGGACCCGTCGTTGCTGGGTAAAACCCAGACCATGACGTTCCTGGTCAGCGACGATGTCAGCGTCTACGTGAAGCACGCCGACGATCCCAACTATTCCATCCAGCTGTCCGAGAAACAGCAGGGCTGGGTGGATCAGCTGCAGGAACGGGGCATCATCCAGAACAGCTTCAACGACGTGTTCTTCCAAAACGGCGACAGCCGGGATCCGGGCCATGCCGGCGTGCTGGGGGCGATCGTGGGTTCCGTGCTGACCATGGTGGTGACGCTGCTGCTGTCGTTCCCGATCGGTGTGGCCGCGGCGATCTACCTCGAGGAATTCGCGCCACAGAACAAATTCACCGATTTCATCGAGGTGAACATCAACAACCTGGCCGCGGTACCGTCGATCATCTTCGGCTTGTTGGGCCTGGCAGTGTTCATCAACCTGTTCGGTCTGCCGCGCTCGGTGCCATTGGTGGGCGGCCTCGTGCTGACGCTGATGACGTTGCCGACCATCATCATTTCCAGCCGGGCCGCGATCAAGAGCGTGCCGCCATCGATCCGCGAAGCGGCCGAGGGCATCGGCGCGTCCAAGATGCAGGTGGTGCTGCACCATGTGCTGCCGCTGGCGCTGCCGGGCATGCTGACCGGTTCCATCATCGGCATGGCCCAGGCGCTGGGTGAAACCGCGCCCCTGCTGCTGATTGGCATGGTGGCCTTTATCGTGGATGTCCCGTCCGGCTTCGTGGATGCCGCCACGGTGCTTCCGGTGCAGATTTTCCTCTGGGCGGGTAGCCCGGAACTTGCCTTTATTGAACGGGCTTCCGCCGCGATCATGGTCTTGCTGACCTTCCTGATCGGTATGAATGCCCTGGCCATCTGGCTGCGCCGTCGCCTTGAGCGTCGGTGGTAACAGGAGATTTGAGTATGAATACGATGAATTCGGCGATTGACCAGGACGTCCCGGTCAAAGACGAGCCCGAGACCCGTGGCGGGGCCACCTTCAACGACGCTGAACTGGAGGGGCGAACCGTTGGCAAGCCTTTTGCCGACGATCCGAAGTTCACCCTGCGTGACGTGGAAGTCTTTTACGGCGATGCTCGCGCCATCAAGGGCATCAGCCTGGATATCGCCAAGAACGAGGTGATTGCCTTTATCGGACCGTCCGGTTGCGGCAAATCCACCTTCCTGCGCTGCCTGAACCGGATGAACGACAGCATCGATATCTGCCGTGTGAAAGGCCAGTTGCAGCTGGACGGCGAGGACATCTACGACGCCAAACGGGATGTGGTGGAGCTGCGTGCCCGCGTGGGTATGGTGTTCCAGAAGCCCAACCCGTTTCCCAAGTCCATCTATGACAACGTGGCCTACGGCCCGCGCATCCACGGGCTGGCCAATCGCAAATCGGACCTGGATGACATCGTCGAGCGCAGCCTGCGCGGCGCCGGCCTCTGGAATGAGGTCAAGGACCGTCTGGATTCTCCCGGAACCGGTCTTTCCGGCGGCCAGCAACAGCGGCTGTGTATCGCCCGAGCCATCGCCGTGAGTCCGGAAGTGGTGCTGATGGATGAGCCCTGTTCAGCACTGGATCCGATCGCCACCGCGCGTATTGAAGAGCTGATTGCCGAACTGTCCCAGAGCTATACGATCATCATCGTGACGCACTCGATGCAGCAGGCGGCCCGCGTGTCCGATCGGACGGCTTATTTCCACCTGGGCCACCTGGTGGAGGTGAATGAAACCAACAAGGTGTTTACGGCACCCCAGCATGAGCTGACTGAATCCTACATAACCGGCCGGTTTGGCTGATCCAAGTCTGCGAGCGGAGATTGATGATGAAGAATGACGAAGACGTATACGGCGATCACATATCCCACCAGTTCAATGAAGATCTGGCCGGTCTGAAGGAAGATTTCCTGCGCATGGGCGGGATGGTCGAGCAGCAGGTGGTGGATGCCATCGACGCGCTGATCGAAGGTGACGGCCATCGCGCCGACGAGATCCGGGCCCGGGACAAGCAGGTCGACCAGCTGGAGCTGGAAATCGACGAGGAAGCGACCCGCATCATCGCCCGGCGCCAGCCAGCGGCGCGGGATCTGCGCCTGGTGCTGTCGGTCATCAAGATGGTGGCGGATCTGGAGCGGATCGGCGACGAAGCCAAGAAGATCGCCAAGTTTGCACTGAGCCTGTCCGAGGAAGGCAAGGCGCCGCGCGGCTACGTGGAGACCCGTCACATCGGCAATCACGTCAGCCAGATGCTGCGCGACAGTCTGGATGCCTTTGCCCGACTGGATTCCGAGCTGGCCCTGCGCATCATGAAAGAAGACAAGCGGGTGGACGAAGAGTACCAGGCCGCCACGCGCACGCTGGTCACCTTCATGATGGAAGATCCCCGCAACATCACCCGCTGCATGTCCGTCATGTGGGTGCTGCGCGCGCTCGAGCGGGTGGGTGACCATTCCTGCAACATTGCCGAGCATGTGATCTTCATGGCCAAGGGTGAGGACGTGCGCCACACCCCGATGGAAGAAGCCGAGAAGGTTGTCAGCAACTGAGTGTGACGCCCGAGGCGGTCGGACCGGTTGTCCGGTCGGGCCGCCTGTCCACTTTCTCACCAAACCGTCATCCAATCGTACTGCAGATCCCTTGCTGCATCCGGGACGCCATGGCATAACGGGCGGACCGAAAACAGGAGCACATCTGTAATGCGAGCGATTCCTTCCCCCAATGTATTGGCCCCGTTGCGGCGTTTGACCCTGATGGCGCTGGTGCTGGCCAGCAGTCTGGCGGACGCCAGCCCCCTGTCCGAATCCGTGGTCAGCGAATCACCGCTGGGCGAGATCATCGACCAGTACCCGGCGATGATGAGCGAGGGTATTCGCGAGGGGCTGAAGCAGACCGGCCAGGTGGATCCGATGGTCGCCGACATGGTGGGTGGCATCGTCAGTCGGGCCTTCAGCAGCGCGGCCATCCGTCAACAGGTGGTGGATGATCTGGCCAGCAAACTCGACGACGGCCAGCTGGAAGCGGTTCGGGACTGGTACCAGACCCCTCTGGGCCAGCGGATCGCGCAGGCGGAAGTTGCCGCGTCCCGCCCGGCGGCCTGGAAGACCATCGAGACGCAGGGCCCATCCCTGGTGAAAAAATATGAGGGCACCGAAAGGGCCGACACCTTCTCCCGCTTCGACCGCGTCTCCCGGGCGACCGAAAGCACGGTGGATACGGCCGTGGCCGTGCAACTGGGGCTGGCGTCGGCCATGTCCGCCTTCAGCGGCAAGCAGGGCCCGACCCTGGAGCAGATGAAGCAGCAGATCGAGGATCAACGCTTCATGCTGCGCGGTGCCGTGGAGCAGCAGGTCTACGCCGCCTATCTGTACACCTACGAGCACTTCAGCATCGATGAGATCGATCAGTACCTGGATTTTCTGGAAACCGATGCCGGGGCCGCCTATAACCGGGTCGTCACCAACAGCATTCAGCAGGCCATCCTGAAACCGGTGGAGTCGGTCGGCAACCAGTTAGTGCGGCTGCTCAACCCCAACGCCGCCGGCTCATAACGACGGAGCCGGTCGACCGCTCACGGGATGGGGCAATCCACCACGGGGCAGTCGGCCGGTCCGTTCCCTTCGACAGTCGCGCTCGTCGTGTCGTCATAGCGCTCCGGCTTCAGGCTGCGGGCGCAGGCATGGGCGCGGGCGGCGGCTTCACCACAGCCCTGTTTTGCGAGGGCCTCGCCGAGATTGTTCCAGCCGGCACTGATGCGCGGAAAATCGGCGGTCAGGCGCTGATACTGCTTCGTGGCCTCGTCCCAGTGCTGCTGCCGATAGGCGATGTTACCCAGACCCAGCAAGGCCGCGGGCTGATCCGACCAGGTTGCCAGGGCGGTCTGGTAGGCGTCGCGGGCGGCGTCCAGCTGACCGGTGGTCTCCAGGTCGTTGGCGCTGACCAGATAGTCCAGCGGTTCGGCCGTGGCGGGCAATTCGCGGGGCGGTAACATCACCCGGGCCCAGTTATCCGCCCGGTCCCACGTCGCCATAAAGGCCGTCAGCGGTTCGTGGTAGGCCTTTTCCGTACCGCTGTGGAGGATCATCTCATCCGCCTGGGTGTCATAGCCGATCACCACCGCAAAGTGCCACTGGGGCCACCAGCCAAAGCGCAGGTTTTGCAGGACCAGCACCGGGTGACCGGCGTCGATTTCGGCCAGGACGTCGTCCAGCGTCGGTTTCAGCGGATACACCAGCATGCCGTGCTGGCGGGCGGCAGCGACCATTTCCACCTGCAGGGAACCGTGGCGCTCCGGCAGGTAAACCTGTCCCACCAGATCCTCCGGCGTGACGTCCGCCCCCTGGGTGTTGAGCATCATCGCCAGGGCTGCAGGGCCGCACTGGTATTTTTCCTGGGGATAGAACGGCACCGTGTCCAACTGATGGGAGGGCGTCTGGTCGAGCTGAGCAGTGACCGGCCAATGCGCGGTGGTGGCGCAACCGCTGAGCAGGCCGATCATCAGGAAGAGCAGGGCGGCCCCGGCCGGAGCCACCCTGAACGCATTCACTGACGGCATGGCGTTAGCGGATGCAGTTGATGAACGGGAAGATATCGGTGGCGCAGAGCATGTCGGTGATGATGAAGATCACCAGGAACAGCACAATGATGCCGACGACGCCCTCACCGGTGGGGGCATCCGCCAACTGCTGCTTGAAGGAGGCCAGTTCGGACGGCGTCAGGCTCTGGATCCGGTCCCGGACTTCCTGCTCACTCACGCCCATGTCGGACAGCGCCTGTTTGACGTCGTCACGGGCCAGCATGCGGGTGAGGTCTTCACGATCGATGTCGGCCCGCTGTTGGGTCAGCAACTCGCCGGTACCGACGACGCTGGCGGAGGCCGGGGCTGCAGCCAGGGTGAAGAGCAGCATCACGATGGACATCAGGGTGGCGATGGGGCGGTTGTACTGCCTTATTGTGTGCATCAGCTTTAACTCCTGTCATACGCTGTCTGGACGCCGGCCAGGGTGGCAACGACGCCTGCAATTTATGATTCAACCGTCATAGAGTTTAGGACCAGATGATGTCTGTGCCGAGAAATCCGGGTTAACAGGGTTTAATGTGACGCTTAAAGCGACGTAGTTTGTTGCCGTGGACGACCCGATGGGGCCCGATTCTAGTGGGTTCCCCACCTCACTGGATCGTAATCAGGGTCGCTCTTGAATCGAAGGGATTCGGGCGCAAGAAACGGAGTGTCCGGGGTAGGCCGCGGCGATAGTGTTGGCGTAGGATGACCGAATCAGAGGAGGGGTGAGATGCCCACCAACGCCACAACCGAAGCGATTACCAACGACCCGCGCTGGTCTTTATTGCGGGCTCGCGACCCGGCGGCCGACGGTGTCTTCGTCTATTCCGTGCGAACCACCGGCGTCTACTGCCGCCCCAACTGTCCGTCGCGGCTGGCCAAACCCGAGAACATTGCCTTTCACGCCACGCCGGCGGAGGCCGAGCGGGCCGGATTCCGGCCGTGCCGACGCTGCCGGCCGGAGGCGGGGTCTCCGGCCAGTGAGCGGTCGGAAAAGGTGGCGGCGATTTGCCGGCTGATCGATGCCGCCGAATCCCCGCCCGACCTGGAGAGCCTGGGGCAGGCTGTCGGCTGGAGCCCCGCTCACCTCCAGCGCACCTTCAAGTCGGTGACCGGTATCTCGCCAAAGGATTACGCGGCTGAACGACGGGCGGACCGGGTGCGCTCGGCGCTGGCGCAGGGCGGGTCGGTGACCGACGCTGTCTATGCGGCCGGCTATGGTTCCAGCGGTCGTTTCTACAACGAATCCAGTGAGGTCCTGGGAATGACGCCCAGCCGTTATCGGGCCGGCGGCCCCGACAGCCGTATCCGCTTTGCCGTGGGCGCCTGCTCTCTGGGCGCCGTGCTCGTGGCCCAGAGCCAGGCGGGAATCTGCGCCATCCTGTTGGGGGATGACCCCGAGGTGTTGGTGCGCGACCTGCAAGATCGTTTCCCGGCGGCCGACCTGGCGCCGGGTGATCCGGATTTTGAATCCGTAGTGAGTCAAGTGGTTGGTTTTGTCGAGGCGCCGGAGCTGGGCCTGGATCTGCCGCTGGATATTCGCGGCACCGCTTTCCAGCGTCGGGTCTGGGACGTCCTGCGCCAGATCCCGCCCGGCCAGACCCTGAGCTATACCGAGGTGGCCGAGCGCATCGGTTCCCCGACATCGGTGCGGGCCGTGGCCGGCGCCTGTGCCGCCAATCGGCTGGCCTGCGCCATTCCCTGCCACCGGGTCGTGCGCAACGACGGCGGACTGTCCGGCTACCGCTGGGGCGTGGAGCGCAAACGCCGTCTGCTGGAACACGAAGCCAGAGCCGCCGAGGGAGATCGCCGTTGAGTGACCCTTCGCCCCTTCGGACGACGATCCCGCTGCCAGCCGGCTTTCGCGCCCACGATGTCCTGGCCTTTCACCGCCGTGACAGCGAGCAGCTGGCCGAGCAGGTCACTGGGCAGCGAGTCCGCAAGGGGCTCTTCTGGGACGGCGTGCCGGCGTGCCTGACGCTGGATTTCGAGACGGATCTGGTCGCGGTCGAGCTGGCGGTGGACGGTCACCGACCCGAGAGCAGCCCGGCGCGGCTGGAACAGATGACGCGCCGCATGCTGGGCCTGACCCAGCCGGTGGAGGCCTTCGAGGCGGCGATGCTCGACCATCCGCGGCTGGGTCCGATAGTGGCCCGCAATCGCGGGTTACGGGTGCCGCAAACCGCCACGCCGTTTGAAGCTCTGACCTGGGCGGTCACCGGCCAGCAGATCAGCGTCAGTGCGGCCGTCTCCGTCCGGCGGCGGTTTATCCAGGCCGCCGGAGCGGCGCATTCCAGCGGCCTGTGGTGTGTGCCGGATGCTCGTCGGGTCGCACAAGCCGAGGCCGCCGAATTGCAGGCGGCCGGGTTGTCCCGGACCAAGGCGGCGACGCTCAAGATCGTCGGCGAGCAGGTGGTGGCCGGCGATCTGCCGCTGGAAGATCCCCTGCCTGAGACGTCGGCCGAAGCCATCGGCGCGCAACTGAACCGGGTCAAGGGCATCGGCCCCTGGACGGTCAGCTATGCCCTGATGCGAGGCTTCGGCTGGATGGACGGCTCCCTCCACGGTGACGTTGCGGTGCGCCGCAACCTGCAGGCACTGTTGGAAACCCCGGAAAAACCCACCGAAGCCGAGACCAAAGCCTGGCTCGAACCCTTCTCGCCCTGGCGCGCGTTGGTGGCCGCCCACCTGTGGGGCCTGCAGTCCACCGCCGGGTATTAGCTCCCGAAGCCGGCACCCCTGTTGCCGTCGATTTTTTTGCACCGAGAGTCGAGATACCGGCTACCCGTTCGACCAATACCTGTCACCCAACAATCAAAGGAGAGGCGACATGGCTTACGTTGACGGATTTGTGGTGCCGGTTCCCAAAACGAACAAAGAGGCGTACCTCAAAATGGCCCGGGAGGCCGCGGCGATCTTTCGCGACCACGGTGCGCTGCAGCTGGTGGAATGCTGGGGCGACGATGTGCCGGAAGGGAAGCTGACCTCCTTCCCCATGGCCGTCCAGTGCAAGGCGGACGAGGTGGTGGTGTTTTCCTGGATCCTGTGGCCGTCGAAGGCGGTTCGGGATACCGGCTTGAAGCAAGCCATGGAAGACCCGCGCATGAACATGGACATGAGCAAGATGCCGTTCGACGGCAAACGGATGATCTTTGGCGGATTTGAGCAGGTGGTGGATGCGTGAGGGGGCCAATGGCGGTGGGATTGTCATGGAACTGACATGTTAGCGGCCTAACCTCCGTGGTAACCGTCCGGAATACCGAGTGTTATGCCTCTGTCTGTTACAGCTTACCGGGTCCTGGTGGCTCTGGTTCTCCTGCTGTCTGTTCTGACCGCCATCGTGCTGGGGCGCGTGTATGGCGCGCCGGTGGCGGTCGGACCCTTCGATCACTATCGCTGCTCGACCGGTGATCGATCCGGTGGGGAAGGCGTGTTCCGTGTGCTGAGCACCACCAACTACCTGGCACAGACGTTCGCCGACCACTTGTGCGCCTCGAATCGCATCGCCGCCCGCTTCGAGGCGGTGGACATTTCCTGGCAGCCCCGGGAGCAGCTGACCACCCGGCAGCTGGCCAGGCAGCACTTTCACCTGCTCTGGAACCGGCAGCGGGTCCTGAAAGGCCTGTTGTCGAACTACGACCGGTTTTACGACAGCGTGCAGAAAACGCCGGACTACTCCGTCTACTGGCTGAGCAATGGTGACACACCTCGCCTGACGGCGGGCTATTTCGCCGGCAAACGGGTGGGCCTGATTCAGGACAGTCAGAGCCAGTCTTCCTTCCAGCAGCCGATGGGTCAGCTCCAGGCCGCCGGCATCACGTTGAGCGACCGGCAGCTGCATTTCTTTGCCGATCGGCGAGCGCTCTACCAGGCCTTTGCCGAAGGGCGGATCGATCTGATGAGCGGCATTAAATGGGTGGGGGAACAGGAGGTGCCGCCGGAGCGGCGTCTGGCCATTGCCGAAAACCTGCCGACCGGGCGCTGGTTCCTGAGCCGGTCGCTGGCCGCCGATGTTGAATTCCGCTGTGCCCTGCTGGTGCAAATGGATGTTTTCAAAGGGCTCTATGCCCATATCGATCCGACCTTTGAGCCAGCTCACGGGGAGTGTCCGCCATGAATCGGCGTATCTTCCTGAGCGTACTGGGTTGGCTGGTACTGGCCCTGGTGCTGGCAGGCCTTCTGGTCGTCAGTGCCCGGCAGGGGCTGGAGCACAGCCTGTTTGAGCGCTTGTCGAACTCATTACCCGCGGCGATGGACGAGGCCCTGGTCAACGGCGATGACCGGCCCGGACTGATGACGGTGATGCGCCATCAACTGGCGGCGGATCTGGATGGACTTCGCATTGAGGGCTGGCTGCCCTGGCCGGTTCTCCGGGAGTGCTCGGCTACGGTTGATGCCCTGGGGCCGCTGGGGGAGGCCGGTGCGGTGACGTCGCCGGTGGATATCCGTTGGCCCCACGAGGGTCAGGTGTTCCATGTGGGGCTGACTCCGACGTGTGAGGTGGCCATGTGGTCCTTGGCAGGGCAGGGGCTGGCTCTCGCCGGTCTGGCATTGGCGCTGATCCTGTTGCTGCCACGCCCCCTGGGCGACCGGCAACGGCACTGGTACGACCGGCTTGTTGAAGGGGGCGAATCGCATCGCCAGGCCCGGCGTCTGACGGCGCCCCTGGCGGAGGGTGTCAGTCGCGAACAGGGCCAGCTGCTTGCCGAGCTCTGCCAGCACTTTGACCGGCCCTTTGCCGAACTGCGGGACCTTGCCCTGGTTCAACCACCGCTGGACGCCAGACAACGGGCCTGGTTCATCCGAGGGCTGCATCTTTTCGACTTCGATGTCGCGCGGGCACGGGATATCGCGCACGGCGACGAGCGTCTGGCGTTCGATCTGGAGGAGGGCCGCGCTCGCGTCCGGGGCATTCCACTGACGTTGGCGCCGACGCCGCTGCTGCATTACGCCTGGTATGCCCGCAAGCGCCAGGAGGGCGATGGGTGGTTTGCCAATCCGCCCTCCAACCGGCCGGATAAACGGGAAGGGCAGGCGCTGGCTGAATTTATGGCCGAATACGGTGGCCATGCCAAGGCGGTGAACGATCTGCGCGAGCACGGCCTGCGTTCCAAAACGCTGGACCAGAACCGCAACCGCATCAAGGAAGAGCTGATTCGCGTGCTGGGTGATGTCCTGGCCGAACCCTACCTGGTCGTCAGCGAGCGGGAACGAACCAGCGCCCGCCTGCGCTATCGGCTGGCCCTGCCCGCGGATCACATTGATCTGCCGCCGGACCTGCTGGCCCATGCGCCATCGGCTCCGACAGAGAGATCCCATTCCGTTTAGGGATCTCTTTTTCACGGTTCTGACATCGGCCAAACCCAGTCTGCTCCTGTCTCTTAACCCATGACAGGAGCAATCGATGCAAGGTTCATTACTCACGCCGCTGGCCCTGGCCGGCTCTCTGCTGTTCAGCGCCCAGGCATCCGCCCTCAACATCCTGCTGACCAATGACGACGGATGGGATACGGATAATATCCAGACCCTATTCAGCGCCCTTCAGGCTGCCGGTCATAATGTGATTATGTCTGCCCCCTGCACCGGACAAAGCGGCAAGGGTGGCGCCCTGAACTTCCTCAAACCGGTGTCGATTGACGACAGCAAGGCTGGCCAGCAGAAATACTGCGTCGGCGACACCGAAGAGACGATGGCCTTTGAGGACTTTACCGAGGGCACGCCAGTGATGGCGGTCCTGCACGGTCTGGATGTGGTGGCACCGAAAGTCTGGGGCGCGGCGCCGGACCTGGTGATCTCCGGACCCAACGAAGGCAACAACCTGGGTTACATGAACAACAACTCCGGCACGCTGGGCGCGGCCATGATCAGCATTGCCCGCGGCATTCCGGCGATCGCCGTGAGCGCTGCGGATGGCGACGCCACCAAAGCCACGACCGTGGCGCAGATCGTCGTCGATATCGTCGATCAACTGGAGGCAAACCGTTCCGCGGACGAGGCCCTGCTGCCGCCGTTCACCGGCCTGAACGTCAACACGCCGGACGATGTGGACAACAACCTGGGTTACCGCTTTACCGACGTCGCCTGGAACGCCGGCGGCTACGACGCCACGTTCGTCGAGGACATGTCCCAGAACGAACTGATGATGAGCTACGTCACCGCCAGCATCATGGCGTCGGACAGTTCGTTGTCTCAAGTCGAAGCGCGTGCCCAGGCCGAAGCGGCCTACGCCGGTGCAGCGGGGATTTCCTTCAGCGGTGGCCTGGTGGACGACGACAGTGCCAACGCCGAGGGCAAGTGGGTGCAGGAAGGCTACATCACCATCAGCACCATCGACGCCCATGTCCAGGCCAGCCGCGCCAAGGTGGCGCTGACCGCCCAGAAACTCAACGCGCTGGCTCGGTAAGGGAACAACATGCACGGGATTTCACAATTGAGTCGGTCGCTGCTGGTGCTGGCGACCACCCTGCTGCTCGCTGCCTGCGGCGGTTCTGACAACGATGACAGTGACGATGCCGCTGCGACCGTCGACAAACTGGTCGGCCAGTACGCCGGCGTGTACCAGGATAATGGGGCACCGCGCCTGGCTACCGCGACGGTCATTGGTGCTGATGACCTGACGCTGGTCGTACTGGACGAACAGGACCGGCGCAGCGAATACAGTGGACGCTATGCTGCCAAAACCGGGACCTTCGAGTTCGCTGGCGGCGGCAGCTGCCAGGCCGCCGACGAGGCACTTCAATGCACCCTGGATGGCCAGTCGGTCACGTTGGCGGCCAGTACGGCCAAGTCCCTGGACTATTCGGTGGCTGACCTGGCGGGCCGCTATCAGGTACGCCTCGATGGCGAACTCTACACCCTGACGGCAGCGTCCGACGGTGATTTCACGGTGTCGGTCAACGGCTGCGATACGGCGGGCAACCTGAGCCTCGCGCTGGACGGCACGCTGGTGGCGGTGCGGCTGACCAGCGCCGAATGCGGAGGCAAGCTCGTCAATGGCTATCTGAGCACCGACAGCCTGTACACCAGCCGCGACGTTCTGGTCACGTACCTGCCGGGAAGCGAGCTGTCCGGGTACTGGATTCGCTGACCGCTCGCAAGACGGCGCCTGTTCCGGCGGGCGCCGTTCCCCGTACAATGCCCGACATCACTCAGTGAGAAGACAGGGATACGTCATTATGCAGTTGGATCAGGTGGTGCCCTGGGGGCGTTCGTTTGACGAGTACCGGGCTATGTTTGCCTTGTCACCGGCGGATCTGGGACGGCGCATCCTGGGTTGTGGCGATGGCCCGGCCAGCTTCAATGCGACCCTGTCGAAGCAGGGTGGTCAGGTGGTTTCCTGCGACCCGGTTTACCAGTTTACGGCGGATGACATCCGACGTCGTATCGATGCCGTGTACCCCGACATCCTGGCCAAGATGACCCAGGAGGCGGATCGCTATCTCTGGAGCACGATACCGGATGTCGCAGCGCTGGGGCGCACCCGGCAGGCGGCCATGGCCGATTTTCTGACCGATTACGCCGGCCCAGGCGCCCTCAGCCGATACGTCGCGGCCTCATTGCCAGCGTTGCCCTTTGCTGATCGCCGCTTTGAATTGGCGCTTTGCTCGCATTACCTGTTTCTCTACAGTGACCATGTGGACACCGCCGGTCATATTGCCGGGCTACAGGAGCTGTGTCGGGTCGCTAACGAGGTGCGGGTGTTCCCGCTGGTTGACCTGGACGGCAACCTTTCGCGGCATCTGCAACCGGCAACGGAGGCGCTGATGGAGGCGGGGCTGGAGGTCACGCGTGAACCGGTGCCCTATCGTTTCCAGAAAGGTGCCACGGACATGCTGGTACTGAAGCGCACCTGACAATGCCATAATCGTGGTGCTCTCCGGATACGGGATCGTCAGGTCTGCCTTCCGCGGCCATCTTCTAGTAAGCTCTCCGCTCCATATCCAGACAGGTTTTAACGGGAGTATCAGCGGTGGACATAGGCCTCTTATTCGGACTGTTTGCAATTGCGGTGGGACTGGTCTCGCTGGTGGGTCGCCATTTTGCGCCGGAGAAATTCCTCAAATTGCAAATCCTGCAGCAGAAGCTGGGCAAGCGGAACGGCTACATCCTGCATTTCCTGGCCTACACCGTTCTGCCACTGCTGGTGGGGATTTCCATCCTGATCCAGGCCTACGTGCCCGGCACGGCTTCCTGATCGGTTCAGGCTCAAAGTCGCTGAAAGGGGTACGCCCGGGCGATTGAGGGTGGTAAGTTTCCGGTATTCCCCTGACGTGCAGCGGATCCCCTGGAGGTGCCCGTGTCGCTGGAAACCTGGTTTGCCTTTGTGGTCGCGTCCACCATTCTGCTGGTGATCCCGGGGCCGACCATCCTCGCGGTGATCAGCTACGCGGTGAGCCATGGCCGCTCGGCGACGATGCCGCTGGTGGCTGCCGTCGCCCTGGGCGATACGACGGCGGTTGCGGCGTCCATTATCGGACTCGGCGCCTTGCTGGCCACCTCGGCCTTCTGGTTTACCGTTATCAAGTTGGCCGGCGGCCTGTATTTGTTGTATCTCGGCTTTCGGCTGTTCCGGGCGGGCGTGTCGCCGCTGAACCTGCCGGACACCGTGGCTGCTCAATCCCGCTGGCGGCTGTTTGCAAACACCTATGTGGTCACGGCACTGAACCCGAAGGGCATCGTCTTTTTCCTGGCGTTTCTGCCGCAGTTCGTCACACCCGGGCCGGAGGGTCACGGCCAGCTTTGGCTGCTGGCAGCGACGTTTGTGGGTCTGGGTGCCCTCAATGCCGCGTTCTACGCTCTGTTTGCCTCGTCCGCCCGACGCCTGATGACCTCGTCCCGCTCGCGCCGCTGGTTTAACTGCACGGGCGGATCGTTATTGTCAGCAGCCGGAATCTGGGCCCTGCTGGCCCGGCGTCCGGTGTAATGTCTCGCGGAGTCGATCATGGAAAAGATCCGATTTACCACGGAAGAAAAGCAACAGGTGCAGAAGGTAAAGCTCTATTTCAGGGAAGAACTGGACCAGGACATTGGCCAGTTCGATGCGGAGTTCCTGATCGATTTCTTCGCCGAGGAAGTGGGTGCCTACTTCTACAATCGAGGGCTCTATGACGCCCAGGCCCTGTTCCAGAAAAAGGTGGACGAACTGGGAGAGGCGGTGCTTGAGCTGGAGCAGCCCACGGATTTCCGCAAATAGACGCAGGGGTTGTACCGCGTGTGGCGTGAAAGGGGTGTCGCCGCCGTGGAAGCCGCGTAGACCGATTGAATCAAAAAGGCGTGGGTCAGCCGAAGCTGCCCACGCCAAAAGACGCAACAAGGAGAGTTAGCGGAGGTTTACCACCACACTTCAGCCTGGGCGCCGAAGGTCACGCCATCCGTATCGTCGATATCGACGGCATCCTGGTCGGGGCCGTTGGCCACGACAGCGGCATTGTAGTTGTCGCTCCAATGCGCGTAAGTCGCGAACAGGCGCAGCTGGGGACGTGCGAAGAAGGTGCGGCCTGGTTCCCACTGCTGGGACAGGGTCACTTTCTGCAGGTCGTAGTCGTCTTCGCCGTCGGCATCCGGCTTCACTTTGTCGAGACCCAGTTCAACCGCCGTGCTCATCAGGTCATTCCAGTAATAGGTCGGCCGGAAACCGGCTGACATCCACTGGCCGCCTGAGTCGTCTTCAAAGTCGTTGTCCTGGTAGATGCCCACATAGAACATCTGCAGGTTTTCGGTACCGACGGGAATCACACCCTGATCGATGACCCGGAACATCTTGCCGTCGTTGAGGCTGTTGCTCTTACCGGTGCCGTTGATCATGGAGTCGGTGGCGTACTGCAGGGTGAACTTGTTGTAGCCGCCCAGGAAGTCGGATTGCTTGTGCTCGGCGGTGACCAGATAGCCGCTCTTGTCGGCCGTAATGTCTGCATCCTTTTGTTCGTCGGTCAGGTTAGCGTTGCCATAGTCGAAACCGACTTCCAGCGTGCCGCCCGGGTTAACCGGCAGATCGGTCCAGCGAATGTCGATGATGTCGTTGGTCACGTCCTCATCGTCGGTAATGTCCGTGTCGACGGTGTTGTTGGTTGACCGGGTCCAGGCCAGATGCAGCTTACCGGTACCGACGTCGATGTCTTCCAGGCCCACACCCGGACCGGAAACATCCCAGTAGTAGAAGTCGTTGATGTGCACGTCATGACGCTGGTAATAGCGCTTACCGATCCAGAGTGTGGAGCCCGGCAGGGATTTAATGACGTTTTTACCCTGAACGTTGAACTGCCTTACGCCCACATTGGCGTTGCCATCGGAGCTGAATTCACCGTCGTTTTCCTGGTTGGTGACGTAGGCAATCATGGAGTCCACGTAAAAGCTGGTGTCGCCTTCCTTGTAGACTTCATCACCCATCTGGATTTCAGCGTAGGTTTCGCACTCGTTACCGAGACGGTATTTGGCGCCGGCGCCGGCAGCCTTGAAACAGGCCTGGTCACCACCGCCAACGGTGTCACCGATACCGGAACGGAAGTAGCCGTGGAAATCGACAGCTGCGGCAGAGGTTGAAACCATCACGGCCGCGACGGCGGCAGCCAGTTGATGGCGACGGAGCAGAGGAAACTTGTTGTTATCGCTCATGATCTTTGTCCTGGTGTTGTTGTTAGTCAGACATGGAGCGCAACGCGGGTTGTCCTTCTTCCCGGAGGACGTGGGTTCTGCGAGCCACTCCCGCTTGCGGCTCCTCATCCTTTTGCAATTTTTTAGGGGTGTAGCCCTGAGGCGTATTTGCAAAAGTGTTAGTAAAATTACATACAAAGACCTTAAAAATAAAGTCAGGGAGTCGCTTAAAGAGGTCTTATTTCTAAAAAACGCCGATCTTTTTTGTTACTGACTTGATACATGTTCAAAAATTACGAGGCGCTTCAACAGGATCCATCGTTGGGTCTGAAGGTCACCGTTCGGCTATCCTGCCGAAGAGACAGAATGAGCCGAGGTAGGCATGCCGTTTCCAATCGAACAGAAACTGGTGATTGCGGTGGCGTCCAGCGCGCTCTTTGATTTGAGCGAATCCGACGCCGTCTTTCGCGAGGAGGGGCCCAACGCCTATCGCCACTACCAGGAGCGTCAGCTGGACGTTCCGCTGGGCAAGGGCGTGGCGTTTCCCTTTGTACGACGTTTCCTGAGCATCAACCGGCATTTTGCCGAAGAGCGGCCGGTGGAGGTCATCCTGCTGTCCCGTAATTCGGCGATCACCGGTAAACGGGTGTTTCGTTCGATCCGCCACCACGGCCTGGATATTACCCGGGCCGCCTTTCTGGAGGGCAAGTCGCCGTACCCCTACATTCCGGCATTCAACGCTTCCCTGTTTCTGTCCGCCAACCAGGGGGATATCCGGCATGCGGTCGAGGCAGGCTATCCGGCAGGCCTGGTGCTGCCTTCGGCGGTAGTGGACGATGACAGCGACGGGGAGCTGCGTATCGCGTTCGACTTCGACGGCGTCATTGCCGACGACGCCTCGGAGCGGATTTACAAAGAGGGCGAACTGGCGGATTTTCACCGGCACGAGCAGGATCAGGCCGACGTGCCGCTGAACCCGGGGCCCTTGGCGGACCTGTTCCGCAAGCTGTCGTTGCTGCAGGCGCTGGAGGACAAGGCGGTGGACCAAAACGCCGACTACCGCCGGATCCTGCGGATGGCGATTGTCACCGCCCGCAATGCCCCGGCGCACGAACGGGTGGTCACCACGCTGGAGCACTGGGGCGTGAACGCTAACGAAACCTTCTTCCTGGGTGGTATGACCAAGGAGCGCATTCTCGCAGTATTGCGCCCGCATATGTTCTTCGACGACCAGAAAAGTCACCTGTCATCCGCCGGCGGCGCGATTCCGATGGTGCACATTCCATTCGGCATCGCCAACGCGGCGCCCGCGCTATAGTGATTCCATACCAGCAGGCGAATCATCGGGAGAGTGAGCATGGAGCACACACAGATCATGAAGGGGCAGTGTCTGTGCGGCGCTGTCAGCATAACAGCGCCGCGACGTGACCGGGTCGAGGTCTGTCACTGCGGCATGTGCCGCCGTTGGGGTGGCGGGCCGCTGCTGGCCGTGCACTGCGGTCAGGACGTCCAGATCACCGGACTCGACAGCGTGACCGTCTACACCTCCTCGGACTGGGCGGAGCGGGGCTTCTGCAACCGCTGCGGCACGCACCTGTTCTACAAGTTCAAAGGCTCGGGCCAATACGCCATGACGGCCGGCTTTTTCGAGACGGGAACGGACTTCGCGATGGGCAACCAGATCTTCATCGACAGCAAGCCGGGCTACTACGACTTTGCCAACCAGACGCCGAAGCTGACCGAGGCCGAGGTTCTGGAACGCTACGGGATCAAATAGTGTGCAGCGGGTCGGGAGCCGGCCCGCTGCGCCTGCGCAAACGTCAGGCCTGCTTCATACGTTCCGTGTAGGGCGGCCAGCCCAGCGGTTTTCCGGCCAGCAGGTGAAGATGGAGATGGAACACGGTCTGGCCGGCCTGCTCGCCGCAGTTCATCACCACCCGGTAACCGCTTTCGTCAAACCCCATCTCCCTGGCCAGGTCGCGCGCGACCGTGAACAGATGGCCGATCAGCGTTTCCTGATCGTCCTTGAGGTCGTTGATGGTGGCGATCCGGACCTTGGGAATGATCAGCAGGTGCACCGGAGCCTGCGGGTTGATGTCCTTGAACGCCAGGCTCTGGTCGTCTTCATAGACGATGTCGGCCGGAATCTCGCGATTGATGATCTTGTCGAAGATGGTTTCCGCCATGATGGCTCCTTTGTCGGTGTTGTCCGTGCTATTTCAGAAAGGCGGGCCGCGGCGCCTGGTCAACCAGTTGCTGCAGGAATGGCGGCAGGGTGTCGTCGATTCCCATGGCGTAGCGGGCGACCTGGTGTTTGGCGAAGGGCAGGTGATTGGCCAGCGCCAGCCCCAGGTTGCGCGCCAGATGAACCGGCGGGAGACGATTGCTGAAGGCATGGTAGAACAGGTCCATCGCCAGCATCATGCGCCGGTTGGCCGGACGCCGTCGGCGTTCATAGCGCGCAAGCAGGGCCGGTGTGGCGATCGGGAGGCCGGCACGACGGGCTTCCACCAGTTCTTGCTGCAGCACTTCCGCGTCCTGGAAGCCGAGATTGACGCCCTGGCCGGCCAACGGATTGATGGTGTGGGCGGCATCCCCCACCAGCGCGATCCGATCCGCGGAATAGCGTTTGGCGTGCTGACGGGCCAGGGGGAAGCTGGCGCGTCCGGCGACGGCTGTCAGCGGCGGCAGGTCGGCCGGGAACGCACCGGTAACGGCGGCCAGGAAATCCCTGTCCGGAAGCTGCTTGAGGGCCGCCAGCCGGGCCGGATCGTCGTACCAGACGAGGGAGGCCCAGCTGTGCTCTCCATCGCTGTGCAGGGGCAGGAAGGCGCGTGGGCCACTGGGGTGGAATGCCTGCCAGGTGATGTCCTGTTGGGGGCCGGTGTAACGCACGCTGGCCACCAGCGCCTGCTGGGCGTACTGGTCGCGGGTGGTGCCAATGCCGGCCAGTTGGCGGACGCGGGACTGGGCACCGTCGGCGCCCACCAGTAATTCGGCGTGCAGGATACGGCCATCGTCCAGGGTGACCGTCACCTGTGCGTCGTCCGATACGGCTGAGACGATGTTGTCCGTAGTCATCCGCTCGACGCGCGCGCACTCGCCGGCCTGATCCCACAGCGCCCGTTGGGTGATGCGGTTCTCGACGATGTGGCCGAGGTGGTCACGGCCCAAGGGAACCGCTTCAAACGTGGTCCGCGCGATACCACTGGGCAGCAGGCGACTCAGGGGATGAGACGCCGCATCCCACACCGACAGACGCCGGTAGGGCACCGCCCGCATGCTGCGGATGCGAGACCAGACGCCGAGCCGCTCCAGATAGGCTTCGCTGCCGGCACTGATGGCTGAAACCCGCAGGTCCGGCTCGCGGGCCGGATCAAAGGCGGCGGGTTCCTGGCGGTCGAGCAGGGCAACCGTGAGCCCGGCCCGGCCCAGTCCATTGGCGAGTGCGGCGCCGACCATGCCGGCGCCGACGATGATCACGTCGAAAGTTTGCGTCATGTCCGCTTCCTGATTCGAATGGCCTCATATTAGAGCCCGTTCGAAACCACCGCAAACCCCGACGGACCGCCTGTGCTAGGACACTTTGCGCAGCCAGGCCGGCCGTGGCGAATCCGGACGCCGGAATCCCTGGTTGATCACCATGGGATTGGACAGTCGCAGGAAGTCGCTGGTCGCCATGCGAATCGACTCGGTATGACTGCCGGCGGCGAACACCAGATGAGCCTGGCTGGTCAGCGCCTCGCTGCAGTAGACCGACATGCCGTAGAGATTGCCGAACGGCGGCATGGCGCCCACCTCGCAGTGGGCGAACCGGTCCTTGAACTCGTCCTCGTCGGCGAGTTGGACGAAGTCCGTATCGAGTACGTAGGAGAGCCGATCCCAGCGGACGCGCCAGGTGGCCGGCATGACGAGCATGGCCATCTTGCCGTCGAGTTCGACGATGACCGTCTTGACGACCTCATCACCGCACACGTGCGCATGATGCGCCAACTCCTGGGCGGTGAAAGCCGGAGGGTGGGAGAGGCAGTCGTAGGGCACTGCCTTGGCGTCGAGAAATTCCTTCAATTGCTGAACCGGCATCGAGACAACCTCCAACCAGCAATGACAGCACGAACCCCTGCGCCGCCATGCGGACAAAGGCCACCTGTTTCACTGGCAAGCATAGTTCAGCGGTCGGAGAACGCGAGGCGCGGGTGTGGGGAATGTGACGGACGGCTGATCTGGCGGGATGGATGGAGCCCGGCGGGCGCCGGGCTCCGGGGCGGAGGTTATTCCCCCTTGGTTTCATACAAATGAACGTCGCGCTGCGGGAAAGGGATGGTGACCCCTTCGGCGTCGAAGGCTTTCTTGACCTTTTCCTGCATGTCCCAGATCAACGGCCAGACGTTCGGAGTGTCGGTCCAGACGCGAACATTGATATCGACAGAGCTTTCACCCAAAGAGCCCACAAAGATGTTTGGGGCGGGATCGGCGTGGGAGCGCTCGTCTTCCTCGACCAGGCGCTTGAGGATGGCCTTGGCCTTGTCGATGTCGTCGCCGTAGCCAATGCCAAAGACCATGTCGGCCCGCCGCTTCTCGTAGGCGTTGACGTTGGTCAGGCTGGCGTTGGACAGCTGGCCATTGGGAATGACGATGCGGCGATTGTCGAAGGTGTTGATGATGGTGTAGAGAATCTGGATTTCAACAACACTGCCGAAGAAGCCCTGGGCTTCGATGACATCACCAACCTTGAACGGCTTGAAGATCAGGATCAGCACGCCGCCGGCAAAGTTGGCGAGGCTGCCCTGCAGGGCCAGACCCACCGCCAGGCCGGCGGCACCCATGATGGCCACGAACGAGGTGGTGGCAATGCCGACCATCGAGGCCACAGAGATGAACAGCAGGATCTTCAGGACGGCGCCGATCAGGCCGCACAGGAATTTGTTGAGTGTCGGATCCTTGGCCCCCAGCTTCTTGTCCAGGACACTGATAAAGCGATTGATCAGCCAGAGGCCGATGATCAGCGTGACGATCGCCAGAATGACCTTCGGCGCGTACGCCATCACCATGCCGTAGGCCATCTTGGCCAGTTCAGCGACCTGTCCGTCGCCGGAGAAGAGGTTTTCCATGAGAACTCCTTGTTGCTGTCTTTAATTCCGGTTTGGATTGCTGGAACGCCGGATAGGTGGCACCGCGGCCCCGCGTACTTGAGGTTTACTGGTTTTTTATAGCAGAAAATCCCGAGTCAAATACACCGCGGGATCAGGTCGTTATCGGCCAGTCTCTCAACGGAGACTGTACGTCGCCGATCGTTATTGGATTCGTTGTGTGCCCGGCGGGGTGTCAGCCTGAAGCGTTGGCCGCCCACTCGCGAAGCTCGTCAGGGCTGCCCCGGGCCGCGATGCGTCCGGCTTTCTGGCTCAGTTGATAGTCGTACATGGGATCGTAATAGTCCTGCAGCAGCACCTGAATCCACTCGGCGTGACGGCTGACGTCGCCGCTACGCTGCTGCTCGTCCAGGGCCTGAACCATCACGTCCCTCAGTGCCTGGTGGCGTTGGCCACCGAGGCGTTTGCGGATCCGGTCCAGGGCGCTGAGCAGGTAGTCGCGGAAATTCAGCCAGCCGGCCTCCTCGCCATCGCGCTCGATAAAGGCGGCGAGCATGTCGGTGACGTAGTCCTGGCGGATGATGTCGATCCGCTCTTCGAGTGTGTTCTCCAGAATCAGCAGCGGTGCTTCGGCCATGCGGTCGCGCAGATTGTGGGGCAGGGCGCACCGGCCTACCAGCCGACTTTCGTCTTCCAGAAAGACGGGGCCGCCAAACCGGTGTTTTGCCTTGAGCAGGGCGATCGCCACGCGGTTTTCAAAGTCGATCTGGCTGGGCTGCGGCGTCAATGTCCGGCCGAAGCTGGAACCCCGGTGATGGGCCATGCCTTCCAGGTCGACCGGATTGGGGGTGTCCAGCAGGACCCGGGTCTTGCCGGTCCCGGTCCGACCGCTGATGATGAAGATCGGCAGATCCGGCAACAGGGCCTCCTGGGCGTCGATCAAAAAACGCCGGAGGGCCTTGTAACCGCCCTTGACCAGCGGGAAGTCGACACCGGCGTCGTGGATCCAGCGCTGGGTCAGCTGCGAACGCAGACCGCCACGGAAGCAGAACAGATAGCCGTCCGGATGCTGCTGGGTGAACCGGATCCAGGACTCGATCCGCTGCTGCTTGATGTCGCCCTGCACCAGTTGATGGCCCAGTTCGATCGCGGACTGCTGACCGGCCTCCTTGTAGCGGATGCCCACCCGGTGCCGCTCGTCGTCGTTCATCAGGGGCGCATTGATGGCGCTGGGAAAGGAGCCCTTGCTGAACTCCACCGGGGCTCGGACATCCATCAGCGGCGTGTCGTTGAGGAAGAGGTCGAGGTAATCCTGAGTGTCGGGTCTGGACATTATTTCAGCAGTCTGGAAGTGGTGGCCGCAGTATAACGGATGGCCGGCCCCGTATCAGCCGGTTAGAATGCGGCATGCTCCAGACCCATGACCACCTCAACACGCGCATGCGCCGCACCCTGAGTCGGGGGCGCGTGGCGCTCACGGCCCCTGCCGGTTGTCCGGCCATCGACCTGTACCTGTTCGATCCCGCAGTGCTGGAAGGTCCGCTCAGTCACGATGAAGCCCAGGCCGTGGTGGCCGAGCCGGCCTACTGGTCCTTCTGCTGGGCCAGTGGCCAGGTGCTGGCGCAATACATCCTGGATCATCCGGAATCGGTCGCTGGCCGGCGGGTGATCGATTTCGGGTCGGGATCGGGCATCGTGGCCATCGCTGCAGCCAGGGCGGGGGCCCGCCAGGTGGTGGCCTGCGACATCGACGGCGATGCCTTGGCCGCGGTGACGGCCAATGCCGAAGCCAACGGCGTGCAGGTGGACTTGTGTGACGACTGGCATCGGCGCGGGGGTGGGTTCGACGTGGTCACCGCGGCAGATGTGCTGTACGACCCGGAGAACCGACCGTTGCTGTCGGCGTTTCGCGAGGCCGCGCCGCGGGTTCTGCTGGCGGATTCCCGGGTGAAGGATCTGGGGGACGATCACTACGTCCTGCAGGTGGTGCATGAGGCCCGCACCTGGCCGGACCTGCACGAGTTCGAGGAGTTCAACCGCGTGCGTATCTATCAGGCGGATAGGTAGGCGTCGGCTTTGGGGCGACGGTACTGGCATAAAAAAAGGGCAACAAATGTTGCCCTTCGTCGGAACGGGTATTCGCATCCCTGCGCGCGTAGACACCCTGTCGCGTTTTGAAGTCCCTGGCCAACTCCGTGGCGCCGGCGTCCGAGCCAGCGATCCAGTAAATAGAGTCCCTTAAGCGTGAAGTCCGTTTGTTCCCTGCTTCCCCTCACAGTCCTGTGAGGAACTTCTCCGTGTATCGTCCTTTCCCTGTCTTCCTGACAATTGAACTATATCAATCTGAATATGATTTTCGTGTGACGGTGTTCCATTAGAAATGTGACGGTTGCGTCATGGAATTTGAATACCCTTAAATAACATTAAGATGCAAATTTAAGGTTGGCGCTGTTGTACCACTCCCACAGCACAAAATCGCCATTTCTTACGTGGGTGTGCGATATTTCCTACACAGATCCTGGATGGTTTCCTACGAGGTAGTCGAAAGGCGGGCGCCGGTAAAGCGCCAGAGGATGAGACCGGCAGCGATACCCAGGCTGTCGGCAAAGACATCCAGCAGCGACGTTTCCCGGTAAGGCAGGGGGAACTGGACAATCTCGATGAGCACCCCAAAACCCAGCATGGCCACGGCGACGTGCAGGGCTTTCATCTGCGGCCAGCCCAGGCGGGTGAGCAGGGTGACCTCGATGAAGGCCACCAGGTGGTTGATCTTGTCCCAGCTGGAGACCTCGATCGGATGGTCCAGTTTCGCCGTCGCCAGCCAAAGGATGACGGCCATCGACACGAACAGGGCAGCGCGCCACAGGCGGGTTTGATGGATCAGCGAGCGAAGCAGGTCGGTCATGGTGTGGATCGATGCTCCCGGGGTTGTGGCGGGTATGGTCAATGAGCCGGTCATGGTATGCTCTGCGCCCGAATTCCGCCAGGGGGCCCTGCATTCGTCAGGGGCTTCCGGCCGGAACTGCGCCAGGAAACCGGAGGAGACTGACATGCTTAAGGGCAATTTCTTTCAAGGCCTGGGCTGCCTGGGAGAGGGATTCCGGCTGATCCGCCGGCCCGGCCTCCGGTTGTTCGTGATCATTCCGATCGTCCTCAACATCATCCTGTTCGCTGCCCTGTTCTATTTCATGGCCCACGGCTTCAGTGCCCTGATTGCCATGGCGATGGGCTGGCTGCCCGACTGGAACTGGCTGCAGTCCCTCGACTGGCTGTTCTGGCTGCTCTATGGCGTGGTCATCCTGCTGATGATGGCCTACGGCTTTGTGATCGTTGCCAACCTGATCGGTTCCCCGTTCTACGGCTATCTCGCCGAGTTGACCGAAAAGGAACTCACTGGCCAGGAAGTGGCCGTCGACGGTGGCTGGGCGCAGATCATCAAGGACATTCCACGGGCACTCTGGCGCGAAGTCCAGAAGATCCTCTACTACCTGCCCAGGGCGATCCTGTTGCTGGTCCTGGGGCTGGTGCCTGTCGTGAACCTGGTATCGGCGGTCCTCTGGTTCCTGTTCAACAGCTGGATGATGGCGCTGCAGTATGTCGATTATCCGGCCGATAACCACCGGGTCAGCTTTGGCAACCTGCGTCGCATGCTGGCGGCCAAGCGCCTGTCGGCCATGGGCTTCGGTTTGCCGGTGGCGCTGGCCGCCATGGTCCCGGTGCTCAACCTCTTTGTCGTGCCCGCCGCGGTCTGCGGCGCGACGGCCTACTGGGTTCGCGAGCGTTCAGGCCAGGCCTGAACCCGCGCCCGGGCTCCCCTTTTTCCGTTCAAATCAGTTCTGCAAGGTGAATCAAAGCATGGAATTTGTCATTGGTCAGCGGTGGGTCAGTCACAGCGACGCCTCCCTCGGTCTGGGTATCGTCACGGATATCTCCGGCCGTCGGGTGACCCTCGGGTTCCCCGCGGTGGACGAGGAGCGGACCTACGCCACCGATAACGCGCCGTTGGCCCGGGTCAGCTATCAGCTGGGCGACACCATCGAGACGTTCGACGGCGAATCGCTCACCGTGCGGGCGGTGGAGGACATCGACGGCGTCCTCATGTATCACGCCGATGATGCTGAGGGTGAGCTCCAACAGATCTCCGAGGTCAAGCTGGGGAGCCATGTGCGTTTTACCGACCCGCGCCAGCGCCTGTTCGCCGGTCGCTTCGATCGTAACGGGGCCTTCCGGCTGCGTATGGCCACGGTCGAGCACCAGGAGCGCCTGCGCCAGTCACCGGCCCGGGGCCTGATCGGCGCGCGCACCAGCCACCTGCCGCACCAGATCTATATTGCCGGCGAAGTGGCACGGCGTTACGCGCCGCGGGTGCTGCTGGCGGACGAAGTGGGTCTGGGCAAGACCATCGAGGCGGGCCTGATCCTGCATTCCCAGCTCCAGACCGGCCTGGCCCGCCGCGTGCTCATTGTGGTGCCGGACTCGCTGATCCATCAGTGGCTGGTGGAAATGCTGCGCCGTTTTAACCTGTCGTTTTCCATCGTCGATGGTTCCCACTACGAGCTGGACGACGCGGCCGACAAGATCCTGGCGATGCTGGGAGAGGACTCGGACGAGGACGACGATGGGGACGGTGAAAACCCCTTCGAACAATCTCAGCTGGTCCTGTGCAGTCTGGACTTCCTGGCCGGCAGCGAGAAAGCTCAGCGGGACGCCCTGCGAGCCGGATGGGATCTGATGGTGGTGGACGAGGCCCATCACCTGGCCTGGTCGCCGGAAGCGGCCAGCCCGGAATACCAGGCGGTGGAAAAACTGGCAGCCGAGATCCGTGGTCTCCTGTTGCTGACGGCGACACCGGAGCAGATGGGCCTGGCCGGCCACTTTGCCCGCTTGCGGCTGCTGGACCCGGCCCGCTATCCCGACCTGGGGGCCTTCGAGCAAGAGGAAGCGCGCTACGCGGATATCAATGCCCTGGTGCGGGATCTCCAGGCCCGTGGCGGCCAGCCGGATGCGCAGCAACGGGCGCAGCTCGCCAACTGGCTGGGTGACGAGCTCGACGGGTTGTTGGCTAAAGACGACAGCGGCGAGGCCCTGATCAACACCTTGCTGGACCGCCACGGCACCGGCCGCGTACTGTTCCGCAACACCCGCTCAGCCATCCAGGGCTTTCCGGAGCGTCGCGTGCATCCGGCGCCGTTACCCTGCCCGGAGCTGTATGCCGAGCGCCGCGCTGGTGAAGACGGGATGGCGCCGGAAGCCGGGCTGGTGGAAGAGACCTGGCTGGCGGATGATCCCCGGGTGAACTGGCTGGAAAAAACGCTGACCAGCCTGCGTCCGGCCAAGGTGGTGGTGATTTGTGCCAACGCCGAGACCGCTACCGCGCTGGAGCATCACCTGCAACTGCGCGCCGGCATTCGCAGTGCCGCCTTCCACGAAGGCCTGAGCCTAGTGGAGCGGGACCGTGCCGCCGCCTACTTCACCGAGACGGAACAGGGCGCCCAGGCGCTGATCTGCTCCGAGATCGGCAGCGAAGGCCGCAACTTCCAGTTTGCCCATCACCTGGTGTTGTTCGACCTGCCGGCCAACCCGGATCTGCTGGAGCAGCGTATTGGTCGCCTGGATCGGATTGGGCAGGGCGATGTGATCGACATTCATGTGCCCTACCTGGAAGGCACGTCTCAGGAAACGCTGTTCCACTGGTATCACGACGGCCTCGATGCCCTGAGTCGCAACACCGCCGTGGGCGTGGCCGTGAAAGCCGAAGTACAGGCGCAACTGGACGCTGCGCTGGACAATCCGGAAGCCGATCGGCAGGCCTTGATCGATGCGACCCGCGAGCAGGCTGAGGCCTTGCGTGAGCGCCTGCAGGCCGGTCGGGACGCCCTGATCGAGATGAATTCCTGCCGCCCGGAAGCGGCCCAGACGCTGATCGAAGCGATCGAGACCGAAGAGCAGGCGTCCGGCCTGGTGGATTACATGACCGAGGCCTTCGATATCTTCGGCGTCGAGACCGAGGACCACACCGAGACATCGGACGTGCTCAAGCCGTCCGACCATATGCTGACCGGCCACTTCCCGGGATTGCCGAAAGACGGTATCACCGTGACCTTCGACCGTCAGCAGGCCCTGGAGCGGGAAGACCTGGCGTTCCTGAGCTGGGAGCACCCCATGGTGGCCGGCGTGATGGAGCTGATGACCGATTCGGAGTTGGGGAACGCGGCGTTGGCGAGCCTGTCGGTGAAAGGACTGCCGCCGGGTACGCTGCTGTTGGAGACCCTGTTCACCCTGCATTGCCCGGCGCCGGACAGCCTGCAGCTGTCCCGTTGCCTGCCGCTGGCGCCGCTGCGCCTGCTGGTGGACGTGAATGGCAAGGACCTGTCCAGCGCGCTACCCCATGACCGGCTCAACGAACTCTGTTCCAACATTCGCCGGCGCACGGCCCAGGCGGTGGTGCCGCAGGTGCGGGCCGAGGTGGAGACCATGATCGACCACGCCGAAGGCTTTGCTGCCGAGCGGCTGGGTGAGGCGCAGGCCTCGGCGCTGCAGCGGCTGCGTGACCTGATCACCCCGGAAGTCGACCGCTTGCGGGCGCTGCAACCGATCAATCCGGCGATCCGCGACGAGGAGATCCAGTTCTTCGAAGCGCAGCTGGCAGCCGGCGAGGCGGCCATCGACAAGGCGCGCATGTCATTGAGCGGTCTGCGGGTGATCGTGTCGTCGTAAGAGGTCGGAACGGTGCCTGGATCACGCCATCGGGGATTCGCCGAAAGGCGCATTGACAGATGGCGACTCAGTCACTGGTCGGGAGCCATCCATTGCGGTAGGTTAAACGTAGCATTGAGTGGATTGCCATGGGCTGCCCGTATTGCAGCCCAGTCATTTCAATAACATGGAAGACTGAGACCGCCTATGACGACTTTGATTCTAGTCCTGTTGTCCCTCGCCGGATTGCTTCTGGTATTACGCAAGGAGTCCGGTGCCAAGTCGGCGATTGGCGTGATGGCCGGGTTCGGCCTGGTGTCGCTGATTTTCGCCTCCGGCTGGCTGGCGCTGGTGCTGTTCGCCGGTGCCGTGATCACTGCCGCCTGTGGTCTGCCCGGTTTCCGCAGTGCCTGGCTGACCCCGCGTATTTTCGCCATGTTCAAGAAAGTGGCGCCCAAGGTGTCCGACACCGAGAAGGTGGCCCTGGAAGCGGGCAGCGTCGGCTGGGACGGTGAGCTGTTCACCGGTCGGCCGGACTGGCAGAAGCTGCTGATCGACCGCAACAACGGCCTGACTGACGAAGAGCAGGCGTTTATCGATAACCAGTGCGTACACGCCATCAGCCTCTGCAACGCCTGGGACGTGGCCGTCGAGCGGGCCGACCTGCCGCAGGAAGTGTGGGATTACCTGAAGAAGGAAGGGTTCTTCGGGATGATCATTCCCAAGGAATACGGCGGCCTGGAATTCTCCGCCAAGGCGCAGTCGGCGGTGCTGCAGCGTCTGGCGTCCAACGAGTCGCTGATGGTATCCGTCGGCGTGCCCAACTCCCTCGGCCCCGGCGAGTTGCTGCTGAAGTACGGTACCGAAGAGCAGAAAAACCACTACCTGCCGCGTCTGGCGGACGGCCGTGACATTCCCTGCTTCGGTCTGACGGGGCCGCGGGCCGGTTCCGATGCCACCTCGCTGCCGGACACCGGCATCGTCTGCAAGGGCGAATTCGAGGGCAAGGAAGTCATCGGCCTGCGCCTGAATTTCGAGAAGCGCTGGATCACCCTGGCGCCGATCGCCACGGTCGTCGGTCTGGCGTTCCGCATGTTCGACCCGGATAACCTGCTGGGCGACCAGGAAGACCTGGGCATTACCTGCGCCCTGGTGCCCCGTGAAACCAAGGGCATGGAGATTGGTCGCCGCCATTGCCCGATTGGCTCCCCGTTCATGAACGGGCCGATCAAGGGTAAGGACGTCTTTATCCCGCTGGATTACATCATCGGTGGACCGGATATGGCCGGTGAAGGCTGGCGCATGCTGGTCGAGTGTCTTTCCGTGGGCCGCTGTATCACGCTGCCGTCCGGTGCGGCGGGCGCTGCGGCTGCGGCCGTGGGCACCGCTGGTGGCTTCACCCGCGTACGCCGTCAGTTCAATACGCCGGTGGCGGAAATGGAAGGCGTGCAGGGCCCATTGGCGCGGATCGCCGGCCTGACCTACATCGCCCAGTCGTCGGTCTACCAGACGGCCAATATGGTGGATAAAGGCGAGAAGCCGGCCGTTCCGTCAGCCATCCTCAAGTACCACCTGACCGAAATGCAGCGCCAATGCCTGACCGATGCCATGGACGTCCATGGCGGCAAGACGGTCACCTTGGGGCCGCGTAACTACCTGGGTATCGGCTACAGCGGTGCGGCGGTCTCCATCACCGTGGAAGGCGCCAACATCATGACCCGCAGCCTGATGATCTTTGGTCAGGGCGCTATCCGCTGCCATCCGTACGTGCTGGAAGAGCTGGCGGCCAAGGACAACGACGATGTCGACGCGTTCGACCGCGCCTTCTTCGGCCACGCCGGGCTGATCTTCGGCAATGCGGCGCGGGCCTTCACCCAGGGTCTGGGGCTGGGCCATCCGGATGTGCCGTTCGATGCCGTCACCCGGCGCTACGCCCAGGCCGTCTCGCGTTTCAGTGCCGCCTTTGGCCTGTGTGCCGATGCCGCCATGACCACGCTGGGTTCACAGCTCAAGATGCGCGAGCTGATTTCCGCCCGCCTGGGGGACATGCTGGCCAATCTGTACCTGGCTTCCATGGTGCTGAAGAACTGGAACGAAACCCAGCCGGTGGAGGGCGAGAAGGAGCTGGTCCAGTACAGCCTGGGTCTGTTGTTGCACCGCACCGAGACCGCCCTGGAGGAACTGCTCCAGAACCTGCCCAATCGGCCGGTGGCCTGGGCACTGCGGGCGTTGACACTGCCACTGGGTCGGCGCTGGGATATGCCGCATGACGACGTGTCACGGGCCCTGGCCAAGTCCATTACCCTGGCGACGCCGCTGCGTGAGAAGCTACTGCGTCCGGCCTGGACCACCCACGTCGAGGGCGGTGTGGACAACCCGGTGGCGCAGTACAACGATCTGCTGGTCGAATACGAGCGCGCCGAGAAGCTCTATCGCGCCGTGAACAAGGCTTACGCCAAGGGCGAGCTGCCGAAGGAAGCGTTGCACCCGGAAGACCGTTTCGAGGCAGCCCTGAAGGCGGACATCCTGAGCCAGGAGGACGCGGAATTCATGCGTGATTACGAAGCCCGCGTGCTGGAAATGCTCACGGTCGACGATTTCGCCTTCGATGCCTTTGCGCAGCAGAAGGACTCCATCGTCCGCCACGACGCGGCCTGATCCGATCCCTTCAGCCCCGCCCAATCCGGCGGGGCTTTTTCGTTACGGCGACGGAATCGCCGGAAATCTCAGCCCAGCTCCCCGTATTCCACTTCCTTGCGAATGCAGAAAACGTGAATGCCTGCCTGTTTGACGTCCTCGATCAACTGGTCGCCGGTCGCCGTGTCCACCACGAACATGATTTCCACCGGCTGATCGGCCAACTCGAAGAAGTGCGCCGAATGCAGATGGCCGCCAGCGCCGAGTCCCTCACGGTCGACCCGCTTGGTCATCCGGGCGATGCCCCGCTGTTTGGCCATGTCGGTGATCAGTTCGCAGACCCGCTTGTTGTTGTGGCGGCGGTTCTCCGGTGTGATGAAGATGATTTCGTAGCCTTTTTCCATGTTGCTCACCCCGCAGTGATCCAGCGAATGAAGAGGAACGTGCCCATACCGGCCAGCGTCATCAGCAGCGAGCCGCCCACGTGCATGGCAATGCCGCCCAGCGCCCACATGAAACGTCCGCCCTGCAACAGTGTCACCATTTCCGCGGAAAATGTGGAGAAGGTTGTGAGCGCGCCCATGAAGCCGGTGATGACGAACAGGCGCCACTCCGGAGACAGGGTCACGGCTTGCGAGAAGATCATGATCGACAGGCCGATCAGGTAGCCGCCCAGCAGGTTGGCGACCAGGGTGCCCAGCGGCACGGTTGGGAACAGGGCGTTGAGCTGTAAACCGAGAAACCATCGCAGGAGTGCGCCGCAGGCAGCCCCCGCGCTGATGGCAATGACCGACATCCACATGAAGACAGGCCTCACTTTGGTTGCGTTATACCGGGATTGCTGACGCAAGGGAGCGAGCGAGGTGGTGCGCGAGGTATGTCGTGGGAACGCGCCCGGCCGGCGGGGCGTCCACAGTAAACGGGACGTGATGAATAGACATACCTGTATCGAACCGTACCCCAGGAGTGGATCACAGGCTCCTAAAGCGGACAGCGGTTTACAGGCATCATCAGCGACATCGCAAAGTGAAAGGGGGCGGATGCAGCGGTTTTGGGCGGCGACGAGAGCGTATCCCGCGCCGACCGATGGAGGAATGCCATCTCCTGTGACCTTAAGTTAATGAAAAAGCGCCGTCCGTGCAACGGTGACCCCGCGTGAAGTCCCTGCTGCAGCGGCGTTGGCGCGACCGCTCAGGCATGCGACTAACGTAGTTATACCTACAACGTAAATATCTGTTGGCAAACTTCAGGATCAGCGGTACAGTGACCCGGTAGGAAAGTTATAGCAAAGCGTTTCATAAATAAGACGTATCCCTCTGTAGTTAAGTAGTGCATCGTCCTGTTTTTGATTATGCGAATTGCGTTTCCGAATACCGCTTTGGAGAGTGAGTGTATAGACACCCGTTTTCCAGGCACTTATTGAATATTGAATACAGACAGGAACAGAGTTATGTCTACAGAGACCGGTACCGTTAAGTTCTTCAATGAAACCAAGGGCTTCGGCTTCATCACTCGTGAAAGCGGCCCGGACGTTTTCGTTCACTACAGCGCCATCCAGGGTTCAGGCTTCAAGACCCTGGCTGAAGGCCAGCAGGTCGAGTTCACTGTAACTCAGGGCCAGAAAGGTCCGCAGGCTGAGAACGTGACTCCGCTCTAAGCCGTATTAGCACGAGCGTTACGGCGGGTCACCAGACGCGCCGGACAATCGAGAAAGGGCAGCCTCCGGGCTGCCTTTTTTTGTGCCCGAGTGTTCGCTTCCCGCAGCTCGTCTTCGGAAAATACCCATCCCGACCCGGTTGACGGATGCCGCTCCAATCACTGTGATAGGACAGGACGTCAAGGAGGCAGTTATGCACATTGTGGTTATCGGGGCAGGGGTTGTTGGAGTCACGACGGCCTGGGCCCTGCAGCAGCGGGGACATCAGGTTACGGTGATCGAGCGTCTTGAGGGCGCCGGCCAGGAAACCAGTAAGGGCAATGCCGGCCAGCGCTCCTATGGCGTGGTGTATCCCTGGGCGTCGGCGGCCATGGTGCGCAAGGCGCTGCCGTGGCTGCTGGATCGCCAGGGTCCGCTGAAAATGAGCATGCCGCCTTCCCTGAAGACCCTCCGCTTCCTGCTGGATACCCTGCGATTTGCTTATGCACCGGGCGTCTTCGGCCTGAACAAGCGGGCCATGCTGCGCCTGGGTATTCACAGCCGAACCTGCTTCCAGGCGCTGGAAGAGGCGGTGGACCTGTCGTTCGATGGGGATCATGCCGGCCTGTTGCACCTGGCCAGTTCGCCGGCGGCCATGACCGACTACGCGGATACCGCCGCCCTGCTGGCTGAACTGGGCATTGAGCACGCTCTGCTGACCCCCGACCAGGTCCGTGACGTCGAGCCCGGCATGCGCGGTCCCGGTCCGCTATTCGGTGCGCTGCAATACACCACCGACGGCACCGGCGACTGCCACCTGTTTTCACGGGCACTGGCCGAGGCCTGTGAGAAGCGCGGTGTGGCTTTCCGGTTCAACACGTCGGTGCGGCGCCTGGTGGCCGACGACCGGTGTGTCCATGCGGTCGAAGTGTCGGATGCCGGTGGGGTTGTGGAGCGTATCGAAATGGACGCGGTGGTCATGTCGGCGGGCTGTGCCTCGCCGGAACTGCTGCGGCCGCTGGGACTGCACCTGCCGGTCTACCCGGTGAAGGGCTACTCGTTGACAGCGCCACTGATCGACCGCGAGCGGGCGCCGCGTTCCACGGTCCATGACGACAACTACAAGGTGGTGTCCACGCGCCTGGGAGACCGGCTGCGCGCGACCGGCTTTGTCGAGCTGGCGGATTTTAACCGGCGGATTCACGAATCGCGGCTCGATACCATCAAGGCGTCGGTGGCGTCCCGCTTTCCGGGGGCGGCCGATATGGACCGGGCCAGCACCTGGACCGGCTTTCGGCCCATGACGCCGGACGGCCCGCCGGCCATCGGCCACGGCACCCGCGACAACCTCTATCTCAACACCGGTCACGGCACCTTCGGCTGGACCCTGTCCGCCGGCAGCGCCGATCTGATCGCGCAGGTGATTGACGGGGAAACACCGTCGCTGGATCTGGATGCCTTCCGGCCGGGCCGCTTCGCCGAATAGCGAGCGACCCGGCGAGAGCTTAAAGTTTCATGCAGTTGGCGTAGTAGGTGACGGTAGCGGGCCAGTCCGAAAAGATAGCCATGACACCGACATCCCGCGCCAGCACGTCCAGCACGGTGTACATATCACCGTCGTTGTTGATGGCGTCATTCACCGACTGGTAATACCAGCCGCCGCCGTCGGCCAGCGGGCCACTGCGCTCCATGCTCCAGGCGATCATGTCCAGACCGGCGGCTTTTGCGTGGCGGGCGTAGTCCGAGGGCACAATCTCACCATACGGGTCCAGATCGATCAGCTTCCAGATCGGCGGCGCCACAATGTTAACCCCCAGACTTTTCAGAGACTGCAGGTAGGCGAGGGACGTGACGTCCGGCTCGTTGGGACGCTGGTCGAGGAAGACGGCCTGTTGGCCGAACGCCGGCGTTTCCTGAATCCAGAACAGGATGTCCTCAAGCTGGAACGATTGCGGCCAGACATCGCGTGGATCGATGCCGGCATCGCGGTAATCCTGAATCATCTGCCGGGCGTAATCCTCCTGGGTGTAGTCGCCCTCGAACGGCATGTCCTCCACCGGGGCCTTGAGCTCCGGAGTAAACTTGACCCCCAGTGATTTGAACAGCGCGATACTCTCGCGATGGGTCATCAGCGTGCCTTCCGTGGCATAGAGATCGGTGCGCCAGCCCGGCGTGCCCTCGACGAATGCTTCGGGGGTGGTGGCTTGCGGGTTGTAGCCGTCCATCTTGCCCTTGAGCTGTTTGAACTCGGCGAGCGTAATATCGCTGGTGCGGCATTCGGCCGAGGCCGGGGTACCGCTGGCGGGATCGGCCGGTACAAACGGCTGGGTGCATTTCGCATTCAGTTCGGGAAGGGTGACGATGTTGGTGGTGGTCGCCAGATCGTTCTGGGCATGGCGGCACACCAGTTGGCGATCCTTGGTGAAGGCCACATCGCACTCAACAATGCCGGCACCCATGCGGGCCGCGGCGATGTAGGATTCGCGAGTATGCTCGGGAAACTGCAGCGGGGCGCCGCGGTGGCCGATGGAAAACGCCGTCCGCTTCACCGGCTTGTTTGAGCAGGCTTGAAGCCGACGTTTGAGAGGCCCGTCGTCCATGTCGTTGACCAGGAAATAGGGGCGAGGTCCTAACTGGATGTTGTCGTTGCCGTGGTGTGGATGATGTCCGGGGTGGCCCCGGCCGGAACGGTCGTCGCGATCATGATCCCGCCAGTTGCCCGCCTGCAGGTCGGCACTGCCCAGGACGTTGAAGAGAATGGCCAGTGACAGCAGCCACTGCCAATGTCGTACTGGTTTCATAGTAAGATCCTTTTACCATCAGAAGGGTGGGTTGCTGCTTCAGGCTGCCTGTGATCCGTGACAGGGCCGTGAAGGTAGGATGAAGCATGGCACCGTTTCAGCAGACCAAGGACCGTAGTCGATTCCATGAAAGCCCTGAAATCAGTCTGGATCATATTCTGGGGTATTGCCCTGACGCTGCTCCTGTTCCTGCCCATCGTCGTTGCGGCGTTGTTGGGCCGGCGCGGTGATATGGCGTTCCACGGTACCCAGGTCTACGCCTGGATCCTCCTGAAGATGACGGGCATGCGCCTGAAGGTGACCGGTCGCGAGCACATCGAAGCCGGTCGGCGCTACGTGATTCTCAGCAATCACGCGTCCTATCTGGACCCGCCGGCACTGGTGCTGGCCCTGGGCATCCAGTATCGCTGGGTCATCAAGAAGGAGCTGCGCAAGGTGCCGCTATTCGGTCTGGCGCTGGAAGCCTCCCGCAACCTGTTTATCGACCGGGCCAAAGGCAGCGATGCCATGCAAAGCATTCGCGAGGCGGTGGCGCAGCTGCCGGACGGCACCGGCGTGCTGCTGTTTCCGGAAGGGACCCGCAGCTGGGATGGCCAGCTGCTGCCATTCAAGAAGGGCGGATTCGTGATTGCCAAGGACGGCCAGCTGCCGATCCTGCCGATCACCATCCGCGGCAGTCACGATCGGTTGCCTAAAGGCACCGGGGCGTTCACGCCGGGTGAGATCGAAGTGGTGATTCATCCGCCCATTCCCACTGAAGATCTTTCTCTGGAAGAGCTGATGGACGAGACCCGGGACCGGATTGAAAGCCGTCTGCCGCTGCCTGAGAAGAAAGCCGAGCAGGTGCGTTACACTTGAACCCTGGCACCCTGCCAACATTCACTGGCCATCATATGGAACGACGTTATGAAATTGATCGGTTCGACCACCTCGCCCTACGTACGCCGCACGCGCCTGTTGCTCGGTGACACCGACTACGAATTCGTTAACCTGGACATCTATGGCGAAGGTCGGGACGAACTGCGACGCAACAACCCGGCGCTGAAAATTCCCGTGCTGATCGACGGTGATCAGGACGTGTTCGACTCCCGCGTGATTTCCCGCTACATCGCCGGAAAACGGGGGGATACGCCGCTGAGTTGGGAGCAGGAAAACCAGCTGACCCTGATCGACGCGATCAACGATTCGGCGGTCACACTGGTGCTGTCCATGAAGTCCGGCATCGATGTGGAACAGGATCTGATGTTCTACAACCTGCAGCGCGAGCGCATCATGATGTCCATGCGGACCCTGGCGGCCATGATTGACGCTGGCGAGTTCGAAGCCTGGCAATATCCGGCCATGTGTCTGTACAGCCTGGTGGACTGGCTGGAGTTCCGGGATGTGGTGGATTTCACCGGGGTGGAGAGTCTGCTGTCGTTCCGTGACCGCAACCGGGAGCGGCCCATGGTGGCGGATACCGATCCCCGAAGCTGATAGCAATGGGCTCCGGTTAGCCGGAGCCCGCGCCGTTTGGCCGTTTAACCGAACAGTCGACGGTAGAAGGCAAGGGAGCCTTCCCAGGCATCCTGCGCCGCATCGGCGTCGTAGCCCACCGGGAAGCCGAACTTCTGCCCCTTGGCGGTGGCCCCCGGATTGGTGAAGCCGTGTTGGGCGCCTGGGTAATTGATCAGGTCGAAGCGCACGCCCGCTTCCTGCATTTCCTCGACGAACGCCGCCACTTGGGACGGTGGAATCATGGCATCGGCGCCGCCGGTATAGACCTGCAGATGGCCCTTGATGTCGCCCGGCTTTATGGCGATTTCGGTGCCCAGGTTGCCGTGGAAGCTGACGACGCCTTTCAGGTCCAGTCCCAGGCGGGCCATGTTCAGCGATACCGCACCGCCGAAGCAATAGCCCTGGGAGGCGATCCGCTCCGGATCCACGCTGTCGTGGGCTTGCAGCACCGCCAGGGCGGCCCGGTAACGTTTCTCGAGTTCACCCGGGGTGTCCTTGACCGCCAGCATCAGGCTCTTCGCCTCGTCCGGCGTTTCGGCCTGCCGGGCTTCTCCATACATATCAACGGCGAAGGCGGTATAGCCTTCCTGCGCGAGTTTTTCCGCCTGTTCGCGGACAAAGTCGTTCAGTCCCCACCATTCATGAACCAGGAGGATGCCCGGGCGCGGGCCGCTCTGACTCTCGTCATAGGCGATGTGGCCGATGTAGCGCTGGCCATCGATCGTGTATTCCAGTGCTTCGCTTTTCATAGGAACTCCTTGGTCGCGTGGCGATGAATGCCCGTCCACGGACACTAGACCGGTCGTCTATCGGCGTCAAAGGCCAGGATGAGGAAGGTCAGCCCGAAGGCCCGATTGTATAATCATTAACCGGTTTTCCGGGTTTGATCTATGCTGTGTTGAGGGACACTGAAGACCGTTCCGGCTGCCGTCGAACAAGAACGAGGAGAGGGCTATGCTTCTCAAACATGCTTTCGGTCTGTTCACCCATCCCGACAGCGAATGGGCTGAAATCCGCCGGGAACACGAAACACCCTGGCATGTGCTCTGGGCTTACGTGCTGGTCCTGGCCGCGATCGGGCCGATCTGCGCTTACATCTCCACGGCCATGTTTGGCTGGACCGTGGGCAATGAACGCCTGATCAAGCTCTCCAATATCAGTGCCGTCCAACTCAGCGTACTGACCTATGTCGCGATGCTGGTGGGGGTGTTTGCGCTGGGCTGGATGATTGACTGGATGGCCACCACCTACGGCGCCAAGAGTGAGGACGACAAGTCCAATGGCATGGCGCTGGCGGCTTACGCGGCGACACCGATGTTCCTGGCCGGATTTGCGCTGCTCTATCCGGTGCCCTGGTTCAACGCCCTGGTGTTCCTGGCCGCAGCGGCCTATTCCGGTTACCTGTTATTCGACGGGTTACCGATCGTGATGGGGATTCCCAAGGAGCGGGCCATCGTCTACGCCGGCGCGGTGCTGACGGTTGCCCTCGTGATCCTGGTCACCACCCGCATCGGTTCGGTCCTGATCTGGAACTACGGCTTCGCGCCCCAGTTCATCGGTTGATCCAGCGCTGCTGCCCTGACCGGTCTGAGCCAGCCGTTCCCGGGTGGCCCTGGCGATGCGGATTTCCTGTTCGGTGTAGTGGCCGACCATCCGGGCCAGCCCGTCGGCCAGTTCGTCGAAGCTGATCGTCGGGTTGGGATCGGTCAGATGGCGGACCACTGCGAAGATGCCGCCGTGGATCATGATGTAGCTCATGGTCGGGATGTTGCGGATCTGCAGGGTCTCGGGGTGATGCATCAGGTACTGGGTGACCAGGTCCGACAGCGCTTTCTGCAACGGCTCCAGATACATCTCGAAGTCCAGCGTCATGGCGTGCTGTACACAATTGAGATAGCGCCCGTCGTTGTGCTGCAGGAACTCGCGGAAGGCCTGCAGCAGGGCTTTGACCGCCTCGTCTATCGGCATCCGAACAAGTCGGGGCACCTGGGGCTGGATCATCGCAACCGTGTCGGCCACGAAACGCTGGGACATCTCGCTGAAAATCGCTTCCTTGTTGTCGAAGTATTCGTACAGCGAACCGACGCCAACCCCCGCAATATCAGCGATCTGTCGCGTCGTGGTGGCCGCCGGGCCACTCTTGGCCATGGCGATGAAGCCGGCCTCGACTATGGCGTTGACGGTCGCCCTGGAACGTTCCTGTTGCGGTTTTCTCGCCATGTTTTTTCCGAATTGAATCCGAACAAGTCTTCGCTTTAATTTCTCGTCAGGCTGGGCCGATCGATGGCCCTCACACTCAACCAGTTTAGGTGGCCCATGTTCGGAAGTCGTTTGCCCCAGAAACCGGACCGCCCGGTTTCTGCAGTCGTAACCGGTGCCGGTAGCGGAATCGGTCGGTCCTTTGCCCTGGAAGTTGCCCGTCGTGGCGGCGCCGTCCTGTGTTCGGACATCAACGAAACCAGCGCCCGGGCGACCGCTGAGGAGATTCGCGCTTTCGGGGGCGAGGCTCACGCGGTGGTCTGCGATGTCAGCAAGCTCAGCGCCGTACAGAAGCTGGCGAAGGACGCCGAAACGCTGCTGTCCGAACCCGTCAGCCTGGTGATCAACAACGCCGGGGTCGGCGTTGGCGGGACGCCGGTAGGGGAAACCACCATGGCGGACTGGAAGTGGACGCTGGGGATCAACCTGTGGGGCGTCATCCACGGTTGCCACGTGTTTGCGCCGAAACTGCGGGAGCAGGGCTATGGCGGCATCATCAACGTCGCCTCTACGGCGAGCTATTCCGCAGCGCCGCTGATGGGGCCCTATAACGTGTCCAAGGCGGGCGCGCTGGCGCTGAGCGAGACGCTGTCGGCCGAGCTGGCCGGTACCGGCGTCAAGGTGACGGCGTTGTGCCCGACACTCGTCAAGACCAACATCGGTGACAATGGACGCATCATCGGCGACACCTCCAGGCTGTTCCACCGACTGATGGACCGTTTCGGCGTGTCACCGGACAAGGTGGTGCGGATGACGCTGGATGCCCACCAGCGCGGTGACCTCTACGTCATGCCTCAGTTTGATGCCCGCCTGATCTGGCGGACCAAGCGCTTCGTGCCGCGCAGCTACGCGATGGGTGTGGGGCTGGTCAATCGCTTTGGACTGAGTCGTATCCACTGACGGAGGTTGCGGCGAGCGGGGCCGGGCGGCCCCAGAAGTAACCCTGCCCACAGAGTCCGGGGTAGCGCTTGAGCCATTGGGCCACCGCCTCGGATTCGACCCCTTCCACCACAATCCGCAACCCCAGGGCTTCGCCCAGTTCCACCGCGGCGTGGAAAATCCGTTGGCGTACGGAATCCGTTGGTATGTCGGTGAGGAAGCTGCGGTCGATCTTGAGCTCGTCCAGGCTGAAGGTGGCCAGGGCGCTCAGTGAAGAGTAGCCGGTGCCGAAGTCGTCCAGGGCGATGCGGAAGCCGGCGTGACTCAGCTTCTCCAGCATCTGCCGGGCCTGGTCCACATCCCGCATGACGGCCGTCTCGGTAATTTCCAGCATCAATCGCTGGGGCGACACGCGATGGCGGGCCAGGATCGCCAGGGCCTCGTTGTGGAAGTCGGTTCGGGCGAGATCCCGGGCGGAAATATTGACCGACACGGTGACGGGCGCCCCGCTTTGCTGTTCCAGGGCGGCCAGGTCCTGTGCCGCGCGCTCGATGGTCCAGAGCGTCACACCGTGAATGGCGCCCACCTGCTCGGCAAAGGGAATCCACTGGCCGGGGCTGATGGCGCCGTACTCCGGATGCTGCCAGCGAATCAGCGCTTCGTAGGCAAGCACCCGCTCATCGATGAGGCTGACCTTGGGCTGGTAGTGCAGCTGGATGCCCCCGGTGCGCAGGGCGCGGTCGAGGTCGAGGATCAGGAAGTGCTGCAGGTTCTGTTTACGCTCGGTGTAGGGGTCGTAGACGTTGATGGTCACGTCGGTGGACAGGGCGGCAAAGCCGGCCCGGGAGATCAGTTCACTGCCGCTGCCGCCGTGTTCCGGGGCGTAGGCCAGGCCCAGTCGCGCCATCCAGCTGAAGGCGTAGTGATCTTCACTGAAGGCCTTTTCCAGCCAGGTGCGAATCTCGTTCCAGGGGATGCTGTCCACGTCGGTACGCAGGGCGATGACGTGATTGAAGGTGTCCACGGTGCCCAGCGGGTGGCCGCGGAACAGCACCAACTGGCGGGGGAAAGCGGTCTCCAGGAACCGGCAGAGCCGGGTCAGGTATTTGCGCAGCAGGTTCTCGGCCTCCTGGTAGCCTAGCGCCCGTTCGATTTCACCGTAGCGTTCCAGACGCAGCAGGCCGACCACAAACGGTGCGTGTGACGCGGCGAGCTGGTCCAGGGTCTGCTCCACGACCGGCCGGTCCGGGCGACCGGTGACCCGGTGAGAGGCCATCAGCTGGTCGTAGTCCTGCTCCAGTCGGGCGCGCAGGCGCCGTTCTTCGACCACTTTGAGAGTCGCATCGAAACGCCGGCGTCGTTCTTCCACCAGGCGGTACCCGACGACCAGCGTGAGGAATACCGACGCGGCACCGGTCCCCAGGTAGAAACCGGAGCTGGTCAACGCATTGACCGGCATCCAGCCCACTGTCCGGGCCATGGCCGTCGCGGCGCCGGCCAGCAGCAGGAGCAGGGCGATCGCAAGGTGACGCGCCGATACGCTGGTGGGCCAGCGCAGCAGCGAGAGTCCCAGGACCCATACCAGGGTGACGCTGCCGGCGATCAATACGGTTCCCTGGCCCAGCAGCGGCAGATGCAGCGGAGCCAGTAGGGCGAGCGTCAGCATGACCCCGGTGCCCGCCAGGCAGAGCCGTGCCGGGCGACCGGTCAGGTGCAGGAAATGTCGGGCAAAGCCCAGCAAGGCGGCGGCGCTGAGGGCCAGCATGGGCGTGAGCAGGTTGTTCAGGGCCGGCCACTCGGGCCAGACCAGCCAGAGACCGAATCCATCCACACACAATTGGCTGTAGAGAATGCTGGCCAACAGGCAGGTGAGCCAGGCGGCGGCCATGCTGCGCAGCGTGAGCAACAGGGCCAGGTCGAACACCAGGGCAAAGAGCAGGACGCCATAGAGGACGGCTTTCCAGGCGATCACGCTGCCGGCATGGCTCAATAGATGTTCGGGATGGGACAAGTGCAGGGGGAACAGGGTGGGGCCGGCGTTGATGACTTCAAAAAGGAGCGTGTTTTGGCTGTGCGGGGCCAGGCGTAGGGGCCAGATCAGCGATGGCAGCTCTACCAGGCGTTCGCCGAAGGGGAAACTGTCGCCCAGTGTCGGCAGGGTATGCGGCGGTTCGTGACCGGCGATACGAACGGCTCGCACCTGATCCAGGGACGGCGCCTGCAGATCCAGGAGCAGGGGCATTGTTTCAGCGGTGGGATTGTCGAGTGTCACGCGGAAGGTGGCGGGTCCGGACAGATAGCCCAGGCCGTTGTCGTTTGGTGCGAGCGTTTGCCAGCCGGCCTCGTTGGTCCAGGATTGCTCGGACAGGATTCGATCCAGGCTGGCCAGTCGGTAGCTCACGGGTGACTGGGCCGGCTCCAGGGCGGCGGTAGGCAGCAGCGGGGGGAGCAGGCGGCTGTCCGCACCCGAGTCGAAGACCGGCGTCAGGTTGAGCAGATAACCATAAATGCCGAGGGCCAGAAACAGCGCCAGCGGAAACCACATCCAGTATCGGCCACGAGGCGCGTGCGGATCAGCCATGGCGGCCTCGCATGATGTTGGGGTGCTTCCGTTCCGGCATGGGCCCTTCCTGGACAAGGCTGTCCAACCTATCGTCACCGGTTACATTTCACTTACACACGGTAAAGTTATGTAACATGATGAATTTGCGCATATTTTACTCCATTTGAAGATTTTTTGCATTTCATCTTTTGGTGATTTCAGGTCCGCGCCACAGATCAGAGGGCAGCGCCTTATTTAACGGGGTGTTACCCTGAAGCGATGTCCCTGTGGAGCGACTCCGGATGAAGCCTGTTGCCGAACATTGCCTGCGAAATCAGGCGCCCATTGCAGAGGCCCTGCGGCCTTATCTGGAAGCGGGCGGCCGTTGGCTGGAACTGGGCAGCGGGACGGGACAGCACGGCGTGTTCATCGCCGGGCGGGAACCTCAGGTGACCTGGCAGTTGACCGACCTGGCGGAATCCCTGCCCGGTTTGCGGGCCTGGCAATCGGAAGCCGGTCTGGCCAATCTGCCGCCGCCGGTGGTGCTGGACGTGACCCGGACCGGACCGCCGGCGCATGATTATGCCGGCGTCTTTACCGCCAACACGGTGCACTTTATCGGCTGGACCGTCGTGGACGCGCTGTTACGCTGTGCTTCGGAGGCGCTGGCCGCTGACGGCTGGTTGGCGATTTACGGGCCCTTCAATCGGGAGGGACAGTACACCAGCGCGGGCAACGCCACGCTGGATGCCTGGTTGCGGGAGCGTGATCGCGACAGCGGTATCAAGGACGAGGCGGATGTGATCGAGCAGGCCGCCCTCTATCACCTGGCGTTCGTCACGGCACAGGCTATGCCGGCGAACAATCGTCTGCTGATGTTCAAGAAGAACGGATAAGCGCCGCCCGGATCGAGCGGGTGCGGTGCAACGGGAGAGACTATGAGCGAAGACAAGCGACGCCGCTATTCGAGCCCCGTGGTCGACGGCCTCGGGAAATCCGCCAGCCGCGCCATGCTGCGCGCGGTAGGCTTCACCGATGAGGACTTCAAGCGCCCCCAGGTGGGCATTGCGTCCACCTGGAGTAACCTGACGCCCTGCAATATGCACATCGACGGGCTGGCCCGGGAAGCGGCCAGCGGTGCCGACGAGGCCGGTGGCAAGAGCCTGATCTTCAACACCATTACCGTGTCCGACGGAATCGCCAACGGCACCGAAGGCATGAAGTATTCGCTGGTGTCGCGGGAAGTGATCGCTGACTCCATCGAAACCGTGGCGGGCTGCGAAGGCTTTGACGGGCTGGTTGCCATCGGCGGGTGTGACAAGAACATGCCCGGTTGCATGATGGGGCTGGCCCGGCTCAATCGGCCGTCCGTTTTCGTCTACGGCGGTACCATCCAGCCCGGTGACAATCACACCGATATCATCTCGGTGTTCGAGGCCGTCGGTGCCCACGCTAAGGGCGACATGGACCTGATCGAGGTGAAACAGATCGAGGAGACGGCAATTCCCGGACCGGGCTCCTGCGGCGGCATGTACACCGCCAACACCATGGCCTCGGCCATTGAGGCGATGGGTATGAGCCTGCCGGGCAGCTCGGCGCAGAACGCGGTCTCCGAGACCAAGGAAGCGGATTGCCGGGCCGCCGGTGCGGCAGTGCTCAACCTGCTGGACAAGGACATCAAGCCCCGCGACATCATGACCCGCGAGGCGTTCGAGAATGCCATCACCGTCGTCATTGCCCTGGGCGGCTCCACCAACGCCGTGCTGCACCTGCTGGCCATGGCCAGCACCGCCGAAGTGGACCTGGAGATCGACGACTTCGTCCGCATTGGCAAACGGGTGCCCGTGCTGGCGGACTTGCGACCCAGCGGCCACTACATGATGTCGGAACTGGTGGCCATCGGCGGCATCCAGCCTCTGATGAAAATGCTGCTGGAGGCGGGCATGCTGCACGGCGACTGCCTGACCGTCACCGGCAAGACGCTGGCGGAAAACCTGGCGGACGTGGCGCCCTATCCGGACAGCCAGACGATCGTGCATGCCCTGGACAACCCCATCAAGAAAGACAGTCACCTGCGGATCCTGCGGGGAAATCTCGCGCCTACCGGCGCCGTGGCAAAGATCACCGGCAAGGAAGGCACCCACTTTTCCGGTCGGGCCCGGGTATTCCATTCCGAGGAAGAGGCCCAGGCCCGGATCATGGATGGCACCGTGGTGGCCGGCGACGTGCTGGTTATCCGTTACGAAGGTCCCAAGGGCGGGCCCGGCATGCGTGAAATGCTGACGCCAACCTCGGCCATCATGGGCAAGGGCCTGGGAAGCGATGTCGCGCTGATCACCGACGGTCGTTTCTCCGGCGGCAGTCACGGTTTCGTGGTGGGCCACATTACCCCGGAAGCGCAGGACGGCGGCCCGATTGCCCTGGTGGAGGATGGCGATACCATTACCATTGATGCCGAGGCCAACACCATCGAGCTGGCTATTTCCGACGATGACATGGAAGCCCGCCGGGCCCGCTGGCAGGCGCCGGCGCTGCGCTACCCGAGAGGGGTGCTGGCCAAGTACGCACGGACGGTCAACTCGGCCTCCAAGGGCGCTGTGACGGACGCCTCCTGAAGGCGTGAGGGGCCAGGGGAGGCGCTCGATCCTCTGGCCCCATGAGCCATTTGACGCAAACTAGACGACTGGTCTAATATAGATTGATGATGACAACGCTTTCCAAATCCCAGGCCAGACCCGGCAACGAAACCCGGGCCGAGCTGATTCGTGTCGGCAGCGATATTATTGCCCGCCGCGGGTTCAACAACACCGGTATCAACGTGGTGTTGAAGGAGGCGGGAGTGCCCAAGGGCTCCTTCTACTATTATTTCGGTAGCAAGGAGGATTTCGGGCTGGCGGTGATCGATGATTTTGCCGCCGCGTCCGACGCCCGACTCGACAGTACGCTGGGCGATCACACCCAGCCGCCGCTGGTGCGGATACGCCGTTACCTGGACACTTCCATCGCCGATATGGCGGCCTGTGACTTCTGTCGCGGGTGCCTGATTGGCAATCTGGGTCAGGAGCTCGCCGGTCAGAACGAAGCTTTCCGGGCGCGCCTGGACGGGATTTTCAGCGCCTGGCAGAAACGGTTTTCCGGCTGCCTGGATGAGGCCCGCGAGCGCGGTGATATCCAGAGCGAGATGGATCCCGATGCCCTCGCACAACTGCTGCAAATGGGCTGGCAGGGGGCGACATTGAGGGCCAAGGTGGCCAAGTCGGTGGTTCCGATGGAGCGCTTTGCGGCGATGTTTTTCGAGACCGTGCTCGGCGTGCCGATGCCAGGTGCTTGAGGACGCCAAGCTCGCAAATGATTGATCAGAAGTAGAGAGGCGGTCTGCCGTGACCGTCTTTTTTTGACACCGAAAACTAGTAGACTGGTCTATGAAATTCCGGTGATGACAGATCATCGGTTCCAAGCAGAGGAGGACAAGCCATGACTCAACCCATTGCAGTAACCGTCGACACGTTCGAAAAAGAGGTCCTGCAGGCGGATAAACCTGTACTGGTGGACTTCTGGGCGGCCTGGTGCGGCCCCTGTAAATCCATCGCCCCGCTGCTGGAGGATCTCGCCGACGAACGCGCCGACAGTCTGCGGGTCGCCAAAGTGGATGTGGACGCCCAGGGCGAACTGGCGGTGAAGTTTGGTGTTCGTTCCATCCCGACGCTGATGCTGTTCAAGGACGGTGAACCGGTTGGTACCCAGGTGGGTGCGGTCGGCGCTGGCGCTCTCGACGCCTTCATCACCGAACACGCCTGACGGGTTGGCCCGGCGCACCGGCAACCCCCCATCTGGCACGGGCTATCTGGTAGAGTGCGATCAGTCCAAATGAAGGAGTGATCACCATGGGATACCTGATAGCCCTGCATACCCTGGCGGCCGTGATCTGGGTCGGCGGGATGTTCTTTGCCTATATGGCGCTGCGTCCCGCCGCAGCCAGCGTTCTGGAACCCGCCCAGCGGGCGCCGCTGTGGTGCCAGACGTTGGCCCGTTTCTTCGCCTGGGTCTGGGCGGCCATTGCTGTCCTGCTGGTGACCGGGCTGACGACCCTGTTTCTGTATTTCAATGGCATGGCCGGGGCCGGCTGGCACATTCACGTCATGATCGCCCTGGGTATCGTCATGATGCTGCTGTTCCTGCACGTCTGGTTTGCCCCATTCCGCCGCCTGAAACAGGCCGTTGCGGCCAACGATATCCCCGAAGCCGGTCGCCGGATCGGCCAGATCCGCCGCTTCGTCGGGATCAACCTCATCCTGGGGTTGATCGTGATTGTGGTCGCCTCCGGTGGGCGTTACGTGTTCTTTGGCTGAAAGCGGCCCGGACCGGGTGGATTGTTACAAACGTTCGGTCGGGGCTGAATTCTGTGGACCATCCGTGTATAAAACCTGAGAGCTTCTGATGGACGCCGGCGTAGCCTCCGCGCACGCCATGGTCGCGTTTTTCAGCGAATCAGAGGCTCGCCTGTTCAATAAAAACAGCCCGAACCCGGAGGTCAGGTCAGAATGCAATGGGGCGGATGCCGATCGCGATTTCTCTTTCTTATGCTGTGGCTGGGCCTGGCTGCCCGCGCCTGGGCCGCGCCGGATCCGGCCGGTCTGGAACTGGCCTCGGTCAATGCGGCCGTTGCCTACATGGATGACGGCGAACTGATCTACAGCAAGCATCCGGACCGTTCCGTGCCGATCGCCTCGGTCACCAAGCTGATGACCGCCGTGGTGGTGATGGATGCCGGCCAGCCATTGAATGAGTGGATCGAGGTTTACAAACGGCATCGGGCAGCGCCGAACAATGGCTACTCCCGCATCCGCATCGGCTCGACCCTGAAGCGTGGCGACATGCTGCGGATCGCGCTGATGTCTTCGGAAAACCTGGCGGCCTACACCCTGGCACGTCATTATCCGGGAGGTTTTGATGCGTTCGTGCGGGCGATGAACGACAAAGCCCGGGAGCTGGGTATGAGCCACAGTCACTTTGTGGAGCCCACTGGCCTGTCGCCCAAGAATCATTCCTCTGCCGGTGACCTGGTGAAACTGGTGCGGGCCGCCTTCAAGCATCCTGAACTGCGCCGATACACCACCACTGAATATTACACCGCCCATTTTCGCCAGCCGCGTTATTCGCTGGCGTTCGGCAACACCAACATTCTGGTTCACCGTAAAAGCTGGCAGGTGGAACTGAGCAAGACGGGATACCTTACCGAAGCCGGGCGCTGCCTGCTCATGGTGACCCGGATCGACGGTCGCGAAGTCATTTCCGTGCTGCTGGATTCGTTCGGAACGCGTACTCCCATCGGCGATGCCGGGCGCGTCAAGCGTTGGTTGACCACCGGTCATGGCGGGTCGATTGCCAAGGCGGCCCGGAACTATGAGAATCGTCGCAATGCCTACTACGCTGAAAAGAACGCCGGATCGACCGATACGCAGACGGCGAAACTCGATCCGTAGAGCGATGTGAACAGGGGAGTCGGGACGATGAGCGACGATGGACTGCTGGTGCTGACCACAGGCGGTACGATCGACAAGATCTATTTTGATGCCAAGAGTGAATACAGCACCGGAGACAGCGAGTTTCCGGAGATCGCCCAATTGGCGCAGGTACAGATGCCCTACCGGCTGCAGTCCGTGTTTCGCAAGGACAGCCTCGACATGACGGACGAGGACCGGGAGGTCATCCGGGAGGCGGTGGCCTCGGCGTCCGAGAAACGGGTGTTGATCACCCATGGCACCGACACCCTGGTGGAGACCGCCCGCCGGTTACTGGATATTCCCGGCAAAACGATCGTCCTCACCGGTGCCATGCAGCCTTCCCGCATGCGCCTGACCGATGCCCCGTTCAATGTCGGCTTTGCCCTCGGCGCTTTGCAGAGCCTGCCCGAGGGGGTCTATGTGGCGATGAGTGGCCAGATTCTGGATCCACGCAAGGCCCGCAAGAACCGCGAAGCCGGTCGTTTCGAGACCGATTGAGCGGCAGTGTGGTCTGTCAGCCCAGGCTGTCGATTTCGTCCGGAGTCAGTGCGCGGAACTCGCCCGGCGCCAACGCCGGATCCAGATGCACCGCTCCAATGGCTTCCCGGTGAAGGTTGTTCACGTGATTGCCCACGGCGGCCAGCATCCGCTTCACCTGATGATAGCGGCCCTCACGGATCACCAATCGTAATTGCCTCTCCCCCAATACCTCGACCTGCGCCGGCGCCGTCGGCTTGTTTTCGCCCTTGAGCAGGACGCCGGCGCGGAGTTGGGTCAGCATGGCATCCGTGCAGGGCTCCGCCACCTCCATACGGTAGGTCTTGTCGCATTGTGAACGCGGCGACGTGACCCGGTGTGACCACTGGCCGTCGCTGGTGAGCAGGAGCAGGCCGGTGGTGTCCCGGTCCAGGCGACCGGCAATATGCAGGTCGCGGCGCAGCTCTCGCGGCACCAGGTCGAGCACCGTCGAGTGCTCGTCATCGCGGGTGGCGCTAACGACATCGAGCGGTTTATTCAGCATCAGATAACGTTCGCCGGGCAAGGACACCGGTTCGCCGTCGAGGCAGACGACTTCTCGACCGGTAAGTTGCGTGGCGGCTTTTTTGCAGGTCTGTCCATCCACGCTGACGCGCTCGGCCAGAATGAACCGGCGAGTCTCTTTGCGTGAGAGATTCTTGCCTTTGGAAATCAGGTAATCGAGGCGCAAGGTGACAGGGGGCTCTTCAGAAATTTGAGGCATTGTCGCCGGAACACCTCTCAGTGGCAATGTGCCTGGCGAGATCTCATGATCGGACGCCAAGCCATAAAATAAAAAGCCCCGCAGGAGCGGGGCTTTTCTGGCGACCGGGATGTCCGATCAGGCGGCGCGTCGACGTGCGGCGCCCAGAGCCAACAGACCCAGCCCCATCAGACCAAGCGTGCCCGGTTCCGGGACATCGCGGACATTGAGGCTTGCGAGCAGGTTGACTGACGTCTGGCTGTACTCGGACGTTGTCAGCATGGACGAATCGCCCTCAAAACCCAGAATGCTCAGAGAATAGATTTCTGAACCGATCTTGAATTCAGAACTGGTCAGGGCATCGTCAAAAATGATCTGAACGATGTCGTCGACCGGTCCGTCGTGAGTGGTGTAAGACGTATCAATGCCGAAAATGGCCAGGAACTGGCAGAGGCTTCCGCAATGTTCAACCGGCGCATTATTCGGTGTTTCATTATGCAGGAAGGTGAAGGCAAAGGGGCCTTGCGACGTGCTGCCGTCTGCCGTTGAGAAATCGGCGTAGATGTTGAGGTCAACACTGTCGATGGCGCTTTCATTCGAGATCGGGTAGTTGTAATGCGTGAACGTCCCGAGTGAGAACGGCGAGGAATCGTTAATGGTTACGGAAGGCGGAGCGCTTCCCACGAAACCATAGCCGCTTTGCGGATAGCCGTAACCCCAGCGAATCTGATTGCCGGCAGCGTTGTAATGCACGTTTTGTCCGCCCGAATGATTCGACCACTGTCCTGAAACAGAATCCAGGTCAATCGGGAAGGCCCAGGCACCTGACGAAGCCAGGGCGAGAGACAGCGCTGTAGCACCCAAGCATGTTTTTATGAATTTCATAGCGTTATTCCTGTTGTCCATTCCGAAGGAGGTTCGTTCTTTCGAACGTACGGCAGGAGAAGCTATATTTGTGCCAGCTTTAAAAAGTCTTTAAATACATAGAGGTATGTTTAGCGATTTGTCAGGTCTGTATAAAAAACTGACATTTGGCTCGTGGGTATTACAGCCGATGCAAGCTCTCGCGCACCATATACAGCGCCGCAATGACCCGCGCTTCGGTCATGTCCTCGCGCTGCACCAGCGATTCCAGGTCCGACAGTTTCCAGGTCAGCACCTCCAGCGGCTCGGGTTCGTCCCCTTCGAGCCATTCTTCGTAGAGATCCCGTGCAATGACGACGCGAATCTTGTGGCCCATGTAGCCGGGAGACAGGCTCATGTCCTTGAGGTGGGTCAGTGAGCGGGCGCCATAGCCAATCTCTTCGCGCAACTCCCGGTTGGCCGCCTGCCGCCAGTCTTCGCCGTGCTCGTAGGCGCCTTTGGGCAGGGTGAGCTGGTAGTTTTCCAGGCCGGCGCCGTACTCGCGAATCAGTACGACCGTATCGTCATCCAACAGCGGGACGCACATCACGCCCGCCAGAGGTGGCGTGCGCAGTCTCTCGAATTCCCGCTCCTCGCCGTTGCTGAAGCGCAAGTGGACGGACTCGATACCGAACAGGCGGCTGCGGGCGACCAGGCGGGTGTCGAGAATTTCGGGTTTGTCGTCCATAGACTCAACCCGCATCCGGATCGGCGAGTTTGACGTCCAGCGCGTCGAACAGGGTCTTGTCCGGGAAGCCGTCGGCGATCAGGTTCTGGTCTTTCTGGAAGTCCCGGATCGCGCTGCGGGTGGCCGGACCCAGGATGCCGTCCGGTTTGCCGCTGTCGTAGCCGCGGGCACTGAGGGCTTTCTGCAGGGCTTCCACTTCGGCCCTCGACAGGCGCGGCGCATCCTCCGGTGGCGGATTCTGCAGGCCACCGGCGCCGGCGATCCGGTCCGCCAGGTGACCCACCGCCAACGCGTAGTATTCCGACCGGTTCCAGCCCATGATGACGTGGAAGTTGTGGTAGACCAGGAAGGCCGGGCCCTCGTGGCCGGCCGGTACCAGCAGGGCGGCGTTGATGTCGGCTTGGGGTAGGGTGTTGCCGAAGGCATCGGTCACGCCCAGCTTGCGCCACTCGGACAGCGGCTTGCCTCGCTGCAGGCCCGCGAGGCTGTAGTCAAAGTTCTTGGGCAGTCGGACCTCACGGCCCCAGCGGTAGTCGCCGTCCCAGCCCAGGTTTTGCAGGAAATTACCCGCCGACATCATGGCGTCGGGTATGCTGTGCCAGAGGTCCCGCTTGCCGTCCCCGTCAGCGTCCACGGCATAGCGCAGGAAAACCGACGGCATGAATTGCACGTGGCCCATGGCACCGGCCCAGGAGCCTTCCATCTGGTCCGGATCGATGGCGCCTTCGTCGATGATGCGCAGGGCCGAGATCAGCTCACCGGAAAAGTAACGGCTGCGGCGGTGATCGCAGGCCAGGGTCGCCAGGGCGCTGGGGACCGACATCTTGCCGAAATAGGTGCCGAAGTTGGTTTCCAGCCCCCAGAACGCCAGCAGGTAAGGGCCGGGAACGCCCGTCTTGGCGGTCACCCGGTGCAGCAGCTCCGACTGGCTGCGCAGCAGTTCCCGGCCCTTGCTGATACGATCCTCGTTAACCCGGCGGTTGAGGTAGTCGGCGAAGGTGGTGGTGAATTCCGGCTGACGGCGATCCAGCTCGATCACCCGGTCCAACAGGCTGACCTGGTCGAGGACGTTGGCGGTGGTGTCCGGAGAAATGCCTGCCTGCAGGGCCCGGTCCTTGAGGCTGGCGACGCAGTCGCTGAACGGGGTGGTGCCTTCCTCTGTCTGGGCCAGGGCCGGGGACAGGCATCCGGCCAGTAAAAGGCCGCCCAGGGTGCGCATGGCAGGTGTTCGTCTTGTCACAAAAGCGTCCTCTCGCTGCGAGTCCGGGGAAACCGCATGGTAGCCTGTTTTGGGCCGCGGAAAATACCGCCTCCGGCGACCCGGCGTGACAATTTTTTAAGGATCGGGGCCGACCGGGCTCCGGTTGTGGGGGCACTCTGGTCTATAGTTGTCATCAGTTACTGTTGAAGGGGCCGTAGTATGGCGACACTCAAGGCGCTGGTGGTCGATGACGCCAGCTTTGTGCGGGATCTGGTCAAGCGCACCGTCCGCACACGTTTTCCGGTCATCGAGATCACCGAGGCCGCCAATGGCAAGAAGGCGCAGTTCCTGATGACCCGGACGCGGTTCGATCTGGTCCTGTGCGACTGGGAGATGCCGGAAATGTCGGGTCTGGAGTTGCTGCGCTGGGTGCGCCAGCAGGAGAATTACCAGCGCTGTCCGTTCATCATGATCACCAGCCGCGGCGACAAGTCCCATGTCATCGAAGCGGTGCAGGAAGGCGTGTCCGAATACCTCGGCAAGCCATTCAGCCCCGATGGCCTCAGCAAGAAGATCATCAAGGTGATGGGGCGCCGGTTGAAGGACGCCATGACGTCCTCCGGCAAGTCACTGGAAGGCCCCGCTGACGCGTTCAAGGAATCCGCGGCGCTGCTGACCGGTAAGCCCAAGGAAGCGCCCGCCGCTCCTGAACGCACCGTTGCCAGCAAGTCCCGGAGTGTGGCGGCGATCCGCTTTGCGGATTCGGTGCTGCGCTGCGTGGTGAAGGACATCACCCTCACCGAAATCCGGGTCATCGCCAAGCGCGACCAGTCGTTCCCGGGCATCCTCGACCAGGCGGTGGTCGATATGGAAATCAACGAGGGCGAGGTGGCGCGGCTGAACGGCTACGTGCACCAGCTTCAGGCGGTGGAGAAGCGCCAGGACACGGACTTCGTCAGCCTGGTGATCCGCTTCGTCGATGAAGATCCCAAGAAAATGGAAGACCTCTCGCGCTTCATTGCCCGCTTCCGCGCCGGCGGCTGATCGCCGTCAGGCCGTCTCGATCGGCGCCTCGGTGATGCGCTGGCGCGGGAAATGGCAGACGAACTCGCTGCCTTCTCCGGGCTGGCTGTTGATCTCCAGCGATCCGTCGTGGTTCAGCAACACGTGCTTGACGATGGCCAGACCCAGGCCGGTGCCGCCGGTCTGCTGGTGACGGCTGGGATCGGCCCGGTAGAAGCGCTCGGTCAGGCGCGGAATATGGACCGGATCGATGCCGATGCCGCTGTCTTTGACCGACAGGTGCGCCCCTTCCCGATCGGTGTACCAGCGCACCTTGATCGTGCCGCCGGCCGGCGTGTACTTCACCGCATTGAAAATGATATTGGAGAAGGCGCTGCGCAGCTGGTTCTCGTCACCGAACAGGTGATGCCGCTCGCCGATGTCCATTTCGATGATGTGGCCGGCGTCGCCGCTGACGGCTTTGGCGTCGCTGCAGGTCTGGCGGATCAATGCGGCCACGTCGGTCACGCGGTCGTCAATGTGCTGTTCGCCGGTTTCCAGTTTGGCCAGCAGGATCAGGTCGGTGATCAGCGCTTCCATCCGCTCCGCCTGCTGGGACATGGTGGTCAAAGCCCGGCGCCATTTGGCAGGCACTTCGTCGGCGTGGTCCGACAGGGTTTCCAGGTAGCCGCTGATCACCGTCAGCGGGGTGCGCATCTCATGGGAGACGTTGGAGACGAAATCCCGCCGCATCTGTTCCAGCTGAAACAGGCGGGTGACGTCCTTGGCCACGATCAGGCGGTCGTCGTCGCCGAACAGGCTGATCTGGATCTGCAGGTGAATGTGCGGCTTGGCCGGCGAACGCAGCTCCAGCGGGTCGCGGTAGTCCCGCGCATCGAAGTAGGCCTTGAAGGCCGGATTGCGGATCAGGTTGTGGATGGGCTGGCCGCGGTCGGTTTCCCGACGGAAGCCCAGCAGGTATTCGGCGGACCAGTTCCACCATTCCATGGCGCCGTCGGCGTCGGTCATGATAACGCCGTCGCGCATGGCGTTGGTGGATTCCTGCACGCGGTTGATGCGGGTCTGCAGTTGATCCTGACGGCGTTGGTTGGCCCGGTGCATGCGGTGCAGGCCGTCGAAGATCTCGCCCCAGATGCCGATGCTGCCCGGCGCTTCGTCATCCTCGTTCGGGTGGCTGAGCCAGTGGTGGAGGCGGCGCATCTGCACCAGCGTCCAGATCAGGTAGCCGAACAGACCGACCGCCAGGCCGATCAGGGGGTGTCCGAACCAGAGCCCCACCAGCATAATGCCCAGCAGGACACCGATAATCAGGCGCAGATGATGCGACCAGTTGTGCTGCATTGAACGATCCCGTCAGGGCGCCCCAATAAATGGCGGCGCCTGTTTGCGATTCAGTGACGGCAAGCCGTCAGGCGGCGCGGGTGGAAAACCGGTAGCCGGTGCCGCGAACCGTCTGGATCAGGTGATCGTACTTGTCGCCCAGTGCTTTGCGCAATCGGCGGATATGGACGTCAACGGTCCGCTCTTCCACATAGACGTTGCCCCCCCAGACCTGATCCAGCAACTGTGCCCGGGTATAGACCCGTTCCTGATGGGTCATGAAGAACTGCAGCAGCTTGTATTCGGTCGGGCCCATGTCCAGCGCACCGATCGGGGTGGTGACGCGATGGCTGGCCGGGTCCAGGTGCAGGCCGTCCACTTCCACCGGGGTTTCCACGCCGGCCGGCGTCGTGCGTCGCAGCACCGCCTTGAGACGGGCCACCAGCTCCCGCGGGGAGAAGGGTTTGGTAATGTAGTCATCGGCCCCGGATTCCAGGCCCTGGACCTTGTTGTCTTCCTCCACCTTGGCGGTAAGCATGATAATCGGAATTTCCGCCGTGGTTTCATCTTTCTTCAGTCGCCGCGCCAGTTCGATGCCGCTGGTGCCGGGCAGCATCCAGTCGAGCAGGATCAGGTCCGGCTTCTTGTCCACGATTATGGCGTGCGCATCCAGCGCGTCAGCAGCTTCGAGGTAATCGTAATCGGCCATCTCCAGGGCCACGGCGATCATCTCGCGAATCGATGCTTCGTCATCGACGATAAGAACTGTTTTTCCCGTCATGACATCCTACCTTGTCATCACCAGCGGTTATGGAATCGCTGAAACAGGCTGTGCCGGGCTCCTGGACCGCTTGCTGCAGGAGCTGCATGAAGGCGTGCTTGAATTCAGTCTGTTTCCGGAACGGCGGAGCGTCCGTCGCCCCGGTTCCTTTGTTGCTGGCTCATTACAACCTGCCTTTGTTACAAGTATATGACAGACGGGTCAGCGCATCAGGCTGTCGAGGAACAGGCCGGCGAACACGATCGCACCAGCCCAGTTGTTGTTGAGGAAGGCGTGAAAGCAGGGCTCGCGTTCGCGGAAGCGGATCAGGTGCTGCTGGTACAGGAAAAAGACCGCCATGCCCACCAGCCCGAGATAATACAACACGCCCAATTCCGCCTGAGTCCCGACCATGGCCAGGATCAGGATCACCAGGGCCTGCAGGATCCCCACGATCAGGCGGTCCGCGTCGCCGAACAGGATGGCCGTGGATTTGATGCCAATCTTGAGATCGTCATCCCGATCCACCATGGCGTAGAGCGTGTCGTAGGCGACGGTCCAGAGCACGTTGGCGGTAAACAGCAGCCACGCCAGCCGGGTCACTTCATTGGCTTCCGCCGCCCAGGCCATGGGAATGGCCCAGGAAAACGCCGCCCCCAGGAACAGCTGTGGCAGGTGGGTGTAACGTTTCATGAACGGATAGATGAAGGCCAGCACCAGACCGCCGAACGACAGGTACAGCGTCAGCGTGTTGGTAAAGAGCACCACCATCAGGAACGACGCCAGGCACAGCCCCAGGAACAGCAGGACCGCCTCGGCGGGGGCGATCCGGCCCGTGGCCAGCGGCCGCGCCTGGGTCCGCTTCACATGGCCATCCACCTTGCGATCGGCGAAGTCGTTAATGGCGCAGCCGGCTGCCCGCATCATGAACACGCCCAGGCCGAAGACCAGGATATTGCCGATGCCCGGCATACCGCCGTCGGCTGCCAGCCACAGGGCCCAGTACGTCGGCCAGAGCAGCAGCAGGGTGCCGATGGGGCGATCGATCCGCAGCAGTTGCATGTAGGCGATGAGCTTGGATTGCAGGTGGTCGGGCAGGAAATCGAGGGTCATGGCGGCTCGGCTTGTCGGCGTAAAAATGGGCGTCCGCCTGATTATAGCGAGGGGATGCATCGGGTTTGAAGCGCGTCGCTCAACCTGTGTTCTGGCTGGAAACGTCCTGAAGCAAGCGGGGCAGGAAATATTCGCCGACCAGCAGGGCGTCGTGGTCGCGGTGGAAGCGGGAGCGGCGTCCCACCGTCGGCTGGCCGGGTCCCTGGTTCTGGGTCAGGCCGATCTGGAACGGGCCCCGATGCCAGCGCCGCTGGCTGAACAGGAATGCGCCCAGTGGGCGGCCGCCCAGGTGGCGCAGGCATCGACCGCGGCCCCGGAGGGTTGCCAGCGGAATGACTGTGCGGGCCATGACCCAGGGCTGACCGTCGCCGCACAGCTGGACTTCGCGAATCCAGGCCAGCTGGCGAAGCGGAATGTGGAGGGTTTGGGCTTCTTCCAGGGTCGGCCGCGCGAAGCCCTCGCGCAGGACGTCAACGTGAAAGCGCTCACGGCAGCGCAGCTGCAGGGCGCGAGTCAGCGATCCCTCCAGCTCCAGCCAGTACAGCGCGTCAGCCACCGGCTGGGGCCGGACCAGCTGGGCGGCCGCCACGCCAGGGTACCAGCGGGCGGCCGGGACGCGGGGCAGTATCATGTCGTAAGACGGCCGGGTCGAGATATCAAAGCCCCTTGACGGCATAGATGCCGGGAGCGTTGCGCCAGTAACCCTTGTAGTCCATGCCGTAGCCGAACAGGAAACGGTCTTCGACGTCCAGGCCGGTGAAATCGGCCTTCAGGCCCGGTTTGGCTTTGCGGTCGTGCTGTTTGTCCACCAGCACTGCGGTCAGCACGTCGGCGGCGCCCTGGGCCTTGCAGTAGTCGGCAATGGCGTTGAGCGTGGTGCCTTCATCCAGGATGTCGTCGACGATCAACACCGTGCGCCCGTGCATGTCCACGTCCGGGCGCAGCTTCCATTCCAGGATGCCGCCGGTGGTCTCCTGACGGTAGCGGGTGGCGTGCAAGTACTCGGCCTGCAGCGGGAAGCACAGACGGGTCAGCAACTGGCCGGTCAGGATCAGCCCGCCGTTCATGACGCAGAACAGCAGCGGATCGCGGTCTTTGAGGGTGTCGGTGATGGCGGCGGCCATCCGGTCGATCGCGGCCTGGACCTCCGGCTCGGTGCAGAGGCAGTCGGCCTCGTCAAAGACCTGTTGCAGCTCGTCGTGGGAATCAGTCATACCGTGCAAATCCTGTATCGGGGGGAGGCGCCGCCGGCGTCTCCCCAAAAGCACGCCATTATACCGGAGCGAGCCGCGTCGGGGGAGGCCTGTCTCGTGTCCGGTGCTGGCCGCTGTGGAGAATCCCTTGTCCCCCTTGGCATTGGTCATCGCGTGGACAACGGGTATCATGTCGGGCCCAATGATTGACCGCTGATCCGGCATGCAGGGCATGTGGGATTGTAGACCAAATAGAAGTCCCGACCGTCCGGGAACTGGAGGAAAGACGATGAAAAAGTGGCAGTGCGTTGTCTGTGGCTGGATTTACGATGAAGCCGAGGGCTGGCCGGAAGACGGCATTGAGCCGGGAACCGCCTGGGAAGATGTTCCCGAGGACTGGGTCTGCCCCGACTGCGGCGTGGGCAAAGAAGACTTCGAGATGATTGAAATCGGCTGAGATCGGCCAGCCCGATCCCGCCGACCGGCGCGAGCCGTCAACACTTACAAAAGGAGAGCTGTGGCATGAGTCAGAATGCCCCCATCGTCATTATCGGTACCGGCCTGTCCGGTTATTCGCTGGCGCGGGAAATCCGCAAGCAGGACAAGGAAGTGCCCGTCCTGATGATCACCGCCGACGATGGTCACAGCTATTCCAAGCCGATGCTCTCCACGGGGTTTACCAAGGGTAAGACCGCCGACGAACTGGCCCAGTCCGATGCCGCCGGCATGACCGAACAGCTCAATATCGAGCTGCGCACCCACACCACGGTGACCGGCATCGACGCGGTCAACCAATGCGTCCTTATCGGCGACGAGCGACTGCCTTACAGCAAGCTGGTGCTGGCCTGGGGTGCGGACGTCATCCGCATTCCGCTGGACGGCGACGGTCAGGAATTCGTCTATTCCATTAATGACCTGATGGATTATCGGGCCTTCCGCAACACGCTGGAAGGTCAGTCCCGGGTCGCCATCATGGGTGCCGGCCTGATTGGTTGTGAGTTCGCCAACGACCTGCGCAATGGCGGCTACGACGTGGACGTGATTGCGCCATCCGATACCGCCATGCCGGGCCTGGTGCCGCCGGTGGCCGGTAATGCCGTGGTCAGGGCGTTGACGGAAGAGGGCGTGCGCTTCCATCTGGAAACGGTGGTCGAGCACATCGCCCATCAGGGCGACGGCGTTCGCCTGACCCTGGCCAATGGTGAGACCGTGGACGCTGACCGGGTGATTTCCGCGGTCGGCCTGCGTCCTCGGGTGGAACTGGCCGAAGCCGCCGGGCTGGCCGTGGGTCGGGGGATTCAGGTCAACCGCCAGCTGCAGACCAGTGCCGACAACATCTACGCGCTGGGCGATTGCGCCGAGGTGGATGGCCACGTCCTGCTGTACGTGCTGCCGCTGATGGCCTGCTCCCGCGCTCTGGCCAAGACCCTGACCGGTACGCCCACGGATGTGGCCTACGGCGTGATGCCGGTGATGGTGAAAACCCCCTGTTGCCCCACGGCGGTCTGCCCACCCGCGCCGGAAGCCCAGGGGGAGTGGGAAATCGAGCAGGACGGCAACAACGTGCGAGCCCTGTTCAAGGATGCCGACGGCAACGTACTGGGCTTCGCCGTGACTGGCGATTACGCGCTGGAAAAGCAGGCGTTGTCCAAACAGGTTCCGCCGATTCACGGCTGAGCGGCAACCCCGCCCTGCGGCGCCCTCGGGCGCCTTGCAGGCCCTCCGCGCTTAAAAACGGTAGCGCAGCCCCATCTCCAGCCGATAATCCAGTCCCCGCAACGATTCGGGGAGGCTGTCCAGCAGCGCCGAGTCGTGAGCGCCGTTCAGTCGTGACTGATCCTGCGACTGCTGGTTGATCCGCACGGCTTCCCGCCGATCGACAAACGCATCCGGCCGCCCGGTCGTCACCTGGGGGTTGATCAGCGACCAGCCCCGGTCGTCGTCCTGTTGCTGTGGCGAGGCCAGCAGAGGCGGCGGCTTGTCTAGCGTGCCGGCGTTGTCAGAATCCGGCGGAATCGGATCGATGACGTGTCCGGGGGTATCATCACGGTAATGCCAGTCGAGGGGATCGGCGAATCCGGAAAGGCAGAAACCCAAAAGCGCGATCCCGAACCCAAACTGCTTTAAACTGGGCGCAGGGCACCGGCTGGATGCGGCTGACTGTCCGCGCCGGCCATTGCTTTGGTCGGTCCGCTGAGGTAGAAAAAGCGCCCTTCGAGAGAATGAATCAACAGGAGCAGGCATGCTGGACGTCACACGCAAACTGGTCGAATTGCTGGATCTGGCCCCCATCGGTGATGATCACTTCCAGGGCGAGAGCGAAGATCTGGGGTTCCCCGCCGTGTTTGGCGGCCAGGTGCTGGGGCAGGCCCTGATGGCGGCCAGCCGTACGATTGAGGATCGGGCGGCGCATTCGCTGCATGCCTATTTCCTGCGTCCGGGTCATCCGGAGTTGCCGATAGATTACGAAGTCCAGCGGGTGCGCGATGGCGGTACCTTCTCGGTACGCCGGGTGATCGCCCGCCAGGCCGGCAAGGAGATCCTCACCGGGTCCATGTCCTTCCAGGTGGAGGAATCCGGCTTTGATCACCAGGATACCATGCCCTACGCACCCGGCTTCGATACGCTCAAATCAGAGCACACCCTGTCCCTGATGATGAAGCAGTATATTCCCGAACACCTGCGGGACAAGCTGACCCGGGAACGCCCCATCGAAATCCGCCCGGTGGCACCGGTCAACCCGCTCAAACCGGAGCCGCGGCCGCCCCACAAGCAGGCCTGGTTCCGCGCCCAGGGCGATCTGCCGGACGATCCGGTGCTGCATCGCTGCCTGCTGGCCTACTCTTCGGATTTTGGTTTGTTGGGCACGTCTCTCAACCCCCACGGCGTGAATTTCATGAATCGCGGGATGCAGGTGGCCAGCCTGGACCACGCCCTCTGGTTCCACCGGGATTTCCGCATCGACGACTGGCTGCTGTACGACACCGACAGCCCCAGCGCCTCCGGCGGCCGCGGCTTCAACCGGGGCAATATCTTCAACCGGGACGGCGTGCTCGTGGCCTCCACGGCGCAGGAAGCGCTGATCCGTCAACGTCGGGACAAGAAGTAGCGCTCGCCCCATACCTCGGGTCTGGCACCTGTCAGGCCCGCCGCTGCTCCCGGCCGTTCTGGCCGGCCAGCCACAGCAGTATCTCCTCCATCGGCTGGGGCGGTGTCAGGTGAAAGCCCTGGATCATGTCGCAGTCCATGCCGGCCAGCAGTTCGGCGGTTTCCAGATCCTCCACGCCTTCCGCCACCACCTTGTAGCCCAGGTCATGACACATGTTGATGGTGGTCTGCACGATCACCCGGTCTTCCGCCTGGAACGTCAGGTCGGTGATCAGTGAGCGGTCAATCTTGATCTCGCTGGCGGGCAGGCGCTTGATGTAGGACAGGGACGAGTAGCCCGATCCGAAATCGTCGATCGACAGCGGGATGCCGGTGTAGTCGAGCGAGCGCAGGGCGCGCAGGGAGTTGGCCGGATCCAGCATCATCGAGGTTTCGGTGACCTCCAGGATGATCTTGCCGGCGTGCTGCGGATAACTGGTCATCAGGCGCTGGACGAACAGTGGAAATTCTTGCTCCCGCAGGTTGTTGGGCGAAATGTTGACCGACACGCTCAGGTGCGGATGGCCGGCCGCCACGAGTTCGTTCCGGGCCACCATGGCCTTTTCCAGCACCCAGCGGGTGAGCGGTTTGATCAGGCCGGTCTGCTCCGCCACGGCAATAATCTGGTCCGCCGGCGTCGGAATCTTGCGACCGGGCCAGCGGATCAGCGCTTCCACCCCGACGATGCTTTGGTCTGTCAGGGATTGCTTGGGCTGGAAAAACAGCGCCAGCTCATCCTTGCGAAGGGCGTCCCGCAGGCTGGACGCCAACGTCAGGCGGTCCGCGCTGTAGGAGTCCTGGTTGGGATGGTAATAGGCCAGGCCCCGGTCCCGGGCGTCATCGCTTTCCTGGGCGACGTAGGCCTTGCGGATGAGCGTGTTGGTGTCCGTGCCGTGTTCGGGATAGACGGCCACACCAGTGCGCGGTTCCAGCGGCAGCTGCATCCCCAGGTAGTCGATGGGCGCGCGGATGGCCTCCAGGCACTCGATGATCCGGCGCGGCTGGCGTCGGGCCTCGTCGGCGTCGACGATAAAGCCGAAGGCGGTGGATTCCAGTGATGCAGCGTGGAAGCAGCGGTTTTCGTCCCGCTCGATTGGGTGGACGCCAGGCAGGTCGCGGAAAATGCCGTTGAAACGCCGCGCCGCCAGTTCCAGCACCCGGTCCGCATTCTGATGGCCGAGGGTGCGGGTGATGGTGTCGAGATTGTTCAGCTGCACGATGCCCACCGCGTGGCGCTGGCCGCTTTCCCGGGTCAGCAGGTCCTGCAGCTGCAGTTCAAACGAGCTGCGGTTGGGCAGGCCGGTCAACGGGTTGTGCAGGGCCTGCTCCATCATGCGCAGTTCCGCCTTGCGCCGGGCCGCGAGGGCCCGCAGCTGTGATTCGCGGGCGTCCACCTTGTCTTCCCGCTCCTGGTAGAGCCGGGCGGCCAGGGCAATGGTCAGCAGCAGGGCTTCCAGCGCCGAGCCGATCTCCATGCCGAATTCCGTGATGAAGTTGGTGGGCACCCAGCCGTACTTGTTGGCGGCGGTCATGGCGCTGCCCAGCGTGAGCATGCCCCAGGCGATGGTGTAGAGCTTGGCCTGGCGGTTGCCGCGGAACCACTCCCACGGGCCGATGAACGTCAGCAGCAGGCAGCTGGGGATGGCCAGGGCCACCGACAGGCGCATGGACGTGTTGTACGTCAGCAGGAAGCTGCCCAGGATCGCCAGCAGGTTGATGATGATCCCGGCGCGTACCACCCGGTCCAGCTTCGGGCTGCGGCTGTGCAGCTCCAGGAACGAGCGCGCAAACAGCAGTGAGAACAATACGGCGATGGGCACCGACATCATCATCGACTGGTTCTGCAGCCAGGGATTGTCGGGCCACAGTACGGGGTAGGTGGCGCCGCGCAGGGACGACAACAGGAACAGGTAACCGAAGGTGGACAGCGCGTAGTAGAGGTAAGTGGCCTCGCGCATGGCCAGGAAAACGAACAGGTTGAAGAAGATGACGGTAATCAGGATGCCGTAGTAGATGGCGTGGGCCTGGTCGACTTCCGAAATGTAGTTGAAGAAGGCGTCCCGCTTCCAGATGGAAATGGGCACCTGCAGCGCACCGCTGGTCTGGACCCGGACCAGGAACTGGTAGTCGTGCCCGGGCTCGACGGTGTAGTGATACAGGAAGTGCGGGTGCTGCAACTGGCGGCTCGACATGGGTAGCCAGTCACCGGTTTCCAGTTCGCCGACCGGCTTGCCGTCGCGCATCAGGTAGATGTGAACCGAATCGAGCTGCGGGTAGCCGATCTCCAGGATCTGGTGACGGGTGTCGCCCGTCGTGGGCACCGGGAACCGGAACCAGGCGATGTCCTGGATATAGCCAAAATTGGGCGTCTCCCCGGCCGGCAGCGATTGCCACGGGGTAAGGGCGTTGATTTGCGCCGGATCCCGGATGCTCGGCTGGTCGTCCGCAAACAGGAGGTAGTCGATGGCAGGCTCGACATGGCCATCGTGGGCAAAGTCGGCGCGTGCATCGGGCACAACGATAATCGCAACGCCCAACAGGGCGTAAAGCAGAACGGTTCGAAGCACGGGTATGGATCTTTGTTGTGGTTGTTGTGCTGGGGTTGATCGCCGTAAGGCGTTCCCCGGGCCCCGTATAGGCCTCAGATTAACGCGTCCGTCCTGACGCTTTGTCAGCAGGGTGTCTGGTGCCACTGCTTTCCACCTTGACCAGTATGGTCAGGTTTACAGATCGTCTCAAGTGAAATGACGTGGTGTTCAGTGACCGGGTCTGTCCGCCGGCCCGGAATGGGAAGCCGGTCTCAGATCGCATCGACCTGACGAGCCCATTCCTGTGCCCAGGGCAGGGCTTCGACGTCCGGCTCGACCGTTTCCAGGGCGTCGATACGCAGGGTGTCCCCCACCTTGCGGCAGGCAATTTCGTAGAGGGCCTCCTCCATCAGCTCGCCGGCGCCGCAGAAGGTATCGCCGTAGGAGCTGTCGCCCAGCACGATCACGCCGAACGGCCGGCCCGGCTGCATGGGAAGGGTGTCGCGCAGATGCGCGTAGAACGGCAGAAGCGAGGCGGGGAGCTCCCCCTGACCGGTGGTGGAGGTGCACACCAGCAGGGCGTCATCGCTGCTGGTCAGGTCATCCAGGGTGGGCTGTTCCAGTACGGTGACCTGGTGTCCGGCGGCGTTGAGATTCGTGCGGATGGCGCGGGCCGTCATCAGGGCGCCGCCGAAAACACTGCCGACCAGGATGCGAATCTGGGCCATGGATGAGGTGCCTCGCGTTGCTGTGTTGGGGGCGCCATGGTAGCGGCTGCCCCGGGTGGGCTCAAGACGAGGTCGGCGAGCGGGTCGACGGCGTACGCACCCGGGGGGAGATACGGTTGCGGCCGGATTCCTTGGCGTCGTAGAGGTTCTTGTCGGCCTGGCGCAGCAGGTGGTCGATGGAATCGCTCTGGCTGATCGAGCAGACGCCGGCGCTGATAGTGACCGGCAGGCGCTTGGATTTATAGACAAACCCGTATTGCTCCACTTCATGGCGCAGACGCTCGCTCAGGGTCAATGCCTGCAACAGGGCAGTGTCCGGCAGCAGGATCAGGAATTCCTCTCCGCCCCAGCGTGACGGACGGTCGCTTTGCCGGCAGAGATTCTGCATCAGATCGGCGAAGGCCTGCAGGACGTAGTCGCCGGCCTCATGGCCGTAGGTGTCGTTGATGCGTTTGAAATGGTCGAGATCAATCAGCACCACGGAAAAATGATGTCCCGACCGCTGGTAGCGTGAAAATTCGTTGGCCAGCTGCATCTGCATGTCCCGTCGGTTGGGCAGGCCGGTCAGGGCGTCGGTCCGGGCCGCCTGCTCGTGGCTGGCGGCCAGGCGCATCAGTTCGTTGCGGGCGTTGAGGCGGCTGGTTTCCAGCACGAAGCAGAAGACGGATTCGAACAGCATGGTGGTAAAGAAACGCAGCTGGAAATCCGTCTCGTACTGCGTCAACACGAACGGCAACTGGGGGAACTGGAACACCAGCAGCGTGAAGACCAGGCAGGCCGCCAGGAGGATCGTGCCGATTCGCAGGCTGGTCAGGTAGAACACCAGTGGCGGGAACACATACAGCCACAGTGGTCCGGTATTGCTTTCGCCGCCGGACGCGACCAGGTAAACGAACAGGCCTCCGACGATGAACAGCATGCCGGTCTTGTTTTGGGCCCGGTTGCGGGTCACCCAGTAACTGACCAGGTTGATGACCACCAGTCCGAAAAACAACGCCAACACGATGGCATGGCGGTGATGGCCGGATTCCCAGGACTTCAAGCTGATGCCCGACAGACACACCAATGCGGCCAGCGACAGGCCGGTCAGGACCCGGGAAACCCGGACTTCTTCCTGACCATTGAAGTTCAAGCGCTTGCGTCGATTCATGGCGTCTCTGTTTTATTGTTGTGGCTCTGGAAGTCGGCGTTCGTTGCTGCGGCCTGCGGCGTAGACTCTTGGCACCGGCGATGCGCATTTCGGCGACACGATAAAAAAGTGACACCTAATTCAATTATTGTGCGTCAAAAAAGTTGCCAATAAACAGCTATTTCACGATCTATCCCGTCATGAATTGTAAAATCTGACCTGCCGGTCGAGAGCGTCGGCCATCGATGATCCGAGCGATTACTGTATCGGTAATGCGTCGGTCGAAAAGTGAACAGCGTTGCAGTGGCTGATTTTGGTATTGCCCGGTCCGGCCGGTGAGGCCTGACGGACTTCCGGGAGCCGGGGTGATTGATTGTCGCCCGGGTAACATCGGGATATTTCAATTCCGTGACGAACTGCCTATAGTGGCGCCACCTGACATTGTCTTAATGGTGATTCCGCATGCCCCAGAATGTGTCTTTCATGGACAGCGCCCTGACCAGTAAGCAGACCGAGCGCTTCCGTCTCGGCATCAGCTTGTTCTTCCTGATGATTGTATGGCTCTTCGTGGGCCAGATCGGCGATGGAATGCCGGGTAACACCTTGTTGATGGCCGCCGCGGTGATTGGCGGTTATATGGCGCTGAATATCGGTGCCAACGATGTCGCCAACAACGTTGGCCCGGCTGTCGGTTCGGGGGCGTTGTCGCTGGGCGGCGCGATCCTGTTGGCTGCCATCTTCGAAGCCAGCGGGTCCCTGATTGCCGGGGGTGATGTGGTCTCCACCATCAAGAAGGGCATCATCAATCCCGCCAGTTTCACCGACGTGCAGACGTTCGTATGGCTGATGACGGCCGCCCTGCTGGCCGGTGCCCTGTGGCTGAACCTGGCGACCTGGATGGGCGCACCGGTGTCCACCACCCACTCCATTGTCGGTGGGGTTCTGGGGGCCGGGATCGCCGCCGGTGGCTGGGGCGTGGCCAACTGGGGCGTGATGGGCGCCATTGTCGCCAGCTGGGTGATTTCCCCGGTTCTGGGCGGTCTGATAGCGGCGTTCTTCCTGTATGTGATCAAGCAGACGGTGTTGTACCAGCCGAACATGGTGGCCGCGGCCCGCAAGATCGTTCCCTGGGTGGTCTCGGTCATGGCCTGGGCCTTCGGCACCTACCTGATGCTCAAGGGCGTCAAGCACATCATCAAAGTCGATTTCATGGGTGCGGCTCTGGTGGGGCTGGGTTTTGCGGTGGTGGTTTTCTTTGGCATGCGAGTCCTGATTCGCCGTCGTGCCGCCACCATGACCAATGGTGAGGAAGGGGTGAACGGTCTGTTCACCTGGCCGTTGATCTTCGCCGCCGCATTGTTGAGTTTCGCCCATGGCGCTAACGACGTGGCCAACGCCATTGGGCCGCTGGCGGCGATCAACGAAGCGCTGACTCACGGGGCGGTAGCCACGGCAGCCAGCATTCCGCTGTGGGTGATGATGGTCGGCGCCATCGGGCTGGCACTGGGTCTGACGTTGTTCGGGCCGCGGTTGATCAAGACGGTTGGCAGCGAGATCACCGAGCTGGACAAGACCCGGGCCTTCTGTATTGCCCTGTCTGCAGCCATCACGGTGATCATTGCCTCCCAGTTGGGTCTGCCGGTCAGTTCTACGCACATTGCTCTGGGCGGTGTGTTCGGTGTCGGTTTCCTGCGGGAATACCTCAAGCGCAGCTACGCCAGTCAGCTGCACAAGATGGTAGAGAATCATGAGCCTGAGGATCGCGACCGGCTGGAAGACTTCCTGGCGCGCTTCCGTGAGGCGACGGTGGAAGAGATGGCGGTGATGCTCAAGACGGCCAAGAAGAGCAAATCCGAAGTACCGCTGTCCAAGAAGGAGCGCAAGCGGTTGAAAAAGATTTACCAGGAAGAGCTGGTCAAGCGCTCTCAACTGGTTCGTATCGCCGCAGCCTGGATCATTACGGTGCCCGCTTCGGCGCTGATGGCGGCGATTCTGTTCTTCACCATCCGCGGTATGATGGCGGGCTGAGTCCGCCGGTTCACCGAGTCGATAGCGCTTGCCGCACTGGCGGCGGTTGGTTAGTTTAGAACGATAGACAGGATCTGGAGTTGTTTATGAGCACTGCATCCGAAAGCCGTCAGGCGCGCATGATCGATGAGTTGCGGGTCTTCATCAAGAAGGTCTTGAGTGATCCGACCGTGGCGGTCAAGTGTGTGGAGATCGCCCGTCGCTACAAGGACGATCCGGACGCCAACCGGAAGATCGCCGAAGAGATCAGCGCCAACACCACGGTGCGTATTCCGGAGAACTGGAGCGAAGCGGACCGGATGTTCCTGGATATCCTGCGGGATGTGCTGGATGACGAGGCAGCTCTCTATTGAAGATAGGATCTTTTTGAAGCATAACGGCGCCCATTCGGCGCCGTTTTTGTTTGGGCAGTGTTCTGGAGACGGGTGGCGTGGGGCCAGAAGCGGACGGATGCCCTCGCTTCCGTCACACGAGAGGGCCGTCCACGGCCGCCAGGGCGTAGGTTGGGCTGACGCAGGAAGCCCAATATGGGCGGGCACCGGAGGTTCCCATTATGGCAGCATGCCTGGAGCGTCGATTTTAAAAAAGCGGCTTGGCGATCATAGGATGACATTCGCCGGCACCCCGGTTCGTTGGGCTTCCTGCGTCAGCCCAACCTACGTGGTGATCGTGGCCAGCATCGCTTTTGCAACACCCTCTCAATACCGGATGCCCAGACTCCGGTAGATAAACCCCATCAACCAGGCCGGCCCGATCAGCAGGAACTGGATGTCCTTGAAAAACGAAGGTTTCTTGCCTTCGATGTGATGGCCGATGAACTGGAAGACCCAGCTGACCACAAACAGGATGATTGAGGCGGCCCACACCGGCATCAGCCCGGTGTGCTCGAAGCCGGCGATCACCAGCGCCATCAGCACGCTGAACAGCGCCATGCCGACGCCCAGGGCGGGCGACAGGCGAACGTACCAGAGCGTCGTGACGACCAGGGCCAGGGTGCCCCAGTTCAGGTAAGGCACGCGGTCAAAGGCGGCTGGCGTCGGGATCGACCAGAGCAGGCCGATGATGGTGGTAAAGATCACCGGCACGGCGATCCAGTGAATGGCCTTGTTGGTGGGGTTGCGGTGGCTCTCGCCGTACTCGTCAAACCACTGGTCTGCTGTCTTGCGCATGGGATCTCCTTGGCTGTTGTTATCAAGCCAATACGGCTTTTTCTTATCCCACGAGTATAACGCTGCGGCCGGCGAGGGCCATAGCCGCAGCGACAGGGTGGTTTGGCGGGCCGGTGAGGGGCGGTTTACGCCCGATTGGCCTGGGGCGTGTCGAGGACCGCCCGGGTCAGGTTGTGCAGGACGTCCATTTCATCCTGCACATCCGCATGACCGGCCAGTTCGACCTGCTCGTCGAGGATGTCGCGGAGGATCTCCTGGGTGGTCAGCGGGTTGGCCAGTACCACCCGGAACACCACGCAGGGATAGCGGTGATAACGGGCCGGCTCCAGGCGGGTCCGGGATACGAACGCCTTGCCGTGTTCGCGCTGGGTCTTCTGCAGGAACTTGGTGATGCGGTTGAGCGAGGCGTTGATGCGTTCGGATTGCAGGGTGTCCGCTTGGGTCAGGGCCTCCTGGGTCTCCGCCGGGCAGTACCGGTAGGTGAGGATGTTCAGCTCCGGCTGGGTCACCAGCTCGAAATCCGGCCGCTCCTCGATCATTTCGGCAAACCGTTTGGCCTTCTCGATGCCCTGGTCGATCAGCAGTTCATAGCCCTCCCGCGCGAGGATCTTGAGGCCGGACTGGATCAGCATCGCCATGCCCGGACGGGAGCCTTCCAGCGTGGTGCTGCCCAGATCCCGGGAGCCCTTACGGATGATGTATTGGGCATGGTGCTCGATGGCACCGACCAGGGCGGGATCGCGGAAGACCACCAGGCCTGCGCCCATGGGCACGTAGAGCTGTTTGTGGGCGTCGAAGGTCACCGAATCGGCCTTTTCAATGCCTTTCAGTAGCGGGCCGTAGGTGCGGGAGAACAGCGTCGGGCCGCCCCAGGCGGCGTCTACGTGGAAATGGGCGCCGAATTCGGTGGCGATGTCGGCCATTTCCTCGAGCGGGTCCACGTTGCCGGTTTCGGTGGTGCCGGCAATACCGCAGATGGCCAGGATCTTGACCTTCTGGGCCTGGAGTTCCAGGCACTTCTCGCGCAGGGCGTCGGTCTGGATGCGGTTGTCGTCGTCCGTCGGCACAGCAATGAGCGAACTGCGGCCCAGGCCGAGCACGTCGGCGGCCTTGCTCAGGGAATAGTGACCGCGTTTGGACACCAGCACGGCTGCGCCTTCATGGCCGTAGTACCGCAATGCGCGGAACAGGCCTTCCTCGTGGATGCCACGGAAACTGCCTTCGGCCGGGAAGGCGTTGTTGCGGGCGACCCAGAGTGCAGTCAGGTTGGCGATGGTGCCACCGGAGCACATGGCGCCCAGGGCAAAGCGCGGATCGTGCATCCACTTGCGGTAGTAGGCGCTGTCCTCGTTGTAGACCAGTCGGTGGATCATGCCCAGGACCTGGCGCTCCATCGGCGTGAAGGCCTTGGAGGTCTCGGTCTTTACCAGGTTCTGGTTGAGGGCGATCATGATTTTCGACAGCGGCAGCATGAAATACGGCAGGGCCGAGGTCATGTGGCCGATGAAACTGGGCGAGGCGGTGTGCACCGAATGAGCGACCAGTTTGTCGAGCAGGAACTGGGTCTGTTCGGACACGAAAACCGGCTTTTCGGGCATGGCGGACTCGCTGAAGTCCTTCACCACGTCACCCAGGTCTCGCTCGATGGCGACGATGTGTTCCTGCAGGAAGCCCGCCAGGTTGCGGGAAATGTCCTGGTCAATCCGGCTCAGGGTGGAGTCAGGCGCCTCGGGCACCGTGAACACCCTGTACATGGCTTCCAGTGAAGCCTGAGCCGTTTTCTTCTTACCGGTCATACGCGCCACACATCTTGCAGTGGTTGATGCGGTTCCGGCCGGATTCCTGCCGGCGGAGACATCGCGATTCGGGGGTTGCCCGTTTCATTGTTGCAGCGCCGGGTCCGCCGGACGGCTGCTTTCGCGTCCCTGGATAAGGATGTGTCGCGGCAAGCGCCGGACACCCACGGGTCGCGTAGTATAAGACGTCGACAGATACGACACCAGACTGGGGGATAGCCCGGCGCAACGCAAGCAAACGGACTCGGCGAAAGGGGCCGTCAGAGCATCTCGCGTTGCACATCGAGCACCGGCGCGTCGATGCGCTGCTCGATGGCTTTCTCCACCTGGTCGAGGCGTTGCTGGATCAGTTGGGTGGACGTGCCGAGCGCGGCGATGGACCAGGTGGCCCGGTCCAGGGCGTCGAGATCGCCGGTCTCGACGACCGCCAGGTCCGGCTCCTTGCCCCAGATGGCCCGCATGGGGGTGAAGGTCCGGCGTTTGGCTTTGATGTCGTCACAGCCATAGAGCTGGAAGTGCAGGGTCAGGACGCCCAGGTGGGGCGTGATGACCGGGTGCTCCGTGGTTTCGGCGAGCAACCGGCGCAGGGCTTCGGACATAGTAACTCCGCTACAGCATCAGGAACGGGCAGGCCGGGCGATTCACGGTTGTCGAGTGAATCACCCGGATGGGATACCGAACCCTCAGTCTACAACAGGCGTGGCCCGCTCGATAATAGCGGCGGCATCCACGCCGGACGGCAGGTTGCCGATATTCAGGCCGCCATGGCTTTCCAGCCGGCCGGCGCAGAAGGCATCGGCCACGGCCGGGGTGCTGTGGCGCAGCAGCAGCGAGCCCTGCAGCGCCAGGGCGAGCCGGTCCACCAGGTTACGGGCGCGGAACTGGATGTCGTCGGTGCGGCCGAAATCCGACTGCAACCGGGCCAGGAAGCGATCGAAGCGGTTGTCCGATCCCCGGGCCTGAGCCACCTCGGCGAAGAAGGCATCCAGGCTGTCCGGGGATTTCTGCAGGGCGCGCAGGGTGTCCAGGCACTGGACGTTGCCGCTGCCTTCCCAGATCGCGTTGACCGGCGATTCCCGCAGCAGGCGCGGCATGATGCAGTCTTCCATCACCCCGCTGCCGCCGATGCACTCCATGGCCTCGTAGGCGTGGTTGGGCGTTCGTTTGCAGATCCAGTACTTGCCCACGGGCGTGGCCAGACGGGTGAACAGGCGCTCCTGATCGTCGTCCTGGTTGTCCAGGGCGCGGGCGACCCGCATCGTCATGGCCAGGGCGGCTTCGCTCTCCAGCGCCAGATCGGCCAGCACGTTCTGCATCAGCGGCTGTTGATCGAGTCGCGCGCCAAAGGCCTCGCGGTGGCGGCAGTGGTGCAGGGCCTGGGCGGCGGCCTGGCGCATACCGGCGGAGCTGCCGATCATGCAGTCGAACCGGGTCATGGCCACCATCTCGATGATGGTCGGTACGCCACGGCCTTCCTCGCCCACCATCCAGGCCAGGGCACCGCGCAATTCCGCCTCGCTGGAGGCGTTGGCGACGTTGCCCATCTTGTTCTTCAGGCGCTGGATCTGCCAGGGGTTCTTGCTGCCGTCCGGGCGCCAGCGCGGCATCAGGAAGCAGGACAGCCCGCCCGGCGCCTGCGCCAACACCAGGAAGGCATCGCACATGGGGGCCGACACGAACCATTTGTGACCCACCAGTTCGTAGGCTTCACCGGGGCCGCCGCTGCCCAGGGGGAAAGCGCGGGTGCTGTTGGCGCGCACGTCCGAGCCGCCCTGTTTCTCGGTCATGGCCATGCCGATGGTGACGGCGGTCTTCTGCTCTGCCGGGACGTTGCGTGGATCGTAGCTGCGGGCGGTGATCTTCGGCGCCCAGATTTTTGCCAGCTCCGGCTGCTTGTTGATCGACGGCATGGCGGCGAAGGTCATGGTCACCGGGCAGCAGTGGGCGGCTTCCACCTGGGAATGCATGTAGTAACGGGCCGCCCTCGCCACGTGGGCGCCGGCGCCAGGATCGGTCCAGGGGCTGCTGTGCAGGCCGTTCGTCAGCGCCATATCCATCAACTGGTGATAGGCCGGGTGGAACGTCACCAGATCCTGGCGATGGCCGAACCGGTCGTGGGTGTGGAAGACCGGCTTGTTCTCGTTGGCCAGGAATCCCAGCTCGATGATGTCGGAGCGGCCGGTGACGGCGCCGTAGGCGGCCAGATCGTCGCGGGCCCAATCCGCCCCCTCGCGGGACACGCTCTCCTGCAACGCCCGATCCTGATCGAACAGGTTGTAGTTCTCCAGGGCCGGCGGCTGGTTGCGGACCTCGTGTGTGCTCGCCAGGAATCGGTCGTAGCCGTTCTGTGCGTCGGCGTGGTTTCTGGCGGACGTATCGGGTGCGTTCATGGGGCTATCTCCGTTGGCCGGTCACCCCCTGCAGGCAGAAGGTGAGGATCGGCTCGATCAGGGTCTGGATCTGTCCGTCGCTCAGAGCGGCGGGCTGTTCCGGCAAGGTCGGTGCCTGTTGCGTGGGCGACAGGGGACCAACCAGACTTTCGGCAATCGCGCCGACCAGGCAGGTGGCGCTCAAGCGCGCGTCCTGGGACGGCAGCGAACCGTCTTCAACGCCCTCGCCGATGGTGCGTTCAAAATGCTCGGCGTAGGCACGGCGATACTCGAGACGCTCGCCTTCAACCCGCGGGTCCACCGGCTCGGCAATCAGCGACCAGGCCATGACCGGGCCATGCAGGGCCCGCTCGGCAAACTGGCGCAGGGCTCGTTCCAGCCGGTCCGCCGCATGACCAGGCTCCGCCAGGGCCTCCGCGACCTTGTTGACCTCGCGCTCGGTGGCCAGTCGGAAGACTTCCGCGAACAGTTCCGCCTTGGACTCAAAATGGCGATAGACCGTCCCGGTCGCGACGCCGGCTCTGTCCGCCACCTGATTGATCTGGGCATTGCGGAAACCGCCTTCGGATACGCACCGGAAAGCGCAGCGGAGAATGCGCTCACGAACCTCGGCTTTCCTTTGACGCATTTTTTCGGTTTCACGGTAGGCCATGGCGTCTCCCTAGAAGAAGTGAATCATTATTCATTTGTTGTGTCAATCGTGCTCCGGGTTACCGAAAGAACGTTTGATTGCGCCGGTGCAGCGTGGTCTTCCTGGTTTCCGATTCGCTTTTTACAAAACGTTACAAAAAAGTGCTTGGTACTGAATGGTGTTTGCAATGAATCGGGATTATATAGTCGGCAAGGCACGGCAGTCGTCAAACGGGGCGCTGTTTTCCGCGGCCGAGACGGGTCCGATTTCTGAGCTGAAATGCTGGACCCCAGGTTTGTTTTCGCTGGTGGAGGTAAAGCCATGAGTGAATTCGACGAAAGCAATCTGGAAAGCTCAAGCAGTAGCAGTACCTGGGACTCTGATGCCGAGGATACACACACGGTGGCCGGTCGCGCCCGCATTCGGGCAAAACTGCAGGCCGATATCGATGAATTCCTTGGCAGGGGTGGCCAGATCACCGAACTGGATACCACGTTGCGCTCGGACGCGCCACGGCGAGCCGAACCCGGTTTCAACAACCGGACGGTCTGACCGATTCCATTACCCCGCAGGGCAGTCGTCCTGCGGGGCTTTTCGTGTCTGGATCCGCCAAACTGTGCGCTGTCCGACGCCGTGGTGCCCTGCCGGTTGTTATGCTGACATTTCTCTGGTGAACGCCTGACAACCCAAATGGCACTATGACTTTCCATCGTCGTTATCTTCCCGTTTTTGTTGGCATTATAGCGGTTGTCGGCGCCGCTGCCGTGATTCTGCGCCCGGCCGATCAGACCCGGGCTCCGGAACCGGCGGCGTCGCGCGCCTTGCCGCCGAAGGCTGGGGATAAGGCGACGATTCCCTCGACGCTGGTCGAAAGCGCCCCGGCGGCGTCTGTGCCGGAGGCCTTGCCGGGCTCCCTGGAGGGTACACGACCGCCGGGCGGCTGGGACCGCGTGGATGAGGCGGGTCATCTGTTGCCCACACCCGCCTTGCGCGGCCTGTTCGATTACTACCTGGCCGCTCTGGGCGAGGAATCCCTGCCGCAGTTGGTGGCGCGCATCCGTCAGCGTCTGGAAACGTTGCCCGAGCCGGCCCGCGGCGAGGCCCGCCAATTGTTGGGGGATTACCTGGACTACAAGCTGGCGGTGGGACAACTGGAAACACAAGTGGGGAGCGGAGCCGGGATTGCGGGTGCCGAGAACGCTCTGGCGACCATGCGCGACCTGCGTCGCCAGTACCTGGGTGAGGTGGCCGCCGACGCCTTCTTTGCCCGGGAAGAAGCGATCGACCGTTACCAGACGGCCCGCCGTGAGATTCAGGCTCGGGACGACCTGACCGACGCCCAGCGCCGGGCCCGCCTGCAGGCGGCCGAAGCGGAACTGCCGGAATCCGTGCGCGAAGCACGGGCCGAAAGCCGAAAGTTTGTGGATTACGAAGCGCAGTTGCAGGCTCTGCAGGCCGATCCAGACACGTCCCAGGCTGAGATCAGTCAGTTGCGCGAATCCACATTCGGCGCGGAGGTGGCGGAGCGCCTGGCCCGGGTCGAGGCGGAGCAGGCGGATTGGGACCGGCGTTGGACCGACTACCGGGCTGATAAGGCCCGCCTGGACGACGCCGGCCTGGCGGCGCCGGAGCAGCAGGAGGCGGTCCAGCGCCTGCGGGATCAGTATTTCAGTGACCAGGAGCAGGTCCGGGTACAGGCCCTGGATTCCATTCGTTAACGCTCACAACGGCCGGAACTAACCTCGCCGCCAGCGATGAAAGCGGTCCAGCCACTGCAGGGCGCTTTCCGGAGCGTGGGCTTTTTTCCAGTTACCGGCGGCAAACTTGTTGGCCTCGGACAGGGTGGGGTAGACGTGGATCGTCCCCAGGATCTTGTTGAGGCCAATGCCCTGCTTCATCGCGGTGACGAACTCGGTAATCAGCTCGCCCGCCTGTGGGCCGACAATGGTAGCCCCCAGAATCCGGTCCTTGCCCGGCGGCGTCAGCACCTTCACGAAACCTTCCGCCTCGCCTTCGGTGATGGCCCGATCCAGGTCATCCAGGCCGTAGCGAGTGACCTCCACGGCAATACCCTGTTCCTGAGCCTCCTGTTCGTTCAGGCCCACCCGCGCCACTTCCGGATCGGTAAAGGTGGTCCAGGGCAGCACCCGGTAATCCACCTTGAAGGTCTTGAAGCGGCCAAACAGGCTGTTCACCGAGGCGTACCAGGCCTGGTGCGCCGCCGCGTGGGTGAACTGGTAGGGGCCCGCCACATCGCCACAGGCGTAGACGCCCGGCAGGCGGGTTTGCAGCGTCTCGTCCACGGTAACGGTGCCATTGGGGTTGCGGTCGATGCCCAATGCGTCCAGGCCCAGGTGGTCGGTGTTGGCCTGGCGGCCGACGGCCAGCAACACGGCGTCAAAGTCGAGGTGCAGGGTGTTGCCCTCCCGCTCGCAAACCAGCGTTGAGGTGTCCCCGTCCCGCTGGAAGCGGATCGCCCGGGTGTTGGTGTGCAGCTCCACGCCGTCCCGCTGCAGGCTGTCGGCAACGATCTGCGCGGCATCGTCATCCTCCCTCGGCAGGATGCGCGGCGCCATATCCACCTGGGTCACGGGCACCCCCAGGCGCACGAAAGCCTGGGCCAGTTCGCAGCCGATCGGCCCGCCGCCGAGCACCAGCAGTTTTTTCGGCGCCTCGCGCAGCTGCCAGACGGTGTCCGAGGTGTAGTAGTTCACCGTCTCGATGCCCTCGATGGGTGGGACAAACGGCCTTGCACCGGTGGCGATGACGATGTTGCGGGTGGTCAGCGTGCGGCCGTCCACCTCGACCCGCCAGGGATCGACAATACGGGCTTCGCCTTGAATGCAGTCCACGCCCAGATCGGTGTAGCGTTCGACGGAGTCGTGGGGCTCGATGGTCCGGATGACCGACTGGATGCGCTCCATCACCGCCGCGAAATCGACGTTGACGGTTCCGGTCTCGATCCCGAAGCGTCCGGCCTGCCTCGCCTCATGGGCGGTCCGGGCGCTACGGATTAGTGTCTTGCTGGGCACGCAGCCGGTGTTGAGGCAATCCCCGCCCATGCGGTGCTTTTCGATCAGGCTGACGCTGGCGCGGGTCGCCGCGGCGATGTAAGCGGTCACCAACCCCGCAGAACCGGCGCCGATGACCACCAGGTTGCGGTCAAACCGGGCCGGCTTGCTGTAGGGCTTGAGGGCCCGCCGGCGCTTGATGCCGTTCATGACGCTGCGGGCGATCAGCGGGAAGATGGCCAGCAGGACAAAGGAGCCGATCAGGCCCGGTGACACGATGCCGCCCAGGCTGTCCACCTGCCCCAACTGGGTGCCGGCGTTCACGTACACGAACGTGCCCGGCAGCATGCCCAACTGGCTGACCCAGTAGAAACGCCGCACCGGCATCGGGGTGAGCCCCATCACCAGGTTGATGACGAAGAAGGGGAAGACCGGCACCAGTCGCAGGCCGAACAGATAGAAGCTGCCATCCCGCTCCACGCCCCGGTTCACTGCCCGCAGGGAATCGCCGAAGCGGTGCTGCACCGAGTCGCGGAACAGTACGCGGGAGGCCAGGAACGCCAGGGTGGCGCCGATGGAGCTGGCGAAGGACACAATGACCAAGCCCAGCGCCAGTCCGAACAGGGCGCCGCCGAGCAGTGTCAGCACGGCGGCGCCGGGCAGCGACAAACCGGTGACCGCGATGTAGATAAGGAAGAAAATCAGGCCGCTGAGCCACGGATGGCTTTCGACCTGCGCCTGCAACAGGTCGCGCTGGTGGGTGATGTAGTCCAGACTGAGAAATCGACCGATATCGAACGCAAAGAAGAGCGCGATCAGCGCGGCGATGGCGATCAGCAGCAGGGTCTTGCGGGATGAGGGCATGGCTTGGGGTTCCTTGTCATGGGCGCGGATGCGTGGACACCACCTACAGACCGGCAGTTGCTGTCAGGATAAGGTCAGACGTTCACAATTCTATCCGCAAACCTGAACGTTCCTGTGGCCGGTTGCGACAGATTGTCCCCGGACTGTCACATTTGGCCGGTACCCTCGCTATAATGCGTTGAAATAGTGTGGGATACGACGCCGCGGCCGGCCAGGATCAGGTCCGGAGAAGTTCCCCACTGCTGTCGCATGTATTCAGGAGGTCTCGCTGTGTTTTCATCGAACCAACGTCTTTATCCCGCCACCCGCCTGCGCCGTAACCGGAAAGACGATTTCACCCGCCGCATGGTCCGCGAGCACCGACTGAGCGTCGACAACCTGATCTACCCGGTGTTCGTGCTGGACGGCGAGAACCAGCGCGAAGCGATTCCCTCCATGCCGGGCATTGAGCGGTTGAGCATCGACCTGCTGGTGGAAGAGGCGAAGGAGCTGGTTGAACTGGGTGTACCCGCCATTGCCCTGTTCCCGGTGACGCCGCCGGAACTGAAGAATCTCGACGGGTCCGGTGCCTGGGATCGCCACGGCATCGCGCAGCGCGCCACCCGGGCCCTCAAGAAGGCCTGCCCGGAACTGGGCGTGATCACCGACGTGGCGCTGGATCCGTTCACCTCCCACGGGCAGGACGGCATCCTGGATGACGACGGCTACGTGCTCAACGACGTCACGGTGGAAGCCCTGGTGCGCCAGGCCCTGTCCCACGCGGATGCCGGCGCCGACATCGTGGCCCCGTCCGATATGATGGACGGCCGCGTGGCCGCCATTCGCGAGGCCCTGGAAGAGGCCGGCCACATCAATACCCGCGTGCTGGCCTATTCCGCCAAGTACGCCTCCGGCTACTACGGGCCGTTCCGGGACGCGGTGGGTTCCGCCGCCAACCTGGGCAAGGGCAACAAGGCGACCTATCAGATGGATCCGGGCAACAGCGACGAGGCCCTGCACGAGACCGCCGTCGACCTGGCCGAAGGCGCCGACATGGTGATGGTCAAGCCGGGCATGCCCTACATGGACATCGTCTACCGGGTGAAGCACGAACTGAAAGTGCCCACTTTTGTCTATCAGGTCAGTGGGGAATACGCGATGCACATGGCCGCCGCCGAGAACGGCTGGCTGGACGCCGATACCGTGATGATGGAAAGCTTGTTGTGCCTGCGCCGGGCCGGGGCTGACGCCATCCTGACCTATTTCGCCAAACGCGCCGCGCAGCTGCTCAAAGGGAGCGGTTGAGCCGACACATCCGATCCAACGGGATACCGAACACCATGACCACCGAAACGGAAGCCACTGCGGAAGCCGCCCTGCCGGTCGAACAGCTGCCGGACCTGAACGCCAGCGAGAACTACTTCAACCGGGAACTGAGCCACCTGCAGTTCAACTACCGCGTGCTGCAGCAGGCAATGGACGAGACCCATCCGCTGATCAACCGGCTAATCTTCTGCTGCATTTTCAGCAGCAACATGGACGAGTTCTTCGAGATCCGGGTGGCAGGTCTGCGCCAGCAGATGAAGTACGGTCGTGAAAGTGTCGGTCCCGATGGCCTGCTGCCGGAACAGCTGCTCAACGAGATTTCCCGGGTCGCCCACGACTACATCCACGAACAGTACGACATCCTCAACAACGTGCTGATCCCCGCGATGGAGCAAGAGAACATCCACTTCGTGCGTCGTCGCGACTGGACGCCGGCGCAGGCCGAGTGGGTGGCGCGTTACTTCGAGGATGAGATCCTGCCGGTGGTCAATCCCATCGGGCTGGATCCCTCGCACCCGTTCCCGCGGCTGGTCAACAAGAGCCTGAACTTCATCGTCGAACTGGATGGCAAGGACGCGTTTGGCCGGGAAACCGGCATGGCCATCGTGCCGGCACCGCGTTCCCTGCCGCGCCTGGTGCGTCTGCCGGACGACATCTGCAACGGCGGCGACAACCTGGTGTTCCTGTCGTCGATGATTCACGCCCACGCGGACGAGCTGTTCCCGGGGATGGAAGTGAAGGGTTGCTATCAGTTCCGCCTGACCCGGAATGCCGACCTGGAGCTGGAAGACGACCTGGAAGACCTGGCTTCCGCCCTGCGCGGCGAACTGCTGAGCCGCCGCTTCGGCGACGGGGTGCGGCTGGAAGTGGCCGACAACTGCCCGGAAGAGCTGACCGGTTTCCTGCTCAAGGAATTCGGCCTGACCGAGCGCGAACTCTATCGGGTCCATGGCCCGGTGAACCTGACTCGCCTGATGGCTGTGGGCAGTTTGGTGGATCGCCCGGACCTGACCTACAGCGGTTTCTCACCGGCGGTGCCCCGCCAGATCCGCAACAAGGAAATCATTTTCGACGCCATTCGTCAGCAACCCATCCTGCTGCTGCATCCCTATGAGAGCTTTACGCCGGTGGTGGATTTCCTGCGCCAGGCGGCCAAGGATCCGCAGGTGCTGGCCATCCGCCAGACCCTGTACCGTACGGGCGCCGATTCGGAAATCGTCGAGGCCCTGATGGACGCCGCCCGGCGCGGCAAGGAAGTCACCGCCGTCATCGAGCTGCGGGCCCGTTTCGACGAGGCGGAAAACCTGGAGCTGGCCAGTCGCCTGCAGGAGGCCGGGGTGATCGTGGTCTACGGTGTGGTCGGGTACAAGACCCACGCCAAGATGATCCTGATCGTTCGACGAGAGGAGGGCAAGCTCAAGCGCTACGTGCACCTGGGCACCGGCAACTACCACGCCGGCAATGCCCGTCTGTACACCGACTACAGCCTGCTGTCGGCGGACGACGCCCTGGGCGATGACGTCAACAAGCTGTTCCAGCAGCTCACCGGCATGGGCAAGGCGCTGAAGATCAAGAAGCTGTTCCACGCGCCGTTCACCCTGCACAAGCGCCTGATCGAACTGATCGACCGCGAAGCCCTGATGGGCAGTCACGGCCACATCATCATGAAGATCAACGCGTTGACCGAGCCGGAAGTGATTCGCGCCCTGTATCGGGCCTCCCGGGCCGGTGTGCGGGTGGAACTGATCATCCGTGGCATCTGCTGCCTGCGACCGGGTGTGCCGGGCCTGTCGGACAACATCCACGTGCGGTCGATCATCGGCCGCTTCCTGGAACACACCCGGGTCTACTACTTCGGTCATGGCGGCAAGCAGGAAGTCTACTGTTCCAGCGCCGACGCCATGGTCCGTAACCTGATGAACCGGGTGGAAGTGGCGTTCCCGGTGGACGACAAGGAACTGGCCGAACGGGTCCGCTCGGATCTGGAGACCTACCTCGCCGACAACTGCCAGAGCTGGGAGTTGCAGGCGGACGGGGCGTACCTCCAGAACAGCCCGGGCGAGGGTGAAGACCGTCTGGCGTCCCAGTTGCTGCTGCTTGAACGCCTGACGGCCAAGTAATCGCCATGCCGGCCATGATCCGACCGGCGTTGTGGGGGCTGTTTTTGTGGGGCTGGGCAAGCGCTTGCCTGGCCTTGTCGGCGGTCGATGATGGGGGCCGGACAGTCACACTCGACGCGCCGCCCCGGCGTATCGTCAGCCTCGCGCCCCACACCACCGAACTGCTGTTTTCGCTGGGCCTGGGCGAGCGTATCGTCGGCGCCAGCGAGTACAGCGATTACCCGCCTGAAGCGCATGCTATTCCCCACATCGGCAGTCATGACCGTTTCGATCTGGAGCGCATCCTGTCGCTGCAGCCGGATCTGGTTGTCGCCTGGCAGAGCGGTAACGGGCCGGATGTGATCAACCGCCTGCGTGATTTCGGCCTGCCGGTGTTTGCCCTGGAACCGGATTCCCTGACCGCCGTGCCTGACGATCTGGAGCGTCTGGGCCGACTGACCGGCCGTGACGCCATCGCCCGGGACAAGGCCTCGGCCTATCGACGGGAGCTGGCCCGCCTGACGCAGACCTATCGCGACCGTTCCCCGGTGCGGGTGTTCTACCAGGTGTGGGACAGCCCGCTGATGACGCTGGCCGGCGACCAGTACGTCACTGACGCCATCCGCCGCTGTGGCGGGCGCAACCTGTTCGCGGATTTGCCGGGCAAGACTGCAACGGTCAGCGTTGAGGCCGTGCTGGAGCGCCGGCCGCAGCTGATTCTGGCGGCCGGCGATCCCGGGGCGGACGTGTTCCAGCGTTGGCGTGTGCTTGGCGCGCTCCCTGCGGTAAAGTACGATCAGCTCGTCCTGTTACCCCCGGATACCCTGGCGCGGCCCACGTTGCGACTGGTGGACGGCCTGGCGAACCTGTGCCGGGCGATTGACGGGGCCAGGCAGACGATTCATGAATCAGGAGACAGCAGTACATGAAAAAATGGATTTTGGCCGGCGCGCTGGTGCTGGTTGTGATTGTAGCGGCCCCATACGGTGTGGGCGTGTTGACCCAGCAGCAGTGGGGTGAGGCGGTCAGCCGCATGAACCACGACCAGCCCCTCGTACATGTGGCTACGGATCGCTATGACCGGCACTTCTTCGGCGCCGAACTCAGCGGTGAAATGACCGTGATGGATCCGGAGACCGGGGAGGCCCACCGCATTCCCTATACCGGCGACGTCTCCCACGGCGTGCTGAGCAGTTCCGTCGAGCTCAAGCCGGTTCCGGACAGCGAGCCGATGCTCAAGACCCTGTTCCCCAAGGCGCTGCCCAAACTCACGCTGACCACCTGGCTGTGGGGCACGCTGGAAGCGGACCTGAACGTACCGGCCATTGACCTGACCGACGACGACACCGGGGAAACCCTCCACTCGGCGGAAGCCTACGGCTGGGCCAAGGTGACCGACGCCGGTGATCACGTGGAGCTCAACCTGAACTGGCCGGGCATGGTGGTGCGCAGCGATGCCATTCGCGCCAGCTTCGACAACCTGCAATTGAGCCAGGAAGGTGACCGGGTGGCCGGCAGCCTGTGGTCCGGCGACGCGGCGCTGACCGTGGAGAAGCTGGCCTATGTGGAAGGGGATCAGGTGGATGTCAGCCTGGAAAACCTACAGCTGACCGGCAATACCCAGCCGGAGAAGGACGACACGCGCGTGTCGTCGCATTCCGCGTTGACCCTGGATGCCGTCAATGTAGGTGATGAGAGCTACGGGCCACACCGGGTCGAATTCAACCTGGATAATCTGGATGTGGACGCCTGGCTGAACTTCCAGTCGGTGGCCACGGAAATCCAGATGATGCAGGCCCAGCCGGATCCGACCCTGTCGCAGCAGGCTCTGTTCCAGAAGCAGATGATGCTGATGCAACGTTTCAGCAACGCCGCCAAGGCGGTGGCCGCCGGTGGCCTGACCGTCGGCATGCCCACCATCGACCTGAAGTCCGCCGATGGCGATATTCAGGGGCACTGGTCCCTGACTCATCCGGAAGTCCCCAAGGCCAAACAGGCGGACATGCCGCTGATCGTCCAGCAACTGACCGGCGAGCTGGAGCTGTCGGCGCCGGTGGCGCTGCTGGAGGAAGACCCGGATGTCTCACGCAACCTGCAGGGTCTGGTGCAGCAGGGTATTCTCAAGCGCGATGGCGACGTCTATCGCATCAAGGCCAAACTGGACAATATGATGCTGGACATCAACGGCCAGTCCTACCCGCTGCCGCCGCTCATCTGACCGGCTTCACCACCGCCTGGCCGATCCCGCGTGGATCGGCCGCCGCGGTGGTTTCCCCGCTCTCCCGGTCCCGCAGGATCAGCTGCATATTGCCGTAATGCCGGCCCACATCCTTCAGCGTGTAGCCCATCGCTTCCAGTGCCGCCTGCTGTTCCGGCGTAAAGGTGTCCGGTTCATGCTGGATCACGTCCGGCAGGTACTGATGGTGGAAGCGCGGATCCGACACAGTGGCTTCGGCCGATTTCCCGTCCAGCACATCCAGTAACCCCAGATAGACCATGGTGATGATCCGGCTGCCGCCGGGCGTGCCGATGATCGCCGTGCGGTCGTCGCTGGTCATGATGGTGGGCGTCATGCTCGACAGCGGCCGTTTGCCCGGTTCGATGCTGTTGGCCTCGCCGCCGACCAGGCCGTAGGCATTGGGAACGCCGGGCTTGATGGCAAAGTCGTCCATCTCGTCGTTGAGCAGCACGCCCGTGCCGGCGGACAGGAACGCCGAGCCGAATGGCAGGTTGATGCTCAGGGTGGCGCTGACCTTGCGCCCGTCGGCGTCCATGACCGACAGGTGGGTGGTGTGGTGGCCGCTGTCCAGATCGCCTTCCAGGGACTGGCTGGGCGTGGCGCGCCGAGGCTGGACGTTGGCCATGCGCCGGTTCAGGTAGGCGGGATCCAGCAGGTGATCGACCGGAATGTCGGTGTAGTCAGGGTCACCCAGATAGATGGCCCGATCGCGGTAGGCCCGCCGCATGACTTCCACCAAGTAGTGGGTGCGAGCCACCGGATCGTCGGCGGGCGTGTCGGGAAACAGGTCGCTGAATGGGCGCTGCTGCATCATGCCGAACATCTGGGCCAGGGCAATGCCGCCGGAGGAGGGCGGGGGTGTGGTCCAGAGGGTGGCGCCGTCATAGTGGATCACCACCGGCTCGCGCTCGACCACGGTGTAGTCCTTGAGGTCCTGAAGCTGCCAGATGCCGCCGGCGTCCTGCACATCCGCCACCAGGCGTTGCGCCACCGGCCCGTCGTAGAAACCGTCCCAGCCGCGATCGGCAATGGCTTCCAGCGTGTCGGCCAGAGCCGGTTGGCGAATCAGCGTGCCGACCGGTGGCACCTTGCCGTCCACCAGGAACGTCTGCCGGGTCGCCGGGTAACGCTGCATGATCTCGTGACGCCACTCGGCCAGGTCGTGGTAGCGCTGATCCACATGGAAACCCTGACGGGCGATGCGGATGGCGTCCTGCAGGTTGGCCCGCAGCGGCCGCTCGGCATAGTGCTCGTTGATGTAGGCGAACGCGCCGGGCTGGCCGGGAATGCCGGCGGCCAACGGGCCGTTGATGGAAAGCTTGTCGGGATGCACGTCGCCGTTGGCGTCCAGGTACATATCCCGTGTGCTGGCGGCCGGGGCTTTTTCGCGGGCGTCGACCAGGGTGGTTTTCTGATCGGGTTGTTGCAACAGCCAGAAACCACCGCCGCCGAGGCCGGCGCTGTAGGGTTCGACAACGGACAGGACCGCCGCGGTAGCAATGGCGGCGTCAAAGGCGTTGCCGCCTTCCTCAAGCGCCCGCAACCCCGCCTGGGTGGCGAGTGGGTGCGCGCTGGCGACCGCGAGACTGCCGGGCTTGTGCGGGTTAAAGACAGCACAGCCGCCCAGAAGCAGCAGTACCGTGAGGAGAATGCTTAACCGGGGCGTCCGTGCCATCGTCATCGTCAGGCTCCTGTCAGTCGATGATACTTGTCCATCAGCTGGGCTTCGGATTCCTTGTGCTCGGGATCCAGTGGGATGCAGTCGACCGGGCACACCTGCTGGCATTGTGGCTCATCGTAGTGGCCCACGCACTCGGTGCACTTGTTGGGATCGATGATGTAGATCTCGTCGCCCGGCGAGATCGCCTCGTTCGGGCATTCCGGCTCACAGACGTCGCAGTTGATGCACTCGTCCGTAATCATCAGGGCCATGGGTTTCCCTCGAAAATACGGAAAATAAGGATGGGATGGCGTGACGACCGCGTCGGGTCACTACACCCTCTGGAATGATGGTGACATTTTACCGGATTTCGACGGCAACTGTGAGTGGCGATGACGGCTGCCCGAGGGCAGCCGTAAAACCATCATGATTTGGCGAATTTCTTTTCCAACGCCTCGGCCACCACCGGCGGCACGAACTCCGTCACATCGCCGCCGAGAGAGGCAATTTCTCGGATCAGGCTGGAAGAGATATAGGACAGATGGTTGGCGGGCGTCAGGAAGATGCTCTCCACACCCGGCGCCAGCCGGCGGTTCATGTCGGCCAGCTGGAACTCGTATTCGAAGTCGGAGACCGCACGCAGGCCGCGGATCAGGATGTTGGCGCCCTGTTCCTGCACAAAGTCGGCCAGCAGCTTGCTGAAACCCACCACCCGGATGTTGGGCATGTCGCTGGTGGATGCTTCGATCAGACGGATCCGTTCCTCCAGGGACAGCAGGGGATTCTTCTTGGTGCTGGCGGCGACCGCGACGATCACGGTATCGAACAGCCGCGAGGCCCGGGCGATCAGGTCGACGTGGCCGTTGGTGACCGGGTCAAAGGTCCCGGGATAGACAACAGTGTTCATGGCATGCCCTCGCTGACGGTAATGCTGCGCGATAGTAGCCCGACTCTACAGGCATGTTCAAATCCGGCGCAGGCAGCACCTTGATGGCACAGGATGGGGCGATCCATCGCCCGGGGTGTCAATCAGCGCCCCGGGCGTTATCGGGCGAGTCCTAGCGGATAAACATCCGGTACACCATCTTGTGGAACGGTGTGTTGTAGGGCGGGTAGACAAAGCGGCCGCTGTTCAGCTTCTGGCGCCCGTAGACGGACTTGCCATGAGAGAAGGTCAGGAAGCCTTCCTTGCCGTGGTAGTGCCCCATGCCGGATTCGCCGATGCCGCCGAACGGCAGGTCGTCCTGGGCCACATGCATGAGCGTGTCGTTGATGCACATGCCGCCGGCGTGGGTGTTGGCGACCACATGGTCCTGGGCGTCCCGGTCGTAGCCGAAGTAGTACAGCGCCAACGGACGCGGCCGGTCGTTGATGAAGTCCAGCGCCTCGTCGATGCTGCCGTAGGTCACCACCGGCAGGATAGGGCCAAAGATCTCCTCCTGCATCACCAGCATGTCGTCGGTGGGGTTCAGGACCAGGTGCATCGGCAGCTTGCGGGTGCCGTCGCCCAGGCTTTCCGCCGCCGGGTTGACCTCAATGACCTTGGCGCCCTTGTTGCGGGCGTCGTCGATGTAGCGCACCAGGCGCTCGTACTGGCGTTCGTTGATGATGGCGGTGTAGTCGTTGTTGTCCCGCAGGGTGGGGTACATGTCGGCAAACCGGGTGCGGAATTCGTCGACGAAGGCCTGCAGGCGATCCGCCGGGCACAGCACGTAGTCCGGCGCGACGCAGGTCTGGCCGGCATTGACGGCTTTGCCGAAGGCTAATCGTTCGGTGGCGTCGCGCATGGGCACGTCGTTGGAGATGATGGCCGGCGACTTGCCGCCCAGCTCCAGGGTGACCGGGGTCAGGTTCTCGGCGGCGGCGCGCATCACATGGCGACCGACGGCCGTGGAGCCGGTGAACAGCAGGTGATCGAACGGGCGGGCCGTGAAGTCCGCGGCCACGTCGGCCTCGCCGTTGATGATGCTGATCAGGTCCTGTGGAAATTTGTCTTCAATCAGCTGCTTGATCAGGGCCGAGAAGTGCGGGGTGAATTCCGACATTTTCACCATCACCCGGTTGCCGGCGGCCAATGCCGCGGTCATGGGACCGATCGACAGCAGCAGCGGATAGTTCCAGGGCACGACGATGCCCACGACGCCAACCGGCTGGTAGACCACCTTGTTGCTGGCGGGTTGGAACAGGACCGACACATGGCGCTTGGACGGCTTCATCCAGTCGCCGAGGTTCTTGAGGGCGTAGTTGATACCCTGGACGGCGGGCATCAGCTCGGCGATCTTGGTCTCGTCGGCGGACCGGCAGCTGAAGTCTTCGTCGATGGCCGCAATCAGTCGATCCTCGTTGGCCAGCAGCAGGCGCTTGAGTCGTTTCAGGTTTTCCTTGCGCTCGGTCAACGACGGGTAGGCATTACGGCGGAATGCCCGGCGCTGCTCCTCGAACAACCGTGTGGTTTGCTGGATCTGCTTTTTGCTTTCGGTCAGATGAACGACGCTTGCGGTCATGGTGACTCTCCTCGCCTCAGGGGCCCGATGCCTGTCCGGTCGGAGCCGGATGTCCGCGGTCTGAACGCGGTTCTGCGTAAAAAGTACGTTGAGGCTGTTCGGGGTGATCAATAATTGTTCGATTTGTGTTTGAGGGTATTATTAGAGTATATACTCTAGTGAGTCAAGGATCTCATCTGGCCGCTTGGGCCAATGTGTTATCCGGCGCCTCCGGCATAGGATGAATGTCGAAAACCGGTGCGGTTCATACACAACAACAAGCCTGCTTCATGAAAACACGCGACAAGATTCTCTTAACCAGTCTGGACCTGTTCAACGAGCGGGGTGAGCGCAACACCACCACCAATCACATTGCCGCCCATCTGGGCATATCGCCGGGCAACCTCTATTACCACTTCCGCAACAAGTCGGACATCATCTACGAGATTTTCCAGGAATACGAAAAGCTGGTGGACTACTACCTGGAGATTCCCGACGACCGGCCATTGGGCCTGGACGACATGATGTTCTACCTGGAGTCCGTGTTCGACGGCCTCTGGAGCTACCGCTTCCTGCACCGGGACCTGGAGTTCCTGCTGGACAATGACGCCCGTCTGCGGGAGGACTACCGTCTATTCACCGGCCGTTGCCTGGCGGCCATCAAGCAGATCTTCTCCGGTCTGACCGACGGTGGTCTGTTCGAGGCCCAGGCCGACGAGCTGAAAGACGCCATGTCCCTGAATGTCTGGCTGGTGATCACCAACTGGATGGCGTTCCTGAAAACCGCCCACGCCGGCGACAGCACCGACAGCATCACCCGGGAACAGCTCAAACAGGGCATTTTCCAGGTGCTGACCCTGGAAATGCCGTACCTGCGGGATGCCTACCGGGAGGATGTGATGGCCATCCGGGAGCGCTATCGGCCCGAACTGATCGGTGCGGGGGAAGAAAACGGAGTGTTATGCGGGTTTTCACGGATGAAATAGGTGCAAAAGGCAAGGAACTAACGGGAGAACATCCGGTCTCAGTTATCGGACGTGGACCAGAACGGATTACTGGTTGCGTCTTCCTGAGCGCCAAGCTCAGGTTTTAGCTGAAAGCAAAACCCTGACGTTCTCCCGGCTCCTGCAAGCCGGGAGCTTTTTTTTGTGGCCTCAGGGCGCGACAGTGATGGGTTGCTCTTCCGCTTCCAGCCAGTCCGTCAGGGCATTACGGGCCTGGTCCAGGCCCTGCTTTTTCATGGCCGAGAACTGAACCAGATGCTCCAGGCAGTTCACCCCTTCCAGCGCCTTTCGAATCTTCAGCATCGCCTGTTTGGCCTGTCCCGATTTCAGCTTGTCCGCCTTGGTGGCCAGGATCATCAGTGGCAGCTGGCTCTGCTCGCACCACTCGATCATCATCCGGTCAAAATCCTGCAGTGGGTGGCGAATGTCCATCACCAGCACCAGGCCCCTCAGGCTTTCGCGACGGGACAGGTAGTCGTCCAGGTGCTTTTGCCAGTCCTCCTGCATCTCTTTCGCCACCTTGGCGTAGCCATAACCCGGCAGGTCCACCAGCCGGCAGCCCGGGCGGTTGAGCGAGAAGAAGTTGATCAGCCGCGTGCGGCCCGGCGTCTTACTGGTGCGAGCCAGCTTGCTGTTGACCGTAATGGCGTTGATGGCACTGGACTTGCCGGCGTTGGAGCGGCCGGCAAACGCCACCTCGCTGCCGTCATCGGGCGGGCATTCCGCCACCCGGGAGGCGCTGGTCAGGAAGCGGGCGCTGTTATAGGCAATGGGCTTGAGCTCGGCGGTGCCGGGAGAAGCGGAGTCAGACACGATCAGAGGGTTTCCGGTCAACAGTGAATGGACAGGTTGGAGCGCGATTCCCGGTTCGAATTCGTTAGCTTCACTAAGGAATTGAACGGTGCGGTTCCAGCAACTAATGTATAGTATCACACCAGTTCAGTGGGAACGGCGGGGCTGGCGCTCCGGCGGAAGCACTGCTATGACAAGAAACAAAGGAGCATCTGGGTGCGTTCGGGCGGAAAGCATCCGGGAGACTTTCTGAAGCTCCACGGGATTTCTGATTGAGAGAGCGGGGCGAGCATGAAAAAACGGATCACAGGGATCGTTCTGGGCCTGGGCGTGGCTCTGACAACGGCGGCGTACGGTGCCGGTGACCCTCAGGCCGGTCAGTCCAATGCGGCGGTCTGTGCCGGCTGCCACGGCCAGAATGGCGCACAGCCCGTGCAGCCGGTTTACCCCAAGCTGGCCGGGCTCGGCGAAACCTACCTCTACAAGCAACTTCAGCACATCAAGGCGGGCGAACGGCAGATCCCGGAAATGACCGGTCTGCTCGCCAATCTGTCGGACAAGGACCTGCAGGATCTGGCGGCCTATTTCGACCAGCAGCAGACGCCGATCGGCAAGGCCAATCCGGATCTGGTCAAGAAAGGCGAGCAACTCTATCGCGGCGGCAACCTGGCCAGCGGCGTGCCGGCCTGTGCCGGCTGCCACAATCCCCAGGGCCTGGGCAACGAGCCGGGCGGTTTCCCGCGTCTGAGCGGGCAGCACCCGGACTATGTGATCAAGCAGCTCAAGGCCTACCGGACTGGCGATCGCAGCACCGGCGCCATGAGCCAGATCATGATGGACGTGGCTTCCCGACTCACCGAAGAAGAGATGGCCGCCGTCGCCAGTTACGTCTCCGGCCTGCACTGATCGGGTTCTGGCGATCGCATCACTGGGAACCCTCGCTTCGGCGGGGGTTTTCTGTTTCGGGTCGCGACGTTGCGTACCCGCCGCTGAGCCGTAATAATGCCACCCATTCATACCAGTCCGTGCTGCGGCGCGTGGCGAACTTTCCCGCAGGTTTGAGGTCACAAGCCCCTGCGACGACAACGATAGGAGTGAATAATGTCGACATTCTGGAAAGGCTGGCTTTGTGCGCTGCTTCTCCTGCCGCTGGCGGCCACCGCCCAGGCGGCACAGTTTCAGGAAGGTCAGGATTACGAACGGCTGAGCTCACCGCTGCCTACCCAAAATCCCGACCACATCGAAGTCACCGAAGTCTTCTGGTATGGCTGCCCCCACTGCTACGCGTTCAAGCCCCTGATCGAAGACTGGGCCTCGAAGAAGGCGGATGATGTCGATTTTGTACTGGTGCCGGCGGCTCTGGGGCGGACCTGGGATGTCCACGCCCGTGCTTTCTACACCACCAAGGCCATGGGCGTGTTCGACAAGACGCACGATCTGCTGTTTGATGCCCTGGCGCGGGACCACAAACGTCTCAACAACGGCGAAAAGATTGCTGACTTCCTGGCTGACCACGGTGTGGACAAGGACGCGTTCCTGAAGACATTCAACAGCTTCGGCGTGAATGCCAAAATGCAGCAGGCTGAGGCCTATGTTCGGGGTGCACGGATCACCGGTGTTCCGACTATCATTGTCAATGGGAAGTACAAAGTCAGCGCATCCATGGCTGGCAGTCACGAGAACATGATCAAGGTGATCGACTACCTGGTCGACAAGGAGCGCAACGCGCAGTAACGCCTTGTCGCGGGCGGTTCGAAGGTCAGCAGGGCATGTACGAGCGAATTCGCAAACAGCTCAACGAGTTGATCGGTAATGCGCCGGTTCGGAGCGCCAGTGTCGGCGCCTGTTCCGGCACCGAACACGTGCCCGATTTCGAGCCACACCGGCATATCCGTCTGCTGACCTACAATATCCAGGTGGGTATCAGCACCTCATCCTACCGTCATTACTTCACGCGCAGCTGGCAACACATCCTGCCCCACCGTCGGCGCATCGAGAATCTGGACAAGATTTCCCAACTGCTGCGCAATTACGATGTGGTGGCGCTGCAGGAGTGTGACGGCGGCAGTCTGCGCAGTGGCTTCATTAACCAGGTGCAGTACCTGGCCGAAGCCAGCGGCATTCCTTACTGGTATCAGCAGCTCAATCGTAACCTCGGTCGACTGGCCCAGCACAGCAACGGTTTGCTCAGCCGCTACCGACCGCTGGATGTCACCGAGTACAAATTGCCCGGCCTGATTCCCGGGCGGGGTGCTATCGTTGCTCGCTACGGCGACCCCAACGATCCCCTGGTGCTGGTAATGATGCACCTGTCCCTGAGTGCCCAGGCCCAGAATCGACAGCTGGGTTTTGTGCGCGACCTGATTGGCGAGTACCAGCACGTGGTCCTCATGGGCGATATGAACAATCACGCCGAGCAATTGCTGGGCAACACGCCGCTCTCGGAAACCGACCTGGTGCCGCTGCCGGAAACCGCCCACAGTTTCCCCAGCTGGCGGCCCGAGCGGGCGCTTGACCACATTCTCGTGAGCCCCTCGCTGGAAATCCGGCGCGCCGAAGTCATCAACCACCCGGTCTCCGATCATCTGCCCATCGCCATGGACATCGCCCTGCCGTCCGGCTACGTCGCGAAATTCTGAAGCCCCTCTGAATCGGTTACCGGTCAAACAGGCACAAAAAAGCCGACGGTCACGAGGTGAGCGTCGGCTTTTTCGAAAGCGGATCAAGATTACTTGATCTTGGCTTCCTTGTAGGCAACGTGCTTGCGAACAACCGGATCGTACTTCTTGATCTCGATTTTCTCAGGCGTGTTGCGCTTGTTTTTGTGGGTCGTGTAGAAGTGACCCGTACCTGCAGATGATACCAGCTTGATCTTCTCGCGCATGATGCGGCTCCTTATACCTTCTCGCCGCGGGCACGAAGGTCGGCCAGCACAGCGTCAATGCCTTTTTTGTCGATGATACGCATACCTTTGGTAGAGACGCGCAGCTTCACAAAGCGCTTTTCAGTTTCTACCCAAAAGCGATGGTTCTGCAGATTCGGCAGAAAACGACGCTTGGTGTGGTTCATCGCGTGAGATACGTTATTACCGGTGACCGGCCGCTTACCGGTAACCTGACAGACTCTGGACATGTTTGCCTCCGACCTGAGCTCTTAAGTCCTGAAATACAGAATTCGTTATTTCGCGCCTCTGGGTGCTCGCCAGACGCCGCCAGAAAGGGACGCTTTTATACCAGAATGCCCAGGCCAACGCAAAAAATTGTTGGGAATTTGGCCAGTTTTTTCGGGCATTACTCATATGGGGGGCTGAATGACGGCGTTTTGTCGTCTGTATGGCGCTTTACAGGAGGCCCCGTTCGGCCAGCGACACCACCTCGCCATGGCCCACCACCATGTGATCCAGCACCCGGATATCCAGCAACTGCAGCGCGTCGGACAGGCGACGGGTCAGGCTGATATCGGCCTGGCTGGGTTCGGCCACGCCGGAGGGGTGATTATGGGCGAAAATCACCGCCGCTGCATTGTGATCCAGGGCCTGGCGGACCACTTCTCGCGGGTAGACGGCCGCGCCGTCGATGGTGCCGCGGAACAGCTCCTCATACCGGATGATGCGATGGCGATTGTCCAGAAACAGGCCGGCAAAGACTTCATGGGGATAGTGGCCCAGCCGGCTGCTGAGGTAGCGGCGAGTGTCCTCCGGCGAGCGCAGCGGATCGCCCTGGTGCAGGGGCGCATCGAGAACCCGCCGGGCCATCTCCATGGCGGCCTGGACCTGGGCGTATTTGGCGGTGCCCAGGCCGCGGATCTGGCAGAACCGATTGGCGGAGGCGGTCATCAGCTCCCGCAGACTGCCAAAATCATTGAGCAGCGACCGCGAAAGGTCCATCACGGGCTGGCCGGTGGTACCGGTTCGCAGGAAAATGGCGAGCAACTCGGCATCGCTGAGACTGCCAGGGCCGTGCTTGAGCAGACGCTCACGGGGCCGTTCATCCGTCGGCCAGGCGGTTGGTGTGGTCATCCCGATTCCCTCCGGGTCAATGCGTCCCCGGACCACAACGGCACGCCAGCGGGGGCCGTGTGATGAATATCGGGGCGCTGTGGCTTCCTTATAGATGCAGTGGGCGAATCCGTCGCCGCGGGGCAGCTTACCATGGTCGCCGGGCTGTCGGGAGGGTGCCTGTGGTGCTATCTTATGGCGTTTATGATGGCCCCGTTGTGTGGACCGGAACGAGATGGGAGAGGGCATGGCGCAGAAAAACATCCTGCTGGGCGTGACAGGCGGTATTGCGGCGTACAAATCTGCCGAACTGGTGCGGCTGCTGAAAAAGGCCGGACACGCGGTGCAGGTGGTCATGACGCACGGCGCCGAAGCGTTTATGACGCCGCTGACCTTCCAGGCCCTCAGCGGCGAGCCGGTGCGCATGTCGTTACTGGACCCCGAAGCAGAAGCCGGCATGGGCCATATCGAGCTGGCCAAGTGGGCCGATATGGTGATGGTGGCGCCTGCCTCCGCCGACTTCATGGCCCGTCTGGCCCAGGGCATGGCGGACGATCTGTTGACGACCGTCTGTTGTGCCACAACCGCGCCGATCATCCTGGCGCCTGCCATGAACCAGGCCATGTGGAGCAACGGCCGGACCCAGCGCAATGCCCGCTTGCTGGCGGACGATCCGCAGGTGGAGCTTTGGGGGCCGGATGCCGGTGATCAGGCCTGTGGCGATGTGGGCCCCGGTCGCATGCTGGAGCCGGACGCCCTGGCCGGTCGCTTGCTGGACCGCCTGGATGGCCCGAAGCCCCTGGCCGGCAGGCGTGTGGTGATTACCGCCGGACCCACCCGGGAGCCGATTGACCCGGTGCGCTACATCACCAACCACAGCTCCGGCAAGATGGGTTATGCCCTGGCCAGCGCGGCCCGTGACGCAGGCGCCGAGGTGGTGCTGGTCAGCGGCCCGGTTACCCTCGACTGTCCGGCCGGCGTGCGCCGGGAATCGGTGATCACCGCCGAGGAAATGCTGAAGACCGCGGAAGCGGCTGTGACAGCCGGTTGCGATCTGTTCATCGCCACCGCCGCGGTTGCCGATTACCGGCCGGAAACCTGCGCCGGCGACAAGATCAAGAAATCCCGCGACAGCATGAGTCTGTCCCTGGTGCGCAACCCGGACACCCTGGCGACCATTGCCGCCCGCGCCGACAAGCCCTTCACCGTCGGCTTTGCCGCCGAAACCCGCGATGTCGAGCATTACGCCCGAGACAAGATGGCGCGCAAGCATCTGGACATGATCGTCGCCAACGACGTCTCGCGCCCGGGTCTGGGTTTCAACAGCGACCACAACGCCGTCACCGTGTTCTGGGATACCGACAGCCGTACCTTCGAACCGGCCAGCAAGCAGGCCCTGGCACGGGACCTGCTCAGCCTGATCGCCCAACGCGCTTTTTCCACTGACTCCAATCTTTAACGAATGACAGATTAAGGTGTACTGCATGACCCGACAGACCTTCCAGGTTCGCATCCTCGACGAACGCATCGGCCGCGACATCCCGATGCCCACCTACGCCACCGAAGGCTCTGCCGGCCTGGATCTGCGGGCCTGCCTGGACGATCCGCTGACCCTTGAGCCGGGCGACACGACGCTGCTGAAGACCGGCCTGGCGCTGCACATCGGTGATCCGTCCCTGGCGGCGATGATCCTGCCGCGCTCTGGATTGGGGCACAAACACGGCATCGTACTGGGTAACCTCGTGGGGCTGATCGATTCCGATTACCAGGGCGAACTGATGGTCTCCTGCTGGAACCGTGGCCAGACCTCCTTCACCATCGAACCCGGCGAGCGGGTGGCCCAGTTGGTGCTGGTGCCGGTGGTCCAGGGCGACTTCGAAATCGTGGACGATTTTGATGCCAGCCATCGCGGGGACGGTGGATTCGGGTCGACCGGAACGGCATAGAAGGTGCGGTTGCCGAAGCAGGTGGCGACCAGCGATCTATACTGGCTACATCAGGATTCAAGAAGAACAATGGGATAACTATGAAGCTTGGCAAAAAGAAGACAGCAGACGCCGAGAACGAGGCAGCGCAGCCAAAAGGAAAAAGCAAGAAAGACAAGGCCCCCAAAGCAGGTAAGGGGCCCAGTCTGAAGGGGCTGGCGAGCGTCGCCGGCCAGCAGGCGGCCATCGTCCTGCTGGCGGGGATTGCCGCCGCTGCACTCCTGTATTATCTGGTCCTCATGCCGGCCCAGTCGGAGCGCCACACGCTGCGCGCCGAACACGCGGCCGACATCGCCAAGACGCGCATCGACCAGCGCTTGGCCCTGCTGGAACAGGTGGTCATGGGCTACTCGCGCCAGGGGCATGTGCGCCAGGCACTGGAAGGAAACGCTGATAGGTCGCAGGTGCTGGGGGATCTGAAGCAGATGCTGCCCGGAACCCAGGCGGCGTTCCTGTTTCCTTACGGCGAGATCAACCGTCAGCCCGGTCAGGGCTTCGAGTTGAGCTTCGTCAACCTGGATCTGGCCAAGCAGGCGGAATCCGGGCGCAAGGTGCATCCCGATGCCTTCCCACGGGACGGCAAGTGGTATATCCAGTTTGCCGCGCCGGTCACCGATCCCGGCAGCCAGGCGGTCAAGGGCACCCTGCTGGTGGTGTTCGATCCGTCTGTCATTACACCGACGCTGGCTGCGAGCGATGCCGAACTGGGAGGCCAACTGGCGCTGGTCCAGAGCGTCTCCGGCAGCAGCAAGACGGTGGCCGCCAGTGGCAGTGGCGGCGGACAGGCGATCAGCCGCACCTTGTCCTCTCCCAACTGGTCAGTGGAATTCAAGCCCCAGCGCGACCTGAATCCGCTGGTGGATCCGATCCTGTCGCTGATCGTGGTGGTGGTGCCGTCCGTGATTGCCATGATCCTGGTGTGGGTGCTGCTGGGGCAGGCCCGTTCCGATCTGCGGCGTGATGCGGCCGGCCTGATCCAGTGGGCCCACAAGGCCTTCGCCGGCGAGCGAATCAAGGCGCCGACCTATAAGTGGGATCTGGTGGCCTCGATCGGTGAAGTGCTGGGCCGTCTGGCGCAGGCGGTGGACAAGCGGATTGCCAAGGCCGAGGACTCCGCCAAACAGGCGGCACGTAAATCCGCGCCGGCGTCGGGACCGGCCGCCAAGGCCAAGGGCAGCGATGAGCCGCTGTTCGAGGAAAACGACATGCTCGACATCGACATGCTCGACAGCGACGAGGACGTTCTCGGCCTGGGCGGCGGCAGCGACGGCGAGGATCCGTTTGCGGTGGAGGAGACTCCGGCGGTCTCGGTCGAGATTTCGCCCTCCATTTTCCGCGCCTATGACATCCGCGGCATCGTTGGTGAAACCCTCGACGGCCAGGTGGTGCATGAAATTGGCCGGGCTATCGGCAGCGAGGCGCAGAGCCGCCAGGTGACCGACATCTGCATCGGCTACGACGGCCGCCATTCCAGCCCGGAGCTGGCGGATGCGCTGGCCCGCGGCATCATGAGCACCGGCTGTAACGTGATCAATATCGGCGCCGTGCCGACCCCGGTGCTGTATTTCGCCACCCACGAGCTGGGTACCGGTTCCGGCGTGATGGTGACCGGCAGCCACAACCCGGCCAACTACAACGGCCTGAAGATGATGCTGGCGCAGGACACCCTGTCCGGCGACGACATCCAGAAGCTGTTTACCCGCATCCAGACCGGCGACCTGGTCCAGGGTCAGGGCCAGTATTCCGAGCAGGACGTACGCCGACCTTACCTGGATCGCATCGTCGGTGATATTGCCGTGGCAGCACCGTTGCGGGTGGTGCTGGACGCCGGCAACGGCATCGCCGGGGAACTGGCGCCGATCCTGGTGGAAGAGCTGGGTTGTGACGTCATTCCGATGTTCTGCGAAGTGGACGGCAACTTCCCCAATCACCATCCGGATCCAGGCAAGCCCGAGAACCTGCAAAGCCTGATCGAGAAAGTGACGTCCGAGAAGGCGGATATCGGTCTGGCCTTTGACGGCGATGGCGATCGTCTTGGCGTGGTGACCAACACCGGCAAGGTGATCTGGCCGGATCGCCTGCTGATGCTGTTTGCCCGGGACGTGGTCTCGCGCAACCCCGGCTCGGACATCCTCTACGACGTGAAATGCACGCGCCGGCTGGCTTCGGTGATCAACGAAGCGGGCGGCCGGCCGATCATGTGGAAAACCGGCCACTCCCTGATGAAAGCCAAGATGAAAGAGACCGGTGCCCTGCTGGCCGGGGAAATGTCCGGTCATATCTTTTTCAAGGAGCGCTGGCTGGGCTTTGACGACGGCCTCTATGCAGCGGCCCGGCTGCTGGAAATCCTGGGCGTGGAAGATCGGGACAGCGATGACGTCTTTGCCGAATTCCCCGAGGACATCAGCACGCCGGAACTGAACGTCACCGTCACCGACGAGAACAAGTTCGCCATTGTGGACAAGCTCAGCGCCGAGGGGGATTTCGGCGACGGCAGCGTGTCCAACATCGACGGTGTACGGGTCGATTACCCGGATGGCTGGGGCCTGTGCCGGGCCTCCAACACCACTCCGGTACTGGTGCTGCGCTTCGAAGCAGAGTCGGACGAGGCGCTGGAGCGCATCAAGACCGTTTTCCGCGAGCAGTTGCTGAAGGTCGCGCCGGACGTGGTTCCCGAGTTCTGACCGCGTACCCGGCTGCGGACCATTGCGTCGCCGCAGCCGGGGTTTACAATAGTGCCCTACAAACCCTGTGACGCCGGCCGTTAGGCGCCGGCGCATTTCCCGCAGCGCAATAAGGTTGAATTCCATGGCATTGGATCGTGATACCGCAATGCAGGTGGCCTCGGTACTGAGCAAGGGCCTGCCTTACATCCAGCGTTTTACCGGCAAGACCGTGGTGGTCAAGTACGGTGGTAATGCCATGGAGAACGAAGACCTGAAAAGCAGCTTCGCCCGGGACATGGTGTTGATGAAGACCGTCGGCATTAACCCGATCGTGGTCCACGGCGGCGGCCCGCAAATTGGCGACCTGCTGGAACGGCTCAACATCAACTCCCGTTTCGTCAACGGCATGCGCGTCACCGACAGCGAAACCATGGACGTGGTGGAAATGGTGCTGGGTGGTCAGGTCAACAAGCAGATCGTGTCGCTGATCAACCAGCACGGCGGCACCGCCATCGGCCTGACCGGTAAGGACGCCAGCCTGATCCGGGCGCGCAAGCTGGAAGTGGTCGACCGGTCGCCGGAAGTGACCCGCACCGAAATCATCGACATCGGCCATGTGGGCGAGGTGGAGGCGGTCAACACCGAGGTGATCAACCTGCTGACCCGCAGCAACGTGATTCCGGTCATCGCGCCGATCGGCGTCGGCCGTGACGGCACCTCCTACAACATCAACGCCGATCTGGTAGCTGGCAAGGTGGCCGAGGCGCTGGATGCGGAGAAGCTGATCCTGCTGACCAACGTGTCCGGCCTGAAGAGCAAGGAAGGCAAGGTGCTGACCGGCCTCAAGGCCAAGCAGGTCAATGACCTGATCGAGGACGGCACCATCCACGGCGGCATGCTGCCCAAGATTCGTTGCGCCCTGAGTGCGGTGGAGAACGGCGTGGCATCGTCCCACATCATCGATGGCCGGGTGGCCCATGCCACGCTGCTGGAAATCTTTACCGATGAGGGCGTGGGGACACTGATTTCCCGCAACTGATCGGTCGGCTATTCATCGGACCAGTCGCCCTGGGCAAACTGGTGCGCGTAGCGCTCGATCCATTCCCGCGCGGCCTGGTCAATGCTCAGGTCGCGGCCCTCCCGGGCCAGCATGTCCCGGCGGTACTGTTCAATCTGGCAGATCTGCTCGACCATCCGGACCTGATAGGCATCGCCGGGACTGTAGAAGGCGATGCCGACTTCGAAGCCGCCGTCCTTGGGTTCGCACCAGACCACCTGGCCGCGGACTTCCAATGGGTTGGGGCAGCAGCGAATCACCAGGTCCACATCCTGGCCGGGGGAGTAGGGCACGGCGCAGGAAAACGACAGGCCGCCCCGGCTGAGATTGCGGATCGCCCCGGCACAGACCGTCTGACTGGCGGGCGACACCTCCAGGGGAATGTCGGCCGGGTGCCGGATATAGGCGCGTTCGTGGTTGTGTGTCATGGACGGCGTCCCGCCTGCAGTGGTGTCTGGTTGGCAAACCGGGCAGTGGCCTGACGAGGCGCCGGCCCCCGGTTTTTTGCGCGATGTCCTTGCCAAAGTATAGGACCTGCGACAGTCTGATGTCCTGTGTGTTCCTGGTTAGGCCCAAAGAGTCGTTGGCATGAAAAAGCTGTTGTTGTCCCTGGTTTGTCTTCTTCTATTGGCGTATATCGGCTTCAAGGGAGCGGCCTGGTACCAGGTGCACAGCCTGCTGGAACAGGCCCATGATGCGCTTGAGAAGCAGGGCGTACTCAAGTGGGGCCGGATTGGCTCAAGCCTGTCGGGCCACATCTCGGTCTATGACCTGGAATATCAACCCTTCCTGTTGAATCAGCCGCTGCGGGCGACCCGCGTGACCTTTTCGGCGGATGCCGTGCCGGAGCTGATGGATGCCCTCGGCGGAGGTCCGCTGCCCGGCCACTGGACCCTGCGCGCCGAAAACCTGCACCTGCAGCTGGCGTCTCCCCTGATCCGCGACTGGGCCGGCCCGGGCAATGCGGCCATCAACGCCGGTCTGATCAACATCCCCTGCGGAACCGGCGCATTGGGCCTGTCCACCCTGATGTCGATGGGGGTGAGCCAGGTGGCCGGCGATCTCAGGATTGAACAGGACAACATGCTGGACGACACCGGTGGCCTGAAGATCGATCTCCAGGCGGGCAAACTGGGCAGCGTCGAAATCCGGCTGCCGGGATTACGCCTGGACCGTACGCTGGACGAAGACGGCAACCTGCCGGGCTACAGTGGCCCGGTGGATGTGGAATTGCGCGACGGCGGATTTATGCGCCGCCTTGCCGCCTATTGCGCCCGGGCCGTGGATGTGGGGCCGGAAGACTGGGCCGAACAGGCCACGCGGGTGTTCAGTGAGCAGCTGCAGGTCACCGGGTACCAGCCCAGCGACCAGCTGCGGGCCCTCTACAAGGTCTGGTTGCGTGATGGCGGTGAGCTCAAGGCGACACTGGCCGCCGGTGAACCGCTGCTGGGTCTGCCCGAGCGCAACCGGCCTGCCGGCGACGGGGCGGTCGATCCGACGTTGGGCAGCTTTGATGTGTTTTACAACGGCGCCCGGGTGCCCGATCTGTTTGTCCGCTATTTGCAGCGTCCTCAGGCCCAGCCGGCGGTGCTCCCCCAGTCCGGGCGTTCCGACAACGAGGCCGCGACCGACGGCCCGGCGTTCCGACCGGCCGATCCCAGGCAAGCGGTGCGCTGGCCGGACCGGCGCGTACGGGTGACCCTGAAAAGCGGTCGCGTGGTGGACGGTCGCCTGTCCAAAGTGACCGATAAACGGCTTGAGGTCACGCGCACCGTGGATGGCGGCGAGGTTGCCTATCCACTGGCCCGATCAGCCATTACACTGTTCGAAGTATGGCGTCGTACGGGCGATGTCGGCATCGAGCCGGCGCCCGAGACCGAGGCGGCGTCCCCGCTCCAGGCGGCGATGCCAACGACCACCGATGATGCCGGGACCGAGCCCCATGACAGTGAGCAGCACCAGCCGTAACGCCAATATGCCGGGCATCCAGGAGATGCTGGAGCGCCTGATCTCGATCCCCTCAATCAGCAGCGCCTCGCCGGAATGGGATCACAGCAACGAAGCCGTGGTGAATACCCTGGCCGAGTGGCTGGAGCCGCTGGGTTTTGCGGTCGAGATCATGCCGGTGCCGGGCATGCCCGGTAAGTTCAACCTGATCGCCACACTCGGCAGTGGTCCGGGCGGACTGGTCTTGTCGGGCCACACCGATACCGTCCCGTTTGATGACCAACGCTGGCAGAGTGATCCGTTTAAACTGACCGAGCGGGATGACCGCTGGTACGGTCTGGGCACCTGCGACATGAAGGGCTTCTTCGCGCTGGTGATTGATGCCGTGCGAAAGATGGCCGACCAGCCCTTGCGCCAACCCCTGATTGTGCTGGCCACCGCCGACGAGGAAAGTTCCATGAACGGCGCCCGGGCGCTGGCGGAGGCCGGTCGGCCCAAGGGGCGATACGCGGTCATCGGCGAGCCCACGGGATTGAAACCGGTGCGCATGCACAAAGGCATCATGATGGAACGGCTGGTGTTCGAAGGGCAGTCCGGCCACTCCTCGGATCCCTCGCTGGGCCGCAACGCGATGGAAGGCATGCACGCCGCCATCAGTCAATTGCTGGCGCTGCGTAGCGATTGGCAGGCCCGCTACCAGAACCCCAACTTCAAGGTGCAAGTGCCCACCCTGAATCTGGGCTGTATCCATGGCGGCGATAATCCAAACCGGATTTGCGCCAACTGTGAACTGCATTTCGATCTGCGGCCACTGCCGGGGATGGATATGGATACCCTGCGCCAGGCCATCCTGGATCAGGTCGAACCAGAGGCTCGCAGCCGCGAGCTGGGCCTGCGCTTCGAGCCCTTGTTCGATGGCGTGCCGCCGTTCGAGACCTCGGCGGACGCCGAACTGGTGAAGGTCTGTGAACGGCTGACCGGCCACACCGCTGAAGCGGTGGCGTTTGCCACCGAAGCGCCGTGGCTGCAGAAGCTGGGTATGGAAACGCTGGTGATGGGACCGGGACACATCGACCAGGCGCACCAGCCCGATGAATACCTGGACCTCTCGCAGGTAAAGCCGGCCGTGAATATCCTCAGCCGACTGATCCAGCATTTCTGTCTGGACGACCACCAATAACCCGATCATGAACCCCAAGGGAGACAACGCGTTTGAAATCGAATGACTGGCTGCACGGATTCCGCCATTCATCCCCCTACATCAATGCCCATCGGGGGCGAACCGTTGTCCTGACCCTGGGCGGGGAGGCGCTCGCCCACGAGAACCTGATCAACATCATCCACGACATCACCCTGCTGAGCAGTCTGGGCGTCAAGCTGGTGGTGACCTTTGGCGCCCGCCCGCAGATCCAGCAGCGCTTCGACCAGGCCGGCCTGGACTCCCGTTTCCACGATGGCCTGCGGGTGACCCCGGAAGATCAGTTGCCGCTGGTGATGGAAGCGGTCGGCGCCCTGCGTGCGCATCTGGAAAGCCGGCTGTCCATGGGGCTGATCAACTCGCCCATGCACGGGGCCCGCATCCGCGTGAGCAGTGGCAACCTGATCACGGCGCGGCCGGTGGGCGTGCTCAACGGCGTGGACTTCGGCTATACCGGCCGGGTGCGGCGGGTCGATGTGGAAGGCATTGAAACCCTGCTGCGGCTGGGCCATATCGTGCTGTTGCCGCCGCTGGGGTATTCACCCACCGGCGATATTTTCAACCTGTCCTACGAGGACGTGGCCAGCCAGGTGGCCTCGGCCCTGAAAGCCGAGAAGCTGATCATCTTCACCGGTGAGGACGGCGTGCTCGACGAGTCCGGCCAGCTGATTCGCGAACTGACCGTGCGCCAGGCCCGGGAACGGCTGGCGGACGGCGATCTGGAAGGTCATGCCGCGGACCTGTTGCGGGCCGCCTGTGAGGCCTGCGTGCGCGGTGTGCGGCGCAGCCAGATCATCAGTTACACCCGCGATGGCGCCGTACTGCAGGAACTGTTCACCCGGGACGGTTCCGGCACACTGGTCAGCGACGACAACTACGAGCAGATCCGCAGTGCCCGGGTGGAAGACATCGGCGGCATTCTCGAGTTAATCCAGCCGCTGGAAGAGCAGGGTATCCTGGTGCGGCGCTCACGGGAGCTGCTGGAGACCGAAGTGGACCGTTACACGGTGGTGGAACGGGACGGCACCATCGTCGGCTGCGCGGCGCTCTACGAGTATCCGGCGGAGAAGTCGGGCGAGCTGTCCTGCTTTGCCGTCGATCCGTCCTACCGCCGGGCCGGCCGGGGTGACGACATTCTCGCCGTGGTCGAGCGCAATGCGCGCAGCCGGGGCCTGGAGCGTCTGTTCGTGCTCACCACGCAGACCGAACACTGGTTCCGTGAGCGTGGTTTCGAATCCACCAGCGTGCAATCGCTGCCAGGGCCCAAGCTGGCCAGCTACAACACCCAGCGTAACTCCAAGGTGTTCGTCAAACGGCTCTAGTGGCTGGTTTGATCGACCACTGAATCCGCCACCACGGGTTGCCAGCGCTGATCCAGGGCGTCGAGCTGTTCCCGACGGGACGCCCGGGATGCCTCGGCCAGCGTCTCGACCCGCTGATAGAACGTCGGAAAATCCCCACCGCTGTCCGCCAGTAACTGACGGAAGGCGGGCACGTCACTGTTGTACTGCCGGAACAGTCCCAGGACCGCATTGTTGACGTGGGCCATGACGCCGCCCAGCGGCCCGGGTTCCGGCCAGGTGGCCTCAAGCCGGCGATAGGCGGCTTTCAGTTCCTCCAGTACGGCGGCCTTGCGTGCCCGCATGGCATCCTCGGTCATCTCGTCCTGCCGGGCGTACAACGCTTTCAGGTGGCTGGCCGTGTCCTCGATCAGCGCCAGCGTCTGGGCGCGCCGCTCCAGTCGGGCCTGGGCTTCCTGGTATTTTTCCGGCTGGCCGGTGGCCTGCAGCCAGCGCTTGAGTCCCTCCAGTTCCACTGCCGTGGCGAAGCTTTCGTTAAAGCGGGTGTCGTCGGAAACATAGACCAGCTTGTGGGCCAGCTCGTGGAACATCAGCTCCACCATCCGATCATCCGGCAGGCGGGTCATGCCCGAGTGGATGGGGTCGTCAAACCAGCCCAGGGTGGAGTAGGCGGTCACCCCGCCAATGAACGTGTCGTTTCCCTGTTCGGCGTAGGGTTTGCGGGCGGCCCGGGCGTCGTCCAGGTGGAAGTAGCCGCGATAGGACTGGCAGCCGATGAAAGGGTAGCACCAGGTATGGGGATCCAGAGAAAATTCCGGTGCCACCATGAGGTTATACACGACGTAGGGTTGATCCAGGTCGACGTAATCAGAGAAGGTGTTGCCTACGGGCAAGGCCAGATCATCCCGGGCAAAGTCGCGGGCCTGCAGCGCCAACGTCAGTTTGTGTCGCAGGGCGGGGGGAGTTTGTGGATCGTCCAGGACCTCGTCGATGGGTTGGCGCTGCCAGAGCAAGGACAGCTGGCCGCTGGCGGCCTGCTGGTAATAAGCGATGGAGTTACAGCCGGATAGGCCAAAGATCAGTAGCAGGAATAGATAGATCTGGCTAAGCTTTCCCATGATGGATCCTGTCCGTAATGAGCGACCGAACCGGAAATAGCGCCGGTTTGTAAAAGCTTGTCAATGTGAGCGGCAGGCCACTGTCCAGACACTATAATGGATCATGGGTCGATTGCTTCATGATGTGAAGCATGTCATGGCAGGCGGAGTACCCTGCTCGGGCAATCCGGACGCCCTCTGCTTCTACTATTGCATCTTAGGGATTTGATGGAACGACGCGCCAGTCCTCGCCGACCGATCAAGCTTGCCGCGCAACTCCAGGCCACTGCGGAACAGACGTGGCCCTGTCAGATTGCGGATTTTTGCGCGGAAGGCCTGTTCATCCGGTTCTCCGCCGATACGGATCGCCGGGTCCGACGAGTCTTGTCCGAGCAGCAGCCCGACGAGCTGGTTGTTCGTTTCCGGGGCGCCGACGGGCGCAGTACCCATGCCCTTCACGTGCGTGTTGCGCGCCTCATCGAGGGCGCGATTGGCGTGTCCTTTACCCGCTCCAACCCGGATGCGGTCAATGCGATGCTCACCCAGTGCAGCGCCCACCGTGAACAGGAGCGTGCCCACCTCAAGCCACCCAGCGAGCGGGTGCAGTTTGTCCTTCATCAGTGCGCCAAGTCGGTGGTCCATCATATCGAGCCGTTGATGGCAGAATGCCTGCCGCGGATGGTCAGTGCGCTGAAGGAAGCGGCCCAGCAGGCAGGCTCCGATCAGCAGGCCAACGAACTGATGGATGCCGCCGGCCAGTTGGGATCGCGCCAGCGCGCCGTTTGGCACCAGATGATGCTGGCCCTGGAGTCGCCGCTCAAGCCGGAACGCCAGGGCGTGCCGGGCTCGGAACTGTCGCTGGTCGATAAGGGGGAATTCGAGGACTGGCTGACCATCAAGGTGATGGTCACCAAGGCCGATACGATGTACCGGGGCGATCTGCTGCAACTGCGCATGCGACTGGACAAGCTGAACGTGTCCAACGCCACCGGTCACCATAATCCGCTGGGGCCGTCGCTGGTCTGTGAAGCCTTCCACGGCAGCCTGCAACACCTGAAGGTCAGTCGCGAGGTGGAAAAGGTGTGCCTGCGGGTCTTCGAACAGGTGGTGCTCAAAGCACTGGGACCGCTGTATCAGGAACTGAACCAGATCCTGATTCGGCATGGCATCCTGCCGGACCTCGACCTGACCAAATACCTCAGTGATCGGGCACCTCGCCAGGAGGAGCCCAAGCCGGCGCCCAAGCCAAAACCGGTGCCTGAGCCTGAGCCCAAAGCCGGCACCACGCCCGCGAAAAAGACAGACGCGCCCACCGGAGCCGAGAAAAGCCGTGCCCGAGGGGGGAGGGACAGCTTCCGGAACTATTCCCTCAGTGCCCAGAATGCCTTCGCCACCGTCCGCAACCTGCTGGCCACCCTGAGTGCCAGCCGTCTGGAGCGGGGTGATTCCCAACCGCTGCCTTTCCCGGTCAATGCCCGGCCTCTGTCCGCCGGCGAGTTCCAGCGTGAGCTGCAGAGCCTGCAGCGGATCCAGGCTGACACACCGGATGCCGAACCCGCTGAATCCCTGCGCGAACGGGTGGTCGAGAAGGTCAGGGCCGGTGGTGACGTGGGGCTTGACGAAGAACAGCAGGAATCGCTGGATGTGGTGGACCAGTTCTTCCGCAGCGTGGTCGACAGCCCGCGCCTGAACGACTCGGCACGGCACCACCTGCGCCAGCTCGAAGTGCCCGTGCTCAAGGTGGTGCTGCGGGATCGTGCTTTCTTCGATGACCATAACAGTCCGGTGCGGGGCGTGATGAACCGCCTGGCCCAGCTCGGCGTGAAAGGGGGGCGTCTCAATCCAGTGGTCCAGCGCCGGGTGGATGAGATGATCCAGCGCATTGTCAGCGAGTTCGAGCAGGACACCCGGGTGTTCGAGACCGTTCAGGGCGATCTCGACAACCTGATCGAACGCCAGAACCTGGTCTACCGGCGCAACGTGGAGCGGGTCACCGCGGCCGCCGAAGGGGCCCAGAAGGTGTCCGAAGCCAAGCGCGCGGTGAGTGAGTTGCTGGATCAGCGTCTCGGCGGCAAGCGGATACCCAAGGCGGTGGTCAGCATGCTTAATGGCGGCTGGCGCGATCTGCTGTCGCTGACGTGGATTCGCCAGGGTCCGGACAGCCAGCTGTGGCAGGATTACCTGTCGGTGCTCGATTCCCTGCTGGCCTACGGCGAAGACCCCGAAGCCAACGTCAACCTGCCGGAACTGCTGCGGGTGATTCAGGATGGGTTGGCGTCCATCTCCAGCAACCACATGCCCTCGGCCCAGATTCGGGACGAGCTGAAAGCCTTCCTGGTCAAGCGTGGCCCGGAATCGTCGGAATGGGTGGACTTCCCCAAAGCGGAAAGCCCGGAGCCGGCACCCGAAGACAAAGCCAGCGAACGCCAGAAACGCAGCCTGCAACGCTGGATCGGCCGGGCTCAACGCCTGCAGACCGGCGAGTGGCTGCGCAACCAGGAGAATCCGAAGGAGCCATTCTACGTACGCCTGGTCTGGGTAGCGCGGGAGTTCAGTCGCTTCGTGTTCGTCAATCACCAGGGGATGCGGGTCGTCGAGCTGGAGCTGGAACCACTGGCGCGTCAGCTCCAGCAGGGCATCCTGGTGCCGGACAGCCAGTACGAACGGCCGCTGGTGGACGAAAGCATCGATCGTATGGTGAAGCAGGTATACGACCAGCTGTCCTGGGTCTCCACCCACGACGAGCTCACCGGCCTGCTGGCCCGTCGGGAATTCGAACGTATCCTGGAACAGCATTTGTCCCGGTCCACGGAGTCGCCGCTGGCCCTGGTGGAAATCGACCTGCGTCAGTTCCGGCTGCTGAACGACACCGCCGGCTACAAGCGCGGCGACGACACCCTGGCGCGGGTGGCCGAATGCCTGCGCCGGCACGTGGCGGAAGATCAGCCGCTGGCCCGCCTGGGCGGTAACGAGTTTGCGTTTCTCTGTACGGAAGATCAGGCCGAGGGCCTGGCCCGGGGCATGATCGAAGACGTCGAGGCGCTGGACCTGAGTTTTGACGACCGACGCTATCGAATCAGCGCCTGTGCCGGGATTGTGCCGGTATTGCCGGCGCTGGTCACCGCCGAGCGCTGGTTGCGGGCGGCGGACGAGGCGACCAAGGAGGCCAAGCGGCAGGGCAACGGCAAGATCGCCACCTACCGGCTGGATTCGGAGGTGCAGTCGCAGCAGGAACAGATCGCTGCCCGCATTGCCGGGCTGGGTAACCTGGACGACGAACAGGTGCTGCTGCGTTGCCAGAAGATCATCCCGCTGCATCCCGAAGCGCGCATGCCAACCCAATACGAAATCCTGATCAGCATGTACGACGATACGGGGAAGCTGATCACGGCGGCCGAGTTCGTGCGCATGGCGGAACGCTACAACCGGATGCAGGCGGTGGACCGCTGGGTGGTCGGGCACATGCTGGACGCCCTGCGGGACAGGCATTCCGGCGCCGACAAGCTGGGCGGTGTGTGCATCAACCTGTCCGGCTATTCGCTCAACGACGAATCGTTACTGGAGTTCATCTACGAGAAGCTGAGCGAAAAAGACGCGCCCATCGAGCGGTTCTGGTTCGAGATCACCGAGGCGGCGGCGATTCATAACCTGCAGGAAGTGGCGGATTTCATGGTCGAAATGAAGGAGCTGGGCTGTCGCTTCTGCCTGGGCAACTACGGCAGCGGTCCGACCTCCTACCAGTATATGCGCACCCTGCCACTCGACCTGATCAAACTCGACGGCGCCTTCACCCGCAACGTCACCCACAACGAGGCGGATCGGGCCATGGTCCGATCCATGGTGGATATGGCCCATTACATGGGGCGCGAAGTCATTGCCTCACAGGTGGAAAACCGGGATACCCTGGACGCCCTGCGTGGCCTGGGTGTGGATTACGCCCAGGGCTACATCATCGAGAAACCGCAGCTGCTGCATAACGTCCTGAGCTGACACAGCGCTTCATCCCCGCTATGCTGCCCACCTTGGGCATTGCCAAAACACGGCCGGCGCTGGTCGCCGGATCGCCATCGGCAAGGCCGCCATACCACAGACCTGCACAGGCCCGAGACGTCCTGCAGCTGCGCTGCCGGGACCACAGCGACTATGTCAAAACGTCATCCCATTATTGCCGTGACCGGTTCCTCCGGTGCCGGCACGACGACCACCGGCCGGATCTTCAGCCGCATCTTTGCCAGCGAGGGCATCCGGGCGGCCCGCGTCAGTGGCGACAGCTTCCACCGCTACACCCGGGACCAGATGACGGTGCTGGCGGAAAAGGGACGCTACGGCCAGCGCAACCACTTCTCCCTGGACGCCAACCACGTCGACCGCCTGGAAGGCCTGTTCTATGACTACAGCGTCAGTGGCAGCGGCCAGTTCCGGGAGTACGTGCACGACGAGGACCTGCACCTGATTCGCCAGGGGTATGAGCCGGGCACGTTCACCTCCTGGGCGCCCCTGCCGACGGACACCGACCTGCTGTTCTACGAAGGGCTGCACGGCGGGATCGTCAGTGAGCACTACAACCTGGCCCAGTATGTGGACCTGCTGATCGGCGTGGTCCCCATCGTCAACCTGGAGTGGATGCAGAAGATCTACCGGGACACCAACGAGCGCGGGTATTCTCAGGAAGCGGTGGTCAAGACCATCATCAACCGGATGGACGCCTACGTCACCGACATCGTGCCCCAGTTCTCCCACACCCATGTGAACTTCCAGCGGGTGCCGATGGTGGATACCTCCAACCCGTTCCTGGTGCGGGAAGTGCCGAATGACGACGAGAGCCTGATCGTCATCCGTTTTCGCGATCATCGGGACATCGATTTCCCGTATCTACTGCAGATGATCCCCAACAGCCACATGTCGCGGCACGACACGCTGGTGATTCCGGGGACGAAGTTGCCGTTGGCGATGGATTTGATTGTGCGGCCGATGGTGCTGGAGCTGATGGCCCACAAGCAGTTTGCCTAAGGGGAAGGAGCGTCTGAGGCAACGAAGGACTGCGTTGTGCAGTACTCGCTCACCTACCAGGCAGGTATGCCTCACTCGCTGTGTGCTGTACGCCTTGCCCTGCGTCGCCTCAGACGCTCCCGGAACTCACGATAGAGGCAAATCACTGATGATTGGCTGTGTTGGCCCAATCGCTCGCTCTTTGATTTTCTTTCGCCTACAAAAAAGCGCACAGGTCGAAAACCTGTGCGCCAAGGGGATCACGCAGGGTTCGTGATCGACCATGAGCGGTCAGGCGGTCAGGCGGTCAGGCGGTCAGGCGGTCAGGCGGTCAGGCGACCGTCCCGGTAGTCCTGCAGGGCCTGTTCGATCTCCTCCCGGGTGTTCATCACGAACGGCCCGTACTGCACGATCGGTTCACCAATAGGCTTGCCGGCGATGAGCAGCAGTTGCGCGCCGTTTGCGCCGGCGGTGACCGTGATGCGGTCGCCGTCACCGAGCACGTTGGCCGCGCTGCGCTGAAGGGCCGTCTCGCCCAGGCTGGCGTCGCCGTCGTACAGGTACAGCATGCCGTTATGGCCTTCAGGCACCGGCAACGTGACCTGACCGGCGGCATCCAGGTGGATGTCCGCGTAGATCGGCTGGGTACTGCGGTCCGCTATCGCGCCGCGATGGTGGTCACCGTCGATGGTCAACTCGCCCGCAATCAGCTTGATGCGGCCGCCGTCGAAGTTGATGTCCGGGATCTCTTCCGGCTGGATGTCACGGTAGCCGGCATCGGTCATCTTCTCCGCCGCGGGCAGGTTCAGCCACAGCTGGAAACCACGCATCACGCCTTCTTCCTGCTGGGGCATCTCCGAGTGAATGATGCCGCGACCAGCGGTCATCCACTGCACGCCGCCGTTGCGCAGGTCGCCCCGGTTGCCCAGGTGATCTTCATGGAGCATGTGCCCCTCGATCATGTAGGTCACGGTCTCGAAACCCCGGTGCGGATGGGACGGGAAGCCGGCGATGTAATCCGCGGCGTCGGCCGAGCCGAACTCGTCCAGCATCAGGAAGGGGTCGAGCCGTACCGAGGGATGCTGGCCCAGCGACCGCTTGATGCGCACGCCAGCCCCGTCGGATGTCTCGGCACCCGGAATAACCTGTCTGAGGGTACGTTCTGTCATGACTGACCTCCTTCCACGAAGGAAAAGGGACTGCCTGGATCAGGCAGTCAGGGTTTCAATAGTACGCCCGGCTTCCTGCAGGGCACTCTCTTTCTTTTCGTCACCCATGTTCAGGCCCTCGGCGTAGACGAAATGCAGGTCGGTCAGACCCAGGAAGCCCAGGAACGAACGGATGTATGGCGTTTGCGAATCGTTCGGCGTGCCGGCATAGATACCGCCGCGAGCGGCCAGTACGTAAACCGGACGGTCTTCCAGCAGACCCACCGGGCCGTTTTCGGTGTAGCGGAACGTCACGCCGGACCGGGCGATGTGGTCGAAGTAGGCCTTCAGGCCGGACGGGATACCGAAGTTGTACATCGGCACGCCCATGACGATGGCGTCCGCGTCCTTGATCTCCTGGATCAGGGAATCTGAATAATCCACCACCTGCTGCTGGTGGCCGTCGCGGTCGTCTGCGCCGGTTATGAAAGCACCGAAACGGGACGCGTCCAGATGCGGAACCGGCTCGGCGGCCAGGTCACGATAGGTGGTGCGAATCTCGCCGTGGGTCTCACGGAGCTGATCCAGCGTGTGTTTGACCAGTTGGGATGATTGTCCGTCCTGGCCGAAGATGCTTGCGGTAATGACAAGAATGTTTTTCATGTTCAATGCCTCCGGTGCGATGCAAAGGGTATGAGGCTATTGAACTGCGTGGGAGGAAAAGATGAAAACGGAGAATTCTGGAAGGTTTGTTCAGAATATTTGATGGAGGAGGTCGCGCGCCCCGAAGGGCGCGGCAGAACCGGTGTGGCGGCGCTTACTCCACGTTGCGGGAGTAGAAGATTTCCAGCATCTCCCGCTGCAGGCGTTCCGAGATGGATTGCGCTTCCTCGGGATCCAGGTCACTGGCGTTCACGCCGAACACATAGTTGTCCAGGTTGAACTCCTTGAGCTTCATCTTCGTGTGGAACAGGTTTTCCTGGTACACGTTGACGTCGATCATCTGGTAGGCGTTCTGCGTGTCTTCGGTCAGGTAGTTCTGGATCGAGTTGATGTCGTGGTCGATGTAGTGCTTTTTGCCGTTCACGTCACGGGTAAAGCCGCGTACGCGATAGTCCACGGTCACCACGTCGGAGTCGAAGCTGTGGATCAGGTAGTTCAGGACCTTCAGTGGCGAAATCAGACCGCAGGTGGACACGTCGATATCCGCGCGGAAGGTGCTGATGCCCTCGTAAGGGTGGCTTTCCGGATAGGTGTGGACGGTCACGTGGCTCTTGTCCAGGTGCGCCACGATGGTATCCGGCAGCGGGCCCGGCGATTCCTCGTTGTCCGTTGGCGTGCCGTCACCCAGCTCGTGCTCGGCGATCAGCATGGTGACTGACGCACCGTGCGGCTCGTAGTCCTGGCGGGCAATGTTGAGGATATTGGCGCCGATGATCTTGACCACATCCGACAGGATCTGGGTCAGGCGTTCGGCGTTGTACATCTCGTCGATGTAGTCGATGTACGCCTTGCGTTGCTCTTCGGTCCGCGCGTAACAGATGTCGTAGATGTTAAAGCTCAAAGACTTGGTCAGGTTATTGAAACCATGCAGCTCAAGTTTGGTTTCCATCACAGCCCCCCCGGTTAAGGAGATGAATGACAGCGGACACAAGCGCAACTGTGCCGCCAAGGCCGCCACCGGTGTCTGACCAGGATTGCTCACCTTTTGCGCAGACCGGCGGAGAGGGGGCGTATTATGCCTATCCGGTCTGTGGATGGATAGATCGTCCGCCCCCTTTTTTGTAGCGGTTTCCCGCAGTTCGTTCCCGGCCGGGATCCTGCCCGGCAACGGTCATCAAACGGTCAGGAAAACAGTGTAGTACCTCTGCTTCTGTTTCCCAGAGAAGGCCACTTAATCCGCGTCACGAATCTCGTAATCGTGGGTGATCTCGACGCCAGCCTTCTCCAGCATGATGGAGGCCGAGCAGTACTTCTCGGCGGACAGCGATACCGCACGTTTTACAAGATTTTCCTTCAGGTTACGGCCGGTCACGATAAAGTGAAGATGGATGCGCGTGAACACGGCCGGCACCGCATCGGCCCGTTCGGCCGACAGCTCGGCGTGGCAGTCGGTGACGTCCTGGCGGGACTTCTGCAGGATGCTCATGACGTCGAACGAAGAGCAGCCGCCCAGGCCCATCAGCAGCATTTCCATGGGGCGCGGGCCTTTGTCCTCGCCACCGTGATCCGGCGGGCCGTCAAGCTGGACGCTGTGACCGGTGCCACTGGTGGCGCGGAAGCTGGCGCCGCCGGTCCAGTCGATGGTTGCTTTCATAGTTCGGTCTCCTGTGGATAAAGGCGCATGCTACCACAGCCGCGGGAACCGGCGCGCGATCGGGCATGACGGGCGCAAGTGGCGGAAAATCTGGACATTTGTTCTATACTCGGGAGGCAGCCCCCATCGGGCCAAGTTGCCGGGCTACAGCCTTCCTGTTATAAGTGGCTCGCCACTATCGGCATACCGGCCGGATCGTCAGAGCAACGACTCTGTACAGGGGAGATCCGGACACACCGGGCAACATAACAACGATCAGCCCACACGGACGCTGGGTTATTACAACAACACCGGGATTCGCCATTAAGGAGGCACAACAGCATTATGGCAACTATTCTCAGACCGGTTGAGCAGAAGACCAAACACCTCGACTACTTCCTGTCCCAATGCCACCGTCGTCGCTATCCGGCGAAAAGCACCATTATCTACGCCGGCGACAAGAGTGATTCGCTGTTCTACATCGTCAAGGGTTCCGTCACGGTCATCATCGAAGACGACGACGGCCGCGAGATGATCATGGCGTACCTCAACGCCGGGGATTTCTTCGGCGAGATGGGGCTGTTCGACAACATGGATTCGCGCAGTGCCTGGGTCAAGGCCAAGACCGAGTGCGAAGTGGCGGAGATCAGCTACACCAAATTCCGCGAGATCGCCCAGCAGGACCCGCGTGTGCTGTATTTCATCGGCGAGCAGATGGCCACGCGCCTGCGCCAGACCACCCGCAAGGTGGGCGACCTGGCGTTCCTCGACGTCACCGGCCGGGTCGCGCGCACGCTGCTGGACCTGTGCAAGGAGCCGGATGCCATGACCCATCCGGACGGCATGCAGATCAAGATCACCCGCCAGGAAATCGGCCGCATCGTCGGCTGCTCGCGGGAAATGGTCGGCCGGGTCCTCAAGACCCTGGAAGACCAGGGCCTGGTGCAGGTCAAAGGCAAGACCATGGTGGTGTACGGCACGCGGTAACGCCGCGCCGGCCCATGGTTTCGGAAAAGCGGGCTACGGCCCGTTTTTTGTGGGCGATTGGGGGATCTGCGCTTTCTGGTGTCGTCCCGTAGGTTGGGCTGAGGCAGGAAGCCCAACAGCGGAGGTTAAAGGTACCGCCAATACCATCGCCTGTCCCGGGACAGGCATGGATCAGCGATATTGGTCGGAAATGTGGGGTCAGTCAGGCATAGTTGGGCGCCCAACCTACACTACTGTCTGTAGCAGACGCTTCAGCTTCTGAGCAGGCCGCAGGCCTGCCGATACCGCCAGGGGGCCTGCGGCCCCTCCGAAGCTAAAGCGTCGGCTACACCAAGCGGCGGCATTTCCTCTACTGCGTCTGCACCGCCTCGTCGCTGATCCGGTAATACCCGTCCAGCCACTGGATGATTTCCCGCGCGCCAGGATGGTCGCTCTGGCCAAAATGGCGCCTGAGTCGCGCCTCCCGTTCGCCCAACCGGTCCAGCCCCACATCCTGCAGGGCCATGATGTCCTGCTCCAGGTACGAGCCCAGTTCCTCGCCCATGACTTCCCGGGCGGCCTTGCGGAAGGCGGCCATGTAGCGGTAGTTCTCCCGTTGGCGGTAGCTCGCGGCTAGGGTGATGGCGGGAATGCAACTGAGGGTGGGTTGCAGGGCCGGGTTGATCGCGTGACCGGCCAGATGCTCGCCGATGCTGGCGTGGCGGCCGGTGAATCCGCGCAGGTGCAGGAACTGGGACATGCGCGGCCCGTCGTTGACCGGGTAGTTGTCCCACAACAACGGTTTGCGGCGCAGCAGGCCGGCCACCTGGACCAGGTTGCCCGGTGAGATTTCCCGCGCGCAGACTTCTTCGCCGGTCCAGAAGATGTCCACTGTGGACGGCAGGTTTTCGCCCAGGGTTTCGAGGTAGCGGGCCGGGCGCTCGCCGAACACGCGATCCAGCACCGGATCGTCGGAATAATAGGTGGGGCAAATGATCAGACGCTCGGCACCGGAACGGTGGTGGATCCAGTCGATGATCTCCAGCTGCCGGCGGGCCAGTTCGGGCGTGCTGCCGTCCATGTCGTCGAACAGGATGGCGAGATCATCGATATCCAGACTGTCGAGGAACGCGAGCTTTTCGGTCAGCGCCTGACGGGCCCGGTCGTCGAACTGGCGGTATACCTCGAACGGGCTCAGGCCGACACCAAAGCGCATGCCGTGGACTTTGCAGTGGCGGGCGAACCGGCGCAGGGCATCGGCTTCCTCCACCGGGTGCAGCTCGTCCCAGCGCCGCCGCAGGAAGGCATCGGCCTTGGGCGCATAGAGGTAGAAGCCATAGCCGTGCGGGGCCAGTCGGGCAACCAGATCGGCGCGGGCCTTCCAGCTCCAGGGCCGGCCGAAGAAACCTTCAATGATCCCCAGTGGCGTTTTCATGCGATTCCTATGCGTTTCGATATCCGACTAGGTTAACAGCCTGTCGGGTCCGGAACACTAGCGGGTGCCCGCGGGATAGTGGATCAGGTTGTGGAACACGGCGGGGGTCTCGTGCGGGTTGCGATAGCCATGCGGCCGATCCGCCGCAAAGCGGCTGGCTTCGCCGCTGGCCAGCGGATGCCAGCGACCCTCGATCAGCACCTCCATGGCACCGTCGATCACAGTCACATGCTCGATCACGCCGGGTTCGTGGGATTCGGACCGGTGCTCAAGACCCGGCGGTAAGGTCAGCTCCATCAGCTCGAAGCCAAAGCGGGCCTCAAAGGGAAACAGTGCCCGGACCCTGAGATCATCGGAGGCCAGGTTGGCGTCCCCCTGGTCGTTGGAGACGAACACCGGCGCGTCCAGGGGCGCGGGCAGGGGGCTGATCAGCCCGGAGAAGGCGGTGTTGAAGCCGGTGGCGATTTTCCAGAGGGTGGCGACCGTCGGGCTGGATTCGCCCCGTTCGATCTGGCCAAGCATGGCTTTGCTGACGCCGGTGGCCTCGGCGGCCCGGTCCAGGCTCCATTGCCGCTGCTGACGCAGTTCGCGCAGGGTGGTGGCCAGGTGAGTGGTGATCTCCATGAATGCGTGTCCTTTCTCTCGGGCGTTCGATTGTTCTGGTTGTGCGTTATAGCGCACAAATGCTACTGTCGTCTCAATCGTGCGCTATAACGCACGCGTTGTCCATCCAGCAGAGGAACAGAGCGTGTCCCGGCCGTCCCTATTTTCGGATCTCTCGCTGTCTCATCTGACCGCCGGCTTTGTCGCGGTGCTGGTGGGGTTCAGCAGCTCGGTGGTGATTATCCTGCAGGCCGCCGAAGCGGCGGGCGCGAGTCCGGCCGAGGTCAGCTCCTGGATCTGGGCGCTCGGGATCGGCATGGGCATTACCAGTGGCGGGCTCTCGCTTTATTTCCGCGAGCCGGTGCTCACCGCCTGGTCGACGCCGGGGGCGGCGCTGCTGGCCACGGGGCTGACCGGCTATTCGCTGGCAGAAGCCACCGGGGCCTTTATCTTTGCCGCCATCCTCACGGTCATTGCCGGCTGGACCGGGTGGTTCGAGCGGATTCTCAAGCACCTGCCCCAGTCACTGGCGGCGGCCATGCTGGCGGGCATCCTGTTTCAATTCGGGCTGGATGCCTTCGCGGCCCTGCAGGGCGACTTCCTGCTGGTGGCCCTGATGCTGGTCACCTATGTGATCGGCCGGCAAGTGCTGCCCCGCTACGCCATTCTGCTGGTGCTCGCCGTCGGCATGTTGATCGCCGGCTGGCAGGGGCAATTGCATTGGGACGGCTTGTCGTTGTCGCTCGCAACGCCGCAGTGGACCACGCCGGACTTCTCGCTGTCCGTGCTGATCAGCGTCGGGATTCCATTATTTATCGTCACCATGACGTCCCAGAACGTGCCGGGGCTGGCGGTGCTGCGGGCCAACGGCTACCAGACGCCGTTGTCTCCGGTGCTGACGGCCACCGGTCTGGTGACGCTGGTGCTGGCGCCGTTCGGCGGTTTTGCCTACAACCTCGCCGCCATCACTGCGGCGATCTGCATGGGTGAAGAGGCGGGTGAAAAGCGGTCGGCACGCTATCTGGCGGCGGTCTCTGCCGGTGTCGTCTACGCCATCGTGGGGCTGTTCGGCGCGACGGTCGTGGCCCTGTTTGCCGCGTTTCCCCAGGCTTTCGTTGTGGCGCTGGCGGGGCTGGCCTTGCTGGGGACGATCGGTAACAGTCTCCATGCCGCCCTGGACGATCCCGGCGATCGCGAGGCCGCCCTGATCACGTTCCTGGTGACCGCGTCCGGGTTGACGTTGTGGGGCATTGGCGCCGCTTTCTGGGGGCTGGTCGTCGGTGTGCTGGTGCGCCTGTCACTGCAACTGAGCAAAAAATAGAATGCGGGCGGCTCAGCGTGTAAAATCGGCGCTCTTTTGAACGGCAATTCCGACAACAGGCCCCACGCACTGCGCCGTTAGCATCGAACATCACGGGGCCGCCAGACACATCGGGGCAGGGTATGGGCAGAGCCTACCAAAACCGCAAAGATTCCATGGCCAAAACGGCCAATGCCAAAACCAAGGTCTACAGCAAGTACGGTCGCGAGATTTACGTGTGCGCCAAGCAGGGCGGTCCGGACCCGGACGGCAACCTGTCACTGCGCAGTCTGATCGAGCGGGCCAAGAAAGACCAGGTGCCGACCCACGTCATTGATCGGGCCCTCGACAAGGCCAAGGGCGGTGGTGGCGAGGATTACTCGGCAGCCCGTTACGAAGGGTTTGGTCCGGGCCAGGCGATGGTGATCGTTGATTGCCTGACCGACAACCCCAACCGCACCTTCGGCGACGTACGTGCGTGCTTTACCAAGACCAAGTGCAAGATCGGCACCCAGGGCAGCGTCAGCCACATGTTCGATCACTGCGCCATCTTTGCCTTTGCCGGTGAGGATGAAGAAGCCGTGCTGGAAGCGCTGATGGAAGCGGACGTGGACGTCACCGATATCGAGTCCGAAGACGGCAAAATCACCGTGTTTGCGCCCAATACCGAATACGCCAAGGCCCGTCAGGCCCTGATCGAGGCTTTTGGTGAGATTGACTTCGACGCGGATGAAATCCAGTTCCTGCCCCAGACCACCACACCGGTGACCGGCGAGGACGCCGAGATGTTCGAGAAATTCCTCGACATGCTCAACGACCTCGACGACGTGCAGAACGTCTACCACAACGCCGAACTGTAAGGCGCTTCGGCCGGATGGTGTCCCCATCCGGCCGGCCACTCCGTCCCCCACATTTGTAACGCCATTTCTTTGCACCGATAACGCGCTCGACTAAGCTCCTTTCGTAACCTGATGGAGTGTGAGCATGGGCGTACTGATTGTCGGGCTCGTCGTTTTCCTCGGCGTGCATTCCGTATCGATTTTTGCCGAACCCTGGCGCAACCGAACGCTGAAAAAGCTCGGCGAAGGCCCTTACAAGGGGCTCTATTCGCTGGTGTCGCTGGTGGGGCTGATTCTGGTGATCTGGGGCTACGGTCTGGCGCGCCAGGAACCGGTCGTGCTCTACACGCCGCCGACCTGGACGCGTCACCTGGCCATGGTGCTCCTGCTGCCGGTCTTTCCGCTGCTTTTTGCCACGTACCTGCCGGGGCGTATCCAGCACACCGTCAAGCATCCGATGCTGGTGGCCATCAAGCTCTGGGCCGTCGCCCACCTGCTGGCCAACGGCATGCTGGCTGACGTCCTCCTTTTCGGCGCCTTCCTGGCCTGGGCGGTGGTCGACCGTATTTCCCTGAAACGCCGGGTTCCGAGAGCCACGCCGGAGTTACCCTATCGTCCGAAAAATGACTGGGTCGCCATCGGCGCCGGGCTGGTGGTGTACCTGCTGTTCGTGTTCTGGCTGCACCGGGTGCTGATTGGGGTGTCACCGATGGCGATGTAAGGACTTTCTGCAATCCTCTGGCGGACCTGATCCGGCCGGTCTATGATGCGGGCTCAATCAACAGAGGAGCCCGCTTATGGCCCGCAAAAAACGCACACCCACCCAGCACAGCCAGGTCGAGCGCGACCTGCGTTCACCGCTGTATCGCATGCAGGTGGTCAAGGATAAAAGCCGCTACAACCGCAAGCGTGACAAAGCCGTTCGGTCCGAGGAATTCCGAAAGGCGGCGTGAAACGCTGTTTTCCGCAAATCCTCGGCGCCGTGTTGCCCGATTGATGTCGCCAGATAGCGAGTTCGACTCGTTTGCTGAGCCGTGGGAAGTCTTAATGGATTTCAGGTCAGGGGCTTGAGATAGACGTGCTGGGTCTTGGTCCGGTTGAAGCCCTGATGCTCGTAAAAGGGGTGTGATGCCAGGCGCGCTTCGTTGGAGCGCACCACGATCTTGCCGAGACCCCGGGCGCGCGCCCAGTCCTCGACGGCGGTTACCAGCGCCGACCCCACGCCTTTGCGGTGGCTGTCGGTGCCCACGATCAGGCCGACGATTTCCGCCTTCTCGCCGGACTCCAGTAGCAGGCGCCGTTCGGCCGCAATCCAACCCAGAAGCCCTTCACCCTTACCATCAGCGACTGCAACAAACCGATCCGGTTGTCCCAGCAGGCCGTCGAGCCGGCTGACGATGTCTTCCGTGGATGACGCATACCCCAGGGCCGTGGCGAGACGGGCAATGTCCGGGGCATCCTGGATCGTGGCCGGGCGAATCAGCATGGTGGTCTACCTGTCGGTGGATCGGTACGATTCATCCTGCCCCATTGCCAGGATGACGGCAAGATGACAGCCCAGCGACGAGGCCCGGTTGACGCTAGCTGATGCGGGTCAGCTGGCCGCCTTCGGCGATGTAGAATTGATTGCGCCCGTTGTCCTTGGCCTGGTAGAGGGCGTCGTCTGCGCGCTGCAGGATATTCTCGATCGTGTCATCCGGGACCGCCAGGGCGCCGCCGATACTGACGGTGATGGCCGGCGTTTCGGCAGCGCTTTCTACCGTGCGCCGGATGCGTTCGCCGATGCCCTGCAGATGGTCGCCATCACAGGGGGCGAGGAGCACCAGGAATTCATCACCGCCCCAGCGAGCGGCGTGATCGTAAGGTCGAATACAGGTGCGCAGGCTGGCGGCGATCTGCCGCAGGACGCCATCACCGACGGCATGCCCCAGGGTGTCGTTGATGTCCTTGAAGTTGTCGATGTCCAGCCAGACGATGCCGAATGTCCGATGCTCGCGTCGAAAACGCTGGAACTCCTCGGCGAGCAATTCGTTCATGCCGCGTCGGTTGAGCAGCTCCGTCAGGTGATCTTTGCGGGCCAGACGGTTCAGGGCGTCGGTGCGCTCGCGAACGGTCTCCTCGAGCTGGCGGGTATGCTCACGAATGCTGAAGGCCATGACGTCGAAATGCTGCTCCAGTCGACCCATTTCATCCGAACGAGGCGATGGCTTTCGAGGTGACAGGTCACCCTGGCGAACCCGCTCCATGGCGGCTTCAAGCGAGATGATCGGATTGATGATCTGACGGCGAATGGCCAGGTTGAAGGCCACCAGCGTCAGCAGGAGAGCCACTGCAAAGACGCCAATCAGGGGTGCGAAGGTGGCGAGCGGCAGCAGCAGGTTCAAGTCCAGCAGGGTGATTTCATACCAACCGATGGACGGCAGGTAGGTAATGCCTGCCAGGTGCCGCTCGCCATCAACGTTCACAAAACCGGTGGCCACCCGGTAGCCCTGATCCGACTCTTCCCGCAGCGCCGTCATGGTGCGGTGGAACCAGTCCCGATCAACAGGGCGGTCCAGCAGGAGGTCGACGGTCTTCTTCTGGCCTTCGGGTTTGACGAAACTGGCGTAGTCGATGTACTCGCGGTCGCGATAAAGCTGAATGGCGCCATTGGCGTCCACGAACAGCGTGTTGATGCCGGGCTGCTCCAGATCCACGATTTGCTGCAGGAAAGGTTCCAGGTCCATGCCGGTCCCGGCCACGCCGACAATTTGGCCATCAACTTTCAACAGGACATCGATCCAGAGCTTGGTGACGCCAAGCGCCTCGTCCGGGTTGACGTTGAGGTGGAAATCCCGGCGCTGCTCGATCAACTGGTAAAACCAGATGTCCGCGGGCTTATTCGGGTCCAGGTGATAGCGCAGTTGCTTACCGGCGAATTCATTGGCGGCGTTGTTGTAGTAATAAGCGCCGTTATCCTTCAACGCCAGGAAGTAGTTGTGACCGGCGAAGTTATGGCGGAAACGTTCCATTTCGGCAATGGCGGCGGCCTTGAGCCCGTCGTCCTGGGGGTGCCGGGCCCATTTCTGGATGATGTCGGAATCCGTCATCTGGTGCGCCAGGCCGACTTCGCGCTCGATGTTCTGCAACAGGCGTGCGCTGTCATACCGTACCTGGATGTCGGCGATATTGGCGCCCCAGCGCTCGATAATGCCTTCCGCAATACGCTGGAAGACGACCCAGGAGGCCAGCGAAGAGGCGACGACCAGTAAGGAGGCCAGCAGTAGAAAACGGGTTTTAAGCTTCAATGTCCTTCGGTTCCCGGTGAGAGCGGTCAGTTGGCGTGTGCCGTTGCCCGGAAGGCGTCCTGGTCAATCCCTGAACGGCCATGATAGGCGAAGTTAGTAAACGATGACTACAGTTGCGAGCCGCTTTGGAGCGTTGTCATCGGGCTGTAGCATGTCTGGTTGATAATTGGGCCGTCGTTTACTGACCGGGAGTCCGCCATGACGGAGCTGCGGGACCTCACGCCCCACGTCGCCATTCCCCTGGAACAATCCACCCGCGATCGTCGCCAGCGTCGGCTGCTTCGGGATTACCTGCCGGAGCTGGTCGGGCTAGAGCGTATGCTGGCGGAAGCGCCGGTGGAGGTGGAGGCAAGCGTTGTCGAACGGATCACGCTCAAATCCCTCACGCTGCCGATCTACCGTATTGATATCGGCGCCAAGTCGACCGAGGCCCCGGCGTTGTTGCTGGTGGGCGGTGTTCATGGTCTGGAGCGGATAGGTGCCCAGGTCACCATCGCCTGGCTGCAGAGCCTGCTCAACCGGCTACGCTGGGATCAGGAGCTGCAGGATCTGTTGTCCCGTATCCGCATCACCCTGTTGCCCATCCTCAACCCGGGCGGCATGTTCCTGAACCAGCGCAGCAACCCCAATGGCGTGGATTTGATGCGCAACGCGCCGATCGAAGCGCAGGGCGCCAGCACGTTTCTGCTCGGCGGTCAGCGGCTCTCTCGCCGTCTGCCCTGGTACACCGGGACGCCGGAAAAGGGCATGGAAGCGGAGAACCTGGCGCTCGAGCGGGTGATCCAGGATCTGCTGCCCGGCCGGCCGTTCAGCCTGGCGCTGGACTGCCACTCCGGATTCGGCTGGCAGGACCAGATCTGGTTCCCCTACGCCTATCGGCGTCGCCCCATGCGCAAAATCGCGTCGGTGATGGCTTTGAAACTGCTGTGGGAGCAGGCCTATCCCAATCACACCTACGTCTTCGAGCCGCAGTCGAAGCACTACCTGACCCATGGCGATCTCTGGGACTACTTTTATAAGCAGGTGAACCGGAAGGAGTCCGGCGGGTTTATTCCGCTGACGCTGGAATTGGGTTCCTGGCGCTGGATTCGCAAGCGTCCGCGCCAACTGTTGCGCCTGGAGGGGCTGTTCAACCCCATGGTGCCGCACCGTCATCAACGGGTATTGCGGTCCCACCTCAACTTTCTCGATTTCCTGATGCGGGCGACCGCGAACCACAAAAACTGGTTGCCAGGGTCCGAGCAGGAGCCCATGCTCAGGGAAGCGGCCATCATGCATTGGTACCGTGAATCGGGCTGAGGCGTTTGTATGCACTGGATTCTGTTGCGTGGCCTGACACGTGAGCAGGCGCACTGGGGTGTCTTGCCCCAGCGTCTGCGCGATACCTTCCCCGGGCACGACTTCCATCCTGTCGATTTGCCGGGAACCGGCACCCATTTCCGTGAGCCGAGCCCTGCGGATATTCCCGCCATCCGAGAGGCCGTCCAGCGCCAGTGTCAGCATATCCCGTACCCGTTGGGGCTGATTGCCCTGTCGATGGGCGGGATGGTGGCGCTCGACTGGGCCCAGCATGCCCACCCCGGAGACATCCAGCATCTCGTGCTGATCAACACCAGCAGCGGCTTCAACCGGCCCTGGCACCGGTTGCGACCCAAGACCTGGCCGACGCTGATGCGCCTGCTGACCGTACGGGATCTGCGTGAGCGCGAAGCCCAGATTCTGGCCCTGAGTTCCAATCGTCAGCTTAATCCCGCCACCGTCCAGCGCTGGTACAGTATCCAGACCCAGCGTCCCGTCAGTCCCCGCAATGCCGTTCGTCAACTTTGGGCCGCGGCCCGGTTCCGGCCAGCTGACGAGAGGCCGCTGCCGGATGCCCTGGTGCTGGCCAGCAAAGGGGACCGGATCGTGGACTGGTGTTGCAGCGAACGGCTGGCCGAGCGCTGGCAGTGGACCCTGCGCCTGCACCCGGATGCCGGCCACGACCTGCCTCTGGATGATCCGGACTGGGTCATCGAGGCGATACGCGACTATCTGGACACACGGGGCGTGCCGCTTGACGCCCCTGCGCCACCGAGGCAATCTCTGGGTTGATGAGCTTTCCCGCAGAAACATGTTTTGCAAGGCAAAACAGAATCATCTGATACCAACAACAAAAAGACGTTCAGTCGACAGACAGGAGTCTCCATGAAGATCTTCGAAACCAAGACGGCGCCCAACCCGCGCCGGGTCCGCATGTTCCTGGCCGAAAAAGGCCTGCTTGATGAGGTTGAGTTCGTCCAGGTCGATATCCAGAAAGGCGAGAACCTGACGCCGGAATACGCGGCCATGAATCCGATGAAAAAAGTGCCAGTGCTGCAGTTGGACGACGGCACCAGCGTGGCCGAAACCATGGCCATCTGCCGCTACTTCGAGGAACTGCACCCGGAAACCACACCATTAATGGGTGAGGGAGCGTTGGGGAAAGCGCATGTGGAACAGTGGCTGCGCTGGATCGAGTTTTTCTTCTTCCTGCCCACCGGCATGTGCTTCCAGCACACCACCGGCTATTTCAAGGATCGCATGAACCCGATCAAGGAATGGGGCGAAGAGTGCGGCAAGAACGTCGAGAAATTCTTCCACTTCCTCAACAAGCACCTGGAAGGCCGCGAATACATCTGCGGCGACACCTTCACCGCCGCCGACATCAACGCCTTCACCACCATCGATTTCAATAAAGTGAACGATATCCGGATAAAACCGGAGCAGACGAATCTGCAGGCGTGGTACGACCGGATCAAGGCGCGGCCTTCGGCGAAGGTCTGAAGTATGTCGTTGCCGGGCTGCCGGATGGGCAGCCCGGCAGAGTGGCGTTTCATACTATCCGGCCCTTTGCGTTTGCCTCTAGCTGAGAGGTTGCGACAGAGTGGAATGCGGGGAGGCCTGTCGAACCGCGTCCTACAGGCTAAATTATTGTCCAACGAATAAGTTAGGGTTTGTTAGGAACCACTCTGCCAGAAGCATCAATCGGCGGTGCCGGTTGGGAGCGACGAGTTATGATCAATGCAATTGGTGAGCTGGATTGCTCATCAATGTATAGTTTGGCGGAATAGCCCGCCCCCTTAAATGCAACAAATTGGACTTTATTGGCATTTAAACTGGAAAGTATCTTAATTGCGGCATCAAACCCCCAGATTTTAATCTTTTCATGCTTTGCAGATTCTTGATGAATCTGTAATTGAGATAACTCAAGCTTAGGTTCGACTTCAGCCGGCATACTCGTTAATAGTCTAAAATCCGAAGCTTCGAGTATCTTAGCCATGTTAGGAGTGTTTTCTGCTGAAAAATTATGGCCCGAGAGTAGCTCGGCAATGTGTTCTTTCGTCACTGTGAACAAAGCTCGCTGTTTTCCTTGGAACTTCTAATAGATGTTCAGATATATATAAAATTGATATCCTGCACTGTTTCTTTCTCTTGATCTGTCAAGTCTAAAGTTTGAGTGTTTTCCAATTCATGCATGATTGCTTTCATTGGTAATATCTTCGGGTTTGATCTAATGAGATGAATTATTTGATCTTTCTTGTTTTCATCTATAACCACTCGCCTTACGATAGATTCAATATTGTTTTTGCATTCTTCGATGGTAGGGAAGTCCATTACTTCTCCGGAAGTATCTGTATATTATAGAATTTAATCATTTTTCCGTCTGCATGTAATTGCTGCGCCCCACCGTGCCCATACTGTCTATAGGCCTCAGCAAAGGGCTCTAGTTTCCCAGAGTCTGGATTGTCGCCTCCCCAATATGGAACTCGAGCTGTCGGGTTTCCATTTTCATAGAGCTGTAGCGTGTCGAATTCCCCTCGTAGTCTCGCATCGCTCCATGAGCCTGACCCATGTTCATCTACTCCAATTTCCGGCCCTTTGACTTGGAAAGCACTTCTGGCTTCGCTCCCTGTTGAGTATTTTTCGAAACCAAAATATGTGACTGGAGCTTGTTTACCTTCAAGAGTTTGTTCCGCCCACTTGTTTACACTTCCATCATCGTTCTTATACCTCATGTACCGAAATCCTTTACCAGGAAGTGTGGATTCTGGTCCCGAGGGGCCGACGTAGAAGTCCGGGTTGCCCGGAGAAGACGGCGCGGGCTCATCTTTCGGAACACAAGCCAATCCCAACGGATCCACCCACCCGGTCGGATTCGGTACGTACTGGTAGTTGTTCAAACCACCCGCCAACCCAATCGGGTCGGGCGTCATAAAGCGCCCGTTAGCAGGATTGTAATACCGGTGGCGGTTGTAGTGCAGGCCGGTTTCGGGATCGTAATACTGGCCCTGGAATCGCAGCGGG
>NZ_JAERVO010000004.1 GCF_016798325.1 Marinobacter mangrovi
GACGACTATAGCGGTTCGGAACCACCTGATCCCATCCCGAACTCAGCCGTGAAACGAACCAGCGCCGATGGTAGTGTGGCATCTGCCCATGCGAGAGTAGGTCATCGTCAGGCTCCTAAATAAAACAGCCCCGACAGCGTAAGCTGCCGGGGCTTTTTTATTTTGGATACGTGGGTCTCTGTCACTACCACGGCCCCATGCGACCAGCGAGCCGCAGGCGAGTGCAGGACGTCGGAGCTGAGCGACGACGGGCCCGAAGGGCCGAACGCCGTCAGGCGTGAGCAAAGTAGGTCATCGTCAGGCTCCTAAATCCGAAACCCCAGCACGGTAACGTGTTGGGGTTTTTTATTGGCCATACAAAAGTGACCTGCGGCGCCGACCTGCGGGCGGCCACTCACGGCCACCACAGGCCCGGTCCACTCAAACCCAACCATCAACACATCGCCCCGAATCACGTATACTCTCCAGATCCAGCACACACCCGTGCCTCTGAAATCTGCAGCCGGAAAACGCCGTAACGCCCCATGACCACCACTGAAGCCGAGCGCCAGTACTACCTCTCCCGCATGGGCGTTCAGCTCTGGTATGCGCGTGTCCCGTTGCCAGGAGCCGCACCCAGTCCGGACTTCGACTTTACCGAACCGGAAACGGCGGAGGGCAAGAGTGCTTCCGACGCTCAGGGCGGTCTTTCCGTCCCCACTCGTGATCACCCAAAGGACGCGCCGCTTCCACCTGGTAAAAGCGTCAAGGAGCTGCTTCAGAGCATCGACGGGGGGGCAAAAAGCGGTGATTCGGCGACCCCGCCAGCGAAGCCCGCAACCGACGAGGCAACGAGCAAGGCAGGGCCCGAGCCGGACGCATCCACCCATGAATCTGTCGCCGAGAATAGCCTGGCGTCTGAGCTCGAGGTGGATGAGGCCTCACGGACCCTCGCGGGTGTCAGTGTGGATATGGGGATCTGGTGGGGCGATCAGTTTGCTCTCGTCAGCCCCGTGTCGGCAGACGTCAGCGAAGAGCTCCAGGCCAAACTGGCGGCCAATATCCTGCGTGCGATCGGTGATACCCAGATACAGCAAAAGCGACTGGTTTGGCCTGTCTTCAACAACCCGCGCGTTTTGAAGAGCGCCGACCGGGATCTGCGAATGATCCTGCACTCCCTGGCAGAGCAGGTCGGGCAGCGGAAAGTCGTTTGTTTGGGCTCGCTGAGCGGGCAGCCAGAGCAGCACCAGGCTCTTATGGCGGCCTTGTCTGAAGCCGTAGTGGAGGCGCCCGATACGCTTGCGGCATTGGCTGGAGACCACGAGAAGAAGCGTAGCCTATGGCATCGGCTGCAGGACCGTGTGATTGGGGCGCGCTAATGGGGCCGCGGCAATCCTATCAGGATGTGGCTTCCGCCACTCGCCGGGTCAGGCCGCTCGATCCCGCAGACATTCCCGATATCCTTTCGATCGAGTTGACCGGCTACTCCCATCCCTGGAGTGAGGCGCTCTTTCGCGATTGTTTCCGGCCGGACTATCGGCTTTGGGGTTTGGCCGATGAGGACACCCTGCAGGGCTATGCTGTTGTTGCCTATCTCTTTGACGAAGCCCATCTCCTCAACCTGTGTGTCGGCTCTCAGTGGCGGGGCTCAGGAGCCGGACGCCTGTTACTTCGACACCTGATTGGCGAGTCCTTTCGAGAGAAAATGTGCCGGGTGTTGCTGGAAGTCCGGCGTTCCAATGACGTTGCTATTGGCCTCTACAAAACGGAGGGATTCGTCCAGATTGGTGAGCGGCCGGGGTACTATCCGGCATCGCCTGCCCGGGAAGATGCCCTGGTTCTCGCTCTGGAAGGGCCGGGAGCCGGCTGAATGGGGCTGACGCCGGAACTGCTTGGCGCAGGTTGGCTATGGCTGATGGATGGGATCCTGCTGGGCGTGGTGGTGTTTGCGCTCTGGTCAGCCGATTGGGCGCAGCTGGCCGTCGAGCGACTCTATCAGCATACCGTCTTCGCGAGCGTGATCCTGCTGGTTCTGCTTTGGTGCGTGCGAGCGGGATTGTCGCCGGGTCTGAGCATTCATGTACTGGGGCTCACGGCGGTGACACTGGCCGTGGGATGGGCTTTTGCGATGCTGGGTGGCGTTGTCGCGTTGCTTATCATGGCTTTGATCGGTCGCGAACCCTGGTCCGCGATTGGGCTTGATGGTGTGGTCACCGTCATCCTCCCGGTTGTCGTGACCTACGGCATCGTGCTCTGGGAGCGGCGATGCGGTTTTCGTCTGTTTTTTGCCTACCTGTTTTTCTGTGGTTACTTCGGAGCGGCGATCGCCGCTGCGGTCTCCGGTACGGTCATGGTGGCCATTCTTGGTCTCGCCGGAGTCTACGACTGGCATACCCTCTACACCGAGTACCTGCGCTACATGCCGCTGTTTGTGATTCCGGAAGCCTTCGTTAACGGTGTGGTGGTGGCGAGCCTGATGGTGTTCCATCCCCAGCGCCTGGTCACGCTCGAAGAGAGTCGCTATCTGTAAGGAGTAGTCCGGGTTCGCGTCCGGGCTGTTCAGAATTTATAATGTCGGGCTTTCCAGTCCATTTGCGTCAATTCAGGCTATTTACACTATGACTTCGCTTTCCGCGGAAATCGCCAAGCGGCGGACGTTTGCGATCATCTCGCATCCGGACGCCGGTAAGACCACCATCACCGAGAAAGTCCTGCTGTTCGGCAAGGCCCTGCAGACCGCCGGCACCGTCAAGGGCAAGAAATCCGGCCAGCACGCCAAGTCCGACTGGATGGAGATGGAGAAGGAGCGGGGGATCTCCGTGACGACCTCTGTCATGCAGTTTCCCTATGCGGACAAGCTGGTCAACCTGCTGGACACGCCGGGCCACGAAGATTTTTCCGAAGATACCTATCGGACCCTGACGGCGGTGGATGCGTGTCTGATGGTGATCGACAGCGCCAAGGGTGTTGAGGAACGGACCATCAAGCTGATGGAGGTCACACGGCTGCGGGATACCCCGATCCTGACCTTCATGAACAAGCTGGACCGCGATACCCGTGATCCCATCGAGTTGATGGACGAGGTGGAAGATGTCCTGAAAATCGCGTGTGCGCCCATCACCTGGCCAATCGGCATGGGCAAGAGCTTCAAGGGCGTTTACCACCTGTTGCGCGATGAAGTCATCCTCTACCAGAGCGGCCAGGGGCATATGATCCAGGAGCGCCGCATCATCAGCGGTCTGGACAATCCGGAACTGGATGAGGCGATTGGCGCCTACGCCCAGGATCTGCGGGACGAAATCGAGCTGGTGAAAGGGGCGTCCCATGAGTTCGATCAGGATGCGTTCCTGCGTGGTGAACTGACGCCGGTTTTCTTCGGTACAGCGTTGGGCAACTTCGGCGTCGATCACATGCTCGACGGTCTGGTGGAATGGGCGCCGGCGCCGCAGGGGCGTGCAACCGACACCCGCACCGTGGAGCCCGCTGAAGACGGGTTCTCTGGTTTCGTGTTCAAGATCCAGGCGAACATGGATCCCCAGCACCGGGACCGCGTGGCCTTTCTTCGCATTGTATCCGGTCGCTACAGCCAGGGCATGAAAACCCGCCACGTCCGTATCGGCAAAGACGTACGCGTAGCTGATGCGCTGACCTTCATGGCCGGCGACCGTGAGCACGCCGACGAGGCATTTGCCGGGGACATCATTGGCTTGCACAACCACGGCACCATCCAGTTGGGCGATACCTTTACCACTGGCGAGGACATGAAGTTCACCGGCATTCCCAACTTCGCGCCGGAGCTGTTCCGCCGTATCCGTCTGAAGGATCCACTAAAGGCAAAGCAGCTGCAGAAAGGCCTGATCCAGCTCTCGGAAGAGGGGGCCGTGCAGGTCTTCCGTCCGATGAAAAACAACGATCTGATCGTCGGTGCGGTGGGTGTGCTGCAGTTTGATGTTGTGGTGGCTCGCCTCAAGAGTGAGTACAAGGTTGAAGCGGTCTACGAGCCCATCAATGTCGCCACCGCTCGCTGGGTGACCTGCGATGACGAGCGCAAGCTGGAAGAGTTCGAGCGCAAGGCGTACGACAACCTGGCGCTCGATGGCAGCGACCGTCTGGCCTATATCGCGCCAACGATGGTCAACCTGCAGCTGGCGCAGGAGCGTCACCCGGATATCCGCTTCAACAAGACGCGGGAGCACTGACGCCCGCAGAAGGAACGCCTCATGCTGGTGGATGCCCATTGCCACTTTGACTTTCCCTGTTTCGACGGGGAGCGAGAGCAGATCCTGCAGGATTTTCACGCCCAGCAGGGCGGCGGGCTGGTGATCCCCGGCGTGGAGGCGGCGACCTGGTCACGGGTCCAGGCGGTGGCCGCCGGCGATGCGTCCACGCGCTACTGCCTGGGTATTCATCCCTGGTTCGTAGACGGGCACACCGACGCCGATCTGGAACGGTTGAAATCGATCCTCTCCAGCCGGCCGGCCGATTGTGTGGCGCTGGGAGAGTGCGGGCTGGACCGGCTGCATGGGGATCTGGCGACGCAAAGGCCCTGGTTTGAGGCGCAGGTCGATCTGGCTGTTGAGTTGGCGCTGCCGCTGGTGATTCACTCGGTGCGCACTCACGATGAGGTGGCGGCCGTCCTGCGGCGCCGCCGTTTGGTGGCCCCGGTCCTGGTGCATGGCTTTTCCGGCAGTCCGGAGCAGGCCCGGGCGCTCACGGATATGGGCTGTTACCTGGGGGTTGGCGGGGTAATTACTTACTCGCGGGCGCGTAAAACCCGGCGGGCGGTGGCCGAAGTGCCGCTGGAGCGGCTGGTGCTGGAGACCGACGCGCCGGATATGCCCCCCGATGGCGTGCGCAAGGGCGACAATCGGCCAACGTACCTGCCTTTTGTATTCAAGGCATTATGTGAGTTGAGGTCGGAGCCGGAAGCGCAGATACGTGAGCAGCTACTGGCGAACGTGGAAACGCTTTACGCCACGGCCTGGTCGTGAGCAAAAAAGCCACAAGGGCTTGGCACGGGAGGTCGATTTCTATATACTGCGCGCCCTGGCTTTTCAAGGCGATGTATTCATCTCAGCCCCGAATGATGCAACGCCGGCAATATTATTAGGTCGAAGGTCTCCGTTGAGCGTGATGTGCGCTGGTTAGCGGTGGCCTTTAACGTTCGTTATACGCGTTACAAAGGCGGAATCAATGAAGACTCTGAGTGCGAAACCAGAAAGCGTTAAGCGTGACTGGTACGTTGTAGACGCAGCCGGCAAGACGCTGGGTCGTCTGTCAACCGAAATCGCCCTTCGTCTGCGGGGCAAGCATAAGCCGGAATACACGCCCCACGTCGACACGGGTGACTACATTGTTGTGATCAACGCAGAGCAGGTGCGTGTCACAGGCAAGAAGGCCGGTGCAAAAATGTATTATCATCACACGGGATTCCCGGGTGGTATTCGTGAGATCAACTTCGAGAAGCTGATCGACAAAGCGCCTGAACAGGTGATTGCGCATTCCGTCAAGGGCATGCTGCCGAAGGGCCCGCTGGGTCGCGCCATGTTCAAGAAGCTGAAAATCTATGCCGGCGCTGAGCATCCGCACGCAGCCCAGCAGCCCAAAGAACTCGACATCTAACGGAAGGCGAATATGTCTGTAGCACAAAATTACGGTACTGGTCGCCGCAAAACTTCTACGGCGCGCGTATTTATCAAGCCGGGTAGCGGTAACATCACCATCAACAATCGCACCATCGAGCAGTTCTTCGGTCGTAAGACCCTGCAGATGATCGTGCGTCAGCCGCTGGCCCTGACCGAATCTCTGGAGCGTTTTGACATCAAGATCACCGTCGAAGGCGGTGGCACCAGTGGACAGGCCGGCGCGATCCGTCACGGTCTGACCCGTGCACTGATGGACTATGACGAAACGCTGCGTCCGACTCTGCGTCAGGCGGGTTACGTGACTCGTGATGCCCGTAGCGTCGAGCGTAAAAAAGTGGGTCTGCGGAAAGCGCGTAAGCGTCCTCAGTACTCCAAGCGTTAATTGGCACTCTGGTGTCAAAGAGAAGCCCGGCGTTGCCGGGCTTTTTTTTGTCTGGAATTCAGGGGGCCGTTAGCGTCGAGGCGCCTGATGTCGCCGTGCGACACGGATTGCCAACTTGTAAGGGTCAGGGTATTTAACTACTATTTTCAACAACTAAATTTCGGGTTGTGAAGTCTTACGATGTGCGGCCTGTAGGGACAGCTTCGCATCGCCTGGTGGGAGATAACCATAATGAATAATGGCGACGTGAGCCGAAGCCGGCGCCGCTTCCTGATTGGTGCTACGTCTGTCGTTGGGGGTGTGGGTGTCGTTGGGGCGGCTGTGCCGTTCGTGGCGTCCTGGAATCCCAGCGCCAAAGCCGAGGCGGCAGGAGCCCCGGTCTCTGTCAGTATCGACAAGATCGAGCCGGGACAGCAGGTGACTGTTGAGTGGCGCGGCAAGCCGGTCTGGATAGTGCGACGGACCGACGAAATGCTGGACAACATCAAGAAGCTCAACGACACGGTCAAAGACCCGCAGTCCAAAGAGGCCTCCCAGCAACCTGAATACATCGAGGGCATCTACCGTTCTTTGAAGCCGGACATCGCCGTGCTTGTCGGTATTTGTACCCATCTGGGATGCGTGCCCACCTATCGGCCGGAAGTCGCGCCTCCTGATCTGGGGCCGGACTGGCTGGGCGGCTTTTTCTGTCCGTGTCACGGCTCGCACTACGACCTCGCCGGCCGCGTCTATCAGAGTCAGCCCGCGCCACTGAATCTCGAAGTTCCGCCTTACCGTTATGACTCGGAGACCACCCTGACCATTGGTCTTGATCCGGAGGCTGCGTGATGCAAAAACTCATTCAATGGATTGATGCCCGGCTTCCCATTGTCGACGCATACAACAAGCACCTGGCCCAGTATTACGCGCCCAAGAACTTCAACATCTGGTACTTCTTCGGCTCGCTGGCGATGTTGGTACTGGTGAACCAGTTGGTGACCGGCATCTGGCTGACCATGAGCTACAACCCGACCGCAGAAGGGGCGTTCGCCTCGGTCGAGTACATCATGCGGGACGTGAAGTGGGGCTGGTTGTTGCGCTACATGCACTCCACGGGGGCCTCTGCCTTCTTCATTGTGGTGTACCTGCACATGTTCCGTGGCCTCATGTACGGCTCCTACCAAAAGCCGCGAGAGCTGATCTGGATCTTCGGTATGCTGATCTACCTGGTGCTGATGGCCGAAGCTTTCATGGGCTACCTGCTGCCATGGGGGCAGATGTCTTACTGGGGCGCACAGGTGATCGTCAACCTGTTTGGCGCCATTCCCGGCATCGGCGACGACCTCTCGCTGTGGATTCGCGGTGATTACCTCATCTCCGGCATCACGCTCAATCGCTTCTTTGCACTGCATGTGATCGCGCTGCCCATCGTACTGTTGGGTCTGGTGGTTTTGCATATCCTGGCGCTTCACGAAGTGGGGTCGAACAATCCGGACGGCATCGAAATCAAGAAGAACAAGGATGAGAACGGCATCCCCAAAGACGGTATCCCTTTCCATCCCTATTACACCGTTCACGATATAGTCGGTGTGGCGGTCTTCCTGTTCATCTTCTGCGTCGTTGTGTTCTTTTTCCCGGAAATGGGCGGTCTGTTCCTGGAGAAGCCGAACTTCGAGCCCGCCAACCAGCTGAAAACCCCTGCGCACATTGCGCCGGTGTGGTACTTCACGCCGTTCTACGCCATGTTGCGCTCGGTGACGGTGGACCTGTTCGGCCTGCCGGCCAAGTTCTGGGGTGTGGTGGTCATGGGCGCCGCGATTGCCATTCTTTTCGTGCTGCCCTGGCTGGATCGCAGCCCGGTGCGCTCGATGCGCTACAAGGGCTGGATGAGCAAGGTTGCCCTGGCCATCTTTGCCATTAGCTTCATCGTGCTGGGCTACCTGGGCATCAAGCCGCCGAGCGCCCTGCGCACCGGTCTGGCGCAGGTGCTGACGACGCTGTATTTCCTCTACTTTATCCTCATGCCGTTCTATACAAGGATGGAAAAAACGAAACCGGTTCCGGAGAGGGTGACAGGGTGATGAGAAACATAATTGCGGGTCTCTTCCTGATCTGTTTGCCGGTCCTGGGTATGGCGGCCGGTGAAGGCAGCATGCCCCTCGATCACATGGAGCCGGATCTCTCCAACAAAGCCTCGTTGCAGCGGGGGGCGGCCTTGTTCACGAATTACTGCATGGGATGCCATTCCATGCAGTACGCCCGTTACAAGCGGGTGGCGAATGACACGGGGATCCCGGAGGAGCTCTACGAGGACAACCTGATCTTTACCGATGCCAAGATCGGTGAGTTGATGAAGAACAGTATGGACAAGGACCAGGCCGAAGCCTGGTTCGGCAACCCGCCGCCGGATCTGACACTCGAGGCCCGCCTGCGTGGGACGGACTGGATCTACTCCTATCTGCGCGGTTTCTACAAGGACGATTCCCGCCCCATGGGCGTCAACAATGTGGTTTTCGAAAACGTGGGCATGCCCCATGTTCTGGTGAATATGCAGGGGCTGTGCGCCGTGAAGCCGGAAATCGGCCACCAGTCGCGCATCGATCCGCTCAGCGGCAATGAGGTGAACGATACCGCCTGCCCGGAGTGGGCGATCGAGGGAACCATGGATCCCGGCGACTTCGACGCCGCCATGTACGATCTGACCAACTTCCTGGCCTACATGGCTGATCCGGTCAAGCTCCAGCGTGAGCGGCTGGGGATGTTTGTCCTGATCTTTATTGCCATCTTCTTCGTGTTTGCTTTCCTGCTCAATCGGGAGTACTGGAAAGACGTACACTAAAGAATCAGGTATAATCCCGCTTTGCAAGAATTCCAGTAGGGCGCAAGTCAGCCCGCTGGAATTTTGCGTTTAGCCATTTCATCTCTGTGTATCTGCAATCGTGGAGTAGTTCTATGGGCGTTGTGACCAAGCGGTCATCAATGACGTTTTTTTCCGATCCGGCGAGCCATTACAGCCACCGGGTGCGTATCGTACTTGCTGAAAAGGGCGTCACGGTGGACGTTGTCGACGTGGATCCCGATAACCCGCCGGAGGAACTCTCCGACCTGAATCCTTACAACGCGCTGCCCACGCTGGTTGATCGTGATCTGGTGCTCTACGAGCCCAATATCATGATGGAATACCTGGATGAGCGTTTTCCACATCCGCCGCTGTTGCCGGTCTACCCGGTTGCCCGTGCCAACAGCCGTCTGATGATTCATCGCATCCAGAAAGACTGGTGTGGCCTGGTCGACCAGATCCTGGCGCAGCCAAATGCCAAGGCCTCCGATGCCGCCCGCAAGGAGTTGCGCGAAAGCCTGCTCGCCACGGCACCACTGTTTGGCGAGATGCCGTACTTCCTGTCTGAGGAATTTACCATCGTTGACTGCTGTATCGGTCCGATCCTGTGGCGCCTGCCGGCCCTGGGAATCGAGCTTTCCGAGAAGCAGGCCAAGCCCCTGATCAAGTACATGGAGCGTTTGTTCCAGCGTGAGGGGTTCAAGGCGAGCCTGTCTGATCTCGAAGAAGACATTCGCAGCTAAGCCGAACCCATGTATTTTCGAGCCTGAGCGGGAGGCGTTATGTCTGAGAAGGCATTCAGAATGACAGCAAGCCGGCCCTACCTGGTGCGCGCTTTCAACGAGTGGATTCTGGATAACAACTGCACGCCCTACATCCTGGTGGATGCGGGCGTGCAGGGTGTCCAGGTGCCGGCGGAGCACGTGGCCAACGGTCAGATCGTCCTCAACATCAGCCCCAGTGCGGTGAAAGGATTGATGATTGGCAACAGCGCCCTTGAGTTCAACGCGCGCTTTGGCGGCGTTCCCATGCAGGTGTCGGTACCGATGGTCGCGGTGCTGGCCATCTACGCCCGCGAGAACGGCGAAGGCATGGTGTTTGGCAGTGAGCCGGGCACGCCGGATCCAGATGGAACGGGTACGGATTCCGGTGACGGGCAGAGTCAGCCCGAACGCCCATCCGGCAAGCCCAGCCTCAAAGTGGTGAAATAAACGCCAGCCATGGCGCAGGATGAATGGATGCTGAAAAGCCGACCCTCGGGTCGGCTTTTTTATGGGCGAAAGATTGTCGCGATCGGCTCAGCCGCCGAAGATCTTCTGGTCGATCAGGGCCGAGAGGGCGTTCATGATCACGACAAATACCCCGGTGGCCTGGGCATTGCCCAGATTGTGCAGGGCTAACTCATGGTCGTCCGGATGGAGCAGCGAGGTGACGTCGGTCTTTTCCCGGGCGCTGAGAACCACCACTCTCATGCCGCGGTCGTGGGCCGCCTGGATCGCCTGGATCAGGTTGGCCTTATGACCGTCGTCGACCACCACGAACAGCGTATCGCCGTCTTTGCCCAGGGCTCTCACCTGCCGCGAGAAAGTCTCATTGAAGCGATTGTCCCGGCAGATGGCGGAGAAGGTGGTGGCGTCCGCACCCAGATTAATCGCCGGTAAGGCGGGGCGATCCTGGTCGAAGCGGTTCAGCAGGTTGGTGCAGAAGTACTGCGTCAGGCAGTTGGCGCCGCCGTTGGCGCACATCAGGATCTTGGCATCGGTCAGCAGTGATGCCACCAGCGTATCGGCGACCGCATCCAGTGCAGGGCCCACTTCGGCCGCGGCATGGGCGGCATTTTCCATGTGCTCGGCGAACATGGCGTTGATCAGCGAATCGGCAGATTGTTCAGTCATGATGAGGCATCAAAAGCATTCTTGATCCAATGGGCCTGATAGCGGCGTAAACGTCCCGGCTGGATGGCGATGACATCGAAGCGACAGGGATATTGCCATAGTTGGTGCCGCTGCAGGTAGTAATTGGCGGCTCGAATCAGGCGTTGCTGTTTGCGTGGGGTGACCGACTCCATGGGATTTTCGTAACTGGTCGTCCCGCGATAGCGGACTTCGATGAAGACCAGTGTCTCGCCATCCCGGGCGATGATGTCCAGCTCGCCACCCCGACAATGAAAGTTGCGTCCAACGATGTGCAGGCCTTTGCGTGCCAGGTAGCGAGCAGCGGCCTCTTCGGCTTGCTCGCCCTGCTTGCGCCGACCGTCCCTGGTCTCGCGCATGGGGTTACTCGCTGGTTGGCGCCGTCGCGCCGGTCGCCGGCGCGGGTGTTGTCCTGTCAATGGCTGCGTCGCGTGAAGGTGCGTCCTGGCGCGTTTCATGCGCTGGCTCGTCAGTGACCGGTTCGTCCAGCGGTGCCGGGACGCCCTTCTGGAAAATCGCCCAGCCCTGTTCCCGGCGTACCAGGCCGTCCGGCGTCATGCTCAGTGTCCCCGTCAGCCCGTCGACGTCGCTGCCCTGGACCTGCGACAGCAGCTGCAGCTTGGAGGACAGGGCATAAGCGTCCATGCCCATGGCGAACAGGCGTCCATAGCGTTGGGTGACGTCGGGTAACGCGGCGCTGGCCCGCTGGCGACGTTCGCTGTCCGGATTCAGCATCCACGGGATGTCGGTGAAACGCACCCGTTCCAGGTCGCCATCACGACTCGGGTCCGGCTGGCCGGTGTAGATCGTGGAGGGCGAGTAAACGGGCAGGTCGCCACCGAAATAGAACGCAAACAGCGGGTTGAACTGACGGCCGATCGTCGGGGACGCCACCAGCACGATGGCGTCGATGTCCTGCCGGCGGCGGGCTTCGAACTCCACGTTCTGGGCGATGGTGTGCTCGATGGTGATGGCCCGCTGACGGCTCTGGTCGATGCCGAACAGGTCCGCCACCGTCTTGCGCAGATTTTCGTTCGGGTCGTAACGAACGGCGTTGAGGATTTTGCCGCCATCCTGGTTCATGCGCTGGATCAGCGCACTTTCCACGCGGTCTCCCCAGTCGCCCCAAGGGATCAGGGCAACGGCTTGCGTGCGATCATCCGCCATCAGGCGATCCGCAATCTGACGAGCTTCGTCTTCTGCAGACAGGCCGTACTGATACAGTTGATCCGGATGCGACTGGCCGTCTTCCAGATAGTTCAGGGCCAGCACCGGCGTTGGCAGGGAGGCGCGGTCGGCGACCTTGGCCAGGGCGGATTTGTCGAGCGGACCGACGATCAGGTCCGGCTTGGTTTGCTGGATGCGGTCGTAGAGCGCATCAAACGCCTGATCGTTGGTGTCGAAGACCTGGATGCGGGTTTTCGTGCCCTCATTGCGCTTGTCGTCCTCATAGAAGGCGGCAAAAAAACCATCGCGAATGGCTTGACCTGCTTCGGCCAGCGGGCCGCTGAGGGGCAGTGCCAATGCAATGTGCCCGGGGCGCTCTTCCGAAAGCGTGATAATCAGGCGCAGTTCGCTGGGCAGCGGGTTGGCTGCCGGATGATCCGGCCAGTTTTTCTGCCACTGGCGAATTGTGCGGCCCTGGGTGTCCAGCGTCACACCGGGCTGGCGCAGGGACAGGGCCAGCTCCAGCCAGCCCTGCTGCTCGTAGCCGATGGCGGTCTGGGCCGCCGCGTTCAGTTGACTGTCCGGCGCCCGCTTGAGCAGCTGCCAGATCCGATCGTTGTCGGCCAGAGTGCCGCCATTGGGACGAATCGGGCTGGAGGCAATCAGTGTCTGTGCCGCCTTCAGGTATTGCCCCGCAAGTTCGAAGGTGCTGGTTTGCAGGCGTGCCGCCTGGGTCTGGCGGTTATCGGGATACTTCGAGAACTGATCCACCGGCAGGACGTCGGCGAAGTCCGCGGCCCAGCCCCGGTCATCGAGCGCGATGATGCTGCCCATGGCCAGCAGACGATACTGGTTGAGCGTATCCCCCTGAGCCTTGTCGAAGGCTTCGCTGCGCAGGATGGTGCGGGCGTCCTTATGACGGTCGGCGTCCTGGTAGCGGGCGGCGGTGCTCAGAAGACCACGCAGGGCGGTATCGGAATAGCCGGAGGATTCGGCAATCGCCAGCGCGCCCTCCGGAGTGTCAGCCTGGTCGGGCTGGATGCCCATGGGGGTGCAGCCGGCCATCAAGACGGCCAGGGCCAGGAAAAACGCAGGGCGAAGGCGAAGTAACTCTCTCATCGTCATGCAATGCTCACAGTAGGGCGAATGGTTCGGAATTCCGCGGCCGCAACCGATCCCGCGGGACGTCCTGCCATGCCGCCGCTTGTGGTGCCGGCGGAACATGGGCATCATGCCGGAAATTTGCCAAGAAGCGAGTTTACCAGTTCGCCGTGGATTTCTCATGACGTCGCTGTCATTCGCAAACCCGGCGTGCATCGCGCAACTTCAGGAAAGACACCATGCCCGAAAGTGCTGCTGACTGCGGCCTTCTTTATATTGTGGCCACCCCCATCGGCAACCTGGGCGATATCAGTCAGCGGGCGGCCGATATTCTGGCCAGGGTGGATTGTATTGCTGCAGAGGATACGCGCCACACGCAACGCCTCCTGCAGGTGCTGGGCCTACACCGGCCTCTGGTGGCCCTGCATGAGCACAATGAGCGCGAGCGTCATGAATCGGTCCTGCAACGCCTGCGACAGGGTGAGTCAGTGGCGCTGGTTTCCGATGCCGGCACACCGCTGATTTCCGATCCGGGATTCATCCTGGTCCGTGCCGCGCGCGAGCAGGGGCTGACGGTGGTGCCCATTCCCGGTCCCTGTGCCATCACCACGGCCCTCAGTGCGGCCGGTCTGCCAACGGACCGGTTTACTTTCGAAGGATTTCTGCCCACCAAGCGTAAGGCGCGGCTGGACGCTCTCAAGGCCTTGCGGCACGAATCCCGAACCCTGGTCTTCTATGAAGCGCCGCATCGCATTCGGGAAACGGCGGTGGCGCTGGCCGAAGCCTTCGGTGCCGAGCGCTCTGTGGTGCTCGCCCGGGAGCTGACCAAGGCGTTCGAAACGTTTTACAGCGGGACGGCCGAGGATGTGGTCGAGCAGCTCGCCGAGGACGATTACGCCGAGAAGGGCGAGTATGTGGTCATGGTGGCGGGCGCGCCGGTGTCGTCGGAGGATGCCGCCACCGAAATCGATCCCGATGAGCTGCTGACGGTGCTGCTGCGCGAGGTGCCGGTCAAGGTGGCGGCGCGGATGGCGTCCGAGCTGACCGGCTTGTCCCGCAATGAGCTTTACCAGAGGGCGCTCGCCCTGAAGGCGTGATGTTGCGGTCTTTTTCGCTTGCACGCCTGGGGCGGGCGGCGTATTGTCTCGCCTGAGCTCGCCGGGCAGTCGCCGCCGGCCGCCATTGGCGGACGGGGGAGGAAAGTCCGGGCTCCACAGGGCAAGGTGCCAGGTAACGCCTGGGCGGCGTGAGCCGACGGAAAGTGCAGCAGAAAGGAAACCGCCTAAGCGCCTTCGGGCGCCGGTAAGGTTGAAAAGGTGCGGTAAGAGCGCACCGCGTGACTGGCAACAGTTCACGGCGATGGTAAACCCCACCTGGAGCAAGACCAAATAGGAGTCCGATGGCGTGGCCCGCGCTGGACTCGGGTAGGTTGCTTGAGGCTTGTGGTGACGCAAGCCCTAGATGAATGACTGTTCTCGACAGAACCCGGCTTACAGGCGAGCTCGCTTTTCTTTTCTTCCGTGTGATCTCTGTTGTTCGAATTTCCCTCCTGATATAGCGAAAAATTCTTACTCCTCAGGTTTTTTGTATAAATAGTGCTTCAGCTACTTGATTTATCGAAGGTTCTTGTCTCCATTTCCGAGTAGCTTCTCCTCTTCTCCTTCTAAACCCTTGTCATAACAGGAAGTTTTACAGGTGGGCCGCCTCTGACGGCGCTTGCATTGTATTTTTCGTGTTTCTATAGTGTGCAGAAGTGGGAAAAAGTGGATAGAAGTGGTTTTTTGTGGTTTTTGGAGGGCGAGAGTGGGAAAATTGCCCGCTCTTGATTTTGGCCCCGGCGATCCAGCCGGTTTGAGGCCAGCAACTGGCAGCATTTATGAGCAACTTTCTCGGCAGTCATGCCATCAACATGGACGCGAAGGGGCGCATTGCGATCCCGACCCGCGTGCGCGAGGAGCTCGCCGAAGTGTGCGGCGGCCGCATCGTGTTGACGGCCAATGCCGACGAGGAGCGTTGCCTGCTGGTTTACCCCGAGCCGCAATGGGACGAAATCCGCCCCCAGATTGAGGCGTTGCCGAACATGAACAAGGCGGCGCGCCGGCTGCAGCGCAAGATGCTGGGCCACGCCACGCCGCTGGAACTGGACGGTGCCGGCCGGGTGCTGGTGCCGCCGACGCTGCGCAGTTACGCGCGGCTGGAAAAGAAACTGATGCTGGTCGGTCAGGGTAAAAAGCTGGAGCTGTGGAGCGAAGAGCGCTGGTTCGCATGGCTGGATGAGTCCGAGGATGACGACGATATGCCGCCGGAGATGGAGTCACTTTCCCTATGACCGCGCAAAAAGGCGCCTCACCCAAGCATCTTTCGGTGCTCTTGAGTGAGGCGGTCGACGCATTGGTGGTCCGTGCCGACGGGCGTTATGTCGACGGAACCTTCGGGCGCGGCGGCCACAGTCGCCTGGTCCTGGAGAGGCTTTCCGACGGCGGGAGGCTGCTCGGGGTGGACAAGGACCCCGAGGCCATCGCAGTCGGCAGGGAGTTGGCGCAAGCCGACTCCCGTTTTCATATTGGTCACGGCTCTTTTGCCGAGCTTGAACGGTTTCTGATGGAGAGCGGCTGGCAAAGCATCAGCGGCATGCTGATGGATCTCGGCGTGTCATCGCCACAACTGGACGATGCCGCGCGTGGTTTCAGCTTCATGCGGGAAGGGCCGCTGGATATGCGGATGAATCCCCAGCAGTCGCCCAGTGCGGCGGAGTGGCTCAACAGCGCGCCGGAAGCCGAAATCGCGGATGTCATCTGGCGCTACGGCGAAGAGCGTTTTTCCCGCCGTATCGCGCGGGCCGTCGTGGCGCGGAGGGCGGAAGAGCCGCTGGCGACCACCCGCGAATTTGCCGAGCTGATTGCCGGCGCCGTGCCCAAAAAGGAAAAGCACAAACATCCGGCGACACGGACATTTCAGGCCGTGCGCATTTTTATTAATCGGGAACTGGAAGACCTGGAAGCCGGCCTGCAAACCGCGGTCGATCACCTCGAACCGGGCGGCCGTCTGGTGGTGATCAGCTTCCACTCATTGGAAGACCGCATCGTCAAGCGGTTCATGCGGGATCTGGCGCGAGGGCCTCAGTTGCCCCGCGGGTTGCCGGTGACGGCCGATCAGGCGGCATCGGACTTCCGCCTGATCGGTAAGGCCGTCAAGGCAGAAACAGACGAAGTGACCGACAACGTTCGGGCCCGGAGCGCCGTCATGCGTGTCCTGGAGCGTCGGTCAGGGAAGAGTGAGGTATAGCAATGGCAGCGGTAACGATTGAACGGCCCCAGGTCCAGACCCGCAAGCGTCTGCATCCGGAAACCATGAAGGCCGGCGTCAACACGGCCATGCGCCTGTCGCGCCGGATTTTTGCCGGACTGTGCCAGCGTCATGTGCTGATTTCTGCGGGCCTGGCCAGCGTGCTGGTGTTCTCGGCGATCGGCGTCGTCTACAGCGCCCACGAGAACCGGGTGCTGTTCAACGACCTGGCCCAGCTACAGGCGCAGCGGGATGGATACCAGCGGGAGTGGAGTCAGCTGCTGCTGGAGCAGAGTGCACTCAGTGCCCATAGCCGCGTCGAGGCGCGGGCTTCTCAGGGCATGGACATGGTTGTGCCCGGCAAGCAGGACATTGTCTTGGTGCAGTCGCAGCCATAACAACGATTATATCGAGCCGTCAGGGTAGGGAAACGTGTCCACATCGCAGTCGACACCCAGCACCATGCAGAAGCTGAAAGCGCGTCTGGCCGGTTGGCGTCATGCCACCGTGCTGGGCGCGTTTGTGCTTGTCATGGTGGCGCTGGCGGCGCGGCTGGTGCAGTTGCATGTGGTTGATCAGGATTTCCTGCGGCGCCAGGGCGAAGTCCGCACCGTCCGCACCGAGACCATCGATGCCCATCGCGGCATGATCACCGATCGTCACGGTGAACCGCTGGCGGTCAGCACCCCGGTTCAGACCATCTGGGCCAACCCCAGCGAAATGGATCCCAACGATCCCCGGATTGCGCCACTGGCCCGGATGCTCGGCGTCAGTGAGGGCGACCTGCGATCGCGTCTGAAGCGTTATGCCAGTCGCGAATTCATCTACGTCAGTCGCAAGATCCAGCCGGGTCTGGCGCGCAAAGCCATGGCGCTGGATATTCCCGGGATCTACAGCCGCCGGGAATACCGTCGTTACTATCCGACCGGCGAAGTGACCGCTCACGTCGTGGGCTTCACCAATATCGACGAGCACGGTCAGGAAGGCATGGAGCTGGCCTACAACGACTGGCTGTCCGGTGAGCGCGGCAGCAAGCGGGTGCTGAAGGATCGGCGTGGCCACGTCATCAAGGACCTGAGCCTGGTCAAAGACGCCAAGCCGGGTCGCAACCTGGAGCTCAGCCTGGACCTGCGGCTGCAGTATCTGGCTTACCGGGAGCTCAAGGCGGTCGTACAGGCCCATCATGCCCGGGGCGGAACGCTGGTGGTGCTGGATGTGGACACCGGCGAGGTGCTCTCCATGGTGAATCAGGGGTCATACAACCCCAACGACAGGAGTCAGCTGGACCCGGCCAATCTCAGGAACAAGGCCATTACGGATCTGTTCGAACCCGGATCGACGATAAAACCCATCACGATGGCGGCCGCCCTGGAGGCCGGTGTGGTGACCCCGAAAACCCGGATCGATACGAATCCGGGTTATCTTCGTTTTGGGCGCTACACCATCCGGGACACCAGCGACCACGGCGTGCTTGATCTCAAGGGCATCATTGCCAAGTCGAGCAACGTGGGAATGAGCAAGATTGCTGCGAAAATGGGGGGCGATCCGATCCGTGACATGTTCCTTAGCGTCGGGCTCGGGCAATCCACCGGTATCGGTTTCCCGGGCGAGGCCGTCGGCGTGCTGCCGGCCCCTACCCAGTGGCACCCGGTGGAAGTGGCGACCCTGTCCTACGGCTACGGACTCAGCGTCAATGCGCTGCAATTGGCAGAGGCCTATATGGTCCTGGCCAATGGCGGTATCCGCTATCCGCTGAGCCTGATCAAGCGGGATGAACCACCCCAGGGGCAACGCGTCATTCCGGAGCACATTACCGCCCAGGTGCGGGAGATGCTCCAGGCGGTGATTGAAGACGGTACCGGCAAGCGCGCCCAGATCGGTTTCTACGAGGCGGGCGGCAAAACCGGCACCGTCCACCTGGTCGGTCAGCACGGCTACGAGGACAGTGAGTACAAGGCTATTTTCGCCGGCATGGCGCCTGTGGATAACCCCCGCATTGTGTGTGTTGTCGCTGTCGATGCGCCCAAGGGTGGGGAGTATTATGGAGGGGAAGTTGCCGCTCCCGTCTTTTCCCGGGTCATGGGTGACGCGCTGCGTTTGCTGAACGTGCGCCCGGACCTCGATGATAATCCTGTGGCATCCCAGCCACGGGACACATCCGGGGGCAGGGGGTAAGCCATGAGCATGACATCCCTGAACCATCTCCTGACCGGTATCGTCGACGTTCCGTCGGTATTCGATGTCACGATTCATGGGCTGACTGCGGATAGCCGCAAAGTTCAATCCGGCGATGCCTTCGTGGCGATCGCAGGCGCCACTTCGTCAGCGGATCACTATGTGGCCGATGCCATTGAGACGGGCGCCGTTGCCGTCCTGCTCGACGTGGATGACGCCGAGCCGGCCTGTTACGAGCAGTCGGGGGCTCTGATCGTGGCCGTGCCGTCGCTGAAACAACAGATGGGCGTCATTGCCGATCGATTCTATGGATCACCGTCCAATGAACTGGATGTGATCGGCGTGACCGGGACTAACGGCAAGACGTCGGTGACCTATTTCGTCAGCCAGCTGCTGAGCGCCGCCGGCCACAGTTGCGGCATCATCGGCACGCTGGGTTACGGCGTGGGCGGTCAGATGGCGCCGGCGACCCATACCACGCCCGATGTGATCACCATCAACCAGGCGTTGCGCAAGATCCGCGTTTCCGGTGGCAAGGCCGTGGCGATGGAAGTGTCGTCCCATGCGCTGGATCAGGGACGGGTGAACGATGTGCGCATTCGCGGCGCCATTTTCACCAACCTGACCCGGGATCACCTCGACTATCACGGCAGTATGGAGGCCTATGCCGAGGCCAAGAGCCTCCTGTTCCGTCGTGATGGGCTCGAGTTCGCCGTGATCAATTTTGACGATCCGTTCGGGCGTCAGCTCTACGGCCAGCTGGACGGGCTATGCGACCGGGTCCGCTATAGCCTGCACGAATCCCAGACCGAGCTGTGGCTGAAGTCGCTGACCGCCCATGCCGATGGTTTCGACGCCACCTTCGACGGCGCCTGGGGTGAGTTCTCGCTGTCGGCGCCGCTGCTGGGAACGTTTAACGTCAGTAATGTGATGGCGGCGATCGCCACCGCGTTGCAGCTGGGGCTGTCGCGGGATGACGTGGTCTCGGCCGCCAAGAAATTGATGCCTCCGCCGGGCCGGCTTGAAGTGTTTGCCGGTGCCGCCGGCATTCGCGTGGTGGTGGACTACGCCCATACCCCGGATGCGCTTCAGAACGCCCTGCAGGCTCTCAAGCCGCATGTGGAGGGTGATTTGTGGTGCGTCTTTGGTTGCGGGGGGGACCGTGATACCGGGAAGCGTCCGGAAATGGCGTCCGTTGCGGAAAAACTGGCGGATCGCATCATCGTGACCGATGACAATCCCCGCACCGAAGACCCGGGGGCCATTGTCAGTCAGATCATGGCGGGATTCGCCAACCCCGGCCGGGCCGAGGTGATCCACGATCGGGAAGCCGCGATCCGGCAGGCGGTTTTCGAAGCCCTGCCGGGCGATGTGGTTCTGGTGGCTGGAAAAGGGCACGAAACCTATCAGGAAATCCAGGGCGAGCGGCACGATTTCAGCGATGCCGGCGTCGTGCGTCAGGCGTTGGTCGACAGGGAGGCAGAACAATGATGCAGCGGTTCACCCTCCAGGATGCGGCCGAGATGGCCGGTGCCAGCCCGCAATCGGCGACCGTTGAATTCAGCGGCGTGTCGACCGACACCCGGACGATCAATCCCGGGGATCTTTTCGTCGCCCTGCGCGGTGATCGATTCGACGGCCATCTCTATGTGCTGGATGCGGCCCAGGCGGGTGCCGTGGCGGCGGTGGTCGATCAGCCGGTGGACGGCGTCGCGATCCCGCAACTGGTGGTGGACGACACCCTCAAGGCGCTGGGTCGCCTGGCGCTGGGCAACCGGCTGGCCAGTTCGGCCCGCTGTGTGGCGGTCACCGGTAGCAGCGGCAAGACCACCGTCAAGGAAATGCTGGCCAGCATCCTGCGCCACCAGGGTGAAACCCTGGCCACCCAGGGCAACCTGAACAACCACATTGGGGTGCCGCTGACCCTGTTCCGGTTGTCGCCGGAACATCAGTACGCCGTGATCGAACTGGGTGCTAGCGGGGTCGGCGAGATCGCCTATACCGTCAACCTGGCCCGACCTGAAGTGGCGATGATCACCAATGCCGGTGAAGCCCACCTGGAGGGCTTTGGCAGCTATGAGAACATCGTCGAAGGCAAGGGTGAAATCGTGGAGGGTGTCGACCTGGATGGTGCCGTCGTTCTCAATGCCGACGACCCGGCCTGTCCGATCTGGCGCAAGCGCGCCGGCCAGCGCCGGGTGCTCACGGTGGCAACGACCGACGATAAGGGCGCGGACTATCACTATCGTAATGTTCGTTCAGAAAATGGCCAGGTGACCTTCGAGGCAGTCGGTCCGGGCGGCTGGATTGCGCCGGTGCGACTCAACCTCCCGGGAACCCACAACTTATTGAATGCATTGATGGCCATTGCGGCGACCCGCGAGCTGGGCGCCACCGACGACGCCATCTATCGCGGGCTGGATGAATTAAAACCCGTTAAAGGTCGACTGGAGCAGATTGAGTTACAGTCCGGCGTCAATCTCATCGATGACAGCTACAACGCCAATCCCACATCGATGAAGGCGGCCGTGGATTACCTGTCCCGACAGCCAGGCACGGGCGTGGCGGTGCTCGGATGCATGGCCGAGCTTGGCCCCGACGCCCATAAACTGCATGCCGATATCGGCACGTTTGCCCGTAAGCAGGGGGTGTCGCATCTGCTGGCGGTCGGACCCAATACCGACGGTTACCTCGCCGGTTTTGGCGAAGGCGGCCAGGCGTTTGCCACCCACGACGAGGCGGTGGCTTGGCTGCTCGCGCACCAGGCGGCGCCCATGACCATTCTCGTAAAAGGTTCTCGCAGTTCTGCCATGGATAACGTGGTCAGAGCATTGATCAAGAAGGTGAAAGACTGATGTTGCTCTGGCTAGCAGACTTCCTCGCGCAGTATTTTGACGAGCTGACGGTCTTCCGTTACCTCACCCTGCGAGGCATTCTCGGCGTGCTGACGGCACTGCTGATCGCATTGATTATCGGGCCCTACATGATCCGCAAGCTGGGTCAGTACCAGATTGGTCAGGCGGTGCGGGACGACGGCCCGCAAACCCACCTGAGCAAGGCCGGTACGCCCACGATGGGGGGCTCGCTGATCCTCGTGGCGATCGCGGTCAGCACCCTGCTCTGGGCCGACCTGACCAACCGCTATGTCTGGATCACCCTGCTGGTGACGCTGCTGTTCGGGGCCGTCGGCTGGGTGGACGACTATCGCAAGGTGGTCGAGCGGAACCCGCGGGGCCTGCCGGCACGCTGGAAGTATCTCTGGCAGTCCGTGATTGGCGCTGGTGCGGCTATTGCCCTGTTCTATTCATCGAGCCTGCCGCAGGAAACATCGCTGTACCTGCCGTTCTTCAAGAACGTCAGCATTGTGATGGGGCCCGCCGCCTTTATCCTGCTGACCTATTTCGTGATTGTGGGCAGCAGCAACGCCGTCAACCTGACTGACGGACTGGATGGGCTGGCGATCATGCCGACGGTCATGGTGGCCGCGGCCCTGGCCATCTTCTGTTATCTGTCCGGCCACGCGCAATTCGCCTCTTATCTGCTGATCCCGCACCTGCCGGGCAGCGGCGAGCTGATCGTGTTCTGTGGTTCTCTGGTCGGCGCCGGGTTGGGCTTCCTCTGGTTCAACACCTATCCCGCCCAGGTCTTTATGGGCGATGTGGGCGCGTTGGCGCTGGGTGCCGCGCTGGGTGTCGTGGCGGTGATCGTTCGCCAGGAGTTGGTGCTGTTCATTATGGGCGGCGTGTTCGTGATGGAAACGGTTTCGGTGATCCTGCAGGTGGCATCCTACCGCCTGACCGGGCGGCGCATCTTCCGGATGGCGCCGTTGCATCACCATTTTGAATTGAAGGGCTGGCCCGAGCCGCGCGTCATCGTGCGGTTTTGGGTCGTGACGGTGGTTCTGGTCCTGGTTGGACTGGCCACGTTGAAGATTCGTTAAGCGGTTGGATCGTCGATGAGTGTCATTGTTTCAGATCGTCGCACATTGATCGTAGGGCTTGGTAAGACCGGGCTCTCGTGCGTGCGCTACCTGTGTGAACAGGGGCGGTCTGTTGCCGTGGCGGATTCCCGGCAGCAACCGCCGGGCCTGGACGAATTGCGCCAGAACTGGCCGGACGTGCCGGTTCATTTGGGTGAATTCGATGCCGAGTTGTTTGCCGGCTTTAACGAGCTGGTGGTCAGCCCCGGTATCAGCATTGCGACTCCGGCGATCAAGGAAGCCAAGGAGAAAGGCGCGCACATTCGGGGGGATATCGACCTGTTCAGCGAGGCGGCCCGGGCCCCGATCGTGGCGATCACCGGTTCCAACGGCAAGACGACCGTCACCACCCTGGTGGGCGAAATGGCCCGCGGTGCCGGAGTGAACGTCGCGGTCGGTGGCAACATCGGCACGCCGGCGCTGGATCTGCTGGCGGAGGACGTCGAGCTGTACGTGCTCGAACTGTCCAGCTTCCAGTTGGAAACCACCGAAGAGCTGAACGCCGCGGCGGCGACCATCCTCAACGTGACCGACGACCATATGGATCGCTATCCCACCAAGATGGCGTATTTCCAGGCCAAGCAGCGCATCTACAACGGCTGCGAGAAGGCGGTGATCAACCTGGACGATGCCCTGAGCCAGCCCATGGCCCGGGACAACCTGACGTTCCGTTGTTATGGCGAACACCGCATCAACCCGGACACCTTCAGCCTGCGTGAGGACGACGGTCAGCTCTGGATCACCTACGGCTTCGATAACCTGATCCGCGCCGATGAGCTGCGGTTGATCGGTCGCCACAATCTGCTGAATGTGATGGCAGCGCTGGCATTGGGGGACTGTGTGGGGCTCCCGATGGAGGCCATGTTGAACGTCGCCCGCCAGTTCGAGGGGCTGCCTCACCGTTGCCAGTTTGTCCGCACGTTGAATGGCGTGGAGTACATCAACGACTCCAAGGGCACCAACGTGGGAGCCACCGTGGCGGCTCTGGAAAGCCTGCGGCCGGCCCGGGGCAAGCTGGTACTGATTGCCGGCGGTGACGGTAAAGGCGCCGATTTCACACCGCTGAAGGCGCCGGTGCGCCAAAGCTGCCGGGCAGTCATGGTATTTGGCAAGGACGCGGGCCTGCTGGAAGAGACTCTGTCCAGCGAGGCCGATGTGCGCCGCGTGGATGATCTGGCCGGCGCGGTCCGTGAAGCAAGCCAGTTGGCTCAACCGGGCGATCGCGTCCTGTTGTCGCCGGCCTGTGCCAGCCTGGACATGTTCACCAATTACGAGGCGCGCGGTGCTGCCTTTATTGAGCAGGTGGAGGCGCTGTCATGAACGCAACGCTTGCCATGAAGCTCCCCCGTACCGGCGGCCTGCAACCGCTGCCGCTGTTGATTTTCAGTGCTGTGACGCTGTTGCTGATCGGCGTGGTGATGATTGGCTCTGCGTCCATGGATACCGCGGCGCAGAACATGGATAACGCCTACTACTACATCAGCCGGCAGTTCGTGTATGCCTTTATGGGCGCTGCACTCTGCCTGGTGGTGGCCAACGTGCCCCTGAGCTGGTGGGAGCGCAGCGGCTGGCTGTTGCTGGGCATCGGTTTGTTGACCCTGGCGCTGGTGTTGACGCCGCTGGGTCGGACGGTCAATGGCTCGACCCGCTGGATTCCGCTGGGCCTGTTCAACGTGCAGGTGTCCGAGGTAGCCAAGATATGCCTGATCGCCTACCTCGCCGGTTATGTGGTGCGCCGCCGCGACGAACTGGTGAATACCTGGTTCGGCTTCCTCAAGCCGGTGCTGGTGCTCGGTTTTGCATCCATGCTGTTGGTCATCGAGCCGGACTTCGGTGCGACGGTCGTGCTGATGACCGCGGCGCTGGGCATGATCTTCCTGTCCGGCGTGCGCCTGAGCCGCTTCCTGCCGCTGATCGCCGTGTGCCTGGCTTTGGGTGTGGCGCTGGTGGTGTTCCAGCCCTACCGGCTGAAGCGGGTGGTGTCGTATCTCGATCCCTGGCAGGACCAGTTCGACACCGGCTACCAGTTGACCCAGTCGCTGATCGCCTTCGGCCGGGGCGAATGGTTTGGTGTCGGACTGGGCAATTCGGTGCAGAAGCTCTTCTATCTGCCGGAGGCCCACACCGACTTTATCTTCGCGATCATCGCCGAGGAATTCGGACTGATCGGCTCGCTGTGCATCCTGTTGCTGTTTGGGCTGCTGGTGTGGGTGGGACTGGTGATTTCGCGCCGCGCCGAGCAGGCGGGGATGCCGTTTGCGTCCTGTTTCGGCTACGGCCTGACGCTGCTGATCGGCCTGCAGGCGGCGATCAACATCGCGGTGAATACGGGCCTGTTGCCCACCAAGGGGCTGACCTTGCCGCTGGTCAGTTATGGCGGCAGCAGTCTGCTGGCCACCTGTGTCTGTGTCGGGGTTCTGGCGCGCATCGAGATGGAGCGTCTGGACAAGCTGGAGCAGGCCAGCGAGGCCGGTAAAGGCAAGGCGAAAACCAAAGGAGGGGCCAGTTATGACGACTAGGCGCTTCCTGATCATGGCCGGTGGCACCGGCGGGCACGTGTTCCCGGCGCTGGCAACAGCCCGTCGTCTGCAGGAACAGGGCCATGAGGTGTTTTGGCTCGGCTCCCGCGGCGGTATGGAAGAGCGGCTTATCGGCGAAACGGATATCCCGATGGCAACGATTACCGTCTCCGGACTGCGCGGTAAGGGCCGGCTGGCTCTGCTGCTGGCACCGTTCAAGCTGGGGCGGGCACTGGTCCAGGCGATGGGTGTCATGCGCCGAATCAAACCGCATTGCGTGATCGGTATGGGCGGCTTTGTAACCGGTCCTGGCGGTGTGGCGGCCTGGCTGACCCGGACGCCACTGCTGGTTCACGAGCAGAACGCGATCGCCGGCATGACCAACCGGATCCTGGCCCGCTTTGCCGAGACGGTGATGGAGGCGTTTCCCGGCAGCTTTGGCAAGCAGGTGGTGACTCGCTATACCGGCAACCCGGTACGGGGCGACCTGGCCCAAATGGCGGCGCCGGAGGCCCGGTTTGCCGAGCGGAATGGACCGGTTCGTCTGCTGGTACTGGGCGGCAGTCTCGGAGCCCAGGCGATCAATACGACGCTGCCGCGTGCACTGGCGTTGATGCCGGAAGACCAGCGCCCCACCGTGCGTCACCAGTGCGGAACGCGCAATCTGGAGACCACCGAGGCGGCCTATGAGGCGGCGGATGTGACGGCGACGTTGGAGCCGTTTATCAGCGACATGGCCGAGGCCTATGGTTGGGCCGACATCGTGTTGTGCCGGGCCGGGGCGTTGACGATTGCCGAGCTCTGCGCGGTGGGGCTGGGCGCCATTCTGGTGCCGTTCCCCCACGCGGTGGACGATCACCAGACCCTGAACGGGCAGCAAATGGTACAGGCGGGGGCAGCGATCCTGATCCCGCAGAGCAAACTGACAGATGACGTGTTGGCCGACACCCTGAGCACCCTCTGCAGCGACCGCCAGAAGGTGGCGGCGCTGGCGGACGCGGCCCGCTCACTGGCCCGGGCCGACGCTACGGAGCGAGTTGTGAATTATTGTCTGGAGGCGGCCCATGGCTGAATCAACCAATCCGCCGCTGGTGTATCAGGTTCCGGAAATGCGCCGGATCCGCCGCATCCATTTCGTCGGCATCGGCGGCGCGGGCATGTGTGGTATTGCGGAAGTCCTGCATAACCAGGGGTATGAGGTGTCCGGCTCCGATTTGAAATCCGGCGCCGTGACCGAACGCCTGAAAAGCCTGGGTGTGCAGATCTTTATCGGCCACCGCGAGGAAAACAGTGCGGACGCTGACGTGGTCGTGGTATCGACGGCCGTCAATGCGGAGAACCCGGAAGTGAAAGCGGCCCGGGATCGTCGTGTGCCGATCGTTCCGCGGGCGGAAATGCTGGCGGAGATCATGCGCTATCGCCACGGCATTGCGGTCGCCGGGACCCACGGCAAGACCACCACCACCAGCCTGATTGCTTCGGTGCTGGGCGAGGCCGGCCTGGATCCGACCTTTGTGATCGGTGGCAAGCTCAACAGCGCCGGCACCAATGCCCAACTGGGCGGATCGCGCTATCTGGTGGCGGAAGCGGACGAAAGCGATGCGTCGTTCCTGCACCTGACGCCGGTGATTTCGGTGGTGACCAACATCGAAGCGGATCACATGCACACCTACGGCAACGATCTGGAGAAGCTTAAACAGACGTTTGTCGATTTCCTTCACAACCTCCCGTTCTACGGCGTGGCGGTGATGTGCAGTGACGACGCCTACGTGCGGGAAATTACCCCTCGGATCTCACGAGCCATCATCACCTATGGCATCGAGGATGAGGAGGCGGACTACCGCGCAACCGACATCCAGTCCGACGGTCTGCAGACACACTTTTTGGTCAAGCGGCCCGGCGGTCGGTCGGATCTCAAGGTCTCCCTGCGTATGCCTGGTCGCCACAACGTTCTCAACGCGCTGGCGGCGATTGCCGTCGCCAGTGACGAGGGCGTCGATGATGATGCGATCGTCCGTGGTCTCGCCGGCTTTGCCGGCGTCGGGCGGCGTTTCCAGGTCTATGGCGATTACCCGATCGAAGACGGCACGGTCACCCTGGTGGACGACTACGGTCATCACCCCACTGAAGTGGCCGCGGTGATCCGAGCGGCCCGGGAAGCCTGGCCGGACCGTCGTGTGGTGATGCTGTATCAACCGCATCGTTACAGCCGGACGCGGGATCTCTATGAAGACTTCGTCAAAGTGCTGTCCGACGTGGATGCGCTGTTATTGATGGACGTGTACGCCGCCGGCGAGCCGGCCATTCCCGGAGCAGACGGGCGCAGCCTGTGCCGCAGCATCCGGCAGCGCGGCAACATCGAACCGATCTTCGTCGAGAAGGACGACGACATCCAGAAACTCCTGTCACGCACCCTGAAGGACGGCGATGTGCTGTTTACCCAGGGCGCCGGCGACATCGGCGGTGTGGCGGCGCGTTTGGCCGCTTCTGGACTCAAAGCGGGAGGTGGCGTATGACGGCACCGATCTATCGCGCCGAACCGGATCTGGTGAATGCGCTTGGCCGCGTGGCGGTCCTGATGGGGGGAAATTCCGCCGAGCGGGCGGTCTCGCTGAAAAGTGGCGACGCCGTGCTGAATGCCCTGATCGCCGCCGGCGTGGACGCGTTTGGCATTGACGTTCAGGGCAGCCTGCTCAACGCGGTTAGTCCGGAGGATTGCGACCGGGTTTTTATCGCCCTGCACGGTCGCGGCGGTGAGGACGGCACCATTCAGGCGATCCTGTCGGAGTCCGGCATCCCCTATACCGGGAGCGACGTGCTGGCCTCAGCCCTGGCCATGGACAAATTGCGCACCAAATACGTGTTCGAAGGCTGCGGTCTGAAAACACCGAAGTTCCGCACCATGACCTCAGTAGAGGATGCGGACGGCATCGTGGCGGCCCTGCGTATGCCACTGAGCGTCAAGCCGGCCCGGGAAGGGTCGAGCATCGGCATCCGCAAGGTCAGCAGTCGCGAGGAACTGGTGGACGCCTATGAAGCGGCCAGCGGGCACGATCCACTCGTGCTGATCGAGGAATGGGTGGAGGGCCCGGAATTTACGGTCAGCGTGCTACAGGGCCACGCGCTGCCGGCGATCGGCCTGAGTACCGATCACGTGTTCTACGACTATGACGCCAAGTACCTGAGCGACGATACCCGTTATCAGGTGCCGTGCGGATTGGCGCCAGACGACGAGTTGCGCCTGCAACAGCTGGCGCTGGAGGCCTTCCGGGTGGTGGGCTGCCGCTCCTGGGGGCGGGTCGACATCATGCAGGACGCCGATGGCGAATTCTGGCTGCTGGAAGTCAACACCGTACCGGGCATGACAGATCACAGTCTGGTGCCCATGGCCGCTCGCGCCGCTGGTATGAGTTTCGAGGAGCTGGTGGTCCGGATCCTTGAGGACACCCTGGAGAACGCCGATGCGTGACCTGCTGAGCCTGCGTATGCGTCAACCCCCGGAACCGCCGAGGCGGCGCGGGGCCACGTCGATGGAGCCGGATCGTCAGCGGTTCAATCCGCTGGGTGTGATCTGGGGTTGGCTACAGACGCTGCCATGGCTGCAGGTGTCACTGGGACTGGCGGTGCTGATCCTGGCCGGGCTGGTTCCCTGGGCGACCGGCTCGGCGCTGAACGCGCTGGATCGTCCCATTGTGGATGTCGAAGTGAAAGGTGATTTCAAGGGATTGGACAAGCAGCAGCTGCGCGCGGACCTGGGCAACTGGGTGGGTCGCAGCTTCTTCGCCACCGACCTGGAGGATGTAAAGCACCAGGTCGAGCGTGAGCCCTGGGTGGAATCCGCCGCGGTGCGCCGGGTCTGGCCCGACCGACTGGCGATCGACATCCGTGAGGAGCGCCCGCTGGCCTACTGGAATGACGGCGAGCTGATTGGTCGCTCGGGTCACGTGTTCCGGCCGGCCAACCCGCAAGTGGCAGGTAGCCTGCCGCATCTGGCGGGACCGGAGGAGCGGGCCGAGGAAGTGGTGTCAGTGGCCCGGAAAATGGCCAACAAGCTGCATGACAAGGACATCGGCTTCGCTGGCCTGACCCTGGAAAAGCGGGGCGCCTGGACGTTGAAACTGTCCAACGGCATTGAAGTCGCGCTGGGGCGTGACCAGGTGGACAGTCGCTTCGACCGGTTTATGACGGTCTACCAGAAACGACTGGCCTCGCGCGCCGATGAAGTGGAACGCATTGATGCCCGCTACACCAACGGTGTGGCGGTGCGCTGGAAGACGCTTGAGAAAGCGCCTGAGAAAAATTCATAGACCATTCAATTGGTGAGCACATGTCAGGGGATGAAACGGAAAACATGATTGTCGGCCTGGATATTGGCACCTCCAAGGTGGTGGCCATTGTCGGCAAGCGCAAACTCGACGGCACGATCGAGATCGTCGGGATCGGATCCAATCCGTCCCGCGGTCTCAAGCGCGGTGTGGTGGTGAACATCGAAACCACGGTGCACGCGATCCAGCGGGCGGTCGAGGAAGCCGAGCTGATGGCCGGATGCCGTATCCATTCGGTCTACGCCGGTATTGCGGGCAGTCATATCCGCAGCCTCAACTCCCACGGCATTGTGGCGATCCGGGATCGGGAAGTGACCCAGGCCGATATCGACCGGGTCATCGATGCGGCCCAGGCCGTCGCGATTCCGGCGGACCAGAAAGTGCTCCACATCCTGCCCCAGGAATTCGTGATCGATAACCAGGAGGGCATCAAGGAGCCCCTGGGCATGTCCGGTGTGCGTCTGGAAGCCAAGGTGCATCTGGTGACCTGCGCGGTGAATGCGTCGCAGAACATCGAGAAATGCGTGCGCCGCTGTGGCCTGGATGTGGACGACATCATCCTCGAGCAACTGGCGTCCAGCTACGCCGTGCTGACCGAGGACGAAAAGGAACTGGGCGTGTGCGTGGTGGACATCGGCGGTGGCACCACCGATATCGCCGTCTTCACCGGCGGCGCGATCCGGCACACGGCGGTCATTCCGATTGCCGGTGACCAGGTCACCAACGACATTGCCATGGCCCTGCGGACCCCCACGCAGAACGCCGAGGAAATCAAGATCAAGTACGCCTGCGCGCTGACTCAGCTGGCCGGTGCCGATGAAACCATCAAGGTGCCGAGCGTGGGCGAACGTGCGCCGCGGGATCTGTCGCGCCAGGCGCTGGCCGAGGTGGTCGAGCCGCGCTACGAGGAGCTGTTCACCCTGGTGCAGGCGGAACTGCGCCGCTCGGGCTTTGAAGAGATGATTCCGGCCGGGATCGTCATCACGGGCGGCTCGTCCACGATGGAAGGTGTCGTGGAACTGGCCGAAGAAATTTTCCACATGCCGGTGCGCTTGGCGTCACCGCAGGCCGTGTCCGGCATGACCGATGTAGTCAATAACCCGATCTACGCCACGGGTGTCGGGTTGTTGATCTACGGGTTCCGCCAGATGGATCTGGGTAAGGGGCCGGTGCTCAAGCAGGAGGATGCCCCCTCTCTGCTGGAGCGCATGAAAGCCTGGTTCACAGGGAATTTCTGACGAACCCGGGAAACGTGGCATGACCGGCATTGCCGGAGCAGTAAAAACGAAGGTCTCTCGAAAAAATATCGGTCACCGAAGGCCGGAAAGATAACGAAGGAGTAGGGGAAATGTTCGAACTGGTCGATAACGTTCAACAGAACGCAGTCATTAAAGTCATTGGCGTCGGTGGTGGTGGCGGTAATGCCGTCCGTCACATGCTCACCAGCGACATCGAAGGTGTGGAATTCATCTGCGCCAACACAGACGCCCAGGCCCTGGCCGATATGGGCGCAAAACAGGTCATCCAGCTGGGTGGCAACATCACCAAGGGGCTGGGAGCCGGTGCCAACCCGGAAGTCGGTCGCCAGGCCGCCCTGGAAGACCGTGACCGCATCGCCGAGGCGCTGCAAGGCGCAGACATGGTGTTCATCACCGCGGGTATGGGTGGCGGAACCGGAACCGGTGCAGCGCCGATCGTGGCCGAAGTGGCCCGCGAGCTGGGCATCCTGACCGTCGCGGTCGTCACCAAGCCGTTCACCTTCGAAGGTGGCAAGCGGATGACGGTTGCCGAGTCCGGTCTGAAAGATCTGGAAGACAGCGTCGACTCGCTGATTACGATTCCTAACGAAAAACTGCTTGCAGTTATGGGTAAGAAGACTAGTCTGCTCGATGCCTTCGCGGCCGCCAACGACGTGCTGTTGGGCGCCGTACAGGGCATTGCCGACCTGATTACCCGCAACGGCATGATCAACGTCGACTTTGCCGACGTGAAAACCGTGATGTCCGAGATGGGCATGGCGATGATGGGGACGGCCCGCGCCACGGGCGAGAATCGCGCCCGCGAAGCCGCCGAAGCCGCTGTACGCAGCCCGCTGCTGGAAGACATCAACCTGCAGGGCGCGAAAGGCATCCTGGTCAACATCACCGCTGGTATGGACCTCAACCTGGGCGAATTCTCCGAGGTGGGCGACATTGTTCGCGAGTTTGCCTCTGACGCCGCCACTGTGGTTGTGGGCACCGTGATCGATCCGGAAATGACCGACGAGCTGAAGGTGACCGTGGTTGCAACCGGCCTGGGTGGCGAGCGCGACAAGCCGACCAAGGTGGTCGACAACACCCGCACCCTGGATGGCAAGACAGACTATCACCAGCTGGATCGTCCGGCGGTCCTGCGTCGTCGCGCCGTTGCCAATGGCAATGTGGCGATCGATCAGGAGCGTGACGGCGAAGAGCAGAGTGTGGATTATCTCGATATTCCCGCATTCCTGCGCCGTCAGGCGGATTGATAAGCTGTCTCAATAGGGATTCGGGATAGAATAGAAAGAAGCTAGAAAGGTCATAGTCATAGCCTTCGGACATTACCGATTGGTTAAATGGTGTTCAGTAGGACTTTCTGGTAAGCTTCGCGCAGTTTTTGCCCGAATAATATCTAACATTTGTGACGGATTTTTGTACGATGATCAGACAACGTACGCTCAAAAACACCATCCGTGCGACCGGTGTCGGTTTGCACTCGGGTGAGAAAGTCTATCTGACGCTCAAGCCTGCGCCGGTCGAGACAGGGATTGTGTTTCGGCGGACGGATCTGGATCCGGTTGTCGAGATCAAGGCGTGCGCTGAGAACGTCGGCGAAACCATGCTGTCCACGACACTGGTCAAGAACGGTGTCCGCGTGGCAACCGTCGAGCACCTACTCTCTGCTATGGCGGGGCTGGGCATCGACAACTGCTTCGTGGAGCTGAGTGCGGCCGAAGTGCCCATCATGGACGGCAGTGCCGGGCCTTTCGTCTTTCTCCTGCAATCGGCGGGCATTGCCGAGCAGGACGCGGCCAAGCGCTTCATCCGCATCAAGCGGGAAGTGACGCTGGAAGAAGACGACAAAAAGGCGACGTTCCTGCCGTTTGAAGGCTTCAAGGTCAGTTTCGGCATCGACTTTGACCATCCGGTCTTCAAGGGCCGTGCCCAGAACGCCACGGTAGACTTTTCCAGCACGTCGTTCGTGAAGGAAGTCAGCCGGGCCCGCACCTTCGGGTTCATGCGTGACATCGAGAAGTTGCGCTCCATGAACCTGGCGCTGGGCGGCAGCGTGGACAACGCCATCGTCGTTGACGACTACAAAATCCTCAACGAAGACGGCTTGCGTTACGAAGATGAGTTCGTCAAGCACAAGGTACTGGACGCCATCGGTGACCTGTACCTGCTGGGCAACAGCCTGATTGGCGAATTCCGCGGCGTGAAGTCAGGTCACGACCTGAACAACAAGCTGCTGCGCAAGCTGCTGGCTGAAGAAGATGCGTGGGAAGTGGTGACCTTCGAAGACGAGGCCACGGCTCCGATTTCGTATCTCAAGCCCGTTCTCGCGTCACAGGCCTGAGGCAGGATACTCAGTCCTCCCCGTCCTTGACGTGACGGGAGAGTTTTTCGAGAACTTCGCGTAAACCTTCGTCCTTCGTATGCCCGGCTTCCTCTTTGAGGAGCCGGGCATTTTCGTTACTTAACGGCTCCTTCTTGAACACGGCCTTTGCCTTCGGGCGCGGCGGTGCCACCTTGACCTTCAAGCGCCAGGCGTACTGGAAATCCGGATCCTTTCTCAGTTCCGCCAGAATCTCGCGCTGCCGCAGACGCACCTGGCTGGCCACGACGCTGCCGTCGGCCGACACGGCCAGATCGCCATCGTGATAACTGAGAAAGCGGCAGTGGTCACGCAGGTTGGCCGGGATGGAGGCCAGCACCAGCTGTTCCGCCCGACGGTGGATCTCGGCATGGGCCAGCAACCTGCGCAGGTTAGGTTCGTGGCGGGAATCGCTGGGATCCAGTGTGAGTTGGGTCTTGCGCTTCATCGTTTTCTCACGGCATTCGATGCTCTGGACGGCGCCGGGACTCGACGGTACCCGTTACGATTGGTTACTATTTGGCACGGTTTGTGGATGTGGCCTGTATTAGACTGTTTTTACCCTCTTGAATTGGTCCCTGTCCAGCGCTGTTTCAAGGCGGAGGTCGGGGTGCCGTGATCGTCTCCATGCCGAAATGGCCCATTGTGCGGCGCCGGGGCATGTAGGCCAGACAGGCGCGTTTGTGTTGGGCGATAGCTGGCGGTAACAAGACCGGCGTCGTTCGGGGAATGTGATCGACTTATTATGAACATTATCTTCGTTGGTAAAAATCCCGGGCAGTCCCGGTCGTTGCACGTGAGCATCGGCGTTGTCGCCTGCGCATTCGTGCTGAGCGCCGCCGTGATCGGTGGTGCTGGTTGGGCCGGATACAGGCTGGCGTCCAAGGCGCCGGAGCCGGTGGCTTATGGCGCGTCGGCGCCTCTGGTTAAAAGCTGGGAATCCCGCCTGGGTGAGCAACAGGCACAGCTGCAGCATGTGCGTCAGACCGCCGGTCAGCAGGTGGATGCGTTGACACTGCGCCTGGGCCAGATGCAGGGGCGTTTGCTGCGGCTCGATGCCCTGGGGCAGCGCCTGGTGGAATCTGCTCATCTGGATAACGGTGAGTTTGATTTTGACCAGGCTCCAGCGGTGGGTGGTCCGGAAGAAGCCGGTGGTGGCGAATCCTTCCAGACCCCGGAGCTGAGCGCCATGATCGATCAGCTCGATGCCCGCATCAGTAATCGCGAGCAGCAACTGCGCCTGCTGGATCAGCTGTTGTCCCGCGAGCGTATTGAGGAAGAGCGTTTCGTGGCCGGTCGTCCCATCAAATGGGGCTGGCTGTCATCTCACTATGGCTATCGCACCGATCCGTTTACCGGCAAGCGCGCCTGGCACAGCGGCGTTGATCTGGCGGGCAAGGAAGGCAGCGATATCATTTCAGTGGCTGCGGGTGTTGTCACCTGGGCTGGTGACCGTTATGGCTACGGCAACCTGGTCGAAATCGACCACGGCAACGGCTTGCGCACCCGCTACGCCCACTGCAAGAAGGTGGACGTGTCCGTTGGCGACGTCGTCGAGAAAGGACAAGTGGTTGCCCAGATGGGCAGCACCGGTCGTTCCACCGGGCCCCACGTGCATTTCGAGGTGCGGCGCAACGGCAAGACGCTCGACCCGGAAGATTACATCCAGCGGGCCAGTCGCTGAGTCAGCGTCAGTAAAAAGCCACTGCGGGTTCGCCTCCAGTGGCTTTTTTGTGGCCGGCCCGCTCTTCAATAGCGCACTAACACCCTGTAATGTGAGCTGTCACCCGAGGACAAGGCCGTACCTTTCGCCCGCAAAAGAAATAAGGTTAGAATGCCGTCTTTGTAGGGGGACTTCTGAAAAGCTCAGCCTCGCAGGCCAACCTCCGGATTCCGGGACTTTTTCAGTCGTTCTCAAGGCATACCCGGGATGGGTCCCCTTGTCCCATCGTGCCTCGGTACGGTGTCTTCTGTGATGCCTTCCCCCGCAAGGGGTCCTGAATTGGCAGGCGCCTGTGGCCGACCGGGTCACTGGGTGCATTTCGTTAATCAAAGAAGCAGTGGTCTATGTTCACGAAGGTCGCAACGAAGTTGTTCGGCAGTAAAAACGCCCGAGAAATTAAGCGGATGCGGAAGGCCGTCTCCCGGATCAATGAGCTGGAAGAGTCCTTCGGGGCGCTGTCGGACACCGAGCTGCAGGGCAAGACGGCCGAGTTCCGGCGTCGGCTGGACGAGGGTGAAACCCTGGATCAACTGCTGCCCGAAGCCTTCGCTACGGCCCGGGAAGCGGGCAAGCGGGTGCTGGGCATGCGGCACTTCGACGTCCAGATGATCGGTGCCATGACCCTGCACGAAGGCCGCATCGCCGAGATGAAGACCGGTGAGGGTAAGACCCTGGTGGCAACGGCTTCCGTGTACCTCAATGCCCTCCCGGGGGATGGCGTTCACGTGGTGACCGTTAACGACTACCTCGCCTCCCGGGATGCCGAGTGGATGGGCAAGCTCTATCGCTTCCTCGGCCTGCAAGTGGGCGTCATCGTTGCCGGTCAGGATGCGGCAGCCAAGCGTGAAGCTTATGCCGCCGACATCACCTACGGCACCAATAACGAATTCGGGTTTGATTACCTGCGTGACAACATGGCGTTCAGCACCGCCGACAAGGTGCAGCGCGGCCTGAACTACGCCATTGTGGACGAAGTTGACTCCATCCTGATCGACGAAGCGCGTACCCCGCTGATCATCTCCGGTGCGGCGGAAGACAGCTCCAAGGTCTACCTGGCGGTGAATACGCTGGTTCCGAGCCTGGATAAGGGCGAGCCGGTGGAGGAGGGCGAGCCCTCCGGTGATTTCACCATCGATGAGAAGAGCCGTCAGGTGGAGCTGACCGAAGCCGGTCATGAGAAAGTGGAAGACCTGCTGATCGAGAAGGGGCTGTTGGGTGAAGAGGAAAGCCTCTACTCCGCGTCGAACCTCAGTCTTCTGCACCATGTGCATTCAGCGCTGCGGGCGCATCACCTGTTCCAGCGCGACGTGGACTACATCGTCCAGGGCGGTCAGGTGGTGATCGTTGATGAACACACCGGTCGGACCATGCCGGGCCGCCGTTGGAGCGAGGGCCTGCACCAGGCCATCGAGGCCAAAGAAGGCGTCAATATCCAGGCCGAGAGTCAGACCCTGGCCTCCACCACCTTCCAGAACTACTTCCGTCTGTATAACAAACTGGCTGGCATGACCGGTACCGCCGACACGGAAGCCTTCGAGTTCCGCCAGATCTACGGCCTGGACGTGGTGGTTATTCCGCCCAACCGTCCGATTCAGCGTATTGACTACAACGATCTGGTCTACCTGACGCAGGAAGAGAAGTACCAGGCGATCATCGACGAAATCAAGGACGTCACCAGTGAAGGTCGTCCGGTGCTGGTGGGCACCGGCTCCATCGAAGCCTCCGAACTGCTGTCGATGCTGCTGCGCAAGGCCAAGATCGACCACCAGGTCCTGAACGCCAAGCAGCACGAGAAAGAGGCCCACGTCATCGCCCAGGCCGGTCGTCCGGGGGCGGTGACCATCGCCACCAACATGGCGGGCCGGGGTACGGACATCGTGCTCGGCGGTAACTGGGAAGAAGAGGTCGCCCAGTTGGAAAATCCGACCGAAGAGCAGGTGGCCCGGGTCAAGGCGGAGTGGACCGAGACCCACAACAAGGTATTGGAAGCGGGCGGCCTGCACATTGTGGGTACCGAACGTCACGAATCCCGCCGTATCGACAACCAGCTGCGTGGTCGTGCCGGCCGTCAGGGGGATCCGGGTTCCTCCCGTTTCTTCCTGTCGCTGGAAGACAACCTGATGCGGATCTTCGCCCCGGATCGCGTGAAGAACATCATGCAGGCGATGGGCATGAAGAAGGGCGAGGCCATCGAACACCGCATGGTCACCAACGCCATTGAAAAATCACAGCGCAAGGTTGAAGGCCGTAACTTCGACATGCGGAAGACGTTGCTGGAGTACGACGACGTCGCCAACGACCAGCGCAGTGTCATCTACGAGCAGCGTAACGAGGTCATGGCTTCCGAAGACATCAGCGAACTGGTCGATACCGTGCGCGCCGATGTGGTCGACAGCGTGATCAGCGAGTACATCCCGCCGCAGAGCATGCCGGAACAGTGGGATGTCGCCGGTCTAGAGGCTCAGTTGCAGTCTGAACTGGCGGTGGAGCTGCCGGTCCAGAAATGGCTGGATGAAGACCAGAGTCTCTACGAAGAGAACCTCCGGGAACGCATTCTCGAGGAAATCATCAAGGTCTACCGTGAGAAGGAAGAGGTTGCCGGGGCCGAAGCCATGCGCAACTTCGAGAAACAGGTCTTCCTGCAGGTGCTGGATACCCTCTGGAAAGAGCACCTGTCCAACATGGACCACCTGCGTCGCGGTATCCATCTGCGCGGCTACGCTCAGAAGAACCCGAAACAGGAATACAAGCGTGAGGCGTTCAACCTGTTCGAAGCCATGCTGGACGCCATGAAGCGAGACGTCACCCGGATTCTCTGCCACGTGCGGGTCCAGGGTGAGACTGAGATGGAAGAGATCGAGCGTCGGCGCCGTGAAGAGCTGGAGCGCCAGATGGCCGCTGCCAACCTGAAGCATGAGCAGGCCAGCGCCACCGCGCAATCAGCCGCCGGTGACGGCGACGATGAGCAGCAACAGGCCCAGGGCCAACCGGAGACCTACGTGCGCAGTGAACGCAAAGTCGGGCGCAACGAGCCTTGCCCGTGCGGCTCCGGTAAGAAATACAAGCAGTGTCACGGCCGGGTGGCCTGACAGACGACTTGAAAAGGCACTGTCGGCCTTGGCAGGCAGTGCTCAGGAACACGCAACGTCCGCTGAATCGGGGCCGCTGGAGCGGGCCGGGAGAGCGGACGTTTTTCGTATCTGAGGAGCCGATTGGAGGTTCCCCGAACCAGGAGAATAAGCATGGCGGTTGGATTGGGCCCCTTGCCGGATTTCTACCCCGTTGCCGGTCTGCGGTTGGGCGTGGCCCGCGCAGGCATCAAGAAGCCGGGGCGCCGCGATCTGGTGCTGATGGCGCTGGATGAAGGCGCCCGAGTGGCCGGCATATTTACGCGCAACCAGTTCTGTGCGGCACCGGTGCTGGTGACCCGAGACCATTTGGGGCAGGCGGCGCCACGTTACCTGATGATCAATACGGGCAACGCCAACGCCGGAAACGGCGAGCAGGGACGCACCGATGCAGAGGCCTGTTGTGCGGCGCTGGCGGAGCTGTCCGGTGTCACCGCCCAACAGGTGCTGCCGTTCTCCACCGGGGTCATTGGCGAGCCGCTGCCGGTGGAGAAGATCCGCAATGGCCTGCCGGAAGCGCTGGATACCCTGTCGGAAACCCGCTGGGCCGAGGCCGCCGAAGGCATCATGACCACCGACACCCTGCCCAAGGGCGCCACCCGTCGGCTGGAAGTCGACGGTCAGCCGGTCCATATATCCGGCATCAGCAAGGGCGCCGGCATGATCCGCCCCAACATGGCGACCATGCTGGGCTTTATAGCCACGGATATCGCCATCGAGCCGTCGCTGCTCCAGACGCTGGTTTCGGAGCTGGGGGAGCAGTCGTTCAACCGCATCACCATCGATGGCGATACCTCGACCAACGACTGTTGCATGCTGGTGGCCACTGGCAAGAGCGACGCGCCGGAGCTGACGGCCGACAGTCCGCACCTGCCGGTCTTCCGCGAAGCACTGCGGGAACTGTTCATGACCCTGGCCCACGCGATTGTGAGGGACGGCGAGGGCGCCACCAAGTTCATCACCATTCGCGTGGAGACGGCGGGCAACCAGCAGGAGGCACTGGATGTGGCTTACACGCTCGCCCATTCGCCTCTGGTCAAGACCGCCCTGTTTGCGTCGGATCCGAACTGGGGCCGCATCCTGGCGGCCGTCGGTCGCGCCGGCGTGCCGGACCTGAATCTGACGGACATCGAGATCGATCTGGGTGATGTGGCGCTGGTGCGCAACGGTGGCCGGGCAGCGGATTACACCGAAGCGCGCGGCCAGGCCGTGATGGACCAGTCCGACATCAGCATCCGTATTGCGTTGGGCCGTGGCGATGTCAACGAGACGGTCTGGACCTGCGACTTGTCCCATGATTATGTGACCATCAACGCCGAGTACCGGACCTGATATGAAGGAAGTCCATGTCGCCGTCGGTGTGGTGCGCCAGGGGAATCGCATCCTGATTGCCCGGCGCCCAGATGAGGCGCATCAGGGCGGTTTGCTGGAGTTTCCCGGTGGCAAAGTCGAGCCCGGTGAACGTGTTCAGCAAGCGCTGGTTCGCGAACTGGATGAGGAAGTCGGCATCCACATCGCCGAGGGTGACCTTCAGCCGGTGATCGGCATTCGCCACGACTACGGCGACAAGCGGGTGTTTCTCGATGTCTGGGAGACCGTGCGCTTTGAGGGCGAACCGCACGGGCGGGAAGGGCAGCCGGTGCAGTGGTTGGCGCTGGATGCCCTGAGCGATGACGATTTTCCGGCTGCAAACCGGCCGATTATCCGGGCGTTGCGATTGCCTCATCAGTACCCGATCACCGGTGGCGCCGGTCTGGATGGTGGGGCGCTGGTTGCGCAGACGTGCCGGCACCTGGCGGAGCTGTCACCTTCAATCTGCCTGTTCCGCGCGCCCTGGCTGTCCCGCGAAGCCTATCTGGACGCTGCCGGCCAACTGCTCGACTGGTGTTCGGCTCGCTCGATACGTCTGATGCTCCACGGCGACCCGACGCTCCTGGAGTCCGTGCCTGCGGCCGGTATACACCTGCCATGGCGAGTGGCCGGGCAGCTCGATACGCGACCGTTGGCCAGTTCGGGGTTGTTGGGCGTATCCTGTCATCAGGTTGATGAATTGGCGCATGCCGCTCGTTTGGGCGCTGATTTTGCCACCCTGGGCCCGGTCGCCAGAACGGCCAGCCACCCGGATGCGGCGCCCATGGGATGGGCCCGGTTTACGGACCTCGTGGCCACGGCCACGGTACCGGTGTATGCACTGGGCGGATTGGCGTTGAACCACGTGAATCAGGCCCGTAAAGCCGGGGCACAGGGCGTTGCGGGCATTGGCATGTGGTGGCGGAATTGAATGCTGGAGAAAAACGATTGAGTGAACTGACCCACCTGGACGAAACCGGTGCCGCGCGCATGGTCGATGTGACGGAAAAAGCCGTCACCAGCCGTGAGGCGCGGGCCGAAGGGTTTATCGCCATGCGGCCCGAGACGGTTGCGATGATCGTCGACGGTGAGCACCCCAAGGGCGATGTGCTGGCCACGGCGCGCATTGCCGGCATCATGGCGGCCAAGAAGACCCATGAACTGATTCCGCTGTGCCATGCGCTGAACCTGACCTCGGTGAAGGTCCATCTGGCACCCGTACTTGACGGCGATACCGGCGTGCATCTGGAAGCGGTCTGCCGACTGACGGGGCAGACCGGGGTCGAAATGGAAGCGCTGACGGCGGTTAACATCGCCGCATTGACGCTTTACGACATGTGCAAAGCCGTGGACCGGGGTATGGTTATCCGGGATGTGCGTCTGCTCGAAAAGCAGGGCGGGCGGTCTGGTCACTGGAAAAGGGGGTAGCATGACGGCAGCGCTGGTGGACAATTTTGGGCGGGAGGTCACGTACGTCCGCATCTCCGTCACGGATCGCTGCGATTTTCGTTGTGTGTATTGCATGTCCGAGGACATGACCTTCCTGCCGAAGTCCGAGATCCTGTCCCTGGAAGAAATTGAGGTCATTGCCCGCAACCTGGTGGCCTGTGGCGTCCGCAAGATTCGTCTGACCGGTGGAGAGCCGCTGGTGCGGCCGGGTGTGGTCGGCTTGGCCGAGCGACTGAAAGCGCTGCCGGGGCTGCGCGAACTGTGTATGACCACCAATGGCGGCCGTCTGGAGGAATTCGCCGAGCCGCTCAAGGCGGCGGGCGTGGACCGGCTCAATATCAGCCTGGACAGCCTGGACCCCGAGCGATTCCGGGAACTGACCCGGATTGGCAAACTGGAGCGGGTACTGGCCGGCATCGATGCCGCCCAGCGAGCCGGATTCCAGCACACCAAGCTCAATGCCGTCGTCCTAAAGGGGCGTAACGCAGACGAAGTGATTCCCCTGGTTCGCTTTGCGGTGGAAAAGGGACTCGATATCAGCTTTATCGAAGAAATGCCCCTGGGGGTTATCACCGAGCACGACCGGGCCGAAGCCTTCTGCTCCAGTGACGAGATTCGCGAGACGCTGGCCACGGTTTTTGACCTGCAACCGGTTGGCGATGACACCGGCGGGCCGTCCCGTTACTGGCAGGTGGATGGCCATCCCAATCGGATTGGCTTTATTTCCCCGCACAGTCATAACTTCTGCGGCGACTGCAACCGGGTGCGTTTGACCACGGAAGGGCGTCTGCTGTTGTGCCTGGGCAACGAACACTCCATGGACCTGCGCGAGGTGATCCGCTCGCGACCGGGGGACGACCTGGCGGTGCAGAAGGCGCTGCATGAGGCCATGACGCTCAAACCGGAGCGGCATTATTTCTCCCACGATGCCGAACCCCAGATTCTGCGCTTTATGAACGCCACGGGCGGTTGATACGGATCGGGCGCATCTACGTAGGTTTCAGGGTACGCCGACCCGGTCCATTCTGCTAAAATGCGCCGCCTGTTAATCTGAGTGAGGTAACGCCGTGGCCGTTCGCTATGTCCAGAGCTGCCGACTCCCGACGCCTTTCGGCGTTTTCGACATGCATGGGTTCGAGGAACCGGACACCGGCAAGGAGCACGTTGCACTGACCCTCGGGTCGGTCGACGGGGATGCGCCCGTGCTGGCCCGTACCCACTCCGAGTGCCTCACCGGCGATGCGCTCTACAGCATGCGCTGTGACTGTGGTTATCAGCTGGAAGAAGCGTTACGCAGTATTGCCCGGGAAGGGCGGGGGATTCTCATGTACCTGCGTCAGGAAGGCCGGGGCATTGGCCTGCTGAATAAAATCCGGGCGTATCACCTGCAGGACCAGGGCGCGGACACCGTCGAAGCCAACGAGCAGTTGGGGTTTGCGGCGGATCTGCGGGATTACAGCATGTGCAAGGACATGCTGGATCACCTGGGCATCGCCCGCCTCAAGCTCATGACCAACAACCCCCGTAAGGTTAACGCCCTGCGCGGCCTGGGTATCGACATCGTCGAACGGGTGCCGCTGCACGTGGGCCGCAATCCCCATAACGAAAACTACCTCGCCACAAAGCAGAGCAAGCTGGGCCACTGGCTGGAGACGCATCAGGACGACGAGGCCTGAATTCCGGCGGATTCGCTTTGGGAAGGAATGGCAGCCCTGGCGGGCTGCTCCGAAGCTGAAGCGTCGGCTACGTTTCGAGGCACACTCGAGTATACAGTTGCCACGTAGGTTGGGCTGACGCAGGAAGCCCAACAACCGAAGCCTTCAGTAGGCTATGACATCGAGCCTGTTTCGCCCTGCCTGCTAATGCTCTGATCGGAGAAGCACCGTTTTGAAGGCTTCTCCGAGAAATCCCCTGTCGAGCTTCCTGCGTCAGCCCAAGCTACGCTACTGAACGCCCTAAAGGGGCAAGGTGCCCCGCCTATTTAACCGCCCGCAACGCCTTCAGATCGCTCATCTGGGTCAAACGATCCTCAATCCGTGTCCGAATGGCTTCGGCAGTCAGGCCGCACTCTTCAAGCTGCTCGCCGTGTTTACCGTGTTCGATGAACTGGTCGGGCAGGCCAATTTGCAGCAGTGACGCTTCGATCCCTTCGCCGTTGAGGTATTCGGACACGGCGCTACCGGCACCGCCGGCGATGACATTTTCCTCCAGTGTCACGATCAGGTCATGCTGTTCCACCAGATCTCGAATCAGGTCGGTGTCCAGTGGTTTGACGAAGCGCATGTCGGCGACGGTGGCATCCAGTGCTTCTGCAGCCGGCAGGGCCGTGGACAGCAGGGTGCCGAAGTTCAGCAGGGCAATGCGCTTGCCTTCGCGAATGATCCGGCCCTTGCCGATCGGGGCCGTTTTCAGGGCGGTATCGATCACTGCGCCGGGACCCGTGCCACGAGGGTATCGCACCGAAGCCGGGCCTTCGTGGGCCAGACCGGTCTGCAGCAGCAGTCGGGTCTCGTTTTCATCGGACGGCGCCATCACCACCATATTGGGGATGCAGCGCAGGTAGCTGATGTCGAAAGCGCCACCGTGGGTCGGGCCGTCCTCGCCCACCAGGCCGGCGCGGTCGATGGCGAACAGGACATCCAGATTCTGGATGGCGACATCGTGGATCAGCTGGTCATAGGCGCGTTGCAGGAAGGTGGAATAGATCGCCACCACGGGCTTGGCCCCGTCGCAGGCCAGGCCGGCGGCGAGGGTGACGGCGTGCTGCTCGGCGATGGCCACATCGTAATAGCGATCGGGGAAGCGTTCGCTGAACTTGACCAGGTCCGAGCCCTCGCGCATGGCCGGCGTAATGCCCACCACGCGCTCGTCCTGCTCCGCAGAGTCGCACAGCCACTGACCGAAGACGTTGGCGTACTTGGGCAGCTTGGGCGCCGGCTTGCTGTCCGCCGGTTTGACCGGCGGCTTGGGCTCGATCTTGTTGATGGCGTGGTAGCCGATGGGGTCGGCTTCCGCCGGTGCAAAGCCTTTGCCTTTCTTGGTGACCACATGCAGAAACTGCGGGCCGTCCAGCTCGCGGATGTTCTGCAGCGTGTCGATCAGCAGCGGCAGGTCATGACCGTCGATCGGGCCAATATAGTTGAATCCCAGCTCTTCAAAGAAAGTGCCCCCGGCGATCAGGCCCTTGAAGTGTTCTTCCGTCTTGCGTGCGAACGCCATCAGGTTGGGGGCGCCCTGCAGAAATTTCTTGCTGCCGTCGCGGACCTGGTTATACGTGCGACTGGCCAGCAGCTTGGCAAAATAGCTGGAAAGACCGCCCACGTTCTGGGAAATCGACATGTCGTTGTCGTTCAGGATCACCAGCATGTTGGTGCGCAGGTGACCGGCGTGGGTCAGGGCCTCGAAGGCCATGCCAGCGGTCATGGCGCCGTCACCGATCACGGCAATGCTCTTGCGCCGGGAGTTCTGCATGCGGGCGGCGATTGCCATGCCCAGTGCCGCACTGATGGAGGTGCTGGAGTGGCCCACACCAAAGGTGTCGTAGTCGCTTTCACCGCGCTTGGGGAACCCGGCCAGGCCGTCTTTCTTGCGAATGGTGCCCATGCGGGCGCGGCGACCGGTGAGGATCTTGTGTGGATAGGCCTGGTGGCCCACATCCCAGACCAGGCGATCGTCCGGGGTGTTGAAGACGTAGTGCAGGGCCACCGTCAGTTCCAGCACGCCCAGCCCGGCGCCAAAGTGGCCTCCGGACTGGCCGACGCTCCACAGCAGGAACGCACGGAGCTCCCGGGCCAGTTGGGGTAACTGATCCTCACTCAGCTCACGCAGCTGATCCGGGGTGTTGACCCGGTCCAGCAGGGGCGTGTTGGGCTGGCGAGACGGAATCTCCTTAAATATGGTTGTGTCCTGCATCCGCTTAGATCTTCTGAATCGATATGGGGCGATTATACGGGATCGGTCACCGGACTTTCACATTTCCCTTTGGAAATGTGGGCCAGGGCGTTAGCCCGAGGCTTTCTAATGGGTCCGGGTGACTACAAAATCGGCAATCTGGCGCAGCGGATCGGCGCTGCGACCCAATACTGCGAGCGCCGAGACAGCTTGTTCCTGCAAGGATCGAAGATGATCGCGGGTGCCGTCAATACCCAGGCATGCCGGATAGGTGGGCTTGTTGCGCGCGGCATCCGATCCCTGGGGCTTGCCAATGGTGTCGGTAGCGCCTTCGATGTCCAGCAGGTCATCCTGCACCTGGAACGCCAGGCCCAGCGCCCGGCCATAGGTCCGCAACGCGTCGATCTGTGTCTCGTCGGCGGTTTCCGCAGCCAGGGCGCCCAGGCTGATGCTGGCTTCAATCAGAGCGCCGGTCTTGCAGCGGTGCATGCGTTGCAGATCCTCCAGCGGCAGGGTTCGGCCCACCGAGCCCAGATCGATGGCCTGGCCGCCGACCATGCCTGCCTGGCCGCTGGCCCGGCTCAGAATCTGCAGCATCCGCACGCGGGTGGGGGCACTGTAATCGCCTTCGGATCCGATCGCCTCGAACGCCAGGGCTTGCAGGGCGTCGCCGGCGAGAATCGCGGTGGCTTCGTCGTAGGCAATGTGAACCGTGGGCTTGCCGCGGCGCAGAGCGTCGTCGTCCATAGCCGGCAAGTCATCGTGGATCAGCGAATAGGCGTGGATCAGTTCAACCGCGCAGCCGGGAACGAGGGCGGTATCCGGGGGGTGCCCGACGGCCATCGCCGAGGCCATGGCCAGGATCGGTCGGATCCGCTTGCCGCCGCCCAGGACCGCGTAGCGCATGGCGTCCTGCAGCCGGGGAGCCGGGGCGTCCGGGTTATCCAGCCAGCGGTCCAGGGTGGCTTCGATGACGGTGCGCCACTGGGCCTGCAGTTCGCTCATCGGTTGGCTGCTCATTGCCCCTCTTCGTCCTCATGGAACGGTTGGGTTTCGAAGTTCTCGCCGTCGGCCTTGACCAGTTTTTCCACCCGTTGCTCCGCCTGGCGCAGGGCCTGCTGGCACTCGCGGGTCAATCGGACACCGCGCTCGAACGCCGCCAGCGATTTCTCCAGGGGCAGGTCACCCTGCTCGAGGTCGCGGACCAGGGCTTCGAGCTCGTTGAGGGATTTTTCGAAGTCGGCAATGGTAACGCCGGTCTCGTCAGTCATGACGGGGATTCTCCGCGGCAGGTCTGTTTGGGGCGGAGTATATCAGAGCGGGACCTGTTTGCGTTTTCTATAGTGGTGGAGGCAGCTATTCTCTATAAACCATATCCCAGTGGAGCAGATCATGTGGCAGGGCGAGGAACGCAGGCGGTATTACCGGGTCGATGACCGGGTGGCGCTGCGCTATATCCGGTTGTCGGACGGCGAGTCGGTGGCGGGCGAATTGTCGGACCTGTCGCTGCGGTCACGGCTGGCGGATCTGGAGCTGATGCTGGATCAGGCGCTGAGCAAGCTGACGGTAGCAGCGCCGGAGGTCCGGGAGGTGGCGGATCTGCTCAACCGCAAGCTGGATCTGGCGCTGGAGGGCGCCGGTCTGGGACTCGACGGTGAGCGCCCGGCAACGCTGGTCACCCGGGATGTCAGCCTCTCCGGGAGCGGCTTTGCCTTTCCGGTCGATGAAGTCATTGAGGTGGGCGAAATGGTGTTGGTGGACCTGCTGTTCCATCCGGAGCGACGGACCATTCGCGCCCTGGCCCGGGTGGTGGCTTCGGGCCGTGAAGACTCCGATCACTACCTGCGCCTGGATATCGAACGCATCACCGAGGCGGATCAGGAATTGCTCATGGGCCACATCATGCGGTTGCAAAGTGCCCGCTTGCGCCAACGGGATGAATCCCCTCAGTCCGATCCGGCCGAATGACTGGCGGCCTCCCGCTGCCAGGAAAAGACCTGGCGCTCGCCCCGTTCGCCCCCGCGTAGCCAGCCCTGTTCGGTGACCGACACGGTGCCGTCCCGATGCACTGAAACAATGGTGGTGGCCCGCGTTCCATAAGTGTCGCTGCGGATAAAGGGCGAGGACAGGAAGCGCTCACGTTCCAGGCCAATGCCGGTATCGGGCAGGAAAGCATCCGGCGCTGGCGTCGTGTCCATCAGCGCGTCGATCAGTACGTCGTGCAGCTGTGACTGCGGGGTATCGTGCAGGCGGTCGTGCAGGGTCTTGCGAAGCCGCACCAACTTGGGCCAGGGGCTCTGCAGCAGGTGGTTGCTCAGGCCGTAGACGCCGCGATGGAGGGTGCGTCCGGGATGGCTGTCCCGGTTGCTGAAATACCAGCCCTGGCGAGCATCCACGCGGAACAGGTTATAACCCGCAAACCGGTCTGTGGTGTCCCGCAGATGCTGATCAAGCTGGTCTGAATTCTCCGTCAGCGCCTGGACCGGCAGTTGCCCCCGGGACCAATCCCCCCGCTCGGGCTGGCCGTCGCGGAAATTGGTGACGGCGGCCACCTGGCCGTCCCGGGTCACCCCCAGCCAGGTCCCGCCGGACTGCTCGTCCTTTCCGGCCAGTATCTCCGGAGACGACCACCAATGCATGGCGCGGGTCGGGCGCTGGTAGAACTCGTCGCGGTTGGCGGCGACTACCAGCGGCAGGTCAGGGTGCTGGCCAATGGCGAACAGGATGAGGCACATCGCGATTTCCGGTTGGTTTCTGGTGTCGGTGCAGTGAACCCGAAGTCTCCCCTGTGTATCATACGGGCCTTTATGCTGGCTATCGGAGCAAGGGCATTATGAGCCTGGCCATTCTGTTTGCAATCTACCTGGTGCTGGGTGCCTGTGCAGGTGTGTTGGCCGGCCTGTTCGGCATCGGGGGTGGTCTGGTGATTGTGCCGGTGCTGATCTTCAGCTTCGGGCTGCAGGGCTTTGATCCGGAGATTGCCGCCCATCTGGCCGTGGGCACCTCCCTGGCGACCATCGTCTTCACGTCAATCAGCTCGGTACGCTCCCACCATGCCCGTGGTGCGGTGGACTGGCCGGTGTTCCGGTCGATGGCTGTGGGGATCGTCATCGGTGCCATGATCGGTGCCTGGACCGCCTCCCTGTTATCCGGGGCCGCGCTGGAACTGATCATCGGCGTGTTTGTCATTCTGGTCGGGCTGAAGATGCTGTTCGACGTCAAGCCCAGGCCGGGTCGGGACGTGCCGGGCAAGCCCGGCCTGGTTGCCGCCGGTGGCGGGATCGGCTGGGCATCGGCCATCTTCGGGATCGGGGGCGGTACGCTGACCGTGCCGTTCCTGAGCTGGTGCAACGTGCGCATGCAGCGTGCCGTGGGGACGTCGTCCGCTTGTGGTCTGCCGATTGCCATCGCCGGTGCGCTGACCAATATCGCCACCGGCTGGCAGGTGCCGTCATTGCCTGAATACAGCCTGGGCTTTATCTATCTGCCGGCCCTGGTAGGCATTGTCGCGACCAGCGTCCTGTTCGCCCGGGTGGGGGCTGCGCTGGCTCACCGGCTGGATGCCATGTTACTGAAACGGATTTTTGCCATGGTCCTGCTGGTGGTGGGTCTCCGCTTCCTGATCTGACCGGCTTCCATTAACGAGAGAAACTGCATGCTGCGTTATCCACAGATTGACCCGATTGCTGTCTCCATCGGCCCGCTCAAGATCCACTGGTATGGCCTGACCTACCTCGTGGGCTTTGTTATGGGCTGGTGGCTGGGCCGCATCCGCACCCGCAAACCCTGGTCGCCCATCAACGAGGAGCAAATGGGGGACCTGCTGTTCTATATTGCGCTGGGGGTCGTCCTGGGCGGGCGCTTCGGCTATGTCATCTTCTACAATTTCGATACCTTCCTGGCTGACCCGCTCTGGCTGTTCCGGGTCTGGGAAGGCGGGATGTCATTCCACGGCGGGCTGATCGGTGTCATGCTGGCCATGTGGTGGTTTGGCCGCAAGGTGAACTGCGGTTTCTTTGCCATCGCCGATTTTGTCGCGCCGCTGGTCCCCATTGGCCTGGGTGCGGGCCGTATTGGCAACTTCATCAATGGTGAACTCTGGGGCCGCCCCACCGACGTGCCCTGGGCGATGGTCTTCCCGACCGCACCGGACGCGCTGCCGCGTCATCCGTCCCAGCTGTACGAATTTGCGATGGAAGGGGTGCTGCTGTTTATCATCCTCTGGGTTTTCTCCAGCAAGCAGCGGCCGCGCATGGCCGTTTCCGGGCTGTTCCTGGTCGGCTACGCCTGCTTCCGCATCCTGGCGGAATTCTTCCGGCAACCGGATGCCCAGCTGGGCTTCCTGGCCTTTGATTGGGTGACCATGGGGCAGATCCTGTCCCTGCCGATGCTGCTGGCGGGTATTGTATTAATGGTTTGGGCATACAGGAGCAAAACGCAATGAAAGCCTATCTGGACCTGATGCGTGATGTGGTCGACAACGGCACCGACCGGGGCGACCGGACCGGCGTGGGGACACGTTCGGTATTTGGTCGTCAGATGCGCTTCGACCTGGGTGAGGGCTTTCCGCTGCTGACCACCAAGAAGGTCCACCTGCGCAGCATCATCTACGAATTGCTCTGGTTCCTGAACGGGTCCACCGACAACAACTGGTTGCGCGAACGCAAGGTCAGCATCTGGAACGAGTGGGCGTTGGACAACGGTGACCTGGGGCCGATCTACGGCAAACAGTGGCGCAGCTGGCAGTGTCCGAACGGCGATGTGGTCGATCAGATCAGCGATGTGGTGCGTCAGATCCAGACCAAGCCTACGTCACGACGCCTGATTGTCTCGGCCTGGAACCCGGCGGAGCTGCCTGACGAGTCCATCAGCCCGCAGGAAAACGTGGAGCAGGGCCGTATGGCCCTGGCGCCGTGCCACTGCCTGTTCCAGTTCTATGTGGCGGAAGGCAAGCTGTCCTGCCAGCTCTACCAGCGCAGCGCCGATCTGTTCCTCGGGGTGCCGTTCAATATCGCGTCCTACAGTCTGCTGACCCACATGATCGCCCAGCAGTGCGATCTGGATGTGGGCGAGTTTGTGCATACCTTCGGCGATTGCCACCTCTACCAGAACCACCTCACGGACGAGATTGTGTTCGAGCAGCTCAAGCGTGAGCCGCGTCCGCTGCCGACGCTGAACATCCGTCGCAAACCGGCCTGCCTGTTCGAGTACGAACTGGACGACTTTGAATTCGAGGGCTACGACCCGCAGCCGGTCATCAAGGCGCCCATCGCGATCTGAGGAGCGAATAGCATGCGTAAGGCGCTGATTGTCGCCATGTCACAGAACCGGGTGATCGGCCGGAATAACGCACTGCCCTGGTACCTGCCCGGTGATCTGCGTTATTTCAAGCAAGCCACCATGGGCAAGCCGATCCTGATGGGGCGCAAGACTTTCGAATCCATCGGGCGTCCCTTGCCAGGGCGTTTGAACGTGGTGATTACCCGGGATGAGCGTTGGGAGGCCCCTGCCGGGGTCGCGGTTGACCACACGCTGGCAGACGCTTATCGCCGGGCGGAAGCCCAGGCTGAGCTGGAAGGCGGGGATGAGATCATGATCATCGGTGGTGGCCAGATCTATGCCGAGGCCTTGCCGGAGATCGACCGCATGTATGTCACGCGGGTGCATGCGGATGTGGAGGGCGATGCCTGGTTCCCGGAAGTGGACTGGGACCAGTGGGAAGAACTCGGACGGGAGGATTTCTCCGCGTCCGAGAACAATCCGTACGACTACAGCTTTATCGTCTATCAGCGTCGCTCGGACGACTGACGACGAGGCGGTTTGCCCTTGGGTTTGCCGCCGGATCCCGGTTTACCGTTGCGTGGACCTTTCTTGAAGCCCGGCTTCTGGCCGGGTTTGCCGCCGCGGCGGTCGCCACCCTTGAAAGGCCGTTTGCTGCGCGCCGGGGGAATCGGCAGATCCGTCGGGGCTTCCAGCGGCATCGCGCCCGGTTGGGCGGATTCCAGCCAGCAGGCCAGGGCGCCGGCGACTATAGCCGGGTCCAGGTCATTGCGCTCGGCAATGCCATCCAGAAGTCCCATTGCCTTGGCCAGTCGGCCGTCCTCGGCAAAGCCCAGCAACTGTTCCTCGAACTGCTTCTCACGCAGCTTCTGCAGCTCCGCCGGCGGCGGCAGCTGATAGTCGCTCATCGGTGAGTTGGTGGCCCGTTCCAGGGTCCGCAGCCAGCTGCGTTCGCGCGGGGTCACCAGTAGGATGGCCTTGCCCTCGCGGCCGGCCCGGCCGGTACGGCCCACCCGGTGGATATAGGCTTCGCTGTCGTAGGGCACGTCGTAGTTGATGACGTGGGTGATGCGCGGCACATCCAGACCACGGGCCGCCACGTCGGTGGCCACTACGATGTCCAGCTTGCCCCGGCGCAGGTCTTCCACCGCCTGCTCACGCTGGCGCTGGTTGATGTCGCCATTCAGCGGTGCCACCGCGTGCCCGCGGGCGGAAAGCTTGTCGGCCAGCAGCGTGGTTTCTGCCTTGGTGCGCACGAAGATGATCGTTGCGTCCACCGGCTCCACTTCCAGGATGCGGGTCAGGGCATCCAGCTTGCGCTCGGCAAACACCGGCAGCACGAACTGGGCGATGCGTGACACGGTCCGGGTCTGGCTTTCGATCTTCACCTCTTCGGCGTTGGCCAGGTAGGTCTGGGCCACCTTTCGGATCGGTCCCGGCATGGTCGCTGAGAACAGGGCCCGCTGGCAGTTTTCCGGCGTCTTGGCCAGGATGGCTTCGATGTCGTCAATGAAGCCCATGCGCAGCATTTCGTCCGCTTCGTCGAGGACGACGGCGCGCAGCTGGTCCAGCTTGAGCGTACCGCGACGCAGGTGGTCCAGCAGGCGGCCTGGTGTACCCACGATGACCTGGGTACCGCGCTGCAGTGCTTTCAGTTGGGGGCGGAAATCCTGACCGCCGTAAATCGGCAGGACTTGCAGGCCCTTAATGCTCGCGGAATAGGTGGTGAACGCCTCCGCGACCTGGATGGCCAGTTCGCGGGTAGGCGCCAGCACCAGGATCTGGGGCGCATGCAGCGTCGGATCGATAGAGCTCAGCAGCGGCAGTGCAAACGCGGCTGTCTTGCCGGTACCCGTCTGGGCCATGCCCAGCAGATTGCGGCCGGCCAACAGAATGGGGATGGATTGCGCCTGGATAGGCGACGGGGTTTCATAACCCACGGACGAAACCGCATCAAGGACCGCCGGATGGAGGCCAAGCTCGGCAAAGGTTTTTGTTTGCATTCAGGAAACTCGGAATTCGGGGAGGTGAGCGACGCTCCCGGAACTGCGTCCTAAACGAGACAGAGGGAGCCATATGGTGCGTAGTATAGACGTTTTCAGCCGCTATAGATATGTGCAGGGTGTGGCATCGGGTAGGTAAATGTACGCCGGTAGCCATTGCGCAACGGCAGCCGTCAGGGCAGGATGCTTAGCTTCCTTTCGATCAAACGATGCGGTGGAGTAACGGACAATGCATTTTGATGAGCTGCTGGCCGGTGTTGAAAAAGACGATCTGGTCATTCCCGCCAGTTGGGGGCAGGGGCGGGCAACCTTTGGTGGCCTCGTGGCGGCCCTGACGTTCCAGAAGATGCAGGGTGCCGTACAGCCCGGGCGCCCGTTGCGTGCCTTGCAGGTGGCGTTTGTCGGCCCGGTCACGGTCGACGAGCCGGTCACATTTGAGGTCGAACTGCTGCGGGAAGGTCGCGCGGCCAGCCAGGTTCAGGGGCGGCTGCGGCAAGGTGGCGAGGTCCGTCTTGCGGCGCTGGCCAGTTTCGGGAGCGAGCGCGAATCCTCCGTGACGGTGGCCGCCGACCCGGCGCCCGAGGTGCCGGCGCCGGACGCTTGTCCGGAGCTGAGGCACATCCCCGGTGTCACGCCCGAATTCACCCAGCACCTTGACATGCGTTGGGCCTTTGGCCACTTCCCCTTCGCCGGCAAACCGGCCCGGGAAATGGGCGGTTGGATGCGTTTTCGTGAAGCGGGCAACGCCATGGGCGACGCACACGTGATCGCGCTGGTCGATGCCTGGCCGCCGGCGGTGCTGCAGCATCTGAAAAAGCCCGCTCCGGCCAGTTCCATGAGCTGGTCGCTGGAAATCGTCCACCCGCGCCCGGAAATGCGGGCGGACGATCCGTTACTGTATCGCGCGGTGATCGACCAGGCGGGCGGCGGTTACGGCCATACCCAGGCCACCATCTGGAATCGTCAGGGTGAGCTGGTGGCGCTCAGTCGCCAGACCGTGACGGTCTTTGGCTAGTGTCCCGTTTGGTCAACGAATAAACCAAACAGTGCACTAGCGCCGGCAGGCGTCGACAATCACTCGGGCGAAATCCTCCGGCGCGTCTTCCTGCAGGAAATGGCCGCCCCGCAACGTCGTGTGGGGTTGCCCTTGTGCGCCCGGAATCTTGCGTTGCATGTAGCGGTCACCGCCCCGGGTGATCGGATCGCCGTTGCTGAAGCAGGTGATGAACGGCTTGTTCCAGCTGCTCAGGCTCTTCCAGGCCGCACGATTGGCCTCGCTGGCCGGATCGTCCGGCGTGATCGGGACCAGGCGCGGAAAGGCTCGGGCGCCAGCCTTGTAGCGCGACGACGGGAAGGGCGCATCATAGGCGGCCCGTTCGGCATCGCTCAGCGAGCGCCCGGTACCCATCTGAATAATCCGGCTGATGGGAAACCAGGGGCTGAATGAGGCAAATCCCTTCCAGAGACGAAACACCGCGGGCACCTTGCCGTCGCCAGTCGGCAGCATCCCGTTACCGACGATGATGCGGCTGAATCGGTCGGGATGCTCACCCGCCAGACGCAGGCCCAGTAACGAGCCCCAATCCTGGCACACCAGCGTCACGTTATTGAGTTCCAGTGCGTCAAACCAGGCCAGCAGCCAGTCCATGTGTGTCTGGTAACTGTAGTCGTCCAGCGCCGCCGGTTTGTCGGAGCGGCCGAAGCCAATCAGGTCCGGCGCCAGCACCCGCAGACCGGCTTCGGCCACCGGCGGAATCATATGGCGGTAGAGGTAGCTCCAGGACGGCTCGCCGTGCAGCATGACGACGGTCTCGCCGTCATGGGGGCCCTCATCCACATAGTGCATGCGCAGATTGGGCGCCACGTCGAGGTAACGCGGTGCGAAGGGAAAATCGGGCAACTGCGCGAAGCGCTGTTCCTCGGTACGAAGAATACGCATTCTGTCCAATATCCTTTTAAAGCAACGAGTTTGGCCTTACGAGGCCGGTTGTCAGGAAAGGATAGCGCAGAATGGCGTAAGGGCGGGTGCGGGGATCACATCCCCGGCAGAGCGGTTCCGGATTTAACCGGCCGCCTGCTGATCTTGGTTCTGTTGTTCAAGTTGGCGAATGGCATCGTCCATGCTGTTCACCGCACCGCAATCGTCTGCAGCGCACAGGCCGATGGTGTGGCAGGCCAGGTTCTGGCGGTTGTCACCGTCGTTGGGAAAAATACGCCCCTTCGGCAGGATCGATCCGCAGTGACCGCACTGGAACGTCGGAATCACGCTGCCTTCGGCCAGTTTTGCAATGTAATGTTCATGTTGACTCATAGTCTCTCCTTCGTTGCGTTCTGGATGTGTTCTCCATTCCACAGCCCATCTGCCCAACCTAAGGGCCTTTTGTTGCAATTCCAAGACAAATTTGACGCGTGGAGATACGTAGAAAACGAGACAGGGGATCAGCAGACTCAGCCGGATGCGCTGAGTCCATTGATTCTTCGGATAATTGTCCGGAAAACGTCGAGGCCGACCGGTATCAGCGCGTCCGGGAAGTCGTAATCCGGATTGTGGAGCTGCGGGTGGACGTTACCCGCGCCCAGCCCGAACATGGCGCCTTCGGCATGCTGGGTAAAGACGCCGAAATCTTCAGACCAGCGGAAGCCTTCCGGCATACGGTGGAAAGGCACCCCGATCTCCAGGCAGGCTTCGGCCACATGGTCGAAACCGGTTTGGCCATTCACGCTGGCGAGGAAGTCATCCTCCCACTCAAAGGTGACGTCCAGGCCAGCTTCCGCGGCCGCCTCCCGAGCCAGTGTGCAGGCCCTGTCGGACAGTGCCGACATCACCTCGTTGGTTTCGCTGCGCAAGGTGGCCATCAATACGGCCTCACCGGGCGCTGTGCCAAAACTTTTTTCGCCGAGGCGCGCATGCACCAGCGTAACCCAGGCGGATTCCGTGAACTGCCGGGGTAGCGTGGGCAGTGTCTGCATCAGTCGGGCCAGAGCCGGAGCCGGGCTGATGCCATCCTCAGGGTGCGCGGCATGGGAGGTCTTGCCGGTGAGCCGGATAATCATCCCTTTTGATGCGCAGTTGAACGAGCCGGGACGCGTGAACACCTCTCCCAGCGGCAGTCCGGGCACGTTGTGTAGCGCGAAGGCGAAGTCCGGCTTGTAGGGTGCAAAGCGTGGATCGTGGAACACGCGTCGGGCGCCCTGGCCGTCTTCCTCGGCGGGCTGGAACAGCAGGACCACCCGGCCCTGTTGTGGCCGTTGCTCTCGCAGTGTTTGCGCCAGACCCAGGATAATGCTCATGTGGCCATCGTGGCCGCAGGCATGGGCACAACCAGGGATGGCGGAACGGTGTTCGTGGTCGCCCCGCTCGTGGATGGGCAGGGCGTCCAGCTCACAGCGGATCAGTGTGGTTGGCCCATCGGACCCGCCATTGAAGACGGCCAGCAGGCCGGCGCCGCCCAGCCTGGTGACAAGGCGGTCTGGCGTGCAGGCTTCGAGCAGGGAGCGGATGCGTTCGGCCGTGGCCTGCTCCTGGCCGGAGAGTTCCGGATGGCGATGCAGTTCCCGGCGGATCCGGGTGAGGTCGTTCAGGTCGGTCATAGGTGTCGGGAATCAGTTTTCGGGTGGTGCCGGGCGGCGGTTGGAGCGGGGGTCGTCCCAGTCCAGGGAGCGAGGATCGTACCACTCCATTTCATCAAGAACTTTTTCGTGGGTGGTGGGCGAGAGTGTCGGCCACAGGGTCTGGAACTCGTCCAGACCTTCTTCACGACGCCGTGCCTGTTTGCTACGCAGCTTGGCAAGGATCGTGGGCAAGCGCAGGGCCTCGCCCAACTGACCCGGGCGAATGACTTCCTGGCCCATGACTTTCTTGCGATGCGTCCGGCGCGCCAGCGTTTTCTGCAGGGCTTCGGCCGCTTCGATGGCGGTTTCGATGGAAAAGTCGATATTGTCCAAAATGCTGTTCCCGTCAGACGGGCGTCTGTCCCGGTCAAATTCGCGGCCAGCTACAGCTGAAGATGACATAAAATCGGGCTGCAACAGGCAATAATGTACTATAGCCTCACCGGGTACCCACTTGCCATGGGCAGGAGTGCTTACGGCAAGCCGGGCGTGCCGCCACCATCGATAGTTTCCCGGAAAAGGGATGTGACCAGGGAGTTCCGACTGATATGTACGATGTCCTCGAGCGACGCTCATTTCTTGCCATGCTGCTGGTGGTGTCGCTGGCGTTCCTGTTCCTGATCAAACCCTTCACCGGCCCGATATTCTGGGCGGTGGCGATTGCGGTGATTTTCAATCCGGTCCAGCTCTGGCTGATCCGGCGACTGCCCGGGCGCCACAATCTGGTGGCGTTCCTGACGTTGATGCTGTGTCTGGTGATCGTCATTCTGCCCAGTCTGGCGCTGATTTCCTCGCTGGTGACCGAGGGCGTGGGTCTGTACCAGCGCGTCCAGTCCGGCGAGCTGAATCCGGGCCAGTACATCGACCAGATCAATCAGGCGTTCCCGGCCTTCCAGTCCTTTCTCGACCGGTTCGACGTGGATCTGAGCAAGCTGCGGGAGGGTGTGGTGTCCACTTTTGTCGGTGGCAGCAAGCTTCTGGCCAAGCAGGCGTTGGGCATTGGCCAGAATACGTTCCAGTTTTTCCTGTCCTTTTCGCTGATGGTGTACCTGGCGTTCTTCCTGTTGCGCGACGGCTCGCGGCTGATTGAACTGCTGATCCGCGCACTGCCGCTGGGCGATGAGCGTGAGCGCCTGCTGTTTGCGAAATTCGCCGAAGTGACCCGGGCCACGGTCAAGGGCAATCTCCTGGTGGCGGCCGCCCAGGGGGCGTTGGGGGGCTTCATCTTCTGGGCCCTGGGCATTAACGGTGCGTTGCTCTGGGGGGTGGTGATGGCCATCGCGTCACTGATCCCGGCGGTGGGCGCTGCGCTGGTTTGGGTGCCGGCCGCGCTGTATCTGGCCGCCGTCGGCGACTACGTACACGCGGCCATCCTGACGGCGTTCGGGGTCCTGGTGATCGGGCTGGCGGACAACCTGCTGCGGCCGATCCTGGTGGGGCGCGACACCAAGCTGCCGGACTACATGGTGTTGTTATCAACGTTGGGCGGAATTGTAATGTTTGGTATCAACGGATTCGTCATGGGGCCGCTGGTGGCGGCGCTTTTTGTGGCTTTCTGGGGCATTTTTATCCGTGAATTCAATGAGCCGGCGACCGCCATGACCGAGTCGGAGCGGGGCGGTCCGGAGGGGCCGGACAAGAGCTGACCTGAGCCGGCAAAATGGGGTAGCATGACGCCTGGAGCGGCAGAGCAAGCGCTTGGCCCTCCGGATCCGAATTCTCAGGAGAATAAGATGAATAAAACAATCCCGAGCAAAAAATGGCTGGCGACAGGGGCTCTGGCAGCCCTGGTGACGTTGGGGGGCGCGCCGGCCTACGCCGCAGACGACGTGTTTGCCCTGCAGAATGCCCTCTACGGGGCGGGTTACCGTATTGATAGTGTGGATGGCCAGATGGGGCCGTCGACCAAGTCCGCGTTGGAAGCCTTCCAGAAAGATCACGCCGGCCTGAAAGCCACCGGCAAGCTGGACCAGGCCACCAAGGAAGCTCTGGGCATGGTGTCGGTTCAGGTTGCTGAAGCCGACGTGGCCCAGTCCAAGCCGGCGCCGGCCAAGCAGGCCAAACAGGCGGATGAGCCGAAACCGGCCGCCGACGAGGAGGCCGAAGACGCCGTCGAAGAAGATGATGATGGTGGCTGGCTCTTCTTCTGATCCTATCTCCCGGCCCCCGCATCGCATTCTCGTCAGCGCCTGTCTGATGGGCGAAAACGTGCGTTATGACGGGGGCAACCTCTTTACCGATCATCCCCGGATCCAGACATGGCGCCTTGAAGGTCGTCTGGTTTCCGTATGCCCGGAACTGGCCGGCGGTTTGCCGGTGCCACGTCCTGCTGCCGAGACCCGGGGCGGTGATGGTCGCGCCGTGCTGGCCGGTCAGGCCCGGGTCATCGCCCGCGACGGCACCGATGTCACATCAGCCTTTGTTGAGGGCGCCGAGGCGGCCTTGAAAACCGCACAGGAACGGCACTGTGTGATGGCCATACTGGCGGCGAAAAGCCCCAGCTGCGGCAACCGGGACATCTACGACGGGAGCTTTTCGGGTCGGCTTGTAGCCGGGCAGGGAACGGCGGCCGCAGCGTTGACGGCCGCCGGTATTCCGGTGTTCAACCAGCATGAGCTGGAGGACGCAGAGACCTACCTGCGCTCGCTCGGTTGAGTCGCGCAGGCCGGTCATTGATGGATCAGTCCAGTTTTTCCAGATCCCGGACGCCACCCTTATCAGCGCTGGTGGCCAGCAGGGCATAGGCTTTCAGGGCTGCAGACACCTTGCGGGTGCGCGGCGCTTCCGGTTTCCAGCCCATCTCATCGCGGGCAGCCCGTCGCTGGTCCAGTTCTGCCTGATCCACCATCACGTTGATGCTGCGCTCGGGGATGTTGATCAGGATGGTATCGCCGTTCTCGATCAGCCCGATGGCGCCACCTGCCGCCGCTTCCGGCGAAGCGTGGCCGATGGACAGGCCGGAGGTGCCACCGGAGAAGCGGCCATCGGTGAGCAGCGCGCACTCTTTGCCCAGCCCCTTGGATTTCAGATAGCTGGTCGGGTAAAGCATTTCCTGCATGCCTGGGCCGCCCTTGGGGCCTTCGTAGCGAATGATGACCACATCGCCCGCTTTGACCTCGTCGTTGAGGATGCCGGCGACGGCACTGTCCTGGCTTTCGAAGACGCGGGCCCGGCCCTCGAACACGTAGATGCTCTCGTCCACGCCGGCGGTTTTCACCACGCAACCGTCCAGGGCGATGTTGCCATAGAGGATGGCCAGGCCACCTTCGCTGGAGTAGGCGTTGTCCAGCGAGCGGATGCAGCCGTTTTCCCGGTCACCGTCCAGTGACGGCCAGCGGGTGCTCTGGCTGAAGGCCTGCTGGGTGGGAATGCCGGCCGGTCCGGCCTTGAAGAATTCCACCACGGCCTCGGAGGGCTGGCGCATGATGTCCCAGTCGTTCAGGGCATCGGCGAGCGTCGGGCTGTGGACGGTCGGGATGTCCGTCTTGATCAGGCCGGCCCGGTCCAGTTCACCGAGGATGCCCATGATGCCGCCGGCCCGATGCACGTCTTCCATATGGTACTTGGGCGAGTTCGGGGCGACCTTGCACAGCTGCGGCACCTTGCGCGACAGCTGGTCGATTTCCGCCAGGGTGAACGGCACCTGACCTTCCTGGGCCGCGGCCAGCAGGTGAAGGATGGTGTTGGTGGAGCCGCCCATGGCGATGTCCAGGGTCATGGCGTTGTAGAACGCGTCCATGGAAGCGATGCTCAGCGGCAACACGCTGGCGTCGTCCTGCTCGTAGTAACGACGGGCGTTCTCGACGATCTGGCGGCCGGCCTTGAGGAACAGCTGCTCCCGATCGGCGTGGGTGGCCAGCATGGAGCCGTTCCCCGGCAGCGACAGGCCAATGGCCTCGGTCAGGCAGTTCATGGAGTTGGCGGTGAACATCCCGGAGCAGGAACCACAGGTGGGGCAGGCGCTGCGCTCGTATTCCTCGACCTGCTCGTCGGTGGCGTTGGGGTCGGCGGCAATGACCATGGCGTCCACCAGGTCCAGCTTGTGCTCGGACAGCTTGGTCTTGCCGGCCTCCATCGGGCCGCCGGAGACGAAGATGGTCGGGATGTTCAGGCGCATGGCGGCCATCAGCATGCCCGGCGTGATCTTGTCGCAGTTGGAGATGCACACCAGCGCGTCGGCGCAGTGGGCGTTCACCATGTATTCCACCGAATCGGCGATGATTTCCCGGGACGGCAGGGAGTACAGCATGCCGTCGTGCCCCATGGCGATCCCGTCGTCCACCGCAATCGTATTGAATTCCTTGGCAACGCCGCCGGCCGCCTCGATTTCGCGACAGACCAGTTGCCCCAGGTCCTTGAGGTGGACGTGGCCGGGCACGAACTGGGTGAAGGAGTTGGCGACCGCAATGATCGGCTTGCCGAAGTCATCGTTCTTCATCCCGGTGGCACGCCAGAGGGCGCGGGCACCGGCCATGTTGCGACCTGCGGTGGAGGTCTTGGAGCGGTACTGGGGCATGGTTTTCTCTCGTTGTGGCGGGAGGGGCATCCGGTCGCGGAGGGACCCTCTGTTTCGGAAAAAACAGAGAATAACAGAAGTTAGGTCGCTACGGGCATGATGCTTGACGATGGTCGTGCTGGCCCATCTGGTTACAATTGGTCACAATGACCTGTGACAGGCTCGTCACTTTACCGGTGGCGCAGTCTCCAAATGTTGGGGAGAGATAGTGGATGTCTGCTCGGGAACCTTTACCCATTCGCCGGCTGCGCGAGTTCCAGCCGCTTGATCGACTGACCGATGAACAACTGATCCTGTTGGCCACCCGGGCTGAAACCCGGCGTCTCGGCCCGGGGCAGCGGTTACTGGAGCGGGGCTCCCGGGACGGTCAGGAGTATTTCCTGATCGATGGCGAGGTCGAATTGGAGGCTGTGGACGGCCGCACGACGGCCATCGCGGCCGGCAGCCCGACCGGAAAAAATCCCATTGCCCGGTTGCAGCCGCGCATGTACACCGTGACGGCCTCGGTGCCCAGCCAATTCCTGGTGGTGGAGCAGGACACGCTCAACCAGTTGCTGCGGGCAGCACCGGTCAGCGATGACGGCGTTTCCGAGATGGCCGATGACAGCGGGGACGATGAGGCGCATGACCTATTGATGGAGTTCTACGCCGATCTCCGGGCCAACAAGCTGACATTGCCCAGCGTGCCGGATGTGGCCTGGAAGGTTCGACGCGCCACGGAGCGGGACGAGTCCACCGCCGAAGACATCGCCCGCGTGATTACGGTGGATCCCTCGATTTCCGCCAAACTGGTACGCGCCTGCAACAGCCCGCTGTATCGGGGCTTCAACGATGTCCGCACCGTACGCGAGGCAGTGGTTCGCCTGGGGACCCGGACTACCCGTCAACTGGTGACGGTGTTCTCCATGCGGGAAGTGTTCAAAACCCAGCGCAAAGAACTGCAGACAGCGATGGAGCAACTTTGGCGGCACTCCCGGGAGGTCGCCGCGCTGTGCTGGGTGCTGGCGGATGCGGTCACCAGCCTGGATCCGGAAGAAGCCCTGCTGGCGGGACTGCTGCACGACATCGGCGCAATTCCCGTCATCGTCCACGCTGAGCACCACGTCAATGTGTTCGCCGATCCCAAGCTACTGGAGCAGGTCGTCGGCGAACTCAAGGCCGACACCGGGGCCGCGGTGCTGGAGCGCTGGGAATTTCCGGAGAGCTTTGTTACGGCCGCTCGCCATGCGGAAGACTGGGCCTATCAGCCGGCGCAGGAAGAGCCTCAACTTGTCGATGTGGTGATACTGGCTAAACTCCATGCCATGATCCGTGAACGTCAGGGCAAGACGCTTCCCCGATTCGAGACGGTGCCTGCCTATACGCGGCTCGGCGAGCTCAAGTTGAGCGCCTCCCGCAGCCTGGAAATTCTCAATATGGCGCAGGCGCGCATCGACGAAGTGCAGAAGCTGCTGTCGATTCACTGACTGTCGACGACCAACCGAGGCCGACCGGTTCATGCACATCCCGCTGTTTCCACTTAATTCCATCATCCTGCCCGGGGGGCGGATCCCCCTGCAGCTGTTCGAGCCGCGTTACATCGATATGCTGACCCGTTGTCTGAAGGACGACGGCGGATTTGTGATCGTCCTGCTGCGGGAGGGCGAGGAAACCGACACCCTGGCCAGGTTCTACGATTTCGGCACCCGGGTGCGGATTGTCGATTTCCAGCAGCTGGAAAACGGTCTGCTGGGGATCACCGTGGAAGGCGACGCCAAGGTGGCCGTGCTCGATCACTGGCAGGCGCCGGATGGCCTGCATATGGGGCAGGTGGAATTGCTGGAGGAAGAGAGCGATCTGGCCGTGCCGGACGACCAGGCCGAGCTGGCGGTGGTGCTCAAGGCGCTGTTGCGACATCCCGTGGTGCGGGACCTGGGCATGACCGTGGACTTCGACAGTGCCCGCGAGGTGGGCTGGCGCCTGGCCGAGCTGCTGCCCATCGAAAAGAGCGATAAGCAGCGCCTGTTGGAGATGCAGGATCCGCTGGACCGGCTCGACCGCCTCTACAGCCTGCTCCAGGCCATGGAGTAGCCGGAGGCGCTTCAGTTTATCGGCGTGTAACGCCAGATCCCCGCCGGCAGCGCCAGCCAGACATAACACGCGGCCGTCACGGCCATCGCCGCCAGGGTGCCCAACGTCAGCGCATTCTGGCTCAGGCGGTGGCGATCGTAGCGGCTGTAGCTCACCCGCGTCAGCCCGCAGATGCTGAGTCCCAGCAACAGACCGCCCACCACATCCGTAAACCAGTGCACGCCGAGATACAGGCGGCTGACCGCGATCAACAGCATTGGCAGACCAAAGACACCGTACACCACCCAGCGTTGCCGGCGTGGCCACTCGTGGGCGACAAAGCTGGCGGCCAGGCCGATCATGGTGGCGACGCCGGCCGCATGGCCACTGGGGTAGGCAAAGGAGGCCGGTGGCACGCTGACTTCGTCAGGTCTGGGCACGGCGAAGCCGGCTTTCAGCAAGGTGGTGGCCAGCGTGACCATGACGCCGGCTGCAATCAGGTGCAGGGCGGCGGCCGGCATGCCGCGTAGCAGGAAGAAGGTGATGGCGATCAGGCTCAGCAGGGTGAGCAGCGCGGGATCCCCCAGCAGGGTCAGCGTCACCGCCACCGGATCGAACAGCGGATTGCGCAAGGGCGCAAAAAAGGCCGCCGTTGCCTGGTCCAGTGGCGACAGCATGTGGGTTTCCAGGCACAGCAGCGACCAGAGGGCGAACAGCGAAAGGCTGCCAACGGTCAGCATGATCGAGGCCAGCGGAAACTCGGGGCCTTGAGGCCGGTCGCTGGAGAGTGCCTGCCAGATGCGGTCGGCGACGGGATGGTTCCGGGCCAGTGTCTGCGTACGCCGGTACAGGTAGCCGTCGCTGCCCAGCCCTATCTGCAGGCGGAAGATGAACAGATAGATGAGCGCCAGCAGCCCCAGGCTCAGGGCCATGACCGGGTAGAAGTGTGGCGGCAGCGTGAGGTCCAGGGCCATGGCGCTGCCCACCAGGTAGCCGGGAATGACATAGACCGGCGCCCAGCCCAGTGCCGACACCACATTGAAGGCCACGAAACGCTGTGCGGGCATATGAAAGGCCCCGGCGATCAGCGGCAGGATCGGTCGCAGAGGGCCGACGAAACGGCCGATCACGATGCTTTTGCCGCCGTGCTGATGAAAGAAGCGGGCACCCCGCTCAATCATGTTCGGATAACGGGAAAACGGCCACAGTCGGTCCAGCCGACCCTGGAACTGCCGGCCCAGCCAGAAACTGGCGCCATCGCCGGCCACCGCACCGGCGGCGGCCCAGGCCAGGGCCTCGATCAGCGGCATGTTCACCTGGCCGGCGAGGGTGGACACCGCAAACAGAATAGCCACGCCGGGTACCACGACGCCGGCGATGGCCAGTGATTCCACGAAGGCGGTGGCAAAGATGGCGCCGGAGAGCCAGCCCGGGTGCTCACCAAGCCAGGCAATCAGGTGGTGGAGGGTGTCCATCATGCGGCGTTGGGGTGCCCCGCCAGGAACCAGGCCCGGTCCGTGCCCCGTTGCTGGGCCTGTTGCAGGGCTTCACCGGCGCGATCCCGCAGGTGGTCGCTGGTGGTGTCGCTGGCGGCCCAGGCGGTGCAGCCCAGGCTGACGGTCAGGCGTCCCACCACGGGCCATTCGGCCTCACCCAATGTACGGCGAACCCGTTCCGCCATCACCCGGACGCCTTCTTCCGGCGTGAAAGGCAACACCAGGAAGAAGTCGCCATCGCCCAGTGCGTACAGCGTATCGCCGGCCCGGATGACGCCGAACAGGGTCTGGGTCACTTCCCGCATGAGCAGGGCCATACGGTCCTGGCCGTGCAGGTCGTTGACCTCGTCCAGATGATCCATGTGCAGCCGGATCACCGACAGCGGATTACCCGTGGCCCGGGCCCGGCTGATTTCCTTCTGCAGGGTTTCGTCCAGGAAGCGTGCGTTGTGCGCGCCGGTCTGTGTGTCGGTAATGGCCAGATCCTCGGCCGACTGGGCCATATTGGAATAATGCCAACTGTAGAACACGCCGGTGCCGAACAGCAGCAACAGACCGCCCAGCGTCACAATGGCCTGGGTGGGGTCGGTCGCCATGAACAGCCAGATGGCCACGCAGGCAATCAGCGCCAGCGTCATGGCCAGCGCCGTGCGCAGCGGCAGGATCAGCAGGTTGAGCAGAACCAGCGCCAGGGTCCAGTGGGACACATCGGGCTGTGAGCTGGCGAAGACAGCCAGCACCGCGAGCAGATTCATGACGGCCAGCAGGAGGGTATGGCCCGGCGCCATCAGCTGACGTCGCCGCATGACCCACGTGTAGGCGACGCCGGCCGCAGCGCCAAGACCCAGTGCCACGGCGAGGTAGAACAGATCGTAGAAACCGTAGCGCAGATTCTGTGCGGCCAGGGCGATCATGAACAGCAGCGTCAGGCTGTAAGCCAGGCCGTGGGTGAGGGTGCGCAGCCGGGTCTCAGTCATGGGAGGTGGCCTCCGTCCCGGATGCGCCCGTACCGTCAGCACCGGACCAGGCGCTGAACGACTGGGTGCGGTTACCGCCCTGTTGCTGAGCCCGCTGCAGGGCCCGGCCTGCGCTTTGCTGCAGGCTGTCAGCATCGTCACCGATGTTGAGTCCGGCGACACCGGCGCTGACGGTCAGGGTCAGGTCATGGGACGCCAGCAGGCTGCCCAGCCCCTGGCGGATGACTTCGGCGCGGCGGGTGGCTTCGGTGGTGTTGATGCCCGGCAGGATGGCCAGGAACTGAAGGTCCGCCACCCGATAATAGCTGTCGAAATCCCGCAGCTGTGAATGCAGGTAGCGACCGATGCGCGGCAGGATGGCGCGAATGTCGTCTTCCGGCAGGGGCTCGCCCCGATGGATGTCCAGGCCAATCAGCAGGACGGCCATTTCGATCCCTTCCCGTTCACTGCGCTGGATTTCCTTGTGCAGGTCGGCGGACAGGTAGTCGCGGCTGGCGGCCTGGGTCAGTTCATCGGTACGCCGAAGCGGCGCCAGCTGCCGGCTCTTGTATTCCCGCAGGAACACGAACACGGCCGACAACAGGATGGCGAGCAGGGCGCAGGCAACAAACTGGTGACGGTCGGGGCCAAGGGCCGGGTCCAGGCCGGCTATGATCACCAGCGCCAGATAGGGCATTACCAGCAAAACGGCCCAGCCGAGGGACCAGAGTGCAAAAGTGGCCAGTGGATACACATAACTCCACTGGGACAGGCCGGGCGCGTTGGCGAGAATGGCCGGCGTCAGTGCCGTGAGGAACAGCAGGTTGGAGACGCGGGCGATGGCCAGGGGCAGCGTGCTGTCTTTGGCGATGCCGGCGCGATAGCGGGTCCAGACCATGACCGCGCAAATGGCGCTGGTCACGGCGGCCGCATAGGCGGCCTGCCACAGGGTGAACGCGGCAAGCAGCACCAAGGCAGCGGCGGCGAACCGGGCAAAGCGGCTCAACAAAAAAGTCTCTGCCACATTAGGCATTCGAGGTCTCCATGACGACATTTCCCGCAGGGAGCATTCCTGACTGCGGCAGACAGGCGGAAATGTACCGTAATTCCTTGGATCCGGCCTGTCATCATGGGACTGGAAGGCCACCGGTGACTTAAACCGAATCGATCGCCCGCGTATAATAACGTCTATGCGTGTATCCTGACATCCGGAGAGCCGTCGATTGGCTCCCACGAATGCAGATCGTCGTGTCGATACCTTATAAATTAGCAAACGCGCCTCCGATTCACGCCAGAATCTGAGACGCCTGAAAGCAATTCAGCAGATGGTAGGACCCTTGATGGATATTTCGGCTTACATGGCAGACGTTGGCCAGAAGGCGCGTGAAGCGGCAACCGCCGTGGCGCGCTCCAGCACAGCGGAACGTAATGACGCGCTGCTGGCTATGGCGGACGCACTCGATGCCTCCCGTGACGCCCTGACGGACGCAAACCGTCAGGACCTGGACGCCGGCCGTGAGAATGGACTGGAGCCAGCCATGCTCGATCGCCTGGAGCTGACGCCGGCACGCATCGATACCATGATCGAGGGTCTGCGTCAGGTGGCGTCCTTGCCGGATCCGATCGGGGAGATCACCGGCATGAGCTACCGGCCGTCCGGCATCCAGGTGGGCAAGATGCGGGTGCCGCTGGGTGTGATCGGCATCATCTATGAATCCCGGCCCAATGTGACCGTGGAAGCGGCCAGCCTGTGCCTGAAGTCCGGCAACGCGACGGTTCTGCGCGGCGGCTCCGAATCGCTGCATTCCAACCAGGCGATTGCCGCCTGCATCGCCGAGGGGCTGCGCCAGGTCGGGCTGCCGGAAGAGGCTGTCCAGGTCATCAAGACCCGGGATCGCGAGGCTGTGGGCAAACTGATTACCATGCCTGAATACGTGGACGTGATCGTCCCCCGGGGCGGCAAGGGGCTGATCGAACGCATCAGCCGGGATGCCAGGGTGCCGGTGATCAAGCACCTGGACGGCGTCTGCCACGTCTATATCGACAGTCATGCCGATCCGGAGAAGGCCCTGGCCATCGCCGTCAACGCCAAGACCCAGCGCTATGGCACCTGCAACACCATGGAAACCCTGCTGGTGGATGCGGAGATCGCGGCCGACATCCTGCCGCTGCTGGCCAGCGCCTTTGAGGAGAAGGGCGTGGAACTGCGCGGCTGCGAGCGGACCCGGGACGTCCTGGCCCACGTCACCAGCGCCACAGAAGACGACTGGCACGCCGAATACTTGGCGCCGGTGCTGGCGATTCGCGTGGTGGACGGGCTGGACGCGGCGATTGCCCACATCAATCGCTACAGCTCCCAGCACACCGACGCCATCGTGACCGAAAACTACAGCCGTGCCCGCCGCTTCCTGACCGAAGTGGATTCCAGCTCGGTGATGGTGAACGCCTCCACGCGGTTTGCCGACGGCTTCGAGTACGGCCTGGGCGCAGAGATCGGAATCTCCACCGACAAGCTGCACGCCCGCGGCCCGGTCGGTCTGGAAGGGCTGACCTCGCAGAAATACGTGGTGTTCGGCGACGGCCACATCCGTTCCTGAACGGGTGGGGCCTGAGCAGTCTATGAAAGTCATTCTTGGCGGAACGTTCGACCCCATCCATCACGCTCACCTGCGCACGGCCGTCGAACTGAGGGAGGTCCTCGGTATCGACACCGTGACGCTGGTGCCGTGCCATCTGCCGCCGCATCGGGATGAGCCGGGTGCGTCACCCGAGTTGCGTCTGCGGATGCTCTACAGCGCCATTGCCGGTGAGGCGGGGCTGGCGGTGGATGAGCGGGAACTGACCCGTAACACGCCGTCCTACACCGTCGATACTCTCGAAGAATTGCGCCAGGAGCGAGGGCCGCAAGAGCCTCTGGCGATGGTCGTTGGTACCGACAGCTTCGCATCGATCGATCGCTGGGACCGCTGGCAGCGCCTGCTGGAACTGGCCCACATCATCGTGGTGGAGCGGCCGGGCTATACCATCCCGGCCGAAAGCGCGGCCGGGCAACTGCTGGCGGACAACGCCGACACCGATGTGACCTCACTGAAGCAGGCGCCATCGGGCCGGGTCTGGTCCGTGTCGCTGCCGCTGCTGGACATTTCCGCCACCGGCGTGCGCCAGGCGGTGCGGGACGGGCGCTCGATCCGCTATCTGGCGCCGGATCCGGTGTGCGACATCATCGCGGAATCCGGCCTTTATCGTGATGAGTCAGGGCCGTCATTCCGGGCTTGACCGGAACTGGTCGAATCGTGACCTGTCCCGGGATTTTGGTGGTACAATGCCCGCTTCATTGTCGCTGCCCGGGGCAGCGCATCAACCGTTGGGGCCGGACCGGCTCCGGCACGCCAGGTGGAGACACCGTCGAACAGGGTAATTATGCAGGCTGAGCAACTGAGAGATACGGTCGTAAACGCACTTGAGGAGGTTAAGGCGCAGGACATCAGTGTGATTGATGTCCGGGACAGAACCAGCGTCACGGATTACATGGTCATCGCATCGGGGACGTCCAGCCGGCATGTCCGCTCGCTGGCCGAGTCGGTGATTACCGAGGTCAAGTCCCAGGGTGTTCGTTCGGCCAATGTGGAAGGTGGTGAGAACAGCGACTGGCTGCTGGTGGACATGGGCGATGTCGTCGTGCATGTCATGATGCCGGCCACCCGCGAATTCTACGATCTGGAACGCCTCTGGCGCGATGCGCCCAACCTGGGTGCGGCTGGTAGCGAATAATCATGCGGTTGAAACTGGTCTGTGTTGGCCAGAAGATGCCCGGCTGGGTTGAGGACGGCTACCAGGAGTACGCGCGGCGCTTCCCGCCCGACCTGCCCCTGGAGCTGGCGGAAACGCCACTCGCCCAGCGCGGCAAGAATCCCGATATCCCCCGGTTGATGCAAAAGGAAGGCGAGGCCCAGTTGGCGGCCATCGGCCGCAGTGATCGGGTCATTGCGCTGGAGGTGGGTGGCAAGGCCTGGTCCACGGAAAAGCTGGCGAGTCAGTTGGAAGCTTGGCAAATGGACGGCCGGGACGTCAGCTTCCTGGTCGGCGGGCCGGATGGCCTGTCGCCGGAATGCCGGGCCCGGGCGGACCAGCTCTGGTCCCTGTCGCCACTGACGCTGCCCCATCCGCTGGTTCGCATCCTGGTGGCCGAGCAGCTGTATCGCGCCTGGTCCATTACCCGTAATCATCCATATCACCGCGCATAGGACGGTTTAATGCCCTGGGGCGAATTCAAGGATACCGCAGCCGAACGTCGCCTGTTCCAGCGTCGTGTGCTGGTTGCCCTGGTGATCATGCTGACCATGATCGGCATCCTGGTGACGCGGTTGTATTACCTGCAGATTCTCAATCATGAGAACTTCACCACGCTGTCGGAAAAAAACCGGGTCCAGGTGCAGCCCATCGCACCGCCGCGGGGCCTGATCTACGACCGTAACGACGTCCTGCTGGCGGAAAACCGGCCGGTGTTCAGTGTCACCGTGGTTCCGGAACGGGTACCGGACATGGACAAGACGCTGGCCCAGCTGCGCCAGATCCTGGATATCAGCGACGAAGACCTGGAACGCTTCCAACGCCGGCTGGAGGAATATCGTCGGCCCTATTCGCCGGTATCCCTCAGTTCGGACCTGAATGAAAAGCAGATCGCCCGCATGGCCGTACACCGCTACGAACTGCCGGGCGTCGAAGTTGAAGCCGAACTGGTTCGCTACTATCCCTACAGTGAAATCACCTCCCACGCCCTGGGTTACGTCGGGCGCATCAACCAGGACGAGCTGCGCCGTCTGGATCCCATCGAATATGCGGGCACCAACTACGTCGGCAAGTCCGGGGTGGAGCGTTTCTACGAGAAGGCGCTGCACGGCAAGGTGGGTTATCAGCACGTCGAAACCAATGCCCGTGGTCGTACCCTGCGCGTCCTGGAAAAAGAAAACCCGGTCCCGGGTGATGACCTGCGCCTGCAGCTGGATATCCGCCTGCAACAGAAAGCGTATGATCTCCTCCGGGGGCGGCGCGGGGCCATCGTGGCCATCGAGCCGAAGACCGGCGGTATCCTGGCCCTGGCCAGCGTCCCGGGCTTTGACGCCAACCTCTTTGTGACCGGCATCAGTGTCGACGCCTACAAGGCGCTCAGTGAATCGCCGGACAAGCCGCTCTTCAACCGCGCCCTGCGCGGCCAGTACCCGCCGGGCTCCACCATCAAGCCGATGATGGCCGTGGCGGGACTGGACAGCGACAACACCACGCGCGACCGCACGATCTGGGATCCCGGCTACTACCAGATCGACGGCAAGGGCCGCCGGTACCGGGACTGGAAGTGGGGCGGTCACGGCTGGGTCAATCTCGATGAGGCGATCGCTCAGTCCTGCGACACCTATTTCTACGACCTGGGCGAGCGCATGGGCGTGGATACAATGAGCAAGTACCTCGACCAGTTCGGTTTCGGCAAGGTAACGGCATTGGATGTCAGCGGTGCCCAGCCAGGCCTGCTGCCGACCCGGGAATGGAAGCGCGGCGTCAAGAACCAGCCGTGGTATCCCGGTGACTCGGTCAACATGAGTATCGGCCAGGGTTACCTGCTGACCACACCGCTGCAGCTGGCGACGGCCACGGCCGTGCTGGCGAACCATGGTCGCTGGCATGCGCCGCGCATGCTCAAGGAAGCCATCGGTGCCGAATCGACTGAGCATGTTATGCCCGAGGACACGCACCCGGACCTGGTCCTCAAACGCGATGCGGACTGGGGCTACGTCGCCGACGCGATGCACTCGGTGGTGCAGGGGGCGCACGGCACGGCTCGGCGTTCCGGCCGGGGGGCACCCTATGACTTTGCCGGCAAGACCGGCACCGCCCAGGTCTTCAGTCTGGCGGAAAACGAACAGTACGATGCCGACGAGATCCGTGAACGCCTGCGCGACCACGCCCTGTTTATCGCCTTTGCGCCGCTGAAGGACCCCAAGATCGCGGTTGCGGTGATCGTCGAGAACGGCGGTGGCGGCAGCAGTACGGCGGCGCCGCTGGCCCGCAAGATGATTGATGCCTGGTTGCTGGACATGAACGCCGGTGAACCGGAAAAACCCGTAGTCGCCGACAAGGCCAAGGCAGGGGATACCAACGATGGCTGATCGCGATTTCGTCCGGCACATGTCCGGCCCGAGCCTCCATGCGCCACAGGGCTTCCTGGCCAAGATCCACCTGGATCCGATTCTGCTCGTCCTCCTGCTGATCCTGCTGGTTGGAGGTCTGTTCGTACTGTACAGCGGCGGTGACAGCAGCATCGCCATTGTCGAGTCCCAGATTGCCCGTATCGGCGTGGCGCTGGTGGTGATGTTCGTGTTTGCGCAACTGGACCCGTCCGTTTACCGGCGCTGGGCGCCGTGGCTCTATGGGCTGGGGCTGATCGCCCTGATTGCCGTGCTGCTGGTCGGTATCGGGGCCAAGGGCGCACAGCGCTGGCTGGCGTTGCCGGGACTGCCGCGATTCCAGCCCTCGGAGTTCATGAAGCTGGCGGTACCGATCATGACCGCCTGGTACCTCTCCCGGCATTTCCTGCCGCCTCGTCTGTCGCGGGTGGCCATCGCACTGGTGATCGTGTTCCTGCCGATGATCCTGATCGTCAAACAGCCCGATCTCGGGACCGCGCTGCTGGTCGGCCTGGCGGGCCTGTTTGTGGTGTTCTTTGCCGGCATGAGCTGGAAGCTGCTGGGTGCCTTCTTCGGCATGGCCGGCGTGGCCGCGCCGGTGATGTGGTTCTTCGTGATGCGGGACTACCAGAAACAGCGGGTGCTGACCTTGCTGGACCCGGAGAGTGATCCGCTGGGCGCGGGCTGGAACATCATCCAGTCGAAGACAGCAATCGGCTCCGGCGGCCTGATGGGCAAGGGCTGGCTGCAGGGGACGCAGTCCCACCTGGATTTCCTGCCGGAAAGCCACACCGACTTTATCGTTGCGGTACTGGCGGAAGAGTTCGGCTTTATCGGGGTTACGCTGCTGATCACCCTGTATTTCCTGATCATCGCGCGCTGCCTCTATATTGCGGTCAATGCCCAGGATTCCTTTGGCCGTCTGGTGGCGGGGGCGCTCACCATGACGTTCTTCATCTATGTGTTCGTTAACATCGGCATGGTCAGCGGCATCCTGCCGATCGTCGGTGTGCCGCTGCCCATGGTGAGCTACGGAGGCACGTCCATCGTGACGCTGATGGCGGCCTTCGGCGTGATGATGTCGATCCACACGCACCGGCGGATGATATCGGCGTGAGCGACGTTACCTTTTGGTCATAACGGGATCGGGCGGTGGCTGCGGTTTTGGGCATCATGCTAATCTTTGGCCGCCCCGGCGGAGCCGCGCAGGGGCCTGTTTACACAAGAAGAAGTCGGGGATGATCATGCCATTGCGTATTTCTGGCATTGCACTGGTGCTGTGGGCTGCCCTGGCGGCTCCGATGGCGAACGCCGGCTATGTGGAAACCCCGGACGGGCAGGCGTTTGTCGATGAGATGGTGCGCCAGCACGGTTTCGACCGGAGTAAGCTGGAAATCTGGTTGTCCGGCGCCCAGCGCCAGTCATCGATTATCGAGGCCATCAGTCACCCGGCGGAACACACGCTGGAGTGGGCCGAATACCGGCGCATCTTCATCAAGCCGGCGCGGATCGAAAAAGGGAAGGCGTTCCTGCAGGCCCACGCGGAGACGTTTGCGCGAGCAGAACAGCAGCTGGGGGTGTCACGCTACATCGTGGCGGCCATCATCGGGGTGGAAACCCAATACGGCGAGTACGCGGGCAACTATCGGGTGCTGGATGCGCTTTCAACGCTGACGTTCGATTATCCGCCCCGTTCGGCGTTTTTCCGCAAGCAACTGGGTGAATTTTTTCTGATGGCCCGGGAACAGGGACTGGATCCGACAGTCCTAAAGGGTTCGTATGCCGGAGCCATGGGGTTTGGCCAGTTCATTCCCAGCAGCTACCGGGATTTTGCCATCGATTTCGATCACGATGGACGCGCCGACATCGTCAATAATCCGGTCGACGCCATTGGCAGTGTGGCCAACTATTTTGCCCGCCACGGGTGGCAGGCTGGCGCTCCGGTGGCGGAACAGGTGGCAGGGGCGGATTATCCGCAGGCGTTGTTCACTGACGGGCTGGCCCCGAAACTGACGGTGGCGGACTATCAGGCCGCGGGTATCGTGCCAAAAGCCGGCGTGTCGGCGGAAACCCGGGCACGCCTGATGCGGTTGCAGGCTGAGGAAGGTCAAGAAGATTGGCTGACGTATCCCAACTTTTACGTCATCACCCGCTACAATCACAGTCAGCTGTATGCGATGGCCGTTCTGGCCCTGTCGCAGGCGTTGGCACAGACCCCGGACAAGGCGAGAGGTTAGCGGTGTCTTTCTGGACGATGGCGGAACGGCGCATGAATTCGATAAACGTGAAGTCAGGGTTTGCCCTGCTGATGGCTGTGGCCACTGGTCTGCTGGCCGGGTGTGCGTCGAGTCCCGAGACGTCGTCGTCAGCCGGTTCCTCGTCGTCGCGGTACAGTATCAGTCAGGATCGGGCGCCGTCGGAAGACTACGACGTCAGTGACCTGAAGAGCGCCACGCCCCGCTACGAGAAGCCCAGCCGCTACGGCAATAAGTCGCCCTACACGGTCTGGGGCAAACGATACACGGTGCTGGCGGACGCCAGCGACTACGTGGAACGGGGCACGGCGAGCTGGTACGGCGAGAAGTTCCACGGCCACAAGACGTCCAACGGCGAGACGTTCGACATGTACAAGATGACGGCGGCCCACAAGAGTCTGCCGTTGCCCAGCTACGCCCGGGTAACCAACTTGGACAACGGCCGCAGCGTCATTGTTCGGGTGAACGACCGGGGGCCGTTCCACAGCACGCGGATTATCGACCTGTCCTACGCGGCGGCCAAGAAGCTGGGCTACCAGAAACGCGGCACCGCCCATGTGGAAGTGGCCGCGATAACGGTAACGCCGGATGGTAGTATGTCCGTTGCCGGAGAAGCCGCACCGTCGCGGGAGTCGGCACCGGCGACCTCCAGTGAGAAAGAGGGCATTTTCGTCCAGGTGGCCTCGTTTACGCAGGTGGAGTCGGCCGAACAGCTCTCGCAGCGCCTGCGGAGCGTGACCAACGCGCCGGTGCGTGTGTATGCAGCCGGCAGCTATCACCGGGTGCAGGTTGGCCCGTTCGCGCAGCGCGGACAGGCCGAGCAGGAAAGTAAACTGATTGAACAGGGGGGGCTGGGGCGCCCAATCGTGGTGACCGATCCTCTATAGTGGGCCCGTGCCGGCGGCTGAAGGTGGCATTGCCACCGTCAGTGCGATGCATGGCCCGGAAGCAGACGCCTGGTTCACCGGTTTGAGGCCGGTTGTTGCTGTACAGGCGGATGGCACTTCCGAATCCCGTGATGCCCGACCGGGTATCGTCAACTGATGTAACTGCTGAATGAATCCATGGCTAAGAATACGGTATTCCAAACATTTTTCCGCGCGCTGATCATCCTGTTCACCTGGGTCTCGGTGGCCGCTGCACAGTCCCAGCCGTCCCTGATCCCGTCGCCGCCGCAGATTGCGGCCAGCTCCTACGTGCTGATGGACGCGGCCAGTGGCCACATCATCATGCAGGGCAACAGCGACGAACGCCTGCCGCCAGCCAGTCTGACCAAGATGATGACGGCCTACATCGTCGAGCGTGAGCTGTCCGAGGACCGTATTGCCATGTCCGACGAGGTGCCCATCAGCGTGCACGCCTGGCGCACCGGTGGTTCGCGGATGTTCGTCAAGGAAGGGTCCAACGTGACCGTCGAGAATCTGCTGCACGGTATGATCATCCAGTCCGGTAACGACGCCAGTGTGGCGCTGGCCGAGTACGTGGCCGGCAGTGAGGGCGCGTTTGCCGACATCATGAACCAGCAGGCGCAGATCCTGGGCATGAAGAACACCCACTTCATGAATGCCACCGGCCTTCCCCATGAGGAACACTATTCAACGGCGCACGACCTGGCGCTTCTGGCGCGGGCGATCATCAACGATTACCCGGACAACTACCCGATCTATTCCCAGAAATACTTCACCTACAACGATATCCGTCAGCCCAACCGCAACTCGTTGCTGTGGCGCGACCCGTCCGTGGATGGCCTGAAGACCGGTCACACGGATGCCGCCGGCTTCTGTCTCGTGGCGTCGGCCAAGCGCGACGATATGCGGCTGATCGGTGTGGTCATGGGCACCAAGAGCGAGAATGCCCGGGCCCAGGAAGTGCAGAAACTGCTGAGCTACGGTTTCCGCTATTACGAGACCCATTCCCTGTTTAAAGCCGGCCAACCGCTGAAGGACGCCACCGTCTGGGGTGGCAAGAAAGAATCGGTCCAGGTTGGACTGGCCAACGATGCCGTTGTCACTATCCCGCGTGGCACCAAGGATTCGCTGGAGTCGGTCATGGACATCGACAGCGTGATCAAGGCGCCGGTGAAGGCCGGCCAGGAACTGGGTCAGGTGCGGGTGACGCTGAACGGCCAGGAAGTGGTCAAGCGCCCGGTGGTGGCACTGGAAGCGGTGGACGAAGGCGGGTTCTTTAAACGCATCTGGGATGCGATCAAACTGTTCTTCGTGCAGTTGTTCAGCTGATTGGCGACAGTGAGGAAAGCAGCATGAGTGAACCGCAGCCGCCCAAAATTGAATTTCCGTGCGATTACGTCATCAAGGTGATCGGCACGGCCGCGCCGGACTTTCGCGATTTTGTCGTGGAAGTGGTGGAGCGCCACGCGCCGGGCATCGATGAAACCGACATCACGATCAACGACAGCCGCCAGGGGCGTTTCAGCTCCGTGCAGATCAAGATCGTGGCTACCGGCGAACCGCAGCTCAAAGCCCTGTTCGAGGAGCTCAAAGCCAGTGGTCGCGTTCACATGGTCCTCTAACCGGTGGCCTGTCGTGTCCGAGACATCTGACCGTTCCGTCATCGTTCGCCACCTGGGTCTCCAGCCCTACCTGGAGACCTGGGAGGCGATGAAGAGCTTCACCGCCGCGCGCACGCCCGAGACCGCGGACGAGCTCTGGTGCCTGCAACATCCCAAGGTCTTCACCCAGGGGCAGGCCGGCAAGGCCGAGCATGTGTTGGCGCCGGGAGACATTCCGGTGGTCCAGGTGGACCGGGGCGGCCAGGTGACCTATCACGGTCCCGGCCAGCTGGTGGTGTACTTGATGATCGACCTGCACCGGGCCCATTTCGGTGTGCGTGAACTGGTCAGTGGTATCGAAGACAGTATCGTTGCGATCCTGGCGGACCTGGGCGTCGATGCGGCCCCGCGCGCCGATGCGCCGGGTGTCTACACCCAGGGCACCAAGATCGCCTCACTGGGCCTGCGCATTCGGCGCGGCTGCTCTTTCCACGGCCTGGCGCTGAATGTCGATATGGACTTGGAGCCGTTCGGTCGCATCAATCCTTGTGGCCTCACGGGCATGGCCATGACCCAGGTGGTCGATCACGCCCCCCAGGCGACGTTTGATGGTGTCCAGGACGCGTTGGTGGCTCGCCTGGTTGAGCGACTGGATCTGGGCCGGGTCCGGTTCGAGACCGGATTGCCCGTCGTTCAGGCCGTATCCTGATTGGGGACTTCCCCGCTACAAACCCGATTGCGCCCCGTCGCCTTGGCCGTGTAGAGGGCTTCGTCCGCCCGCTGTAACAGTCGGCTGGGGGATTCGGCGCCGTGAATGCTGGCTACGCCCGCGCTGATCGTCGTCCGAACAATCCGGCCGTCATAGGTGGCAGGAGCCGCCGCAATTGACTGGCGGATCCGCTCGGCAATCCGGATGGCTTCCTCCACTCCGGTCTCCGGCAGGATCGCCAGAAATTCCTCACCGCCCCAGCGCGACACAATGTCGATCCGGCGGCACCCTTCCTTCAGTTTGTCCGCCACCTTGATGATCAGCTCGTCGCCCGTCTGGTGGCCGTAGTGATCGTTAACTCCCTTGAACAGGTCGATATCCAGCAGGATCACCGAAAACGACTGGCGGTTGCGAAGGTAGCGCTGGTACTCGCCTTCCAGGCGGATCAGGCCTTCGCGACGGTTGGTCAGGCCGGTCATGGTGTCGTGCTTGGCCGCGTACTCGTACTCGCCGGCCAGGGTGAGGAGACTGGCCTTGCTGCGCCGCCGGCTCAGGTCGAGGACGTAGCAGGAGACCATTTCGAACGCGAGCACGTTGATCATCATCAGCCGGAAGCTGTCGCTGTATGGCGTGTTGAAAAGAAGGTCTCCCAGCGGCGAAAACAGGCCGACCAGAGCCGTCAGGCCAAAAGCGCAGGTCAGGACGCCGACCCGGGGCGTGCTGATGTAGAAAATGATCGGCGGATAGGCGAACAGCCAGATGATCGCGGAGCCGTCTTCCAAGGCGGCGGTCGCTACATAAATGAACAGGGCGGCAATGATGACGATGAACGTCCGCCGGTGCAGGGTCTGATGCCGCAGCGTCAGGTACACCAGGGCATTAAGCATCAGCATCACGCCCACTGTGGCCAGCGTGGCCATCACCAGGGTGTCGCCTCGGCCAGCAGCCCGGTAGGCAAAGAAAACCAGGACCGGCAGGGCCCCCACGCTGAGCCAGTTGATCAGCCGGGGAACCGGTATTTCGCCCCGAGTGTGGTCGGGCACAGGGGCTGACGGCCAATAAGACTTGGATGAATCGGGCATCATTGTTAGCGTTATATTTATTGTTTAATCGATACGAGCATAGCGCCAAATGCAGTAGCGCTCTGTTTTAAAACGTAAACATGACGTTTGCGGCGTCGCATAGTCGCCTGTGCTGGTTAATCAGTGATCACTACACGGCAAAGCTGCAGGGAATCCATTGGCTCCGGAAACCGGGCTGGCGCGGCAGGTCGGTGACCAGAGACGGGTTGGGCTCACGTATAATCGGTAGGACCCACTTTCGAAGAGCGCCCGGAAGCCGACCATTCGGCCGTCGGGCTGCAGCATTCATCAGCTTCTGGATCCCTTGATGACTTCCAAAAAAGCGCGCAAATCCGTTTCCCGCATCAAGACCGGCAGCTTCGAGCGCCGGCTCAGTCTGACCCGGGCCGGTCTGTTCGCCGGTACCCGCATGGCCACGCACATGGCCACCAACCTGTTCAGCAGCCGCGAAAAGCGTGAAGAACGCCACCGCCAGATGCTCTCAAGCCAGGCCCGGTTCCTGGTGGATGAACTCGGCAAACTCAAGGGCAGCGTGGTGAAGATCGGTCAGGTCATGGCGCTCTACGGCGAGCATTTCCTGCCGGCCGAAGTGACCGAGGCGCTGCACACCCTGGAAGATCAGACCACCTCACTGGCCTGGCCTTCTGTCGAGAAGGTGCTGGCCAAGGAGCTGGGCAGTGAGCGCCTGGCCCAGTTGGACGTGGATCCCGAACCGATTGGATCGGCCTCGCTGGGGCAGGTTCATCGCGCCGTACGCCGCAGTGACGGTCTTGAGATTGTGCTCAAGGTCCAGTATCCGGGCGTCGACACGGCGGTGGACAGCGACCTCAATGCGGTCGCGCAGATTCTGAAAGTCGGGCGCTTTGTGTCCATGGGCCCCGAATTCAACGAATGGCTCGAAGAAGTCCGCACCATGATGCACCGGGAAGTGGACTACGCGCTGGAAGCCCGGACCACCGAGCATTTCCGCAAGATGCTGGAGGGCGACGACCGTTTCGTGGTGCCCCGGGTCCTGCCGGAGTATTCCACCCGCCATGTGATGGCGTCCACTTTCGAGCCCGGCTGGCCGGTCAGCTCGGACAAGGTGGCTTCGCTGTCGCTCGAGCGTCGGAGTGCGCTGGGCCGTGCCGCGTTGGAACTGTTCTTCCGTGAGCTGTTTGAATGGGGCGAGATCCAGACCGACCCCAACTTCGGCAACTACCGCATCCGCATTGCCGAGGAAGCCGGCACCGAAAGCGACCAGATCGTGCTGCTGGACTTTGGCGCCGTGCAACAATACCCGGACAGCTTCCTCGAGCCGGTTCGGGACATGATCCGGGCGTCCTATGAGCAGGATCTGGAGCGGGTCATCGAAGGCGGGACCAAGCTTCATTTCATGAGCGAGAGCTGGCCCGAGGACGTGCTGCGGCGATTCGGCGAAGTCTGCATGTCGGTGCTGGAACCGCTGGCCCCGGCCAACGGCGAGTGGCCCGAATTCGCGGTCAACGAGCAGGGCCAGTACCGCTGGAAGCAGAGCGACCTGCCGTCGCGGGTGGCCCGCCAAGCGGCGCGTTCCGCCATCAGCCGCTATTTCCGGATTCCGCCCAAGGAATTCGTCTTCCTCAACCGCAAGCTGATCGGTGTCTACACCTTCATTGCGGTGCTGCGGTCGGAGTTTAACGGCGAGGATCTGTTGCAGGACTATCTGTACGACAGCGAAGAGGCGGCCGCCCGGGACGTCGGCGACTGATCCCGGAAGTCAGGTCGCTTCCAGCACCAGCCACAGCACCAGGGCGTAGCGAAGGCCCTTGCCGATGGCAACCAGCACGATGAAATTGAGCCAGGGGACGCGCATGATGCCGCCGATCAGCGTCAGCGCGTCACCGCCAATGGGCAGCCACGCCATCAGCAGCGACCACTGGCCGAACCGGTTAAACCGGTTCTGGGCCTGTTGCAGTTGTTTTTCACTGACCGGAAACCAGCGTTTGTGGCGAAAACGCTCCACCTGCCGTCCGATCCAGCCGTTCAACACCGACCCCAGGGTGTTGCCCAGTGTGGCGAACAGCCACAAGCCCCACAGCGAGTAGCCCTGCGTTACCAACCCGCCGAGCAGAACCTCGGAATAGGCCGGCAACAGGGTGGCTGCGGCAAAGGCCGTAAAAAACAGGGACAGGTATGCCAAATCGACTCCCGTCTGATTACACAGTGTAGTGGTGGGTTTACCGGTCGATCACTATCGTTATCAAGAAATCGTCCGTCAGGCCGATAGCTTATCTTGTCAGCCGCACAAAGTCTGAGACAAGGGAGCTGGGCGTGATGGCGTACGACGTATACGAAGATCTGCGGTGCCCCTACCGGACCGGGGGGCGCTGCCTCACTCTGTGACCCGGGAGTGTCATGAAAAAGCTGTCTCTGAAAGTCAAACTCTACGCGCTGGTCATTGTGCTGCTGCTCATTATGGGCCTGAGCATGATCATAACCGCCCAGGTATCGCTCTCCAGCATGGAGTCGCGCATTTCCGATGACACCGGCGAACTGGTGCAGAACATTGTCGTCGAGCGCCTGCGTGCCACGGCCGGCCAGTACGGTGAGCTGGTGGCCAGTATCTTCAATCGGGCCTACAAGATCCCGGAAACGTTCCGCGAGGTGATTCACCGCAACGTCGAAGGCTCCGATTCCGCGCGCATGAGCCGCCGTGACCTGATGGAAACCGCCGGCGCGATCCTCAAGGGCCAGCCGGAACTCAGCTCCATCTACGCGCAGTTCGAGCCTAATGCCTACGACGGCCAGGACCGCTACTTCACCGGGGGTGTGGAAGATCACAGCAGTGATGAAGGCACGCTGGAGATCTACTACTACCGGGACCAGGACGGCAAGATCCACTTCAGTCGCACAGCGGATCCGTCGACCAAGTACGATACCACCAAGAACGAATTCGGCATCCGCGAAGCCGAGTGGTACCTGTGCTCCAAGGAAACCCTCAAGCCCTGCACCATGGAGCCCTACAACTACGAGATCAGTGACGGTTATTCCGAGCTGATGACCAGCCTGGTGATGCCGATATTCAAGGATGGCAAGTTCGGCGGGGTCGTCGGTGCCGACATCAATCTGTCCACCATCCAGAAGACGCTCAAGCAGGTCAGTCAGAACCTGTACGACGGCGCCGGCCGCGTGACCCTGGTCAGCGAGATGGGCCTGATTGCCGGTACCAGCCATTACGACAAGTTCCTTGGGCGGCCGCTCAAGGAAGCCTTGCCGGATCGGGCGACGGCTTATCGCAAGCTGGACAAGGACGGTGACAACGACGTCTTTGATAACGGCGAAGACATCGCGGTGGCGTATCCGATCCACATCAAGGCTTCCGACACGACCTGGTCGATGATCATCGAACTGCCGCGGGATGTCGCGCTGGCCGACTTGAGCAAGGTTGAGGATGTCCTGGGCGAGGAAGTCGACGCCACGGCAGGGCGCCAGTTGACGGCGGGCATCGTCGTGTCGATCGTTTCCCTGTTGCTGCTGGTGGTACTGGTTCGCAGCGTGACCCGGCCACTGGATCGCATCCGTGACCGCATGGCCAATCTGGCCAGCGCCGAAGGCGACCTGACCCAGGAGCTGGAGATCGATACCCACGCCGAGCTGATTGCACTGGCGGACGGCTTCAACGCGTTCCTGGCGAAACTGCGGGACATGATCAACGACCTCAAGTCGATCAATGGCCGCGTCAGCGAGCAGTCGGACAGCGTTCGCCGCATTGCCCAGGAAACCGAGGAAAACACCTCGCGTCAGCACAGCGAGATTGACAGCGTCGTGACCGCCATGAACGAGATGTCGGCCGCTGCCAGTGAAGTCGCCACGTTTGCCAGCGACGCTGCGGGCAATGCCCGGGAAGCCAGCGACGGGGTCGTGAGCACCCAGTCGACCCTGACCACCGCCGTCAACGGCGTGCAGGAACTGGCCGCCGATATGGAAGAGGCCAGCGGGGCCATCGGTCAGGTCGCCAACCGCAGTGACGACATCAATCGCATCCTGGAAGTCATCCGCGGCATTGCCGAGCAGACTAACCTGCTGGCTCTGAACGCGGCGATTGAAGCGGCACGGGCCGGCGAACAGGGGCGGGGCTTTGCGGTAGTCGCCGATGAGGTGCGCACACTGGCGTCGCGGACCCGGGAGTCTACCGACGAGATCAGCGAGATGATTGAAGGGCTGCAGGGCGAGGTCCAGCAGACGGTGACGGTCATCCGCGGCGGCGTCGACCGGGCCACCAACGCGGTTGAACGGACCCGCGAGGCGGATCAGTCACTGGCCGAGGTGGTGCAGCGTATCGCCACCATCGTCGAGCACGTCACCCAGGTGGCCACGGCGGCCGAAGAGCAAAGTTCGGTCAGCGAGGAGATCAACCGCAACCTGACCAACATCGGCGATGCCGCCAGCGACCTGCGCGAACTGTCTCAGCGGGTTCGCGGTAACGGCGAAGAGTTGGGTGAGCAGGTGATATCGCTGGAAGAACAGCTTAACCGCCTGCGGACCTGAACCGGACCGGGTAGGGCGGTGCCAGAAGCCGACAGTGCGCTGTCGGCTCTGATACCGCCACCTGGCCGCATACGCAGAGCCTATGACGATCATTCAAAGCACCAAATGGGAAAAGACGCGGCCGTCTGGCAAGCTGAGCCCCATTGAATCCGAGGAGGTCGAAGATGGATCGCGTGACCATCTATGGCCGCATGAGTTGCGGTTTTTGCGTCCGTGCCCGCCAACTGTGTGAAATCAAAGGTTTTGATTATCAGTTTGTGGATATGATTGCCGAAGGGATGAGCAAAGCGGACATCGAAAAAATGATCAACGAGCCGGTCTATACCGTGCCGCAGATCTTTGTCGGCGACAAGCACGTCGGTGGCTTCACCGAATTTGCCACCTACGTGCAGCAGCGGGAGGCCTCTTCACTGGCCTGAGTTGTCAGCCGGCAGAACCAAAAAAGGCGCCCGATGAGGGCGCCTTTTTTATGCGTACCGGAACGTCGGTCAGATGTCGAAAGCCGTCCGCAGTTTCTTTTCGGCCAGCACCTTCTGCAACTTGGCAACCTTGGGCAGACCGTTTTCGAACGGCGGGAAAGCCTCGCCGTTGATCAGCGGCGACAGGTACTCGCGGCAATCCTGGGTGATGCCGAAGCCGTCGTCGGTGATGAAGTGGATCGGCATCTTCTTTTCCTGGTTCGCTACTTCGCTCAGTGGCGCTTCGCCGATGTGCCAGCGATAGGGGGAAGACTGCTCACGCACGATGGTCGGCATCAGGGCCTGCTTGCCGGCCACGGCCATTTCCACAGCAGCCTTGCCCACGGCGTAGGCCTGCTCGACGTCAGTGGCCGAAGCGATGTGGCGTGCCGCGCGCTGCAGGTAATCGGCCACGGCCCAGTGGTACTTGTAGCCCAGAGCCTGCTTGGTCATGTTGGCCAGTGCCGGTGCAACGCCACCCAGTTGAGTGTGGCCGAAGGCATCTTTGCTGCCCGCATCGGCAAGGAAGCGACCGTCTTCATACTGGGCACCTTCGGACGCGACGACCACGCAGTAGCCGTAGTTCTCCACGCTGTATTCCACGCGCTTGAGGAAGGCGTCCCGGTCGAACGGGATTTCCGGGAACAGGATGATGTGGGGCGGATCGCCTTCACCCTGGCCGGCAAGGCCGCCCGCGGCAGCAATCCAGCCTGCGTGCCGGCCCATCACTTCCAGGATAAAGACCTTGGTGGACGATTCGCACATGGACTTGATGTCCAGGCTGGCTTCGAGAGTGGAGGTGGCGATGTACTTGGCCACCGAACCAAAGCCCGGGCAGCAGTCGGTGAACGGCAGGTCGTTATCGACGGTCTTGGGAACACCGATGCAGGTAATCGGGTAGCCCATGCGCTCGGCCAGTTGGGAGACCTTGAACGCAGTGTCCTGGGAATCGCCGCCGCCGTTGTAGAAGAAGTAACCGATGTTGTGGGCCTGGAACACTTCGATCAGGCGTTCGTATTCGCGCTTGTTCTCGGTGAAGTTCTTCAGCTTATAGCGACAGGAACCAAAGGCGCCGCCCGGCGTGTGCATCAGGGCCGCAATCGCTTCGTCGCTTTCCTCGTTGGTATCGATCAGTTCTTCCCTGAGCGCCCCGATGATCCCGTTGCGGCCGGCGTAGACCGTGCCGATCGCTTCCGGGTGCTTGCGGGCAGTCTCGATCACACCACAGGCACTGGCGTTGATCACGGCGGTGACACCGCCAGACTGGGCGTAGAACGCGTTCTTGATGGCCATGGTTGCTGGCGCCTCCTGCAGATTGGTCACTTCGCGCGAATGATACGTTAATCTCGGGTACATTTCATGACGGTCTTGTAGGATCCGGCAACCCCGAATCGGCCCGCGTCACTCATTTTCGGTGCGCCCCGGCTTGACGCCGCAGCAGCGATACAGGACGCTTCAGTCTTTGATTCAATGGCCGCCTGCGGCTGAACGGAAACAGGACAACCATGCATATCCACATCCTCGGCATCTGCGGGACGTTTATGGGCAGTCTCGCGGTGCTTGCCCGGGAGGCCGGGCACACGGTGACCGGCTCCGACCAGGGCGTTTATCCGCCCATGAGCACCCAGCTCGAAGCCCAGGGCATCGGGTTGATGGAGGGCTATTCTGCCGACCACCTCAAGCCCGCACCGGATCTGGTGCTGATCGGCAATGCCATGTCCCGCGGCAACCCGGAAGTGGAAGCGGTGCTCAATCGGGGCATCGACTATATGTCCGGCCCCGAGTGGCTGACCCGGGAAGTCCTGCGCAAACGCTGGGTGCTGGCCGTGGCGGGCACCCATGGCAAGACCACAACCACATCCATGCTGCTCTGGATTCTGGAGCAGGCCGGCTTCGATCCCGGCTACCTGGTGGGCGGCGTTCCCAAGGACTTCAGCGTCTCCGCCCGGCTGGGCAGCAGCGATTTCTTCGTGATCGAGGCGGACGAATACGACAGCGCCTTTTTCGACAAGCGTTCCAAGTTCGTTCATTACCGCCCTCGCACGCTGATTCTCAACAATCTGGAATTTGATCACGCGGACATCTTCGACAACGTCGAGGCCATCGAGCGCCAATTCCATCACCTGGTCCGCACCGTACCGTCCAACGGGCTGATCGTGCGGCCCGCGCGCGATACACACCTGGACGCGGCGCTGGATCTGGGCTGCTGGAGCAGCGTTCAGACAACCTCCGTGGCGGGCGAAGTAGAGCAGGCCAACTGGCGCGCCGAACTGCTGGCGGACGATGGCAGCCGATTCATGGTGGTCCATCACGAACAGCCGGTGGCCACCGTAAGCTGGCAGCAGACCGGTATGCACAATGTCCGCAACGCACTGGCGGCCATCGCGGCGGCGCGCCACGTCGGCGTCACGCCAGACCATGCCATTGCCGCGCTGAACCGCTTTTCCGGCGTCAAGCGGCGTATGGAGTTGCTGGCGGATGTAAAGGGCGTTCGGGTTTACGACGATTTTGCCCACCATCCCACCGCGATTGCGACCACGCTCGACGGCCTGCGCAAGAAAGTCGGCAATGAGCCCATCATTGCGTTGATCGAGCCGCGCTCGAACACCATGCAGCAGGGCGTTCATCGGGATACCCTGTTGCCCAGCAGCGAGCAGGCAGACCGGGTGATCTGGGCTAACCTCAGTGACATGGACTGGCTGAAGTCGCTGGTGCCGGCGGACGATCCCCGGCACAGCACGGCGACCACCGTCGAAGGACTGATTGGCCAGGTGCTGGACGACCTGCCGGTCCCCTGTCACATCGTGGTCATGAGCAACGGCGGCTTTGGTGGCATTCACGGCAAGTTGATTGCAAAACTGGAGCAGACTGTTGACTGAAGGCAAGCCCACGCATTCCCCGGTGGATCGACCCACTGTTAATCTGGCCCTGACTGGCGCTTCCGGTGCGCCTTATGGCCTGCGCCTGTTGCAGTGCCTGTTGGCGGCGGGCTGTCGCGTGCATTTCATGATCAGCAAGGCGGCCCAGGTGGTTGTCGCGACCGAGACCGACCTGTCGCTGCCGGGCAGTCCGGACGCCATGCAGGCGTTTCTCTCCGAGCACTACGGTGCCGCGCCGGACCAGTTGCTGGTCTTCGGCCGGGAGGACTGGTTCGCCCCGCCGGCCTCCGGTTCCGGCAGCCGTGCGCCGCTGGTGATATGCCCCTGCAGTACCGGCACCCTGTCGGCTCTGGCCACCGGTGCCAGCAACAACCTGATCGAACGGGCCGGCGACGTGGCGCTCAAGGAGCGGCGTCCGTTGATCCTGGTACCGCGTGAAGCCCCGTATTCCGAGGTCCATCTGGACAACATGCTGCGGCTGACGCGCATGGGCGCGGTGATCATGCCGGCGAGCCCGGGCTTTTACCATCATCCGGAATCCGTGGCGGATATGGTGGACTTCATCGTCGCGCGCATCCTCGATCACCTGGGCCTGCCACAGGACCTGATGCCCCGCTGGGGCGCGGAGCGCGTGTCCCGGAAGCTCGCCGGTCAATCGAAGCCAAAGACGGATTGAGTCATCAGCAGGAACCACATGTCATGAGCATTGACTGGCAGACTACCCCCGCCGCCATCTGGCGTCGTCATCGTAACGCGCTGCGTCCCGTGAAGCAGATCGATCCGGTGCGCCTTGACCAATTGCTGGAAGTGGAACCGCAAAAGCAGAAGCTGGTTACCAATACCGAACGCTTCCTGCGCGGGCAGCCGTCCAACAACGCCTTGCTGTGGGGCGCGCGCGGAACCGGCAAGTCGTCGCTGATCAAGGCGATCCTCAACACTTACTTCGACCAGGGTTTGCGGATCGTGGAGGTGGATCGGGACGACCTGCTGTACCTGCCGGAAATCGTCGATGACCTGCGCGACCTGGATTACCGTTTCATCATTTTCTCCGACGACCTGTCGTTCGAGCGGGGCGAGGGCACCTATAAGGCCCTGAAGAGTGTGATGGAGGGTTCCATCGAGAGTCCGCCGGAAAACATCAAGGTCTACGCCACCTCCAATCGCCGCCATCTGATGCCGGAATACATGGCGGATAACCAGCAGGCCCAGGTGGTCGACGGCGAATTGCATCCGGGGGAAGCGATCGAGGAGCAGGTTTCCCTGTCCGACCGGTTCGGTCTCTGGCTGTCGTTCTACCCGTTCAACCAGGACGCGTACTTGCACCTGGTGGACGCGCTCTTCCCGCAGGTGGAGGACCGGGGCGAGCTGCACAAGCTGGCGATCCGGTTTGCGCTGGGCAAGGGCGGCCGCAGCGGCCGGGCCGCGCAGCATTTCTACAACGCCTACTCGGATTACTTCGGCTGACCCGGTCGGCTCACCCTGTTGTCTTTGCTGCGGCGCCTTCGGGCGCCGCGGTCGTTTTAGCCAAGCGGATTGATGCTTTTCACCATTGTGGCTCCGGGCCCGCCGCCGGAGACTGAAAACCTCTGACACTACACGCTTGAGGTGCCCCTGACGTTCAGCCAGGCGGCGCCCATAACAAAAACGCAGAGGTTTATCATGATTCCACGCACGCTGTTTGACGCCGATCTCGAAGGCTTCCGGGATTCCGTCCGCAAATTCCTCCAGCAGGAGGCTGTGCCGCACCACGCCCAATGGGAAAAGGACGGTCAGGTCAGCCGGGACATCTGGCGCAAGGCCGGTGAGCTGGGTTTTCTGTGTCCGTGCCTGCCCGAGGAATATGGCGGCGTCGGCGCTGATTTCCGTTACAGCGCGGTGATCATGGAGGAGATCGTGCGGGCCTCCACCTCCGGCCTGGGGTGGGCGTTGCACTCGGACATCGTGGCGCCGTACATCCTCAACTACGGCACTGAGGAACAGAAGCAGGCCTACCTGCCCAAGCTGGCCAGCGGCGACATGATCGGCGCCATCGCCATGACCGAGCCGGGCGCCGGGTCGGATCTGCAGGGGGTGAAAACCAGCGCCGTCCGGGAGGGCGATCACTACATCCTCAACGGGTCCAAGACCTTCATCACCAACGGCCAGATGGCGGATCTGGTGATCGTCGTTGCCAAGACCGATCCCAAGGAAGGCGCCAAGGGAACCAGCCTGCTGCTGGTGGAAACCGCCTGGGAAGGTTTCGAGCGCGGCCAGAACCTGGAGAAGGTGGGGTTGAAGGCTCAGGACACCTCGGAGCTGTTCTTCCAGGACGTGAAAGTGCCCGTGGGCAACCTGCTGGGCCGTCACGAAGGGCAGGGCTTCATGCAGCTGATGCAGGAGCTGCCGGCGGAACGTCTGCAAGTTGCCCTGACCGCGGTGGCCGCGGCGGAAGCGGCCTGGGACTGGACCCGGGACTACGTCAAAGAGCGCAAGGCTTTTGGTAAGCCGATCCTTGGCTTTCAGAACACCCGCTTCAAGATGGCGGAAATGAAAGCGGACATCACCGCCGCCCGGGTCTTCGTGGATCGCTGCCTGGAACTGCACCTCGAGAAGAAGCTGGACATTCCGACCGCCGCCATGCTCAAGCAGTGGACCACCGACCTGCAGTGCCGGATTATGGATGAATGCGTGCAACTGCACGGCGGCTACGGCTATATGTGGGAATACCCCATCGCCCGCGCCTGGGCGGATTCGCGGGTGCAGCGGATCTATGCCGGCACCAACGAGATCATGAAGGAGATCGTGGCCCGTTCCATCTGATGTCCTGCAGCGCCCGGCAGGTGCTGCCCCTGCCGGGCCTTCTCCTTTTCTTATAGCGCCCGCCGGTTACCCAAATTTACAAATTGCCAAGCCTATCAAGGATAGCCGCCCGGCCATCGCCTACAGTGGAGCCTCCGACAGCTATAACAAGGACAACGGTTGCTGCCATGACGCGTTCACGATTTCTCCTGACCGGTGCCTGCCTGCTCCTGCTCACAGCCTGTGGTGACGGCGAATTGCCGGACTCACCGGTGGACGGCCGCGATACGGACGGACTCTACGAACCCGCGTCGGAAGACGTCAGCGGGCGCGTGATTGACGGCTACCTCGACAAGGCACGCGTCTGGCTCGATCTGGATGGCGACTACCAGTATGACGGCGGCAGCGTCGACGTGACGGTGGGCACCAACCCGGAACGGACCATCACACTCGCCGGCGGCGAGCCCACCGCGATCACCGGTGCCGGAGGCGTCTATACCCTCGATCTCTCGGCACTGCAGCTTGATGCCGCCCAGGCCGCGGATCTGGACTGGCGCGACTACCCGTTGGTAGTGACCGTTATTCCCGGCGTCACGGAAGAGGAAACCGACGCCGGCAATGTGGTGCAACAGGCGGCCTATATGATGTCGGCGCCACCCGGTGTCCGTTTTGTCTCGCCGTTGACCACACTGGTGGATGCGCGTCGTTTCCTGGTGGCGGGGGACCTGGATGTCACCACCGATCTCGGCCAGCGCCTGTCGGGCATCAACCTGACCGGCGACTATGTCCGGGCCGGTGACGATCGTGCCCATGCCTACGCCCAGGCCATGGCCCGCTTCCTGGCGGCCCAGTTCCCCGACGATATGGAATCGGCGCTGGTCAGCTCCGATGGCAAAGTGGCCCCGTTCTCTACGGAAGCGCTGCGCATCATGCGCCTGAGCTACAACGGCTACGCCGATGAGGTGGTCCGGGCGGTGGACGACGCGGTCGGCAGCGGCGGTCTATACAGCAACGTGGATGTATCGTCCGTGGCCATTCCGGAGGTGCCACTGGATCTTGAAAACCCGGTGCTGCTGCAGTCCCTGACCGTCAGCGCGCCGGACCAGGGCGTGCCCACCGGCGACAGCGCCCTGGAGAGCAATGCCAGCATCGCCGCTGAACTGACGTTCTATTACAGCGAAGCCGGCGTGCTGCAGCGAATCGATGCCGACGGCTGCATGACCCCATCGCTGACGGAAATCACGCGCCTGGCCCGGGTGCATGGCCGGGTTGCCGAACTCAATGCCCAAGGATTGGATGGCTTCTACCTGGATTACAACACCAGCCGGCCTTATTGGGACGACGATGACGTCAATGAACGTTTGGTGTTCGATTGGGACAGCGGCACGGCCTCGTTCTATTCCGCCACCAGTTGTCACGGCTCAGCGCCCTCCAGTGAGCTGGGAGACACGCCCCAACAGGTCTACCAGCTGAATTACAACGAGCAGGGCGTTCTGCAGGCCGTTACCTTGGACGGTGAAAGTGTCACGCCGGTCGGCGATGGGTATGCGGTCGATCCGGCCTACTCCTACACCACCTCCGGCCTGGGCGGTCAGGCCATGACGCTGGAAGGCGATGTGGTTCCCTGTCTGGACGCGATTGCGGGCGACAATCAGGATGCGGCGCGGGTGGTGTCCGCCCAGCAGAGCTACCGGTATGTCGGCGATGCGACGGGCATGGACGACGCTGTCGTGGCATCCACTGGCGAGGTCACCGGTCTGAAGCTGGATTGGGACGTTCGCGACGGACGCCAACAACTCCTGCGTCGGGTGTTCTTTGATGCGGCGATCGATACCGGATCATTGCTGCAGTGGGATTACGACGGTGTCAGGGATGAGGACTTTGTCGATGAGGACCAGAACGGCCTGATCCGTCAGGCGCGCCTGGCCCAGTACCAGGCGGGCCACGACGAATGGACCTGTGGCGGGGTGCATTCCCGGCTGGTGAGCAGTCAGCTCTATGGCATCGTGCGTTACCAGTATATCCGCCTGTCCGATTACCTGGCCGATACGCTCTAGTGTTCGGCCAGCGGCGCGCTGGTGTGATAGGAGCGCGGAAGAAAAGAGAGACAAAAAAATTCAGGAAAAATGTTTGACAGCTGAAATCCGAATGATTAAAGTACGCGCCATCTGGTGAGGGACAGCCTTTCACTGGAAGCAGAAAGCCCGATAAATCATGTGCCTGGAACGGCAAGGGTTTAACCGAGCGCTGACTGCAAGTCATCTGCCGAGGTGGCGAAATTGGTAGACGCGCTAGCTTCAGGTGCTAGTGGGGGCAACCCCGTGGAGGTTCAAGTCCTCTCCTCGGCACCACTTCTTCCCTCAAGAAGTGGCATCTTTACTTCCCCGTCATGTTGTCGATCCCCTGTTTTTAGGTATCTCCGCACCGTCGGGGTTATACTTCAGCCACAATCAACCGCAGCCTCTGTTTTTGTTTCCTGTATCGGGCTGCCGGCTTAAGGCATTCTTTTTAATGGTATCCAAGAAAAAAGCGAATAGTGATGACCCTCACGCGAACCGTGAGGCCAAAAAATACGAAAACCCTATCCAGAGCCGCGAGTTCATCCTGGCTCATCTGCGCGAGCGCGGCGCGCCCGCCACCCATGAAACCCTGTGTACCGAGCTCGAGCAGACCTCACCGGAAGGTATCGAGGCATTGCGCCGCCGGCTGATCGCCATGTGTCGCGATGGTCAGTTGATCTGCAACCGCCGGGGCGCCTATCTGCCGATCGACGAGGCAGACCTGATCTCCGGACGCGTCCAGGGGCATCGCGAGGGCTTTGGTTTCCTCGTGCCGGACGACGGCAGCAGCGATCTGTTCCTCAGTGCCCGTGAAATGCGGCAGGTGATTCACGGTGACCGTGTCGCGGCGCGGGTGGATCAGGTCGATGACCGGGGGCGCCGGGAAGGGCGTATTGTCGAAGTTCTGGAGCGTCGCAGTCAGCAGATTGTGGGGCGTCTCTTCCGCGAAAGCGGCATTTCCTTTGTAGTTCCGGAAAATCCCCGGATCAACCAGGACGTGATGGTGGCCGAAGACGATTGCGGCGATGCCCGTCACGGCCAGTACGTGGTGGTCGAGGTGATGCGCCAGCCTACGGTGCGCACCAAGCCTACGGGCCGCGTTGTCGAGGTGCTCGGTGATCATATGGCGCCGGGTATGGAGATCGCCGTCGCGATCCGTTCCTACGACATTCCGCACGCCTGGCCCCAGGCGGTCGGCGAGCAGGCCGCCGCTATCTCGGAAACGGTCAGTGAGCCGGACAAGGCGCATCGGGTGGACCTGCGGGACCTGCCGCTGGTGACGATCGATGGCGAGGACGCGCGCGACTTCGATGACGCCATTTTCTGCGAGCGTCGTCCGCGGGGCGGGTTCCGGCTGGTGGTGGCCATCGCCGACGTTTCCCATTATGTGCGTCCCGGTTCGCCGCTGGACGAGCAGGCCCTGGAGCGGGGCAACTCGGTCTATTTCCCAGATCACGTGGTGCCCATGCTGCCGGAGAAGCTCTCCAACGGCTTGTGCTCCCTGAACCCGGAGGTGGATCGGCTGTGTCTGGTCAGTGATATGACCATCAGCGCCAATGGCCGAATCAGCAGCTATACGTTTTACCAGGGCGTGATGCACTCCAAGGCGCGCCTGACCTACACGTCAGTCAGCGACATGCTGGAGCGGCCCGGTTCCGGTATCGGCAGGAAATTGCGCTCCCAGTATGCGCATGTGGCGCCGCATCTGGACGATCTCTACGCCTTGTACAAGGTGCTGAGGGCCGCCCGGACTGAGCGTGGCGCGATCGATTTCGAAACCACCGAGACCCGCGTCATTTTCGACGCTTCCCGTAAGATCGAGGAAATTGTTCCGGTCCAGCGCAACGACGCCCACAAGATTGTCGAGGAGTGCATGCTGTGCGCCAACGTGGCCACGGCCCGCTTCCTGAAGCGGCACAAGATGCCGGCGCTTTATCGGGTCCACGATGGACCGGCGGAAGAGCGCCTGGCGGCGGTGCGCCTGTTCCTGGGCGAGCTCGGTCTTCAACTGGGCGGCGGCGAAAAGCCGACCTCCGCGGATTATCAGGCCCTGCTGGAGCAGGTGCGGGACCGTCCGGATGCCGGCGTGATCCAGATGGTCATGCTGCGCAGCCTGAGTCAGGCGGTCTACAGTCCGGAAGAAAGCGGTCACTTCGGGCTGGGCTTTGCCAGCTACGCCCACTTCACCTCGCCCATCCGGCGTTATCCGGACCTGATCGTGCATCGTGCGATCAAGTCGGTCATCCACGGCGACAATAACGATGACACCGTCGTTAAGCCGGATCAGCGTGACGACGAGCTGGCGAACTACCCCTACGACCATGCCCGCATGGTTCAACTGGGCGAACACTGTTCGATGACCGAGCGCCGTGCGGACGACGCCACCCGCGACGTCATGGCCTGGCTGAAGTGCGAGTACCTCAAGGAGCACGTCGGCGAAGAATACGACGGGCTGATTGCCTCAGTGGTGCCGTTCGGGTTCTTTGTGGAGCTGGATGGGGTCTACATCGAGGGTTTGGTTCACGTGTCCACACTTAGCGGTGACTATTTTCATCACGATGCGGCCAAGCACCGCCTGGTCGGTGAGCGTACCGCCATCAGTTTCCGGTTGGGTGATGCCGTCCGGGTACAGGTGGTGCGCGTAGGGCTCGAAGACCGCAAGATTGATCTGGAGCTGGTCAGCGAGCCGCGTCGCCGCAAGGCGGACCGCGATGCGCTGCCGGCCAAGGGCGAGCGCGGCGCTAAAAAGTTCGATGACAAGCGGGGCTCGCGCAGCCGCAAGTCGCGCAGCGCCGGCGGCAAGGGCAATAAGCCGCTGAGTGCCAAGGAAATGCTCGCCCAGGAGGCGGCCCGCGAAGCCCAGAAGACGTCGGGTAAACCGTCAGGCAGGAAGAAAGGCAAGGCGCCGTCATCCAGCGGTAAGCCCAAGCAGGGGCCCGCGGCGGGTGGCGCCAAAAAGAAGAAGTCAGGTAAGGGTCAATAAGTGGCGCAGGAGTTTATCTTTGGCTGGCACGCCGTGGACGCCGTTCTCAAGCGCGATCCCGCACGGTTGCAGCAGGTCTGGATTCAGACCGGACGTCAGGACAAACGGGCACAGGCCATCACCGGCGCGCTCGATGCTCAAGGTGTGCGTTGGGACATTGTCCATCGCCGAGAGCTGGATAGTCGGGTCGATGGCGTCCACCAGGGCATCGTGGCGGCGGTCGCGCCCAGCCGCGAATGGCAGGAAGATGATTTGCTGGCCGCCTTATCGGGCTGGTCGGCGCCTTTCCTGCTGATTCTCGACGGGGTGACCGATCCGCACAACCTCGGGGCCTGTTTGCGCAGCGCCGATGCCGCCGGCGTGCAGGCGGTGGTGGTGCCCAAGGACAAGTCCGCCTCGCTCAACCCGACGGTGCGTAAAGTGGCCTGTGGGGCGGCCGAATCCGTGCCGCTGGTCCGGGTGACCAATCTGGCCCGCTTCATGCGCTCGATTCAGGATGCCGGCGTCTGGATCGTCGGCACCGCCGGCGAAGCGGATGCCACGCTCTATCAAGCCGATTTCAAGGGCCCGGTGGCCCTGGTGATGGGGGCCGAAGGCAAGGGGATGCGGCGCCTGACCCGTGAGCACTGCGATGCCCTTATCAATATCCCGATGAACGGCACGGTGGAGAGTCTGAACGTCTCCGTGGCGACGGGTGTCTGTCTTTATGAGGCAGTGCGTCAGCGCAGCAGCTGATTACCTTGCAATCAACTCCATGCTTGCCTAAAATACGCCACCCCCTAAATTGGGGGTGGTTTTCTATTGTCTGCCGACAGCGGCAGAGAAACCGGGAAACCGGACTGAAATCTGGTATTTGATACCAGCTCCTTGCTTCTACCAGGGCATCCTGGCTGAGGCTGTTTAATCCGTAGGGAGAACTCATGCGTCACTACGAAATCGTTATCATGGTACACCCGGATCAGAGCGAGCAGGTGCCCGCGATGATCGAGCGTTATACCAACACCATCACCGAAGCCGGTGGTGCTGTACACCGTCTTGAAGACTGGGGTCGTCGTCACCTGGCATACCCGATCAACAAGATCCACAAGGCTCACTACGTTCTGTTCAACGTTGAATGTTCACAGGACGTGCTCGACGAGCTGACTCACAACTTCCGTTTCAATGATGCAATCATCCGTGATCTGGTGATTCGTCGCGACGACGCGGATACCGATGCGTCCCCGATGAAGGCTTCCGAGAACCGTGAAGAGCGTCGTTCAGGCGACGACCGTCCGCGTCGTTCCCAGGAGTCCAGCGAGCGTCGCCCGGCGGCCAGCACGCAGGAAGAAGAGTAATCCATCACCGGTTGTTGAGGAGTTAAAGCATGGCTCGTTTTTTCAGACGTCGTAAGTTCTGCCGCTTCACGGCAGAAGGTGTCAAAGAGATCGATTACAAGGATCTGGACACCCTGAAAGGTTATATCACTGAAACCGGCAAAATCGTGCCCAGCCGTATCACCGGTACCAAGGCACGCTACCAGCGTCAGCTGGCGACCGCGATCAAGCGCGCGCGCTACCTGGCCCTGCTGCCGTATACCGATAGCCACGACAATTAAGCGGTAACAGGACTCGGGACCATGCGTGCATTAGCGCAATTTGCGATGCGCGGTCCCCTGCAGGCGAGTGGGGTAGCGGCGGTAGCCACCGCGCTTCCCTTTCTTTTCTGGATTGGAGCGGCCGTAGTCGGCCTGGTCACATTGAGACTGGGTCTGTCCCAGGGACTCAACGTCGGACTCTGGGCGCTGCTGCCGGCTCTGGGCTGGAGCTGGTTGGGCAATGATCCGACCGCTCTGTTCGTCTTGATCCAGGTGTTTTTGATGGTGGTGGTGTTACGCACCACGACCTCCTGGGAAAAGGCATTGCTGACCGGAAGCGGTCTGGCGCTGGTAACCGGTGTGTTGCTGCCGCTGCTGTTTCCCCAGTTGCTCAAGGATCTGGTGAATACCGGGATTGCGTTTTATCAGCAGTACAACCCGGATGTCGCCAGTGAGCTGGGTGGACGACTCGAGAGTGTGTTCCGGCAGGTCATGAGTGCCAGTATGGCAGGGACCTACCAATTGCTGGCGGTTGCCGTGTTGATCCTCGCGCGCAGCTGGCAGGCCGCACTCTACAATCCGGGCGGTTTCCGGAGCGAGTTCCATGCCCTGCGACTGAGCCGGCCCGTCGCCGTGTTGTGTGTGGCGATCATGTTTGGCGCACCACTGCTGGGCGTGAACACCGCCCTGGTCAGTTGGGCGGCCGCGGTTCCGCTGATGTTTGCGGGACTGGCCATGATCCACGGCATCGTCGGCGTCCGGAATATGAGCATCCAGTGGCTGGTGCTGTTCTACCTGGCCCTGGTGCTGTTAAGCCCGAGTCTGATGTTGTTGTTGCTTATATTGGCGTTTGTGGATAGCTGGCTGGATTTCAGGGGACGCTTAAAGCCCTCTGAGCCGGCAGAATAAAGTACGAAGAGGTTAACGAGATGGAAGTTATTCTGCTCGAGAAAGTCGCAAACCTGGGCTCCCTGGGTGACAAGGTCAAAGTAAAAGCGGGTTACGGTCGTAACTTCCTGCTGCCGTTTGGCAAGGCGGTTCCGGCGACTGAATCCAACGTTCAGGAATTCGAAGCACGTCGTGCCGAGCTGGAAAAAGCCGCGGCCGAGCGTCTGGCAGCTGCCCAGGCCCGTGCCGAGAAGCTGGAAGGTGCCGCCTTCACCATCACCTCCAAAGCGGGTGACGAAGGCAAGCTGTTCGGTTCTATCGGTGTGCGTGACATCGCTGACGCGGTGACAGCCGGTGGTACGGAAGTCGAGAAGAGCGAAGTACGGATGCCGGAAGGCCCGCTGCGCGCGATCGGCGAATACGACATCGAGCTGCAGCTGCACACCGACGTCGAAGTCAGCGTCAAGATCACTGTCGTTTCCGAGTAATCGCTGAGCGGACCGGCCTTCCCTGTGGGAGGTCGGTCGGCGAGCGCATTGCCCGAATACGGCCGTGCCGAAAGGCCCGGCAGACCTCCACGTCTGCCGGGCCTTTCTGTGTCTCTGGGGCGCAAATTAAAACCAGCGCGGATCGCTTGTCGCGCTTTCCATCGGCGGTTATCTTAGATCGCTCCACTTCCATTATTGCTGGATTCAGTAAGCGGTATCATGGCAAATCCCATTGCAAAGCAGACCATCCCTGACTCCGATACCTCGCGTATCAAGGTTCCCCCGCATTCCATAGAGGCCGAGCAGGCGGTCCTGGGCGGTCTGATGCTGGACAACAGCAAGTGGGATGCCGTCTCCGAAGTCATCGCCTCCGCCGACTTCTACCGTCAGGATCATCGCCTGATTTACGCCGCCATCGAGCGTCTGGCCGGGGAAGGGGAACCACTGGACGTCGTGACGCTGAGCGAGTTTCTCGACCGGGCCGGGGATCTTGAGGATGCCGGCGGCCTGACCTACCTGGCGGAAATGGCTGAGAAGACGCCGGGGGCGTCCAATATCAAGGCCTACGCCCAGATCGTCCGTGAACGCTCGGTGTTGCGTCAGATGATCGAAGTGTCCGGCAATATCGCGGAATCGGCGTTCAATCCCCAGGGGCGCACCAGTGATGAACTCCTGGACGAGGCTGAGCGCAACGTCTTCCAGATTGCCGAATCCCGGACCAAAGAGGGTTCCGGTCCCCAGGCCATTAACCCGATCCTGACCAAGGCGCTGGGTCGCATCGAGGAGCTTTTTGAATCCGGTGATGCGATCACCGGTATCACCACCGGGTTCAAGGATCTGGACGAGTGGACGTCGGGGATGCAGCCGTCGGACCTGATCATCATCGCCGGTCGTCCCTCCATGGGTAAGACCACCTTCTCCATGAACGTGGTAGAAAACGCCCTGTTGGGCAGCAACAAGCCGGCCCTGGTGTTCAGTATGGAGATGCCGGCCGATTCCATCGTCATGCGGATGCTGTCCTCCCTCGGCCGCATCGACCAGACCCGTATGCGGAGCGGCAAGCTGGAAGAGGAAGACTGGCCGAGGCTGACGTCCGCGGTCAGTCTGCTGAAGGACAAACCGCTCTACATCGACGACACCCCTGGTCTGAGTCCGACCGAAATGCGCTCCCGGGCGCGCCGTGTGGCGCGGGAGAATGACGGTGAGATCGGCCTGATCATGGTCGACTACCTGCAGCTGATGCGGGTGCCGGGCAATACCGAGGGCCGGACGGCGGAAATTTCCGAAATCTCGCGCTCCCTGAAGGCCCTGGCCAAGGAACTGCAGTGCCCTGTGGTGGCCCTGTCGCAGCTTAACCGGAGTCTGGAGCAGCGCCCCAACAAGCGACCGGTTAACTCGGACCTGCGGGAATCCGGTGCGATCGAGCAGGACGCCGACGTCATCATGTTCATCTACCGGGATGAGGTCTACCACGAGGACAGCCCCGACAAGGGCATCGCTGAAATCATCATTGGTAAGCAGCGGAACGGTCCGATCGGCACCGTCCGACTGGCCTTCATTGGCAAGTACACCAAGTTCGAGGATCTGGCCCACGGCGATTACGGCGGAGATTATTGATGGCACGGCACACCCGGGCGCGCATCGATCTTTCGGCTCTTCGGCATAATTATGCGCTGGCCCGGCGCCAGTCGGGGAGTGCCAAGGCCATGGCTGTGGTCAAGGCGGATGGATACGGACACGGTCTGGAACCGGTGGCCCGGGCGCTGTCCGATCAGGCTGAACGGTTCGCAGTGGCCTGCCTGGAAGAGGCCGAGCGTTTACGTGAGGCGGGTATCCGCCAGCCCATCGTGTTGCTCCAGGGATTCCATGACGACGCCGATGTGACCGCCTGTGCGGAGCTGGAACTGGAGCCCGTGATTCACAGCGACCATCAAGTCGCGGCGTTGGAGTCGGCCGGTCAGGCTGTCACAGTGTGGCTCAAGGTCAACACCGGCATGAACCGGCTGGGTTTTGCGCCCGCCGCTGTGGAAGCCGTCGTGCAGCGATTGCGCGCGATCGCCGGGGTCACCCTCAAAGGCATGGTGACCCACTACGCCTGTGCCGATGATCGCGATGATCCAATGACGGATCATCAGAACGGTATTTTCAGCGAGCTCTCGTCCCGCTTTCCCGATCTTGAATTCAGCGCGGCCAATTCAGCCGGTCATTTTCGCGTCGACTCGCCCCGATTCCACTGGACGCGCCCGGGTATCATGCTCTACGGCGCCTCGCCGATGATTGTCGAGTCCGCCGCGGAGCTCGGGCTGAGGGCGGTCATGTCGCTGGAGTCCCGGATCACCGCCGTTCGTACCCTGCAGCCGGGAGAAAGCGTCGGTTACGGCGCCGCCTGGCGGGCGGAGCGGCCGACGCCCATGGGTATCGTCAGCATCGGTTATGGCGACGGTTACCCGCGTCATGCACCGACCGGCACACCCGTCTGGGTGGCCGGCGCCCGGGCCTGTACGCTGGGACGGGTGTCGATGGACATGCTGGCGGTGGACCTGACGGCGGCGCCTCATGCCCGACCGGGGGATAGCGTGGAGCTCTGGGGTGCCCATGTGCCGGTGGATGAGGTGGCGCGTTGTGCCGACACCATTGGCTACGAATTGCTGACCGGCGTTACGGCACGGGTACCGCGTGTCTATGACGATGAGATTTCGGGGCAGTAGCCACCGCCCCGGATGGCCTCAGGCGGCGTTTTCAGGCTCGCAGATGATCTCTTCGATAAAGTCGAGGATGGACGCCAGGCTCTTGTCGTCCAGCTTCTTCAGGACCTTGTGAATCACCATCTTGCTGCCCTTGAGCATGCTGCCGATGCCCATTTTGGCCATGCCCATCAACATGCTGCTGGCGCGCAGCCGGCGCAGCGGCTCCAGGAAGAAGAAATCCAGCCCCTCTTCGGTCAGCTCGATAATCAGGCCGTAGAGCTCGTCAATGGCCTGCTTGTCCGCCTTGCCGCGGGAACGCAGCTCCTCGACGGTAAGCAGGGCCTTGTTACGGAGAGCGTCGGGAATGGGGGCGACGATGTGGCTGTGTTGTTTGAGCATGCGTTTCCCTGTGTCGATGGATCGGATTCGAAAGCCGCGCGGATCCGATAGCCGACTCTGTCGATGTCGAGACGGATGCGGAATCAGCGCCGATGCCTTATTCTATTCGGGTCTGATCCGGGGCCATTGGCTGGAGCCCTCGGCACCCACTGTCACTCGTGCCAGCGGGGATTGAGTCTGCCGGCACTGCGGTGGCATGCTGCCGCATTCGGAATGCCAAAAACCGTCCACTTGCTGACTGATCTGGAGTTGATTGACCCGCGTGAATGTTCTGGTTGTACACGATTACGGTCCCCTGGGACGCCTGGTGCTGGAGACGCTGCGAGGCACCTCGCTGGCGATCCGGCCACTGTTGATCCGCAGTCCGGACGGCGTGGATCCCGCCGCGCTGGAAGACTGGATTCCCGAGGAAACGGACCTGATCGTCAATACCCTCTGGCATAACGATCCTGAGGCCGCTGAGCGCGATCCGGAGACGATTCGCGAGTGGACTTTTTCCATTCCCATGGCGCTGGCCGAGCACGCCCGTGCCCACGACATCGCCCTGATCCAGCTGTCCACTTGCTATGTGTTCGACGGGCGTAAGCAGAGTGCCTACATCACCTCCAACCCGGGGCAGCCGTTCAGTCAGCTCGGCAACTGGCAGTGGGAGTGTGAACAGGCGCTGCGCACGCTGTTGCCCCGGCACCTGATCCTGCGCACGGGCTGGAGTCTGGATCGCTTCATCCGCAAGATCACCGCTTCTGCCGAGGGGGCGACGCAGCTGGAGTTATCGAGCCGCCATCGAGGCCAACCGGTGGCCCTGAGGGATCTGGCGCGAGTCATCCGGGCGTTGGTGTTGCAGATCGATTGCGGGGCGGAAGTGTGGGGAACCTACCAGTACGCTGGCGCCGAGGAAATCAGCCAGTACGAACTGGGCTTGGAGATCGTCAATGCGCTGCCGGAACTGTCGGAAGTGCACGTGGTGGACAAGGTGCCGGCCTGGGCCAAGCTGGAGCCGGAAAACACCACGCTGGGCTGCATCAAGATCCGCAACACCTTCGGTGTCAAGCAGCAGCCCTGGCGCACCCGTCTCAAGGAGGAGGCCGCCCTGATTGCCGGGACGGCCCAGCCGGAAACGCACTGATCCGGCGACGTTGCGGCGGTGTCAGTCGCCTTTCTGGCAACCGCCATGCGCTACTGCCTGAAGGCCGTCAATATCCTGCAGCGTGACTTCCCGGCCGTGCGAGTCGATCAGACCCTGACGCTGGAAGCGGGTCATGACACGACTGACCGTTTCCACCGCCAGCCCCAGATAATTGGCAATGTCATGTCGGGGCATGGGCAGGATCAACTTCGTCGCCGACAGTCGGCGACGGCTGAAACGGGAGGACAGGGACAGCAACAGCGTGGCAATCCGTTCCTCGGCCGAATTCTTGCTCAGCAACAGCGACAGGTTGTGGCTGTTCTTGATTTCCTGGCTCATCAGCTGGAAGAAGTGGTGCTGTAGCGAGGGAATCCGGGTGGCGAGCTCTTCCAGACGGTTGAACGGGATCTCGCAGAAACTGCTGCGTTCCAGCGCCTTGGCAGAACAGGAATACCCCTCCGGCCCCATGCTGTCCAAGCCGATGATCTCGCCAGGCAGGTAAAAGCCGGTAATCTGCTCTTCGCCGGAGTCGGCGATGATGTAAGTCTTGACCGCGCCACTGCGAACGGCGTAACAGGCCTTGAACGGATCCTTCTGGCGGAACACATGTTTCCCGCGATCAATGGTCCGTCCCTGCTGCACCACATCCTCGAGACGTTCGATCTCGTTCTCGCTGACGGCCAGGGGAAGACAGAGATTGCTGAGACTGCATTCCTGGCAGCTTGATTTCAGCGCGGAGGCGCGCAAAGTGGAGATGCGTTCGCCCATTTGAATGACCTTTCCCCGTTCCGTTTCCACTGTACCCACCTTAAAGGCGACAGGCCCTATTTGCCAACTTTACCGGTGCGCGTCGTTCAGGGGAAGGTCCGCCCTCACCGAGGGAGGGCGACCTGGTTGTCAGTTCAGCCGTTGAAACGCTGGAAGACCAGGGAGGCGTTGGTGCCACCAAAACCGAAGCTGTTCGACATGACGCGGTCCAGATGAGCGGACTTTGCATCAGGGCCAACGATCGGCATATGCGCAATTTCCGCATCCGGGGAGTGGTAGTTCCTGGTACCGGCGATGTAGCCGTTCTGCAGCATCAGCAGCGAATAAATCGCCTCGTGGACACCGGCCGCACCCAGGGAATGGCCGGACAGCGACTTGGTTGAGGAAATGGCCGGAATGTGCTCGCCAAACGTCTTGCGAACCGCGCCCATCTCGGCCACATCGCCCACCGGCGTGCTGGTGCCGTGCGCGTTGATGTAGTCGATCTTGCCGTCGACGGTGGACATAGCCTGGTGCATGCAGCGCTGGGCCCCTTCGCCGGACGGCGCGACCATGTCGTAGCCGTCGCTGGTGGCGCCGTAGCCGACCAGTTCGGCGATGATGTTGGCGCCACGCTGTTTCGCGTGTTCCAGCTCCTCGACCACCAGCATGCCGCCACCACCGGCGATGACAAAGCCGTCACGACCACTGTCGAACGGACGGGAGGCGGTCTCCGGTGCGTCGTTGTACTTGGTGGAGAGGGCACCCATGGCGTCGAACAGCATGGTCAGGGTCCAGTCTTCCTCTTCGCCGCCGCCGGCAAAAACGATGTCCTGTTTGCCGGCCTGGATCTGTTCCATGGCGTGCCCGATGCAGTGAGCACTGGTGGCGCAGGCCGAGGACATGGAATAGTTCACACCGCGGATCTTGTAGGCCGTGGCCAGACAGGCGGATACGGTGCTGGTCATGATGCGCGGCACCATGTACGGCCCAATCCGTTTGACGCCACGCTCGCGCATGATGTCCACGGCTTCCACCTGACTGGAGCAGGACGCACCGCCGGAACCGGCGATCAGGCCGGTTCGGTCGTTGGAGATCAGGCTCTCATCGAGCTTGGCGGATTCGATGGCCTCCTGCATGGCCAGATAACTGTACATCGCGGACTGGCCCATGAAGCGGCGTACCTTGCGGTCGATCACCGACGTGTCGACATCGACCGAGCCGGAGACCTGGCTGCGGAAGCCCTGGTCCCGATAGGTTTCGTTGAAGCGAATGCCGGAGCGGCCTGTCTTCAGGCTGTCATTCACCGCTTCGATACTGTTTCCCAGGCACGACACGATACCCATGCCCGTGATCACAACACGTCTCATCGCAGTCTCCATCCGTGACGTGGTCGAAAATGATGACTACCATTCTAGAGCCTGGCTGGCCGCCTACGGAATGTGACCTTGGTCGAGCGACCGTGTTCCCGGAAAAACTGAATAGTGTCCCGTCTGGTTAATTCGTTGAACTACTGCGTACCGCTGACGTCTCTGGCCAAGGCGCCAGCCCGCCGCTGTGGTGGCTCCACATCCAGGGTTGGCAACGCAGGTCCAGAGGCGTCAGCGGTGCGCCCTTCGGGAGCGCCTGAACGCTTTGATAGCGGTGTTGCGGCAGCTCGATTTGGAACCACCAAACCTTCGCTACCGCGCCTTGCTCTCAAAGCGGTCAGGCGCTCAGTAGATCAACGAATTAACCAGACGGGACACGAGGGCTTCAACTTCGTCTAGACTTGCACCGACTCATTGAAACAGACCCTGGCATGTTCGCTGTCGTCAGATCATTTATTTTCATTACTATTATAGGCTTACTGTGCGTCGCCCGTGTTGCGTCCGCAGCTCTTCCACCGGCGCCCGTACTGGATATTTCGCATCTGGGTGACGAGCTCCTCCGTTCTCCGGCGGAATTTCTGGTCACCCCACAGACCACCACGCTGGATCAGTTGCCCCTGGACCGGTTCCGGCCGCTCACCGACCGGGACGTCAATCAGGGCATCAGTAACCAGGCTTTCTGGGTGCGCCTCAAACTGCGAAACGAAGCCGACCGGCCCCGGCGCTGGGTATTGAGCCACGAGACCGCCTATCTCGACCTGATGACGGTCTACTGGGCCGATAACGGTGGGCCGCCGCACACGCTGTCGCTCACCGACCGCGCGCCTTACCACAGTCGCCCCCTGAACTACCGCACGCTGGCGTTCCAGCATGTCACGCCCCCGGGCGGCTCCACCACGCTTTATCTGCGACTGGCCTATGAAAAGCCGGACAGCGTCAGCCTGAACATCAAACTCGACGACGCCGATCGGTTCGCGGCGCAATCGCGGCAGTCGTATGCTATTTACGGGATGTATTACGGCGCCATGCTGGTGCTGGTGTTCATTTCGCTGATCGGGGCCTGGTTGCTGCGCCAGTGGCTGTTTTTCCAGTATGCCGTGTTCCTGGTGGCCAGTACGCTGATGTGGGCGCTGCTCAACGGATTCGCCTTCCAGTTCCTTTGGCCCCAATCGGTGTTCTGGCACAACGAAGGCTTCCACATTCTCTATTTATTGATGGCGGCCAGTGCTTTCCAGTTTTCCCGCACCTTCCTGCGGACCCGGCAGCGCTTTCCGGGCATCGACCGGACGATCAGGGGCATCCAGGCGGTCATGGTGCTGGGCATTCTGATGCGATTTGCCGGCCTCTATGAACCGGTGCTGGTACTGTCATTCATTAGCTTGATCTCGTTGATCCTGCTGGCGCCGCTGGGGTTCTGGGCCTATCGCCAGGGTCAGCACTACGCGCGCTGGTACGCCATTGCCTGGGTGATATACGGCATTGGTCTGGCCCTGAGCGTGATCAGTGCCGGTACGCCCTGGCTGCATTGGGGCATGGAGTCGCTGGGCTTCGCCCAGGCCGCCGGTGTGCTGGAAGCCTTGCTGCTGCTGGTGGCCCTGGGCGAACGGCTGATGGGCTGGGACCGCGATCGACGCCTGGCCCTGCGTATGGCGCACCAGGATCCGCTGACCGGCCTCAATAACCGGCGTGGACTGAACGTTGCCTATGAGACCTTCCGCGAACGATTCGAGCAGACCAGCCTGCCGGTATTCCTGGTCCTGATCGACCTGGATCACTTCAAGGTCATCAACGACACCCATGGCCACGAAGCGGGTGACCACGTGCTGGTGGATCTCGCGAACATGCTGACTCGCACCTGCCGGCCGGCTGACGTTTGTATCCGGTATGGCGGGGAAGAGTTTGTTCTCCTGTTGCAGGTGCCCTCGGAAGATGTAGCCCTGTCCATCGCCGACCGGATCCGGCTGGACTTCGCGGAACACCCGACCGAATATGAGGGGAAAACCATCACCCACACGCTGACGGCTGGCATTGCACCGATCTTCGCGGCCGACGTTCAGTTGTCCCCGCAACAAATGATCCGGGACGCCGACCAGGCCCTGTATGAAGCCAAGCGGGAAGGGCGCAATCGCTGCCGGCTGTATCGGGGCAAGCACCGGTAACCATCGCACAGACACGCCGAAAGGAGTGCCTCATGTCGACGGATTCGATCCTCAACTCCCTGCTGACCCAGGCCGGTCTGCCGCCGGCAAGTGAGCGCCCCGGTATGGGGGGCGGCAGTATCAACGACGCGTTTCGTGTCGTGCTCGAAAACGGCGAGACGGTCTTTCTCAAGGTGCACCGGGCGCCTCCGGCCGGCTTCTTCGAGGCCGAGGCGGAGGGCCTGCGCGCCCTCTCGGCCACCGGGGCGATCCGGGTTCCCCAGGTGCTGGCCGTGTCGGATCAGGGGCTCTTGCTGGAATGGGTGTCCGGCTCGCCCGGGCCGGATTTTGGCCGCGAGCTGGGCGAGCAACTGGCGCAGATGCACCGTACTACGGACAGCGCCTTTGGCTTTTCCTGCGACAATTACTGTGGCCTGACGCCACAGCCGAATCCGCGCATGGCGGACGGCTTTGCCTTTTTCGGCGAGGCCCGGCTGTTGTTTCAGGCCCGTCTGGCCCGGGACAAGGGACTGCTGCCCGCGGCCGAGGTGCGCCAGGTGGACACCATCGCCCACCGTCTGGCCGACTGGATTCCGGAGCAGCCGCCCAGCCTGATCCACGGCGATCTCTGGAGCGGCAACATCCACGCCGGTCCGGGCGGCGAACCGGTCCTGATTGACCCGGCGGCCCACTACGGTTGGGCTGAGGCGGATCTTGCCATGACCACATTGTTTGGCAGCCAGTCCGCTGACTTCTACGCGGCCTATGCCGCCAACGCCGATCTGGCACCGGATTGGGAAGAGCGGGTTCCGCTGTACAACCTCTACCACCTGCTCAATCACATGAACCTGTTTTGCGGCGGTTATCGGTCGTCTGTGCGTTCGGTGCTGGCAAGATTTGTCGGCTGATCGAGCGGGCACAAAAAAGCCAGCATCGTGATGCTGGCTTCGATTGCCGGGCTGTGGGATCTGTCAGTCCACAGCCTTCATCGGAATCAGGTTCTCGTCCTTCTCCGGTGTCGGCACTGCGGGCATGGCCAGGCCCAGGTTGTTCTGCTCGAACACCCGGTCCGCACGATAGCTGGAGCGAACCATGGGGCCGGAGGGAACTTCCATAAAGCCTTTCTCCAGGCCAATTTCCCGGTAGCGGTTGAACTCTTCCGGCGTGACGTAGCGTTCCACCGGCAGGTGGTTCGGCGTGGGGCGCAGATACTGGCCCAAGGTCAGGATATCGACGCCCACGGCACGCAGGTCATCCATGGTCTGGAGGATTTCCTCGTCGGTCTCGCCCAGGCCCAGCATGATGCTGGTCTTGGTGAGGACGTCCGGGCGGTGCTTCTTGGCGTGTTCCAGTACCTTGAGGGTTTTCTCATAGCCGGCACGCGGGTCGCGCACGTAGTGGGTCAGGCGCTCGACGGTCTCGACGTTCTGGGCGAACACGTCCAGGCCGGAATCCACAACCGCCTCGATGGCGGAATGCACGCCGTCGAAGTCCGGGGTCAGGGCTTCCACGGCCACTTCCGGCGTGCGGGCCTTGATGGCGCTGACGCAGGCAGCGTAGTGGGCAGCGCCGCCGTCGTCCAGGTCGTCCCGGTCGACGGAGGTCAGCACGATGTAGCGCAGGCCCATCAGTTCGACGGATTTGGCGGTGTTTTCGGGCTCTTCCTGGTCCAGCCAGCCTTTCGGGTTGCCGGTATCGACCGCACAGAACTTACAGGCGCGGGTGCAGACTGACCCCATCACCATGATGGTGGCGGTACCGTTATTCCAGCATTCACCGATGTTGGGGCAGTGGGATTCCTGGCAGACGGTGCTCAGCCGGTGCTCGGCCACATTGCGGCGCACGGCGTCGAAGCGCTCACCGCCGGGCATGCGGGCGCGCAGCCAACTGGGTTTGCGGCTGACCGGTGTGTCCGCGTTGCCGGACCGTTTGATGCCGTCCTTGATGGCCGAAAATCCTTGCTCGCTGCGGTATTTTGAACCACTGGTAATGCGATTGCTGGCGCCATCAGTCATGGGGAATGCTGCTCACTACGGTTGGAAAAGGGGGAATCCATCTTTACGGGCCGGGAACGCCGGGGCGTATTGCATCGAGGCCCGTGCTCGTTAAAGGTTAAAGATTGCACGGGATCCTTACAAGCCATCTACGGCTAATGTCCCATGGGATCGGTAGGTGAATACCGAAAACACCGGACGGCAGTGCAGTGCTACCCGGCGTTATTATACCGGCATCACCCATGGGGACATACCGTCGCGGATGACCCTGCGAAGGCCGAGCATGCCTCGGTCAATGGCGGCCTGGGGGTGTTCTGTCTCGGTGGTCACCATATACGACGGGTAGGGGAATGCCGGCGCATTGGGCACCCGGAACAGCCGGCCCTCGTCCAGCAAGCCGCGGATGGCCCGCTCCCGGAAGTAGCCCGCGCCGCCGGCGGAGAGAATGTAGCTCAGCCCCATGGGACCCATGCCCACGAAAATGCCGGAGCGTTTCAGGGAGGGAAAGGCCTTATCGTGGTGGGAGGAGAATTCCGGCCCCCAGTCCACGTAGACGTAATGTTCGTTCTCCGCCGTCGAGCCCGACGGATCGGTGGTCACCATGATCAGGCGCTCTTCCTCGAGCATCTCCACCACCAGGCCGGGGTGGTACAGCGGCGAGTACACGACGGCGATATCAAGGATCCCGCGTTCCACCTTGCCGATCAGGCTGGCCGAGTCTCCGACTTCGGCCCGCACGGCAATCTCCGGGCAGTTCTTGCGCATCCACACCAGCCAGTTCAAGAGCAGCGGATTCCACAGGCTCAGCTCGCCGCCGACGGAGAGCACATGTTCGTGTTCGGTGGAGACGTTGACGTCGTGCCGGGCGCGCTCCCACACCTGCAGGATCGACATCGCCGACGGCATGAACCGATCCCCCTGGGGCGTGAGACTGGCGCCGTGTCGGCCGCGCTCGAACAGGGCCTGCCCCAACTGGGTTTCCAGCGAGCGGATGCGGGCGGTGACGGTGGTCTGGGATATGTTCAGCCGGTCCGCAGCTTTCACGAAGCTGCCGGTTTCAGCCACGACCAGGAACGTGCGTGCGAGTTCGGTGTCCATACATCCTGCATTCAATCAGAAATATTGCTCAATAATAGCAATATAAATCAGTTTTTGTGAGTGAAAGTCGATGCAATAATAGCGCGCTAACGATTTCGCACGTTCGGGTGGAGTTATGTAATGGGTAAACACGATGATGTACTTGCTTCATCTGCCACGCACGTCCTGAACCAACCGTCCTCTGCACCGTGCCTTGCCAATGAATTTCCCGAAGCCTACGGCTGGTCCACCAAGGATCCTGGCGAAGGGCGTTTGCGGGCATTGCGTAACAGTTTGGCACGGGTTCTGGGCTGGGGGATTCCGGACCGGCTTTCCCGTCAGCGTCGGCAGTTACTGGAAGACATGGCCGCTCTTTTCGAGCACCGCACCTACGGGGCGGAAGTGAATCTCGAGAAACGCCATAACACCTGGAAAAAGATCTACCTCGTCGAGTACGGCATCGCCCGTCTCTATCGCAAGAACGAGGACGGTCGTGTCAGCATCCACCATTTCTTTGACGAAGGCAGCGCCATCTGGCCGGTATTTGCCCGGACCCGCTCCGAGCGCAACACCCTGTGCCTGACCACCGTCACCCCATGCACGCTCTGGGAGGCGGATTTCCTGCCGTTCCGTGAGTGCATCAAGCAGGACGGCGAGGGCGCCTGGGCCCAGTTCGCCCTGGCCCTGATGGAAGAGCTGGCCGAGCGGTCCACGATGCGCGAGTTCGAGCGTCAGACGCTCAGTGCCGAAGAGCGCTACCAGATCATGGTGCGCGACTATCCGGAACTGGTCGAGCGGGTGCCGGATTACCAGTTGGCCGCCTGGCTGGGTGTGGCCACCGCCACCTACTCCCGCCTGAAGAACGGACGCAGCCGCCGCGTCTGAGACGTCGCCGACCGGGCCTCCCGGCGCGCCGTACCCTGTTCGGGATCGCAGCCCTTCGCGATCCCGGATGGCTTTACCGGCAATAAGTCAGAAAGCGATCAGCCCCACATGCGAGGCAGGACATCGGTTTTGTCCGCTCGGCGCCGGTGATGGATAACAAATGCAATATGGCCAATGATGGTCAGCAGCAACAGCCAGCCCAGCCAGCTGTGAAGCAGATTGGCCGGCGCGGTCATCCAGTTGATTTCCTCACCCTCAAAACCGGCAAATAAAGGCACGCCAAAAGGCTCGAATGGCTTGCCGGAGCCATACTGGCGCAACAGCGCGAGGGAAGGAATGATCAGCAGTAGCAGGTAGATCCCCAGGTGACCGAGTTTCGCCAACTTGTTGATGGCTGCCGGCCTGTTGGCCAAATTGGACAGCGCCCAAAGGGCCCGGATCACCACCAATACCAGCAGTAGCAGTCCCATCGGTTTATGGGTTCCCCACAGGAACGACTCCAACGGGGTGTCCTTGATCAGGGTGTGGGCGATCGCACTCAGGAACTGCCATAAAATCAGCAGCGCCATCCCCCAGTGCAAAAAACGGCTGACCTGCCCGTAACGCTCCGTGTTGTCTCTCATCGCTTGTACCCTCTGATCGTGGCCGTTGGCCGCAACGCCCAGCCACTTGCCGCTGATAACTCGTTGGCCGGCGGCGACCGGAAAAGTGGTCCTTCTGGCGCCAATGCCGCTTTTGGACAACTGTGTGTCGTATCCGATTAGGCAGCCATAGGGATTCGGATTCAGATTGAATGCAGGCTGGTTTCTCAGGGTAGCCCGGAATGCAGCCTGATTCATCCTTCAGTGGCCGTCAGGCCCCAGCAGCGGGGGAAGAGCATGGCAAAACTTCCGGAAAGTGCAGATGTCGTTATCATCGGGCAGGGTGGCATCGTCGGCGCCTCGGTGGCCCATCACCTGATCGAGCAGGGCTGGACCAACATCGTCGGCCTCGAGAAATCCGCCATCCCGACGGACATCGGGTCCACCTCCCACGCTTCCGATTTCTGCTTCACCACCTCTCACGACAAGCTCAACGTCTACACCACGAAATACAGTCAGGCGTTTTACGCCAAGCGCGGTAATTACCTGAAAAAGGGCGGTATGGAAGTCGCGCATATTGATGACGACGAGCGCATGGCGGAGCTGATCCGCAAGGTGGGCTCGGGTCGGGCCTTTGGCACCAACGTCAGCATGATCACGCCGGCCCAGGCCAAGGAGTTGTTCCCCCTGGTGGACGAGACCAAAATCCAGGGCGCCCTGTGGGACCCGGATGCGGGGTTGGTGGTGCCACGCTCACAGACTGTGGCGGGGGACCTGGTGGATGAGGCGGTGGCCAGCGGCCACCTTCAGGCGTTTGCCAACACCCCGGCGCGGCGCATCGACGTCAAGGACGGCGTTGTCCAGGGTGTGGAAACCGACCGGGGGTACATCAAGACGAAATACGTCGTGCTGACCATCGGGATCTGGGGCCCGTTGATGGCCCGCACGGCCGGGGCCCCCCTGCCGTTGATGCCGGTGGAGCATCCCCTGCTGTTCTTCGGACCCTATGGGGCGCTCAAGGGCACCGGCGAGGAGTTGGTCTGGCCGCTGTTCCGCGATCAGGGCAACTCCGCCTACGTGCGGGACACCGGCGACCCGTCCACCACTGAGGGCGGGCACATGGAGTGGGGCTACTACGAGCATGAAAACCCGCGGCTGGTCTACGCCCGGGACATCGCCGAGCCAGGCGAGGCGCGGCTGTCGCCCTCCATGCGCGACCTGTCGCTGGAGCAAGTCATGCATGCCTACGAGAAAGCCATCGAGATGACGCCGATCCTCGGTGAGCTGGGCTGGGAAGAGAAACGCTCGTTCAATGGCCTGTTGTCGGTGACGCCGGATGGCGGCTCGATGATCGGCGAAACGCCGGAAGTGCGGGATCTCTGGTTCTGCGAGGCCATCTGGGTCAAGGATGGTCCCGGGGCCGGTAAGCTGCTGGCGGACTGGATGACCACCGGCCGCCCGGAAATGGATCCGCACAGCGTCGACATCGCCCGCTTCTATCCGGCCCAGAAGACCTCCCGCTACGTTTACGGCCGCTGCTATGAAGTGGCCAAGAAAATCTACACGCCAGCCGTCCACCCACGCGAACCCTACGAAAGTGGCCGGCAGTTGCGTACGAGTCCGTTCTATCTACGGGAAGTCGCGCTGGGCGGCTACTTCATGGAAGCGGCCGGCTGGGAGCGGGCTCACGGCTACCAGTCCAACGAGGCCACATTGCTGGCCAGGTACCGCGATAGGATTCCAGTGCGGGAGAACGAGTGGGACGGCCGGCATTTCTGGGACGTGTCCAACGCCGAGCAACTGGAGATGAGCGAGAACGTGGGCATGATCAACCTGTCCCATTTTGCCATCTACGACATCTCCGGCCAGGACGCCGAGGCGCTGATGGAATACTTGTCGGTCGCCAGGGTGGGCGGCACCACGCCGGTCGGCAAGGGCGTTTATACCCACTTCCTGGATGGCCAAGGGGGTATTCATTCCGACCTGACCATTATCCGACTGGCCGAAGACGCCTACCGGGTGGTTTGCGGCGGCGATACCGGCCACCGGGACCTGGTCTGGATCCGACGCATGGCGCAAGAGCGGGGTCTGACCCGCTACCGGCTGGACGACCGCACCGATTCCCTGGCCACCCTGGGTCTTTGGGGGCCGAAGGCGCGGGAGACGCTGGCCCAGTTCCTGGATGATCCGGACGAGCTGTCCAACGAACGGTTCCCCTTCGCCACGGCCAGGGAAATCTGGGTGCAGGGTATTCCGGTCTGGGCGTTCCGCATTTCCTATGTGGGCGAACAGGGCTGGGAGCTTTATGTGCCGTTCAGCTACGGCCTGGGGCTCTGGGATCTGCTGTTCGAAGCCGGCGTCACACCGGTGGGCATCGAGACGTACGCCAACACCCGGCGCCTGGAAAACAGCCTGCGCCTGCAGAACGTGGATCTGGAAACCGAGTACAACCTGTATGAAGCGGACCTGGCCCGCAAGAAGGTCAAGGAAGCGGATTTCCACGGCAAGGCGGCCTACCTGGAGCAACGCGAGCGACCGGCCCAACCCGCTTATCTGTGTACCCTTACCATGCTGGAGAACCGGGACGCCAAAGGCGTGGCTCGCTATCCGGTGGGGCAGTGGCCGATCCTCGATCCGGAGACCGGCGAAGTGCTGGTGGACAGTGAGGGCCGACGTTCCTACAACACTAGTGCTGCTTTCGGCCCATCGGTCGGCAAGGTCATCCTGCTGGGCTACATTCCCCACGCATACGCCCAGGAAGGTCGGGAGCTTCTATTGGAATACTTCGGTGAAAAGTACCGGATCCGGATTGAGTCGGTGGGTTATCGGGCGCTTTATGATCCGGACAATGAAAGGATGCGGTCCTGAACGACTTCGGAAGGGAGCTGGCACGCCTTGACCGGGACCGTCTGAGGCCATGGATGGCCTCAGTCGAGCGTACAGGGACGTATTTACAGCGTGTCCCGGTCAAGGCGTGCCGGCTCCCGCTCCCCCCAAGGCTGACGACAATCACTTCCTGGAGTGTCGCAGACGAACAGATGTGGCCTGAATTCTGTCGCATCTGGATCATGCCCCAAAACGGTGCCGTCATAAACTGGCCCCGGAGCCTACCGGAAAGCCGCTCGTCGATAAGTCATTGCGCCTGGTTCGTGTGAGGCTTATTGTCGAGAAAGAGGTCTAGCAAGGACCACAGCGTCCTCAGGGGTAAGGGCATGACTGGCTCGACCAACGGCGATGCAGTTAGCCGCGAGACCCGGCCATATCGGGTGGGCTTCCTGCTGATCGAGAACTACACCCTCATGGCCCTGGCCAGCGCCATTGAACCCCTGCGCATGGCCAATCAGCTCACCGGTTCAGAACTTTACACCTGGCAGCTGCTCTCCGTTGACGGCCAGCCCGTCCACGCCAGTGATGGCGTTACCCTGGTTCCCGACGCCGCGACGGGTACCTCCCGGGATTTCGATCTGGTGCTGGTGGTGGCGGGAATCGACGTCACCCAGAGCTTTTCCAGTCGCGAAGTTTCCTGGCTGCGCAGTCTCGCCCGTAAACAGGTGACTTTGGGGGCCCTGTGTACCGGGGCCTATGTGCTCGCCAGTGCCGGGCTGCTGGATGGTTATGGGTGCAGCGCCCACTGGGAGTGCCTCGCCGCCCTGCAGGAAGGTTTTCCCCGGGTGCACTGCAACAATCGCCTGTTCACCGTCGATCGTGACCGCATGACCTGCACCGGCGGCGAAGTGCCGCTGCACCTGATGCTGAACCTGCTGTGCCGCCGCCACGGGCAGTCCCTCGCCGATGCCATTTCCGATATGTTCGTGTGCGACCGGATGCGTGAGGACAGTGAGCAGCAGCCGGTCCCCCTGCGCCACCAGCTGGCAGTGGCCCAGCCCAAGCTGGCGGAAGTCGCCCAGCTCATGGAAGCCAATATCGAGGAACCGATCGAACTCAGGGAGCTGGCTCAGCTGGCGGGGATTTCACGGCGTCAGCTCGAACGGCTGTTCCTCAAACACCTGGGCTGTACGCCCTCGCGCTACTATCTCAAGCTGCGACTCGACCGGGCGCGGCGGTTGCTCAAGCAAACCTCCTGTTCCATCGTCGAAATCGCATCCATGTGTGGCTTCGTCTCGGCCACTCATTTCAGCCGCTGCTACCGCAAGTACATGGGAACGCCGCCGCGATCGGCGCGGGCCAACGTGCGCCCGATCCACGCCATGGATCAGCCCGCACCGACGCAAGCCTTCGAACTTCGCTCGCCCGCATCGGAAGCGCTCCAGCGCGCCCGGGCGGAACCCACGTTCGGGGTTTTCACCTATACGCCGCTGCCGGACGATTGGAAGTCCGGCAGCGGCACTCTCTGAACACTTCCTATACCAGCCCGTAAACGTCGCCTTCCGCATTCAGCCCCATATCAAGCGCCGCCGGATGCCGTGGCAGGCCGGGCATGGTCATAATGTCACCGCAGACGGCCACCACGAACCCGGCGCCCGCACATAACCGGACTTCCCGTACCGGCAATACATGCCCGCTCGGAGCGCCTCGCAGCTTGGGGTTGGCGGAAAAGCTGTACTGGGTCTTGGCGATACAGACCGGCAAGTGGCCGAAGCCGAGCTGTTCGTATTCGTCCAACTGGCGTGCCGCGTCCGGCGAGAAGTCGACACGGGCCGCGTCATAGAGTCGGGTGGCAATGGTTTCGATTTTTTCCGTCAATGGCAGTTCATCGGGGTAGAGCAGTTGGATGTCGGGCGTGCCGCTGTCCATCTGATCCAGCACCGCCTGGGCCAGATCGCTGGCCCCCGCGCTGCCTTCAGCCCAATGCCGGGCCGGGATGGCCTGCACGCCCCAGTCGTTGCAGACGGCCTGGATGGCGGCGATTTCATCGTCGCTGTCAGAGGGGAAGCAGTTGATGGAAACCACGGGCGTCAGTCCGAACTGGCGCAGGTTGCGGATATGCCGCTGCAGGTTATCAGAGCCCGCATAGACCGCCTGCACATCCGGCTTGGCCAGTTTGTTGCGGGGCGTGCCCGCCTGCATTTTGAGCGCCCGGACCGTACAGACCAGCACCGCTGCATCCGGCCGGAGCCCACTCTGGCGGCACTTGATGTCGATAAACTTCTCCGCCCCCAGATCAGCGCCGAAGCCGGCTTCGGTGACCACGACATCGTTCAGGCTCAGGGCATAGCGGGTGGCCATGACCGAATTGCAGCCGTGGGCGATGTTGGCAAACGGACCGCCGTGGATGAACACCGGGTTGTGTTCCAGACTCTGGACCAGGTTGGGTTGCAGGGCATCCCGCAGCAGGATGGTCATGGCGCCCTCGGTGCCCAGGTCGCCCACGGTGACCGGCGACAGGTCGCGGCGACGGCCGACGATGATCCGCGCCAGTCGCTGGCGCAGGTCCGCCAGGCTGTCCGCCATGCAGAGAATGGCCATGATTTCTGACGCCACGGTGATGTCGAAGCCGGTTTCCCGGGGCAGCCCGTGTGCCGCACCACCCAGACCGATGATCGTGTTGCGCAGGGCCCGGTCGTTCAAGTCCATCACCCGGCGCCAACTGATGTAACGGGGATCCAGTCCGGATTCGCTGCCCCAGTGGATATGGTTGTCGATGATCGACGCCAGCAGGTTGTGGGCGGCGGTGATGGCGTGGAAGTCGCCGTTGAAGTGGAGGTTGATGTCCTCCATCGGAATCACCTGCGCCCGTCCGCCACCGGCGGCACCGCCTTTCATGCCGAAGCACGGGCCCAGCGAGGGTTCGCGCAGGCACACCGAGGATTTTACGCCCAATCGGTTCAAGCCGTCGTTCAGGCCCACGCTCGTGGTCGTCTTGCCTTCGCCTGCCGGCGTCGGTGTCACGGCCGTGACCAGTACCAGCTTGCCGTAGGTGGCGGGATCCGGCAGTCCCAGATGCTTCAGGTTGAGCTTGGCCTTGTAATGGCCAAAGGGAATCAGACTGTCCGCGGGCAGGCCAAACCGCTGCTGCGCCAGCAACAGGATCGACTGGGGCTGGACCGCGCGGGCGATCTCGATGTCCGGCGTGCCGGGCGGTGGCAGTTCCGGCTCGGCCGGAGTAACAGAGGCCGATTCGTGGTATTGAACGGACATGGGGTGTCCTCCTTGCCGTCAGGCTCTGCCCGGGGAGGCCGCGCAGTCGGGCGTTTCGCTGGGCAGGTCCTCGAGCCACCGGGAAGCCCGTTTCAGACCACCGAACGGGAACAGGTGAATCCCCTTGAACAGCGTGAGCGGATGCGCAACCCGGTACTGCGCCAAGGCTTCCACCAATCCGTCCGGTGTCCACGAGCGCAGCAGTCGGGCGGTCTCCGGATGGCGCATCAGCGCCCGGGCTGAGACCCCGACACCGCATTGGGCGGCGTAGGCCATCAGCGTGCGCAACTTGGTGGGGCCGGCGATGCCAAAGTAGACCGGCAGCGGCGCCAGGTGGTCGCCTGCCGTCTGCAGCCAGTCGGTAAAGCTGTCGGCCTCGAACGCGAACTGGGTGGTGACCCACATGCGTGTCCGGGTGGTTGCGGCATAGTCCCGCTTGATTTGCAGGGCCTGCATCAGGCTGGGATGGTCCGCCGACGGATGGCCCTCAGGATGGCCGGCCACGCCCAGGGCGAAGGGGTAGCGGGTCAGCAGACCGCTCTCCAGCAAAGCCAGGGTGTCCTTGAAGGGGCCGAGCGGATCGCCGTTGTCGCCGGCGATCACCATCAGTTTGTCGACGCCTGCCGCACCCAGACGTTCCAGCCACTCCTGACCCTGTCCGGCACTGGCAACCGCCCGCGCCGGAAAGTGGGGGACCGGGTCCAACCCCGCGGCTCGAAGCTGGCAGCAGGCTTCGACAGTGTCGTCGTAGCGGGCCTTGGGCAGGAAGGGGACGTAGACGGCGGTGCCCGGTGCAAGCCAGCGGCTCAGATCATCCGTGGTCAGGATCTGCCGGGGCGTCAGCTCTATGGACGCCGACCGGGCGAGGAAATCCAGTTCCTCGCCGCAGGCTGTATCGGCGTCGGGATCGGTCATCTGTTCATGGACAAGTTGCATGGCACGCTCACCACCTGTCTGTGGGTCTGTTTAATCCGCAAAGTCGATGCCCTTGGCTTTGGCCCGCTCCCGCGCGTTAGGGTTGACCGACGGTCGGAAGGGCACGTTGACGACTTCCGCGTCGACTTCCAGGTTGCCGTCCGCCCCGACATATTCTGGCGGCAACTTCACCGTCAGGCGGGTGCCGATGTCGCGCAGTTCGTAGGGCACGTAGCCGAGGGCGATGTTGGTTTCCAGCTCCGGCGAGTACCAGGGCGAGGTGACATAGCCCACCGGCTCTTCGCCGGCCGCCTGGCTGATCAGCCAGAAATCGTTGGCGTAGTCGGTCACCGGCGCGCCGTCAAAGCGCAGCCCCACCATGATCTGGCGGAAAGGCGGGTTGCCGGCTTCCATCTGGGCGCGGACCTCTTCGAGTCGCTGCTTGCCGATGTAGTCCGCATCCTTGTTGCGGGGGACCTGGTAAGCCAGGTTGCATTGGAAGGGCATGGTTTCCTGGTCCACATCCTGTCCCCAGGACAGGATGCCGGCCGCGATGCGGCGATGGTGAGCCGGCGCGATCACCCGCAGGTTGTGTTTCTCGCCGGTGCGCAGGACCGTGTACCAAAGATCCTCGGCGTGCAGAGTGGCGTCGCGCAGATAGATCTCATAACCCTTCTCGCCGGTAAAGCCGGTCTGGGAGACGATCACGTCGTGTCCGGCCACCTGACCGGCCATCAGGCCATAGTAGGGCAGCTCGCTGACGGCGTCGCCGAACAGATCCACCATCAGGGCTTCGGATTTGGGGCCCTGGATCTGCACCGGGGCGACGTCGATCTCGGCAATGCTGACGTCGAAACGTTTGCCGGTATTGACCCCGCGCAGCCAGAGTTCCAGGTCGCTGTCGGACAGGGAGAACCAGAATTCGTCTTCGGCAATCCTCAGCAAAACGGGGTCATTGAGAATGCCGCCTTCTTCGTTACAGAGGATGACGTACTTGCCGCGCATGGGCTTGATCTTCGTGGCATCGCGGGTGATGACGTAGTTCACGAACGCCTCGGCCTCCAGGCCTTTCACCTGGATTTGCCGTTCCACCGCCACGTTCCAGAGGGTGACGTCATGGATCAGGGAGTCGTACTCCACCATGGCGCCGCCCTCTTCCGGATGCACGTAGCCGCGTGGGTGGTACATACGGTTATACACGGTGGCACGCCAGCAGCCGGATTCCACCGACAGGTGCCAGTAGGGTGATTTGCGCACCCGGGTGGAAATCAGCATTTCCACCGGCGTGGGGCCGGACTGGCGCAGATTGATGGGAACCCGGCGGTCGGACTGGTCGACACTCTGTGGGTGTCGCGCCGCGCCGGCACGTTGCTGTGGATAATCCAACAGGGCCTGCTCGAACTTGATCGCCATCGCCGCCTCCTCAGGGTTTGTGCGGTTTTCGATGGTTTCAATGTGAGCGTTATTGCATCGGCCAGCGTGGACAGAGGCGACATGGAAAAGACTGAAAGCGGCACCGGCCGGCTCATGATGGACGCCAGCCGGTGTAGGGAGAGGGGGTTATCCGGGGCGGTACATCTGGAAGCGCTGGGCCTCTTCCACCTGGAAATAGTCCGCTGGACCGCCGCCGCGCAGGATCGGCTGGGCCGCGGCTGTGTCGTAAATGCCGTCTTTCAGCAGGTGCTCGGCAATATGGACCCCGACGACTTCACCGAACACCACCCAGGTGTCGGCCAGTTGGCCGTCGGCACCCGCCAGTTGCAGGACCTGACTGACCTTGCACTCCAGCGACACCGGGCTTTCCGCGACACGGGGTACGTTCACCGCCCGGGACGGCTCCGGCGTCAGGCCCGCCAGTTCAAACTCATCCACCTCCGGCGCGACCGCGGCGCAGGACGCATTCATCGCCTCGGCCAGGGGGCGCGTGGCCAGGTTCCAGCAGAACTCGCCGGTGGCCTGGGCATTCCGTACGGAATCCTTGTAGCCGATGCTGGAGAAGCCAACGATCGGCGGGTGGTAGTTGAACGCGTTGAAGAAACTGTAGGGCGCCAGGTTCAGGATGCCGTCGGCGCCGCGTGTGGACACCCAGCCAATCGGGCGCGGCGCCACCAGCGCGTTGAACGGATCGTGGGGCAGCCCATGGCCGTTGGCGGGTTCATAGAAATACATCGAATCGGACATAACGCCTTCCTGAACAGTGAATGGGAAGCAGGGATACGGACAGTGCCTGCAGTGTAACGGAAGTCGGCCGACGCCGCGGGAGTCAGTGACGGGCGCCTTGGCCTGCCTCAAGCCACATCCGGTATCCCACCACGCCAAGTACGACGATCGCCGCCATCCAGATTGCGACAACCGCCACCCCTGCCCAGCGACTGACCGGCCTTCCGTTTTTGAAGGCATCGAGGGCGCGGGCGCGGCAGTCCGACATCACCGCTTCCGGCACCAGCCGGATCGCCAGCGCAACCCCCAGTGGCAGCAGGATGATGTCATCCAGATAGCCCAGCACCGGGATGAAGTCCGGGATCAGGTCGATGGGGCTCAGCGCGTAGGCCACCACGATCGCGACGACGGCCTTCGCCAGCCATGGGGTGCGTGGATCCCGGGCTGCCAGATACAGCGCAAGGGTGTCGGATTTCAGGCGTGAGGCGCTTTTTTTCAGCTTCTGAATCAAAGACATGGTGACGCGGTGCTGGCGTTTACGCGGGCTTGAGACTGACCGATTGTCGGTTAATGACGTCCAAATTGAAATCGTTGTCGTAGCCCATTGTGTCGAGCAGTCATGTTGTAGAACAACCCCAATAACCTGTGAGGGCAACACCAATGAAAGGGTTAGGAAGAGCGATACTTCTGTTCGCCATGGCGTTCTCAATGGCGGGTTGCGGCAGTGATAACGATACGAAAACCACGTCTGTCACGGTTTTCCATGCCTCATCCGATGCGCCCGCCGTCGACGTGCGACTGGGCAGCAAGGTGGTGATCAGTGATGCGGACTACAAGGCAGCGGGTCAGGTCCGCGTGAGAGGCACCGGTGAGCTGGCCGTCGACGCGATCCTGCCGGATGGCAGTACCACGGAAGTGATCGGCCCGCAGTCAATCAAGGCCGACAGCTCCGGAAAGGTCTACGATGTCTTTGTCATCGGCAAAGTGGCCGACAGTACCCTGGAGTCCCTGGTCGTGACCGATGAACCGGAGGCGACCCCATCGGACTCCGTGCGGGTTCGGATAGCTCACCTGGCCTCCGATGCGCCGGAAGTGGATGTCTATGTGACCGCGCCGGGTGCTGATTTGTCCAGCTTGTCCCCCGTGGCCACCGTCGCCTACAAAGACGTTACCGGCCCGCTGAACGTACCGGCCGGGGATTACCAGGTGAGAGTCACTGCGGCTGGCCGCAGTACTGTGGTTTACGACAGCGGCACCGTCAGCCTCGCCGGTGGTTCGGACCTGCTGGTCGGCGCGGTGAACAACACCAACTACGGCGATTCGCCCATCAGCCTGATTGTTGAGGAGGATGGCGACGTTTCCGAACTGGTGGATGCGGATGCGGGCGCCGGACTGCGGGCCGTGCACAACTCCTACAACGCGCCCAATGTCGACATTTACCTCGGCGCGATCGGCGGCACACCGGCCATTTCCAACCTGGCGTTCCCCGATGCGGCTCCCGGCGCGGACTTCGGCAATTACGCCGGGGTGGCGGCCGAGAGTACGGAGGTTTCAGTCACCGCCACCGGGGATACCACCGCGGTCGTCAGTGACACCTACGACCTGGCCAATGGCAGTGCCTACACCGTGCTGGCGGCCAATGCGCTGGCCCAGATCGAGCTGCTGGCTTTCTCGGATGATGATCGTCGCGCCGTGGCCACGGAAGCCAAGTTGCGGGTTATCCACGGTGCCGGCCAGGCCCCGAACGTGGACGTCTACCTGACGGCGCAGGGAGCGGGTGGCATTGGCAACGCCGACCCGGTGTTGAGCGATGTCGCCTTCGGGGAAAGTTCTGGCTATCTGCCGGTGGCGGCGGGTGACTACGACGTCTATGTGACGGCCGCCGGTACCGGCACCGTCGCGATCGGCCCCGTGTCCGTGACGCTGGAAAACGGGGGCGTCTATACGGCGGTGGCCCGGGAGGCGGCGGATTACGGCTCCAGCGGCGCCTTCACCGTGACGGGGCTGGATGATCTGGCCGCGCCCTGAGGCGGGGACCCAACGTCGACAGGACCATCAACGCGCAAGCAAAAGCCCGGGAGTCGAATGGCCCCGGGCTTTTTCTGTTCAAGGGTGGATGATGCTCAGACCTGGAACTGCGAGACGATCGACTGCAGCTCATTGGCCATCCGCGTCAGATCCTGACCGGCGGTTGCGGTTTCCTCCGCGCCCTGGGCCGTCTGCTCCGACATGGTATTGAGCTGCACGATGTTCTTGTTGATCTCTTCGGTCACGCCCACCTGTTCCTCCGATGCGCTGGCAATCTGGCGCGTCATGTCCTGGATGCGTGCCGTCACTTGGGTGATGGTGGTGAGCTGGGCGCCGGCCTCGGACGCGTAGTCCACCGTGCGGCTGACCTGCTGGCGGTTGCTGTCCATGGAGGCGACCGCCTTCTGGGACACCGACTGCAGTTGGTTGATCATGTCGTCGATTTCCTTGGTGGACTCGTGGGTCCGGCTGGCCAGCGCCCGCACCTCATCCGCCACCACGGCGAAGCCGCGCCCCTGATCGCCCGCCCGGGCTGCCTCGATGGCGGCATTCAGGGCCAACAGGTTGGTCTGTTCGGCGATCGCCTGGATCACTTGCAGCACGTTGCCGATGGTGGCGCTGGTTTCCTCCAGCTGGCGAATGGCCTGGGCCGACGTCTCGATGTCGTCCGCCAGTTTCGAGATTTCCTGGATGCTTTTTTCCACCGTGGCCCGGCCGCCGTTAGCGTGATCGCTGGCCTCGTTGACCGACTGGGCCGTGTCGCTGATGTTCCGGGCGATGTCCTGGGCGGTGCTGGCCAGTTCGTTCATGGCGGTGGCGAGTTGTTCGGTTTCCGAGGACTGCTCGTCGATGGTCCGGCTGGTCTGTTCGGTGATCACCGCCATTTCCTCGGAAGCGGCCGCCAGTTGCGCGGTGATGGCCGAGATCTGGCTGATCATGTCCAGCAGTTTCTGGCGCAGGCCGTTCATGGCGTGCAACAGCTCACCGACTTCGTCCTTGCTGTCCACATCGATTTCCTGGGTCAGGTCGCCGGACGCCGTGACGATGGCCCGGCGGATACCGCGCACAATGGCGTTGGCCACCACCCAGCTCATCAGTAACCCCACGAGGGTGCTGATGACAATCAGCGTGGTCAGGGTGACCAGCGCCGCCTGCTCGTGCGCTTCCGCTTCCTGGGCGCTGCGCTGGGTGAAGCCGGCCACGTCCTCGTGCAGCGCTCCCAGTCCGTCGTCCAGCTGGCTGGCGGCCTGGTCGATGTCGTCGGTCAGGTTGCCGGCAGTTTCCAGGTCACCCGCTGCAAAAGCCGCGAACGCCTCATCCACATGCTGCTCAAATCGACCATGGGCCGACGCAATATCCTTGAGTTGTTGGCGCACGATGCCGAGTTCCTGCCGCAACCGGGTGTCTGCGTCTGCACCCGGATCCGCCGCCATGGTCCGGGCCTGGCGAATCTCTTCATCGATTTGCCGGGACAGGGCATCGAAGTGATCCCGGGCTGTGGCCAGGGCCTCCTCGCTGCCGTTACCGGAAAGCGCCGCGCGATAGCCCGTCTCGTAGGCAATGGTCTGGCGCAGCTGGTGCTCGGTGATGCGGGAGAGTGAGCCGGCCAGGGGGATGTCCTTATCCGACACCAGCGCCAGTTCCTTACCGATGCCGGAAATGGCATAGAGGGCGTAACCGGAACTGGCCAGAAAGATGATCAGGATGGTGACGGCAATCCCGACAATTTTGGTTTTCAGGGAAAACTGGTTCAGAAAAGCATTCACGGATGGTTCTCCAGACAGCAGCGCTTGGCCCACCAGGGCCGTCTTTACCGGGTTCGCGCAATGCCAGATACGCTGGCGCACGATGGTGCCTTCTTTATCGACACTCTAGTAATACCCAATAGGTTTGGAAAGCGAATAAATGCAACCGTTTGTCGTTAGTTTTTCATATGGTTGCTGATGCGATTCAGTAAAGGCGGGATTAATACTCACTCGACTGTCCGGTGCATTGACTTGGGTCAATATGACGCAAAACTTTGCATATGAGGCGTGGCTGAGCCAACTCATCTCATCGGCAGCCCCATCAGCAGGGACTACACTGAAGACTTGTGCTGCCAGTGAAGGCGGCGGTGGGTTGCTTTCATCGCCAGATGACGTATCAGGATTGTCGGCAGTCTTCACATTTCTGGAGGCTGAGCCTTATGCAGACCCCATGGTTCCGTATTGTCTTTGTGTTCTTTCTCTTGTCCTGTTGCAGCGTCGCTCAAGCGACCGACAGTGACCCGCTGGCATCCTGGAACGATGGCCAGACCAAATCGGCCATTGTTGGCTTCGTCCAGAAAGTGACCGACAAGGGCTCGAAGAATTTCGTGCCGCCGGCCGAGCGTGTGGCCACCTTCGATAACGACGGCACGCTCTGGGCCGAGCAGCCGGTGTACTTCCAGGCCCTGTACGCCCTGGACCGGATTCGCCAGATGGCGCCGGATCATCCCGACTGGAAAACCACCGAACCCTTCAAGAGCGCCATCAACGGTGACGTGAAAGGGCTGATGGCCAGTGGTATGGAGGGCGTGATGAAAGTGCTGCTGACGGCCCATGCCGACGTGACCGCAGAAGCCTTCCGGGATTCGGTGACCGACTGGTTCGCCACCGCCAAACACCCCACCAAAAACAGGGCGTTCACCCAGATGGTGTACCAACCGATGCTGGAATTGCTGGTTTACCTGCGCGCCAATGGCTTCAAGACTTACATCGTCTCCGGCGGCGGTGTCGACTTCATTCGCGTGTTTGCCGAAGACACCTACGGCATTCCACCGGAACAGGTGATGGGCACCACCAGCGATGCCAAGTTTGAGATGCGCGATGGCGTGCCGGAGATCGTCAAGACCGGAAACATCATTCTGGTGGATGACAAGGAAGGCAAACCCGTTGGCATCTATCGCCAGATCGGCCGTCGCCCGATCATGGCCGTCGGCAACTCCGATGGCGATCTGCAGATGCTGCAGTACACCACCATCCCGCGCAGCAAAGAGGATCAGATGCCGCGTATGGGGGTGTTGCTGCATCACACCGACGCCGACCGCGAGTGGGCCTACGACCGCCAGTCCCACATCGGCCAACTCGACAAGGCGCTGGACGAGGCGCCCGAACGAGGCTGGGTGGTGATCGATATGAAGCAGGACTGGAGCCGCGTCTTTCCCGAAGGAAGCTGACGAGTGACGCCGGGGGCGATGGCCCCCGGCCGTCTAACGTGAGGACGACAGGGAGGCGGTGCTGTCACGGTGAGCTTGTGAGGGCGAAGCATCCGGATCCGGGAAGATCGTGTCGTACGCCCAGGTGAACACGAAGGCATAAACCAGATAGAACAGGACGAACGACAGATCCATCACCAGGGCCTCGGCCAGTCCCACCTCCAGCCACCAGGCAACAATGGGCAGAAACGCCAGCATCAGCCCCGTCTCGAAACTGATCGCATGCACCAAACGCATCCGGAACGTCTTACGGGTCGTACCTCTCCAGCGCTTTAGTCCATGATCAAACAACAGGTTGAAGGCATAGTTCCAGCCGGTCGCCAGGGAGGCGCCGATCAGGCCGAGAACGCCAGTGTCGCTGACCGGCAGGTCGAAGGCCCAGGAGGCCAGTGGAATGACCAGGACCAAGCCAATCACTTCAAAACTGACGGCTTGACGAATCCGGTCTTTGGGGGTGCGCATGGCAGGGCTCCAGACAAAGCGGGTCGTCCCGCATTCGAGTCCCAAACTGGGTGAGGTCGTCCTCAAAAGCGTTGAATGTTGCCTTTTTAGCGATTCGCACGGAAGAGTTGAATGCGTAGTTTTACCGCGATCGCAAACCCGGACCACGCGTATATGGCGTGGCCGGATGCTTGCAGAAGCGCCAAATGCAAGCCGATAGGTTTATATGCGATATACTGACAGGGTCATTAATGCATCACGTGTTGTCGGTTTTGACCGATCATCAAATAATAACCGGGCAGCAGTATGGATACCGCTCCGAGTGGCCAGTGAGGATGGCGTGTGGGCGGGAGTGTTGTCTATGCCACTGACCTCCGTATTCCAGGGCACCTCGTTGTCCGCACTGGGTGGTGTGCTGCCATTCGTCTTTGCCAATATGGACGTGGCCGTAATTGCGGCGGATTCCGAGCAGCGGATTGTCATGGTCAATCGCAAGGCCTGTGAGATCTTCGGTTACGACGAAGCCGAGCTGGTCGGACAGAAGACCCGAATGCTTCACGCCGATCCCGACGAGGCCACCGACTTCCCGAGTGCCGGCTCGATCGACACGGAGGCCGATCCGGGAGATGAGACCGTGGTGGTTCACTATCGGCGCAAAAGCGGTCATGCTTTCGACGGCGAGACCCTGATTAGCCCCATCGACAGCCCGGAGCAGGAGCATCTTGTGTTCCTGACGTTTATCCGGGACGTCACTCATCGCCTGGTGACGGAGCAGACCTTGAGTCAGCTGCACGCCATCACCACATCTCGCGAACTGAATTTTGACGAGCGAGTCGACGCGATCCTCCGGCTGGGTACCGAACATTTCGGGCTGCCGATCGGCATTTTTAGTCATATCGAAGGCGACACCTACACCATCGTGCGGGCTATCGACCCGGACAATGCCCTGCATCCGGGCATGACGTTCCGCTTTGCCGAAACCTATTGCAGCCAGGTGTTCAATGTCGGGGATGTCCGCGGTTTCTACCATGCCAGCAAGAGCGACATCCGCACGCACCCCTGCTACATCAACTTCCAACTGGAGGCCTATCTGGGCGCTACCATCTTCGTGGATGGCGAACGGTACGGCACCCTGAACTTTTCCAGCCCCGAGCCAACCAGCCCCTTCTCAAACCAGGATATTGAGCTGGTTCGCCTGTTTGCCCAGTGGGTGGGACATGAACTGGCCCGGCGGGAGGACATGCAAAAGCTCGAACAGGCCCGGATGGAACTGGAAGTGCTCGCGCGTACCGACTCCCTCACTGGCCTGTTCAATCGACGTTATATGGAAGAACGCCTGAACGCCGAACTGGATCGTTCCAGGCGTTACGGTAACGCCCTGGCCGTCGCGTTGCTCGACTTCGACCACTTCAAGGCCATCAACGACAAGCACGGCCACGCCGCCGGCGATGCCGCGCTGGAACTGTTTGCCGATACGGTTCGCGAACTCACCCGGACCACCGACATCACGGCCCGCTGGGGCGGCGAGGAGTTCCTGATGTTGCTGCCCGAAACCGACCTCGAAGGCGCCCAGAATTTTCTCGAGCGCCTGGCGGATAACCTGCGCGCGGCCGACTTTGCCCCGACGGGCAAGCCGGTCGAGCTGACCATGAGTATCGGCCTGGCCCTCGCCCACAGCGACGATGATCGGGACACATTGGTGAATCGGGCGGATGAGGCGATGTATCGAGCCAAGACCGGAGGCCGGGACCGGATCTGTCTGGCGGTTGGGGACGAGGTGGCTGGTTGAAGGGCAGGCGTACTCCGGGTGAATCCCCATTTGGCGGTTCAACACGCTTTCTATCGAGCATTAAAAAAGGCCCCACGCGTTCGCGAGGGGCCTTTTTTGAATACTGGTAGCAAGGGGCGGAGTCGAACCGCCGACCCCGGCATTATGAGTGCCGTGCTCTAACCAGCTGAGCTACCTTGCCATCTCGTTTTGAGGCCAGAAGCGCTCCAAACGAGGCGCGTATTCTCGGGATTTTGGGCGAGGCTGTCAACCCCTTTTGGGGGATCCGTGGATGCCGTCGATTGCGTGCGCCCGGATTGGTTGAAAAATGCGCGAAAAGGGGCTGTCAGAGCGTCGGAGCGGGGCCGGCGGGGATGGCGATCAGGCTCAGGATGTGGTCGTCGTGCTCGGTATATTGGGCGCCAATCACGGCCCCTGCGGGCCAGTCGTCCGACAAAGATTTTAGCAAGCGCAGGCGGCTTTGGCCCTCTGAGTGGGTCTCCAGCACTTCGGCGTGTTCGAAATAGAATCGCTGGCCGGTAATGGGGTAGAGCGCCTTGAACAGGCTCTCCTTGAGCGAAAAGATGCGGGTCAGGCAGAGACCGGGGGTGGCAGCCATGGCGTCGGCAAAGCGGGTGTGCTCGTCGGCGGTCAGGATCTGCCCGGCGAGCTTGCGGGCCCGGGCATCGGTCATGGTGACTTCCAGGTCCAGGCCCACGCCGGCGTAGTGCTGGCGGGCGCCGACAATCGCCGCAGCCTTACCCTGGCTGTGGGTGATGGAGCCGACGCAGTCAGCTGGCCAGCGCGGAGCGCGGTCATGGCCGGTTTCCGGGACGACTCCCTCTCCGGTCAGGCGTTGCAGGGCTTCACGGGCGCAGAGGCGACCGGCCAGGTATTCGGTCTGGCGCTTACCCCGGGCACGCTGGACGGCGGCTGGGGGCAGGATCTCGCAGTCGCGGAAATCGCCGGGGCGGAGCTGGTCTGGATCGAAATCGAGGGAGATCAGTTGCAAGCCGGGCAACGGCTGGCGCCAGGGCCAGCCGTCATCCAGATTGCTGCAGCAGAGGGGCAGGGAGGTCATGGCCGACGTCCCGCGCAGGCTTATACGTTAAAGCGGAAGTGAATGACATCACCGTCCTGGACAATGTAGTCCTTGCCTTCCAGGCGCCATTTGCCGGCTTCCTTGGCGCCCTGTTCGCCGTTGTTCTCGACGAAGTCGTCATAGCTCACCACTTCGGCGCGGATAAAGCCTTTCTCGAAGTCGGTGTGGATCACGCCGGCCGCCTGTGGGGCCGAGGCGCCGATGCGGACGGTCCAGGCGCGGACTTCCTTCACTCCAGCGGTAAAGTAGGTCTGCAGGCCCAGCAGCTTGTAGCCGGCACGGATGACGCGGTCCAGGCCCGGCTCTTCCATGCCCATCTCTTCCAGGAAGATGGACTTCTCGTCGTCTTCCAGTTCGGCGATTTCCGCTTCCAGTTTGTTGCAGATGGGCACGACTACGGCGTTTTCTTCGGCGGCAATGGCACGCACTTTGTCCAGGTGCGGGTTGTTCTCGAAGCCGTCTTCGTTGACGTTGGCGATGTACATGGTCGGCTTGACCGTCAGCAGGCACAGCTCGCGGATCAGGGCCATCCTGTCCTCATCCAGTTCCATGCTGCGCACCGGTTTGCCTTCGTTCAGCACCGGCAGCAGGGTCTGGAAGACCTCCAGCTGGGCCTTGGCGGTCTTGTCGCCGCTCTTGGCAACGCGCTCGACCCGCTTGATGCCTTTCTCGACGGTTTCCAGATCGGCCAGGGCCAGTTCGGTGTTGATCACTTCGATGTCAGCGGCCGGGTCGACCTTGTTGGACACGTGGATGACGTTGTCGTCCTCGAAGCAGCGCACCACCTGGGCGATGGCATCGGTCTGGCGGATATTGGCCAGGAACTGGTTACCCAGGCCTTCGCCCTTGGACGCCCCGGCCACCAGGCCGGCAATGTCGACGAATTCCATGGTGGTCGGGATGACCTTCTGCGGCTTGACGATTTCCGCGAGCTTGTTGAGGCGCGGGTCGGGCATGCCAACGACGCCGGCGTTCGGCTCAATGGTGCAGAAGGGGAAGTTTTCCGCCCCGATACCCGCTTTGGTCAGCGCGTTGAACAGGGTGGATTTGCCGACGTTGGGAAGGCCGACGATGCCGCAGTTAAAACCCATGAAAAGCCTCTGCTGGATGCGAAAATTTGATGCTGGATTATACCGATGTGGCCCGACCGGTGCGAATATGGAAAGGCCGAAGACGGATTGGGCCGGTCCGATGGCGCCGGAAGAAGGTCAGGCGCTGGGGCGAACGCTGTGCAGGGCGTTCATGGCCTTGGCCAGGTCGCCGTTGAGAACGTCTGGCAGCACGCGCATGATGTCGTCGCTGATGTTGTCCAGGTGCGCGGTGTCGGCTTTGGTCAGGCGGCTGAGAACGTAGCCGGTGACTTTGCGGCTGTCGCCGGGATGGCCGATGCCAAGGCGCAGGCGCTGGAATTCCCTGGTGCCCAGATGGGCGATGATGTCCCGCAGACCGTTGTGACCGCCGTGGCCGCCGCCTTTCTTGAAGCGGGCCGTGCCGGGTGGCAGGTCGAGTTCGTCGTGGGCGACGAGGATCTCTTCGGGCTGGATCTTGAAGAAGTCCGCAAGGGCTTTGACGGACAGGCCGCTGCGGTTCATGAACGTGGTGGGATTCAGCAGGTGCAGGTCGTGACCCTGCCACTGAATGCGGGCGTAGAGCCCGTGGTACTTCTTTTCGGGACGAAGACTCTGGCCCGCGGCGCGGGCCAGAGCTTCCACGAAGAGGGCGCCGGCGTTATGACGGGTGTTCTCGTAATCCGCTCCGGGATTACCGAGACCCACCACCATGCGTACTGCCTGTGCCATGCGACTGCGCCCCTGGAGCGATTACTCCTTGTCTTCGCCTTCTTCACCTTCTGCTTCGGCATCTTCGGCTTCGTCAGCCTTGGTGCCCTTCGGCAGGTGAACGGAGACGACCGCCTGGTCGTAGTCTTCGCCTTGCAGCAGAGCCGCAACCTTGACGCCTTTCGGCAGTTTCAGGTCGCTCAGGTGCAGGGTCTGGTCCATTTCGATGTCCATCATGTCGACTTCGATGAACTCAGGCAGATCCTGCGGCAGACAGATGACTTCCACTTCGTTCAGCTGGTGGTTGACCGCGCCGCCCTGCAGTTTGATGGCCGGTGCATTTTCCTCGTTGAGGAAGTGCAGCGGTACGTTGACGTGGATCTCGTGGTCCTTGTCGACGCGCAGGAAGTCAGCGTGGAACAGTGTCGGTTTGTACGGGTGACGCTGCAGGTCCTTCAGGATCACGCTTTCTTTCTTGCCCGCAACATCCAGAGTCAGGATGTGAGAGAAGAAGGCTTCGTTTTCCAGGGCCTTTTTCAGGTCGTTGTGCCACATGGAGATGGCTTGCGCATCTTTTCCGCCGCCGTAGATGACAGCAGGGATTTTACGCTCTTCGCGACGCAGGCGGCGGCTCGCACCTTTCCCCTGGTCGTCACGAAGGAATGCTTCGAGAACAAATTCTTGGGCCATGATCATTACCTCAATAAACACCCGTGCAGACTCGCGACCAAGTGATTGCAGGGTGGTTCCAATATCCCGGAAGTCAGCCGTAACCATTTTCCGGGGCTCAAACAAACAAGGAGCCCGAATGAGGGCTCCCTGTTCATTAACTCAATAAAATCGCGGGCTTATTCGAACATTGCGCTGATCGATTCTTCGTTGCTGACGCGACGGATCGATTCGGCGAGCAGTTCAGCCATTGCGAGGGGGCGGATTCTATCACAATTGCGCGCTTTGTCACCCAGTGGAATGGTGTCACAAACCACGAGTTCATCCAGTTGCGAGGCGTTGATGTTCTCAATCGCCGGACCGGACAGAACCGGATGGGTGATGTAGGCCACAACCCGGGCGGCGCCATGCTCTTTCAGCGCGTTGGCTGCCTTGCACAGGGTGCCGGCGGTATCGACGATGTCGTCCACCAGGATGCAGGTTTTGTCCTGCACGTCACCGATGATGTGCATCACCTGGGAGACATTGGCTTTCGGACGACGCTTGTCGATGATGGCCAGGTCGGCATCGTTCAGGCGCTTGGCCACGGCACGGGCACGAACCACGCCGCCGACGTCCGGAGACACGACGATGAAGTTGTCAAAACGCTGGCGTTCGATGTCGTCGAGCAGGACCGGGGTGGCGTAGATGTTGTCCACCGGAATGTCGAAGAAGCCCTGGATCTGATCGGCGTGCAGGTCGACGGTTAATACCCGGTCGATGCCGATGCTGGTAATCATGTCCGCGACGACCTTGGCGCTGATGGAAACCCGGGTGGAGCGAACGCGACGGTCCTGACGGGCGTAGCCGTAGTAGGGCACGACGGCGGTGATGCGTGTGGCGGATGCGCGACGCAGGGCGTCAGCCATCACGATCAGTTCCATCAGGTTGTCGTTGGTCGGGTAGCAGGTTGGCTGGATGATGAAGACATCGTGGCCACGGACATTCTCATTGATTTCAACGGTGGTTTCGCCATCGCTGAATTTACCGACGGTCGCTTCACCCAATGGAATGTGCAGTTTCTGGGCGATACTACGGGCGAGTTCCGGGTGGGCGTTGCCGGCGAAAATCATTAACTTGGACACGACGGAGTCCTTCTCAGTTTCAGCGTTGAGTTCAGAAGAAGCGGGAGAAAGGTGGCTGGGGTGGCAGGATTCGAACCTGCGCATGACGGGATCAAAACCCGTTGCCTTACCACTTGGCGACACCCCAGTATCGTGCTTTTTCGGCATCAGTCTAGCTCTGTCAGCTTTGCGTGAAGCGGTGAGCGATTCACCCCTCTTGTGACGAACCCGGTGATGCCGGAGGGCTTAGAATCCCAAACCTCGCGGGCCTTGGATTCTGTTGGGAAACGTCCAAATATGCAAGCCCCGGTTCCGGTTAATCTTGCAGGTCCGAATTTTGAAAGCCAGTCCCGGCTTTTTTCAACCTCAGGATACAGCTTACAGACTATATCCTCACAGTCGTTTCGGTACCTTGAGGCGTCTCCCTCAAAAGCGGGCGCTATTGTGATCGGCGGCGTATTCCTTGTCAACCCTTCCTCGGAAAAAATCATTCCAGTGTTTATTTCGCAGTCAGGTTTGATCACAACGAACCAGTCTTCCGGGGGATAACAGGGGGTTAGGCGCTCACCGACGCCCTCGGCAAACGCGGCGTGACCACGTACGAACACCGGCACATCGGCGCCCAGTTGCAGGCCGAGTTCGGCCAGTCGATCGATCGGGATAGCCAGCTGCCAGAAATGGTTGAGGCCGAGCAGGGTGGTGGCGGCGTCGGAACTGCCGCCTCCGATACCACCGCCCATGGGCAGACGTTTGGTTAGGTGGATGTGGACGCCCGGCAGTTCACGTGCTGCTTCGGCTTGCAGCAGGCGCGCGGCCCGCATGATCAGGTTGCTGTCCTCAGGCACGCCTTCGATGGCCGGTTCCAGGATGACCTCAGAGCCGGCAGCGGGGGAGAAGGTCAGCTCGTCGCCGTACTCCAGGAACTGGAACAGCGTCTGAAGTTCATGGTAGCCGTCCGGGCGGCGGCCGATGATGTGCAGGAACAGGTTGAGTTTGGCCGGCGCCGGCAACGTAAACGTCATGACGAGGTGCCGAGCGCCTGCCATTGGGTGATGACCAGCCGTATGCGGCGCTCGCCTTTCAGGGCCGTGATGCGTGCCGGAAGCGCCGGGTAACCGTCAATGAACGACTGCCGGCGATCGATACGGATATCCCAGCCCTGCTGGCGAATGGCGGCCAGCTCGCCGGTCTTGTCGAACAGCAGCTCGAAGTCGTCGCCCGGGGCGGGCAGGCCGCGGATCCACCAGGTCAGACTTTCCAGCGGGAAATGCCAGCCGGTGGCCGCCTGGATCAGCTGCTGTGGGTCGTTGGATCGGTAGTTCTTGCCATCCGGCATGGTCAGGCTGAGGTAGCCGGGCATGCCTTCCAGTTCGGTGCGTCCAACGCCGAGGAACGCCGACGAAAGCAGCAGATGGTACTGCTCGTCCACCTGTTGCCACTGGTTGATGATGGCCGAGCCGCTGTCGTCGGGCTGCTTGACGGCCAGCTTGCCCTGCAGCTCCCAGCGGGTCAGTTGCGTCAGTTGGGCACTGCGCTGGGCCCAGTCCGCCGGCGGCTGGTTGGTCAGGCCGTCCGGCAGCGGCGCCTTGGGAACGCTGGCGCAGGCGGCTAATGTGAGGGTCAGGATCAGGGCAAAGCCGTAACGCAGGACAGTCATCGGGTACCGACTCAAAGATCCTGCTCCTCACCCAGCCGTTTCATGGTGGCGGGGATCTGGGTGTCGTCCGGGTGTTCGTCCAGGGCGCGGCGCCAGATCACGCGGGCCTGATCCTCGTCGCCGCTGACGTAGAGGGCTTCACCGTAGTGGGCGGCCACTTCCGGATCGGGGAAGGCGTCGTAGGCGCGACGCAGGAAGTCCAGGGCCTGGGCCATGTGGCCGAGCTTGAAGTGAACCCAGCCGACGCTGTCGAGGATGGCGGGGTTGTCCGGATCCAGCTTGAGGGCTTTCTCCAGCAACTCGCGCGCCTCCTTCAGGCGGTCGGTTTTCTCGGTGAGGATGTAGCCGAGGGCGTTCAGCGCCACGGCGTTGTCCGGATGGGTATCGATGATCTGACGCAGGTCGGCTTCCGCTTCTTCGGTGCGGCCCATCTGGTCGAACAGCATGGCCCGGGCGTAGCGGATACGGGCGTTGTCCGGGAACGTTTGCAGGGCCTCGGTGGCGGCGCCAAGGGCGTCGTCATTCTGGTCCAGGTCGAGCAGGGTGTTGACCTCGACCAGCCACAGGTTCTCGGCCAGGTCCGGCATCTGCTGGCGCAGCGCGCGCAGGTCCCGCAGGGCGTTGTCCAGATCGCCGCTGCTGCCTCGCAGGTGCGTGGCCCGGGACACCGCCGGGAGGAAGTGGTTGCCTTCACCAACCTGGCTGTACTGGGCTATGGCTTCCTCCGTGTCGCCCGCTTCGTCGGCAATGCGGCCCAAGTAATAGTGGGCCTCGCTGACGTGCTGCTCCTTGTCGATCAGGATCTGCAGCGACTCCTTGGCGTCATCGGTGTTGCCGTTTTCCAGGGCGACCAGGGCGTAGGACAGGCGCAACTCGGGCACGTCCGGGAAACGCGTCATCAGATCCTCGAACTGGTCTTCGGCGGCCTGCATCTGCTGTTCTTCGATCAGCATGCGGCCATACAGGGTGCCCAGTTTGCGATTGTCCGGGTAGCGGCGGGACTGGTGGCGCAGGTAGTCCAGCGCTTCCTTCTTCTGGCCCATCTGGTAGAGCAGGTCGCCGCGCAGGATGATGGCCGGCTGGAAGGCCGGTTGCTCGGATTCGTCCAGCAGCGGTTCCAGCTTGTCCATAGCGGCCTGGGTTTCGCCCTGGGACTTGAGCAGCAGGGCGATGCCGTACTGGATCTCACGATTGTCCGGGTGGCGTTTTTCCAGATCCTGGTAGAGCGCCAGCAATTGCGCCTGATCTTCCTTGGGCAAGCGAGCCGAGAGCGCCGCGAGATCGTCAAAATCCGCGTCCTCACCCTGGGCCAGGATCTGTTCCATGTGATAGAGCGCCAGATCGAAGTCCTTCTGGCGCACATACTGGATCGCGGCGACCCGATGGGCTTCAAGACTGTCCGGTTCGACTTCCAGCCACAGGTTGGCCAGTTGCAGCTGGGCGTTGTCGGCGTTCAGTGACTGGGCGATCCGCATGGCGCGTTTGATCACGCCAAGGTCCCGGGAGGATTTGGCCGCTTCCACATAATTGACCAGGGTCACGTCATAGCGGCCGCGCTGGGCGGCGACTTCGGCTGCCAGCAGGCTATAGAGGGTGTCCTGATCGAAGTCGGCGTAATTGATCTTGTCTTCGGGGGGCGGCGTGACGGCCTGCTGTTCGGTCGATTTTCCGGTATCGGTCTGATCGTCTGTTCCGGAGAGGTTGGCGCAGCCTGCGAGCCCGAGTCCCAGAAGGACGGTTACAACAGAAAAAACAGGTTTCATGGTACGTCCGATGGCCATTGGCTTGAGGGACCTCTGATTAATCCATTCGCGTGTCGTCACGTCTGTCAGTTCGTCCCTGTAAAAGTTCGCGGAACCGTTGGAAAAAGTTCCTGAGTCCGGCGCCGCTGAATCACTCCTGACGGTTCTCCACGCTGGGAATACGGCTCGATCTGGTGCGGCAAATCGACGCGGCATTCCGGTCGGGGCTGGTCGTTGTGGATCGCCATGACCTGGAAACGCAGTCCAGAGCGTGAAGTGCCCCGAAAGCCAGAGATGCTCTGGAGTGACTCAGAGGCTCCCTTATTGCTGGCTTATAATGGCACAAGGCTAAACGCTTGCCCAATGACTGTTTTCTCATGCGCTTCAAGGCGGATTCGGTACCAAAGTAGGTGGTGTAGCGGTAACCCGCGGGTAGCGCCATCGGGATGGCGTCGCTAGAATGACGTGTTAAGAAGCATCCTACATCCCGCTTTTTATACAGGTTTGCGCTGTTCGATGGCATTACTGACTCTGGGTATCAATCACCGTACGGCTCCCCTTGAACTGAGGGAGCGGGTGGCGTTCACCCCGGAGCGCATGGGGGAGGCTTTCTCCGCCCTGAAAGTCGTGGCTGGCGTCAGCGAAGCCGCCATCCTGTCCACCTGTAATCGCACCGAGCTCTTCCTTGCCGCCGAGGACGATTGCGCGAACGCTGTGCTGCGCTGGATCGCCGGTTTCCATGATATGGATGTCGACGAGCTGTCCGAGTCCTTCTATATCTACACCAACGCCGAAGCCGTGCGTCACATGATGCGGGTGGCTTCCGGGCTGGATTCCATGGTGCTGGGCGAACCCCAGATTCTGGGCCAATTGAAGGAAGCCTACGCGCTGTCCCGGTCCCACGGGGCCAGTGGCTCGTTATTGTCCCGTCTGTTTGAGCAGAGTTTCTCCGTGGCCAAGCGGGTCCGCACGGAAACCACCATTGGTGAAAACCCGGTGTCCGTGGCCTACGCCGCGGTGAGCATGGCGCGTAATATCTTTTCCGACCTGCGCCGCAACAAGGCCCTGTTGATCGGCGCCGGCCGCACCATCGATCTGGTGGCCAGCCATCTGCGCGAAGCCGGCGTGCCGTCCCTGATCGTGGCCAACCGGACGCTGGAACGGGCCCAGGAAGTGGCCCGGCAACACGGCGGTCATGGCATCCTGCTGTCGGAAATCCCCGAACATCTGCCCGGCGTGGACATCGTGATTGCCTCCACCGCCAGCCAACTGCCGGTACTGGGCAAGGGCGCCGTTGAGCGCGCCCTGAAAATCCGCAAGCACCGGCCGTATTTCATGGTGGATCTGGCGGTCCCGCGGGACATCGAGCCGGAAGTGGCGCAGATGGACGACGTCTATCTCTATGCGGTCGATGACCTGCGTCAGGTGATCGAGGACAACCTCCGCTCCCGGGAAGGGGCAGCGCGGGAAGCCGAGCGGCTGATCGAGTCCGGCACCGAAGACTTTCTGTATCAGCTGCGGGCGCTGGATGCGGTATCGACCCTCAAGCAGTACCGCAACCATGCCGAGGACCTGCGCGACCTGGAAGTCGAACGCGCACTCAAGCAGTTGCGTAACGGCGGCGATCCGGAAACCCTGCTGCGCAGTCTGGCGCGGGGGATCACCAACAAGCTGCTGCACGAACCGTCCGTCCAGGTGCGCAAGGCCACCGCGGAAGGCCGCACCGAAGTGACCTACTGGCTGCGTGAACTGCACCAGCTGGGCCGGGCCCAGGATGATCTGCTGGCACCCCCGTCAGCAGCGGACTCGACCGATGAGTCCGACCCTGCGCGCCAACCCCAATTCAATGATAAGATCTGACCACGTTTTTTCGGGACCCGCCCGGGTCCGCTGACCTGGACACTGCATGAAATCTTCGATTCAGACCAAACTTGATCGGCTCAATGACCGATTCGAGGAAGTGAGCGCGTTGCTCAGCGACCCGTCCATCATTGCCAATCAGGATCGCTTCCGGGATCTTTCAAAGGAATACGCGGACATCGAGCCGGTCGTCCAGTGCTACCAGGCCTATCAGCGGGCTAACGACGATGTGGCCGAAGCCCGGGAACTGCTCCGCGATGGCGATGCCGACATGCGGGAAATGGCGGAGGAAGAACTGGCGTCCGCCCGCCAGAAAGTCGAAGCGCTCGACGAAGAACTGCAGCGTCTGATGATGCCGAAGGATCCGGACGACGGTAAGAACGCCTTCCTGGAAATCCGTGCCGGTACCGGCGGTGACGAAGCGGCCCTGTTCGCGGGCGACCTGTTCCGCATGTACAGCCGCTTTGCCGAAAACCGCGGCTGGAAAGTGGAAGTCATCAGCGACAGCCCGGGCGAGCACGGTGGCTACAAGGAAATCATCACCCGGGTGACCGGCGACCAGGTCTATGGTGCCCTCAAGTTTGAGTCCGGCGCCCATCGGGTACAGCGGGTGCCGGAAACCGAATCCCAGGGCCGTATCCACACGTCCGCCTGCACGGTGGCGGTGATGCCGGAAGCCGACGAGGCGGATGCCATTGAAATCAGCAAAGCGGACCTGCGGGTGGATACCTTCCGCGCGTCCGGCGCCGGTGGGCAGCACGTTAACAAGACGGATTCCGCGATCCGCATTACCCACCTGCCGACGGGCATTGTGGTGGAGTGCCAGGACGAGCGGTCCCAGCACAAGAACCGCGCCAAGGCCATGAGTCTGCTGTCGGCCCGGCTGCAGGACGCCGAAACCGAGCGCCAGCAGCAGTCCGAAGCGGCCCAGCGCAAGAGCCTGGTGGGCAGTGGCGATCGGTCGGAGCGGATCCGTACCTACAATTTCCCCCAGGGCCGGGTGACCGATCACCGCATCAACCTGACCCTGTACAAGCTTGACGAAATCATTGCCGGCGATCTGTCCCCGGTGATCGGCCCGTTGCAGCAGGAGCGCCAGGCCGAGTTGCTGGCCAGTCAGGCGGATGAGTAACGCGCCCGACACCGTCGCCCGTCTGCTCGCCGATGCCGCCGCCCGTATTGGCGGTGACTCGCCCCGGCTGGATGCCGAGCTGCTGCTGGAAGCGGTGCTCGACCGCAATCCCACCTGGTTCCGCACCTGGCCAGAACATGAAGTCGCGCCAACGGATATCGCCCGTTTCAATACCCTCGTCGAACGCCGGATGACCGGCCATCCCGTGGCCCACCTGCTGGGCCATCAGGGCTTCTGGTCACTGACGCTGGAGGTCAGTGACCGCACACTGATTCCCCGCCCCGATACCGAGTGCCTGGTGGAAGCCGCCCTGGATCTGCCGTTGCCCGAACAGGCGCGCGTCCTGGATCTGGGCACCGGCACGGGCGCGATCGCCCTGGCGCTGGCCAGTGAGAAGCCGGACTGGTCGGTCCAGGCCACCGATGCGGTGGACGATGCGGTCGCATTAGCCCGTCGCAATGCGGAGCGGCTGGGCCTGCCGGTCCAGGTGAGTCGCAGCCACTGGTTCCGGGATCTGGCGTCGGCCCGTTTTGACCTGATCGTCAGCAACCCGCCTTACATCGCCGAGAGAGACCATCACCTGGACCAGGGGGATGTCCGCTTCGAGCCGGCGTCGGCTCTGGTGGCGGGTGCCGACGGGCTTGACGATATCCGCGAAATTGCCGCCACCGCACCAGACTGGTTGCGACCGGGCGGCTGGTTGCTGGTCGAGCACGGGTTCGATCAGGGCCCGGCCGTGCGCGATCTGTTTATGGCGGCGGGGTTCAGTAAGGTCGAGACCGGTCGGGATTATGGCAGCAATGACCGGTATACCCTGGGAAGAATCGAGAAGGGAGAAAACGATGCTGACGGATAACGAGCTGATGCGCTACAGCCGCCAGTTGCTGTTGCCGCAGCTGGATGTGCAGGGGCAGCTGCGTCTCAAGCAGGCGCGCGTGCTGATTGTGGGCGCCGGCGGCCTGGGCTGCCCGGTAGCGCTCTACCTGGGCGGGGCTGGAGTGGGCCATCTGGTGATCGCCGACGACGATCGGGTCGACGTTGCGAACCTGCAGCGCCAGGTGGCTTTTCGTCAGGCCGACCTGGATCAGCCCAAGGCGGGGCGTCTGGCGGAAGCCGTACGGTCGATGAACCCGGAGATCACCGTGGACGCCGTCGAATCGCGCCTCGAAGGCGATGCTCTGCGTACGGAAGTCGCCGCCGCATCTCTGGTGGTGGATTGCACCGACAACTTCGCCACCCGCTTTGCCATCAACCGCGCCTGCGTCAACGCCGGCGTACCGCTGGTGTCCGGCGCCGCCATTCGCGGGGAAGGGCAGGTCAGCGTGTTTGACACCCGGGATACGAAGCAGCCCTGCTATCAGTGCCTGTATCCGGACACCGGCGATGAGGATTTGCGCTGCTCCGAAGCCGGTGTGATCGGACCGCTGGTGGGCATGATTGGCGCCTGCCAGGCGATGGAAGCCATCAAGGTGTTGGCCGGTGTGGGCGTTTCCCTGGCCGGACGGCTTCTGCTACTCGATGCCTGGCGCATGGAGTGGCGTGAAATGAAACTCGCCCGCGATCCGGACTGCCCGGTCTGTCGCGAGCGTCACTGATCCTTTAACGCCTGGAACCGGGCGATCGCCTCTTTCCGCGTTTCCTTTAAATCCACAATCGGCCGGATATACCCCTTGGGCACCGTGCCACCGGCTGCGGGGTTGTGGATGCGCTTGTTGTCCAGATCCCGCAACTCCGGCACAAAGCGGCGAATAAAGGCACCATCCGGATCGAAGCGTTCGCTTTGGGTCGCCGGATTGAAGACCCGGAAGTAGGGCGCGGCGTCGGTCCCCGTCGAGGCGCTCCACTGCCAGCCGCCGTTGTTGGAGGCCAGGAAGCCGTCCGCCAGGTGGCTCATGAACCAGGCCTCACCCTGGCGCCAGTCGAGGAACAGGTTCTTGGACAGGAACATCGCCGTCACCATCCTCAGACGATTGTGCATCCAGCCGGTTTCCTTCAGTTGCCGCATCGCGGCGTCCACCAGCGGGATGCCGGTCTCGCCATTTTGCCAGGCTTTCAGATGGTCCTCGGAGGTGTTCCAGACCAGCGCCTCGGTTTCCGGTTTGAAGGCCCGGTGCATGCTCACTCGCGGGTAGTGATAGAGGATGTGGACGTAGAAGTCGCGCCAGCAGATCTCGTTGATCCAGCCCCGGATTCCGGTCGCGTCCTTCTGGTGGCGCATGGCTTCCTGCGCAGCCTGCAGGCACTGGCGGCCGGACAGGATGCCGCTGGCCAGGTAGGGCGAGACCAGGCTGGTGCCGTCGATCGACGGAAAGTCCCGATCCTCCTTGTAGCGGCCCGCCCGTTCTTCCAGGAATTCGATCAGAGCCCGGTGTGCGGCGTCTTCACCCACGGCGACCAATGACGGCGGTGGATTCCGGAAGGCTTCGGGTGTGGTCGGGCGTGGCGGTGCCTTGATTTTCGGGCCCTGGGGCGCGGGAATGGCCAGGCATTCCGGTTGCGTGGTCTCCACCCAGTCCCACCAGCGGCGGGAGAAGGGGGTGAACACCGAGTAGGGATCGCCCTGCTGGGTCAGCACGCTGCCGACCGGCGCAACGGTCTGATCCCGGTATTTGTGCAAGGCGATACCCTGGTCGGCCAACCGCTGGTGAGCGGCCTTGTCCCGGCGCCGTTCGTTGACGCCGTACTCCTCGTTGATATGGATCGTGGTCACGTTGCGTTCGCGTACGAGGGCTTCCAGTGCGTCGAGGCTGTCGTCAAACCGGTCCGCTTCCAGAATGTGCAACGGAATACCGAGGCCAGCCAGTTGCCTGCCAAGATCTTCCAGATGGTCGAGTACGAGTGCCACACGCGCCGGCGACCAGTCGTGCTCGGTCCATTGGCCCGGCGTCATCAGGAAGCAGGCTTCCACCGGCCCGTCACCAGCACAGGCGGCCACCAGGGCGGGGTTGTCGGCGACCCGGAGATCGTTGCGGAACCAGGCGAGCTGCGTCATGTCATGTCCTTTCACTGAGTTGCCGTGAGCCAATGCTACCCCATGTATTCGCGGCCCCCGGATGTTTGGATTATAGTTAAATGAAATTATTGGATTTTATGGGCAACTCCCCATGGGGATTAATGCTTACTTGAGCGAGTCCGCGTTCCGGTCTAAATAGTGCGCCAGGAACCGCCCATCCCCATTTCAAGCGAGACACACGACAGACCATGGAGCAGGCACAGGATGCCCCCGGCCGCTGGAATCACGCTTTTGCGCTGCAGTCCGGCCAGACCCAGAAACACGAACTCAGTGAAACCCGGCTCTGGGTGACGCTGCTCGACAATGAATGGCAGGTCCGCTGGGAGCGGGATGCCGGTGAAACGGACCGGACCGATTGGCGCCAGTTGGTCAGCCACGTCCTGCCCGGCAGCGAAGTCAAGCAGCACCGCTTTATCCGCCCGGATGAGGGGGGCGACGTGCTGTTCATGCCGGCGCTGGCGGACCGGCCGACCATGATCCGCCCCTATCAGCCGCTGACCCTGCCGGCCGGCCGTGAGTGCACCATCTACGTGGCGACCCTGGTGTGGTTGCGCATCCTGGTGGGCAATACACGAACCCAGTTGATCGAGCTGCCGCTGGCAGAGCCGTCGCTGACCTGGGTCGGCCGATCCACGATGGACGGCGAACTGTGCTACACAGCGCCCACCTACGCCCGGCTGGTGCTGGATGCGGTGCCCAAGCGGCCGTGGCGCGCCATCAGCCCGGTGCGGATCTGCAACCGGCGGCCGGAGCCCCTGCTGCTGGAGCGCTTCAGTCTGCCGACACAATATCTGTCGCTGCACATGAACGATCGCGGCCAGCTCTGGACGCCCCGGGTGACCGTAACCTGCGACACCGATATGGAGCATGCGGCCATGCGGATTTCTCGGCGTTTGCCGTCGGAAGCCGGCGCCTGCGAGATGCTCGCGGCCGGTCGCATGCGCTATGACCGGGGCGTGCTGACCAAGGCGCTGGACCGGATTTTCGGATAGGAGACGATTGTTGGACGGAATTGGACAAGCGCTGACCACGGAGTTGGGCGGTATCGACTGGTTTGCCTGGATCCGGGTGGCCATCCTGCTGGCGCTGGGGTTTGTGTTGGCGAGCCTGGCTTCGAGAGGAATGGGTGGTTTGTTGAGCAGCCGCTCCTCGAGGCATGTGACGGCGATGTTCGGACGGCTGGTGTTCTATGCTGTCTTTGTCATCTTTATCATTGCGGCACTGCGGGAAGCCGGTTTCGCGCCGGACGTCCTGCTGGGGGCGGCCGGCATTCTTACCGTTGCCATTGGCTTCGCCTCCCAGACTTCCGCCTCGAATATGATCAGCGGACTGTTCCTGCTGGTGGAGAAGCCGTTCGAGATTGGTAACTTCATCGAAGTGGATGGGACCATCGGCGAGGTGATCGGGATCGACATGCTCAGCGTTAAATTGCGAACGGCGGACAACCTGTACGTCAGGATTCCCAACGAAACGCTGATCAAGACGCGGGTCATTAACCGCTCGCGCTTCCCGATTCGCCGCCTCGACCTGAACGTTGGCGTGGCCTATCGGGAGGATTTGAAGCGCGTTCAGACCTTGCTGCTGGGGCTGGCTGGCGACAATCCGGCTTGCCTGGAGGAACCGAAGCCGTTTGTCCTGACCACCGGTTTCGGCCCATCCTCGGTAGACCTGCAGTTTTCGTATTGGGTCCCGGCCGACAAGGTGCTTGAAGGCCGCAGTTCCATGATGGAGGCCATCAAGGCCCTGTTTGACCGGGAAGGCATTGAGATTCCTTTTCCGCAGACGAGCGTTCACGCGGGCAGCGCCTCAGCGCCTTTCCAGGTGCAGTTGATTCCGGAGAAGAACCGACAGGAAGGAACCGATGACGACAAGCAAGAAGAACGTTGATCCCCTGGCGCTGACGCCACTCGGCTGGCGCGAATGGTTGGGCCTGCCCGATCTGGGTATCGATCGCATCAAGGCAAAGATCGACACCGGAGCACGCACCTCCTGTTTGCACACGTTTCGAATGGAACCCTACACGGAGAAGGGAGAGCGCCGTGTCCGATTCTGGGTCCACCCGGAACAGAACAACCTGCACTCGGTGGTGGAATGCGATGCCCTGGTGCTGGACGAACGGATGGTCTCGGATTCCGGCGGCCACCGCGAGCAACGTCTGGTGATCAGCACGAACGTGGTGGTGGGCGAAGCCCACTGGCCCATTGAAATGACCCTGACCAACCGCGATACCATGCGCTTCCGCATGCTGTTGGGGCGCACCGCCATGTCCGGCCGTGCGCTGGTCGTTCCCGAACACTCTTATCTGGCCGGTGATCCGGCCCCTGGGAGCTCTAAATGAAGATTGCCGTGCTTTCTCGCAACAAGTCCCTGTACTCCACCCGCCGACTGGTCGAAGAGGGGATTAACCGCGGGCATGATGTGCGGGTAATCGACTGCCTGCACTGCTACATGAACATCACCTCCGCCAATCCGGAGATCCACTACCGAAAGGAAATCCTGGACGATTTCGATGTGGTGATCCCGCGCATTGGTGCGTCAGTGACGTTTTACGGCACCGCCGTGCTGCGCCAGTTCGAGATGATGGGGGTGTTCCCGGTCAACGAGTCCGTGGCCATCAGCCGCTCCCGGGACAAGCTGCGTTCGCTGCAGCTGCTGGCACGCAAGGGCGTGGGCATGCCGGTGACCGGATTCGCCAACAAGCCGGATGACGTGCCCGAGCTGATCCGCATGGTGGGCGGCTCGCCGGTGGTCATCAAGCTGCTGCAGGGCACCCAGGGCATCGGCGTGGTGCTGGCGGAAACCCGCAAGGCGGCGGAAAGTGTGATTGAGGCCTTTATGGGCCTGAAGGCGGATATCCTGGTGCAGGAGTTCATCAAGGAAGCCGGCGGGGCCGACATCCGCTGTTTCGTGATTGGGGACAAGGTGATTGCGGCCATGAAGCGCCAGGCGGGCGAGGGCGAATTCCGCTCCAACCTGCATCGCGGCGGCACGGCCTCCCTGGTCCGTATCTCTCCCGAAGAACGCCGTACGGCGATTGCGGCCGCCAAGGCCATGGGCCTGAACGTGGCCGGGGTGGATCTGCTGCGCTCCAGCCGTGGGCCGCTGGTGATGGAAGTGAATTCGTCACCGGGCCTGGAAGGTATTGAGACCGCCACCGGCAAGAACGTGGCGGGCATGATCGTCGACTGGACGGAAAAGAACCAGAAGCCGTGGAAGACACGGACCAAAGGGAGAGGCTGACGATGGCGCGCGCCCCATTCAAGATCGCGGGACACGAAATCCCCGCCGGGTCACGACAGACCGTTGAAGTGCCGGTGGCCAAGCTCTACACCCATACGCCGCTGCATATTCCCGTGGAAGTGGTTCACGGCCGGCGCGATGGCCCGGTGATGCTGGTCTGCGCGGCCATCCACGGCGACGAGATCAACGGTGTGGAAATCATCCGCCGGGTCCTGCGTTACGGGGCGTTACGCCACCTGCGCGGCACGCTGATCGCGGTGCCCATCGTCAACGTGTTCGGCTTTGTGCAGCGCACTCGCTACCTGCCGGACCGGCGTGATCTGAACCGGTGTTTTCCGGGGTCGGAGACCGGCTCCCTGGGCGGTCGGATCGCCTACCTGTTCCGCACCCAGATTATGGAGAGCGTCACTCACATCATCGATTTGCACACGGGCGCGATCCACCGCTTCAACCTGCCGCAGGTTCGCGCGGAGTTGAAAAACCCGGAAACGATCCGTATCGCGGAGGCTTTTGGGGCACCGGTGATCCTGAATGCCAGCCTTCGCGAAGGCACCTTGCGTGAGTATGCGGATTCACTGGATATTCCGGTTATCACGTTCGAAGGCGGCGAGGCGCTTCGTTTCGACGATGTGATCATCTCCAGCGGCGTGCGGGGCATTATCCGGGTGATGCGGGCGCTGGAGATGCTTCCCCAGAAGGCTTCACGCATCAAGGTCCGGAAACGGTCCGAGCTGGCGGAAAGTTCCACCTGGGTGCGGGCCGACATCGACGGGATCATGCGGCCGATCGTGCGCCTGGGGCAGCGGGTGCGAAAAGGGCAGAAGCTGGCGGTGATTGCCGATCCCTTCGGCGAGACGGAAACCGCACTGCTGGCATCGGTGTCCGGCATCGTCATCGGCATGAACAACCTGCCGCTGGTGAACGAAGGTGAGGCGATCTATCACATCGCCCGCTTTGAGGAACTGGCGGAAGCGGAGAAGGCGATGGACTATTTCCGCTCCAAGTTCGATTCGGAGGTGACCGAGGCGGTGTTGCCGGTGCATCCTTGGGACGATCGGGAGAAGTAGAGATTTCGCGAGGCGGGTTGCATTCGAAATGTAGCCGACGCTTTAGCTTCGGAGGGCCCGCTAGGGCCCCGTCTTTTCCGACCCGACGTTGATATTCCTCCTGCCCGGGCGCCTATGGCGCCTCCGAAGCTAAAGCATCGGCTACATTGGCCGGGGGACAGGCTGGGCTCGGAACCCAGCCTGTCCCTTGGTGCCTCTCTACAGATTCGCTTCCGCAAACTCCGCCAAAGCCGATCTCGGTACTCCTTGCAGGTGGATGTGCCCACCATGGCGGAAGCCCTTGAAGCGTTCGGTCATGTAGGTCAGACCGGAGCTCAGGCCGCTCAGGTAAGGCGTATCGATCTGCGCCAGGTTGCCCAGGCAGATCACCTTGGAGCCGTTGCCGGCCCGGGTGATGATGGTCTTGATCTGGTGCGGTGTCAGGTTCTGGGACTCATCGATGATGATCAGGCTGTGCTGGAAGCTGCGCCCGCGAATGTAGTTCAGCGATTTGAAGTGCAGCGGCACCTTGGACAGGATGTAGTCCACGCTGGCGGTCATGTTCTCGTCGTCTTCGTGCAGCGCCTCCAGGTTATCGACGATCGCGCCCAGCCAGGGCTCCATCTTCTCCGCTTCGGTGCCCGGCAGGAAGCCGATGTCCTCGTCCAGCCCCTGGGTGCTTCGCGTGGCGATGATGCGCTTGTAGGTCTTGCTGGCGACGGTCAGCTCGATGCAGGCGGCTAGGGCCAGGATGGTTTTACCGGAGCCGGCAGAACCGGTCAGGTTGACCAGGTGGACATCCGGATCCATCAGCAGGTTCAGGGCCACCGCCTGGTAGATGTCCCGCGGCACCAGGCCCCAGACCTCCCGGTTCAGCAGATCCTGCTGGTGCAGGTCCTGCAGGACCAGACGATCCTCTTCGATATCCACGACCTTGCCGACGAAGCCCTGCTCGTCGAGCACGAACTCGTTGATGTTGAGTTTGGCCAGTTCCTCTTCGCGCCGCAGGATGTGCTCGGTGACCCCTTCGCGCTGTACGGTTTCCACCTTGTTGATGGTGTCCCAGAACGACCCGCTGAATTCCCGGTAGCCCTTCGGGAGCAGGTCGATATCGTCCAGCAGCTGATCGTTGTGGTAGTCCTGTGCCTCCACGCCGAAGCCGCGCGCCTTCAGGCGCATGTTGATGTCCTTGCTGACCAGGATGATGTCCCGGTCGGTGTTGCGGGCCTGCAGTGCCGCTAAAGTGTTGATGATCTTGTTGTCGTTGAGGTGCTCGGGCAGGGCGTGATTGCTCGAGTGTTCGGTGCTCATCAGGATCGACAGCGTGCCCAGCGGGTCCGCCTTGCGGGCCCGGACAATGGGCACGCCGCGTTCGATATCCTTCGGGGTGGCGTCGCCCAGGAGTTTGTCGATATTGCGGATGGCCTGGCGGCAATCCGCCGCAACCGCCTGTTTACCGGACTTCAGACTGTCCAGCTCCTCCAGAACGGTCATGGGAATGATCACATCGTGTTCTTCGAAATTGAGCAGGGCGTTGGGGTCGTGGATCAGGACGTTGGTGTCGAGGACGTACATCTTTTTCCGCTCTTGCGGTGCTGAGGGCATAGGGCTCGATACCTCGCAATGGACGTTTTGATCGTTCTCCGCAGACGCGTGGGCACGCGTTGCCGTTTCTGTCATAGCAGGCAGCGCTGTGTCAGCGAGTTGTCGGAGATCAGTTTCAGCATGTCGTAGGTGGTTATGATGCCGGTGACTTCTCCTTCGTGAGTAACAAAGATGCGGTGCAGGTGTTCTTCCATCATCAGGTCGGCAATTTCCCGCACGGGGGTGTCCTCGGCGACCGAGACGACAATCGGGGTCATGATGTCCCGGACTTCCACCGGCAGTTTGCCCATTTCCTCGAAGATGAACATGCGCAGGCGGCGGGCTTCCTTCTGCTCTTCCGGCGTCAACTGTTGTTCGGCATCGGAGGGGCGGGAAGACGACCAGCGGAATTCGGCCACGTCCTTGAGGGTGGCAATGCCGATGATACGGCCCTCATCATCGGTGACGGGGCTGCCGGTGATTTCGTGGTCGGTAAGGAACCGGGTGAACTGGTCCATCGTCCAGGACTGGGGGACTGCTTTTACACTGGGTGTCATGATCTCGCGTGCGAGAACCGTCATTATCGCTATCCTGCTCTGACGCGTGGGGCCTTTAAACCGGTGTTGGCGTCCCGTCCAGCTGGACTGCTTCAGGCCCCTGGTGTACCAACAGGTGCGGCGCTCTTCCGGTGCCTTTCACCTGCATCCTATTCAGGATTCTAACTGGAAGCTTATACGCTCTTCTAATCGTCGTCACCCTCCGCGTGACCCGATTTGACCACATTCACCAGTTCGCCCTGGTCGTTGTAGACGAGCCGGTAGCCCGCATAGCGGGGCTTGTGCGCGACCTTTTCCAGGCTGCGCATGGATTTGACGGGGATGTCGATCACCAGTGAGTTCACCAGCCAGCTGGGGATGGCGCCGTTGGGTTCGGTGTGCTGGACCCAGGTCATGCGGGTGCGTTGCGGTCCAAGGGGCTCAAAGCGATACAGGGTGTCCGATTTATCCACGCGCACGTAGTCGTCATCTTCCGCCCGCGCCCCGGGGACGGCATTCAGATCCATTTCCACCACGCCACTTTGCCGGTCGCCATGGGTGCGAATGCGCAGGACGTAGTCGCGATCCTGCACTGGCCAGGGCATGTCGTTGACGGAGTAAGCGTAGCGGTCATGGAAGTTGCCATCCCCGAAGGCTTCCGACGCCGCGCAGTTGTGGACCCATTCCAGGCAGGATTCGGGATTGATCATCACCGCCATCAGCTCCGCCATGGACACGTCCAGGTCCGCCACCGCCTTGAAGGCCTCGAAATCCGAGTCCTTGACCTCCGTGGTGTAGATGCGGATGTTGTCGTCCTCCTTCTGCAGCTGCCAGTCCGCGTCCAGTGGCGGCAGGGCGCCGGCATGGCCCAAAGCCGGTGTGAGCAGGGCGGTCAGCAGCAGGGAAAAGCGTGTGCGTGTCGTCAGTCTCAACGGGGGATCCTTCTTTTCGGCGATAGTGGGCGGTACGATAACACGCGCTTTAAACGCCAGAATGATACCTGACCGGCAGTTTTGGGGATCCGCCGAGCGCTGTCCCCATCGGCCTGATCGGGCGCTGTCAGAATAAGGACAACAACGACTCATGGACCTGATCCAGCCCTCCGGACAGCCCCTTACCGGTGTTCTCGATACACCGATTGACCACGTTAACTATTGCGATTTTGACCTGCGCTCGATGATGGACCGACCGCGTTCACGGGTGGCCCGGTATTGGCGATTCAATCAGTTCCAGTTCATCAGCGCGATGGGACCAGACTGGCTGATGGGGCTGGCGGTGGTGGACCTGAGGCTGGTCAGCAACGCCTTCTTCTATATCTTTGATTTCCGTACTGGCGAGATGCGCGAGCAGAGCTGGCTCAGTCCGCTGGCGCTGGGCACCGATTGCGATCAGTATCCGGAGCATGGCCATGGCCGCTTTCATCGGGGCAGGACGCGCATCGATATCCAGGGTGACGGGCACCAGCGACATGTTGAGCTGTCAGCGGGCGATGTGTCTTTGAACCTGACGCTGAGCGGTGACTCGGCTCCTCTGCGGGTCTGCAGTCGCGCCGGCTATGACGGCTGGGTCTTCACCCGTAAATCGGCCGGTCTGGCGGTGAGCGGTGGGGCTCGCTGGGGCGAACGGGTGTATGCGATGGATGAGCGCATGCGCGGCACCATCGACTGGAGTGCGGGTTTCATGCGCCGGGAAACGGCCTGGAACTGGGCCTGTCTGGCCGGAACGGCGGATGACGGCACGGTTGTCGGTCTGAACCTGGCCGCGGGCGTCAACGAGACCGGCGTGACCGAAAACGCCCTGTGGCTGGATGGGACACTCATCAAGCTGGATCTGGCCCGGTTCGAGTTCGATCGTTATGCGCCGGATTCCGCCTGGCGGGTCACCACGTCCGACGGGCGCGTCGACCTCACGTTTGAACCGGCCGGCGTGCGGCGAGAGAAACTGAATGTGGGGCTGCTGGCGTCCAATTTCCGCCAATACGCGGGGACGTTCAACGGCCATGTTGTGGGCAACGACGGGCAACGGGTGGCGGTGTCAGGCATGCGCGGGCTGATGGAGGATCATTTTGCCCGCTGGTAGGCGAATCACGGACCGACACGAGGCGCGCCGGTCCGGATGGTCTACTGTTGGTGTTCGGGCAGGGTGACGTTCAGTTCCAGTACCGAGCAATCGTCATTGCGATCCAGCTCGACCTGCACCATGTCGTCATCGATCTGCACGTACTTGCGAATCACGGCAATCAGTTCCTGCTGCAACTGCGGCAGGTAGTCCGGCTGATCCCGCATGCCACGTTCATGGGCGACGATGATCTGCAATCGCTCCTTGGCGACATTTGCCGTGTTCTTCTTCTTACTCTTGAAGTAGTCGAAAAAACTCATTCGGCGTCACCCCTTGAACATGCGTGAGAAAAATCCCTTTTTGGCCGCAGTCAGGAAGCGGTGCTCGCGCTCTTCTCCCAGCAGTCGGCCCACCGCATCCTCGTAGGCCTGGCCGGCATCGCTGTCGTCTTCCAGGATGACCGGGAGCCCCTGGTTCGACGCGTTCAGAACGATCTGGGACTCCGGAATGACACCCAGCAGCGGAATGGCGAGGATCTCTTCCACGTCGCCGACCGACAGCATCTCGCCCCGATCGACGCGGTCCGGGTTGTAGCGGGTCAGCAGCAGGTGTTCCTTGACGGGATCCAGCCCCATCTCCGAACGCCGGGACTTGCTCTGCAGAATGCCCAGGATGCGATCCGAATCGCGCACCGAGGAAACTTCCGGGTTGGTGACAACGATCGCCTCGTCGGCGTAATAAAGCGCCATCTGCGCGCCGTGCTCGATTCCGGCCGGGGAGTCGCAGACGATGTAGTCGAAGGTTTCGGCCAACTCGTTCAAAACCTTCTCGACGCCTTCCTGGGTCAGCGCTTCTTTCTCACGCGTCTGGGAGGCGGGCAGGATGTAGAGGGTTTCAACCCGCTTATCCTTGATCAGCGCCTGGTTGAGGGAGGCTTCGCCCTGAATCACGTTGACGAAGTCGTACACCACACGACGCTCGCAGTTCATGATGAGATCGAGGTTGCGCAGGCCCACATCGAAGTCGATGACTACGGTCTTGAAGCCGCGACGCGCCAGGCCGGTGCTGATCGAGGCGCTGGTTGTGGTCTTGCCCACGCCACCTTTACCTGAGGTAACGACGATTATCTTAGCCAAGGTTGCAGTCCTGTTAGCTGAAAGTGAAGCGTTCTATCAATTCAATGGCCCGGTAGGGCGATTCCCTGTTTCCGGCCTCTCTGGTATCGAGCCGGAGGCTTATTATTCGGAGCCCGTTGTCGGGTGTCCTATTTGTCGAGTGGCGTGACCACCAGCAAATCATCCTTGAGCTGGAGCTGTACAGCCTGCTTCCAGCCGTGTTCCTGCAGATCTTCCGAGATTTTATAGTGTCCGGCAATGGAGACAAGCTCTGCTTCCAGTGATTGGCAGAAAACCCGCGCTTCTGAGAGGCCGTGCACACCCGCCAGGGCGCGACCGCGCAACGGGCCGTAGACATGGATGTTGCCGGCGGCCAGAACTTCGGCACCGGCCTGAACCGGCGCCAGGATAATCAGGTCGCCTTCAGGTGCATAGACCTGCTGGCCGGAGCGGACTGGCTGGGTGACCAGCCGAGCCGCCGCCGGAGCAGGACCGGCGGCGGTTGGCGCTGGATCGGGCGTGGTCGGCGCCGCTTCCTCAACCGCGGGTTCGGCCGGTTCCGGCGCCCGGGGTTCGCGCTGTGCGGTGGCCGGCAGCAGCGCCAAGGCGGCATTTCGGGCCAACCGTCGCTGGTCGTCGTCGCCCCCGCGAACCGCAACCACATGGATGTTGTGGCGGCGGCAGATGCCAATCAGTTTGAAGAAGTCCAACTCGGCCGTCGGGCCTTCGTATTTTTCCAGGCTCACGACCAGCGGAATGTCCCGGAAAAAGCCCGGCGCCTGGCGGATCTTGTCGCGCAGGGTTTCCTCGAAGGCGTCTTCCTCAAAGAAATGCAGTTCCAGGGCGGTCAGCGAGACGTTCGCGCCCTTGAGCTGGAAGCATTGACTGGTTTGAGTGGCGTCCGCTTCCGGCATCAGCGTCCTTCTCCGTGGTTGGTGTTATCGTCGGTGGATTCGGAATCCGGGGAGTCGAGCGGCGACGCCCGGAAGACCAGCGCCCGCCCGTCGAACGCAATGCCCGACCAGCCGGTGCTCATGAATTGTCTGATGTTAGCGTGGCTGCTTCCGGACGGATCATCCATTACGGTGCGGTAATGGCGCCCGAAACACGCCAAAGTTTGCTGTTCGGCCAGACCAGCCAGTTGGCCCAGGGCGAAGATGCGGCAGGAGCCGCCGTTTTCGTCGGGGCGATTTTCCAGAAGTCCGTTGCGAAACGCGGTCGGGGTGAACTCGAAGAAACGGTCCACCAGCGCCAGGGTGTCCTCGAAATCGGAACGACCTGCGTCCAGGGCCGCAAGATGGATGCGCAGGGCGTTCTGGAAATCCATCATTGGTCCGACTTGCCGGTGGGCTGCTTGCTACCGGTCTGGTAGCGGGCCTTCCACTCCTCGTAGGGCATACCGTAGATGCGTTCCCGGGCTTCCGGGTCAGACAGCTCCTGGCCGCGGGATTCGGCTTCGGCGCGGTACCATTTGGACAGGCAGTTACGGCAGAATCCGGCCAGGTTCATCAGATCGATGTTTTGGACGTCGGTGTGGGTGCGTAGATGCTCAACCAGCCGACGAAACACCGCCGCTTCGATTTCGGTTTGGTTTGGGGTCCGGTCAGACACTAGGCACCTCCTGTTTATGAATCCTGACATTCTCGGCATACAGCGGTAAGATACAAGTCTGTATAAATATACAGCCATTCGATCTGGCAGGTTAGCCCGGGGTTATGGCACAACGCAAAATCATTCATCTGGACTGCGACTGCTTTTATGCGGCGGTGGAAATGCGGGACGATCCGTCGCTGCGGACTGTGCCGCTGGCCGTGGGTGGCGGTGGGGCGCGTGGCGTCGTGTCCACCTGCAACTATCTGGCCCGGGAATACGGCATCCACTCGGCCATGCCGGGTGCCGAGGCGCGTCGGCGCTGTCCGGATCTGGTCACTGTGCCGGTGGATATGGCGCGCTACCGGGCGGTGTCGCAGCAGGTAATGGCCATTTTTCGGGAACTGACCGATCTCATCGAGCCATTGTCCCTGGACGAGGCCTTCCTGGATGTAAGCGACGTCGAGGATCATAAAGGCAGTGCCACGCTGATGGCGCGCTACCTGCGTGAGCAGGTGCGGGAAAAGGTGGGCATTACGGTGTCGGCCGGTGTGGCGCCCAACAAATTTCTCGCCAAGATCGCCAGTGACTGGGAAAAGCCCGATGGCTTGTTCGTGATCCGGCCCGAGGATGTGGACGCGTTCGTGGTCAACCTGCCGGTGGAAAAACTGTTCGGTGTCGGCAAAGTCACCGCCGGCAAACTGCACGAGATGGGCGCGACCACCTGCGGCCAACTGCAGCAATTCAGCCGGGAGGATCTGGTGGAGCGCTTCGGCCGCCACGGCGCCCGTCTCTATCACATGGCCAGAGGTGAGGATAACCGACCGGTGACGGTGACCCGGATCGCCAAGTCGGTGTCGGTGGAACGGACGTTTTCCCAGGATTTGCCCAATCGCGAGGCCTGCTATCGCGTGATGGCGTCGCTGGTGCAGGATCTGGAGCGCCGCCTGAGCCGCAAGTCCGACCGGCCGATCCACAAACTGTTCGTCAAATTGCGCTACAGCGACTTTTCCACCCACACACTGGAGCGGGTGCGGGATCGTATCGAGGTCCCGGCCGCGGAGGATTTCCAGCCGTTGCTGGAAGAGCTTTACAAGCAGGCCGACCGGCCGGTACGTCTGCTGGGGCTGGGGGTGCGCTTCCGCGATGACGCGGCGCCAACGCGCCAGTTACGTCTGTTTGAGTAAACCGGCTGATCAGGCGAGCAGCATAAACGTCGGCAGGGCATAAGACGCCATGGTTCCCATGCTCCCTCCAATTACGGCACCGGCCAGCACGTCGCTGGGATAGTGCAGGCCCAGGACCACGCGGGACGCCGCCACACTCAGCGTGAAGGGCAGGATCAGCAGGGCCAGGTCCGGCAGCGTCATGGCCAGCAGCGTATTGAAGCAGACCGCATGCAGCGTGTGGCCGGACGGGAAGCTGTAGCGGTCCAGAGGCGGTGTGCCGCAATGGATCGCCGGGAACGAAATAAACGGTCGCTCGCGGATCAGGGTTTTCTTCAACCCCTTGTAGGTCAGGGTACAGACGCCGCCAGTCGCTGCCATCAGCAGTGCGAGCGCAAGGCCGGCCTGTGGATGCAGGATGGGCAGGGCGAGGATCAGGGCGTACCAGAACCAGCCGTCACCCAGTCGGCTCACCACCCGGAAGTAGGGCAGGACGAAACGGTAGCGCAGGCAACCGTTGATGCTCTGACACAGCAGGAATTCCCGCTGGTCGACCCGTTCAAAGAAGCGAGACGCTTTGCTTGCCGGCATGACGTTTCTCCCGGTAACGGAGATTGAACACGATGTTTTCGAACTGTTCGACCAGTCCGGGCCAGTGGATATCCAGGGCATCCAGGCGGGCCTGGCTACGCAGTCGGCTGACCAGCGACGGCTGATCCGCCAGCCGCAGGGCCGCTTCGACAAAGCCGGCGGCGTCGTCGAGGGGCACTTTCATGCCGTTTTCCTCATGGCGCAGGTGCTCGCTGGCGGCCGCGTCGTCGAAGGCTACCAGGGCCAGGCCGCTGGCCATGGCTTCAGTGACCACGTTGCCGAAAGTTTCTGTCTTACTGGGAAACAGGAACAGATCGGCCGATGCGTAGTGGCGGGCCAGTGCATCGCCTCGCTGCATGCCGCAGAAGATGTAGTCGGGATGGCGTTCCTGCAGGCGTCGGTGCAGCGGCCCGTCGCCGACCAGGATCAGTTTGGCGCGTGGGTGGATGTGACGCAGACGCTCGAAGGTGGACACCACCAGCGTCAGGTTCTTCTCCGCCGCCAGGCGGCCTACGTAAATGACCCCGAGGTCGCGATCGCCGAGGTGCCAGCTTTCCCGCAGGGCTTTGTCCCGACGGGCCGGTGCAAAGCGCTCACAATCCACGCCGCGGCTCCAGACCGCCACCGGATCGACACCCATGCGATGCAGCCTCGACTGCATGCAGCGTGTCGGCACCAGGGTGAGTTGTGTCCGGTTGTGGAACCAGCGCAGGTAGCCTTCGATCGCTTTCTTCAGCCAGCCAGCCCGGTAGTGCTGGCTGTACTGATGGAAATTGGTGTGGAAGCCGGAGCAGACCGGAATCTGCAGACGGCGGGCTGCATTCAATGCCGCGAGGCCCAGGGGGCCTTCGGTGGCGACATAGACGACATCGGGTCGCGACTTCTGCCAGTGACGAACCAGTCGTCCGGCCCGGGTCAGTCCGAACTGCAGCTCTGGGTAGCCGGGCAGGGGCAGGCCAAACAGGGTGAGGGTCTGATCGATGCCGGGCGATGCGGCTGATTTGCTCTCGCCCTTTTGGTGTGGGCGGATCACCGACAACCGATGGCCGCGGCTGCGCAGGCCCTCGCAGAGTTTGCCCAGGGTGTGGGCCACGCCGTTGATTTCCGGCGGGAAGGTCTCGGTGACGATGGCGATGTGTCGCTGACGCTCGATCAAGTGCGCTCCGTCATGACGGCGACTCGGGCCGGCTGGATGGTTTGGGGTATAGTCAGTACGCTTTCCTGCCAGCGAGTCCGGGTGAATCTCTGGAGCAACGCGCGCTCAGGGTGCGCCGTTGCCGCTCATTCCACTATGGAAAGGCCAGATGACAGTTAGACGACAGCCCCGTGACATTCCGTTGAACAATGCACCGGCTTTGGAGATGTAGATATGCAAATGCGCAAGTTGGGACGTACCGACCTCGAGGTCAGCCTGATCTGCCTGGGGACCATGACCTGGGGCCAGCAGAATAACGAAGCCGAGGCGTTCGAACAGCTGGACTACGCGACGACCAATGGCATCAACTTTATCGATGCCGCCGAAATGTACCCGGTGCCGCCGCGTAAAGAGACCCAGGGCGCGACCGAGAGCTGCCTGGGCAACTGGTTGCACCAGCGTGGTCGCCGGGACGACCTGATCATCGCCTCCAAGGTCGCCGGTCCGGGCAACGGTCTGGACTATCTGCGTGACGGGCCGCGCCTGACACGGCCTCATATTCGCGCGGCGGTGGAATCGAGCCTGCAGCGGCTGAAAACCGACTACATCGACCTGTACCAGGTGCACTGGCCGGATCGGAACACCAATTTTTTCGGCAAGCTGGGCTATCAGCATAACGCCGACGAGCAGGCGACCCCGATCGAGGAGACGCTGGAAGCCCTGGCTGAGCTGGTGCAGGAAGGCAAGATCCGCCATATCGGCCTGTCCAATGAAACACCCTGGGGTACCATGCGCTACCTGCAGTTGGCGGAGCAGCACGGTTGGCCACGGCCCGTGAGCATCCAGAATCCATACAACCTGCTGAACCGCTCGTTCGAGGTGGGCGGTGCGGAAATCGCCCATCGAGAGGATGTGGGATTGCTGGCCTATTCGCCGCTGGCGTTCGGCGTGCTGTCCGGCAAATACCTGGGCGGCCAGAAGCCGGACGGCGCCCGCCTGACCCTGTTCGAGCGTTTCCAGCGCTACAACGGTGAGCGGGCCGATGCGGCCACCCGGGCCTACGCTGAACTGGCGGCGCAGCACGGTCTGAGCCTGACGCAGCTGGCGCTGGCCTACGTGAACAGCCGAAGCTTCCTGACCAGCAACATTATCGGCGCCACCACCATGGCGCAGTTGCAGGAAAACGTGGCGTCGGCGGAGGTGACGCTCTCGGACGACGTGTTGCAGGCGATTGAAGACCTGCACGCTGAATTCACCTACCCCTGCCCGTAGCGGGCTGTTCGGCCAGCGATTGGCCGGAACCGCACGATCCAGCCGTGCCCGGTGCCATTGCGCGCCCGGGGCGGCTGACGCATCATCGCAACACGGCTGATAACAATAACGGAATACCTGATGCGCCCGCGTCGCAAAGACAGTCTTACCGGCAAACTGCTCTCGGCTGCCATCCATTCGGTGGAACGGCGCCTGTTTTCGGACAACTTCAACATTTCCAACCAGACGCCGTACCGCACGATTCATCGTGACGGCATCATGAGCGTTCGTCATTACCAGCCTCTCGGCGTTGACGAAGTCCAGGTTGGCAACGAACCGCTGTCGGTATCGCCGCACCGTTTCCGGGTGCCGGTCCTGCTGGTGCCGCCGCTGGCCGCTACCTCCATGATTTTCGATCTGTTGCCGCAGAGGTCGCTGGTGCGCTACCTGCTGGCCAGGGGCTTTGACGTCTATCTGGTGGATTGGGGCGAGGTGACGGCCGATCACAGCGATCTCTCCCTGGAAACCTACGTGCTCGACTGGATGCCGGCTGCTCTTGAAGCGGTTCGGGAGGACAGCGGTCAGGCCGATGTGTCCATCTTCGCCTACTGCATGGGCGGACTGCTGTCGCTGATGTATGCGGCGGCCTCCGGCGATCGTCACATCCGCAATATGGTGACGGTGGCCAGCCCGGTGGATATGCATCAGATGGGAATCGCCGGCGGCTTCCTGTCTGCGGTTTATCGGCCGGCCCAGATCGTTTCCGGCGTACTTAACGTGTCCCTTCTGGACCTGCCGGCGCGCTATTTCCACATTCCGGGCTGGATGAATGCCCTGGCGTTCAAACTGACCAATCCGGTCGGAAGCCTGGTCAGTTCCCTGGAGCTGGCCGTCAATCTGTGGGACCGGGATTACGTGAAGGTGCACAGCACCATGCAGAAGTGGTTCAACGACATGGTTGATTATCCGGGCGAGACCATCAAGGGCATGGTGGTCCACATGGCGCTCAACAACCGCATGGCCCGGGGCAGCATCCGGCTGGGTGGAGAAAAGGCCACGTTTGATCGCATTGATTGCGCGTTGCTGGCGTTTGCCGGAGAAACCGACAAGCTGGTGAGGGTGCCGGCTGCCCACAAGGTGATGGATATCGTCGCGTCAGAGGACCGGGAATTCTGCGTGGTTCCAGGCGGTCACGCCGGCGTTTTTGCCGGTGCCAGTGCGCCGGAAAACACCTGGCGGATCAGTGCGGATTGGCTGTCAAAACGGTCCGATTAGCCGCACTTGGGCAGGCTTGAAAAATAACGTTACATGGCGTGACCGTTTATTGACAAAAAAGTGGCCGCCGGACGCCGGATTGCCGTCAAAGTTTGCGTTAAATCACATTTTACAGATCGTTCATTGATAGACTAATGTCTAACCAATTTGAATAGATATCGGGCATTTTCGGGCGTCTCCATGGTCATTCGCATCTTCCTCCTACTGCTGGTTCTCAACTCGCTGGCCTTCATGGTCAAGGCGGATGCGGCCGAACGTGCCGAATACCGTCAGGATGCTTTCGACAACCGCTATGCCTCGCAGGACACCATGCCGGACGATCTGCAGCAGGACGATGTGGATGCCGCGGTCGAACTGGGCTCACGGCTGCTGCAGTGGCGTTTCTCACGCACCGACGATGACGGCAAACGCTACGCATCCGAGAGCTTTCAGGCCGATCACGGCCTGGCACTGATCGATCAGGGTGACGGCGCCTGCCTGAACCTGAAGTGGGATTTCTGAGCCAACCGGCCTGATTCGCCTACCGATTTTCCCCTGAAAACGTTGTCCCGCCGCCGCCCTCATGTGATGATCTTTTGGCACTGAACGATGGGCCTTCCGGTCGATTCACCGGATGACGTCCCGCTCTGGTCAAGGAGAGATTTATGGCGGTTGCACCGATTGTGTTTCCCCGGCCCGATGCTTGTGTCGATGCCATTATCGAACGGGTGGGGCGTGACATTATCCTGGGATTACCCCTGGGACTGGGGAAACCCATTCATCTGGCCAATGCCCTCTACGCCCGGGCCAAGGCCGACCCCGGGCTGAAACTGCATATCGTGACCGCGATCTCGCCGCTCGCGCCCGCCGGCAAGTCGTCCCTGGAAAAGCGCTTCATCCAGCCTTTCGCGGAACGGCTGTTCGGGCACATTCCCGAGCTGGCCTACGCGCGGGATGTGGTCAATGGCCGGCTGCCCGACAACGTCACGGTCTCCGAGTTTTTCTTCAAGGCCGGCTCTTTCCTGAACAATCGCCAGCAGCAGCAGAACTACATCTGTACCAACTACACCCATGCAGTGCGCGATCTGATGGCGTTGGGCGTCAATGTGGTGGCGCAGATGGTGGCGCCGCAACCGGACGGCGGTAACGAGTCCTACAGTCTCAGTTGCAACCCGGACCTGACGCTGGATCTGATTCCGCGGCTGCGCGAACAGGCCAGTGAAGGGCGCGCGGTGGCGATCGTCGGCGAGGTGAACCGGGCGCTGCCTTACCTGGCCAATGACGCGGAAATGCCGGCTCACGTGTTCGATTTGATGGTGGACGCGCCGGCCGATGACTATCCGCTGTTTCCTGTGCCCCAACAGCCCATCAAGCCCGCCGATCATCTGATCGGGTTCTACGCCAGTACGCTGCTGCGGGATGGTGGCACGCTGCAGGTGGGCATCGGCTCGCTGGGCGCCGCGGTGGTGCATTCAGCCATCCTGCGCCACCGGGACAACGAGGCCTATCGGCGCGTGTATGAGCATCTGGATGTGGCCGGTCGTTTCCCGGTCGCAACCGAGTGGGGCGGCGTCGAACCGTTCGATGAAGGGCTATACGGCTGCAGCGAGATGATGGTCGACGGCTTCCTGCATCTGCTCAAGGCCGGCATCCTGACCCGGGCGGTCTACCCGGACACGGCCCTGCAGGAACTGATAAACGCCGGCAAACTGGGACACGATGTGTCCCTGGCCACGCTCGACACCCTGCGAGCGGAGGAGTTGATCGATTCACCGCTACGGGCACGGGATGTCCAGTGGCTGCAGCAATTCGGTATTGTGCGTGACGACGTGGCGTTCCGCGGAGGGCGTTTGCAGGTCAGTGACATCAGCTTCGATCCGGACCTGGACGACGAGGAAGCCCGCGCGCTCATTGCGGCGATTCTGGGCACCCGGCTGACCGGTGGCACGGTGCTGCACGGTGGCTTCTACCTGGGTCCTGCGGACTTCTATGAGCAGTTGCGTCACCTGCCGCCCCACGAGGCGTCACAGATCTGCATGACCAGCGTGAATTTTATCAACCATCTCTACGATCACCGGTTTGGGGATCAGCGTCTCAAGGTCGCCCAGCGGCAGGAAAGCCGCTTCATCAATTCGGCGATGATGGCGACCCTCGATGGCAGCGTGGTCTCGGACGGTCTGGACGATGGCCGGGTGGTCAGTGGCGTCGGTGGTCAGTACAACTTCGTCGCCATGGCCCACGAACTGCCGCGGGGCCGCTCGATCCTGACCCTGCGCAGTACCCGGGGCAGTGGCGACAAGACGCAGTCCAATATCGTCTTCAGCTACGGCCACTGCACGATTCCGCGCCACCTGCGGGACATCGTGATCACCGAATACGGCATTGCGGATCTGCGCGGTCGTTCCGACGAAGACGTCTACCTGGCTTTGATCCGTATCGCCGATGCCCGTTTCCAGCCGCAATTGCTGAAACAGGCGCAGAAAGCCGGTAAGGTGCGCGCCTCGTTCAAGCTGCCGGACGCCTGGCAGCGCAATACCCCCGACTCCGTTCGGCAGGCATTGCGGGCGGCGGGAGATAACGGATTTCCCGAGTTTCCTTTCGGCTGTGAGTTCACCGATGATGAGCTGACCCTGATGCGGGCATTGAAACGGCTGCAGGGCGCCTCCAAGTCACGGAGCGGAAAATTCAAGCTGTTGTGGCAGGCGATGCGGACGGAGCCGGCGGATGACGCCCTGGCACCGTATTTACGCCGCATGGATCTCGAATCACCTTCGGGGTGGCGGGCCAAGCTGGATCAGCGGTTGTTGATTCACGCACTGCGACACATTTAATTCTGCCGTGCGCCTGAGGGCGTGCGGCCGCAAGACAGGACCGGAGTTATGCAACGCTCTTCCATCTACACCGTTCACTACCGCCTGAAAAACCAGGAAGGCGAAGTGGTGGATACCTCCGATGGCGCGGAACCGCTGCAGTTCATGCTGGGTGCGGGCAACGTCATCCGGGGCCTCGAGGAAGCGGTCAAGGATCGCGGTATTGGTGACTGCCTGGAAGTGACCATTCCTCCGGAAATGGCTTACGGCGAGATCAATCCCGAGCTTATCCGCAAGGTGCCGCGGTCGGCGTTCGCCGGTGTGGAGGATCTCAAGCCGGGCATGAAGTTCCAAACCAACAGCGGTGAAGACGCGCAAATCGTGCAGGTGGTGGCGATCGACGGTAACCTGGTGAAGGTGGACGCCAATCACCCGCTGGCGGGTTTTACGCTCTACTTCGAACTGGAAATCATCAACAAGCGCGCGGCCACCGACGACGAAATGGCCGCCGGCCAGCCGCTGGAGCCCTGATTCCGCTTCAGGTGCCCAGATGCGGACGCGGCGGTTGGCCGTCGGGCTGGGTGCCCGGCTGGCCGGCGCCACGATGGATGTCCGCCAGACCCTGTCGGACAGTGGCGTGCAGCTCCTGGACTTTAGCCGGGAGGTCGTCGTCCGCCGTCAGGTAAACCGGGGCATGCAGGATGATGTCCACCTGGACGGCCGGTTCCCGCAGCATGCGCACCAGGTGCTTCTCGAACTGGTCGTCCCCCACAAACGGGGCCAGAGGGTCGGGATGCTGATCGCGTCGGTAGCCGATGCTGATAGGCTGGACCGGCACGCCGGCCGACACCGCTGCCGCCAATAGCCGACTGTGGAACGGCAAGACCGTGATGCCCACCGTCGTCGTGCCTTCCGGAAAAACCAGCACCGATTCCCCATGCCTCAGCGTCTCCGTGATCTGATCCCGGGTGGCATGGGCCTGTCCGCCGCCGCGGCGGATAAACAGCGTGCCCGCCTGCTCGGCCAGCCAGCCAATCACCGGCCAGCGCCGCACTTCGATCTTGGACAGGAACCGCAGGGGCACCACGCCGCCCAGGATCGGTATGTCCGACCAGGAAATGTGATTGCTGACAATCAACGCCGTGGTGTCGGGACGCTGCCCCCGGATGGTGACCCGAAAGCCGAGGCAGCGGGAGGCCAGCGCGAAGCATAAGCGGGCAAACGGGGCCCGCCCGACGGATCGTCGGGTAAGGGTCTCGAACACGGTGATCACCGACGCCAGTGCGGCGCAAAACAGCAGCGCCACGCCGAACAGGGTCAGCCGTGAGGTGAGGCGCAGCGGTCGCATCAACATGCGGCAGACGCCTCCGCAGGACGCATGAAGTGGCGACTGTAGCGGCCGGCCAGTTGGCTGACTTCCAGCAGCACCAGCAGGTCGGCGCAGCGGAACTCCGGATCCCAGCAGGGCTCGCCGCAAACCCGGGCGCCCAGCCGCATGTAAGCGCGAATCAGTGGCGGAATGGCGACGCTGGTCTGACTGGCGGCGGACACATGCGTCAGGTGGGGCAGGTCGCGCTTGGGCTTGACCCGCTGGCTGGTGTCGGTCAGGTAGCGCTTCTGCAGTTGCTGGGTGATGCGCCAGGCTTTCAGGCCGCCGTCCGCCATCCCGATGCTGGCACAGCCGATCAGGTAGTCGACCTGTTCGCGAATCAGGTACTCGGCCAGGGAGGACCACAGCAGGCTGATGGTGGCGCCGTTGCGGTAATCCGGGTGGACGCAGGTGCGTCCCAGTTCGGCGAGCTGTCCCGGAAGTCGGCGCAGGCTGTCCAGTTCGAACTCGCCTTCCGAGTAGAAGCCGCCGGCGTGTTCGGCGTCGCGCTGGTGCAGCACGCGGGATGTGGCCACCAGTTCGCCGGTCTGGCTGTCGGTAACGATCAGGTGATCGCAAAAGGCATCGTAGGTGTCCTGGTCGATGCCGGGTGTTGTGGCGCCGAGGTCAGAGCCGTACTCCTCCGAGAAAACGCGGTAACGCAAACGTTGGGCCGCCTCCACCTGTGCAGGATCGCGTGTGATGGTGGCCTGCAGACGGCGGGCGCTGCTGACGGAACGGGCTTGTTCTGCTGACATGACAGGTTTCTCTTTATGACCGTTTCCCGTCGAGCCTATGAAGCGCGGATTGCAGTTGAATGAACGGTGTGTGACGTCCCCGTGACAGGAATCGTGATTTCGGGCCATGTCACGACTTGTTACTGTGGGTCTATTCCATGTATTTTTCTGAACAGCATGTATAATTGCTGTTACATGGCGTAGCTTCAGGCAGCGTGATTGCCGCGGTGACAACCTCAGTGGTTTCCGGCCTCCTCGGCAGGGCCGGTGCAACGCACCCCGGAACGGGCCGGAACCCGACGGCGGCAATCGACGGTAAACGGAAAAACAAAATCAGAGATGGATGGCGTGGAACGAGCTAACGAGAGTTGTAGAGTTCTCATTGTTGAGGATGACAAGCGCCTGGCGGATCTAACGCGGGAATATTTGGAAAGCAACGGTCTGACGGTGTCTGTTGAGGAAAACGGAGCCAATGCCGTCGAGCGTATCCGCCGGGAAGAGCCGGACATTATCGTCCTTGACCTGATGCTTCCGGGAGAGGATGGCCTCTCGATCTGCAGGCGGGTGCGCCCGTTCTACACCGGACCGATCCTCATGTTGACGGCGCGTACCGACGATCTGGACCAGGTTCTGGGGCTGGAGATGGGCGCCGACGACTACATCTCCAAACCGGTGCGACCCCGGGTGTTGCTGGCGCGTATCCGGGCGCTGCTGCGCCGGGTCAACGACAAGAGCGAGAGCGAAGCCGAACCCAAGTCCACCGAAGAACCGGTGCGACTGGAGTTCAACGACCTGGTGGTCGATCGTTCCATGCGCGAGGCCTGGCTCAACAACGAGAGCATCGACCTCACCAGCGCTGAATTCGATCTGCTGTGGCTGCTGGCATCCAGCGCCGGCCGCGTCCTGAGCCGGGAAGAAATCTTTACCGCGCTGCGCGGCATTGAATACGATGGCCAGGACCGGTCCATCGACGTGCGCGTTTCCCGTATTCGACCGAAAATCGGTGACGACCCGGTACACCCGCGTCGCATCAAGACGGTACGCAGCAAGGGCTATCTGTTCGTCAAGGAAGCCTGACGGGACCATCTCTGTCTGATCCATCGCAACGGCGGAAGCTGTCCGGCCTGATCCGGTCCGACGTTGCGTTCATCGGAAAGGCCCTATGCCCCTAGTACCCTTCCTGAATATGTTCGGCCGCCTCCTGCTGGTGGCGCTCGTCATCCTGGCCCTGTCTGCCGGGCTGTACTCCGGAGTGAATTCGGTCCGTGAGCGCGATTGGCAGGAGCGCTTCGCCACCCCGCTGATGGACTGGCTCGCCGTTTCCCCACACCCCCAGATGAGTTATCCGTGGCTGGATGCGCTGTACGGTCTGCGCCTGGAACCGGTCGGACAGATGACGCTCGATCCCGTGGACGAAGAGCGTTTGTCCTACGGCCAGGTCGTGACGTCGACCGAAGGGCTGGGGGTGCGAGTGCGGCGCCTGGCCAACTCCGGCGACATCATCGACGTGACCTTTCGCGACCTCTATCGGGACGTCAGTGAAGCGACGGCCCTGTTGGTCCTGACGCATCTCAATGGCCTGCTGCCCCGGGATCGCTCAGCGGGCATGGACAGCCTGTCTGATGAACTGAATGTGGCCATCGAGCCGGTCACCGGAGCCTCGGATATTCCCGGCGGACCGACGCTGGAGCGACTGGTGGAACGGGGACTGGCCTTCGTCCAGTTGGATAAATCGGACGCGGCGCGGGTCTACCTGCGGTTGAACGATGGGGCCGTGGTGCGCATGGATATGCCTGAGCCGTTTCACGCCCTGGCCTGGTCGGTCATCCTGCTGGTGTTCTGTGTGGCGGCGACTATCGCCGGCATCTTCCTGTACCTGCTGCTGCGGGACGTAGACCAGAACCTGCGGGCGGTGGAGTCCGTCGCCGTGCGCATCGCCCGGGGTGAGCTCAACGCCCGGGTCGACCCGCGACGCGGCCTGCTGGTACGCCGCCTGGGTCGAACCTTCAACAGCATGGCCGAACACATCCAGCGTCTGGTGGAAGTCCAGCGGGAAATGATTCACGCCGTGTCCCACGAACTGCGCACGCCGGTAGCGCGAATCCGGTTCGGCGTGCAGATGATTGAAGACTGCCCGGACGAAGCGTCCCGGGAAAAGCAGTTGACCGGCATCGACAGCGATATCCAGGAGCTGGACGAGCTGATCGACGAAATCCTCACCTACGCCCGGCTGGAGCAGGGCGGGCCCATCATGAACCTGCAGGAAGCCAACGTGGCGGACATCGCGCGGCAGGTGGTGGACGAGCAGCAGCGACTGCGACCGGCCATGCAGTTCAGTGCGGAGTTCGTGGGTGACAGCGAATCCTGGGCCCTGTCGGACGTGGAGCCGCGTTACATCCATCGGGCCCTGCAGAATCTGGTGGGCAATGCCGGGCGCTATGCTGCGGGCAAGGTGCGGGTTCGTTGCCAGTTCGATGAACAGAACTGCCGCATTGACGTGGAGGATGACGGTCCCGGTATCCCGGAGAGCGATTGGGAAAAGGTCTTCACGGCCTTTGCCCGTCTTGACGACAGCCGTACTCGCACCTCCGGTGGCTATGGACTGGGGCTGTCCATCGTACGGCGTATTCTCTACTGGCACGGCGGCCAGGCTTTTGTGACCCGCAGTGCGGATATGGGCGGCGCTGCGTTCAGTCTGGTATGGCCGCGCCGACAGGGCGAAAACAGCCATTGATCAGTGGCGATGTGAACCGTGTCGCACCGGCACACGTGTTGTAACAAACCGCTACACAAGCACCACTGACGCCTTGTTCCGGCCGGCCTAGGATGAAAAGCGTAAGGGATGACTACTTGAGGTTGTAGTTCTTACGAACTTTCCTTGTTTCATTCGTCATTTTTAGAGGGGCCATTTTTTGGCCCCTTTTTTTATGTCTGGCCGTTACGGCTCCGCATTTTCTCGGCCTAACCGGGTTTTTCAGGTGCGTTCGAAGGCGATCAAATGGTCCGCCGCTACTCGCACGGGAACCGGTTCGCCCAGCCGAAAATCCAGATGGCTGCGGAACAGCGCTTCAAACTCCGTCTCGGCGGACAGCCGAAAGCGGTAGAGAGTCGAGGTGCCGGCAAATGTCTTCTCGATCACTTTAGGCTTCAAAGGCGAGTCGGGGTCGTAGACGATATCGTCCGGGCGAATCAGGACATCCACCAGCGTCCCCGGCGGCCAGGTGTAGGCCCGATTACCCCGGATCACGCCCAGTTCCGACTCTATGCTGTCCGGCCCCAGTGACTTTCCCTTGATGAACCCGCCTTGTCCCACAAAACCGGCCACAAAACGGTTGGCCGGCTCGTGATACAGGTTGTAGGGCACGTCCCACTGCTGGATGTGGCCGTCTTTCAGCACCGCCACCTGATCGCACATGGCAAAGGCTTCCTGCTGGTCGTGAGTGACCAGGATGGCGCTGATGCCGAGGGTTTTCAGAATATCCCGCACATCCAGGCTGAGGCGTCGACGCAGGTCGGCGTCCAGGTTGGAAAAGGGTTCGTCCAGAAGGATCAGGGTGGGTTCCGGTGCCAGTGCCCGGGCCAGGGCGACTCGCTGCTGCTGGCCACCTGACAGGGCATGAGGGTGGTCGTCGGCCAGGTCCTGTAGGTGCACCAGGTCGAGCAGCTCCCGGACTTTCTGCTGGCGTTCCGCGCGATCCAGGCCCTTGAGGCCGAAGGCAATGTTGTCGGCGACGGTCAGGTGCGGAAACAATGCGTAATCCTGGAACACCATGCCGATGCGCCGTTTCTCCGGCGGGACCGCTTTGCCCGGCACGCTGATGATCTGTCCGGCCAGGCTGATGCGCCCCGACTGCAGGGGCAGAAAGCCGGCAATAGCGCGCAGGATGGTGCTCTTGCCGCAACCGCTCGGACCCAGCAGGCAGCCGATATCGCCCTGGCCCAGGGACAGGCTGATCTGGCTCACCACCGGATTGCCGCTGTAGCCGCAGGTCAGGTCGTCAACCTCGAGCAGCCAGCCCTCTTCCGGGCGGGGCGCTGACTGTGCGCTCAACTCAGGCACCCAGTATCAGGAACTCGAGCAGCGCCTTCTGGGCGTGCAACCGGTTTTCGGCCTCATCCCAGACGATGGCGCTGGAATGGTCGAGCATGTCTTCGGATACTTCCTCGCCCCGATGGGCTGGCAGGCAATGCATGAACACCGCTTCCCGGTCGGCTTGTGCCATCAGGGCCGGGCTGACCTGGTAGGGGGCAAACGCCCGGGCCCGGGCCGCCTGTTCTTCTTCCTGGCCCATGGAGGCCCAGACGTCGGTGACGATCAGGTGGGCATCGCGTACCGCTTCCTCGGGCTCGCGAACGATACTGACGCGGTCGGCGTTCTCTTCAAGCAGGGTGCGGTCGGGCTCGTAGCCCTCGGGACAGGCGATGTTCAGGTGGAAATCGAACTGTTGTGCGGCGTTGATGTAGGAGGCGCACATGTTGTTGCCGTCACCGATCCAGGCGACCGTGGCGCCCTTGATGCTGCCCCGGTGTTCGCGATACGCCTGCATGTCGGCCAGTAACTGGCAGGGGTGAAAGTCGTCGGTCAGGGCGTTGATGACCGGTTTGGCGGACACGCTGGCAAAGCGCTCGATTTTATCGTGTTCGAAGGTCCGGATCATGACGGCATCCGACATGCTGGAAATCACCCGGGCGGTGTCCTCGATGGGTTCGCCACGACCCAGTTGGGTGTCGCGCGGGGACAGGAACAGGGCCGAGCCGCCCAGCTGCACCATGCCGGCTTCGAAGGAAACGCGGGTGCGGGTGGAGGATTTCTCGAAAATCATCGCCAGCACGCGGTTCTTCAGGGAGTCGCGCACGTCACCGGCACGCCAGCTCTTCTTCAGGGCAATGGCATTGTCGATGAGCTGGTCCAGTTCAGCGGGAGAAAAATCCAATAGGGTCAGAAAATGTCTAACGGCCATGCGTGTCATCCATACTTGGGAAAATCAGGGGGTTTTCGGAGGCTGGGGTTGCCCGTGGCGCGGCAAGTCACGGTCATCGCCAGCATACAGGCGCAGGATACGGATAACCTGATCGATCATCGTATCGGCTTCGTCGTCAGTCAGGGTCAGCGGCGGCAGCAGGCGAATGACCCGATCGGCAGTGACGTTCAGCAGCAGTCCCTGGGTCTTGGCCAGCGGGACCAGTTCGGCACAGGGGGACGTCAGTTCGATGCCGATCATCAAGCCCAGGCCGCGAATGTCACGGACATAGTCCGCACCATCGAAGGCGGCTTCCAGCCGCGAGCGCATGCGCTCGGCCAGTGACCGGGCCCGAGCCAGCAGATTGTCTTTTTCGAGGGTTTCGATCACTGCCATGGCCGCTGCACAGGCCAGTGGGTTACCGCCGAAGGTGGAGCCATGGTGGCCGGGTTGGAAGGTCCGGGCGGCGTCTCCCCGTGCCAGGCAGGCGCCGATCGGGAAGCCGTTACCCAGTCCCTTGGCGAGCGTGACCACATCCGGCGTGACGCCATAGGCCTGGTAGGCGAAATGGTGGCCGCTGCGCCCGTTGCCGGTCTGGATCTCGTCCAGCATCATCAGCCAGCCATGATGGTCGCAGACTTCGCGAATGCCTTGCAGCCAGATCGGATCGGCCACGTTGACGCCCCCTTCGCCCTGGACCGGCTCCACCAGCACCGCCACCACGTTCGGGTTGGAGCGGGCGATGGCGTCAAAGGCGTCGAGATCGTTGAACGGCGCCCGTACGAAACCGCTGACCAGCGGCTCGAAGCCGGCCTGGACCCTGCGGTTGCCGGTGGCTGTCAGGGTGGCGAGAGTGCGTCCGTGGAAGGAGCGATCCATGACGATGATCGCCGGCGAATGAATGCCGCGGTTGTGGCCGTACAGCCGGGCCAGTTTGATGGCGCACTCGTTGGCCTCGGCGCCGGAATTGGCGAAGAAAACGCCGTCCATGCCGGAGATGTCGCACAGCTTGCGGGCGAGTGTTTGTTGAGTGGTACTGTGGAACAGGTTGGAACAGTGCATCAGGCGCGCGGCCTGCTCCTGGATGGCCTGGGTGACCGCTGGGTGCGCGTGGCCAAGTCCGGTCACTGCAATACCGCAAAAGGTATCCAGGTACCGGTTGCCATCCTCGTCGTAGAGCCACGGCCCCTGGCCGTGATCGAAGACGATTGGCAGTCGCCCGTAGGTGTTAAGCAGCGGCTGATCCGCCATAGCCTCTCCCCATCAAGGGTGTTCTGGATAAAGGCCCGCTGACACAGGATGAACCGGGTAACCGCTGAATGCCCGCGACAGCAGCCCGGGAAGGGCATCGACGGGGATGATTCAGGGAATTCCTGGGCTCAAAGAAATAGGAAACGCCGGCAAGCGGTTGGTCCGCGCCGGTAAGCTGAGCGTACAGGAACTGTGATCAGAGAGCCTGCTATAAAGCAGGCAAGACATAGTATCGGTAATTCCGGATGTTGACAATGCAAGCCTGCAGCCCGATTTCATGGGACGGCGGCCCGCATGGCCAGGGTTTTTGCAGCCGTGTACAATGGCGCTAATCCAATGAACGGTGATTCCCGGCGAACGCCGGCAAGACCACGAGGTAGATTCTGACTATGGATATTAACGAAACCATCAAGAGCCAGCTCCAGGACAACCCGATTATCCTGTACATGAAGGGCTCTCCCCAGCAACCGCAGTGCGGCTTCTCGGCGCGCACGGTGCAGGCGCTGATGGCCTGTGGCGAACGGTTTGCGTACGTGAATATCCTCGACAACCAGGAGTTGCGCGAGGCGCTGAAGGTCTACTCCAACTGGCCGACTTACCCACAGCTTTACATCAACGGTGAGCTGGTTGGCGGCTGTGATATCGTGCTGGAAATGTCCGAGAACGGCGAGCTGGCCGAAATGGTGAAGGCGGCCTCTGCCAAGCAGGAAGACGCCGAAGGCTGATCAGGGGCTGCGTGGCGAGAAGCGCAGTTCCACCTGAAATCGAAAACCCTGATCCCGAGCCGATTCCGGCGGTTCGGGGTAGGGGCTCGCCGAGAGAGCGCTTTGCACCGCGGCTCTGTCCAACTCCCGCTTCCCGGAACTTTCGATGGTTTCAACCTGCCTGAGTGTCCCGTTGTCCATCAGGACCAGTTCCAGTCGCACCGTGCGTATCCGTTTGAGCTCGTGAATGGAGCGGACGGGCCGGTGGTCCAGTTCCTCGCTGATATGCTGCCAGAGCAGGGCCACGTAGGGATCCTGTTCCGCCCTTCGCTGTGTCATTTGGGTGTGCTTATCCGGTGTGACCGGCTGCCGGGCGGTCTCGGGCGCGCCGGCGCCGCTTTCCTGGCTGGCCACTGACGCCGGGCTGGCGGCGCTCGCGCGTGCGTTGCGGGTGCTACTTTGTGTCTGTTGAGTCGATGCTGGCGCTACCGTGTGTGTCGGCTGGCGGTTGGCTGTCGATTCGGGTTGCGTCTCAGCACGTGGCTGCTTGCCTTGCCGGGTGACAATGGGGTCTTTGGCTTCCCGGGGCGGTTTCGGTGGCTGGTCGGTGGACGTTGACGCAGACGGCGCCGCCGAAGCGCTGGGGGTGCTGGCCTGGCTGGCTGTGCTGGGCGTGTCGCCGGGGTCAAGCAGGGTAAAGTGAATCGCCGCGGGCGGTTTGTCGGGTTGCTGGCGTAGCCAATGGACCACCGCGGCCAGAATCAGGGTATGGAGCAGGAGAGCCAGTGACAGCGTCAGGGCCAGTCGGACAGACACCGGCTGGGCATTGGATTGACCGCGCAACGGCATGGCGCTCCTGCATCAACGAACAACTGCAGGGGACACTATCCTATCCGGTATTGCGCCGCAAGCTGCCGACCACCGCATCGAGAGCCCGGTCAATCAATGCGCCCTGTTCGAGCACGGTTAACCGTCCGCGGCGCATTTCATGGGCCAGGTCGATGCGGGTTTTCTCGATGACTTTCAGGCCCATCCGATTCACGAAGACAAAGCAGTCTGCCTCTTCGATGATCGCCGAGAGTTTGCAGCGGAACCGGGCTCCGTTGACCAGATTGAATTCCACCCAGTGACCGATGTCGATCGCATCGATCTTGTTGACGTACTCGGCCGTGGCGGCGTCTTCGATTTCCTGCTGACGCTGGATCGCCGTCGGCGCACCGTCGGCATCGGTCTCCGGCTCTTCTGCTCTGGCCGGGGTTGGCGGCACGCTGCGGGCGCTGCTTTCCTGGGCCTCGGCAAGGGCGTGGGCCCGGAAGGCTTCGGTCAGTTCGTGCTTGAGGTCCCGCATCATGGTGTCGAGGCCCGCGGAATTGTAGGACACTTCCTCCAGTCCGGCGCGCAATGATTTGAGCAGCCCGGGCACGACGCGCACCCACTGATCCCGCTCGTCATCTTCGAGATGTGGATGCAGGCACCAGATCAGGTCATCCACCACGCGTACCGACTGGTTCCAGCGATGCTCCACATCGTCGCGGAGATAGGCCAGGAACATGACGCGGCTCCAGCCGTTGGTCAGGATGTTGTGGATCGTATCAGGAACCTGATGTTTGTTCAGGCGCTCCTGAAGCAGGTTGTCCACGGTCTCCTGGGCCTTCTGTGACTTGATGCGACCCCGCTCGGACTCTCGGGTACGCTGTTCCACCAGCGTCGCTTTGCGGTTTTCCTTGGCCAGGAACTGGTCGAACTCTTCATTCAGCTGTTCGAACAGGCTGATGTCTCCGTCAAATTCGTTCAGGATGCGCAGCACGATGTTATGAATCTGTTCGTAAAGTTTGTCCCGGGTCTTCTCGTCGCTTTCGCTCCAGCCGATACCGGCACGAGCGAGGGAGTTGAGCAGCTTGCGGGCCGGATGCGTGGCTCGGCTGAAGAAGCTCTTATCCTTGATGACCACCTTGAGAATCGGGATTTGCAGGCGACTGATGAGCACCTGTATCGGCGCCGACAGGTTGTAGTCATCCAGGATAAATTCAAACAGCATCGAGACGAGGTTGATCAGATCCTCGTCACTTTCGTTGAGGGCTGCCGGTTTGCCGTCGCTGGTTTTTTGTTGCTGTAGCAGGTTTTCGACGATGGAGTGCAGGTCAACGACGACCGGCTCACCGCGGCTCAGGTTGTCGCTGGCCTGGACATCCGCGGATTGGGGCAGCTGTGTCAGTATCTGATAGAGCTCGGCGCCGCCGAGCACATGGACGTTCGGGTTGGCTGCGCGCGGTTGCCCGCCATGGCTGCGTTGTTGGGCCAGCAGATCGCGGATCTGCTCGAAGATCGCCGCGCCGCGATCGACGCCCTCGCTTTCCGCCTCGACCGACGGCGCCGGCGCTGATTTCTCGGTACTGCTGTCAGCCGGCTTCTGGGCCGTCTGGCTGGCCTTGCCGTGATAACGGAAATTGGGGATCACGCCGGCCTGGATCAGGATCCGGTTGGCTTCGTCCAGCAGCATACCGAGGTTGGAGACGACGTAGCGATCGAACTGCTTGAGGACGATCAGGCGCTCACGAATCTGGATCTCCAGCGCCTGGGCCGCCTCAACAAAGGCGCTGCACAGGTGCTCGGGCGCCATCGGATTGACGGGGTCATCGTCCGTGGCGTTGGGATAGACCGAGCTGAAACGGGTCTGAAGCTGGAGCAGGGGGCCCTGAAAGTAAGCGCGCGCCTTGGAAATCATGGCGTTCATCGCCACCTGTTCTTCCAGTTCGTCGTTCTGGACCAGGGACAGGGTATCGGCGGTCGTGGCGCTGTGATCGACCACTTCCGGCGCGGCGCTCCGCGGCGGTGTCACAAACAGTTGGCCGACGGCGGACTGGAAATGTTTCTCGACGCCTTTGCGCTTGATGCGGATTTCCCGCATCGCTTCGAAGTAGCGATTTTGCTCGTTGTTGCTGCGCGCGTTGTTGGCCAGCTCGAACAGGGAGTCGTCCACGGCGTCGAAGGCGCCCTGCAGCAGGTCGCCCAGCCCGGCCACGACGGTATCCCGTATCTTGCTGATTTCCTTGGGCAAGCCAGCAGTGTTCCCCGGGCCCTTGTGCTCGTGGAGATAATGTATGCCGGACTGCTTGTTCATGGCCAACTCCTTGCTACGCCTCAACCGGATACATGACCGAGCGGAACTTTCCTTATCGTTATCGTTATTCTGGCACTGGGTGCCTGTACGGTGTTATTCGGAATCGCTATCACTTCATGCACGTTCCTTGAGAATAAACACAAACCCTCTCAAAGTGTATGGACGTGCTGAGACATTAACAAAATATAACATCACAACGACGATCAGACCGCCCTGAAGCAGGGGCAGTCCGGGCCATTGTGGATGCCTTTCGTCGCTCAAATCCGGTGCTCTTCCATGCCCGGTGCGCCATGTTGCCGGCTTGGAAGGCTGTCCGGCGACACAGCATGGGTTCAGTGTCCGAGTGGGCGTTCGAGCGGTCAAGCAAACGCTTAAATTTTAATCGTTCAAAAACGGTCTTTCTTATGCGTTAGCGAGCTAATGGGGCCTGGATGATCAGGTGCGTTGCTTCTGTCGGCGCAAGGGTGGGTGGACCGTCGCCGCCTTGACCACGTTATCCTTGATCTGCAGGACCTCGATGCGAATGCCTTTGACCGTGAGGCAGACGTTGTTCTCCGGGATGGTTTCCAGGGTTTCCGTGATCAGGCCGTTCAGGGTTTTGGGGCCATCGGTCGGCAATTTCCAGCCAAGGGTCTTGTTGATGGTGCGGATGTGGGCCGAGCCATCAATGATGTAGGTGCCATCGTCCTGCGGAATCAGGTCGGGGCTGGTGGCGGCGTAGTCGGTGGTGAAGTCACCGACGATTTCCTCAAGGATGTCTTCCAGCGTGGCGATGCCCAACACGTCGCCGTACTCGTCCACCACCACGCCAATGCGCCGCTTGGCCTTCTGGAAGTTGATCAGCTGCAGGTGCAGTGGGGTGCTTTCGGGAATGAAGTAGGGCTCCCGGCACAGTTGCATCAGCATGGCCTTGTTGATGTCGTCCTGCATCAGCAGCTTGGACAGGTTGCGCAGGTGCAGCATGCCCTGGATGTTGTTGATGTCGCCCTTGAATACTGGCAGGCGTGTGTGCTGGCTGCTGCGCATCTGGCGCAGGATGGTTTCCAGGTCGTCGTCCAGGTCGATCCCCACCACTTCGTTGCGCGGCACCATGATGTCGTTCACCGTGACCTTCTCCAGGTCCAGGATGCTGACCAGCATGTCTTTGTGCTTGCGCGGAATCAGCGCGCCGGCTTCGTTGACCAGGGTGCGCAGTTCTTCACGGCTGAGGTGGTCGCTGGAAGCGTCTTTGGCAGAGATTCGAAGAAGTCTCAGGATGGCACCGGTGAACAGGTTAACCAGCCAGACAAAAGGGTAGAGGATAAATAGCATTGGCCGGAGGGCGTAGCTCGCGGGAAATGCAATTCGTTCGGGAAAGAGGGCGGCCAGGGTTTTTGGTGTGACCTCGGCGAAAATCAGGATCGCGACCGTTAAAAGGAAGGTCGCAATCATTATTCCTGCGTCACCCCATAGTCGGACGCCGATTATGGTGGCGATTGAGGATGCGGAAATATTTACGAAATTGTTGCCGATCAGAATAACTCCGATCAGACGGTCGGTCCGCTGCAGCAACTTGTCGGCGAGTTTGGCGCCGCGATGTCCGGTTTTGGCGAGGTGCTTCAATCGGTAGCGGTTGAGCGTCATCATGCCGGTTTCCGAGCTGGAGAAAAATGCGGACATGGCAATGAGAGCGACAAGGATGGTGAAGAGCGCCGAAAGCGGTGCCTCGTTCAAGCAGGGGGATCCTTTTATTGCTGACGATAAGAAAGGTGAAGATAGGAAGTTGCGGCGCGGAGTGTCAAGCGTTGTGCTGCGTCATTACGCCGCTCGTGCCGATCATTGCTGGTGGAAGATGAACGCCAGGGCGAATTTGCTGCCGTAGTAGCTGATCATCAGCAGCGCGCAGCCGGCCAGGGTCCAGCGACTGGCTGTCTGACCGCGCCAGCCCTGGGTGTAGTGGCCGATCAGTAGTCCGGTGAAGACAAACCAGGACATGATCGAGAACAGGCTTTTATGGGCCAGGTTCTGGTCGAACATGTTGTGAATGAACAGGGCCCCGGTAATGATGGCGAGGGTCAACACAATGACGCCGGCCCAGAGCAGTTCGAACAGCAGCGATTCCATGGTCAGTAGCGGCGGTAGGTTACGGATCAGCAGGCTGTTATAGTTCCGCTTGAGTTGACGGTTCTGCAAGTTGACCAGAAAGGCCTGGATGGCTGCCAGGGTGAACAGGCTGTAGGCGGTGATCGCCAGTGCGATATGCGCCAGCATGCCCCAGTTGCTTTGTGACACGTAATGCGGAGGCGAGTGGAACAGCAACATGAAGACGACGGTCAGCGCGGCCAGGGGGTAGGCGGCCAGGAACAGGATCTGCATCGGCTTGCGGCTGTTGAGAATCAGCAACAGCAGTACCACGAACCAGGATATGAGCAGGGAGGCCGGAAACAGACCCATATTAATGGTGCTGGTTTCCGGGATGCGATCCCAGATCAGGGCGCCGTGGCTGACCAGGGCCAGAACGCCGATCAATGACGTCAGGCCGCGATTGGGCTTGATCCTTCCGCGGAAGACGAGGGTCTGCATGGCAGTGCCCACGCTATAAAGGAAGAGTGTCGTGACCGCGAGGATGAGGGTGCCCATGGCGTGTTCTGGTTAGTCCGTTTATCGTTGGCTGGTTCGTCTGAGAGCGACAGTCTGGTTATAATGTGCCGATTGTGCAACTGGAATCAATCTTTGACGGCCCGCAACATGCTGTAAATCGGGCCTGTTTCGTATTCATGCGCTATTCACAGAGAATGCCGAGTCACCATGTTTGAGAATCTTACCGATCGCCTGTCAGGTAGCCTGCGCAAAATTCAGGGCAAGGCGAAGCTGACTGATGACAATATAAAGGACACCCTGCGCGAAGTGCGCAAAGCGCTGCTGGAAGCCGACGTGGCCCTGCCGGTGGTGAAGGACTTCATTGCGGACGTGCGTCGCCGTGCCGTGGGGACCGAGGTCAAGCGAAGCCTGACACCGGGCCAGGTGTTCATCAAAGTGGTCCAGGACGAGCTGGTCCGGGTCATGGGCTCGGCCAACGAAGACCTCAATCTCGCCACCCAGCCGCCGGCCGTGGTCATGATGGCGGGCCTGCAGGGTGCCGGTAAAACCACGACTGTGGCCAAGCTGGCGCGCCATCTTCAGGAGCGTCGCAAGAAGTCGGTGATGGTGGTCAGCGCCGATATCTATCGCCCGGCCGCCATCCAGCAGCTGGAAACGCTGGCCGGGGAAGTGGAGGCTGAATTCTTCCCCAGTTCCACCGACCAGGATCCGGTTGCCATTGCCGAGGGCGCGATCGATGCGGCCCGCAAAAAACACATTGATGTCGTGATTCTGGATACCGCCGGTCGTCTGCACGTGGATGAGCAGATGATGGGTGAGATCGGTCGTCTGCAGAAAGCGGTCAAGCCAGTCGAAACCCTGTTCGTGGTCGATGCCATGACCGGTCAGGATGCGGCCAACACGGCCAAGGCGTTCAACGACGCGTTGGAGCTGACCGGTGTCGTGCTGACCAAGACCGATGGCGATGCCCGTGGCGGTGCTGCGCTGTCCGTGCGTCACATTACCGGCAAGCCGGTGAAGTTCCTGGGTGTCGGCGAAAAGACCGAGGCGCTGGAATCGTTCCATCCGGATCGGGTGGCGTCACGCATCCTGGGTATGGGGGACGTGCTGTCGCTGATCGAGGAAGCGGAGCGCAAGATCGACAAGGCGAAGGCGGACAAGCTCACCCGCAAGATCAAGAAGGGTAAGAGCTTCGACTTGGAAGATTTCCGCGATCAGCTGCAGCAGATGAAGAGCATGGGCGGCGTCGGTGGTCTGCTCGACAAGCTGCCTGGCATGGGCAACATGGCCCAGATGGCAGAGCAGCAGGTGAACGACAAGAGCATGGGGCAGCTGGAAGCCATTATCTGCTCCATGACGTCGAAAGAACGGCGCAACCCCGATGTTATCAATAACTCCCGCAAGCGCCGCATCGCGACGGGTTCCGGTACGCAGATTCAGGACGTCAATCGACTGCTCAAGCAGCACAAGCAGATGTCCAAGATGATGAAGAAGCTCGGCAAGAAAGGCGGCATGGCCAACATGATGCGCGGCATGCAGGGCATGATGCCGCCGGGTGGCGGTGGCGGCGGGATGCCGCCATTCGGTCGCTGATATCGCTTTGCCGACGAGCCGGATCGCGCCTCCGTGAAAACCACGATCCGATCCGGCGAAAAAGGCAGCGTTTAGCTGTTTTCATTGGCCGGGAATTAGCATAGAATAGCGCCCCTTTCGAGTATGGGTCTTCGCGCCATGGGCTGATATTGCCGGCGCGAACAGGACAACGTTCGTATCAACAGAACAGGATATTGGTCGAAATGGTAACTATCCGTTTGGCTCGTGGTGGCTCCAAGAAGCGCCCGTTCTACCATCTGACAGTCACTGACAGCCGTAACGCACGTAACGGTCGTTTCATTGAGCGTGTCGGTTTCTTTAACCCGGTTGCCCGCGGTGGCGAAGAGCGTCTGCGTGTTAACCAGGAGCGCGTTCAGCACTGGGTTGGCCAAGGCGCGCAAACCAGCGATCGCGTTGCCAAGCTTCTGAAGGAAGCGGCAGCACAGTAATTCGCTGGCATTACGTTTTACGAACCGGGGCTTATGTATGGCAGAACAATCGCAGGAAACTGTGATCGGTCGCATTACCTCGGTTTTCGGGGTCAAGGGATGGGTGAAAGTCTATTCCTACACGGATCCCATGGAAGGCATTCTCAATTACCGTCACTGGCATGCAATCCAGGCGGGAAAACGGATCAGCCTTGAAGTAGCCGAAGGCAAACGCCATGGGCCCGGCATTGTTGTCCGGCTCAAGGGTGTCGACGATCGGGAAGTTGCCCGGTCGTACTGTGGTCTCGATATCACCGTCCCGCTGGACGAGTTGCCGGACCTTCCGGCCGGTGAATACTACTGGCATCAGTTGGAAGGGCTGCGCGTCGAGACGCCCGGTGGCGAGTGCCTGGGTGCGGTCAAGAATCTGATGGAAACCGGCGCCAACGACGTGATCGTCGTGCGGCCGACCAAAGATTCGATCGACAACCGGGAACGGTTGATACCGTATCTGCCTGACCAGGTCGTCCAGCGGATCGATCTGGACTCGGGATTGCTGGTTGCGGATTGGGACCCGGAGTTCTGATCGGTGTGGATCGGCGCAGTCAGTCTGTTTCCGGACATGTTCGATGCCGTGCTGGAATACGGTGTGACCGGCCGCGCGGTTCGTGATGGGCTGCTGACGGTGGAGCGCTGGAATCCACGGGATTTCACGCACGACCGTCACCGGACGGTTGATGATCGCCCCTACGGTGGCGGCCCGGGCATGTTGATGAAAATCCAGCCCTTGCGGGACGCCATCCACGCTGCAAAAGCGGCGGCGGGCGGTGATGCAACGGTGGTTTACTTGTCGCCCCAGGGCGAGCCGCTCAACCAGGCGTTGGTTGAAGAGCTTGCGGGCGCCGAGCGACTGGTTCTTGTCGCCGGGCGCTACGAAGGGGTCGACGAGCGTTTGATCTCGGAAGAGGTCGATCGCGAAGTGTCCCTGGGGGATTTTGTCCTGTCCGGGGGAGAGCTGGCTGCAATGGCCGTGATTGATGCGGTAACCCGCTTCATTCCAGGTGCACTGGGCCATGCGCAGTCGGCAGAACAGGACTCGTTTGCCGATGGATTGTTGGACTGTCCGCATTACACCCGTCCCGAGGTTTATGAGGGGCAGCGGGTGCCGGAGGTCCTCCTTGGCGGGCATCACGAGCAGATCCGGCGCTGGCGGCTGAAACAGTCGCTGAAGCGGACCTGGGAGAGGCGCCCCGATTTGCTGGAAAATCGGCAGCTTTCCGATGAAGAGCGAGAGCTGCTGGAGCAGGCTTTGAACGAACCGGGTGCCTCTGGGTCATCAGGGCATTGATAGATTGGGTATTCAGGAGTTAACGATGAGCGGCAAGAACAACATCATCAGTCAGATTGAAACGGAGCAGATGACCCGGGAAATCCCGGAGTTTGGTCCAGGCGACACCGTCGTGGTTCAGGTCCGTGTGACCGAAGGTAACCGTGAGCGTCTGCAGGCTTTCGAAGGCGTGGTTATCGGCAAGCGCAATCGCGGCCTCAACTCGTCCTTCACCGTACGTAAGGTGTCTTACGGCGTCGGTGTTGAGCGTACTTTCCAGACGTTCAGTAAGCTGATCGACAGCGTTTCCGTGAAGCGTCGCGGTGACGTGCGTCAGGCCAAGCTGTACTACCTGCGCGAACTGTCTGGCAAGGCAGCACGCATCAAGGAAAAGCTCAACTAAGAGTCACTGCCCTTTTGGCGTGATTGTTGTGAGCAATGAAAAGGCAGCCTTGCGGGGCTGCCTTTTTGCGTTTCGGGGTGGCTGTCCATGACGACGTGTCGTGAAGAAAATCAGGCGTTGATGCGACGTTTCAATGATGCGCTCTGGCTTGAGTTTGGGCTGGGGGAGCGGACCCGGGAGGCCTACCTGGGCGATCTGACCCGGTTGTCGCTGTGGCTGGATCAGCAGCCGGACCAGCCCTTGTTGCGGGACGCCAGCCGGATCAATCTTCTGGCCTGGATCTCGGAGGGCATGGCTGCGGGAACGCGGGCCTCGACGGCGGCCCGTCGCCTGTCCGGACTGCGCCGCTTCTATCGGTTCCTGTTGCGAGAAGGGATCATCGCTGAAGATCCCACCCTCCGTATCGACAGCCCGAACCAGCCCAAGCGCCTGCCGGATACCCTGTCGGAGCAGGATGTGGAGCAGCTGTTGGCCGAGCCCGACCCGACCGTACCGATCGAGCTGCGTGACCGTGCGATGCTGGAAATTCTCTACGGTTGCGGATTGCGCGTGTCCGAACTGGTTAATCTCGCGGTGGACCAGGTGAATCTGCGTCAGGGCGTGGTCCGGATCACCGGTAAGGGGGATAAGGAGCGGCTGGTGCCGATGGGGGAGGAGGCGCTCGACTGGCTCTCCCGTTATATGCGGGAAGCGCGGGGCGAGCTCTTGCGGCAGCGGCCGGCCGATGCCCTGTTTCCCGGAAATCGCGCCCAGGCCATGACCCGCCAGACCTTCTGGCACCGGATCAAACTGTATGCCCGTCGCGCCGGTATTAATAAGAAGCTCTCGCCCCATACCCTGCGCCATGCGTTTGCGACTCACTTGCTGAACCACGGTGCCGATCTGCGGGTAGTGCAGATGCTGCTGGGGCATGCCGACCTTTCCACCACCCAAATCTATACCCACGTGGCCCGTCAACGACTGCAGGAGCTGCACGGCGAACATCATCCCCGCGGTTGATCGTCTAAACGAGACTGGTGCCCCGAACTTTCAGCGGGTATTGTTGTCCACGACTTCGATGTGCCAATGACCTTTAAAGAGGCTTCATGAGACAGTTTATTCAGGGCCGTATTCTGGCGGCCTGCTTGTTTGCACTGGCCGGCCTGGCCACTGCTCCCGTTGCCCTGGCGGCAGACAAGACCGCCTCCGGCGATGTGGAAGCGGCGATTACCCAGCGTCTTGAAACCGCTATCCCGGGGCTTCAGATCCAGGGTGTGGCGCCATCGGACATTGATGGCTTCTACGCGGTGTCCACCAACAATCCGGACATGATCTACTCGACCGCAGACGGTCAGTATTTCTTCGTGGGCGATCTCTATCACGTGAGTCAGCAGGGCGGCCTCGACAACGTAACGGAGAAGTCCCGGGCTCAGAGCCGTGCCAAGCTTATCGCCGATGTGGATCCGGACGAGATGATCAACTTCTCGCCCAAGGGGCAGGCCAAGGCCAATATCTATGTGTTCACGGATATCGACTGCCCTTACTGCCGCAAGCTGCATAAAGACGTTCCCCGCCTCAACGAATTGGGGATAGCCGTGCATTACCTGGGGTATCCGCGGACCGGGCCCAACACGCCGTCGTTCCGCAAGTACGTTTCGGTCTGGTGCTCGGACAACCCCAAGGCCGCCATGGATGATGCCAAGGCGGGCAATGCCGTGCCCTCGAAAACCTGCGACAACCCGGTCCTCGAACAGTATCGGCTGGGCGGCGAAGTCGGCGTGACCGGAACCCCTGCCATCGTACTGGAAGACGGCCGCATGGTGCGTGGCTACGTTCCGCCCGATCAGCTGGCGAAGGGTCTGGGCATTCTCTGACCCCGGCCCCATCCCGACGGAATCACAGGATAAAGCCGCGAGCGTTTTTTTCAGGCGCCAATCGTTATAAACTGCCGCGCTGGGACCGCGTTTGTGTCGTGGTCCCCTGTGCAATTCATCTGGATCAGGGGTGTAAGCTTGAAAGAGGTCAGAGTCGGAATCTGCGGACTGGGAACCGTCGGTGGCGGTACTTACAACGTGCTGACGCGCAATGCGGAGCTGATTGCCGGTCGGGCAGGGAGTCCGATTCGAATTAGTCGCGTGGCGTCCCGCAGGCGCCGTGACGACATTGACCTGGGCGACATTCCTTTCAGCAACGACATCTTCGAGATCACCAAAGCGGATGATGTCGACATCGTGGTTGAGCTGATTGGCGGCTACGACGTGGCTCGGGAACTGGTTCTCGCCGCCATTGAAAACGGCAAGCATGTGGTGACAGCCAACAAGGCGCTGATCGCCGTCCACGGCAACGAAATTTTTGAGGCCGCGGCCAAGCGTGGCGTGATCGTCGCCTATGAAGCCGGTGTCGCCGGCGGTATTCCGGTCATCAAGGCGGTGCGTGAAGGTATGGCCGGGAACCGCATCGACTGGATTGCCGGCATCATCAACGGTACCGGCAACTACATCCTGACCGAGATGCGGGCCGGACGAGCGTTCGACGAAGTCCTGCGCGAAGCTCAGGACAAAGGCTACGCCGAAGCCGACCCTACCTTCGATGTGGAAGGCATCGACGCGGCGCACAAGCTTACCATCCTGGCCTCGGCCGGATTCGGTGTGCCGCTGCAGTTTGAGCGCGCCTACACCGAAGGGATTTCCCGTATCACCCCGTATGACATCGCCCACGCCGAATTGCTGGGTTACCGCATCAAGCACCTGGGCATCGCCCGTCGCCGCGAGAATGGCATCGAATTACGGGTTCACCCGACACTGGTGCCCCAGAGCCACCTGATTGCCCAGGTCGACGGCGTTCTGAATGCCGTGCTGGTCGACGGCGATGCCGTTGGCCAGACCATGTACTACGGTCCGGGTGCCGGCGATGAAGCCACCGCCTCGGCGGTGATTGCCGATATCGTCGACGTGGCCCGCAGCGTTGCCGCCGAAAGCCAGCAGCGTGTGCCTTACCTGGGCTTCGAGCCCAGCGCCCTGGAAAACCTCGACGTGCTGCCGATGGAAGATATCCAGTCCGCCTACTACCTGCGGATCCAGGCGCTCGACCGCCCGGGTGTGCTGGCGAAAGTCGCTTCCGTTCTCAGCGAGCATGGCATCAACATCGAGTCGATCATGCAGAAGGAATCCGAGCTGGAAGAGGGCAAGATTCCGGTGATTATCCTCACCCACACGGTGCAGGAGCGGCAGATCAACCGCGCCATTGAAGAGCTGGAAGCCCTGTCCGACATCCAGGAAAAAGTGGTTCGTATCCGGGCTGAAAACTTCAACTGAGACAGCGCTGCTGTCCATTGGTAATCCGGGTGGCCGGCCGGGCGCCGCCACCCCAGACAGGATTTGATCGTGAGATATATCAGTACGCGCGGTAGCGCGCCTTCCCTGGGGTTTGAAGATGTTCTGCTGACCGGTCTGGCCACCGATGGTGGCCTCTACGTGCCGGAGTCCCTGCCCAAGTTCAGCCTGGAAGAAATCCGCAGTTGGCGGGGGCTGTCGTACAGCGATCTGGCCTTCAAGGTGATGTTCCCGTTCGTTGAGGAGGCCATTCCCGCAGACGATTTCCGGGCGATGCTCGACGACACCTACAGCCAGTTCGCCCACAAGGCGGTCGCGCCGCTGGTGCAACTGGACAGCAATGAATGGGTGATGGAGCTGTTCCGCGGTCCGACCCTGGCGTTCAAGGATTTTGCCCTGCAGCTGCTGGGCCGCTTGCTGGATTATGTGCTGGAAAAGCGCAAGCAGCACGTGGTCATTATGGGCGCTACATCCGGCGATACCGGTTCTGCGGCCATTGAGGGCTGTCGCCGTTGCGAGCACGTGGACATCTTCATCCTTCACCCTTATCAGCGGGTGTCGGAGGTGCAGCGTCGCCAGATGACGACCGTGCAGGGCGACAATATTCACAACCTCGCGGTGAAGGGCAACTTCGACGACTGCCAGCGCATGGTCAAGGCCAGCTTTGGCGACCAGTCTTTCCTCAAAGGCAAGACCCAGTTGGTGGCAGTCAACTCGATCAACTGGGCGCGGATCATGGCCCAGATCGTCTATTACTTTCAGGCGTCGCTGGCGCTGGGCGGTCCGGATCGCAGCATGGCCTTCTCGGTGCCCACCGGTAACTTCGGCGATATCTTTGCCGGTTATCTGGCGCGTGAGATGGGGCTGCCGATCAGCCAGCTGGTGATCGCGACCAACCAGAACGACATCCTGCACCGTTTCATGAGTGGCAACCGCTACGAGCAGCAGCAGCTGGAACATACCCTGTCGCCCAGCATGGACATCATGGTCTCCAGCAACTTCGAGCGACTGCTGTTCGATCTGCACGGTCGTGACGGGGATGCGGTGCGTGACCTGCTGGAGCGGGCCCAGCAAGGGCCGGTCAGCATCGAGGATTACCGCTGGAAGAACGCGCGCAAGCTGTTCGACAGCGCTGCCGTGGACGATACCGGCACCTGCGATACCATTCGCGATGTCTTCGAGACCAACGAATACCTGCTGGATCCGCACACAGCGATCGGCGTGAAGGCCGCCCGGACCTGTCGGCGCGATCCTGCCGTGCCGATGATCACGCTGGGAACTGCGCATCCGGCCAAATTCCCGGACGCGGTCAAACAATCGGGCGTGGGGGTGACACCTGAGTTGCCCCAGCATCTCGCGGATCTGTTCGATCGGGAGGAGCGTTACACCGTACTGGAGGATGACCTGGGCGCCGTCCAGGGCTTCATCGCTTCCCACTGGAAACACGCCTGATCGTTGTGCGGCCCCGTCGGGGCCGCATTGCATTCAACTGTCTGAAAAAACATTATGACGCCACGCAAAATCGTCCGGCGTCCCCTGCCGGACCAGCCAGCCGACTGGGGCCATGCCCTGCCACCCCTGCTCAAGCGACTCTATATGGCGCGCGGAGTCCGGTCCGAAGCCGAGTTGAGCTACACCCTGCGGGAGCTGGCGTCGCCGTTTGACCTGCGCGGCATTGGTCGTGCAGTCACGCTGATTGCCGAGGCCATTCGGGAAAAGCAGCGCATCCTGATCCTGGGGGATTTCGACGCGGATGGCGCTACCAGCACCACCGTTGCCATGCTGGGACTCCAGATGATGGGCGCCGCTTCCCTGGATTTTCGCGTGCCCAGCCGGTTTTCCGACGGGTATGGCCTGACGCCGGGCATTATCGAGCGCCTGGAAGAGGAGGGCGCACTGCCGGATCTGTTGATTACCGTAGACAACGGTATCGCGGCGGTCGATGGCGTGGCGGCGGCGGTGCAGCGGGGCATCCGCGTGGTGGTCACCGATCACCACTTGCCCGGCGACGAACTGCCGAACGCGGATGCCATCGTCAACCCTAACCAGAAGGGCTGTCCTTTCCTGAGCAAGAACGCCGCCGGCGTCGGCGTCATGTTCTATGTGCTGACCGCCTTGCGGCGTCATCTGGCGGAACAGGGCATGCTTGAAGGCAAGGGGCCGAACCTGGGGTGTCTGCTGGATCTGGTCGCCCTTGGCACGGTCGCTGACGTGGTGCCGCTGGACCACAACAACCGTATTTTCGTCGAGCAGGGACTGCGCCGGATCCGCCAGGGCGAAGCACGGCCCGGTATCCTGGCGTTGCTGGACGTGGCGGGCCGGGATCATACCCAGATCAGCGCGACGGATCTGGGCTTCGTGGTGGGCCCTCGCCTGAATGCGGCAGGCCGGCTGGATGACATGAGCCTGGGCATCGCCTGCCTGCTGGCGGATTCCCGGGACGAAGCGCGCCGCCTGGCCAACGAACTCGACCAGATGAACCGTGAGCGCCGCACTATCGAGTCCGGCATGAAAGAGCAGGCCCAGGAGCTGCTGGCATCGCTCTCGCTGGACATCGACGGTCTGCCCTGGGGGCTGGCGCTGTACGATCCGGACTGGCACCAGGGCGTGATCGGGATCCTGGCCGCGCGCATCCGCGAGCAGACCCATCGTCCGGTCATCGCCTTTGCCCCGGATGACGGCGGTGAGCTGCTGAAAGGATCGGCGCGCTCGATCCCAGGCTTGCACATCCGCGATGTGCTGGCGGCGGTGGATGCCCGCCATCCGGGCCTGCTGAAAAAGTTTGGTGGCCATGCCATGGCGGCCGGTATGTCGATTGGCGCCGACCAGTTGGATGCTTTCTCGGCGGCGTTTGACGGGGTGGTTCGCGAAGCCATCACGGCCGACGCGCTGGAGGCGTCGATCACCACCGACGGCACGCTGGCGCCGCATGAGCTGAACCTGGATACGGCCTACACGCTGAAACGCTCGGGGCCGTGGGGGCAGCATTTCCCGGAGCCGGCATTCGATGGTGAGTTTGAAGTCATCAACCAGCGGATTGTGGGTGAGAAGCATCTCAAGATGGTGCTGCGTCCCCAGGGCGGTGGCGATGTGATCGACGGCATTGCGTTCAATACCGGCGCCGACGTGCCCGACTTCACCCGAACCGGCGCCCGCATCGTCTACAAGCCGGACGCCAACACCTTCCGCGGGCGCACACAGCTGCAGCTGCTGGTGGACTACATCGAGCCGGCTGATTTCGCGGCGGAAGTCCGGTAAAATGCCCGGCTGGCCGGAGCCTCCGGCCATGTATCCGATTTATTCTTTTCGTCAAATGGATGCTACATGGAAATCAATCCGATACTGAATACCATCAAGGATCTCCGGGAGCGCACTGAAGCGCTTAGGGGGTATCTTTGACTACGATCAGCGGAGTGAACGACTGGTCGAAGTAGAGCGCGAACTGGAGAACCCCGCTGTGTGGGAGGATCCGGAACGGGCCCAGAACCTGGGCAAGGAGCGCGCCAACCTGGAGCTGATCGTCACGACGATCGACAAGCTCACCACCGGGCTGGCCGATGCCGAGGATCTGATCCAGATGGCCGCCGAGGAAGAGGACGAGCAGGCGGGTGCCGATGTCCAGGCGGATCTGGCGGAGCTGGACAAAGACCTGGAAAAGCTCGAATTCCGCCGCATGTTTTCCGGCGAGATGGACGAGAACAACGCCTACCTGGACATCCAGGCCGGCTCCGGCGGTACGGAAGCCCAGGACTGGGCCAACATGCTGCTGCGCATGTTCCTGCGCTGGGCCGAGCGCCGGGGGTTCAAGGCGGACATCGTCGAGCTGCAGGAAGGGGAAGTGGCCGGTATCAAGAGTGCCACCATCCACATCCAGGGCGAGTACGCGTACGGCTGGCTGCGGACGGAAACCGGCGTGCATCGCCTGGTGCGCAAGTCCCCGTTCGACTCCGGCAATCGCCGTCACACGTCGTTTTCCTCGGTCTTCGTATCGCCGGAAGTGGACGACAGCTTCGAGATCGAGATCAATCCGGCGGATCTGCGGGTTGACGTCTACCGCGCCTCCGGGGCCGGTGGTCAGCATGTTAACCGGACCGAGTCCGCGGTTCGTCTGACGCACTTGCCGACCAATACGGTGGTGGCCTGTCAGGCCGGCCGTTCCCAGCACCAGAACAAAGACCAGGCCATGAAACAGCTCAAGGCCAAACTGTTCGAGCTGGAAATGCAGAAGCGCAACGCCGAGAAGCAGAAGCAGGAAGACGCCAAGTCCGACATCGGCTGGGGCAGCCAGATTCGCTCCTACGTCCTCGACGACAGCCGGGTCAAGGACCTGCGCACCAAGGTGGAAACCAGCAACACCCAGGCCGTGCTGGACGGTGACATCGACAAGTTCATCGAAGCCAGCCTGAAAATGGCCCTTTAATCTGCAAACCAACCGCGGTCCCGGCGGCGTCATCCGCCGGGCCTGAACACGCTAGCGAGAGATCATGACCGACCAGACCCCCAACGCCGTAACGCAGGACGACAACAAGCTCATTGCCGAGCGTCGTGCCAAGCTGGCCGAATTGCGCGAGCAGGGCAACGCCTTCCCCAACGATTTCCGACGTGACAGCACGGCGGCGGAATTGCAGAAGGCCTACGGCGATAAATCGAAGGAAGAGCTGGAAGAGCTGGGTCTGGAAGTGGCCATCGCAGGCCGCCTGATGCTTGATCGCAAGGCGTTCAAGGTGGTCCAGGACGTGAGTGGCCGGATTCAGGTATACGCCTCCAAGGACGTGCAGAAGGACACCAAACACTGGGATCTGGGCGATGTCATCGGGGTTCGCGGCAAACTGTGCAAATCCGGCAAGGGCGATCTGTACGTGATGATGGATGAGTACAAGCTGCTCACCAAGTCCCTGCGCCCGCTGCCAGAAAAGCACAAGGGCCTGACCGACACCGAGATGCGCTATCGCCAGCGCTACGTCGACCTGATGGTCAACGAGGATTCGCGCCGCGTGTTCGAGGCCCGCTCGAAGATCATCAACAGCATCCGCAACTACTTCGCCGAGCGTGACTTCATCGAGGTGGAAACGCCGATGCTGCAGGCCATTCCCGGTGGTGCCACCGCGCGTCCGTTCATTACCCATCACAATGCGCTGGGCATGGATATGTACCTGCGCATTGCACCTGAACTCTATCTCAAGCGCCTGGTGGTGGGCGGTTTCGAGCGGGTGTTCGAGATCAATCGCAACTTCCGTAACGAGGGGCTCTCGACCCGGCACAACCCCGAGTTCACCATGCTGGAGTTCTACCAGGCGTACGCGGACTATAACGACCTGATGGATCACACCGAGGCCATGCTGCGGCAAGCGACCGAGAAAGTCCTCCAGACCACGACCGTCACCAACACCCGGCTGCTGGCCGACGGCGAGACCGAAACCGTGGAATACGATTTCGGCAAGCCTTTCGAGCGCCTGACGGTGTTCGATTCCATCCTGCGGTTTAATCCGGACATCAAGGCCGAAGACCTGGCGGATGCCGACGCGGCCCGGCGCATCGCGTCGGACATGGGTATTCCACTGAAGGAAGGTTGGGGGCTGGGCAAGGTCCAGATCGAGATCTTCGAGAAGACCGTCGAGCATCGCCTGATGCAGCCCACGTTCATCACCGAGTACCCGACGGAAGTGTCTCCACTGGCCCGCCGCAAGGATGCCAACCCGTTCGTCACCGAGCGTTTCGAGTTCTTCGTCGGTGGTCGCGAGATCGCCAACGGCTTCTCGGAGTTGAACGACGCCGAGGACCAGGCCGAGCGTTTCCGTGAACAGGTGGCGGAAAAAGAGGCTGGCGACGACGAAGCCATGTTCTACGACGAGGATTACGTCGCCGCCCTGGAATACGGCCTGCCGCCGACGGCGGGCGAAGGGATTGGCATCGACCGGCTGACCATGCTGCTGACCGATTCGCCGTCCATTCGGGACGTGATCCTGTTCCCGGCGATGCGTCCGGAAAAGGCCTGAGTCCATGCATCCGGCGGCCGAAGCCCTGCGACAGCAGCTCAAGCCCGATCGCGGCTGGCTCGAACGTCTCGGTAACGAGTTCGAGCAGCCGTACCTGCAAACGCTGGCTGATTTCCTGGCCCAGGAAGAGCAGGCGGGCAAGACGCTGTTTCCAGCCCGTCAGCATTGTTTCAACGCACTGAATTCGACCCCTTTCGACAAGGTGTCGGTGGTCATTCTCGGGCAGGATCCCTATCACGGTCCGGGGCAGGCCCATGGTCTGTGCTTCAGTGTGCGACCGGGCGTCAAAACGCCGCCGTCACTGGTCAATATTTTCAAGGAAATCCAGGCGGAACTGGGCATTGATCCACCGGATCACGGCTGTTTGCAGCCCTGGGCCGATCAGGGGGTGTTGTTGCTCAATGCCGTACTGACCGTGGTGCAGGGCCAGGCGGGCGCCCATCAGGGCAAGGGCTGGGAGCACTTCACCGACCGCGTGATCGAGCACATCAATGCCGAGCGCGAAGGCGTGGTGTTTCTGCTTTGGGGCAGCTATGCCCAGAAGAAGGGGCGGATCATCGATCGGAACCGGCACCTCGTCCTGCAGGGGCCGCATCCGTCTCCACTGAGCGCGCATCGGGGCTTCTTTGGTTGCGGTCATTTCCGTCAGACCAACGAGTGGCTGGTGGAAAAGGGGCGGGCGCCCATCGACTGGGGCTTGCCCAATCAGGAAGAGCTGATCGCGCGATACAAAAAAGGCCGGTGAATCACCGGCCTTTTTTGCGTTTGGCGTCTGTACCCGTTTACTGGAGCAGCGCCATCGCCGCTTCCATTTCGGCGTTCAGGTCTTCTTCCTGGCTCATATCGATGTTCGGGTCCAGGCCCAGCCGCTCGAACGCGGGGATGGTGTTCCAGTCCAGCTCCGTGAACGGGTGCTCGGTGCCGGCGACCAGCTGCAGGTTGGCGATCATCACCAGATCGGCGTAATCGGCCTTGGGGACGACACGCTGGAAGTCCGTGAAATCGCCCGGGACGGTCTGGAGTTCCGTCGGGAAATCCCACTTCTTGAGAATGCGCTGGCCGATATCGGCGTGCAATTCTTCGATGACCTTGTCCAGCATGATGCTGCTGATCTGAACTTCGTTGTCTTCCACATAACGCAGGATCGGCAGCACGCCGATCAGGTGTACCAGGCCGGCCAGAGTCGCCTGGTCCGGCTTGAGGCGCGTGTAGTGCTGGGCCAGGACATGGCAGATGCCGGCCACTTCGGTACTGGTTTGCCAGGTGGCCCGCAGGCGCTTGTCGATCATGTCGGAAGTGGCCTGGAACATCTGTTCCATCGCCAGACCCATGGCCAGGTTGCTGGTGTAGGCCATGCCCAGACGGCTGACCGCCATGGTCAGGTTTTCGATCTGCCGGGAACCCCGGAACAGCGGGCTGTTGCAGACCCGGATCAGGCGGGCCGAGAGGGCGGTGTCGTTACTGATGACCTTGACCAGGTCCTGTATGGAAGAGTCCTCTGCCTCTGCGATTTCCCGGACCTGGAGGGCCACTTCGGGCAGGGTCGGCAGGACCAGCTTGTCGCTCTCGATCGCAGCGGTCAGATCGTCTTTAAGGGTTTCCGAAATCGTCGCCATAGTGAGATGTTCCATCCATCGGTGACTGGCATGAAAAGCAGGGCGCAACGCCGTTAGTGTGCAGTTATAGCAAATAAATCCAGCCGCAGCCGTCACAAAACGTATCTGCAAGGGCGACGCAACGGCCGGTTGTTGGTTCTCGGGCTCGCGTCAGGCCTTTTCCTGTTCTGGCACCGGGTAGGGTAGATCCAGGCGTTCAACCGTGCCTTCCGCCCCGTCAATCCTCCAGGGCTGCGCGTCCAGAGCGGCGTGCTTGATCACGGCGAGCGCTTCCTGCCGACCGTCGTCGAAGCTGACCACGTTGACCAGTTCGCCGACGGCCTTGTCACCGGCGATCACCGACATGCCCGGGTGCAAGGTTTGGTCGGCAGAGACCGCCAGGCGGAACAGGCTCTTCTTGAGCTGCCCCAGGTAGTGCATGCGCGCAATGACTTCCTGGCCGGTGTAGCAGCCTTTCTTGAAGTGAATGCCATCGACGTGTTGCAAGTTCAGCATCTGGGGGACATAGGCCTCACTGCTGTCGCTGTCGAGTTCGGCCAGGCCAGCACTGATCTCGGCAGCCGCCCAATCCGCCGGGGTGGCGGTCGGGGCCTCCGGCAGGCGGTCGCCACTGAGGCGCCAGAATTCGTAACGGGGGACGCCTTCGGTGGTGTCCTGAACCCGGATCAGTTTGCCGTCTTCCAGTGTCAGCGCGTCACCGGTCGTGTCGAGGGTATCGGCATCGGCCGACAGGCTACGCGCCGCCTCGAGGCCCCACAGGCCAAATACCCGGGCGCTGTCGAGGCTGGTCATCTCCGTGCCGCGGAACAACATGAGGAATTTTTTCAGTTGGCTGGTGATGCGCTCTTCGATGGCTTTGGGCAGACGCAACAGGATGGCGTCTTGCTCGCCGACCAGCAGTGATACGGCATAGGCCCGGCCTTTCGGGGTGCAGGCGGCCGCTCGGCGTGCGCGGGTTTCGGTCACCTCATCCATATGCTGGCTGAGTTGGCCGTGCAGGAATTTGCGGGGATCCTTGCCGCCCACCCGATAGAGCTGGACATTGTCCAGGTTGGCAAACGCATGACTCGGGCGTTGGGCGGAAGCGACTTGCGGCGCGGCGGAATCGGACATGCGCTACTCCTGTCAGACCGGTTGATTCGAAGAGGGCGATGGACTGCCGGCAAAACGAAGCCACACTCGCAAACGCCGAAAGGCGTCCGGATCGACGTTCGTGCAGAACGGCAGATTCACCAGCAGGACTGTGTGTTCCTTCAAGGTGGAGGCCTCGGGCTGCAGTTTCAAGAGTGCAACGCGGCTTGTTAGTCGGCTGTTGGCAGCCACCTTGACAGGGATATCGCTACCTTCGGCCGTGCGGACCGACAACTGCTGCCGTCTCAGGCTCAATCCCGTAACCGCCTGTTGGCTTTCCAGAAGGGCAAGATGCCGCACACTGCGCCAGCCAATCCCTGCGAACACCACCGATGCCATCAATTGGCCGGCCGGCAGGCCGGTGGTCAGCGTCAGGGCAAGACCGGCGGGTAATGCCCAGCACAGTGCCAGCAGGGCTGCCAGCGGCAGGGAGCGTTGCAGCGGCAAGTTAATCCGGCTGTACACGATCCAGGATCATATCCACGATAACCTGCAGATCCGGGTCTTCCGGGCGTTCGCGCTGCATGAACCACTGGTAGATCTGGGTATCCTCGCAGTCGATCAGCTTCTGGTAGCGCGCCTTATCGGCTTGCGGGAGGTCTGGGTAGACCTGTTCCAGGAAAGGGATCAGCAGAACATCCAGCTCCAGCATGCCGCGTCGGCTGTGCCAGTAAAGACGCTTGAATTCGACATCACGATCCATACAAAACGACCTCAGGGTGAAAACAGATTCCGGGTACTAGGGCGCCCGGGAACGAAAAGTGGTGGGCGTCAGGATAGTGTCCCGCGCTTCGTGCAGCACTCCGGGAAAATCGAGAGTGTAATGCAGGCCGCGACTTTCCCGGCGTTGCATGGCCGAACAGATGATCAGGTCGGACACGGTAACCAGGTTGCGCAGTTCCAGCAGGTCGTTGGAGACCCGGTAGTTGTTGTAGAACTCGCCGATCTCCCGCGACAGCAAATCGACCCGGTGCTTGGCCCGCTGCAGGCGCTTGGTGGTGCGCACGATGCCGACGTAGTCCCACATGAAATGACGCAGCTCATCCCAGTTGTGCGAGATCACGACGTCTTCATCCGAGTCGCGGACCTGGGACTCATCCCAGGCCGGTGCCTGCGGCGGATCGGGAATGTCGTTGTCCAGCCGGGCGATGTCTTCGGCGGCAGAACGGCCGTACACCAAGCATTCCAGCAGCGAGTTGCTGGCCATGCGATTGGCGCCGTGCAGGCCGGTAAAGGCGGCTTCGCCGACCACGTAGAGCTGGTTGACGTCGGTGCGTGCCCGGTGGTCGGTCATCACGCCGCCACACGTGTAGTGGGCCGCCGGTACCACCGGTATCGGCTCCCGGGTCATGTCGATCCCGAACGCCAGACAGCGTTCGTAGATGGTAGGGAAGTGGGTCTTCACGAAATCAGCCGGCTTATGGCTGATGTCCAGGTAGAGATGATCGGCACCGATCCGCTTCATTTCATGGTCGATCGCCCGGGCCACGATGTCCCGCGGGGCCAGTTCGCCGCGCTCGTCGAAATGTTCCATGAAGCTGGATCCATCGGGCAGCAGCAGGCGGCCGCCCTCGCCACGCACCGCCTCGGTAATCAGGAACGACTTGGCGTGCGGGTGGTACAGGCAGGTCGGGTGGAACTGGTTGAATTCCATGTTGGCCGTGCGGCAGCCGGCTCGCCAGGCCATGGCGATGCCGTCGCCGGAGGCCCCGTCGGGATTGCTGGTATAACGGTAGGCCTTGCTGGCGCCGCCGGTAGCGATCACCACAAAGCGTGCGCGGAACAACTCGACATGACTGTCGTCAAGATTGAGCACGTAGGCGCCCACACAGCGGTTACCGGGCAGGGACAGCTTGCGATGGGTGATCAGGTCGACGGCGACCCGATTCTCCAGGATTTCCACGTTGGCACACTGGCGAACCCGGTCGCTGAGCGTGTGGGAAACGGCCTGACCGGTGGCATCGGCGGCATGGATAATACGGCGATGACTGTGACCGCCTTCACGGGTGAGGTGGTACTTCTGGTCGTCATCCCGTGTAAAATCAACACCCTTGTCGATCAGCCACTCGATGCTTTCGCGGCTGTGTTCAACCGTGAAGCGCACGGCGTCTTCATGGCACAGGCCGGCGCCGGCGTTCAGCGTGTCCCGGATGTGTGCCTCGACGCTGTCCTCTGAATCCAGGACGGCGGCGATACCGCCCTGGGCCCACAGCGTGGAGCCACTGGTCAGTTCGCCTTTGCTGATGACGGCGGCTTTCATATGGGCGGGCAGGTTGAGTGCGACACTCAAGCCGGCGGCACCACTGCCGATAATCAGCACATCATATTGGTGGGACTGTGGCATCTGTTCGGTATCGCGGGCCATAATGAGGGCGCTATTGAACTAAACTTTACGGCTGCTGTCTATTTGGCCACACGGGCTTACCTGCCACAAGTCAGGGTTGGCAGAGAGCCTTCAAGTCAAGTGCGAATGGGACTGCAGCATGACGTTATCCAGATTGCCAACTTCGGCCCTGCGGGACTGCCGTACGAGTTCGGGGGAGGGCACCCCGGAGAAAGCCACGGTAACCTCCCTGCCAGAGCGCCCGAATGCAGGCGGCCAAACGGCGAAGAAACCGGTGACAGAGAGCACGCCACAGTCTCCCTCTGAAAGTCAGACCGACAAGCAGCTCATCCAGCGCGTCAAGCGGGGTGACCGGTCTGCGTTCGATCTTCTGGTGCTGAAGTACCAGTCCCGCGTGGCATCCATTATCAGCCGCTATACCAACGACTCCCAGGACATTCTGGATCTCACGCAGGAAACATTCGTCAAGGCCTACCGCGCGGTGGAACGCTTCCGCGGTGACAGCGCCTTTTATACCTGGCTTTACCGGATTGCGGTGAATACCGCCAAGAATTTCCTGGAATCCCGCGGGCGGCGCCCGCGTGGCAGCATGGAGGCCGAGGAAGCCGAACGGCTCGATTCCGGTGATTGGTTGCGCGATGTGGCCACCCCGGAGAAGCTGATGCAGCGCGAGGAAATGTATGAAGCCATGCAGCGCGCGATCAGCGGTTTACCGGAAGAGTTGCGTTCGGCCCTGTTGTTGCGGGAATACGAGGGTCTGAGCTATGAAGACATCGCCCGGATCCTGGAATGCCCGATCGGAACGGTACGCTCGCGGATATTCAGAGCACGGGATGCCGTGGACCGCGAGCTGGCCCCGATGTTGAGTGCAGACTGAGTGTCTACAGAATTTAAAACGGTGTTGTTGATTTTGAGGTGCATGCGCAATGGATGATCGTCTGAGAGAGACGCTGTCAGCCATGATGGATGATCAGGCCGACGAACTGGCTGTGCATCGTCTGTTGTCTCGTGCCGGTGAACCGGAAATCCGGGAGCAGTGGCAGAGATGGCAGCAACTGCGCAATCTGATGCATGACGAGCGTCGTGACCTGGCCACGGTGGATGTCAGCAGCGCAGTTCGCGACGCTATCGATGCCAATGCCGAATTGCCTGAACGAGACGCCGATGCGAAGGCGACCAACCCGTCACGGCGCTCCCTGCGCTGGTCGGCGGTGGCCGCGGTGTCCATGGCCCTGCTGGTCGGCTTTGGCGCGGGGGCCCACTGGGGCATTTCCGATGAGACCGGTGCCGGTGCCCTGACAGCGGGTCTGGGTCTGGACGGCAATGACGACGATGACGCCCAGGATACGCCCCGCGTGCCTGAAATTGCCCTGCAGGGGCTGGATGACGAACAGCGGGAGCAAATGAGCCGCTATCTGCTTGAACACGCCCAGCATAACAGTGTGGGCATGGGGTACGGCTCGATGGGGTATGCCCGGGTGGCCAGCGTGTCGACCGGCCTGCGCTGATCCAATGGCCCATTCAGGAATCAACAGACGTCACACCTTCCTCACCCGGCTGGCCTGTGGTGTAAGCGCCTGGGTGCTTTCGGCTTCGGTCTGGGCCGGGGATATGCCCACCACCGCCGAAGGCTGGCTTGAACAGATGGGACCGGCGCTGAACACCACCAGCTACAAAGGGGTGTTCGTCTATAGTCGGGGGGATCAGGTCAGCTCCATGCGCATCGCCCACCGATTCAAGGATGGAGAGGTGCAGGAGCGCCTGGTGATCCAGGATGGCGACCAGGGCGAGATTATCCGCCGGGGTGGCCGCGTGTTCTGCATACTGCCTTCCCATGGCCGTATTCAACTGGATGCCATGCTGCCGTCCGGTCCCTTCTCCGAAGTCTTTTCCGACAAGATGGCGCCTGTGCGGCGCTGGTACGCGGCCAGGCTGCTTGACGACGATCGGGTGGCCGGACACAAGGCGGTGGTCGTCGCCCTTAATCCCAAGGACATTCATCGCTACCGCTATCGGCTGTGGCTCGAGAAAACCTCAGGACTGTTGGTCAAAAGCCAGGTACTGAGCAACGACGACAAGGTGCTGGAGCGTTTCCAGTTCACCATGCTCGAGCTGACCAAGGACATTCCGGACAGTGAATTCCGTATCCCCTCGCAGGAGTCGACCCGCAAGCTGGCTGTCGGCGGGGCGCATCCGGCACCGCCTCCCTCTCCGCCACCGCCCATGCCAAACGTGACCTGGAAACTCAGCTGGCATCCGGAAGGGTTCCAGGCAACGCCGGCCCCGCATCCGCCAGGAGGGCAGGCAATCGCGTTCTCCGACGGACTGGCTTCCTTCTCGGTGTTCGTTGCACCCGTGGGGAACATGGATATGCCGACCGGTATTTCACGGATCGGCGCCACCACGATCTTCATGAGCAAGCTGATAGCAGGTGATCAACGTCATCTGGTGACGGTGGTTGGGGAAATTCCGCCGGAAACGGCTGTCAAAGTGGCTCAATCGATTCGGATTGAAAAGGAACCGGCACCGCAGGCGGCCGAAAAGTCGGCCGCCAAAGCGGACACCGCTGTGGTGCCCGGAGACGATCATGATTGAGGAAAGCGGGACCGTCGTTGCCGAGATTGACGACGCCGTCTGGGTGCAGACCATTCGCCAGAGTACCTGCGGCAGCTGCAGCGCCCGTAAAGGCTGCGGTCAGGGGGCGCTGGCCAGTATGACCGATGGCCGAGCCAATCAGGTTCGGGTGCACAACCCACTCGGCGCCCGCGTGGGTGACCAGGTCACGCTCGGTATCGAGGAATCGCAATTGCTGAAGGCGTCGCTGCTGGTATATGCCTGGCCCCTGCTGGCCCTGCTGCTGGGCGCCATGGTTGCGGCGACTCTCTGGCCCGGCCAGGACGGGCCGGCCATTCTGGGGGGCGCCCTGGGGTTGGCCGTCGGTTTTGGAGCGCTTCGGATAAGTTCCCGTGATCGACGCAAGAACCCTGGGTTTGAACCGGTCCTGTTGCGTGTTGATCTGCATCATGTGGCGGTCGAGCCAGTCACTGTGCGGGATTCGGGCCCGTTGGGAGCGCCCTGACCGGGACCGGGCTCCGCATAACATTTCCTTAATTTGAAACGGCAGAGTCTGCCTAGAAAATAGACGTGTCCATTCTGTAAAACCCAACCAAATTCTGGAGTGAGGTATGCCCCAAAAGAACCTGAGAGTCTGGTTTGCGCCCATTCTGGCGTTCATGATGCTGCTGGCAAGCCGCGCCCATGCCGAGTTGCCTGATTTTACCGGGCTGGTGAAGGAGAACTCGTCGGCTGTGGTCAATATCAGCACGACGCAGAACCCCAAATCTCAGGCAGGGATGCCATTTGACCAGCGTCAGCTGGATCAGATGCCCGAATTCTTCCGCCGCTTCTTCGAAGGGCCCAATGGCCCGCAACAGCCCGGCCAACAGCAGCCGCTGCATTCCATGGGGTCCGGTTTCATTGTCTCCGAGGATGGCTACATCCTGACCAACAACCACGTGGTGGAAGGGGCCGACGAAATCATCGTGCGCCTGAGCGATCGTCGTGAACTCAATGCCAAGGTGATCGGCACGGACCCGCGCTCGGACATCGCCGTGCTGAAGATCAAGGCCGACCACCTGCCGGTGGTCAAGATGGGCCACTCCAGCGACCTGCAGCAGGGTGAGTGGGTTTTCGCGATCGGGTCGCCGTTCGGCTTCGATTACACCGTGACCGCGGGCATCGTCAGCGCCATCGGCCGTTCACTGCCTTCCGAGAACTATGTCCCGTTCATCCAGACGGACGTGGCCATCAATCCGGGTAACTCCGGCGGCCCGCTGTTCAACCTCGACGGTGAAGTGGTCGGCATCAACTCCCAGATTTATACCCGCTCTGGTGGCTTCATGGGTGTGTCTTTCTCGATTCCCATCGACGTGGCCATGAACGTATTCCATCAGATCAAGGACCAGGGCTTCGTTTCCCGTGGCTGGCTGGGCGTGCTGATCCAGGAGGTCAACCGGGACCTGGCCGAGTCATTCGGCCTGAAGCGTCCACGTGGTGCGCTGGTGGCTGAAGTGCTGCCAGACTCGCCGGCGGAGGCCGCCGGACTGCAGCCGGGCGACATCATCCTGGAATACAACGGTGAGCCGATCAATCTGTCCTCCGATCTGCCACCGATGGTGGGGCGCACCAAGATCAACGAGTCGGCCGAGCTGACGGTGCTGCGCAACGGTGAGGAAAAGGAGCTGGATGTGACCATCGGCAAGCTGCCCGAGGACCGTCAGGCGAGCACTGGTGAGGAGCCGTCTCCCTCCGTGAGTAATGGCCCGCTGGGACTGTCCGTCGCTGACCTGACCGCCGACCAGCGCCAGCAGCTGGGTATCAAGGATGGTGTCCTGGTGCAGAACGTTGGAACGGGACCGGCCCTGGATGCGGGGATCCGTCCCGACGACGTGATCCGCAAGCTCAACAACGAGACCGTGAGCTCCGTGGACGACTTCCGCCGCATTGCCGGTGACCTGCCCAAGGGCAAGGCGATTCCGGTTCTGGTCATGCGCGAGGGGCAGTCGACGTTCCTCGTCATCAAGACCGAGAAGTAACCCTGTCGGCGCCGGCGTCCCGTCGGCGCTTACTTCCTTCCTGTCATTTGACCCCGTCGTGGCACGATCCGCGACGGGTTTTGCTATACTCCCCGGTTTAAAATTGATCAGGGCCCGCAGCCCCCCGATCCGGGGGCTGCGGGTGCATTTCTGACCGTGGGCGTCTTGCCCCGATTCAATGGATTGAAGTAATGGCGAAGGAAGTAACCCTGGGACAACTGGCCCGACGCTCCTCTTCTCGCATAGCCTGGTTGGTCTTGCTGATCTCCCTGCTACTGACCGCCGGTGCCTGGCAGTTTTCCATCCGCCTGGTCCAGGACCGGACCCAGGCGCGTTTTGAAAACCAGTCCATGCAGTTGAAGACGGCCATCGAGGAGCGGCTGCTCAACTATGAACAGGTGCTGGCCGGCAGTGCCGGCCTGTTTGCCGTCGCCGACCTGGTTGGGCGTGACGACTGGCGCCTGTACGTCAACAAGCTGGACATCAACCGCTACTATCCGGGTATCCAGGGGATTGGCTACACCGCCCGGGTGGAAGGGGATGAAATCAAGGACTTCGTGCGCAGGATCCGGGACCAGGGGCTGCCGGATTACCTGATCAATCCCGCCGGTGTGCGCGCCGAGTATCACCCGATCGTGTTCCTGGAACCCAGTACCCAGCGCAACAAACGCGCCTACGGCTACGACGCGTTCGGTGATCCCACCCACCGCATTGCCATGGAAGAAGCCCGCGATACCGGTAAGGCCACCATGACCGGCAAGGTGGTCCTGGTGCAGGAGCAGGTGGACGACGAACAGGCCGGCTTCCTGATGTATTTCCCGGTCTACCAGGGCGACAAGGTGCCCAATATCCTGGAAGAGCGGCGCATGCGATTGCGTGGCTTCGTGTTCAGCGCCTTCCGCATGAACAACCTGATGGACGGGATCGTCGGCCTGATTGCGCCGTTCCTCGACGTGCGCATCTACGACAGCGACGTGCCGGTGAAGGAGGATCTGATGTACGCCTCCAACCTGGGTTCGCTGGACGACGACTACACCTTTGAGATGACCCAGAAGGTCGAGCACGGCGGGCGCACGTGGCTGCTGCAGACGCACACCACGCCGGCGTTTGATTTTCGCTCATCGGATCCGCGGCCGCTGATCGTGCTGGTAGCCGGCGTCATCATCAGTTTGCTGCTGTTCGCGTTCTCTCTGGCGATGATCCGTTCGCGACTATTGGCCCAGATCAACGCCGGTCGTTATCGGGCCATCACCGAGGGCGCCAGCAACATCACCCTGATTCTCGACCAGAAAGGGCAGACCCAGTACGTCAGCCCATCGTCCGAGACGATTCTCGGCTACGATCCGGGCAGCGTTCCCAACCTGCAGCTCGAAGACCAGGTGCATCCGGACGACTGGCCTCAGCTGCAGCACTGTTTCGATCAGGCGCTCACCGAGCCGGGCAAAGGGCTGCCGGTGGTGCATGCCCGCATCCGCGATGCCCAGGGTGAATGGCGTGACATGGAAGGCACCTACACCGCGATGACCGACGTACCCGGGGTCAACGGTGTGGTGGTCAGTCTGCGCGACCTGACTGAACTCAAGGCCGCCCAGACAGAACTGCATCGCCTCGCGTTCTACGATCCGCTGACCGGGCTGGCCAACCGCCAGTTGTTCCGTGACCGTCTGGAACACGTGATTCGCCGCTGTAAGCGCAGTGGCAATGCCGCCGCCCTGATGTTCCTGGACCTGGACGGCTTCAAACGGATCAACGACACCCTGGGCCACGATGTGGGCGATCACCTGCTGCAAACGGTGGCCGGATGGCTCAGCGGCTGTGTGCGCGAGGAAGACTCGGTGGCCCGGTTGGGCGGCGACGAGTTTGTCGTATTGCTGTCGGAGGTAAGCGGTTCGGATGCGGCCCTGGCGGTGGCAGAAAGTATCCTGCGCCGGCTGTGCCAGCGGGTGCGTCTGGGTGAGCATGAGGTTGGCGTGACCGTGAGTATCGGTCTGGCCATGATCCCCGGTGACAGCGAAGACGCCACCTCGCTGATGAAGTACGCGGATCTGGCCATGTACCGGGCCAAGGAGCTGGGGCGCAACAACGTCCAGTTCTTCACCTCGGCGCTGAATATCCAGGCGGCCCGTCGCCTGCTGCAGCAGGAGGAGCTGAGCAACGCCCTGGATGCGGACCGCTTTGTGCTCCACTACCAGCCCAAGTTCGACCTGGAGAAGGATCACATCCTCGGCGTCGAAGCTTTCCTGCGCTGGCAACATCCGGATCGGGGGCTGGTGCCGGCGCAGCAGTTCATCAATCTGGCGGAAGAGTCGGGCCTGATTGTCCGTCTCGGTGAAATGGCGCTGCGCCAGGCCTGTATCCAGATCCAGGCGCTGGAGCGGGCCGGATTCGGTGAGCTGAAGATTTCCGTGAACCTGTCGTCGCGGCAGGTGACCGATCCCAACTTCCTCGATATGTTCCGGCGGGTCATCACCGAGACCGGCGTCAAACCGGAGCAGCTGGAACTCGAATTGCCGGCGGACCTGCTCAACGAAGAGCCGGACGTGGTGCATCCGCTGATGACGGCACTGCACGATATCGGCGTCTACCTGATTCTCGACAACTTCGGAGCCGGCAACTGCTCGCTGGCGGCGATGCAACGCCTGCCGTTGCATGCGGTGAAGATCGATCAGGTCTTCATTCGCGACATTCCCTACAACGCCACCGCCACCGACGTCACCTCGGCCGTGATTGCGCTGGCTCACAAGCTGCACCTGGCGGTCATTGCCGAGGGCGTGGAAACGCCGCAGCAGCTCGCCTTCCTGCGCGCCAACGGCTGCGCCCAGGGGCAGGGCAACCTGTTCAGCTACCCGCTGGATGAAGACGCCCTGATCGGATTCCTGGTGCGACAGCAGGAAAGAAACAGCTATTGATGGGAGCGTCATGAGATCCTGTGACGACGGCGCCAAGTCCGGCGCCGTCGTTTTCACGGGCTCTTGTCGGGTCTGCATAAATCCTGATCGGCTTACATGGCAATAGCGCCGCTTAACCGGTAAAATCAGCCTTCCCAAATCTGCCGCCGGTCCAGCGCCGGCGCGCCGGACATTTTTCTGACGTGAGACACCCGATTCTGTGACTGACCTGAGCCACATCCGTAACTTTTCCATCATCGCCCATATCGATCACGGAAAATCCACGCTCGCTGACCGCTTTATCCAGGTCTGCGGCGGCCTGACCGACCGGGAAATGGCCGAACAGGTCCTGGACTCCATGGACCTGGAGCGTGAACGGGGGATCACCATCAAGGCGCAGAGTGTGACCCTGCGCTACAAGGCCCGGGACGGCATTGAATACGAACTCAACATGATCGATACCCCGGGCCACGTGGACTTTTCCTACGAGGTGTCCCGCTCGCTGTTTGCCTGCGAAGGCGCCTTGCTGGTGGTGGATGCCGGGCAGGGTGTCGAGGCCCAGTCCGTGGCCAACTGCTACACCGCCATCGAGCAGGGGCTGGAAGTGGTGCCGGTTCTCAACAAGATGGACCTGCCCCAGGCCGAGCCGGATCGCGTCGCCCAGGAAATCGAGGACATCATCGGCATCGAGGCCACCGAGGCGGTGCGTTGCAGCGCCAAGACCGGCCTGGGCGTCGAGGACGTGCTGGAAGAGCTGATCCGTCTGGTGCCGCCGCCCCAGGGGGATACGGAAGGCCCGTTGCAGGCGCTGATCATCGATTCCTGGTTCGACAACTACCTGGGTGTCGTCTCACTGGTTCGGGTGCGCCAGGGCTCATTGCGCAAAGGCGACAAGATCCTGATCAAATCCACCGGCCGCGCCTGGCAGGTGGACAAGGTGGGAATTTTTACGCCCAAGCCCACCGATACCGGTGTGCTGGGTACCGGTGAGGTCGGCTTCGTGATCGCCGGCATCAAGGACATCAAGGGCGCCCCCGTGGGCGATACCATCACGCACCAGAATACGCCGGATACGGCCATGGTGCCGGGCTTCCAGAAGGTCAAACCGCAGGTCTATGCCGGCCTGTTCCCGGTCAGTTCCGACGACTACGACGACTTCCGGGAAGCGCTGGACAAGCTGACCCTGAACGACGCGTCCCTCTTCTTCGAGCCGGAAAGCTCCGACGCCCTCGGTTTCGGTTTCCGTTGTGGTTTCCTGGGCATGCTGCACATGGAGATCATCCAGGAGCGGCTGGAACGGGAGTACGACCTGGACCTGATTACCACCGCGCCGACGGTGGTGTTCGAGGTCCTCACCAAGCAGAACGAAACGCTGTACGTCGACAACCCGTCGCGCCTGCCGGACATCGGCAGCATCGAGGAAATGCGCGAGCCGATTGTCGAGGCGAACATTCTGGTGCCGCAGGAGCACCTGGGTAACGTCATCGCCCTGTGCGAAGAAAAGCGCGGTGTGCAGAAGAACATGCTGTTCCTCGCCAGCCAGGTGCAGTTGACCTATGAACTGCCGATGGGTGAAGTGGTTCTCGATTTCTTCGATCGGATCAAGTCCGCCAGTCGCGGTTTTGCCTCACTGGATTATCATTTCAAACGATTCCAGACCGCGGACCTGGTGCGCCTGGATATCCTGATCAACGGCGACCGGGTGGATGCGCTGGCGCTGATCGTCCATCGCAATCAGTCCCATCACCGTGGCCGGGCGGTCCTGGAAAAGATGAAGGAACTTATTCCGCGGCAGATGTTCGATATTGCCCTGCAGGCCGCAATCGGCAATCACGTCATCGCGCGTCAGACCGTCAAGGCACTGCGCAAAAACGTGACGGCGAAGTGCTACGGCGGTGACGTCAGCCGGAAGAAGAAGCTGTTGCAGAAACAGAAAGAAGGTAAAAAGCGCATGAAGCAGCTTGGTAATGTCGAGGTGCCCCAGGAAGCGTTTCTTGCCGTACTGCGCGTCGACAACTAGGACCCAAGCATGGATATCGATTTTCCCCTGATCCTCGTCACCCTGACGTTCGCCACTGGCCTGATCTGGTTGGCAGACCGGCTGTTCCTGCGGTCACGTCGGGAGGCCCGTCTGTCAGAATCCTCCAGCGGCGGCACCGGCAGTGTCCCGCCCGGAGAACGCACCGGCGAGGAGCAGGAGGAGGCCAGCGAGCCCTACCTGGTCGAACTCAGCCGGTCCTTTTTCCCGGTCCTGGCGATCGTCCTGGTGCTGCGCTCCTTCCTGGTGGAGCCGTTCCAGATTCCCTCCGGTTCCATGTTGCCGACCCTGCAGGTGGGTGACTTCATTCTGGTCAACAAATTTGCCTACGGCTTGCGACTGCCAGTACTGAGAACCAAGATAGTACCGATCGGTGAGCCGGAGCGCGGGGACGTCATGGTCTTCAAATACCCCAAGGATGGCGAGACCAACTATATTAAACGGGTGATCGGCCTGCCGGGGGACAAGATCAGCTATCACGACAAGACCCTGGCGATTAACGGCAAGGTGATCGAATCCGATTTCGTCGCCAACCTGCCGCCGGTGGAGTTGCGTGAAGAGAACCTGGAAGGCGTGCATCACAACATTCTTCTCAACCACACCCGACGCGGGCTGGATGGGGAAGGGGACTGGGTCGTTCCCCAGGGGCACTACTTCATGATGGGGGACAACCGCGACAACAGTAACGACAGCCGGTACTGGGGCTTCGTTCCGGAAGATCTGGTGGTGGGCAAGGCCTTCGCCATCTGGATGCACCTGGAGTCCTGGATCCCGAGCTTTGATCGCGTCGGCCTGATCAAGTAGTCGGAATGCCCATGTTCGGCCATTCCGGAATCATGGAATAAAAAGAGAGAAATCAATGAAGACTCAACGTGGCGCTTCCACCCTGGGGATCCTCATCGCCGTCCTTTTTTTCGGCAGCCTGATCACCCTGGTGATCAAACTGGGGCCGATCTACCTGGACGACATTACCATTCAGGAGGCCATCGAGAGCCTGAATGACACCGACAACCTGGACAATCTGAGCGTCCGCGATGTCCAGACCCTGATCCGCAAGCGCCTGAGCGTCAACAACGTCGACGGGTTTGACGAGAAGCTCATCAAGGTCCACAAGGAAGATGGCAAGGTGCACATCGACCTTGAGTACGAGGTGCGCACGGATCTGTTCCAGAATGTGGACGCCGTTGTCCACTTCAATCACGCCTACGAGATGACAGGTCAGTGAGGGTAAGCGAAATCGAATTGGGCCGCCTCCAGAAGCGTCTGGGTTACCAGTTCCGGGATCCGGAGCTGTTGACGCTGGCGCTGACCCACCGGAGCCATGGCAACCAGAATAACGAGCGCCTGGAATTCCTGGGTGACTCGATCGTGAATATGGTCATCGCCGAGCATCTGTACCGGCATTTCGAGAATGCCCGGGAAGGTCAACTCAGCCGTCTGCGCGCGCGCATGGTGAAAGGCGTGACGCTGGCGGAAATCGGCCGGGAATTCAGCCTTGGTGACTACCTGCGTATGGGCTCCGGGGAGCTCAAGAGTGGCGGTTTCCGGCGTGACTCGATCCTGGCGGATGCCGTGGAATCGGTGATCGGGGCCATGTATCTGGACAGCGATTTTCACACCTGCCGGGCGCGGGTGCTGGACTGGTTCAACGAGCGGCTGGAGCGGCTCGACCTGCAGGATACCCAAAAGGATCCCAAGACGCGTCTGCAGGAATACCTGCAGTCCCGCCAGTATCCGCTGCCACGCTACGACGTCATTTCCATCGAAGGCGAGGCGCACGCCCAGACATTCCACGTGGAGTGCGCCTTACCGTCCCTGGACCGCAAGACCACCGGCGTCGGCGGCAGTCGTCGCGTCGCCGAACAGCAAGCCGCGCGCAACGCCCTGAAATCACTGGGTGTGGAGAATAATTGATGATCGACCCCACCCAACCGGACAACCCCGACAGCCGCTGTGGTTTTGTCGCCATCGTCGGCCGCCCCAATGTGGGCAAGTCCACGTTGCTCAACCATATCCTGGGCCAGAAGCTGAGCATCACCTCGCGCAAGCCCCAGACCACACGCCACCAGGTGCTGGGCATCCAGACCCGGGGTGACGTGCAGGCCATCTACGTCGATACGCCGGGCATGCACGAGGAAGAACCGCGGGCCCTGAATCGCTACATGAACCGCGCAGCGTCCTCGGCATTGAAGGATGTGGACGTCGTGGTGTTCGTGGTCGACCAGACCCACTGGACCACGGCGGACGACATGGTCCTCAAGAAGCTGGAAAACGTGAAGGCACCGGTGATCCTGGCCGTCAACAAGGTGGACAAGATCGAGAAGCGTGACGTCCTGCTGCCGCATCTGGCGGAGCTGGCCAAGAAATACGACTTTGCCGAGATCATTCCGCTGTCGGCTCTGCGTGAACAGAATCTGGAACCACTGGAAAAGGCCGTCGACCGCCTCTTGCCAGTCAGCATTCATTTCTACCCGGACGACCAGTTGACCGACCGCAGTCAGCGTTTCCTGGCGTCGGAGATCGTGCGCGAGAAGATCACCCGCCAACTGGGGGCCGAGCTGCCGTATTCCGTGGCCGTGGAGATCGAGGAATTCAAGCAGGATGGCAAGGTGCTGCACATCGCCGCGCTGATCCTGGTGGAGCGTGACGGCCAGAAGAAAATCCTCATCGGCGACAAGGGCGAGCGCATCCGTCGTATTGGCCAGGAAGCCCGCATCGATATGGAAAAGCTGTTCGACAGCAAGGTCATGCTGCGGCTCTGGGTCAAGGTGAAGAAAGGTTGGGCCGACAGCGACCGGGCGCTCAAGAGCCTGGGTATGGACGACTTCTGAGGCGGCCGTTGGGCAACCATCCGGATGACACCAGGAGACGACCTGAGGCATGACTGACAGGGTCGACCAGGAACCCGGCTATGTCCTGCATCGCCGGAACTACCGTGAAACCAGCCTGATGGTGGACCTGTTTTCCCTCAACCACGGTCGCCTGACGGTGGTGGCGCGCGGTGCCAACAGTCCCAAAAGCCCCCTCAAAGCGCAGCTGCAACCGTTCCAGCCCATGCTGCTGGCCTGGCAGGGGCGCTCTGATCTGAAAACGCTGACCTCGGCCGAAAGCCGCATGGGTCCGGACCTGCGCCGGACCGAGCGGCTGTACTGTGGCCTCTATCTGAACGAATTGCTGCAGCGCCTGCTGCCCCCGGCAGAGCCCTTCCAGACCCTGTTCGCCCACTACATCGAAACCCTGGATGCCCTGGCCGAAACGGACGATTTCGAGCCCACCCTGCGGCGCTTCGAGTGGCACCTGATCGAGGCGATGGGCTACGCCTTCGACTGGGCGATGACCATGGATGCCGGCACGCCCGTGACGGCCGGCGGTGACTACTACTATGATCCGGAGCAGGGATTGCAACGCGAACCCGGCCCCGGCAGCCTGCTGCGGGGCTTGCGTGGTGAGGTGCTGCTGGAACTGGCGGATCACCGGCTGGAGTCTGTGGAAGCCCGGCGCACGGCCAAACGCGTGATGCGGGTGCTGATCGATCATCTCTTGCAGGGGCGACCGTTGCACAGCCGATCCCTGTTCACTCAATCGCGAGGAGACAAGCATGAATCCTAGAGTGTTGCTGGGCGTCAACGTGGACCACGTGGCGACGCTGCGCCAGGCCCGTGGAACCCGCTACCCGGATCCGGTCCAGGCTGCCCTGTTGGCGGAAGAAGCCGGTGCCGACGGAATTACCATTCATCCGCGGGAGGATCGGCGCCACATCCAGGATCGGGACGTGATGCTGATGCGGGACATGCTCAACAGCAAGATGAACCTGGAGATGGCGGTCACCGATGCCATGCTTGCGTTTGCCGAGCAGGTGCGTCCGCCGTGCGTGTGCCTGGTGCCGGAGAAGCGGGAGGAGCTGACCACCGAGGGCGGCCTGGACGTGGCCGGTCAGGAAGAGCGGGTGGCCCGGGCCTGCGAGCGGCTCGCGCGCATCGGCGCTGAAGTGTCCCTGTTTATCGACGCCGACCAGGACCAGATCGACGCCGCCGCGCGTTGTGGCGCCCCGGTCATCGAGATCCACACTGGCCACTACGCCGACGCGGAAACGCCCGAGGCCGTGGAAGCGGCCTTCAAACAGGTGGCCAATGGCGTTGCCTATGCCCGTTCACTGGGGCTGATCGTCAATGCCGGCCACGGCCTGCACTATCACAACACCGAGCGGGTGGCGGCGATCCCGGGCATCAATGAGTTGAACATTGGCCACAGTATTATTGCCCGGGCCCTGTTCACCGGGATGAAAGAGGCCGTACGGGACATGCGGGCCATCCTCGACAAGGCCGTCGAGTCGCGTTAACCGAAAGGACGCCCGCCCGGTCAGGTCGGGTCGGCGGTAGCGCCGACCTGGCCGCGGAACATGCCCTGCCAGTCCGTCTCCTCGGACCAGATCAACAGGCGGTCGATGGCCGCCATCAGCGAACGGGTCAAGGGTTCGCGCTCGTCGCTGTCCCGTTTGATGGCCGTTTCCAGCGTCTCCGCGATACTGCGCAGTTCCGGTACCCCGCAGTAGCGGGTGGCGCCGTGCAGCTTGTGTACCCGCTCCAGCAATTCGGCGTTGTCGCCTTTCTCAAGCAGTTCCCGAATGCTGCTCTGGTCGAACGTCACCTGCTCCAACAGCATGCTGAACAACTCCTCGGCCAGATCCGCCTTGCCGGCGGCGAGTCGAATACTCTCTTCAATGTCTACGCAGGGCAGCTGTTTCTCCCGGCTGGACGGGCGGATGCTGCGCTGCTGGGTCTCGTGTCGCGAGGTCGTGGGCCGCTCGTCAACGATGCCTGGACCGCGGTAGCCGGTGTGCCGGTACAGGGTGTCCAGCAATTGCTGGTTGCTCACCGGCTTGGCCAGGTAGCCATCGAAGCCCTGGCGCAGTAACCGATCCTTCTCTTCCGACAGCGCGTGAGCGGTCAGGGCAATGATGGGCACCGGCGGCTGCCGGTCGTCCAGTTGGCGGATGCGGCCGGTGGTTTCCAGCCCGTCCATGCCCGGCATCTGCAGGTCCATGAAAATCAGATCGAAGCGGGTCTGGCGCGCCTTGCTCAGCGCCTCGAAGCCGCTGGTGGCGCCTTCCGCATGCACCTTGCAATCCGCCAACAGCGTCAGCACCAGCTTCAGGTTGGCGTCGTTGTCGTCCACGGCCAGGACGCGGGGCGTCTGGTCCGACGCGGGCGTCGGCAGCTCGGCCGGCTGGGTGTCGGGCAACGCCTGATCCGGGGCGTGGGTGCCGTGAATCAGCATGAACAGCTCGTCGTACAGGCGGTCACGGCACACCGGTTTGGACACATGCCCGCTGGAAACGCCGGCGAGATGGCCGTCCTGATCGTCCAGGGTGGGGGTCAGCAGCAGGGTGCGGCAGTCCCGCTCCACTTCCAGCGTATGGAACATTTCCCGGTACTGGCTGGAGTGCAGGAGGTGGCGGGTGACGCCGATCATGGCCACGGCGTAGCCGCGGTTTTCGTACTGGGCCTGTTCCACCTTCTCCAGCAAATCGCCGGGTGAGGTGGCTTCGTCCACACTGATGCCCCAGTCCCGCAGCAGGTGAGTCACCGCCAGGGCGGTGGTTTTCTGCTGTTCGAGATAGATCACCCGCTCGCGTTGCAGGCCATCCCGCGGTGCGGGCGGCTCGGCATTGCGGGCCACTTCGGTGGCCAGGGTGAACCAGAACGTGGAGCCGCGGCCAAGTTCGCTGTCCAGGCCGATGTCGCCGCCCATCTCTTCGACCAGGCGCTTGGAAATTACCAGCCCCAGGCCTGTGCCGCCATACTGGCGCGCGGTCGACGCATCCGCCTGGCTGAAGGCATTGAACAGGGATTGCTGCTGTGCCCGGGACAGCCCCACACCGGAATCGGTGACGCTGAACCGCAGAACCACGCTGAAGCCTTCGGCATCCTCTTCCTCCAGGCTGGCGCGCAGGACCACTTCGCCGGTCTGGGTAAACTTGATGGCGTTGTTGACCAGGTTGGTAATGACCTGTTTCACCCGTAACGGGTCACCCATCACCGTGTCCGGCACGTCGCTGTATATTAGCGGCACCAGGTCGAGGTTCTTGGCGTGGGCGGCGGGGGCCAGCATCACCATGACTTCCTCGATGGTATCGCGCAGGCCGAAGGGTATGCGGTCCAGCACCAGTTTGCCCGCCTCGATCTTGGAGAAGTCGAGGATGTCGTTGATGATGGTCAGCAGGATTTCCGAGGACTTGCGGATGGTGTTGAGGTGGTCCCGCTGCTGCTGGGCCGCTGGCGTTTTCAGCAGCAGTTCGGTGAAGCCGATGATTCCGTTTAGCGGGGTGCGGATCTCGTGGGACATGTTGGCCAGGAATTCGGACTTGATGCGGCTGGCCTCCAGCGCTTCCTTACGGGCCAGGTCCAGTTCGATATTCTGGATCTCGATGGTCTCCAGGGTTTCCCGCAGGTCCTCAGTGGCCTGGTCGATGTTCTGCTGCATTTCCGCCTGGGCTTCGCTCAGCTCCTGGGCCATGGCGTTGAGGCCGGACTCCAACTGCTCGAACTCCGGTCCGGCCCGGGTGTGGACGCGGGTCTTGAGGTCGCCTCCCTTAAGTTTGGCGACCGCCGAGTTCAACTCGAAAATAGGGTCAGTCACGTTGCGACTCATGCGCAGGGCAATCAGGACGTTCAGCGCGATCCCGCCAAGGATGAGCAGCAGACTGATCAGCAGGGCCTTGTAACGCTCGGCGTCGGTGCGGGTGTGGGACATTTCCACGGCGGCCCAGCCAATCGGCTCGACGGCGCTGGGGGCGGTCTTGCGAGACTCCATGTCGAGCATGCTGTCGATCATCAGGTCCTGCAGGAACACCGGGGCGATAAAGACAGAGCTGTTCTCGCCGGGCAGCGTCACGGTTTTCTTGTCGGTCAGCTTCTCATCACCAATTTCGTCGGACAGGCTCGGACCGGTGTGCAGCAGGCGTTTGCCCTTGGCGTTGAAAAAGGTAATGGAGCGAACATCCTGCTCTTCGAGCAGCGCATTGGAGAGGTTGTTCAGCAGGCTGCGGTTGCCGGTGAACATGCCGTATTCAGAGGCGGCGGCCAGTTGCCGGGACAGGGATTCGCCGCGGTCCCGCAGTAGGTGCTCGATGTTGCCGACCCAGCTCTGGGTGAAGAAGATCCCCAGAATCAGCGTGGTGAGGATGGTCGGCACCAGCGTGACAAAAATGACTTTCTTGCGAATACCCCAGCGTCGCATCGTGCGCTTCCTGATTCCGTCAGCAGGCCTTGTACCGGTTCGTCCATGAGCCTTCCGGAAGTACAAAGCGTCGTCCCTGATTCTTATTGGCACTTCGGCGTCGGGCGATTCGACCACCGGCAAGCCATACTCTCTTGATCGTGAACCCCGACAGAATCGGGAATCGCACCACCGGTCACCCGGCCAGGTAACAGAAAGCCATTTCGCCAGACCCGCTTAGAACCTGCGGTCATTTTAGTAGCGACAAGCTGTATTGGGATACCGGCTGCGATGCGCGTATGATGCGTCGTCAGAGTGTATCACAGCTTGCGGCGGCTGCCGGTGGACCGAACCGACAGTTTTTCCCACAAGTCATTGCTGTCAGGAGTTCGAAAATCCATGCATTTTCCCACCATTGAAGACTACGTCGGTCATACGCCCCTGGTGCGCCTGCAGCGCCTGCCGGGTGACACGTCCAATGTGATTCTGGCCAAGCTGGAAGGCAACAATCCTGCCGGCTCGGTCAAGGACCGGCCGGCCATCAGCATGATCCAGGAAGCCGAGCGCCGCGGTGACATCAAACCGGGCGATACCCTGATCGAGGCGACCAGTGGTAACACCGGCATTGCGCTGGCCATGGCAGCGGCCATCAAGGGTTACCGCATGGTGCTGATCATGCCGGCGAACATGAGTGAGGAACGCCGGGCATCCATGCGGGCTTACGGGGCGGAGATCGTCACCGTCAGCAAGGAAGAAGGCATGGAAGGGGCCCGCGACCTGGCGGCCCGGATGCAGCAGGAAGGCAAGGGGCGTGTGCTCGACCAGTTCGCCAACCAGGACAATCCGCTGGCCCACTACCGCACCACCGGGCCGGAGATCTGGGAGCAGACCCAGGGGCGGATCACCCATTTTGTCAGCTCGATGGGAACCACCGGCACTATTATGGGCGTGTCCCGCTACCTCAAGGAACGCAATCCGGATATCCAGATCGTCGGGTTGCAACCTTCGGATGGTTCCTCCATTCCGGGCATCCGCCGCTGGCCCCAGGAATACCTGCCTAAAATCTACGATGCCGCCCGGGTCGATCAGGTGCTGGATGTCGACCAGAAAGACGCTGAAGACACCATGCGGGCGCTGGCCCGTGAAGAGGGGATCTTCTGCGGTGTCTCTTCCGGCGGGGCCATTGCCGCCGCGCTGCGCCTCTCGGAGCAGGTTGAGAATGCCGTCATCGTCGCCATTATCTGTGACCGGGGCGACCGGTATCTGTCCACCGGCGTTTTTCCCGGCGCCTGAAGTTGAAAGAGGCGGGCCAAAACCGGCCCGCCAAGCCTGACCGGAATACCTGATGAGTAAACGACGTAGAAGAAAAGTCCTGCCTGCCGAACCGATCCACTGCCAGATTGAAAAGCTGAGTCACGATGGCCGGGGGATTTGCCACCTCGACGGCAAGACCCAGTTCGTGGATGCCGCCCTGCCGGGCGAGTCGGTGATGGCCAAATACGTGAGCACGCGCCGCAGCTTCGATGAACTGCGGGCGCTGGAGGTGCTCGAGGCATCGCCGGAACGTGAGACGCCGCCGTGCAAGTTCGCCGATCTGTGCGGCGGCTGCAGTCTCCAGCATATGGCGCCGGATGCCCAGATTGCGTTCAAGGAACAGACGCTCAAGGAACACTTTGCCCATTTTGGGGGCATTGAGCCGGAAGAGTGGATAGCGCCGATGCGCTCGCAAGGACTGGGTTATCGCCGCAAGGCTCGCCTGGGCGTGCGCTTCGTGCCCAAGCGCGACGCTGTTCTGGTGGGTTTTCGGGAGAAGCGCAACAGCTTCCTGACCGATATCGACCGCTGCGTGGTGATGGATCCCCGCATCGGCGAGCGGATCAGCGACCTGCGTGAACTTTTTTACGGCATGGAGGCCTATCGTACCATCGCTCAGGTGGAAGTGGCCTGCGGTGACGATGTGGCCGCCATGGTTTTTCGTAACATGGAGACCCTGTCTGAAAGCGACACGGACAAACTGATCGCTTTCGGAAAGGCGCATGAATTGCATATCTATTTGCAGCCGAAAGGGCCCGATACGGTTCACCGGATCTGGCCGGAGAGCGCGGGGCGGGATGACGAGCGTCTGTCCTATCGACTGGATGATTTTGACGTCACCCTGCAGTTCCACCCGATGGACTTCACGCAGGTGAATGCCGAGATCAACCGCAGCATGGTGCGCCAGGCGCTGGACTGGCTGGCCCCGCAGGACGACGAGCGGGTCCTGGACCTGTTTTGCGGTCTGGGTAACTTTACGCTGCCATTGGCCCGCAAGGCGGGCCAGGTCGTCGGTGTGGAAGGTGACGATGCCATGGTAGTGCGCGGCCGGGAAAACGCCGAGCTGAACGGTCTGGACAACATCCGTTTTCACGGCGCCAACCTGCAGGGCGATTTTACCGGTGAGGCCTGGGCCGCCGAGGGGTTTGACAAGATCCTCATCGACCCGCCCCGGTCCGGTGCCCAGGAAGTCTGTGAATACCTCACGGCTTTCGGGGCCCGCCGCATTGTGTATGTATCTTGCAACCCGGCGACACTCGCCCGGGATGCCGGCGTGTTGGTGGACAAGGGCTATCGTCTGGTCAAGGCCGGGGTGATGGATATGTTCCCGCACACCACGCATGTTGAATCAATGGCCCTGTTCGAGCGCGTTTAACGCGGCCTCGACGCCAAATACAACAACACGGGGCCGGTGTTGCGAATGCCCTGGGAGGCTGCCGCTGGCGGTACAGGCGCCGCCAGGTAACCAGTCTTCCTGTTCGCGACAGTCATAAAGGGAAAGTGGACCGCTATGGTGAAGGTTCGAGAAGATTACGCCGTGACCACGGATGGTCAGGTGGACATCGAAGGTTGGGTCCGGCACATCCAGGCCCAGACCACCCTTGAGGATGTGGATCAGTTTCGTCGCGCCTGCGAGAAGGCCGCGCTCATCGATCTGCAGGCCGTTCGTGAAGACCGGCTGTGGGCGCCGGGTGCCAGCAGTTTTCGCACCGGCGTCGAGATGGCCCAGGTGCTGGCGGAACTGCACCTGGACCAGACGGCCCTGGTCGCCGCCATCCTGTATCGGGCGGTTCGTGAAGAGCGGGCGACCCTCGAGGAGATCCGCGAGGAATTCGGCGACGATGTCGCCCGTCTGATCGATGGTGTCCAGCAGATGGCCGCCATCTCGTCCCTGCACCATCCGCTCAAGGGCAACGTGCTGGGCCAGAGCCAGGGGCAGCTGGACAACGTCCGCAAGATGCTCGTGACCATGATCGACGATGTCCGTGTGGCCCTGATCAAGCTGGCGGAACGGACCTGTGCCATCCGGGCGGTCAAGAGTGCGCCCCCGGAAAAGCGCATGCGCGTCGCCCGCGAAGTGTTCGACATCTATGCGCCGTTGGCTCACCGCCTGGGGATCGGCCACATCAAGTGGGAACTGGAAGACCTCTCGTTCCGCTACCTGCACGAATCCGCCTACAAGAAAATCGCCAAGCTGCTGGACGAAAAGCGGCTTGACCGGGACCAGTACGTCAAGCGGGTCCTGGCGGACATCAAGCACGAGCTGGATCTCGCCGGTATCCAGGGGGAGCTGTCGGGCCGGGCCAAGCACATCTACAGCATCTGGCGGAAAATGCGACGCAAGGGCATCGATTTCAGTCAGGTCTACGACGTGCGCGCCTTCCGGATCCTGGTGCCCACGGTGCGCGACTGTTATTCCGCCCTCGGCATCGTGCACAGTCTCTGGCGGCACATTCCCAACGAGTTCGACGACTACATCGCCAGCCCCAAGGAAAACGGTTACCAGTCCCTGCACACCGCGGTGATCGGCCCCGAGGGCAAGGTGATGGAGGTCCAGATCCGGACCCGTGCCATGCACGAGGAGGCGGAGTTGGGCGTGTGTGCCCACTGGCTTTACAAGGGCATGGACACCGGCAACAAGTCCACCGGCTACGAGGCCAAGATCAATTGGCTGCGCCAGGTGCTGGAATGGCAGGAGGATCTGGGCGACCTGTCGGGTCTGGTGGATCAGCTCAAGACCGACGTCACGCCGGACCGGGTCTACGTCTTCACGCCCGAGGGTCATGTGGTGGATCTGCCCCAGGGCGCGACGCCGGTGGACTTCGCCTACCGGGTGCATACCGAGGTGGGGCATGCGTGCCGCGGAGCCAAGGTGAACGGGCGCATCGTGCCGTTGACCTATCCGCTGAAGACCGGCGACCAGGTGTTCATCCTGACCTCCAACAACCCGGCACCCAGCCGCGACTGGCTCAATTCCAGCCTGGGCTACATCCAGACCTCGCGGGCGCGGGCCAAGGTGACCCACTGGTTCAAGGAACAGGATCGTGACCGTAACGTGGTCGATGGCCGGGCCATTCTCGAGGACGAGTTCAAACGCCTGTCGATCTACGAAGTGGACCTGACCCAGCTGGCGCAGAAGGTGAATTACCAGACGGCCGACGACATGTTTGCCGCCGTGGGTGCCGGCGACCTGCGCCCGACGCACGTGGCCAACATCGCCCAGCAACTGGTGGAGCCACGACGTCAGCAACTGGACCTCAAGCTCCAGGGCACCCGCCACCAGACCTACGATGCCGATTCGGACATCCAGATCCAGGGGGTGGGCAAGCTCAAGACCCAGGTGGCCAAGTGCTGCAAGCCGCTGCCCGGCGACCCCATCGGCGGCTACATCACCGTGGGGCGGGGCGTGACCGTGCACCGGCAGGATTGCCTGACCTTCCTGCACCTGCGCGAGTACGAACCGAACCGTATCATCGAGGTGAACTGGGGCGGCCGCCAGGAGGCGGTCTATCCGGTGGACATCGAGATCGAGGCGTACGACCGGTCCGGCCTGTTGCGGGACATCACCACCATCCTGGCCTCGTCCCGGACCAACGTGCTGGCGCTGAATACCCTGTCCAACAAGGACGACAATTCCGCCACCATGACCGTCACCGTCGAGATCGAGAGCCTGGAGCAGCTGGCCAAGCTGCTGGCCCAGATCCGCAACCTGCCCAACATCATGGGCGTTCGACGCAAGCGCAGCCAGTAATCATGGAGTGAAGCATGTCCCGAACCTATGACATCGACGACCTCAAAACACTGATGGCGCGCCTGCGCGATCCGGAGATCGGCTGCCCGTGGGACTGCAAGCAGGACTTCCGCAGCATCGTGCCTCACACGCTGGAAGAAGCCCACGAAGTGGCCGACGCCATCGAGCGGGAAGACTATCCCCACCTGAAGGACGAGCTGGGTGACCTGCTGTTCCAGGTAATCTTCTATGGCCAGTTGGGGGCGGAAGCGGACCACTTCGATTTCGATGCCGTTGTCGATCACCTGGTGCGCAAGCTGATTCGCCGTCACCCACACGTCTTTCCCGAAGGCACGCTGGAAAGCCGGGTGGATCCGGCCAACCGGCCCACCGACGAGCAGATCAAGGCCAGCTGGGAGCGCATTAAGGCGGAAGAGCGGGCGGCCAAGCCCGAGCCGGTCTCTGAAACCAGCCGGCTGGACGGCATTGCCGGGTCGTTGCCGGCGATGGTGCGCGCCGAGAAGTTGCAGCGCCGGGCGGCCAGCCATGGTTTTGACTGGCCCGACATTGAGCCGGTCTTCGACAAACTGCACGAGGAAATCGACGAGCTGAAGGAAGCCTGGGCTCATACGCGGCAGCACCCTGAAGATCGTGATGCGCTGGAAGACGAGCTGGGGGACCTTTTATTCGTGTGCGTGAATCTGGCACGCTTCCTGAAGGTCAATCCGGAACAGGCACTGAGACGCACCAATCGGAAATTCGATGCACGCTTTCGGGCCATCGAGCGGGAGCTTGCCTCACAAGGGCGCGAATTCGATGACCAGACACTCGAGCAACTGGATGCCATCTGGCAATCCGTGAAGGGTGTCGAGAAGGCCGCGAACGACAGCTGACATGCCACCCGGTCTCACTGCTGAATACCTTTACGCAGGGCGTTGATTCGGAAGCTGACTAGGTACAATCCGTAACGATATCACGCAGTAAGCCGCACATCGTTCAGCTACACTTTCAGTACGCGTCATCGGTTATCCGCCGGGATTGCGACATCCGTTACGTCAGAGAGGCTTTGTCCTGACGCAACGCTCAAATAAGAAGTACACCGCAAGGGCACTCAAAAGGTTCCTGCGCGGTCTTGATCGAGCACTGAAGCGGGAGCGTTGAACCATGAAGATCAAGGATCTGGTGAAGTATTGGGATAAGCATGCACGTGGTCGCCTGAGCCGGGACACGTTTGAGGCTGCACTGTCTGAGCAGCATCAGGCACGCCTGGAAAAGCTGGCCGAGCTTTACCCGATGAAGTCGCCACAAGACCTGATCCGTGACCTGGTCTCTGCTGCGCTGGACGAGCTGGAAACCAGCTTCCCCTATGTCCAGGGCACCCGGGTTGTCGCCTTTGACGAGGATGGCTTTGAAATCTATGAGGACGAGGGCCTCACGCCAAGATTTGTCAGCCTGAGTCAGAAGCACATGCAGGATCTGAAGGCGCGGCAGCTCGAAACCGCCGCCTGAAGGCCTGAAAGACCAGTAACAAGCCAGCCCGGCGGCTGGCTCTCTCCCTTCGGGGTCGCCGGCCGGCGGCCCTGAGAAGCACTCGACTCTCTCGAATAAGTCTCCGAACGATGGACGCCCAGACACAGCGGGCTCGTCTCGATGCGTCGTCATATACCGGGTGTGGAAAGGGGCGACCGGGGTGCTGGCACGCGCCCCGGGGTAAAAGCGGTCCTGTCTCTTATTTCTTCACGGATTCCAGCTTGCCTTTCAGCGGCGTTTGCCGGGTCAGGTCATCCAGGGCGGCGCCGATCATGTCGTTCAGGATGTCGGTTTCGGTCCGGTCCGGGTACAGCTCCGCCAGGGCCGCGATACGGGCGGCGTCTTCCAGCGGAAGGCGCAGGGTATAGCTCTGGGGCCGTTCGTCTTCTTCTTTCTTGCCTTCCCAATGTGCGGGCAGGTCAGTCACTTTCATGGGTTGTCCTCACGTTTTTCGCGGCGATAGTACGCCTCCAATAAACACCTTTGAGGCTGTGATTTCAATCGAATGAATCATGGATGTATTTTAGCAGCCTGTGATGATGTGGCGGTAACAGGCTGTTATATTGAAATGCGATTTGCTTCACAGAGGGCTGGCCGGTGATGGGGTAGCCCGGAAACACGAGAGAGGGACGATAGCGCACCATGACCGAACTGCATCCAGATCTGAGGGAAAATGTCCGCATGCTGGGCGAGCTGCTGGGCGACAGTATTCGCAAATTTCCGGGCCAGGACTGCTTTGACCTGATTGAGGAAATTCGCGCCGCTGCCAAGGCCGACCGGCGCCAGGAAAGCGGTTCCGGCCAGCGGCTGGAAAAGCTGCTCAGCGATCTCAGCGACGATCAGATGCTACCGGTCACCCGCGCCTTCAGTCAGTTTCTCAACCTGGCGAACATCGCCGAGCAGTACCACGGTATCCGCCGCAAGCAGGGTCACCACGCCGATATGATGGTGGAGTCCCTTGGCGATGTGTTCCAGCGTTTGCTGGAACAGGGCGTCGATCCGGACGAACTGCATCGCCGGGTCACGGAGCTCAGCATCGAATTTGTACTCACGGCGCACCCGACCGAAGTCACCCGTCGCACACTGATCCTCAAGTACGATGAAATCTCCAACTGCCTGGGGCAGCTCGATCACGACGACCTGCTGCCGGTCGAACGCAATGAAATCACCACCCGACTGCGACAGCTGATCTCCGAAGCCTGGAATACCGACGAAATCCGCTACCAGCGCCCGACCGCCGTAGACGAGGCCAAATGGGGCTTTGCCGTCATCGAGAACAGCCTGTGGGAGGCTCTGCCGCGCTTCCTGCGCAGCCTGGACCGCTCCCTGCGCGAGGCAACCGGTAAGGGCCTGCCCATCGATGCCGCACCGATCCGAATCGCCTCCTGGATGGGCGGCGACCGGGACGGCAATCCCAACGTGACCCACGAAGTGACCCGCGAAGTGTTCTGGCTGGGCCGCTGGATGGCCGCTGATCTCTACCTGAGGGACATCCAGACCCTGCGCGCCGAGCTGTCCATGTGGGAAGCGACGGATGAGCTGCGCGCCCAGGCCGGCGAGACCCGCGAACCCTACCGGGCGATCCTGGGCCAACTGCGTGAGCGTCTGCTGAAGACCCGGGACTGGGCCGAAGCCTGCGTCAACGGCGAGCCGGCGGACGATAGCGATATCCTGTTCGGAAATGAGGAACTGATCCGACCGCTGCAGCTGTGCTACGACTCGCTAGTGGCCTCCGGCCTGGACGAAATCGCCGATGGTCTGCTGCTGGATACACTGCGTCGCGTACACACCTTCGGCTTGCCGCTGGTGAAGCTGGACATCCGCCAGGAGGCCGGCCGCCATGCCGAGGCGGTGGCCGAGATCGTCAGCGAGTTGGGACTGGGCGACTACAGCAGCTGGGACGAGACCCAGCGTCAGGAATTCCTGGTTCGGGAGCTGCAGAGCCGCCGGCCGCTGGTGCCGCGCCACTGGAATCCCTCGGACAACGTCCGGGAGGTGCTCGACACCTGCGCCGTGGTGGCCAAACAGACACCGGAATCCCTTGGCTCCTACGTGATTTCGATGGCCAGCCAGCCCTCGGATGTGCTCAGCGTTATCCTGCTGCTGCGGGAGTCCGGCATGCAGCACCCGATGCGCGTGGTGCCGTTGTTCGAAACCCTGGACGACCTGCGCGGCGCGCCGGCGACCATGACCGCGCTGTTCAGCGTCGACTGGTATCGCCGGTATTGTGCTGATCGCCAGGAAGTCATGATCGGCTACTCCGACTCCGCCAAGGATGCCGGCCAGATGATGGCCGCCTGGGCCCAGTACCAGGCCCAGGAAGCCCTGACGGATGTCGCCGCCGAATACGGTGTACACCTGACCCTGTTCCACGGCCGTGGCGGCACCGTCGGTCGGGGCGGCGGTCCGGCCAACCGGGCGATCCTGTCGCAGCCACCGGGCTCGGTGAACGGCAGTTTCCGGATCACCGAGCAGGGCGAGATGATCCGCTTCAAGTTCGGCCTGCCCAAGTTGGCGGAACAGAGCCTGACCCTATACGGCACCGCCGTGATCGAAGCCACCCTGGCGCCGCCACCCGCCCCGGAAAAGCCCTGGCGGGACATGATGGACTGGCTGACCGAACGATCGCTCCAGGCCTACCGTGAAGTGGTGCGCGAGAATCCGGATTTTGTGCCGTACTTCCGCCAGGCAACACCGGAGCAGGCGCTGGGTAAACTGGCACTGGGCAGTCGACCGGCGCGTCGTAAGCCGACTGGCGGTGTGGAAAGCCTGCGGGCCATTCCCTGGATCTTCGCCTGGACCCAGATGCGCATGATGCTGCCCAGCTGGCTGGGCAGCGATGTGGCCCTGAAAGAGGCGGCCGAAGCCGGGCATGAGCCGATCCTGCGCGACATGATGGCTCGCTGGCCGTTCTTCAAGACCTATGTCGATATGCTGGAAATGGTGTTGGCCAAGGCCGATCTACGTATCGCCAGCTATTATGAAGAAACGCTGGTGGAGCCGGCCTACAAGCCGCTGGGTCAGGATCTGCGGGAGCGCCTTGCCGGCTGTATCCGCCATGTGAAGGCACTCAAGCAGCAGGATGAGCTGCTGCTCGACGAGCCGGTGTTTGCCCACTCCCTGCGGGTGCGCAATCCCTATACCGACCCGCTGCACTACCTGCAGGCCGAGCTGTTGCGCCGTGACCGGGAAGGTGAGGGACAGGGCAAAGTGCCCGAACAGGTCGAGAGGGCGCTCAAGGTCACCATGGCGGGGATCGCCGCGGGGATGCGGAACACCGGCTGACCGGTTGCAAAGACGAGCCGGGCCGTATCCCGAACCCATCGGTTTCGGTTACGCTTGGGTTATGTAGGTTTGTATGACAGGGGTAGTGGGCGTGCCGGCATCAGCCAAGCTGGAAATGTTCCTCAATCGCAAGGGTATCGATTACGAGACGGTCAACCACGACGAAATGCCGAGTTTCGATGTGGCCGTCTCCAGCGCGGGCCTGCCTCAGCACGAGGTGCTGCGGGCCACCCTGCTGATCGATCTCAATGGCGTGGTCATGGCGGTTCACAGCTACCAGACCGCGATCGACGTCGACGCCGTGTCACAAGTGACCGGCCGCCGCCTGCAACTGCTCACCGCCCGTCAGGCTGACCGGCTTTTCGCGGACTGCGAGCCCGGGTTCCACCCACCGGTGGGGGCTGCCTATGACGTGCCGGTGGTTGTGGATGCGCCGGTGCTTGAGATGACGCATGCCTACCTGACGTCCGGCTCCAATAATAGCCTGCTGCGGCTGGATGGCCGGGCACTGCGCCTGGTTCTGGCCGGGGCCCGCAAAGCCCGCGTCAGTATCGTTGACGAGGCCCACGACCTGGGCGAGGGGCGCAATTCGGACATTACGCTGGACGAAGTCGCCCGGCGTCTGCAGAAGCTCTATCGCCTGCCACCGATGCCGGCCCTGGCTCTGAAGATCCTGCGCCTGACCGCCAATCCCGAGGCCACCGCCAAGGAGCTGTCGGATCTGATCGAGTACGACCCCAGCCTCTCGGCCCAGATCATGCGCTACGCCCGTTCGGCGCTGTTCAACTACCCGGGCCAGATCAATTCCGTGCAGGAAGCGGTCACCCGCGTGCTGGGCTTCGACCGGGTGGCGCACGTCGCCATGGGGATCGCTTCGGTGCGTGCCTTCGACGTGCCGCGTGACGGGATGTTGGGCACGGACGCCTTCTGGCGCCATTCCCTCTACTGCGCTCACCTGTGCCAGCAGATGGCCGCCTTCAAGGGCGTCGATAAGGGGCTGGCCTATTTGTGCGGCCTGCTGCACAACTTCGGGCTGCTGCTGGTGGGGCATCTGTTTCCGGCGGAATTCGACCAGCTCAATCGCCTGCGCGAGGCCAACCCGGAACAGAGCATGCGCACCCTGGAAATGCAGGTGTTCGGCGGCGACCAGGAATTCCTCACCGTGGGTCACGGGGCCATTGGCGGCATCCTGCACCGTCTCTGGCAACTGCCGGACGCGGTGGTCAAGACCGCCGGCATGCACCAGCACCTGGAGTACGAAGGGGATCACGCGGACCATGTTCACATGGTCCAGCTCGCTAACGGCTTGCTCAAGGGGAAAGAGATCGGCGACGAGTTCAATCCCGACGACACCGTCGCGCTGGCCGATTCCCTGGGTTTCACCGACGCCGATGTGGCGATGTTCCTGTCCGCGACGGACGATGTGGCCCAGGAGCTGGATGAGCTTGCCCGCACGCTGGCGGCTTAGGGCAACCCGACGACCGCTCAGGCGCGCATCAGACGTCCCTGGTTTACCTGGGTAATGTTCGTACCTTAGTACCCTTTCTATAGCCGGCCCGAGTTCGTATAATGCCCGATCCTTTTACTGCGCGGGTGGACGAGCTGACGCTTGCGGCTGGCGATTCATGCCCGGTTTGCTCTCGGTTCGCGCACAATGGTTCCCGTGGTGGCAGCAGATGGCCAGGGGCTCGGGTTGAGGCTGCGGCGGCCTGCAAGAACGGGACACCGTCGTCACGACCCATCTCAGATTCCGGATCGGTTCGCCATGAGCGGCCGGCGATAAAGAATAAAAGTGCCCGTCTGTCAGACACCCGAATGGGGGCAGGCGCGGTGTGCGATGTTTGATCGGTTGCAGGTTCATCCTCCCGATTCCGCACGACGATTTCATCGATAAACGGGAGCAATTCCACTATGAGAATCATTCTGTTGGGCGCGCCAGGCGCAGGTAAGGGTACCCAGGCCCAGTTCATTACCGAGAAGTTTGGTATCCCCCAGATTTCCACCGGCGACATGCTGCGGGCTGCCGTGAAGGCGGAATCCCCGCTGGGCCTGGAAGTGAAGGAAATCATGGCCACGGGCGGTCTGGTGCCGGACGAGACCATCATCGCGCTCATCAAGGACCGGATCCAGGAAGATGACTGCAAGAACGGCTTCCTGCTGGACGGCTTCCCGCGCACGATCCCTCAGGCTGAAGCGCTGAAGCAGGAAGGTGTGGTCATCGACTACGTGGTGGAAATTGCCGTCGACGACGAGGAAATCGTCAGCCGACTGTCTGGCCGTCGCGTGCACGAAGCCAGCGGCCGCATCTATCACGTCAAATACGATCCGCCCAAGGTTGAGGGCAAGGACGACGAGACGGGCGAACCGCTGATCCAGCGCAACGACGATTCCGAGGAAACCGTGCGCAATCGCCTGCGGATCTACCACGAGCAAACCGCGCCCCTGATCGGCTATTACCAGGACTGGGCCAAGCAGGACGCGGACGCAGCACCGACCTACGTTCGCGTGGACGGCATTGGCACCATGCCCGAAATCCGCGATCAGATCCTCAACAAACTGCAGTAAGGCGGCCGACCCGATCGGCTGTTAAAACCGGCGTTCGCATGAAACTACTGGCACTGGATACCACCGCCGAGGGCTGTTCCGCAGCCCTCTGGACAGACGGCACGCTGTTCGAGCGTGCCATCCGGTCGCCACGGGGCCATACCCAGCACCTGCTGCCGATGATCCGGGAGTTGGTGGATGAAAGTGGTGTGGCCCTCGCAGCGCTGGACGCCCTGGCTTTTGGCCGTGGTCCGGGTTCCTTTACCGGGCTGCGCATCGCCACTGGTGTGGTGCAGGGCCTTGCCTTTGGGCTCGACCTGCCGGTCGTCCCCGTTTCCTCCCTTGCCGCTGTGGCCTCCCGGGCCCTGCGAACCGGAGCTGCTGGAGAGGGTGATGGCATCGCCGTCGCTTTCGATGCGCGCATGAGCGAGGTCTACTGGAACTGTTATTGCATCCATGAAGGTCGGGTACAATCCACCGCTCAGGAGCGGGTCTGCCCACCGGATCAAGTGGCGCTATCCGGTGACGTCAGCCGTTGGCTGGGTGCCGGTTCCGGCTGGAATCTCGTGGATCAGATGCCCGAACCTGTCAGAGCCGCAATGTTGGCGACCCATCCGGACTGGTATCCTCTGGCCGCGGACATCGCCACCCTGGCGGTGGCTGACTGGCCCGACGGTCCGACCGTGCCTGCCGAGCAGGCGGCCCCGGTCTACGTTCGGGACGAAATAACCTGGAAGAAACTGCCGGGACGATAGCGCGCCCTCAAAACGTCGGGCCACCCAAGGTGCTGCTGGCCAGTATCCGAAGGTCTTTGCGCGTCTGATCCGTAGCTGAGCCCGGTGCTGTCCATCTCAAGCAGGAAGCCGTTTTCATGGAACTCTGGCATACGTTTGCCCTGGCCATCATCCAAGGCCTGACCGAATTTCTCCCCATCAGCAGCTCTGCCCATTTGATCCTTCCCTCGCAAGTGCTCGGCTGGAGCGACCAGGGCCTGGGTTTCGATGTGGCTGTCCATGTGGGGACGCTCCTCGCCGTGGTCTGGTATTTTCGCCAGGACGTTATGCGGCTCACCGGCGCCTGGTTCAGTGATACCGCCCACCGTCGACTGACCGAAGACAGTCGCCTGGCCTGGGCGATTATTGTCGCGACGATCCCCGCCGGTCTGGCCGGGATTGCGTTTGAGCACGTCATTGAGACCCAGTTACGTTCTGCGCTGGTGATCGCCATCGCGACCATCGGGTTCGGTGTGGTGCTCTGGTGGGCGGATATCGCCGGGAAACGCGAGAAGGGATTGCCCAGCCTGGGCTGGCGGGATGCGGTGCTGATCGGTCTGGCCCAGGCGCTGGCGCTGATCCCGGGAACGTCGCGTTCGGGCATCACGATGACGGCGGCATTGTTCCTGGGATACCAGCGTGATGCCGCTGCGCGCTTCTCCTTTTTGCTGTCGATTCCCCTGATCATTGCCGCGGGCCTGCTCAAGTCCATCGAACTGGCGCAGACCGGAACCGAGTCCCAATGGGCGGATGTCCTGATCGGGGCGGGCGTGTCGTTTGTCAGCGCCTTGCTGTGTATCCATCTGTTCCTGCGCTTCCTCGAGAAACTCGGTTTCCTGCCCTATGTGATTTACCGTTTGTTACTGGGCGCTGTCTTGCTTTTGGTGGTATTGTGATCGAATCTGACTCGATGAGATTCTCAGGTACTATCAGTCCATGATTGGCGGGATCAACTCCAACGTCTACACGCCTTTACCGTCCGATCGCGCTGCCCAGCGGGATTTGGAGGTTCAGGCGCGTGACAACAACCGGAACAGTGTCGTCTCGGAGCAGTCGCCCCGACGCGATACGGTGGATCCGGAGCGGCTGGAACGACGAGTCCAGGCTCGGCAGGCGTCCGAGGACGCCAAGCTGGAGCAGTTTCGTGCCGACGACATTCCCGCGCGTAATGCCCGTGCACTCGACGTGTTCAACGGCGTCGCCAGCCAGCGAGATGACGGCGATGTCGAGCTGGCGGGCATTGATATTCACGTATAAGCCATTGCGATGACCTCTTCCTCCCTGGCCGTCGCCTGCGGCGACAGCGCCTTCCTTGAGCGCGCTCACCAACTGGCGCATGAGCTTTCATTACCCTGTCTTGAGTGTATCGACCCACGCCGTGTGAGTGACGTACCGGTCCTGCTTTGGCTGGACGAAGCCGGTTTGGCGCTGCAGATGACGGGGCGCAAGGTGCCGGGCCCGGTGCGTGCCGAATTTGTCTCCGGCAAGGCCGGCTACCGCCGTGAACACGGGGGTGGCGCGGGGCAACTGGTGGCCAAAGCGGTTGGCCTGAAGCGAGCCAGTGAACCGTTGCATGTGCTGGACGCCACCGCCGGACTCGGTCAGGACGCCTATGTACTGGCGGGGCTGGGTTGCGAGCTGACCCTGCTGGAGCGCTCACCGGTCATTCATGCGCTGCTGGCGGATGGGCTGACGCGGGGGGCGGGCGATGAGCACGCGGCGCCGCTGGTGGCCCGGATGCGCCTGGAAGCGGGCAACAGCATTGACTGGATACAGACCCGGCCGGGTCCGCTGGCGGATGTGATCTACCTGGACCCCATGTTCCCACACCGCGACAAGTCGGCCCTGGTCAAAAAGGAAATGGCGCTGTTCCGGCCCATTGTCGGCGATGACGACGATGCACCGGACTTATTGGCTGCGGCGCTGGACAAGGCGCGCTATCGGGTGGTGGTCAAGCGGCCGCGCAAGGCGCCGACGATTGACGGACCGCCACCGACCACGCAACTGGAAGGCAAGAGCAGCCGCTACGACATATACGCCCTGAAAGCGCTGCCATAGCGGCTGCGGCCGTGCGTCAGGCGCCCAGCATCGTGACTTGCTGGATCGCCTGGCGCTTCTCCAGGTTCAGCACCAGCCGGGCGTCTTCCGCCACTTCATCCAGCCCTTCGGTATAGCAAAGCAAGTCGTTCTCGTCGGTGGTGAGAATCTCGTTGGTCTGCAGGTTGTTGATGAAGTTGCGGAACAGCATCTTGTCGAAGAACTCCGGTGCGTTCACGCCAAACAGGATCGACATGCGCTGGGCCATCAGGGTGCTCTGTTCCTCCAGCTCACTGGCCGAGATCCGGCCGGAGCCGTACTTGCGCAGGATCGCGATGGAGATGTGGTAGCGCTCCAGCGTCTGGATGATGAAGCGGGACAGGGCACGCAACCGCAGTGCTGCCTCGGTACCATCCGCCGGCCGGCAGACGCGATCGCCGTCCAGGGTCAGCAGCTGGCGCTCGACCAGCACGTCGATCCAGTGTTCGATGACCGGATCGACCGCCTCGTCCGAGTACTGCAGGAACAGCTCGGACTTGATGTAGGGATAGACCGAGCTGGCCAGGAACACCACGCGCTCGCGCTTGAGCGTGGAGAAGTTCTCGAACAGGCTGGCGATCAGGGCCGGCAGCGCGAACAGGTGCTGGATGTTGTTGCGGTAATAGGTCATCAGGATGGCGTTGTTGCCTTCCAGGGCGATGATGTCGCCCAGGTCCTGGTTGTAGCGGGTGATCAGGCCCATGTTTTCGCCGTAGGCAATCCAGTCTGTACCGGTGCCTTCCGGGTAGGTCACGTGCGGCGAGTAGGGGGCTGAACGGATCAGATCACAGAACTCGTCCATCAGTCGAACCAGCAGTCGCTCGTCCATCGCCAGGCGCTGCGCGGAAAGCAGCACCGTCGCCAACATGCCGATCGGGTTCACGGCCACGGCGGCGTTGATGTGCTCGGCCACGCGATCAGACAGGACATCCACGGCCTGGTTCAGCCAGCGGGGGCGGTAGTCGGCGTCGTAGGCTTCTTCCTGCCACGCCGGATGCACGTCATCCAGCACCTGGCTGAGGCGGATCGGATCGCCGAAGTTCACCGCGACCTTGCCGAAAGAGTTGGTCAGTTTGCGGGCGGTCTTGGCCAGCGAGAAGATGCTTTCTTTCTGCTTCTTCTTGCCACGCAGTTCGCCCAGGTAGCTGCGACCCTCCATGACCTTTTCATAGCCGATGTAGACCGGCACGAAGACGATCGGTTTGCGATGGTCCCGCAGGTAGCTGCGCACCGTCATCGACAGCATGCCGGCGCGTGGCTGCAGCATTCGACCGGTCCGGCTGCGGCCACCCTCCACGAAATATTCCACCGAGTACCCGCGGGAGAACATGACGTGCATGTACTCGTTGAACACGGTGGCGTAGAGCGGGTTATCCTTGAAGCTGCGGCGCATGAAAAAGGCGCCGCCGCGCCGCAGGATGGGACCCACGATGGGCATGTTCAGGTTGATCCCGGCCGCAATGTGCGGGGGCATCAGGCCGTTGCGGTAAAGCACGTAGGACAGCAGCAGGTAGTCGATGTGCGAGCGGTGGCAGGGCACGTAGACCACGGCGTAATCCTTGGCCACGTCCTGAGCCACTTCGATGTTATTGACGGCCACCCCGTTGTAGATGCGGTTCCACAACCAGGACAGTACCACCTCCAGGAAGCGGATGGTCACGATGGACATGCTGGCGGCGATTTCGTCGGCGTACTTCAGGGCTTTGGCGCGGACTTTTTCCGGTGGCAGGTCCTTGTCCCGGGCGGTTTCGCGGATGGCTTCTTTCACCGCCGGCGTCTTGACCAGTTCCGCCACCAGGGTACGGCGGTGGGACAGGTCCGGGCCCAGCACGGCCTGACGGACCCGGCGGAAATGGGTACGCAGGATGCGTGCGAGCTTGCGGGTGGCCCGCTCTTCATTATCGCGGAACTCGTTGACCACCTGCTGGATGGAAATCGGGCGGTTGAACTGGACGTAGGTGTTGCGGCCGTGGACCAGGATGATCAGGAATTTCTGCAGGCGACCGGCAACGGACCAGGTGTCCGACAGCAGCAGTTTGAACAGGGATTTTTCCTTATCCGGCGAGCGCCCCCAGAACAGGGTGACCGGCACGATCTGGATGTCCAGTGAGGGATCGTGCAGCGCCATGGCGGTGATCTGCTTGATGCGCGGCGTCAACGCCGGCGAGTGCCGGCGCCGGAACAGTCCGCCAGCACGCTGGTACAGAAAGAAGAACGAGCGACGCGGGCCTTTTTCGGCAGGGAACGGGGCCTGGGAAGAGGGCAGTTCGGCCCGCAGGATCTCCTGCTCCAGGACCAGCCGGCTCGACAGGGAGCTGTACTGCAGCACGTAACAGACCGGCTTATCCGGATCCAGACCCAGCTGTTCCCGGCTGGCACCCATGACGTTGGTGCGCACCCATAAAAACAGGATCTTTCGAAAAAGCGTAAAGAACAGGTCGCTAAGACCCGGGAAAAGTCGCATGCAGACTCCAGTACAACCGTTAAGTGGGCTAAGTTTACTTGCTCGTTCCTGCAGCGCAAAGCACCGACCTCAAACGGCGGCAAAATGTCCCGGCATGACCGACTCTGTGGTACCTTTGCGGGATTGTTTCATCGTGCAGCGAGAGAGAGTGGCGTATGGCAGGCTGGATTCCCGGCTGGTCGGAAACACCGCCCCGGGCGGGCGATGGCTTGGTTCTGGCTCGCGGGCAGTCCGTGATCCGTGCCGCGAATGGCTGGCTTCATGAGGCGACCGCACCGGAAGCGCCCCTGGCGGGTGAAGCGCCGGTGTTCCTCGGCCACCTGGATGGCCGGCGCGTGTTTGTGGCGCTGGCGGAGAAAACCGACGACGACCGCACCTGTGGCTTGCGTGAGGCTTTGTTCAGCGTCGACGAGGACCTGGCGTCCCTGCTCAGTACCGCCAGCCAGGTCTTGCAGTGGCAGCGGGATCACCGGTTCTGCGGTCGTTGCGGCAATCCGACCCGCATGCACGACCGGGAGCGGGCCAAATGGTGTGATCACTGCGCCATTCCCTTCTATCCCCGCCTGGCTCCTTGCGTGATCGTGCTCATTCGTGACGGTGAGCGTCTGTTCCTGGCGCGTTCGAGTCGGCACACCCATGGCTTCTACAGCCTGATTGCCGGCTTCATCGAGCCCGGAGAGAGCGCCGAGGAAGCGGTGCAGCGGGAAGTGATGGAGGAAACCGGCCTCAAGGTGACCAACATTCGATACCAGGCGTCCCAACCCTGGCCGTTTCCGCATCAATTGATGTTGGGTTACTTCGCCGATTACGACGGCGGCGATCTGCAGTTGCAGGCCGATGAGCTGGCCACCGCCGACTGGTTTGCACCGGATCAACTGCCACCGGTTCCGCCGGGCTATACCATCGCCGGTCGACTGATCGAACGGGCCCTCGCGGAGGGGTGCCGCCCGTCGTGAGTGCGCCCCACGTGCTGGTGTTCGACTCGGGCGTTGGCGGCCTGAGCATTGCTGCCTGCCTCCGCGCCCGCCTGCCCGGTGTACGCCTGTCCTATCTGGCCGATACGGCCGGGTTCCCTTACGGCGACCAGCCGGAAGCCACCGTCATTCGTCGGTGTGTCGAGCTGGTCGAGCGACTGATGACCGATGTGCCCGTTGACCTGATCGTCGTAGCCTGCAACACGGCCAGTACCGTGGTGCTACCGGCCCTTCGGGGGCGCCTGGGGATACCGGTTGTCGGTGTGGTACCGGCCATCAAGCCGGCGGCCGCGCTGACGCAGAATGGGCGTCTTGGCGTGCTGGCGACGCCGGCAACGGTGCGCCGGCCTTACACCGACGACCTGATCCTGCGCTTTGCCGCACATTGCGAGGTGACCCGGGTCGGGCATCCCGGTCTGGTGCGCTGGGCAGAAAACAAGGTGACGGGAGAGCCGGTGCCTCTGGAATCGTTGCACGAGGCGGTCAAACCGCTGGGCGATGCCGGTGTCGATACGGTGGTGCTGGGCTGCACGCACTATCCGCTGATCCGCGAGGAGCTGGCACAGGTGCTGCCGAACGTGCATCACTGGGTGGATTCGGGAGAGGCTATTGCCCGGCGCGTGGCGTTCCTCCTGGAGGAAGCCAGCATGGATACGGACGGCGTTCTTGATGAGGGCGAAGTAGGGCTGGCTGCCCGGTTTTCCGGGCCTGCGCCGGCGGCGCTCGATGCCTTCCTGCCCCGGCTTGGATTACAGCCCGGCCCGGTCTGGGACCAGTGGCCGGGCCATTCAGAAACATCCTGACAGGCCGGGTTACACCACCCGGGTCAGCTTGAGCATTGCCAGGAATTCCAGCGTGGGCAGGACCCGCTGATGGCAGCAGTAGGTCTTGAACGATTCCCCGCGGAAACGCGACTTGGTGAACTCCAGTCCCTTGAAGTTGTAGAGGAAGTTCCCTTTGGCGTAGAGGCCGTGGAGGATCTTCTTCAGCAGTTTGGCTTCCTGGGGCTCGGCGGTCTTGTCCAGCGACAGCGGAATCAGGCCGAGATCCAGATAGGGCACGCCCTCGCTCTGGAACACCTCCATGGCATGGGCCATCAGGGTGTAGAACAGCCCCTGGCGGAATTCGGCGTTTGCCCGGGAAATATTCGGCACGTAGCTGATGATCCGGTTGTTCTGGTAGATCGGGTCGAAGTAGATGAATCCCACCGCCTTGCCGTCCTCGTAGGCGTAGAAATGGCGCTCGTTTTCCCGGTAGTCCATTTCCATCGGCCGGATCAGGAACCGGATCTCGTTGCTTCTCACCTTGCGGGTGCGAATCCAGGCCTCGGAAATCTCACGCGTGTGATCATCGCTGAAACGCTCCATGACGGTCACGCCGTTGCGTTGGGCCTGGTTCACGGCGGTCCGGATGATCTGCTTCTTCTTGCCCGAGAGCGACCATTTCTGCAGGTCAATTCGGGACTCGCTGCCAAACTGGGTGCCGTAGAGGCCATAGCGCCGGTGCAGGATGTCGACCACCGGTTTGGACACCTGGATGTAGCTGGCGTTGGGGTGCCGGGCGTGGAACTGCTCGATGATCAGCTCGAAGTGCTCCGGCGCCGCCACCGGATCCGACAGCACGAACGTCATGCCCCATTTGCGCATGTAGGCGATGTAGCCGACGCCCGGCAGGTCAAAGTAATCCATGTTGGGTTGCAGCGTGGAGAACGACTGGGAATGGGCGCCATGCTGCTTGAGGTAATCCACGCGCTGGGAGAAGGTCAGGCGGCCGTCTTCCTGCAGCCCGGCCAACCGGTCCAGGGAAAGGATCTGGTCAGTCATGTTGAGTGTCTCCCGAAAAACCACTGTTCTCACCGGCCCGATTGTTGTGTTGTTGGGGGCCGGCGTGTCCGTGTTGTTGTTATCAGGCCTGCTTCTGGCCCAGGATCGACCAGTAGCAGTTCATGTTCAGCAGCTTGAAGTGCTTCTTGTCGGTGATCTTCAGACCCAGCCGCTGCATGTGTTCCGGATAGTTGTAGATCTTGTGGAACGCGTTGTTGGCCAGCAGCCAGAAGGTAAAGACCGCGCCATACCAGTAGAGCTTCTTGAACAGTCGGGCGAGGGGATTGCCGGTGGGGTAGCTGAAGTCACCGACCACGACGCGGCCATCGTCCCGGGCGAGGCTGATCAGGTGTTCGAGGACCGTCACCATCATGTCCTCGTCGAACACGTTGAGGAAGAAGTTGGCGACGACCATGTCGTACTGCCCGGTCTCGTCAATCTTCATGATGTCACTGTGTATGGTTTTGATGTTCAGTCCCGGTGCTTCTTTCTGCTGGGCTTCGGCAAACTTGCGCAGCATGGTGGCCGACAGATCGACCACCGTGACCTCGGCGCCCAGCTCGGCGGCGCGAATCGCATCCCGGCCGTGGCCAACGCCGGCGAAAAGCACGCGAGTGCCCGGCTGGATGGTTTCAACGTCGAGCATGGCGGTCTTGCAACGGTGGATGCTTTTGCCGCTGTACAGGTTACTGAGGAAGTCGTAGACGGGACCGATGTATTTATACTTGTCGCGCATTGTCGTCACTGCCTGTCCAAGTCAGAGGGAAACCGTCGTCCCGGCCAATCAGGTGGCTCTTGTTGTTCACATGTCGGGGCGAGCGGTGAATCTGTTTTGTTGTTGCTGTGGAAAGGTTAGAAAACTCCTCGATCGAGTTTTGTGCAGCACCCCTCATTTCACGATACAAAAGTTAACGTGAAGCTACGCTTTGCAAACCAAATCAAGAATTTCTATTGGAATGTCGGACAATCCTTTTTGCGAGCCGCATTACGGCTGACAGGAAATGCCCGGGGCTCAGTAGCGATTCGCCGGAATCGGTGCAAGACTGACAGGAATAAGGTCGGCGCGGATGCGCAGGAAGGGCACCCCCTCACCGGCCGGTCGTCACTTCAGTCCGTAACGGTCAAGGTGATAGGTATGTCCGATTGCCGGGCACGTCGGTGGGCAGGGCTCGCTGGTTGGGTTGCTTCAGGCTTGCTGCTCGCGGGGCAGATTCAGGCACAAACCCTCGTCAACTACCTCGTTGTCGAGGACAAGACCCGTCCATTCCAGATTGTCGAGAATGGCGAGAGTGACGGTGGCATTGTCTCGGATATTGTCGATGCGATCTTTGCCGGCTCGGACTATACCGTCAATCCCATGGTCTATCCGGTAAACCGCCTGCGCCAGGTCGTAGCGGATGATGAGGTGCATAACTGGATTGCCTACGACGCGGTACCCTGGAAGACGTTTGGCAATCGGGGGCTGTTTGTGGAGGAACCGATCCTCCGTACCCATCACGTGATGTTGACCTGCCGCCAGAATATTCCCGAGCACATTCTGGACGTGAGCGACCTGCAGGATCTGAGCGTCGTCACACTGCGCAATTTCGAGTACCCGTCGCTGGATACGGCCGCCTCCCAGGGACACCTCCGGCAAATTCCGATCGATCGTTACGAAGCCGGAATCAAGCTGGTGAGCCTGGGGCGGGCTGACGGTTTCGTGGAGATGGAAGCCCGGCTCCGGTACCACATCCGTTCGATGCCAGAGGCGGGCTCCGCCTGCCTGCGCTGGCTGGATTTCAGTGCGGTGATTCCGGACTTTCCGCTGTATCTGGTGATCGATATCAACTGGCCGCCGGAATTCCGGGAATTCGTCCGGAAGAGGATTGTCGAGTTGCGCCAGTCCGGCGCACTGACGCAGATCCGGGCTCGCTACCTGAAATCAGACCACCGCCTGGATTGGCGCACGGGAGCTGAGTAACGTGTTGATTTCGCTGGCCGGTCGTGCCGGACCGTAGAAGAAGCCCTGCACCTGCTGACAACCCAAGTTGCGCAGGTAGGCCAGTTGAATGTCGGTCTCCACGCCCTCCGCGACGATGTCCAGACGCAGGCCATGGGCCATGGCAACGATGGCGTTGACGATGCAGGCGCCGTCCTCACCGCTGCGGATCCCCCGCACGAACGACTGGTCCACCTTGAGGGTGTGGATCGGCAGCCGGTGCAGGTAATTCAGTGAGGAATAGCCAGTACCGAAATCGTCGATGGCGATGCGGATGCCATGCTCGGCCAATTCCTGGAGTTTGCGGCTGATCTGCTCCAGATCGTTCATGATCACGTTTTCGGTGATCTCAATTTCCAGATTTTCCGGAGGAAAGCTGATCGCCTTGAGCTGGGCGATCAGATTCTGCACGAAGCGGGGGTGGTCCACCTGCAGGGGCGAGAGGTTGACCGCCAGTCGCAGGTTGGCGTGTCCGTCGTCAATCCATCGCTTCATCTGTCGGCAGGCAATGTCCAGAACGCACTCGCTGAGCTCGGTGATCAGCTTGGTTTCTTCGGCCAGCGGCAGGAAATCACGCGGGTAGAGCAGGCCGCGTTCGGGATGCTGCCAGCGCACCAACGCCTCCAGGCCAACCACTTCACCGGTATCGGAGGCGACCTGGGGCTGGTAGTGGACGCAGAGCTCGTTGTTGGTCAGCGCCTGGCGCAAATCCCGCTCCAGGCTCAGGCGGTTGGCGGTGTCGATGCTCATGGTTTCGCTGTAGAAACGATAACCGTCCTTGCCGCCGGCTTTGACGTGGTACATGGCGATGTCGGCGCACTGGATCAGCTGATCCATGGTTTGGCCAGCATCCGGGAAGACGGCGATGCCCACGCTGACCCCGACAAACACCTCGTGCTCCCCGAGCTGGAACGGTTCCTTCAACACGCTGATCAGTTTGCGGGCGATTTTGCGGGCGTCGTTGTGGGTGGAAATGGCGGGCAGCAGCAGCGTGAACTCATCGCCGCCAAAGCGGGAGAGTGTGTCGCCCTTGCGCAGGCAACTTTCCAGGCGTTGGGTGACCGCCTGCAGCAGCCGATCGCCCATGGCGTGGCCCAGCGTGTCGTTGACCACCTTGAAGCGGTCCAGATCCAGGAACATCACCGCCAGCTTCTGGCGATTGCGCTGGGCCTGGGTGATGGCCAGCATCAGTCTGTCCTTGAACAGGGCCCGGTTGGGCAGGCGAGTGAGCAGATCGTGGTAGGCCTGGAAGTTGATGAAGGCTTCGGCTTCCTTACGCTCGGTAATGTCCCGGGCCGATCCATAGATGCATGGATCACTGGTGTGAGAACGTCGGATCTCGTGGGGCAGGAACTGGCCGCTGTCGTCGCCGATCGGGAAGGCGGTGATCTCGAAATAGCGGTTGGCCTTGCGGCTGCCGCGGGTTTTCAGACGAATCTCGAAGGTGCGGGGGTTTTCCGCGCTGATGGCCGGATCCTGCAGGGCATAGGTGCCGCGGGCCACGTCCTGCTCGTCGATCAGGTGCCGGAAATGGCGTCCGATCAGTTCCGCCGGTCGGTAACCCAGCAGGGCCTCGATCTTGCGATTGACGAAGCAGACCCGCCCTTCGCGGTCCAGCATAAAGACGATATCGGGCGACGTGTTGACGATGTACCGGTGCAGTTCCTCGGATTTTTCCAGGCGCATCTGCACGTTGCGGTGGGCCCAGGCCAGGGCCTGCTTTTGCAGCACATTGCCGACGGTGGCCAGCAGCTCTTCGGGATCGAACGGTTTCTTGATGTAATCTTCGGCGCCGCGGCGCAGGGCCCGACTGACGGCGGTGAAGGACGACTCGCCGCTGACCACGATCACCGGCGCCTCGATTTTCCGGTCCTGGATGAACTGCATGACCTGGTGGCCGTCCACCTCCGGCATGCGCAGGTCCAGCATCACCAGTTGGAAAGTCTCCCGGGTGAGCAGCTCACAGGCGGCGCGTCCGCCCAATGCCGGCACGGCAATGAACCCCTGTTCCTCGAGCAGGTCCACCAGACTACGCAATAATCGGGGCTCGTCATCCACAACAAGGATGCGCGCCTCCATGGTACTGATTTCTTGCAGTCGGTCCGACATCATGGCCTAAGCCCGTCCTGTTGGGGTAACCGGAAGCGGTTGGTGTTAATGCCCTGGTTCTTCATTGGCTTTCCGGTCGTATTTTCCAGAGTCTGCTGCTGCAGGCAACAAGAGACGGAAGCTGGTGCCCTGGTCACTTGTCTTGCAGCTGATGATACCTTCCATGTCATCCATGAGTTGTTTGACGATACTCAGTCCCAGGCCGCTGTGGGCCGGGCCCTTGGTGGAGCGCACCGGTTTGAACAGGTGGCTCCTGACGGATGCGGGAATGCCCTCGCCCGAGTCCTCGATCAGCAGTTCCACCCACTGACGGCCGTCCTGCCAGACCGGTGCCGCCGTCTGCAACCGCAGCTCGCCGCCCTCTTCCATCGCCTCGACGGCGTTGCGTACCAGGTTCATGATCAGCTGCCGTACCGGCCCGCGCGTCGCCCGGATAGCCGTGCTGGTGGCCGTTAGCGTCGGCTTGCAGTCGATGTGCGCGGGCGCAAACAGGGCGTCCTCGAAGAGTTCGCAGAGCAGGGTCAGCTCGGTATTCAGCTCCAGTGCCGGACCATTGTCATCGAGGCCTGGTGGGTCGGTTTCACTGATGCGCTCCAGCAGTGCAACCGCCCGGTCCATTTCTTCCCGCACGATTTGGAGGTCCGGTTGCACACGCTCGCCCCCGTCCAGGGAAGCCAGTTTACCCTGCAACTGGTAAATGTATTGGCGCACGATGGTGAGTGGATTGCTGATTTCGTGCACGCGTTTGCGCAGTTCGATGCGGTGGGCCAGCTGTTCCAGCGTTTCATCGCCGCGGGCCGGACTCTCCCGCTCCAGCGTGTCAGCCAGCTCGGCCACGCGGCGGGCGAAGAGGTCGAGCAGGACTTCGCTGTCTTCGGCGTCGCTGGTGGCGTCCAGGCCAATCACATAAACGCCGTGGCAGCGGCCATTGCCATGCACGGCGACGCACATCATGGATGGGCAGTCGAGCAGGTCGAGCAACTGCTGGTCCAGGACGGTTCGATGATCCTCTGCCAGCACTTCCGTTTCGTAAAGCGTCGCCACGCGGGCAACCAGGCTGCGCGGGTTGTCCAGCGGGACTTCGATGTGCGGCGGTCGGCTGCGGGTGGCGGCCAGCAGACGCAGTACGCCTTCATGCTCCTGGAACGCGAGGCCTGGCCGGCCGGTCAGCGTGACCAGGTTGCGCAGGGCCGTGGCCAACAGTTCGGTATCGGTGGACTGGGCCGGCAGCGTCTGCAGGGCCTGATCCACCAGTGCCGAACGGACCACCCGGTTGAACAGGCGGCGATGGGCGGATTCGCCATCAAACGGGCCATCCAGCGGTATCTCCAGGCTCTGGGCCACTGAGGACACCTCCCGCTCGATGCGGGCACAGATTTCCCGGGTGAGGGCGCTGGTGAGGCCGAAAATGGTCTGGGCAGCCTCGATCCCGCTGGAATCGGACAGGGCCAGGCGCGTGGAGAGATTGATCAGTTTCACCAGATGGCTGGCGTCGCGGATCTCCCGGGCCGGCACCTGCTGGTAGCGAATGGCGTCGGTGGCCATCTGGCCCAGCCCCCAGTGCTCGGCCAGCCGGGCGCCCATCTCGATCTGGTTGTCGAGCGGGGCCTGATGGTTGTCGCCGGCGGGCTGACGCAGGGCGATCAACTCGCCGACGTTGTGCAGTACGCCCACCATGAACGCTTCTTCGTTATCCGGATAGCCGGTCAGTCGGCCAAGGGCCCGGGCGGTGAGGGCGGTGGTCAGGGAGTGGCGCCAGAAATCCCTCAGCTGCTGCCAGCGGTCGGTGCCCAGGTCGAACAGCAGCTGGCGCAGGGAGGCGGTGATGATCAGCGCCTGGATCTGGTTGGTACCCAGGCGCAGCAATGCCTGATCAATGGAGTTGATTTCACCCGGCCGACCGTACAGGGCCGAATTGGCGAGCGCCAGCACCCGGGCACACAGGGCTGTGTCGGCACTGATGATGCGCCCGATTTCACGATAATCCGCTTCGCCACGACAGGCTTCCAATGCACGCAGGACCACCTGCGGCAGGCTGGGCAGCTCACCGTCGGCCGGTAATTCGATATGAGCCCGGGTCATAAGTTATGACGCTTTATACATTATATCGTTATTGACGATGGAGCTTAGCTGTTTCATATGGAATATCAACGAGAAATTGTACACATTTTGACCCAATTCAAAGCGTGTTGCTTGTAAAATCGCGTAAATCCTGAGCTTTTTTCATGACGATGTGCAGTTAAAGCCTGTCCCATCCGTGCGGCAGGCCTGTACAATCCAGACATCAACTTCCCGGACCGGCTGCACTCAGGGCCGGCTCACCGTTGGCAAAGTGGATTGTCGATCCATGGCTGGACACACGGAATCCCCTACAGCGTCCCCGCGCATCCTCGCCGTTACCGGCGGTAAAGGTGGCGTGGGTAAAACGTCCGTCGCGCTGAACCTTGCCCTGGTCCTCGCGCGTCAGGGTAACCGTGTGCTGTTGCTGGACGGTGACACGGACCTCGCCAACGTCACCATTATGCTGGGGCAATATCCGAGCCAGACACTGGAGCATGTCCTCTCCGGTGAGTGCACGTTGGAGGAGGCCATCTTCGAGGCGCCGTTCGGGCTGCATATTCTGCCCGGGGCGTCGGGCGTGGAGCGCTGTATGGGCATCGCGCCGTCCGATCGCCTGTCGATCTTCCGCGGCCTGGCGTCGCTCGAGAAACGCTACGACTATATCCTGATCGATACGGCTGCGGGGCTGCAGGCCAACGTCATGCACATGATCGCCAGTGCTTCGCTGGCGTGCGTGGTGGTGACGCCCGATCCCACATCGCTCACCGACGCCTTTTCTTTGCTCAAGGTGCTCAAACGACGCGGTTACCGGCGCACGCCCAGTATTCTTATTAATATGGCGCGGGGCGCCAGCCAGGCCCAGTCGATCTTCCAGCGTTTCTACGCCGCATCCCAGCGCCACCTGGACATCTCTCCGCATTATCTGGGGGCCATCTGGCGAGATGAGACGCTGCGACACGCGGTGGCGACCCAGCGTCCGGTGGCGACCCTGGCGGAATCCGACCCGTCCTGTCGCCAGTTCCGCGTGCTGGCGGACATGGTCAAGGTGCGTTTCGAGCAGATTGAGCCGCGCCGGGCCGGTTTTGCGGCCTACTGGAACCGGTTGGCCGAGCGTCGTAACCCGGCGCCGGCAAAAGTGACACCGCCGCCCGCACCGGCCCAGCCTGCGGATGTGCCGACCCGCTGGCGTGAGTGGACCCGGGAACTGGATGAGTTGCTCAACGCCTCGGACACATCGCCGATCCAGCGTTATGAAGCCCTGACCAGTTGCTTTGCCCAGTTCGGGCGCACGATGAACGAAGACACCATCGAAATCATCCAGACCGGCCTGGCGTCGATGGCGTGGGAGCGCCTTCCGGACAGCCAGCGGGCGCACTTTGCCGCCCACCTGCGCCACCTGGCGGGAGAGATCGATCCCCAGCCGGCCGCTCCGGCTGCCGGTGCCTCACGGGCCCGTCAGGAACCCCGCTACGATGAGGTCCGCTTCGGCAGTCAGGATGCGCTTTTGCGGGCCCTGAAGGATCAGCCGAGTGACGTGTCCCTCGACGCCTGGCTGGACTCGATTGCCTCGTCAGACCGACGAAAGAAGTAACTCACCTTTCTTTATTACCAATCGGTTTCAGCAGTCGCGCAAGATTGCCGACCTTTCACTGACGCTAATTCACATTTCTAGTAACGTGTTCCAACCTGATGCAGTTTCTTGCTTCAGGTCACCAATTTGTCACGGCGTGCACCGTAAAATGGCCTTAAAGGCCAATAGCGTTGACTGAATGGATGCGGGTGTCCCGGCGTATGTGTTTGTTGCCTGAAAATCCTTTCCCCCGATTCAGCAACTTAGGAAGTATGGCGGTTATCTGTGCATTGATTTCAGGGTTTTGGCCTGGTTGATGCATTCCTCAAGTTATTCATCAGACACTGGCTTGTGATATCGAGAAGGAGTTTCGTCATGCCGTACACCGTTGAAAACAGCGGTTCGAATGTTCTGAAGGCACTGAAAGGGAAGCATGTGCTGATTACCGGAACAACCGGTTTTCTGGGGAAGGTGGTCCTGGAGAAATTGATCCGTGCCGTACCGGATATTGGGGGCATTCACCTCCTGATCCGTGGCAACCGCCGACACCCGGATGCGGAGGATCGTTTCGTCAACGAGATTGCCTGTTCCTCTGTTTTTGAGCGTCTCAAAATGGACGATCAGGATGCCTTCGAACTGTTCCTCGAGCAGAAGGTACATTGTGTCACCGGCGAGGTGACCGAGCCCCACTTCGGGCTGTCGGAAAGCCGCTTCCAGGAGCTGGCCGGCCGCCTGGATGCGGTCATCAATTCCGCGGCCAGCGTCAACTTCCGGGAGGAGCTGGACAAGGCCCTCCAGATCAACGCCCTGTGCCTGAACAACATCATCGATCTGTCCCGTGCCGGCGGTGAGTTGCCCGTGGTTCAGGTATCGACCTGTTACGTCAATGGCATGAATCCGGGGTTGGCCCGCGAAGCGACGGTCAGCCCGGCCCACGGCGGCATCAGCCGGGACAGCGACGGCGTCTACGAGGTGGACGAACTGATCCACCTGCTGCAGGACAAGATCGCCGACGTAAAGGCCCGGTATTCCGGCCAGGTGCTGGAAAAGAAACTGGTGGAACTGGGCATCCGCGAAGCCAACCATTATGGCTGGAGCGACACCTACACCTTCACCAAGTGGATGGGGGAGCAGATCCTCGCCCGCGGTTTGAAAGCGTCCTCGCTGACCGTCCTGCGCCCCTCCATTATTGAGAGCGCCCTGGAAGAGCCGGCGCCGGGCTGGATTGAAGGCGTGAAGGTGGCCGATGCGATCATCCTCGCCTACGCCCGTGAGAAAGTGGCTTTGTTCCCGGGAAAACGCAGCGGCATCATTGATGTGATTCCCGCAGACCTGGTGGGCAACAGCATTATCCTGTCGCTGGCAGAGAGTCTGAGTGCCCCGACAGCGCACCGGATCTACCAGTGCTGCAGTGGTTCGGGCAATCCCATCAACCTGGGCGAATTCATCGACCACTTGATGGCTGAGGCCAAAGAAAACTATGCCACCTACGACAAGCTGTTCTATCGTCAGCCACGGAAACCCTTCATTGCCGTCAATCGTCGTCTGTTCGACACCATGATGAGTGGTGCGCGCCTACCGCTGAAGGTGTTCAACCAGGCGTTGAAGCTGGCCGGCAGCGAGCGTGAGCTCAAGGCCCTGCGCAACATCGACACGACGCTGTCGCTGGCCACCATTTTCGGTTTCTACACGGCACCGGATTACGTGTTCGACAACGCGCAGCTGCTGGAGCTGGCCGATCGAATGGGGGAACTGGATCGCAATCTGTTCCCGGTGGATGCCCGTCGCATCGACTGGCCGACCTACCTGCGCAAGATCCACCTGGCGGGTCTGAACAAGTACGCGCTGAGCGAGCGCAAACTCTACCGGCTCAAGACCCGCAAGCAGCGCAAGGCCGCCTGAGCCTTCCGCCGCGTCTTCTTTCAACCCCGGCCTCGCGCCGGGGTTTTTTGTTGCCGGCCGGTTGCCTGGCAAACGGGGCCTTTTGCGGTCCGGGTTTTGTTGTCCCGCCCCCTCAGGAACTATGCTTTGTTGGCGTGTCCAAATCCGTATCAGGTGGCTCAGGTAACCCTTTGGGCCGCCTACAAAGTTTTGTCTTAATAGTACGTTAGTCTAATTCAACCAGTGAGAGGCACCGTGTTGAACTAACGGAAAATGGAGAGGGTCTGCGCAACGCTGCCCGATAGGCCGCCTACACGGCCTGCCGATCTCAGGACCGGGGCAACCAAACCCAGCGCCCGGTCAGTACCTCGCGCAGGCGCCTTGATGGTTCCGACGATTCCAATAACGATAAATCCGATCCATAAGTAAGGGGAGCACGATGACAGAACAACACAAATCTGTGTATCCAGTGAGCGATGCGTTCAAGAAGCGCACCCTCATTGATCGAGCCAAATACGACAAGATGTACGAACAGTCGGTCAAGGACCCGGAGGCTTTCTGGGGCGAGCACGGCAAGCGAATCGACTGGATCAAGCCCTACACCAAGGTCAAGAACACCACCTACGATTACGACAACCTGTCGATCAAATGGTTTGAAGACGGCGAGCTCAATGCCAGTGCCAACTGCCTGGATCGTCACCTGGAAAAGCGGGGCGACCAGACGGCCATCATCTTTGAAGGCGACGAGCCCTCGGTGTCCCGTCACGTCACCTACCGCGAACTGCACGCCGAGACCTGCAAGTTTGCCAACGTCCTGAAGACGCTGGGTGTCAGCAAAGGTGACGTGGTCACCATCTACATGCCGATGATCGTGGAAACCGCCGTGGCCATGCTGGCCTGTGCGCGGATTGGTGCCATCCACTCGGTGGTCTTTGGCGGCTTCTCGCCGGAAGCGCTGGGGGCCCGCATCCAGAACGGTCAGTCGCGTTTCGTGATTACGGCGGATGAAGGCGTGCGCGGCGGCCGGACCATTCCGCTCAAGAAGAACGTCGACAAGGCACTGCAGAGCGACAAGGTGCCGGAGGTCGAGCGCGTGGTCGTGGTGACCCGCACCGGCGCTGACGTGCCCTGGGATGAATCCCGGGACGCGCGTTACGAAGACCTGATGAAGAGCGCCTCCGCGGATTGCCCGCCGGAGCCGATGAACGCGGAAGATCCGCTGTTCATGCTGTACACCTCCGGTTCCACCGGTGCGCCGAAGGGTGTCCTGCACACCACCGGCGGCTACATGGTGTATGCATCGATCACCCACGAGTACATTTTCGACTACCACGAGGGCGACGTCTACTGGTGTACCGCCGACTTCGGCTGGATCACCGGCCACAGCTACATTCTCTATGGCCCGCTGGCCAACGGTGCGATCACCGTGTTGTTCGAAGGGGTGCCGAACTACCCGGATGCGTCGCGCCTGGGGCAGGTGGTCGACAAGCACAAGGTCAACGTGCTTTATACCGCGCCGACGGCCATCCGCGCCTTGATGGCCCAGGGTGACGATTGCATGGCCAGCACCACCCGCGAGAGTCTGACGTTGCTCGGGTCGGTGGGTGAGCCGATCAATCCGGAAGCCTGGGAGTGGTACTACCGGGTCATCGGCAACTCCAAGTGTCCGATTGTGGATACCTGGTGGCAGACCGAGACCGGCGGCATCCTGATTTCGCCGCTGCCGGGCGCGATTGACCTGAAGCCTGGCTCGGCCACGCTGCCGTTCTTCGGCGTGCAGCCGGCGGTTGTCGACAACGACGGCAACATCCTGGAAGGCGCCACCGAAGGCAACCTGGTGATGCTCGACAGCTGGCCGGGGCAGATGCGCACCATCTACGGTGATCACGAACGCTTCAAACAGACTTACTTCAGCACCTACAAAGGCCGCTATTTCACGGGTGACGGTGTACGCCGCGACGAAGACGGCTACTACTGGATCACCGGTCGTGTGGATGACGTGCTCAACGTCTCCGGTCACCGTCTGGGCACGGCGGAAGTGGAAAGCGCGCTGGTGTCCCACGACAAGGTGGCAGAAGCCGCGGTGGTCGGTTACCCGCACGAGATCAAGGGGCAGGGCATCTATGTCTATGTCACCCTGGTCCAGGGGCAGGAGCCTTCCGACGAGCTGCGCAAGGAGCTGGTCCAGTGGGTGCGTAAGGAGATCGGCCCCATCGCATCACCGGACGTGATCCAGTGGGCGCCGGGGCTGCCGAAGACCCGCTCCGGCAAGATCATGCGCCGCATCCTGCGCAAAATCGCCGCCAACGAGCACGATCAGCTGGGCGATACCTCCACCCTGGCCGACCCGGGTGTGGTGGACGAGCTGATCGAACATCGCGAGTTCAAGTAAACGGACTTGCCCGGTCGCCATCTGACAGTCGTCGGCGACCGTGATTTGTTTCGGGCCAGCAGGCGTTTCCAGCGTCTGCTGGCTTTTGTCTATCCGGGGAATTGGTCAGAGTGTTCCCTGCGCGTGCTATCATTCACTCAACGCACGGGAACGGCACCCATCATGTCCGTTTCCGCCAAGACGTCATGAAGGAGGCCAAACGCCCGATGGTTCAGCAGATAATTATTGCCGATGATCACCCGCTCTTCAGGGCGGCTCTGCGCCAGGCCGTATCCGAGGCCGTGCCGGATGCCCAGATGGTGGAGGTCGACAGTATCAAGACGTTGCAGGCCGCGGTCGAGGAGCATCCCGACGCTGACCTGGTGCTGCTGGACCTGAATATGCCGGGCGCACACGGCTTTTCCGGTCTTGTATTCATGCGCGGTCAGTATCCCGGATTGCCGGTGGTGGTCGTCTCCGGTTCTGAAGAATTGCAGGTGATGCGTCGCTCCATCGATTATGGTGCCTCCGGCTTTATCCCCAAATCCGCACCGCTGCCGGAAATCACCGGCGCGATTCGCGATGTGCTGGATGGCGAAGTGTGGTTGCCGGCCGGTGTCGCGGAAAAGCTGGAGCGGATGCAGGCGGACGTCACCGACTTCTCCGACAAGTTGGCTTCCCTCACACCGCAGCAGTTCCGGGTGCTGGGGATGCTGGCCGAAGGCTTGCTGAACAAGCAGATCGCTTACGATCTGGATGTGTCCGAGGCGACGGTCAAGGCCCACATCACGGCCGTGTTCCGCAAGCTGGGCGTTCGCAACCGGACGCAGGCCGTTATTGCCATCCAGCAGATGGAAATTGATCCTTCCGATACCTCGCTTTCCGGCAGCTGATTAGCCGCCCGGATCCGAACAAGCCGCTCCTCGCCGAGCGGCTTTTTTGTGGGTGCTGACTTGTTATGAAGCAAAAGGCAACTCGGGCATGTAGCCGATGCTTCAGCTTCGGAGCAGCCTGAAGGGCTGCCTGGTTTCCGACGACGACCGGAAACGTTGGTTGCAATGCCAAGCAGGCCAATTCAAAGCCTTCACCGGGCGCCTTCGGCGCCTCAGAAGCTGAAGCATCTGCTACATACTCCAGTTGCTTCAAATATTCGCGTTGCCTGCCAGTCGCTGAGGGGGCCGTAAAGAGCTCCATTGGTTCCAGGCTCCCGGCGTCTGATTTGGTCGCCATTGAGGCGCCGCCGAAGCCTGGCTGGCGGTCCCGCCCCTGGGATGTCATGTTTAACGTACGCCTGTACTTTTTCCTGTTTTCATACCTGTCATATCTCTGTCATCTAATTTATTGATATGGATCAGTAATGGCCGAAAATGATCAAAAAATAATCCGCAGGCTATTGCCAAGGTGCAACGCCTTCGGTAAATTCAGCGCACACATGTACGCTGAAATGCAGAGGTGCTCCCGTGAATGCGGCTGTAAAACCTGAATCCATACCTGGCCAGACCTTTGGCGAACAGGACGAACGCGCGCTGCGCGACCAGATGCGCCGCGATCTGCCGGCCGATACCTTCCAGACCCAGAGCTGGCGGGTGATCTGGTTCCTGCCTTTACAACTGGTGATCTGGGGCTGCGTGCTGACGATCCTGATGGCCGGACTGCCCTGGTATGCCAACCTGGGGCTGGCGCTGGTACTGGGCCATACCATCGGCTGCCAGGCGTTGCTGGCGCATGAGGTGTTGCACGGTGCACTCGGCATGAGTCGCCGCTGGCAGAATTTCTTTGGCTGGCTGGGTTTCGGGCCGCTGGTCGCCCCGCCGGAGTTCTGGCGCAAGTGGCATAACTCGATCCATCATGCCCATACCAACATGGGCGATACGGATCCGGACAGTTTCGGCACCATACGGCGCTACAAGGCGGATCCCAAGCAGCGCAAGTTTCCGAAGCTGGCGCCGGGATCCGGCACCTGGTACAGCCTGCTGTTCCTGACCTATTCCTTCACCATGCATGCGCAGATCGTACTGTGGCTGCAGGCGAAGCGTCGTAAACAGTTCAAGGGTTTCAACCGGCGTCGGGCGATCATCCAGTCGTTCGCGTGCGTTGCGGCCTGGCTGGCCTTGGCGGTGGTCTCAGGACCGCTGGCGATCTTCACCGTGGTGATTCCGTTCATGGTGGCCAACGCGCTGGGGCAGGGTTATATCCTGACCAATCACTTCCTGCGGCCGCAGACCGAGACCAACAATCCGCTGGATAACTCCATGAGCCTGCGCACCAACCCGATCCTGGACCGGCTGCACTACCGCTTCAGTCATCACGTGGAGCACCACTTCTTCCCGAAGATGTCCTCCAACAAGGCACCGCGCCTGCGCGAATGGCTGGAGACGCATTATCCGGAGCGCTACGTGGCGCCGACCCACTGGCAGGCGATCAAGCTGCTGTACAAGACGCCGCGGGTCTATCTGACGCCGACGACGCTGGTCGATCCCAGCAATCCCCAGCGGGTATTCGATCTGCTGCCACTGCAGAAAGAGATGAGTGCGGCCACCTACAAGGCCTCAGCTGCCGGTTAAGCCGCGAATCAGGGCGCCGACGCCAGCCACCGCCGCAATCCCCAAAATCAGGGGCCGCATCGCGGAGAACGGCAGGCGCCGGACCAGGGTGGCCGACATCAGGAAGCCGATCACGACGCCGGGCAGGGTGAACAGGAACAGCTTCATTTCCAGCAAACCCAGTCGCCCGGCAAAGAACAGTGCGACGATGCTGGCACAGCTGGTAAACAGGAAGAACGCCGACATATTGGCCCGCACCAGCGGGCCTTTCTCGTTCTGGTAGATCATGGCAATCGGCGGGCCACCCACGGCCACGACGGTGCCCATGTAACCGCTTGCGGCTCCGGCGATGACGCTGTTACGAGGATTCAGGGCCGGGCGGAGCCCGGCCACGCTGAGCAGAACACCGAACAGAATCAATGCGCCAAACATCAGATCGAAGGCCGCACCGGTGATCACAGCCAGCGTCAGTCCCGCCAGGGTCGTGCCGACAATGCTGCCGCCAATGGCATAGCGGACCTCCCGGAAACGGATGCTGGCGCGATTGCGCAGTAGCAGGAGAATGGCCAGCACCACGGCGTTGACCACCAGCGGACCGGGCACGAACAGGGGGCTCAACAGGAAGAGCAGGGGCGCTGACAGCGTGCCGATACCGTAGCCGGCGACGCCCTGGAGACAGGCGCCAGCCAGCAGGAACAGGTTGGCGAGGAGCAGGTCGGCCAGGGTAATGCCGTCGGGGATCATTCCGCCGGCACCAGCACCAACTTGCCGGGCACCACCTTCACGTCCACCGGCGCCATGCCGATCATGCGCTCGGCGAAGCTGTTCTCATCCAGTCGATAGACCGGCACCGTCTCCAGCCATTGGGCGACCAGGCGCATGACGTTGTCCGTCACCGGTTTCAGGTCACCCTTGAAAAACTGGGAGTCGATGCTGCTGTCCAGCAGCTTCAGCCGGCGGATGTAGACGGCCCGTTCCTCCCGGTCATAGACCGGCGCGCCTTCCACCTTGAGCTTCAGGTCGACCGGCAGTTTGGTCATGAAGGCATTGACGGCGACCTGGCCGGCGATATCCAGCACCGCCACTTCGCGGCCGTCCGGCCCCAGCGTGATATCCGCCTGGTCCAGTGATACGCTCAGTGGCGACCCCGCCTTGAGCTGTTGCCGGTCAAAATCGGCGACGGCATTCTGAAGGTAGCCTTCGAGCGTATTTTCACTCACCGAATAGGGCGACAGGGAAGCACAACCGGACAGGGTCAGGGCTGCAGCGAAGGCCAGGATAGGGCCGACTGCACGCTGGAAAAATGGCATGAACGGGACTCCGTTTCAGTTCGGTAGGGATGTCTGGCCGTGGCCAGCAACTTTCATCCTGCCGGATGCCGGGAGTCGACACAAGCCGGAGCAATGGGCACAACCATGACGACGACAGTGGCGCGCTACGACGCCGTGGTATTTGATCTTGATGGCACACTGGTGGATTCCGGGCTCGATTTCCGGGCGATCCGCCGGGAACTGGGATTTCCCGAAGGGATTGGTCTGCTGGAACATATGGCGACCCTGTCGGAGGCGGAAGCCGCCCGGGCGCACGCCATCATTCATCGCTTTGAAATGGCCGGTGCCGAAAGCGCCAGCTGGATGCCGGGTGCCGAAGCCCTGGTGCGGCACCTGCACCGACAGACCATCCCGGTTGCCGTACTGACCCGAAACAGTCGTGAAGCGGTGGCGGCGACCAACGCGGCGATCTCACTGGGCATCGATCTGATCCTGACCCGGGACGATGCGCCTCCAAAGCCGGATCCGGCCGGCCTGCTGCAGATTGCCGACACCTTCGGTGTGGCGCCGGAACGCATGACCTACATCGGCGACTTCGTCGATGACCTGACCACGGCGCGGCGGGCCGGCATGGCGGGTGGCCTGTATCGCAATGCGCGGAATGCGGGTTATGCCGACCGAGCCGACTACGTCATCGAGCACTTCGACGATCTGCGTCGAGCCTGGAGCGATTGAAGTCAATCGTTTTCGGCTTCGGCGTCGATGCTCAATTCGCCGTCTTCACCAAAACGCACGTGGATCAGGATGGGCTGGCAGCAGACCTGGCAATCCTCGACGTAGTCCTGTTCCGGGACGGACGGATCGACACTGACTTCCAGGGTTTCCCAGCAGTAGGGGCACTGGATGTGGGCGGGTTCAAGTAGCACGAGGGTTGAGGCCGACCCGTTCACCGGGCCGGCGTTCTCCAGAGAGTGTCAGAATTGCTGTTTGGCCATCCACGGAATCATCCGGTCGAAGGCTTCCTCGATCGTTTCCAGTGGCGCCGAGAAGCTGATACGAACGGCGTTCGCCGTGTTCTCCCCGAACGCATCACCGGGCACCACACAGACCCCGGTTTCCTTGAGCATCCTCAGGGCCAGATCCGAGCCGTCCACATGCTTCGGCAGGTCCGGGAAGATGAAGAAGGCGCCGCCCGGATGATAGCCGGTCATGTGCGGTGTCTGCGCCACCAGCTCCACCACACGGTCGCGCCGCTCCCGATAGATCGACACCATGTCCCGGATGCACTGCTGGTCGCCGGTCAGCGCGGCGACGCCGGCGAACTGGGACGGCGTGTTGGCCACCGAGGTGGTGAACATGTGATAGCGCCGCAGGGATTTGATGGTCGCCTGGCTGGAGATGATCCAACCCACCCGCAGACCGGCCATGCTGTAGGTCTTCGAGAAGCTGCTGATGCACATGATGTTGTCCAGGTCGACACTGCAGCGCAGCACGCTGGCGTATTCCTGGTCGTCCAGGATCAGGTGGTCGTAGACCTCGTCACTGAAAATCTGGATGCCCCGGTAGGCGCATTCTTCCACGATGGTTTCGATGGTGCTGCGTGGATACACCGCGCCGGTCGGATTGTTCGGCGAGTTCAGGACCACCGCAAAGGTGCGAGACCCCATGGCCGCGATCACCTCGTCGGGATCCAGCTGGTGGTTGTTCTCGATGCGCGTCGGGATGAACTTCACCTCACCGCCGTTCATGCGGATCAGCGGCGCGTAGAGCAGGAACGACGGATCGGTCACGATGAACTGGCGACCCGGTGCGGACGTTGCGGACAGGGCCAGGTACATGGCCTCGGTTGCGCCGGAGGTAACCAGGATATTGTCGCGGGTCAGCTTACGGTCGTAGCGCTTGCCATAGTAGTCGCGTAGAGCCACCAGAAGCTCAGGCAGGCCGGCGTCCATGGTGTAGCCGGTCTGGCCAGCGTTGAGGGCATCGATGTAGGCATCCACCACGTGCTTCGGCGTCGGCAGGTCCGGCTGGCCGATCGACAGGTGGATAACGTCCTTCATGCTCGCCGCCATGTTCACCATGCGGCGGATGCCCGGCACGGGGATGGCCTGCATCGACGGATGCCAACGGGCCTTGGTCTTGCGGTACTTCATCTTGCGTGGTGCGGTGTCGCTGGCTTTATTGAGCTTTGCTCCATCGGCCATAAGCATCTCCTGGCAGAGGTAGGAAAAGATGGACAATAAAGCCCGGATCCGTGGATCAGGCCTGCTTTTGCCGAAACGGCGTCACGCCGGTGTCCCGGCCTGTGTGCTACGCCTTAACGAAGACTTACCCTCGCAGATTAGTTTTTATCCGAAAGGGGAGCAAGGGCCTGAGCATGCGTATTTTCGTGGAATGCCCGGGTCAGGTTGACCGGGGCAAAGAGCCCCGACACACTCAGGGTGTTCAGAGTGTTTCCAAAGGAATGCCAAACCGACGACGAGGCCGCCCATGACATCCCAAGCCGACAAGCCGATTGTGACCGTCCTGACCGCTCCCGGAGAACAGGAACCGCCCGGTATGGACGCGGTTCGCAAGCGGGCTGAAGTGCGTTTTGCCTCGGACGAGGCGACGCTGCGGGACGCCCTGCCGGGTTCCCGGGTGATGATGGTGACGGACTTCCGGACGGAGGCCTTCGAGGCCGCCTGGCCGGAGGCCGACAAGCTGGAATGGATCCACGCCACCAGCGCCGGTGTGGATGCGTTGATGTTCCCGGCCCTGATCGACAGCGACGTGACCGTGACCAATGCCCAGGGCATTTTTGACCGCACCATTGCGGAATACGTGCTGTGTTCGATCCTGATGTACTGCAAGGATTTCCCCCACTCGATCCGACTGCAGCAGGCTCACCAGTGGAAGCACCGGGATACCGAACGGGCCCAGGGGCAGCGGGTTCTGGTTGTCGGCGCGGGTTCCATCGGCCGTCAGATTGCCCGCCTGTGCAGCGCGATTGGTCTCAAGGTGCACGGCACGGCCCGCACTGCGCGTGACAGCGACCCGGATTTCGAAGCGGTCCACGGCAACGATGACCTGATGGAGCAGCTGGGGCTGGCGGATTTCGTGGTGGTGGCCGCACCGCTGACGCCGCAAACCGAAGGGTTGTTTGATCGCAAGGCCTTCCAGGCCATGAAGCGGACCGCACGGTTTATCAATATTGGCCGGGGACCGATCGTCAAAACCGATGATCTGGTCGCCGCTCTGGATGCCGGGGAGATCGCCGGGGCCGGTCTGGACGTGTTTGAAGAGGAGCCCCTGCCTCCGGAGCATCCCCTGTGGGATCGCGAGAACGTGTTGATCACCGCTCACATGGCGGGGGACTTTATCGGCTGGAAAGGGGCGTTGACTGAGCAGTTCCTGGACAATTTCGATCGTTGGAGTGCCGGGGAAAGCCTGTTCAACATCGTCGACAAGAAGCTGGGTTACGCCGCCAAGTAAGCGGCGTAACCATCGGACCACTCAACCCGTCAACTCAGGCGCGCGATGACCGCGTCGCCGATCTCCCGGGTCTTGCGCCGCTGACCGCTGTGTTCGGCCAGGTCGGCGGCGACCGCATTGTGAAGGGCTTCGGCCGCTTCCTCCAGCGGGCCGGATTCCTCGGCCAGCCAGGTGAGCATACGCGCCGCCGTGAACAGCATCGCGGTCGGATCCGCCAGACCCTGGCCGGCAATGTCCGGCGCGCTGCCGTGGGTCGGTTCGAACATGGACGGCATGGAGCGGTCGTCCGGGTTCAGGTTGCAGGAGGGGGCCACGCCCATACCGCCGGACAGGACCGCCGCGAGGTCCGTCAGGATGTCCCCTTGCAGGTTGCTCGCCACCACCACATCAAAGGCCCAGGGGCACTGCACGAACTTCATGCAGGCGGCGTCCACCAGTTCGTGATGGGTCGCCACGTCCGGGTATTCGGCGGCAATCTCCGCAAACGCCTCCGTGTACATATCCCCCCAGTAACGCAGGGCATTGCGCTTGGTGATGATGCAGACCTGGCTCTCGCAGGTGCGCCCGTCGAGTGTCTTGAACTGCCGCGTCTGGCCGGATTCCTGGCGCGCCCGGGCGCGTGATCGGGCCTGCTCGAAACCGTGGCGGATAATCCGGTTCGTCGCGCGGCGGGTGAACACCTCCATCTGGGTGGCCACTTCGTCCTCGCTGCCGGGCCGCAGCCGGCCGCCCTGGGCCACGTATTCCCCTTCGCTGTTCTCGCGGATGACCAGCATGTCCACATCCCGCGCCCGTTCGTCGGCCAGGTATTGGCGGGCACCGGGCAGGAGCCGGGCCGGCCGCTCGCAGACCCACTGGTCGAAGCCTTTGCGCATCTGCAGCAGCGGCGCGAGGGAGATGCTGTCCGGCAGCAAATAGCGGTTCGGGTCGGTCATCGGGCCGGGGTCGCCCAGCGCACCCAGCAGGATCGCATCAAAGTCCCGCAACTGTTCCAGTGCATTGGCCGGCATGATCTCGCCGTGGGCCTGGTGCCAACGATGCGACGGCCAGTCGAACGTCTCCCACTCCAGGTCGAGGTGGTAGCGTTCACGCAGGACATCGAGACAGCGAACGGCCTGTTCAACGACTTCCGGCCCGATGCCGTCGCCAGGTGTAACCGCGATCCGCTTGGTGGCTGTCATACGGGACTCCCTTCAGGTTGCGGGATGGTGGGTCACGGACCCCCGGTCCGTGCTGGATGCCCTCAGTGTAGCGTTACAGAACGGTCCTGCCATCCCTCGCAATGAACCTCGGGCATGCTAGAGTCATGACAAGGTTGAGTAAAAGACAGCAGAAACCGGAGTAACGAGTGAATCAGCCAGCCGTCCTCTTTGACGAATCCCATTGTGAGCAATGCGCCTGTGGCGAGGGTCTCGATTTTGAGATCAGTTTTGCGTTTCAGCCGATCATCGATATGCGCGATCACTCCGTCTATGCCTACGAGGCACTGGTGCGCGGTGCATCCGGCGAAGGGGCCGGCGAGGTGCTGGCGCGGGTCAATGAGCGCAACCGCTATGCCTTTGACCAGATCTGCCGGGTGAAGGCGGTCAAGCTGGCATCGCGATTGGGAATGTCCGCGCGGCTCAGCATTAATTTCATGCCCAACGCGGTCTATCAGGCGGAATACTGCATACGCACGACTCTGGCGGCGGCGCAGACCTATCGATTTGATACGCGCAACATCATCTTCGAGGTGGTCGAAAATGAAGCGATGACGTCCGCAGACCATCTGGCCGACATCATCCGCAGCTACCAGGGCATGGGTTTCCAGACCGCGCTGGATGATTTCGGCGCCGGTTTTCCGCGTTACGATCTGCTGATGGCCAGCCCACCGGACCTGCTCAAGCTGGACATGGGGCTGATCCGCAACATCGACAACGAACCCAACAAACAGGCCATCGTGGCGGGCATCGAGACCATGATGCAGCGGCTGGGCGGGCGCACCATTGCCGAAGGCGTGGAAACCGAAGCGGAGTACCGGTGGCTGAGGTCGCTTGGCATCGAGCTGTTCCAGGGCTACCTGTTTGCCCGGCCCGGCTTCGAAAGTTTGCCGGAACCCCACTTTCCGGACTAATCTGGTGCGCCTCAACACAGTAAGGTTCTGTTCTGCATGATTTATCGCGCTGTTGTCGTGATCGTCGGCATCGTTCTGGTCGCCGCACTCTATGGCCTGATCTGGCTGTTCTCCCGCTATTTCCTGCGTCGTCACGGAGTGGAGGCGGAGCTGGCCGATCGCAGCACCGTACTGGCCACCTGGACATTCGCCGGCGTGGCCGTGGGGCTGGTGATCATGGTGTTCGGGGCCTTCGTCCTCGGCCCCTGGGCGTTTTACAGAACAGCGCGGGCCCATGATGTTGCCGTGTCCGACGGCGCCGCTGTCGGTTGGGGCTTCTTGGTCGTGGCGGTCAGTCTGGCGTTGGCGGCCAGCGGTTTCTTTGTCCTGCTATGGTTGGTCGGGGCGGTTTGAGGCCACCTGGTGCAGCTGTTCGCGGAACCAAAGCAGCGCCGGTTCCTTCTCGTAAGCCGCATGCCAGTATAGATGCACGTTAAGCGCCGGCATGTCGGTCGGCAGTGGCAGCACGCGAACGTTGGCCTGTTGCTCAATCATGCGGGCGTAGGTTTCCGGCATGGTGACCAGCAGGTCGGTGTTTTCCGCCACCCGGCAGGCGGCGTAGTAGTGCTGGCAGCGCAGGGCGATGCGCCGATGCACGCCCTGGCGGGAAAGTTCAAAATCCTCAATCCCCGGCCCCTCGGTTCGTGACGACACCAGCACATGGCGCGCGGCCAGGTATTGATCCAACGACAGCCCCTCCTCGATGCCGGGATAGTGTTTGCCGGCGATGACCACCAGTCGGTCTTTACGCAGCAGCTCGTGTGACGTCTGATTGCTCACCGGCAGCAGCACATCCACGGCAAAATCCAGCTTGCCCGAGGCCAGCTGCGTTTCCATCTCCCGACGCGCGATGCGCTGGCTGACTACCTCGATTTCCGGATAGCTCGTCAGGTTCTGCATCAGTTGCGGCAGGAAAGTGGATTCCAGGATATCCCGCAACCCCAGGGAAAACGTCTTGTGCTGGCGCGCGGGATCGAAAGCATGAAACTGGTTCACGGCGCTCTGGATCTGGGTCAGTCCCGGGCGCATGGTTTCGGCAAAGCGCCGGGCCAGTGGCGTGGGGACCATCTGGTTGCCCTGGCGGGTAAACAGAGGGTCGTTGAAATGATCCCGCAGGCGCGACAGGGAATGGCTGACCGCCGGCTGGGTCAGATGCAGGGCGCGGGCGGCGCGGGTCAGGCTGCCCTCCCGGAAAATCGTGTCGAACACGTGGAGCAGGTTCAGGTCGAGGCGGTTCATCGGTCGGCTCCCGAAATCGGTAAGGATATAAGTCTACTTTATAATAAATGATAAGAATAATTCAGTGGTCTAATGCGCTGGCCCAAAAGTAGACTGCGGCTACGCTTGAGGAGAACGACTGGGCACGCAATGGGTCCGGTGGTTCCGGGAGGCCCGTTGGGCGGGCTTCCCCTGATGATCACGTGTTGCTCCGGGAGTGATTGCTATGGACTTTACCCCTTCAGAAAAAGGTCAGGATTACCTGAAACGCGTCAAGGCGTTCATCCGCGATGAGATCCAGCCCGTTGAGGCGGACTACTACGCCGAGATGGCCGGGCTCGACAACCGCTGGGTGGAGCTGCCGGTTATCGCCGAGCTGAAAGCCAAGGCTCGCGAACAGGGCCTGTGGAATCTGTTCTTCCCGGACGAGGAGCACGGTTGTGGCCTGCTCAACTCCGACTACGCCCTGATCGCCGAAGAAACCGGCAAAAGCTTTATCGCCCCGGAGATCTTCAACTGCAACGCGCCGGACACCGGCAATATGGAAGTGTTGATCCATTACGGCTCCGACGAGCAGAAAGCCGAGTGGCTGCCGCGTCTGCTCAGCGGCGAGATCCGCTCGGCCTTCTGTATGACCGAGCCGGCCGTGGCGTCGTCCGATGCCACCAACATGTCGGCGACGGCGGTTGTGGAAGGCGACGACGTGGTCCTCAACGGCCGCAAATGGTGGAGCACCGGCATTGGCCACCCGAAGTGCGAAATGATCATCTTCATGGGGCTGACCGATCCGGAAGCGCCCAAGCATCGCCAGCATTCCATGGTCCTGGTGCCCAGGAACACCCCGGGCGTGAAGGTCGAGCGCATGCTTCCGGTCTTTGGCTCCTACGACGAGCCCTACGGCCACGGTGAGGTCAGTTTCGACAAAGTCCGTCTGCCCAAGAGCGCCATTCTCGTCGGGCCCGGTCGCGGTTTTGAGATTGCGCAGGGCCGATTGGGGCCGGGCCGGGTGCATCACTGCATGCGCGCCATCGGCGCCGCGGAGCGCACGCTCGAGCTGTTGATCAAGCGCGCCATGAGCCGGGAAGCCTTTGGCAAACCACTGGCTAAGCTCGGCGGCAACCCGGACATCATCGCCAACGCCCGCATGTCGATTGAACAGGCGCGATTGCTGACCCTCAAGTGCGCGTGGTTGCTGGATACAAAAGGCATCATGGGCGCGCTGAGTGAAGTGGCCATGATCAAGGCGGTGATCCCGCAGATGCTGCAGACCATCGTCGACAATGCGATCCAGATCCATGGCGGCGCCGGTGTCAGCGACGACGATTTCCCGCTGACGCAGCTCTTCGCCTACGCCCGGGTACTGCGCCTGGCGGACGGGCCGGATGAAGTTCACCGTGGTACGGTGGCTAAACTGGAACTCAAAAAATACGCCTGAAGCGCCCCGGAATCACAAGAAGCCCCGGCCATGAGGATGGACCGGGGCCTTTCCGTGCTTCAGCAAAACAACAGGACACCAGCATGACAAAACGCGTTTTTATCACCGGCGGAGCCAGCGGTCTCGGGCGTGCCATTGCCTTGCGATATGCCCGCGAGGGCGCCCGTGTGTGTATCGGCGACATCAATCCCGAGCAGGGCGCCCTGGTTGAAGAGGAAATCCGCCAGGCCGGCGGTGAAGGCCGGTTCGTCACCAGCGACGTGCGCCGGATTGCCGATCTGGAGCAGGTCCGGGACCAGTTGGAAAAGCAGTGGGGCGGCGTCGATGTCGTCGTCAACAACGCCGGGGTGGCTTCCAGTGGCAGCATCGAGGGGACGACGCTGACCGACTGGGAGTGGATCCTGGACATCAACGTGATGGGCGTGGTCCGTGGCTGCAAGGCGTTCACGCCGCTGTTCAAGAAACAGCAGCAGGGCGCCTTTATTAACATCGCCTCCATGGCCGGACTGATGCTGGCGCCGCTGATGAGCAGCTACAACGTCTCCAAGGCCGGCGTGATCGCGCTGTCCGAAACGTTGAGCATGGAACTGCGGGACGACGGCATTCGCGTGAGCTGCGTGTGCCCGGCGTTCTTCCCGACCAACCTGACCGACTCCATGCGTTCGGAAAAGCCGGGCATGGACACCAACGTCAAGAAGCTGATGAAGCGTTCCGGCGTCACCGCGGACGACGTGGCGGAAGACATCTACCGGGCCGAATCCAACGGCGACTTCTGGGTGCTCCCACACGTGAAGGAACGCCGCATGTGGATCCTCAAGCGCCACGCACCCTGGGCTTTCGACTGGCTGATGCACCAGGAAAGCAAGCGCTGGATGAACAAGTTTGGCGGCAACGCCTAAACGAACGACTCCGTTCGGGAGGACAACCGATTTATGACACAGATTGATCAGGCGGTTGATATCCGCGAAGGCGAAGAACTCGACGCGCAGGCGGTCGACCGGTTCATGAAGCAGGCGCTGCCGGAACTGACCGGCGAGCCGTCTATCCGTCAGTATCCGGGCGGTGCGTCGAACCTGACCTACCAGGTGGACTACGGCGATCGCTCCTTTGTCCTGCGTCGCCCGCCGTTCGGCCACATCGCCAAGTCGGCCCACGACATGCTGCGGGAAGCGCGGGTCATGAAGGCCCTCAAGCCGGTCTACCCGTACGTGCCGGAGATCATCGCCATCTGCGACGATAACGACGTACTGGGCTGCGACTTCTATGTGATGGAGCGGTTCAAGGGCATCATCCTGCGCCAGGATTTCCCCAAGGACTTCGACCTGTCCGCCGAGGATACCCGGCGCTTGTGCCACAGTGTGATCGACAAGCTCGTGGACCTGCATACCGTGGATCCGGTCGCCACCGGGCTGGACAAGCTGGGCAAGGGCCCGGGCTACGTGCAGCGCCAGATCGGCGGCTGGAGCAACCGCTTCCGCAAGGCGCGCACCGAGGATGTGGGCGACTTCGAAGCGGTGATGAGCTGGCTCGACGACAAGATGCCGGACGACATCGCCCAGTGCATCATCCACAACGATTTCCGCTTCGATAACGTGGTGCTCAACCCGGACAACCCGTTCGAAGTGACCGGCGTGCTGGACTGGGAAATGGCCACCATCGGCGATCCGCTGATGGATCTGGGCAACAGCCTGGCCTACTGGATTCAGGCGGACGACGAGCAACCCTTCCAGATCCTGCGGCGTCAGCCGACGCACCGACCGGGGATGCTGACTCGTGACGAAGTGGTCGAGTATTACATGGACCGCTCGGGCTACCGGGTCAACCGCTTCGATTTCTACGAGATCTACGGCCTGTTCCGCCTCGCCGTGATCATCCAGCAGATCTACTACCGCTTCTACCACGGTCAGACCCAGGACAAACGCTTCGCGATGTTCGGCCATGCGGCGAACTATCTGGAGAAGCGCTGTCAGCGGCTGATCGAGGCGAGTGACCTGTAATGGCAACGCTCTACCTGATCCGTCACGGGCAGGCCAGTTTCGGCAAAGCCAACTATGATCAGCTGTCCAAGACCGGCTGGGAGCAGGGCCGGGTGCTGGGACGCTGGCTGGCGGACAAAGTGACGCCCACCGCCGTGTTCAGCGGCGACCTGCAACGCCACCAGGAAACCGTCGCCGCAATCACTGAAGGCTATGGCCAGCCGCTGCCAGCCCTGCAGATGAATGCCGGTTTCAACGAGTTTGACCATGAGGCGGTGGTGCATGCCCTCAAGCCGGAGTGGGCCGACCGCGAAGCGATGGCGCGCGACCTGGCGCAACACCCCAAGCCGGCCAAGGCCTTCCAGATGGCTTTTGTCGAGGCGTGTCAGCGCTGGGTGAGCGGCGAGTTTCCAGGCGATTACTCGGAGACCTGGGAAAACTTCCAGATCCGGGTGTGCGCCGCTCTGGATGAAGCCATCGCCCATGCCGGCGGTGGCGACGTGCTGGTGGCCAGCTCCGGTGGTCCGATATCGGTCGTGGTGCAGTCGCTGCTGGGCCTGGACGATCGCCGGGCGCTGGGACTGAACGAAGTCATCGCCAACACCAGCGTCACCCGCATCCTATTTTCCGGCCAGCGTCGCAACCTGGCTGTTTTCAATAACTACGCCCATCTCGAAGACGCCGCACCGGAACTGGTGACGTTCCGCTGAGTGCGGCGCGCTTCCTGTCTGTATTTAACGGGAGATCCTATGAGTCAGAAGAACCTGTTTGACCTGTCCGGCAAGACCGCGCTGGTGACCGGCGCCAGTCGTGGTATCGGTGAGAGCATCGCCCGCCTGCTGGCGGACAACGGCGCCCACGTGATCGTCAGCAGCCGCAAGCTGGAGGGCTGCGAGGCCGTCGCCGGCAGCATCCGTGACAACGGCGGCAAGGCGGAAGCCTACGCTTGTCACATTGGCGAGATGGAACAGATCGAAGGCCTCTGGGCCCACATCCGCGAGACCCACGGCAAGCTGGATATCCTGGTCAACAACGCCGCCACCAACCCCCATTTCGGCCCGATCGAAACCACCGAACTCGCGGCGTTCCAGAAAACCGTCGACGTGAACATCCGCGGCTATTTCTTCATGTGTGCCGAAGCGGCCAAGCTGATGAAAGAGAAGGGCGGCGGCGCCATCGTCAACGTGGCCTCCGTGAACGGCGTGGCGCCCGGGCATTTCCAGGGCATCTACTCCATCACCAAGGCCGCCGTCATCTCCATGACCAAGGCGTATGCGAAAGAACTGGGCCAGCAGAACATCCGCGTCAACGCGCTGTTGCCGGGCCTGACCGACACCAAGTTCGCCAGTGCCCTGACCACCAACGACGCCATCAAGAAGCAGGCACTGATGCACATCCCCATGAACCGCATGGCGAATCCGGACGAAATGGCCGGGACTGTGCTGTACCTGGTGTCCGATGCATCTACCTACACCACGGGTACGGCCATCAATGTCGATGGCGGTTATCTGACCGTTTAAGACGGACCGCGGATGACCCGGACTCGAAGGAGGCGTTAACTCGTGATTTGATCGGGAAGCGAATGGGCACCCTTGCCGAAGGAGGCACAAGGACGTGCCGGTCGGAATTGCGGCCACGGATGGCCATCAATTCCAGCGAAGGCAAGGGTGCCCATTTGCTTCCCGGCACGAGTTAAGTCCTGAAGAATAAACAAACTGGAGATTCGCCTCAGCGAACCTCCGTCGATGCCTTCGTCGGGGCTTTGGAGAAAGCGGTTTCCACCGGCGGCTGCAGATAGAGCGAGTAAAGCACCTTGTCCAGCAGTGCCTGACCGTTCCAGGCCGGCGCATGATTCACCAGACCCACCACGGCCCAGGTTGTGTCGTTGGTGTCCCGCGTGAAGCCGGCGATCGACCGGACGTTTTCCAGATACCCCGTCTTGATCCGCCCCAGACCGGCCATGCCGGTGTTGCGCAGACGACGATGCATGGTGCCGTCCATCGCGATCAGCGGCATGGAGGACATCAGGTCGGCGGCATAGGGACTCTTCCAGGCGGCCTGTAGGATCTGCGCACCCTGGCGGGCACTGATGCGGCTGGCCCGGGACAGGCCGGAACCGTTGTCGATCACTAGGCCTTCGGTGTCCACGCCTTTACTGGCCAGCCAGGATTTTACCTTGCGAATCCCCGCCTCACGGTCATCCGCATCGGTGGGTAACCGGTTTTCAGCGCCGATGGCCAGCAGCAACTGGCGGGCCATCACATTGTTGCTCCACTTGTTGATATCGCGCACCGTCGTGACCAGGTCCGGCGAGTCGGACGTCATCAGCAACCGGGTGTCGTCCGGCGTTTCACCGGTGCGCCAGCGGCCGGTCATCAGACCGCCCATCCGGGCCCACACGGTCTGAATGGTGGCCGCGGTGTAGTCCGGGGCCGGCATCAGGGAATAGTATTTGGTGGTTCGGCAGCCCTCCGGCAACTTGCCGGTCACCCGCACGGTAATGGTACCGTCGTCATGGAACGTCGGCGTCCAGTCGAAATGGTGATGCGACGGACAGCGACCGGCGGGCAGGGCCGTGACGTCGTTGTCGATGATGATGGCGTTCAGCGCCGGCGTGGCCCAGGCCGTCGTGCCCCGTTCGTCGGCCCGCACCTGGAAATGCGTCAGGTTGAAATTGGTCAGGTAGGGCGAGGGCTTTACCAGGAACGGCGCGTAGTCGTTGTCGCCGTTGTCATCGAATTCGGGCAGGCCGTTGGGCAGGTTGAACACCGTGCCATCCAGCACCAGATCCCCGTCGATGGTGTCGATGCCCATGCCGCGCAGTTCGGAAAAGGCGGTCCACAGCCGCTCCATGCCCAGATGCGGGTCGCCGGACAGCGTCACATAGAGATTACCCTGCAGGGTGTGGCCCACCAGTTGGCCGTCGGTGGAAAAGCGGGTTTCCCAGCGGTAGGTCGGCCCGAGGATTTCCAGGGCACCGTAGGTGGTCACCAACTTCATGATCGAGCCGGGACTCATCGGCTCGTCGGCATTGATGTACTGGGGCAGACCCGGACCGTTCAGCGGCACGGCGGCCACACTCATGGCCTGCTTGCTGTCCATGGCGCGCACCGTGGCATCCACGATGTTTTCCGACCAGGGCGAAAGTCTGGGACCGTCGGCCACGGCGGTACCGGCCGACAGTCCGGCAAGCAGTGTCAGTGCGAGAGACAGGGGGCGACCCCGACCACTTTTCCGAAGGAAAGCGGTTGTGGATGGCATGATGTTCACCCTCTAGAAAATGTCGAGTATCAGCGCAAAAGAGCGATTATCGAGACACTGCGGGGAGGACAGTTTGTTCAGCACTGTTTTTCCCAGACTCGCCCATAAAATAGCCCAGAATGCACGGCTTCGCCTATGACTGATTTTTATACATAACGTTAAATCTGGCCAGTAAATGCATCTTTTAGCTCGAAATTGTTGTGACTTGTAAAGGCTACGGCAGGGATGGCACGACACAGCAGGCGATCCAGCCAACGGCAGTTAGAATGTAATGTGTTGAAATCGTGGTCATTCATGGCAATCGGCAGCCTCCCGCGAGGCGTTGCCTGATGTGAAGACGACAAAGGACCGGACCCATGGGGAATCCATTGACTTTTCATCTCGATATTCTCGGATCGGCACTGACCTCCACGCTGACCGCCTGGCGTGGTTGCATGGTGGTCCGTCAGGCAGAGCAGCCTGCTCTGCCGTTGGTACTTTACGACATGGAAGGCTGCCCCTTCTGCCGCCGGGTTCGGGAAGCCCTGTCCGCGCTGCAGCTGGATGTGGACATTCGCCCCTGCCCGAAAGGCGGTCGGCGCTTCCGGCCGGAAGCCGAGCGGGTCGGCGGAAAGCAGCTGTTCCCGCTGCTGGTGGACGACAACACGGGCACCGTCATGTACGAATCCACCGATATCGTCGAGTACCTGTTCCAGACCTATGGCCAACGCGCCGTGCCCGCGTACTACCGGTCCCGTCCCTATCAGCCGGTATTGGGCAGCCTGGCCAGTGCCGTCCGGGGACTGCGGGGCACGCGGGTGCAGGCGTCACAATGTCCGGAAAAATCGCTGTCGTTGTGGAGTTTCGAGGGCAGTCCCTATTCACGTCCGGTGCGCGAGCGCCTGTGTGAACTGGAGATCCCGTATCGCCTGCACAACCTGGCCAAAGAGCACTGGACCGAGATCGGGCCGGCCGTGCAGCGTATCAAACCGGGGCCCTACACTCCCTTGCCCGGGGGCAAGCGGGAGGCCTTTTTCAGCCATCATCAGCGGGTCCAGGTCCCGTATCTCGAAGACCCCAATACCGGTGAGGGTCTGTTCGAATCCGCCGACATCCTGCGTTACCTGGATCGCCGTTACGCGGTGAAGCGCTCATGAACTGATGGGCGCTGCAGGCGTACAATCTCCTGTGACAGACACACCGGCTGCATTGCGTTGCGGCCGGTAAACAGGAGTATGCGCCATGACGATCCCGTTCAGCCGTCGCCGCTTCCTGGGCGGTCTCACCGCCCTGGCCATGCTGTCCCATGCGCCCTTGCTGGCGGCACAGTCCGCGCCGATCCGGCGCCCGATCCCGTCGACGGGTGAACGATTGCCGGCGATTGGCATGGGCACCTGGCGCACCTTCAACGTCGGCTCCGATCCGGGTTTACTGGACCAGCGAGCCGACGTCCTTGAGCGCTTCTTCCGCGAGGGCGGCACCCTGGTGGACTCGTCCCCCATGTATGGCTCCGCCGAAGCGGTTATGGGCCGGTTGCTGGAACGTCTCCAACGCGAAGGGACCGTCTTCGCCGCCACCAAGATCTGGACCAGTGACGAAGGCGCCACCCGCGGGGAGGCGGCCCATTCCCGCGAACTCTGGGGCATCGACCAGTTCGACCTGCTCCAGGTCCACAACCTGCTGGGGCTGGACGGTCATCTGCCGACGCTAAGGGCGATGAAGGCCGAGGGACAGGTCCGCTACCTCGGCGTCACCACCTCCCACGGGCGTCGTCACGGCGATCTGGAGCAGCTGATGAAACGGGAGCCGCTGGATTTCGTCCAGCTGACCTACAACGTCCTGGACCGGGAAGCGGAGGCGCGCCTGTTGCCGCTGGCGCAGGACAAGGGCATCGCCGTTATCGTCAACCGACCGTTCCAGGGCGGGCGCCTGTTTGACCGGTTTGCATCCCGGCCGTTGCCCGACTGGGCCGGCGAGGCGGGCGTGACGAACTGGGCGGAGTACTTCCTCAAATTCATCATTTCGCATCCGGCCGTGACCTGCGCCATTCCGGCCACCACACGGGTGGATCACATGCAGGAAAACATGGGCGCGCTCTACGGGGCCCTGCCGGATCCGGCCCTGCGTCGCCGCATGATCGACGAACTCGGGTAGATTATGGATTACGCCCTGCGCGATTTTTTGATGTTCACGCCTGAGGTTTACCTGCGCCTGTTCATGCGGCTCAACGAAGCCTTCTGGCCCTGGCAGCTGTTGTTCCCGTTCGCCCTGCTGGCGCTGGCTGGTCTGCTGTCGTTGCCCCAGGGGCGAGCTCGTCGCCTGGCGCTGTCGGTGTTGGGTGTGGGCTGGATACTCACGGCGCTGCTTTTCCTGCAGCGCTATTACGAGCCCATCCACTGGGGCATGGCGTATGCGGTCTGGGCGTTTCTCGCCGAAGCGATCCTGCTGGCGGTGCTGGCCTGGCGGGTCACGCCGGCCCGGGTGCCGTTGGGGATCGGGCTGATCGGGAGCGCGATGGTGATGGCCCTGTCGATGGCCGGCGCTGTCAGCGCGGGAACGGTTGAAGCCATGGGGTGGCCCGGACTGACTCCGGATGCGACGGCACTGTTGACCGTGCTGGCGTTGCTGACGGTGCCCTGGAAGCCACGTTGTGTGCTGTTGGTGGTGCCCGTGCTGTGGTTGCTGTTCAGCGGTCTGACGCAGTGGGCACTGGAGCTGCGGGCGACGCTGGTACCGCCGGCAGTGGGGCTGGGTGTGGCTTTGTGGGGGCTGTGGCCGGGGACTCGAAAACGCCCCCGGCCAAAACGCTGATCAGTCCCAGTCTGGAGCGAAGCTCGGATTGGCAATGCGCTCGTTGCGGTCCAGCTTGTCGATGGCATCGATTTCGTCGATCGACAGCTCAATGTCCAGAGCCTCCAGGTTGGCCTTCTGGTGATCCGGGCGCGTGGAGGAAGGAATCGGCACGATCCCCTGGGAAACCACCCAGGCGATAGCCACCTGGGCCGGTGTGGCGTTGTGTCGGCGGGCGATGTCCACCAGCGTTTCATCGTCCATGACCCGGCCCACGGCCAGCGGCATGTAACCCGTCACCTTGATGCCCAGTTCCTGGAGATGGCTGACCACCTTGCGATTGGCCAGGAAGGGGTGCACTTCCACCTGATTGGTCAGGATCGGGGTGTCCCCCAGAATCACCCGGGCATTGCCCACCTGGGCATTGGTGAAGTTGGATACTCCGACGAATCGCGTCAGGCCCTCGCGCTGGGCATCCCGCAGGGCACCCAGGTATTCCTCCATCGGCACCTCGTCACCGGGAGACGGCCAGTGGATCAGGGACAGATCGACGTGATCCGTCTTCAACCGCTGCAGGCTGTCCTTGAGGCTGTTCATCAAATCGCTGTAATGCAGCCTGTCGTGCCAGATCTTGGTGGTCAGGAAGATGTCACGGCGCGGGATACCGCTGGAGGTGATGCCGTCTCCGACTTCGGACTCATTGTCGTACATCTGCGCCGTGTCGATGTGTCGGTAACCCAGCGACAAGGCACTGCGAACGGCATCCCGTGCCGTATCACCCGTTAGACGGTAGGTACCCATTCCGATGGGCGGCAAGGTATCCAGAGCCATGGCAACTCCCCTCTGTAAAAACGGTAAAAATGGCGAGGTCATCAATCACGCTGCGTATCAAAAAGAAGGCGTTCGCTCACCTTCACACAGCGCTTTCCCGGGAGTGTCCGGAGGCTGGCTTCTCGTTTGGTGATGCTGGTTTAGCGAGAGCGCGGATAACGACCCGGACCCGGCCGGATACTACTAACGTTGGGGCGAAATGATCCCGTGTTCAAGTCCTTTTTGCGGGAAGCGGCGTCTTTTTTTGCAGGCCGATGGCCGGACTCACCACCGAACTGGCGTTTCCGCCCCTGTGCAAAATCCCGCTTGCCGCCTACCCTGATGACACCTCAAAAAGCACAGGAGACACCCCATGTTGCAGGCCAAATACGAAAGCCGCGGTCCGGTACCGCAGGACGTGATCGAAGCCGTCGAAATCGACACCCCGGAGCCGGGGCCCGGCGAGGCTCTGGTCAAGGTGCTGGCTGCCCCCATCAATCCCTCCGACGTGCTGACCCTGACCGGTGAATACGGCATGCTGCCTCCTTTGCCCGCCATCGGCGGCAACGAAGGTGTGGCCGAGGTGGTGGCGCTCGGTTCCGGCACCGAAGGGCCGGAAGTGGGGCAGACGGTCCTGTTGCCGGTCGGTATAGGCACCTGGGTGTCCCACGCGGTGGTCGACGCCCGTAAACTGGTGCCTCTGCCGAAGGAAGCGGATCCCCGTCAGCTGGCCATGATGACCATCAACCCGCCGACCGCGATGCTGATGCTCAGCGAGTTCGTCGATCTCCAGCAGGGCGACTGGGTCATCCAGAATGCCGCCAACTCCGGCGTCGGCGGCTACCTGATCCAATTGGCGAAGATCCGTGGCCTGAAAACCGTCAACGTGGTGCGCCGCGAGTCCGCGGTTGAAGGCGTCAAGGCGCAGGGCGCGGACGTGGTGCTGGTGGACGGCCCCGACCTCCACAAGCGCGTTAAGGAAGCGGTCGGTGACGGTGCCGTGAAACTGGCCATCGATGCGGTGGGTGGCGCCTCGACCGACCACATCGCCGACTGCCTGGAAGAGGGCGGCACCCTGGTCAACTACGGCATGATGAGCGGCGAACCCTGCCAGCTCACGCCGCGCAATCTGGTGTTCCGCAACATCACCGCCCGGGGTTTCTGGCTGGCCAAATGGTTCGAGCAGGCGTCCCGCGAGGATCAGATGAAAGTTTTCGGCCAGCTCACCAAGCTGATTGCCACCGGTAAACTTCAGGCGAAGATTGCGGGCGAGTATGATGTCTCGCAGATCAAGGACGCGGTGGCGGCTGCAGCGGCCGGAGAGCGTGACGGGAAGATCCTGATCGTTCCGGCCTGACGGTCCCGGAAACGGCACTCAATAGCGCCGGGCCACCGCACAACCCAATCGGAGAGACAATCGATGATGACCGGTCAATGCCTGTGCGGTGGCATTCAGTATGAATACGCGGGCCGCCTCGGCCCCATTGCCCTGTGCCACTGCAGCCAGTGCCGGCGGGCCCAGGGCAGTGCGTTTGGTGCCAACAGTCCGGTGCAGAAGATTCACTTTCGGGTCACCCGGGGCGACGAGCTCGTCAAGGAATTCGAGTCGCGCCCGGGCAAGTACCGGGCGTTCTGCCGGGAGTGCGGCAGTCCGCTGTACAGCCGGGTCGACGCCATTCCCGGCATCCTGCGTCTGCGGGTTGGCACTCTGGATGGTCCGGTGAACCAGTCTCCGGCGTACCATGTGTACGTTGGCTCCAAGGCAGACTGGTATACGATCACCGATGACCTTCCCCAGTATGAAAAAACCGAGCGCACAAACGATCCGCATTGACCCGGTCGACCCGTCGCCGGACAGGCGGCCGGAGCCTGTGATTCGCGTTGAGGGCCTGCGCAAGCATTTCCGATCCGGTGGTGAGGATGTGGCGGTCTTTGACGGCTTCGACCTCTCACTGCTGGCCGGCGAATCGCTGGCGCTGGTGGGGCGTTCCGGCTCCGGCAAGAGCACCCTGCTCAATATCCTGAGTGGGTTGGAACGCTGGTCGGCCGGCTCCGTCACCCTGTTCGGCGATTCGCTGCCGGTGGACTCGGCGCGCTGGAGCGAGTTGCGCCGCAGCGCCATTGCCACCGTTTTCCAGGAAGCCAACCTGATGCCGGCCTTGACGTTGCTGGAGAATGTCCGCTTGCGCGCAGACATTGCCGGGCATGCGGATGCCGATGCGATGGGATGGCTGGAGCGCCTGGGTATCGGTCCACTGGCTGCCCGCTACCCCGACCAGGTGTCCGGTGGCCAGCGGCAGCGTGCTGCGCTCGCCATGGCCTTTGCCATGCAGCCGCGACTGTTGCTGGCGGATGAGCCCACCGGCAGTCTGGACGGACACACCGCGGCCGAGGTGGCCGATGTCCTGTTTGCCTTCCAGCAGGCCCAGGGCTGCCCGCTGATTCTCGCTACCCATGATCCCGCCCTTGCCGGGCGCTGCGACCATACGCTGAGGCTGGGAGCCTGACATGACCGGTCGCCGCCTCTGGTTGGCGAGTGTCAGCCATTACCGTCGCCATCCCCTGCAACTGGTCGCCCTCCTGTTGATCCTGGTTCTGGCAACCGCCCTCTGGTCCGGCGTCTGGGACCTGACGCGCCAGGCCCGGCAGAGCCTGCAACAGGGTACCGGCCTGCTGGAGGGACTGCAGGAAATCCGCCGCCAGGACGGCGCTCCGGTGACGGTCGCCGATTTTGTCACCCTGCGCCGTGCCGGCGTTTGCGTGCTGCCCTGGCTTGAAGTTACGCCGGCCAGCGGGCAGGGACGGGTCATTGGCATCGATCCGTTGTCGTTGGGCTGCTTTGCCGAAGGCGGCCAGAGTGGACTGCCGCAACGCATGCAGGGTGGGCCGTTCGAGGACATCGGCCGCGCCATCGAATCCTCACCAAACACGCCGGCTACAGCGGGTTTTCGCCTGATGGCCCCAACGGCAGTGACCGACCTTCCATCAGGTTACCGGAACGTCCCCGCGGAGCCGCGCCTGGCCACCGGCGAACTGGCAGACAGCTTCCTGCTGAATCTCGACGCCCTGTGCGTCCTGGTGTTGTTGATTACCGGGCTGCTGATCCGCAGCATCTATCTGTTGGGACTCTCCCAACGTCGAGCCAGCACCCAGCTTCTGACCCGTTTCGGCGTGCCCGCCCGCCGCCTGCATCGAATGCGCCTGGTGGAACTGGCCGTGATCTCCCTGCTGGGCGCCGTGCCCGGCACGGTGCTGGGGCTGCTCATGGCGCAGGTGTTTGCCCAGGGCTTCGGCCGGGTGCTGAGCGGCCTGTTCGATGTCACCCTGGTGGGCAATGCCATCACCTGGATGGCCTGCCTGCCGATCCCGGTGATGATCGGGCTGGTGCTGGCGTGGTGCTCGTTCGACGGGCGAGAGGACGATACCGGGCGACGGCGGCGGGGCGACCGTGGGCGCCTCGCCGCCGTCATCCTGCTGTTGGGCATCGTCGGATTGATCCTGGCAAACACGCTGGTTCTGGTCTTTGCCGCACTGGCCCTGGTATTCCTCGGCGTGGGGCTGCTGACACCGGCCTTGCTGGCCCGTGGGCTGGATGCCGCTGCCCGCCACACCGCCAAACCACTGCGGCTATGGTCCGTGCGCGAACTGTCCGTGATGATCCGGCGTCTGGGGCTGCCGGTGGTGGCCCTGCAGTTTGCAGCGGCGACGGTGATCGCCATCCAGGCGCTGGTTGGCACCTTCGAAACCACGTTCTACGAATGGCTGGATCAACGCCTGCAGGGCGATGTCTATCTGGAGCTCCGCGAGCCCGCCGATTTACCTCGGGTCGAGGGTGCCCTGAGTGGTCTGGAGAGCGTCGCTCAACGCTATACGGTTCAGCGGGACCGGGCAGAACTGACGCAACCGCAACCCGTCTCCGTGGATCTGCTGGCGCTGCCCTCCGACTCGTCATTGCTGCACCACTGGACCTTCCTGTCGGCCGTTTCCGATCCCTGGTCGCAGCTTGATCGGGGCCAGGTCATGGTCAATGAGCAACTGGCCCGCCGATTGGGCCTGGCGACCGGTGACCGGCTCAGTTACCGGATAGCGGGGCAGGCCTATCAGGCGACGGTCGCGGCGGTCTACGCGGATTATGGCCGACCCAGCGGCGAGCTGTTGGTGGCTGCCTCGTCTCTTCCGGCAGCGTTCCGCTCCGCCTTTACCAGTGTCACGGTCGCCCTGGCCGAAGGCGCCACACCGGCGGACTTGCGTGCCGCGCTGGCGGATGCCTTGCCCGGCGTTGGTCTTGAACTGCGGGATACGGCGTCGGTCCGTGGACTGGCGACCCGGATCTTCGAGCAGACGTTCCTGCTGACCCGTGCCATCAGTATGTTGACGCTGGTGCTGGCCGGAGTCTCGCTGCTGGTCCTGGGTTGGGTGTTTTTCGGCACCCGGCGCTGGTACTTCCACCTGCTTCGGGTCTGGGGCGTCGGTCGGCGAGCGCTGCGCTGGCGGATCAGCGGCCTGTCCGTTGCGGTAACGTTGATGGCCTGTCTGGCGGCCCTGCCGCTGGGGGTCCTGCTGACCTGGGTGCTGGTGGCCCGGATCAATCCGCTGGCCTTCGGCTGGTCTCTGCCGATGGCCGTTTATCCGCTATTCTGGTTACAACTGGTGGTCGTCGCCGGGGTGATCGGGCTGATCATCGCCTGGCTGATTCAGCGCCGTCTGGACGAGCGGCCGCCGGAACCGGTGACGGTGGGTCAATTGCAGGGAGCGGAGCGATGAGGTGGCTGATCGGAGCGCTGGTCGCGATGTGCCTGGCCGGCTGTGAACCGGGGGAAGAGGCGCCGCAGGGCTTTGCCGGTCTGGGGCAATCCTTTGATCCGCAAAGCGCCGGCGTTGATTTTGCCCAGCCCGGGCCTGGCGACCACATCGAGTTGCCGCGGGATCTGGGCCCCCATCCCCGCTACCGCATTGAGTGGTGGTACCTCACCGCCAACCTGACCACCGCCGACGGTGACCCGCTTGGGCTGCAGTGGACCCAGTTCCGTCAGGGCCTGAAGCCGCATGCGCCGGATGCAAAGACGCCGCCACCGGAATCGTGGCCGCTGCAGTCGGTGTGGATGGCCCATGCCGCCGTGTCACGCCCCAACGACCATCATTTCAGCGAGCGACTGGCCCGGGGCGGCATCGGTCATGCCGGCGCAACGGCGTCGCCGTTTTCGGTGTGGCTGGATGACTGGTCGCTGACCGCCTCGGAGGATGGCGACTGGCAACTCCACGTCAAAACCGATGACTGGGGCTATGACCTGACCCTGAGCCAGCGCGGCGATGCGGTGCGCCACGGCGATCAGGGCTTCAGCGCCAAGTCGGCCAGCGGCGAGGGCTCGATGTATTTCAGCTATGTGGACCTGACCATCCGCGGCACGGTCACCGTCAATGGGGAGACCCTCGACGTGCAGGGCAGCGGCTGGTTCGATCGGGAGTGGAGCAGCCAGTTCCTGCGCTCCGACCAGCAGGGCTGGGACTGGATGGCGCTGCAGCTGGAATCCGGCGAGCGCATCATGGCGTTCCGGCTGAGGGAAGACGAAGGGGCGTTTCTCGCCGGCACCTGGATCAGCGCCTTCGGCGAAGTGGTCCCCCTGAGCGGCGATGACTTTACTCTGCAACCGCTGGAGCAGGCGACCTTTGACACAGGCACCGTGCCGTCACGCTGGCGGCTGACCATTCCCAGTCGGGATGTGGACATCGAAGTGGACACCATGGCCGGCAACTTCTGGAACACCGGCCTGTATCCCTACTGGGAAAGTCCGGTCCGGGTATCCGGCTCCCACAGTGGTCGCGGTTATCTGGAGTTGACCGGCTACGCCGAGTAACGCCGGGACTGGCGGGCGCATTTATTGCTTTAATTGAAGGGTAGATCGCCATCAACACGACCCGCGAGGACCGCTTGTGACTCATATCCTGATTGCCCCGGACTCCTTCAAGGAAAGCCTGTCGGCCTCGGAAGTGGCCGAGGCCATACGTGGCGGACTGGCCCAGGCACTACCGGAGGCGACCTTCACCACGCTGCCGCTGGCGGATGGCGGCGAGGGCACCATGGAGGCGCTGGTGATCGCCGCCGGCGGCCGCTACGAAACCACCGAAGTCACCGGGCCGGACGGCAATCCGGTGAAGGCCCGCTTTGGACTGATCCACGACGACCGCACTGCCGTGATCGAAATGGCGGAAGCCAGTGGCCTGCAACGATTGCCGCAAGCCCGGCGTAATCCCATGAAAACCACCACCCGGGGCACCGGCGAGCTGATCATCGATGCCCTGGATCTCGGAGTGGAGCAGATCATCCTGACCCTGGGCGGCAGCGCCACCAACGACGGCGGTCTCGGAATGGCACAGGCCCTGGGCGTCAAGGCGCTGGACGCCGCCGGGAACGCCATCGGCCCGGGTGGGCAGGGGCTGCTGGATGTGTCTTCGATCAATCTGCATGAACTCGACACCCGGATACCCGCGACCCGTTTCCGGGTCATTTGTGACGTCAACAACCCGCTGACTGGCCCCAATGGCGCGACCTATGTGTTCGGGCCCCAAAAAGGTGCAACCGACGAAATGCTGATTGCGCTGGACCAGGGCATGGCCCGTTATGGAGCACTGCTGGAACAGGTGGTGAGTCGCAAGTTGGCGGACATGCCCGGTGCCGGTGCGGCCGGTGGCATGGGCATGGCGGCGTGCGCGTTCCTGCGTGGCCGTCTGGAGCCCGGGGTGGATGTGGTCATGGATGCAGTAGGCTTGCGTGAGCAGCTCAAGAAGGCGGATCTGGTGATCACCGGGGAAGGGCGGATCGATGGGCAAACCGCCCGCGGCAAGACCCTGGCCGGACTGGCCCGGGAAGCCGCCCAGGCGGGCGTGCCCGTAGTGGCCCTGGCCGGCAGCGTGGGTGACGACTACGACGAGGCATTGGCCTGTGGGTTGACGGCAGTGTTCGGTATCACGCCGACGCCCATGGATCTGCCGGAGGCGCTGGAGCGGGCTGCCGACAACCTGCGTCGGGTGGCCCGGAACGTGGCGGCGCTGTACGCCCTGTCACCCTCATCAAGGGCGTGAGACTCTCAGGATTTCACCGTCCGAGGCGTCCGTCAGCAACCAGATGGACCCGTCGGGCGCCTGCTTGACCTCGCGGATGCGTTTGCCCACCGCTTTCAGCAGATCCTCCTCTTCCACCACCTGTTCCCGCTCGTTGACCCGCAGTCGAACCACTTTCTGGAACTTCAGGGCACCGACGAACAGATCGCCCCGCCATTGTGGGAACATCTCACCGTCATAAATCGCCAGGCCCGATGGGGCGATGGACGGATCCCAGTAGTGCAGTGGCTGCGCCATGCCCGGTGCCTGGGTGCGGTCGGTAATCGGCAGACCGCTGTAGTCGATGCCGTAGGTGATTGCCGGCCAGCCGTAATTGGTGGCCGCGCGAATGATGTTCACCTCGTCACCGCCCCTTGGACCGTGCTCGTGGCTCCAGATCTCACCCGTGACCGGGTGCCGGGCCATGCCCTGGATATTGCGGTTGCCGTAGGTGAAGAAGGTCTGCCTCGCACCGGCCTGATTCAGGAAGGGGTTGCCTGGCGCCGGGGCTCCGTCAATGGTGATGCGGTGAACGCCGCCGGCATCGTCCGACAGGTCCTGCGCCCGGGATTGATCGCCCCGGTCGCCCACCGGCACGTAGAGGTAACCCTCCCGGTCGAAGGCCAGCCGCCCCGCAAAATGACGGGTGGTGTTGGAGCGGGGCAGGGCTTCGAAGATGACGGTCACATTCTCCAGGGCACCATCCCGGTATTCGGCCCGGGCCACCCGGGTCGTTTTGCCTTCGCGGGTCTGGTGAGCGTAGCTCAGGAAGAGCAGGCGGTTCTCGCTGAAACGGGGATGCAGGATGACGTCCAGCAGGCCGCCCTGGCCGGCCACCGCCACGTCCGGTACGCCGCTGACCGGTGCATCCAGCAACTCGCCATCCCGCACCACCCGGAGACGGCCCGCCCGTTCCGTCACCAACACATCACCGTTGGGAAGAAAGGCCAGTCCCCAGGGGTGGTCGAGTCCATCAACAACGGTATCGACGCGGTAATCGTGATAGCGGGATTCGTAGACGTCTGCTTCCGCCAGGCTCGCCAGCAAGAGGCCGGCGAACAGTGAAAAGAACGTGCGAAACGGATGATGAGTAGGGCCCTGAATCATCGAGTCTGCCTCCTGCTGACGATGCATACGCAATGGTTCCTTGGATGGCTTCCACCGGCAAAGGTTCAGTTGGTGCCTTTTGAAAACCCCCGCCCCCTGTGTGCCATACTGCAACCGAACACGCTTTTAAAACCTTGCGACATAAGGAGATCATGGATGTCAGATCATCATGTCTACAAGAAAGTCGAGATTGTCGGTTCGTCCACAACCGGCATTGAAGACGCCATCGAGAACGCGTTGGCGGAATGCAGCAAGAGCGTCAAGAACATCGAATGGTTTGAAGTAACCGAAACCCGCGGCCATGTGACGGACGGCAAGGTGGCCCACTATCAGGTGGTGCTGAAAGTCGGGTTTCGGATTCAGGGAAGCTAGGGGCTGAATTCAGCCCCTTGAATGCACTGCTGCGCGGAGACGGCTCAGTGGGTGGTCAACTGAGCCGCTTCGGCGGCCGAGCCGGTCTGGACCTGCCACTGGGCGGCGTAGCTGCCGTCCTGGGCGATCAGTTCGTCATGGGTGCCCCTCTCGGTGACCTCGCCGTCCTGGATCACGGCAATCTGGTCCGCATGGACGATGGTCGACAGGCGGTGGGCAATCATGATGACCGTGCGGTTGTGGCCGATGCGCCGCAGCGACCGCTGGATCGCGGCTTCCGTCTCGTTGTCCACCGCGCTGGTGGCCTCGTCCAGTACCAGGATGGGCGGATCTTTCAGCAGCGCGCGGGCCAGTGACAGACGCTGACGCTGACCGCCGGACAGGCGCACGCCGCGCTCACCCACGGCGGTGTCCAGGCCGTCCTGCAATGCCTCGATAAAGCCCCAGGCCTCGGCCGTTTTGGCCGCCTCGATGATCTGCTCATCGGTGGCGTCCGGACGCCCATAGGCGATGTTGTCGCGGATGCTGCCATCGAACAGGTAGACATCCTGGCTGACCAGGCCGATGGCCTGACGCACCGAGTTCAGGCTGACATCCTGGATGGGATGATCGTCGATGCGGATCGCCCCGTGCTGCACGTCGTAAAACCGCAGCAGCAGCTTGATCAGGGTCGACTTGCCGGAGCCCGTGGCGCCCACCAGGGCCAGGGTATGACCGGCCGGAACCTCCAGGCTGATGCCTTTGACGCCCGCGCCGCTGTTGCCATACCGGAACTGGACGCTATCGAAGCTCACGGACCCGCGCACCGGCTGGGGCAGGGGCGTGGTAACGTTGTCCCGAACATGGACGGGCTCCGCGATCAGGTCCAGGATCCGGCGGGTACTGGCCATGGCCCGCTCGAACTGGTCGACCACTTCCGCCAGTCCCGTCATTGGCCACAGCAGGCGCTGGGTCAGGAACACCAGTACGCCGTAGGCGCCCACATTCAGCTCCCCGTTCAGGGCCATCATGCCGCCGATCATGAACGTCGCCAGGAAACCGAACAGCACCGCCATCCGGATCAGCGGAATGAAGGCGGAGCTGATGCGGATCGCCTTACGATTGGCCTGGACGTAATCGTCACTGGCCTGGCGCAGACGCTCCGCTTCGCGGGCTTCGGCCGTAAAACTCTTGATGGTGGCAATACCGCCGAGATTGTTGGCCAGCCGGGTGGACAGGTTGCCCACTTTCTCCCGCACGTCGGCGTACAGCGGTCCGGCTTTTTTCTGGAAGTAGAAGGCACCCCAGACGATGACCGGAATCGGTGTAAAGGCCAGCAGCGCGATCAGCGGCGAGATCACGAAGAACACCAGGCCCACCGTGAGAATGGTGACCACCACCTGGATCATGGCGTTAGCACCGCCGTCGAGGAACCGTTCCAGCTGGTTCACGTCGTCGTTCATGGTCGCTACCAGCTGGCCGGAGCTGCGCGACTCGAAGAAGTGCATATCCAGGCGCTGGGCGTGTTCGTAAGCGTCCTGGCGCAGGTCGGCCTGCAACGCCTGGGACAGGTTGCGCCAGAGCACCTGGAACATGAATTCGAATATGGATTCACCGGCCCAGATGAAGAAGGTGAGCAGCCCCAGCACGAGAATCTGGGACTCGGCCGAGGTGAAGCCGATCGACGCCACGAAACTGGATTCCTTGTTCACCACCACGTCGATGGCAATACCGATCAGGATCTCCGGCGCGATGTCGAACAGCTTGTTGATGATCGAGCAGGTGGTGGCAGCGATGATGTGGCGACGGTAGCCGCGGGCGTAACGCAGCAAACGGCCAAGCGCCTGGAAGCTGCTGGTGCTGGAGCTGGACATGAGAAAATCTCCGAATCGGGCAGACCCGTCCGATAAACACCCGGGAAAACGGGGGGTATGAACGGGTCAGAAAAGGCGGACAGACTAGCTGAATTCGCTCACTCGTGAAAGCGAATCATTATCAAATCTGTTTGGCCAGGCTCAGCGCTTGACGTGTTTCTGCAGCCAGCGGTCGAGCTGATCGGCAAAGGCCTTGCGATCGGTCTGGGAATAGCCGGACGGTCCGCCGGTCATCTGACCCGCGTTGCGCAGCTCTTCCATGAAGTTTCGCATCGCCAGACGCTGGCGGATGTTGTCGGGGGTGTAGACCTGGCCACGGGGGTTGAGGGCCCGCGCACCCCGTTCAATGGCCTCTGCGGCCAGCGGAATATCCTGGGTGACCACCAGATCGTTCTCGCACAGCAGCTCGACGATTTCATTGTCCGCCACATCGAAACCCTGCGGCACCTGGCGTGTCTTTATATAGGGTGAAGGCGGCACATTGATGCGCTGGTTGGCGACAAACGTGACGCTGATTTGCCAGCGATTGGCGGCGCGGCAAAGGATCTCCTTCACCGGAGTGGGGCAGGCGTCGGCATCGACCCATATGGCCATAATCAGTTCTCCCTCATCAGCGGGGCAAGGATACGCCAATTCGACGAAAAAGGGTGAACGGCTACCCGGTCTTTGGCGTATTGCCACTCAGATGGCCTGTTGCCCAGGGAGGTGCATCATGGGTTTTTCCACGACCGTTCGGTGGCTCTGGCCAATCCTTCTTATCGCTGTGACCGTTCTCCCCAGACTGGCTATGGCCGACGATGCCGCTGCTTGGACCGCCTTGCGCCAGGGTGGGGCTGTCCTGATTCTGCGTCATGCCCTGGCGCCTGGCGTGGGCGATCCGGACCACTTCGACGTCAATGATTGCAGTACCCAGCGTAATCTGAACAACGTTGGCCAGGAGCAGGCGCGGGCCTGGGGGCGATATCTGGCCGAACAGGGCATTCGCAGCGCCCAGGTTTTTTCCAGTGCCTGGTGTCGCTGCCGGGATACGGCCACGCTGATGGACGTGGGGCGCGTCACCGTGATGCCGTCGCTCAATTCCTTCTTCGCGGGCCAGGGCGACCGGGAGGCGCAGACGGCCGAGACCGTGGACAACGTCAACGGCCTGCCGTCCGGACAGCCCATTATCCTCGTCTCTCACCAGGTCAATATCACCGCGCTGACCGGCGTCTACCCGGATTCGGGTGAAGGCCTGATCCTGGCCATGCCGCTGGGTGAGGACAATCAGGTCCTGGCCCGCGTGGGGCCGGACAGGGCACCGGACTGATTCGCTCGGCTGCGGTCTTGCCACCGGCTCTAAAATGGGGGGGATCAGATGTTTCCCCCGAAGTCAGGGCAGTCCTTCGGCCTGCTCCGAAGCTGAAGCGTCGGCTACATTCTGAGGCTCACTCGAGCGTGTAGCAGATGCTTCAGCTTCTGAGGCACCGCAGGTGCCCTTGGTCCTTCTCTGAGCGCTGGTCCGGATCATCACGATCCAGCGTCAACGGGCCGGTTGTCTTCACGAAATCGCGCGCCGGGCATAGCGATTGGTTATATCGTGGTCAAGGCGTATTGCAGGGCAGCGCGTGACTGTGGACACTCCCATTTTCTCGACTGTTATTCACCGAACAACCGGGTTTCTCTGTTTCAGAGAACAGCCCTAGGGAGCGTCATGATGCCCGAAAAATTGATGGCACCCACCCGGTGTTCCGTCTGCCACAGTGAGGACCTGCGTCTGCTGGAGGTGGTTGGCGAGGTGCCTTACTGGCGCTGTGGTCGCTGTGAAGCCACGTTGATGGCGCCGGAGCACTGGCTGGACCGGGATGCGGAAAAACGCGTCTACGATCTGCACGACAACAATCCCGAGGATGAAGGCTACCAGCGCTTCCTCACCAAACTGGCGGACCCGATCCTGACCCTGGCCCCGGACGAGGCCCACGGGCTGGATTTCGGCTGCGGACCGGGACCGGCGCTGGCGAAGATGCTCGCCGCCAGAGGCATGGAGGTGTCGCTCTACGATCCCTTCTACGCGCCGAATCCGGAAACCCTGGAGCAGACCTACGACTTCATCACCTGCACCGAGGTGGTGGAGCACCTGCAGGATCCGAACACCGTCTTCCGGCAGCTCGACAACCTGCTCAAGCCGGGCGGCTGGCTGGGCGTGATGACCTGCTTCCAGACCGACGACGCCCGCTTTGCCAACTGGCACTATCGGCGCGATCCGACCCACATCGTGTTCTACCGGGAGAGCACCCTGCGCTGGCTGGCCGAGTCGCTGGGTTGGGAGCTGGAAGTGCCGGCCAAGGACGTGGCGCTGTTTCGTAAACCGGTGGCGGCCTGATTCCGGATGGTCTCTGGTCGTTCAGAACAGGACGGCCAGGGCGATCGAGATACTGAAGAAAGACAGCACGGTGCCTGCCAACAGAATGCTTGAAGTGAGTCGCCGATAGCCGTAAAGGCTGCCGATGATGGGATAGACGCTGGCCATGGGCATGGCCGCCAGCAGGATCGCAGCGGTCTGCAGCTGCGGGTCGAAGTCCGGCAGCAGCCAGATCAGTAGCACCATCATCAACGGGTGCAGCGTCAGTTTGCCCAGCGCCACCCCGCCAATTTCGCCGATATTCCCACGCAGCGATGTGCCTACCAGCGACGCGCCCACGAAGAACAGGGCCACGGTCGCCGACGTGCGGCCCAGCATATCGAGACTGTCCTGCAGTACCTGGGGTACCTCGACGTTGGCCAGCGAGGCCAGGACCCCGGCCACGATCGCAATTACCAGCGGATTGCGGACGACCCGGCCGGCCACCGGGCGAATGATGGCGCCCAGGGATTCACTGTTGCCGCGCCCCTGACTGAATTCCATCACGATCAGGGCCACCGGCAGGACAACCATATTCTCGATCATCAGGTTCATCGCAAAGGCGTTGGTGGGCGGGTCGTCGAAGGCCAGCAGCAACACCGGCAGCCCGACAAAGGCGCTGTTGGACATCGACATGCCCATGCCCTTGATGGCGCCCTGACTCAGGCTGTCCCCCTTGAGCGCCTTGCTCAGTCCAATGCCGGCAACGAAAGCGAGCATCGATCCCAGACCGTAAACCAGCAGGTAATGCCGGTCGATGACCTCGCTGAAGGCCATTTGCGACACGGTACTGAAGATCAGTGCCGGCAGGGCGAAATAGATGACGAATCGACCCAGGCCGGCCACGGCTTCTGCGGGGAATAAGCGGGTCCGTACGGCAATGAATCCCAGCGCAATGATGATGAAAATCGGTGCCGTCGTGGAGAGGATGGAAAGCAAGCGCACTCCTTGCGCACACGGCGGCGCCAACCCGGTTATGACAGGTCGGCGTCAGGCGTGTGGAATGGTGGACGGATCAGGCCGCGGCCGTTTTGAGCCGGGCCTGTTCCAGAATATCAGTTAGCCAGCGACCGGTCGCGCCGCCTGCGACTAATTGCTGGGCCAGCTGGTCTACGTCGATGTGTTCGCCGGTGCGGTCTTCGATCCGCTGCAGCAGGTGGCGGTCGCCCGAGAGGGCTTCCTCGGCGCACTGCTTGACCAGATCGGACGCCTTGTCCCGTCCCATCGAGCGGGCCAGTTCGAAGGTGGCGGCCTCGGCGTAGATGACGCCGTTGTAGGCGTCCAGGTTGGCGCGCATGCGCTGGTCATGAATCTCGATAAACCGGAGTCCGTCCAGAGCGTGACGAAGTGCAACGCTTGAAGTCATGAGCTGCTGTGGCAACTGGAACCACTCCTGGGTCCAGGCGCTGCCGCTGCGTTCGTGTTCCTGCAACAGGGTCTGGTGCATCTGGCCGACGGCGGCCGCGCTGGTGCGGGCCATGGCCACGATGATTTCCGCGTCCACCGGATTGCACTTCTGCGGCATGGTGGAGGAGCCCCCGCCGTTGCTGAAGCGAATCTCACCCACTTCCGACTGGGCCAGCCAGAGCCAGTCCTGGGCCATCTTGCCGAGGCTCCCGGTTGTCAGGCCAAGCCAGCCGGACAGTTCCGCCAGGGCATCCCGCTGCGTGTGCCAGCAGGGTCCGGCGGCCAGGCCCAGACGTTTCGCCAGGCGTTCGTTGATGTCTGCGGCCTGTTCGCCCATGGCTGCCAGGGTGCCGACGGCGCCGCCCAGCTGCAGGCGGAGCAGGCGTGGACGCAGTTCGTCCAGGCGATCCAGTTGGTGCAGCAGCGGCGCCAGCCATTGAGCCACTTTCAGCCCGAAGCTCATGGGCACGGCCTGCTGGGTGCGGGTTCGGCCGGCGACCAGGGTGTTGCGATGCGTCTCCGCCAGGTCGGCCAGGCTGTTGATGACGGCCAGCAGGCGGGCCTTCTGGTCGATCAGAATCTCGCGAATGTTGAGGATCAGCGCCGTGTCGACGATGTCCTGGCTGGTGGCACCATAGTGGACCCAGCGGGCGTGCCCGGCGGGCAGGGCCTCTTTCAGCGCTTTGACCAGCGCCGGTACCGGCACCCCGGCCGAGGCGACGCCTTTCGCCAGGCTGGCCGGATCCGGTGTCAGGGACGCCGCCGCAGCGGCAATGGCGTCGGCGGCGTCCTGAGGGATCAGTCCCGTTTCCGCCTGGGCCATCGCCAGTTCGCCTTCGACGGTCAGCATGGCCCGGATTTGGGCGGCGTCTCCCAGATGCTGTGCGGTTCTGGCATCGGAGAGTAACTGGCCGTAGAGCGGGGAGTCGAAAGGCGATACCTGAAACATAGGGGCGTTGGCGTCCATGGCTGGTGATCGGGAAGGGCGGATGCCCGCTATCCCATGATAGCGGGTCCGGCAGCCCCTGAAGAAATCCGTCGGGGGCTGCCGTGTTGCAAGTGGCGCTCAGAAATCGAAGAACACGGTTTCGTTGTCCCCCTGCATCCGGATATCGAAACGGTATTCGACGCCGGTGGCGGTGTCGTTGCGGGTCGCGATCAGGGTGTTGCGACGGTCCGCAGGTACCTTCTCCAGCACCGGGTCCGCGGCATTCGCCGTGGTTTCGTCACTGAAATACAGACGCGTGTAGGCGTGGTTCATGATCCCGCGACCGAACACGATGACGCTGATGAACGGCGCCACGCCGTCGCGGATCGCGCCGGGCTTGATGGTGTCGAAGCGGAAGCTGTTGTCTGGCGTGGTACCGGTGCCGAAACGGCCAAAGCCCTTGAAGGCCGGATCCAGCGGGCGCGCTTCCCGGGCGTCATTGGGGTGGTCGAAGCGTCCGGCGGCGTTGGCCTGCCAGATCTCGATCATGGCGTCGTCCACCACGTCGCCATGGCCGTCGAGCACACGGCCGACAATGCGGATACGCTCGCCCTGGGTCTGATCGGTCACCAGGCAGCCGTCGGCATACTGGGAATGCGGGTAGTGGTACTGCTGGGCCGTCAGGCCATAGGCGAAGTAGGGCCCCACGGTCTGGGAGGGTGTTTGCTTCATTACCATGGGATCAGGCCTCCACTGGTGTGGCGTTGACGCCACGCAGAACAATGTCGAAAACGTAGCCAAGGGCGTAATTCTCTTCCGTGACGTCGATGGAGAACTGGCTGACAAGGCGCTCGCGGGATTGAGCCGGCACGGACTGGTAGATCGGATCGAGATCCAGCAGCGGATCGCCCGGGAAGTACATTTGGGTGACCAGACGGGTGGCGATGGTCGGCCCGAACAGGGAGAAGTGAATGTGGTTCGGGCGCCAGGCGTTGGGGTGGTTGCCCCAGGGGTAGGCACCGGGCTTGATGGTCATGAATCGGTACTCGCCGTTCTCGTCGGTCACGCAGCGGCCGGCACCGAGGAAGTTCGGATCCAGCGGCGCGTCGTGTTGGTCGCGAATGTGCACGTAGCGGCCGGCCGCGTTGGCCTGCCACACCTCCACCAGCGTGTTGGGCACCGGATCGCCGTTTTCGTCCAGCACGCGACCGGTGACGATGATGCGCTCACCCAGCGGTTCGCCGTTTACGCGGCCGTTGCGGGTCAGGTCGTTGTCCAGCGGGCCAAGCACCTCTTCACCGAAAGCTGGCCCGGTCAGTTCGGCCAGCTCCGGATCGATCTCCACCAGGTTGCGGGAGACACCGCGCAGGCGCGAGGACTTGTACTCGGGGCTGAGATAGCTGGGATGACTGGCCCAGTCACGTGGTGTGAATTTGCTCATTGTTCCGTCTCTCCATCAATAGCGACGCCGATGCTTTTGTAGGCGTCTTTGGCAATGCGGATGGCCGTATTGGAGGCCGGCACACCGGCATAGACGCCGAGGTGCAGCAATGTCTCGCGTACTTCCTCCAGGGACGCGCCCGTCTGCCGGGTTGCCCGGACGTGCATGGCCAGTTCGTCCTCATGGCCCAGGGCGGCCATCAGGGCAATGGTGATCAGGCTGCGGTCGCGCCGGCTCAGGGTCGGACGGCTCCAGACCGAGCCCCAGGCGCTTTCGGTGATGAAGCGCTGGAACGGCTCGTCAAACGACGTCTTGTTGGCTTCGGCCCGGTCCACATGGGCGTTGCCCAGCACGGAACGGCGCACGGTCATGCCCAGCTCGTAGCGGCTTGAGGCGGGAGTGTGCTGACTCAGGAAATCCACGATCAAATGGGCCAGCGCTTTCGGTTGTTCCGCGCAGGGCAGGTGACCGGCCCCCTCGATGACTTCGAAACGGCTGTCCGGAATCAGGTCTGCCAGGCTGCGGACCAGATCAGGCGGCGTTGAGCCGTCTTCCGAACCGACCACGCACAGGGTCGGCTGTTTGAGCTCGCGGGTACTGGCTTCCAGGTCGGTATCGCGGATGGCAGCACAGGTACCGCCGTAGCCTTCGACCGGCGTGCGCACGAGCATATTGCGCCACAGGGGCATTGCGTCGCGCTGTTCGTCATGGAATTGCGCCCCAAACCAACGCTCCAGGATGCCGTCAGCCATGCTTTCGAGACCCTGGTCGACAAGCGCGTCGATGCGGGTGTTCCACATGTCGGCCGTACCGATGCGATGGGCGGTGTCGCACAGGATCAGGTTCTTCACCAGGTCGGGCCGGCGTGCTGCCACGCCCTGGGCAATCTGGCCGCCGACGGACAGGCCACACAGGTTCACCTGTGACAGTTCCAGTGCGTCCAGCAGACCGATCAGGTCATTGATGTGGTCGTCCGGGTGGTAAGGCGCCGGCGGGCAGGACGAGAGCCCATGGCCCCGCTTGTCGTAGCGCAGGAAGCGGAACTGGTCGCGGAGGTAAGGCAGCAGCGGTTCCCAGACTCGCAGGTCGGTACCCAGCGAGTTCGAGAAAACGATCAGCGGCAGATGGGCCGGACCGTCCAGCTGGTAATGGAGCGTCTGTCCATTGACAGAAAGGATGTGCATGAATCAGGGCCTATCGTTTTTGGCGGCTTTGGCTCTACTCTTGTGCATCGCTTTTGTTATGTAAAATGACCCTTTGTCGTTTTTGTATATTGAAATTGGCATGAGTTGGATGCGGCTCAGTCGGTCTGCCGGGCGCAATCCCTGACCGCATTCATAAACAGCTGCAGGGCTGGCGTCGGCTGGGTGTCGGCGCGGGTGGTCAGGCCGACCTGCCCCAGGGTTTCCGTGGTTTCCAACGGTAATTCGGCAAATTCGTCGGCCTCGATTTCCCGCGCCACCACGCCCCGGGAAATGATCCAGACCGCATCGGTCTGGCGGATGTACTCCTTGCCGAAGGCATCGGAAATGGTCTCAATGCGGTCGGGCAGGGTGCCGATGCCGTGGGCGAGCAGGAAGCGCTCCACAGGCGCGGCAATAATGGAGTCTTTGGGCGGATAGAGGACCGTGTAGTCGCTGATCGCCTTCAAATCGAGGGACGTTGTGTTCAACAGAGGATGACCCGGGCGGACCACAAACGTCACGCGTTCGGAATAAAGATGCTGGAACGACAGGCCTGACATCAGGTCCGGCTCCGCCAGTCGCCCCACCACCAGATCCAGTTCGCCGACGCGGAGCTGACTGAGCAGCAGGGTGTTGGGGCCGGCCACGAGTTTCAGCGTCACATCCAGCCCGCCCTGGCGGAAGCGTATGACCGCCTGGGGCAGGACGCTGGCGGCGACCGTCGGCAGCACGCCGATGATCAACTGGGTTTTGCCACCCTGCTGGGCTTGGAGGATACTGTTGGTCCCTTCCCGCAGGGCTGCCACGCTGGCGCCTGCGTAACGCAGAAACACCTCACCGAACTGGGTCAACTCCACGCCTTTCTTGCTGCGTTCCATTAGACGGACGCCCAGCATCTCTTCCAGCTCTTTCAGCTTCTTGGACACGGCCGGCTGGGTTAGTGCGAGCACATCCGCCGCACCGCCGACACTGCCCTGGCGCGCTACTTCCAGGAAGCACTGGAGGTGGCGGTACTTGATTCGGTTTTCCAGCACAGGTGTTGCTCCGGTCTGTCAGGACATCATATGCCTGTTCAGTATGAAAACAGACATCAGGCTCTTCATGACATATCAAAAGTGATATGTATGGCAAGCGTGAAAGCGTGTTTGCGATAGGCGCGTTGATGAAGAGGAGGTGTGTCGGGCGACGCTGACCGGTTCGGAAGTCAGGGGCGCCCGATGATCGGGGCAGGCTCAGGCCAGCTTCGGCACCTTTTTCATGCCGCGCCGGATGGCCTGTTCCAGACCGGCGCTGATCACCTTGCCGCTGAAGGGGATGAAGTCGTCGAAGCGGATGGTGTAGTTCACCACGGTCTTGCCAGCGACATCGGCAAAGCGGATGCGGCCGAGGTGGTTGCGGATCGGGCTCATGCTGGTCACGGTGTATTCGATCAGCGCGTCCTGCTCGAACGCGATCACCGTTTCCTCCAGCCCCAGCGGGCCGACACCGATGCGGCGGACGGAACCGACGCCGTTGGGATCGGCCTGGTTGCTGTCCTTGATGCGCTTGATCGGGGCGCCGAGCACGCCGCCCAGTCGCTTGTGGTCGGAGAACAGGGCAAAGACCTTGTCCTTCGGCAAATCGTATTGTTCCTGAATTTCAATGGTATAGCTGGCCATGTCTGGGTCCGTTCTTGTTGTCAGGTGGTCCAGACTATCAGTTTTTCCCGCCAACTGAAGAGGGCGGTCTGCTCCTGACCATCATTTGGCCCTCAATGCCGCCGGGTATGCCGGTAGTCCCGCGGCGATACCCCCATTACCTTTTTGAATAGCCTTGAGAAATAGTAGCTGTCCTCGTAGCCCAGGCTGTCGCTGATCGACCGGAACGACAGGTCCGAGTTGTCCAGCAGCTGGCAGGCCCGTTCCACTTTCAGGTGCAGGAAGTGCTGGATCGGCGCCACGCCGGTCAGCGAGCGGTAGCGGGTGGCGAAGTGGGCCGGCGACAGGCCGGACAGTTCCGCCAGGTTTTCCAGGGTCAGGCGCTCATCCAGGTGTTCCTTCATGAAGCCGTGCAGGCTGTCCAGGTCCAGCGGCTGGCGGTGGGCCAGAGGTTCGGCGCACAGTGGAATGGCGGTCAGTAACTGCCTTAGCCGGTTGGCCGCGTGGATCAGGCCCGACGGGCGAAAGCCGGTCTGTTGCACGGACAACAGACCGTTGAAATCCACCAATAGTCGCGGTTGCTGGCCCACGTGGCGGATCAGTGTTTGTCGGGAAAACCCCATGTGCTCGCAGAACGCGGCCGCGAGCGACCCCGCGAAATGCACCCAGTGCAGCGACCAGGGCTGGTCGGTGTCCGCGCTGTATCGGTGGGCGGCGCCCTTGGGCAACAGCAGCAGGTCGCCCGCGTGGATATGGTGGCTTTCGCCTTCCACATTCAGGTGCGCCAATCCGTCGGTGCAGTAGATCAGCAGGTGATCGTCATGATGCTGGCGATGCATGTGATGGCCCCGCGCCTGCCGGTAATGGCCGAAGGCGAGTGGATACAGGTCCTGGGTCAGCGGATGGGTGTCGAGCATCTGCACCATACGCGACGGCACCACATAGCGGATGCTGTCTGAGGGCAGCGGCCATTGTGACGTGCGGGTCATTCTCCGTCCTGGTTGTTGTTGTGAGTGTTTTCGAAAAATAATCCATCACGAGCGAAATTTAGTCAATCTAATCGTCTATCCCGCTGTGCTAGGATCATTTCAAAGTCGGTGCTGAAGCGGTTTGTGTCGCTTGAGTACCTCCTCCTTGCCGACAAGAACAACAGGGGAATCAGTATGAAAAAAGTGCCACTTTTTATTGAGGGCGAGTTCTGCCAGAGCGCAACCAACGACTGGATTGATGTCACCAATCCCGCCACCAACGAAGTGATTGCCGAGGTGCCCTGCGCTACCGAAGACGAGATGCAGCGTGCCATCGCCAACGCCGGCGAAGCCTTCAAGACCTGGAAGGAAACCCCGGTCTCCGAGCGGGCCCGCCTGATGATGCGCTACCAGGCCCTGCTGAAAGAGCACCATGACGAAATCGCCGAAATCCTGTCCCAGGAAACCGGCAAGACCTTCGAGGATGCCAAGGGCGACGTCTGGCGCGGCATCGAAGTCGTGGAGCACGCGGCCAACATCCCGTCCCTGATGATGGGCGAGACCGTCGAGAACGTGGCCCGCGAAATCGACACCTATTCCTACACCCAGCCGCTGGGTGTGTGTGCCGGCATCACCCCGTTCAACTTCCCGGCGATGATCCCGCTGTGGATGTTCCCGATGGCCATTGCTTCAGGCAACACGTTCATCCTGAAGCCTTCCGAGCAGGACCCGCTGACCCCGACCCGTCTGGCGGAACTGTTCGTCGAAGCGGGCGCGCCCAAAGGCGTCCTGCAAGTCATCCACGGCGCCAAGCCGCAGGTGGACAAGCTGCTGACCGACCCGGCGATCAAGGCGGTGTCCTTCGTCGGTTCCGTCCCGGTCGGCCGATACATCTATGAGACCGGCACCAGGAACATGAAGCGTGTCCAGAGCTTCGCTGGCGCCAAGAACCACATGGTGATCCTGCCGGATGCGGACAAGGATCAGGTGATCAGTGCCCTGGTCGGTGCATCCGTCGGTGCCGCCGGTCAACGTTGCATGGCGATTTCCGTGGCCGTGTTCGTGGGCGAGGCCCAGGAATGGATTCCGGATGTGAAGGAGGCCCTGGCGAAAGTGCGTCCGGGGGCCTGGAACGACTCGGGCGCCAGCTACGGTCCGGTTATCAGTGCCAAGGCCAAAGACCGGATCGAGCAACTGATCGGTCGCGGCGAAGAAGAGGGCGCACGCCTGCTGCTGGACGGTCGCGGCTGCACCGTCGACGGCCTGCCGGACGGCAACTGGGTCGGCCCGACGCTGTTCGCCGGTGTGAAGCCCGAGATGGACATCTACAAGGAAGAGATCTTCGGCCCGGTCCTGAGCTGCATGGAAGTCGACAACCTGGGCGACGCCATCGAACTGATCAACAACAGCCCCTACGGCAACGGCACGTCGATCTTCACCAACTCCGGTGGCGCGGCCCGTCGCTTCCAGCATGAAATTGAAGTGGGTCAGGTCGGTATCAACATTCCCATTCCGGTGCCCCTGCCGTTCTTCTCCTTCACCGGCTGGAAAGGCTCGTTCTACGGCGACCAGCACGCCTACGGCAAGCAGGCGGTGAAGTTCTACACCGAAACCAAGACCATCACGGCCCGCTGGTTCTCCAGCGACGCGGTGGCCGGACCGAACTTCTCCATCCGCATGCATTAAGGGTGGCCGGTTATGGATTTCGCGCTGAACGAAGACCAACTGGCCTATCGTGATGCCGCCAGGGCCTTCGCCGAGAAGGCCATGGCACCGCATGCGGCCGGCTGGGATATCGACCATACCTTCCCGCTGGAAGTGATCCGCGAGGCCGGGGAACTCGGCTTCTGCGGCCTCTACACGCCGGAAGACTGCGGCGGCATGGGGCTGTCGCGGCTGGATACCTCGGTCATTGTCGAGGAGCTGGCGGCGGCCTGTCCGTCCACGGCGGCCTACATCACCATCCACAACATGGCCACCTGGATGGTGGCCTGTTTTGGGAGCGAGGCCATGAAGCAGGATGTGGCCCCGCGCATGGCCAGCGGTGAGTGGCTGGGCTCCTACTGCCTGACCGAACCCGGTGCCGGGTCTGATGCCGCTAACCTGCAGACCAAGGCGGCGCGCGAGGGCGACGGCTATCGGCTGACCGGCTCCAAGGTGTTTATCTCCGGGGCCGGCGCCACGCAAGTGCTGGTGGTGATGGCCCGCACCGGGGCGCCGGACAGCGGCGCCAAGGGCATCTCCGCGTTCGTCGTCCCGGCGAACAGCGAGGGCATTCACTACGGCAAGTCGGAAGACAAGATGGGCTGGCACAGTCAGCCCACCCGTCAGGTCAGTTTCGACAACGTCTACGTGCCGCTGGAAAACCGGCTGGGTGAAGAGGGAGAGGGTTTCCGCTTCGCCATGAAAGGGCTGGACGGCGGCCGCCTGAACATCGCCACCTGCTCGCTCGGCGGTGCCCAGGCCGCGTTGTCGCTCACGCGGGACTACATGCACGAACGCAGCCAGTTCGGCCGTCACTTGGCCGATTTCCAGGCGTTGCAGTTCAAACTGGCGGATATGGCCACCGATCTGGTGGCGTCCCGGCAGATGGTGCGGCTGGCGGCCTGGAAGCTGGATCACGGCGATGCCGAGGCCACACTGCACTGCGCCATGGCCAAGCGGTTCGCCACTGACGCCTGCTTCGAGGTCTGCAACCAGGCCCTGCAACTGCATGGGGGCTACGGCTACATCCGCGAATACCCGCTCGAGCGCTACGTGCGCGACCTGCGGGTGCACCAGATCCTGGAAGGCACCAACGAAATCATGCGACTGATCGTCGCCCGCCGGGTGCTCGAGTCCGGCGTCGTCGAAGCGATTCAATAAGGAGAACACGGTAATGAGCGATCTGATCCAGCTCGAAAATCGCGGGCATGTAGCCATCCTGACCATCAACAACCCACCGGCGAATACCTGGACCGAAGAGTCCCTGGGTGCCCTGGCAGAGACGATTGAGGCCCTGAACGCCGACCGCAATATCTTTGCCCTGGTGGTGACCGGGCAGGGCGAGAAATTCTTCTCCGCCGGCGCCGACTTGAAAACCTTTGCCGACGGGGACGAAGGCCGTGCCAACCGCATGGCCCAGGCATTCGGCCACGCCTTTGCGACCCTGAGCCGGTTCCGTGGCGTGTCGATTGCGGCGGTGAACGGTTACGCCATGGGCGGTGGCCTGGAATGCGCCATGGCCTGCGATATCCGTATTGCCGAGGAACACGCCCAGATGGCCCTGCCGGAAGCGGGTGTTGGCCTGCTGCCCTGCGCCGGCGGCACCCAGAACCTGCCCTGGCTGGTGGGCGAGGGTTGGGCCAAGCGCATGATCCTGTGCGGCGAACGTGTGAAGGCGGATAAGGCCCTGGACATCGGTCTGGTGGAAGAAGTGGTGCCGACCGGGCAGTCGCTGGATAAGGCCATCGAGCTGGCGGAGATGGCGTGCAAGCAGAGCCCGTCGTCCATCGCCCGTTGCAAATCGCTGGTGATGAGCGCCCGGGACGGCCGGTCCCACGACGACGGTTGGCGCATGGAGCGCGAGCTGTTCGTGGAACTGTTCGCCACCGAAGACCAGCGTGAGGGCGTCAACGCCTTCCTGGAAAAACGCACACCCGAATGGAAGAACCGGTAACGGTTGGAGTCAGCATGTCAGAACAAGCCATCCTCTTTGACGAGAAGGCGGCCGCCGGTGGCAAGCGTATCGGCGTGGCCACCCTGAATCAGCCCAAGGCGCTGAATTCCCTGTCCCTGCCCATGATTCGGGCGCTGGAAGACCAGCTCGACCAGTGGGCCAAGGACGACGGGATTGCCGCCGTCTGGCTGGAAGGCGCCGGCGACAAGGCATTCTGCGCCGGCGGTGACATCGTCGCCCTGTATCGCTCCATGACCGAAGGCGCGTCTGGCCCGGACGAGGGCGTTGAGTTCTTCACCGAGGAGTATGCGCTGGACTATCAGATCCACACGTACCCCAAACCGGTTGTGGCCTGGGGTCATGGCTTTGTCATGGGCGGCGGTGTCGGCCTGCTGGCGGGGGCGTCGCATCGCGTCGTGACCGAGCAGTCGCGGGTGGCCATGCCGGAAGTGACGATCGGTCTGTATCCGGACGTCGGCGCCAGCTGGTTCCTGAATCACATGCCGGGTCATTTGGGGCTGTTCATTGGCCTGACTGGCGTCCACCTGAACGCGGCGGACGCCTGCTTTCTGGGGATGGCGGATCGGCGGATCGCCCACGATCACAAGGACGCGGTACTCGAAGCACTGGCGCAGTCGGAACAGCTGCCGGAATCCGCCGAAACGGCGGTGAACAGCGTGCTGCGTACCTTTGAAAGGGAATCCGTCGCGGTCATGCCGACGTCCGCCGTGCGCGAACGGCTGGACGCGATCAATACCCTGATGGACGCGGACGATCTGGTCACCCAGGTGCGGCGCATTGCGGACTATGACGGTGACGATGTCTGGCTCCAGAAGGCCGCGAAAGTCGCGAAGACCGGCTCGCCTACGACCATGGCGATCCTGGAGCGTCAGTTGCAGGAGACCCGGCTGGATGGGCTCAAGGCAGTGTTCGACAAAGAGCTGAAGCTGTCGACCCGCTGCCTTGAGAAGGGCGAGTTTGCCGAGGGCATCCGGGCCTTGTTGATCGACAAGGACAAGCAGCCCCGCTGGCGGTATCCATCGCTGGAGAGCATGGATCCGGCGTGGGTAGAGAGTTTTTTCGAGTAGCACCGCGACGGTGGTGGAGCGTGATCGGGCGCCTGCGGCGCCTCAGAAGCTGAAGCATCTGCTACATGCTCGAGATAGCTGGGCAATGTAGCCGACGCTTTAGAGGGTGTTGCAAAAGCGTCGCGAGCGATAGCCAAACAAGGCGAAAATCAACGAAAGAGCGCAGTTTACGGGTTGTAAATGAGCATCTTGAGGCGATTTTCAACGCCGTATGGCTGAGCGCAGTAGCTTTTACAACACCCTCTTTAGCTTCGGAGCTGCCCGCAGGGCGGCCGGGACGTCGACCACCCAACGGGCGATTCCCGAACAAAAACAACAGGAGAACGAAACATGGCCAACATCACCTTTATCGGATTGGGCAACATGGGCGGCCCCATGGCCCACAACCTCATCAAGGCCGGGCACGCCGTCACGGTCTTCGATCTTTCTGCCGATGCGGTCAAGGCTTTGGTGGACGACGGTGCCCGCACCGCCGATACTGTCCATGCCGCCGCCGAGGGCGCGGAAGTTCTGATCACCATGCTGCCGGCCGGTGAGCATGTGGAAGCGGTCTACCTCGGCGACGAAGGACTGCTCAACACCCTGACGTCGTCCACGCTGGTCATCGATTCCTCCACCAACGCGCCGGAAACCGCCCGGGGCGTCGCCGAGAAGGCCACCGAGAAGGGCATCGCGTTTCTGGATGCACCGGTCTCAGGCGGTGTGGGTGGCGCCAAGGCGGGCACGTTGACGTTCATCTGCGGTGGCGAAGACGCGGCGTTCGATCGGGCCAAGCCGGTTCTCGAGGGCATGGGCAAGAACATCTTCCACGCCGGACCCCACGGCGCCGGGCAGGTGGCCAAGATCTGCAACAACATGCTGCTGGCGATCCTGATGAACGGCACCTGCGAGGCGCTGGCACTGGGCGTGAAGAATGGCCTGGATCCGGCGGTCCTGTCCGAGATCATGCGCCAGAGTTCCGGCGGCAACTGGGCGCTGAATGTCTACAACCCCTGGCCGGGAGTGATGGAGGGCGTGCCGGCCTCCAACGACTATCAGGGTGGCTTCCTGGTGGACCTGATGAACAAGGATCTGGGGCTGGCGTTCGACAATGCCGTGAAAAACAAGGCACCGATTCCGATGGGATCACTGGCCCGCAACCTGTACGCGCTGCATGGCCAGCAGGGCAATGGTCGCCTGGACTTCTCCAGCATCCAGCGCTTCTATCGCGGCAAAGAATAAGTGTCGCGACGTGACCACCGCGTCATCCGCATGGATTCGCGGTGGTCGACTCCGCTAGACTGTGGCGACAAAAACAGACGGCACCGCAGCCCACAAGGAGTTCCCCCTGCATGACCGACGAGTCCCGACAGTCCGGTTCCGATAACGAAGACAACGACGTCACACCCGACACGCGCACCCTCGCCGGACTGACCATCCCGAACAACCTGGCGACGCCCATCTACGGTCTGTTCACGCTCGGGATTCTCTACACGCTCTACGTTGCCCACCAGATCATCCTGCCGATTACACTGGCGATACTCGCCAGCCTGCTGATGGCGCCAGCCGTGCGGGGCGCCCGCAAGCGCTGGAGGGTACCTCGCGGCGTGACGGCCCTGGTACTGATCCTGGGGCTTTTGGCCGGTATGGCCGGCGTAGGCTGGGCGGTGTCGTCACCCATCATGGAATGGGTCGAGAAAGCCCCGGAAGGTATGTCGCGACTGCTGGTGGGTGGCAAGGGCATCACCACGAGCCTGGAACGCGTTACGGAATCGGCCCGAAAGGTCGAAAAGAAAATGGAAGAGCTGTCCAAGGGGGATGAGCCCACCAAGGTGGTGGTGCAGTCCAACTCCTGGCAGCAGACGATGTTCACCAAGTTGCGCAACGGGGCGACCGGCCTGGCCCTGGCTCTGGCACTCAGTTACTTCCTGCTGGTCAGTGGTGACAGCCTGATCCGCAACTTCGTGCGCCAGCTTCCCAGGGGGGACCGGCGCATGGTGCTGCGGGTGGTGCGGGATTCCCAATCCCAGATTGCCCAATATTTGATGGTGATCAGCGCCAGTAACCTGTTGGTGGGTGTCCTGACCGGGTTGATGTGCTGGGCCGTGGGATTGCCTTCGCCGGTCGTTTGGGGGCTGATTGCGGGGCTGGCCCGATTCGTTCCCTACCTGGGCGTGATCGGCACGGTGGGCCTGCTGGCGGTGATCTCGCTGACCACGCTGGACCAGCTTTGGATGATGATGATCGCGCCCGTGGGCTATCTGGCCCTGACCTCGGTGGTGGGATTTTTCCTGGAGCCCTATATCCACGGTTTCCGGATGTCCATCAATCCCGTGGTGATCTTCCTGTCGATTTTTTTCTGGGGCTGGCTGTGGGGCGCGATCGGCGTCGTGATGGCCGTGCCGCTGATGACCGTCCTGCAGGTGGTGTTGAAGCAGATCCCCAGGCTGCGTCCGGTCTACCGCGTCATTGCCCGTTAGCGGCATGATCTTGCCGCCCGGGCGTCAGCCCCGGGCCGTCCTGTCCGACGAACCGCCGGTCACCATATCGGTGGCGTATTCCACCTGTTCTTCGCCGGTTGCGGCTTCAAAACCGATGCTACCCAGGGCCGACAGGGCGCCGAGCGCGCCGCCATAGAGCGTGCAGCCCGCGACCTGCGAGGCGTAGCCAATCTCGTCACCCGTCAGTTCCCGGTAGTAGGTGCCGACGATGGGAATGTGCTGCAGCGGATTCACGATATCCACCAGATCGCCAGCGGACAGGCTATCGCCGTCTTCGAAGAGGCCGCGGTCGCTCTTGCTGGTGACGGTGCCGGTTGAGACGTCGGCATCGGCAGAGTCGCTGTCTGTGGTCGTCCCGGCCGCGGTCTCCGTGGTTGCTGCGGGCAGCACTGAGCCCAGGCTGTCCGCCACGGAGGCACCCAGGGCATTGGCCGCCAGGCTGCCGACAGTCTGTGTGGTCTGGGCGGTATTGTCGCTGCCGGAGGCAGACATCGCCTGGGCGAACAGTTGGTCGAACGCGCCGGAGTCGGTGGCGCCGGTGGTATCCGACTGCGTACTGGCGTTACTGCTGGTGGGGCCGGAAAAAATACTGCTGATGTCCATGGCGGCTCCAGAATCCCGGTGAACCGGGTGAATGAAATCCGTACCGGCGGCAAACGTTGGCGGTACGACGGCGATTTACAGCGTGCAATGCAGGATTCAGGCCACGGCCTGGTTCCGGTTTTATCTGCATCATCAGACCTTTGGATTGGCATCGCCCCCTATACCCTTGGCAGAAAAATAACCTAACCTGACAGGGAGCCTTGTCCGCTCTGGTGGCGCGACTATCGAGCGGCCAGCGTCTGTTCATGGGCATTGCGAGTGCGGATCTGATTGGGAGTCCCGGAAGAGCTCGGAATGGCCCTGAGTTTCAAGGCCTTGCCGGCGTGCAATCAACGGGCATGCCCGTTCGGCTATGACATGTGAAAGCGGATGGTCATTTTCGACCGCCCGCGGATAAAGTGGGAGCGACCTATGCAGAACGACGGTACGCGGCACCGGATGCGGTCCATCGGCCTGATCGATATGCAGTCAGGCGGCGATGTCAGCCGCATCATCACCTACGGCGTGGGGAAACTGCCCGGCGACTCGGTGCTCGAGAAAATGCGCTATATCCAGCAGCACGGCGACGGCTTCCGGCGGTTGCTGTTGTCTGAGCCCTACGGCGATCCCTACATGTCCCTGGACCTGATCGTGGAGCCCTCCAATCCCAAGGCCCAGGCGGGCTACATCATCATGGAGGCGATGGGGTATCCGCTGTACTCAGGCTCCAACACCATCTGCACCGCCACGGCCGTCCTGCAGAGCGGGATTATCCCGATGGAGGAGGGCGAGCAGTCGATCGTGCTGGAGTCACCGGCCGGATTGGCGCATATCAAGGCCTATAACGAGAATGGTCGGGTCCAGTCGATCACCACCCAGGGCGAGCCGGCCTATGTGGAGGCCCGGGATCAGGTTGTCGATGTGCCGCATTACGGTCAGGTGCGCTATGACCTGGTCTGGAGCGGCGCCTATTTCGCGCTGGTGGACGCGGCCCATTTCGGCTTCAAACTCACGGCGGATGAAATGCCGGCGCTGGCCGCCTTTGGTCATGCCCTGGTGACGGCGGCGCGACCGCAGGTGACCCAACAGCATCCGGAGCTGGGCGAGGTCGGCCCCTTGCCGTTCGCCCATTTCATGGGCCCTCTGGAGCCGGTGGGCAGCGAGGGTTATCGAACGCCGTCGGCGACCTATGTGCATCCCGGCGTGATTTGCCGCAGTCCCACCGGGACCGGGACGTCCGCACGACTGGCGCTGATGTACGACGCCGGCGATATCCACGAAGGTCAGTGGATCGAGACCGTCTCGCCACGGGGCAGCTCGTTTGTGGGTAAGGTGCTGGGTGAGGCGACCGTTGCCGGGCACCGGGCCATGGACAGCGATATCACCGGCAGGGCCTGGACCCTGGCCCGCTCCGAAATCGTGGTGGATCTCGACGATCCTTTGGTGGACAGCACGGATCTGGAAGACGTACTGGATACCTGGCCCGGCTGATCTCCCTGAACACCGGCGTCCCACCCGGGCCGCCGGTGCCTCCCACTCTCTTTGCGTCGCCGTGGCGCATCAATTGCAACCTCTCCCTGGCACGACGACGGACCGGGCCTTTTCCGGCCGAACGCCTGCTTTTAAAGCACCACCACAGTGCACACGACCAACAATGGGGAGAGTGTCATGAACAAAGAACTGATGACCGCCAGGATTCTGGACGCCAAGAACAGCAAAGGGATGACCTGGGAAGCCATCGCCGAGGCCGTCGGCCTGTCGCCGGTTTTCACAACGTCCGTCTGCTTCGGCGCCAACAGCATGACCGAAGACAAGGCCTCAGCGCTGTGTGAGGTACTGGGACTCGATGGCGAGGTGGCCGCGGCGCTGCAGGATTGCCCGTATAAGAGTTGGGACTGGACGGTCCCCAAGGACCCGCTGATCTACCGTTTCTACGAAGTGACGGGTGTCTACGGCGATACGATGAAGGCACTGATCCATGAAAAATTCGGTGACGGCATCATGAGCGCCATCGACTTCACCCTGTCGGTGGACAAGGAGGAGAACCCGGCGGGCGACCGGGTTGTGGTTACCATGAACGGGAAGTTCCTGCCCTACAAGAAATGGTGACATCGGCCTTTGTCCGGTGGGCTTGGCAAGGTTGCCTGCCCCGCCGGAATGGCAGCCTCAATCACGACTTGGATCGGTATCAATAAGTGTTATCGGAAAACGGTTTACAAATGAGAATTATTCTCATATTGTAAATGCCAATGACATTGATCGATTTTGTCCAAAGAGGGGCTGACCATGCAGCTACTGTTAAGGAAGAACAGTTTTGCCAGCAAGTCCGGGCTGCTGAAGGAGACAACCGAGCCGCGTGACCGGGAAATACTCGAGGGGCTCAAGGTCGCCGGTATTGCGCTGGGTGTGGCGCTCGTCGCCGGCCTGCTGTCGGCGACCGGCGGCGTCCTTTGATGTTGTTGCCGGCCCGGTCACGGGCCCGGCTGTTTTCAGGTGCGGATACGGTCGGCCAGTCGATTGGCTTCGCCGGCCATGCTCTCCAGTTCCGGGATGGTGGCCAGGTTGTTCTGGGCCGCCTTGCTCATGGCTTCTGAAATTTCAGCCACGCCGGCCACGTTCCGGTTGATATCCTCGCAGACACTGGTCTGCTCTTCCGCGGCGGTGGCCACCTGCGTCGTCGCATCATTCACCTGGGTCATTCGCTGGCGGATATCCCCCAGGCTGGCCCGGACCGTCGAGACCGCTTCACTGCTTTGTTGACCGACCACCTCGCTGGCGCGCATGAATTCCATCGCATCGCGGGAGCCGGATTGAATCGTCCCGATGATGCGATCGATTTCTACCGTGGCGTCCTGTGTCTTGGAGGCGAGGGTACGCACCTCATCGGCCACCACCGCAAAGCCACGGCCCGCTTCGCCGGCCCGTGCCGCCTCAATGGCGGCGTTCAGCGCCAGCAGGTTGGTCTGGTCGGCAATCTCCCGAATTACTTCCATCACCTTGCCCACTTTCTGGCCATCATCGGCAAGCTTGGACACGGTGTCGCTGGAGCTGCGGATCTGGGCAACCAGCCGTTCCATGCTGTCGACGGCGGACTCGATCTGATTGTCCGCATCATCGGTCTGCCGGGCCGTCTCATTGACTTCACTGGCGACGGTGGCCGCATGGCGGGCCACATCCTGTGCCGTGGCGGACATTTCGTTCATGGCCGTCGCAATCTGGTCGATTCGCAGGTGGGCGTCTTCGGCACGGTCCGACACCATATTGGCGTTGGTGCGGATGGTATCCCGGGTACCTTCCAACTGGCCGGCATTGCGGCTGAGCTGGTGGCTGGTCTCGACCAGGAAACCGTGCAGCTGTCGGGCCGCATCGGCCAGTTTGCCGAGTTCGTCCTGGCGCTCAAGGGTGGCAGCCTGGGTGGCGTCGCCATCACCCAGCCTCTGGATATTGCTGATCAGTTGCTGGGTGGGGCGGATAACGGCCCGCACCAGAACGATGACGCAGCCCATCGTTCCCAACAGGATCGCCAGCAGGAGAACAGCACCGAGGGTATGGGCGCGACTGGAGACATCCTGTTCCAGGCGATTGAGGTCAGCCACGGCATCCGCCCGGATATCCATGGCGGCTTTCTCAATAAGCTGGCTGGGCTCGCGATCTATGCCGCGAACGGCGGCATCGCCGACTTTGTGGTCAAAGCCGGAGTCGACAAAAGCTTGAAAGCCTTTTTGGTAGGCCTGTCCCATTTGCTGATGCGCCGCCTGGAAGCGGGTCAGGATATCCCGGGCCTTGTCATTGTGAAGGCGCGGTAGCAAATCCTTCAGCGCGGCCTGGACTTTGTCTTCCTGATCCTGGAACTGCTGCCAGTACTTCTTCCGATCGTCGGCCTTGTGGCCGCGCATCAACGTATTCTTCCACTCCTGCACCTGAGTTTTGAATTCACTCAGTATGTCCTGCACTTCCATGGCCTGGCCCAGATCCCGTGATCCCAGGGTGTAGAACTCATCCTTGACCTCCAGCGAATAGCTGAAGTAAAGCCCCGCAACGATGGCGATGACCAAGTTGGCGCCGATAATAATCGTCAGCACCCGATTCAGGATACTCCGGGTGTACCAGTGCATCAGTTAACCCTCAAACAAGACAATAAGGGTCGGATCGGTTGTTCCGACCCGACTGGCGCACAAGTCTATGAAAGAAAGATTACAGTTTTATTAAGATCCGTTTGTGGTGTGCCGTGTTACACCGTTTTCAGGACGGTGGCACTGTGGCGGGTTTGCGATGCCACGTTGTGGATCCGCAAGGAGGCCAGCGCTGAATCGGGGTCACCGCCTTCAACGCTTTGTACAAATTCGGCGATGCTTTCAGCAAGTTCGTCCGGATGGCTCAACGGCGCCCAGTGCCCCGCGTCCATGTCCCGGCGATACAGGGCGGGGACCCACTCGTGCAGGTCTTCGAACAGCTGGGCGCCCACGTAGCGGTCCTGTTTGGGGACGATCAACTGCACCGGGCAGTGCGCATAACGCACACGGGGGCTGAGCAGATGGGGCAGCATGTTGGCCCGGTACAGGCGGATGCCATCGCGCCCGTCGGCCGTCTGGTGGGGGTTGAGCGCCTCCTCGGCAATGCCCTCGCTCGCATTCAGGTAGGCCGGCCAACGCTCTCCCAGTAAGGTTTCCCACAGCGTGGGCGCGACCCAGGGCAGTTGGAACGCGAAGATATACCAGGAGCTGCCTAACTGTCGCAGAAGCTGGCCGATCCGGCGCGGTGTGGGGCGGGCCAGGCGGGCGCGCATCCAGTGACCGACGTGGTCGAGGCAGGGACCGGACAGCGTGGTGAAGGAGGCAATGCGATGCTGCAGGGGGCGGCCGGTGACCGATTCCCAGCTCTGGATGGACCCCCAGTCGTGCGCGACCAGGTGGAAGCGGCGGTCGGGCAACAGGGCATCGACCACGGCTTCCAGATCCCGCGCCAGCAGGGACATGCGGTAGTCCCGTGTCCGGGCGGGCCGGTCGGAAAGACCCGCTCCACGGACATCGTAGGTAACCACGTACCAGTCGGACGCGAGGCGTTCGGCCACCCCGTTCCAGACCTGCTGGTTGTCCGGGTAGCCGTGCACCAGAACGATGGCCGGCGCTTCGGGATTGCCCCGGGTGGTGGTGAAAAGCTGTACCCCGCAACCCTGAATGTGTTGTTGTGTGGCCATGGGTGACTCCTGCAGACGACGGGTTCGGATAAAGCACTACTCTAGCGTCCGTGCCGTCGTTCTTGGATGGCCGCAGGGGCCGCGTTGTTTACCGTCAGGGCCAAACCTTCGCGGGCAAATCGGGAGGCGAAATGGAGCGGGCACACCCCGTGATTCTGTTCGATGGTGTTTGTGTTTTCTGCCAGTTCTGGGGGCGGTTTGTGCTGCGTCACGACCGGGCCCATCGTTTCCGCCTGGGAACCTTGCAGTCGGAGGCCGGGCAGGCGCTGTGCCGGGAAATGAAGGTGCCGTCAGAGGCGATGGACAGCGTGGTACTGATCGACGGCCAACGTGCGTTTCGGCGCAGTGACGCGGTTCTGCGGATTCTGGCAGGGCTGCCGTGGCCCTGGCGCTGGCTTGCGGTGTTCCGCTGGGTGCCCCGGCCCTTGCGGGATGGTCTCTACGACTGGATCGGCCGGCACCGCTACCGTTGGTTCGGCCGTTATGAAACCTGCCCGGTTCCGGCTCCGGAAGACCGGAAGCGGTTCATTGATGGCTGAGCGGTTCTTACTGCCAAAGCTCCTTTAGCGGCGTGTCCGGGTCAAACCGGTACTGCAGCTGCGCCATCAGAAGTTCGGCCGTGGCGAGGGCATCGGTCAGGGCATGGTGGGGCGCGTAGTAGGGCAGTCCGTATCGGGTGCGGCTGTCGGCCAGGCGGATGGACTCCGGCTTGCGTCCGCGCAGCCGGTCCCAGAGGCTGGGTGGCTTCTGCCGGTGCCAGCGGGCTTCCAGTTCCATGGTGTCGATGACCGGGAATTCGATGCCTTCCTCCAGGCGCCAGCGCAGGGCGGCATCGAGGAATGCCCGTTCGATGTGGCGAAAGTGGACGACCACAATGCGCCCGGCGAGCGCCTCCAGGAGTTCGTCCAGGATTTCCCGGAGATCCGGTGCCACCCGCACTTCCGAGTGGGTGATGCCGTGGAAGGTGACCGATTCGCGGTGCAGCGGCAGCACCGGGCGAACCACCCAATGCCGGGCATCACGGCAAAAAATCCGGTGCGTGTTGAACGGCACCAGGCCGATGCTGACGATGGAGTGGGTGTCGGCATCCAGACCGGTGGTTTCGAAGTCCAGGGCCACCATGGGCACATCCCGCATGGGCGTATCCCCTGCCGGCGCGCCAGCGGCGTAGTACCGCTGCAACGCCGGTGTGTGCGCCGTTGCCGCAAGCGTTTCGAAGCGGGTCGGCCAGTCCAGGGTTTGGGCGGCGGCTGTCGAACCGGGCATGGCTGCGATCCCCATCAGTTGATCGATCCGCCGCCACTGGCGTGATAACGGTGGCGCAGGAATTTCTGGGCGTTGCTGATGACCTGGAAGGCCTCCTTCAGGTTACGACGTTCGAAGCGGGTCAGGTTCTCCGGCTCGATGTTGTTGTCCGGATCCCGGCCGGCCTCGATATCCAGGGCCTGGTGGCGGATGCGCACGATGGCAATCAGCTCCAGCGCATCGCGCAGGTTGTTGGCCACGCCCTCGGCCAGCAGCTGGGTTTCTTCGATGGCATTGATTCGGTTGAAGGTATTCTGCGCCCGGGAGCCGCAGGCCAGCGCATGCACCCGCACCAGATCCGACAGCGGCGCGGTGCCGCGGCGCTTCAGGTTGATCGAGTTGTTGTGCTTGCCGTCGTTCTCCATGACGAAGTCACGGAAGAACCCCAGCGGCGGTTTGCGATTCAGAGCCGCGTGGGCCAGGTAGGCCAGGAATCGCGGCGTACGCTGGGCCTTGGTGGCGATCAGGTCTTTCAGCACCTCGGCGAACTGGGTGTTCCCGGCAATGCCATCCAGGTCGAAGAATATGGCGCTGTTAAGCAATGATTTGGCGTCGGGCTTCTCGATCCACTCGGTGAAGTATTCCTTCCAGACCCGCAGCGGCTGACGCCAGGCCTGATTGGTGGCCATGATGTCGCCGGTGCAATAGGTGTAGCCGCATTCTGCCAGGCCATCGCTGACAAACTTGGCCAGCGCCTTGAAGTACTCGTCGTGTTCTTCCGGGATGAAGCTGTCGTCCAGCACCAGGGCGTTGTCCTGGTCCGTCACGATCAGTTGTTCGTCCCGGGCCATGGAGCCCAGCGCCATGAAACAGTAGGGGATCGGCGGCGGTCCCAGTTGTTCTTCGGCCAACTCAAGCAGACGCTGGGAAATGGCCCGTCCGATACCCGCCATGGCACTGCCGATCATGTGCGAGTTGGCGTCCTCGTTGACCATGCGCACGAACGTCGCCGCCTTGTCCCGGCTCAGGCGTTTGAGGCCCCGAACGTCCACCTGATGATGGATGTTGCTGACCAGGTAGAGCCCGCTTTGGGACTCATACTTGACGATGTCCGACAGCGCTACCACGCCCACCGGCTTGTTGCGATGCAGCACCGGCAAATGGTGCACGTTGCTGCGCAGCATGGTCAGCATGGCCTCGAAGACGTACTTGTCGGAACGGATATAAACCAGATCCGTGGACATGATCTCGCTGACCGGCGTGTCGTAGTCGAGTCCCTCGGCCAGGGCCCGGGTGCGGAGGTCGCGATCCGTGATGATGCCGGCGACCATCGGGTTGTCGCCGGGTTTCCATTCCTGATCCATCTGTTTGCCGGGATTCGTCAGGATCAGGGCCGAAACGCCTTCGTCAGTCATCAGTCGCGCGGCGTCCCGGATGGAGACGGTGGCCTCTGCGGAAACGGGCTTTCGGGTAATCAGCCGGCGGACCCGCGAGGTCATCAGCGGGTTGGCTTTCTCCTGCCTGGAGACAGCGGCGCGCAGGCGACCCTGGTCTTCAATGTCGAAAAAGTCCGCAAAATGGTCGCCGGCTTCCCACAATTCCTGGAACAGGGCGTCCGGAATCAGGTAGATCAGTGTGTCTTCGATGGCCGTGGCCGGGTAGCGCACCTTCTTGTTCATCATCAGGCCAAGCTGGCCGAACAGGTCGCCCTCACTGAGACGGTTGTAGAGTTCACCGTTGCGCCGGTAGACTTCCACCGCGCCGCTGCGGATGAAATAGAGGTCGCCGATGGGTTCGCCATAGGTCAGGATGGTCGAGCCCGCGCGGTAGTAGGCGACTTCCACCTGTGTCGCCAGACGGTCGATGGTGTCTTCCGGCAGGTCATCGAACGGGGCGAACCGTTTGATGTGATCTCTGATCTCGATCTGTTCGACTTCCATGAGGCATTCGATCCTGACGTTGCTGTAGCCATCATTCTGGCAGAGTTTTTGAAATGGACTCAAATCAGGGAGTCACCGCCCGGCGGACCGCCGGGCCTTCAGTCATGACCCAATCCAATCCCCTCGATCTGGTGTACGAAGACGACGAGCTGCTGGCTGTGCACAAACCGGCCGGTCTGCTGGTTCACCGCAGCCCCATCGACAAGCGCGAGACCGAGTTTGCCCTGCAGTACGCCCGAGCCCTGAACGGGGGGCAACATGTCTACCCGGTACACCGTCTGGACCGGCCGACGTCCGGCCTGCTGCTGTTCGCCAAGGATCCGGAAGTGGCCCGTTTGCTGGGCGCGCAGATGATGGCCCACGAGATTGACAAAACCTACCTGGCCATTGTCCGGGGCTGGCCGGAAGAGCAGGGCACGGTGGATTACCCGCTCCGGGAGGAACCGACGGATCGCCGTCTGAAGGGGCAACCCTCGGCAGTCCAGGAGGCGATCACGGATTATGTGCGTCTCGGCATCAGCGACATTCCCTACCAGGTGGAGGGCTATTCCACCAGTCGCTACGCGCTGATGGCCCTGTATCCCCGAACCGGGCGACGTCATCAACTGCGCCGCCACATGAAACACATCAGCCATCCCATCATCGGCGACGCCAATCACGGCCGCGGACGGCACAACCGGTTTTTTGCCCAACATTTTGGCGAAGCCCGGCTCTTCCTGGCCTCCGTCGGCATGAGCCTGACCCATCCGCTGACCGGCGAGTCCCTGGTGCTCAGCACCGCTCCGGAAGCCAGCTTTGCACGTGTTGCCACGGCCCTCGGCTGGGAAACGCTGGTCACTGAACCCTTGCCCCTGTCTCAGTAGCCGCGCCCGGGTAACGGCCTCCAGGTGACAACACGTCATCGCCCTGGCCACCCGGACGGCTCTGGAACGCCACCGTCAGGATGACATTGTCACTCGTCAGGACCGATCCGATCCCAAAAGCGGCGCCGTGTCCTGCCAGCCGTCGCCCGCCTCGACCCGAATATCCCGTGCGGTGATCGGCTCGCCGCATTCCGAGCAGACCATCTGCGGGTGCATGGCGTGACCGCACCCCTTGTGGATGTGCTTGACGGGCGCGCCCCGTTCGTCGGTCATGTGCTTGTCGCCCCAGTTCACCAGGGTCAGGATCACGGTGTGCAGATCCAGGCCCTTTTCGGTGAGCCGGTACTCTTCCCGGCGGGGGCGTTCCTGGTAAGGCGACTTGCAGAGCACATCGTGCTCCACCAGCTTTTTCAGACGATCGGTCAGGACATGACGAGTGATGCCCAGGCGGCGCTCGAAAGTCTCGAACCGGCGTACGCCCAGGAAGCAGTCCCGCAGGATCAGCAGTGTCCAGCGATCGCCCACCACGGACAGGGTCCGGGCCAGTGAACAGGGCTGTTGATCCAGTTCTTCCCAACGCATCGAGCAATATCCTTTGGTGACAGGTGCCTGCAGAATAACTTGACAAGTTCTGTAATGGAACTGACTATTTATCGAGTTCCAAAAAAGAACCTACAAAAACAGACAATAAAGCCCGGGAGGCGAATCGATATGGAACCGAACACTGGACAGGACAACACGCGCCCCCAGGTCGCCGTGGTCATCGGCGCCGGCGATGCGACCGGCGGTGCCATTGCCAAACGCTTCGCCCGGGAGGGACTGACGGTGGTCGCCACCCGTCGCCATCGCGACGCATTGGATCCGCTGCTGGAGGACATCCGGCAAGCCGGCGGAGCGGCCCACGGCTTTGGCTGCGATGCCCGTGACGAGACGGCCATGGTCGAACTGTTCGATCGGATCGAGGCCGATATCGGTGAGGTGGCGCTTGTCGTCTTCAACATCGGTGCCAACGTTCGCTACTCGATCACCGACACCAGCGCCCGGGTCTATCGCAAGGTCTGGGAAATGGCTGCGTTTGCCGGTTTCCTGACCGGTCGGGAAGCGGCCCGGGTGATGCTGCCGCGCCACCGGGGAACCGTCATATTCACCGGTGCCACGGCGTCCCTGCGGGGCGGTGCCGGCTTCTCGGCGTTTTCCGGAGCGAAATTCGCTTTGCGCGCGCTGGCCCAGAGCATGGCCCGGGAACTGGGGCCACAGGGGATCCATGTGGCTCATACGGTCATCGACGGCGCCATCGACACGGACTTCATCCGCGACAACTTCCCTGAGCGCTACGCACTGAAAGAACAGGACGGCATTCTCAATCCCGAGCACATCGCCGACCAGTACTGGCAATTGCACGGCCAGCCCCGGGACTGCTGGACTCACGAGCTGGACCTGCGCCCCTGGATCGAAACCTTTTGAGGAACCTGACCATGAATCCCGTCATCGACGTGTATTTCGACATCGGCAGCCCGGCCAGCTATCTCGCCTGGACCCAGTTGCCAACCCTGGCAGACCGCCACCAGGCCCGCCTCAACTGGCGCCCCATGCTGCTGGGCGCCGTGTTCCAGGCCACCGGGAACCAGTCACCGGTGATGATTCCGGCCAAGGGGCGCTACATGCACATGGACTTCCGGCGATTTGCCGACCGCTATGGCGTGCCGTTCAACATGAACCCCCATTTCCCGATCAACACCCTGACCCTGATGCGCGGCGCGGTTGCTTTTCTCGACACGCCGCGGTTCGATGACTACCTGACCGCCGTGTTCAAAGCGATGTGGGTCGATCGTAAGAACATGACCGATCCTGACGTCGTGGCCAGTGTCTGGTCGGACGCGGGTTTTGATCCGAAGGCGGTGATGGATCAGTGCAACGCGGCGACCGTCAAGCAGCGGCTCAAGGCGATGACGGACGAGGCGATCGACAAGGGCGTCTTCGGGGCGCCGACGCTGTTTGTCGGGGACGAGATGTTTTTCGGGCAGGACCGGCTCTGGCAGGTCGAGCAGGTCCTCCAGAGCAATACCGAGAAGGACCATTCATGACTGAACAAGCCCATTCCCATGTTTTCGATCAATCCATCGCCCTGGAGCGGACCGGCGACGACCGCTGGCAGGGGCGTTTCCCGCCGGCGTACGCGAACATGGTCGGGCCGTTTGGCGGCGTGATTGCCGCGACCCTGCTGAACGGCGTTCTCAACCACCCCGATCGCCTGGGGGATCCGGTGTCCATGACCGTCAATTTCGCCGGCCCCATCGCGGACGATCATTTCGACGTGGTGACGCGACCCTGTCGCACCAACCGCTCCACCCAGCACTGGATGATCGAACTGACCCAGGGCGGCGAAACGGCCGTGACCGCTACGGTCTTGACCGGTGTTCGCCGGGACAGCTGGGAAGGCAGCGATGTCGGCATGCCGGACGATGTGCCGCCATTCGATCAGGTGGAGCCGTTCGATGCCGGCCTCAGCCTGCCTTGGGTGGCCAATTACGATCTGCGCATCATCGACGGCGGTTTCGATCCCACCGGCAAGACCCCGGAGCAGCCCCACGGCGCCTCACGTCTCTGGGTTCGGGACAAGCCGGCCCGACCGCTGGATTTCGCCTCGCTGATGGCGATCAGTGACTGCTTCTTCCCGCGGATCTTTATACGACGCCAGGAACGGATGCCGGCGGGCACCGTCTCCCTGACCACCTATTTCCACGCCGATGGCGAGACGCTGGCCCAGCAGGGCGAGCAGCCCATCCTGGCCGAAGCCCGTGCCCAGCGTTACTTCAAGAGTTACTTCGACCAGAGCGCCGAGCTCTGGGGCGCCAACGGGCAGTTGCTGGCCACCACCCATCAGATCGTCTATTACAAAGGGTAGGCTCGCGGGGAACCGCGGCAGCGGCAGATGATCCAAATGGCCGGAGGTAAGCGGCTTATGGGCAGCGTCCGGCGGAGAACCGGCTCAATTGGGACGACGATGAGGATCACCGTCGCCCTGGCGGCGGGACTGGTAATGGCCGGTTGCCAGACCGCCGGGGTGCGTCCTTTCGACGGGGCGGTGGGCTATACGTTCGAGAACCAGTCCGGGGCATGGCACGTCAGTTATACCGATGCCATCACCCTGGACTGGCAGATTCTTGAGGAAGGCGCGTTGGCGGCCTGCGCCCGGGAGACCGGCCGGGCCGTGGATTCATTGCGGCTGGTCGATGTCGGTCGGAATGAATTTTCCCGTAACGTACCCGTATCCGTCTCCTATCCCGCCGGGGTCATCACCACGCCGACCGGGGGCAACGGTAGCGCCGTCGCGCGCCCGGAAACGCCGCAAACGTTCAACCAGACCGTGCAGGTCACCCGGCGGATGGCGTTTCGTCAGGTCACCGCCGTCTGTCAGACGGTCTGATCCGGCAGCACCTTGCGCAGGAAATCCCGCGTTCGCGGATCCTGCGGGTTGGAGAACAGCTCCGACGGCGGGCCCTGTTCCACGATGCGACCACCATCCACGAAGATCACCCGGTCAGCCACGTCTCTGGCAAAACTCATCTCGTGGGTGACCACCACCATCGTCTGGTGCTCGCTGGCCAGTTGCTTCATCAGGCCCAGCACTTCCTCGACCCATTCCGGATCCAGCGACGAGGTGGGCTCATCGAACAGGATAACCTCGGCGCCGGTGGCCATGGCCCGGCCGATGCCGACCCGCTGTTGCTGGCCGCCGGACAGGGACGCCGGATAAGCCTCGGCCTTGTCGCCCAGGCCGATGCGCTGGAGAATCTCGCGGGCCTTCTCGCGCGCTTTTTCCTTGGGCCACTTGTCCACCACGATCAGTCGCTCGGCAATGTTGTCCAGCGCGTTCTTGTTGGCGAACAGGGCGTAGTTCTGGAACACGAAGGCCGTGCGGCGGCGCAGGGCCAGGATGTCCTTGCGCGAGGTGGAGCAGGCGTCGACAGTCAGGTCGCCCACGGTGATCTCGCCGGCCGTTGGCTTTTCCAGGAAGTTGATGCAGCGCAGCAGGGTCGACTTGCCGGTGCCGGAAGGACCGATCACCACCACGATCTCGCCCTTGGCGATGTCCAGGTCAATCCCGTCGAGCACGGTTTGTCTGCCGTACACCTTGCGCAGTCCTTTCAGTCGGATCATCGGCTATAGGCCTTGTTCAGTCGGTGTTCCAGATAGCGCTGCAGCCAGGACAGCATTTCCACGATCACCCAGTAGATGATGGCGACGATGATGAACGCCTCGAAGTAGAGGAAGCTGCCGGCCGCCTCTTTCTGGGTGGCGCCCATCAGTTCCGTCACGCCCAGGGTAAAGGCCAGCGAGGTCGCCTTGATCATGTCGATGAAGTAGTTCATCAGTGTCGGCACGGCAATGCGGGTCGCCTGCGGCAGGATGATGCGCCGCATCAGTTGGGCGTTGGTCATGCCGATCGACAGGGCTGCTTCGGTCTGGCTGCGGTCCACGCCGACGATCGCCGCGCGGATCGACTCTGCCATGTACGCCGAGAAGTGCATGGTCAGGCCCATGATGGTCGCTGTAATGCCGTTGATGGCGGTCAGCGAGCTGACCAGTTGGGGCAGGCCGTAGTAGAACAGGAACAGCTGCACCAGCAGCGGAGTGCCGCGGAAGAAGGAGATGAACAACATGGTGAACCGGTTCAGTACCGGCACCTTCAACACCCGGATGACCGCCAACAGGCAGGCGAGGATCAGCGCCAGCACCATGCCGGCGGCGGCCATCTCCAGGGTCAGGGGCAGATACTTCAGCAGTACCGGTATCAGCCCCAGCATGTAGTCGAAATCTAGAACATTCATTCAACCGTCCCGGTTCAGGGTGTGGTGATATCGGTCCCGAACCAGGATTCGGAGATGGCCTTCAGGGTGCCGTCTTCCCGCAGTTTGGTGATGGCCTGGTCCACCTCGTCCCGCAGGGCGCGGCCGTCCTCGGTATCGCGGAACGGGTAGGCGTTGCTGATGCTGGAAAAGGTCGGGCCGGCCAGGGCCAAAGGCAGCGGCTTTTCCTTGATGATCTGGCTGGCGCTGACGCGGTCCATCACGAAGGCGTCGACACGGCCCAGGGCGGTGTCCTGCTCCAGATTGCTTTCGTAGGTGCGGATGTCGATCTGGTCCGAGTAGGGCAGGTCGCGCAGCAGGGCTTCGTAGTTGGAGCCCAGGTTGACGGCCACGCTTTTGCCTTTGAGGTCTTCCACACTGTGGATGCTGTCGTTGCCTTTCTTGACCACCACCTGCGCGCCGTCATAGACGTACGGCTGGGTGAAGACGTATTTCTGCTTGCGCTCGTCGGTGATGGTGATCTGGTTGGCGACGGTATCGATGCGACCGGATTCCAGCAGCCCGAACAGGCCGGAGAACGCCGCCGTGCGGTACTCCACCTTGCGTCCCAGTTCCTTGCCGATGGCGTTCATGACGTCCACTTCAAAGCCCTGCAACTTGTCGTTTTCCACAAACGTGAAGGGGAAGTAGCGGCCGGACATGCCGACCCTCAGTGGATCCTTGTCCTGGGCAAAGGTCATGGGGCTGGCGATGAGCGCCACCGCGGCCAAAAGGCTCAGCAATACAGTTTTCATGGTGTTCTCCCTATTCCTTGTCGGCAGAAAAAGACGCGAACGTCAGATTTACGAGCCCTGGAGCGCTTTGTACCAGAATTGCATGGGCTTTTCGGTTGGCCCGGGGTCTCCGATATCCGTCCACGTATAGCGGGTTTCAAGCCCGGGTACGGGGTAATACCCACGCCGTTGCCAGAAAGCATCCAACGGTTCGTAATCTGCAGGCCTGGCCGGGTGGTCCTGTGGCCGGACAACGGCACAGAAAACGGCCTGGCGAAAACCGGCCTCGCGGGCATGCCGCTCGCGCTCATCGAAGAAAGCCACGCCCAAGCCTTGTCCCCGATAATCGCCGAGCAGGACGGATTCGCCATAGTAGAAAATATCGTCCGGATTCCAGCCGACATCAACAAACGGCTGGCGGAAGGCATCGTCCTCATCGGCCATGGGGATGCCGGTGGAAGCGCCGACGATGCGTTCGCCGTCACGGGCAATCACGCAAATCGAGCCAGCAGAGCGGGCGTAGGTGCGCAGGTACTGGCGCTCGTAGTCGGCGTTGCCGTCGTAGAGATAGGGAAAATCGCGGAAGACGGTCATGCGCAGGTCGGCCAGCGCGTCCAGGTGGTCCAGCAGGTCGGCGCCCTGCAGTGTCTCGAGTGTTACGGCCATTGGTCGGTCCCGTTCCATCCGGTTGAATCGGTGTCCAGTGCACTAGCCATGGATGTGATAGCGCGTGTCCTGGGTTTCAACCCTTTAGAGCGCCGATCGCAGGGGATTTGAGTGAAGCGACCGCAGTTGGTCAATGGGCACCGGCTTGCTGAACAGGTAGCCTTGCAGCAGTTCACAACCCTGCTGCTGTAGCCACTGACGCTGGTCTTCCGTCTCCACCCCTTCCGCCACGACTTCCATACCGAGACCGCGGGCCAGACCCAGAATCGACAGGGTGATGGCTATGTCGTCGGCATCGTCGGGGATATCGCGGATGAAAGACCGGTCGATTTTCAGCCGTGAGAAGGGCAGATGCTTGAGGCGGGACAGGGAGGAGTAGCCGGTTCCGAAGTCGTCGATGGACAGCCTGGAGCCCAGCGCGACCAGCTCATTCAGGGTGGCCTGCATGCTCTTGGAGTCACCTTTGATGGCGTCCTCGGTGACCTCAAACTGCAGTTCACTGCCGGCAACGCCGTACTGTTCCAGCATCTCCTGGACCTGCCGCGGCAGGCGATCGTCCATCACCTGTTCGGCCGCCAGGTTGATCGCCGTAATAGGCAACGGGTTGCCGCGGCTGGCTGCTTGTTGTCGGTCCTGGCAGACGCGTCGCAGCACGACCTCCCCCAGATCCTGCATCAAGCCGGCGTTGCGGGCCACGTCGAGGAATTCGATGGGTGCCATCCAGCCCTGTTCGGGGTGGTGCCAGCGCACCAGGGCCTCGATGCTCACCATGTGGGCGTCGCCGGTGTTCACGATGGGCTGATAGAACACGTCCAGCGCGTTGTTCTGGATGGCCTGACGCAGCTCGCCTTCCAGTACGAACCGGGACCGCGCGGTGGAATGGATTTCAGAACTGAAGGCCTGCATCCGCGCCCGACCGTTTTCTTTGGCGTGATACATGGCGGCTTCGGCACTGCGCAGCAACGACTCGGTATCGCCGCCGTCCTCGGGGTAACGGCAAACGCCGAGGCTGGCGGTCATGCGCAGGGTGCGGTCATCGATGACGAGTGGGTCGCTGATGCAATGCTGGATCTGGTGGATGACGTAATCGATGCGGTCGCTGTCCGTGTTGGTGCGGATGAGTACGGCAAATTCGTCGCCACCGACCCGGGCGACCTTGTCACGCCCGTTCAGGTAGAGGCTGCGCAGCCGATTGGCAATCTCGGCGATAACCCGGTTACCGCCGGCGGCCCCCATACCGTCGTTAACACTTTTGAGCCGGTCGAGATCGATCCAGATCAGGGCGAATCCCTCACCGGCGCGCTGCCGCATTTTCTGGATCAGGTGCAGCACACGCTCGCGAAAGGACTGCAGATTGGGCAGGCCGGTCAGGCTGTCAAAGTGGGTCACGTAGGCGAGCTGCTTCTGGGAGCGGATCCACGCTTCGTGGGTATTGATCAGGCTGATGGTGTCGGCGATGGCGGTCGCGAATGAGATTTCGGGCAGGGTCCAGGTTCGTCGTCGCAGGGATTCCAGGCAAATCACCCCGCTGAGCCGGCCACCGTCGAAGATCGGTGCATCCAGTAGGGAATGAATCCCCAGCGGCTCGAAGTAGGTTTCGTTGAACGCGGCTGTGCGCGGGTCATTGTGGGCCTCGCTGGCATCAATGACACGTGCGGTCCTGAGTGCCCGGAAGTAAGCGGGGTTGTCGCTTTCCACCAACGCGATCGGTTGGTAGTCGTGACCGCCTTCGAGCCGGTACAGGGCCTCGCTGTCAATGCGGTCGCCCGTTGCATTCATCTGCCAGATACTGACCCGGTCGACCTGTAATAGCTGGCCGGCAAGGTCGCTGAGTGAAGCCAGCTTCCGGCTGCGGTTGTCGCCGATGAAGTCCGGGCTGTGGCTGAGCTTCAACAGCGCTTCGTGAAATTCAATGAATGTTTTATTCTGGGACATCAATGCGTTACCAGCACCAGATTCTAAAAACGGGCGTTATGGAGCCCTTTGCTGACACACCGGCCTACGGGGTTCACAATTGTCCTAATAATGGCAACGCCCTCGCAGTCTGTCCAACCGGGGCGCTCAAGTCTCAAGTGTAGCCGTTCACAATACGTCAGGAGGTTTTATGGGCTGGCACCAGAACACCATCACGCTCGACCCGAAGCCACGCGGCTTTCATCTCGTGACCCGCGATGTGTTGGCGCAGCTGCCGGCGCTGTCGGATTGCCGCATCGGCCTGCTGCACCTGTTCATCCAGCACACCTCGGCGTCGCTGGCGGTCAACGAAAACGCCGATCCGGACGTACGCGGCGACCTGGAGCGGCATTTCAACGTGATGGTCCCGGAGAACGCGCCGCACTACGAGCACACGATGGAAGGGCCCGATGACATGCCGGCCCACATCAAAAACGTGCTGATCGGACCCTCCCTGACCCTGCCGGTTCGCGATGGCCGACCGGTGCTGGGTACCTGGCAGGGCATCTATCTGTGCGAGCATCGGGACCACGGCGGCGCGCGCCGGATCGTGGCGACCCTGCAAGGGGAGTGAAAGCGGTTTCAGGAGGCCCATTTTGCGTTTGGTTGACGTTTCTGTTGTCCAATAAAACAACTTATTACAAAAACAAGCTATTTCAGGTTGTCAGCTGATCCATACTAAGTCAGTAATAAAGCGCGTCGATCGCATAACAAGAATGACACAGGCGGCCTATGGTTCGTTGGCTTTTACTGATTGCACTTCTCGTGACCGGAACCGCATCCGCGGATCCTCTGATCCTGTCGCCCTTTACCCAGAAGGAAGATCTGGCCTCGAATGTGAGTTACTGGGCCGAAGGTCAGGATGAGGTCTCCCTGCAGCAGGTGCTGACACTGAGCGATGCCGACTGGACCCGGAACACCGGCGAAGACATCAACCTGGGCTATCAGGACCGTGCCTACTGGTTCCGCCTGACCATTGAAAACCCGCAGTTGCAGCCGGTGGATAACCTGCTCGAGATTGGCTATCCGGTGCTCGATGATATCGAGATTTACCAGATCACCGATGGCGTGGTGGGCCAATCCTGGTCGTTGGGGGACAAGCAGCCGTTCTACGCCCGCCCCATCCACAACCGGAATTTCCTGGTGCCGGTGGAGGTGCCGTCGCAGGGGGAAACCACCCTGTATCTGCGCGTGCGCACCACCAGTTCGCTGCAGCTGCCCATGACCTTCTGGACCCAGGACGCCTTCTACGCTTCCGAGCAGCCGCGACTGCTCCTGGAGGGCATCTACTACGGCATCGTCGTGGTGATGATCCTGTACAACCTGTTCGTGTTCCTGGCCGTGGGGGAGCGCAGCTTCCTCTACTACGTGGGCTACATCACCGCGATGCCGCTGTTCCTGGCCAGCCTGCACGGCATGGCCTTCCAGTATCTCTGGCCGGAAGCGACCTGGTGGAACGACCAGGCCATCATTTTCTTCCTCAACCTGACCGTCACCTTCGGCGGCATTTTTGCCATGCGCTTTCTGTCGGTGCTGCCCCGGATTCATCCGGTGCTGGCCTGGGCAACGATCATCGTGTCGGCGTTGTCAGCGCTGTTTGCCCTGGCGGCACTGGTGGTGCCCTACCAGTACATGATCCACCCGACGATCATCCTGGCGGCGATCGGCTGCACCGGCATGGTGGTGCTGGGCGTGGTTCGCTGGCTGAAGAAAGACCCTGCCGCCCGATACTTCGGGGTAGCCTGGTTCTTCATGCTGTTTGGTGGCGTGGTGCTGGCACTGAACAAGTTCACCGTGTTGCCGCAGAACGTGTTTACCGAAAACGCCACCCAGGTGGGATCGGCCCTGGGCGTGATCCTGCTGTCCATTGCCCTGGCGGACCGGCTGAACAAGGAGAAGAAGCGGACCTTCGCCGCCCAGGAAAAGCTCTACCGGGAAGAACGCAAGGCCCGTCTGGCGCAGGAGAAGAGTCTGCAGGTGCAGCAGGAAGCCAATGCGCTGTTGGAGGAGCGGGTCCAGGAGCGTACCCGGGATCTGGAAGACCTCAACGTGCGCCTGATGGAGCTCAGTGCCACCGACGCCTTAACCGGCCTCAAGAATCGGGGTCACTTCGATCGCGCGTTCCAGTCGGCCTGCGTCAAGGCGTATCGCTTTGGCCAGCCCCTGTCGCTGCTGGTGGTGGATATCGATCACTTCAAGCAGTTCAACGACAAGTACGGCCATCTGGTCGGGGACGACTGTTTGCAGATGGTAACGCAGGGTATTCGCCAGTTCGTCACGCGTCCGCAGGATCTGGCGGCCCGCTATGGCGGTGAGGAGTTTGTGGTTCTGCTGCCCGACACGCCGGAAGAGGGCGCGGTGCAGGTTGCCGAGAAAATTCGCAGGGACATCGCGTCCACCGATTTCCGGGTCTCGGACGAGATGTTGCGCCTGACGGTCAGCATTGGTGTCTGTACCCTGGTGCCGGAGCAAGCCGACGCCACCAAGCAACTGTTCACCCGCGCCGACGAAGCCCTCTACGAAGCCAAGGGCGCCGGTCGCAACCGGGTATCGGTCTATCGGCCGGATGAGGCGACGGCACTAAGCCCGGTCTGACAATAACGGCCAGGGGGCGATCGCTTCCAGTTCGAAGGCCAGCTCCAGCAGGTCGCGCTCGCAACCGTGCCGGGCCGACAGATGCACGGCCACCGGCAGGTTCTCGGCCGTCTGGCCACCGGGCAGGCTGATGGCCGGCGCCCCCGTGGCGTTGGCCAGTGGTGTGAAGGCCACGTAGCGGCGCAGCCGGGCAAACAGTTCCTCGAATGACAGTTCCGGGCTCAGGTAGCCCAGCTTTGGCGTGGTGTGGGCCAGCGCCGGGGACAGCACAACATCCACGCCCATCTTTTCCAATCCCTCCGCATACTGTTTCTGGCTACGCTGCAGCCGCCAAAGTGCGCCTGGCGTGCGGTGCAGGTTACGGCGGAAGCGATCGGCCAGACCCCGGGTCAGGCTGTCAACGCGTTGCGGGTCGAAATCCCGGTCCAGGATGCGATGACCAAAGCGGGCCATCAGGAACGCCAGGCAGGACCAATAGTGCGCAAAGTCGTCGGCGAAGCGAGCGGCGACGGGGATATCGATCGGCATCACGGTATGGCCCTGCTCGCCCAGACGCCTGGCGATCGTCTCGACCACGTTGCGGGTGGTGGCATCGGTCGCGTCGCCGGTAATGGAATCCAGCACCAGACCAACCCGCAACCGCCGCTTGCCCGGGCCCAGCACCTCGCCAATGGGCGGTAGCCGTTTATTCAGGTAATAGCGCTCCGCGCCGGCCAGGAAGTGGGCCGTGTCCCGCACACTGCGGGTGACCACGCCTTCGCCGATGATGTTGATCGGCAGGGATCGCGCCGCCTCGCTATCGACCAGCCGGCCGCGTGTCGGCTTGAGTCCCACCAGTCCGCAACAGGCCGCCGGAATGCGAATCGAACCGCCGCCGTCGTTGGCGTGGGCAATGGGCACCACGCCGGCCGCCACCAGCGCGGCCGCGCCACCGCTGGAGGCGCCGCAGGAATAGGCCGGGTTCCAGGGGTTGCGGGTCGCGTCGGTATGAGCCGGCTCGGTGGACGCGTTGAAGCCGAATTCCGGCAGGGAGCTCTTGCCGATACTGATCAGGCCCTGGGCCAGGTACTGTGCCGCAAAGGCGTTGGTGTGCGTTGCCGGTTTGGACGGCACGGCCAGGGAGCCATGTCCAGTGGGCAACCCTTTGACATCCGTGTTGTCCTTGATCAGAGTCGGCACCCCGGCAAAAACGCCATCACCGGGATGAGCGGCCTGTCGCAGGGCGTTCTCGTAGTCGGGGGTTGCGATGCCGTGCAGCCGCGTTGCCATGGCGCGTGCCCGCTGGATCGATGCGCTCACGGCCTCGCGCGCACTGATCTCGCCCTGTCGGATCAGCCGGGCGAGGGCGGTGGCATCGTGGCGGCCGAGGGCGTCGTCGGTAAAGGCATGGATCGGCGTGGGGCGTTCCTGAGCGGTCATGGCTGGTCCGGTTATCGAGTGTTTTTTGAACTCTAGCCGATCCCGGAACGTGACTGAATGTCCTATCAGGAAACATGTGGCGTCATTCCGGTTTCAGGCGGCCGCGTTTCTCGCTAAGCTCTTATTCCTTCAGTTCAAAGCATGCGTTGTCAGTGGGAGAAAAGTCCGGGATGAGTTCGGTTGAATTGCTGGTGAAACACTTCCTGGGAATCTATTTCCTCATGATCGGCCTGCACTACACGAGCCGCAGCCTGGGGCTGTTCGAACGCATGCGGTTCTCCCACATTCACTACGGTGCCCGGGGCAGTCACACCTGGTGGCACCGGCATATCTTCAACCTCTTTCGTGCCAGTATCCTGGCCGTCTGCGTGGCGCGCATCGTGGTCGATATCGATCCCTGGCTCGGTGTGTTCCCGACGCTCTACCAACCGGTTATCCTCGCCGCCGGGGCGATCCTGCTGCTGGCCTCTTTCTCGTTGATCGATTACGTGCAGGCGTACATGCACGAGGACTGGCGCTCGGGTATCGACAGCCAGCATCGGGGGCACCTGATTACCAGCGGGCCTTTCCGGCGCTCGCGCAATCCGCTGTTCATGGCCATCATCCTGGGCCAGTTGGGGTTTTTCCTTGCGCTGCCCAGCGTATTCTCTCTGGTTTGCCTGATCGTGGGGGTGGTCGTGATCATCCGCCAGGCGAGGGCCGAGGAAGACGCGCTGGCCCGTCTCTACGGTGATGCCTACCGGGAATACCAGGCCCGGGTACCGCGCTGGTTATGATCCCGCGGCGCATTATCTTCAGCCGCAAGGGTTTCGATTCCAGTTCCGGCGGTTGTCCCAGTCCCATCCTGCCTGACGGGCGGCTGCTGTCGTTACCGATTCCGGATGCACGCTCGACCGTGTCTTTCGGCGATATCGTCCATCACGGGCAGTCCCTGGGCGACACCGTCGGCCCGCTGACCCGGCAACGCCTGTCGGCCACCAGTGGCGCGCATATCGACCCGGATCTCAACGCCGAAGCATTGCCACGCCAGGCCGGCTGGCGGCCGATTTTCGGGCAGAGTGGGGCGGCCCAGGGCCATCTCAAGAATCAGGGCGTGGCGGAAGGCGACCTGTTTGTTTTCTTCGGCCTGTTTCGACCGGTGATTGAAACGGCCAACGGCTGGTGCTTCGATCCCGCGGAACCGGCCCGGCACGTGATCTGGGGATGGCTGCAGATCGGTGCGATCCAGTGCGTGGACGCGCTGGAGGCCGACGACATGGCCTGGGCGCGCTACCATCCGCATTTCCGCTGGCAGGACGATCCGGGCAACACCCTCTATCTGGCGTCGGATCACCTGACGCTGGATGACCATCCTCCGGCGTTGCCCGGAGCAGGGTGGTTTGAGCAGCACCGCGCCTCGTTGCAGCTGACGGACCGCCGGGCCACCCGGCCGGGCGTCTGGGCGTTGCCGCGCTGGTTCTATCCCCGTGACGGGCACGTGCCCCTGACGTACCACGCCAAACCCGAACGCTGGCAGCGGGAAACCCACCGGGTGGTGCTGCAGGCCGTCGCCCGCGGGCAGGAATTTGTGTTGAATGCTGCCGACTATCCCGAGGCGCTGCCCTGGATTCGCTGCATCATTCACTCGAACGCCGGGGTCGCCTGCGACTGATACGGCGCGCCTTCGGCAAGTACCTATACGTTCTCGAGACGGGTTTCATTAGCTTGCTTTGATGAATAATTCATCCTCTTCAGCGGTTTATCGCCTTGATCCGGCCCGGGTGCGCGGGGAATTCCTGCGGCTGCTGCCGATATCCCTGTTCGTCATTGCTTTTGGCACGGCGTTCGGTCTGGCCGCTGTGCAGAAGGGTATCCTGCCGCTGGAAGCCACGTTCATGAGCGTGCTGGTGTTCGCCGGCGCCTCCCAGTTTGCGGCCCTGGAACTCTGGGGCGATCAGGTGGCCCTGCTGCCGTTGATGGCCATTACCTTCGCCATCAACTCCCGGCATATCCTGATGGGCGCCTCCCTCTACCCGATGTTGCGGGATATGAAGACGTCACAGCGCTACGGACTCCTGCTGGTACTCACCGATGCCAATTGGGCGATCGCCGCACAGGATTACCAGAACGGCCGACGCAACCTGGAGGTGATTCTCGGTGGCGGCATTGTGCTGTGGCTGGCCTGGTTGATCGGCACGTTGCTGGGTGTCTACTTTGGCGGGCTGCTGGCGCATCCGGAGCAGTATGGTCTGGACATGGTGCTGGGCTGCTTCCTGCTGGCCATGGCCCTGGGCGGGCGCAAGAACCCGCGGGTCCTGCTGGCCTGGATCGTGGCCGCGGCGGCAGCCATGGCCGCGTACTGGTGGTTGCCGCCACATACCCATGTCGTGGTGGGGGCGCTGGCCGGCGGTGTGGTGGGATTCTTCTGGCTGGAGCGCAAGACCGATGAGCATTGAAACATCGCCGCTGGGCGTGCTGGCCATTATTGCCGTCATGGCGCTGGTCACCCTGGCAACCCGCTGGGGCGGGCCGTTTTTGATGTCCTACGTGACCATCAATCCCCGCATCGAGAGCTTCATCAACACCATGGCCAGTTCCGTGCTGATCGCCATCCTCACCCCAATGGCCATCACCGGCGATCTGGGCGCCCGGGTGGCATTGGGAACGACTGGCCTATTGATGCTGGTGCTGCACAAGCCGCTGCCGTCGATTGCCGCGGGGATTGCGGCGGCGGCAGCGGCCCGTTACTTCTTCTGAATCGACGGTGAGCGGAGGGATCAGGCCGCCCGGGCTGCCTTGACCACGTCGTAGGCGTTGCTGATTTCCCGGGTCTTCTCTTCGGCCATTTCCCGCATGCTTTCGGGCAGGCCGCGTCCGGCCAGCTTGTCCGGATGATTTTCGCTCATCAGCTTGCGATAGGCGCGTTTGACTTCGGCGTCGCTGGATTCCTCGGAAACCCCCAGAACCTTGTAGGCATCGGCCAGCTTCTGGCCGCTGGTCGGCCCGGCGCCGGTTGATCCGCCGGCACCGCTGTAGGCACCACGCATCATGGCTTCGAGCTGATCGATTTGCGATTCCGGCAGCCCCAGCTTGCGGGCGATGCGCAACAGCATCTCGTGTTCGGCCGGGTGAATGGCGCCGTCGGCCGCCACGGCGGAGACTTGTACTTGCAGGAACATCTGCAATAGCGCCCGGTTGCCGCGGGTGACGCTCAGCAACTGCTCCAGTTCCGCATCCAGGTCGAAGTCTGCTTCCTTGCCGCGCCGGAACGCCGCCTTGGCCGTTTCGCGCTGCTGACCGGAGAGGTGCAGGCGGTTGAACAACGTTTCCGCCACCTGGATTTCATCCTCGGTGACCACGCCGTCGGCCTTGCACATGGCGCCCATAACGGCGAACGTGCTCTCCAGGAACTGGGACTGGATGTTAAAAATGCCGGAACGCAGCTTGCTGCGCAGGGCGTTGATGAGGAAGTAGCCGACAGCGGCACCCATGATCAGGCCCGGCAGGCGGCCAATCTGGTAGCCAATCAGGGCCCCGAAGAAGATCGCGAAAAACATGCACTGAATCCTATCGTGTTTTTTGCCATGCCGGGAGTTACGATACGTTTATCTGCAGGCAGATGCAGGTGTTGTCCAACGGCGATGCCGTATGAGGTCACACAGGGTCGGCTTTCCGGTCTGGAATGGCTTTATATTGGCACCGTGTAGCGAATTTCAAGGATGATGAACATGCGCAAGCTCATGACCCTGGCCACACTGGCGCTGGCTGCGATGCCGTTGCAGGCCGAAGTGTACCAGTGGACAGACGCCCAGGGGCAGGTCCATTTTGGCGACCGGCCGCCCGCCAACGCCCAGGCCCGCGAAAAACAGATTCAGTCGCCACAGCCTCTCAATGGCGACGGTGAAGACAACGCCACCCGCCTCAAGGAACTGGACGAGTTCTTCCAGCGTCGGCAGCAGGAGCGGCAGGCGGAAGAGCAGGCGGCCGCCAAGCGTGAAGCCGCCCGGGGAAAACGCGATGCGGCCTGCCGCAAGATGCTGGCCGAACTCAATCACATGAAGTCCATCAACCGCTTCTACCGCCTTAACGACCAGGGCGAGACCGTCTACCTGAGCGATGAAGAGGGCGACCGCATGCGCGAGAAATACCGGCGAACCTACGAAGAACGCTGCGGCGACCGGTAATTCGCGTGCGGTGACGGGCCCCTCTTAGTAGTCCGGGTTTCGCAGATAGTGCTCGATGCCGAACACGTGGGCGTCCTCGTCCGCCAGTTCCCGCAGGGAATCCGCCAGACGCAGCAGGTATTCGTCGTTGGGGCCGCTGGGGCCGTGGGCGCCGGCGATCTGGCGGGCGATGTCGCGCTCGTGGGCCGGGCCCAGGAACGCCGTGTTTTCCGGCGTGGCGATGTACACCAGACCTTCCGCCTGCTCACCGTTATCGAACGTCAGCGGCGTCGTGAAACGCAGGTAGCCGTTCTTTTCCCGCACATCCAGGTGGTCGAACACCTCCGGTGAGATCCGGTAGGCCATGCCCCGGCAGGTCACGCCCGGCTGTTCGATCAGGGTGACGACCCGCCCCGGCGACTCCACGGTGCCGCGATGGTCGTGGGAGCCCTGCCAGAAACGCCGCGCCCAGCCCTCGATCGAAGCAGGGCGGCGTTCCAGGTAGGGGAAGTCGGCTTTGAAAATCAGCGAGCCGTAACCGAACAGCCAGACGGATTCCCGGCCGTCGAAGCGGTGTCGCTGGCGATTGATCTCAATGGTATTGGCGGACATGTAGTGACGTCAGTTCTGGAATTCAGGGTCCACTATATCATGCCGTTCAGGGGTGGCTGGTTGACCGGCGGTCTGGATGTTGAAACGGCAATGGCGGGCGATTTCCGCGGTTTTCTGGTTCAGGGGGCGGGGCAGCGGTTGCACCGGTTGCAGCTGGCTGACGATGCCGTTGGCGCGCAGTTGGCGAAGGCCGTCATTGAAGGCGGCCATGCGGCCCCGGTTGCCGGGGAGGGAACGCGTCAGCAGCAGGTGCAGGTAAGCGGCATGGACCACGCGGGGATGATAGGTAATCTGTCGGGCTTCCTCCGGCGTGAACTCGTTTTTCAGCATTTGCAGTCCGACGCGGACATCGATGGGGAACAGGTCGATGCGACCGGCCAGCAGCTTGCGGAAATTCAGCGCATCGGAGGTGGTCGTGTCAGTTTCGATCCAACCCTGATCCCGGGCCTGCTGGATGACGTCGCCGTAGGCGTAGTCCTGGGTGAGCCCCACCCGCAGGCCGCGCAGATCGTCGGCGTGCTGCCAGTCGAAGGTGCGATCGGTCCGGTGGAAGAACACGTACCGGATGGGGGTAATCGGAGCGCTGTAATAGAAGCTGGCGGCGCGGCCGGGCGAGCAGGACCAGGCTGCCGTGCCGTCCCAGTGGCCGTCCCGGGCGAGTCGGTAGGATCGGGACCAGGGGAAGAATCCCCACTCGACGTCAATGCCTTCCAGCGCAAAGGCGCGGCGGATGATGTCGCTGACGAATCCGTGCGGCGGTTGTTCTGACAGATAGGGAAGCCAGTTGCCGTTGGTCAGGCGGACGGTTTCGGCGCTGCTGGTGGCGCTCCACAGCAGGATCAGAAGGGCTACCGTGCCGCACAGATTTTGGCTGACATGTGATCGCAAATCCGGGCGAAACATGACGTATGTCGCTTCCTTGCCGTAATGTGTCTGCGGTCGTCCACCACGGGCGGCGCAGGTCCGCCAGAACGATAACAGCTCTCCGCAGGGGCGGCATCCTTCAGCGTACAACCGTTACATCATTTAACTATTCTATAAAGGTCAGTCTGGCATCTTCCCGCTTTCGATACGCCGGAGTATGCTCAGAAATGGGCAACCTGAGTGAGCAGCCATGGGCGACGTTATTCCGTTCCGAAAACCTGCGGGTAAAGTGACCCGCAAAGGCCTTTGCCAGCATGACATTCATAAATGGGTGGTGTGTAAAGGCAAACAGTTCGATGTGAAATCGGGCAAGCTGATCACGGTCTACCGCTGCGAGCGCTGCGGCAAGCAGAAAGTGAAAGGGCATTGATCGTCACGCCTGTTCCCCGACCAGGTAGCGGTCGATATCCACCTCGTCGATCTGCTGCGGGGCGAGGAAGCGCCGGGCGTAATCCAGATAAACGCCCGAGCGCAGGAACAGGTTGAATACCTCCGGATCCACATGCCCCTCAAGGGCCATTCGGTGCAGGATATCGAGGGACTGGGTCAGGGTTTTTCCTTCCTTGTAGGGACGGTCGACCGCCGTCAGCGCCTCGAAAATATCGGCAATGCTCATGGCTTTTTCAGGAATGCTGAGTGCCTCTCCGGTTAGTCGGCGCGGATAGCCGGTGCCGTCCATTTTTTCGTGATGGGTGCCGGCAAACCGGGGCACCTGGGCGAGACGGTCGGGCAGCGGCAGGGCGTCCAGCATGATGATGGTCTGCACGATGTGCTCGTTGATCTTGAAGCGTTCCTCCGGTGTCAGGGTGCCGCGTCGGATGGACAGGTTGTAGCGCTCGCCATAGTCGTAGGCCACGTCCGGCAGCACCATATCGAAGCCCCAGCGATTACGCGGGTCGTCCTGAGTCACTGGAGGCCGGCGTCCCGCTGCCCAGGGCAACTGGTGTTCCGGCTTGTCGTCCAGCAGTTTCTCCTCCACCGGCAGTTCGGGTTCGGGGCGTCCTTCGAAGCGCAGCGCCTCATCGTGGGATAGCCCCAGGCGGTCACTGAAATGCCGGTTCCAGCGCCGGTCGCCGATGTCGTCGAGCCGGGCGATGTCGGCGTCGGCCATGAATTCGCCGCCCTGGTTGCACTGGGCGATGAAGGCAAACTCCTCCTGCAGCGCGGCCTGTGTGGCGTCCCGCTGCCGGCGTGCTTCCGCTTCGTCCGCGCCGGCGATGCGCGCATCGAGATAGCGGATCTCCGCGTCCCGATGCAGCACTTCAAAGCGGGTGCGGATTTCGTGGATGCGGTTGTAGATGGTTTCCAGCTTGGTGGCCTTGTCCACCACGTACTCGGGGCTGGTGATCTTGCCGCAGTCGTGGAGCCAGGCGCCGATGTGGAATTCGTATCGCTCCCGTTCGCTCATGCTGAAGTCGGCGAAGGGCGGTTCCTGTGATCGCTCGGCCTGGTCTACCAGCATCTTGGCCAGCTGTGGCACCCGCTCACAGTGGCCGCTGGTGTAAGGGGATTTGGCGTCGATCGCGTCGGCGATCAGGCGGATGACGCCTTCGATCAGGCTTTGCTGGCTTTCGATCAGCTGGCGGGTCTCGATGGCCACAGCGGCGGAGCCGGCGATTTCATGGACGAAGCGGATCAGATGCTCGTCCATGGTTTCAAAGTGCACGTCGTCCAGGTCAATCATCAACACGCCCACCAGGGCCTGCTCCCGGTTTCGCAGCACCGCATAGACGGCGTGGTCGGTGACCGTGTGGCGCAGAGTGCGGATGATGTCGTGGTCGGTCTGTTCGGGCTGGATGTTGTCGATGCGCTGGCGTTCGCTCGGGCCCACGGCGGCCGCTATCTCCAGTTCATGGGTCGGCTCCCGGTACAGGAAGATGCGGCCGTGCTTCTCGTTCAGGATGCTGATCAGCTCGTTCAGGATGCCGTTGAGCAGACTGGACAGGTCGCGCGCCCGGTTCAGCGTCAGCGAAATGGACTGGAAGCTGCGGATGGTGCCGGACATGTCGGTCAGGGCCGACCCCAGTTTGTGGGCTTCGCGAATGCGGGAGCCGCTGCTGATCGGCGTATCGAAATGAAACCGCGACAATGCTTCGACCTCGCCGGCCAGTCGCTTTAACGGGCGACCCAGCTGGCGGCCCAGGAGGGCGCCCAGCACCAGTAATGCCAGAACGATGATGAGGGCGATGAACAGCTGATCCCGCACCAGCTGCCAGACATCGGCCATCAACTCGTCGGCCGGGATGGCGATCAGCATGCGCAGCCCGGCGGTGTGGATCGACCGCAGATCCGCTGAAATTCCGAACCACTCGCTGCCCTGGCTGGTGAACTGGCGGGCCTGCGTGCTGACCGGCAGCGCTTCAACCTGATCCAGGGCGGGCACCGACAGATCGCTGAGCCGTGCCAGGTCCGGTGCGTCGGCACTGCCGACAACCATGCGATCCTGATCGGGATAGGCCACAACCTGTCCCTTCTGGTCCACGATGGCAATTTCGGTGTGCGGCGTGAGCTTGAGGTCTTCAAGCTGGTGGCTGAGCGCTGAGACGGTGACATCGATGCCGACCACCGCATCGCCGTTGGACGCCGCCTGTGCCAGGGTCATGCCGATGGCGTGGGTGGTGTAGAACACGTAAGGCCGGGTCAGGGTCATACCGTCCGAAGCCAGGGCGCGCTGATACCAGCCTCTGGTGCGGGGATCGTAGTCCTGGTCGGGGTTAGGGCGCTGGTCGAGCAGACGCAGGTGTTCGTTGTAGTAACGAAGATCCGCCTGACGCTGACCGCCGGCGTCCACGGACACCGTCTGCAGGATGTAACGGGTGGTTTTTGGCGGGTCCACCGGCAGGCTGCCATGATCGTCTGGCACCCGCCGAAGCAGGAAGAAATCGCCGTCCGGATAGCCGACATAGACGGCATCCACGATCGCGTTGACCCGCAGCACGTCGGCCAGGACCGACAGTCGCCCCAGACGCTCCTCCAGTGTGCGCTCCGCGGTCAGCGAGCTGTCCCGCAACACCAGCAGGGCCGTCATCGGCGGCGTGGTGATGGCGTGGATCCGGTCGTTGACCGCATGGACCAGCTCTTCGGCGGAATCCGACGTCGCCGCGAGCTTGGCGGACTCCATTCCCCGGTGCGCCTGGAAGATCAGCGTCGCGGTCAACACCAGCATGCCCAGTGTCACCACGAGTGAGATCAGCAGCGCCAGGGAAAAACGCCTGGGGGTGCGTGTCATCTGTCAGATCCTTCTGAAACCAGCTATGGAAGTGGGGCTCTCTGCTTAAGGGTAGCCGGTGGGAGTGACATTGCGAGGCGACACCGTTTCAAATCGGGATTAAGATAAGGCCTGAATTGCTGTTCATAACTTCACGCTGACAACAACGATACAAAGGCGATTTCCGTGCATCTGCTGACCGGCTTCGGCCTTGGCTGCCTTTCTCTGCTGTGTGTGATCCTCGTGCGCGACTTCCGGCATTCCCGGATGGGGCGCGTGTTCCTGATGATCGTGCTGACCTCGTTTGCCTTCCTGATCGACCCGCTGATGCCGCGCGGCTGGCACTGGCTCACATCCGACCTGCAGACGGCGTTGCCGGGCCTGTTCTGGCTGCTCTGCGAAATAACGTTTGCCCGGCGCCCGCGACTGCTCAGCCCCTGGGCCGCGATGGCGCTGTATACGTTTCTGGCACCGGCCATTGCCCGGCCGTTCGTGACACCGGACGCGCCGATGGGGCCGGCGGTATTCTTTGGCTGGACGCTGGGGCGCTATCTGGAATACGTCATCGTGTTGCGGGGGTTCTGGCATGTCGTCTCCCACTGGCGCGACGATCTGGTGGAAGCCCGCCGACGGGCACGGCTGTTGGTCCTGCTGGTGGTGGGCGGTGCCGTGGGTTGGGCCGCGGTATCCATGAATACCGGGCTTTCCAGCGAGCTGACGCCGGGACTGGTCACCGGTGTGGCAGCGTTTCTGACCGCCGTCTGTCTGATCCACGGACGCCAGGGTGTACTGGAAGTGGCCAGCGGAGAGACCGAGCCAACACCGCCTGCGTCGGTTGAGGCGGTACCGGGTAAGCCGGAGGATCCGGAGCAGGATGCCGACGCCATCGCCCTGGCCCAAACCATGGCCGCTGGCTATTACCGCACCGAGCGGCTGACGTTGGCGATGCTGTCGGCCGAGGCGGGTATTCCCGAGTACCGGCTGCGGCGGGTGATCAATCGCACGCTCGGCTACCGCAATTTCAACGATTATATCAATCAGCTGCGGATTGCCGAGGCCGCCAGCCGCTTGCGGCGCGAACCGGACACCCCGGTGCTCAATATTTCCCTCGATGTGGGTTACCGGACGCTGAGCTCCTTCAATCGGGCATTCCGGGAAATCCAGGGCGTGACCCCGACCGCCTATCGCCAGGGTGAGGCCGGCGAAGGTCTCAAGAGTACGCTCGATCCCGCCTGAGTCATTCCTTCAATTCCAGGAATTGCACATCGATTTGTGACCCGCGCCAGGGCTGCTGTCGCCCTTGGCACGCAAGGGATTTCAGGAATTGCACAGTCGCGCTCGCGATCTGCACGCCGCTTCTGCTCGCCCACTGTCCAGCCGCTTCCTTATGGTGATGACGTCCCGGCACTTCCAGTGACGCAGTGACGGGATGGCGCGAACCGCCCGCCCAATAAAACGTGATAGGGGCCGGTTCCACGACGATAACAATAAGGAGTGGATAACAATGACAGGACAACACTGGCTGAAGTCAGGGCTGGCTGCCGGCGCGTTGATGGCGACCATGGCGCTGACCGGCTGCGGAGGTGGTGGTGACGGTTCGGATGAGGGCTCCGACCAGGCGGCGGGTCCGCAGTTCCCCGCCGGCGCGAAGATGCTGGCGGCCGATAACCTGACCCAGGATGCGAAAGAGGCCTTTATCAACGCCCAATCCGGCGACGTGATCGTGTTTCCGGAAGGCCGCTTCAAGATTTCCGACAAACTGACCTTTGATGCGGATTCCGACGGCGACGGTGAGTCGGTCAAGAACATCACCATCATGGGTTACGGCAAGGGCAAGACCATCCTGGATTTCTCCGAGGCCACCGGCGGTGACGGGATCCTGGTCGAGAACGGCGTCGATATCATCATCAAGGACATCGGTGTTTACGAGGCGGCCAACAACGCGATCAAACTGAAAGATACCAACGGGATCCACATCCAATCGGTCGCCACCGTCTGGGAAGGCGTGCTGGACAAGGACAACGGCGCCTACGGCCTGTATCCGGTGGAGTGTGAGAACATCCTGATCGAAGATTCCTACGTGCGCGGCTCGGCGGATGCCGGGGTCTACGTCGGCCAGTCGAAAAACATCGTGGTGCGGCGCAACACGGCCGAGGAAAACGTCGCCGGCATCGAGATCGAAAACTCCATGCACGCCGACGTCTATGACAACGTCGCTACCGGCAACACTGGCGGGATTCTGGTGTTCGACCTGCCGATCGGCAACGGCCACTATGGCTCCACCGTGCGGGTCTTCGACAACGACATCAGCAACAACAACCAGGAGAACTTCGCCAACGCCAGCTCCAACCCGGCGGGCGTGCACATCGTTCCACCGGGCACCGGCGTCATTGTGCTGTCCACCAACGATGTCGAGATTTACAACAACGACATCAGTGACCACAAGACCACATCCGTGGCAATCAGCTCGTTTTATCTCGCAGACGAGAACCTGGATTACAGCAATCCGACCTACAAGCCGGTCATCGACGACGGCTGGAATCCGGTTCCCCGCAATATCCACATTCACGATAACGCCATCAGTGACTCTGGTGCAGCACCTGAGGGCTCGCTGATTGCCGACATCATTACCGGGTACGTCACCAATTACGGCGCCTTCCCGGCTGTGCTCTACGACGGTCTTGGTGAGCTGCTGGCGAACACCGGCACGGTTGAAGCGACTGCTGGGGCTCCGTTTTCTGCTGAAGACATGATCTGTGCAGAGAACAACAGTGATGTCAGCTTTGGCCAGGTGTACGGCACAAGTGCCACCGATCCAGACAACTTTGACGGATCAATGATGCCTAAGGCCAGGCTCCTGTTCGAAGCCAGCCAAAGCACACTCCTCAACTGCGCAACGCCCCTCAACCGTCTGACGGCAGCCACCGCCACGATCAACGGCAAAGCGTACGGCTGTGATTCGGGCGAGTCCGGTGACGCCAGCGCGGCGTCCTGCGCGCTCTGATCGTTCGGTAAGACAAGGCCCGGTCCCACGGCGGGACCGGGCCCGAGGAGTATGACGGAATGAAGCGTTTTCAATTCGATCTGAAACTATTGGGGCTGGCGCTGTGTGTCTCCGGGATTGCGGCCTGTGGCGGCGGAGGAGGCGGAGACCGTTCCGATGAGGGTCGTCAGGCCAGCACCAGCAAAGAGTCCGGAGTGTGTGGCGACACCTCCGGCGCCATTAACCAGGCGGCCCTCGAGGACGCCGACTGCAAATACCTGAGCAGCTATCGCCTGTTTGCGGATGCGTCCAACCCCACCGAAAACCCGAACGGACGCGGCGTGATCTACGACCTGACCACGCCACTGTTCTCGGACTACGCCAGCAAATACCGGTTTGTCTTCGTGCCGGACGCCGAGGCGGCGGCCTACAACGAGCACGAAGTGTTCGACTTTCCGGTCGGGACGGTGCTGGTCAAGACGTTCTCGATGCCGGCGGATACCGCCTTCCGGGGCTTCGACGCCAACGCACAGGACGAGCGCCTGATCGAGACCCGACTGCTGATCCATCGGGAGAAAGGCTGGGTGGGCCTGCCTTACGTCTGGAACGACGATTTCTCGGATGCCGAGTTACAGATCGCCGGTGGTGTGGTTCCCGTGACCACCGTCCACAACGGCGTCCAGCTGGACATCGACTACCGCGTCCCGGACAAGAACCAGTGCAAACAATGCCATCAGTACAAGGCTTCGGGCAGCGACGTGAGTGCCATCTCGCCCATCGGACCCAAAGCCCGGCTGCTGAACCGGTCGCTGGATTATGCGTCCGGGTCCGAGAACGAATTGTCGCACTGGATTTCGAAGGGCATCCTGACCGGGGTTCCCTCGGATCTGAACACAATCCAGACGGTCCCGTCCTACCACGACAGTGACGCCTCATTGCTGGCGGGCAAGTCCGATGAGGAGCTGATGCAGCTGGCCAAGGGGTACCTGGATATCAACTGCTCCCACTGTCACCGCCCGGAAGGCAGCGCCAGCAATACGGGGTTGCACATGGAATTTTGGCGGGACTTCGACACCAACCTGACCAAACACGGCGTCTGCAAGAAGCCGATTGCCTTTGGCGGCGGCGCGCTGGCCTACGATGTGGTGCCCGGAGATGCTGAAAACTCCATCCTCCACTACCGCATGTCGTCCACCGAGCCCGGCGAGCTGATGCCCGAGCTGGGTCGCACCGTGGTGCATGAGGAAGGCCTGGAGCTGATCGGGAAGTGGATCAACAGCATGACGCCCGATAGCTGCGACTGAGGGCGCGTTGTATGAGACGGTCCTCGTCTGCTCTCAAAGCGCTGGGGCTCGCGCTGTGCCTCATGGGGCTCTCGGCCTGTGGTGGAGGGGGCAGCGCCGCTTCGGAGGATAACAGCCAGCCCTCACACGGACCGGAATCCGGCGACTGTGGCCAGGAAAGCGGCGCCATCAATCAGGTCGCGCTGGAAACGGCGAATTGCCGACACCTGAGCAGTTATCGACTGTTTGCGGATGCCGCCAATCCCACGGCCAACCCGAATGGCCGTGGGATTGCCTACGACCTGACGACGCCCCTTTTCTCCGACTACGCCAGCAAGTACCGGTTCGTGTTCGTACCGGAAGGTCGGGCCGCCGCCTATACCGAGCATGAGGCGTTTGATTTCCCGGTCGGCACGGTTCTGGTCAAGACCTTCTCCATGCCGGCCGACACCGCTTTCCGCGGCTTCGACGCCAGCGGGCTGGACGAGCGCCTGATCGAAACCCGCCTGCTGATTCATCGGGAGAAAGGCTGGGTGGGTCTGCCCTATATCTGGAATGACGACTTCTCGGAGGCTGAACTGCAGATTGCTGGCGGCGTGGTTCCGGTCACGACGGTCCATAATGGTGTGCAGCTGGATATCGATTACCGGGTCCCCGACAAAAACCAGTGCAAGCAATGCCATCAATACAATGCCGTTAACGGGGAAGGCAGTACGATCAGCCCCATCGGGCCCAAAGCAAGGCTGCTGAACCGGGCGCTGGATTATGCCTCTGGCCCGGACAATGAGCTCGACTACTGGGTAAAGCAGGGCATTTTGACCGGCGTTCCCGTCGATCTCTCTTCCATCCAGACGGTGCCGGCTTATCACGACAGCGATGCCTCGCTGCTGGCCGGCAAGTCCGATGCAGAGCTGACCCAGCTGGCGACGGGCTATCTGGATATCAACTGCTCTCACTGCCACCGACCGCAAGGCAGTGCCAGCAACACCGGGCTGTATATGGAGTTCTGGCGCGACATCCACGACGAGCCGACCCAGCGGGGCCTTTGCAAACAACCGACCACCTACGCGTTGAGCGGCCTTCCCTATGACATTGTCCCGGGTGACATTGAGAATTCGATACTGCACTACCGAATGGCCTCGACGCAGCCCGGCGATTTGATGCCCGAGCTGGGGCGGACCGTGGTGCATGAGGAAGGCCTGGCGCTGGTTTCGGTGTGGATCAAACGTCTGGATACGCCGATCTGTCCGTCGCCGTGATAGGACAGCGCGTGCCAGGATCGCTTCGTTCGGGTTACTGGATGTCGCCCGTTTCGGTTGGGTTGACCGGTGCGGGTGTCGACGCCCTGGCAAAGTCGCATTCGGCTGGGTCCGGGCCGTCGCCGTAAAGCGTGACCGGGTAGGGCAGGTCCTTGGCGGCATCCGCCATGATCGCGTCCACCCGGCCCCGGGCGTTCAGACGTTGCAGCCCCAGGTTGAATTGCTTCATCCGTGCCTCGTTGCCCGGGATCTGTCGTGACAGCAACAGACGAAGCTGGGTGGCGTAAACAACGTGGGGATGCACCGCCAGTTGCTCGATGTCCTCCTTGCTGAACGTCTCAACCAGCAGCCGGCGACCGACGGCCACATCAATGGGGAACAGGTCGATGCGACCGGCCAGCAGTTTACGGAAGTTGATGACGTCGGACCGGGCCACGTCCGCTTCCAGGATACCGTCGGCGATCGCCTGGTTGATGGTACTGCCGTAATAATAGTCCCGGGACAGGCCGATGCGCAGACCTCGCAGATCGTCGAGGGTCGTCCAGTCGATCGGCTTGTCACGGCGGTGAAAGAAGGCCAGCCTGACCGGGATGATGGGATCGCTGAAGTAAAAGTAGGGGGCCCGTTCGGGCGTGCAGGCCCAGGCGGCAGATCCATCCCAGAGCCCTTTTTGGGCCAGCCTGTAGGAACGCGCCCAGGGGAAGAATCCCCAGCGAACGGTCACGTTTTCCTCGGCGAACGCTTCATCGATGATTTGCCCGATAATGCCACGTGACGGCGTCTCTTCAAGATAAGGCGCCCACGTGCCGCTGGTCAGCTTTATGGTCGATGGGCTGGCAGCACCGCAGGTGGCCAGCGACATCAATGCCCATACCAGGGCAGTTTTCCGTAACAGAATACGGAATGGCAGCATCAACGACATAGGGTCGAACGTTTCAGTCGAACGTCCTTGTGTGAGTAGGGAAATCCCTGTCGTCTAAGCTATCAGGCGCCATTGAGTATGGCACCCTGTTTTGAACAAATAATTGCATTGTTTAACGATTTGCAGGACGAATTGAAAAACCGTCTCGAAGCGATCCCCAGGAGAGTGCGGGAGATTCCCGCACTCTCCTGATACCTACGCCTCCAGCACCATCAAGGCCTGCCCGGCGTTGATCTGCTGGCCCTCGGCGCGGGCGATGGCCAGGACCGTGCCGTCCGCCGGTGCGGGGATCTCGATCTCCATCTTCATGGATTCCAGGATCGCCAGCGTCTGACCCTCGGTCACCGACTCGCCCTGGGCCACGCACAGCTTCCACAGGCTGCCCGCCACTGGCGATTCTACGGGGGTGCCTTCGGGCAGGCCGTCGCTGTCGTGCTCCGCCAGATCCTGCTGGGACTCGAAGTGGATCTGGCCGCTGGCGACCCAGCGCTCCAGTTCTTCTTCGAAAGCCGCGTTGCGATCAGCCGTGAACGCGTCGATATCCGCGGCGTTCTCCTCAAGAAACGCCTGATAATCGTTGAGACTGAACGTGGTCTCCTCGACCTGGAACGGGTAGTCGCCCTTGGGGAAGTCCCGACGGATCTGCACCAGTTCCTCGGCGCTGACCTCGTAGAAGCGGATCTGGTCGAAGAAGCGCAGCAGGTAGGGCTGCGTGAAGGCCTCTGTCGTGCGATACCGGTTCCACATCTGCATCGTCCGGCCCACGAACTGGTAGCCGCCCGGGCCTTCCATGCCGTAGACGCAGAGATAGGAGCCGCCGATGCCGACGGAGTTTTCCGCGGTCCAGGTGCGGGCCGGGTTGTACTTGGTGGTCACCAGCCGGTGGCGCGGGTCGTAGGGCGTAGCCACCGGTGCGCCCAGGTACACGTCCCCCAGGCCCATCACCACGTAACTGGCCTCGAACAGGATGCGTTTGACCTCATCGATGCTCTCCAGCCCGTTGATGCGGCGGATGAACTCGATGTTGCTCGGGCACCAGGGGGCGTCCGTGCGCACCGACTGCATGTACTTCTCGATGGCCAGCCGGCAGGCTTCGTCGTCCCAGGACAGGGGCAGGTGGATGATGCGGGACGGCACCTCCAGATCTTTCTCCTGTTGCAGGTGTTCCTCCGCCGCTTCCAGTGTCGCCAGTAGTTTGGCCCGGGGCAGCAAGGCGGGATCGAAATGCACCTGCAGCGACCGGATGCCCGGCGTCAGTTCCAGTATGCCGTCCAGCGCCTGGTCCTCCAGCCACAGCATCAGCGCGTGGGCCCGGAAGCGCAGACGCAGGTCCAGTTCCAGCGGGCCGTATTCGATCAGCAGGTAGCGGTCGCCGGCCGGGCGATACACCACGTCGACCCCCGCTTGGTCGGCATCAAGCCGCTTGAGGACCGGCGTTGCCGGTCGGTGATCGCTCACCTCCGTCGTCGCCGGCGCCAGGTTGTCGATGGCATGATCCTGCTCGACCGCTAACCGGTCGGCGTCGTCCAGACTGACTGGCTGGAAGCGGATTCGATCGCCCGCCTTGAGCTGACCCAGCTTCCACAGGTCCGCCTTGATGGTGGTCACCGGGCACACGAAACCGCCCAGTGACGGCCCGTCCGGCCCCAGGATCACCGGCATGTCCCCGGTGAAATCGACGGTGCCGATGGCGTAGGCGTTGTCGTGGATGTTGGACGGGTGCATGCCCGCTTCACCGCCGTCCCGTCGTGCCCATTCCGGCTTGGGGCCCACCAGGCGGATGCCGGTGCGGCTGGAGTTGTAGTGCACCTGCCAGTCGGTGGCGAAGAAGGTCTCGACGTCGTTCTCGGTGAAGAAGTCGGGGGCGCCGTGGGGCCCGTAGGTCACCCGGATGGTCCAGCGATCGTTCAGCGCCGGTCGGACCGATGTCGGCAGCGCTTCGGATGACGTCGTCTGCTCCGGCAACAGGTGCAACACATCACCGGTGCGCAGGGCCCGGCCGCCATGGCCGCCGAACTGACCCAGGGTGAAGGTGCTGCGCGAGCCCAGGTACGGCTCGCACTGGATGCCGCCGCCGATGGCCAGGTAGGCGCGGGCACCCTGGCCCTGCACCTTGCCCAGCTTGAGGGTCTGCCCGGCCTGAACCGCCACGGCGCAGAATCGCTCAACGGCCTCGTCATCCAGCGTGGCCTGCATATCGGCGCCGGTCAGCGCGATCACGGTGTCGGTATTGAAGCGCAGGGTGGGGCCGTTGAGGGTGAATTCCAGACCTGCTGCCGAGCCATCATTGCCCAGCAGCCGGTTGCCCAGCCGGAAGCTGAGGCTGTCGAAGGGGCCGGAGGGCGGTACGCCGACCGGCCAGTAGCCGGAGCGGCCCGGATAGTCCTGGATGGTGGTCATCGTGCCCGCAGCCAGCACATCCAGCGTGGCGGGTTTGAAAAGGAAATCATTGAGGTAGCGGGTGGTCATCAGGCCATCCGCGAACACGCCATCGGCCAGCACGTCGCGGACATAATCCCGATTGGTCTCGATGCCTTCGATGACCGTCTCAGAGAGCGCCTGATCCAGCGCAGCCAGCGCCTGATTCCGGTCAGCGGCGTGAACAATCACTTTCGCCAGCATCGGGTCGTAGAGCGGGGAGACTTCAAGACCGGCCTCGATCCAGTGGTCGATGCGGGTGGCCTCGCCGTCCGCTTCCGGGAAGCGCACGGTAGTCAGCAGACCGGCGCAGGGCTGGAAGTCCTTGTTGGCGTCCTCGGCGTAAACGCGCACCTGGATGGCATGACCTTGCGGTGTCAGTCCTTCGGCCAACTCCGTCAGGTTTGTGAGCTCGCCAGCGGCCAGTTTGACCATCCAGGCCACGAGGTCGACGCCGAACACCTGCTCAGTCACGCCGTGCTCCACCTGTAAGCGGGTATTCACCTCCAGGAAGTAGAAGGCATTGGTGGCCTGGTCGACGATGAACTCCACCGTGCCCGCGTTGCGGTAATTCACCGAGGCCATCAGCCGCTCGGCGGTATCGTGCAGAGTCGCGCGCACGTCGTCCGGCAGGTTGGGGGCCGGGGTTTCCTCGATGACTTTCTGGTGGCGGCGCTGGGCGGAGCAATCCCGCTCGCCGAGCGCCATCGCCTGACCCGCACCGTCACCGAAGATCTGCACCTCGATGTGACGGGCCTTCTCGATGTATTTCTCCAGGAACACGCCGTCGTTGGCAAAGTTGTTGGCACTGAGCCGGCGCACGCTGTCCCAGGCTTTGATCAGGGCGCCGGCGTCGGCGCACACCTGCATGCCGATGCCGCCCCCGCCGGCCGTGCTCTTGAGCATCACTGGGTAACCGATGCGGTTGGCTTCCGACAGGGCGTGGTCGCAATCGGTCAGCAGGCCGGTGCCGGGGAGCAGGGGTACGTTGGCCGCTTCCGCCAGTTGGCGGGCGGTGTGTTTCAGGCCGAAGTCCCGCATCTGGTCCGGCGTGGGGCCGATAAAGGCGATGCCTTCGGCGTCGCAGCGTTCCACGAAGCCCGGGTTCTCGCTCAGGAACCCGTAGCCGGGGTGTACGGCATCCACGCCCGCCTCGCGCATGATGGCGAACAGTTTGTCCTGGTCCAGGTAGGTCTGGCTGGCGTTGCCGGTGCCCAGCGGGTAGGCCTCGTCGGCCTGGCGCACGTGCAGGGAATCGGCGTCCGCGTCGGCGTAGACCGCAACGCTGGTAAGATTCAGGGCCTTCAGGGTGCGGATGATGCGGGTGGCGATGGCCCCCCGGTTGGCAATCAGTACCTTGTTGAACATGGTGGTGATCCTGAACGGGCGGGTCGTCCCGCCTGAATAATCCGGCCGTCAGGGTCGTCCCTCACGGGGCTCGCAGGGGAGCCGGGTCGCTGGTCGTCAGGCCGACCAGATGGCCACTTCGATCGGCGTCGGGTTGTAGCCGTTGCAGGGGTTGTTGAGCTGGGGGCAGTTGGAGATCAGCACGGTGACGTCCATTTTTGCTTCCAGCTCCACGTATTTCCCGGCGCCCGAGATGCCGTCCTCGAAGGTCAGCCCGCCGCTGGCCGTCACCGGCACGTTCATGAAGAAGTTGATGTTGTGTGTAATGTCCTGCTTGGCCAGGCCAAACTCGTCGTGGCGGTTGATGGCGAGCATCCAGCTGTCCCGGCAGGAATGCATGCAGCGCTTGTCCAGCGCGTAGCGCACGGTGTTGCTCTCGCTGGCGCAGGCCCCGCCGAGGGTGTCGTGACGGCCGCAGGTGTCGGCGACGATCTCCAGCAGCGGGTTACCCCGATTGGACATCAGCACCGTGCCGGCGGACAGGTAAACATTGCCCTGTTCGCGGGTGGTGTCCATGAAGCTGTAGCGCTCGGCCGGTTCGTCGGCATTGAAGAACAGCGTGTCCGCCGCCTGGTTGCCTTCCAGGTCGAGGATACGGAACGTTTCACCGGCCTTGATCCGGTGGATGAAGTAATCGCCGGCGGGCACCACCTGGCGGAAGCGGGCGTCGTCCATCTGGCGTTGGCTTTCTCGAATCATCAGACGGTCTCCTCAGGCGTTGTCCAGGCTCTGGATCGGATCCAGGTAGTAAAGTCGGGTGTTTTCCAGGGCGCGGCGGTTTTCCGGCCGGTGATTCAGGCAAATGTCGTCCGCCGTCATCGGCTCGCCGGTGAGGAACTCGACGCGCACCGGGTGCCGGGGGTAGTCGCTGGCCGGGTTGAGCGGGTGCGGGCAGGTGTGCAGCAGCACCAGCGTGTCCATGTCGAAGCGCAGGGTCACCTGGGCGCCGGCTTCGGAAGCCGACGGGTCGTAGGCCAGGTTGCCGGCGTCGTCGGTGTACACCTTGGAGAACAGGTTCAGGTTGGCAGCCATGTCCCGCTCAGTCAGGCCGTATTTGGCCAGCTCGGTCAGGAAGCTCTGCTCGCCGCTGAGGAACCAGTCGTTGCGGTTTTCCTGGTAGCCGTGCTCGCCGTACTTTTTCAGGCAGGCGGCGTCGCTCAGGTTGCCGCAGACAGTCTCGTGCCAGCCGAAGCTGTCCTCGACGATGGAGGCCATGCTGCGGCCCATGTCGGAATACAGGCAGTTGCCGCGGGTCAGTTTGAACGTGTGCTGGCCCTTGAGGGTGTCCGGCGCGTTGTAGCGCTCCAGCAGGTTTTCCGGGTTGTAGAACAGCAGGGCCACGTTGGCGCCGCCGTCCAGATCGGTGAGGCGCAGGCGGGTCCCGCGGCGCATGCGGAACGACCAGTGATGGCCGCCCGGCAGCGTGGTGTTGTAGATCAGCGCGTCGCTCATCGTGTCTCTCCTCGTGCGTGATCAGTCGTTCAGGGCCCGGGCGGTGGAGTCCACCCGGTCCGCAATCGAATCCAGTGTGTGGGCGTCGTCCCGGCCCACCGGCAGGTCGTAGGTGATGCGGGCGCCATAGGCTCCCGGGGCCTGCGGGTCGAGCCGGTCCTTGTCGAAAACCCACAAGCGCGTGCCGAGGAAGAAGCCTTCCTCCAGGTCGTGGGTGATCATGAACACGGTCAGGTTCTGTTCCCGCCACAGCTTGAGCACCAGCTTGTGCATGTCCCGGCGGATGCCGGGGTCCAGCGCGCCAAAGGGCTCGTCCAGCAGCAGGATGCGGGGCTTCTTCATCAGCGCCTGGGCGATGGCCAGCCGCTGCTGCATGCCGCCGGACAGCTCGTGCGGGTACTTGTGCATGGCGTGGCCGAGGCCCACGTCTTCCAGCATCTGCCGGGCCTCGTTGCGCAGGGCCAGACGCATCCGGCCAAAGGTGTGGCCCAGGAAGCGGCTGGACTCCAGCTCGCCGGCCAGCATCACGTTGCGCTCGGCGGTCAGGTGGGGCAGCACGGAATAGCGCTGGAACACGATGCCGCGGGTCTCGTCCGGTTCGTCCGGGATCGGCTTGCCATCGAGCAAGAGCTCTCCGCGGGTGGGGGATTCGGTACCCAGCAGCATTTTCAGGAACGTGGTCTTACCGCAGCCGGAGGCGCCGACGATGGTGACGAATTCACCGGTTTCCACGGTGGCGTTGAGGCGTTCGAGCACCACGTCGTCGCCGTATTCCTTCCAGAGGCTTTTCAGTTCAAGCGTTGCCATCGTTGTCCTCCTCAGGCGGTGCGGCCGTGGAACCAGGGGTAGCGCCAGGCGGAGTAGCGGCGCAGCACCAGGTCGATGACAAACGCCAGCAGTGTAATCCAGACCACGTAGGGCAGGATCACGTCCATGGCGAGATAACGCCGCACCAGGAAGATCCGGTAGCCCAGCCCGTCGGTGGCCGCGATGGCTTCGGCGGCGATCAGGAACAGCCACGCCGAACCCAGCGACAGGCGCACGGCGGCGATCAGGCGGGGCATGATCTGGGGCCAGACCAGCCGCACGATGATCTGCCAGGTGTTGGCGCCGAGGGTCTGCATCTTGATGATCTGCTCTTCCGGGATTTCCTCGGTGCGCTGTTGCAGGTCGCGGATCAGGAAGGGCGTGATGCCGATGAAAATCAGCATGACCTTGGCCAACTCTTCCAGGCCGAAGGCGATAAACAGGATGGGCAACATCGCCATGGGCGGCACCAGCGATATCCCGGTGATCAACGGCGACAGCCCGGCCCGGAACAAGGGAATGGCGCCGTTGGCGATCCCGAACACCAGACCCACCAGGGCGGCCAGGCCGACGCCGATGGCCAGGCGTTGCAGGCTGGCGGCGGTGTCGGTCCAGAGCACGTAATCGCCAGTCCGCTTGCTGGGCTCGAAAGCCATCCGGTGCATGGCGTCCGCCATGGCGCTGGCCGATGGCAGCAGCTTGTCGTTGGGATTCTCTTCCAGGCGTGCGGTCGAGGCGGCGGTGTAGATCACCGCAATCAGCAGGAAGGGCAGCAATCCCAGCGCCCAGCGGCTCACGATGCCCGGATGTCGGTTGATCAGTTTCTTCATGGGACAGGTTCCGGCGTCGGGTTCATGACGGCCGGTCCCGAAGGACCGGCCGGTTCAGAGGTGCGGGATCAGAGATCGCCGTCCGCGGCCATCTTCATGTAGTCCGGTGTGAAGCGCAGTTGGGTGTTGCCGCTGTTGCCATAGGTGCCGGCCGGTGTTTCCACGCCGATGAACGTGGCATCCGGCGCGCCTTCACCCAGCAGGCCGTGCTCAAAGGAGAACTCCGCCACTTTCTGCATGGTCTCTTTCAGCTCGGTGCCGTTGACGAAGGCCACCGCCTTGGCCGGGTCATAGAACATGCGGGTGCTGTCCAGCTGGCTGTCGTAGCCGGTCAGGTCCGTGCCGGACGCGTCGGCCAGGGCCTTGCGGATCTTGATCGCCTCATCGCTGTCGCCCTGCATCTTGCCCATGATCTCGTACCAGGCGCCGGTCAGGGCCTTGCCCAGCTTGGGGTTGTCCTTGAGCACATCGGTGTTCACCACCATCAGGTCGATGATCTCGCCCGGGATCTTGGACGAGTCGAACACCAGGTGGCTGTCCGGCATGGTTTTGATCTCGCTGAGCAGCGGGTTCCAGGTGGCGACCGCGGTGACGTCGTCGCTGGTGTAGGCGGAGACCATGTCCGCGTCGGAGGTGTTCACCACGGTGAGGTCACGCTCGGTCATGCCGACGGTTTCCAGGGCGCGGGCCAGCATGTAGTGGGAGACGGACAGCTCCACCAGGTTGACCTTCTGGCCTCTGATGTCCTCGAGCTTGTCCTTGCCCTTGAGCACGATGCCGTCGTTGCCGTTGGAGAAATCGCCCACGATCAGGGCAGTAGAGTCCACGCCGCCGGCGGCGGGAATGGTCAGCGCGTCCATGTTGGTCATGGCGCAGGCATCATATTGGCCAGCGGTGTACTGGTTGATGGACTCGATGTAGTCGTTGATCTGCACGACGTTGATGTCGATGCCGTACTTGTCCGCCCATTTGTCGATGATGCCGGAGTCCTCGGCATAGCCCCAGGGCATCCAGCCGACATAGATCGACCAGCAGACGTTGAAGGTGTCCTTGGCGAACGCCACGGGTGTGAACGCGAGAGAGAAGAGCAGGGTGATCGTTGTGTACAGCTTACGGGTCATCGTGACCTCCTTGGCAAGCGGGTGTCGAGTGATTCGTAAAGCAGCGAGAGGAATCAGATGGCGAGCGCGCCATTGATTGTCCTCCCGGGCTTTTGTCCCGCCGTGTAACCTTGCAAGAAGGTCGACCGCTCTCGGACCAGGCGTCGGCTTGTGGCCGACCGGAACCCTAGCTGTCTATTGGTGTTGCGTCAGATTGTCGTGAATCGGGGACGCTGCCGCCTCCCTCAGTGGCGACTGGCCATTTGATTCCTCACACTCACGAGAGAGCAAAGTGAGTGCCAACCTCATCCAAATGCCCGCAGGCCGCCTTGCCCGTTGAAGTCAGCGGCTGGATTCCGGCTGGCCTGACGGTCATATACGCACTGATTTGGTGCGTAAGTGGGCATCGTTGGCCGTCCTGGTGCGGTGCCAACCTGTCAGGTTCAATGACTGACGCCGGATACGGCACTGTTTTTGCGGGGGACGGCTTGGGTATTCTTTGTGTTTTGCGAACTATGGCAGGAAGCGGTCGCCATCGGATTGTCATTCTTCGAGCGTAAGTTCGGCCTCGAATAAAAGACTTCACAATAAACAGACTCCACTACAAAAGGATTTGTCATGAAGCGTTTGACCCGTCGCGAGTTCCTGCGTGTTTCGGCCCTGAGTGCCGGCGCGGTTGCCGTATCCACTGGTCTGTCGGGCTGCCTGTCCGGGTCCACCGAAGAGGATCGTGAACGCGCGATCAGTTTCGACCACGGCGTAGCCAGCGGCGATCCGCTGCAGGACCGCGTGATGCTCTGGACCCGCCTGACCCCGAATGACGGCAACACCAGCGCCATGTCCGTAGGCTGGGAAGTGGCCGAGGACGAGGACTTCAACCAACTGGTGCATTCCGGCACCACGCAGACCACGGCGGACAACGATTTCACCGTGAAAGTGGACGTGCTGAACCTGTCTGCCGGCACCACCTATTTCTATCGTTTCAAGTCCAATGACGCCGGTACGTCGCCGGTGGGACAGACCAGAACCTTGCCGGAAGGCGTCGTCGACCAGGCGGCGTTTGCCGTCGTTTCCTGCGCCAACTACCCGGCCGGTTATTTCAACGTTTACGCGGAAATTGCCAAGGAGACCGACCTCGATGCGGTCCTGCATCTGGGCGACTTCATCTACGAGTACGGTGAGGGTCAGTACGGCACCGACGGTGCAGAAGCCATCGGCCGCGCGCTGCCCGACAACAGCAACACGGAAACAATCACCCTGGACGAGTACCGGACTCGCTACGCGCTTTACCGGGCGGACAGCGACTGCCAGGCCATGCATGCCCGCTGGCCGCTCATCGCAGTCTGGGACGACCACGAAGTGGCCAACGACGCCTGGGAGAACGGGGCCGAAAACCACCAGCCCTCCACGGAAGGCGACTACCAGGATCGCAAGATGCAGGCGCTCCAGGCCTACTTCGAGTGGATGCCGGTGCGCCCGGCCAGTGCGGATAACACAGAAACCATCTATCGCAGCTTTGAATTTGGTGACCTCGCCAGTCTTTACATGCTCGATACCCGGTTGATTGCGCGGGACAAGCAGCTGGACTACGACGATTATCTGGACGGTTCTGGCGGCATTGATGAGGGGGCATTCGAGGCGGACGTCGAAGATCCGAACCGGGAGATGATCGGGGCCGAGCAGTTCAGCTGGTTGAGCAATAAAGTCCAGCTATCTAACGCCCGCTGGCAGATACTCGGACAGCAGGTTCTGATGGGGCGGATGCTGTTCCCGGCGGAGCTGTTAGTGGCTTATGAAAGTGGGGATACGCTGGCGATCGTGCAGGCGATTCAGCAACTGGTGGATATCAAGCAGCGGTATCCTGATTCAGTTAGCAGTGAGGAGGAAGCGCGGATCACGAACGTACTTCCCTACAACCTCGACGCCTGGGATGGCTATTACTACGAGCGGGAGCAGGTGCTCAAGATCTTCAAAGAGGCCGACAAGAATCTGGTCGTCCTGGCAGGGGACACCCACAACGCCTGGGCCAACAACCTGCACCTGGACACCAGTAATGGCGGCACAGCGGTGGGCGTGGAATTCGCGACGGCGTCTGTCAGCTCGCCTGGGTTGGAGACGTATCTGCAAGTGCCGTCGGACAGCATCGCCCAGGTCGAAGAGGCTTTGGTCACCCTGATCGACGATCTTGAATACAGCAACGCCAACCAGCGCGGCTACCTCAAACTCACCCTGACCCCGGACGAGGCCCGTTCCGACTGGCGCTTTGTCGACACGGTGAAAGCCGACAGCTACAGCATCGATGCCGACAGCAATACGGCTTGGAAAACCACACCATCAAACCGGGTTCTCCAGTCCGTCAGTTGACGGACTGGATTGAGGGGGCCAGCGTTACTCGGTCACCGTGATGGTGATCTTTTTCGAGACCACCGGTGGATCGAAGGGAATGTGATTCTGGTCGCCCATCAATAACTGGAGTGTGTGCTGGCCGGGTGAGAGGTCCAGTCGGGTTTCGGTCTGACCGCCGCCGAAGTGCTTGTGGTGGTCGTCGGAAGGGATGGGCTGGCCTTTCGGCGGCAGACCGTCCGCATCAATCAACAGGTGGTGGTGGCCGGTGTCCGCCTTGTCGGTGCCGGCCGGCGCCACGCCCATGCCTGTCAGTCCGAACCGCACGGTGACGGGGGAGCTGACCGTCGCGCCATCCTCGGGCGTGATGAAATAGACCGATGCATCGTCGGGTGCCGGCGTTGCCTGGGCCAGTCCGGATGCCATCACCAGCGCGAATGCGGGTAACCACTTGGGTTGAACGCCCATTCTGCAATCTCCTTTTTGCTGAGGGTTCAACCATCAGCATAGGAAGCCACCACGGAATTGAACATATCGATTTCCTGCACAGATCGAGCGCCCATCGGAGGGCCATCAAACGGCGACCGGGGCCATGGGTTGAGACAGGGATCAATGCTATATTCAGACGACTCCAACAGCGGTCATGGATGGCGTTAGGCCTGTTGTCGGGGCTCACTCGGCAGATCAGAAACGGGAGGTCATGATGCAACTGGTCATCGGCAACAAGAATTACTCATCCTGGTCCCTGCGACCCTGGCTCCTGATGTCGGCATTCGGTCTTGAATTTGAGGAGATCGAAGAGTCGCTCCAGCAGGATGGCCTGAAGGTTCGGCTCGGGCGTTATTCACCGACTTCCCGTGTGCCGGTCCTGATCGACGGCGGTCTGACCGTCTGGGATTCCCTGGCCATTTGCGAATACGTGTCCGAAGCCTACCTGGACGGCCGTGGCTGGCCGGCGGATCTGCGGGCCCGGGCCCATGCGCGGGCGATCTGTGCGGAAATGCATTCCGGCCTGTCGGCCCTGCGTTCGGAAATGCCCATGAACTGCCGCGCCCGTCGCCTGATTGAACTGTCCGAGGCCGCCAAGGCGGATGTCGAAAGAGTGGACCGCATCTGGACCGATTGCACCACCCGTTACGGAGAGGACGGCCCCTGGCTGTTCGGTGATTTCTCCATCGCCGACTGCTTCTACGCGCCGGTGGCCTGGCGCTTCCTGACCTACGGCACACCACTGTCGGACGGCGCCCAGCAGTACGCGGCGCGGCTGCGCCATCACGAATCCATGGAGCGCTGGCTCGCCGGTGCCCTTGCCGAAACCGAGATCGTCCCGGAGGACGAAGCCGGCAGCGATATCCCCGGCGCCCGGCTTTAACGCAGCGCTGACGGGCGCCCGGTCATGGGCATTCCATGTCCCGGGCGTCCGCGAACTGTTGGCGTATCGCGTCGATCATGCGGGACTGATCGACGTATTCCGGCGGCAGCGGGGCCAGCAGGTAAACGGCATCCCCGCCACTCAGGTCGTCGGCGCCGTAGGTGGGATGTGTCGGATTGCTCACCGTGACGGGCGTCAGGACTCGTATTTTGAGATCCGGATCCCGGGCCTGCAGCAACGCTACCGTGCCCAGCCGGCCCTCGCTGTGGAATACCCCCGTAACATGCAGCACCTGGGCGCCGGGATGGGCTTTCAGTGCCTGCAGGATGCGACTCGCCATGGTGTTGTCCCGCAGGAGCTGCGCCTTGTAACGGTTCTCTAACGGATTGTCGCCACCGCTGCCACTACCGTGGCCGCCCATGGCCGCGAAGAAACGCTCGCGATAATTCGGGTCGCTCAGGAAAGGCTGCTTCGGCAGCAGTGCCTGCAGATCTGGATCCAGCCGGTCCAGCGCCGTCGGACCCTCCCGGCCCACGCAGCGGACGGCCAATGTCGGCGCGTTAGCGGCCACCACCGGCAGGCCCAGTTCCGCGGCGAAAGTCACCAGCGGCCGGTAGCCCGCCCGGTAGTTTTCCCATGCTTCGGCGTCTTCGATCATCTCCGCTTCGCCCAGCTTGCCGGCCAGGTATTGGTCCAGTTCCGGCTGGTGATCCACGTTGAACGGCTCCAGCGACAACACCTGATCCGGATGCTCGGCATAAAGGGCTGCCTGCATGCGGGCCTCCAGCAGGTGCGCGCCGTTATGGCCGTGCAGCTCGCCAATCACCACCACGTCGGCATCCCGCCATTTGGCCGCCAACGCTTCCACGGTAATGGGCTGGCCCGTGTCACCGTCGATCACCGGCGTATTCAGGATGGAATGCATGGGTGGCAGGGAAGGCGGCGAGTCCGGCTCCGGCGTCCAGTGAGCACAACCGACAAGCAGAAGCGGGACAAGGCCGCAGATCGGAAGCAGGCGATGGAACACGGGCAAACTCCTTGGCATGGCGATGCGCACAGTGAGCACAAAACGGGGATGGTTACCCGATGACTTTAGCGCAGTTCCAGCGACAGACCGACTTGGGGGACAAAACGGCAATCTTACGGTCTAACTATTGTCTTGCGTCAGTTAATACGTAAACGCCTATAGTGAGAGTACGGTTCTCGATTGAGCGAGGTACCCCTATGACCGATCGCACCGAATTCCTGACCGACCTGCGCCATGAACTCAAAGCGCGCATCGATAAGTATTCCGCCCACCAACACCGCGACGGTGGCCCCCTGGAAGCCGATTTCGCCGAGCAGGCCGTCCAGCGACAGAATGATGAAGTCGTCGACGGACTGGATGTCGAGGCCCGTGAAGAATTACGACAGGTGGAACGGGCGCTTCGTCGCATTGAAGAAGGTGAGGGCGACATCTGCGAATACTGCGGTGAATTCATCAACCCCGAGCGAATCAAGATCCTGCCCCAGACCACCATTTGCGTGGAATGTGCCGAAGAACAGACGGGCTGAAGACGGGCCGCTGACTCCCGACGTGTGTGATGGCTTGACCCTGTAACCACTTCAGGGTTTTTAATAGCGTCAACCACAATCAAGGAGCCCGTTTCCATGTCTCACGCCCATCACCACCACGGTCACTCGCATCACGGCCATGCCCACGGACACGCGCACGGGATGGCTCACAACCGTGCGTTTGCCATCGGCATTCTGCTCAACGTGTTTTTCGTCGTGGTGGAAGCGGTGTACGGCGTACTGGCGGATTCCATGGCCCTGCTGGCGGATGCCGGGCACAACCTGAGCGATGTACTGGGCCTCATCCTGGCCTGGGGCGCGGCCTGGCTGGCCCAGCGTGCGGCCACCAAATGGCGCACCTACGGGCTGAAGAAAACCACCATCCTGGCGGCGCTGATCAACGCGCTGGTGCTGATGGTCGCCATCGGCGGCATCGCCTGGGAGTCGATCCGCCGCTTCGCCAATCCGCCGGAAGTGGCCGGCATGACCGTGATCGTCGTGGCGCTGATTGGCGTGGTGATCAACGCTGCGACCATGATGCTGTTCATGGCCGGTCAGAAAGAAGACCTGAACATCCGCGGTGCCTTCCTGCACATGGCGGCGGACGCCGGTGTGTCGCTGGGCGTCGCGGTGGCTGGCCTGGTGATCCTGTGGACCGGGCAGACCTGGATTGACCCCGTCGTCAGTCTGGCCATCGTTGCCGTCATCCTGATCGGCACCTGGGGACTGCTCAAGGAATCGCTCAACCTCAGCCTGGACGCCGTACCTTCCGGTATCGACCCGGATGAGGTCCACACGGTGCTCAATGACCTGCCGGGCGTGGAAGGCGTCCACCACGTGCACATATGGGCCATGAGCACCACCGAAAACGCCTTGACCGCCCATCTGGTCAAGCCGGACCCGGCCTCCGACGACGCCCTGCTGGAAACCCTGGAAGGCAAGCTGCGCCATGACTTCAACATCAACCACGTCACCATCCAGTGGGAGCGGGACAGCGACGCTTGTCCGGTGTCTCATCGCTGTTGACAGAACCGGGTCGCTGGGCAGAGCGGGTCCATGGTCTATAGTTCGGGATAACGGAATGGTTGTCCCGGCAAAGGATGTTGGTCATGGGGTTCCGGAGTTTCGTCGTCGCGATCGGTTTTTTATGCGCAATGCCTGGTCTGGTCAGTGCAGAGGTCTATCGCTGGGTGGATAAGGATGGCAACGTCCATTTCGGGGATCATATTCCGAAGGCCTACGAAGCGCAGGGTGAAACGCTCGATATCGATAGCGGTCATCCGTCGGCCCGCGAGCGGAAGTCGGCCGAGGCGATCGCCGAATCGGCCCGCGAGGCAGCCGACGCCGCGAGGGAATATCGGCACGAACAAGAGCAGCGTGCCGAAGAAGCTGGCGCAAATCCGGCTGAAGTGAAGCCCCAACAAGCCGAGCCCCAGTCGCTCCCCGAATCGCCCGGTCCCGGAACCCGGCTGACTCATGAGCAACAGCAAGAACGGTACGAAGCCCAAATGAGACGCTACCGGGAAAGCCAGCGCTGCTTTGCTCCGTACAAAGTCGTGGGCGGAGGCACCAAGGGTGAGGCGTTCAAGCACTGCACGCCCGTACCGCGGCCCAAATACCCCGGAGTGGATTAGTCACGTCGACCGTTGTTGTACCCCTGGTGGTCAGCCAGCCGTTAGCTCTTGGTCTAAATTGCCCCGTAAACGCTCGTCATTCGCCCCGGAAGTTGAGACAGTAGTCTTTTGTTGGGTGATGGATTGGAGCCGGTATGCCGGGAACTGAACGACAGATTACATTGCGCTTCCTGGCGGAACCCGGGGACCAGAATTTTGGTGGCAAGGTACACGGCGGCGCCGTGATGCGCTGGATCGACCTCGCGGCCTACGCTTGTGCGGCCGGGTGGAGCGGCAAGTACTGCATCACCGCCTATGCCGGCGGCATCCGCTTCGTCAAACCCATCCTGGTGGGGCAGCTCGTTGAAGTCGCCGCCAAGGTGATCATGACCGGCAACACCTCCATGCACATCGCCATGGAAGTGAGGGCCGGCTACCCGACCCGGGAAGAACGCAGCCTGACCACCCGCTGCACCGTCATCATGGTGGCGGTGGATGAAGAAGGAAATCCCACCCCGGTCCCGGAATGGGTGCCCAAGGAACCTCGCGACCTGAAGCTGCGGGATTCGGCCAAACGGTTGATGGAGTTGCGCAAGCAGCTGAGCCAGGAAGAGGCGTATTTTCCCGAGCCCTGAGAGGGTGTGTGTGTTCTCTGGCAGCCTTGCAGGCTGCTCCGAAGCTAAAGCATCGGCTACATTTTCGGTCAACTCGGGCATGTAGCAGACGCTTCAGCTTCTGAGGCGCCGTCAGGCGCCCATATTCACTCGGGGCTGGAAGGCGACGCCGTGCGCGCCTCACCACCCCGCAACCGCGCCAACACCGCTTTCGCATCATGCTTCCCGGTGCTGATCCCCGCACTCTCCAGCTTGCGATCCAGATCCTGGCCTTCGTCCTCTTCAGCCAGCTCCCGCAAACTCTCATTCACATCCGCATTCCGCGTCTGCTGCGATTTAATGCGGTCGGCGGACGACGCCAGGTCGCTCATCCGGCTGTTCAGTCCGGTGGTGTGACTGCCCAATTGCTTCAACACCTGCTCCGCGTTGCGGTTGGCTTTGGCCAGACTCAGCTCCCGTTTGTAGTGCTGCAGGCGTCGGGCCGCTGCAGAGAGTTGCTTGCGCAGAGTCTGCTCCTGCTGCGCCAGGTATTGGGCTTGCTGGCGCTGTTCGGCCAGCGTGTTTTCGTCTTCGGCGATGCGCTCGGCCAACTCGCCGGCCAACGCGTCTTCGCTTTTATCGAGGGCTTCCCGCGCCTGATTCTCACGGCGGGTAATGCCCTCGGCCAGTTGGTCGTTGCTGCGGGCGAGTTGCTTGGATTCGGCCATCAGCCCGGCCAGTTCGCGCCGGGCGACAATCATGGCGTCTTCCGTCTCTCGAAGCTCCTGCGCCATGATGCGCAGGGCGTTGGCGTCCACCAGTTTCTCCGCCGGTTCGCAGGCGGAGGCGCGGAACAGGGTGCCGACTTTTCTCCAGATCATCATGGCGCTCACTCCCCGTATTCTTTCAGGATCTGCTGGGCCCGGGCCTCGGAGATCCGATTGTGGATGCGTTTGCCTTCGTGCTCGTCGCGCATGGTCTTGGACAGGGTGATGGTGGTGCTCACCAGGAACAGGGCACAGATCGCCATGTAGCCTTTGACCAGCAGGTCGGTGGGCGTAAACACAATGCCCACCGCGGTGGCCACCAGGGCAATCGCGAACGATGCCTTCACAAAGAACAACCAGCCGGTCGAGTTGCTACTGAGTTCGTTATCCATACAGCCTCCGGTTCGTGCTTTCTTGTTGAATGCGGCGTGTGCCGCTGTTGGAGACACTGTGGTTGGGTGGGGCGATGGGCACCAGAAAAAGCCAAATAGTTGCATGGGATTGGCTATGGGGTATTACCTGGCGATACTATATGCCGAGATGTTCGCCGTTCCATGTAGCAGACGCTTCAGCTTCTGAGGCGCCGAAGGTGCCCGATCAAGACTCAATCGTAGGTTGGGCTGACGCAGGAAGCCCAACAAGCGTAGCCGTGTTGAACCGGCATGGAAGGGGAATCCGTACAGGGCCGCGGGCGGGTCATCGTTGGGCTTCCTGCGTCAGCCCAACCTACGAACCACAGGCATGCGGGTATCTTTGAGCTGCCATCAACCACTCGCAATCCGGAGACCCGAATTCTATGGCCCAGACCACCGCCATCATCGACGCCCTCAAGAAAGTCCTGCGGGAGCATGGCCTCACTTACCAGCAGGTGGCCGCCGAGCTGTCGTTGTCGGAAGCCAGCGTGAAGCGGCTGTTTGCGGAAAGGCAGTTTTCGCTGAAACGCCTGGATCAGGTCTGCGCGTTAATGGGCCTGGAGATCAGCGACCTGATGCGCCGACTGGAGCCGGAGGCCCGGGTGGATGCGTTAACGACCGACCAGGAACAGCAACTGGTGTCGGACATCCCGCTGCTCATCGTGGCGATCTGCGCGCTGAATCGGTGGCATTTCGAGCAGATCCTGGCGGCGTATGAGCTCAGCGAACACGACGTCATCAACCGTCTGGCCCAGCTGGACCGCATGGGGCTGATCGAGCTGTTGCCGGGCAATCGCATCAAGCCGCTGATCACCCACGATTTCCACTGGCAGAAGAACGGTCCGATCCAGCGCTTTTTCGAGGATCAGGTGCAGGGGGATTTCTTCCACTGCCGCTTTAACCGGCCCGGCGAGCTGCGGTTGTTCCTCAACGGCATGCTGTCGCCCCGTTCGAACGACATCATGCAACAGAAGCTGCGTCGCCTGGCGCTGGACTTCCGCCACTGTCATCAGGAAGATTTATCGTTGCCTCTGGAGGAGCGCTACGGCATGAGCCTGATGTTGGCGATTCGCCCCTGGGAGATTGGTGTGTTCCGCGACTATCGCCGCCCCGACGCGGAAAAAGTTTACCCGGGGCATGCCACACGCTGATCCGCCCTTGCGATCCGGGTGGCATTTCATTTCCCATAGCGGGTTTGATGAACAGGCACTGAAAGGGAGGAAACCATGAGACTTCTGATCACACTGCTGCTATTGGGGGCGTCCAGCCTTGCGCTGGCCGCCGGCGACGACTGCAAGAACCCGGTCTCCACGATGGACATCGAACTGTGCAACGCCAAAGCGGTGGACCAGGCGGAAGGGGAGATGGACAAGTACCTCGAGGCCAGCCTGCAGCGCAACAAGGACGAAGAGTCCACGATCCGCCTGATCAACGAATCCCAGGAAGCCTGGGAAGCCTATCGCACCAAGCACTGCGATACCGTCTTCCGCCGGTGGGGTGACGACACCATACGGGTGCAAAAGCGCGGTGAGTGCAAGCTTCGCCTGACCAAGGCACGCACCCATGAAATCTGGACATCGTTCCTGGCCGACGACGACAATACCTCGCCCGACCTGCCGGAGCCCCAGTAAAGGCCCCGGCAGGGTACGAACCTACTTCTGCACCCAGTCCGGCAGCGGCTTCTCGCGGAAGCCCTTGGGCACGGTGAAGACGCTGTCATGCACCTGCGCGATGCTGGCACTCTGCACGTCATAGCGGTAGCTGAAGATCGGGGCGCCTTCGTCGCCGGCGAACTGATCTTTCACCGCATCGCCCACCACGTTGCTGGCCATGTCCTTGAGCGCGCCCAGCGGATCGCTGGCACTGTCTGATGAGGCCGTTTGCGGCGCGGCCTCCTCGCAGGCATGGGCTTCCAGAGACCAGTCCAGCTCAATACTCAGCGGGTAGCCCTGGATGGTGGCCAGTTTCCGGGTCACTTCGTTGTGCCATTGCTGGGTACTGCTGTCGGTATCGCCACTAAAGGCCGACACAGCGCGGAAGACGTCTTCCGGCAGGAACCGGGCCAGTGGATTGTGGTCCAGGTCGGCCTGCTCGACATAGGCATCCGTCGCCTTCTGGTGAATCGCCCAGATCTGCTTCATCTCGCCGGTGGGCGGGGTGGTCCAGAATTCGATCACCAGCTTGTTGGTGTTCTGCTGGCGGTTGTCGTCCTCGTAGATCAGGTCCCAGGTGGCCTGGTAGAGATGCGCCGGGTAACCGTGCAGTGTCTTGCTCTGGCCGGTATCCACCACATTGAACTCATGCTCGACCAACTGCAGCGGGCAGGCTTCAGAGCCTTCCGGATCGTAGGTGTCTTCTCCCTTGTCCGCGCTCTCGTTGCTGGCGGCGTTGAGCATGTTGATCACGCTCGGGCACTGGCTGATGCCGCACTCGTAGTAAGTCTGGTTGTTGTAGTTGACCTTCATCGCGCGGTTCTGGTCCATGCGGAACATGTCGGCGGTGTGGAGGTCGTCCATCATCATCTTGGCCCACCAGGAATCCACCTTGGATTCGTTGTCGATGGTGCGCCGGTCCGCCCGGGTGTAGGCGGTTTCCGTGCCGTGGAAATTGGGCAGGATGCTGCCTTCAATGCGGGACGTGGCGTGGATGACGGCGGTGGTGTGGGTGGGGGTGTTGTCGACTTTGGGTGGCTGATAACCGGAATCGGTGGATGCACAACCAGCGAGGGCGACGGTGGTCATTGCCAGCAGCCCCAGACGGCGGGTCTTCATACCCTGAACTCCTTGTCGGGAAGAGAAGGTCCATTTCCGGACCGGAATAGGGCCGCAGCGGCCCGGTTGAGCTGATCATTCCACAGCCTGTGGTTGGTCGCAAAATGATCATGCCTTAGGTCATCTTGGCCTTGTGACGCGGTCTGTATGACAAGACGGCAAGCGAATCAGGGGGCGGATTGCGTTATCCTCCCGGCATCTTTCAACCGACCCGCTAACCGAGAGCGCAGTGACCCACATTCGTCCCCAAATCGCCGGCCTGCTCGTAACCGCCACATTGCTCATCACCGGCTGCAGCAAGCCCACCCCGGATTTCGATCTCCAACTCACGGATGCCCAGCTCGAGCGGGTCGGGCAGCAGATTTTCCGCAATGAATGCGCCGCAAAGGTCGAGTGCCTGGTGCACTGGAACGAAGGGGAGGCGTTTCCATCCCTGGGGATCGGGCACTTCATCTGGTACCCGGCGGATGTGGAAGGACTGTTTGTGGAGAGCTTCCCGCAACTGGTCCAGTACATGGACGAGCAGGGCGTGACCCTGCCGGACTGGCTGGCGGAGGGCGACCCCGAAGACGCCCCCTGGCCGAACCGGAAGGCCTACCTGGCGCAGCAGGACAGCGAACGGGTCGAATCCCTGCGCCAGTTCCTAAACCGTACCCAGGATGTGCAGGCCGCCTTCATGTTCAAGCGGGCCCAGTCCGCGCTGGCGCGTGTGGTCGACGCCGCCCCGGAAGCCCGCCGTGACACCATCAGCCAGCACATCAAGAACCTCAGTGCGACGCCGGGCGGCGCTTACGCGCTGATCGACTACGTCAACTTCAAGGGCGAAGGCCTGTCACCGTCCGAGCGCTACCAGGGGCAGGGTTGGGGCCTGTTGCAGGTGCTCGAACGCATGAGCCGCGTGGACGGCGACACACCCCTCGACCAATTCCGCAACGCCGCGGCCGAGGTGCTGACCCTGCGCGCGAAGAACGCGCCCAAAAAGATCGAACGGGAACGCTGGCTGCCCGGCTGGCTGAAGCGACTGGATACCTACCACGAGTTCGATTGAGTTCAAAAGAGGCATTGTCCTGAACGACCCTTCAGGAAAGTCCCCGCCGTGTGCACGATCCTCCTGAACAGGCTCCCGGTTTGTACCTTTTCAGCCCCTCGCCCCTGGCGGGAGAGGGATTTGGGGAGAGGGGGCTGGCGTCCTGCGTCATCTCCATCATCCCTCCATATCCCCCAACCCCTACCAACGGTTAGACTTTCCTCCAACAGGATTCCCCATCCAACCGTGCCAACATCGCTTGAGCGTGGAAAAGGATTGCAGACAACAGGAGAACAATAATGATGAAGGTCATCGCCTTCGGTGAAGCCCTGATCGACATGCTGGCCCTGCCCGAAGCTGGCCAACGCAAGTTCCTCGAACAGCCCGGCGGCGCGCCAGCGAATGTCGCGGTCGGCGTCGCCAAGCTCGGTGGCGATGCCATGTTTGTCGGGCAAGTGGGCAAGGACATGTTCGGCGACCTGCTGGTGCGCTCGATGAGCGGTTACGGCGTGGATACGTCCGCCCTACACCAGACGCCGGCCGCCATGACGGCGCTGGCCTTCGTCAGCCTCGACCCCGACGGCGAGCGCAGCTTCGCGTTTTACCGCAATCGCAGCGCCGACCTGCTGTATCGTGTGGAGTACCTGCCGGACACGGTGTTCGACAGCCCCGCCATCTTCCACTGCGGCTCCAACACCCTGACCGACGACGAAATCCTCAACACCACCCTCGACCTCATGCAACAGGCCCGCGAGGCCGGCTGCCTGGTGAGCTTCGACGTCAACTACCGCCACAACCTCTGGCCCAATGGCACCACCCCGGCCGAACCCATCTGGGACGCCATGGTCGCCTCCGACCTGGTCAAACTCAGCCGCGAAGAACTCGAAGCCCTCTACGGCGACGAGAAAACACTGGTCCAACAACTGCTGGACGCCGGCGTCAAACTCGTCCTCATCACCGACGGCGGCAACCCCCTCAACGCCTACTGGGCCGGCGGCAACGCCCAGGTCGCCCCCATCGCCGCCGACATGATCGACAGCACCGCCGCCGGCGATGCTTTTGTTGCCGGCCTGTTGCATCAGATGGCGGCCCAAGGGATCGCCCGGGACAAGTTGGAAAGCTGGGTCAATGATCAGAAATTCGAGGAAGCGCTGACCTACGCCTGCCGCTGTGGAGCGGTGGCGGTATCCCGGTACGGGGCGTTTGATGCGTTGCCGTCGGTAGAGGATCTCTGAATCCGGGTTTGATGACACCGACCAGACCAATTTGTAAAAGCTTGTAAGACCGCATAGAAACGCCCTGCCGGAACGCTACACTCGTTTGGCAGGGCGTTTTTGTGTCTGTGTGCCGGTGGCTGGGATGTTGCTGGGGGGTGTGGTCAGGGATGAATGTGGTGTTTTCCTTTCTTGATTGTCTGCCTGTTGCCTTTCCCTCTGAGCGCCATTTTGGGCTTTTGCGTTTTTATACCGTTATATTGAGATGACAAAATGTGGAAGTCGCGATATTGCAGGTGCCCGTTGCGCTGGATTTCTAATTGCATGAATTAAATAGAGTAATTTGATGTCGGGGCCGGTTGGTCGCTGCTGTTATGAAGAATTCTCGTATATTCAATATTACGGAACGCGGTCTAATCGCTGTTAGCCAGGGAATAATATGAGTACAGGTTTTGTTTATGTGATGATTAACCCTGCAATGCAGGGACTTGTAAAAATCGGATTAACCAAGAAATCATCTGGTGAGCGTACAAAGGGGTTGAGAGGAACAGGAGTTCCAGACGATTTTATAGTTGTTTACGATGATCTTCTTACAGATTGTGAGTTAATTGAAAAGCGGCTTCACAAAAGATTCGATGAGTATCGTTATAAACCAAACAGAGAGTTTTTTCAGATTCCTATTAGAGAAGCCATCCGGGGCTTAATGGAAGAGTCTGTTGGATTTATTGTGCCTCGTGTCGGAGCTGACGGAGGTGTGGAAATTCTTCCTGATCTGAAGAAAAAATATCCAAACTATCTAAAACCTGACTTTCACTCAATCAAGATTACACACAGCGGTGGAGTGGTGTACCTTGAGTCTGTTCGATATCGTCACGCGGGTTTGAAAGACGAAATTGTTGAGCGGACCGACTTGAGCTTCATTGCTGAGGATGATGGTGATATGTTTCAAATTTCTAGAGATCCAACAGACAATGCTAGATTATTTGTTCATCAACTGGATGAATATTCAATGATTCACTGTACAGACTTATTTACGCATGAAGCGTGCGTTGATATAGCACAAAGGCACGAGCGTGGCTAACAAAGTGCTGCTGCCGGACAAATTTTCTGCTGCGCTCCAAATTTGCCGCAGAGCACGGTGTTATACGATACGTTGTACATCCGCAATCGACCCAAATCGGAAATTAAATAAACTCGTAGAAGGATATCAGTTTGAATGGAAAGTGTTTATAGGACGCTTTGCTTCTGTCAAAAAGTTAATGGCAGTTACAAGATCTTTTATGGGCATTCAATTTATTGGAAATTAACGGACTTGGACTATGTGATTGATGGATGGAAGAGAAAAAATATTCAAGGCGATATATACGCATTCTTCGTCGACTTGTCAAGCCGTGATGCAGTCGACCAACTAATTAATAGTGAGCATTTAGAGATAGATGCAAGCTCGAAGAAACACAGCTTGATTTTCGACTGGGAACAAAGTGATACCGATTTTTTAATCAATGACGCTAGCGATAATGAATACAAGCCATTTATTTCATTGTGTTCAAAAGCTACCTATTACTTCTCAATCATAGAGAGCGAGTTCATAGAAGAGTTTCTTCGCGAGAAGAAAGAGGCGATATCTAGACTTGAAGATGAATATATTGTTCCTTTAGCCAAGAATCCACACTTGCTGAATACCTTTGCAATATACACACCAACAAGAATTGAGACATCTTTTCAAAATATTCGAGATGAGAGAAATCATATAGCAGGACTTGAGTTTTATATAAATGACATATTCGAGGATTATCGAGATTGTGAGGTGATTTTCCTTCTAAGCAGCGAGGGAGAAAAAGAACAAGGTAGCTTTAAGCTGTCTGATGAACCAAAAAGTATCAGCCTCCGATTTGACCCAGATTATATGGAGCTGAGCATTAAAGATGGCGAAGAAGTTATATTTGAGGAAAAGTGTCATTTCATTAAGTCGATCAACGTCAATATGAACATGATTTCAGGAAATATAAAGACAAATAGCGGGGCTGTTCCGATGCATAGCTCTTCATCATTTAGAATAGGTGGCGATGGTGAGTAGCTGGAAAGAGCGGAAAAAGCAGTTAAGCACATCCTTAGACTATGACCCGTTAACCACTATCCCTATGATTGAGGGGGGTTCCAGTGCCTTAACAGTAATGCAAGGAAGAATAAGAAATGAATTTGATCGACAAGGGTGCAAAAGAATAACTATCATTGACCAATATTTTCTTCCCTCTGATATAGATTTCATAATTCATACATTCGCATCGCTTCGCGGAAGAAAAATCAGGGTAGTAACCAAACTTGCCGACCCCAAGAGCGACGTGCAAAAACAAACACACGAGTCGAATTTCAAGGAGGCTATTAAGCAGATTGAAAAAAAGGGAATATTTTCTGAATTCAGGGTTTATAAAGCCAACATCCCAATACATGATAGATATTTTATATCTGAAGATTTGAGCACGAATTCACCGTGTTTGTCTCTTGGGACATCCATCAATATGCTCTTCCAGAGCTATAGCTGCATTGTTAAGATAGAAAACAATTCATTTAAAAGACAAATTATGAAACTGGCTGACCTCTGCGTTCAGGGCGGCAATGAAATCAGAGAGCAGGAAGATGGGCGATAAATCAGTGAACATTCAGAACGATGATTCTATCCTTTTTGAAATTGAAAGTGGAAAGGTATATAGAGAAGGCGCGGACTATAACTATAACTTTACCGGTGATGTAACGGATGCCTGTATTGATGCCGCAAGGTATGCAAGCCCGTATCAGATAAGGCTGTCATTAGGCGAAGAAATAATTAATCTGGTAGATGGCAAAAGTAATATCCAAGACAAATTAAAGATAGCAGAGCTCGATAAGGAGAATGTAATAGCTGCTTATTTGGCAACCTATCAGCATTATTCTATCGATGATATTTCCAATTTGCTTGCGTCGGAAGATGGATATTTGGCGTCTATTGGTGTCGGGCTTGCCGTCATATATGATAATCCTCTGATAATACCGCAGTCCAACATTGAAGGGCTTTATAAATACTTCCGTTCTCGCGAGATAAACGCGGATGAGTTGAATCATTTTACCTCCGACGAGTTCATAGACTACTCTTTTCGAAGAATGCTAAAAGAAGAAAGGGTGATTTTTACATGGATGATTAACAATCTAATTTATTTGGTAGATATAGATGCAATAAGCATCGATAAAAATTCTGAATTCTTTGTTAGTCTCCTAAGGGATGATGATTATCAAAATGAAACACACATGACCCTGTTTCTTTTAGTTCTTAAAAAAAAGCCGAACTTCATCGAAGATATTCTCGGATTAAATTTATTTATTGATCCGTTCACTAAGCAATACAATTATTCAAAATGGCTAAAGGAGGTTAGAAAATTTCGCTTTATTTCTAATCTCAAGGATTCTCTGCCGGAGGGATACAGTAGTGGAAGGACTTTATTGTTTGATAGAAGAAAATCTGATCTATACAAAATTAATAAGAATGATCGTAGTTTGGAAATGTAAAGTATTGGTGTCCGATTCCGTCCGAGCAGAAGCTCAGGGTCAAGTCTTGCGCTTTGCTGGCTTGTTCTACAGGTCAGCACGGCGCAATCGGTAAGCCTTGATTTTGAGGTCTATTTAGCGAGCAAAGGATTATGCGCGTTCTGTATTTTTACCCCCTCATTTTTCTGTCATCGCTCTTCCTTCAGCGCTTTTTGCATCCGAAAGCCTGGACGAACGTTTACATGCCGAGCTGCGGACGATTAATCATTTCAGCCAGCAGTTGGTTTCTGCGAATGAAGAGTTTATCGATGAGCTGAAAAGCGAACGCTGTATCAATAATTCGACTCAAGGCGCGGCTGATCTCAACCCCTCCTGCAAAAAGCAGGCTTTGCAGCATTTGGAAACCCTGGATGAAAACAATCGAAGGTCAGAAGAATACATGGCAAACATGTTCAGGGGCTGGGCCAGGGTCTACGGCATGTTGCGCGTGGCTCACACGCAATGTGGGATTAACAGCATAAATTTTGACTTGGTTCCGTCATCTTTACGGGTGCAATCTACCGTCATCCTGCATGACCCGGATGCTCTCTTGCTGGAGTATATCGAGGCCTCTGAGGGCGTATTGGAACAAGATCTTGATGACATTGATTGCGATGCGATTCAGTCTTTTACCGCCACGGTTCAACGGATAATGATCGAGATGAAGCGGGCAAGTGAAAACATGCGTTGACCGGTTCTCACTCCAACCCGTCAAACACTGCGGCGTTCAACCCTTAATCCAAACGCGTCCGCGGTGGCCGAAAGGGCAGTACACGCTCGCTCTTTGTCGCCACTGGTGTACAGGTGGGCTGCTGAAACAGCAGGGCGTGTTGCAGGCCGAGAAGTGAGTCGTACATCATGGCCTGGAGATCCAGTAAGGCGGCCATCGGACTCCGCGCGATGCGGCGTCTGGCCTCGATCACAAACTGAAGGCCCCGCAACCGGCGTTGATTGCGCTCCGAACTATGGCGAATGCAGTTGTCGATCAAATCCGCGCGTAAGATCTCAAAGGCTTCCGGATCGCGCTCAGAAAGTTCTCTGAGTTCATCGAATGAAGGGAGTTCCACAACGTGCCTCCTTTTCCGGATTCAAGTAACCAGCACAACATCTGGCCTGAGCAAAGTCTCTGGACCAAACGCCGGAACATCTATATTTTTACCTGAAATAGCGCGCAAGGCGCCACAAGAAATATCTGGGAATTATTGACTCCAGTGCGACGACCTTTTGGTCGATTGGAGCTGAGAGCCCCTAAGCCAAACGTAGATGAAAAAAGGGGCAGATTTATTTTCGATAGCGATAGTTCAAAAAAGGCTTGAATTATAAAGCATGTCGGTGGCTGGCGGACTTATATCGATGTTGTTAAATAAGTACATGTTTCCAGCAATTTTTTGTTTGCTGCTTTTGTTATGCTTGATTTGTCTGCATATTTTAAGATAGATGCTCAGGAGTTCCTGGATAACTCAGAGAAAACGTCAGCAAAGGTAGCTCGATTAAGGCCGAATCCCACAGATCTAATGTCGAAAGCGCCAGTGATTCAGTTTAAAACTTCGAGTGGGAAAAAGATTACATAAGAAACGAATGTATATTCTAGGCTGCCTGATTATGAAGTGGGGGATATCGTCACGGTTTTTTATATTAGTGTCGACGGTAAAATTAAAGCCAAGATAGACGGTTTTTCTCGTTGTGGGGTGTTCATAATTGGTTCCACATTTGCTTTTGGCCGACTGGACGGCGTAACGGGATAATATGCGTGCAACGCGAATCATGATCGTCGGCGGTCCTGGCGCCGGTAAATCCTGGCTGGCGCTCAGGCTGTCGAGACGTCTTGGCATTCCAGTATATTGCGTTGACGACGCCGTCCATGACGAAACGGGGACCCTCCGATCCAATCCGGACATTGATGGCACCGTTCGATCCTGGGCCCTGAAACCTCAATGGATTATCGAAGGCGGTAATTCCAGAACCTATGCGGACAGGGCCCGGCGAGCGACGGTAGTGGTGCTCATGAAGCCGCCACGCTGGCGCCGGGTTTATCGGGTCGCCGTGCGGGACGGGCTGCGTTTTTCATTGCTCTATTGGTCCTGGAAGTATGATGCGGTCTTTGGAAGAAAGGATGAGGCGCTGTTGGCGTCCGCGGGTGAAGGTGTTACCACCTGCATCATTCGAACCGATAAAGACGCTGCCGAATGGGTTAGCAGGATGAGCCGGGCCGCATGACGCGCTTTGTCACCACTGAGACTTGTTCATGACTGCAGAAAACTTTTCCCTCCTGGACGCCTTCCTGATCGCGTTCTCGGTGGCCATCGCCTTCATCATGCTTCGGCGTAGTGTCCGTGATGCGCCTTTCTGGCGAGCCACCGTCACGCCATTGGCGTCCATCATCGGTAGTGGCTTCCTCGTGGTGGTGCCACTGCTGGCAGGCGTCACAGGTCCGCTATCCGTCTTCGCCATTATCGGGATTGTCCTGCTGTCCCTGTGGATCGGCGGCGCCGTGCGCTTCACCATCCTGCATAACGAACCGGTCGGCTCATCGGCGAAGACCACCGCGCCGATGCTGGAGCGCCTGTCCGATATCTCGCTGGCGTTTGCCTATGTGATCTCGATTACCTTCTACATCCGCCTGATGTGCGGTTTTGTGCTGACGGGAGTGGACGTCTACTCGCCGTTCAATGCCGATGTGCTGGCGACGGGCGTGCTGCTGTTCATCGGGCTCTATGGCTGGCGGCGAGGGCTGCATGGGTTGGAACGGTTGGAGGAGTATTCGGTCACCATCAAGTTGGCCATTATCGCCTCGTTGCTGGCGGGGCTGATCTACAACGACGGCAGCCATGGTTATGACCTGTCGGAACTTCCGTTACCGGCAACCAGCGTGTGGGAAGCGCTCCGCCAGTTAGCCGGCATGCTGCTGATTGTGCAGGGATTCGAAACCTCGAAGTATCTGGCCTCCACCTACAAGGCGGCGCTGCGCAGCCGCTCCATGTTGTTCGCGCAGGTTCTGGCAGGCGTGATCTATGTGGTGTTTGTCGCGTTGTCGATGCCGCTGATGGGGCAGTTTGCCGGCGGTTCACCGAACGAAACGGCCATCATCGACCTGTCCCGGGATATCACCCTGGTGCTGCCGCTCATGCTGGTGGTGGCCGCCGCCATGAGTCAGTTCAGTGCGGCCATTGCCGATACCATTGGAGCCGGCGGCGTCGCCGAAGAAGAATCCCGGGGCCGCCTGCCCGCGCGGGTCAGCTACCTCCTGATCGCCATCTTTGCAGTGGCACTGATCTGGAACAGCAATATCTTTGAAGTGGTTGCGCTCGCGTCCCGTGCCTTTGCGTTCTACTACATGCTGCAGGCCATCTCCGCGGCGGTGCTGGCGGCCAAGGTGGCCACGGGGCGTCGGCGTCAGTTTCTGATGATGTCGTACGGCGCACAGGCGTTGGTTCTGTGCCTGATCGTGCTGTTTGCGATGCCGGTGGAAGGGTGAGTGAACAGGACTTTCCACCGGTCATAAACACGGGCTGACCGACGTCATTCAATGCATTTGCACACGATTCCCGATTTTATTACCTTGCCGTGATTCCTGCCCGACCGAGGATCGGTTCACCAGTACAGGCAGGATTTCGCGCAACGGATTTGCGCTGACTCAGCACCCAAGGGAATGGACATGCAGATTAAACGCCCCCGGGATCTCGAACTCAGGGATCTCCTCCGTATTGAATCGCCAACGTTTGCCCCGAGCAATCTTCCACTCGACACCGGTATTGCCAGCCCCAGCCTGCACAGGGCGCTCGACTTGGCTGACGATTTCATCGGTAGCCCCTATCGATCTGACAGCGAGCGAATGGATCGACTCAAAGGCAAGTTGCGGGACGGCTCCCTGGTCCTGGTCAAAGGCACCACCGATACCCCGCCCTTCAGCCCATTAATCGCCTGGGAGCAAGATGGCGTTCTGCCGGGTCGCTGGAAAGTCGTGAAAGACGTCCACGGCCTGAACCTCGCTTCCTGGGTTGCTCGCATGAACGACTGGCAGATCACGCCGGAGCAAGTCGAACGCCTGGGACCCGGTAGCGTGGGGCATTTGTCGGCGGATTCATTCGACAGTGATCTCCGGGAGCAGCGGGCCGCCGAACGAGAGCGGGTTCAGCGGGACTCGCAGAAGAATCTTTCGTTGCCGGTGGGGGCGGCTGCGGGTGTAGCGCCTTTGGGGGCAGCGGCTGGCGACACGTCAGACGATGAGCGAGTTCAGAAGGAGTTGCACATTGAGGTGGGGATTTTTCTGGACGGGACACTAAACGACGCATCCAATGTCAAAGAGTTCTTGTCAAAGCTAAACAAAGCGTGTTCATCAACAGACACGCGAGACAAATTAGATCCTGATAGATGCAGGCATCACCTCGCCCTAAAAATGGGCGCAAGTTATTCAAATGCAAGAACTAATGTTTCAAAGCTGTTTGATCTATACAGAACCCAACGAGAAGAGACTACTAATCATATTACCCACACCCTTCGGGTATATAAAAATGGCGTAGGCACGACCAACGGTGAAGACGACTCACTATGGAGCTCGGCAACAGGATTAGGTTCGTCCGGGATATTGGAGCAGGTAAAAGCAGCATTCAAGGACACGGCGTCAGCAATAGCAAGAACGGCTTCCGGCAAGCCGTTGCGCCAGCTCACAGTAGACTTATTTGGCTTCAGTAGAGGGTCTGCTGCAGCCAGACATGCAGCCTCAGAAATTGCAAAAGGCGAAGATGGTTTGTTTGCCAAGTCACTTCAACAGCAAGGCGTCGTTTGGCCGAAGGGCGTCTCGATACGCTTTGCCGGTTTATTCGATACCGTCGCAGGCATCGTGAATATTTTAGAAGGCGATTTTAGCGCCGCAAATAACGAAACTGATCCCGTCAATGTGTTTCTAGACCCAGACTCTGTTGCTAGCGCAGTCCACATTACAGCAGCCGATGAATGCAGGAAAAACTTCGCTCTTAATAGTCTCTCAAATCCTGACGGCACCTTACCTCCCAATTTCCGGGAGATCGCTTTAACTGGTGTGCATTCAGACATTGGAGGCGGTTACCACAAGGTCCAAGATGAGCATGTATTACTCGCACGAAAACGGGTAATCGCAGACAGCCGGACGGAAAATCCCGAGCAAACAATGGACTGGGACAACCTAGAAGCGTTGCTGCACGACACGCAGAACGGTGGCTGGGTAGGAGAGAACAGCATACAAAGCCCTGGAGAGGACCTACCTTCGCTGGAGATCACCAAGACATTTGACTCTGAACCCGCACCGTATGGCCGTGTCACTCTAAAATTGGAGATGAAAAGGCGACTACGAGGAGAATATTCAGGAATACCACTCCGTCTAATGCATGCCTTAGCTTCTGAAGCGGGCGTGATGCTTGATGAAATCGATGACGAAGATCCTGCCTTCAGCCTGCCCAACGAACTCTTAGCTATCCATCAATCAGTCTCCAAGCAAGTGGCAGCAGGTACAAGCAATCCCACACTCCAAACTGGCGACTTATCTCTTTTAAAGCAACGTTATATCCATCACTCCGATAATTTTAATACTGTAGAGTTCATGCTAGGCGGAATCACAACAGATCTTGAAGTACCTTGGGACATGTTCCTGCCCTTTATGCCAACCAGCGATCGTGTTCGTATAGTCCATCCCAACAAAGCGGAGTACTCATGAGGCGGGGAATACTTCTAACATTATTTTTCTCAATCACTTTGGCATTAACGGGCTGCGCCACGCCTTCCCATGACAACGATCAGTCCTGGTATTTCTCAGTTGTCGCGCCTCAACACTACAAAGTTTGGGTCGAACATTTGGAATTTGAGAAGTCTGGTACTCGACACTGGCGTATGCCAATGGGGAATGTCGAATGTTGCTGGAAAGGACCGAATGGGCCGCTGGGAACCGGGGGCAGAATGTCACCTTTCCCAAATATTATTGGCATTCAGTGGTTTTCATTCGCAGAACAAAAATTCTACCAACGCTTGATCGAATTGCCTGAAAATCTGCCCGATTTAATGAGTCGAAAAGTTGAGGAAAAAACCAGTACGGGCACTTCGATGGGCCCCAGAGACCAGCTTGTCATCGGTTTAGCACCCGGAGGGGAAATCGTACTCTGGATAATGAACCAGCCCGGTAGCGAGATCGAGGTTGCCAGGATGCAAGCCAATCCAATTAAGGGTGACGCATCCTGGTATAAAACCAGAACTCAAAGCTATCTCAAAGAAAATGATGACTACCTCAAAAAGCATGGTATCCCGACAACAGGCTGGTAGTTACCATATTCCATGCTAGTCACCGCCCAATTCCAGATCGCGACGGCCATAAAATATCCGGAGAGCTAGCAGAAGTTTCTCAGCAGCTACGAGAGAAGGTGTTTGCTGGTGAAAACAAGCATTTCCTTTCTTCTGCCGTTGTACCCCTTCAAGCCTGCGGATAACCGAATCAGGATCGTTCACCCTAACCAACCGGAGAACATGGAATGAAGGCGAAGGCATTCTTGATTGCTTTATTAGCGGCATGCTTTGCAATGGAGGGATGCGCAACTCAATCCAAAAATCCGGAAACCTGGCATGTTGGGGTTGGTGCCCCCGAACACTACGACGTTATCGTAGAAAAATTTAAGCTCATATCGTCAGAAGGGTATTCGCAAGATTTTTCCGCGGGCAATGTCGGGTGCTGCTGGAAAGGGAGCAAGGGGCCGCGAGGCAAAGGTGGACCGGCAAGCCGTATACCACGGTATGTTGGCGTGCAATGGTATTCACTGGCTGAGGGAAAAGCCTATAAAAAGGCGTTTCCGATGCCTGAAGATCTTAAGAGCCAAATGCAGGAAGAGGCTAAATACATCACGAGTAAGGGGGAGTTCTCAGGCCCAAGAGACATTCTGACCATAGGCCTGGCCCCCGGCGGAACAATTGTCGTGTGGATTCAGAACCAAATCGGCAATGAGATCGAAGTCGCCCGCATGCAGGCGAATGAAATCGAAGGTGATCCCGACGATTATCGCGCGGCCACGAAGCGATACCTCGAAGCAAACGGCGACTACCTCAAGAAACACGGTGTCTCGACAACAGGCTGGTAGTCACCATATCCCCCGTTTGTCATCACTATAGCTTTTGAATAATTCCTGCTCATTCACCACTCGGATAATTACAACCCAATAAGTTTTTCCAGCAGCTTTAGAATGGAGATGCCATTTAGCGAATCCATTGCTCCGTTACGTCCCACTTCTAATCGCCAGCGCATAATTCATCCCAACGACCGGAATGCCTAGCAATGAGAGCCATTCGAATTATATGCACGACTTTAATAGCACTACTTTCCGGCTGCGCATCAGCGCCTGAGCATGATTTGGATGCCATGGTTTCGGTCGCCAGCCCGGAACACTATGACGTGGTGGTCGAGAACTTTGAATTGGAGGCTTCGGGAGTGCGCCACTGGCAAATCCCGCTCCGGAAGGTTGGATGCTGCTGGAAAGGAGCCCATGGCCCTCGAGGACCCGGTGGTTCGCTAACGCCATTCCCAGACTATATCGCCATCCAGTGGTTTTCCCTGGCAGAACAAAAGCACTACCAGCGTTTGTTTTCCCTGCCCAAAAATCTTCAAGACAGGATGCTGGAGCCGGCAAGCTATAAAACCAGTTTGGGCACTTTTGAACGTCCAAGAGATATCATGACCTTAGGCCTGGCCCCCGGCGGAACAATAGTCGTCTGGATCCAGAACCAAATCGGCAACGAGATTGAAGTCGCCCGAATGAAGGCGAACGAAATCGAGGGCGATCCCGACGATTATCGCGCGGCCACGAAGCGATACCTTGAAGAGAATGCCGACTACCTCAAGCAACATGGTGTCCCGACAAAAGGCTGGTAATTACCATACATCCCGGAAGGGGCAGGGTAAGTGAGTAAACCGTATTGCCGGGTTGTCCGGTTTCCTTCGTCACGCTGGATGAAATAGGCCATCGACATGCGATTCAGAGGCGTCCACCACGTTGAATTTTCAGTACCGAACTACGAATCATCGGTCCGGTTCTACGACCGGATGTTCGGCTGGTTGGGCTACAAGAGTTTCTGGACGCTGAACGTCGGCTACACCTCGACCTACTACATGGCCCGTTTCCCGATGCCCCACAGCTACATCGGGATACAGCCGGCCGACGAGGACCGGACGCTGGATCACACGGCACACCAAGTGGGCATCCACCACATTGCCCTGTGGGCCCGCAGCCGAAAAGAGGTGCGGCAGTTTTATGAGGATTTTCTGATCCCAGAGGGCGTAGAGGTCACCGATCAGCCAGCGGAATATCCCATTTATGCGCCGGGCTATTTTGCCGTGTTTTTCCTGGACCCCAATGGCATTCGCTGGGAGTTGGCGTTTACGCCCCGTATACCGACGCCAGGCAACGTGTTGAGAACGCTGAAGGCTGTCCGCGAGCTGCGTAAGGCGCACCCGGAATGGACCGAACATCCGGCCAAGGCGATGATGCGGACGCTGCCATCCCGCACACACAGGAAAGACAACCGTTGAATCGGTGTCACAGGTGGGACTTCACCCACCTCAACCCCCAACCTTGAGAACCCGCTCACCCTCATCTTGAATAAAGCATTCCAACCCCGCGGCCAGGCCGCTTGACGGGCGCGATCGCGCGTCGCCAACAAGGACAGCAACGATGACCAGTCGATACGGATATTGGGCCCTGTGTGTATCCCTTTTTGCTTTCTCGCTCTCGGCCCAGGCCGCCGATGCTTTCAAGCCGGCGCCGGACGACGCCTGGCAGAAGATTTCCGACGCGCTGGGCGTGCAGGTGGGCGGCGATGGCACGGTATCGGCCAGTATCCAGGTGGTGTTCGATGCCAACTCGCCCTACGGCGCCAAACTCTTCAAGCGCTGGGAAGCGACGGCGCCGGACACACCGGTGCGCTGGGTGCCGATTGCCTACCTGGGCAAGGACAGCGCCGGTCGGGCGATGGCGATTCTGGGAGCGAAGGACTCGACGGCCGCGTTGCGGGAGAACGCCGAGCATTACGACAATCAGGCGCACAAAGGCGGTTATCCGGTGCCTTCGGCGTTTGCCGACTTCCCGGCGAAATCCCTGCAGGAAGAACTGCGTCCGTATTGGATCAACACCCTGGGCGGCTACACGCCGGTGACCGTGTTCAAAGCTGCGGATGGTCGTGTGCTCAAGGCGGATGGGTTGCTGAGTGAGGCCCAGATCCGGCAGATGGTGAGTCAGGCGGCGGTTCAGCTACCGCCGGGTGATGCGTCAGACGGGCAATCCGGTGCCGATGTTGCGGCCATGCAGAAGGCGATGGGCGATGACGTCACCGAGCTGACCAACGTCACTGTGACGGCGGCCGCCGCCCAGCCCATGCCGTCGGGCAAGACGGATTCAAACGGTGCCCAGTACCTGGCCTACATCGCTGAAAATGCACAGATCGGCGATGTCACGGTGAATCAGGCGATGCTGGGCACGGATCAGGTCATCCGCAATATGGTGTCGCTGATGGGGGACAACAACACGCCCTCGCTGAAAGGGCGATGCCAGTCCGTATCCCTGCATCGGGCAGGGCAGGGGACGGAGAACCCGACGGTGGTGGCCTATGGCAAGCACTGCACGTTTGAAACGGGCGAACAATAGAGGGCAACGGTGATGATTCCCAGGTCAGCGGTCTTGCGCGTGGCCCGGCCAACCGATCGGTTGCAGGCCATTACCGATATGTATGTGGCCGGCTTGGGTTTCCAGCTATTGGGCTCGTTCCGTGACCATGACGGCTTCGACGGCGCGATCCTCGGTCATCCCGAGCACGCCTATCACCTGGAATTTACCCATCACCGGGGCACGACCGTGGGCCGGGCGCCTACGCGGGACAACCTGCTGGTGTTCTATGTGCCGGAGCCTTCGGTTTGGGAGTCGAATTGCCAGCGAATGCTGGAAGCCGGTTTCGTGTCGGTCGATGCCTACAACCCGTACTGGGATGTGGCCGGCCGGACGTTTGAGGACATTGATGGCTATCGCGTCGTTCTGCAGAACCGCGCCTGGTCGTAGTGCTTTCTGCCCGGGCTCCGCCCATCGGTGATGCATTTGAGCCGCGGCCGCTGCGCTGCGATGGGCGTCGAATGTCGCCGGGATACGTACATCTCCCCATGTGGCTTGTGCTGCTCTCAAACCATTGTCGTGCTGCTCTGGCGCAGGCGTAGCGTTATCCTGACCGATCCGATATGCAGGGTTTTTCGACGCACTTCCGGGCACCGCAGGGAACGTTTCTTGCTGTCCGTTTCTCGCTGTCGCCGTGCCCAAGGCGTCTTTCACAGACGCTGCAAACGCCTATCGCCTCTCATTCGCTGTTGACCCTGACCAAGGAGTACATGAATGGCAACACCCTCCCAACACGATCTCCGCAAGGATTTCCGTGCGCTGCTGGAAAGCAACCAGTGCTATTACACCGCGTCGACCTTCGATCCCATGTCGGCCCGCATTGCCGAGGATCTGGGGTTTGAAGTCGGGATTCTCGGTGGCTCTGTGGCGTCACTTCAGGTATTGGCCGCACCGGATTTTGCGCTCATCACCTTAAGTGAATTTACCGAGCAGGCGACGCGGATCGGGAGGGTGGCAAGATTGCCGATTATCGCGGACGCGGACCACGGCTACGGCAATGCGCTGAACGTGATTCGCACCATTACCGAACTGGAGCGGGCCGGTGTCGCCGCGCTGACCATCGAAGACACGCTGCTGCCGCCCAAGTACGGCCGTAAGTCCACGGATCTGGTGCCGGTCGAGGAAGCGGTCGGCAAGATCGAAGCGGCGCTGGAAGCCCGTATCGATCCGGCCATGGCGATCTTTGCGCGCACCAACGCGGCCCAGCTCAGCGTCGAAGAGACCATCGAGCGGGTCAAAGCGTACGAGGCGGCAGGCGCCGACGGCATCTGCATGGTGGGCATTCGCGATTTCGCGCATCTGGAAGCGATCAGCCAGCACGTCGATGTTCCGCTGATGCTGGTCACCTACGACAACCCCGAGCTGAACGATCGCGAACGCCTGGTGGACAACGGCGTGCGCATCGTCGTCAACGGCCACGCCGCTTATTTTGCGGCGATCAAGGCCACGTACGACTGCCTGCGCGAGCAGCGCGGCATTGCCGAGGGCACCCTGACCGCCAGCGAGTTGTCCACGCGTTACTCCACCGTCGACGAGAACGTCGAGTGGGCGCGTCGGTTCATGGACGTCCACGAATAACATTCCGCATCCCCGCCGGAATTCTGCCGGGGAATGGAACCACGTTGGGGGGCGATTCCGGAACGGCCGGATCACTCCACCAATGAGGTTCCCCAAGATTTGCCCGGTTCTGCCTGGACCTTGGTGTTGGCGCCCGCCCACACGACCTTTTTCACCATTTTGCCTTGCGTGACTGCCGTTTCCGGCAAAGACAGATTATGCTGAACACTGAAGTATCGCTGTCAGGTTGTTGAAACGCCGCATGTCCGTTGATCTCGCATCGCTGTCGCCCAAGTTGGTCCACCTGCTGCTGGACCCGGTTTTCGTGGTTGATGAGGACGGCCTGATTGTCTTTGTCAGTGACGCCTGTCAGCCGTTGCTGGGGTACTCGCCGAAGGAGATGGTTGGCACGCCGATCGCCGGCTACGTTCATCCGGAGGACCGGGAGCGAACGCTGAACGCCGCCGGGCGCGTGATGGAGGGGCAGCCCCACATCGATTTCGAGAACCGCTACCTGCACAAGGATGGGCGTGCGGTGCACATCCTGTGGTCAGCGCGCTGGTACGAGGCCGAGCGGGTTCGAATCGCCGTTGCCCGGGACGTGACCTCGTTGCGTGAGGCCGACCAGAAGCGGGACATCCTGTACCGGGTGTCGCAGGCGGCGCATTCGGCCGAGGATGCCCGAAGCCTGTGTGAAGCGATTGACCACATCCTCAGTGATTTCCTCGCCACGGACCGTCTTTACGTCGCCCTGTACGACGATGATCAGGGCACCTTGTCCTATCCCCGCGCAAGCCGTGATGGCAGCGACTGGGCCAGTATGGCGCTGGCGGAGGATTCGGCGGTCACTGATGCACTCGCCAGCGGTCAGGCCCTGTTGGCCACGCGGGATCGGTCTCGCCCCGGCGTCGGGCTGAATCGCATTGCGCGGTCGGGTGACTGCGTCTGGCTGGGTGTGCCGGTGGTTTCCCGGGATCAGGTGTTCGGGATCGTGATTATCGAGAGCCAATCGCCCGCGGCGCACTATTCGACAGATGACCTGGACCTGCTGCAGTTCATCGCCACGCAGATGGCGGCGGTCATGGAGCGCAAGCAGGCCGAAGACAACCTGCGTTTCCTGGCCCATCACGATCCGCTGACCGGATTGACCAATCGCACACTGTTCTACGACCGGCTGGAAACGGCGTTGCGGATGGCCCGTCGCTCCGGCGAAAAGCTGGCGTTGCTGTACCTGGACCTGAACGGGTTCAAGCAGATCAATGACAAAATGGGACACGACGCGGGCGATCAGGTTTTGTGCGAGGTGGCCGGTCGCCTGATGGCCTGTACCCGGGAGTCGGACACGGTGGCACGCATGGGCGGTGACGAGTTCACCGTGCTGCTCACCGGCGTCCACGATGCCAACGCCGTCGAGGCACAGGTCGACAAGATTTGTGCGGCCATGGCGGCGCCGATGCGCCTGGGGGGCGACACACTGACCATCTCCACCAGCATTGGCAGTGCCGTATTCCCCGACGACGGCGACGACGCCGCCCAGCTGCTGCGTGGCGCGGACGCCAGCATGTATGTGGTGAAGCGGGCGTCCGCCGGATAGATCCGCCGACGAGGCCCGGGCCTGTTTCCTGACGTTACTGATCCGGAGCCAGCGGTTCGCTGATTTCACAGCTGTAAGCGGTGATCGCCCCCTTCGACAACACCGTCGTCCCTTTCTCCAGCCTCACATAGTGCGCCGTTGGACCGAGGTCCGCCTGACACGCCCTGTCATAGAACGCGTTGACCTGCGCTTCAGGCTCCAGCGTCACCAGCGTGTAGCTGCCATCCGGATTCGGCTCGAGGACCTGCACGGCCTCCATGGATTCGCCCGTCGGGCTTTGAAGCGTCAGTGACTGGCGGATGGTGTCTGCACCGGGCGTCTGGCAGCCGGCCAGGGCCGCGGCTAATGCAATCGGGGTGATGCTGTAGCGGTGGTTTCTCATCCTTGAGGCTCCTGTGTGACCAATGACGGCAATGTAGCCCGTTTGCCGTCTGATGTCAGCGGCAACGCGTCGTTGCGGTGATCTCACGCATCCATCACCCGCCAACGCCCGTAATTACAAGCTGACCGGGCACGGTTGCCGGTGGACGATCACGGACGCGGAGGATGAATGCGAGGAGTCATAATGTCCCTGTTGGGTGTTTTGCTGGGTGGTTGCGCGACGCACCTGAATGCGCCGGACCAGACGGTGCCGGTGGCGGATCTGGACTGGACGGTGGAGGAGGGCGTGGTGTTTACCCCCGCCGACTGGCCCGAGCCGCTGGCGGCCGATGTGTATCAGCCGCGGTCGGACCGGCGGCACCCGGCGGTCCTGATCGTCCACGGTGGTGGCTGGCAGGGGCGTTCCCGGGACGATATGACGAGCACCGCCGAGAAGCTGGCCGAAGCCGGATTCGTGGTCATGAACGTGGCATACCGCTTCGCCCCGGACTATGAGTTTCCCGCCCAGCTTCACGATCTGCAGCAGGCCATGCATTGGCTCCATGACAACGCCGACCGGCTGTCCGTGGATACCGACAGGATTGCCGGCTGGGGGTATTCGTCCGGTGCGCATCTGGTGAGTCTGCTGGCCTTGGTGGCCAGCCAGGGCGGTGAGCTGGACACGCCCTACGGTGGCCCGGCCACGAAAATGGCAGCCGTGGTGTCCGGCGGTACGCCCAGCGACCTGCGCAAGTTCGGATCGGGAAAGCTGGTGGAGCAGTTCCTCGGCGGCACCGTGAACGAGGTGCCGGATCGCTACGCCGCGGCCTCGCCGGTGACCCACATTACGTCCAACGCGCCGCCGTTCTTTCTGTACCACGGCACCTGGGACAGTCTCGTGCCCGTCGATCACGCTACCGACTTCCAGGCGGACCTGGCCGCGGCGGGTGTTCCCACCGAGATGATGCTCCTGCGTTGGCGTGGGCACATCGCCACCTTCCTGACGGATCAGGCAGTGGAAGACAATGCCATCCAATTCCTCTATCGCACCCTCGATGTCCATGCGCGATTGGCCTGGGGAAATCCCCAGACCGATCCCTGATCAGGTTTCGTCGGTCAGTCTTGCGAACAGGGGCATGAGCAGGGCGAAGAGTTCCGCCTGCGAGGAGATCCCGCACTTGGCGTAGAGCTGGCGGCGGAACACCTTCACGGTTTGCGGGCTGACGTCCAGGTGCAGGCCGATCGACAGGGACGAATGCCCCCGCAGGATGAACAGCGCCACCTCCGCCTGACGGGGGCTCAGCTTGATGTCGTGCTGTCGCTTCAGCGCCTCCCGCAGCCGGTCGCCCAGCGGGGCCGGCGTGTGTGGGCGGTTGTCCCCGGGTTCGAAATCCTGCCAATGCTTTTCGGCCAGGGCGCTCAGGGTGTCTTCATGATCGTGCAGCGCCTGGATTTCCCGCTTGCTGAACGGCGCGCCGCTGGAACGGTCCCGGCCCAGGCAGGCGGTGAGCGTGACCGTCTCGGAGACGGTGGCGAACACGGCCATTTCGTCGAGCAGGGTGGTCTGCTGGTAATAGGTTTTGTAGTACTGGGTGCGGCGGAAGTGGTCCGGGGCGATATCCCGTAACCGGATGATGCCGTGGGTGTCGCCTTTGCGATGCTGGTGATAGAACGGATCCAGCAGGTACGCGCTGCCCAGGTATTCGCTGTCCATGGGCTGGTACACGATCGGATCCGTGTATTCCCGGTACAGCACCGTAGGGCGCTTTTCGCCGTTGTAGGCGATGATGATCAGGTTGTCGAAGGTGCAATAGCAGCGCAGCAAGGCCGCGTAGGCGCCTGCAAAATCCGGGGTTCCCAGCGCCTGGATGGCGTGCGCCAGAGTACGATCCGTCTCTCTGTTTTTCACTGGCTCCCGCCTTTCAATACATACCACACTGGGGTTATATGCGCCCCCGCGTCGTCTCGTTACCGTTTAAAGACACTGTGATGACTACGTATTGCAGTCTAGCGGTGTCTCTGCTGAAGCCGCAATGCGCGGACTTGCGGTGGATTCATAACGAGAAAAGACGTGCCAGTGAAGCTCCCATTCAGCCGGTGCGTCATCTATAAAAAGGGCGCATGGACCAGAACGGCTCTCGGTCCGGTGGAGCGCCCAGACCGATTGTGGAGACGGGTTATGTCAGAAGACAGCATTAAACTGGAGAGAACCTTATCGCTACGGGCCGTCGTTTTGTTCGGCCTGGCCTACATGACGCCGCTGATCGTCCTGGGGACGTTTGGCGTGGTGGCCAGTACCACCAACGGCTCGGTGCCGACCGCTTACATCATCACCACCATCGCCATGCTGTTCACGGCCTACAGTTACGGCATCATGTCCCGCGCCTTCCCGGTGTCCGGCTCGGCCTACACCTACGTGCGCAAGACCATCGACTCGCGCGTCGGCTTCATGGTCGGCTGGGGCGTGCTGCTGGATTACTTCTTCCTGCCCATGGTCATCTGGCTGATCGGTGCCGCCTATCTGCACGCGCGCTTCCCGGACGTGCCGAGCTGGGTGTTCCTGCTGGGCTTCATCGGCATCACCACGGTGCTGAACGTCTACGGCATCAAGCTGGCGGCGAAGGTCAATTCACTGCTGATGGCGTTCCAGGTGCTGGTGATCGTCTTTTTCGTGGTGCTGTCCCTGCGCCATGTGTTCGCCGAGGGCGGCACGGATGCGTTGTTCAGCCTGGCGCCGTTTATTAATGCGGATTCCAGCTTTACCACCATTGCTGCCGGTGCGGCGGTCGCGGCCTATTCCTTCCTGGGTTTCGATGCGGTGACCACGCTCACCGAGGAAACCATCAATCCCCGTCGCAACATCCCGCGGGCGATCATCCTGACGGCGCTGATCGGTGGTGGCATCTACGTCCTGGTGGGCTATACCACACAGCTCGTGCATCCGGGTGCGGTGTTCAACGATGCAGACTCCGCCGCCTTCGAGATCGCCAAGACTATCGGCGCGGACCTGTTCGGCGCGATCTTCCTGGCCGGCATGGTGCTGGCGCAGTTCACTTCCGGCATCGCGGCCCAGGCCAGCGCCTCGCGTCTGCTGTTCGCCATGGGGCGGGATTCGGTGCTGCCGCGCAAGCTCTTCGGCGTGCTGCACCCGCGGTTCCACACGCCGGTGTTCAGCATCGTGCTGACGGGGCTGATCGGCGTGGTGGCACTGTTCCTGGATGTGCTGTCGGCGGCGTCCTTCATCAACTTCGGGGCCTTTATTGCCTTCACCATGGTCAACGTCTCGGTGATCGTCATGTACTTCCGGGACGCGCGGATGCGTGGTGAATACAGCGCCCTGAAAGGTGTCCTGGTGCCGGCGATCGGCGCGGCCGTGAACCTGTGGCTGATGACCAAACTGGATATCCACGCCGTGGTGCTGGGTCTGGTGTGGCTGGCGATTGGCCTGGTTCATCTGGCCTACCTGACCCGCTTCTTCTCGCGTCAGCCGCCGGAAGTGGATTTCAGTGAGGACGACGCCGAGACCCACACCCAAGCCGCCGAACCGGTCTAACGACGAATGAGGAAAACCATGTCCCGATATCTGCCCCTTTTGCTGGTCCAGGCGCCGGCCCGCCGCCCGGGTGACGATCCCGGACTGGAGGGTTTCGAGCACGAAGTCGCCACCTACCTGAGCGATTTCGGCCCGGACTTCAAGCAGGCCCGCATGGTGGTCTACCCGGAGCTGCATTTATGCAGTGCTGAGGGGACACCGGACGAGCGGACGGCGCAGCTGGAGGCAGCAGCCGAACCGATGTCCGGCCCGCGCATCCAACGGCTGGGCGAGATCGCCCGCAAGCTCGGGATCTGGCTGCTGCCGGGCACCGTCTGCGAACGCGGCGAAGACGGCCACCTGTACAACACCGCGCCGGTCTTCTCGCCGGACGGTGAGCTGGTGGCCGCCTACCGCAAATGCTTTCCGTGGCGACCGTTCGAGCCGTACCAGCCGGGCAAGGAATTCGTGGTGTTCGACGTGCCCGGCGTGGCCCGGGTCGGGCTGGCGGTCTGCTATGACATCTGGTTCCCGGAGGTCTCGCGCCAGCTGGCCTGGATGGGGGCCGAGGTGATCATCAACCAGGCCGCGACGACCACCTGCGATCGGGCGCAGGAGCAGATCCTGGTGCAGGCCAATGCGATCTTCAACCAGGTGTTTGTGGTCAGCGCCAACATGGCCGAGCCCGCCGGAATGGGGCAGAGCCTCATCGTGGATCCGGAAGGGCGCACGCGCACGGTCATGCCGGGCGCCACCCCCGGTATCCTCACGGACGTCCTCAATCTCGGCGAAGTCGAGCGGGTCAGACAGTTCGGCACGGCGGGACTGAACCGGATGTGGTCTCAATTCCGGGACGACGACCCGGTGATCGAGCTACCGGTGTACGGCGGGCGGCTGGACCCCAAAACGTTCTGAGGCCGTTCCTTCCGGGCGCAGGCTGAACAAATGGCAAGGTGATCTTAATCCGGGGAACCGCCGGCGTTTGCTAGGATCATCGAAGTAGACGACTTATCGCCTGACGCGACAGAGCTGGTCGCGCGGCGGTTTCCCATCACCTGCCAGAAGGAGTCCGGTATGACGATTCATCTTGAAGTGGCCCCGCTGATTACGCTGGGCGCGGGCCTGGCGATTCTGTTCTTCCCGCGGCTGCTCAACTACATCGTGGCGTTCTATCTCATCGCGCTGGGTATTCTCGGTCTGCTGGGGCACGGCTTCTGACAGGGGAGGCTGCTGTCTCCGTCTCGCTTGCACGTTGTATGAACATTTCGTGTCCGGGTGGGTTGGAAAACGCTGCCCGCATGAATGACTTATTCACCGTAATGTCGGCGAATGGGTTGAGAACATCTGGAATACCGTTCTGAAACCGCACGATATTCAAAGCAGTCGGCTGAGTCCGACTGCTTCTCACCCGCCTTTTTGAAACAATTTGTTGCCTAAAACTCTTTGAGTTTCATATCTATTTCACAATTGAAGTGTTAGCTTGGCCTTTCCGCGCGACACTGGCGCCCGTTATAAATGCCTGAAAAATGAATAATTAGAGGCAGGGTTCCGGTGTGTCGTGGACGTGGTAAGGCCGTTGCGTTCCTGCAAAAAAACCAATCACGCGGGACGTTCCAGACCTGTCTTATCACGGGCTGCCGGAGGAGGTGGTGGCCGGCACGCGTCTGCGCGGCGTGCCTTCGAAGGGAAATTTCAGGGGTACTTCAAGTTGTAGACCATCATGACAAAAACAACGGCGTTGGCCGCCGAAAAGAAAGAGATTGTTGCGCGTTTTTCCACCAAAAGTAATGCCATCGCCGCCTTCCAACTGGCGTCCACCCTCATTCCTTACCTGGCTGCCTGGTATCTGGCCATTGCCAGCCTGACAGTGTCCCTGTGGCTCACGGCGGCCTGCACGGCCGTGATCTGCCTGTTGTTGCTGCGGGTGTTTGTCCTGATGCACGAGTGCGGGCACAACTCGCTGTTCGCCACGCCCCGTTATAACAAGGTGGCCGGCTTTGTGTTGGGTGTCATCTGCGGCATGCCCCAGTATGTGTGGTCCCGCAATCATGCCTATCATCACGCCACCAACGGCAACTGGGACCTCTACCGCGGTCCGCTGGCCACGCTCTCGCTCGACGAGTTCAATGCGCTGTCTCCCCGACAGCAGACGCTTTATCGGGTCACCCGTCATATTGCGATGGCGCCAGTGGGCGGCTTCATGTACCTGATCTTCAACCCGCGCTTCACCTGGATCAAGGGCAGTCTGGCGCTGGCCAGCCACCTGCTGAAAGGCAAGTGGCGCGAGCCGAGTCGCTCCCTGCACAGCCTCGCGGCGGACTTCCAGCCGCGTTACTGGAAGAACGGGAAAGAGTACCGGCACATCACCGGCAACAACCTGGCCTTGCTCAGCCTCTGGGTCGGCATGAGCCTGGCCGTCGGCCCGCTGGCCTTCTTCGCGATTTACCTGATCAGCCTGTCCCTGGCGGGCGGCGGCGGGATTATCCTGTTCACCGTTCAGCACAATTTTGAAGACGCCTGGGCCGCGGACGAGGACCACTGGGATTACAACCGGGCCGCTGTCGAAGGCACCAGCTTCCTGGTGCTCCCCGGCTGGCTGAACTGGTTCACCGCCGACATCGCCTACCACCACATCCATCACCTCTCGGCGTCCATCCCCAACTACCGGCTGGCGGAATGCCACCGCACTTACGCGCACCATTTCGCCGACGTCCAACGGATCTCCCTGCGCGACATCCCTGCTGCGCTGCGGAACAACCTGTGGGATGCGGACAACCACCGGATCACGTCCTACACGGCTGTAAAAGCGCAAAGCGGACGCTGGAAACCCGTGCCGGAAACGTCCATCTGACACCTGCCACACCCGGACCTTCTTCAATTCCCCGCAGCGAGGCCCCGAACTGACCTCTGGCGGTCAGTTCGGGGCGGTATCGTGGATGAGCTCCGCGCGAAATTCCCCTGATATCGGATACACAGGCACGACGTGGCAGGCCATACTGGTTAAATGGGCTCCCTGACTCCCTTCTGTGAGGCATCCGTTTATGAGTGACGGCTCGCTTTACCGCTACACCGCGTTCTCTCATAACCCCGAAGGCGGCAATCCTGCCGGCGTCTGGATCGGCGAGGACTTGCCAACCCCTGAAACCATGCAGCGGATCGCCGCCGACGTCGGTTTTTCGGAGACTGCCTTCATCGCACCAGCAACAGGAACGGATCGGATCGTGCGGTATTACAGCCCGGAGGCGGAAGTGTCTTTCTGCGGCCACGCGACAATCGCCGCTGGAGTCGTGCTGGGCGAACAGGAAGGCGAGGGCACTTATCAACTGGTGACCGTGGTCGGCAAGGTGCCGGTCGAAGTGCGCAGGCAGGACGGCCTGCTTGAAGCGGCCCTGACGTCAGTCGAGCCCAAATACGAGCCGGCGCCCAGCGGACTTATCAGTGACGCCCTGGACGCGCTCGGTTGGCAACTGGGCGAGCTGGATGCGTCGTTGCCGCCCGTCCGGGCCTACGCCGGAGCCTGGCATCTGATACTGGCCGCGCGTGATGAACAGCGGCTGGCCACACTGGATTACGATTTCGAACGACTCAAGGCGCTGATGCTGCAGGACGGCCTGACCACGCTGCAACTGATCTGGCGGGAGGCGGCCGATGTGTTCGTCTCACGCAACCCGTTCCCCGTCGGCGGCGTGGTGGAAGACCCGGCCACCGGCGCCGCGGCCGCCGCCCTCGGTGGCTACCTTCGTAACGCGGGCATCGTGCCGGTGCCCTACACCCTCCATATCCGCCAGGGCGAGGCGATGGGCCGCCCCAGCCGGCTGACCGTGCGTATTCCCGAGATGGGTGGCATTGTGGTGTCAGGCACGGCAGTGCCGATGGAGCGCGTTCAGGAAATCGGTTACTAGCTCGATTGTCAGGGGCGCCTTGGACGAAGGCCATGTCACTGGTCGGTCCCGGGTTTGTATGCTTTGATACAGGTTTGCGGCTCGAGCGCACGAAGAGCCGTGGTGCGCCTTCCATTCCACGACACTGTCACACCGCAACAAGGAGCGTTGTTATGGCCATCACCGAATCCCCCGACTGCGATCTGGTCTTCTACACCAACCCCATGTCCCGGGCCCGGATCGTCCGCTGGATGCTTGAAGAAACCGGCGTGCCTTACCGGCAGGAACTGCTTGAATACGGCACGACCATGAAATCGCCCGAGTACCTGGCCATCAATCCGATGGGGAAGGTGCCGGCCATCGTTCACCAGGGGCAGGTCGTGACCGAGTGTGCGGCGATCTGCGCCTACCTGGCCGAGGCGTTTCCGGACGCCGGACTGGCGCCGCAGCCGGCGGAGCGGGCGGCCTATTATCGCTGGCTGTTTTTCGCCGCCGGGCCGCTGGAATCGGCAGTGATCAACCGGGTATTGGGGGTGTCCATCAGCGATGAGCAGCGCCGCATGGTCGGCTATGGGGACTATGACCTGGCCGTCGACACCCTGGCGAAGGCGCTGGCCCGGTCATCGTACATTGCCGGCGAGCGGTTTACGGCGGCCGATGTGTACGTCGGCGCCCAGGTGATGTGGGGCATGCAGTTCGGGTCGTTGCCGAAGCGGCCGGAATTCGAGGCCTACGGCGCACGTCTGGCCGACCGGCCGGCGTTGAAATCGGCCACGGCCATCGATGAGAAACTGGGCGAGTCCGCCTGAGGCATCGTCGTTCCACCGGAATCATCGGAGAAGCGTCATGCTGATAAGGGGATGTTGCATACTGGCCGTGATGGCATTGACGGCCTGCAGCGGTCAGCCGACCGAGCCCGCTACGTCGGGCAACGGCACGACGGGCGAATCGCCGTCCGGGGCGATGTCCGCGGCGCCGATCGATCGCAGTGTGAACGGCGCCATCAACGTCGTTCGGCGTTACTACGCCGCGATAAACGCCGGCGATTACGACACCGCCTATGCCCAGTGGGGCGAATCCGGCCCACCGGGTCAGACCTACGACGATTTCGTGAGCGGTTTTGCACAGACGGCCCGGGTGACGGTGGACGTCACGGGCACGGTGCGTCCCGAGGGCGCGGCCGGTTCCGTCTACGCCACGGTGCCGGTCAGCATCCACGCCCAGCGCACGGACGGCCGAACCCGGCAGTTTGACGGGCACTATGTGGTGCGCCGGATCAACGACGTGCCCGGCGCCTCCCAGGCCCAATTGCACTGGCATCTGGAAGACGCGGACCTGCATGAGGTGCGATGACATGACACGCTTTGCGGCACTGGCCGCGATACTGGTACTGGCATTATCCGGCTGCTCCAGCCGAGGTATGTACGAGTCCATCCAGAGCAGCGGTGAGCGGGAGTGCGGCACGCTGCCGCCGGAAGCCTATGAGCGTTGCATGGCCCGCTACGAGAAAAGCTATGACGAGTACGAGCGGGAGCGGGAATCGCTGTAGTGATCCCCGCGACGCCGATGACCTGCCATTGTTAACCGTACGCAATAAAACACGTCTCCAAAGCCGCCGGGCTCGCCGGAATCAAAGGGTTCCGGCATTCAGGGACAGGTCATGGTAAAGGCTTTCTCTGATCGCACAATGACCTACGGCGGCGGCCCATAATGACAAATCGATAAGCCGAATCCGGACCGTCTCTCGGGTATTCTGGGCGCCATTCAATCAGCGCTTGTGGACCCTTATCGTGAGACGTTTCCGCTCTCTAATCGCACTGCTATTGCTAACGGTTGCCTTGACCGTGTGTGGCGCCGCCCTGACCAAACCCGACGTGGAACTGAAGCTGTCTGACCAGCAGCTGTCCTGGATTGCCGGCAAAATCTACCAGAACGAATGCGCCGGCAAGGTGGATTGCCTGGTGCACTGGAGTGAGGAGGAGGATTTCCCGACCCTCGGTATCGGCCATTTCAAATGGTACCCGAAAGGCGTCGAAGCGCCCTACGCCGAGAGCTTTCCGGAACTGGTGCAGTACATGGCGTCAGAGTCCGTCGGCATGCCCGAGTGGCTCGCCGATATGAACCCGATTGATGCGCCCTGGCCGGACCGGGAGACCTTCCTGCTGCACCAGCACGGCCCCCAGGTGGAATTCCTGCGCTGGTTCCTGGACGAAACCCGGCACATCCAGGCTCGCTTCATGTACGAGCGCACCCAGGATTCCCTGGACGAAATCCTCGACGCCACGCCCAAAGAAGACCGGCCGGCCATGCGCGAGCGCATGGATGAGCTGCGCAGCACCCTGGGTGGCATCTACGCGCTGATCGACTACGTCAACTTCAAGGGCGAAGGGCTGTCCGATCGGGAGGCCTATCATGGCCAGGGCTGGGGCTTGCGGCAGGTGCTCCTGCGGATGGACGACATCGATCAGGGCACTGCGCTGGAACGTTTCCGCGTGGCCGCCGCCGACGTGCTCAAGCAGCGGGCCAACAACGCGCCCAATGCGGACGAGCGCAAGAAATGGCTGGCCGGCTGGTTAAACCGGGTGTCGACGTACCGTGACTTGGGGCAGGTATGAGGTCGGTCGGGACGCGTGCGCGTGATCGCGGAGCGTCCATGGCTTCCCGGTTTTCTCCCGGACGTGTCGCCAAAAGCGGCCTGAATATTCATCCTCTGGTTTTGCCGCTGATCCATCCGTAAGCTGTGGTCTGGTGCTGGACAGCACCGAACTGAAAGACCACGGAGGGTGCGGTTTTTCAGTCATCAACAACAAGGTGCCCCATGCAAGACGTACTGCAAGATCACGATTTTGTCAGGCTGGTCAGAGAAGAGATTACCCCGCAACACACGGTTTACCGCATCGAAGTCGAAGGTGAGGGCACGCTGTACAGCTTCGACAGCCAGCACACCGCCGTACAATACCTCAACATGCTGTTGCATCCCCTGGACGTTCAACGGTCCCGCCGAGACCGGATAGTCTCCTCGGAACCCCTCCGCGCCATGCCGCGGATCGTCGCATAGCCGGGCGCGGATTGGCCCGGCGCGATTCCCTTTTAACCCGTTTCCATTCAGGGCGCGATGGCGGGGCGGCTGTCATCAAACTGACTTTTGCCGGCACTACTCTGAAAACGTGCATTGGGGAAACCTACGTTGGATGAGACTCCATATTCTTCAGCCAGGCTCAGCCTGGCTTTTTTATGAATTAAAAATTTAAGAGCGGTTTGTCGGCGCCCAACAGGCGAAAACACAGGCTTCATCCGGCGTGTGGCATCGTCGGTGCCGGGTAGACACGGCTTGTTACAGGTTGTTACCTGTTTTCACAAAACACGGAAAGGATTATTCTCAGCAATCGATTCGCCAGACGAAACATCTCAATGTCCGGAGGCAAAGATGATCGAACAGCATCTGCGCGAGTGCATCAGCATCCCCCATGGTTGCCACCTAAGGCGCCTTCAGGAAGAACTCGATCCTGAACGAACGCCCTCCTGTCTCAAGGAAACCTTCCAGCTCCTAGACGAAGACGACAACCTCGTCACCAGCTACAAGGCGTGGCAGGTCGAGGACGACTTTTTCGGTTTCCTGCAGTACGACAGCGATAATTCACTGGTCGATCGCAAAACCATCATTCTCTGACGCCCCATGCAACCCTCCGGCGTGGCGGCCCACCGCCGCGCCCGCTGCCTTTTTCTGACCAGAAAGACGGGCTTTCACACGGCTGTCATCTGACCGCGATTCAATACACCTGCTCTGGCGATCCTCCTGTGGGTCAGGGCGTGTTGCATTCGGTGCCGGATGGCACCTCACTGGACGGCCATGGACGGTACGATTTTTTCAGTCAATTAAGGTGCGCCATGCAGGACATACTGCAAGATCACACGTTCGTCAGACTCGTCAAAGAGCAGCTTTCACCGAAGCACACCATCTACCGGATCGAGCTGGACGGTGAGGGCACGCTCTACAGCTTCGACAGCCTCCATGCGGCCGCGCACTACATGGACATGCTGCTGCATCCGCTGCTGACCGAGCCGGCGGCTTAAGCGCGTAATGAGTGGTGCCGGGAACAGGAGTCGAACCTGCGACCTGAGCATTACGAAAACCCAGATGTGGGGTCCATAACCGAACAAAGCCCGTCAAAACCGGCATTTAGCAAAACCGAAAAGTCCGAAAACAGGCAAAAAAGTACGGTGCGGTAGGCAAGGGGACAACCGCGTATTCTTGCGACATGTTTTCTGAAGAACTAGGTTTTACTAGGGCGAAGAACGTTGAAGGAGCATGGAATGCCGCGCTTTGTAATTAACAGAAATGAGCAGGATAACGGCGACCACGAAGTCCACAATCTTGATTATCCGTGTCAGAACATGCCTTATCCCGAAAATCAAATAGACCTTGGCTACCACATGACTTGTCACACTGCTGTTGACCTTGCCCGTGGTAAGTGGCCTGGGAAACGCATAAATGGTTGTTTTTGGTGTGCGAATGCGTGCCACACAACATAGGTGTAGGTTGTCGACGGTGGTGTCGAGCTTTCTGTAGCTTTGTCAGCTTTCAGTCGTCATCATCGTCATAGTATTTCGTCCAGTCCGGCATATTTCGATACCTCTCCGCAAAGGTTCTTTCGCCGGACCTAAAGCTTCCATCCGCTGAAAATGAGTGGGCTGGTCCACTCGCTTTAAGCCCCTGGACCCAACCGCGCAAGAAAGCCTCGTTTTCCTTCGATCCCTTCTCATAAGGGCTGTTAGGAGATTTAGGATTCTCCCGATAGGCTTCCTTGCCTTCGCGATAGGCGGCCATTTCTTCGTAGCTATCCAGAGCCATGACGATTCCCTATGTCGTTACTTGTAGACGGTATCCCGCCGTCCGACAGTGATTACAGTCACTGTGACGACGCCATCGTCTACATGATAGACCAAGCGGAATCCTGCTGATCTCAGTTTGATTTTATACAGGTCGGGATCGCCTCGAAGGCGATGCTTGGGAATGCGGGGATTCTCCAGGCGGCGTTCCAGAATATTCAGAAACTCCGCCTTGACGGTAGAGTTAAGCTTTTTCCATTCCTTCATGGCTTTCTTGTTGAATCGCAGCGCGTAGCTCATCGATGGTCACCGGTACTGACTCGTCATCCAAACGCTTGCGAGCCTCCTGTAAGAGTCGGTAATCCTCAAGCTGCTCCTGCATTTGTTCGTAGGTCTCAACAGGCACCATATACGCTTTGGGCTTGTTGTGACTCAAGATCACAATGGGCTCTCCATTGGACTGCCGGAGCACTTCATTCGGATTTGCCTTCAGCTCCGAAATCGTGGCCGCAAGCCTCGCAAAAAGGCTATTCATCTCTACTCTCTCCCGTGCCCACAGTCTCGTCATCTGCCCCTGCCACTAGTCACCAATCAGACCTATCACTCAGGGCTTGCTCTCTATCCAATACGGCACTGAACGGATTATAGCTTATTAAAAGATCTAAAAATAGGTCTAAATATCGGGCTTATAGAATGGGTGTGGGCAGCAAATGGTTTCTCTGATACTGTATATATGTACAGTAATTTGGTGTCTTTATGCGGATGTTCAATTTCCACTACGGCAGGGAGACAACGACCCTGCGCACGGCCATACCGGGTGGCTTCGTATACATTTTTCTTAAAGACGGAACCTTGAGGACATTCAACTGGCTGGGTGGCATCGATTCAGAAGTCGCACGACGAACCCCGGATGCGAAGCCAGTGAAGATCTATTGCACGTCTTACGCAACCGGTAAGGGCTTGGCCCATCGTTGGCTGCAACTGCATAAGGATGAAGCGTTGGTCGGCTGTCTGTTTAATGGGGGTGTCTACGCGGTTCTGTACCAGGGGGACTTCCGGGTCGTCGCCAGGGACGTGTTGATCCCACCGCCCCAGCGGGGAAAGCTGCGCTAGGAATCGATCACGCCCGCGTAATCGATGTCTTACAGGCCACTAAGAGAATGCGCCTAAAAATGGACTGATGAATCAGTAAGATATGCGTCACTTATCTGCGTTCCTTGCGATAAGTGGCTAGCATGGATGCTGGCGTCCTTCGCGACACCTGCTCAGTGGTGTGACTTGTCAGGGAGAGGACTGACACCACTCCTTTATCTGGCGTCTTGATTTCATCTTCTGAGCTTTGCTTAGTAGCTTTTCTCTGCCTAACCTGTATACGTGCTGTACATCTCAAAATAACAGTTCATGGAGAGAAGCTAATGGCAAGTCGCGAGAAATGGGAAATTTATAAAGATAAAGCGGATCTCTGGCGTTGGCGCCGAACAGCAGGTAATGGCAACATCATTGGTGCTTCAACTCAAGGATACGTAAACAAAGCTGATTGTGTATCGAATGCAAAAGCCCACGGCTACCGGGGCTAATTTCGTTTTCTAGTTCGTCTGCATAAACTCTGGGTGAGGTGTTGGGTTCGTCCCAGTTGGATTCTTCACTCAGTTTTACAATTCCCCTCTCGCCGCTCCCTGCATAGATTGTCTACTATCTAGTCACCGTCCTATCTGTACCCAGTCAAAGGAGCTGACTGTGAGTTTCTGGAAAATGGTTTTTGCCGTTTACCTCGCCAACCTTCTGACGATTGTCACCTTCATGGTCCTGGGCATCCTGTTCCTGATCGCCCTGGGCAAAAGCTTTGCTGAATTTGTCGATTCCGGTCGGTTCGACCAAACCGTGCATGATTCCCTGGATGAATCCCGTGGCCGCATCGAGCGGCAAGTGACAGAAACGCTCAGAAAGCCCCTGGAACAGTTCAAGGCGAATGCCCAGCAAAGCTCCCAGGCGGCAGCGGCAGATCGTCGGGAGCGATCGGAGCACAACCATCTAGTCCAGGAAGCGAAGAAAATGTGTGAGTACTGGGCGGGGGAGTTTCGGAAGGACAATAGCTCTAAGAGCGAAGCCTATATGGATAACGCCTGTATGCGTTGGGGGAAGTTTCTCAATTCTGCGAAATAACTAAATCTATTTCTATCTTTATTGGATGATTCCTTCTTTTGATATTTCTATTGCGTTTATATAGTTATCCCCTTTGAAATGGCTAATTGAATCGTAAAGCTTGTCGTTTATTATTATTTTGACAGGGTCTTCTTCTAAAGATGTTCGGCAGATCTGAGAACCGAAGCTGTACCTACATTCAGGTATTCTCTCTAGTAGTTCTCTGGCTATAGTTTTAGGCTCATCAAAGTCATTTTCGATACTGAATAGCATTAACAAATAATCAGCATCTGTGCCGTATTTTATGCGAAAATTTTTCAATTCTTCTTGTCTTTCCTTATCCCAGTTTTGTTCTACCAAATGGGAGATTACGCTATTTATTTTGTATACATAGTATGTGGATTTTATAAGTTCGGATTTTATGATGTATTTGTTCTTTTCAAGAGCATGTACCGCTGCATTGCCTGAGTCAAGCACCTGATGTTCAACCGATAGGTGGCGGAGTATATCTTTCTGTTCAAGTCTAAGATGAGCGAATACTGATTCAAATCGCTCCTTAGTCTTTAGTCGTTCGTTCTTGAGCTTTCTTTCATTTTTAATTTTTTCTTCTTTAGCTTCCTTTTCTTTTTTTATCTCGCCGAATTTTTTTTCACCTTTTTCTATAATAAAATTTATCAATAGCGATAAGGTTATGCCAATTGCTAGCCCTAAAGTGGTTGTAATAAATTCGCTTACATTTTTTGGGATACTATCTTTTAAAAAGGGGTAGATTTCAGTCCAGGATAGGAAAACGCCGGTTGCTAGGCTCAGTAGGCCGATGACTGCTTTGGTGGAAAATACAGTTGATGCTATTTTGATAAGGAACTCTATGTTGGGGGTCACTTGGTTTATTCCTAGGCTGCGTAGTTATTTTGTTTGATATTAGCCATATTTTTCCTAATTTGGTCATCCCAGTCCCTCTTTTGTCCACAGAGTATGGGCATTTAATTTTGAGTTTGCGTCACTGTGAGCTATACGCCTCTTCCTAATTTGTAAAGTGATCTCAGTATTCATTAGCTACCAACAAATAAATTTGTCCGAGTCTTTCTTGGAGGAATTTGCATTTAGATAAAAGTAGTTTAAATTTGCACTAGGTTATCTGTTTATAATTTTGATCATATGAAATTTTACTTCATATATAGAACAACTTTAAGTGGTTTGAATTCCCCTTATTCTTGACTGTCACCTTCAAGCTCTTCTTCTATGTTTTCGTCGTTTTTGATTATTTCTTCCCACGGCCAACTGATTGTTAAGAACCGGCGGTAAAGTAGAAGTTGGCGGTCTACAACGCTTACTTCTTCGGTGGCCGTGTTGTAAGTTAAAATCAATCCCCTTCCATCTTTGTCAACCTGAAGGCTCGGAATTTTTTCAAGTATAGTCTTTAAGTTGCCAAGCTGAATTCTGTTCTGTTTTCTGTGCGCTACTTCATAAATATCTTTGGCTTTGTATCCTCTAATTAGTGTTTCATCTGATGCTGACATGATCGTTTCCATGGCATAGGCATAGATTCCCGTTGATTTTGGGCGAGATCTTATTCCGCTAGAAACAAGCTTAGAGAACTGTTGATAGATTGGATTTAGTTGTTCCGCATAGAACATTGCTGCGCTTTCGACAAATTGGATGTCTTTGAGGTATTGTTTTTTTATCTTTCTTTCTTCAATATTTGCTTCATCTAATGTGTACACTATGAGGCTTTGAAGAACGCCTGCATTTGTATATGCTAACTCAACTAGTGATTTTTTTACGTTGCTTTGTATTTCGATGTTTAGCTTTTTGGAACCTTTTTCTATGATTCTTTCTAAGTCTCTTTCTGACCAATGTACAGAGATTTCACGTACACGCCCAGATAAGTCAGTATTTAAATGAAGCAGTAAATTTGTTTCTGACCAGACACCAATTATGACAACATAGTACTGATAATCCCAAAGGGCCTTTAGGTCAAAGGCAAAGTTTCTTCTATCCTCGGTTGACATATAGTGAAAGTCTTCAATGACAAGCCTTCTTCCTGATGCTTTTAATATGTCTGCGATATACCTAAGATCATCGATATCTTGACCTACTGGCTCATGCTCGGCGGAGTCTGCTTTCGTTCCTGATAGTTCTACTGCCAATCCGACCTTTTGAAGAAGTGCCGAACCTAATGTCCCAGATGCTTTGACTGCACCCTTGAGCTTACCTTCCTCGCTTGATTTAATCGTTAACTTGATTCCAAGCTGTGACAAAGCATCGACATAAATATCAATGAAGGACTTGTTTAACCTGCACTGTACGACAATGGGATTATCAATTACTTTTTGTCGTAACCATGATTTACCGGATTTTGAGGGCCCTCTTAGAGCTACGTGATTCGTTCTGCGCAAGGATTTTTTCAATCGTGAATCTAGATCGCCTCTATCGATATAGGAGGATTCTCGTAGATCTGGCGATATTCCAAATACTTCGTCGACAAACATAATACCCCTTAATATCCTCTGTATCCTTTCCTAGTTTTCTAATCGTGCCTTCCGTGGAACCATCTTTCCAAAACTTCCCTGGTTACTGCTATCCCTCGGCGCGACTGTCTAACTTTGAGTTCACTTCGTCGTAGTCAGGGCTGGTCTGCCCGATCTCTGGGGCTATCTTTCCGCTAATGAGCCAGTAGCCATACTGAGGAAATACCTTCTCTAGCACTTCTAGCTCGTTCGTGCTTATCCGGATGTTTCTGTAGCGAACGCTCTTCCACCGTGCGTGGCCGATGTCGCTCTCTCTGATAAGACGATCAAAGCCTGCCTTAGAAATTAACTGCTTAGCTCGATCTTCAATTGATTCCATATTGGTATAAAAACACGCGCGTGAGCGATGGGTAAATTATTTACCGAAGGCGAAAGGTTTGCTATCGTGGTCTCAAGTTAAATTATTGTACTACCACAATGTACCTTTTTGACCGGTTTTGGACGTTTTTGACCTATGCCCATGATAGACGACGAGCTAAGCCAGCGCATCAAAGACCTCAACTGGCCCCCCATTATGGAATGGCGCGAGTTCGCCGACTGGGTCCGGGTAGAGCAGGGCGCTGTAGAAGGTTGGGTAAAGCGCGCCTACATCCCGACCATCAAGATTGGTCGTCACCGCATGGTCAACATCGTCCGCCTGCTGGAACAGATCGACGCGGAGGACCTGTGATGGACCAAGCCACTGTTAAGGCCACTTTCTGGGCTGCGGTCAGCGCCTGGGAAGAACATGACTTCACGGCCTACCGCACGCATCGCATTCTGCTGCTGAACATGAAAGCGAACGCCAGAGTAGGGCGCGTCGCCTTCCGGCTGCACAACCTGCTGGTCAGCTACGTCTGCTTCACCGACAAAGTTATACCGTTCGCCGCTTACGCCATGGCCGTCGCCTGCCGCGTCTTTAAAGGACTGGATGCCGACGCCACCCCAGCCAATCCAAAGCAGGCCGCCATCGACAACGCCCACAACGTCGCTCTGACCCTGTTGGCCCACGGCGAGACCGACGCCGCCTTCGATAGCCTCTGCAAGCTCGAAGGCCTGCGCGACGCCTACCGCGACCTCAACGACGACCTTTACCAGTCCGCCGAAGCCGCTCACGCCGACCTGCTTGAACGCCTGCGCCGGACCCCGAAACCCGTTTCTGTCCCCTTCCAGGGCCCCCGCCCAACCCCTACGCCGCTTTTGGCCCTGGAAGGTCTTTTTACAACCCTGAGCCAACGCCTGGACCAGTTAACCCAGGTGCGGACCGACCTGCCGGACGACTATCTCGCCCGCAGCAAAGCCAGCTTCACCGACGCCTTACTGACCGAACTGGAACGCCAGCACTACCACAGCCCGGCCTTCGACCGCCTGATCACCCTGCGCGACGCCTGGGACACCGGCCAACTGGACGTTCCCACCGTTAAGGAGCAACACGCATGACCCGCATTCCCCCGAGACAGACCAAGATCGAGGACAAAGACCGCCGCTTCTACGTCGTGGCCCCGTCCTCCCGCTACCTCGAATTGCAGCAGGAAGCCATCCAACGCGGCACCGACCTCTGGACCCTCTCAGGTGCCGTCCTCTGCGCGTGGCTGGACGCTGGCTGCCCGGATATTGGCTTCCAGGGCCCAACCCCTGACAAGTCCCCGAGTCCGCCCCCGTCATCGTCACCACTCGCGCACGAAGAGAGGAGTGGGCAGTGAGCGCTGCAAGGCTGGCGCCCCGCGCCAGGGCCGCAGGCCCCCTGGCCTTGTGGCGGTCACTGACTGCTCCACGGTGCGCATTAGGAGTGGTGAGGATGACGGGGGAGGACGCCCGCCCCTTGATTCCGAACCATGAGCACAAGAGGCAAGCGGAGCGCGGCAGGCGACAGGGATCGTGACCCGTAAGGGTGGCCACCTTAGTGGCCAGGAGCGAAGCGAGTAGAGCCCGCCCCGAAGGGGTCGCACACCACCGAACCCAACCGGCTTCCTGACTCCTAACCGATCAGCGAATGCCATCCCAAGCAACGGTAAACCCAAAAATCGAAAGGACTACACCCATGGAAAACTACCTGAACCTCATGGTCATCGGCGCCACCCGCTACGACATCGACGGCAACCGCGGCGGCTCCCTCTGGGCCTATGCGCCTGCTGAAGCCGACGACGACAACCGCGTCGGCAACGAAGTCATGAAAATCGCCTGCGACTGGAAACACATCGACCAGCTGCGTAACCACGCCGACAAACTCCCGGCCATGTTCACCGTCAACGCCCAGATGAAAGCCGGTGCCGGCGGCAAGATCACCTTCAAGGCCCTGGACCTCAAGCCCCAGGACGCCCTCAAGAAAAGCGCCTGAGGAGTAGGGCGCCATGACACCGGAACCCCGCGACATCGTCCTGCTGGTCCTGATCCTGAGCGGCCTTACCGCCTGGATCGGCATAAACAGCCATGACGATCGGCGCATTGAACCGGTGGACCCGATAACCAACGTCACCAACCCGTTTCTACGGAGTGACGCATGAACACGCCGGTTCTCATCTGCACCAGCCTCGACGCCAACGGCGTTTGTCAGGCCGAGCAATGGGTATCGGCCTACCTGATTCCCTCCGACCAGTCAGGCGCAGCCCAGCTGTTCCTGACCGGGGGATTCTCGCCGGAAGCCGCGGGAATCGGCTTCGGTGGCGCACTCCTACTGTTCGCCGCCGGACTCGGAATCGGCTTCGCACTTAAATTCATACGGAGACTGTAACCATGAACGTTATCGACATGACCAAAAACGCCAAAGGCGTATTCGTCAAAGCCAGCACCGCCATCGGCACCGGCCTGATCAGCCTGCAAGCCGCCGCCCAGGACGCCGGAGGCATCGACACCACCGCCGTCGAAACCTCCATCAACGCCGCCAAAGGTCAGGGCCTCACCGTCGGCGGCTACGTCGTCGCCGCTGTGGCCGCCTTCGCGGTGGTGGGCGTCATCATCATGATGGTGCGGAAAATTTGATCTGGTCGCTGCTCTTTGGCGGCCTCCTCGCCTGGTGCTTCCTGACCGGTATCAGGCTGGGAAACACCTGAAGGGGCCGTCCGGCCCCTTTTTAATGGAAGAAATCATGAAACGCCTCCTCATCGTGATCGCGGCTTTGTACGCCTCCTGCTGTAACGCCGACAGACTGTATTGGGATGCCTCTGACCAGTGCGCGGAACCCGGCGAAACCACCGTGCTCGACATCATGAAAGACAAATACCACGAGTGCTTGGCGGGTGGACGTTCATGCACCACGACGATTGTGAACCGGGGACCTGCGAACTGTGGCGGTGGGGCTTCCATAAAGACCTACCAAGTCTGGGTCGTTGAAGACCCCGCGACGCCCGAAGAATGCGACGAACTGGGCTTGGCTTACGACGGACACGCCTATGCCTGCATCGATCTGGAAGAATGCCCCAACGGCGCCTTCGGGGACGGGACCGGCAGCTACACCTGCCTGACCGACGTCACCGAACCCGACGAACCCAACGAGTCCCGCGACCCGAACACTGGCAACAACTGCACGACCGACAGCGACGACTACAAAGGCGTCTTCAACGGCAAGTACTACTGCAATTCCAACCTGCCGGAAGCGCCGACCTGCAAAGAAGGCACCTCTCACATTGTCGACAACGGTAATGGCTCCTACGGCTTCGCCTGCGCCGCCATGCCCGAATCCCCCGACGACGCCCAGGACGAAGACACCGAAACCACCAGCGTCATCGAAGACGACGACCAAAAGATCGAACGCACCGTCAACAGCAAGACCGGTGCCGTCACAACCAAAACCACCGACAAGAACACCGGCGAAGTCACCGTCACCACCACCTATCCCGGCATCGACTCCCAGACCGGAGAGCCCTGCACCGAAGACAGCCTGTACTGCTACAAAAGCGACCAGA
>NZ_JAERVO010000005.1 GCF_016798325.1 Marinobacter mangrovi
GTTGGCCGGTGTCCCAGGCGTCGCGCAGGGTGATCAGGCGGTCGAAGGCCGGGCTGTGGTAGTGCTGGCGTTCCAGTTCGGTCAGTAAGGCGTCGGTGAAGCTGGCTTTGCTGCGGGCGAGGTAGTCGTCCGGCAGGTCGGTCCGCACTTGGGTTAACTGGTCCAGGCGCTGGCTCAGGGTGGTAAAAAGTCCTTCCAGGGCCAGAAGTGGCGTAGGGGTTGGGCGGGGGCCCTGGAAGGGAACGGAATCGTTTTTTGCAGCCTGCTGGATGCGGTTGAGCAGGTCCTGCTGGGCCTCCCCTGCCGCTTGGTGCAGGGTGTTGTTGAGGCCTTCGAAGGCGTCTCGCATGCCTTCGAGCTTGATGGCGCTGTCGATGGCGGCACTGCGTTCGCCGTGGTTGAGCAGGTTCACGCCGATCTTGTGGACGGTCTCGATGGCGTCGCGCTGGCTGACGCGGGTGAATTCGACGTCCAGGCCCTTGAGGGCTTTGCAGGCGCGGCCCATGGCGTAGGCGGCGAAGGGGATGACTTCGGACGGGCAGGCGCACAGGTAGTCGCTCAGCAGGCTGTGCAGGCGATGGGCGGCGCGACGGTTGGTGCCGCGCAGGCTGGCGTTGTGCAGCAGGATGCGGTGGGCCCGGGCGGCGTTCAGGTCGCGCTGTTCCCAGGCTTTGACGGCTTGCCAGAAAATGGCATTCAGTTCGGCCTGTCCCATTACCAGTTCTCCTGCTCCATGGCGTCTTTGGAGAGCAGAGCGATGTTCACGAGCCGGGGTTTGCCAACCTTCAGAGAAGGCAGGTGGCCTTTTTCGATCATGCCCCGGACCTGCCCTTCCGTGAGTCCGGTCAGTTCGGCGAAGCGCTCCTGGGTCATGACTGGAGTCGCTAAGAGAATGAGTTGCTTTTGCTCGTCCACTGTTTTGCACTCTGCTACACTGTTTTTCACAGTTATCTGCCAACAATTAAGCAGTAAACTGCCCACAAGACAGAATATAGACATGCGGAAACGCTTAGTCAACAGTAAACTGTTAACTTTTTGAGCCTTAAACTGCGAAAATCATCTAATGAGCGACGATCATTCGAAGGAATCACAGGAAACTGCGGACGAAACGGGCTTCACCGAGCGCCTGAAAGGCCTTGTTGAAGGGGGTTCTGCCAGATCCTTTGCCCAAAAGGCGGGAATGGGCGATAGCACGTTCAGAAACATCCTGAATGGCGCAATGCCCCGACTGGACAGTTTACTGCGCATTGCTAAGGCGGCAGACGTATCGGTGGAGTGGCTTGCAACAGGCAAAGAGACTCAGAAACCCACCTTCGATTTCGAAGATGAGTTCGCTCTTGTACCTGGTTACAACATCCAGGTGGCCGCAGGAGATGGAAGAATCGCGGGAGAAGAATCACCATCCCGGGAGCTGGCGTTCCGCCGAAAGTGGCTACGGTTCCGTGGTTTGAATGAAAACAACCTCGCACTGGTTTTCGCCAAAGGCGATTCCATGGAACCGACAATCTCTGACAACGAAACGGTACTGATCGACACCAGCGAAAAGAAGCTCAAAGACGGGCAGATCTTTGTGATCCGAAATGGTGACCACCTGCTCGTGAAGCGGATTCAGACTCTTTGGAATGATGGGGTCCAGCTGCTGAGTGACAACAAGGAGTATCCGCCGCAGGAGATTGCGAGTTCGGATCTGGAACAGCTGGAGGTTATTGGGAAGGTTGTTTGGGTTGGAAAAGACTTATAAATCATATCACCTTCCCGATGCCATTTCTCTCAGCACGATTTTAGTACCAGTGAGGTAAGTCACAAGACGGGGTCGTGAAAACCGTTTAGATGAGGTCAGGAAAACTCCAGGAGTGACCTTTGCGTTGCCCCCATAAGCCTGACGGACCAGGGTCCGAAAATCCCTCTTTGCCGATGTCGTCTTATGAGCCAAAACATTTCTAACTATTCTCATTTCATTGATAATTGTACCGTGATTCTGAGCCTGCCTAACAAAGGGATCTGATGCAGGAATAACATGCTCGACACTTTCCCTTATAAACCTAGATTTCGTCCATTTTAGATTGAGAACTGGCTTTCGTCTTCCATGAGATAAGAAATTTGAGCGAGCAGAGGACATTGATGGAGATAAAACTGTAAGTGCAGGTGACGTTCCATTAGTATAAACGGCTCCGGAAGCCAGTTTAAACGCTATATCACTTACACCTTCCTCGAACGCCGAAAACAGCCGTAGCATTATGAGCTCAGAGATAAAGTGCTGATACCTTGCCTCTAAAGACTGGGCATCAACCCTATAAGAGTCTAATTTATCTATCTCAGAGATAATCCGCCTGAGAGTAACTTCCAGCTTGGGATTAGCCATAAAACTACAAAAACTTATTAATATACTGATCTCTTATTCTTCGCTGCTTGATACGCTGAGTAGTCGAAGTGCTCGCATTATAGAACTCTACATCTTCCTCCGATTTATTTTCCGGTGAATTAAAAATCTCATCAATCCTCGCAAGCGCAGCACCCAACTTTTGTGGTTCAACACCACCTTTTCCATCGATCACCATCATCAAGGAGAAGAGCAAAGGCTGCCTGCTAAATATTGTATCGGCAATTCTCTCTGCGTCGACCCTAACCAACGTATCAAAAATATTATCTATACGATCAAGTATCTGTCCTGCCTCAGGAAACTCAATATCAAAATCTTTGTACATTTTATTGAGTTTCGAAGCAGAGAAATCAGAAAGCCCATTCATAAGGTTGTAAGCAATATCAGCAATGAACTGCACCTCGTTCATCCTGGCTATATCATTTGCACTAAATACACCATAGTCTCGCCAAAAGTTTATTTTTGAAGATGCAATCTTAAGACAAAACTGCTTCATTTCACCGCTATAAAGTGCATTCCGCTTTTCCTGAGCATTCAATGTTTTGCTGATCGAGTTTATCCTACCAAAAATATCAATTACATCTTCATCAGTGGCCCCCAACAAATACCCTACCGGTAGAGCAGTCAAAAGAAAATCTTGTCGTTGAGCAGGCTTAAGCTCTGAAAATAAGACCTTTTTATCATGGCCTGGATGACGCGCTCTAAAACCATCTTCGTAATACTCGATAATAGTCCTTGACCTTTGCTGACCATCTACAACCTCTTTGACGCTAATCTCACGATCAAGGTCTAGAGAATGCCTAACGTAAATTACAGGTACCGGCTTATTTTCAAATAGCGTGTTGATTAGATAAGATTTTTGGGCAGAATTCCATACTGACCGACGTTGATACCACGGGGATAACTCAAGCTCACCGCTTTTTTGCAAGTTGATGAGATCTTGAATAACAATTGACTGATAATCTACTCGATCCATAAAATTATCCAAATTTCAATTTCGAAATTCAATTAACTAAAAAATCTCTAAAACGCAAACATTTTCTGAAAAGCTTAATACGAATAGCTAATTAGAACAACTTAGTAAAAAAGGGGACAGATTTATTTTCGATCCCCTGCTGGCTTACAGCGAGCACCACCCAGACTTAGTTCCGCCGTCATACTCATGAGCAAGGTTGGCATCCAGCACCTTTTCTCCTAGCTCCTGGCCGTCGACGTAGACGTCAGCCACAACGCGAAAGTACTTACCGCGGTCGATATTGCGGAGCTCTATGACGTCGGCGTTTGCAAGGATGCCTTTGACCAGATCCCGTGCTTCCCGGGCTTTCTGCTTCTCGCCGGCGCACTTTCCACGGATCTCCGGGGTATCGATGCCGTTGACGCGGATGCCGATCTCATGGCCCAGGAGAGCCGGCCATTCGTTGATGTTCACGGTGATGGTATCCCCATCGTACACCCGGACAACCTCATCCACTCGAACACTGCCATAGTCCGCCCAGGCGATAGCCGGCAACAATGCGAACAATACTGCCCACTTCATGGATTCCCTTACTTCTGATTGGGTTCAAGTTGAGTGCGGTATTCTGCCGCTTAGGCTCGCGGAAACAAGCAGTTAATGAGGATATGACGAGAATGTGGCTTCGATATTTAGAGACGGGATGGTGTCAGATCTCTCCCTGATAAGTCACACCACTAGGCAGCTGTCGCGGACACCAGACTTCCATGCAAGCTTTGCAAGGATGCGCTTAACGCAAACTCGCTATGTTACTGAATAACAAACCAATTCTTAGACGCGAACGCAGATAAGAAAGTAGAAAATATCTCACACTCCGATAAAACAAAAGAAAAAAGACTCTCCACTGAGCATTACCCGCATCGGAATACGATCGCAACCCTTAATTACTTGATGAACGGAGCAATCTCCTACACTATCCTACACAATACTGCACACTTAACACCGCTAGGCGAAAAGAGAGAGCTTCAGATGACAGTACCCGCCCCTCGATGGGGAATCGCGGAATGGTATGGCAAAGACATTAGGAGAATGACTGCGGAGGAGCGCAGGAACGCCGCTTTGCTAGCCATAGAACAAGAAGAGTCACAAACACCACCAACAGCTCCAGTGTGCCCCCACCTATCAACACTAGTGCCCGGAGCTAAGTGCAACAAATCTGGCGGTGTATGCAGTATTAGAAAATACTCCATCGATTCCGACGGCATAACGAAGCCATCAGAAGACGAAAAGGTTGTAACGATCTGTCCTTTGCGGTTCTTGCAGAACATAGGAGACAACGAGTCTCTGTTCGACTGGATCGGCGCAAAAATGCTCGATACCAAAAACCCGGCGATCATCAAAGAAACGCCATTTTTGCACACTATTTCGGACAAAGCAGGTACCGAAAACCCATCCCAAGGCTCGACGATGGCCGGCAGAATTGACTGGATTGTTGTGGATCCAGAATCTGCAGAGTCAAAAATCCTAAACTGGTGCGCAATAGAGACGCAGGCTCTCTATTTTTCAGGCCAAAAAATGAAGCATGAATTCAAGGCCTATGCCGAGCACCCAACGGATCTTCTATACCCCAGTGCCTACAGACGCCCAGATTACCGAAGCAGCGGCCCCAAAAGGCTAGGCCCACAGCTTGACGTCAAAGTTCCAGTTCTTAGAAATTGGGGAAACAAGTTGGCCGTCGTTATAGATGGTTACTTTTTCGAAAAAATGAACAAGCTTGAAGATGCAGATCCTTTTGCAAAAAACGATGAAGAACACCGAGATAACGCAGATGTGGTGTGGTTTGTCGTAGATTATGACGATGACCTAAATCTAGTCGCCCAAAATGTTGTTTTCACAACACTGGAAAGCTCAAGAAAAGCTTTAAGCGGCACTGCGCCTATCAGCAAGACAGCTTTCAATGAGGGGCTAAGGGAGCTCCTTTCGAACGAGGACCGTGGCAACAAAGTGTTTCTAAAAGAGAACTCAAAAGGCACTCTGCCTAACATTCCTTCAGCAGCTAAAAACTAAAGGCTAAACTGCATCTGACCAGCTTGGGCTTCTTTGACAGCAATTTTTTCAAGAAGCCCAGCCATCTTGCAGCCTATCGCATAAGCCAGAAGTGGAGGCACTGCATTCCCCACTTGTTCATACTGTTCGGCTTTCGTACCCAAGAAATGAAAGTGGTCGGGGAACGTCTGAATTCGAGCAGCTTCCCGAACAGTAAACGTTCTATCCTGAGAATAATGGAAATAAGCCCCCCAGTGAGGATCGCACTTCGTCAGAATTGTGGAGGCCAAGCCATCAGGATGCACCCTACCGTAGCGTTTCGTGTGATCTGAACGTCTAGCCCGCTGCATCCCTTTAGGCAGAAGCTCAAATGGAATATCGGTCCAATTCCCTCCAGGAGGAATATAACTAGCTCGCTTGATATTCACAGCCCCGAGAATTGGGGGCTCATGATTGACAACTTTCGTTGACCCAATGCGCATAGCTTTCTGGAAATCATTTTCTGGAGAGGTGCGATATTCCTGGACTTTCAAAACCTTATCCCCGACTTTGATCTCAGGAAGGTCGCCGATAGCCTCGCGAACTGTAGTATGCGGTGGCAGTTCAATATTACTGGGGAGTGCTACGATGCTCCTTCCGGCAAAACTCGAAGTGAAATTGACACGCATGGGCGCATTCCGAAGCGGTTCCGGATAGGCATCGAGAGGATCGCCGTCTTTTACGCCTACAACGATGGTTCGCCACCGAGTTTGAGGAACACCGAAATGTGGAGCATATAGAATCTTCACATCTGCGTTGTAACCGAGATCTTCTAGCGCCAACAAGATCGCTTCCAGAGTCGCGCCCCCCTCGAAAGAGACAAGACCTGGAACATTCTCGATCAACACAGCTCGAGGCTGGAACGCTTTAACAAACTTAAGATAGTGCCGAAAAAGATGGTTTCTCTCGTCTTCAGAACTGCGATTAGGCGCGTTAATCGAAAAGCCCTGGCAAGGCGGTCCACCAGCGATTAGATCGAGTTCGCCAGCCTTAAGACCCAGCTTGTCCTTGACCTCCAAGGGATCAACAGAACGAATATCATTCGTCTCAACGAACGTATCTGTGTGGTTAGCCATATAAGTTTGCGAGTAGCGCGGTTCAACTTCGTTGGCATAGAGGCAATGAAAGCCAGCCTCTCTCAAACCCTCGGATAAACCGCCGGCTCCGGCAAAGAGATCTATCATTTTCCAAGCTGAAGCGCTCACTTATGACTCCCTGATCGACACGCACAAAAACGTGTACAAGTATACAGTTGCGAAATCGCAGATGGAAAAGGAGTTTTAGAAAAAATGAGATAGAAGTGTCAACGAAGTGTCCACACGATAGTGGCGATGCGTGGCCTTCTGTGGAAGGCAGATTTTATAGAATGCTGATTTACCTGGAATTGTGGCTTTCTGTGTAGCACTGAAAGGGTCAGGCGACGGGTTCGATTCCCGCCGTCTCCACCAAGATCCCACGAAAAAGCCCCTGATTTTCAGGGGCTTTTTTTATGCCTGGAAAACATCATCGCGACGGCGGGAATCGAACCCGCATTCACTAGGACGCAAAATGAAAAAGCCGCTCGATTGAGCGGCTTTTCTGACTTTGCCAGCGTTATTCCCCAACCGCCCTCTGGCGTTCCGGCATGATGTCTGCACCGGTATCGGCGGTTAGAATCCTGAGCAGTTCTTCCGCTTTCTCAAAGGTCATCCCGACCTGGACCAGCTCGCCGTTGGAATCAACGACTACGTGGTGTTCCCTGACGATCTCGCCATGTTCACCCGCGTGAGACACCTTGAGCAGCTGGTAGCCGTCCTCACTCTTCAACACGGTAACGGGCATTCGGCTCTCTCCCCTCATTAATGGTCTGTGGATACAAATGAGTGTGCCATGGGCCAAACATGACGTGTGTAGCATTTTGAAAGGCAAATGTTTTATTGATTTCACATTGTGTCTGCCCCCTCGCGACGAGCATTCCGTCGCACAATAGCGCCCTGAGCGGCGGCTCGGGCGTTCTGGACGGGATCGGCGGACCCGGGGACAGGCGAATACGCCTCCCTCTCAATTAATTAGGTTGCAACCTGTCATCCACACTCACAAGCCGTTACGTAACCTTCAACGACAGAAACATGAGCACGTGCGCCGACGAACCAGCCAACGCCAGAAATATCCCGACACCGCCTTGCCCAAGGCTCGGCTAGACTGGAACCAGACACACCTTTTCCAGGAAGGGTCCGCCTCTATGACGCTCGCTGCCCGGTGCGCCGCCTGGCTCCTGTTGCTAACGTTGGTGCTTTGCCAGACCACGCGGATGCTGGCCGCATCGGAGTTGGATCGGGCCACTCGCAATGTGCTCTCGGCCAACTACACCCTCGCAATACTGCTCACCAACGGCGATGCGGTTCGTTTCGGTTTCTGGAACTTCAATCCCAACGACTACTTCGAACTGGATAACGATGATCTCGGCTCGGCCGATTCCGCCCAGTTGCGCCAGAGCATCACCACCGCCAGTCTGCCCTTTGACTGGACCCTGCCTATCGGTGATCAGGGCGATACACTGACCTATACCGGCAAGGTGGCGTACATCGCGCAGGAGCAGGATGCCCAGTTGGTGGTGTCCGATGAGCAACGCAAGGACAAAGTCTACGAGCAGATCGTCTCCGCCAGTGCCGGCGCCGCCTGGACGCATCCTTTTACCAAGCCCGTGACGGTCACCTTCGGCAGCCTGGTTCACTGGATGCGCTACAAGAACGACACCAACTACAACACCGCCGCCTCACAAGCCGTGCAGTCGGAGCTGGATGGCACCCTGACCAATATCACCGTAGATGCCCTGGTGGCTGAACCCACGCTGACGCTGGGTTACAGCCGCCCCATCATGGGGGCGGATTGGGATTTCTTTTCCGATTACCACTACATGCGCGGTCACACCATTGGCACCCGCAATCCGGCCCATGAAGCCGATCCGGAGGCCTGGTTCTGGTCCAACGGCGTCCGCATTCGCAATCCGATCATTTCACGCTTCCTGCCGGGCCAGAACATTTGGATTCGTGCGGCACGCATCGATGTGGGCGGGGACATCGGCGATCAGCTTGGCAACAGCTATTACTACGAGGCCGGTCTGGCCTGGCTACTGGAAGCCCGCGGGCGGATTCCGCTGGTGGACAACGTCGCGATCGGCGTGAACTTCAACTACGGCAGTGTGCTCAGGGGCGGCAGCCTGATTTTCACCTTCAATGAGGACTGACCTGTCACCGCACCGTCATGATTCATGGCCACACTGGGTGGCTTCGCTTTTCGCCCGGATTGAATCGACATGCCTGACACCAACGCCTCGATCGTCACCCAGCTGTCCGATCTTTTTGACGCCTACGGCGCGCGCGACTACGGCGAGCACTGCACCCAGTACGAACACATGGCCCAATGCGGTTGGTGGGCGGACCAGCGCGGCTGCAAGGAGCCCCTCGTCCTTGCCGCATTCCTGCATGATATCGGCCACCTGATTGCCGAAGACCAGGCGCTGCCCGAACGCGACCGCTGGGGCTACCGCTTCCACGACTCGCTGGGCGCAGACTGGCTGGAGGCCCGCGGTCTGCCGGCCACCGTCACGAACCCCATCCGTTTGCACGTGCAGGCCAAGCGCTATCTGGTCGCGACCCGGCCCGGCTATGCTGACGGTCTGTCCGCTGCCAGCCGGGTTACCCTGGCGCAACAGGGCGGCCCGTATGACGCCGCGGCGTGCCGGCAATTCGAAGCGCACCCCGGCTCCGCCGACGCCGTCGTCCTGCGTGAACTGGATGAGTTGGGCAAGTCGGATGACTTCGAGTTGCCGCCCATCACCGTATGGCTGGAACGCCTCCGCCGCTTTGTCGTTTGACGTCTTTACGCTTCAGAACTGCCAGGAATCGATCGGAAAAGTACGTCGCTCGATAAGATCGCCCTGGGGCGAGTAGCGGAAGTAGCCGAAGAAGCTCTGCCCGGCCATCCAGGCGTCAAACCCGGCGATCAGGTTTTTCCGGTTATCCACCAGATTGAAATAGCGGGCTTCACAGCAGCTTTGTCGACGTCGGGGCCTTCCCGCTCGATCTCCACGAGCCGATACGGATGGGCCAGGACAAGTACCCGGCGCAAGTAACGTTCGATCATCGATCTCCCCTCCCGGATAAAAGGAGCTTCATGATAATCGCTTCTCATGACCGGATGATGGCAAGGCGTCAGAGCGGTACAGAATGAGGTCCCGCGGCTGGACGGTCTGTACCTTGACGGCGTCGGGCTTCCGGCGCAGCGTATGGTCATCTCACCAAGGAGCGGAACCATGTCTTTGAAGCAGCAGTTCACTCTCATGGCGGACTACAACGCCTGGATGAACGGGAACCTCTACCGCCTCGCCGCCGGGCTGGACGACGGGGACCGGTCGCGGGATCTCGGCGCCTTTTTCGGTTCAATCGAAGGCACGCTGAACCACATCCTGGTGGCGGATCTCATGTGGGCCAACCGGTTCCGGGTGCATCCGGCCCGTTACCGGTGCCTAGACGAACTGGACCACTTACCCACGCCGACAACCCTGTCCGAGACCCTCTACCGGAGCTTCGCCGAATTGCACCAGGCCCGCGACACCATGGACCGCATCATCGCCGATCTGATCGAAGCCAGTGACGAGCAGGATTACGCGGTTCCCCTGCACTACCGCAACGTCAAAGGGGAGCCATTGACCCGCGCCTTCGGCCCCCTGCTGATGCACCTGTTCAATCATCAGACGCATCACCGCGGACAGGCCACCACACTGTTCCATCAATTGGGCGTGGACGTCGGCGTCACCGATCTGTTGGTGCGGATTCCCAACCAGGGCCCCGAATCACCATAAGGCTGCGGGCCCCTGCTGGAGGTCTTAACCAAAATGGAAGAAGGCGACCTTGTTGCCGTCCGGATCGCGGATGTAGGCACCGTAGAACTGGTTGGGAATGCGCTGCCCGGGCTCGCCGTCGCAGGTGGCACCGAGCTCGATCGCCTTGGCGTAGAACGCATCCACCGCTTCCTTGGAACCGGGTTGCAGGGCCACCATGTTGCCGTTCCCCGGATGGTTGGGCTCTTTGTCATAGGGAATGCAGACCGCCACCATCGGCTCTTTCATGGAACGGCCGATAAACGCGATGCGCTCCATATCCAGCAGCAGTTTGGCGCCCATGTCGGCCAGCAAGGCCGTATAGAAATCCTTGGCGCGGTTCATGTCGCTGACACCCAGCGTGACGTAACCAATCATGGATCAACCTCCGGATTGTTTTTATGGATAACAACTTAAATACGTCTTAGTGGTCGACATCATGCCCGGAAATGTCATAGGTTTGCCATGATTCCGGCGTCAAAATCCAAATTCCGTAAAAAACCGTAGTTATTTAGGCAATATACGGGTTTTTACCTATGCCAGTGCATGGTAAAAACATCTATTGGTGTCGGTTTGGATGGAACCTGGTGTGCGCTGCTGCTTTTTAGGCGGCCCTGTGCCCGAAAAGAAAAACGGAGCCACACGCCTACCCCCCGGTAGGGAAGACCAGACCTCCCCACACATTCACAGCCGTGCCGGTGCCGAAGGACAGTCGGCGTGACCGGTCACGCACAGCTGTGGCAATCATTCGTGTTCAAGTGACGGAAATCAGGACTTTCTCATGCGCACCGCGTCCCGCTTTGCCATTGTTATCGTAGCTCTCCTGGTCGTGCTCGGCGGCATCTTCGGCTATACCTTCTATCGCTTCGGCCAGATGCAGAAGCAGTTCTCACAGCCGCAGCCGCCGGCCACGATTGAAGCCACCACCGCCAAAAGCACCACCTGGGTCCAGTCCATCAAGGCGGTGGGCAGCGTAACCGCCGTGAACGGCATTGAAGTCGCCAACGAAGTGGCCGGCGTCATCAAGGAGCTGCGCTTCGAGTCCGGCGACCGCGTGGAAAAAGGCGATGTGCTGCTGACCATGGACAGCGCCACCGACGAGGCGGCCCTGCGCACCACCCGCGCCGAAGCCAAGCTGGCCGAGCAGCAGTTCAAGCGGACCGCCAACCTGCTGCCCAAGAAGGCCATTTCCCAGGCCGAGTACGACGAGGCCCAGGCCAACCTGGAAGCCGCCAACGCCCGTGTGAAGGAATCCGAGGCCACGCTTGAGAAGAAGGTCATCAAAGCGCCGTTTGCCGGCGTCCTGGGTCTGCGTCTGGTGGACCAGGGCCAGTACCTCGGCGTAGGCACGCCGATCGTCGAGATCAACATGCTGGATCCCATCTACGTGGACTACACCATCTCCGAGAAGGATCTGGCCAACGTGGATGTCGGGTATGACGTGGAGGCCACCGTGGCCGCACTGCCGGGTGAAACCTTCAAGGGCAAGGTCAGCGCCATCAACAGCTCGATCAGCCCCGAGACCCGGACCGTCCGCGTCCGCGCCACCCTGCGCAACCCGGATCGAGAACTGCGCCCGGGCATGTTCGCCACCGTTCAGACGGTTCGCCCGGCCGAACGCGACGTCGTGACCCTGCCGCGCACGGCCATCTCCTTTAACACTTACGGCGATTTCGTCTATGTGCTGAAGAAGAACGACGACGGCCAGCTGGTCACTGAACGCCGCAGCGTCGAAACCGGCGCCACACGCGACGGCCGGGTTGAGGTCACGAAGAACCTCGAAGCCGGCGAGCGTGTGGTGGCGACGGCTCTGCTGCGCCTGCGGGCGGGCCAGGCGGTCGAGATCACCAAGGACGACGATGCCCCGGCCAAGGATGACAACAGTGGCGAGGAGGCCAGCAACTGATGCGCTTCACGGACATATTCGTTAACCGGCCGGTACTGGCGACCGTCGTCAGTCTGCTGATCCTGCTGCTCGGGGTCCGTAGTGCCATGGAAATGGAGGTGCGGGAGTATCCGTTGCTGGAAAGCACGACGGTCACCGTCACCACCAGTTATCCGGGCGCCAGTTCCGACCTGGTCAAGGGCTTTATTACGACGCCGCTGCAACAGGCCATCGCCGAAGCCAGCGGTATCGACTACCTGACCTCCACAAGCTCCCAGGGCACCTCCACCATTCAGGCCCACATGGAGCTGAACTACGACGCCAATGCGGCGCTGGCCGAAATCCAGGCCAAGGTGGCCAGTCAGCGCAACGTGCTTCCGGCGGATGCACAGGACCCGGTCATCACGTCCGAGACCGGCGACAGCACGGCGTTGATGTACATCGCCTTCTACAGCGACACCATGGACGTGCCGAAGATCACGGACTACCTGACCCGGGTGGTCCAGCCCAAGCTGCAGGCCCTGCCCGGTGTGGGTAAAGCCGAATTGCTGGGCCGGACATTCGCGCTGCGGGTCTGGCTGGATCCGGAGCGCCTGGCGGCCGTCGACATGACACCCACCGACGTGGTGCAGATTCTGCTGAAGAACAACTATCAGGCGGCGGTCGGCAACACCAAGGGCGACCTGGTGCAGATCAGCCTGACCAGTGACACCGATATTGGCAGCGCCGAACAGTTCAAGAATCTGGTCATCAAGGAAGACAAGGGCACGCTGATCCGTCTGGGCGACATCGCCCGGGTCGAACTGGGATCGGAAAGCTACGAAAACCTGGCGCTGTACAAGGGCAAGCCGTCCACCTACGTCGCCATCAATCTCTCGCCGGGTGCCAACCCGCTGACCGTTGCCGGTCTGGTCAAGGGTGCCCTGCCGGACATTGAGGCCCAGTTGCCGGAAGAGCTGAAGGTGGAACTGCCGTACGATGCGTCCGAGTTCATCGACGACTCCATCAAGGAAGTCATCCAAACGCTCTGGGAAGCGGTCCTGATCGTGTTGGTGGTGGTCTTCCTCTGCCTGGGGTCGCTGCGGGCGGCCATTATCCCGTCGGTGGCGGTGCCGCTGTCGATCGTCGGCGGCGCCTTTGTGATGCTGTCGCTGGGTTACTCCCTGAACCTGCTCACCCTGCTGTCGATGGTACTGGCCATCGGGCTGGTGGTGGATGACGCCATCATCGTGGTGGAGAACGTGCACCGACATATCGAGGCGGGCGAATCCAGGTTCGACGCGGCGCTTAACGGCGCGCGGGAAATGGCGACGCCGATTATCGCCATGACCACAACGCTGGTAGCGGTCTACGCGCCGATCGGCTTTATGGGCGGTCTGGTGGGCTCGTTGTTCACAGAATTCGCCTTTACCCTCGCCGGCACCGTCGTGATCTCGGGCATCGTGGCGCTGACCCTGTCGCCGATGCTCTCGGGCAAGGTGCTCAAACCCCACGGCAACCCGACGAAGTTCGAGACCAAGGTCGAGAACTTCTTCAACGGACTGGCCGGCGCCTACCAGCGCGCCTTGTCCTCCAGCCTGGAGACCAAGTCCGTCACCATCTTCTTCGCGGTGATCGTGCTGTTGTCGATCGGTGGCATGGTCAAACTGAGCAAAAGCGAGCTGGCGCCCAGTGAGGACCAGGGCATTCTGCTGTTCCAGGGCACCGCACCGCAGACGGCGACGCTGGACTATTTGCAGAAGTACGGCGATGAAATGCAGGACGAGTTCGAGAAGCTGCCCGGCTACGACGAAACCTTCATGCTGCTGGGCATCACCAGCCCCAACGCGGTCTTTGGCGGTTTCAAGATGAAGCCCTGGAGCGAGCGGGATATTTCCCAGTTCGAGGTCCAGCCGATCCTGCAGAAGGAGATCTCCAAGATTACCGGCCTGCAGACAGCGGTGTTCCCGATTCCGTCCCTGCCCGGTTCCAGCGGGGGTCTGCCGTTCCAGTTCGTCATCACCACCGGCAAGAGCTATGAAGAGCTCAATAAAGTGGCGGACGACCTGCTGGCCAAGGGCATGCAGAGTGGCAAGTTCATGTTCCTGCAGAAGTCGATCCAGTTCGACCGGCCGGTCACCACCATCAACGTGGATCGCGACCGGGTCGCCGATCTGGGCCTGTCGATGCAGGATGTGGGTCAGGCCATGTCGAGCATGTTGGGTGGCGGCTACATCAACCGCTTCAATATGGAAGGGCGCTCCTACCAGGTCATTCCGCAGGTGGAGCGCAGCGCCCGCAAGAACGTGGAAGACCTGAACGACTACTACATCCGTGCCGACTCGGGCGAACTGGTACCCCTGAGCAGCGTGATCAGCTTCAGCAAGTCGGTGGAACCGTCCCAGCGGACGCAGTTCAACCAGCAGAACTCCCTGACCATCCAGGGGATCCCGCTGGTGCCGCAGGGCGACGCCATCAACTTCATGAAGCAGGCGGCCAGCGAGGTGTTCCCGCAGGGCTTCACCTACGACTTCCAGGGGGACTCGCGCCAGTATGTGCAGCAAGGCAGCGCACTGGCGGTGACCTTCTTCCTGTCACTGCTGGTGATCTACCTGGTTCTGGCGGCCCAGTTCGAGAGTTGGCGTGACCCGTTCATCATCCTGGTGTCGGTGCCGATGTCCATCGCCGGGGCCATGGCGTTCATGGTGCTGGGCTTCACCACCATGAACATCTACACCCAGGTGGGACTGATCACGCTGATCGGGGTGGTGTCGAAAAACGGGATACTGATCGTCGAGTTCGCCAACCTGTTGCAGCACGACAAGGGGCTGAACAAGCTGGAGGCCGTGATTGAGGCTGCGGCCATCCGACTGCGTCCGATCATCATGACGTCCCTGGCGCTGATCGTGGCCATGGTGCCGCTGCTGATCGCGGTCGGCCCCGGTGCCCAGAGCCGCTTCGCCATCGGCCTGACCATCGCCACGGGCCTGGGCATCGGCACGCTGTTCACGCTGTTCGTGCTGCCAGCGTTCTACGTCCTGCTGGCGAAGGACCACAACGCCGATCAGGATGAGGCGGCCAAGGCCCATGCCGAGCCGTCTGAATCCCACTGATTGGTTGTGGTGAGCATGATAAGGGGCCCTTCAAGGGCCCCTTTTTTATTGCGTATGTCCTGAGCAGACCTTGGGAGCCTGAAACCAATGGCTGCCATCGCTTCCGTCGCCTAAGAGGGCCGTCCATGGCCGCTTAGGCGACGAGGACATCCTGCCCTCTGCTCCAGCGATAGCAGCCATTGGTTTCGATCTGGCCTTGTGCAGGACGCCACGGAAGTACAGAACGGGTTGGGAGGTGGGTAAGAATGGTGGGCGCCTGGCGGCGCCTCAGAAGCTGAAGCATCTGCTACACCCTCGAGTCGGCTGGGCCATGTAGCCGACGCTTCAGCTTCGGTGGGCCCATCAGGGCCCTAAAAAGATTTGACGACGGCCTCAAAAACTCGCCGTCGCGGTCACCGACGATCCGGCGCTTTGGCCGGCCAGTGTGTTGTTACTGCCACTCTGCCAGACCTGATCCTGCGACGGATCGCTTTCGTTCCGTTTGAGGCATTTCCACTCGACATCGGTCTGCGCCGGAATACCCACGTCGCCCGTCCAGGTCGGGTAGTTATCCGCGGACAGGATGACGGCGGAAGCCGGATCCCAGTTGCCCAGTTCGGCGATATTGCCGGTCACGTAGACACTCTGGCCCAGCGTCGTCGTTCCGTTCTGGCACTGGAAGGTCACCGTCACGTCCGTACTGCCACCACTGCCGGAACCGGTGTCCGAACCGGAGTCAGAGCCATCGCACGCGGCTCCGGTATGCAGCGCCGCCGCTTCCATGCCGGGCACATTCAGGGTGACCTGACCACCGGATACAGTCACGCAAGCGTTGTCGCCGGCCACGTTGTGGTAGCTGCCGTCCGGCATATTGGTGGTGAAGGTGCGGCTCAGGTCACTGCTCTCACGGTTGATCACGACGAAACCGACGCTGCCCCGGCCGAAGGCGATCTGGTTGTTGCCGTTGTCCCACCAGTGGTTGACGCCGGTGCCGTCGGTCTCGTTACGGAAGGCCACCATGTTGGCGATCGACGACCAGCGGTGTTCGCAGATCCAGTCGCTGCCGCACTGGGCCTCGCCGTTCTGGTAGACGCTGCTGGACGGCGGCCCCTGGTCGCTGTCGGAAAAGGCGTAGCTGGACATCACTTTGGGATAGCCGTACGGCCAGGCCAGCATGAACACGTTGGCCAGGTTGTAGAGCGCACCGTCCTTGTAGGTCAGCACGTTGCTGCCGCCGGCGCCGTGGCCGCGCTGGTTGTCGTGGTTGTCGGTGAACACCACGGCATTCTGGCTGCCGATAAAGCCCCAGTCCTCGCCAAAGTTGCTCAGGTAGGACAACTGCTGGTTCTTGAACACGTCGCCGATGTTGGCGCTGTACTTGAACTCGGTGACGTCGCCCTGGCCGGTGTATTCCGACGAACTGATGGCTTCGCCACCCAGGTCGATCACTTCCTGGAAGGTGTAGATGTTGCCGTTGAGCCGACCCAGGATACCGCTGATGTCCCCCGGCGCCATGTGCTTGGCAGCGTCCACACGAATGCCCTTTACCCCGAGGTTGATCATGTTGTTGATGTAGTCCGCGACCGTCTGCTGGACATAGCTTGCGCCAGTATCCAGGTCCGGCAGCCCCACCAGCTGGCAATTGCGCACCCGCCAGGCGTCACTGCTGTAATCGCCGCTGTTGATGGTACAGGTGTCGTGGAAGTCGTTGCTGCTATAGATGGGATAGGTTTCGCTGCCGCTGTCGTAAGACGAGCCTGCGGTGCCGGTCCCGCTGCCGTTCGCCATGTGGTTGAATACGGCATCGGCATAGATATCCACACCCACCGCGTTGCAGCGTGACACCATGTTGGCGAAGGCGGCCGCGTCGCCGCTGCGGCTGTTGAGCTGGTAGCTCACCGGCTGGTAGCGGGTCCACCACTGGCTGCCCTGGATATGCTCCTGAGGCGGCGACACCTGAACGGCCGAATATCCCTTGGGCCCGAGGAAGTTCTCACACTCCTGCGCCACATCGTCCCAGGACCATTCGAACAGCTGCACAAAGACCCCGGCATGGGCCTGTGAAGCCGATCCCAACAGAAGAAGAGCGGCGGCCAGCCAAGGCAGCCGTTGCTTGACGTGTTTCATTGTTCGCTCCTTTCGCCTCCCATTCCGGAGACGCTTCTTGTATTTGTTTTGGAAGACGACATCCCTCGGCCAACCCAACGGGCAAACCGCTGCGAATGTCAGAAGTCACTGTGCGCCGGTCAATAATCCACCAACAACATCCACCGGTGGCGGATTCGGGGCGTAGGAATGGGGAGGACAGAGATCGATTGGCAGGGTAATGATTAGAAAAGCGACAGGTTTCAGGAAAGGCGAGACCCCGGCGCCGGTGATTCCGGTACCGGGGATCGGCGTGCGGCCTTAAGCTTCTTCTTTTTCGTTTTCTTTCAGCTTGTTCAGTCCGAGCGTGGCCAGCGTGCGGCTGCGAACCGTGTCCAGCAGTTCGGCATCGTCCACCAGGGACTGGCCGTAGGACGGGATCAGCTCGCGGATCCGTGCCTGCCATTCCGGCGTCTTGAGACGATCGCCGAAGCAGCGTTCCAGGACGTCCACCATGGCGTTCACCGCCGTAGACGCACCCGGGGAAGCACCCAGCAGGGCTGCCAGGGAGCCGTCTTTGGCCGCCACGATCTCGGTACCGAATTCCAGCTTGCCGCGACCGTCGTCGGATTTCTTGATGATCTGAACCCGCTGGCCGGCGGTCTGCAATTTCCAGTTCTGTTCCTGCGCATCCGGGAAGAAGTTACGCAGGGATTCGATCCGGGCGTTGTGAGACTGGAACACTTCCTTGATCAGGTAACGGGTCAGGTCCATGTTGCCTTTACCCACCTGCATCATGGGGACGATGTTGCCACCGCGAACCGACGAGAACAGGTCAAACACCGAGCCCTGCTTGAGGAACTTGGTGGTGAACCCGGCAAACGGCCCGAACAGCAGGGCCGGCTCGCCATTGATGATGCGGGTGTCCAGGTGCGGCACCGACATCGGGGGCGCGCCCATCGGCGCCTTGCCGTAGACCTTGGCGTGGTGACGCTTGACCACATCCGGCTTCTGGCAGACCAGCCACTGGCCACTGACCGGGAAACCGCCGTAACCCTTGCTCTCTTCGATCTCGGATTTCTGCAGCAGCGGCAGCGCACCGCCACCGGCACCCAGGAACACGAAACCGGCTTCGATCTTCTTGGTCTCGCCGGTGTTTTCGTCCTTCAGACGAACCTTCCAGCGGCCGTTGTCGCGCTGGGCCAGGGTCTTCACCGGATGATTCAGCAGCAGTTCGAAGTTGGGCTGATCCTTGAGGAAATCGATCATGCTCCGGGTCAGGGACCCGAAATCCACGTCGGAGCCGTGCTTGACCCGGGTCGCCGCGACCGGCTGGTTGGGGTCGCGGTTGCTCATGATCAGCGGCATCCACTCACGCAGGGTGTCGGCGGACTCGGTGAACTCCATCTCCCGGAACAGGTGATGGTTACTGAGCTTCTCATGCCGCTTGCGCAGGAAAGCCACGTCCTTCTCACCCCAGACAAAACTCTCGTGCGGAGTGGGATTGATGAACTTGGAGGGCTCCGGAAGGATGTTCTTTTCGACGAGGTACGACCAGAACTGAAGTGACAGTTCGAACGACGCGTTGATATTCAGCGCCCGTTCAATCTGCACGTCGCCGTCATCGGTTTCCGGCGTGTAGTTGAGTTCACAGTAACCGGCGTGGCCGGTACCCGCATTGTTCCATCCGTCGGTGCTTTCATGGGCCACGTGATCGAGACGTTCGACCATGACGATGTCCAGGGACGGATCAAGCTGCCTGAGCATCATGCCGAGAGTGGCGCTCATGACACCACCACCGACCAGCACGACATCTGCCTGTCTTGCAGTCATTAGCTTGCTACCTTCAATCTGAGGTGATCGAAAATGTTACATAATTATTTTGAGGCGCCAATTATCCGTATTTTTGACGCAAGATGAAATTGCTTATAGCAATGGGTACGAAATTCGCATGACCAAAGCAATCATTCCGGTAGCTTATCAAATGCCATCCGAGTAAAATCGCCGGCTTCGCCGAGGTATCTGCCCCAAACAAGAACAGAATTCGGCACTCCCCTTACACACCATTATTTCTGTTAAACAGCCTGCGGATGGTTTGTCCTTTATGCATTGGTTGGAATTTGTCCTGATCAGCTTCGCCATTTTGGCGCTTCTCGGCGTGATCTTTGAGGAGGTCACCCACGTTAACAAAGCCAAGGTCACCCTGTTTTTCGGCACCCTGTCCTGGCTCATGCTTTTCCTCTTCAGCCCGTCGGAAGGCCATACCGAATCGGTCGCCGAAGGATTGGCGGAGAGCATATCCGAAATCGCCAGCCTGTGGCTCTTCCTCGTGGCCGCCATGACCTTTGTGGCCTATTTGAACAAGAAAGGCATGATCGAAAACCTGATCTATCTGATCATGCCCAAGCGCATCAAGGAGAATCATCTTCTCCTGCTGACCGGGCTGTTCTGCTTCATCTTCTCGTCCCTGGCGGACAACATTACCGCCACCCTGGTGTCCTGCGCCCTGATCCTGTCCCTGCATCTGGACCGGAAAAAGCAGGTCCGATTCGTCACCCTGGTGGTCTTCGCGGTCAACTCCGGCGGCGTGTCGCTGATCACCGGCGACGTCACGACGCTGATGATCTTCCTGGCCCACAAGGTCGAAATCCTGACCCTCCTGGCCCTGGCCGTGCCGGCCGCGTTTGGCGTCTTCCTGCTGGCCCTGCTGCTGTCCCGGGGCATGCACGAAGAGGTGGTGCTGGTTCACGAACGCAACGACGTGCGCCGTGTGGACGTCATCATCGCCGTGCTGTTCCTGTCCACGATCATTGCCACCATCGCCTGCAACGTATTGTTCCAGGTGCCGCCGGTGCTGATGTTCCTGTTCGGGCTCTCGGTCATGTTCCTTACGTCCCGTTTCCTGAGTACGGATTCCGACCTGGACCCGATCATCGAGTACGTGCGCACTATCGAGTTCGATACCCTGTTCTTCTTCCTGGGGATCCTGCTGATCGTTGGCATGCTCAAGGAAATCGCGGCACTGGGCAGCTTCGTCGAGGTTTACCATGTGCTGCCGCCGATCGCCGCCAACTACTTCATGGGCATCTTCTCGTCACTGATCGACAACGTGCCGCTGACCGCCGCACTGCTCAAGGCGGGGATCGACATGACGCCGGGTGAGTGGCTGGGCTTGACCTATTCGGTGGGTGTGGGCGGTTCCCTGCTGGTGATCGGTTCCGCGGCGGGTATTGTCGCCATGAGCAAGATCCCGGGCCTGACCTTTGCCAGCTACCTGCGCTACAGCCTGTTCCTGCTGGTCGCCTACACCATCGGCTACGGCGGGGTTTACCTGCTCGGCCTGTTCCTGCACTGACGCCGGGCCGGGCGTCAGGCCCGGCCTCGCTCCCGCTCGATCCGCCGCCGGACTTCCGCCATCAGCTCGGGCAGCTGCTCGCGGCTGTATTGGCGGCTGTCCAGCGGCTCGCCCACGCAGAAATCCACCTGCTGGCCCAGGTTGATGTGCCAGGTGCGCGCCGGCAGCACACGCTCATTGCCACGAATCCCCACCGGCACGATGATCGCCTGGGTATCCAGGGCCAGGTGAAAACAGCCTTTCTTGAAACGACCCAGTTCGCCATCCGGGGAACGCGTGCCTTCCGGCGCAGCCCACAGCACAATCCCGCTTTCCATCATGGTCTTGGCCCGCTCCAGATCCGCCAGGGCGCGATCATGGTTGGAGCGATCGACGGACGGGAATTCGGCCGCCCGCATCGCCGGCCCCAACAGGGGAATGCCGAACATTTCTTTCTTGGCCAGCATGCGGATCGAACCCGGCAGGGCCACGAAGCTCAGCGGAATATCGTAGTGGCTGGCGTGGCTGCAGAGGATGATGTAGCGGCGGCCGTCCTCGAAATCCGGAATCTCGCCCCGCACCCGCAGGTTGACCCGCACCAGTCTCAACAACAACGCTGACCAGTCGCGGCAATAGCGGTCCACCTTCTCCCGTGTCAGGCGCCCGGTGAGCGACCGCAGCAGGACCAGGGACGAATACAGCGCGGTCACACCGACCGAACCGACCACCACCCCGATGCGTCGCATCAGCGTGGCGGATTCGGCAATGGGATTAACGGTCAGGCGGATCATCGGCCGGGATACCTCACTTTCACGAACGTCTGCCAGCGGCGCCTGCCGCTGTCGCAAGGGGCAACATATTAGTCCCTCAGCCAATAGCCGAATAGTCTAAAGGTCATCTTGATCACTTTTCGGACAGAGGCTAAAGACACAGTATGGCCCGTGCCCAGGGAGCTGTTGAGCCGGCCACTCGACATGGTGAGATCTGACAACGACAAGGAGAACGGCCATGGTCACCCTGAACCGGTTCAACAGCGATCTCCCCCGACTGACCCGACGCCAGATGCTGGCGGGCAGTGTCGGCACCCTGGCTGCCCTCGGCCTGTCTGGCATCCCCCTGCGGGCCAGCGGCGACACAGCCCCGATTCCCGATTTTATCAAATGGAAGAAGACTGACGCGCTGATTATCCACAGTGAGAAAACGATGGAGACCCGGCGCGACGCCATCGACATGAGCGTCATCACGCCCAACAACATCCTGTTTGTCCGCAACAACCTGCCCACACCGTCGGAAAGCATCGTCGCCGACCCGGATGCCTGGGAGGTCAGTTTCAGTGGCGTCAACAACCCGCGCTCATTGACCGTCGGCGAACTCAAGCGGCTGGGTGTGGAAACCGTCGCCACCGTCCTGCAGTGCTCCGGCAACGGCCGTGCCTTCTTTCCGCATGGCGCCAGCGGCTCCCAGTGGAGCGTGGGTGCCGCCGGCTGCGTGCTCTGGACCGGCGTTCCCCTGCGGCAGGTGATCCAGGATCTGGGCGGTCCGGCGTCCGGCGCCCAGTACATCACCAGTACCGGCGGTGAGGAACTGCCCGCCGGCCTGGATGCCGACACCGTAAAAGTCGAAAGGTCCGTCCCGCTGAAAGCACTGGATGTGGCACTGCTCGCCTGGGAACTGAATGGCGAGCCGCTGCCGCTGACCCACGGCGGACCGCTGCGCCTGGTGATTCCCGGCTACTACGGCGTCAATAACGTGAAATACGTGAAGCAGGTGGCTTTCACCGATGTGCAGTCCACCGCAAAGATCCAGGTTTCCAGCTACCGTATCCGCGATGTGGGTGAGAAAGGCAGCCCCGAACAGCCGTCGATGTGGGAAATGAACGTGAAATCGTGGATTACCGGACCGCTGGAACAGGCCAAGTCCGGGCCGCAGATCATCCACGGCGTGGCCTTCGGCGGAGCCAACGCGGTGAAAAGCGTGGAGGTGTCGCTGGACAATGGCAAGAACTGGCGGGCCGCTGAGTTCGTCGGCCCCGATCTGGGCCGCTATGCCTGGCGCCCCTTCATGATCGCGGTCGATCTGAAACCCGGCGAGTACCGCATCGTCAGCCGGGCGACCAGCGCCGAAGGCATCACCCAACCCCGGGAGCGGCGTGACAACGAGCGGGGTTACGGCCATAACGGCTGGGACGATCACGGCATCACGTTAACCGTCAGCTGATGGCCGCAACCATGTCCGTCTGCAAGGGAGGGCCTGCTCGCTGGGTTTTGCTGGCGACCGCCCTCCTCCCGGGCACAGTCCTGGCCGACGGGGATCCCTCAACGCTGGGTCGGCGCGTGTTCACTGAGCTGGCCCAGCCCTCGTGCGGCCTGTGTCATACGTTGCAGGATGCGGGCACGACCGGTCAGATTGGTCCCGATCTGGACACCCTGAAACCCAAGCCGGAACAGGTGGCCGCCGCCGTGCGCGGAGGAGTGGGCATTATGCCGGCGTTTGCGGAGAGTCTGTCGGAAGAGGAGATCAACGCGGTCGCCCGTTATGTGGCCGGGGTGACCGGTGGTGATTGAAGAGAAAAAAGCATCGTCCCTGATGCAGATGAGCTCCCTGCCACATTGGCTATCACCACAATGCAGTCGTTGCTGAATTCAATGTACGACGTCCACATGACAACCGGATGACAGCCAAAACGCATTTCAGGTATGCCATACTCGGGCCTCACCGCTTTCTGGAGCAAAACCATGGAATTGCTGCTGCTCGGCGCCACTGGCGCAGTGGGTCGGGAAGTCCTGGAACTGGCCCTCAACGACCCGTCCATCCCGACCGTGACGGCACCCACACGCCGCCCCCTGACGCCTCACGACAAACTGCACAACCCGGTGGTCGATTTCACCATGCCATTGCCCGCCGCCGGTTGGTGGAAAGCCGACGCCCTGCTCTGCTGCCTGGGCACCACGATCAGGAAGGCGGGCAGCCAGGCGGCCTTCCGCGCCGTGGACCACGACCTGATTCTGGAAGCCGCCCAGAAAGCGCACGATTACGGCACGCCGGTGATGGTGCTGAATTCCTCCCTGGGAGCCAACAGCGCCAGCCGCAACTTCTACCTGCGCACCAAGGGCGAAACGGAAGACGACCTGCGCCGGATCGGTTTCCGGCGCCTGGCGTTGGTGCGCCCATCGCTGATCGACACGGACCGGGAAGAAGCCCGCTTCGGGGAAAAAGCCGGCCTGATCGCCAGCCGACTGCTGCGCCCGATCATTCCGGCGCACTACCGCGCCGTGCCAGCGCGTTCGATCGCGCGGACCATGCTGGATTCGGTGCTGGGCAGTGACGGGGTCCGGGTGATCGAGTCGGAGGAGATTCGGTAGGAAACGGCACAAAATCAAGCCGTAGGTTGGGCTGACGCAGGAAGCCCAACAATCCAGATCCGCCGGCCAACTTCTTCCCATTCAATGGGGAGGGAGGCTAGTGTCCCACGAGAACGGAAATGCCCTGTGCCCGCTCATTTTGTTGGGCTTCCTGCGTCAGCCCAACCTACAACCGAAGGTGCCCCGGCGGGACACCCCGGAATCAGGTCGATCTCACTCGCCCTTCGGCACAAACGTCATCGCCACGGAATTAAGGCAGTAACGCTGACCGGTCGGCGGCGGGCCGTCAGGGAAGACGTGACCCAGGTGGCTGTCGCAACGCGGGCAGCGGATCTCCGTGCGCATCATGCCGGCGCTGTGGTCTTCCAGGTAGCGGATGTGGTCCGGATCGAACGGGGCAAAAAAGCTCGGCCAGCCGGTGCCGGAATCAAACTTGTGTTCGGAGTTGAACAGCGGCAGATCGCACAGGCGACAGTGATAGACGCCGTCCTGCTTGTTATCCAGCAACGTGCCGCAGAAGGGATGCTCGGTCCCGTGGTCCAGCAGTACCTTGCGCTCTTCGTCGGAGAGGCCCGCGGCCAGTTTGTCGATGTCGTCCGGGTTCAGCGGGGTCAGGTCGTAACCTGCGTCGGATGTGGGCATGGCCAGGCTCCTTAAACGGAATCGTCGTTGTATTCGGGTTTCAGGCGGTCACCAAAGCGGTCGCGCAGTTTTTCCATCTTGGGCGCGGCGACCGCCATGATATACGGCTGAAAGGGATTACGCGCGGCAAAGTTCTGGTGGTACTCCTCGGCCGGGTAAAAGGCCTCCAGCGGCTCCAGGGTGGTCACCACCGGCGCATCATACACTCCGGCGGCATCCAGCTTGCGGATATAGGCCTCGGCCACCTGTTTCTCGGCGTCGGTCGCATAGAACACGGCCGACCGGTACTGGGTGCCTCGGTCGTTGCCCTGACGGTTAAGCTGGGTCGGGTCGTGGGCCACCGAGAAGAAAATCCGCAGCAGCTCGCCAAAGCTGGTTCTTGCCGGGTCGTAGCGGATCTCGATCACCTCGGCGTGTCCGGTATTCCCGGTGCAGACCGCCTCGTAGTTGGCGGTTTCCGCAGCGCCTCCGGCATAGCCCGACGTGACGGCCTTGACGCCATCCACGGCGAGGTAGACCGCCTCGGTGCACCAGAAGCAACCACCGCCGAAGACCGCCCGCTGCTCACCGGCATCGGCCGGCAGCTCCAGATCGGTATCCGGTTCGGGAAACCGGCTGCGCGGGACATTCATACCCGGCAGATCACAGGACTGGCTCATGATTCCTCCTGACGCTCATTGGCGCATTACAATGCGTTGACCTTCTATTTTGTGGGCTAACGCGGGGATTTACCAATCGCGGAAGTCCCCCATTGTTGGCGGCTATGCCTGCGACATGTCGATCCCTTAACGGTTCCGCATTTACCCCCGGTGCCGGGCGCGCCATACTGAAACCTCTCCTGTGCGGTTCCAACCGTTCAGGAGCACGGCATATCCATCGCACGACACGAAAAAAGCGACGCAAGGAGCGGACAATGACCCGTGCGGCTCCGGAAACCAAACACCCGGACGATCTCCTGGAGTATCGCCTTTCCCTGCGGCTGGGACCGGTTCACGCCCGCCAGCGACTGGGGATCGAAAGGGAATTCGAATCGCGCCTGATCGACCGCAACGGCCATTTTTGCCACGTGGAAAAATGGTATTCCCTGCACGGCCTGATTCGCGCCTGCCTGCGCATCAGCGGCATGCTGGAGCGTGCCGAGAACAACGCCCGGCGCATGCGCACCATCGATAACCGCTTCGTGATTCCGCACCTGCCTGCCGCGTTCGAAGGCTACCGCATCCTGCAACTGACCGACCTGCACGTGGACATGGACGACGCCATGCTGGAGGCCATCATCGAACACGTGGCGGGCCTGGATTACGACCTGTGCGTGCTCACCGGCGATTACCGCAAGCTGACCTGGGGGCCGATCGAGGCCAGCCTGGACGGCATGCGCCGTCTGCGCCAGGTGCTCAAGGGCACACCGGTCGGCGTGCTGGGCAATCATGACAGCATCCGCATGCTGCCGGCCCTGGAGGACATGGGTTATCAGATGCTGCTGAACGAATCCATGGCGATTGAACGGGGTGGCGCCAGGTTCTACCTGGCCGGTGTCGACGACGCCCATTTCTACAAGGTGCACAACCTGCAACGCGCCGCCGAAGACATTCCAGCCGGCGAGGCCTCCCTGCTGCTCAGCCACACCCCGGAAATCTGGCGCGAAGCGGCTCACGCCGGTTATGACATGTTCCTCTGCGGCCACACCCACGGCGGCCAGATCTGCCTGCCCGGCGGGATTCCGGTGTTGCTGGATGCGGATTGCCCGCGCTCACTCGGCAAGGGCGCCTGGCGCCATGCGGATATGCAGGGCTACACCTCGTGTGGGGCCGGCACATCCATGGTTCATGCCCGGCTGAACTGTCCGCCGGAGGTGAATATGCATACGTTGACGCGGGGGCCGGCATAGAAAGATGGGGGATGCGGCTCTGGCAGCCCTGCAGGCTGCTCCGAAGCTAAAGCGTCGGCTACATTAAAGACCAACTCGAGTCTGTAGCAGATGCTTCAGCTTCTGAGGCGCCGAAGGTGCCCGAGGAGGCCAACTCGAAGCCGGATCAATACGGCCGCCGCCGAATCCCCAACCGGTACAACAACGGCGAAAACACCATATCCGCCAGCATGAACAGCAGCACCGTCACCACCGTCACCTCCCAGCCGTAGTCCAGCCAGAAGGCGCCGAACACCACCGGCAGGATCGCTTCCGGCAACTGGTCGAGTCCGATGGCCTGGGCGCTGGACCGTAAATGACGGCGGCGTTTGATGAAGCTGCTGATCATGTCGCCGGTCAGGGCCAAAAAACCGAACAGTGCGCCGAACTTGCCGCCCAGATCCAGCAACAGGCTGACAATGGTGGTGGCGACGACGCCGATGATCAGCCCCCGCCAGGTCTTGCTGTCCCCCAGCAAGCGCTCGCCGTCGCGCCAGAGCCGGCCACCATCGATCGGCTGGTCGCCATGAGCGCCCAGCAGCAACTGCCCCAACACCGGGGAGCCGTTGGCCGCCGTCAGCAATAACAGCAACTGGAGGACCAGTACAGCGGCGTCAGTCAGCTTTCCAGGCCTCCGCGAGTCAGTTTCAACGGATCAAGGATGCCTTCCAGCTGTTCCCGGGACAGGTCGGTCTTCTCTTCCGCCACATCCAGGATGGAGCGACCGCTGGCGTAGGCTTCCTTGGCGATTTCGGCGGCCCGGCTGTAGCCGATTTCCGGATTCAGGGCGGTCACCAGCACCGGATTCTTGCCGACAGCCTCGGCCAGATGCCCGGTATTGGCCGTAAAGCCGCTAATGGCCTTATCCGCCAGCACCCGGGCGCTGTTGCTGATCAGGTGAATCATGTCCACCAGGTTGGCCCCAACCAGCGGCAGCATCACGTTGAGCTGGAAGTTGCCGGACTGGCCGGCCGTGGCAATGGTGCTGTCCAGCCCCATCACCTGCGCGGCGACCATGGCCGTGGATTCGGGAATCACCGGATTCACTTTGCCCGGCATGATGCTGCTGCCCGGCTGCAGAGCCGGCAGACTGATCTCCGCCAGCCCATGAATCGGCCCGCTGTTCATCCAGCGCAGGTCGTTGGCCATCTTCATCAGGACTACCGCGGCCCCACGCAACTGGGCGGAGAAATTCACCGGCGCATCCACCGCGCTCTGGGCAACGAACTTGTGCTCGAGAGACGTGAAGTGGAACCCGGTCTGCTCGTTCAGCGCGCTAATAAACCGGTCGGCAAACTGGCTGTGAGCATTGACGCCAGTGCCCACGGCGGTACCGCCCTGGGGCAGCGCCAGCAGCTCATCCCGCGCCCATTCGATCCGCTTCTCCACCGCGTGCAGCTGTTCCCGCCAGGTCTGCAGTTCCTGGCCCAGCGTCACCGGCATGGCGTCCATCAGGTGCGTGCGGCCGGTCTTCACGGTCTGTTTGAATTCGGATTCGCGTTCGTAGATGACACCCTGCAAATGCGACAGGGCCGGCAGCAGCGTGGATTCTGCCAAACTCACGGCACTCACATGAATGGCCGTGGGAATCACGTCGTTGGAACTCTGGCTCATATTGACGTGATCGTTGGGGTGGATCTCGCCACCATCCGCCTTGCACAGATGGGCGATCACCTCGTTGACGTTCATGTTGGTGCTGGTGCCGGAGCCGGTCTGGTAGACATCGATCGGGAACTGGTCCCGGTGCTCACCGGCCAGCAGGGTGTCGCAGGCCTTGAGGATGGCGTCCCGGCGCCGGTCTTCCAGCAGGCCGAGCCGGCTGTTCGCTTCCGCCGCGGCGCGCTTGATGCGAACCACCGCTTCGATAAAGGCCGGCGGCATCGTGCGCCCGCTGACCGGAAAGTTATCCACAGCCCGCTGGGTCTGGGCGCCCCACAGGGCCTCACTGGGGACCTTCACCTCACCCAGGCTGTCCTTTTCGATACGGAATTCACTCATGGCAGCCTCCTTTCGCTGGAATGGAGCCGGATGGCAACGATCGCCCCGCTCTTCACTGTCCACGACGCCGTGGAACAGCCTCTACCTCCTGTCCTTGTTGCAAAAACTTGCGGTTTCAAGCCCCTGCGCCCCGGGAAAAGAGGTCTGAGCCACATAAGCCGGCCAGTCCGTTCCGTAGCATGCGGTCGCCTTAGCGCCGCATCAGCCCTCCGGGCTGTGCTTCAGCCGAACATGGTCACAGACACCGGTCACCTGGGAAAAGTTCAGGATCAGGGTGTGTACCGTGTTGGTGTAAGTATCGTGCAGATGGAACTTGAAGCGCTTCTGGGGTTCGCCCTGGAGAAAGGCATCGTATTCCTTGACCAGTTCCCGCACGTCGCCGCCGGAATCCTTGGACCAAGTGGCGTTGAATGGCCCCAGGATTGCGCCGCCGGCCAGGCAGACGGTCACTTCATGGTTGGTCAGAGCACTGTCGGAGCTTTGCATGGACACCTCCTCGCTGTTGGCATTCAGTCGGAAGCCGCCGTTCGCGGTCTTATTCCAGAAGTGTAGACAGGAATCCGAGCCTCAGTGATGACAGTTTGCCGTCATCACAGGCCAGCCCGCAATGACGCCTCATGACAACAAACTGGTGAGCAGCGCCCGCAACCGGTTGGGTTTGACCGGTTTGTTAAGCACCGGGAAATACTGGGTTTTCAGGAACTGGCGGCAGGCGTCGCTGCGGTCGGCGGTAATGATGGCCGCCGGCACATCCTGCTGCAGTTGGCGCCGCACGGCGTAGATGGCTTCGCAGCCGGTGCGGCCATCGTTGAGATGGTAGTCGGCCAGGACCGCTTCCGGTGCCGGGAGATCCGCCTGCTGCAGAGCCAGCGCCATGTCGGCGTTTTCAGCGGTCTGGACGTCACAGCCCCACTGCTCCAGCAACGCCCGCATGCTGACCAGGATATCCGGTTCGTTATCGATCACCAGCACCCGGCGGCCGGTCAGGGAATGCGGCTCCATGGCCACGGCCACCGACTGGGCGGCCGGAGCCCGGTGCGCCTGGGCCGCCTGCGGCACGACCACCGTAAAGCGCGACCCCACGCCCGGCCGGGACGTGACCTCGATGCGATGCCCAAGCATCCGCACCATGCGATCGACGATCGCCAGCCCCAGGCCCACACCCTTGCGACCGCCGGTATGCGGCGCCGTCAGCTGGTGGAACTCGCGGAAGATGTCCTCCAATCGATCGGCCGGAATACCCACACCGGTGTCCCAGACTTCCAGATGCAAATCACCGCCCCGGGGCCGGACGTTGAGGAAAACGCTGCCGCTTTCGGTGTAGCGGAAGGCATTGGTCAGCAGATTGCGCAGGATGCGCGTCATCATCCGCGCATCGCTGTGGATGACCCCCGGGCGCGACCGGACCCGCAGCTGCAGACCGGCATTGTCCGCCACCGGTTCGAATTCGGTCGCCAGGCTCTGGATCAGGTCCTCGGTGTCGATGTAGGTCAGATCCGGCTTGATCGCCTGCTGGTCGAGCTTGGAGATATCCAGCAGGTCGGCCAGCAAATCCTCCGCGCCTTCCAGGGCACGATGGACCCGGTCGATCAGCCGGCTTTCCTCAACCGGCAGTGGCCGGTCCTGCAACGTGGACACCAGCAAACGCGCGGCGTTCAGGGGTTGCAACAGGTCATGGCTGGCAGCAGCCAGGTACTTGTCTTTGCTGCGATTGGCCTCTTCCGCCGACTGGATGGCCACCACCAGTTCCGCTTCGATCTTCTCCCGCTCCCCGATCTCACGACGCAAGCCGGCGTTGGCTTCCCGCAGTTCCCGGGTCCGGTCCTTTACCCGGGCTTCCAGCTCGAGGTTCAGCTCTTCCAGCCGGCGCCGGGCCTGCTGGCGCTCGGTGATATCGGCGACGAAGGCTTCCACCACTTCCGGGCCCAGGTCGGGCCGGCGCAGCAGGGTCAGGGCCACGTCCACCACCTGACCATCACGGCGGCGCAGGCCCAGCTCCCGGGCCCGCACCTGGCCGTCCGACAGCAGACTCAGGCGCACGTGATCGAAATCGTGGACGCTGCAGAACAGCTGCTCGCGCAAGCGGACCACGGAGCGCACCAGTGCCTCCGGCGACTCGAAACCGCACATATCGGCCATGGCCGGATTGCAGGACAGCAGCCCGCCACGCAGATCCCCCTGGAAAATCCCGTGCAGGGCGTTGTCGAACAGCCACTTGTAGCGGTTGCGCTCGGCCTCCAGTTCCGCAATCCGCTCCAGCAGTGCCGGATAGTGGCTCTTGCGGGCAGAATGGCTGCCCAGCCCCAACAGGTCGTCGACACTGTAGTGGCCGCCGGAATCCGGGTCGTGGTGGACCGTGTCAGAGCGCTTCTTCATACACCACTTCGACATCCCGCTGGGACGATTTCCGGGGGTTGGTGACGATGCAGGGATCCTGCATGGCGAAGCCGGACAGGGAGGGAATATCACTGTTGCGTACGCCCAGTTCCGCCAGCCGCTTTTCCAGCCCGACATGCCGCTTGAGCTCGGTGATCCGGCCCAGTAATCGTTCCCGCACCACCGGCGGCGTCATACCACGGGTATCGATGCCCATGGTCTCGGCGATGCGCTTGAAGCGGTCTTCACAGGCGGAGAAGTTATAGGCCACCACGTGGTCCAGCAGCATGGCATTGCACAGCCCGTGAGGCAGGTCGAGAAAGCCGCCGAGGCTGTGGGACATGGCGTGGACGGCGCCGAGAATGGCGTTGGAAAACGCCAGCCCGGCCTGCATCGACCCCAGCATGATCTGCTCGCGTAATTGGGCGTCCGACGGGTTGGCGATCAGCGGTTCCAGATGCGTATTGATCAGGCGGATCGCCTCCAGCGCATGGGCGTCGGTGAGCGGCCCGCTGCCAGTGGACACGAACGCCTCGATGGCGTGCACCATGGCGTCCACGCCGGTACAGGCGGTGAGGAACGGGTCCATGGTCTGGGTCACTTCCGGATCGATCAGCGACACATCCGGCACCACCGACTTGGAGATGATGGAAAACTTGAAGCGCCGATTGGGGTCGGAAATGATGGCGAACTGGGACACGTCCGCCGAGGTGCCGGCGGTGGTGGGAATCAGGATCAGCGGCGGCGACGGAATGGTGATCGTATCCACCCCCTCGAATTCCAGGATGCTGCGACCGTGGGCACTGACAATACCGATGCCCTTGGCGCAATCCATCGGGCTGCCGCCGCCGATGGCAATGATCACGTCGCAGCCCGCCGATTTGTATTGCTCGGCGCCGATCATCACCTCTTCCACCCGGGGATTGGGCGACACGCCGGTGAAGGTATCGTAGTCGAGCCCGGCTTCGGTGAGCAGGGTCTGGATTTCGGCGACCCAGCCAGCCTTGGCCACGCCGGGGTCGGAGACCAGGAACACCTTGCGGGCGCCGAAGTTGCTGGCGAAATTGGCAACGGCCTTGCGAGAGCCGGCGCCAAAGACAATTTCCGGTGAGACGAACTTGCGCAGGTTGGTGACATCGTGAGCCATGGTCGAGTCGATCTCGTTATTATTGTGTGTCTTCGGCGATCAAAGCCGCCGACCATTCCATTTTAACGGAAGTCCATCCGCTCTGCCGCTATGGCTCGTTGGCCGCCGCCAGCCGCTCCCGGAAAAACGCCAGGGTCCGCTCCAGCACCACCGCCTGGTTCTCGGCGCGGCGAAAGCCATGACCCTCATCGGCAAAACGAACCACCTCCACCGGCACCCCGCATCGGCGCAGGACATGGGCCATGGTCTCGGTCTGCTCAGGCACGACGACCGTGTCCTGTTCGCCCTGGAAGAAAATCACCGGACTGCGGATGCGGTCGGCCCAGAACAGCGGCGTGCGCTGCTGCCAGATCGTCAGGGATTCCCGTGGATCGCCCAGCAGCCAGTCCAGATAGCCGGATTCAAAGCGGTGGGTCACATGGCGCAGTGACTCCGGGTCGCTCACGCCGAACAGGCTCGCCCCGGCCCGAAACAGGTCCGTCTGCACCAGCGCATTGAGTACCGTAAAGCCGCCGGCACTGCGGCCCATCACGAAGGCCCGATGGCCGTCCACTGCACGCTGCCGGTCCAGGTGGGTGACGGCATCACAGATGTCCTCGTAATCCGCCTTCCCCCACTGTCCCTGCAGCGACATGCGAAAGGCCCGGCCATAGCCGGAACTGCCCCGGTAATTCACGTCGGCCACGGCAAAACCGTGGGACGTCCAAAAGGCCACCTGAGGATCGAACACGGGATAGGCGGCAGACGTCGGCCCGCCGTGGACCCGCATGACCACCGGCGGGCGCTGGGGACCGGCGGCCGGCCGGTAGAGAAAACCGAACACCGACTGGTCGTCCCGCGCCCGGAACGAGAACGGCTCCGGCGGCACCATGGCCCGGCACGCCGGTGTCTGTTCGCCGCCGGCCAGGGTTTCGAGGGCGCCGGACTCCGGATCGATGCGCAGGACACTGTCCAGGGTATCCACGCTGCGGGCAATCACATAGACGTAGCCGCCGGCCCCCTGTACCGCCCGGAAATCGGTGTAATGTTCCGCCAGCCGACGCACAAACCGCCCCTGTTCGTCCACCACGATCAGGCCTGGCAGCCCCTGCTCGAAGCAGACGCGCACCCATCGGTTATTGCCCAGCCAGGCGTAATGGCGCTCATCCAGTTGCCAGGGCGCGTTGGCGCAATCCAGGTTATCGAGGGACAGCGATATCCAGCGGCCGAAATCATCCACCCGGTAGGGCTGCCACCAGCCGCCGTGATCCGACAACGCGTAGAGCCCATCGTCGACAAAACCGGGCTGCTGGATTGCCGCCGGAACGGCGATGGAGCAGTCTTCCGTGGCCAGGACCGCCCCTTCCGCATCCAGCACGGCCCGCCGCAACCGCGTCTGCTCCCAGGGCATGGCCGGCAGGCGCCACTCGACCCAGGCCAATGCCATGCCGTCCGCCGACAGCGCCGGGCACCCCAGGTTGTCCGGTCCCCGTTCCGAGCCCGCCAATGTCAGCGTGTCACCGCTGTGGAGATCGATCGACACCAGGGTCTGCCCGACACCATAGCCGTCATCCAGATGCTCGCGCACCGCCAGCACCCGGCCCCGGACCGGATCCGCCACCAGGCCACCATGGCGTGCGGCGGCCACATCGGTCAGCGGCCGAACGACACCGCTCTGGGTATCGAGCGCCAGGATCTGCTGGTCGCCGCCGTTGACCAGGTACACCGTCTGGCCCAACACGCAGAATGCGCCGCCCCCATACCCGTTGACCTGGCTGCGCACGCTCAGCTCCGTCGGCGTCAGTTGCCGCACATCACCCTCACACCAGCTCATCAGGCGGGTCTGGCCGGAGGCCGGATCCGACTCCAGCCAATAGACGACGTTGTCCACCACGCGCAGGTCGTCCCGCTGGGCATAGGCCGCCACCGCAGCCCGGGCCGAAAGCGGTTCAGCCGGCATGTCAGGCTCGGGCAAAGACGCGCGAATTCCTGGCGTTACGATAGGTCAGTTCAGCGAGCGGCACCGTTGCGTGATCGGCCGCCCGACGCGCCGCCAGGACGCGGTCATGATGGGGGGATTTACCGCACACCGGGTCGGCGTTGTCGGCGTCGCCGGTGAGGAGGTAGGCCTGGCAGCGACAGCCGCCAAAGTCCTTGTCTTTTTCGTCGCAGGAACGGCAGGGCTCGGGCATCCAGGCGTCGCCGCGATAATGGTTGAAGCCGGGGCTGTCGTACCAGATCGAGGACACCGACTGCTCCCGCACATTGGGAAACTCGATGGGCAGGATCCGGGCGCTGTGGCACGGCAGCGCGGTGCCATCCGGCGCCACCGTCAGGAACAGGCTGCCCCACCCGTTCATGCAGGCCTTGGGGCGCTCCTCATAATAGTCCGGGGTCACGAAAATCAGCTTCATCGCCGAGCCGGCCGCGGCCAGACGCTCACGATGCGCGTTGACGGCGGCCTCCGCGGTGGCCAACTGGTCGGCGGAGGGCATCAGCCCTTCCCGGTTCTCGAACGCCCAGCCGTAGTACTGGCAGGTGGCCAGCTCCACAAAGTCCGCCCCCAGCTCTTCACACAGGCGGATGATGTCGTCCATCTGGTGAATGTTGTGCCGGTGGATGACGAAGTTGAGCACCATGGGATAGCCGGCTTCGTGGACCGCGCGGGCCATGGCCAGCTTGTTGCGAAACGCCTTCTTCGAACCGGCTACGGCGTCGTTCAGCTCCGGGTCGGACGCCTGGAAGCTGACCTGGATGTGATCCAGCCCCGCCTCGCGGAATTGCGCCACCTTCTCTTCGGTCAGGCCGATGCCAGAGGTGATCAGGTTGGTGTAGTACCCCAGCCGGCGTGCCTCGGCGATCAGCTCGGGCAGATCCGGGCGCACCAGCGGCTCACCGCCGGAAAAGCCCAACTGCGCCGCGCCCATTTCCCGGGCCTCACGCAGCACCCGGAACCAGCTTTCAGTGTCCAGTTCGTCCCGGGTCTCGGCAAAATCCAACGGGTTCGAGCAATAGGGACATTGCAGCGGGCAACGGTAGGTCAGCTCGGCGAGCAGCCACAGGGGCGGGCCGGGGCGTTGGTTATTCAAGGATGATCCAGTGGCGCTCACGGGCATCCTCCAGGAAATCGCAGATGTCGGTGGCCAACGGGCCGGCATCCGGGAAACGGGCTTCCAGCGCGGCGATGATCTCATCCACCGAACGCTGGCCATCCACTGTTTCAAGGATAGCACCGGCACTGGTGTTGAGCTTGACCATTCCTTCCGGATAAAGCAGCACATGGGCCTGCTGGGCCGGTTCCCACTGGAAACGGAATCCCGGACGCAGGCGCGGTACCCGGGCGTTCATACGTTGAGCCCCCGATGCCACACCGGGGCGTCGGTCACGGTATGAAACGGTGGCGTGCGGTGCACATAGGCCATGGTCAGCGCATCCAGAATAGTCCATAGGATATCCAGCTTGAATTGAAGGATCTCCAGCGCCCGCGCCTGCAGGGCCGGTGTGTTGAAATGGTCGAGAGTGATGGTCAGGCCGTGTTCCACGTCCCGCCGGGCCTCACCGAGGCGCTTGCGGAAATAGCGGTAGCCGGAATCGTCGATCCACGGGTAATGCTGCGGCCAGCTGTCCAGCCGGGACTGATGGATCTCCGGCGCAAACAGCTCGGTCAGCGACGAGCAGGCCGCTTCCTGCCAGCTCGCCCGACGGGCGAAGTTGTAGTAGGCGTCCACCGCGAAGCGGACGCCCGGCAGCACGTGGCGCTGGTCGATCACTTCCTCGCGGCTCAGGCCCACGGCTTCCGCCAGGCTCAGCCAGGCCTCAATGCCGCCCGGTTCGGTGCAATCGCCGTCGTGATCCAGCACCCGCTGCAACCACTGGCGGCGCACGTCCGCATCCGGGCAGTTGGCCATGATCGCCGCGTCCTTACGGGGGATGTTCACCTGGTAGTAGTAACGATTCGCCACCCAGCCCTGGATCTGCTCCCGGGTACACTCCCCCGCGTACATGGCGCGATGGTAGGGGTGGTGGATATGGTAGTACTGGCCCTTGGCACGCAGGGCCTGTTCAAAGGCCGCGCGATCGAGCACCGCATGATGTCCGCTCATAGGGAAGGTCCCTCCAGATCCAGGTGCATGCCGTCCCAGGCGACTTCGATGCCGTGCTGATCCAGCACGGCCCGCTCCGGTGAATCTTCGTCCAGGATGGGGTTGGTGTTGTTGATGTGGATCAGGATCTTGCGCCTTGCAGGCATGGAATCGAGCAACTCGATCATGCCGCCCGGGCCGCTCTGGGCCAGGTGGCCCATCTCCTGACCGGTCTTGGTGCCAACCTCCCGCTTCTGCATCTCGTCATCGGTCCAGACCGTGCCGTCCACCAGCAGCACATCCGCCCGTCGCATCCAGGTCTTCAGCGCTTCGTCCGGCTGCCCCAGCCCGGGTGCGTAGAGCACCGTGGTGCCGCTGGTCTGGTCCTCGATGAACAGGCCGACGTTGTCGCCCGGGATCGTCTTCCCCCGACGCGGCGAATACGGCGGCGCGTTGCTCAGCAATGGCAGCGCGGTGATTCGCAGGGAGGGAGCGGCCGGAATCGTGAACACCGTGTCCGCGCCACAGGGCATGTCGTGCCAGTTGAGCCCGCCGTTCCAGTGTTTGAGCATGGTGAACAATGGGAAGCCGGTGGAGAGGTCCTCATGCACTTCCCGGGTACACCAGACATCCAGGGGACAGCCTTCACGCAGGGTCAACAGGCCGGTGGTGTGATCGATCTGACTGTCCATCAGCAGGACGGCGGCGATGCCGGTATCCCGCACCGACCGGGCCGGCTGCATCGGCGGAAACGCCGCTAACTGGGCGCGAATATCGGGTGAGGCGTTGCACAGGATCCAGCGTTCGCCGTCCTCGCTGATCGCAATGGACGACTGGGTGCGGGCATGGGCGTTGAGGGTGCCGTTGCGGACACCGTCGCAGTTCGGGCAATTACAGTTCCACTGCGGGAAGCCCCCGCCGGCAGCGGAGCCGAGGACATGAATCTGCATGGGGACCTCCGGAACGCAAACGGCCGGCACCGGGCCGGCCGCTTTGTTACTCAATCAATCACGGTCTTACCGATTCGCGAAGTACATGGTGACTTCAAAACCGATGCGCAGATCCTCGTAAGCGGGCTTGGTCCACATAACCTTTACCTCTTGTTGTCGTCAGTAAATGGAAACCACGCTTTCAGTCTAGGGCGAGTCCAGAGAGGGCTATATGGTACTTTGGAAGGAATTTTCGGGGCTGTGAATGACTCTTTTGGGGGGCTCGGCACCGCCTAAAAAAGACCCGGCTCGCGGAGAGCGAAGCCGGGCCAAGGCGTCATTACATGGAAAGCTGCTGAGCGCCCATCCGCCGCCGGCGCGCCAGGCGCCAAACGAGGATGACAGCCACCAGAAGGAAGATGCATGCAATGGGACGGTCAAAAATATAGCTGACATGGCCATCGGCCAGGATCACGGTCTGCCGGACGTTCAATTCAAACAGCGGCCCCAGCACGAAGCCGATAATGAAGGTCACGAAGGAGAAATCCAGTACGCGCATCAGGAAGCCCATGACCGCAAAGGCCACCAGCAACCAGGCGCTGAACAGGTTGGAGGCCACGATGATGCCGGTAACGCAGAGCAATACCACACAAGGCAGGATGTAAGTCAGCGGGATCTGCACCACCTTGGCAAACAGACGCATGCTGAACAGCCCCACCACGAAGTTCCAGAATGTGCCGATCATCATCGCCCCGAACAGGCCGTAGATCAGCCTGGGCTGCTCGGCGAACAACTGCGGGCCGGGTGCAATACCGTGGATAATGAAGGCCCCGAGCACCAGCGCTGCCGCCACGTTACCCGGAATCCCCAGCGACAGCAGCGGAATAAAGTTCGACCCGACGACGGCGGTGTTCGCCGCCTCGGCCGCAGCCACGCCCTTGATCTCCCCCTTACCGAAGGCTTCCGGGTTATCCGAGGCCCGTTTTGCCGAGGCGTACCCGAGGAACGCCGCCGCCGATGAACCGAGTCCGGGAATGGCGCCGATGACCGTGCCAATGGCCGACGAGCGAAGGATGGTCGGGAACAGCGCCTTGTAGTCGGCAAACCCGAAACGGTTGTCCCGGCTTTCTTTGAGATCGATGATCTCGGGGGGCGCATCGCTGCTGCGGCTGAGGACCATTTGCCGGACGATTTCACCCAGTGCCAGGACACCAATGCCGACCGCGCTGATGGACAGCCCGCTCATCAACTCCGGGATGCCAAATGTGAAACGGGCGCCGGCGGTTTCCGGATCGGTTCCTACCAGGCTCATCAGCACGCCGAGGAAGGCCGCAATCAGCCCCTTGATCACTGAATCCCCTACCAGACCGCCAACAACCACCAGGGCCACCACAATCACGGCCGCCATTTCCGCCGGGCCCATCTGCAGCGCCACGATCGACAGGGGCGCGGCCACCAGGAACAGCACCGTATCGCTGATCGCGTCGCCACTGACGGAGGACACGTGGGCCGCACGCAGCGCCTTCAGGGCCTGCCCCTTCCGCGCCATCGGGTAGCCGTCAAAGGCCGTTGCGGTCGCCTCGGGGGAACCCGGTGTGTTCATCAGGATGGAGGACACGGCCCCACCCAAGGTACCGCCTTTATTGATCCCCACCAGAAAACCGATGGCCGTCAGCGGGCTCATGTAGAACGTGAACGGGATCGCAATGGTCACAGCCGTCAGCGCCCCGACACCGGGCGCGGCCGCAAAAACCTGGCCAATAAACACACCGATGGCAATGTAGATGAAATTGGTCAACGTGAAGGCGTCGGACAGCCCCAGCAATATATCGTGCATCGTATTACCTCAACCTGGCAGGGGCGTTTCCAGAACGCGTTCAAACAGCCACCACAACAGCAGCGGCCAGACCACAGCCGTCGGGACAATCCGCGTGAAGCGGCGTTCGCCCATGTACCACATCATCGAAGCCACCAGCAGCATGGCTGCAGGCAGATAGCTCCAGTAGGTCATCACCGCCAGCGCCACCAGCATCAGCAGGACCACGTTCAGCACCTGGCGCAGAACCCGCGCCGTCAGCGGCGAGGCGCTCTCCCCCCCCGGTTGACGCCGCAGGCGGGCCACCACAAGGGCCAGACTCAGGCCGGTGATCGCCACCACGCAGACGTAGGGGAAAAACCGGGGCGACAAGCCGAAGCCAAACCCCTTGTCCACGTAGTGCGGAATGCCGTAGAAGAGAGTCAGCAGGCCCAGCAGGGTAAGTACCACGCCAGCCAGCAGATCGACATTGCGTTCACTCATGATTCACTCCGGGAGCGACAGGGGGCGCTCAGAGATTGAAATTCTTCTTGTTCGTCTCGGCATTGTGCAGCACGAACTGTTGCAGACGGGATTGCTTGAGAACCACATTCGGGAAGCCCATGCGTTTTTCCGCCAGCTCCGCCACCTCTTTCGACTGGCAGGCCTTTCGCAGTGCCGCCGAAAGCTTTTCCTTGATGGCTTCGGGCATGCCTTCGGGGGCGGCGAACAGGAAGTACCCGGTGTAGCCGCTGTCATAACCCAGTTCGGTAATGGATGGCACATTCGGAGAGCGTTCCAGACGCTCCTCGTTCAGGCCGGCGATGACCTTGAGCTTGCCATCCCCCAGGAAGGACTGGTGGATACCGGCGCTCCAGCCAATGTCGATGTAGCCGCCCAGAATGCCGTTGATCATCGCCAGCCCGCCCTTCATGGGCACCACTTTGATGTCTAGGTCTTCCTTTCTGGCCACCCGCTGGACGAACTTGCGGGTCAACGGCGATGTGGCCCCGAACGTCAGACCGTGTTTGTGGCCGTATTCGACCATCTCTTCCCAGCTCGAATAGGGCGCATCACCTTTGGCCACCAGCCCACTCTGCAGTTGGGTGACGGTCGTCAGATAGGTAAAGTCGGTCGGCTTGTAATCCAGGTCGCCGACATAGGGCATGGCATCGAAGGTGGAATTCGGCGCCAGACCAAAGGTGTAGCCGTCGGCGGCCACTTTCTTGAGCGTCGTGGCCATCACCACGCCGCCGCCACCGGCGAGATTACGGACCACCACCGGCTGGCCCAGCTCTTCCTTGAGGCGCTTGGCCACGAGTCGGCTCAGCGTGTCCGCGCCGCCACCGGCGGAGAAACCGACCCACAGGTTCAGCGGCTTCTCGGGCCACTCGGCATGGGCCGACAGGGGCAGCAATGACATCATCAGCGCGCAAAGCAGCGCGCCTACGGCGGACAGACGAGGGGTAAACGAAAGACCCTTTGCAATCGGCATGGGGACAACCTCTGAATTGGATTTGTTATTGGATAACTCGACTCTATCGGGTTGATCTGATGAAAAAAAATACTATTTCATGATGGGCATTATCACGTTTTACGATACTCGATCCCGATCCACCAACACGCCTTCCCAGTCCCCGATCGACACCGCTTCGGTCATGATCTCCAGGAGGCTGTCACGCACGCATTCGGCCGGCCGGGAGAGGGGGCGACTGCGGGGCCACGCCAGCGAAATCGTCCGGGTCACGTTAGGTTCCACGATGCGTCGGGCGAACCGGTTGCGGGACAGACCGGCCTTTCCGCCCGGCACCAGCACATTGGAAATCGTGCAGGCCAGGCCGTAATCGATCAGCCCGCTCAGGGTCTGTGGCGAGTTCTGGTTGTAGCGGACGTTGAGGGAAAGCCCCGACGCCAGCACCTGTTCGTCCAGCTTGCGACGCAGACTCAAGTGACGATCGCCCAACACCAGGGGGATGGCAGCGGCTTCGGCCAGTGGAATGTCCTCGCCGGACGCCTCCGGCCGGCTGCTCCCGCCCACCAGGCAGAAATACTCCCGCAGCACCGGGCGGGCTTCCGCGCCTTCAAGTTCCGCTGCATTGGGGATGACCCCCAGCTCCACCTTGCCGGTCTCGATCACATGGCCGGTGCGGGAGCTGAGCCCTTCCTCGATCTTCAGCGTGATCCGGGGATACTGCTGCTCCATCCGATGGATCAACCGGGGCGCCAGATACTGGGTCATGGTGAATGGGATCGCCACCACCACCTCGCCCGCCGGTTCGCTCTGCAGGGAGGCCGTCATGTCGTTACGCGCGATTTCCGCGTTCTGCAGGATCAGCAGGGCGTGGTCGAGCAGTCGCTTACCGGCCCCGGTGATCTCGACACCCCGGCGCGTGCGCTTGAACAATTCGGCATCGAACTCCCGTTCCAGCGCCAGGATATGCTGACTCAGGGCCGGCTGAACGATGTTGAGCTTCTGTGCCGCCGCGGAAAAGCTGCCCTCTTCCCAGACCGCCACCAGTGAGCGGAGATGCTTGAAATTCATGGTCGTGACTCCTGTTCGGGCCCCGGTGACGTCTGGACGATGTCCCGGGGCCCCATGCCGGTCAGGCTTGCGCCTCGTCCGGCAGGCTGGCCGGGGTAATGATGTTGAATGGTCCTGAGAAACGGTCCATCGCCCCGAACAGCCAGGCCAGCTCGCTCATCGCGCCACGGACTTCCACCGAGCCATCCTTCAGCGCCGCCTGGAAGCCGCCGGGTTTGAGCCCCACCCGGGCCAGCAGTCGTCGGGCCATGCGAATCTCCACGTCGGCCTCCGCATGGCGGTCACCGGCCCGATAGGTCAGCACGCCGTTGCGTACCGTCAGGGCGTACGACTCGTCGGGGCCGGACAGCAGCCAGTTCAGTCGCAACGTGCGGCCGGCCACTTTTGGCGTATTCAGGCGCACCGCCAACAGGTCGAAGAACTGACTCGGGGTCAGCGCCTGCAACAGGTCACCGGCAACCCCGCCGCCCCGGGTCGGGGTCACGCCCTGCCGCAGCTCCTGGGCGCCAGTAAGGTAGGCGTTGCGCCAGGTGGTGTTCTCGGTCTGGTAGCCCAACTGCTCCAGGGCATCCGCTTGCAGCTCGCGGGCCGCCTGGTGATCCGGATCGGCGAAGACCACCTTGTTCACCACTTCCGCCACCCAGCGGTAATCGCCCTCGGCAAAACTCGCCCGGGCGCGCTCGAGCACCGCGTCAGCGCCGCCCATCCAGGCCACGTGGCGGCGGGCGGATTCCACCGTCGGCAGCGGATTGAGGCTGGCCGGGTTGGCGTCGTAAAACCCCATGAAGCGCTGGTACACCGCCCGCACGTTGTGGCTGACCGAGCCGTAGTAATCTCGGGCGTGCCACTTCTGCGCCAGCGGTTCCGGCAACTGGCGCAGGTGATCGGCGATGTCCAGTGGCGTCAGGCCGTGGTTGAGCAGCCGCAGGGTCTCGTCGTTGAGGAAGGCGTACATGTCCCGTTGGTCGGCGAGGAATTCGCGAATGTCGTCGGCACCCCAGGTGGGCCAGTGGTGCTGGGCAAACAGCACGTCCGACCGGTCCCCGTATCGGGCCAGGGTTTCCCCGAGGTAATAGGACCAGACCTTGGGATCGCGTACCTGCGCGCCGCGGATGGTCAGGATGTTGTGCTGGCAGCGGCAGGCATTCTCCGCCACGCACAGTGCCCGCCACTGGGGGAAGTAGAGGTTCATTTCCGCCGGCGCTTCCGTACCCGGCGTGAGCTGGAATTCAATCTCGACGCCGTCGATGACCCGGGTTTCGATCGACTCGCGGATCTCGTCGGTAGGCGCGATCAGGGTGATCGTGCCCCGGGACGTGCCCTTGCCCAGCCCGGCATCCACCTGGCCGGTCGGTCCTTTGGGCAACAGGTTCCCATACATGTATTGAGCCCGGCGGCCCATGGCCGGCCCTGCCAGCACGTTCTCGCTGACGGCCTCCTCCATGAAGCCTTCGGGCGCATAAATCCGTACCTGACCGGCCGCCACGTCCTCGTCCGAGGTCACGCCTTTCACGCCGCCGAAATGGTCCACGTGGGAGTGGGTGTAGATGACCGCCACCACGGGCTTGCGGGGGCGATGTTCATAGTAGAGCTCCAGCCCGGCCCGGGCCACCTCGGTGGACACCAGCGGATCCATGATGATCAGCCCGCTGTCCCCCTCGATGATGTTCATGTTGGACAGGTCGAAACCGCGGATCTGGTAGATGTGCTCGGTGACTTTGAACAGCCCGGCAATGGTGTTGAGGCGGGCCAGGCGCCAGAGACTCGGGTTGACGGTCAGCGGTGCCTGCTCATCGGCTTCGAAGTCGTAGGCCCGGAAATCCCAGGCGATGCGGCCGTCAGCCCGCTCGACCGTGTCGCCCGACGGTCGGGCAATCAGGCCCCGGTTGGCAGCCTCGAAGTCGGCGGTGTCGTCAAAGGGCAGCCGGTCATACCAGCTCTCGTGATGGCGACAGGTGGCGGGCTCGGCGGGCTTGCCCAGTGGTTTCGATTCGTTGGCTTGTTGTTGTGTCACGGCTCGTCAGTGCTCCATCGGTCATTATTGGAAAGGGGTGACTGTCTATCCCTGCCGGGCGGCCGCCTTGTGCCAGAACTGTTCGCCGGTCGCAGGCAGATTCACGTCATTCAGCCCGTCGACCAGTTGCTCGCCCAGCGCCTGCAGTCGTGCTTCCGTCATGCGGAAAGACGGCGCCATCAGGCTCACCACGCCACACACGGCGCCCTCGGCATCCCGCACAGCGGCCGCCACGGCGCAGGCGCCTTCGATGCGCTCACCCAGTGAAAGCGCGTAGCGGCGATCGCGGATCTGCATCAGTTCCGTGCGGATGGCGTCGGCCGCTTCCGGCGTCTCTTTGGCCAGCAGGGCGTCGGTTTCACGGGAGGTCAGATACGCCAGCTCGGCCTTGCCGGCGGCGCCAACCGTCAGGGGGAAGGCGGTGCCCACATCCAGCACGTAGCGAATCGGCTGGGGGCTGGCCAGCGTGGAAACCAGCACCTGCTGGTTGCCCACCCGGCGGAACAGGGACAGGGTCTCTCCGGTTTCGGCGTGAAGACGTTCCATCAGCGGCCGCACGGCGGAGGTCACGTCGGTGTTCGTCATCAGGGGGCGGATCAGCTCCATCACCTTGACCGAGATCCGCCAGCGGGGCTCACCTTGGCGGTTCACTTCCACCACCGCCCGCTCCGCCAGCGGCTGGAGCAGTTCCTCCACGGTGGACTCGTCAAAGCCCCGAAAAGCCGCCAGCTCGGCCACGGTCCCACCCCGAACCCCGAACTGGGCAATCGCGCCCAGCAGGGACAGGGCCCGGGTGATCGCGCCCGAACCGGTCACCCGGCCCGTGTGCACGTAGCGTTTGTCCGATTCGCGGCGGCGCACATAACCACGCGCCTCCAGCGTTTGCAGCACCCGGAAGATAATGGGCGCAGAATCGCCCATCGCCCGGGCCAGCTCGGTCAGCGACTGCGGCTGGGGGGCGGACTCGATCCGTTCCAGCACATCCAGTCCGCGCGACAACGTACGCAGTTGATTCTTACCGTCCGACATATTTACCATCTCCGTAATTGTTTTCTATATTCGTAATTCGCTATCCCCCTGTCAATCGTCTCGGACGATTCTCACGCACCTGGAGTCACGGATGCCCGCCTGGTTACAACGACAACTGTCCTTTCTGCGCTGGCCCCGGCCGACGGCCGACACCCTGCGCGCCGACCTGTTCGCCGGCATCACCGTCGGGCTGGTGCTGATCCCCCAGTCCCTGGCCTACGCCACCCTGGCCGGCATGCCACCGGCTACCGGCCTCTACGCGGCCCTGCTGCCCGGCATCATCGGCATCCTGTTCGGCTCGTCGCCGCTGCTGGCCGTGGGGCCGGTCGCGCTGACCAGCCTGCTGACGTTCTCGGCCCTGGCGCCGCTCGCGGAGCCGGGTGGTGCGCAGTGGATCAGCCTGGCCATCTGGCTGGCGCTGTATTCCGGGCTGATCCAGTTGCTGCTGGGGGTCTGCCGCATGGGCGTGTTTGCCAACTTCATCTCCAATGCCGTGATCACCGGCTTCATCAACGCGGCCGCGTTCATCATCCTCGGCTCCCAGCTGCCATCACTGCTGGGCCTGCCCGGCCCGCTCGACGGGCATTGGCTGGAGACCGTCGCGAACCATTGGCAGCAGACTCCCGGCGTCTGGCTGGCGACGGCCGCGCTCGGGCTGGGATCGGTCGGGATGCTGGTGGTGCTGCGACGATGGGTGCCGGCGATTCCCGGGGTGATCGTGGTGTGCGCGCTGGGGATCGCCCTCAGCGCCGGGCTGGGTTTCAGCGGGGACGTGGTGGGCGCCATTCCCGCAGGCCTGCCAGGCCTCGCGCTGCCGCCCGCGTTATCGGCGGAACAGCACCGGGCCCTGCTGACGCCCGCGATCGTGATCGCCCTGGTGAGTTTCACCGAAGCCATGTCCAGCTGCCGCACCTTGGCCCGTCGAGAAAAGGCCCCGTGGGACCGCAACCAGGAACTGATCGGCCAGGGGCTGGCCAAGATGGTCAGTGGCTTCAGCGGCGCCTTCCCGGTCAGCGGCTCCTTTTCGCGCTCGGCGCTGAACGCCTACAGCGGAGCCAAAACCGCCTGGTCGACCCTGTTCGCTGCCGCTTGTGTCGCGCTGGGCCTGTGTTTTCTCACCGGGATACTTGCGGATCTGCCCAAGGCGGTGCTGGCCGCCATCATCATCGTGCCGGTGCTGAACCTGATCGACCTGCGCGGCCTGCACCAGATCTGGCGCGTCAGCCGCAAGGACGGCGTGGTCGCCCTGGTCACCGCCGCCGTCACGCTGGCGACCGCTCCGCACCTGTACTGGGGCATCGTCGCCGGTTTCGGGCTGTCGATCCTGTTTTTCCTCTACCAGCACGCCATGCCCCGCATCGTGGAGCTCGGGCGCCACGAGTCCGGTGCCCTGCGGGACCGGGCGGTCTACGACCTGCCGCCGATCGCGCCCGGCACGCTGATGGTGCGGATGGACGCCTCGCTGACCTTCATCACCGCTGCACCACTGGAGCGTTTCATCCGCCAGCGCATCGACCGCAAACCCGCAGTCACGACCGTGATCCTCTCCGCCTCCTCCCTGAACCGCATCGATTCGACCGGCACCGACACCCTGGCCCAGATCGCCCAACTCCTGAGTGACCGCAACATTCGGCTCTACGTGTCCGGCGCCAAATACCAGGTTCGCGCTGCCATCCAGCAGGCTGGCCTGATGGCCCTGCTGGGCGATGGCGCCTTCACCGCCACGGATCAGCACGCGATCGACCGGGCCGTCTCCACATCGCCCGCCTGAGCCAACCCGCCGTTCCCGGAACCGGCGCCATGGCCGCCGGCTCCGGCCTCTATGACATCATTTTTCGTAATACCTGATCAATAAAAATAGTATTTTTCTTGCTCTGACTCCCTGTGCATCATCGATTCCAGTCCATTTCAAGAAAAACAGGACCACAGACAGATCCCGGGCCCTCAGACAGCCCGACGGAGATCGATGCCGATAGAAGGAGCCAACAATGAACCTCGGCCGCTTTGTCACGCGCAGTGCCCGCTACTGGGGCGATGCCCCCGCCGTAGCGGACAGCCGACGCACCGTGACCTACACCCAGCTTGAAGAACGCACCAATCGCCTGGCCAATGCCCTGTTAGGGCTCGGCCTGGAACCTGGCGATCGCGTGGCCATGTACTCGGGCAACCGCTCGGAACTGGTGGAAATCGAAGTCGCGCTCTACAAGGCCGGACTGGTCAAGGCGCCGCTGAATGCGCGCCTGGCCCTGGACGAAGCCATCCACGTGCTGGCCGACGCGGATGCCCGCGTCCTGATCGTCGGGCCGGAGCACGCCGACCAGGTGCAGGATCACCGCACCGACCTGCCGTCCATCGAACACGTGGTGGTGATCGACAGTCCCGCCGACGATGGCTTTGAGCGCCTGCTGGAAGCCGGCCAGTCGCAGTTCGAGGCCCGTGACGTGGATCTCGACGCGCCCGCCGTTCTGCATTACACCTCGGGCTCTTCGGGCCGGTTGAAGGCCGCCGTCCAGACCTTCGGCAACCGGCTCGCGCTGCTGCGCAAGTCCATGATGCTGCCGGATGTGGGCCCGAACGAGGGCGCAGAGAAAGTCGCCCACGTCGGCCCGGTGACCCACGCCAGCGGCATGCAGGTGATGCCGGTCCTGGCCAAGGGCGGCTGCAACTACCTCGTCGACCGGTTCGACATGGCGTCCCTGCTCCGGACCATCGAGCAGGAGCGCATCACCCGTTTCTTTGCCGTGCCCACCATGATCTATCGCCTGCTGGATGCTCAGCTTGGCGGGCAATACGACCTGTCGAGCCTGAACCGCATTACTTACGGCGCAGCGCCCATGGCTCCGGCCCGTCTGCGGGAAGCCATCGGCCAGTTCGGCCCGATCTTCATGCAGGGCTACGGCGCCGGTGAGACCACCTCCACCATCACCCTGCTGACCGCCGAGGACCACATCCGCGGCCTGGAATCGAAGCCGGAACTGCTGGCGTCCTGCGGCCGTCCCTACGGCGAGTCGGATGTGATCGTGGCGGACGACGACGGCCAGCCGGTCGGCACCGGCGAAGCGGGGGAAATCCTGGTTCGCGGCCCCGACGTGATGCAGGGCTACTGGCGCGCACCGGATCTCACCGCCGAAGTCCTGAAAGACGGCTGGTACCACACCGGAGACGTGGCGCGGGTCGACGATGAAGGCTTCTTCTACATCATCGACCGCAAGAAGGACATGATCATTTCCGGTGGCTTTAACGTTTACCCGGCAGAGGTCGAAGCCGTGTTGTTCGAACACCCGGCCGTGTCCGAGTGCTGCGTGCTCGGCACCCCCAACAGCGAATGGGGCGAACAGGTCACTGCGCTCGTGGTGCCCCGCCCCGGCGTCGAGCTGTCCGAGAACGAGCTGGCCAGCTTCTGCGCGGCCCGCCTCGCCCGCTTCAAGAAGCCCCGCCAGATCGTCTTTACCGACGAACTGCCCAAGAACCCCAACGGCAAAATCGCCCGGCGTCTGGTCCGGGAGCGCTACTGGCAATCCGAAGAACGCCAGGTCGGTTAACGGAGGTCATCACCATGCATCAGGAATTCAAAGGCACCCCGACCGGGGAACAGGTTCGCGCCGAGGCACAGGCCTTCATCCGCGAAGTGCTGATCCCTCTGGAGCAGGAACACGGCATCGGCTATGAATCCGACGTTCCCATCGAGCTACTGCGTCAGATCTGGAAAGCGTCCCGGGATGCCGGTCTGTATGGCGCACAGCTGCCTGAAAAGCTGGGCGGCCGCGGCCTGACCATCTACGACCAGTGCCTGCTCAAGGAAGACGTCGTGTCCGCCGGCGCCAAGCTGGGTGCCCACGTGCTGGGCGAGCTGGGCGGCCCTCCCCGCGTCGGGCACCTGTTTGGTTTTGCCACCGAGCAACAGCTGGAATCCCACTTCCTGCCCGTGGTCCGGGCCGAGCGCACCGTCTGCTTCGCCCTGACCGAACCGGGAGCCGGCTCCGACGCCAGTCGCCTGGCATCGCGTGCCGAGGCCGATGGAGACCATTTTGTTCTCAACGGTCACAAGCGCTACATCTCCGGCGCGCCCTACGCGGATTTCGCCATCCTGATGGCAGCCACGGATCCGACGGCCGGGCCGAAAGGCGTCACCGCCTTCCTGGTGGATTTCGACCAGCCCGGCGTCACGCTGGACAGCGACTACCTGCCCATCAGCGGTCAGCGCAGTCATGCGGACATTCATCTGGAAAACGTCCGTATCCACAAGGACAACATCATCGGCGGCCTGGGTCGTGGCTTCCAGTTGGGCATGGCCCGCATCAACGTCAACCGGCTGCTGCACTGCCCCACCATGCTGGGTCTGGCCCGGCGGGCGCTGACGGCAGCGGCGGAATACGCCACCCAGCGCCAGCAGTTCGGCGGCCCCATCGCCCAGTTCCAGGCCATCCAGCACATGCTGGCCGACATGGCCACGGAACTGCACGCCGCCCGTTCGATGATGCTGGATGTCGCCAGCCGCATCGACCGGGGCGAGGACACCCGGGAAGCCTCGGCCATGAGCAAGCTGTTCGCGTCCGAGCGGGCGTTCCAGATCGCCGATCGCGCCCTGCAGATCCACGGCGGCGTCGGCCTGATGAAAGGGAACGACGTGGAGTTCATCTTCCGCGCCCTGCGCATGTACCGGATCGTCACCGGCACCAGCGAAATCCAGCGCAACACCATCGCCAAGGGGCTGCTCAAAAACCTGGGCAGCTAATCCCGACCGACACCCACCATAGCGGCGGCCTGCCCGGGCCGCTGCCAGCCACGTTCGACCGGAGGAAAGCACACACTCACAACCCAAGAAAACAAAAACCAGATGATTCAAAAGCTTATCTAGAAAGACAAAAACAAGATGAGGTTTAACCATGTATTCCAATAAAAACAGCCGGGCGTCCGTCGCCCTGGGCCTGCTCGTCTCAACCCTGTCACTCAGTCCGTTCGCGCAAGCCTACTCGGTCAAGACGGACTTTGATAACGACCCCGCCACCAAGGAAACGCTGGACGTCTACGGCACCCTGCGGCTGTCGATTGACTACGCCGATTCCGACCTGGGCAATACCCCCGAAGATCCGAGCGTCGGCCTGACCGACGGCGGCATGAGCCTGTCGTCCAACACCAGCATCATTGGCGTGCGCGGTTCCTATGCCCTGGCCGACCAGCCCTACACGGTCGTCTGGCAACTGGAAGAAAAGGTCTATCCCGACTCGGACGGCGACGACACCTTCCGGACCCGGGATACCTTCCTGGGCGCAAAAACTCCCGTGGGCCTCTTCCGCTTCGGCCATCTCAATACGCCGTTCAAGGAAATGGGGCTGCGCAACCAGATCTTCGTCACCACCGTGGGCGACCCCTTCGCCATTCTCGGCAAGAGCTCCCAGTCCAAAGCGCGACTCGACCTGCGGGCGGACAATGCCGTGAAGTGGGACTTCCGGGCCGGCGGCTTCCAGATGTCGACCCTGTATTCCTTCGGCGACACGCCGGGCAACAACGACACGGAAAAATTCTACGCGGACGACAACGACAAGCAGATCATTAGCACCAGCCTGCGCTACGCGATCGGTCCCGTCGCGCTGATGGGCGCCTACGATCATCGAGAGGAAGCCTATGGCGGGCGCATCGACGCCTGGCGGGTGGGTCTGCGCTTTGAATCCGGCAGTTTCCTGGCCGGAGCCCTCTACGGAGACGTCGACACCGACGACAATGTGCTGGCCGGCTCCTTGGCCCGTGCCGAATACGGCGCCTACATCCAGCAGCACATCGTGCCGCAGGTCAGTATCGGCGCCCAATGGATGCACGCTGACGAATCGGAGCTCCCCCTGGGCGACGACGGCGCCGACCAGTATTCGCTGGGGACCTACTACAACCCGTTCAGCCGGCTGTACCTGCACGTGGTGGGCACGATCACGAAAAACGACACCAACGGTCGCTACGGCACAGCCGACTTTGGCCACGGTGATCGCGTGTCGACCGTGCGCGGTGGTTCGCCGTTTGCGTTGTCTGTGGGCGCGCAATATTCATTCTGAAGCCCATAAAAAAGCGGCCCCGAACGGGGCCGCAAACAATGGCAGGAGGACACAGACGCAATCTGTTGGGGTCCGGTCGGAGGGGCCGGACCGTGTTCAGTTGACACCTCCCTGTGTCACCTCGCCTCGTCTACTGACTTCTCAGCCAGTTCGGGTCTCGCCCGGACTCAGAAGAAGCCCAGCGGGTTGGTGTCGTAGCTGATCAGCATGTTCTTGGTCTGCTGATAGTGTTCGAGCGCCATCTTGTGGGTCTCGCGGCCAACACCGGATTTCTTGTAGCCGCCGAAGGCCGCACCCGCCGGGTAGGCGTGGTAGCAGTTCATCCACACCCGACCGGCCTGGATACCACGGCCCATCCGGTACTGACGGTTGGTGTCGCGGGTCCAGACGCCGGCGCCCAGGCCGAACTCGGTGTCGTTGGCGATCGCCAGCGCTTCCGCTTCGTCCTTGAAGGTGGTGACACCCACCACCGGGCCGAAGATCTCTTCCTGGAAGACGCGCATCTTGTTGTCGCCCTTGAACAGGGTCGGCTGGATGTAGAAGCCGTTGTTGAACTCGACGTCCAGTTCCTCGCGGCCACCGCCGGTCAGCACTTCAGCGCCTTCCTGTTTGCCGATTTCCAGGTAGGACATGATCTTGTCGAACTGTTCCTTACTGGCCTGGGCGCCCACCTGCACGTCGGTATCCAGCGGGTTGCCGCGCTTGATGGACTTGGTGCGCTCGATGACCTTGGCCATGAAGGCGTCGTACATGTCTTCCTGCACCAGCGCCCGGGACGGACAGGTACAGACTTCGCCCTGGTTGAAGAACGCCAGCACCACACCCTCGACGCACTTGTCGATGAATTCCGGCTCGGCGTCCATGACGTCGGAGAAGTAGATGTTCGGCGACTTGCCGCCCAGCTCGACGGTGGACGGAATGATGTTCTCGGCGGCGCACTTCATGATGTGCGAGCCGACCGGCGTGGAGCCGGTGAACGCAATCTTGGCGATGCGCTTGCTGGTGGCCAGCGCCTGGCCGGCTTCGCTGCCGAAGCCGTTGACGACGTTGATCACGCCCGGCGGCAGCAGGTCGCCGATCAGTTCCATCACGACCAGGATGGAGGCCGGGGTCTGCTCGGCCGGCTTGAGCACGGTGCAGTTACCGGCGGCCAGGCACGGCGCCAGCTTCCAGGCGGCCATCAGGATCGGGAAGTTCCACGGGATGATCTGGCCCACGACACCCAGCGGCTCGTGGAAATGATAGGCAATGGTGTTGCCGTCGATTTCGCCCATATGGCCTTCCTGGGCGCGGATGCAGCCGGCGAAGTAGCGGAAGTGATCCACAGCCAGCGGGATGTCGGCATTCAGGGTCTCGCGGACCGCCTTGCCGTTGTCCCAGGTTTCCGCCACGGCCAGCAGTTCAACGTTCTGCTCCAGGCGGTCGGCGATCTTCAGCAGGATATTGGAGCGCTCGGTGGCCGATGTCTGCCCCCAGGCCGGCGCGGCCTTATGGGCGGCATCCAGCGCCAGGTCGATGTCTTCCGCGGTGGAACGCGGGATTTCACAGATCACATCACCGGTAACCGGGGTGATGTTCTCGAAATACTGCCCTTTCACCGGGGCGACCCATTCGCCACCGATGTAGTTTTCATAGCGGGGTTTAAAGGAGACGACGGAGCCTTCCTTACCAGGTTGAGCGTAAATCATGATAGTGACCTCTCTTGTTATATGGTCGCGACCGCACTTGGACCGCATGAGGCGAATCCTGCGTCTACGATTTCACTCTAGCCAGCACCTGTTGGCCACGAAATGGTTCCTTCGATGCGTCCATCTCGTTATTTGGTAGTAGGAAAAAATCGGCATAAGTTCAAATAAAAAAGGGCTCCATCGGAGCCCTTCTCATAAGTGCCAGGCCCAAGACCCGGCATACGTGGCCTGGCGGTTATCCCGGACTTTATTACGGGTCGTTAACGACCCGCCGCCCGGGATTCGTCACCGGCCACCGCGATAGATCAGCGGCTGGCCACGTTGTCGTTCGGTAGTTTGAAAGTCCAGACCGTACCGCCCTGGTTGAAGTCCTTCACCACCTTGGCCACTTCGCCGCCCCACAGCGGGACCGCGCCACCCCAGCCGGTGGTGATGGAGACGTACTGCTCGCCACCCATCTTCCAGGTGATCGGCGTGCCGACGATGCCGGTGCCGGTGTTGAACTTGTACAGTTCTTTACCCGTCTTGGCGTCGAAGGCCTTGAAGTAGCCTTCCGGCGTACCGGTGAACACCAGGTTGCCGGCAGTGGTCATGACACCACCCCACAGCGGCGCGGTGTTCTCGTAGCGCCAGACTTCCTTGCCGGTCTTGGGATCCATCGCCCGCAGCACACCGATGTAGTTGTCGTGCGCCGGCTTGATGGTGAACCCGGCACCCAGATAGGCCGCGCCTTTCTTGTAGGACACCGGCTCGTTCCAGATGTCCATGGACCACTCGTTGGACGGCACGTAGAACAGCTCGGTGTTCGGGTTGTAGGCAATCGGCATCCAGTTCTTGCCGCCAAGGAAGGCCGGCTGGGCGACAACCACCTTACCCTTCTCGCCCTTCATGTCCGCCGGATCGCCCGGGCGGCCGTTGTCGGTGTAGATCGGACGGCCGTTCTCATCCAGGCCCTTGGCCCAGGTGATCTTGTCCACGAACGGGAAGCCGCGGATGAAGTCGCCGTTCTCGCGGTTCAGCACGTACATGAAGCCGTTCCGGTCCGCAGTGGCGGCGGCCTTGATGGTCTTGCCGTTTTCCTTCAGGTCAAAGGAGACCAACTCGTTGACGCCGTCATAGTCCCAGCCGTCGTGCGGAGTGGTCTGGAAGTGCCACTTGATGCTGCCGTCGTCCGGGTCGATCGCCAGACGGGAGGAGGAGAACAGGTTGTCGCCCGGACGCAGGTGCGAGTTCCACGGGGCCGGGTTACCGGTGCCGAAGAACAGGCTGTCGGTTTCCGGATCGTAGGTGCCGCCGAGCCAGGTCGCGGCGCCGCCGTTCTTCCACATGTCACCGGGCCAGGTCTTGCCGGGCGCGCCGCCGGAGATGCCGTTCTCGATCTTCTTGCCGTCCTTGTAGACGTAGCCCATGTGACCTTCCACGGTCGGGCGGGTCCACAGGATTTCGCCGGTGTTCGGGTCGTAGGCTTCGACCTTGCCGACGATACCGAACTCACCGCCGGACACGCCGGTGATCAGCTTGCCCTTGACGATGATCGGCGCTGCGGTGATGGAGTAGCCGGCCTGGTAGTCGGCCACTTTCTTGATCCACACCACCTTGCCGGTGTCCTTGTTCAGGGCGACCAGCTTGGCGTCCAGCGTGCCGAAGATCACCTTGTCGCCGTACAGGGCCACGCCCCGGTTGACCACGTCACAGCAGGGCATGATGCCGTCCGGCAGGCGGGCGTCGTACTGCCAGATTTCCTCGCCGGTCTTGGCGTCGATGGCGTACACGCGGGAATAGGAGGCGGAGACGTACATGACGCCGTCTTTCACCAGCGGCTGGGATTCCTGGCCGCGTTGTTTTTCACCGCCAAAGGAGAACGCCCATACCGGCTGCAGTTGCTTGACGTTCTCGGTGGACAGGTCGTTCATCGGGCTGTAACGCTGGCCCTGCAGACCCATCCCGTAAGTCACCACATCGTCGACCGTGTCCTGGTCATTGAGCAGGTCGTCGTCGGTGACGCCGGCGGCCTGGACACTCCATGAAACAGCCAGCGCCAGCGCACTGGCGGCAAACTGTTTTCCGAATCGTGTTGCATACATGGTTGCGCTCTCCCATTACTCTTGTTGTCAGATTCAGCAACGAACCGGGAACTCTTCCCGCCTCTCCTGACATTCTTGGATTTGGCAACCTGTGCAACAATTGACCCGCAGACCAAGTTATCTCATCACTTGGTAGTAAGACCCGGTTGGTTGGGGCGGCCCGGGAGCTGGAGCTTGGCCGCCTCCCCCTCTCCCCCAACCCCTCTCCGCGCCCCGGCCCTTCGCCAGAGGCTTCGGGCGCTACGACGGGCGAAGCGATGCTTCGCTTGTCCGCCTACGCCCCACCAGGGGAGAGGGGAGCTTATGCGGCGAACTCGAGGAAGACCCCCCCTCTCCCCTGGAGGGAGAGGGTTGGGGAGAGGGGGCTGGAGCACGCGACCCGGCAACACAGATCACACTTTGAACCGGCAACATGGGTTACACCCATTCCCCACACTCCCACGGGGCCCTGCCGGGCCCTCCGAAGCTGTAGCATCGACTACATGCCCGACCGATCCAACTTCAATCGGGTAGGTTGGGCTGACGCAGGAAGCCCAACAATAAGCGGGCACCGGACGTTCCCGTTATCGCGGGCATGCTTGGAGCATGGGGTCTCAAAAACCGGCTTGACCGGTATTGAATGAGATTGGTCGCAAACCCGGTTTGTTGGGCTTCCTACGTCAGCCCAACCTACGTCCACGGCGCCTTTGCAGCATTCTAAAGACATTGGCCACATTGAATTCGGGAACTCCGGGCACAAAAAAGCCCGGAACAGGCCGGGCATAACGTGACGGATTCCCGCCTCAATGGGTGTCCCACGGGATCAGGGCGAACCGCAGGACACCGGTTAACCTATTCTTCCGGCAACATCCTCAACGCCGCCTGCTCATACCGCGGATACAGATGCGTGGTCGACCGGATCAACTCATACGACGCCTCCGCAATCGAGTCAAAGCGCCCGGGAATCGGTGTGCGCATGACTTCATTCGCCGTCAGCCCCCGGTTGGCGCTGCTCTTGAACAGGGCGTCCAGCCAGGTCATGTAGGCGTGCATCTGCCGGAAGGCGCGGTCGTCAGTGACCATCGGGCCATGGCCCGGCACCAGGCGCTCGAAGGGAATCTCCGCCAGCAGATCCAGCTCCTGCTGCCAGACGTTCAGCCCCGGCGACTGGGGCGTGGTGATGGCGCGGTTGTAGAACACCATGTCGCCGGCGAACAGCGTGCCGGTGGTCTTGTCGAGGATCACCAGGTCGGCGCCGGTGTGCCCGGTGAAGCCCCAGAGCTGGAAGGTGTGATTGCCTACGATCAGCGGACCCGGCGCCAGCTCCTGTGTGGGCAGCACCACCTGGGTACCGCGCATCCAGTCGCCGATCATGCGGTACATGTTGTCGGAGAAGGCTTCGCCATCCCGTTCCAGCAGTGCCGTGGTCTCGGGCAGCGCCGAGAGGCTCCGCTCCGGGAAGGCCTGGTTGCCGAAGGCGTGGTCCGGATGATGGTGGGTGATCAGCACGTGGGTGACGGGCTGGTCGGTAATCTTGCGGATCGCGTCGTGCAGCGCATCGCCGTATTGCAGCGAGGGGCCCGTGTCGATCACCACCACGCCGGCGTCGGTGACGATGAACGCCGTATTGACGATGTTGCCGCCGTTCTCCTTCGAGAAATTCTCGGTCTTGCCCTCCACCATCCAGGTATCGGGGGCGATCTGCTTCGGCTCCAGGTGATAGCGCAACGCCGCCTGGGCCGGCAGCGCCATCACCGCCAGCAGGATCAGACACCACCGCGTCATAACGCCTCCCCGACCTGCCGCTGGAACTGGTTGCCGTTGTTGTCGCGCATCCACACCTCATACTGGGGCGGCGCGTCCGGCAGTTCGAACACGAACATCGGATTCTCCGCTGCGGACTCCGAGAGGGTCATCTTCAGCAGGGGCTCGTCCTGCCCGCCAGCCGTGTCGCGGATTTCCAGCGTCTCGATGTGGAAGGCGGGGATGTTGCCCACCATGCCCGAGTCCATCGGGTGCCTCACATAGACCTTCAGCCGCGACTGGTTGGCCGGTGAAAACGCGCCACCGCGGATCTGGCCGAAGTGCTCTTCCCAATTGGGGTCGGACGACGCCTGGCTCGGCGCGGTACACCCGCCGCCGGCCGCATCCACATGGGCGCTGCCCACGTGCCAGACGCCGGACTCGTCCTGCACCGCCGCACGCACGGTCGTGGCCTGCTGCACACGGAAGTTCAGCGAGACCACCGTCACCCGGGTTTGCGGCACGTAGGTGAACAGATGCGGGATGGGGTTGAGATCCACCCAGGTGATGACTTTCTGCACTGGCGTGTCGAACCCCGACAGGTCCACCGTCAGCGGCACCTGTGACGAGTCCTCGGCAAACGGCGGCACTTCCAGGTTCACGCGGTCGTCCAGCACCACCTCGGCCTTTTCCCCCAGGTAGCGCTCCAGGTTGTAATCCCACATGGGCGAGCCGTAGGGGTCTTTCGGGTACGCCGCCAGACCGGTACTGGCAAGCGCCCCCGCCAGCAGCAATGCGTGACGCAGCATGGTCATTCCTCCGCCTGCCCCAGCACTTCCTCGTAATAGGCCGGGAGGCCGTAGCGCAGCCCGTAGTGCTCATAGATGGCCTTCATCTCGCCATCGCGCACCATCTTGTCGGCTGCCGCCTCGATGGCGTACTTGAGCTGCCGGTGGGAACTCTTCACCGCCATGCCCACATCCCACTGCTGCTTGGCGATGCCGGGGAAGCCATTCTCAGCCAGTTTGAAGCGGTGGTCCGGATCGGTCGCCAACAGGTAGTCGACTTCCGCCCGCATGCCCATGATCGCCGATACCTCGTTCGCCACCATGGCGTCGAACGCCTCGCCAATGCTGTGGTAGTGATGGGTCTGGTTACGCATGCGGCCGCGGAAGGCGGAGCTCAGGTAGAAATCCGGCAGGCTGTCGATCTCGACGCCGATCGGGTTGTACTGGAACACCGCCACCGTCTGCACGGCCTCCAGGTCGTTGGGGTCGTAGGCGATCTGCCACTGTTCCTTCTGGTAGGGGCCGAACATCACCACTTCCTCGTTGACCATCTCCCCGGTGGACTCGGTCATGTAGGCGTAGTCGGTGTCGTAGGGCACGCGCATCATCACATCGGCGATGCGGCGCTTGGCCAGGTAGTGGCCCTTCCAGACGTTGTTGCGCAGGTCGTCCTGCAGGGTCTCGTCCGGGGTGATCCAGTGCACCTGGAAATCCACGCCCAGCTTTTTGGCAATGGCCCGACCCACGTCCACATCGACGCCGGCGGGCTCGCCATCCTGCACGAAGGAATACGGCGGGAAGTTCTCGTACACCCCCACCCGCAGGTAACCGGACTCGATCACCTTGTCGTAGGTGCGATCCGGCGGACGGTCCAGCACGGACTCCGCCAGCGCCGGACCGGTCAGAACCAGCAGCGCGAGAACGGCAAGATACCGAACAGCGACCATACGCCCTCCTTCACGACCCAACGAAGTCAGCACTCACAATGCCTACCGACTTACTCGGGCTTTGGCAGAGATTCCACGTACGTTTTAATCGCCCACATCGCTTCCTGGTCCAGGTTGCTCTTGAACGACGGCATGCCGCGATCGGTGCCGTTGCGGACCCGGCCGATGAAGTACTCGTCGTCCCATTCCTTCAGTTCGCGCAGGTCCGGCGTCAGGCCACCGGACATGGCCTCGATACCGTGGCAACCGGCGCAGTTACCGGCGTAGCCCGCCTTGCCGATCTTAACGGCTTCGTCGTGCTTGTCGCCGTACTTGTTGCCTTCCCGGAACGGGTTTTCGGACAGGGGATCATCGCCCAGGTGGGGCAGATCGCCGGTGTCGACAGGCTGGGGTGTCACGTTGCCATGAGCCATGACCAGAGTGGTGCCGGCCAGCAGGCCCGCCGCGAGGGCGGTCTTCAGGTAAGAACGGAAATTCATGATCAATAGCCTCTCTTGCTTCCGGTGCCGGCCTGGATTTGTACTTGGTTCGCCGGCTACTCGAATCAGTCTATGGAGGCGTGCGCAACGACCGAATGCCACTTTGGGGCCTTCAGCCTAGTTCCTTGGTAGTAGGCGAAGCGGTCCGGTCCGCGGCCAATCGGGCCTGCGGGCGGATTTCTACAACCTTCGTACTGGCTGATTCCTACTTTCAGAATATTTCCGCCACGGTGCCCCTTCTCTAGTCTGGGAAGAAAAACAACACATCCGCCCTAACGAGGTTGTCATGTGTCCAATGCGCCCAGGCGTCGCCCTGATCGCCGCCGTCATCCTGCTCACCGCCCTGCCCGTGCAGGCGCTGGAGGTGACCGTCGGCTATATCCAGTGGCAGCCCTACCAGGGCCCGGTGCTCTCCACCACCCTCACCAAGCCCGAAGACGCCGGTCTCAAAGGCGCGGAGCTGGGCGTCGACGACAACAACTCCACCGGCCGCTTTATGCAGCAGCACTACACGCTGGATGCGGTGGTGGCGGACTCCCGTGACCAGGCCGTGAACGAGCTGCGCCGCATGCAGCAGGCCGGTATCGACCTGTTCGTGCTGAACGTGCCCGCCGACCTGCTCAAGCAGATGACCGAGGCCGTCGGCCCCGACGCGCTGGTGTTCAACGCCGGCGCCGAGGACGACAGCCTGCGCACCGCCGACTGCCAGCCCAACCTGCTGCACACCGTGCCCAGCCGCGCCATGCTCACCGACGCCCTGGCCCAGTGGCTGGCCAAGCGCCAGTGGAACGAAGCCTTCCTGATCACCGGCCCGACGGACAACGACAAAGCCTGGGTCGCCGCCTTCCACCGCGCGGCCAAGCGCTTCGGCGTCAAGATCGTGGAAGAGAAGCCCTGGACCTTCGACTCCGACCTGCGCCGCACCGCCTCCGCCGAGCTGCCCCGCTTCACCCAGGGGGACGATTACGACGTGGTGGTGGTCGCCGACGAACGTGGGGACTTTGGCGAGTACGTGCCCTTCAACACCTGGCTGCCGCGCCCGGTGGTGGGCACCCAGGGCATGAGCCCGGAAGCCTGGCACCGCTCGGTCGAGAACTGGGGCGCCGGCCAGCTGCAAAGCCGCTTCGAGGAGAAGACCGGCCGCCCGATGATCAGCGATGACTACGCCGCCTGGGCCGCCGTGCGCGCCATCGGCGAAGGGGTGATCCGTACGAAGCAGGCGAAAGCCACCGACCTGCTCACCTACCTGCTTTCCGACGAGTTCCAGTTGGGCGGCTTCAAGGGCCGCAAGCTGACCTTCCGCACCTGGAACGGGCAACTGCGCCAGCCGATCCTGCTGGTGCATCCGCGCGGGCTGGTGTCGATATCGCCGCAGGAAGGCTTCCTGCACCCGAAAACCGAACTGGACACCCTCGGCTATGACGAGCCCGAGAGCCAGTGCCGGATCGCCGACTAACTCAGGATGAACAACAAGGTGACTGCATGAAACCGACCTTACGCCAACTGGGACCGGCCCTGGGCCTGACCGCCGCGCTGCTGGCCCCGGCCGCCGTGGCCGATCTGGCCTATGTGTCCAATGAGAAGGACAACACCCTGTCGGTGATCGACATGGATTCACTCGAGGTGGTGGACACCCTGCCGGTGGGCAAGCGCCCGCGGGGCATCCTCATGTCCAAGGATCACACGCTGCTCTACATCTGCGCCAGTGACGACGACACGGTGCAGGTGATGGACCTGAAGACCCGCAAGATCATCGATACCCTGCCCTCCGGCGAAGACCCGGAGCAGTTCGCCCTGCACCCCAACAACCGCCACCTCTACATCTCCAACGAGGACGACGCCATCGTCACCGTGGTGGACGTAAAGACCAAGGACGTGCTGGCGCAGATCGACGTGGGCGTGGAGCCCGAGGGTATGGCCGTCAGCCCCGACGGCAAGTGGGCCATCAACACCACCGAAACCTCCAACATGCTGCACTGGATCGACACCGAGACCATGCAGCTGGCCGATAACACCATGGTGGACCAGCGCCCGCGGCACGTGGAGTTCACCCACGACGGCAGCCAGGCCTGGGCCTCCTCCGAGATCGGCGGCACCGTCACCGTGGTGGACGTGGCCAGCCGCAAGATCCTCAAGGACCTGAGCTTCAAGATCCGCGGCGTGCATCCGGACAAGATCCAGCCGGTGGGCGTGAAGCTCACCAAAGACGGCCAGTACGCCTTCGTCGCCCTGGGCCCGGCCAACCACGTGGCCGTGGTGGACGCCAAAACCTTCGAAGTGCTCGATTACATCCTGGTGGGTGGGCGCGTCTGGCACATGGACTTCAGCGCGGATGAGTCCCAACTGCTCACCACCAACGGCGTGACCGGGGACGTCTCCGTGATCGACGTAGACGACCTCAAGGTCATCAAATCCATCAAAGTTGGCCGCTACCCCTGGGGTGTGGTGGTCGTCCCGGACCCGGCATGAGCATCGAGGTCGATCGCGTCAGCTTCCAGTACGGGCGCCGGCCCGTGCTGCGGGAGGTCAGCTTTGACCTGACACCCGGCGCCTTCCACGCCATGCTCGGCCCGAACGGCGCGGGCAAGTCCACCCTGTTCGGCCTGATCACGCGACTGCTGGCGCTGCAGACCGGCGACATCAAACTGCGGGGCCGCTCCCTGCGCAAACAGCCCGCCGCCGCCATGCAGGAAATCGGCGTGGTGTTCCAGCAGAACGCACTGGACATGGACCTGACCGTGCGCCAGAACCTGATGTACCACGCCGCGCTGCACGGCCTCTCCCGCAAAGCCGCCCGCCAGCGCTGCGACGAAGAGCTGGCCCGCTTCGAACTCACCGAACGGGGCAACGACGCCGTGCGCCAGCTCAACGGCGGCCACCGCCGCCGCGTGGAAATCGCCCGCGCCCTGCTGCACCGCCCCGGCCTGTTGTTACTGGACGAACCCACCGTCGGCCTCGACGTACCCAGCCGCCAGGGCCTGAACGCCCACGTGCGCCGGTTGTGCGCCGAAGACGGCCTGACCGTGCTCTGGGCCACCCACCTGATCGAGGAAGTGGAACGCCAAGACCGGGTACTGATTCTCCACCAGGGCCAACTCCTGGCGGACGGCCACGGCGACAGCATCTGCGAGGCCCAGGGCCAGCCGACCCTGGCGGACACGTTTCAAGCACTGACGGGAGCCAATTAACATGCGACTGGCCCAGTACTGGCACTGTTTCATCGGCATCCAGATCCGCGAATGGCTGCGCTTCTGGCAGCAACGCACCCGCTTCGCCAGCGCCCTGGTACGACCGCTGCTGTGGCTCGCCGTGTTCGCCGCCGGCTTCCGCGCCGTGCTGGGCGTGTCCATCATCCCGCCCTACGCCACTTACATCACCTACGAGACCTACATCGCCCCCGGCCTGTGCGGCATGATCATCCTGTTCAACTCCATGCAGGGCGCGCTGTCGATGGTCTACGACCGGGAACTGGGCAGCATGCGCGTCCTGCTCATGAGCCCCCTGCCCCGGCCCTTCCTGTTGGTCACCAAACTGCTGGCCATGGGCGTGGTGTCCATCGGCCAGGTTTACGTGTTCCTGTTCATCGCCTTCTTCTTCGACGTCGAGCCGCCCGCCCTGGGCTACCTCGCCGTCTTCCCCGCGCTGCTGCTCACCGCCCTCATGCTCGGCGCCCTCGGCCTCATCATCGCCACCTGGGTGAAACAACTGGAAAACTTCGCCGGCGTGATGAACTTCGTCATCTTCCCCATGTTCTTCCTGTCCTCGGCGCTGTACCCGCTCTGGAAAATGCAGGACGCCAGCCCGGTGCTGTACTGGATTTGCCAGATCAATCCGTTTACGCATGCGGTGGAAGCGATCCGGTTTGCGCTGTATTTGCAGTGGAATTCGGTGGCGTTTGGGGTGTTGGTGGGGGTGACTTCAGTACTCGCGCTTGTTGCTACGGCGGGGTTTCGGCCGCAGAGGACGCGGATTGTTGGGGTGAAGTCAGTCAGTTAGGAAGGCCTCGCACCAAATTCATGTAGCTCACTTTGACACACCAACCCCCATCAACTAGATTATTTTTTGTACAGGGATCAGTTGCCCGCCGCTAATGGATTTAGCGCCTTACTTCAGTAACTCTTCCTCTGTATTCAGGTTCACAATCATCTTCGCTAGACGGAGGTTCACATGGCAGTGAAACACATACGAACAGGTATCGTTCATAGCGGTTCAAAAGGTGGCCGCACGGGATGCGGTTACGACACCAGGGAAAAGCCAGACCATTGGTCGTCGACATCTGAGCGGATTACCTGTGATAAGAAGGGCTGCAAAAACTAAAACAAGCCTCCGAGATCCCGCTCAACGGAACTGAAGTCTACAAACAATAAAAAGCAAACATCCTCGGCATAAAAATAAAACTAACGACAAATAGGATGTGACATGAAAAAGCTCATGTTGGTGCTGTCTCTCATACTTTTCACTTCAATGGCATTTGCGCATGGCGGAGGCTGTCGAAAGGACAGTCCTCAAGGGCAATGCTGTCATGCTGGGTCTCAGCCTTATCACTGTCATTAACCCTAAACTGGGTCAAGTCTTGACGTTTAGTCTGCAATGAAAGGAAAACGCAAGATCTGTCCCCGGATTCTTGTCACTCACTGAATAAAAGGTTTTTGAATGGGTGAAAGAACTTCTTACAAAAATAGGCAGATAAAAACAGCCAAACGAATAAAAGCAAAACGGATCAAGTCTAAAGCCAAATTGGCGCGTGCGGCAGGGTTTAGCGGGGATAAGTTTAACGGTGCTAGCTCGGATAAATCCAAAACGATAGAAGAACAACAATCAACTAGAGGACCAAGAATGCGAATCGAGAAGGTCAGAGTCGAGGGATTTCGACTTCTGCAGGATGTCGAGATCATGCTGGAAAGTAAATCCACAGTAATCGTGGGGCGTAACAACAGCGGAAAAACATCATTCACTGATATATTTAATCGTTTCATCGGAGAATCTGGAGCACGGTTTCGCCTAGAAGACTTTTCTGCTTCCCAACGTGAGCGGTTTTACACGGCGAAGATAATGCGAGAGCAGGGAAAAAAGCCAGAGGATGTACTTGCTGAGCTTCCTTCAATCTCCCTCACGCTCACCTTCCGATACGAAAGTAACGATACGACTCTGGGACCTCTTTCGCCTTTCGTAATTGACTTAGATATAGACTCCACAACGGCCATTGTGCGCGTCGAGTACAAAGCGATGCTGGAAACGATCCACACTCTGCTTGATATTCCTCTCCCACCTGAAGGCGTTGAGCCTAGAGCATATTTCTTCCGCTCGTTGCGTGACACTTTGCCAAAGGCATATAGCAGCCATCTGCAGGCAATTGACCCCACTGACAATACCAATCGACGTAATTTTGAGAGCACAGTCGGGCTTGCAAACTTGCTGCAATGCAATTTTATTCGCGCCCAAAGAAATCTCGACCATGCGCAACATAGCGAAACGGATGTCATTGGAAAATTGCTTAACGCTCTATTTAAGACCGCTTCTGAGCCAACTGCTGCGACAGCAGATCAGGAACTGGCTAAAGAGCTCAAGGCGTCCGTCGAAAACATTGAGCGAAATATTCAAGGCAGTTTCGATGAAATGTTGAAAAAGCTTCTACCAGCGATGGAAACACTAGGTTTTCCGAGCCTTAATGATACCGAGCTTCGGCCTGAGACGTCCTTAAATGTTGAAACCCTTTTGTCAGATCATACAAAAGTGGTCTACGCCGGAACAGACGGGGTGCATCTGCCAGAAGGCTATAGCGGCCTCGGCACTCGCAACTTGATCTATATGCTACTGCAGCTTGAGAGCTACCATAAGGCGTACCGGGCTAAATTAACCCGTCCAGCCACCCACCTAATCTTCGTCGAGGAGCCTGAAGCCCACTTGCACCCGCAGATGCAGGAAGTCTTCATCAGTCAACTGAACGCCGCAATAGGGAAGCTTTCAGCCAGCTACCCCAACGAAGCTGAGTGGAAGGTTCAGTTTGTGATCACGACTCACTCTCCCCATGTCGCAAATGCCGCATCATTTGAAGCCATTCGGTATTTTTTGAATGAGCCAGCTGTCCAGGCGAATGACCGCCAAACCAAGGTTAAGGACTTCAAAAAGGGCATGAGCAGCATCTCGCCAGACGATCAGAACTTTTTACACCAGTACATGACGCTGACCAAGTGCGATCTGTACTTTGCTGATAAGGCCATCATGGTCGAAGGTACAACTGAACGACTGCTGATGCCGCGTCTATGCGACTTGACTGATAAATTGCTGGACGGCCCGCACAAGCTCACCCAGCAGTATGTTACATGCGTCGAAGTTGGTGGAGCTTACGCTCACATCTTCTACCCACTACTAGACTTTCTGGAACTCAAAACGCTGGTGATTACCGATCTAGATTCAACTAAACCGGTAGAAAAAATAAACAAGAAAGGAAAAACGATCACGACTTGGGAGAAGTGTCCTGTAGCTGAAGGCGAACGAACGTCGAATGCAGCGATCAAGGAGTGGTTTCGACCCAAAAATAATGATGGTTGGCAGGTAACTCTTGACGAGCTTATTTCAAAGACGTCCAGTGAGAAGCTGAGTGGTTATCGGCGAATTGCTTATCAGATTCCCGAAGAGCCCAATGCAGCGGCGTGCGCACGTAGCTACGAAGATGCATTAGTTCTAGCCAATCCGGGTCTTTTTGAATGGCCGAATGAACAGGATGAGGCCACCGAAGCTTGGGAGATAGCAAAGGGGCTCGCGAAAGCAGATACGGCATTGCGGTTCGCCATTTGCGAGAAAGAGTGGTTGCCACCCCGTTACATCAAGGAAGGACTGGCATGGCTTTCCGGGCCACCTTTAACCAAGAACGCCGAAGCTCCCTCAGAGGTGGCTGGCGCATGAATGAAACGATTAACAATCCAGCTATTATCGCTGCACAAAAGGCACAACGAAAGATCAATGAGGCTATTGATGCAGGTGATAGTTTTCGCCTTGAGGCTGGTGCCGGAGCAGGAAAAACGTATTCGCTAGTTGCTGCGCTAAAACGATTGATCGAAAAGCAAGGGCCCGATTTGGTTCAAGCTGGACAGCAGGTGGCCTGCATCACCTATACCGAGGTTGCACGTAATGAAATTGCACAAGAGATAGAGGATCACCCCGCCATTTTGGTCAATACCATCCATGGTTTCTCTTGGGGATTTCTGCGTCAGTTTCAAAAGGCATTACGTGAGCTTGTGCTAGAAATGGACGATCGGAAAGAGAAAATCGAGCAAGGCGGCGGGGTTGGCTCAAAACCCGTGGATTACGATCTGGGATTTTTTGGCGTCGATACCAACCGAGTCACACTAAGCCATGACGACATTCCCGCTATGATGGCTAGGCTTCTTCAAAATAAGAAGTTTCAGCTAATGTTTGCCCAGCAATTTCCAGTGATTTTTATAGACGAGTATCAAGATACCCATCGCCAATTCATGGAGGCGATAACAAATCACTTCCTAACGCCCGCCACTGGTCCCCTTGTTGGTCTCTTTGGAGACCACTGGCAAACAATTTACAGAAGTGAATACGAACTAGCTGAGTACCCAATTAAACAAATTCCTAAAGGTTCAAACTTTCGATCGGCACCAGCAATCGTGAAGGTGCTGAATAAGCTACGCCCTGAACTGCGCCAAGCAGTACCTGACCCCAATGCCAAGGGCGAAGCGCGCTTCTTTCACACCAACGGCTATACGGGACGACGAACTAATGATGCTCACTCCAAAGAAGATCTGCCACCTGATTTGGCTAGACGTACTCGTGAGGACTTAATGCAGCGACTGCAAGGTGAGGGTTGGGATCTTAGCAGTACGAAGGTACTGATGCTCACCCACAACGTGCTAGCAGCGGAACAGGGCTATCCCAAACTTGCCAAGATATATAGCGGTCGTAATGAACAATTCGCAAAGAAGGAAGACCCGGTAATCAAATTCTTCGCAGAAGCCGTTGAACCCATATGTGAGGCTTATTGTGCATCTCGCTATGGCGATATGTTCAGAGCATTCGGTACTAACCCCACAATAACTCAACATTCAGACAAGATAAGCTGGCGTCGAGATCTGGATACTCTTCAGAGGCTGCGAACTAAAGGCACAGTAGGGCAAGTTATCGATCACCTTAAGGCGACGGGACGCCCACTGCCCCCCGACCGAGTAATGCGACGTGAAGAAGAGCTAAACACGCTGAACGGCGCCCCCATTCCTGACGATGCCCCGGCACTTCGTCGATACGACAGTTTGCGAAACATTTCTTATGGAGAGGTCATCGAGCTAGTCAAGTTCGTCGAAAATCAAACCGCCTTTGCCACACAGCATAGTGTTAAGGGAGCTCAGTTTGAAAACGTCCTAGTAGTGCTAGGAGGAGGTTGGAATCATTACAACTGGCCACAATTGCTTGAACTGATAGAAACAAATGCGTTGACTGCAAAGAACACCAAGGGCTTCTACCGTGCCAGAAATTTGTTTTATGTATCCATCTCACGGCCTATTACCAGACTCGCCGTACTGGCCACACAGACCATGCCGGATCATGCCCTCAAAGCGATTAATAGACTCTTTGGGAGCGATAACGTAGAGGAGCTGCCCATTAGTCGGAATTAAAGGGGTCAGAGCGCATTAATTTAGGATTAAAGGGGTCAGAGTGCATAAAGTTTGATCAACGGCGGATAACCGGGACCGATATGCTCTACGTTAATCCCGAATGAAACCGCTCTCTCAACACACAAGAAAGCTCAGGGCAGGCCTTGCATTTTGCCACTGTCATGCGGATAGAGAACAACAAGACAATAATCTTTTGGCAATCGCTACGGAGTCGACCATTTTATATAGGAAATTTTCATTCGTTAGTTTGATATTCGCGGCGCTACTAATTTCTCAAGAAGCAAACGCAGCGGATAAAGCCCTCCCGCAAAAACTCGATATCGAGTTTCTAAGCGCACTGATAGGGCCCGTTAAGGTGAATGGTAAGCCTTGGGACGCAGCAGCAAATATTAACCGCACAGCGGTCTCCATGATCTCAGACATGATTGCACCGGGATCAGGAATTGCTGCTTCAAGCGTGGTTTCCGCCGTTGCGAAGGATGCACCCCAAGGCACTTCCGCACCAGATGTCATTGGTTACGTCGTTCAAAAAGGCACCACAACAACATCTCTTGCAAAAGTTGCGGGAATACCGTTAGCGCTGGCACTCAACCGTCAGAAGACACAGGATAGCTATACCCCCAGGTTTTATGCAGAGTACCAAGGTTGGCCGGTTTACGAAGGTACGCGCTTTCAAGTTCAGTTGTGGGATAAAGACCTGATTCGAAATGATCAAATTGCTGTTGTGGAACTCAACTACGATCAGCTATCACAAGCTGCAAAATCAGAAAAGCCAGTATGGATTAATGTGGCTGATCAGAGCATGAAGCAATTGCTCTATATACTCATATCGGTGACGCCTTCATTAAGGAACACTGCACCAAAGATGAATGGCTATCGTTGGAATTAAAAATGCCTGGGGCAAACCCGCCAACGAATCTCGATAATTTAACTTTGATTATCAACAGTTAAAGGGGTCAGAGCGCATTAATTACTCACGGCCGAGTACCGCTCGCAGCAATGAACAACAGAATGACGGCTCCACCAACGACTACGCCCAGTAGCGAGAGTAAATAGCCAACGAAAACCAGCACCTTGTCGCTGGCCTTGTCCCAAGCCTCATTCTTTGAAACTCGATGCAAGTAGAGAGCCCCACACACCGAAAAGCCTGTCCAAAACAGTAGAACCCCAAACACGTCACCATCACCGCCGCTGTATAAGGCTGAGCTCAGCGCAAAAAACGAGAGTGCGTGCACCACGAGTGTCGTGGCAAATACGACAACTGACTTTTTCATGGGATCTGACAAGCCCGATATTTACAGAAGGCCTTCCTCAACAAGCACGGCCTACCAACCGTCGAGAGGTACACCATGTTTCTCCAGATAGGCGCCATTCTCTTCCATGTAGTCTGCAGATCGGACCTGGAATTGCCCGGTATCCCCCTCTACTTCAACAGCCGGAACCCGCATGATTTCAACAGCGTTCGAACGCTGACTCATCATCCAGACAACCACCTCCCCTCCCGGGGCAAGACCTAAAATAAGCGTGCTTCTAGGTTCATGGCGGACATTGCCCCGTTGAGTGGTGTGACGGACAGGCTCTCGCATGCGATCTTTGAGGTCTGGCGGTATCTTGATCAGCGTCGAGTAGAATTTCTGCTCCGCGAATGAAAACCAATGGAGGCCTATCAGGTTTGGGAAAGGATCCATCGCACCGCCGGTTCCGAAGGGGCCGTTGTCACCTTTCCAGCAGCAACTGACATCGCCCACCGGCACTCGCCAGCTTCGCTCGCCGGATTTTTCCAGATGCATATTAATGACCCACATCTGGTAGTGCTGGGGGGCGGCAACCCCCACGTACCAGGGGATATCCTTGTCTTCCTTGGTCGTACACCCCGCCAGTATCAGAATGCACCATAGGTAACAGGCGTATTTTATGACGTTCACTACCACTCCTTAGTGATTCGGGTATACGATCCGTTCGCCGGATTCGGTTGGGGCATACGGGCAAACGACTTCGGGCAATTCAAGGGCAGCCGGTTCCCCAAGGGCGAGGAACTTAATTGGACTGTAATCGGCAGAATAATGAATATATCGCTGCCGCAGCAGGCTTTCCTGGCTTGTTGACAGTGAAGCGCTGGCGGCACCGGCCATAATTTGCTCCGAGAGATTTTCCGCAACAGGGACAAGTTCATCCGGTAGACGATATGCGTCGTTGGTCGGATCGATACTCCTTAGAGGCACATCGGCCTGCACGGCCAACTGGTGCATGAGCTTCAGCGTTACCCGAGAATATTCCCCTCGCATCTGGCGAACCATTCTCAGGGCCAACTCGGCGTCTCGAGAACCGTGCGGTGTTCGCCCCGGATCAATGTGATGATAGATTTCTAGGCTTGCTTCACTTTCCGGCCCCAGTTCACTGGGCGACGGGTTGGGACGCTCGGAGGATCTTACTGGCAAGCAGTTCACACCGATCCACCCCTCGGCGTCCTTCTGTTTTTTCAGGGCCTCCAATGCATGCCATTGAGACGTGTCTTCTGCATTCTCAAACCATGAAAGAGAAACGTGTTGCAATGGGGTGAGTAGCACATCTTCCCGCATGATATCGGGATACCCGCCGCCAACATCAGAGTGCACACCGGGCAGGGCGATTTCCCGATAGTTATCAGGCAAGGTGGCATCCGGATTGCGCAGGCTGTTTAAGGCAAAGTTCTTCCGCCGCTCGTCAGAGGCCACCAGGTGAACGGCCTGTTCGACCTTGCCTGGGTCCAGGTAGATCTTGACCGGATCGTTCCGGTCGTTGCTTGGTGACAGATCCCCCCTTTTAGCGCTGACAACAGCTGCAACGCTATCGAAGAGTCCCACGAAGCGTACTCTAACTTTTTCTGGCCAATTTATATCTTCAGTTTCAAAAGCCTGACCCAAAGCCCCTTCAGTGCCTCGATTAATTTCATGAGCAGCGTGTCGGGCAGCGGCAGAGCCCCGACTGAACCCAAACAAATCAATCGTTAGAGTCTTGATAGCTCCAGGAAGCTGTAGCTCATCAATTCGCTGAGCGATCCGATGACATGCCCCGTCCACCTGGCTCAGTATGCCAGTGTCCCCAAGGCCGGTAGACATTCCCTCCAGTGAATCACCATCGCCGGTTTCGGTACCAATACCTGGAGCGTATTCCGCCAGTCTTTGCGTAACCTTATCCCCCTCCACTTTTCGCGATTCGATATATAAATCAGCCAGCTTGGCGACATTGCTCGGTGCATTGGTGTAACTGGTACCAAGAGCCAATCCCAGACGGTATTCACATTCCGCCTGGGTGATCTCGCCGCGCTTGAATGGCGCAAGGCATTCTTCCTTGATTTGATCCTTGTAGGTCTGGGAATTTTCGGCATTATTGAGGGTGCCATCTGTAAACAGACCAACCTCCAAATGGATCTCTGGCTCTTTCTCCAGAGTTGTGGCTTCGGTCGCGCGAACGGAGGAAGACAGGGGTTCAACTTGCTTCGCAGGAAATGGGCTTTGTGGACTCACCGACTCACGTTGCCGCTCCGTTTCCTGTCGTCGAGACATCAACTCCGTTCCCAGAGAACTTGCAGAGAGGAATCCCACACCACGGCCATCACGGCGGGACAACTCCTGCGAAGTAATGCCATTGTCGTTCAAAATCTGGACGCTGTGGCCCAAGGCAAAATTCGCTTCACTGGCATTGATCTTCCAGCGCCCTTGCCCGGCTTCATTGTCATCCCAACTTACAACCGGGCTGAATGGTGGCCCATCGCTAATACCGCATACCAGCCACAATTCGCCATTTCGAACTTTCTGTTCGACTTCATCCAGAAGCCGGCCATGGTCTTCGCGGCGTGCTGTGAAAGATGGAGGAAGAGAGAGTATGCGACCGAGCCTGGAGGTACCGAACTCCAACTCTTTCTTAATACGCTCGCGGACCTTGGAGGCCGCGAAAAAGGGAGATTCAAGGTTGGGCAAGTCTGCCGCAACCAGATCCGATGTTTTGACAATATCCATTGACCATCATCCTTGATCAAAATAGCTTCATGCCGGGCAATGGCTTATCGCCGTTCCTTCGCCCGCTTACGGATGCTATCACGGAACAAAATGGTGAAGTAAACAGGCAGAATTCGGAGCATCCTATCAGCGATCAACCACTCGAGGCCGGGGATCGCCTGGCAAATGTAGAATATTGACGAAGCGATCTATGACTTCCTTGATGAACAGTGAATCCTTTGAAGCCATCGTTGCGCTGGTCGTGATGATCGATATCTTTATTGGTCTGGCCGCTCTCGCCTTTTCGCTTACTTCCGGCTTCCGAAAAATCGCGGAAATTGAGAGCAGAATTGCCCCCAAAGGAAGCACGATTGATGTTCAGAAAAAGGCCTGGGGAGAAGGCCCAGTAGGACGGTGGATCAGGATTGTCTACCTGCTGAGTTTCTTCTTCTGGCGAAGAATCCCCGGGCACGGTGTGAAAGTCGCCTCCAATTTAGGCGACATTCATGCCGATGTGCCATGGCGCCTGCAATGCTGGCTAGTTATTCCAATGGTTCTCTTCTGGTCTTCGATATTGCTGATGGTAGTGGGCTGGTTGCTGATCGGCTAAATGCCCTGTGTGTCATGGTCGAAAGCGCGATTTATTGTTCTGCAAGATTAATCCGACGTTGGCGGTATTTTCCAACCATCATCCAATTTCACAGATCACCGACTACGGGCCAGGATTGCGCGAGCCCCTTTCCGAAAAACGAGCATAAAGCCTGCAAACTGCAACACGCTCACCCCCATCAGCACTTCCATCATCAGCCAAGCCGGCACAGAACTGACGGCATATATAAAGTTCCGGAAGCCATCCGAACCATCAGTGAACTGAAGGACAACCAGGAGCATCACGATCGACACCAGGATGATGGCGACGAGACTTCCAACTGAAAGTATCATCGCCTCTCGCCAGCCTGGCACCCGGCGCTGAATATCAACAAATGAGAACGCCCCGCCCGCTGCGGAGGCCATCGCGTATCCGAATTGCACAGCTGAGGGTATTGTGATGCCCAACAAGCTCTGGGCGGCCAGATGACAGAATTGAATGGCGGTATAGAGTGCCGCCACGGTCAGGATTGTCCGTGTAATCATGAGTTGCTACGTCCTTGTTTTGCTTTGGTAGGCTTCCCCGCAATATCCTTTTGCGAAGTCAATATCAGTACGAACCCTATCGCTCCTCTTCCTGGAATCCAAGAGTGATGTTCTGAGTGCATTAATTTTGATCAGCTAATCAAAGATCCGGAGAGGCTTATTTTCTAGAGGGTACAGGCAGCGCCCTACATTGGAAACTCCGGACCTGCGCCAGCGGATTGGCCTTCATCTACTTGTTCCTGCGCCTGGCGTACCTTTTCCATCACGGTATTGACCAGATAGGGCCAGAACCCCTCCTGCTGAATGGTTCTTTGAAGGCGTTTGGGCGGGATGAATCGCGACATTTCGAACTGGAACCCGCTTTTCTGTTGATCGTCTTCAGCCAGCAAGCGCAGGCGTTCGTCCGCCAACTGAAGGAACGCCTGCGGATCTTCACCGTGGTCCGCCAGTTTTGCCCCAATCAGTTCATACGCCGGTTCAACACCCCCTTGCGTCAGCCACGCAATATCCCAGAGGTCACGATATTTCAGCCGTCCTGGCCGCATGGCAAAAGCCACCAGTTTATCGGCGAAGATTTCCTGACGACTTTGGGCGTTGATGATCAGGGATTCGGTACCAAGATTGATGCCGTAATGGTTCCGGAGCGTTCGGGGTTCGACTTGGTAGCTGGGCACCGAGCAAATATCTAGGTGAATTTTCTGGGCTGGCATGTTCCGGCGGTCCGGCGCCGTGTTCACCTTGAGCTTCCAAGTATCCACATTGCCCTGCTTTTCAGCCTTGGGTTCGGTCACGGTTATCGGTACTTCATACTTCTCTTGCAGACGGCTTTCAAGGGTCTCCTTGAGCTTGTCCAGGTCAGCCTTGGAAAAGTCCGTCCCTCCGGTAAAGTCGAGATCTTCACTCAGTCGGTTTGAGCCGTAGCAGGCTCGTAGACAGGTACCACCAATAAAGGTCAGCTGCTGCAACAGATCAGCCTGGCTCAGCTCTCGGAGAATATCGTGGTGCAGGATTTCCTTCTCCACCACGGCGCGTAGGGCACTCAACTCTTGCTGATTGCGGAGCGCTTCGTCTACCAGAGCGTCAAACACTGCCATCGGTTGTCTCCTGTACCAGGTCGAGGGTTGAGCGGTTAAATCGGTGCATATCGTCCAGGGCCAGCTCATTATCCGCTCTGTAAAGATAGCGAGCAGGATCATAGTGGAGGTGCTCTACCACATCGGACATACGACGCTCCGTATGGATGAACTCTATCGTGCCATACCGGCCGCAGTTCACTTTGGCCGATCGCCCGGTGCTTATCACGGTAATCCAGGACATCGGCATCTGGGATATGAGGCCCGCTTCGCTCAGTATCGTTTCCAAGCTGATGTAATTGAAATGCCGGGCACGCAGTAGGGCCGCAGCGTGGAAAAGGATAAGGCCACTTTGATCCGGGGCTCCGGGGTACTGGTAGATACCCTGGCACACCCTTTCAAGCAGTCCTCGCCGCTCGGCGCGGTGGAGTAGGGCACGGTATGCCCCCTGACTCAGATCTGGAACCAACGAGCGGAAAGCGGCAGCAGGATAAAGCCGGCCGTCGGATTCTGACTGGGAGGAGATGAGCCATCTCTCAAGGCGTTGTAGGGGTTGCATGGTCTTGCTCCGCGCTTTGTTATGGATAGTATAACAAAACGCTGACCAGGAAGTTATCAAGGACAGGCACACCGGAAGAAGAAAGCTCCAGTCCCTCCTCACACCAGGGGCTCTCGGGGTCACATCGAATCAATTCTGAGCAGCCCGCAGCCGTCAATCCCCCTACCCCGCAGACACTAGAGAGTTAAAGAGGTGCGTTCAGAGCACATTAATTCCGTTTCCTCCACGCATCAAACGATCTACGCAGCCCCGCCGTTAAAAAGAAGCCAGCGCACAAATGCCTTATGTGCGCCTGGTCCTTTCAACTCCCTCTGACCTGTACCTGCCTAGAAACAGGCAGGCGCTCCCCTGTTCAAGCTACACTGCCGTTCCGATCCTCGAGTTTCAGGTTGTTCTCCGCCCACTGGAAAAAGCCGGTTGGCGCCTGGCTCACGATCTGCTCGGCCAGCGCCTGACCTTGCGAATAGTCGCCGCCGTAGTAGCCGTGAGCCTCGAACCAGTCAAACATATTCGTGAGTTCCCGACCGCCCGGCACCGCCTCTGCAAACGGGCCTGCCGGTATCTGGGTGAAGGTCAGTTCGATGCCCTTGGCCTTATACCCGTTGATGATCTCGTTGAAGCTGATCCTGGACCCGACATGCGGTAGATGCTGACCTTGTCCGGCCTTTTCAGGCTGGGAGAAAGCGGCGGCCACCAGATTCCCAAGCTCTCCGATATCCGCCATATCGATACCGACAGCCGGGTTGATCGGCAGGGTCCAGCCGAGGGTGCCGTCCTGTTGGGGTTGCGGCGCCATGTTGTAGAGGAAGTTCTGATAGTAGAACGCCGGCATCACGAAGCTGTGATAACGGAAGCCGGCATCGGCCACATCCCGGTCCATTTTGGCTTTATTGGTGAAGTGAGGGACGTCGAAGCGGCCTTCACTGACGGCTTCCACGTTGGGCAGCGTCGACCAGACAAAGTGTTCGACACCCTGTTTTTTCGCGCTTGTGATGAGGGCACGGCATTGGGCGATCTCGTCAGTGCCCGGCTGCCAGGCGTTGGTAACGGCAAAGACGCCGTAGGCACCACGTAAGGCTTTATCCAGACTTTCCGGGCGGTCCAGATCCCCATAGATCACGTCGTCCGCTCTCCCCTGGTACTGGTCAGGGTTTCGGGTGACTGCGCGAACCTGGAAGTTGCCCGCGGCTTTCAGGGCGTCAACCACGCCCCGACCTTGTTGCCCTGAGGCGCCCAATACAGCAATGGTGTGTTTACGATTCATCATGGTTTTCTCCTGGTAGGTAACGATCAACAACGAGAAAACAGCTTATAGTGCTAATATCTGGAACAAAAGCGCCTAATTTGAAACTAAATTGTTCCATTAACGAGACAATTAGCAATGGATATGAATGGAATGGCGGTGTTCGTGGCGGTTGCCGAGACGGGGTCTATAACGGCCGCCGGTAAGCAACTGAACCTGCCGAAGGCCACGATAAGCCGACGCCTGAAGGCCTATGAAGACGACATCAACGCGACGCTGTTTCGCCGTTCAACCCGGGCGCTGTCGCTGACCGACATTGGGCAGCGACACTTCCAGCGAGTCAGTGGCCTCGTGCATGAAGCGGAAGAGGCATTAACGCAAGTTCGCGAGGACCAGACCTTGCCCTCAGGCCTGATCCGGATCAGCACTTCAATGGTGTTTGGTGAGACCTTTCTTGCGCCAGTGATCTGGCATCTGGCCAAAGCTCATCCAGCGCTGCGTTTTGAGCTGGTCCTGGGCGATGAGTTGGTGGATATCGTCAAGGAGGGAATCGACTTCGCGATTCGCCTTGGCCAGCCCGAGGACTCCGAGTTGATTGGACAAACGCTGGGCAGCGCCTCCCAGGTGCTGGTTGCGACACCTGATTGCTTTGAGGGTGCAGCACCTCCGAAAACCATCGCCGATCTGGATGCCTTCCCCACCATCGTGACCTCCGCCCGCCGCAATCACTGGTCCTTTGCCGATGGAAACGTCTACCGTTGTCGCTGGTCGATCGCTGCGGGCAGTATCAATGCAAGTCTGGGAGCCTGCTTACAGGGTCTTGGAGTTTGTGCGGTGCCGGCGCGGATGGCCCGGCCACACATCGAACGAGGTACGCTTGTTCCGGTTCTCAAGGAAAACCCACTTCGAGACGTCCCTATCGTTCTGCTCTATCCTCGCCTGAGACATCGATCGGCCATCACCAAGCTCTTGCTGGAGGCCCTAAGGGCTTCGTTGAAACAGAATTTTGAGGGGTAAAGCGAGCTGATCGATTGAACAGTGAAAAACGCAATATTCGCCCCAAATCCACGCTCTACCCAACCGGTTCCGTGACAGCGGCGTGTTCCCCGCGTTGCGACGATGCGTATTCACTTGGCGGTGTGCCAACATGGCGCGAGAAGGCGACACTGAATGTGCTGGCCGAATTGTAGCCAACGTGTTCAGCCACATCAGCAATGCGAACCTGGCTCTGTTTCAAGAGCTGCTTAGCCAGAGCCATTCTCCATGCAAGCAGGTAGGCCATCGGCGGGAGGCCGACGGTGCGGTTGAACCTCTCGAAGAATGCCGAACGGGACAAGGCTGCTTCCTGTGAAAGCTCCGCAACGGTCCAGGCGTGTGCTGGCCGCTCATGTATGGCTCGAATGGCATTGGCAATGCGGATATCGGCGAGCCCAAGGACAAGACCCGGTGACGCCGAGGTGCCCGTCGTACACCGCAGGGCTTCGATCAGCAGCACTTCCAACAATCGGGAGAGGACCTCTTCCCGTGCCGGCCGTTGTGCACGGGACTCATCGCCAACCAGTTTCACCAGCATGCCCAGCCTGTGCTCGCCACGGATATGGATAAACCTGGGCAATAGCGAGACCAATAGGGCCACATCCGGTGATTCGAAATCGCAGTGTCCCACCACCATGCGCAAGTCAGGCGGAGCATCCTGAAGTCCAACCCTGAATTCGCCACCACCGACCGCAACGGGCTGCATTTCGAAGTTTTGGTGTAGCGGTTCAAGACTGGACATGTCGATACGATCCGCTGCAGGCACCAGCACGAAGTCGCCGGGCTGGAGCTCAATGGGCTCGTACCCGTTCACTGAGAAATGCGCCCCGCCGTCCAGCACGATGCAGTAGAACGGCCGCCCGCCGTCGGACCGCTTTATGCGCCACTGGCCGGCACCGGAGACCAGCTTGGAATAGCGAGCACTAGGTCTGAGAAGCGAAACCACTTCCGCAAGCGGGTCGATCATAACCGGACTCCTGCTAAAGAACTGCGGACTTTTAGATGTCGTTAGTACGGCACAGGACGCCTATTGTGTTGGCTCACTCACATACGACACAAGGTCTCCCGATGAAAACAGTAATGATCACCGGCTGCTCCTCCGGCTTTGGTCTGGAAATCGCCCGTCACTTCCTCGACCACGACTGGAAGGTCATCGCCACCATGCGGGTTCCGCGCGAGGACATCCTGCCCCAATCCGATCACCTGCGGGTAATCGCCCTCGACGTTACGGACCCGAACAGCATTGGCCGGGCTCTGGAAATGGCAGGCCCTATCGACGTTCTCGTCAACAATGCGGGTATCGGCGCGGCCTGTCCGTTCGAGCTCACGTCACTGGAGCAGTCACGCGCGCTCTTCGAGACCAACACGCTTGGAACCATCGCGATGACACAGGCCGTACTGCCTCAGTTCCGGGAACGCCGAGCCGGTGTCATCATCAACATCAGCTCAAGCGTCACGCTGGGAGCGCTGCCGTTGGTCTCGGTATACAGTGCAAGCAAGGCGGCCATGAATGCCCTGACACGATCAATGGCGTTGGAGCTGGAGCCCTTTGGTATACGGGCGCACCTGGTATTGCCGGGTCGCTCGCCAGAGACCCGGTTTGGTAGCAATGCGCATTTCGCCGGGATGGATCATGAAGCCTACGCGGACTTCGCACAGCAGACACTGGCCGGCATGAGGGAAGCCTCGGGGCCGGTGACCTATGCTATCGACGTCGTCGAAGCGGTCTGGCGCGCAGCAACCGATCCATCGTCCCCGCTTCAGATTCCCGCCGGAGAGGACGCGATTATGATGGCCAACGCGAACTAAACGTGGCTCGCGAGTTAAAGGGGCAGAGCGCTTTAACTCGCTGGCATGCGGCCGGGTCGCAAACTATAAAATGCCTGACAATTCGTTCGAATGGTCTATAAAAAGGCAGGTGACATTCATACTGGGCCGCCCCGCCAGCCATGCTCAAAGCCGCTAAACACGCCCGCTAACCTCAAAAAGGGTATTCGGATGCTGACTTCCTTGCTCGCCATCGCGGTTCTTCATTGGGCCGTTCTCGTGATCCCGGGTTTCAACTTTGTTCTCGTCGGTCAATTGGCCGCCGGAGGGAGTCGTACCGCTGCGTTTTCGGCAGTAGCGGGTATGACCGCCGCAACGTTAGCCTGGGCTACATTGGCTATTGCCGGGGTGGGTATCGTCTTTACCGCCCACCCTGCCTTAAGGGGCACAGCGCAGATCGCCGGTGGTCTCTATCTGCTTTACATTGCGTTCAAGCTTTGGCGCTCTGGCCGCCAGGGCACCGTTGTGACAACGCCCGTACTCGGCGCACCGGCTGCATTCCGTGCGGGCTTTATGACCAGCATCCTCAACCCCAAAATCGCTCTGTTCTATGGCAGTGTGTTTGCGACCGCCCTTCCGCAGGATCCGCCGTTATTCCTGGTGGCGCTCTCGGTCCTGCTCGTCTTTGCTAATTCGGCCGTTTGGCATTCGTCCCTTGCGCTGTTGTTTTCACGCCAAACCATTCAGAGCGCTTACATGCGGAACTACCAGGCGCTGAATCGCCTCTCCGGGGCGGTCGTTGGAGCCTACGGTGCCAAGCTGATCGCCTCTGCCGTCACTGAGTTTCGGTCGCGCGTTGCATAGGATTATTAAAAAGAAAGGGAGCAGATAATGAATTGCCAACTGTTAGCGAAACCAATCCGCAATTAAAATGAGGTCGGGCTTGGCATACGAGGGCTTACCTTTTGCCCTCCAGAATCTGAATCGCAAAACGCGAGACCAGGCCCCAACGTAATGTCTAAAGTTAGGGAGCCGGAGGCGCTTTAGCGCGATTGGTTCGAGGCAACAAGGTGAGGGAAAATGCCACCGGTGAGGTCGGTGTCGTCATTCGCACCCGGGAAAATAGCGAGCTGGATTGCGCCGACTGTCACGTCGCCTTCTATGGCAATATGTTTCCATCGGAAGGACCCGCAGGGCCTCCTTATATCTTGCGGTATCTGGAGTCGTCGCTCGAAAAAGTGGATGAGCAACGTTCCGGTGGCCGTTTTTTAACCAGGCGTTGTTATCAGGCAATGTATCTACCGCTTGGCGGCTCCAAAATTGCTGCAAAGCTTGATGTCAGAATAAAGGGAATATCTTGCTGGTTCTTAGATTTGCAATTTACGGACTTCTTTTTTTCAGTATTTCCGGATACGTCGTATTGTCCCCCGCAGGAAGCGGCGATGACGCATTTTGGAGGGCGCTTCTTATAGGCGGAGTTGGCGCTGGTGCCAGTGCCTTTGCCGCATTCTCAGCCAGGATCCTGTTTCAGTTTTACTCGGAACTTTTGAGCAAAGATAATGAGTGATAGAGACCTCACGATTTTAATTTCCTTTGCCATTATGCCGTTACTTGCATTATGGCCTTATCTTTTTATTTGGTTTAAAAAGGCCGCAACCCATTTTTATTTGTATCTGCATTCTTCGGCATTCTTCTGGTCACGGGAATGCTGCTAACCGCCATTGCTTTACCTTTCGGTATATTTTTTATCAAAATAGCTCCCCAGTTGGAGGCATCTGGAGTCGGGATTTTCATCGAACCGTTACTATCGCTTTCCAGCTTTGTTCAAAGTTGGTGGTTCATCGTCATTTTTCCTGTTTTGTATTTTACGCTTCCTTTTCTCCTTTAAAGGAAGTATGAGGTGTTCAACTAAAGGGGCAGAATGCATTAATTGGGTTTCCGGTTTTGCAAACCGGACGGCAGTACGCACGATATGAACTGTACGTATTCTGCGGAAAGCAACGCGACTCACGTTGCTCTGAGACATCACGTACTGTGATCGAGCGCCCCACTGAGATATATTTATCTGAAGGCCGGGGCTAACGTCTTTTTCAGGGAAGATATGAAGACTTCAGGGAAATCTGTGCTGCTCATAATATTCACAGTGTCATTCGCAGCGCCCATCTTTCTGCTCGGTTTTGGGATCGTGGTTGGCACGCCCTACTCATTAACCCAAATATTCCGGGGTTCGTTTGAACTGGCGTTATACCCATTTATCAGCATCGGTGGACTACTTGGTCTTTGGGCCGTCTTACAATTACTTGCGCGAACATTGAATGACTCCTTTAAATTAGCATCGCCAGCACGATTACTGGTTTATATCTGTTCGGGCATTTTTTCACTCGGCGCCGTCGCCATTAATACTGAAATGGGCTTTGGTATTTCATCGCTGTTTTGGATTATGCCTTGCGGTTTAACGGGATATCTGGTTTACGTTAACAGGCAATACTTCAGGGACGGTTTAAAATAACGCCATTGCCTTCGCTCCCTCCGGGCTTTATAGGGTATTCTGTTTTCTCCCACTCTTCCTTCGTAAGCAGGACCGATGCAAAAGGATTTTGATTCATACCGGCAATACATCGAGGCAAATCGATTCCGCTTGTCGGCGACCGTTTACGAACTCGCTTCAAATGTCGAACGCTAGAGGCACGGGGTCAGCAACGTGACCCTCAGAATCCCCTAAGCTAGACTCGCTGGTGAATCCGCCTCTAACCCCTGTTGGTTCCAATAACAATTGATGGGCCTGAACGGTTTTTGCTTGAACGACAGCCAGCGATGAATGACGACGTTTTTAAGGACAAACTGAATTATCAGCTGTTAGACAGTTTTGTTCGACAAACCCCCGTTGTCGTATTGGGGCACTTTGTCGTCGCTTCGATCAATATCGGGCTATTCTGGCAACGCGTTAACCACACCTTTATTCTGGCCTGGGCCACCTTCCTGCTGTTGACCGGACTGTCCCGCTGGTTGATGAAAAACCAGTATCAGCGTCATCAACAGCGCTGGACGCCGGGCGGCTGGCGCCGGCTTTTCGCTGTGAACTCGCTCTTTCTGGGGCTTGCGTGGTGCGTGTGGGGCCTGTATGTCGGCGTGGCGATTGAATTGGGTGGCCTCGGCCTCTCGATCATCATCATTACGGCGGCAGGGCTGGTGGCAGGCGCGGTCGCCTCTACGTCTTCCTCGATCGTTTCCTATACGTGCTTTTCCGGGCCAACGCTTCTACCGCTGAGCGCGCTGTTACTGTTCACCGATCAAATGGAAACCCGCGGTATCGGTCTGTTGATGGTGGTTTTCTTTGCCATTACGTTTCGTCAGGTACAGAGAATAAATGCTGTATTGCAGGAAAGTATTATCAACGGGCTCAAGCTGGAAAAGTCCAAAGAGGAAACCGAAAAACTGGCCCAGGAGCTGTATCAACTCTCCACCGTGGACGCCCTGACGTCGGTCACCAATCGCCGGGGCTTTAATGAAGCCCTTAACAGCGAGTGGGCGCGTGCAAAACGCCTGGATACGCCGCTGACGTTGCTGCTCATCGATGTCGATTTTTTTAAAACCTTCAACGATAGCCTGGGGCACCCGGCCGGCGATGAGTGCCTCCGTTTAATCGCCTCGATGCTAACGCTCCATGCCCGAAGGGCCGGCGAGGTGGTTGCTCGCTACGGTGGCGAGGAATTTGCCATTCTGTTACCGAATACGACGGGAAAGGACGGTGTCAAAATCGCAGACGATATCTGTGAAGCCGCCGCCAGACTGAACATCAAGCATCCTGCCTCTGACGTCGCGGAACATGTCACCGTGAGTATCGGGGTACACGAGGCGACGCCCCGGGATGTCGGTGGCAGTGAAGAGCTCATTAAACTCGCCGATCACGCCCTGTACGAAGCCAAAGCGGCCGGACGAAACTGCGTCCGTTCTGCCCAGCAGCCGGCAAGTAACACGGTCGAATCCTGACAGCATTAGATGAAGGCGTCAGAAATTGAGGGGTCAGAGCACTTTGATCGAGAGCACTTTGATCGATGAAAGCAGTGTCAGGAATCAGCAGGATAAACCGATGCCGACAAACTCACGTACGTCTATGCTGGCTGCGACCATTACACGCCGGGCCTCCTTGCGCCCTCACCCGGGAGGCTGACCGGGAACCGAATACGGAGATGCAAATGACGATTTTTGAAGAGCTTCGGGCCGACCACGACAAACAGCGAAAGTTGATCGAGCAGGTTCTGGAAACCCATGGTGCCAGCGACGAGCGGGACCGGTTGTTTCTGAACCTGAAAAAGGAACTGGCCGATCATGCGCTGGCAGAGGAACGTCATTTCTACGTGCCCCTGATGCAGTTCGATACGACCCAGGAAAAAGCGAGGCACAGCGTTGCCGAGCACCATGAGCTCGATGAGTTGGTTGACGCCGTCTCTTCATCCGACCAGGATTCACCCGGTTGGCTGGCTCACGCCAAAAACCTGGCTCACAAGCTGCTGCACCACCTCGAGGAGGAAGAAAAGGAGGTGTTCACCGTTGCGGGCAAGGTGCTGGCCGACGATCAGAAAACCTCTCTCGGGACCGATTACCGCAGCGAAATGGAGGAAAGGAAAACCGTCTGAAAAGGCGACGATGCCAAACAGAAATGAGGAGGACAACGGATGAGTGCACCACTGAACGGAAAACGAGTCGCATTTCTGGCCACCGATGGCGTGGAGCAAATCGAGTTGACCCGCCCCTGGCAGGATCTCCAGGGTGCCGGCGCCGCGCTGGAATTGATTTCTCTCGAAGACGGTGACATTCAGGGCTACCACCACCTGGACAAGGCCCACACCTTCAAGGTGGATAAAACGGCGGCAAACGCCAACGCAGACGACTACGACGCCCTGGTCCTGCCGGGTGGCGTGGCCAATCCCGACGCCCTGCGAACCGACGTCCATGCCGTTAAGCTGATCAAGCAGTTCTGCAACAAGCACAAGCCAGTGGCGGCCATTTGCCACGCGCCCTGGACACTGATTGAAGCGGACCAGGTCGAAGGCCGGACGCTCACCTCTTTCCCGAGTCTGAAAACCGACATTCAGAACGCCGGAGGCCATTGGGTCGATGAGCCGGTGCACAACGACAACGGGTTGATCACCAGCCGGGTCCCGGATGACCTGGACGCGTTTTGTGCCGAGTTGATTGAAGTGCTCTCACCGGTTGCCTGATTCTTGAAGAGTCAGGTTGTGCTTCGAAGGGGCCGTGGCACTGGCCCCTTCGGTTGGCTGGGACACGCCAAGTCGCTCACGTCGATTAAACGGGGTGAGAGCGCATAAGTTTTAACCCATTGCAGATCCGCGCCTCTCACAGGCTTCAGGCGCTCTCCGCCGGCTTTTTTATGTCGTATCGTTTTGCTTGATCCAGATCATGCCGCCTCCGCGATGAGGGGGTACAGTGATTTTGTATCCCAAGCCGTTGAATGCCGCGTGCCACCCCCGGATATTGCATAAATCCTGCAAAAGTGGCGCCGACCAGCCATGAGACACAACCGTTAGCTTGATACGATTTTCTACAAGATAGGAGATGGGTATGGGCAACGATTCTGAAGAAAAAGCCGGCCTGAATCGGCGAGAGTTTCTTGCCCAGACCTCCAAAATTGTAGCGGCTTCACTTGCAAGTTCCCTTTTCCCCGGCGCATTGCACGCCCAGACTCATGCACAGCCCCTTACGACACCTCGTTCCTCTGGTCGTGCTTCATCAAGACCCAATATGGTTTTTGTTTTTTCAGATCAAGAACGTTACTTCAGCCAATGGCCGAGTGGCCTGTCTCTTCCCGCCCACGAACGCCTCCAGGAAACGGGAGTGACATTCCATAATCATTACTGCCCTGCTGTCATGTGTACGTCGTCCCGTTCCGTATTGCTAACCGGATTATCAACGGTCGATAATCGTATGTTTGAAAATACGGACGTGGCCTACGTTAGTGATCTCTCAACCGATATCCCGACGATCGGGCATATGTTACGCAAGGCGGGGTATTACACCGCTTACAAAGGCAAGTGGCACCTCGGTGAGAAGTTTGAAGAGTCTAAGAATGAATCTTATCTCACCAAGGCAATGGAGAAACACGGATTTGCGGATTACTACTCTCCCGGTGACATTATTGCCCATACTCTGGGAGGCTATGAGTTCGATCATTTAATAGCAGGCAGTGCGATAACCTGGCTGCGACGTCATGGTCGGCAACTCAATGACCAGGGCAAGCCATGGTGCTTGTTTGTCAGCCTGATCAATCCTCACGATATCATGTACTTCAATACCGATGCGCCGGGCCAGAACGTGCAAGACACCGGGCATTTGACCATGCATGCCGCACCAGCACCGAAAAGTAAGTTATATGAATCCCATTGGGATATGCCGGTTCCCAAAAGCCTCAGACAGCCGTTCAATGATCCCGGTCGACCCGGCGCGCACGGTGAGTTCGATCAGATGTGGGCGTATGTATTAGGTCGCGTTCCACTGGAGGAAGAGCGCTGGCAGCGCTTCAATGATTTTTATATCAATTCGATTCGCTCCGTGGATATGCAAGTGTATAGCCTCTTAAACGAGCTCGATGACTTACGCCTGACCGATCGCACGGCCTTCCTGTATACGTCAGACCATGGCGAAATGGCGGGAGCTCATGGTCTGCGTGGTAAGGGGCCGTTCGCCTATCAGGAAACCATGCATTTGCCCTTGTATGTTGTTCACCCGGATGTAAAGGGTGGCCAAGAAACACGGGCGCTCACCGGGCACATCGATATCGTACCGACCATGCTTGCCATGGCGGGGGTTTCACCTACACAGGCCGCCGAGTTTGCCAAGCGTGAACTGCCGGGTAAGGATTTTTCGACAATACTGAATAATCCTGGAACAGCAAAAATAACGGAAACACGTGAAGGGGTTCTGTTTACCTATAGCGGGCTGGTTACGAACGACGGCACGTTGTTCAAGGTGATGGGTGAAGCAAAAGAACAAGGTAAAAAGCCACTATTCAAGATCATGAAGGATGGCTATAAACCAAACATGAAGAAACGGGGCAGCCTGCGCACCGTATTCGATGGCCGCTACAAGTTCACACGTTATTTCTCCCCCCTCGAACACAATCGCCCTGAAAATATCAGTGAACTGTACCAGTGGAATGACGTGGAGCTGTTTGATCTCCACCATGATCCTGAAGAGATGACTAATCTCGGCGCTGATCGCACCGTCAATCAGGATTTGATCATGGCTATGAACTCAAAACTTGATGCGCAAATTAAAGCAGAGATTGGTGTTGATGACGGGCGTGAGCTGCCCAACATCCCGTTTATTGACTGGACAATTGGAAGGATCAGTTAAGGAATGAAAGAGGCCAGAGCGCATTCATCGTCTGGCCAGATATGATGCATCACGGTAACACCAAGCATCGTTCAGGAATCTTTAGAGCTACCCCAATGCTCGAGGACCATATCGATGAACAGATGGGCTGTGCCGGAAATACCGTGTGAATTGCTTCTTACCAGGCCGATGGTGCGCTGAATCCGTGGTTCAGGCAACTCACGTGAACACAGGGTGTCATGGTCGGGGCCAGGCATTGTCATTTTGGGCAGGATCGCCACGCCAAGGCCAGATTCGACAAGGCCAAGGGAGGTGGAAAGGTGCTGGACTTCGTAGAAGCTATTCAGCCGGATGCCCTCAGCCGAGAGCGTATTATCCAGCAGCATCCGGTTGCCACTGTCTCGGCTCACGGTGATCAGCCTCACCTGTTCGAGATCCGACCACTCGATGTCCCCTTTATCTGCAAGAGGATGGTCAGAACGCAGTGCCAGGACAAAGGGATCTCTTAAGAGTGGTGTAAAGGAGACTTCGGGGCTCTGGGCACTGAACATATTGATACCGAAGTCTGCCTCGCCGCTGATCACCTTTTCCAGACCTTCCTTGGCACTGACATCGAGGATCCTGATGCGGATCCCTGGCCACGCCTGGCTGAAGCCCCGGATCACACTCGGCAGGAAATAGAAGGCAGCGGTAGGGATACAAGCAATAGTAACGGTGCCCTTCTGGTGGGTGGCCAATTCACGGATCCCCAGGATCGACGATTCGTACTCCTCGATCATGCGTCTCGCTCGGGGCAGAAAGTCCGTGCCGATCGGGGTCAGCCGCGTCCGCCGGGTGGTTCGTTCCAGCAACTCGATCTCCAGGAGCTCTTCAAGCTTCTGAATACGTCGAGATAGTGCCGGCTGAGAGAGATGGAGACGTTGTGCGGCCTCGTGGAAAGAGCCCAGCTCCGCGACCAGGATAAAGGCTTGTAAATCAAGGAACTCTAGACGATGCAACATACACTGACTCTTGCATGAAGTAGAATCTATTGATAAATCTAACACATTAATTCGTCATGCGCATAATTTAAGCCTTATATTTGCATTTGAAGCATCATAAGACCCCTGACATGCTCATATCACAATTTTCAGACGCGATATGGCATGACGATGATGAACAGCATTCCCTGCATGATTATGCGCGGTGGCACTTCCCGGGGCCCCTTCCTGCGCATGAGGGATCTTCCCGACAGCCAAGAAGAGCAAACCGAGATCCTGCTCAATCTCATGGGATCTGGCCACGCTCTCCAGATTGATGGCATCGGCGGAGGGGATCCGCTGACCAGCAAGGTGGCCATCGTGGAGCGTTCCTCCAATCCCGAGGCAGACGTCGACTACCTGTTTGCTCAGGTTGATGTGCTCAAACGTCGCGTTGACTTCAGCCCGAACTGCGGCAACATGCTGTCCGCCGTTGGGCCGTATGCCATCGAGACAGGGCTGGTGGAGCCCCAGGAAGGGGTCACTGTCGTCCGCGTGCGCAACCTCAACACCCAGCGGTTGATCGAGTGTCACGTACCGACACCCGGGCGTCAGGTAGCCTACGAGGGTGATACGCGCATAAGCGGCGTCCCGGGGAGTTCCGCCGGCATTCAGCTCAGTTTCCTCGATATCGTCGGGACCAAGACCGGCGCGCTGTTGCCGACCGGCAGGGCTATCGACACTATCGATGGCATCGAGGTGACATGCCTGGATGCTGCTACCCCCATCATGATGGTCAGCGCGGCCGACCTGGGCCTCGACGGCCGGGAGTCCCCCGTGGAGTTGGACGATCATCCCACCATGCTGAAGCGGTTGGAGCTGATTCGTCGCGAGGCAGGTCATCGAATGGGGCTGGGGGACGTCAGCCAGAGTGTCTTGCCCAAGCCGGTGGTGCTGTCAGCACCGTTTTCCGACACCGCTACGCTGTGTACCCGCTACTTCGTGCCTCACCGCTGCCACAAGTCCATTGCCGTCACTGGAGCCATCGCGGTCGCCACGGCCGTCAGTGTCCCTGGCACCGTGGCAAACCGAATCGCGACTGGAGCGGAGAAACTGGCGGCCGCTGGCCGTCTGTCGCAAGTAAGGCTGGAACACCCCTCTGGATTCATCGATCTGGATGTCGAACACCGCAACGAGAATGCCTGCGATATTGCGCGTGTTTCCCTCATCCGCACCGCCAGGAAGATCATGAGTGGGACCATTTTCTACTCGCTTCCTGCCATGTCCGGCGGGGATATACTGACTTCAACGGTCATATGACCCCTCGTATGGACAGGGTCCTCATCAACCATCATGACAATGACAATAAGCCAGGAGTGATGACATGGTAATCAATAAAACTGCAAATTCTTCTCTCTCCCTCGGTCGGCTCAGGAAGGCCGCGCTGATCGCGCTGGCGATCACCGGACTGAGCCTGACGACCTCCGTCCAGGCCCAGGACGTCGAAGTCCCCGGAAACATCAAGTGGACCATCCCCTTTGGCGTTGGCGGTGGCACGGATGTCTGGGCGCGTTTTTTCTCTCCCTGGCTCAGCAAATCTCTGTCGGGAGAGCCGACCATCATGATCGATAACGTTCCCGGCGGCGGCTCCATCAATGGGGCCAACCTGTTCGCCTTGCGTGCCAAGTCGGATGGCAGCGAATGGCTAGGTACCTCGGCTTCGACCCAGTATCCGGCCATGCTCGACGATCCTCGCGTGCGCTACGACTACAGCGACTGGACGCCCATCCTGGCCACCCCGACAGGTGGCGTAGTCTACGCCCAACCTCGTCTCGGCGAGACGGCCGATACGGCGCTGGACGCCCTGCTGGAGCAGCCGGTCAAGCTGGCGGCGCAAACTCCCACCGGCGTCGAGCTACCCGTCCTGATCGCCCTGGACATGTTGGGTGCAGACGTACAGGCCGTGTTCGGCATGCGCAGCCGGGGTGAGGGCCGCCTGGCGTTCGAGCGCGGGGAAGCCGATATCGACTTCCAGACCACCTCCGCCTATCTGAGCAACGTTGAGCCACTGGTGGAGGCCGGTAAGGCCGTGCCGCTGTTCTCACTCGGGATGCTGAACGACGACGGAAAGATCGTCCGTGATCCGACGTTCCCCGAGCTGCCCACCTTCAACGAAGTCTACCAGGCACGGCATGGTGAAGCGCCGTCGGGCAAAGAGTACGAGGCGTTTCGAAAGTTCTTTGCCTCCGGCTACGCCCTGCAGAAGCTGATCATGGTACCGAAGGACACCCCGCAAGACCTGATCGAGACCTATCGTCAGGCAGCCCGCGACTTCGTGAACACCGATGCGTTCAAGAAGGCAGCCGCCGCCCAGTTGGGGCCATACACGCCGGTTATCGGCGACACCGTCCAGCGCCATCTCGATGATGCCATGTCCATCGATGACGCCACGCGTAGCTGGCTGGCCAACTGGCTGCAGTCAAAACACGGAGCCAAGCTCTGACAATCAGTGGAATGTGCCGGCCCACCGGCCGGCACCCCGGCTCCTCCTGATCACACAATAAAAGAGCCATACTCCATGCTCGATATACTTCTCTCAAGCCTGGGACAACTCTTCACCCTGTCCCATCTGCTCTTCATGACGCTGGGCGTGCTGGTCGGCCTCGTGGTCGGCATCATCCCCGGTCTCGGGGGCATCGCAGGCATGTCGCTGCTGCTGCCCTTCCTCTACGGCATGGAACCGACCGTCGCCCTTGGCATGCTGATGGGCCTGGTCGCCGTAATTCCCACCGGTGATACCTTTGCCTCCGTGCTGCTGGGCATTCCCGGCTCCAGCGCTTCCCAGGCAACCGTCATCGATGGCTTCGCGCTGGCTAAGCGCGGCCAGGCGGCACGCGCGCTGTCCAGCGCCTTCCTCGCCTCGATGATCGGGGGGCTCCTCGGCGCCGCCGTGCTGACCGGCTTTATCCTGATCGCCCGACCGCTGGTACTGTCGTTCTCTTCCTCCGAGCTCTTTATGCTGACCCTGCTCGGCTTGTCGATGGTGGCCGTGCTCTCCGGGCGTGACCTTTTCAAGGGGCTGGCCGCCTGTGGCCTGGGCCTGCTGGTGGGTGCTATCGGCATGGCACCGGCTACCGGCGAGTTTCGCATGAATTTCGGGCTCGACTATCTCTACGACGGCCTGCCGCTGGTGGTGGTGGGGCTCGGGATCTTCGCCCTCCCGGAGATTATTGATCTGCTGGTCAAGCGAGGGGCCATTGCCGAGGAGCCGTGCAATCTCGGCGAAGGCTGGCGGCAAGGCATCCGTGATGTCCGGGAGCAACGAGGTCTTGTCGCGCGCTGTGCTGCTGTGGGTAGCTTGATCGGCACCATCCCTGGCCTGGCTGGCTCGGTGGTCGACTGGCTCACCTATGGTTACGCGGTGCAGAGCGCCAAGGACAAGTCGCAGTTTGGTAAGGGGGACATCCGCGGGGTGATCGCCCCCGAATCCGCCAACAATGCCTGCGCCTGCGGTGCCATGGTCCCGACCCTGCTGTTCGGCGTGCCCGGCTCGGGCACGGCCGCGGTGTTCCTCGGCGGGCTGTTGCTTCTCGGGCTCCAGCCCGGTGTCGGCATGATCGAGACTCATCTCGACCTGACCTACACCATCATCTGGTCGCTGGCCCTGGCCAATATCCTGGGGGCCGCTCTCTGCCTGGTTCTGGCTCGCCCCGTGGCCAGCCTGACCCGTGTTCCCTTCGCCACGCTGGCACCCTTGATCACGGTGCTGATCATGTTCGCCGCCTTCCAGGCCACGCGTTCCGCGGGTGACCTGCTCGCCCTGGGAGCAGTCGGTATCCTGGGGGTCCTTTTCAAGCAAGCGAACTGGTCGCGGCCCGCCTTCCTGATTGGTTTCGTGCTGGCTCCGGGAGCGGAGGGGTACTTCTACCAGGCGGTACAGTTCCAGGGTACCGACGCCTTCATGCGTCCCGGCGTGTTGATCATCGGGGCCTTGATCTTTGCGGCACTCTTCATTCCCATGCTGCGCTCGCTGTGGAGCAAGCGTCGTCAGGCCGCCTCGGTAGGCGCCGCGGCCAAGGTCCGCAACGAACCGCCCACTCTCGGCATCATCGATGTGGTGCTCTTCGCTGCCTTGCTTGGAACGGCTGCCGTTGCCTGGATCGATATGGCCGACCTGAGCTTGATCGGAGGCATCATGCCCCGGCTGGCTGTCGCGATCCTCGCCGTTTCATGCCTGATGGAAATCGCCCGTTGCCTGATGCACCGCCCCCAGTGGCAGCGTCAACCCATCGGTCTACAGGGGCTCTGGCTGGCCGGCTTCTTTATCCTTATAGGAGCCATGCTGTTACTCGGCTTCATCACCGCGGTGACGCTGTTCTGCCTCGTTTTCCTGCTGACCATTGCGCGCCTCAAGCCTTGGGTGGCGGCCGTTATGGCGCTTGGAGTCACAGCCTTCCTGGTCGGCATGGCCAAGTTCCTGACGCTGACCTACCCGAGCGGGCTGATCGATCCCTGGCTGTTTGGCTGAATCAGTCCTGTCATGAACGTTCTCAGCGGGCTGACAACCATCAGCTTTGTCAGCCCGCGCAATGTAACGGAGACACCGAAACCAACAACCCCAAAAATCCAAACAAAAATCCAAACAAAAATCGGGACAGATTTATTTCTCAATCCATAGCACAGGCATCATTTTGCCTGCCAAAAAGCAAAAGAACGTGGGGATTATTTATAAGCCCAAAACACCAGAAAAGCCCAACCCAAATATCTATTGAGTTGTTTAAAAAATAGAAGCCCAACTTAAACGCTGCCCAATACCGAAAATCATATAAATAAAAAGAGACTGACAGATTTATTTTTAACTCTGTCGCATGGGCACCATTTTGCCTGAAAAAACCAACAAACAATGTGGAGGCCACATATAGATCAAAAACACAACAAAGACTCAACTCGAAATCAGCCAAATATCAATTATCTCAATGCAAAAACAAAAAGCAGCCCAACATGAACGCTGTTTTATACCGCAAATCACATAAACAAAAACAAGAGACTGACATGAAAAAAATTACACTAGCAATCACCGTTTCCACTATCGTTTTCGCCCAGTCATCCACCGCGGCCACCATCTATGATGGTGATGGCCTGAATTACAAGTTGAAAGGTGATTGGCAGATTCAACTGCGTGACAATGCCTCCAAATCCAAGAACCTGGATGTGGAGTTTGATGACCTGGAACTCAAGAACACCGTTACCTACGACCTGGATAACAACTTGCAGGCTTTCGGTCAGTTGGACTTCAGTTTCGACAAGGCCGCTGATAACAAGCAGAGTGGCGATAAGCTGGAAGAAGCCTACATGGGTCTTAAATACGACAGCGTCGCCTTCAGAATGGGCAAGATGAACACATCGGGTGACGAGTTCGGTGTGGAATCCGCTTACGAAAAACCCGCAGGAACGAGTGAAGATCAGTTTGATGCCATGGTCGATGCCGGCGACGATGTACTCCGTCTGGATGCGGACTTTGACGTTGTCTACATCTCGCTTTCACACGAGTTGGAATCGAAAGGCAATACCAGTGAGGGAGACGCCTCAACCGACCTGTTTGTGAGCACCAACGTCGATGCCCTGACGTTGGCCGCCGCCTATCAGGTGTACGATAACAATGCCGATACCTGGGGTGTCAGCGCACAGTACGATGCCGGTTTTATCAACCTAGGCGCCGACTACAGTGTCTCGGACCTTGATAACAGCGACCGTAACGAAACCACCTACAACCTGGTGTCGACATTCAAGGCCTCTCAAACCACCGCCATCGCCCTGGGTTATGTCAACGCTGACGATGAGATTGAGAAAATAGACGCCTGGTACGCCAACGTCACCTACCGGTTCCCGGCCCAGAAGAATGTCTCGCTGTTTGCGGAGGTCAGTGACTCGGACGCAGGTGATGAGTCTGACATCCTCGCAGGCATGCGAATCAAATTCTAATAACCTACAACCAGGGGCCTGTGGACGCCTCATCAAGAGTCCTCAGGCCTTTCTCTATTCCGTTACCTGACAGACAATCCAACGGGTCCATACAACCTATTAATAGGCCATGTGATGAAAAGCACATACAAGCTTGCCGTCTTTCTATTCATAGCGCTGCTCCCTTCTCTTGGTTATTCCGAGAGTATTCTGAAGTTGGGCGAGGGAGTGAACCTATTTGCCATCAATGGTAAGGAAATATCCAAAGGCAACGGCTTTTTTTCCACCAAGAACGAATTTTCTCTTCCGGATAGTGGGACCAATCAGATTCTGGTCTCCTATACGGCTGAGATTAAGAATAGCGACAGTTATGAATTGGAAGACAGCGACCTGTCAGTCGTTAAATTTGCCGCATCCGATCAACAGATAACCATCAGTGCCCCCAGCATCTCCAGCACAAAACAGCTGGAAACGTTCAATGCTCATTTTAACTGGAGCCTGAAAACCTCTGACAACACCCCTGTTAGTTACAAGGTTAACCCGCTTCCATTGGAGGGATTTCGCCTTGGTGTTGACTATGAACAGAAGCTCAGCGAATTCAATCGGACCTCGGCAGCGGCTGCCATCACACCAGCAGAAACGATTGCACCACCCGTTGAGCCTATCGGCGCCGACGACACGGAACAGGCCGTCATCCTGAAAATGTTGCAACACTGGTACAAACTGGCATCGCCGGAAACGCGAGAGAAGTTCAAGGACTCCCTGTGAGCGTCAAAACCGCCTGGAGACCCATGGGCAGGTCTATCGTTTTGCCTTTACAAACGAAGGCAACAGATCAAGACCTGCCGCTCCTAATCTTGTGCTTTAAGCACACACCTTTAATTCGGGCGAATGAATACGCCCACTTTTTCACTCAGCGCGCCGTGTAACCCCCATCAATGACCAACTCGCTGCCTGTCACAAATTTCGACTCGTCAGACGCGAGATAGACAATGCCCCAGGCAATGTCGTCCGGTTCCCCCATGTGGCCCAGAGGGTGGAGGTCGGCGGTGGCCTGCTTGGCGTCGTCCATCGCCATGCCCGTGGTCTGGAGGTGGTGCTCAACCATCGGTGTCCAGATGAACCCGGGATGCACGGAATTCACCCGGATTCTGTCGGGCGCGTACAGCAGGGCGTCCGTTTTGCTCATCAGCCGCACCGCGCCTTTGGAGGCGTGATAAGGGGGAACATCCGGCGCGCTGACGATGCCGTAAATCGACGACAGGTTGATAATGCTCCCCACCCCGGCCCGTTTCATATGGGGGATGGCGTGCTTGGTCCCGAGGAAGACGCCTTTCACGTTCACGGTCTGTACCCGGTCCCATTCCTCCTCGGTCAGTTCGTGTGTTGGTTTGTTCGGCCCGGAGATCCCGGCATTGTTGACCAGGACCGTCAGGCTCCCGAAATTCTCAGCCACTTCATCCAGAACGCGCTTGAACTGATCGCCGTCGGTGACATCGCAGTGCCAATAGCGAACCTGGTGGCCTTTGGCCGTCAGTTCGGACGCCAGTGCCTGTCCCTCGCGCTCCTCCCGGTCCAGAACCGCGACGGCCGCACCCTCTTCCGCCATCCGCCGTACGACGGCAGCGCCAATTCCCATGGAGCCGCCGGTGACTGCGGCCACCTTGCCTTTCAATCTGTCCATGAGTGTCTCTCCCTTACCCAATAAGACTCACCCATGACGTCATCCCACTGTTCAGACGCCACCCATTGATCAAACGTTATACAGTCCGGCACCAAGCGCTTTGATTGAGATCAAAACCTACGCCTGATGGTTAAAAGGTGTCAGAGGGCATTCATTTTGCGAGCCTGAAGGCGGACGCCGGCAGTCCAACACTCACTCATATCCTCTATAATCTCGCCACTTTCTATCCCACCAGTGACTTTGATGATCGAATTGAGGGGCCTATGGATCGATTGACGGGCATGGGGGTGTTTGTTGCGGCCGTTGAGGAAGGGAGTTTCGCGGCTGCGGCGCGACGCTTTGGATTATCTCCTGCGATGGCCGGGAAATATGTCAGTGCCCTGGAGGTCGAGCTGAGTGCTCGTCTGCTTCATCGCACCACACGGCGCCTGAACCTGACGGACACCGGCCAGGTTTATTTCGACCGCTGCAAACGCATTCTGGAAGCCTACGACGAAGCAAAACGCGAAGCGGGCGATGCTCATGGCACCGCCCGTGGGGTTCTGCGGATTGCCACGCCGACGACTTTCGGGACGATGCATCTCGGTGACGTTATCGCGCAATTCATGAAGGACCACCCGCTGGTCAACGTTGAGGTATCGATGAACGACCGCTACGTTGATCTGCTCGAAACGGGCACGGATATGGCCATACGCATCGGTCGCTTACCGGACTCCTCGATGATTGCCCGGCGACTCGCTCCGTGTCGCATGGTTATCTGTGCGTCGCCCGAATACCTTGAGCACAACGGCACGCCACACACGCCGGATGATCTGCGCCGCGCTCCCAGGCTTGCCTTCAGTGACGCCGTATCCGCCGGCGACTGGACGCTTGTCGACCCGGATGGCAAGGCCCATCGTATTGACGGGCCTTGCCGGATGTCGGCCAACAACACGGAAATGCTGCTGGCCGCGGCCTTGAGAGGTTCCGGCATCGTCTACGGTCCGACGTTTGTGTTCGGCGAGCAGATCGCAAAGGGACACCTCGTCGAGTTACTGCCTGAGTATCATTCGTCAGACCTCACCATACAGGCGATTTTTCCCAGCTCCCGTCACATGCCATTCAAGGCTCGCCGTTTCCTGGACTATCTGGTCGACGCTTTCGGAGACGAGCCGCCCTGGGATCGCTTCTAGTCGGCACGGTGTCAGGCTTCCGCGGAGGCCATCCATGTCTCCAGGCAATCCCGAATCTCATCGGCCAGTGCGGTCGGCGCCTCGAGTGGCGACAGGTGCCCGACTCCAGCCAGGATGCTCAGCCTCGCGCCGGCGATTCTGGGCATCAGTTCCTGCCGCAAGGTCTCAACACGATCGACCTGATCCTTTTCGCCCGCAATCACCCTGACAGGCACATTGATGGCCCCAACCGCCGAGGTGATGTCTTCAAGCATCCCCTGCTGTGGCCACGCCGCCTTGGCCTGTGGCGCAGCGCGCAAGCTGTCTTCAATCACCTGCTCGCGATGCTGCAGGGAAAGGGGGCTCGCCGTCAGTACGTTATCCACGACCCATTCAATCGATTCCCGGGCGTTGTACGCTTCCGCCATCATTGCCCGTTCCTCATCGGGCAACACCATGGGCGAAGGCGGTGACGGCGCCACCAGAATAAGCCCTTCCAATCCCTGCGGGCGGCGGGATGCCAGCAGCTGCGCGACCTTCCCGCCCATCGAGTGCCCGACCAGGACATAGCGTTGCAAGCCCAGCGCTTTGATGGCGTCCTGCGCATCGTTGGCCAGGTCATTCATCCCGTAATCGTGTTCAGGCGCCCCGGAGTTTCCCCATCCGCGATGATCAAGGGCGATCGTCCGGTATTGGTTCGACAACGTCCCGACAACACCACTCCATGTACGCGACGAGCCTCCCCAGTAATGAAGAAAGACGAGCGTTGGCTCACCCTTTCCCTGTTCGCTGAGGTGAATGTTCGTTTCTCTGGTCTGGATATACATGGCAATACTCCATAGATGCTGGTTAAAGACAGGATGTCCGATTCGGGGTCATCCATGCTTACAGAGCCATCTTAGATAGCATCGCCAATGTTGATAATCCGGCTTTCACTACATGGTGTCGATCGCATCAGGATCGAATAATAAATTAAAGAAGCCGGAGTTAAAGAAAGGGATTAAAGGGCTCCACCTTTGAATTTGGTGACCACACGAAAGGGATCAGAGCGCATTGGATTTGATCAACGGGATTCGCGTTGGCGATGGGCTGAATGGAAGTCGCCACCTCCCGGAGACGGGTCCGGTAGCCGCCGGTCTCGTTATAGGATACGTTGTCCTGAATGGGGCAATGGTTTAGCAACGGTCCGCCATCTTGTTTCACATATTGCCGCCACCCTGTCTTTTCCAACCCCGTCACCACCTGGCGCTCATCATGAATGTGGACAAAGCAAAGAAGCGTATCGCAAAGCAGGTTAAGAAAGGCTTCCATGGCTACCCGTTGATTACACTGGAGTACTTTGGAAAAACGCCGGACCTGGCATCCGAAGTCGTCATCTCATTCACCGCTGAAGAAGACGCCCAACCCCAGAAGCAGACGTTCGTGAGCGACAAGGACGCCCGTGAAGATGAGGCGATCCAGTCGGCCCTCGTGAAAATCATTGAGCGCGCGGATGCCAAAACGGTGGCTGAACAGGGTGGCGTATCCATCCTTGGCTAAAAAGATGAAAGGGGTCTACCGTTGAATTTTGGCCACCATGGCTCCTATGTGGTGGTCGGTTTTCTATAGACGCCAAGGCGAAGGGGCGATAGCCCCTCCCCTTCCATCACTCGATCTCTGACAGGAGATCCGGGTGGGTAACCAGGTTCCTGACACCGTGGGCATGGTCCTCATCGAAGATGTTGCCTTTGCACCACTCGCCAACCGTACGTATATCGACCTTGGCTACCTTGGGGCGCACATTCCAGGTGACCTGGAATGGCGAGCCTTTCTCGTTGTATGCCGGCCCTGTGGTAGAGCCTGCGTATTGGACCGGCACTCCCGTATCGTCGGGAATATTGACCGCCTGGTACCGCCCGTCACGCATGCCCAGATCCGTCAGCAAGCCAAAGTCCAATGCCTCCCGGTCGTTGACTAACGCGAACACCTGCGACTCGACCCGAAGCTGCGGGTTGCCAATAGCGTCGCTCAGGCAGGCGCCCAGTGTCGCCCCGGGCTTGACGTCCGCAGTCGAGAACACATAGTGGACTTCGATCGTGTCGCCCGACTGGAGGCCACCATGGTCAGCAGCGCACACGGCCTCGTTGACGGGGGCGCGCTCCGAGGGTGACAGTTGGCCGGAGTACCGGTAGCCACTTTGATACCCCGCTCCATCGCCCGGTCCTGCGTATGTCGTGAACTCACCGCCTTTATGCTCTGCGTTCTTGTGGAAATGGATATTGCAGAGGTTCATTTCCGGGTGTGGGGGTGCGGCACTGAACACGCGTTCATTACCGCCTGCATGCTGGTCAATATCCCGTGGGGATTGGGGGCCGTACCCCTTTCCTTGCGTGTTCTCGATGAGCGCATGGCGCTGCCTTTCCATGCTCCCTGAGGAAGCCTCCCCGTGTTCGCCTGCCGCAAGGGCGGACGTCGTCATCAGCGACTGCAGCAGGGACGTCGAAAAAACGGAACGCTTCATTGCAATGACTCCATCTATGGATCCAGAAACCACCCGGGGTGTTTCCTCTGGCACCCCCGGTTACCCGGGGCGGCATTCAATCACATTCAGGGGTCACACATTCAGTGTATTCAGGGGGCATATACCATTGATGCATGCCCCCGTTGATGAGTGAAGCGTGGCAGCCAATCCGGAAAAATGGTTCTGCCCCGTTTTTTCATCCAGGGCCGGACTTGCCAGCCCGGCGTTCCGCCCGATCTATCGCTTAAGGCTGTTCCGCAAGCTTTCCACTCCGGCGAGTGCTTTTTGCAGTAGCTCGCCGGATTTTCCGGTCCAGCGTTCCAGTTCGTCTTCAATCCGCTCCAGTTGTGGACTTCCTGCCTGCGGAAGCGGAGGGAGTATGTGGGCAAAGTACGTGGATCCGAGCAGTCGGTGCAGGAGCCTTTCACCGGGAAATGGCTTGTCATTGTTCAGCGCTCGGGCACCTTTGAGCAGGTTGCGGATGTCATACTGACCCGGACTGATATCCGGCACCTGCTTGGGTAGGTCAAGCAGGGTGTAGACGGCAACTCGTGCAGTTCGTACCGAACTTTCCATGGTGAAGACGACGTCGTTGCCCGTTTCGACGAACTGGCCCAGCAGTCCAAGATTGGTACACCCTGCCGGCACGACCGGCGGCCGATCCCCTGCAGCACGTGGCATGAACTCGGCAGTGATGTAAGGCATCAGCGCGGTTCGAACCCGGGTATTCGCAACGACGGCTTCCAGCTCGCTGGTGAGCCCGAGGTGATGGCAAAGCTCCTCCAGAATCTCGCGCCCGGTGCACTCCGGCATGGTTTTCGAAACCCGGTCACCCGGTTGGTCCATCAGGAGTGCGTATACCCATACGACGAGGACGTCGTCCGGCTGGTCCGGGAAGTGAGGTTGGCGGTTGACGGTAAAGCTCATCAGCCAGTTGGAATCGGTGATGGTGATCACGCCACCGGTGACCGTGCGACCGGAGTATGGGTCGTTTACGGACAGCGTCTTGATTTTCTCGACCAGCGGCGAGGGCCGGCAGGTCAAAGTGGCCGACTCCCACATTGAGCGGGAGGTATCGCCGAAAAATTTCTCCGGTCGCCCGAAGCGGCTGGAGTGCTTCGCCAGGTTGATCCAAAGCGTCCAGTCACTGTCTTCACCCGGCTCATGCTGCCCACGTTCCAGCACGGGGGCGGTGTCCATGTCGCCATAGGCGGTGCCTTCGGTCATGGAGCCCGTCAGTGCGAAGACAATATCCCGTTCGGCCACGTCGATACGCTGGCGCTGACCGTTCCTTGAGACGATCAGTCCAGTCACGCTCTCGTTTCCGTTCGACGACCTAAGGTCCAGTTCATGAACCCGCACATCAGTCACTATCCGGACGCCCTGCGCCGTCAACATCCGGGTAAGGGGTTTCACGAAGCTGTCGTTCTGGTTGTACTTGGGAAAGACCAACGCGGACATGTCGTTCAGCCCGTCAATGGCATCGATGAAGCGGTGCATGTAGAGCTTCATTTCCAGCACGCTGTGCCAGTTCTGGAAGGCAAACATGGTTCGCCAGAAGTACCAGAAATTGGTGTCCAGAAAGCCGTCGCTGAAGTATTCCTCCACTGTGATATCGTCTAGCGATTCCTTACGCTCAAGCAGCAGCCTGATCAATTCCCACTGCTGACGCTTGCTCAGCCCGAATTCAGAGAAGTCCCTGATCTGCCCGCAACGGTGCAGCAAGCGGGCTTTGGAATAGTTGGGGTCGTTATCGTTAACGAGCCGATACTCATCCAGGACGCTGAATCCCTCAGGCAACTCCAGCGCCGGCACGTCCTGAAACAGGTCCCAGAAATTGTCGTAGTTCCAGTTCATCTCCCGGCCACCGCGGACAATATAGCCTTGCTCGGCATCGCCCGCTCCGTCCAGCGAGCCACCCGCCACGCCGTGCGTCTCGTAAATCGTGATGTTGGCGGGAGGCATGTGCCCGTCCCGGATCAGGTAAAAAGCACTGGCAAGTCCGGCTATACCGCCACCAATAATGTGGGCCCGGCGATCGTTGATCCCCTCGGTCGGCAAGGGTCGATTTCGGGTATAGGGGCCCCACATGTCGGGGGGCGGCATCGTGTTGTCTGGCCGATGATGCCAGAAGACGGCATCGGCACGGGCTTCGCCCCGGTCCTGGGAAAAGTCGGCATCGGCAGGGGGGCTGTGTTCGGGGTGATCAGTCATATAACGTTCGCGCTCCGTCCTTGAGTAAGTTCTTCATCACGCTATCAGGATAACGACCGCAGCCAACTGATCTGTGTCATAGGGAGCACGGATTGGAAAAACCGATTAAACGGTGTCAGAGCTTGTTAGTTTTGGTGCGAGCATCGCCAACGCAAGAGAAGACCGATGCCGAAAAGGATCACGGTGTCGCGGCGGCAGGCTGAAAGAAACCACACGACAGGCTGGACGCATCGAACGGCTGATGGTTAGCTGGGTGTGATTCGCTAACAGGGAGACGCGATCATGAGTCCGAGCGACAACCCAGCCCGGTTCCAGGCCACTATCCTGCGCCCGGCCAAGCCCGACGTCGATACCGCCTGGGCGTTCGTGATCCTGCCCAAAAGCGCCAGCGATATCTTGCCGCGCCGGGGTCGGACGACCGTCGATATCACCTTGAACGGCCATGATTTCCAGGCCACCCTCGACCCGGACGGGCAGCTGAGCCACTGGCTTCGCTTGGAGCCTGAGACGCTCGAATCCGCCGGCGCCGCGGTTGGCGATACGGCTTCGTTCGAGATCGCCCCCGCCGCGCAGGAACCCGAGCCCGACATCCCGCCGGATTTCCAGGAGGCCCTGGCAGCGGCCCCCGAAGCGAGGGCGGTGTGGGAGGCAACCACGCCCATTGCCCGCCTGGACTGGATTCACTGGATGACGTCCGCCAAGCAGGCCAAGACGCGGGCCAAGCGGATCCACGACGCGTGCGACATGCTCGCTTCGGGTAAAAAGCGAGTGTGCTGTTTCGATCCGTCCGGATACTACAGCAAGGCGCTCAGTGCCCCTCAAGCGGCGAAAACCGGCTGGGTTGGCGCGGATGAGAAGCCAGCCCATAAGTGAACCCACGAAATTGCCATGCCTGCCGCACAGCGGGCGGCGCGACAGTCGGGCGCCAACCTGCTGGCAACGATGACACTGGCTTACGGCATCGGCCAGATTATCGGGCCGCTCCTGGCGGATGGGCTGTATGCGGTCAGCCATACCTTTGCCAGTTCCCTGTTGGCCGCGGCGGCCGCCCTGATCGTCGCCACGCTTGTCAGCTTTCGTCTGTAGGCCTTCACTCAGGGCGAAACGGGACACCAGCCCAGGCGCGGATGCTAGAATGCCCGTTTGCGCCCGCCACCATTGGAGAAAGCGACTTGAACACGACGTCCACACCCTATCCCATCGGCACACCCGGAACGCCCTGGGGCGATGCAGAGCGTGCCGAGTGGCTATCCCGTCAGACCCGCCAGCGCAGCTACGAGTACGAGGTGGGGAGCGTGATCGACCGCCTGCGCTCGCGCTTCGATGTGGAAGAGTATGGCCGTCTGGAATATGGCGCTGACCGTTATTCGCTGATGGCGATCCGGAGTCGTGACTGGCGGGATGATCGGCCGATCGTGCTGGTGACCGGCGGTGTCCACGGTTATGAAACCAGCGGTGTCCATGGTGCGCTGCAATTCGTCGAGCAGCGTGCTGCGGATTACTTGGACCGCATCAACCTGCTCGTGGCGCCCTGCGTTAGCCCCTGGGCTTACGAACGCATCCACCGCTGGAACGCCAATGCGGTCGATCCGAACCGGTCGTTCCGGGATGACGGTCAGGCGGAAGAGGCGGCGGCCCTCATGCGGCTGGTTGCGCCCATCCGCGATCAGGCCCTGCTGCACATCGACCTGCACGAAACCACCGATACCGACGAAAGTGAGTTTCGCCCTGCCCTGGCGGCCCGCGACGGCAAGCCGTTTGAACCGGGCGGGATTCCCGACGGTTTCTATCTGGTCGATGACCGCGAAAGCCCGCAGCCCGAATTCCAGCAGGCGGTGATTGAGGCGGTGGAGCAGGTGACCCATATCGCGCCGGCCGATGACAAAGGCGAGCTCTTCGGCACCCCCGTGGCGGCCCGCGGCGTTATCGAGTACCCGATCCAGCAAATGGGCCTGTGCACCAACCTCACCCGCGCGCCCTACCGGACGACGACCGAGGTCTACCCGGACAGCCCCCGCGCCACCACAGAGCAATGCAATGCCGCACAGGTTGCGGCGGTGTGTGCGGCGATCGATTACGCCCTGGCGCACCGGTAGGTCAGCGCAGGGATCGCCTCCCGCTCAATGGGAAGACACATAGAGAGACGGGGACTCCGGAGGCGGCAGCTCGAAAGATGAGCGCATCCAGGCCACCTCTTCCCGGGGCGAGCGTCCAAACAGGCGGCGAAATTCCCGGCTGAATTGCGACGAGCTCTCGTAGCCGACACCCGCTGAGGCCGCCGCTGCGGTCATGCCGTTCCGGAACATCAGCAGTCTGGCCTGATGAAGCCGGACGGCTTTCACGTACTGCATTGGCGATGTCTGCGTTACCTGTCTGAAATGCGTGTGGAAGCTCGGTGTGCTCATGCGGGCTTCACGGGCCAACTGGTTCACATCCAGAGCCGTGGCATACCCGGCATGGATGAGGCGGATGGCGCGGGAGATTCGCCCGAAATGGCCTTCCATATCCAGGGCGGCCCGCATGGCGCCGCCCTGGGCGCCCGTCAGGACCCGGAAGTAGATCTCACGCACCATCGCCGGCCCCAGGATCCGGCTGTCTTCAGGCGAGGCCATGATTTCGAGGAAGCGTTCCACGGTGGCCCCGAGAGCCGGCTCCATCTCGGAGGACAACAGGCCGCAGGGTGATGCCGACGCGGGTATTCCGGCTTCCTCCAACTCGATCATCAGTTCTGCCGCCAGCGGTATGTCGAGATGCAGGTAGATGGCCAGCAAAGGCCTTTCAGCAGAGGCATCGGTCTCCATCGTGAACGGCACCGGAATGGAGACCGCCAGGTAGTGCTGCGCATCGTAGACGTAGGTTCGGTTGCCCCAGTAACCGCGCTTACGCCCCTGACAGACGATGACGATCCCCGGATCGTAAAGTACCGGCGTTCTGTCCAGCGGACGGTTCGAGCGCAGGAAGCGGACATCGGGCAGCGCCGTCAGATTGTAGCCTTCCTGAGGCGCCATCGACTCCAGTAACGCCACCATGCGCCGCTCGCGCTGACGGCCGGCACTCGCCTCGATACTCATGAACCTTCACTCCCGATCGTTTTGTGCCTTCATTCTGGGCCATTCAGGCCCGCAGGCAATCCCTCTCATAGGAATAGGCAACAAACTCAGAAGATCTCGCGTTCTGTACCGTATCCCACCGCTCTAGGATGGCCAGATCCACCCTCAAACAGAGAGCAACGCCATGAAACAGAGCAAGACCCTTCTCATTACCGGTGTCAGCAGCGGGTTCGGCCAGGCCCTCGCCGAGGCCGCCCTTGCAGCCGGGCATCGGGTGATTGGCACCGTGCGCCAGGCCGACGCGGTTGCAGAATTCGAAGCCCACACATCCGGCAAAGCCTATGCCCGTCAGCTTGACCTGACCGACACCCCGGCCATTGCCCGGGTCGCGGAAGAGATTGAGACCAGCCTCGGCCCCGTTGATGTCCTGGTCAATAACGCCGGCTATGGCCATGAGGGCATCCTGGAAGAATCGCCGACCGAGGAAATGCGCCGGCAGTTCGAGGTCAACGTGTTTGGTGCGGTCGAACTGACCCGGGCGCTGCTCCCCTTCTTCCGCCAGCGCCGGGCCGGACACATCATCAACATCACATCAATGGGCGGGTACATCACCATGCCCGGCATCGCCTACTACTGCGGCAGCAAGTTCGCGCTGGAAGGCATTTCCGACACCCTTGGAAAGGAACTGGCCCCATTCAACATCCACGTCACGGCCGTGGCGCCGGGCTCCTTCCGGACCGATTGGGCAGGCCGCTCCATGCGCCGATCGCCCCGGCAGATTGCCGATTACGATGCCCTGTTCGATCCGGTCCGCCAGGCCCGCCTGGAGAAAAGCGGCCAGCAACTCGGGGATCCCTGCAAAGCCGCCAAGGCCATGCTGGAGATTATTGAAAGCGACACACCTCCCGCGCATCTGCTGCTGGGAAGTGATGCGCTCAAACGGGTGCGGGATCGACTGGCCGGCATGGCCCGGGAAATCGAAGACTGGGAGGCCCTGACGGTCTCGACGGACGGTTGATCCGACAGCCAGCGCCCTTATCCGCCCTTTGATGATCCGGTCGTCATCGCGAATCGACGGCCGGATTCTCCCTGCGAACCGGTAACCAGTGACCGGGCCAGCGCGCGAGGCACGCAATCACCAGGATCGCAAAGGCCAACCGCGCCCAGAGCACCGCCCACAGGTCCGCTCCCAGCAGCAGTATCAGCAAAGTGTCTTCGATCACGCTGTGGCAGAGCCCGAGAAAGCAGAGCACCAGTACGCTGTCACGACGGCTCATCACCCCGCTGTCCACATCCCGGATCAACAGGCCCGCTCCGTAGGTCAGCCCCAGGGTAGTGCCAATCACCGTGACATTCGCCGCAGCCCGACCGATACCCAGCGTCTTCAGCAACGGCGACAGCGCCATATGGATCAAACGCTCGAACTTCAGCCAGCGGAGCACGGCGAGCAGGATCATCAAGGCGAGAATGATCAGGAAGATCATGCCCAGCGTCTCGAACTGCCCCAGCAACCAGTCACCCAACCCCGAAGCGGCAGGCTCCGGACGCCACATCACCTCGGCCTGCCGGCTGCCGGTACCCAGCAGTGGGTACACCGCACTCAGCAATCCGGCGAAAACCAGCGCACCGCCCACACGCAGGATCAGGGTGGCCCACCAGGGCACGCCGGCTCTCCTCGCCACGGCCCCTTCCACCGGGAGGGAATGACCGATCAGCAGCAACGCGCTGAAGACACTGATCTGCGCGACCGTGAGCGGCATGTCGCCAGCAATCTCGAAGAACACCACCATGCCCGTAAAGATATTGGTCAGTAGCGTGGTCGCCCAGACGATGCCCAACTCGGGAGGCAGATCAAAAAGCTGCATCAGTGGGGCCAGAATATGTCCCAGCCAGACCGTCGCCCCAAGCTCATCAAGGATCTTCACGACAACCAGCGCTGGCACCAGCACCTTAAGCAGAGTGACATAGACCCCGAGCACATCGCGCATGAACCCGCACAGACGCTCGAAAACACGAGATGGCATACAGCCTCCTGTTGGCCCCAATCAACAAGCCTTTATGGTAGCAGCGGCAATGCAACATCTTCTGTCAAACGCCGACTCGACAACCTATTTTGTGTTGTTTTTCATCCATAAAAGTGCAGATTATTGAGTCATCAACCCGGAACTGCAGAGAGCCACTGATGGACGCGATCGACCAACGCCTTCTGATCCAATTGCAACGGGACGCCAGCCTCACCAACCAGGCGCTGGCCGATACCGTCGGATTGTCACCTTCAGCGTGTCTCAAGCGCGTCAAGCGGTTGTGGCAAAGTGGGGTGATCGAACGGCAGGTGGTGCTGGTCAACCCGGCCGCTGTCGGCCTGTGCATGCACATGGTGGTGGAGGTCACCATGGAGCGGGACCGCAAGGACCTTTACCAGCGCTTCCTGAAAAGCGCCATTGCGGTCGATGAGGTCAAGCAGTGTTACCAGGTGACCGGGGAAGTGGATTTCGTCCTGATCGTCGAAGTCCCGGACATGGACGCCTACGATCGCTTCTGCGACGAACTGCTCTACGCCGACGACAACGTGAAGAAATTCCGGACGCTGATCTCACGCGACCGCAAGAAATTCGATACCACGATTCACAGGTTGAAATGAACCGGGCCCGATGACTTCCCGTGGATGACACACCTTTATCTGACCTCACATCGTTGCGATGCCGTCTCGGCTTCATTCCCGCCGAGCGGATGATTGGCCCAAACGGTCAAGTCTATTCCCGGGTTTGGGCAGGATTCACGACATGATCCTGCCTAGAATGGCAACATCCACGTTGTAAGGAGATGTGTCTTGAGTTCAACCCCGCTGATCCCCGCTGACGTCCAGTTCTCATCTGCCGGCCAGCAGTGCTCCGCCTGGTGGTATCGCCCGGAGGGCTCTGGGCCGTTCGCCACCATCGTCATGGCCCATGGCCTGGGGGGCACCCGGGAGCAGCGCCTGCCCGCCTTTGCCGAGCGCTTCTCAGAAGCCGGATACGCCTGTCTCGTGTTCGACTATCGCCACTTTGGTGCCAGCGAGGGCGAACCCCGGCAGATTCTGGATATCCAGAAACAGCTTGCGGACTGGAAAGCGGCCATCGCTTATGTGCGCGATCGGTCAGACGCTGACAGGAACCGGATCGTGCTCTGGGGCACCTCATTCGCGGGCGGCCATGTGCTTGCCACAGCCGCTGAAGACGATCAAATCGCAGCGGTGATCTCACAGTGCCCTTTCACCGACGGCCTTGCGTCCGGCCTTGCCATGGATCCCATGACATCATTGAAGCTCACGGCACTGGCATTGCGTGATCGGGTTGGTTCCTGGCTGGGAGCCGACCCGGTGATGGTCAAACTGGCAGGGAGGCCCGGCGAGCTGGCGTTGATGAACGCTCCGGATGCGGCATCGGGCTACACCGCGGTGAGGGACGGATCCGACGCACCAGAGCATGTCGCGGCACGCATTGCACTCGACATCGTTCGCTATTACCCCGGGCGCCAGGTGCGGAACATCAAGGCGAGGATTCTGTTCTGCGTATGTGATTCCGACACGGTAGCCCCCGCCCCGCGAACGCTGAAACATGCCAAGCACGCGCCCGACAAGGACATCAAGTGCTACCCCGATGGTCATTTCGACATCTACAGCGGGGGGCCGTTTGAACAGGTGGTTAACGACCAGATCGCTTTCCTGCATCAAACCGTGCCAGCCAATTAATGCCCTGCCCCGTTCTTTGTCGATGCCCACCCCCTGAATCCGCTATTCCGGCGGCCCCATCAGGCCGCTGGCTCGCCAGGATCTGACTCACAAACGCCCCTCGCATCGATATGAGGCATACCGATACCGCATCCACTGAGCCAGGCTACCTGCCGCTCTTCCTCGCCCGATGCGCCGCCGCCTTCATTCGATTGCCGCAGGAAGCCATGCTGCACCAGCGGCGCCGGTGGGATTTCGTCTGGTCGTGGAACAGCAGGATGCAGTCGGAGGCTTCGCACTGCTTCACCAGCGCCAGGTCTTCCTCCGTCAACAGATCGACCAACGATTCCGCCACCGGCTGCAACAGGCTCTCGCTCGCCAGGTCACGCCGGTAGGCCCGCCTCTGGAACACCGCATCTTTCGGGTTCCATTCCAGCCTCTCGACGAGATTCCCCCGTTCCAGCACCCGATTGACGATGTCGGGATCCACACCCCGGCCCTCTCTCGCTGAGTCGATCAGGGCCCGCATGTTCTTACGCAGTGCTTGAGCCAGTTCCCGCAGCCCGGCGGGCGGCGCGTCCAGCGTTTCATGCAGCACCCCAGCCTGTGTGAGCCACTCAACGACACAGCGGTCGTCACACAGACACTCGTGCTGATCGTCCCCGACGCCAAACTGCGTGTTGATGAAATCGAGGGCGAGATTGCCGGCAATAAACGGCGGAGTCATCTCTGAAGCCATAAAAAGTAACCCTTAATTCTATTGTTGACAGGTTACTATCAATCTTCGTAACCTGCAAAAACACTCATTAACGGTTACCAAGGAGATAGACCATGACCTCCGAACATCGGACCGCCCCCACCAGCCCTATCAAAGCACGGACCGAACAGGCTCATGACGTCGGTCCATCAGCGCTGTCGCAGGTTCACTATCGCTTCGAGCCGGTCGGCAACGTCAATGTGTTCTACCGCGAAGCCGGTGATCCATCGGCACCGACGGTTCTGCTGCTGCACGGGTTCGCGGCCTCTTCGTACATGTGGCGTGATGTGATCGAAGCGCTTGCGGATCGCTACCACGTGGTCGCACCGGATCTGCCGGCCTTTGGCTATACGGAGTCTCCGGTGCGCGGCCAGTACGCCTACACCTTCGCTAACCTGACGCAGACGATCGATCAGTTCACCGAGCAGTTGGCACTCTCCCGCTACGCCATCGCGGTTCACGATTACGGCGCGCCGGTGGGATGGCGCTTGGCACTCGCCCACCCTGAAAAGGTCACGGCGATCATTTCGCAGAACGGCAATGCGTATGAGGAAGGTCTGTCAACGGGGTGGGAGCCGATTCGGCGGTACTGGAACGACCCGACCCCGGAGAATCGCGAGGCCCTCAGCGACTTCCCGACGCCGGCGTCCATCAAGTGGCAGTACGTGGAAGGCGTCCGCGACACGAGTCTTGTTTCGCCGGACGCTTACACGCTGGAAGGCGCCCAGATCTCACGCCCCGGCATGGCGGATATCCAGCTGGATCTGTTACTGGATTACGCGACGAACGTTGAGAAGTACCCTGAGTTCCAGGCCTATTTTCGCGAGTACCAGCCGCCCTTGCTGGCCGTGTGGGGAGAGCACGATCCGTTCTTCCTGCCGCCCGGCGCCGAGGCGTGGAAGCGGGACATTCCTCATGCGGACATTCGCTTTTACGACACCGGGCATTTTGCGCTGGAAACCCATGGCGCTGTCATCATTCCCGTTATTCGTAAATTCCTGGACGACCACATGACCGCCCGAGAGGGATAACGGATTCGTCTTGACGTGAGTTGAAAGGCACCCGGGTGCAGGCGCGTGACAATACGCCCTGCACGCCGGGTGACAGGATGGCTCCGCGCGTTGGAGCCCATCCTGCCTGCGACGAAGTCTGGACAACAACGCATTGTTCGCGACAGCTTAGTCTTCCATCACCCTGATGACCGCTGCTCCCAACTCTTTCAACGCCGCATTTCGGGTCTTGAAGTCCGCATCGGTATCCGAGATGTAGATGGTGACGATTCTCGGGTTGCCGTCGTCCGGCGTGATCAGTGCCACGATGTTCCGGTTGTGGTCGCCGCTGCCGGACTTGTCGGCGATCTTCCAGCTTGCCGGCGCGTCGTCGCGCAGCAGGCCGCCGGTCACACCGCCGTGACTCATCCACTGGACCAACTGGTCGCGGGAGTCCGCGGTCAGGGCGTTACCCAGCAGCAGCTTCTGCAGGGTGTCGATCATGACCACGGGCTTCGTCGTATCTCTGGGATCGCCGGGCTTCCAGGTGTTCAGGGCCGTTTCATACCGGTCTGAACGGGTGACGGAATCTCCGATGCGGCGCAGGAACTGCGTGACCGCCTCCGGACCGCCCAGGTGTCTTATCAACAGGTTGGTCGCGGTGTTGTCGCTCATATCCAGCGCGGCGTAGCACAGCTCATCCAGGGTCATACTCTGCCCGACGTGCTCTTTGGTGACCGGCGCGTAAGACAGGATATCGTCCTGGTGAACGGGCAGTTCGTCGGACAGGGACATCTTGCCCGCATCTGCCTGCGCCAGTACGGCGCCGCAAAGCGGCACCTTCATCGTGCTGTTCATCAGGAAACGCTCGTCTGCGCGATGGGACCAGGAAAAATCCGAGCCCGTGTCCGTCATCGCGAGGCCAACTCGTGCGTCCAGCTGGTCTTCGACCTGTTCAACCGTGTCGGACAGATCTTCCAGAGCCGTCTTTGCAACGGCCCCCGTCGTCATGAAGAGCCCGAGGGCAAACCCCAGTGCAGCGCGAGGGAGAATTGAATTGCCAAGGCGCATGAACCGTTCCTTTGTTGATGCCAGATGAGGGACGCATAATGAACTAATCCCAGTTAAATGAACACGTTAAATGCCAATCTCAATCGCCACACTGGACCGCATCACGGCCTTGTCCCGCCCTGGCGGCGCACCGAACAGTTTGCGGTAGTCACGGCTGAACTGGGACGGGCTCTCGTAACCAACCTGGTAACCCACGCTGGCCACTTCCTGCTCACTGAACAGCAGCCGGCGAGCTTCCTGCAAGCGCACCCGTTTCTGGAACTGCACCGGCGTGAGCTGGGTAATGGCCTTGAAATGCCGATGGAAGGACGCCGGGCTCATGTTTGCCATGTTGGCCAGGTCCGCGACCTTGAAGGGCTGTTGATAGTTCGCGTGCATCCAGGCGGTGACCCGACCGATGCGGGCGGTGTCGCTGTCCTTCATGCCGATTTGTTGCAGGGCCGGCCCCAGCGGGGAGCGCAACAGACGCCAGCCGATTTCCCGGCGGATGAGCGGTTCCATGACCTCGCGATCGATCGGCTGGTCGAGCAGCCGCAGCAGACGGATGACAGGATCGTACAGTTCCCCGGGCACCGGTGCCGTCGCCAGCGCCGTTCGTTTGGGGCCGCGATAAGCCATCTCCGGATGAGCCACCAACAGTTCGGAAACCATCGCCGGATCGATCGACAGGCTGAGCGCCAGGTACGGCTTGTCCGGCGTCGCCTCAATGATGCGGGAGTTCACGGGCAGGTTGACCGACGCGAACAGGCAGTCGCCCTGACCATAGTGAAAGGCCTGCTCCCCGATGGCCGTGACCTTCGCGCCCTGCAGCACAATGCAGAAGGACGTTTGATACAGCGCCCGAATGGTGCCACTGGGTTCCGGCGCGCGGGTCAGCCGCAGTCCGTCGATGGCGGTCTCCGGCCCGTGGGCCAGCCACTGCTGCTCGACAAGATCGCGCAGCCGGTTCAGGGTGGGATGGTCCGGTTGCATCGGAATGACGTTGGGTTGAGCGGTCATGGGCGCCTCCTGTGCTGATCCGATCATAGGCTTTCCGGCGCCACAATTCAGCACACCCAACCTCCGCAAGAGACCAGGTTGATAGGATCGTGCAATCGTCTGAGAGTTTCCACCAGCCCGATCGACTGTGCGCCACCGTAGCATGAGTCCACGGCCCTGCCCGGCAGGTGCATCCATCAAAAGGAGAGGATTCGCTATGACGACACCCAATATACCCCAATCCATTCAGGACACCCCCCTGCGCCTTCGGACACTGGGCCACTCCGGCCTGTTTGTCTCCGAACTGTGCCTGGGCACCATGACCTTCGGCGGCGAAGACGGCATCTGGGAGCTGATCGGCCAGTTGCAGCAGGATCAGGCCGATGAGCTGGTGAAAACCGCCCTCGATGCGGGCATCAATTTCATCGACACCGCCAACGTCTATGGTGGTGGCGCCAGCGAGCGCATCACGGGGCAGGCCCTGAAAAATCTGGGCGTTCCCCGTGAGGATATCGTGCTGGCCACCAAGGTGCTCGGCCCGATGGGCGACAGCCCCAACGCCCGCGGGGCGTCCCGGGGTCACATCATGACCCAGTGCAAGGCCAGTCTGGAGCGCCTGCAAACGGACTACATCGACCTGTACCAGATTCACGGCTTCGATCCGGCCACGCCGATCGAGGAGACCCTTGAGGCGCTGAATACCCTGGTGCAGCACGGCCATGTCCGCTACGTCGGCCTGTCGAACTGGGCCGCCTGGCAGGTGATGAAGGCCGTCGGCATTACCCGGGCCCGCCAACTGTGTCCGATCCTGTCGCTGCAGGCTTATTACACGCTCGTGGGTCGCGATCTGGAACGCGAGGTGATTCCCATGCTGGAGTCCGAGGACATCGGCCTGATGGTGTGGAGCCCGCTGGCGGGCGGCTACCTGTCCGGCAAGTACGAAGGCCCGAACGTTTCGGAAGAAAACCGCCGCGCCAAGTTCGACTTCCCGCCGGTGAACCGGGAACGCGGCAGCGAAGTGATCGCGGTGATGCGCGAAATCGCCGCCGGCAAGACGGTGGACGGCCAGCCCGTCTCGGTGGCCCAGATCGCCCTCGCCTGGCTGCTGCACCAGAACGCCGTGACCAGCGTCATCGTTGGCGCCAAACGGGTCGACCAGCTGCAGGACAACATTCGGGCCGCCCAGGTACGCTTCTCGGACGACGAACTCGCCGCCCTGGATGACGTCAGCCGGCTGCCGGCTGAATATCCGGGCTGGATGCTGGAGCGTCAGGGCGGGTATCGCTCCTCGAATTAAGGCGGAACAGGAACAGCCCCGGTCGTCCACGCATTGAATAGGGACCGGGGCGCTCTGCCAGATAAACACGCTATAGTTTGGAAACCATTTCCGTACGACAACAACAGGGAGCGTGAAACCATGATCGAGACGTTACTGCCTATCAAAGGCGAATGCCGTTGTGGCCGTGTGGGTATCCAGATTGATGCGGCGCCGATCCTGACGATGGCGTGCCACTGCACGGGATGCCAGAAGATGAGTTCGAGCGCCTACTCGCTGTCAGCCCTCGTTCCCGGCGAGGCTTTTTCTGTCACGCGCGGCGATCCGGTGATTGGCGGGCTTCGCGGCAACGATGTGCGGCATTTCTTCTGCCCGGATTGCATGAGCTGGATGTTCACGCGGTTCGACGACTCAATGCCTTTCGTCAATGTGCGCCCAACCATGCTGGACGACCACAGCTGGTTCGTACCGTTTGTCGAAACCTACACCAGCGAAAAACTGCCCTGGGCGACCACGCCAGCGACCCACAGCTTCGAGAAGTTTCCGCCGCCGGAATCCTATGAGGGCCTGGCGCAGGAGTATGCGCAAAGCCTCCAGAAGTAACAGGAGTCCCCGAGGCGAAAAGAGGCGCCGGCGATAGCGTCCCGATTTTCGACATAGCGGTTTCGGAGAAGCGGTGTCTGGCGGTCGTTGGCATACTGGAAAGTCATCATGCTGACGCGATCTTCTGGCGTGAGCACACAGTGAAAACCACAATGGATCGATAACGGTTTTTCAGGAATGGAATAGAGATGAAACCCTTAAAAGCCTTGGTCACGATGGCCCTGCTGACAACCGCATCCTTTGCCCATGCCAACGACTCATTCCGGCTTGCCAGTGGCAAGCTGATCCAGGAAGGGCAAAGTAAGCAGGAGATCCTTTACATTGCTGGCGATCCCGTTAACCGGGAGGTTGAGACGATCGCAGTCGATGACGGCGGCGGTGGGAATCCCGTTAAACGGGAAATCCTGACGTACCGTTTGCAGAGCTCGCTGGGCGGTCAATCCCTGGTGGTCATAACCGTCGAGAACAATACCGTGGTTGCTGTTGAGGCCACGCAAGAGAGCAGACTGTAGGCGCCCGACGCCGGAAACCCGAGACCCGGCCCCGGCGTCGGCAACCTGGGTCGATCAGTCACAAGGCTGGCCGCGCCACCTGGAACGGTACGGCAACGCAAACAGGTACAGGCCCGAGACCAGTTGCAGGAAAAGCGGCGGCAACGGCGCGTAGGTCAGCCATATCGGCGGTTCACCCGAGGCCACCGCCCTGAACGCGAAGTTGGCGATGACGGTGAGCGTGAAAACGATCGACAGCCAACGATGGCCCTGCCGCATCCAGAGACTTCCGTTCATGTCGAAGCCTCTGCTGCGGATTGTGACCGGGCTTCGATCATCTTCCATCCGTTGCCGGACGGATCGCGGAAACCGGCGTCCACGGCGCCATACCGGTCGATCGGCTCCTGGGTGAACTCTACCCCCAGCCTGCTCAGCCGCTCGTAGGCCGAGCGGCAATCCTCCACATGGAGCACCAGCGGTGGCATGGCCCCCTTGGCCACAACCTCACTCAGAGTCCGCGCTGTCGCGTCATCGTGGACCGGCGGGCCCGGCTTGAACAAACCCAGCTGGAACGAGGGCTGCTCCGGGTGCTGCACCGTCAGCCAGCGATAATTCCCGTTGCGCACGTCCGTGTGGACCTGAAACCCCAGCCGTTCAACATAGAACGTCAGCGCTTCGTCCTGGTCCCGGACATACAGACCAACCACACCAATACCTTGTGTCATAGAAGATCCTCCGTTGATGGGCGGTCCATTCTCTCAACGGAGGTCTTCCGTCGCTTCTCCAAAACTGCCATCTTGAGGTCCGGACGATCAGCGGCGCGCACCATGCATTCGGGGACGTTTTCCCGGTCATCCGGAGACGACCGCTCACGTGCGCGGAGCTGCCCCGGGTTCTCACCGGTGATGTCGCGGAAAATGCGCCCGAAGGTTCCCAGGCTTTTCCAGCCCGTCTGAAAGGCGATGTCCGTGATCGGGAGGTCCGTGTCGCGAAGCAGTGCGACGGCCCGCTCGATGCGGCGGGTCAGCAAATAACGATGCGGTGGAACACCAAACGCTTCCTTGAACGAGCGGGCAAAGTGCGACGCCGAAACGGCGCTGACCTGCGCCAGGCGATGAATCGGCCACGCTTCGTGGGACGCGCGATCCATCCGGTCTTTCGCGCGAAGTAGCCGTCGCAACAGTTCGGGGCTCTGGGCCATGTTTGCTGTTCCCTCCCAACCTGGGACGGCCCTGCCAGAACAGCGACGTGAACGAACCCGGCCACTCGCGCTTGAGCAGGCCACGGCCCCGTCACTGGTTGAGTCGTCTTTTGGTCATTATGTTATCGGAAATACTCGCCTATTTTATCGCACTGCCCCTTTCCTTGATGCCTTCGAAACTGACCCGGCCTTGCGCATCGACATGGCAGGTCACGTTATGCACGGCATTGCCGTGCCCGCGAATATTGATATGCAGCTCGAAAGGCTGTCCGGGTCGGTAGCTTCCCGCGTTGGTTTCTTCCTCAAGCGGATAGCCGGTGAGAGCCTTCCCCTCAGGCTGCTGCACCGTTTTTTCCCGGCATTGCTCGACCAACTGCTGCGCTTTTTTCGCCGGCACCTCCGCCCACGCGTGAGCGGCCGTCAGAACGGACAGGGCCAAGGCAGGCAAGGTGACACGCTCGGCCAGTCTGGTGAATCGCATACGTTCCTCCGTGTTGGCTGTGCCCCCAGTGTAGGAAAAAAAACGGGCCGGATTGAACCGCCCTCCGCGTGACGACCCTTTAATGGGTGCTTATGAACAGGAACGACAAACCATGCCTCTTTTGACCACACCGGCTTGAATCCGGCCTGCCCCATTCCTAGGCTGGTCGGGTAGGACATTCAGCGGCAGGGTCCGCCCCCATTGCAGGAGGGTCGCACGGTGACCACGACGGACGTTTTTCCTCAAACCGCGGTCAACGCGGCTCTTCTCCACACCCGTTGGTCCGCTCTGTGAAAGTGCCGTCAAGCACCAGCTTTGCGCTGATCGGAGCCGGCCTGATTGCCATCAGTTACGGCCTGGCACGCTTCGCCTTTGGTCTGTTTGTGCCTCCCATTCGCGATGACCTGGCACTGACGCCGGAGGTCATCGGTGTCATCGGCGCTCTGCCGCTGATCAGTTTTTCACTGGCCACATTGGTTGCGCCGATCGTTGCCATTCGTTTCGGGGCTCGCAATACCACCGTGCTTTCCGGCGTGTTCGGCGTGGTGGGGTTGGCGGTGATCAGTCAGGCTTCAGGTGCCCTGTCGCTGGGGGTGGGCGTGTTCGCCTGCGGCATTTGCACGGGTTTGATGATGCCGGCGCTGACCGCGGCCATGCAGGCCCTGGTCAATCGCTCGCTGCACGGGCGGGTCAGCTCGGTGATGAACGCCGGGACCAGCGTCGGTGTGATCGTGGCCGTGCCAGCCATCCTGTTTGTCGCCAGTGCCTGGCGTTCGGCGTATCTCGTCTTTGCCATTCTGGCAGCGGTCGGGGTCATCGCCGCCCGCACCTTTATTCCGTCGGTATCGCGTGTCACGCCCCTGAACGCGGCCCCGCCTCCGCCGATCACGCGACTGCACTGGTGGCAGCTTTTCCGGCTCTCGCTGTTTGCCTTCGCGATGGGCTTTGTGTCCGCCGCCTACTGGATCTTTGCTCCGGACCTTATGGTGAACCTCAGTTCCCAGCCGCCGAGTGCCACCGGTTGGCTGTGGCTGGCGGTTGGCATCGCAGGCCTTGGAGGCGCAGTGGTGGCCGATCTGGCCGACCGCAACAACCCGCCCATCACCCAGGCCCTGATGCTGATGATGCTGGCGGCAAGCCTGGCCCTGCTGGCAGCCAGTCCGAGTCAGTTGGTGATCACCGCGTTTTCGGCGCTGGTGTTTGGCCTGGCCTATATGAGTCTGACCGGACTCTACCTGATGACCGGCATCCGCCTGTTGCCGGGCCGGTTGTCGATGGGGCCGGTGCTGCCCTTTATGGCGATCTCGCTCGGCCAGGCCACGGGTTCACCCGCCGTCGGCCTGCTGGTCAAGACGTTCGGTTACGCCGATGCGTTTGCCATGTTCTCCGCCATCGGCGTTGTCGTGGCTTTGCTGTCACCGCTCTATCCCCGCCACATTGACCAGGAGCCTGAGGAAGTCGAAGAGGATGAAACGGGCCTGCAGGCCGCTTATGACTACCAGCTCCAGGGCGAGGACGGCGAGCCTTGGGAAGATCACGGGCTGCCCAAGTCGGGGACGGCGCCCAAGCTGGAGACGGAAGAGAATCGGAGCTGAAAGACGGTTATCCACCGCTGGTTCAAAGTCAGCCACAAGTCAATGAACCCGCCGGGCGACTTCAGAACGACCAGTTCGCCGACCGGGTCAGCAACGCTTCTGAGGGTTGGGATAACAACCGGGTCAGCAGGGGCGGTTCAAACTGCCGCCGGATGCTGACTGCGTAAAACTCCTCGAACACGCCGGGCAACGCGCCGTAATCCACCAGACTGCCCCGCTCCAGCTCGTCACGGACCACGACCGGCGGCAATACCGCAAAGTGGCGTGTGTCCCGCGCCAGCAGACGCATCATCGCCATGTCGTCTACCTCCGCGACAATACGTGGGCTGATACCGTGGTAGTCGCACAGTTGGTCGAACGCATGGCGGATGTTGTTCTCCGGTCCCGGCACGATCAGGCTGCGCTCCACCAGCAATTCGGGAAACGTCTCCACACCGGTTACCCCCGGTGGGCCAATCACGCTGACGCCTTGCCGGGCAATGCGACGCGAGCGCCATGGGTTCTTTTCATCGCCATGGACGGGCTGGTTGGACAACACCAGGTCCAGTCGGTGGGCTGAGAGCCGGCGGATCAGGTCGTCCAGGGTGCCGCTCTGAATGATCAGCTCGATGTCGTCTCGCCCGAGCAGGGGTTTCAGGAACCCTTCCTGAAAGTTGCGGGAAAGGGTCGCCACCGCCCCGATCCGGAGGCTTTCCCGGTTGGCCTGGATACCGGAGCTGAACAGCTCCGTGAGCTCCTCGCCCTGCCGGAAGATATCTTCGGCATAGCCGAAAGCCACGCGGCCGGCCTCTGACAGCTTCAGCCGGCGGCCCTCCCGGATGAACAGCGCGTAGCCGAGACTGTCCTCCAGTTTGCGGATCTGGCCCGACAACGCCGACTGGGAAATGTGGAGGGACTCCGCGGCGCGGGTCAGGTGTCCGGCTTTGGCCACAGTCCAGAAATAGAACAGGTGATGGTAATTCAGTTTCATGGCAATTGTTCTCTAAAAAAGAACGATAGGATCTTTTTAAACCATTTTTTATATGAATGCATTCCCGGCAAAGTAAGCACAACGTCAACGGGAGGCCTTTATGAACGACCTTGCAACCGTATTTTCCATGCCAGCCCTCCTGGCCTGGCTCCTTCTGCCGGTGTCGCTCCTGCTGCTGGCGGGCTTCACGGGCTGGCAATCCAGCACACGGACCACCGGGCTCTGCTGGCGCCTCGCCAGCCGCCTGCTGGTGCTCTCGATCGGGGCCACCGCCCTCATCGGCGTGCTGCTGGTGGTCGATGCCTGGATCGCCGACACCGGCCTGCCGGAGATGGGCCATCGCCTGGGGCTCCAGCCCGATGGACTGGCCGTCTGGATGGCCCTGATGGTGGGCTTCATTGGCTGGGTCATTCTCCGCTACGCGGACACCTACCTGCTGGGCGATCCCGCACGCCATCGCTTCCTGCCCTGGTTCCTGACCACGCTGGCGAGCGTCCTTCTCCTGGTTTTCACCAACAACCTGCTGGTCCTGGCCTGGGCCTGGGTCGGTGTCAGCCTCGCCCTGCATCACCTGCTGACCCTGTACCATGACCGCCCGGAAGCCCGTCTCGCGGCGTTCCAGAAGTTCATCGTCAGCCGTATCGGCGACATCTGCGTGATGACCGGCGTCTGGCTGCTCTACCGCCACTACGGCACCTTCGACCTGCCTGCCATGATCACATCCGCCGGTGACACGGCCCAGGGCAGCACCCATCTCGAGATCGCCTCGGTCCTGTTCGCCGTGGCAGCGCTGCTGAAGTGCGCCCAGGTGCCGTTCCATGGCTGGCTGCTGCGCGTCATGGAAGCGCCGACGCCGGTCTCCGCCCTGCTCCATGCGGGCGTCATCAACCTTGGGGGCTTTCTCTGGCTGCGGCTGTTCCCGGTGCTGGACGGTTTCTCCCCGGGGCATCTGGTCCTGCTCGCTGTCGGCGGCCTGACGGCGGTGGTCGGGGTGCTGACGATGATGAGCCAGGCCTCCGTCAAACACGCCCTGGCGTGGTCCACGTCGGCCCAGATGGGCTTCATGCTGTTCGAGATCGGCATGGGCGCCTACACCCTGGCCTTCCTGCACCTGTTGGCTCACTCGCTCTACAAGGCCCATTCGTTCCTGGCTTCGGGGCGCACGGTGTCGGCGTCCCGGGTGGCGCCGTTCGCAACGGCCGATATCCGTTCGCGCCTGGCCTGGAGTGCAGCCGTCGCCGGCTTCGGGCTCGCTCTACTGTGGCTGAAACCGGGGCTTGTGGAGAATAACCCGGTGCTGGGGGCCATGCTGATCCTGGCGATTTTCGGGTCGGTGCTCGGTCTGCCGGCGGGTATCCGCCTGCGTCAGAAGCTGCTCCTGGGCGGCCTGGCCGTTGGCCTGATACCAATTTATGGGCTCGCCCACTGGCTGCTGGGCCCGGTCGTCGCCCCGCACTTCACCGGACCACTGCCCCTGGCGGGTGTGGTGATCGGACTGCTGATGGTCGGCACCCTCGCCCTGGTCTCACTGATCCTGCTGCTGAATCCGCAGAGCCGGATAGCCCGAACGCTGCGATTCCACGTGAGCAACGGCTTCTACCTGATGTTGCCTTTTGACCACCTGACAACGCGGCTGGCGAACAGCCTCGCCTGGCGGCAACCGGCCGAGGCGGCGTCGAAGAACGATCTGTCCATCCTGGGAGACAAGTCATGAATCAGGTCAGCGTATCCCGCTTTGGTAAACCGGCACTGGCGTCCGACCAGAAAGACGCCCTGACCCGGGCAACGTCCGTGATTCCACCCAACTGGCCGCTGGACCGGTGGATTGCCGTCAACCCCTGGTGGGGCCTGCGGCACCTTCCCGCCGAGCGGGCCTCCCGCATTCCCGGCGCGCGGGCCAAGACGTCCATGCTGATGCCGCCCGCCTTCTACCGCGATGCCTGGCAACGGGGCCGCATCCGGGAAGAAGACCTGCGAGACGCCCAGCGCGAGAGCGACGGCCATGCGACGCGGGACACCCTGCTTGCCGCCCTGAAAAACGGCGATACGGACAGCGGCATGGCGGCGCCCTCAATCCTCGACCAGACGTTCGGCAGCAGCGTCAGTCCGGCCATGGTGGCCGTTCGGCAACAGGTCGCGCGAACCTGCGGACTGTTCTTCGATACCCGGCAGTCGCGGTGGCTGGTGGACCTGGCGTCTGACGGTCTCTTTGCGAGCTGGCTGGAGCAAAGCCGGCACGACCCGCTCCTGGACCGCCGGACCGGTCTCGCCGGGGCCCGGTCAATCCTGAAAGACATGCCGGCCGCCCCGGCACAGGCCAGCAACTGGGCCATCGGTATCCTGAACCTCTCGGCAAGCGAACTGGAAGCACTGGCACACCGGCTGCTGTTCGAGCTCGTTGGCTGGAGCGCCTGGTGCAAGGGCGCCGAATGGCAGGCCGCGCTGGATGGTGGCGCAGCCAACTTGTGCGACCAACTGCTGGTGATTCTGCTGGTCTGGGAGGCGATTGGCGTCCATCTGGCAGCGCCGGAGCAGCGGCACCAGTGGCAGGCGGCCTGGAACACCTACCTCAAAGGCGCGACGCAACCCCATGACCCGACCCTGTGGCTCTGGCACCGCGCTTACGAGCGGGGCTATCAGCGGGAACTGATCGGCACGCTGACCGGTCCCAGAGATCCGGTGAGCACGGCGCCGCCGGCCGGGGCCGACAGCGAGATCCAGGCCGTATTCTGCATCGACGTGCGGTCCGAGGTGATGCGCCGCCATCTTGAGGCGGCGTGCCCGACGGTCCAGACCCTCGGCTTCGCCGGCTTCTTCGGTATGCCGGTGACGCACCGGGGCCTGGGGCCGGAGGACGACATGCCGAGGCTTCCGGGACTGCTGGCTCCGGTCTACCGGCTGGTGGACTCCACCGGCGACCGTCAGGCGGATCGGACACAGTACCAGGCCGCCAGCCAGCGCGAGATGACCCGGCAGACGGTGCGTAAGGCCAAGTACAGCAGCCTGTCCAGTTTCACGCTGGTCGAAACCACCGGACTGGCCTGGGGCTGGAAGTTGCTCCGCGACAGCCTGTACCGGAACCGTACGAAGCCGGCCACGTCCACCCCGGCCAAGAGCGGCCTTTTTCAGCGCTATGGCGGTGACCCGGTGTCCGACCCGGAAAAAGTCGACCTCGCCGAACGGATGCTGCGCGGCCTGTCGCTGACCACCGGCTTCGCGCCGCTGCTGGTGTTCGTCGGGCATGGCAGCCATACCGACAACAATCCGCACCAGGCCGGACTGGCATGCGGTGCCTGCGGGGGTCAGAACGGCGGAGTCAATGCGGCACTGGCGGCCCGTCTGATCAACGATCCCCAGGTCCGTGCCGGCCTGGTGGCACGGGGCATCCGCATTCCCGACTTCACGCTGGCACTGGCTGCGGAACACTGCACGGTGACGGATCGGGTCACGGTCCTGAATCGCGAGCAGGTGCCGGACAGCTACCTGAAAAAGCTGATCCGCCTGGAAAATGCCTTCACCGAAGCCGCCCGGCGCAGCCGCCGGGAGCGGGCTGCGGCCCTCGGCCTCGCCGGCCATGACGACGACCGCCTGCTGCAACACATGACCAAACGTACGGTGAACTGGTCCGAAGTCCGGCCGGAATGGGGGCTGGCGAACAATGCGGCCATCATCTTCGCCGACCGATCCCGGACGCGGGGGCTGAACCTGAAGGGACGCACGTTCCTGCATGACTACAAGCCCTCGCAGGATCCGGATGGCACCGTGCTTGAGGCCCTGATGACCGCGCCGATGGTGGTGGCGAACTGGATCAACCTGCAGTACCTGGGCTCGGTGGCGGCGCCGGAGACCTTCGGTGCGGGCAACAAGCTGCTGCATTCGGTGGTCGGCGGCAACGTGGGCGTGATCGAGGGCAACGACCCGGACCTGCGGATCGGCCTGGCGCTCCAGTCCGTCCACGACGGCGAAGCCTGGCGCCACGAGCCCGTGAGACTCAACGTGTTCATCGACGCCCCGCGCCAGCACCTCGAGCGGATCCTGGCACAGCAACCCGATGTGGCGCGGCTGGTGGAGAACCACTGGCTGTGGCTGTTCCGTTTCGCCGGGGACAGCGTCGAGCAGTACCGCAACGGCGACTGGCAGCCGTGCTGACAACCACCGGCCCGCGCCCTGGATGGTCGTGGGCCGGCTTTTCACTACCGGCACATGCCGGCCGATCAAGCCGTGCCTCACCGATACCCCTGCAATCCGGAATTCCGTCCGATAACGACAACATGTTATAACGTATCACATTTTTGCTCGACAGCCCGTCGCCTGATGAACCCGTCACATGGACCGGTACGTCACTGGATAAGGCGATGTTCGGATCCGAGTACACCGCGTCAGGAGATAGCATGATGGTCAAGAGAGAACGCGACCGGTTGGAGCGCCGGTTGATCAAGGCGCTGACCCGATCCTGTGAGGACGCCAAGCCCATAATTCCCGGCTTCACCTGGCTGACTCACGAGGTCGATTACCAGCGATTTCCCGGAAGCCTGATGGTGACCTGGGTGTTCGATACCGATGCCAACCTTGCCCAGGCACTGAAGAGCGGCGACCGACGGCGAATACAGGATCTTACGGCCGGAGCATTGGCCGACGCCGGAGTTGAGGTGGACGATGTAGCTCAACACGTGGACCTGGACAGCGAAGAGGCGTGCCTGAGGACCCATGCCGGCAACTGGCAGCAACGCTTGAAAACCAGGTCAGCGAGGCACTGAATGGCGGCGAAAATCGATTCCCCCTGCCAGTCGCTGTGCCAGCTCAAGGGCGGGCTTTGCACCGGCTGCGGCCGCACGACGGAGGAAATCCGTCACTGGAAATCCATGAAGCGGCCCGAAAAGATGAAAGCGTCCAAACGGGCGGAACAGCGGCTGAAGAAGATAGCTTCCGGCTGACGTCCTATGAGCAAACCCCATATCGGGTCGTCATCAGTCATCGGGTCCGCTCGCGCGGTAATGGCCCGAAAAGGAGGATTCAATAAATCGGCGATACGGAGGTGGTCATGCCTCAGCCGCTGCCAAGCAGGGCCACGTCACATTTCACAATTATCTACAACAAAAGTCTAAGGTCTGCCACCGCGGCGCCGATATGATGATGGAAGCACCCTTACCGAAAACAAGACCATAACGCTCAACGGCCTACTGCGGGGTTAGCTGTTCGTGATCCTCTTCAAACCGCTGCGTTTTGCCTTTGCCCTGTTGTGGCTGTGCCACTGGCAACTGGCCCACGCGGACCAGAAGCCTGTTACCGTGTTGCCCTCTTCACCGATCGAGGCCCACTTCCAGTACTGGGAAGATCCGGACGGCCAGGCCACGATGGATCAGGTACGGGCACTGCCGGACGACCAGTGGCAAACCAATCCGACGGACAGCGCCACCTTTGGCATCACTGAATCGGCCTACTGGCTGCGGTTTGCGGTCCGGAACCAGACGCCGGAACGGGTTAACCTGATCGCGGAAATCAGCTACTCGCAGCTGGACGACGTGATTTTCCATGAGTTCGACGACGACCGGGAAACGCACACCTTCAAGACCGGCGACACCCGCCCCTTCTATCCGCGGGAAGTGGATCACCCCAGCATGCTGATGCGTTTCGAGCTGGAACCCGGACAGGTCAAGACGATTTACGTGCGCGCCCAGACGGAAGGCTCGCTGGTCCTGCCATTACGGGTCTGGCGGGAGAATAAATTCTTCGAGGCCGCCGCAAACGAGCAGAAGCTGCACTTCTTCTACTACGGCAGCCTGGCCGTCATCATCCTGATCAACCTGGCGGTCTTCCTGACGCTGCGGGAAAAGCTGTACCTGTTTTACGCTCTGGCCATTAGCGGCTATTTGCTGTTCTTTGCGTCCATCAAGGGCTACAGCTTCCAGCATATCTATCCGCAGTTCCCGGCCCTGCACGCGCGGGCGCTGCTGGTGTCGATGCCGATTCTGGCGTTTTTCTCGGTTCTGTTCTGCCGGGAGTTCCTGAAGATCAAAACCCATAGTCCGCGGCTGGATATCGCCATTCGGGGGATGATCCTGTTCGAAGCGTTCAATTTCGTCGCTGCCCTGACGCTGAGTTACAACCACGCCGTGATGCTCTCGTCCGTGTCGGCACTGGTGTTCTTCTCGCTGTTGTTCGTGGCAGGCCCGATCACCTGGGCGGCCGGCGTGCGGGCCGGCGCCTTTTTCACGCTGGCCTGGACGCCGCTCACCGTTGGCGTTCTTGCGACCGCCGGTCGCGCCCTGGGGTTCTTTCCCGCCACGTTCATCACCGAATACGCGATGCAGATCGGCTCGGGCCTGGAAGCGTTTATCCTGACCCTGGCCCTGGCCGACCGCCTGTATCGCGAACGGGAGGATAAAATCGAGGCCCAGGCGGACAACCTGCGTAAGGAGAAGGCCCGTCACGAAGCCCACAACAAACTCACCGAGGCGATGACGCACGATCCGGTGACCGGTCTGCCTAACCGCAACCGCTTCGAGTGGATGGTCAACCAGCAGCTGCGCATGGATCCGGAGGGGCAGTACCTGGTAGGCGTCGCGAGGATCACCCGCCTCGACGAAATCAACCGCACGCTGGGCCTGAGCCGCAGCGAGCGTCTGCTCAAACGCATTGCGGAACAGATGACCGAGCTGGCCTCGGAACTGCCCATCGTGGAGGGTACCCAGGATCACCAGGGACGGGATGAGCGGGTGTATCAACTGTCCGGCGACAGCTTCGGGCTGCTGATCAATTCGCAGCGGGTGGATGATAGCTTCGAGGGGCTGGACCAGGCCTTGCGGCTGCTTTCGGAGCCGATCGCCCTGGACAACCTGGCCATCGAGCTGCACCCGAAGTTCGGCGCTGCCAGCTACCCCGAGCACGGCGATAACGCCGCCCTGCTGATCCGCAACGCCCACGTGGGTATGGAGATCACACCCGTCGGTTCCCATGAAACCGGGCTGTACTCCCAGGACTTCGACATCTACAGCGAGAGCCGGCTGACGTTGATGTCCGATCTCCGCGAAGCTCTGCACCGGGAGCAGACGGTGCTGTTCTATCAGCCCAAAATCTGCCTTCAGAGCGGCGAGGTCACGGGGATTGAGGCGTTGATTCGCTGGCACCATCCGGAGCGGGGCTGGGTCTTTCCCAGCGACTTCATTCCCCTGGCCGAGGAAACCGGCGTGATCAACCAGCTTACCCGCTGGGCGATCGGGCGCGGCATCCAGGATCTGACGGCGCTGCTGGGTGATTACCCCGATCTGGAGGTCTCGATCAACATCTCCGCCCGGGATCTGGTCTCCGGCGAGCTCAATGCGCTGATCGAAGACCAGTTGACGCGGCACCGGATCCGCCCGGACCGGCTGACCATCGAGCTCACCGAAACCGCCGCGATGGAAGATCCGGCCACCGGGCTGCAGGCGCTGAAGACCCTGGCGGATATCGGCATACGGGTATCGATCGACGATTTCGGCAGTGGCTATTCGTCACTGTCGTACCTCAAGCAACTCCCGGCTTCGGAAATCAAGCTGGACCGCTCGCTGATCCTGGACGTGGATACCAGCGACGGTTCCAAAGTCATCGTGGAAACCGCCATCAACATGGCCCACGGCCTGGGTTACAGCGTCGTGGCCGAGGGCGTGGAAGACCAGGAGACCGCCCGTTTGCTCAAGAGCATGGGCTGCGACAAGTTGCAGGGATACTGGCTCTGCCATCCCCTGCCGATGGAGAAACTGAAACCGTGGCTGGCCGCCAGGGTGGCGTGTCCGGTCTGATCGTTTTCTGCGGGTTTTCGGGTGACCGCCAAACGGGATCAGGTCCCCTGCTCAAAGATAGCTCGCAGGCGTGCCCGGTCTTCATCCGTGAGAGAGGCTTCTTGGCTCAGCCCGATCGCCCGTCGGGCGTGGTGGTCTGCGGCGGCCTGCGTTTCGAAATCTCCACACGCCCGCAGTGAGCGGAGGGCTTTCTGCAAACGGGTGCCCACTTCAATCAACCCGGCACCGTCCCGACTGATGCCGGTAAAGGCATCGTCAAACAGATCCCGGACGTCCAGCGCCGGCACCATGACCCGGCTGCATGCCGTATCGGGCGCAATGTCCTCCGATAAGGGCTCCTGCCACCGGCTCAACAGGGCCTGGCTCTCCACGATGACGTCGATAGCCGTCCCCGGATCGTTGATCGCGGGCGATAACGCGCGGCAGGCAATCTGCGACAACACCACGAATCCATAGCGGGGATCTTCGTCGAACGTTCGGGCCCTGCCAATCTGGAACTGCTGGGCAACCTCATCGGGATCCCAGCCCTCGCCATTGTTCGCGCCGCCATGCAAATAGGCCAGGGGGATGTCAGGGGCGATGCAGGTGCCCGGCAACGCCGCCACGGTGATGCAACCGTCGACGGCTTCAGCCTGTTCCTGCAATCCCCGGATGTCGATGTGCTGCAGATAACCCACCCGGCTCGTGTAGACGGCCCGTCCCGCAAGTTCATCACCCCGGGGTGGCACGCCGCCCAGGTGAGGGGCCCGTTTGCGGGTGTCCAGGGCGACGGCGGTGGCGGCCGCGACCTTGCCCATGATCATGCCGAGGCGCCCCAACCTGGCGATGCGGTCAATCCAGGTGACGAAGGTTAAAATCACGATGCCGAACACCAGGATCGTCAGGATGAACATCACAAAATGCCCGCCGGCATCGTAATCGCTGTTCTTCACCGCGATCAGGCCCACCAGGCTGTAGATGAACGTGCCGATAAACGCGGACAGTGCGAACTGGGAAATATCATCGGCCACCACCAGTGGAAATGCCCGGGGCGAGGCGGTGTTGCTGGCCGACGCATAGGCGGACACCATCGATCCCACCGCCAGCGATGCAATCACGAGCATGCTGGACGCCATGATCGACAACAGGGTTTCCACCGAATCGCCGGAGACTTCAGGCACGTAGTCCCCCAACCCGGTCCCATTCGCCATCTGCGCCAGTAAGGCACCCACAATGGACAACACACAGGCGGCCAGCGGTTTCACCCAAAGCTTTTCGCTCACCCGGTTGAGGTAGAAGCGCAGTTCACCCGCTAATCGACTCATGGGCATCTCGTGTCCTTACCAAAGAATGCAGTATCTGAAAGTCGCAGCAAGATGCGGGTTGCGGCGACCGCTGGCCTTACGGGAACTTGATGAATAACGGGAAGCTAGCTGAATTCTATTGTGGTCCATTCCGGCCGATGGCTCTACAGATCCAGCAAGCGATCCAGGTGGTTGTGAAACACCGATATGGCGGCTTCCACCGTTTGTTGCCCTACCAACACGCTCGTACCGAGCCCGTGGGTGATGGCGAGTATATGGGCAGCTTCGACAGAGGCCTCCAGATGCGGCGCCAGCTCACCGGTTAACTGGGCATCCTGAAGCGCTGTGACCAGCTGCTGCTCAAGGCGATCGGGCCCCTCAACAAACGGCTGGGCCGCCAAATCGGAATGGGTCATCGCCAACACTGCGAAGGACGTCCAGACGAGGTGGAACGTGCGACTGCGCTCATCGGTTGGCAACGCCGCAGCGAAAAACGTTTCAAGGAACCCTCGCAGCGACGGCGGGCCCGGCCGTTCGCTGAGGTAGGCATTCCATCGTTCATGGCTTTGCCGCTCCAGCAACCGCAACGCGGAATGCATCAGGCTGGCCTTGTTATCGAAGTAGTACTGCACCAGCCGGAGCGACACCCCGGACTCGATGGCCACACCCCGCATCGTGACGGCGTGCAGACCGTCGCGGCCGGCAAGGCGTATCAGCCCTTCTGCAATCCGGTTTCGGCGCTCTTCATGGTCGACTTTTTTCGGCAAGGCCAGCTCCCTGGTGGTTTTTTCAGTTTTTATGATACAAATGTATCATGAAAAGATGACCGCGTGAGACACAACCTCGCGTTCTCATGACAGCAACCGACGGGTAACCACTCCGATCAACGGGAGACCCACCATTGCACAGCATGGAGCTGCACTGGCATGACTCTGTCACCGAATGATGACCCACCCCATATTCCGCCCCGGCTATGGAAAATCGCGGCGGTAACCGGGACCGCCGCTTTCATGGCCATGCTGGATTCGACGGTGGCGAATCTTGCGCTGGAATCCATCGGCCGTGATTTCGAGAGTTCGCTTGCCGTTACCCAATGGGTGGCCACGGGCTACCTCATCGCTCTGGCGGTGTCCCTTCCCACCACCGGCTGGTTGGGTCATCGATACGGCTATGGCCGGGTTTGGGCCGTTTCTATGGCCACGTTCATCATCTCATCCGCTCTCTGTGGCCTGGCTCCAGGGCCGACGACGCTCATCGCCGCAAGGCTCCTGCAAGGTTTGGCAGCCGGACTGATGGTCCCGGCCGGACAGGCCGTTATCGGATCAACCGCCCACGCTAACCAGCTGGGACGACTGATGGGCACGCTGGGTCTGGTGATTGCGCTGGGGCCCGCCGTTGGGCCCGGCATTGCCGGTTTCCTTCTCGACATGGGGTCATGGCGCTGGCTGTTTTTGCTCAATGTGCCGATCGGTATCGTGGCCATTATCGCGGCACGGGATCTGGTACCGCGAGGGGCAAGGGATGAAGGTCGCCCCCTGGACCGGATGGGGCTTGTCCTGGTTGGGCTGGGCCTGCCCTTACTGTTGTATGGCGCGAATAGAATCGGAACTGACAGCGCCGACATAATAGCCGTTTCAACGGCTGCCATCGGCGTGGTGATGACCGTCTGCTTTGTTCCCGCACAGTTGCGGACTCGCTATCCGCTGATCGATATACGCCTGATGCACCACCGTCCCTTCTCAGCGGCGACGATGACAACGGGCCTGACAGGCGCCAGTATGTATGGCGGACTGCTCCTGTTGCCGCTGTACCTTCAACTGGCAGCGGGCCGAAGCGCCGGCGAAACCGGTCTGATGCTGCTGGCCATGGGGCTGGGCAGTGCCGTCGTTCTGCCGGTTGCCGGCTCATTAACGGATCGCTTCGGCACCGGCGCCACAGCCATTTCAGGAGCGGCCCTTCTGCTGGCCAGTACGATTCCCTTCGTCCTTTACCCGACAGTGCTGTCCAACACGACCCAGACGGTACTGCTCATCTCACGAGGCATCGGCCTCGCCCTGGCACAACTGCCTGCCATGACCGCCGCCTATGGAACGGTTACCCGGGATCAGATGGGCGATGCGGCAACCCTCGTCAACATCGTCCAGCGTCTCGGCGGCGCGATGGGCGCTGTCGGCGTCGTGATCGTCCTCACATCATCCGGCGGTACGGCCCGGATCGACGCCTATGTTGGCGCGTTCGCCGCGCTGGCCTGTCTGGCCGCCCTGGCCCTGGTCTCTACGGCACGTATGTGCGCTCCCGAGCGCAACCAGTACGATCGATCTTGAAACCGGCACCGCGTAGTATGACGGGCTCACCCGCCACGACTGCATAGGCCCTATACACCATGGCATCCATAAACCTTCCGAAAAACCGCTTCGCCGCCCTGCTCTTCGATATGGACGGCACGATCCTGAGCTCCATCGCTTCCGCCGAGCGCGTCTGGGCCGATTGGGCGCGGGAGCAGGGCCTTGATGTGGAAGCCTTCCTGCCGACGATCCATGGCATCCAGGCGGTCGAGACCATCCGACGTCTGGGATTGCCCGGGGTGGATCCAGTGGTTGAGGCCGAACGCATCACCCGGGCAGAGATCGAGAACGTGCAGGATGTTGAGGCCATTGCAGGCGTTGCGGCGTTCCTGGAAGGCCTGCCCGACGAACGCTGGGCGATCGTCACATCGGCGCCGCGGGCACTGGCGGAACGACGCATTGCGGCGGCGGGCCTGCCGTTGCCGGCGGTGTTGATCACGGCTGAGGATGTGGCGCGCAGCAAGCCGGCGCCGGACGGCTATCTGCTCGCGGCCGAGCAGCTTGAGGTCGACGCCAACGACTGCCTGGTTTTCGAGGACGCGCCGGCTGGCATCGAATCCGGCCTTTCCGCGGGTGCCCGCGTTGTGGTCGTCACGGCGACCCACAATCACGCATCAGGCGGAGCGCACCCGGCCATTGAAAGTTATCACGGACTGCAGGCCGTATCGGAAGCCAGCGGGATCGCCGTGCTCGGGATCACGGTATCCGGCTAGCCATCGCGCTCAATGCGCACCGGCACCGACTTCGATCCCGGCGTCTTCGATAATTGATCATGGTGACTCACCGGCACCAGCACGTTGCACTCCGGGTAATAGGAGGCGACCGTGCCGACGGGTATCCGGTACGGGGTGACCACCAGACCGCCCAGCCGCCGGTCCACGCCATCGTCCAGATCCGTGACCAGTCGGACGACATCCCCTTTCTCGACGCCGGCCTGTTTCATATCCTCCGGATTCATCAGCAGGACATCCCGCGTGCCCTCGATGCCATGGAACCGGTCCGAATAGCCGTAAACGGTGGTGTTGAACTGGTCATTCGAGCGCATCGTGAGCAGACTGAAGCGACCGGGCCGGGGCTCGAATCCCAATGAGGTGAGCTTGTCCGGTGTCGTAAACAGGGCCCGTTTTTCCGGCGTTTCCCAGATGCGTTCATGGGCGGCGATGCCGCGATGGAAACCGCCAGGCTCGAATAGGCGCTGGTTGTAATCCCTGAAGTCATCCGGGTACGTCTGCTCGATCAAATCGCGCACCCTGGCGTAGTCGCCCACCCAGTCGTCCCATTTCACATTGGGGTTTTCCGGAAGCAGCGCCTTCGCGATGCCCGCCACGATCGCCAGCTCACTTTTCAGGTGTTCCGACGCCGGCGTGCGATGCCCGGTGGAGCCGCTGATCATCGAGAAGCTGTCTTCAGTCGAGATCGCCTGCGGCCCGGTGGCCTGCTGATCCACTTCGGCGCGGCCCAGGCACGGCAGGATGTAGGCGGTCTTACCCGGATAGAGATGGCTGCGGTTCAGTTTGGTGGAAATCATCACCGTGAGGTTCTGGCGGGCCCAGCTGTCTTCCATCCGCTGCTGATCCGGCACCGCCCGCAGCAGGTTACCGCCCAGGCAGATGCTCGCCTTGACCGAGCCATCGATCAGCCCTTCGACCATTTCCACGATGTTGACGCCGTCCTTGGTCGGCGGCTCGAACTGGAACAGGGACCGCAGTTTGTCCATGGGCACCAGATCGGCCTTTTCGGCGATCCCCACCGTGCGCTGGCCCTGGACGTTGGAATGTCCCCGCACCGGACAGACGCCGGCACCGGGCCGGCCGATGTGGCCGCGCAGCATGAGGAGGTTCACCAGCATGCCGATGTTGACGGAACCATGGGTATGCTGTGTCAGCCCCATGCCGTATACCCCGATAACACGTTCCGCCGCCATGTAGGCGTCGGCCGCCTCCTTCAGGGTGGCTTTCGACAAGCCGCTGCGGGACTCGATGTCCGACCACTCGGCCGCTTCGACGGATGCCAGGAAACGATCGAATCCCTGGGTGTGCTGCTCGATGAATTCCACATCGAGGATGCGCGCGCCGCCCTCGCGCTGCGCCACCTTGTCGGCGTCGATCACGTGTTTACACATGCCCATGATCGCCGCCACGTCGCCGCCGGCACTGAGCTGATGGTACTGGTCTGAAATCTTGGTCTCGCGGCCTGTTGTCATGTCGATGGCGCTTTGCGGATCGACGAACGCCACCAGCCCCTGCTCGATGATGGGATTGAAGGTGACGATTTTGGCCCCCCGCTTTTTCGCGTCCTTCAGCGGGTGAAGAAAACGGGGGCTGTTGGTTCCGGGATTCTGACCAAAGAAGAAAAACGCGTCCGTCTGCTCCAGGTCTTCCCAGACGATCGTTCCAACCGGCGACCCAATGACTTTTTTCAGACCCACCGAGGTGGTCTCGTGGCACATGTTCGAGCTCTGCGGCAGATTGTTGTTGCCATAGAGCCGCGCCATCAGGGCATACAGATAGGAAGCTTCCAGCCCGGCGTGGCCAGAGGCGTAGAAGACGGCGCTTTCCGGATCGAGCGCATTCAATTCCCTGGCAATCTCGCGGAACGCGGTGTCCCAGTCCACCGCCTCGTAGCGATCGGACTCCGGGTTGTAGCGCATTGGATGGGTGAGCCGGCCGGTCTTTTCCAGTTCGTGATCGGTCCAGCGGCGCAACGCGTGGACGGTGTGATCGTCCCAGAACTCCGGCGTGCAACGGTCGCGGGTCAGTTCCCACATCACCGCTTTCGCGCCGTTTTCGCAGAACTCAAAGGCGCTGTAGTTCTTCGGCTTTGGCCAGGCGCAGGAATTACACATGAATCCGCCCGGCTTGTTCATGCGCCGCAGCGTGTCCATCGCGGTCGGCGAAGCGGACGATTCAACGGAGACGCTGGCAATGCCTTTCAACGATCCCCAGCCACCGGCAGGGCCATGTCCCTCTGTGATCTCGTCGTCTTGGCTCATAAGTTCCCTCCTGATGAGTTCACTGATACGCAAGTCTCACTATACGACCCGGATCGGGATCAGAGGCCAACTGGTTTTGCTTTGATCAAGTTCGGTATGCCTCAAAACGTGGAGGCGCATCCGGGCTATAAGAATGGATTTTTATAAGGGCGTACGGTTTTACACCGCCAAGTTACTTCCCCTCCTGAACGCCCGTCATCGATACTGCCAAGAGCCACTGGATGGCAGGCAGACCTCCAAGGACGGGCGACAGGATCGACGTCCCGCCCACGGATACGGAGGTGACCATGGCCAAATACCTGAATGCCCTGCCTCAGCTGTCCGGAGATATCTTCCTGACCGATGGCGGCATCGAAACCACGCTGATGTTCCACGACGGGTGGGAGCTGCCCTTTTTTGCGGCGTTTACCCTGCTGAAGTCACCACGTGGAAAAGAAGCCCTGCGGCGATACTTCCAGACCTACGCCACCCTGGCGGCCGACTATGGCGTAGGCTGCGTTCTGGAGAGCGCCACCTGGCGGGCCAGTTCCGACTGGGGCGACAAGCTCGGCTATTCGGAAGAGCAACTGGCCGAAGCCAACAGCGAGGCTATTGCGCTGCTCTACGAGATCCGCCAGACATCCGAGACCCGGCATACCCCGATCGTGATCAGTGGCTGCGTCGGCCCCCGGGGCGATGGCTATAACCCCGATACGTTCATGACCGACCGCACGGCCAAGGCCTACCACCTGCCACAGGTCACCACCTTCCGTGATGCTGGCGCCGATCTGGTGACGGCCATCACCATGACCTACACCAGCGAAGCCATCGGCATTGCCCGCGCCGCGAAAGCCGTTGGCATGCCGGTGGTGCTGTCGTTCACAGTGGAAACGGATGGCAGGCTGCCCAGCGGCAAGCCACTGGGCGAAGCCATTGAGGACGTCGACGCCGCCACGGATGCGGCGCCGGTGTACTACATGATCAACTGCGCCCACCCGACCCATTTCATGGCGGCCCTGGAGGCCGGCGGGGCCTGGCGTTCCCGGATTCGCGGCCTGCGTGCCAACGCCTCGGCCAAGAGTCATGCCGAGCTGGATGAGGCCACGGAACTGGACGAAGGCGATCCGGATGGATTGGCGCAACAATACGGCGATGTGCGCCGACTTTTGCCCAACCTCAACGTCTTTGGCGGATGCTGCGGGACCGACGAGCGGCATGTGGAGGCCATCTGCAAGGTGGTACTGGCGACCTGACGTCCGGGCAATGCGACCGCCACTTCAAGGCTCAGAAACCTTCCAGCACGATCTTGCCCACCGCTTGCCCAGACTCAATTTCCGCATGGGCGGCCTTGAGGTTGTCGGCGTTGATGGTACCGAGGTGCTTGCCTGCGGTGGTGCGGATGTATCCCTGGTCCACCAGCTCGGCCACCCGTTCCAGCAGGGTATGCTGCGCTTCCATATCGCGGGCATGATGCATAGAGCGCGCAAACATGAACTCGATGTGCAGCGACAGGCTCTTGGTCTTGATTTTCATCACGTCCAGCGCCCCGGGGTCGTCGATAAACGCAATCCGGCCGAACGGCTCCAGGACCTCGATGTAGCTGTCGAAATACTGGTCGGTGGCGTTGAGACTGGCCACGTGGGTGACGGGGCCGACCTGGCCAGCCTCGATCAGCGCATCGATCTGCGGCTTGAGGGGCTGCCGGTGATCCACCACAACATCAGCCCCCAGGTTCTGCACCCAGTTCCGGGAGGCGTCGCGTGAAGCGGTTGCGATCACGGTCGCGCCGGTCAGCGTTTTGGCCAGTTGGACCAGAATGGAGCCCACGCCGCCGGCCGCGCCGACGACCAGAAGGACCTCGTCCGAGGTTGCCGACGAACCGGGCGCCTGCTGCGCCAGTTCCAGGTGTTCGAACAGCAGCTCCCAGGCGGTGATCGTGGTCAGCGGCAGGGCGGCGGCGTCCGCATCGGACAGGCTCTTCGGCTTGTGACCGACGATGCGCTCGTCCACCAACTGATATTCAGCGTTGCTGCCCGGACGGGTCAGGTCGCCGGCGTAGTAGACGTGGTCGCCCGCCTGGAAGCCGGTAACGTCGGGCCCGGTGGCCACCACCTCACCCACGGCGTCCCAACCGATCACCTTGTAGTTTCCGTCTTCAGCCGGGACGTTCTGACGGATCTTGTAGTCCACCGGATTGACGGCAATCGCGCTGATTCTGACCAGCAAATCGCGGCCTTCGGCCACCGGCTGGGGCAGTTCGATATCCACGAGCGCCTTGGCGTCGGTAATGGGCAGTGCCTGGGTGTAGCCAATCGCTTTCATCGGAAGACCTCCTGTTGGGTCATGCGTGTATGAGATTCGATGGCGGTCAGTGTGGCGCTGATTTACACTTCCAAAAACAGCCTAATCACTGAAACTTTCTCAAAAATTATTTGAAAATATGACACTCGAAGACCTGCAGGTTGTCCTCAAGGTGGCGGAGTTCCGCAGCATTACGGCCGCGGCCACCAGTCTCGACATGCGATCCGCCACGGCCAGCGCCGCCGTCAAACGGGTGGAACAGGCGCTGGGCGCCGAGCTGTTTGTCCGGACGACGCGTCAGCTTCGCCTGTCCGGCGCGGGGGAGAAGTACCTGCCGCAGTGCGAGCAGGCGCTCCAGCTGCTGGCGCAGGCACGCAATAACATCCTCGACGATCAGAATGCGGTGGAGGGGGAGCTGCGGATCGCTGTGTCGTCGGACCTGGGGCGAAACCGGTTGATGCCATGGCTGGACGAGCTGATGGCGGAGCACCCCGGCCTCAGCCTGCGGGTGAACATCAGCGACAGCAACATCGACTTCTACCGGGACTCGGTGGACATGGCCCTGCGCTACGGCTCGCCCGAGGACGCGCACCTGCACGGCTTCAAGATCTGCGATGTCCAGGGTGTGCTCTGCGCCACACAGACCTACCTGGACCAGCACGGCACGCCTACGCACCCCCATGAATTGACGGCGCACAACGGGCTGTTCTACCAGCTTCAGGGCATCCCCCATGACGTTTGGAGTTTCACCCGGGGCGACCAGACGTTCAGGGTGAGCATGCGGGGCAACCGGTCCTCCAACGACGGCGATCTCGTGCGTCGCTGGTGTGTCGCCGGCCAGGGTGTGGCGGTCAAATCCTGCCTGGACATCTCGGCGGACCTGCTCGCCGGCCGGGTGGTGCCGGTGCTGCCCGATTACCAGCCCCGCAAGACCGAGCTCTGGCTGATCTGTCCCAGCCGCCAGTCCATCACACCGGCCATGCGGCTGATCCGGGATCGACTGCGCGAGCACTGCGCCAGCCTCCTCTCGGAATTAACGTCACGGGGTCTCCTGCCCGGAGCCGCTGAAAAACCGCAGTAAGCGCTATCCGTTCGGCCATAAAAAACCGCAGCCAGACGCTGCGGTTTTCAGGCTGGCAACGCGTCGGATCAGGCGTAAGCCAGCGTGAACCGACGGTTGGGATGCTGGGGCGATTCCAGCTCATCGATCATGGCTTTGGCGAAGTCTTCCACCGAGATCCGGCTGTTCCCGTCGGCATCGGTCAGCAGTTGATCCGTGCCCAGTTGATAATCGCCGGTGCGTTCACCGGGAGCGATCATCGCGGCCGGGCTCAGCATGGTCCAGGCCACGTCCGACTGGTGACGCAGGGACTCCAGAGCATAGCGGGCGCCCTCGGCTGTCGCCTTGTACTCGGCCGGAAATTCTGGCGTATCGATCAGCAACTGGCCCGGCGCCACTTCCAGAGAGCCGGCCCCGCCAACCACCAGCAGGCGAGACACCTGCGCGCCTTTCGCCGCCGCCAGGATGCTGTCAAAGCCCCGGTTGTAGTAGCCCGCCACGTCGGACTGGGCATGGCCGGAAAACGCGCTCAGTACGGCATCGTATCCGCCAAGTGCCTCGGTCAGGGCGGCGGTGTCCTGGACATCGACCGTGCGGATCGTCAGGCCGGGGCGAGCGGTCAGTCGGTCCGGGCGAGTCACCAGGGCCGTGACGCTGTGCCCCCGGCTCAGGGCTTCTTCCCGCAGGGCGGATCCGATAAAACCACTGGCACCAATCAATGCAACGTTCATGTGTCTGTCCTCTCTGGGTGATGGGTATGGCGGCCAGTATGCGAGCGGTTATTGATTCGAAAAACAGATCATTCAATAATTCATTGTTATTGGATTCGAAACGATACCCCCATGATCAACGAACTGGACCTCAACAACCTGCCCCTGTTTATCGCGACGGTCGAGGCCGGCTCATTTACCGGCGCCGCGGACCGGCTGGGCTGTACCAAGACCAAAGTGAGTCTCAAGATCCGCGCCCTGGAGAAACATCTGGGGCTGACGCTGTTCAGCCGGACCACCCGACAGGTCGCCCTGACCGAAGCCGGCCAACGTCTCTATCGGGACTGCCAGCCGCTGCTGGCCCAGCTGGGGGAAACGCTGAGTGAGGCCGGCACCAGCGCACGTTCGCTGTCGGGTTCACTGCGCATCACAGCGCCGATGGATCACATGACTCAGACCCTGGCCCCGGCGGCCGCGGCCTTCGGCCGGCGTCATCCGGACCTCAGCATCGAGCTGCGCAGCGGCGACAAGGTGGCAGACATGGTGCAGGACGGCATTGATCTGGCGATCCGGATGGGCTGGCTGAAAGACTCCACGCTGCGGGCCCAAAAGCTGGGAGAGTTTGATCAGCAGGTGGTGGCATCCCCGGGTTACCTGCGCGAATTCGGCACACCCCGTCACCCGACCGAACTCAGCCACCACCGGTGGATCGAATTCACACCGCTGCCCACGCCGCTGACCTGGTCGTTTACCCGGGGCGACGAGCAATGCCAGGTCCAGATGAGCAGTCGGATCAAAGTGGACAGCACAGGGGCGTTGCTGAGCCTGGTCCGGAGCGGTGCCGGGTTGTCGGCGATGGCGACTGTCGTGCGCCGGGAGGACACCGGTCTGGTCAGGCTGTTTGAAGATTGGCAACTGACCCGGGGCGGGATTTACGCCGTTTTTCCACCCGGTGCGTTTATTCCCGCCAAAGTGCGGGCCTTCGTGGACTTCTACCGCACCTGGCTGGCGCAGCACTGACGGCGGCGGTCCGGGGCAGCAACGGAAATCACTGCCCCGGGTGTTCCGCGTGGATCACAGGTTAGTGGGAACCCTGCATACTGCTCAGTTTTTTCTCGATCGAACTGAGGTTGAACGAGCCCGGTGACTGGCTCGGCGGGTACTCCTCCATCGTCTTCAGGAACTGGGTCGCGAGGGCCTGGATGGGCACGATAATGAACGCGTGATCCAGCAGCCAGTCGTAGTAGATGTTGGCGTTATGCTGGGCTTTCTCGAACGGATCGCGTCTCAGGTTGAAGATCTGCGGCACCCGCAGCTCGACAAACGGCTCCTGCCACACGCCAAAGGCCTGCCCACGGTTTTCCAGGAACACGATCTTCCAGGCGTCGTAACGGGCCGCCACGACGTTACCGTCGTCATTCACGTACCAGAACTCATTGCGTGGCGACTTGTCGGTGTTGCCACTGAAGTAGTCGACCATGTTGTAGCCGTCGATGTAGTTCTTGTACTTACGGCCATCAAGGGTGACGCCGTCCCGCAGCTTTTCCTTGATATCCGGCGCACCGGCAACCGCTGCGAACGTCGGCAGCCAGTCCTCGTGGGAGACGATGCCGTTCAGCGTGGTGTGATCCGGGAAGTGGCCCGGCCAGCGCACAAAGGCAGGCACGCGGTAAGCGCCTTCCCAGTTCGAGTTCTTTTCGCCCCGGAACGGCGTGGTGCCGGCATCCGGCCAGGTGTTGTAGTGCGGGCCGTTGTCGGTCGAATAGAACACAATGGTGTTGTCGGCGATGCCCAGGTCGTCCAACAGGGTCAGGAACTGGCCGACGGTGGCATCGTGTTCGATCATGCCATCGGTGTATTCGTCATTCCCTTTATGGCGATGGTCTTCCCGAACGTGGGTGCGGAAGTGCATGCGGGTGCCGTTCCACCAGACGAACCAGGGCTCACCGGCCTCGGTCTTCTCCTTGATGAATTCCATCGCCCTCTCGGAGGTCTCGTCGTCGATGGTTTCCATGCGTTTGCGAGTCAGTGGGCCAGTGTCTTCGCAGGTCTGCTTGCCCCACTCGCCAAAGCGCGGCACCTCGGTGGTATCCACCTTGTCCGTGGCGTAGCAATGCAGCACGCCACGGGGACCGAACTGCTCCCGGAACGTCTTGCCGTTGGCCAGTTTCATATCGCCGGGATAGTCCTCGTTTTCCGGCTCCTCCTCGGCATTCAGGTGATAGAGATTGCCGAAGAACTCATCGAACCCGTGGACCGTGGGCAAATGCTCGTTGCGGTCGCCCTGGTGGTTCTTGCCAAACTGGCCAGTAGCGTAGCCCTGACTCTTGAGCACCGTCGCCATGGTCACGTCGGTTTTCTGCCAGCCTTCCTTCGCGCCAGGCAACCCCACTTTGGTCATCCCGGTGCGCACCGGCACGTTCCCCCCAATGAATGCAGCACGACCGGCCGTACAGCTTTGCTGTCCGTAATAGTCCGTGAAGGCAATGCCTTCATCGGCAATCCGATCGATGTTGGGCGTCGGATAGCCCATCATGCCGTGGTTGTTGTGGCTGATATTCCAGTAGCCAATATCGTCCCCCCACAACACCAGAATGTTTGGTTTTTCCTGTTGCTGTGCGGCTAATGCTCCGCAGGCAAACAGGCCAAGCAACGCTGCGACAACCATCTGCAGACGTAACGGGTGCCTTCTCCAATGCCCTTCCATAATGCCTCCAACCCATGTTCAAAGGCGGCACGCACAGCACTCGCGGCCACGCCACTCATGTTCCTGACTCTGGACCAGGCACGATCGTGTGCCCGTCTCAGGACGCCCGGATATCCACCGCCGATCGTTGTGCGCCGACTCATGATCGGCTCAGCCAGACAACGGGTGAATCCACATCAGGGTTTGTTCGCCAACGCCACGGCCATGGCATCTCGGATGATTGACAGGAAGGGACAGACGACAGAACGCAGGCCACCGGGAGGCAGCGCAGCGCATTGTATGGAAGAGATTTTGAGCGCCCAATAGACTAGTGCCCACAGCAAACTCCTTTCCTTGAAGCTTCCCGACAGACAACTGCATTGGCCGATAGACAGGCTGGCACTGCCAATTGAAAACTGGGGTGTTCGAAATATTGACCGTGCAACTCCAGTTTGCACTCTTAAGATTAGAGCATCGCCGGGCATGTGCAACGCGGATTGATCGAAATTTGTACGCCAGCCTTGCCAGACAGACTCATGCCGCTTGGCGCTGCTGCAGCCAGACCCGCAACCCCTGGCCATTCAATCGAATATCCATGCCCAGCAGTGCCATCAGTCGATCGTCATCCAACGAGCAGCCATGCTCCCGGAGTTTGCGGAAAAGGAAGTCTTTCATGGCGGAGGCCAGGGCGCTTTCCAGTTGGTCCGGCTCTACCTGTTTTTCCACACGCTCCGCCAGCGCCACGAAGCCATCCACCATCGCCAGTAAACGCTCACCCAGCGGCTGCGGATTCTCCACCAGACCATAGTGAGTGAGGTACATCCGTTCGGGCTCCAGCGCCAGGAGTCTGTGGATCGATTGCTTCAAGGGCTCGGGGTCAAACTGCACCGGCGTGGTGGTGGGAAAGATAAAGGGCCCGTTTTCGGTCATCAGCGAGGGATAGCACAACCCAAACGTATCACCGGTGAAGATACCGTTGGATGCTGCATCGTAGATGCAGAAGTGATGGCGGGCGTGACCGGGCGTATCCAGGAACAACAACCTGCGATCGCCGAGCAGAATCTCGGCGCCATCATCCAGGGTACGCACCCGCTCTCCAGGAACCGGGATGATGTCTTCGTAGACCTCTGCGAATGTCTTCTCGCCGTAGACCGCCAGGACCCCGGCCTTCAGCCTGGACGGATCGATCATGTGTCGGGCCCCGCGCGGGTGGATCAGCAAGGTTGCCTCCGGCAGCGCCTGCATCAGTCCACCGACACCCCCGGCGTGATCCAGGTGCACATGGGTGGGGATCACGTAGCGGACCTGTGAGCGCGGGATGCCGCGCTCTTCGAGCAGCCCCAGGATGACGGGAACCGTCCGGTTTGTCCCGGTGTCGATGATGGCGTACTGGTCCGCGCCCCGGATCAAGTAGCAGGCCGCCAGTTCGTCCCACATCATACCGGTATCGATGCGGGTGATCTGGTGGTCGAGATCTTCGATGGTTTGGAAAGGCATGGCACAGTCCCCCGGAAGGTCAGCAGAACAAACCGATTTTGGTTATGGTGACATCAAAACCACCCCGTGTCGGCCCTATCTGCGACACAACGTTTCTGAAAGAGACGCTACTGACCACTCCGGTGATAAAACGTGGCGATATCAGCGCTGAGCCCTGAGCAGCGCCCCTCCCGCCGTAATAAACAAGCTTCCAGTGATGCGATTAAACCAGCGAACGTGCGTCGACTTCTGAAACCAGCGTCCGGCTTTCGAACCAACGGAGCTGTATGCCGACATCAGAGTGGTATCAATCACCAACCAGGTGACAGCAAGGATGGCAAACTGGATGCCTTGGGGTTGATCAAGGACGATAAAACCGGGGAACAGCGCCGCGAAGAAAAGAAGATCTTTCGGGTTGCTGATGCCGACCGTAAATCCAACCCTGAAAAGCTGCCAGTGGGATCGCTTTTCCGCCGCTGTCGGCACAGCATTGACATCCCATTGGGGCGCTTCCGCTGGCGCGCGCCAGCTCTGGATCCCCAAAAAGATCAGGTAGGCGCCACCCACGAACTTCAGCACCAGAAAGGCGGTTTCCGACGCGGCCAGAATCGCTCCCAGCCCCAAAGCAGAGGCCGTCATCATGATCATCGCAGCCACCGCACCACCCAAAACTGTGGACAATGCCCGACGATGACCATGTTTCAAACCATGGCTGGCGCACAGCAATGCAACCGGACCGGGAAACGCAATCAGCGCTGTGATGACACCGACATACGTCAACCATGTCATCCATTCCATGGCGCTATCCTCCATTTTCAACACGGCCTTACTCTAGCCCAAAACCATAATCGGCCAAAACCGCTCGGCCCATGATTCCACGGGAGGTCACTGGACGATACAAAACCACCATCATTCAGCGCCCTCTACGCAAGACGGCACCCCCTAAAAACTGGATAATGGCCGGTTCAGCCACACGGCTCGCCAAATTCTCCAAGCCCGGTGCTTACGTCATGGAAATTAAAGTCAACTTCCTCGAAAACCTCCGACTGGAAGCCAAGTTCGACGATTTCACCGTCGTCACCGACCAGCCGATTCGCTACAAGGGCGATGGATCGGCCCCCAGTCCGTTTGACTATTTCCTGGCGTCATCGGCCCTGTGCGCGGCCTACTTCGTGCGGGTGTACTGCAAGGCGCGGGATATCCCGACCCACAATATCCGCCTGTCCCAGAACAACATCGTCGATCCGGAAAACCGCTACAACCAGATCTTCAAGATCCAGGTGGAGCTGCCAGAGGACCTGCCCGAGAAGCACAAGGAAGGCATCCTGCGCTCCATCGACCGGTGCACGGTGAAAAAGGTGGTGCAGACCGGACCGGATTTCCAGATCGAGACGGTCGACAACCTGGACGAAGACGCCCAGGCCCTGCTGATGGTGGAGCCGGACAACGATGCCCAGACGTATATCGAGGGCAAGGATCTGCCGCTGGAACAGACCATCGCCAACATGTCCGGCATCCTCGCCGACCTGGGCATGAAGATCGAGATCGCCTCCTGGCGCAACATCGTGCCACACGTGTGGTCACTGCACATCCGCGACGCCGCTTCGCCCATGTGCTTCACCAACGGCAAGGGCGCCACCAAGGAAAGTGCCCTGTGCTCGGCGCTGGGTGAGTTCATTGAGCGGCTCAACTGCAACTTCTTCTACAACGACCAGTATTTCGGCGAGGAGATCGCCTACAGCGACTTTGTCCACTACCCGAACGAAAAATGGTTCCAGCCCGGCCCGGACGATGCGCTGCCCGACGGCATCCTGGATGAGCACTGCCGCGCCATTTACGATCCCGAGGGTGACCTGCGCGGTTCCAACCTGATCGATACCAACTCGGGGCGGACCGATCGTGGCATCTGCTCCCTGCCCTTCGTGCGCCAGTCCGACGGCGAGACGGTCTATTTCCCGTCGAACCTGATCGAGAACCTGTTCCTGAGCAACGGCATGAGCGCCGGCAACACGCTGCAAGAGGCGGAGGTGCAGTGCCTGTCCGAGATCTTCGAACGGGCGGTGAAGAAGCAGATCATCGAGGAAGAAATCACACTGCCGGACGTGCCGAAAGACGTCCTGGCGAAATACCCCAACATCGTCGAGGGCATCGAAGCGCTGGAACAGCAAGGTTTCCCGGTGCTGGTCAAGGATGCCTCCCTGGGCGGCCAGTTCCCGGTGATGTGCGTCACCCTCATGAACCCGCGCAACGGCGGTGTGTTTGCCTCCTTTGGCGCGCACCCGAGCTTCGAGGTAGCGCTTGAGCGCAGCCTGACCGAACTGCTGCAGGGCCGCAGCTTCGAGGGCCTGAATGACGTGCCGGCGCCCACCTTCAACAGCCTGGCGGTGTCCGAGCCCAACAACTTCGTGGAGCACTTCATCGACTCTACGGGTGTGGTCTCCTGGCGCTTCTTCAGCAGCAAGCACGACGTCGAGTTCTGCGAATGGGACTTCTCCGGCACCAACGCCGAGGAGGCCGAGCGCCTGTTCGGCATCCTCAGTGAACTGGGCAAGGAAGTGTACGTGGCTGTCTACGAAGAACTGGGGGCGCCGGCCTGCCGCATCCTGGTGCCGGGCTATTCCGAGGTGTATCCGGTCGAGGACCTGATCATGGACAACACCAACATGGCGCTGGACTACCGGGAGGACATCCTCAACCTGCACCGCCTGAGCGACGAGCAACTCGCGGATCTGGTGGAGCGCCTGGAAGCCAGCCAGCTCGACAACTATATGACGATCATCACCCTGATCGGCGTGGAGTTCGACGAGAATACCGTATGGGGCCAGTTGACTATTCTGGAGCTGAAGATCCTGATCTGCCTGGCCCTGCAATGGCACGAGGAAGCGCTCGAGTTCGTCGACATGTTCCTGCAGTTCAACGACAACACGGTCGAGCGTGGCCTGTTCTACCGGGCGATGAACGCCGTCCTTGAAGTCACCCTCGACGAGGAGATGGCCCTGGACGACTACCTCACCAACTTTACCCGCATGTACGGCGAGGACACCATGAACGCCGTCGTCGGATCCGTGAACGGCACCGTGCGATTCCATGGCCTGGAGCCAACCAACATGCAGCTGGAAGGCCTGGAAAAACACCAGCGGCTGGTGGAGAGCTACAAGAAACTGCATGCCGCCAGGGCCGCGAAGGCCACGCAAAAGCCATGACGCATTCTGGCTGACCACGATCGTGGAGAGCCGGTAAGGCGCCCGATGAAACCCGCCGTGAAGTGGCGGGTTTCCTGCATTTAAAGCCCCCACCGATTCAAGATCCGATAAACACCACCGGATTGCGCAGCCCGTCGTTCCATTCCCCCGCCCTAAGGGAGCCCTAAGGGAGCCTTAAGGTGCGGTCTGTAATCTCTTCAGTCTGGCCACTGGACTCTAAGATCCAGTCTCCGAACTGAACCCTTCGTTAGTGGACACGCGCTTTGATCAGTCGTCGCTTTTTTCTGGTGCAGACCCTCGGCACATTGCTGTTCCTGGTGACTGCCGTCCTGGTGTGTGAAGCCACCGGTCTGGATATGATCGTCCAGGACGCCTTCTATCAGTTCGGCAGCCAGCAGTGGCTGCTGAGCAAGCACAATGAGGTCTTGAGGCTGTTGTTCTACACCGGCCCCAAGGCGGTTTTTATCCTGTTTGCGGTGGCCCTGCTGGTCAGCCTGATCGGCCTGCGCAAAAAGCCCTGGGTCCAGCGATACAAACGCGGCCTGCTGACGGTGCTGATCGCCAGCCTGTTAACGGTTGGGGTGGTCAACCTGCTCAAAGCGGTAACCAACGTGCCGTGTCCCACTAACCTGTCCCATTACGACGGAACCTACCCCTACGTCACCTTGCTGCACCGAGTCCCCGCCGCAGAGCATCTGAAGCGGATCCGCTGCTTTCCTGCCGGGCATGCCAGCGGCGGGTTTGCCCTGCTCTCGCTGTTCTTCCTGTTTCGCACAAAACGGAACCGGATGATCGCCTTTAACGGCGCCATGGCCCTGGGCTGGACGCTGGGGCTCTACAAGATGCTCATTGGGGACCATTTCCTCAGTCATACCCTGGTCACCATGGGCCTGGCCTGGCTGATCAGCGTTCTGGTGGCCGGCTGCGTATTCGGCCTGGCGCGTGTTGTAGACGCCCCCGAGGCGACTGATGGAGAGTCAATGGCAGGATCGGAGGCTCATTACCATTAGCCGCTCGTTCTGTTCTCCGGGGAGAGGCGCCCTTGAGAAGTAGCGCCACTCCGGATCAGGGACGACCTAAACACCGCCCGGCACGGGCTTCTGTTCCAGGGTATACGCTTTGACCACCATGTCCCCGGCTGTCAGCCCGGTGTTCGAGTCAGTCAGCGTCTGCTCGATCGCCGTCTTGAGCGCCGGGCGCAGGTCACCGGTTCCCGGCTGCGTATATATGATCATCAGCGTGCGAGGACAGTCGTCATCGCCCCAATGGCCGAACGATGGCGCACCGTAACGTGGCGTGGCACCGGGGGCGAACCACTTCCAGCTGCCCTCGTGCTCCACGGCCCGGATCCAGCTCGCCTCGGCAGTGGCGGATAGGATCGCTCCGGTCCCTTTCACGTCTGACAACGGTCCGGTAAGCGACATGGTAGCGGCAACCACCGGCTGACTTTCACAACGCCGGATGTCCGGGTCCAGCGTGACCGTGTAGGCCTGGATAGCCGGCTGGGGCTTCGCCCCGGAATCGGCAGGCGATGTTTCCGAAGCCTTCGTCTCAGGTACCGGCGCCACCTCCCGCAATGTATAGCGACGCGCCCCGGCAATCGCAAACGGCTTGCCATCGAGGGGCATGGCGGCCACCTTCTTCGCCAGGGACACGGTCTTGCCGTCGGCCGATGGTTCGTCGATGTCCGACGCATCGACCACGAAAGACGCGCGCGCGTAATCCGGGTCGATGTAGAGCCCCTGGTACCCGCCCTGCTCCAGCCGGCGGACCAGCGCCCGGCGCTCGGGATCGCCGAGCGCTTCGTAGCGCGCCGGGTCCGCCGATACGTTCAGCAGCCGGCGTCTGTAGTAACCTCCCATCGCACGGACTTCCAGGCTGCCGGACCAGACCGACTGAAGCCGCGAAGACCGAACACCCAACTGCTCTGCCAGCTCGTCCTGAAATCCGGCCACCTGCTCGTAGACTCCGGGGGAAAGCACGTCCTTTTCGGTCGTCGTGTCGTCATCGCCGGAGCGCATGAGCAACGTCCAGGCCAGCCAGCCGGTTTCCGAGGACGGCGTCCGGGAACGGCGCCAATAGGGTTGCGGCTTGCCGATGTCCAGCAGGTGGCGCGTCATGGGCATGGCCATCAGCTGGCGTCGGCGAAAATCACCCACCGTTCCCGCATCCTGCCCCTGGAACCGGTACCCGTCCGCAGTCTGGCGCCCCAGCCCGGACTGCCCGGCCAGCAGCAGCGTGCCGTTTTCCAGGCGATCCATGGCGAGCACGACGCCCTTGTCCAGCTCCGGGTCCACCAGGAATGCCTCTGTTTGGGGCGCCTGGCGAACAATGACACCGTCGGACCCGGCCAGGACGACGGTGCCATCGGGCTCGATACGACCGCTATAGAAGTCCGCCTTGCTGGTGGCATCGACACGATCCCAGCGGTCGTCGTCCGGTCCGCGACGAAAGACACCGCCATCGGCACCGAAGGACAGCAGTGTTCCATCCGCCTGTTCGACAACCCCGTACAGGGGCCGACCAGACCAGCTGGCGTTCTCCCGGTGCCACTCCGTCTCATCATTGGAGCGCCGCAGGAGCGCGCCACCGGATGTGGTGATGGCAACAGCGCCCGAGCGTAACCGCTGGATCGAATAGAGGTGATCCCGGGAAGCCCGGTACGGCACCTCATCCCGCGCCCAATGGCTGCCGCCATCGGATGAGGTCAGCAGGGTGCCGTCGGAGCCGACGATGAATCCGGTGTCCGGCGCGGTGAACAGCACGTCGAAGGCTGCGAAATGTTCCGGCAACTCCGCCGAAAGCGCGACGCGCTGCCAGGTCTGCCCGGCATCGTCGGAGCGCAGGACAGTGCCCTGGTGCCCGACCGCCCAGGCGGTCTTCGGCCCGGCAAAGGTCACGGCGGTCAGGGTCGACGCGGTCGGTGTCGCTACGGTCGCCCAGGTCTTGCCCTGATCCGCAGAGCGCCGCACCTGCCCGGCGTCACCGACGGCGATCACGACATCGCCGGCATGGGCCACGTCAAAGAACAGATGACCCTGCACGTCCGGGCCGCCGGCACGCAGCTGTTCCGCCAGCGTCCGCTGGGGTTCCTGGGCGGCCATGTAGGCCCGGTAGCCCAGGCCGCCCAGCAGGGCGGCCACGAGCACGGCAATCAGTGCGGTAATCCAGATTCTCGATTTCATGTCTAGCGTAATGTCCCTTTACCCTGAGCCGAGCCCCCTGTCGGGGCACGGCATTTCCTGTTCCGTATCAGCGCGATACCGCGATCAGAGAAGGCCGGAAGCCCCGTCCGCGTTGTCCCGGGTCATTTCCAGGACCAGCTCACCGTCGCGATAGACCTTGCGGCTGACGATCGAGCCTTCGTAGTCGGTCTTCAGCCACTCACCGTCGGGGGTTCCCCGGGTGTACGACGCTTTACTCTCCATCCGCCCCCGGGGGCTGAACGTGTAGATGAGGCCATCCGGCTCCCCCTGGATGTAGTGCCCCTTCTCGAGCAACCGGCCGTCCTCGGTGTAAGCCCGGAAATCGCCGTGTCGCTTGCCCTGGCGAAAGCCGGCCACGATGCGACGGCCATAGGCGTTGACGATGTCGACACTGCCGTCGAGATCGCCGTCGACATAGCGGGCATGTTCCACCCGCTTGCCGCTGGCGTTGTACGCGGCAAAGTCACCGTGCTTGACGCCATTGCGATAGCGGGTCTCGGTGCGTTTGCCGTCCGCGGACACGTCCACCCAGAGGCCGGTTTTCTTGCCATGCTTGTAGAGGCCTTTGAGCAGCGCACCGTCGTCATCGGTTTCGCGGTATTCCCCGTGGTACTGGTTGTCGACATAGTGGGCACGGATGGTCCGGCCATAGCCCTGGTTCAGGTACAGACCCTGGCGACCGTCGCGATCACGCTCGTCCCGCTCCACCAGCTCGCCAGACGGCGCATAGGTCTCCACCAGGCGGTAGTGATCCCGCTCCACCCGCCGGTACTTCAGGTGCCCCTCGTCGTCGTACTGTTCGTCCGTTTCCGAGACCTGGCGCCCGCGGTCATCGCGTTTGGTGTCAATAAGGCGGGTTCGAATACCTTTCTCGTTGTAATAGCTGTGCTCGCCCACCGAACGCGAATGCTCGCCGACGAACCAGATTTCCCGGAGCACGCCGTTCGGGTGGTAGCGTTTCTGCACCCCGCGTTTCGAGCCGTCGACGTACTGGTACTCGCTGCGCTTCTGTCCGTCGGTGTAGGCGATCTCCGGACCGTCGGCCTGGCCGTCCCGGTATCGCTTGCGATACACCGGCTGGCCGTCCTCGTAGCGGACCAACCAGCCATTCCGCTGGCCGTCCTGGTAGTGAGTCTCCTGGGTGAGTTCACCCTCTTTGAACGTCTTGACCGCACCATCGTAATGGCCATCAACGTAAGCGTACGTCTTGGTGGGCCGGCCCTCGGCATCAAACTCGGTGTAGTCGCCGTCCTGCAGCACACCGTCCACGTAAGTGCGCTCGTAATGGAGCTGGCCGTTCTGGTAGTAAGACACGAAGCGACCATTCTCGAGGGCGTGCATGTGCCCACAGCCACAGTCCTCCTGCCGCTCCTCGTATTGGCCGGAGGCAGCGCGGGCGCCGTCCGGGTAGTAGGTCTGGAAGCGACCCACCAGCTCCCTTTGGGCCCACTGCGGATCCGGGGAAAAACCTTCCATGGCCAGTTGGCCGTTCGCGTGGAAATAACGGAGCACGTAGCGATCCCCGTTCTCGGCCTTTTCCAGCGGTAGCGTCATGTAATACACCTGGCGGTCGTGCGGATCCGCCGGATCGTAGAACGCCTCGGACTGATTGAGCCACACCCGCTGGCCAGCCAGGACCGGCAGCGACAGGACCATGGCCAGGATGAAACATAGCGTCTTCATTGTTGCTTCCCTTCTGTCGTGTCCCTGATCAGGGCAGTGGCTCGAACGTGACATTGAATGTCCGGCTTTCGCGCTTGCTGATCCTGGGCAGGGTCAGTGTCTGGACCTCGCCCCAGAAGCGGTACTGGTTGGTCCCGCTTGCCTCGAGCTGCTTCAAGGCCGCGCCATCGGCCCGGCATCCGACGGGGTCCATAGAGGACACCATCGCCATGTCGGCAACGCGATCCAGTTGCTGCCGGGCATTGTCGGACAGCTCGACGGTGTTGGCGTCGATACGCTTGACCAGGTCACTGTGATCCACATCCACGGTCGTCATCTCGATCTCGGTGACACACTGCAATGTGATGCCCAGGGACAGGTCGTAGAAGAACTGAAGGCCGTTGGTGGTCTGCAGTTGCAGGCCCGATCCATAGCGGGCGGGGTACAGCTTCAATGAATACCCCTTGTAGGCCTGGGCGTCCGCCACGCCTGCCTCGCAGCGGGAGGTACTACCGGGCATTCGCAGCCTGAGCTGGTGATGCCCGACCCCCTCGATGGCGGCGTCGTCCATGTTCAGGGTCTGGAAATCCCAGCTCCGGATCAGGCCCTCCGACACCGTCCGTTCTCCCACAACGGGGCCACCACTCAGGGTGAATCCGGCATTGTGGGCCACCCAGGTCTGGGAAACGGTTTTCACCGGCATGACCTTCAGCTGGAGCGAGTCCACCGGCGCGTCCGGCTCGATGGTGATCCGCTTGTCACCACGACGCTGTGCCGGACTTTGCAGTCGCAGGGCGTCAACCGCGTCACGCAGCAGCTCGTTGTCCACCTCCCGGTCGGCCAGGGCCGGCGTGGCCATCAGCCGCTCCAGCGCCGTGTTCGAGGCGGTGTAGTGATAGGACGGAAGCTCGTTGCCCTCAGCGTCCCGGGGAATCACACCGAGGAAGGTCCAGTCCTTCACCCGGAAACCGCCGGGACGCGAGACGCGCAGCACGATGCGATCGGGGGACCAGCTGTCCACCGACACGGTGATCGCGTCACCCAGCTTTACCGAAGCCGCGCCCTTCTTGAGTGTTCCTTCGTACACCGTATCCGGGACGCTCGTCTCGACCGTCATCTCGAGGGTGTCCAGGGCCTTGAGCTGCCCGTCGTTCAACGGCTCGTTTAAAAGGGGCGCGGTGGCGCGACGGGAGGGCGGCCAATCGGCACTGATCCGGGCCTGGAGGTCGAAGCGGGGATTAGGCGCTGACGGGCCGCTCAGCGTCGCGCCGCTGGCATCCCGCAGTGTCACGGACGTTACCTTCAGGGGGTCGATGAAATTTTCGGTCAGCCAGCGGATCGGGATGTCCAACCCTTCCTCCTTACCGGCGTCATTGGGCGGCATCCACATCAGTTCGCTGTTGAAGGCGTCCAGTACCTCATCGGCGGGTTTGATACCGAATGGCGGCAGGAAGTAGCGGCGCGTGTCCGGGTTCGACAGGTCCACCGGGAAACCTTCCAGGGCCATGCGCACCATATGCTCGTAGCGCAAGTCCGGGACGGGCGACGGCTGGTCCGCCCGGCGCAGGTTGATCCGGGCGCGAGCCACCAGCGCATGGTCCATCATGTTGGTGTGGACGGTGTAGTCCAGCGTGGCCTGGAGCGGCCAGCCCGTTCCCCGCTCAAACAGGATGTAACCGACCTTGTCCGGTGTCCCGTCTTCACTCGGCTGGGTCACGTCGACAGACACCGTGTCCGCGTCGACCGCCGACACCGTGTAGGTCATGGCCGGCAGCGCGGCGCTGTGATTGCTGCCCGTCACCGCCGGGGACTGCCAGGTCAGGCCGGTCCTGAGCGGCGCCGTCGGCAGGCCGCCGTTGAACAGGTTCATCTGCACCATGCTCTGGCTGAGCTGTGCAAGCGCCCCGTCAGGCAAGTCCTCTTCGAGAGAGGCCAGGGTCTCGGCATCGACAAATTCAGCACCGTGGGCGACGCCCTGCGGATCCACCGTCTGGCGGATGCCACCGCGCAGCAGCCGGGCCATCGCCCGCTTGCGGTCCGAGCCGTGATCCAGCTTGCGGGTGTTGACCACTTCGCGGCCATCGCTGTCGAAGGCGAGGAAATCCACGCCGGTCTCGACCTCGAATCCACCACCACTGCGTCCCGTGACGGTACTGCGCGACAGGGCATCCATGTGCATTTCCCGCATCGGCAGGCGGGTACCGCGCTTGTCGGGCGTCAGGTCGAGCTGGTAGGTGAGATTGAAGGCATAGTCGTCACCCACCTCGGGTTTAAACGCCAGCCGTTCACGGGTTTGCCAATACACAAGTGCGCCAGCCCCGACTGCCAGAACGACAGACAGCAGGACGGCCACAGACTTCGTCCTTGTCATTTACCGATGTCCTTATCGCTTACCGATTCCATGGAAGCCGATCAGGGCTTCCGAGCGATCGCGCAGTTTACAGAAGCCGGAGACAGGTTTGCAGGCGGGGGAAACCGAAATTCCGAGTCTTTCCAAAAAACAGGGGGCGATGTCACCTGCGGAAGGCACAGGTGACATCCATCGGGCTACAGTCTGAAGCGGGTCGTCAGACTCTGGAGATCCTGGCTCAAGCGCGCCAGTTCCTCGCTGGCCGACGACGTTTCCTCGGCGCCGCTCGCCGTTTGCTCGGCAATATCGCGGACGGTCTCGACGCTCTGGCTGATCTGCTCGGATGCCGCACTCTGCTCGGTGGTTGCCGATGCAATCTGCGTATTCATATCCGAAAGCCGTTCTACCGACTCTGCGATCTGGCGCAACGCCTGGCTTGCGTCTTCACTGGCAGTGACCGACGCCTCAGCGGTCTGGCGGTTACTGTTCATCGAATCGACCGCCAGCCGGGCCTTACGTTGCAGGGCGTCGATCAGACCGGTGATTTCCTCGGTGGATCCCTGGGTGCGCTGGGACAGGTTGCGGACTTCGTCCGCCACAACGGAAAAGCCCCGGCCATGCTCTCCGGCACGGGCGGCCTCGATGGCGGCGTTCAGTGCCAGGAGGTTGGTTTGCTCGGCAATGTCCTGGATCACCTCGATCACGCTGCTGATCTGCTTGGACTCTTCGTTCAGCTCTTCGATCTGGGTGGCTGACGATTGCACCTCACCGGCCAGTGCCGCAATTGCCGTTCGATTGTTGCCCACCAACTCGTCGCCGCGGCTGGCGGCGTCGCGCGCCTCAGCCGCCGTATCGGACGCCTGCTCGGCATTGCGGGCCACCTCCTGGATGGTCGACGCCATTTCCTGCAGCGCTGTCGCCATCTGCTCAATTTCCTGGCGCTGGCTGCTGACACCGGAAGCCGTCTGGTTAGTGACCACAGACAGCTCTTCCGACGACGAGGCAACCTGGTCGGCACTGGAGCCGAGTTGGGTCACCATATCGCGCAGGCCTTCCATCATCCGCCCCAGCGATACCATCAACCGGCCCACCTCGTCCCTGGATGCTTCGGGAACCTGGGCCGTCAGATCACCTGCCGCAACCGATTCAGCCAGGCGCTGCGCCTGCATCAGGGGCGGCACAATCAGGTGGTTGATCATCCAGGCGGCGAAGATCCCGATGACAATGGCCAGGGCCCCGAGTTCCAGTGACCAGGTTTCGACATCCTGCTTCAAGGTCATCATCTCCTGCTTTTGGTCGGCACGGATTTGCTCGGCCACCTGCATGGCATCGCGGGCGGAGGCGACCATTCCCTGCTTCGCCACCTTCTCCTGGCGATCGATATCGAAGTACCGCCGCAAGGCATCCTCGTACTGTTTGACCTGCGTGGATGCCGCATCGGCCAGGGCGATGTTGTCGGCCTTGTCGAGAGCCTGCTTCAGCTGGGCGACTTTCTCGTCAAGCTGCTCGACGCCGGCGTTGGCAGCGTCCACGTACTGGTTGTCGCCGCTGATCAGGAAGTTCTTTTCGGCCTCACGGACTTCGAAGATACCGCGAATCAGGTCGCCGGATACCTGCGATTGCTCAACCCGATCCTGGATCAGGGCAATCGGTTTCTGGTCCTGGATGTACTGCGAGGCGTCCTGTGCGAGATTGGTGCGCAACTTGAGCAGTGCCGCTTCCGCCTCCCGGGCCGCGTCACGCATCTGGGCGAGCGTGGTTTTCCTCTGCTCCACCAGCGACACAAACTGATCCAGGTTATTCCGGTACGCGCCGGATCGCTCCAGCACCTTGTCTGTCAGGGCCTGATTGTCGGGGGCCTCAAAACGGGCTTTGAGGTCCTTGGCCAATGCCATGACCTCATCAAGCCGGTCACCGGCGTCGGAGACGGCCTGGGGATCGCTCCTCAGTTCAAAGTTCTTTTCACTGACCCGAGCGGCCAGCAGTAGCTTGACAATCCGGTTTGCCTGATCCGCCTTGGCCACGCGCTCTCCGACGGCGTCCCGCCCAAGACTGCCCATGACGATCAAGCCAATCACCGTCAGCGTGACAAGCCCAAAACCCACCATGAGCTTGTACTTGACCGGGAGATTGGCCAGCCCCGTGACCTGAAGCAGCTTCTTCATACACAACACCCTTTCCTTTGAGGAATGATTGACGACGTAAGAAACGCCTTGCGTTTGGTTATACGCATCGTTTCACGATGCGATGGAGCCGCTGTTCGTTATTATCAGGCCGTTTGCGCATGAAGCGAGCTGGCCGGGTTGTTTTGCGGGATGTGACGGTTTTCGATGGCACGTGTCTCTCGACCGTTGCGTTGCGCCTGGCCTGTGTCGTTGCCGAGCCGCTTTTCGCAACAGCGTTTGACGGTATCACAGGCGCCCCAACAACAAGTCTGACTGCAGAAAAACTTTGTTAAATCATTGGGTCTGGCCGGATAAGACAATCAATTGATCTCCGAATTCGTCCAGTGCGGTGTGCTGACGTTGCTGGCCATTCCCGAGATTCGAAGAACCAACCCGGTCAATACCTGCTGGCAGGTCGCTATCGGTTGGTTTGCCAAGGAGGGGATGGGCAACCCGGAACAGTCAAGATGCGCCGGTGCCCAGGGTGTTTGAATACGATGCTGTTCCCGATCCGAAAAAGGGGGCCATGACAGCCCCCTGATTCTGATCCAACGATCCGACTAGAAATCGTAATCCGGCATGTCATGGGCATGGGAAGCTTTTTTCTCCTCCGGCGCCTCGCTCACCATCGCCTCGGTCGTCAGCATCATGCCGGCCACGGAGGCGGCGTTCTGCAGGGCGGTTCGGGTGACTTTGGCCGGGTCGAGGATGCCCATGTCCAGCATGTCGCCGTAGGCCTCGGTCTGGGCGTTGTAGCCCCAACTGACGCTGTCGTTGCTGCGCACCTTGTCCAGCACCACGCTGGGCTCGACCCCGGCGTTGGAGACGATCTGACGGAACGGCTCTTCCATGGCCCGCAGGGCGATTCGGACACCGGCCTTCTGGTCTTCGTTGGCCGCCGTTTTCAGCGTCTGGCGCACGGCATCAGCCGCGCGAATCAGGGCCGTCCCGCCGCCCGGCACGATGCCTTCTTCCACGGCCGCACGGGTCGCGTGCAGGGCATCGTCCACCAGGTCCTTTTTCTCCTTCATTTCCATTTCCGTGGCCGCGCCGACCTTGATCACCGCAACACCGCCGGACAATTTAGCGACGCGTTCCTGCAGCTTTTCGCGGTCGTAGTCGGACTTGGACGCGTCGATCTCCTTCTGGATCTGGGCAACCCGGGCCTCGATGTCCGCCTTCTTGCCACCGCCATCCACGACGATCGTGTGCTCCTTGGTGATCACGATCCGCTTGGCGGAACCCAATTCGTCCAGGGTGGTCTTCGCCAGGGACAGCCCGACTTCTTCGGAGATCACCTGCCCGCCGGTCAGCGTGGCGATGTCCTGCAGCATGGCCTTGCGCCGGTCACCAAAGCCCGGGGCCTTCACCGCGGCCGCTTTGATGATGCCGCGCAGGTTGTTCACCACCAGTGTGGCCAGGGCTTCGCCCTCAACGTCCTCGGCGATCAGCATCAACGGCCGGCCGGCTTTGGCGACGGCTTCAAGCACGGGCAACAGATCGCGGATGTTGCTGATTTTCTTGTCGAACAGCAGCACATAGGGGTTGTCCAGTTCCGCCTGCATCTTGTCGTGGCTGGTGATGAAATACGGCGACAGGTAGCCGCGATCGAACTGCATGCCTTCCACGACCTCCAGTTCGTTTTCCAGGGATTTGCCCTCTTCGACCGTGATGACACCGCCCCGACCGACCTTCTCCATGGCCTCGGCCAGGATGTCGCCAATCGCGGTATCCCAGTTGGCAGACACGGTGGCAACCTGGCCGATGGCCTTGTTGTCGGCGCAGGGTTTGGCGAGGTTTTTGAGCTCTTCCACGGCGGCGCTGGCGGCGAGGTCGATGCCGCGTTTCAAGTCCATCGGGTTCATGCCGGCCGAAACGGCCTTATGACCTTCCCGCACAATGGCCTGGGCCAGCAGCGTGGCCGTGGTGGTGCCGTCGCCGGCCAGTTCGGCGGTCTTGGACGCCACTTCTTTTACCATCTGGGCACCCATGTTCTCGAACTTGTCCTTGAGCTGGATTTCCTTGGCCACGGACACGCCGTCCTTGGTGACCCGGGGGGCGCCGTAGCTCTTGTCCAGGATCACGTTGCGGCCTTTCGGTCCCATGGTGACCTTGACGGCGTCGGCCAGGACATTCACGCCTTTGAGCATGCGCTCGCGGGCGGTTTGGGAAAAGGTAATGACTTTCGCGCTCATGCGGCTTTCTCCTGCGCATCAACGTCCTCAAGAACAGCCAGGATGTCGGATTCACGAATCACCAGGCCAATGTCGTCGTTCAGTTTGATATCGGTGCCGGCGTGCTTTTCAAAGAGCACGCGATCCCCCACCTTCACGGTCAACGGACGCTGGACGCCGTTGTCCTGCAAGGCGCCGTCACCCACCGCCAACACGATTCCCTGGGTCGATTTGCCGGCCGCCTTGTCGGGAATGAGGATCCCGCCTTTGGTGGTGGTTTCGGCTTCCAGTCGACGAACAACCACCCGGTCATAGAGCGGTTTGATCTGCATTGAGGTGTCCTCCTGAATAAAGGTCATGCACGAGAAAACGGCACATGGATGGGCCGTTGCGGCCCTCTCTGATCGCGAACATAAGTGCAGTCCCGGCGCTTTCAAGTGGACGTTGAGCACTTTCAATCAACTCTTTTTCTATAACCGGCGGCGGCTTTATGCCTTGAATTGGCGATTGGCTGTTTTATAGTCAAAGAAGGTCAGCCAGAACGAGGTGTCGCCATGCAGGAACGCGCTGTTCAGACGTTTGAGCGCACGTTGGGTGATTATTTCCGGGAGCGTCTTGTCCACTGCGCCGAGGCACTGGCGCCACGGCCCGAAGAGGATACATTGTGGTATGTCGGGTCGGTCCTGGCGCGCCTGGGGGACAGCCGCCAGCTGTTCAGCTATGACGAGGGGCAACTGAGCCTGCGGCCACTGGCCCTGCTCTACAAGGACGCACACGAAGCCAGCGCCGATCACGAACGCTGCCTGATTCTAAGGCAATTGGGCGACCAGGCCCTGTTCGTCGGCGCATTGTTTCCGGAGCGCTATGCCCGCAAGGGCTTCCGGCAAGACTATTTCGTCGGCATGGGCGGTGGCGCCTACGACTACCTGGCCGACAACGCCCACAGCCACCGCCACGTGTTTGCCGACCTGGCGGATCGCTTCGCCGCCTTCCTGGATCTGGTCGCCCGGGCCTGCACCCGCAAGGCAGGCTCCAGTGTTGATGATGTGCTGACGCTCTACCAGCAGTGGCGGGCCACCGGTGACGAACAGCTGGGCGAGCAATTGCAGGCCCTGGGGATCGCCCTGGACGATGACAGGAAACTGCACTGACCGGCGGGCTTAATGGGAGCCCGGTTTTGTGCCACTGATCAAAAGTCCCAGGCCGTTCAGGTAATCTTCCTGCTGGACATCGTCCAACTGCGCTTCAAGATAAGCCCGGCCTTGCGCCCATTTAGCCTTCAGCCGGTCGTGGTCGAGGTCCTCGGCCGTGTCGATACCCGTGACTTGAAGCAGCTTGCTGTAGATCGGATAGAGGTGGCGCAGCAGACCCCGTTCCGGCCGGCTGCCCTGAAAGTCCAGGATCACCAGCCGTCCACCCGGGCGTAACAGGCCCAGTGCCCGCTCGAGTGCGGCTGGCAAATCGTAGACAATGCCCAGGCACCAGCTGGCGATCACCGCGTCAAACGACGGCGCAACGTCGTCAAGGCGGGCGGCGTCCTGCTGTGCAACGGCGACCTGGTGCCACCCGTTCCGTTCGACCTTTTGGCGAGCCCTGGCAAGCATTCCCCGGGACAGGTCAACCCCGAGCAACCTCCCCTCCGGCCCCAGCTTCGGCACCAGGTAGGAAAAGTTGCGCCCCGTTCCGCATCCGATATCAAGAACACGGGCGCCGTGTATATCACCCAGGAGATCGACACTGCGCTGGCGATACCGGTCCTCGACCCGAAACAGTCGCTGGAAGATCCAGCCGGTCAGAAGATCGTAATAGCGCGCAGCCTTGTTGTAGTAATCGTTGATTTCTTCGCGTTGCATTGCAGGGCTCCCGAGTGCCGGCCATGAAATGGAATATGGCCATTTCAAACCCTGTAGTGATTACAGGGTCAAGCCCATCCGACGATTCGGAGAGGCAATGACGCCAGACGCGGGAACGTGGCACCCGGAAGTCCGCCTTCCTGACAGGGCGTCACTCCCGTCCCAGCATCCGCATCAGCACTCGATCTTTCAGCACATGGTGGTGGTAGAGGGCAGCGAGGGCATGCAGCAAGGCGATGATCATCATGGTATTCATGGCGATCACGTGGACGTCCCCCATGAATTCCATTCCCAGGTACCACGCCATCGCGCCGAAAACCGGCACCAGCAGCATCAGGAGATAAAGCAGGCCATGGGCCAGTTTCTGCGCCTTGTCGAGCAGAGGATGCCCCGCGCTGACGACTTCAGGGACCGGGCTAACCAGTCGGACGATCAGGCGGACCAGCACCAGGCCAATGACCGTCAGCCCCACATAAACGTGAAACGTCCCCACCCAGTTCGTCTGGAATCCGGCGTTTTCAAGATGCTCGTCCAACTGGTGACCCATCCCGTCACTGACGATGTAATTCGCAACGATCAATATCGCGATGGCCCAGTGCAGGACGATCTGGGGCATGCTGTAGGCTTTGGTGTGTGTGGTGGTGGACATGATCGGTCTCGGCTTCCTGTTGAGTGGATCCTTTCGTAACCACGGCGTGCCTTCGCCTGGCTCAGTGCCAGAGCAAGTGGCCCACCGCGGGTCCTTACTGACAGGGGAAGTCTATGCACGAAACATTAAGTGTTTCTTATAAACCCCTCATGTCCTTGCCCAACGCCCTTGCGGCCGTCACTCTCTTTCTGAAGACTCGTCCTGAATCGTGGACTTCACATCGGTCAACCGGCCGACCGGAAGGTTGTCGGGGACGGGTCTACAGTGACAGGAGGGGCTCTGCTCTCTGCCGGCGAGCCCCAGCAACCGCTTGATATTGAGGAACGAGTCGATGAGCACCTTCGAGCAGGATACCGACACGCTGAAAGCCTGGGACAAGGCCCACGTCTGGCACCACATGACGACAGGGCAGGCGGCGGACGCGGGGCTGACCATGTTCGTCCGTGGCGAGGGTCTCTGGCTCTGGGACATCGACGGCCAGGAGTACCTGGACGCCACCGCCGGCGGTGTCTGGGTGACCAATGTGGGCTACGGGCGACGGGAGATCGCCGATGCCGTCCACCAACAGCTGCTGGAACTGAATTATTTCGCCGGCTCCATGGCAAGCAAACCGGCGTCGGCGTTCGCCGAGAAACTGCTGGGCAAGATGCCGGGTATGAGCCGGGTCTACTACTCCAGTTCCGGATCGGAGGCGAACGAGAAGGCCTTCAAGATGGTGCGCCAGATCGCCCACAAGCACCACGGCGGCCGCAAGCACAAGATCCTCTACCGCGAGCGCGACTACCACGGCACCACCCTGGCGGCGCTGAGCGCGACCGGGCAGATGGAGCGGCGTGAGCACTTTGGTCCTTTCCTGCCGGGGTTCGTGGAATTTCCCCACTGCTGCGAATACCGCAGCCAGTATGGCGACGTCGACGACTACGGCGCACGGGCGGCCCAGGCCATGGAGGACGTGATCCTGCGGGAAGGTCCTGACACCGTGGGCGCGGTCATCATTGAACCCATCACCGCCGGTGGCGGCATCATTCCCCCACCCGCCGGCTACCTGAAGGCGGTACGCGAGATCTGCGATCGTCACGACGTGTTGCTGATTATGGACGAGGTGGTCTGCGGCATGGGCCGGACCGGCACCTGGTTCGGGTACCAGCACGATGGCATCACACCGGACATCGTGACCATGGCGAAGGGCGTGGCGTCCGGATACGCCGCCATTTCCTGCACCGTGACCACGGAGCGAGTCTACGAATTGCTGAAAGAAGCCGAAGGGGACACCCTCGGTTATTTCCGCGACATTTCCACCTTCGGTGGCTGCCTCGCGTCCCAGGCGGCAGCGCTGGCTAACGTGTCGATCATCGAGCGCGAGGGACTGGTGGAAAACAGTGCCCGCCAGGGGGAACGGCTGATGGCCGGCTTCCGCGACCTGGCCGAGCGCTATTCATTGATCGGGGACATTCGCGGCAAGGGCCTGTTCCAGGGTATCGAACTGGTGACCGATCGCGCCTCCCGCCGACCGGTGGAGGAATCCGTTCCCATGGCCATCGTTGCCCGCTGCAAAGCCCATGGCTTGCTGATTGGCCGCACCAATCGCTGCGTACCGGGCTTCAACAACGTGCTCAACTTCAGCCCGGCGCTGACGGCGACCGACCAGGAGATCGACACCATCGTCGAACGCCTGGACCGGGCCCTGCACGATGTGACGCCGACGCTCTGATTGTCCCGGTCACGGGGTCGTTCCGGCAAAGTGCACAATGTGTTGCACCAGCTGGTCCGGCTTCTCCTCGATCACGAGATGGCCCGCGTCGTCGACCACGCGCAACTCCGAAGATGGAATCAAACCACGGAGGGTTTCACCGCGTTCCAGCGGAATCCAGCGATCCTCCCGCCCCCACAGGATGAGGGTCGGCGTGGTGATCGTTGGATACCGTGTTTGGACCTCGTCCGTGTAGCGCGAATCCGCCTGGGCGATCTGACGATAGAAAGCGGGCTGCCCCTGCTCGCCGGTCCAGGGCCGGACAATGCCGTCCAGTGTGGCGTCATCCAACGGCTGGTGAGCCGCTGTTTGCACGTAGGTCCGAACGATCGCCTGATGGATAAAATCGGGCACACCGGAAAACGCAGCCTCGTGTTCATTGACGTGCCGGAAGAACGGCGAGCCCCAGGGCGAGACCGCCACCGGGTCAATCAACATGATTTTCCGGAAGGATCGCCCATTCAGCAGGTGCGTTCTCAGGACGGTGGCCCCACCAAAGTCATGGCCGACCACCCGCGGATTATCCAGGCCCCAGTGATCCAGCAGGCGCGCCAGCACCTCGTTTTGCACGCCCAGCGAGACGTCCCCCTCGGCCATGCTCGACTGGCCATAGCCCAGCAAATCGTAAAAGTAGACGGTGTGCTTTGCGGACAGCGACCGGATCAGGTGACGCAGATTGAACGACGACCAGGGCGTGCCGTGAACCATCACCATCGGCGGGCCGTCTCCCAGCCGACCGTACCGGACTTCGCGCCCCTGATAGTCAAGGGTACCGGGGAGCTGCCAGTCGCAGCACGCATCAACGCCGTTCCTGTTCGCCATCGACTCATCCCTCCCGCGAGTCGGCATCACGCATCAGCGTCGCCACCCGTTCCAGGGCGCGCTCGGGCGGTAACCTCAAAGCCGCTTCAAGAGCGTCTCGCGGTACGCCGACGACATCGTCCAGGGCCCGATCATCCAGCGTGGCCAGTAGGCGTTCCAGTTGTTTGAGACGGGCCTGTTGCGGGTGGCGGACGACGTGACATCCGCGGTGATCCCGGGCCCAATCGCGCAGAGAGCGAAGGAGCCGGGTGCGTTCGGTCCTCTGGTGTGCCGTGAAAGTAGCCATCGAAACCTCCTGTGTTTCGATCACCTTGCCGCGCGCCTATTGATTAGACAAACGAGAAGATTTGACCCATGCTTTGAGAAATTCTCAAAGATACACAGCCATGTCCCTCGCATCGCCCCTGCCCAACCTGGATCTTGATCTCGCCCGGACCTTTGTGGCCATCTGCGAGACCGGTAATTTCTCACGGGCCGCCACGCAGGTTCACCGCAGCGCGTCCGCCATCAGTCTGCAGGTCAAGAAGCTGGAGGCGATGGTGGGCCGCGAGCTCTTCCTGCGGGAAACCCGACGGGTCAGCCTGACCAGTGATGGCGAGATCCTGCTGGGCTATGCCCGCAAGCTGCTGCGCCTGAACGACGAGGCCTTTTCCCGCTTCCGGTCGTCCGAGTTCCAGGGGCGTGTCCGGCTGGGCGCGCCCAATGACAACGGCATTGTCGCCATGCCGGAAATCCTGCGGCGATTCGCTGCGTCCCATCCTCATGTTGAAGTGGATGTGCATCTGGGCCCGACCAATAACCTGCGCCGTCGTATTAACGCCGGCGAGATCGACATCGCGATCTTCAGTTTCGATCCGGAGCTCGACAACCAGGCGCCTATCCACTCCGAACCGCTGGTGTGGCTCGGCGCGCGAAACGGCACCACCCTCGACACGCGGCCGTTGCCAATCGCCCTGGCCGAGCCCGGCTGCTACTGGCGGGACATGGCGCTCAAGGCACTGGACGAAGCCGGGATCGACTACCGCATCGCCTACACCAGCGAGTTCTGCCAGGCCCAGATCGCCGCGGTGCGGGCCGACCTGGCGGTTGCGCCGCTGCCCATCAGCGTGATCGACGACGACATGATTCACCTGAGCGCCGACCATGGCCTGCCGGAGATGGGTGAGTACCGGATGACCCTGGCCAAGCGGGACGGATCGGGCCCGATTGAAGACGCGCTGGCCGAACATGTGGTCTCGGGCTTCAAGGCAATTTCCGAAAGGGGCATGCGCCTGTTTGCCTGATCTGTCGGCGCGGTTTCAGGACAGCAGACAAGCCGGACGCCATGCTATAGTGGGCGACGCATGACACAGAGAGCTTTCCCATGAATCAGGAACCGCTGGACACCATCCTCGAACTCGACGGCGAGGAACGCTTCGATTACTTCCTCGATACGGTGATCGAAGAGCGCGACATCTGGATCCTCATCAACGCTGACAACCGCTTCCTGAAGATTGTCTCCGACGACGATGACGTGGCCTATCTGCCGGTCTGGCCCAGCGAATCGTTTGCCGCACAGTACGCCGGCGACGCCGGCGGCCTGAGACCCAAGCGTCTGTCGCTGCCCGAATTCTTCAACAAATGGGTGCCCGGACTGACCAAAGACGGTCTGGAAATCGGCGTCTTCCCGGGGACGGACGGCACCCTTTGGATCACCTCGCCGACCGACCTGAAGAACGACCTGCAGAACGAAATGGCCAGTCTTTGAAGCGCCGAGTGGGGCGTTAACCGGAACGCCTCACCCAGCGATCGCCCTCCTTAAGGTATTGCTGCTTAACCGCCGCCCAGGCCACCTTGTGGGCCACCGCCTCGCGGCTCTCATCACCCCTGCGGCTGTCAGGATCGCTGTATTCGTCCCACGCTGAATTGAAGGCCTTCAGATAGATGTCCAGGGCATGGGGCGGCAGGTGTTTGCGGACGCTCTCGGGCAGATCGTCTTTGCGATGATAAGGCATGGCGATGCACCTCCCGTTTCGGTGGCAGAATCAGCGGTTTCGCCTGCCATCATCGCACCGATCGACATCAATCAGCAGAGTCGCTGACCGTTACGCACCCCCGAGTCCGGCCCGACCAGGGACACAGCGCCATCCTCATTATGAACGCCCGTCACCAGGCATTCGGAGACGAACGGGCCGATCTGTTTCGGCGGGAAATTGGTGACCGCCAGCACCTGCTTACCCAGCAGGCTTTCCTTGTCGTAGAGATCCGTAATCTGTGCGCTGGATTTACGCACACCCACTTCCGGGCCGAAATCCACCTTCAGCTTGTAGGCCGGTTTGCGGGCCTCGGGAAAGTCCGACACCTCAATGATGGTGCCGATACGCAATTCCACTTTCTCAAAGTCGTCCCAACTGATCATTCGGGGTTCTCCAGGGTCTGGTTTGCCGGGCGCCGTCAAGCGCCGGATGCTAGAGGACGAAGTCTAATGCGCAAAGCCGCCATCGAGCCAGAATGCAGTCGGGGCCGGATGGATTTGAACCACCTCCTGGCTGACCGGTCCGGGCGATGCTGGAGGGCGCAGGCCGCGATTTCTGCTACCCTGCGTCCTGCCATGGATCAAGGAGTCCCCGATGTCCGAACAAGCCCTGAAAGCCCTGTCCGATATGGCCAGCGAGGCCCACGCCCGCATCCAGGCGGCGCACCAGCACATCAATCCAGTCGTGGGCGTGCGCCGGGGCATGCGAGACATCGGGATACCGGCCGATGCCATGACCATCGATTGCCTGCAGACCCGTCGGCGCATCGTGATGGTGTTGCATGATGAAGACCCGGGTGCCCTGCTCTACCAGTTTTCCACCATCGATGAAGAGATCGGGATGGATTTCCAGCGCATGCCGCTGGCCGACATGAACACGGGCAAACTGTTCGACTGGATAGAGGACTACTTTTCGGACGAGATAACGCCCGGCGCGCCCCATTGAACCCGGGCTGACATTCTGCGCCAACAACACCATACTGGGGCCACCTTTTCGCTCAAAGGCTTCTGCCATGCGCGTGTTTACCAATCCCGTCGGTTCCGGTTCGCTCTGGTTCGACAACCTGGCCACCGCCGACGGCACCCCCGTCGCCTATGATCCGCAGGCGCGGGCTTTCCTGCCCATGCCGCCATTCTGTATCAACCGTGATGTGATCGGCTGCAACTGGATCGCACCGAGACAGGGGGCGTTTTGCCGCTCCTGCGCCATGACCGCGCTGGCGCCCGACCCGGACATTCCCGACGCCATGCCCAACTGGGCCCTGACCGAAGCCGCCAAGCGCTGGACGCTGGATAACCTGGGCCGCTGGCACTGGTTCCGACCCGAAGACCCTGGTGTAAAACCGGTTTTCCATATGCTGGCTGAGGGGCTGACGCCCGTTATGATGGGGCACGCACAAGGCGTCGTGACCATCAGCGTCGCAGAAGCCGACCCGGTCGTCCGAACGGCCCGCAGGCAACAACTGGCCGAACCATACCGGACGATGATCGGCCATATGCGCCATGAAATTTCGCACATGCTCTGGTGGCGACTGAGCCTGCGCAGCGACTTCCTGGACGCCTTTCGCGCTATGTTCGGTGATGAGAGAGAGGACTACACGTCCGCGTTGCAAATGCATTATGAACAAGGCCCTCCTGCTGATTGGACACAGCGCTACCTGACGACGTATGCATCGGCGCACCCCCATGAAGACTGGGCGGAGACTGCGGCCCATCTATTGCACCTGACGGATATCACAGACAGTTTCATCGCCTCGGGCCTGTCCTCACCGATGCTGCCCCACTCGGGTTGGGATCCTTACTCAGAAACAGATGCCGACCGTCTGATACAGATCGCCGCGTCGTTAACCGTTGGTGTGAATCACGTCAACCGCTCCATGGGACTGTCGGATCTTTATCCCTTCGTCCTGTCTGACGTGGCACGACGCAAACTGGCGTTCGTACATGAATGGCTTCGTCGGGGCGCCCAGGGGCTGTAGATTCGGCCAGCGAAAGGGCCCTGGCTTGTTTCCGGCCAATTTGACACGCATATTGATAGATAACGCAGTCCAAACGCATCCGAAATTCGGCTCGCCACGGAGGTGATCCCAATGGCGGAAAAACGCAATCATCAACCCCGCAACGTCACGCAAAAACTGATCGCATCCCACCTGGCCGACGGTCGTATGAAAGCCGGTGAGGAAATCGGCCTGACCATCGACCAGACCCTCACCCAGGACGCCACCGGCACCCTGGTGATGCTGGAACTGGAAGCCATGGGTCTGGATCACGCCCGCACCGAAGTGTCTGCCCAGTACGTCGACCATAACCTGCTGCAGACCGACCACCGCAACCCGGACGACCACCTGTTCCTGCGCAGCGCCTGCGAGAAATTCGGCCTCTGGTTCAGCCCGCCCGGCTCGGGGGTGAGCCACCCGGTCCACATGGAGCGTTTCGGCAAACCCGGCAAAACCCTGCTGGGTTCGGACAGCCACACCTGTGCCGCGGGCTCACTGGGCATGCTGGCCATCGGTGCCGGCGGCCTGGCGGTGGCCATGGCCATCTGCGGGCAGCCGTTCTACCTGAACATGCCCAAAGTGATGGGCGTGAAACTCACCGGCAAACTGCCGGACTGGGTCAGCGCCAAGGACGTGGTGCTGGAGATGCTGCGCCGCCATGACGTGAAAGGCGGTGCCGGCCGGATCATCGAGTACTACGGCCCCGGCCTCAAGCACCTGTCCGCCATGGATCGCCACGTGATCGCCAACATGGGCCAGGAAATGGGCCACACCACCACCGTATTCCCCGCCGATGACGCGGTGCGGGATTTTCTCAAACAGCAGCAGCGGGCCGACGATTTCAAGCGACTGGAGGCGGATCAGGGCGCCACCTACGACGAACACGACGAAATCGATCTGGGCAAGCTGGAGCCTTTGATCGCCCTGCCCAGCAGCCCGGGCAAAGTCGTGCCCGTGCGCGAAGTGGCAGGTGAGCCCATCTACCAGGCCTACATCGGCTCTTCCGCCAATCCGGGACTGCGGGATTTTGCGGTGCCGGCCATGGTGGTGAAGGGCCGCCAGGTGCATGAGCGGGTGTCGTTCGATATCAACCCGACGTCCCGCCAGATCCTGGAAAACCTGGCCAAGCTGGGGCACCTGAGTGACCTGCTCAGCGCCGGCGCCCGCCTGCACCAGACCGGTTGCAATGGCTGCATCGGCATGGGCCAGGCACCGGCCACGGACCAGATCAGCCTGCGCACGGTGCCGCGCAATTTTGCCGGGCGCTCCGGCACCGAGGAAGACAAGGTTTGCCTGTGCAGTCCGGAAACCGCCACGGCATCCGCCCTGATGGGTGAGATCACCGACCCCCGCGACCTGGACATCGACTATCCGACCTTCGACGACAGCCGGTCGTTCTACGTGGAGGACCGCAACATTCGCCCGCCGGCGCAGCATCCGGAGCTGACCGTCGTCGAGAAGGGGCCCAACATCAGCACCCTGCCCCAGTTCGATGGCCTGCCGGACGAACTGACCGCGCCGGTGCTGCTCAAGGTGGGCGACGACATCTCCACCGACGAAATCCTGCCTGCCGGGTCTCGGATCCTGCCGTTCCGCAGCAACATCCCGGCGATCAGCGAGTTCACCTACACCCGGGTCGACGCGTCCTATCCGGAACGGGCGAAGAAGTATCAGGAACACGGCTCGATGATCGTCGGCGGCGAGAACTACGGGCAAGGCTCCAGCCGCGAACACGCGGCACTGGCGCCGCGTTACCTGGGCGTTCGGGTGGTCATGGCCAAGAGCTATTCCCGCATCCACTGGCAGAACCTGTGCAACTTCGGCATTTTGCCGCTGCGCTTTACGCGCCCCGAGGATTACGACGACATCGAACAGGGCGACGAACTGGCGCTGGACGCCCTGGCCGAGACGCTGGCGCAAGGCGGTCAGTTGGCCGCAAAAAACACCCGCAGCGGTCAGCGCTACGAGCTGACCCACGATCTCAGCGACCGCCAGATCCGGATGATCCTCAAGGGCGGCCTGCTCAACCTGATGCGCGAGTCCCTGGCCGCCTGATCGCCCGCGCCGGCCCTGGCCTCACCGGACAGGGCCGGCGCCTTCGCCTATACTGATCCTGCTGGCGTCATATGACTCCCGCCGTGTCGCCGTTTGGCCTGTCAGCTGATGAATGGACCGAATCGAGCCCATGAGGCTAACGGAGGATATGGCATGCCTTTCTTATCCCGACTTCCCTGTATTGCCACCGCTCTCGTTCTGGTTGCTGGCCTGCTCAGCGCCTGCAGCACCCCGTCGGAAAAACCGTTGAAGACCGATGTGTCGGAATCCACCACCATGGAAAAAGGCGTCCCCGGCGGCGTCCACACCCGCACCGAACGTCTTGAAGCCACCATCCGAACCATCAACTACGACGCCCGCACCGTCACACTCGCAGACGATGACGGCAACATGAAGACCATCACCGTCGGACCCGACGCGGTGAATTTCAATCAGGTGGAGGTGGGTGACCGGGTCACGGTGGTCTACACCGAAGAAACCGTCGTTTACCTGAAAGCGATCGGCGAGACGTCCACCGACGGTGCCGCCGGCATGGCCGCCGCCGCCCCGGAAGGCCAGAAACCGCGGGGGTTTGCCGGCGGTACGGCGCAGGTCACCGCGGTGGTCAAATCGGTCAACCTGGAACACCACACCGCCACGCTGGAATTTCCCAACGGCGATGTCCGTCAGGTGCCGGTGCGTGACGACGTCAAACTGAGCAACGACCAGGTCGGCCGGGAAGTGGTGATCCAGATCACTGCCGCCGTGGCGCTGTCGGTGGACAAGGCCGAATAACGGCACCGGATTGGCGATTCGATGACCAGCCTGGCGAAAACCTCGACAGGCTGGTCATTTGCCAGCCATGACCGGCCACCGCTACAGCCAACTCGCCCACCGACGTTCTTCCAGACGTTACTCACGCACTTATCCACAGATTCTGTGGACATGATCGTCTGTGGATAACGAGCAACCGGCGGTCTGCCCATCCAGGTGATTCGCCGAATCGCTTACGGCTCGGAAAGCGCCAATTCATTGAGAGAACAACCGGTTAGCAATCCCACCTTTTGCGTCCCGTTAGGACCCTTCCTATAATCGCCTAACGAAGCGCACTCTGATTGCCGCGCCGCGGTCGTCCCATTCCAATAAAAAGGAAAACAACATGTTGAAACGTTGCACCCTTCTGGCTGCCGCGGCGGCTACGCTGCTGTTCAGTGCCGCCTCCCAGGCCCAGTACAAAGACGAATACACGGTGTCCACGGTCCTGCCTTCCGCCTTTCCCTGGGGGCAGGCTGCCGACAAATGGGTCGAACTGGTCAAGGAGCGCTCCGACGGGCGCATCAACATGAAGATCTACAGCAACTCCCAACTGGTCTCCGGCGACCAGACCAAGGAGTTCTCGGCCATGCGCTCCGGCCTGATCGACATGGCGGTCGGTTCCACCATCAACTGGTCGCCGCAGGTGCCGGAGCTGAACCTGTTCTCCCTGCCGTTCCTGATGCCGGACTACGCGGCGATCGATGCGATTACCCAGGGTGACGCCGGCGAGGCCATCTTCGCGGCCATCAAGAAGCGCGGCGTGACTCCGCTGGCCTGGGGCGAGAACGGCTTCCGCGAGCTGTCCAACTCCAAGCTGACCATCGACGAGCCGGCGGATCTGGACGGCCTGAAAATCCGCGTGGTGGGTTCGCCGCTGTTCCAGGACACCTTCACCGCGCTGGGTGCCAACCCGACGCAGATGAGCTGGGCAGACGCCAAGCCGGCCCTGACCACCGGTGCCGTCGACGGCCAGGAAAACCCGCTGTCCGTGTTTGACGTGGCCCGCATCGATCAGGTCGGCCAGAACCACCTGACCCGCTGGCACTACATGGCTGACCCGCTGGTGTTTGCCATCAGCAACCGCGTGTGGGACACGTTCAGCCCCGAAGACCAGGCGCTGCTGAAACAGGCCGCCATCGACGCCGGTCAGTGGGAGATCCAGAAATCCCGCGGTGAACTCGACGACACCCTGGCTGCGATCAAGGAGCGGGGCGTGGAAGTCACCGAGCTGACCCCGGCCCAGCACGATGCCTTCGTCAAGGCGACCCAGTCGGTCTACGACAAGTGGACGCCGCGCATCGGCGGAGACCTGGTCAAGCAGGCGCAGGACGCGGTCGCCAACCGCGCCCAGTAATACCGATCGTCCCCGACGCCCGTTTTTTTGGCGGGCGTCTTCCTGCCACCTGGAGTCCCCATGCCCTCCCGTCGTCCCAAATTCCGGCCCGATGCCTGGCTGGCCACCCTCGCCCTGGTAGCGATCTGCCTGATCAGCCTCGGTAATGTGATCGTGCGTTACGCCACCGATGCGTCCTTTGCCTTCACCGAGGAATTCTCGGTGTTCTGCCTGGTGCTGCTCACGTTTGCCGGGGCTGCGGTGGCGGCGCGCCACAACCAGCACATCCGCATCGAACTGGTCGAGCACCACCTGCCGCCCTGGGCCCGGAAGATCGTGTTTGTACTGCAGTGGGCCGCCAGCGTAGCGGTGCTGGGCGTGATGACCTGGTATGGCAGCACCTTTGCCCTGCAGGAGTATCAGTGGGACTCGCTGTCACCGGGGCTGGGGCTGCCCAACTGGATTTACGTGGTGTGGTTGCCGATCCTCTCCGTGGTCATCATCCTCCGCATGACCCAGAACCTGATCGATCGCCTGCGCGGCAAGCACGACCCGGAGGTGGTCCATGAGTCCTGATCTGCTGATGATCGGCAGTTTCCTGCTGGCGCTGCTGCTGGGCATGCCGGTGGCGATTGCGCTGGGCGTCGGCGGTCTGGTGGGCATCGTCGCGGGCCTGCCGCCGACGATGCTGGGCACCTTCGGCACCAACACCTACAACAGCGTGGCCAAGTACCCGCTGATTGCCATTCCCCTGTTTATCCTCACCGGCCTGATCTTCGAAAGGGCCGGGGTCGCCGCCAGCCTGGTGCGTTTCGCCCAGGCCATTATCGGGCCGCGTCACGGCGGTCTGACGGTCGTCGCCGTGCTGGTGTGCCTGATCATGGGCGGCATGAGCGGTTCCGGGCCGGCGGACGCGGCCGCAGTGGCGATGGTGATGCTGCCGAGCATGCATAAAGCCGGATACCCAAAGCCGTTTTCCGCTTCGCTGATCGCGGCGTCCTCTTCAACCGCGATCCTGATTCCGCCGTCCATCGCCCTGATCCTCTACTCCATCGTGGTGCCGGGCGTGGACCTGCGGGCCCTATTCGCCGCCGGGCTGTTCCCGGGCATCCTGGCGGGCATTTCCCTGCTGGCGCCGGCGCTGTATTTCGCAAAAAAATACCGCTGGGAAGACCCGGAGACCGTCGAGCGCCCGGCGTTCTGGCCGAGCTTCAAGGCGGCCATTCCCGCCCTGTTCGCGCCGGTGATCATCCTGGGCGGCCTGCGCTCGGGCCTGTTCACGCCCACTGAAGCGGCGGTGGTCGCCGTAGCCTACGGCGTGTTGGTGGGCTGCCTGATCTATCGCAACCTGAGCCTGCGGGATCTGTGGGGGCTGATGTCCGAGGCGGCTGTGACCTCCGGCGTGGTCATGTTCATCATCGCGCTGGCCGGTATTTTCGCCTGGGCCGGCACGACCCTGGGCACGTTCAACCACCTGGCCAATGCCCTGCTGTCCCTGTCGGACAACGGCTGGGTGCTGCTGGGTCTGGTCATGGTGCTGGTGCTGATTGCCGGCATGCTGCTGGACGCGATTTCGATCTACCTGATCCTGATCCCGATCGTCCTGCCGATGATGAATCACTTCGACTGGAACCCGATCTGGTTCGGCATCCTGCTGGCCATGAACATCGCCATCGGCCAGTTCACGCCGCCGGTTGCGGTCAACCTGATGGTCACCACCCGCGTGGCCAACATCCGGCTGGAACACACCATAGGCTGGGCACTGGTGTTCATCGCCGCCATGGCCGTCAGTCTGGTGCTGGTGATGCTGATGCCGGGGATTGCGCTGTGGTTGCCGGAACAACTCGGGTATGTCGTTGGCTGACCGTGCCCTACCGCGCGCTCAGCGATCGCAGGTAGGCATCGTCAGCATCGATCCGATAGAAGCATTCGCCATCCCCATAAACGAAGCGGCTGCCCGGCACCCGCTTCAATTGCACGCCATCCTTCAGGCGCAGCACCATGGCCTTCGCGCAGGTTCGGCCTGATACCGTGCCAATCTGCAGCCAGTCGTCGTCCCGGGCCTCATACACCCTGCCGGGCGGATAGCTTTGTACCGTGAGGCCCCACCACTGCGGTCCGGGTACTGCATCCTCTACACGGACCAGGCGGCAGTGCTGCTTCCAGGTGAGGCAGCCTGGAGCATCGTCAATAAAGCGCCTCAACAGACTGTCCGGCACAAGGGCGCCTTCGGGTGTCACTTCAACAACACGCCGGATCGCCGACAGATCGTCCGCTTTGATATCCGGCAGGTCCTGCCAGCGGTTATCAAGTGTGGAAACAGTCTCGATGCGCAGGCCCACGACTGGATGATTCTTTGCAAAGTCCGATTGCCCGAGTGCCTCCAAGGCGTCCCGACCGTACTGGCCAAGCTCGAAGCGCAGGTATCGATAGTCGAACGCCTCGGGTGTCACGCGACCGCTGATCAGCCGGTTCACCTGGCTTTGGGCCGACCAGTGACGCAGATCCGCGAACGGCGTGTGAATCAGGATCAGGATCGCGGCGACCAGCAGGGCCAGCCATTGATTGGCCGTTCGGATACCGCAAAGTGCCCGGCGGCGACACCAAGGGATGATCACGGCGTAAGTAAGCGTGAACGCGGCGATCAACAGCTGGAGGACCGCAGCAATGAGACGGTCGACAGTCAGCCCGTACTGATCGATCCGCAAACCAAGCGCCCAGGCCGCCAACAGCGAATTAATGGGCAGCAGCAGAATACCGAACAACACGAACCGTCGCAGCCAGGCCGGATAGTCGGGATGGTCTGGATCATCGGTCAGCACCGCATTGAAGAAGAACAGCACCACCACCGTCAGGACCATCATCAACAGGGCGGCCCGACCGGTGTCCCAGATGGCATCCAGTCCAGTAAAGGGCAGCGCAGCCAGAAACAGGACCGTGATCAGGGCAGCCAGGGGCAGCAGGGCCCTGATCAACGCTTCACATACGACCCGGATCGTCACCATCAAACGGATGCGCTCGCGGTTCAGCACCAGCCCCCAACCTCCGACCAGCGCCGTTACCGGGTATATAAACAGGGGTTCGCCAAACAGATCGGCAAAGAATTCGATGCCGATCACCTTGAACAGCATTGCCCAGATCAGCAGGAGCAGCCAGAACGCCAGGATGAAGAGCCCGACCATCGCTATGGTCTGGGCCTGCTGCCAGGAATACTCCAGCAGCTGGCTGTAGCGGAAGGTCAGTCGCTCGTTGAACGACCAGCTGCGAAAATAAAGCGCAAGGATGAACAGGGCCATGCCAATACTGCTGCCGAAGAAAAAGCCGAACTCAACCGTGCCGGAGCTTCGGCTCCCCGAGGTGAGCCACCCCAGGTGCCACCCCAGCCCGAAAAGCAGGGGCGTCAGCAGCCCGGCGGCGATCAGGTTGCGGGCGTCCTTCAGTTTTTCCAGACCCAGGTAAAAAAAGGCTGGTACGCCGACGATGACGGTATACAACGCGACCAGCCAGGTGACGTCGGTGGCCGGCCAGAATCGCTGATCCATGGCGAGGTGGAGGAAATACAACAGCCAGCCCTGAGCCAGGGCCATCACAATGAGCCCGTAACGGGTGGCCGTATCCAGCGGCATGCGGGTGCGTTCTTCCATGACGACAACGTCCTGTCGGAGAGGGCCTTGACGCCTGTAAGACAGACGCCGGTTGATCCGGTCGATTCTAGCGCAGTCTTCTGCCGCCGACCGGGTTCATCAGCCGGATTCTGTGACCGGTTTCCTGAAGCGACAGTGTTCAGACCGTCCGGACTCCGACAATACCCCCTGGAAAGAAAGCCTCGCCGCTCCACTGCTCAGCTTATGACCGCATACTCCACCGCCCGGACACTTCTGGTCATTTACCGGTCACAACGCGCCATGTCAGGCCCCATCGGGTCCGGCACCGTTCATCCTGAGCTTACCCACGGAGTTATCCACAGTTTATGTGGATGATACCGGCCGCACTGATGTCTTTTTCAGGGGACACCTTGCGCTCACCAGTCCACGGGTATACATTGCAAACACAGTATCAACAAAGTTGATATATTATTGATAAAAACAAGCCCTCAGAATGCCTGCCGCGCGCAAGGGGCTATCAACGCACGACAATCCGTACGCACTACAAAAACAAGACGAGGTGATCCCATGTTGAAGTTGCTGGTTTCCAGGTTGCTGGTGGTTCTCTTCCTGGCAGGAAGTGCAGCATCCGCCCAGGCTGCCGATGTCGTCCTGCGCCTGCACCAGATGCTCCCGCCGCAGGCGACGATTCCCGCCAAAGTCCTTGAACCCTGGGCCAAGAAGATCGAAGCGGAGTCCGGTGGGCGAATCGAAGTCCAGCTGTATCCCTCCATGCAGCTTGGCGGCCGCCCCGCCGATCTCGTCGATCAAGTACGGGACGGCGTGGTGGACCTCACCTGGACACTGTTCGGCTATACACCGGGCCGCTTCCCCAAGACCGAAGTGTTCGAACTGCCGTTCATGATGACCAACGCCACCGCCACGTCCATGGCGTTCCAGGCGTACTACGAAAAGTATATGAAAGGGGATCTGAAGGGCATCCATGTGCTTGCGGTCCATACCCACGGTCCCGGCCTGCTCCACACCCGCAACCAGGCGGTCCGCTCCCTTGAGGACCTCGACGGTCTGAAAATCCGCGGCACGTCACGGGTGGTCAATGCCATGCTGGGCTCCCTGGGCGCCAGCGCCATCGGCATGCCCGTGTCCGCCACCCCGGAAGCCCTCTCCAAAGGGGTGATCGACGGCACCGTGATGCCCTTCGAGGTCACCACCGCCCTGAAGATCGCGGAGCTGGCGCCCTACCACACCCAATTCTCCGGCAAGCGTGGCCTGTATACGGGCACCTTCCTGTTCGCCATGAATGAGGCCCGCTACCAGAGCCTGCCCGCCGACCTGAAGAAAGTCATAGATGACAACTCCGGCATGGCGCTCGCCAAGCGCTTCGGCCAGGCCATGGATGAGGGCGACCGCGAAGGCCGCGCAGCCGCGGACAAGGCCGGCAACACGACCGTCACCCTGGACGCGAAGGAAACCGCGCGCTGGCACAAGGCCAGTGAGGCGGTGACAGCTGACTGGATCGAGGAAATGAACGACAAGGGCCTGCACGGCCAGGAACTCTACGACGCGGCCAAATCGCTGATCGACAAATACGACGCCGAGATGTGAGGGGCAGGCGAACACCGCCTGCCGTTCTCCATGACAACGGCCCGGCCGCAAACGGCCGGGCCTCTGAGCCCAAGCCGTTCCAGATCAAGGTAACCAATGACTTCTTCCTCCGCCGGTCTCTATAGCCGTATCGAGGCGCTGGTCACCGCATCCGCCCGAATACTGATTGTCTTCAGCGGGTTCCTCCTCATCAGCGCCATTCTCATTACCTGTTCCAGCATCACCGGGCGAGCCCTGACATCGGCCGGGTTGTCCGCGATCCCCGGGGATTACGAGCTGGTGGAAATCCTCTGCGGCCTGGCCGTGTTTGCCTTCATGCCCTATTGCCAGCTGTCCCGGGGCCATATCAGCGTGGATCTGTTCATCCAGGGCCTGGGCCCCAAAGCGATGGCCTGGACGCAGCTGCTGGGCGACGTAGTGATGACCGGACTGGTGACGGTCATGGCCTGGCGTCACTTTGCCGGCACCCTCGACAAGCACGCCTACGGCGAGACCTCGTTCATCCTGCAGATTCCCGTCTGGTGGTCCTATGCCGTGGCCATGGTCCTGCTGGCCCTGTTCTGGCTCACCAGCCTGTTTACCGTGTGGCGGGACATCGTCGCGCTGCGTACGGGATCGTTCGACGATCACTCAGCTTCCGGAGGCGAGCACGCATGAGCAGTATCGACATCGCCCTGTGGTCGTTCCCGGTCCTGATCGCGCTGATCTTTATCCGAATTCCCATCGGCGCGGCCATGCTGCTGACCGGCCTGGTGGGCACCTGGCTGGTAACCGGGAGCTGGACGCCCATCCTGGCCCAGATGAAGAACCTGAGCTGGTCCAACTTTGCCAACTATTCCCTGTCGATTATCCCGCTGTTCCTGTTGATGGGGCAGTTCGCAGCACACGGCGGCATGTCCCGGTCGCTGTTCAAGGCGGCCGAGGCGTTCCTGGGGCATCGCCGGGGCGGCGTCGCCATGTCCGCCGTCGGCGCCTGTGCCGGATTCGGGGCCATCTGCGGCTCCTCACTGGCCACCGCCGCCACCATGGCCCAGGTGACCCTGCCGGAACTGCGCCGCTACGGCTACTCGGGTGGTCTGGCGACGGCGGCACTGGCCGCCGGCGGGACGTTGGGCATCCTGATTCCACCGTCGGTGGTGCTGGTGATCTACGCGATCCTGACCGAGCAGAACATCGCAAAGCTGTTCGTCGCCGCGTTCGTGCCGGGCATCCTCGCCGCCGTGTTCTACCTGGTGGCCATTTCGGTGATCGTGCGGGTCTCGAAGGACGCCGAAACCACCTGTGACCGCGTCCCCTGGCCGGCCCGGCTGTCGGCCGTCATCGAAATCTGGCCGGTGCTGTTGATCTTTTTCCTGGTGGTGGGCGGCATCTACCTGGGCTGGTTCACGCCCACGGAGGCCGCCGCCATTGGTGCGGCCGGCACCGGACTGGTGGCCTGGATCAAGGGTGGCCTGGACCGCGTGCGCCTGATGGATTGCCTGAAGAAGACGGCGGTGTCATCCGGCATGATCTTCTTTATCGTGCTGGGGGCCGGCGTCTACAACACGTTCCTGGCCTTTTCCCAGCTGCCCCAGAGCGGCGCGGCCTGGGTGGTCGAACAGGGCTTCTCTCCCTGGCTGATACTGACGATCATCCTGGCGCTCTTCATCGTTCTGGGCTGCATCATGGACTCCATGTCCATGATCCTGCTGACCGTACCGATCTTTTTCCCGATCGTCAGCGCCATGGATTTCGGCCTGCCTCCGGAGGAATTCGCCCTCTGGTTCGGCATCCTCATCCTCGTGGTCGCCGAGGTGGGCCTGATCACCCCGCCCGTCGGACTGAACCTGTTCATCATCAACTCGATGGCGCCCGGCGTTCCCATGCGCGACACCTACCGCGGCATCCTGCCTTTCATCTCGGCGGACATCCTGCGCACCTTGGTGCTGGTGCTGTTCCCGCCGATCAGTCTGTGGCTGGTCCGACTGCTTTATTCCTGACCCGCCGCTTTTCGGTTCGAGCCCTGCGCTGTACTCGAATCCATTCGCAAAGGGTCGCCCGGCGGCCCTTTGCTTCATGAGTGCCTTAAATAATTAAGACAATACCAAGGAGCTAATCATGATCAGAAAAAGGTATCCGGCATGGGTACTCGCCGGTTCCGTGCTGCTCACCGGGTGCAATTCGGACGACTCGTCTGACGATGCAGCCGCCAACACCCCAGCCCAGCGCTGCGAGTCACTGAAGCACCAGGCGCTGGACGAGACGCAACTCACCTCGTCCACCCTTGAAACCACCGGCGATAACGGTGTGCAGGCCTGCCACGTCGCCGGCAAAATCAACGAGCGAACCAGCCCCGTGGACGGACAGACCTACGCCATCGGCTTTGAGCTGTGGCTGCCGGTGGACTGGAACGGCCGGTTTTACTATCAGGGCGGCGGTGGCACCGACGGGGCGATTCAGTCCGTGGATCCGGCCATGCTGGCTGAGGGTTGGGCGGTCGTGGTTTCCGACAGCGGTCACAGTAACGACACCAACGTCTCGGAACTGGCCGGCACCAACGAATTCGGCCTCGATCCCCAGGCCCGGTTGGACTATGGCTACAACGGCCCGGCCCAGGCGACCCTGAAAGCCAAGGCCCTGACGGAATCGTTCTATGACGACGCCATCGATTACTCGTACTTCCAGGGTTGTTCCGAAGGCGGGCGTGAGGGGCTGATGTTCTCCCAGCGTTATCCGACCTACTTCGACGGCATCGTCGCGGGCAACCCGGGCATGGACCTGCCCAAGGCGGCAGTCGCGGAAGCCTGGGATTCGCAGGCCTTCGCCGAGGCCGCGACGCAAACCACCGAGTTCGGCAACCCGGACCTGGCCAGCGCCTTCAGCGATGACGACCTGTCGACCATTGGCGACGCCATTCTGGATGCCTGCGACGCCGACGACGGCCTGGTCGATGGCATGGTCTTCGATCCCCAGGCCTGCGACTTCGATCCCAGCACCCTGGGACCCGGCGGTACGGGTGATCTGACGGCCGCGCAGGTGACCGCACTGCAAAAGGTCTTCGGCGGCGCCAGAAACGCCCTGGATGAACCACTTTATGCCGGCTGGTTCTGGGATCCAGGCGTTGCCGCCCAGGGTTGGCGCGTGTGGAAAACCGGCCCACTGTCCCCGGACCTTCCCGGCAACAGCGGCCTGAACGTCACGCTCGGCGGCGGTTCGTTGCCTTTCGTTTTCACCACTCCACCCAATTCGATGACCAACGGCACCGCGATCACCACCGGGAGCCAGGTGGAAGACGCCAATCCCCTCGATCAACCGGGCATGAGCGGTTATGGCGGCGCCTTCGTGCAGTGGATCCTGGGCTTCAACATGGATACGGACGCCCCCAAGATCTACGCAACCGATGACACCTACACCGAAGCGGCCATGACCTTCATGGGCACCAGCTCCACGGACTATGCCGGCTTCCGGGACCACGGCAGCAAGCTGCTGGTGTACACCGGCCAGGCGGACCCGGTGTTCTCATCGAAATACCATCTGCAGTGGTACAACAACCTGGTCTCGGCCAACGGCGGGCTGGCGGCAACCCAAAGCTTTGCCCGGATCTTTGTCGTTCCCGGCATGAACCATTGCGGCGGCGGCCCGAGCACCTCCCAGTTCGACTCGCTCAATGCGCTGCAGCAGTGGGTCGAAAAAGACCAGGCACCCGAGCGCATCACGGCGACCGCGCCGGAAGGCACGCCCTGGCCCGGCAGGACGCGGCCCCTCTGCGCGTATCCAGAGCAGGCCCACTACACGGGATCCGGCGACATCGAGGACGCCAGCAACTTTGAGTGCCGCACCCCCTAGGCACGGCCTCGCGGCCCTGGGGATTCCAATCCGGGGCCACGCCTGATGGCGTGACGGCATGGGGCCGGGTGTCTTCCCGGTTACCATCGCCGCCACGCCATTTTTGTTGGGGGCTTTGTCAGGGGCCGCCCGGCCCCCACGACTCGAGGGTGCAGAGCCCTATGCCCGACGTCGAAGAGGCTTCCCTGTTGCGGGCCCCGAACACCACCCAAGCGCCGTGAGCCGCCCACAAAAAAGGGGCTGACATCCGCCAGCCCCTTTCTTCCCGCGTTGCAGCACCTGGGTTTCAGAACTTGTAACGCAACCCCACCATGTAGCCTTCCTGGCTCTCGCCGGCGGCCGGCGCGGTATTGGGACCGGCACCGGATACGGCGTAGGCCGCATTGTCGCTGTTGGTGATGTACCCCATCTGGGCATAGGTATCCAGGCCCGAGGCCAGGTTATAGATACCCCGGATCACCGCCAGCGTCGCGTCGGCATCCTGGTCGTCGTTCGTGATGTCGTACACCCCGCCATCCAGCGTGAATTTGGGCGTGAACTTGTAATTGGCAGTCACGTAGTACGCATCCGATTGGATGTTGGTGGCCGCGGTGTCCAGTTCGCGGCCCAGCCAGCCCACGCCGACCTTGCCATCCCCCAGCTTCACGTAGCCGCCCAGGCTGGTGCGGCGATCCGTGTCGCCGGAGTCGCTCATATCCACGGGCGGCTGGCCGTTGAAGAAGAACGCCTGCGCACCGTCACCGCCGTTGAGCGTGTCGATCGCCGCGGCGAGACCAAACGTACCGGTATCGTATTTGAGCATGGCCGACCAGGCCTGACAGGCGGAGGAGTCGCCCACCTGCAGGGACTCGCCGCCGCAGGTACCGGACGCCGGCACCCCCCCGCTGGTGTCGCGACCGAAGGAGTAGCTGACGCCGGCGGAAATCCGGTCGGTGAAACGATGCATCCAGGACAGGGAATTGTCGTAGCGGGCATTGGGCAGATAGGCATCCAGGGAACCCAGCGCATAGATGTTGGGGCCGATGAGATCGGAGGTCCCCTGGGCGAACAGGAAGACCGAGTACTGACGTCCTACGGTCAATCGGCCATAGGGGGTTTGCAGCCCGACATAGAGCTGGCGACCGAACAGTCGACCGCCCTGCCCCTGGGTGCCGTCATCGGCGTTGAACCCCATCTCCAGCTTGGCCAGACCCCGGTAGCCCTCGGCGATATCAATGTGGGCGTCGATACCCAACCGCGATGCCATGGTGCCGGTGATGGCGGGGATTCGTGTCAGCCCGTCGCTGTCTTCCCCGATGTTGGTGATGTGTTCGACGCCGGTATCCAGAACACCGTAGAGGGACACGTCGGAGCGATCCGCAAGCGACCCCGGCTCCGGTGCCTGCGCCTGTTGCTTCTGCAGCGCTTCAATCTGCTGGCGCTGGACTTCGAGCTGTTGTTGAAGATCCTCCAGGCTCGTTGCTGCCACAGCAGGCAGCGCCGGGAGAGACAGAGCCGCGATCAGGGCCAGGTTCAGCCCCCGTTTTGCAGGTAGGCTCGTTCGTTGTTGTTTTGTTGTTTTTGTTCTCATTCATCAACCTCCTATCAGGCTTTTGTCGGGCGTTGCTGCGCCCGGTCTCCGGAACGGTGCGTTGATCGCTGCGAGTGACGCCTAAGTGGAACGCACTCCGGCAATCAATTAAATATCAACTAAGTTGATATTTAATTGATGCTATTCCTATTATTGAACAAAAGCAAGACAATGCCGGCAGCGCCTCAGCAGCAGGCGCTATGCGGCCGACAGGTCACCATCCAGGGAGTGGAATGCGATTGACATCTTCGAATCGGAAAGGCCGGCTGTCCGGCGGAAACGCGAGTCAAACAGGAGAGGCTTAGAGTTCCGCCAGCATTCTGACCAAGCCGCGCAACTGGTTCTTCAGCGCCAGACTCTCGTCAACGGACAGTTCAGCCAGCATGCGACGCTCAAGCTCAGCGATCACCTTGTCTCCCTCCGCGAGGATATCCTTGCCCGCGTCGGTCAGGCTGATCTGAATGATGCGTTTGTGGGTGGGATCCGGTTTGCGTTCGATCCAGGCGTTTTTTTCCATCACCTTGATCAATTCGTTGGCCGCCTGCGGCGACACCATGGTGCGCTCTGCCAACTGCGCATTGGACTGCTGCCCGCGAATGTCGACAACAGACAGCGCGGTGTATTGCCCCACCGTCAGCCCCAGTGGCGACAAGGCGTGCCGTATATGGCGATTCAGCGAACGGTCCAGACGACCAATAATGTAGGCCACCCCCAGAGGCTTCTCCGTCGGCAAATCGTCTGAGCCTCTGAGCTTGTCTTCCGGCAGCGTCTTCTTGGTCGACAATTCTGAATCCTCCATCGAGTCTTTGAACAAACTGATACCCAGTCGACGCCGATTATAGAGTATCAACATCAAATCAAGCTACTTCATACAATTTAGCTTCCGCCTGATCGTGCCCCGTTCTTGATGGTTCCGCCCAAACGCCTCTTGCTCAAATACCAGCCACAGTCCGCCACGCCGCCGTTCATCAGGCTGACGGTCATTCATCCTGAGCTTACCCACGCTCTTATCCACAGATTTTGTGGATGGCGTGGGCAGGCCCGGCATGGATTCACTCAGGTTTGGCCACGCGCTCCAACGCCGTCAGCGCGGCGTCGGGCAAGGTCAGTGAAGCCGCCGCCAGATTTTCGCGCAAGTGCGCCAGCGACGAGGTACCGGGAATCAGGAGAATGTTGGGCGACCGCCGCAGCAGCCAGGCCAGCGCCACCTGCATCGGCTGAGCGTCCAGATCGTTGGCCACCTGGTCGAGAATCGACGACTGCAATGGCGAAAACCCACCCAGGGGAAAGAACGGGACATAGGCGATGCCATGGCGGGCCAGCTCGTCGATCAGGCCATCATCATCCCGGTGGGCCAGGTTGTACTGGTTCTGCACGCAAACGACCGGCGCAATACGGCGCGCTTCCGCCACCTGCGCAGCGGTGACGTTGCTTAATCCGAGGTGACGGATCAGTCCCTGCTGCTGCAGTTCGGCCAGCACAGTGAAAGGCTCTTCCAGGGAGCCTTCGGCCGGGCCGTGAGTGTCGAACATGGCGCGCAGGTTCACCACGTCGAGCGCCTCGATGCCAAGGTGCTCCAGGTTATCATGCACCGCCTGGATCAACGCCTGCCGCGAAAAAGCGGGCAACCAGTTGCCCTCGCCATCGCGACGGGCGCCGATTTTGGTGGCAATCGTCAAGTCGTCGCCATAGGGATGCAGTGCTTCCCGAATCAGTCGATTGGTGACGTATGGACCGTAAAAGTCCGACGTGTCGATGTGATTCACGCCACGGGCAATCACTTCCTTCAGAACGGCTTTTGCGGCCTGCGGATCTTTGGGCGGGCCGAACACACCGGGGCCCGCCAGCTGCATGGCGCCATACCCCAGTCGATTCACCCGTCGGTCGCCCAGCTGGTATGTGCCTGCGTCATGGATTGCGGTCATGGAAACTCTCCTTTGATGGGAACCGCAAACAGTCTAAAAAGCCGCCATCTGTGCGACAATCAGGTAAATTAAAGACGGGCTGTACGGATATTCGGACAATGACAACCGACCTGAACGACCTGGGCGCCGTCGTAGCCGTAGCGAAAGCCGGCGGCTTCCGGGAAGCAGCACGCGCCACCGGAAGTAGCGCCTCACGGCTGAGTGATGCCGTACGCCGGATGGAAGCTTCATTGGGCATTCGCCTGTTTAACCGCACCACACGAAGCGTGGTTCCCACCGAAGCCGGCACGCTGTTGCTGTCCCGGCTGGCGCCGGCCATGAGTGAGATCGACACGGCCCTGGATTCCCTGAATCGCCTGCGGGACCGGCCAAGTGGCACCCTGCGGCTGAATGTCCCCGTCAGTGCGGCGAAGCTGGTGCTGCCGGATATCGTGGTGCCATTCCTCGAGGCCTACCCCGAGATCAAGCTGGAGATCATCGCGGAAAGCAACGTGGTCGACGTCTTCAAGGCCGGCTGCGACGCGGGCATTCGCTATGACGAGCGTCTGGAACAGGACATGATCGCCATCCCCATCGGCCCGCGCACCCAGCGTTTTGCGGTGGCCGCCGCGCCGTCCCTGCTGGACCGTTTGGGCCGTCCCGGCCATCCGCGCGACCTGCTGGACTATCCATGCATCCGGGGGCGCTATGCCTCCGGCATGTCAACGGCGTGGGAGTTCGAAAAATCGGGAGAAATCATCCGGATCGAACCGACCGGACCGCTGACGGTCAGCATCGGCGCGGCGGTGGATCTGTCCGTGCAGGCTGCCGTTGGCGGAACGGGCGTCATCCAGCTGTTTGAGTCCTGGCTGCAGCCCCACCTCGACAGCGGCGCCCTGGAGCCGGTACTGGAGCCCTGGTGGCAGACCTTCTCCGGCCCCTATCTGTACTACCCCGGCCACCGCCTGGTGCCGGCGCCGCTGCGCGCCTTTATCGATTTCATCAAGGCCCGGGATCTTTGAGGCGATAGTCCGCCTCCAAAGTGCCCTGTGATGTCCGCAGTCGGCGCTTACGGCCCCTCAGATCCAACCCGAAGCGCTAACCCCGGGCCCGCTCTAAGCATGCCAGTCAGAGGGGCCAGCCCAATCACGTTTCAGACAGGCGTATCATTTTTTGCGAAAGCCGGGACCGGCTCGCCACATCGGTCACACGGTCGACCGATCCCGGTTCCGCGGCGTTTGCGCCGACCGGCCAGTATTCCCGCCAGCCCCAGACCGAACAACGCCATGCTGGCAGGTTCGGGTACATCAACCGTGCTGATCTTGGTCAAGCCGGCCATGAAAAAGTAGCCGGTGTGGGTACTGACCACCTCGACGGAAGCCCCTTCGAACGGAGCCGTTTTATCCAGGTTGTGGAAAATGTCCTCACCGGCTTCCAGGAAGAAAAGATCCAGATACAGGAAGCAGGACACATCCCCTACGGTAAACGGCTCAAAACCATTTTCGTAAAGTTGTCCGACATCCGATACCGGCTGATCGTACATCAGCGGCACGAAGCCCTCCCACTCGAAGTTCACCGGTGTACTGGCAAACGTGGCAGACACCAGGCCCCGGCGCTGGTCATCTACCGTAAAAAGTCCGACCGCATCATAGGACTCATACGGGTTTTCAATCTTGTTGGTATACGCATAGGTAATCAGTGCGGCATGAGCGGGTGCGATAACACTCAGCGCCAGCAGCAGTAGCAGGGCTCTCATAACGATCTCCGGATCCTTGCTCGGATGACGTGATAACGGGCCTGAATATCCCAGAGCAGGAAGTTGTCATTGTTGAAGCCGGAATCCTCACACATGGCGGGTTGAAAAGCAGGCGTTACCGCAAAGACCCGGGGGTCGCTTTTTCTCACCAAATCCCTGTCGGATTCTGACCAGTTACGTCTTCGGAAAAACACGGGCAATAACCGGGCCACAAACTGTTATCTCAGGGAGTTGCGGGGCAACGTGAAGGAGGACCGTAAAATAACCTGACACTTTGCGATTGGGAGGCTGCAGCCCCTTTTACACCGGTATCGGACAAACCTGAATCCGGCGTGGCCAACGGCTTGTTTTGACTCCCCATATCATCGGTGCGTCGGAAATATTGCCATCGACTGTTCAGGTACACGCCCCTGTCAAAGGCTCGCCATCAGTGAAACGGCCATAAAGCCCCCGGGCGGGAAACGGGTCAATTGCCGACCATCTTCACGCAGCCCATACCCCGTCTCGTTCTGATCGCTTCGTCTCCAGCCTACCCACACGCTTATCCACAGTTTCTGTGGACAGTGCCGGTTTCTGGAGCCCCATAATTTTAATCAATTGAACCAATTACCGGCTTGGCATGTCAAAGTCAAAAACTATTGCTCTGGTTAAAAAAGCAAATTTGTGCATTGGCCGCGGGTTGCTACGTTTATTAAATCGACAGACGCGACATCCGAGGTGTCGTCAAGCCTCGATCGCTGTTCCAACAACGCAGGAATAACGGAGAGAACAAATGGCCGAGAACATAGGAAAGTCAGGCGGGTGCCCGGTGATGCATGGGGCCCATACGAGGCTCGAAGACAAAGGCACCTACAACAAGGACTGGTGGCCCAACCAGTTGAACCTCAGCATCCTTCGCCAACACACCAGCAAATCCAACCCGCTGGGCGAAGACTTTAACTACGCCGAAGAATTCAAGAAGCTGGACCTGGCCGCGGTCAAGCGCGACCTGACCATGCTGATGACCGATTCCCAGGACTGGTGGCCGGCGGACTTCGGGCACTACGGCGGCCTGATGATCCGCATGGCCTGGCACAGCGCCGGCACCTACCGTATTGGCGATGGCCGTGGTGGCGCCGGTGGCGGTCAACAACGTTTCGCACCGCTCAACAGCTGGCCGGACAACGTGAACCTGGATAAGGCCCGTCGCCTGCTCTGGCCGATCAAGAAAAAATACGGCAACAAGCTGTCCTGGGCGGATCTCTACATTCTTGCCGGTAACGTGGCGCTGGAATCCATGGGCTTCAAGACCTTCGGTTTTGCCGGCGGCCGTGAAGATACGTGGGAGCCGGAAGAAGACGTTTACTGGGGCGCCGAGAAAGAGTGGCTGGGCAGTGACGAGCGTATCGTCGACAAGGCCAACCGCGAGCTGGAAAACCCGCTGGGTGCGACCCACATGGGCCTCATCTACGTGAATCCGGAAGGTCCCGAGGGCGAACCGGATCCGGTGAAAGCCGCCCACGACATCCGTGAAACCTTCAAGCGCATGGCGATGAACGACGAGGAAACCGTCGCCCTGATTGCCGGCGGCCATACTTTCGGCAAAACCCACGGTGCCGGCAGCGAAGACCAGATGGGGCCCGATCCGGAAGCCGCTCCCATCGAGATGATGGGGATGGGCTGGAAGAGCAGCTACGGCAAGGGTAAAGGCGAAGACACCATGGGCGGCGGTCCCGAGGTCATCTGGACCCAGACGCCGACCCAGTGGAGCAATAACTTCTTCGAGAACCTGTTCGGCTATGAGTGGGAGCTGACCACCAGCCCGGCCGGTGCCAAGCAGTTCGTGGCCAAGGGCGCCAAAGGCGATGAAATGCCGGGACCGGAGAAGGACTCGCCGCGCCGCGCCCCCACCATGCTGGTGACCGACCTGTCGCTGCGCTACGACCCGGAATACGAGAAGATTTCCCGTCGCTTCTACGAAAACCCGGAAGAGTTCGCCGACGCGTTCGCCCGCGCCTGGTTCAAGCTGACGCATCGTGACATGGGCCCGAAATCCCGCTACCTCGGCCCGGAAGTGCCGGCCGAAGATCTGCTCTGGCAGGATCCGGTACCGCCGGTGGATCACGACCTGATGAACGATCAGGACGTGGCCGACCTGAAGAGCAAGCTGCTGAATTCCGGCCTGTCTGTCTCTGAGCTGGTGTCCACGGCCTGGGCGTCCGCCTCCACTTTCCGCGGCTCCGACATGCGCGGCGGCGCCAACGGCGCCCGTCTGCGTCTTGCCCCGCAGAAAGACTGGGCGGTGAATGAGCCGGCCAAACTCGGCAAGATCCTGCAGACGCTTGAAGGCATCCAGAAATCCTTCAACGACGCCCAGTCCGGCAACAAGAAGATTTCGCTCGCCGATCTGATTGTGCTGGGTGGCAGTGCCGGTATCGAGAAGGCCGCGAAGGACGCCGGCCACAACATCGAGGTGCCGTTCGCGCCGGGACGGACCGACGCCAGCCAGGACCAGACGGACATCGAGGCATTTGAGCCGCTGGAACCCCAGGCTGATGGTTTCCGCAACTACCGTCGCACCAAGTTCGCGGTGCCGGATGAGGACATGCTGATCGATCGCGCCCAGCTGTTGCAGCTCACCGCGCCGGAAATGACGGTGTTGGTCGGCGGCCTGCGGGTCCTCGGCGCCAACTCGGGCGATTCCGGGCACGGCGTGTTCACGGACAAGGTCGGCGCGCTGACCAACGACTTCTTCGTCACCGTCACCGACATGGGTCTGGAGTGGAAGCCCTCACCCAGCGACGGCGATGTGTTCGAAGGTCACGACGTGAAGACCAACGACGTGAAATGGACCGGCACCCGGGTGGATCTGATCTTTGGTTCCAACTCGCAGCTGCGGGCCCTGAGTGAGGTCTATGCCCAGGACGACGCGAAGGAGAAATTCGTGAAGGACTTCGTGAAAGCCTGGACCAAAGTAATGAACGCCGACCGCTTCGATCTCGCCTGATCGCGTCGTCGGAAACCGAAGGGCGCCACGACCGGTGGCGCCCTTTTTTATGGCCGGCTGCCCGGCCGCATCACAGACAAGCCCGCTGTCCTGCGCTAACCTGTTGTTTCTGAAACGTTCAAGCCGCCCGCTCAAAACAGGTTTTCCCTTGCGTACCTACATCAAACAGTCTTTCCATTTCCTGACCGCCCACTTTCGCCGGATCTTCAGTCTGTTCCTGGTTTACCTGGTGTTCTTCGCCGCCGCGGACTGGCTACACACCCAGCTCTACCCTGTGGTGGCACAAAAGCAGATGCTGAGCTGGGGATTCATGATCGTCGACTGCGTGATCACGGCCTTTGCCTTTTCGTCCATACTTCAGCTGTTTGAAGATCTACGGGTGGATGCCGCGCAACCCGTGCTGAGCTACCTGAACCGGGCGCCGCGCTTCTTCGCGCCCCTGTTCACGTTGTTGCTGGCACTGAAGTTGGCAGCATTGCCGCTGCTGTTCTGGCCGTCCTGGGTGCTGATGCTGCTGATTTTCCTGGCGGGCGTGAAGCTGTCGTTTGCGGTCTTTGAAGTGGTCCGCATGCGGCGGGGAGTGCTCGACTCCCTATCGGCCAGCTGGGCGCGAACACAGGGGTTCATGGTCGCACTGGTGTTGTCATCGGTACTGGCGGGCGTCGGATCGGGACTGTTTGCCTGGCTGGTGCATGTCGTCTTTGTGAAGCTCGCGCTGGCCGGTGAGCCAGCCGTGTCCTACGACCCGGGCGTCGCCTTGCTGGTCCGCTTTATCGCGTCACTGTCCCTGTTTTTCTACGTTGCGGGCGGCGTCTTTGCGTATCGGCTGTATTGCGCGGCGGTGGAAGCCGGGGAAGGCTCATCCGTCAGGGAATGAGTATGAACGGGCTTTTCCGTTCAACGAAACGGAAGCAAATTGATTCAATCGATGACTTGCACAGGGTGCCCCTCTGTCCGAGACAGGGTGTCCCGGTGGCGCCGTGAGGCAGACGGGCCGGCCTGGAAGGCCAGCCAATCTCCACACGAGGATCGCAGCGCTTAGTGGCTGGGAGACAACTTCGTGGGTTGGGCGCTGAACAGTCCCTTGATCTTGGCTTTCAGTGCAGAACCCAGTTCAGCAACGTATTCGCTGCGCTGTTGATGGGCAACCTGGATGTAGTAATCAATATCGATGTTACCGAGAGAATCTGTTTTCAGTGCTTGCTTGGCCATGGTGGGTGTCCTCGTCTGGCTGTGTTTAATCTCTACGCTGCCAATGATATGGACACCGCCGCTGTTGAAAAAGCGATCATTTCTAAGGAGAATGCTGAATATTTCTCAACAGTAGTGGAAACCCGTATGCGCCGTCTTCCACCCCTGAATGCACTCCGTGTATTCGAGTCATCGGCCCGTAACAAGAGCTTTGCAGCGGCAGCCGAGGAACTTTTTGTCACCGCATCCGCGGTCAGTCACCAGATCAAGACGCTTGAAGAATATTTGGGTCTTTCCCTGTTCAGCCGCAGCAAACGCAAGGTGGAACTGACGCCGGCCGGGGAACAGTACCTGACCTCCGTCAGGCACGCGCTGGACGAAATCGAGATGGCGACCCACCGATTGACGGCCGCCCAGGAAACCAACGTGGTGCAGATCAGCGTGGCGCCCAACTTCCTGACGCGCTGGCTGATGCCGAGGATGGCCCGCTTCCAGGCGCTCTACCCGGACGTGGAACTGCAGATCAACGCGTCCATGGGCCTGCTGGACTTCAACCGGACCAGCACCGATATGGCGGTCTATTTCGGCAGCGGCGAATGGGACGATATCGAAGTGCATTTCCTGCGCAAGGTCATGCTGGTCCCGGTATGCAGCCCGGAGCGGCTGAAAGGCCCCTACCCCCTGGAGAAACCGGAAGACCTGCAACACCACACGCTGATCTACGTCAGCAAACGCACCTGGGAATGGGAAGACTGGATGCAGCAGGCAGGCGTGGAATTCATCACCCCCAAGGGCAGCCTGCAGATGTCCAGTGGCCAATTGGCCACCGCCGCTGCGCAGGAAAACCTGGGCGTAGCCCTGGCGGACAGCACGCTCACCTCACGGGAAATCAAATCCGGCCGTTTGGTGGTGCCGTTCGACATCAAGCTCGATACCCACAAGGCCTTCTATCTGGTCTATCGCAAGCACCGCCCCCTGACCACCGGCATGCGTGCATTCAAGGAATGGCTGATGAGTGAAATGCAGGCCCACGACGAAGAGGACGCGGCGACGGTCTGAACCGATCACTTTTCCAGCGGTTTGATCACGAAACAGACCGCCCTGCCAGGCCCTGGCCAATTGCGCGCCAATCCGCTGGAAGCCTCTCGCCACCCCGCCTCGAACCACTTCTCCTGCCACTGCTCACAGTGTTATCCACAGAATTTGTGGACAAGCCCGGCGAGCCTCTTACCCGCTGTTTGAGACCTTCTCGGAGCGGCTCCGGAACTGCAGCCGATCCAGGGTAACGTCCCGGAAGCGTGCCAGCAGAAGCGATTCCGCTTCTTCCAGGACATCATCAATCGCACCGTTGACGGCCTGTTCGATTGGGCAGTCGGTATGTTCGTCCGTCAGGCCAATGGTGAAGACCGAGCCCTCGCCCAATGCCCTGTGAACGTCGTAGAGCGTAATGGCTGAGAGCGGCCTGGCCAGCGACCAGCCGCCACCGTGCCCCTTCACAGACGTGACGTAACCTTCTGTTTTCAGGAGAGCCATGGTCCGGCGCACCACCACCGGGTTGGTGTTGAGCATCCGGGCAATGGTGTCGGAGGTGGCCGGTCCGTCCAGTTGATCCATATGAACGAGAACGTGGAGAACGCGGGATAAACGGCTGTCTTTGCGCATGACCATAAGGCTTCGTGAATGTCGCATCAGCTTATCATGTAACTTTTAATGTTTCATGTATTGCCAACCCGCCAGCCTTCAGGTAACAATAAATGTTACATGAAAGCCACTCAGGAGATGGACGATGGATGCCGATGTGATGGTGATTGGCGGCAGCTTTGCGGGCATGTCCGCGGCCCTGCAACTGGTGCGGGGACAGCGACAGGTGATCGTGATTGACGGTCGCAGCCCAAGAAACCGGTTTGCGGCGGCGTCCCACGGCTTTTTCGGCCTGGACGGCGTCTCGCCGGAGGAGATTCATGAACGGGCCCTGGAGCAGTTGCTTCGATACCCAACCGCACGGGTGATTGAAGGCCAGGCCTCAACGGCGGCGCAGATCGAAGGCGGGTTCCTGGTGACACTGGCCTCTGGTACCGCGTTCAGCGCCCGCAAACTGATCCTCGCCACCGGCCTGAAAGACGAACTGCCGGACATCCCGGGCGTCGAGGAGCGTTGGGGACAGACCGTCATACACTGCCCGTACTGCCACGGTTTCGAGTTGCGAAACCGACCATTGGGTGTGCTGGCCACCAGCCACCTCTCTGCCCACCAGGCCGGCATGATTCCGGACTGGGGCCCGACGACCTATTTCACCCAGGGCACTTTTGAGCCGGACCCGGAGCAACGCGACTATCTCCAAAAACGCGGCGTGACGATTGAACATGCCCCCGTGGTCGAGGTTCTGGGCGAGGCTCCGGCATTGTCCGGCGTCCGGCTCGCCGATGACCGGGTGATCGAACTCGGTGGGCTGTACGTCGGCCCCAAAACGCGAATGGCCAGCCCCCTGGCGGAGCAGCTTGGCTGCGTGTTTTACGACGGCCCCATGGGACCGGTCGTACAGATCGATGATCTCAAACAGACGACGGTCCCGGGCGTCTTTGCCGCCGGCGATATGTCCAACCCCATGCAGAATGCCACCCTGGCGGCCGGCTCCGGGGTGATCGCCGGCTTCAATGCCCATCGCATCCTGATGCAGGAAGATCCCGGAAGGATCGCCGCCCAGGCCTGATCACGGACTCGCCAGAACCGCGACAGGGTAGGTAGCTGGCGGCTTACCCGCGTCTCTACAGCGGTTGCTCACAGGGTTATCCACGGATTGTGTGGACAACCGTGCTGCCGCTCAACGGCGGGGTTTCATCATCTGTTTGAGCATCTGCACCAGGATGCGGCTGATCTGGGTGGCGAGGCTGCGCAGGAAACTCTTGGTGAACGCTTCGGTGGGTGTTTGTCGGCGACTGCGCTTGAGGCTGGCGTCCTTTTCGGGGACCGGCTGCTTTTCCGCCGCTTTTTCCTGCTCGACACGACGCGCCTGCAAACGCTCATGGGCACTGTCGCGATCAATGGCTTCGGCGTATTTGGCCGCCAGCGGGGAGTCGTCCCGCAGCGCATCCATCGCCGCGCCGTCGATGGGTCCGATCTGGCTGCGCGGTGGTGCGATCAGGGTCTTTTCCACCACTGAGGGCACGCCCTGGTCATCCAGCGTCGACACCAGCGCCTCCCCCAGGCCCAGCTCGGTAATCACCTGCGCGGTATCCAGGGCCGGATTCGGGCGGAATGTCTCGGCGGCCGCCTTGACGGCTTTCTGGTCGCTGGGTGTGTAGGCCCGCAACGCATGCTGTATGCGGTTACCGAGCTGGCCCAACACACTGTCGGGAATATCCGACGGCGACTGGGTGACGAAGTAGATCCCCACACCCTTCGAACGGATCAGGCGGACCGTTTGCTCCAGCTTTTCCAGCAGGGCCGGTGGTGCGCTGTCGAACAGCAGGTGCGCCTCGTCGAAGAAGAACACCAGCAACGGCAGGGGCTGGTCGCCCCGCTCCGGAAGCTGCTCGAACAACTCCGCCAGCAACCACAACAGGAAGGTGGTGTAGACCCGCGGCTGCATCATCAGTTGGCGGCCATCCAGCAGGTTGATCACGCCCTGGTCCTGTTCCGTGGCGATCAGGTCCTGGATCGCGAGCGCTGGCTCACCGAAGAAAACCTCGCCGCCCTCGTTTTTCAACACCAGAACCCGCCGCAGGATGGCCCCCAGACTCTGGGTCGAGAGGTTGCCGTAGTCGGCTTCCAACGCCTTGCGGTGGCCCATCATCCAGTTGATAACGGCTTCCAGGTCTTTCAGATCCAACAACGGCAGGTTCTGCTTGTCCGCGTAATCGAAGGCCAGCTGCATCAGGCCACTCTGGGTGTCATTGAGCTCCAGCAGGTTGGCCAGCAACGTTGGCCCGAGATCGGCGACGGTGGTGCGCACCGTTTGCCCGCTCCGGCCGAAGATATCCCACAACCGGGTGGGACAGCCGGTCGGTGCCCAGTCGGTGATTCCAATGGCTTCGATGCGCTTATCCACAGGCTTGTTGCGGCTGCCCGGCGCGGAAATGCCACTCAGATCGCCCTTGATGTCGGCGCTGAATACCGGAACGCCCAGCCGGGAAAAGCCTTCCGCCAGCACTTGCAGCGTGACCGTCTTGCCGGTTCCGGTGGCGCCGGCGACCAGTCCGTGGCGATTGGCCATGGCGCCGAGCAGATATTGCGGCTTGCCATCCGCCGCACCGATCAGAACGCGATTCATCACCACCGTCCCTGCCGGCGAAGATCCGGCCTTAGGCGATTTTTGGGAGGGAACCTTTGGATTTAAGGCCAGGGTCAGAAAATAATCAATCGCAGCGACCACGGCTCATGGATTGGGCAGCCGGACCCGTGCCGGTCATTCTGGAACCAGAACGCTGAAGGCCAGACGCCGGCCGGCTTCGGGATGGTTCTCCTTCCGTTACCCACAATGTTATCCACGGATTCTGTGGACAATAGGCGGTTGTTTTCCGGTCAAAAAACAGGGCATCCTTTGATCGGGACCCAACCCCCGCCCCCAACCTCCCAATCGCCGGAAACCCGCCATGATGACAGGCCCCAAACAATGGCTCATGCGGCCGCTGGAACAACTGGACGGCATGCTGACCGGAATACCGGACCGACTGTTTGGCGAAGCCCTGGCGCCGGACATGTTCCCACTGGGAACGAATGCGAAGATCGCCGCCAACTTCAGTCTGCGCGGCTATTGTCCGCTACTGGGGCAAGACGTGGTGTCGTTCGACGGGGGTGGAGATGACAAGACAGCCGTCATGCAGCAGGTTCGCCAAACGCTCAACCACCTGGCCTCGTTACCCGACGTCGACGACCTGGATCCGGACAAGACGGAACGGGACCGTGCCGGGTTCAATGAGATCGCCCTTCCCCAGCCGGCGTTTATCCAACACTACATCCTGCCCAATCTGTTGTTCCACAGCAGCATGGTGTACGCGATTGCCCGTTTGCACGGTGTCGAACTCGGTAAAGCGGATTTCGACGGCTTCCACAGTTATCCATCCGGGTTCCATTTTGTGAGCGGGAATTGACCAATACGATCAACCCGTAATCGACATCGCCACGCCTGATCAATTGCGCGCCATATCGCTGAATCGAAGTGACGGTGGCGCTTACCGGACCTTCTCCCGGAGTTGCTCACAGCGTTATCCACGGATTGTGTGGACAAGCGCTCGGCAGTGAACGAAAGCCCCGCGCGGGTCGTACCTTGTTGTTTGCAGAAACCCGACAGCTTGTCTCACTCCGGCCCTATGGGCACTATGAGGCATCGAACCGACACAGAGGGCAGTGATGAGCGACTCAACCTATACCCCACCCAAGGTCTGGAAATGGGATAACCAGAGCGGCGGCAAATTCACCAGCATCAACCGTCCGATCGCAGGCCCGACCCACGACAAGGCCCTGCCGGTTGGCAAGCACCCACTCCAGCTGTACTCGCTGGCGACGCCCAATGGCGTGAAGGTTACCGTGATGCTGGAAGAGCTGCTGGAGCGCGGTATCCGTGAGGCCGAGTACGACGCCTGGCCGATCCGCATCCTGGATGGCGATCAGTTCGGCAGTGGCTTTGTCGACGCCAACCCCAACTCCAAGATCCCGGCCATGGTCGATCACAGTATGGATCCGCCGCAGCGGATCTTCGAATCCGGCAGTATCCTGCTGTACCTGGCGGATAAGTTCGGGGCGTTTATCCCGGAAGACGTGGCGGGCCGGACCGAATGCCTGTCCTGGCTGTTCTGGCAGATGGGCAGCGCACCGCTACTCGGTGGTGGCTTCGGGCATTTCTACGCCTACGCGCCGGAAAGCTACGAATACCCGATCAACCGCTACACCATGGAGGTGAAGCGCCAGCTCGATGTGCTCAATCGCCAACTAGCGGAGCACACCTACATTGCGGGTGAAGACTACACCATCGCCGATATGGCGATCTGGGCCTGGTATGGGGCGCTGGTGAAAAACAAGGTGTATGACGCGGCTGAATTCCTGGAAGCCCACACTTACACCCATGTGGTGCGCTGGGCGGAGATGATTGCGAAGCGGCCGGCCGTACGCCGGGGCCGGATCGTCAACCGCACCTGGGGGGAGCCCGATCAGCAGCTGCACGAGCGGCATGACGCGAGCGACTTCGAACTGCGCACCCAGGACAAGCTGGAAACGGCGGACTGATCCCATGCCCGGCGCCCTGCGAATGGGGGCGTCGGGCATCGTCAGGGGCAGGAAATCAGGACCCCTGGGTGAACCGGGTCATCTCTTGTTTGACCTTTTCAACCTGCTCGCCCCACGCTTTCTGGTAAGCCGCAAAACGATCTCCAAGCCGATTCAGTGACAGCTGCACCTGGGCCAGCGCCTTGCTGCCGTCGGCGACGGACTGAACGGTGGGATCGTCCAGCTCTTCGCGATTCTCATCCAGTCGAATCACCGCCTGCTGCAGGGTCTGACGATCCTGGGGGGCCGCCTGGGGATTGTCTTCCAGGGCATTGCTGATGGACTCGGACAATGCCTCCATGGCCTCGTCGAGTTTCTCGGCGAAGTCGTCCATCTGCTTCGAGACATCCTCATTGGCGGTAGCCATCCGGTCCTTGAGCTGCTCCGACATGCGCTCGATGTCCTTGGCCGCCTTGTCCGACGATTCCGAAAAGCTGCTGCGCATCTGCTCGCCGAAGTCTTCCAGCTTGCGCATCATCTGGTCGAACAGCGGCCGGTTGGTGAACGCCTCTTTGGTGTGGGCGTAGTCCACCCGCCAGTCGCCGTCCTCCTGGACCAGATAGGTTGTGGTTTCCAGTGGCGTGTCGTCTTGGTCCTTCAGCCCCTTGATCCGGGTCGTAATCCGGGCGGTTGGCCCTTCAATCACGATCCGGCCAGACGAGGCCGTGGCACCCTGCCAGTCCTGCCCAAACCCGTCGAAGCGGCTTGCATCATCCAGGGTCGACAGATCCGCGACCTCGCCGGCATCGCCTTCGATGACCGATTGCCAGAAGGCTTTTGAAACCTCCTGTGGGGTTTCCGGACCGCCGCAGGCGGACAGCATCAGCGTACCGAGGATGACCAGGGAATAGCGTTTGATAGCGCGCATAAATCAACGTCTTCAGTGAACGGGAAAACGCAGTCTATCGGGCGACTTTCGTACCGCCAAATAACGATTGTTAAGGATTCGTCGGGGCGCTCAGTGGCGGGCCCGGAACAGCATCTCACCCGGCGCCATGTCGTTACTGACGGCATCCAGGATGGATTGGTCCACCCGGGGATCGTCGGTGCGGTACAAGCCACACAGCCGCAGGGCTTTTCTCAATTGCACGCTGGGCCCGAGGTATTCGTAGAGCACCCGGGCGCAACACGGCATGCGCTGGCTGTTGTCGGACACGCCGATCTTGATGCCCGTCAGGCGGGTCACCCGGTTGCGGAAGCTGGGGAACAGGATGGTCTGGGTAATTTCGTGGCGGTTCAGGGTCTCGTAGTCCACCAGGAACAGGCGGTCGCTCAGCAGGAAGGCCATGCCCTGATAGCGGTTGTGGCAAGGCGGCTCGCCGGCAACCGGCTCCATCCGCTCCGTACGCTGGAAGACCACCTGCCCGTCGCGCTGTTCCAGGCACACCAGGTTACGCAGGAGTTTGCCCGGCGCCGACATGGACAGGTAATACTCGAAGTAGTAGCCCAGGTAACGATCCATCGAACCGCCGGCGTGCTGCAACCGGTCCAGATGAGGGCCGGCCGAGCCTGACCGTTCATCGTCGACCGGCCGCACGCGGGGACGAACCTGCACCAGGCGCTCAAACTCCTGGTGAGGCCGCTCGATGTCCTGCACATCCACCCCGAAAAACTCACAAAGCCGGCGCAGGGTGTTGGCTGACGGCCGATGCTGGCCGCTGAGATAGCGGTTGAACTGGGGCCGGTTGATGTTGAGCCGCCGGCAGACTTCGGCGATGGACTTGTAATAGCTGCACAGCAGCCGGAGATTCAGCGCCAGGTCTTCGTGGACACCTGCTTCGCTCATAACCGATGGTTCCCGTGGGTGTGTATGGCGCCAGACTGCGATGGCGCACTATGACGCACTTAGCGCATCAGAGCGCGCCACTGTGCCGCCAATGCGCAAAATTCTATCAGCCCCCGACGGTTGTTTAAATGAGTTGCCTGTTTACAAGAACAACTTCCAGAGAGGCCCTTTATGTTGGAATTCCTCAATGATCTGCTCTGGGGCAAGGTACTCATTGCCCTGCTGATCACCGTCGGCGTTGGCTTCAGTGTCGCGTCCCGCTTTGTCCAGTTCCGCTATTTCGGGCGGATGTTCCGAATTCTCAGTGCCAGCCAAGCCTTCCAGCGCGACCAACACGGTCACCTGAGCTCCTTCCAGGCGCTGTTGCTGTCCATTGCCGGTCGTGTCGGTGGCGGTAACATTGCCGGTGTGGCGGTCGCCATTACCCTGGGCGGTCCCGGCGCCGTATTCTGGATGTGGGTCGTCGGCCTGATGGGCATGGCCACCAGTTTCCTGGAATGCACCCTGGCCCAGACCTACAAACAGTCGGAAGCGGACGGCACCTATCGGGGTGGTCCGGCCTATTACATCGCCCGGGGCCTCGGGCCGAAGTGGCGCTGGATGGCGGGCATCTATTCCCTGCTCCTGCTGGTCACCTTCGGCTTTGGCTTCACGGCCCTGCAGTCCTACGCGGTCGCCACATCGGTGGGCGACGCCTTCGGTGTTCCTGTCCTGTATACCGGCATTGCCCTCGCCGTCATCGTGGCCGCGATCATCTTTGGCGGCGTCAAGCGGATTGCCCGGGTCTCCGAGGTGCTGGTACCGATCATGGCGGCGGGCTACCTGATCATTACGGCGGTCGTCCTGGCGATGAACATCGAGCGCATCCCGGACGCCATCACCCTGATCGTGAAGAGCGCCTTCGGCCTCGAGCCGATGATCGGCGGCGGTATCGGTGCGGCCATCCTGATGGGCGTCAAGCGTGGCCTGTTCTCCAACGAGGCCGGCCTGGGCAGCGCCCCGAACGTGGCGGCGGTGGCCTACGTGCCACACCCGGCCAACCAGGGTGTGGTGCAGGCGTTCTCGGTGTTTATCGACACCATCATCATCTGCTCCTCCACCGCGTTCATCATCCTGCTGAGCGGCATCTACGATCCGTCGAACATGGCCGATATTGGTGGCGTCGCACTGACCCAGTCCGCCCTGGCGGACCACGTGGGCGATTGGGGCCGCAGCTTTGTGAGTATCGCGCTGCTGTTGTTCGGTTTCAGCACGATCCTCTACAACTACTACCTGGGTGAGAACAGCGTCGACTTCCTGAGCACGGCCAACCGCCCGCTGGCAAACACCTTCCGCGTGGCCGTTATCGGCCTGGTGTGCTGGGGCGCGACTACCGACCTGGGCACCGTGTTCGGCTTCGCCGACGTCACCATGGGCCTGCTGGCGCTGGTCAACCTGATCGCGCTGATCGGCCTGTTCAAGCCGGGCCTGCGCATCCTGAAGGACTTCGATCGTCAGATTGCCGAAGGCAACGAGCAGCCGATTTTCGAGGCCCGCAACTTCAAGGACATGAACATCGACCTGAAGGCCTGGGACCTGGAACCGGAAGACGTCGAGCGCCTGCGCGAACGTAACGAGGCAACCGGCGCCTTTCAGAGCCAGTCCTGATGCCATCCGGGCGGCGCCACCCGGTGCCGCCCTACTCCAACCTGAGAACACCGAAGGTGCCACGACACCATGAACACCCGCATTGAGCACGATCTCCTGGGCGATCTGGCGGTGCCCGCCGATGCCTGGTACGGCATCCAGACCCAGCGCGCGCTGGACAACTTCGCCATCACCGGCGTGCCGATCAGCCACTTCCCGCCGTTCATAAAGGCGCTGGCGATGGTCAAGAAAGCGGCGGCCCTGGCCAACCGCGACCTGGGTAGCCTGGCCCCGCACAAGGCCGACGCCATCACCGCCGCCTGCGACGACATCATCGCGGGCCACCTGCACGACCAGTTCGTGGTGGACCTGATCCAGGGCGGTGCCGGCACCTCCACCAACATGAACGCCAACGAGGTCATCGCCAACCTGGCGCTGGAGAAGCTGGGCCATCCCAAGGGCGCCTACCAGCACCTGCACCCCAACGATGACGTCAACCGCTCCCAATCCACCAACGACGCCTACCCCACGGCCGTCTGCCTGGCGGTGCAATTCTCTGCCGAGCCGCTGGAAACCGCGATCCTCAACCTGAAAGCGTCGCTGGAAGCCAAAGGCCGGGAGTTTGCCCACATCGTCAAGATGGGCCGGACCCAGTTGCAGGACGCCGTGCCCATGACCCTGGGCCAGGAGTTCGAGGCGTTTGCGGTCAATCTGGGCGAGGACATCGACCGCCTGCACGAAGCCAGCCGGCTGCTGTGCGAAGTGAACCTGGGCGGCACCGCCATCGGCACAGGCATCAACACCCACCCCCGCTACCAGGCGCTGGCGGTAAACTACCTGGCCGAGATCAGCGGCAAGCCCATCGTGTCCGCCAGCAACCTGGTGGAAGCGTCGTCGGACATGGGGGCCTTCGTGCTCTTCTCCGGCATTCTCAAACGCTTCGCGGTGAAACTGGGCAAGATGTGCAACGACCTGCGCCTGCTCTCCAGCGGACCGCGCACCGGCCTGGGCGAGATCCTGCTGCCGCCGCGCCAGCCCGGCTCCTCGATCATGCCCGGCAAGGTGAACCCGGTGATTCCGGAGGCGGTGAACCAGACCGCCTACCAGGTGATTGCCAGCGACTTGGCAGTGACCCTCGCGGCCGAAGCCGGCCAGCTCCAGCTCAACGCCATGGAGCCGATGATCGTCTACAACCTGCTCAACGCCATGAAGATGCTGGGGGCCGCCTGCTCCATGCTGGAAGAGCGCTGCATCCGCGACATCCGCGCCAACGTCGAGCAATGCGCCCGGCATGTGGATAACAGCATCGGCATCGTTACCGCGCTGGTGCCGCACATCGGCTACGCCAACGCCACCCGGATCGCGTCACAGGCCCTGCACACGGGCTCGACGGTGCGCGAGCTGGTGCTGGGCGAAGGCCTGCTGGCACCGGAAACCCTGGACCGGCTGCTCAGCCCGCAGGCGATGCTGGCGCCAGCCGCGGTGGACGCATGACGGCCCGGGTGTTGGTGGTCTACACCGGCGGCACCCTGGGCATGGTGCCGTCGGATCAGGGGTACGTTCCGGCGGCCGGATTGGAGGCGCGCATCCGCAAGCAACTCGCGGATGCCGCCGCGATACTGCCGAGCTACGATCTGCTCGAGCTGGACCGACTGATCGACAGCGCCAACCTGCTGCCGGCGGACTGGCAGCGGATCGGGCAGGTACTGCAGCAGCACTGGTCCGATTACGACGGCTTCGTGGTCCTGCACGGCACGGACACCATGGCCTACACCGCGTCGGCGCTGTCGTACCAATTGCGCGGATGCAACAAACCGGTGATCCTCACCGGCGCCCAGATCCCGCTGGGTCAGCCACGCAATGATGCCGTCGACAACCTGACCCATGCGCTGCTTTTGGCCGCTGACGCCCGTATCAGCGAAGTCTGCCTCTGTTTTCGGGGCAGGCTGTTGCGCGGCAACCGGGCCCGCAAGGTGAACAGCACCGCCTTCGCGGCCTTCGATTCGCCCAATGCGCTGCCGCTGGGACACATTGGCATTGACGTGGCGCTGTATGGGGACCGGCTGATGGCACCCGGCACTCCGGATTTTGCCTTCCCCGACAGCCAGCCGGACGCCGTCGCGCTGCTCACGCTTTATCCCGGTATTCCCGCACGGCTGGTGGACGCCGCCCTGGACCCGGACCAGACCCGGGGCCTGATTCTCCAGAGTTACGGGGTCGGCAACCCGCCCAATGCCGATGTGACGTTGATGGATGCGCTGGGCGCGGCGATCGATCAGGGGGTGACCGTGGTCAACGTCAGCCAGTGCCACCAGGGTCCGGTCAACCAGGGGGCGTATGCAACCGGCGCGGAACTGAACAGCCTGGGTGTCTTACCGGGCCTTGACCTGACGCCGGAAGCCGCATTCACCAAGCTGCATTTCCTGCTCGGCCTGGACTGCCCCGTGGACATCATCCGCGAGCTCATGGTGCGGCCGCTGGCGGAGGACTGCACACCGGCATAAGCGCCGTCGATCATCGTGTATCGTACGCGCCACCCTTTTTTGAGACGATGTTTGCCCGTAAACGTACTATGATTAGACAGCATTCTCTGCGAATCAGGGTATGTTCCCGGGGGGTGGTGTGTGACATCAGCGCATCCTGCGATCCTCGCCCTGGCAATGGCCATGGTCTCCGGTTGGCTTTGGTTTGAGCGATCCGCCCAGGCCCAGGAGGCCTTACCGCACGAGCTCACCTTTGCCGCCATTCCTGACAACCCGCTGAACCAGGTCGGCTTTCCCCTGATCCGCGATGTCTATGCCGAACTGGGCATCCGCATCCAGGTGCGTGAAGTACCTCCGGCGCGGGCCCGGGCCATGCTCCGGGACCAACAGATCGACGGTGTCATCGCGCGCCCTGCCGGGCTCAATCGTCAAATCCCTAATGCCGTGCCTATTGAGGTTCCCCTGACCCAACTGCAGCTGGTGGCTTTCGCCCGAAACGATGGGGTCACCGGGCTGCGACAGGGCGGCCATTATCGTCTGGGTCTGCTACGCGGTGTGACGTCCGGCCTCGATGCGCTGCCGGTCGAGCCGATCCTCACCAATACCACCGAACAGTTAATGGAGCTGCTGGCGCGCAATCGCATTGATGTCGCCGTGGATTCAGACCTGGTGGGCGCGTATTTCATCCAAAGAAACGGATTGAAAGACCTTCGCATCGTCAGCGCCCCGCTGAAGATAATGCCGGTCTACCATTACCTCGAAAGCCGCCACCGGGCACTGGTTCCTCGGGTCCGGAAGGTACTGGAGCGCCTGTCGCAGAACGGTGAGCTGGCGGCCCGGCACGCCGCCTTCGCCCAACAGCTGAAACTGGAAGACATCACCCTCCCCGTCGCGGAACAGTTGACGCCGGCCGACCTGAAAATCGAGCGGCATGTGTGGATGGGCCCTCTGCCCACACTGGGCCGCCGCCCGGCGTTGACCCCGTAGACGCGACTCCGTCGATCGGCGACGATTTGGCGAGCGAAGCACCTGCAGTCAGCCGCAGGCATGAGTCAGGCGATGACCAGGACAAGACCCGGCCGCTCAAATATCGTACGCTTGCACCCCATAATCAGAACCCTCTGCAGAGGGCCTTACCGTTAGCCAACTTGCAGGACTCTTCATGCCCGTATTCGAACGCATCAACCGACTGTTTCCCGTCTGGGCGATCCTTTTCGCCGCCGTCGCCGCTTGGCAGCCCACCTGGTTCACCGATTTTGCCTTCCTTATCAAGCTGCTGCTGGGCGTCATCATGTTTGCCATGGGGCTTACCCTGTCACGCCACGATTTCATGGGCGTGATCCGGGCCCCGTTGCCGGTCGGTGTGGGCGTGGTGCTGCAGTTTACCGTGATGCCGCTGGCCGCCCTGTTCGTGTCCTGGTTCCTGCAGCTGTCGCCGGAACTGACCATCGGTATGGTGCTGGTCGGCGCGACCGCCGGGGGCACGGCCTCCAACGTCATCACCTGGCTGGCCAACGGCCACGTGGCGCTGTCGGTCTCCATGACGCTGACCAGCACGCTCATCTCGGTTGCCGCCACACCGCTGCTGACCGCGCTGCTGGTGGGTCAGACCGTGGACGTACCGGTCGCCGGCATGTTCCTGAGCATCGCCCAGTTGGTGATCGGGCCGATTGCGGCGGGCGTGATCATCCACCATTTCCTGGGACGCCAGATCAAGCAGGTGGAGCCGGCCCTGGCGACGCTCGCGATGGCCGCCATCGTTTTCATCATTGCCATTGTGGTCGCACTCAATGCCGGCAAGCTGTCCACGCTGGGCCCCCTGGTGATTGTGGCAGTGGTGCTGCATAACATGATCGGCCTGGCCGGTGGCTATGCGGCCGGTCGCGCTTTGGGTTTCAGCAAGCGGGTGGCACGCACCATGGCCATCGAGGTGGGCATGCAGAACTCGGGACTGGCGGTGGCACTGGCCAACCAGTTCTTCACGGCGACGGCGGCCCTGCCGGGCGCCCTGTTCTCCATCTGGCACAACGTGTCCGGGTCGTTGCTGGCCGGCTACTGGAAACGCCGGCCGGCTGAAGACGACGGTCGGTCCATGCAAGCCGATACCTCCGCCTGAGGCAATGCCATGACCTCGCGATTGCCACGGTGGGTGGAATACGGCGCGTTCGTACTGGCCCTGACAGCCGGCAGCATCAATGCCATCGGGCTACTCGGGGTCTCCCACCAGGCACTGTCCCATCTGTCCGGTACGGCCACATCGGTCGGCACCTCTTTGGCCGCACTCGACCTGTCGGGTGCCCTGCTCCTGGTGGGTATTCTGGGGAGCTTCCTGCTGGGGGCGGCGCTGTCGGGATTCATGCTCTCCGGGCAGTCCCTGGAGCTGGGGCGCCACTACGATTCGCTGCTGGTGATTGAGGGCGTTCTGCTGCTGGCAGCAATCTACCTGCTCGAAAACGGGCACTTCCTGGGGGCCTGCCTCGCCTCCGCCGCCTGCGGCACCCAGAACGCCCTGGTCACCACCTACAGCGGTGCCATTGTACGCACCACCCATGTCACCGGTATTTTCACGGATCTGGGCCTGATGCTGGGCGGCGCCCTGCGCGGCGAGAGCTTTGACCGGCGCAAGGCGATCCTTTTCCTGTTGATCATTTCCGGCTTCGTATTGGGTGGCGCCGTGGGCGCGAGCCTGTTTGCCGCGCTGCACTTTATGGCCCTCGCCGCACCGGCGATCACGTGCCTGGTACTGGCCCTCAGCTATCGCATCTACACCATGCGCGCTCGCCCCCAGGCCAGCGATCTCGGCGACTGAAATCAGTTCAAACCGGTCGCCACCACGCCACGCGGCGTTCTCGGCACCATGGAGTACAGCGCCGAGAAGATGATCAGGCAGCCGCCGACCCAGCCGGACAGGGCAACCTGCTCGCCCAGCCACCAGACCGCAAACAACGCCCCGAAAGCAGGCTCGGTTCCCATCAGCAGCGAGACCCGGGTGGGCGCGATATTACGGGCACCGAAGTTCTGCGCGAAGAAGGCAAAGACGGTGCAGAACAGCACCAGGTACACCACGATCAACCAGAAACTCACATCCATCGGCAGTTGAACGAGGGCGGCCGGGTCCGACAGGGCCAATACCGCCAGCGCGCCCACCCCGACCACGCCGGACTGGATACCGGTCAGGCTGAGGGTGGAAATCCGCTTACCGGTGGTGACCTTGCGGGTCACGGTTACCATCAGCGCCCGCAGGACCGCCGCGCACAGGATCAGCAAGTCGCCGATATTCAGCGTGACGTCACTGCCGGTGGTCAGTAACCCGACACCGACAAACGACACACCGGCCAGCACGACATTCTCGAACGAGGGGCGCTGGTGCAGGACCAACCACTCGGTAAACGGGGTGAACAGCACGCACAGGCTGATCAGGAAGGCGGCGTTGGCGGCGGTGGTGTGCAGTACCCCGAACGTTTCGCAGATAAAGACCGATAGCAGGATCAGCCCCGTCGGCAGGCCGACCCGCCAGTCCCGGGCGCCACCGCCGCGATACTCCCGCACCAGCACCGGCAACAGCGTAAAGAACGTGGCGAGAAACCGGATGGCGATAAAGCCCATCACCGGATAGAAAACCAGGGCCTGTTTTGACAGACCATAGCTGGTGCCCCAGAAGGCAGCGACCAGCAACAGCAGGCACTCGGCCACCGGAAAACCGTGTCGTGTGTGTGTCATGGTTGAATCCTTTCCTGTGCTAAAGGAGCGCTTCCATACGCTCGAAGGCGATCACCAGGACGTCCCGGTAGGCCGGGCCCTGGTCATCCAGGGGATGAATCTCCGAGACCTCATGCAGGGTGGTTTCGTCGTCGGACAACAGCAGATCCATCGGTTCGGCGAGGGTGACTGACGACAGGGTGCCCCCCTCGGTATCGGTGACGCGCGTCTCGCCACCGGTCAGGTTGTGCCGGTTCACCAGCATCGAGGCGATGTAGGTCACACCATCCCGGTGCAAACCCTCCGGCGTTGGCCGGCCCGGCGCTTCCGTCGCCGCCAGGATCCGGTAGGGATGCAGGCGGATACGCCAGTTGGAGGCGTATCCGTCGGCAGCGGCGTAGATTTTGGCCATGGTCCGCAACAGACGTTGCAGCACCGGGCTGGCCACGAATACGTCCTCCAGCGGATCGAAGTAACGCTGGATCCCACCGTTCAGCGGGTTCACCGACAGGGGCTGGGAATAAGGCTGGTGCGGCAGCAGCCTTAGCGAGTCCCGGTCCGCCCGGTATTCGAAGCGGCCATAGCGTCGGTATCGGTATCGCCCGTGATCGGCCATATAGTTATCCCGGGTAAGCCGGTTCCAGCAATGGGCAAAAGCCCGCCACTCGGCGTCCGAAGTTCCGGGCGCCAGGTCCAGCAGGCCGGCCAGGGTCTGGCCGGGCACAAACGCAAAGTCCTGGATGATCAGGTCGGCTGCGGCCGCCTCCGCTGCCGGCACCAGGTTCTGGCGGGGCAGCGGTACTTCCTGCGCGCTCATGTCAGGCTCCCATGGCAAGACGGGTGGCCAGAGGCAGCACGTCCTCTTCCGGCTCCAGGTCGGCCAGTGAGCGGGCGCTGGCTGTCGCGGCGGTCTGCGCCTCCCACTCGTCGCGGTTGCGCAAATAGCGTGGGCAGACGCCCTGGATGGCTTCCAGGCAGAGCGTGCCGGCGGACAGGTCGTAGGTGACCTTGCCGGACACGTCCTGGGACGCACGCAACAGGAACTCGTCGATCGACGCCCGCAAGGTGCCGTACCAGCGCCCTTCCACGGCTTCCCGGACCCACAGTTGCTCCAGCGCCTGTTTTTCCCGCAGCAGTTCGTAATCCTGCACTGCGGTTTCCAGGTGGCGGTAGGCGTCCATCAGCGCCAGAGCCGCCGGCGCCTCGCGCACTTCCAGCACCTTCTCGCCGCCGGCCAGGTGCTCCAGTCCGGCAAAACGGCCGATGCCGTAGGCGCCCACCACGTTATTGAGGTGCTTGATCAGCGGCAGCGGTTCCATGGCACCATCGTTGACGGCCACCGGTTCGCCGGCACGGAACGTAATGGAGAGTTTGTGGCCGGTCGATTCCGACTGGCGAGTGGCATCGACCCGGGTCCAGGCGTAGAGGTTTTCCGGCACGCTGAAGCCCTCGGGGTTATCCAGCACGCCGGACTCGAACTCCCGGCACCAGAGGTTGCTGTCACCGCTGACGATGCGCTGCTCGAACGACATCAGTCCGGCCGACTTGAGCGCGCGAATCTTGTCGCTGCGGCTGATGGAGGTGTACTCGTAGGGTGAACCGTAGAAACCATTGAACCCGAGCTGCTCGATGGCGCCGTTGAGCCGCCGCAGGCTATTCTGCGATTGGGTCGCGGTGTGGAAAATGGCACCGCATCCCAACGACTCGGCAATATCCACCGCGGCCCGTGCTATAAAGGGACGTGACAGCGAGGAGCTGATTGGAAAGGTACTGAGGTAGCGGGCCTGGGCTCGAATCGCCGGCAGGGCCGCTTCCCGTGTGAACAGTTGCTTGAGATCAACAATGCGCAGCCGCGCACCGAACTTCGCGGCGACATGGTGCAATGTCGCAATATCCGGATCGTCGCCCAGGTCCACCGCGACAGCGGTGACAGCCACGTTCCGGTCGTTGAGTAATTTCAGGAGGTAAGTGCTGTCCAGGCCACCACTGAAAAGGGCCACCACGTGGTCAACCCGTTCACACACAAAATCCAGATCCGTCACACTGCGCAGCTTTTTCATCGTCACGCCTTCCCGTTTGAATTTCATGGTGTTATTGGAGGGGAGAACCGCAGGAAGCCAGGGGAGGTTTCCTGATAGGTCCACTGTTATGCTAACTAACTGACCCGAATCGGATTAGCCCGGGTTACGGAAAAGGAGTTGTGCACAGTGAGTGCAAATCGCGTGATGTCGATCATGCAGGACGTGGCCGTGTTCGTGACGGTGGTGGAAACCGGATCGTTCACGTCAGCAGCCCAGAAGCTGGGTTCCACGCCGTCTGCGGTCAGTCGCCAGGTCTCCCGGCTGGAGGACGCCCTCAAGGTGCGCCTGCTGGAACGGTCCACCCGAAGCCTGCGCCTTAATGCCACCGGGGAAAAAGTCTTCGCCCACTGCAAGTCAGTGCTGGACTCCGCCCAGGATGTCCTGGATATCGCCGACGAGGCCCATGGGGAACCCCATGGCCGGCTCAAGATCGGCGTGCCCAAGGCTTACTGCGCGCAGGTGCTGCGCCATGCCGTCCCGCCCTTCCTGAACCGCTACCCGGACGTGGAAGTTCAGTTGGTGGTGACGGACCGCACCCTCGATCCCCATTACGACGACATCGATGCGGTGGTCACCATTACCGACACGCCCATCGAGGGCCTGGTGGCGGCGCGGCTGGGCGTGGTCAAAGCGGTGCTCTGCGCCTCACCGACCTACATCGCCCAGCACGGCAAGCCAAGACACCCCAGCGAGCTGGTCAACTTCGATTGCCTGTCCCTGGGCGAGACGGTCACCGACAACATCTGGACATTCCGCCGCGGCGACGAAACCGTCACCGTGGAGACCAACGGCCGCTACATCGTCAACCACACGGAAATCCGCATGGACGCCGTGTGCAACCATTTCGGCATCGGCATCTTTCCCGATTTCACGGTCAACACCCAGTTGCGCAAGGGTACGGTGGTGACAGTCCTCGACGACTGGGCCATCGAGGGCCGCTATCAGGGGCGCGTCAACATCCAGTACCCCCGCTCTCGCCATATCTCACCGAAATTGCGGGCTTTCGTGGATTTTGCCAGCAGTTTCCTGGAGGGCGATTTCAAACGTTCGGGCCACGGCTACGGCGGCTGAGAGCGCCCACCTCCCCTTCACACAGGTCATCCCAACGGCCAACAGACGTCGGGTGTCCGGTAGGATAGGGTGGCGCAGACAACAACAATCCACCCAGCAACGGATGGCCCCATGAGCGAGACCCCGAATTTCCGCGACCCCGCGTTCCTGACCGATCACATCCGCAGCATCCTGGCGTTCTACGAAGGACGCTGCAAAGACCCCGACGGCGGTTTTTTCCAGTATTTCCGCAACGACGGCACGGTCTACAACGCGCACCATCGCCACCTGGTCAGCTCGACGCGGTTCGTCTTCAACTACGCCAAAGCCGGCCACTTCTTCCAGCGGCCGGACTACCTGGAGCTGGCCCGCCATGGGCTGACCTATCTCGAACAGGCGCATTGGGAGCCGGCGCAACGGGGCTATGCCTGGACCCTGGACCATCATCGGCCGGAAGACAGCACCCGTCACTGTTATGGCATGGCGTTCGTCCTGCTGGCCTACGCCACGGCTTTCGAAAGCGGCATCGGCGAAGCCCGCAGGGGCATCGGGCAGGCCTTCGATCTGATGGAAGAGCACTTCTGGCTACCGGACGCCGGACTCTATGCCGACGAAGCCAATGCCGACTGGTCGGTGCTGTCGCCCTATCGCGGCCAGAACGCCAACATGCACACCTGCGAAGCGCTGCTGGCCGCGTTCGAAGCCACCGGTGAAACCCGCTACCTGGACCGGGCCCATACGCTTGCCCGCAACATCTGCGAACGTCAGGCCGCCCAGGGCGATGGCCTGATCTGGGAGCACTACGACGCCGACTGGCAGATCGACTGGGACTACAACCGCGACGACCCTCGCCACCTGTTCCGCCCGTGGGGCTTTCAGCCCGGCCACCAGACGGAATGGACCAAGCTGCTGCTGATCCTGCACCGCCACCGCCCCGAAGCCTGGATGATCGACCGCGCCCGGGACCTGTTCGACCGGGCCCTGGCCACCGCCTGGGACGACGTGCACGGCGGCATCGTTTACGGCTTTGCGCCGGACGGCTCAATCTGCGACGACGACAAGTATTTCTGGGTGCAGGCGGAAACCTTTGCCGCCGCGGCGCTGCTGGCCGAAGCCACCGGCGAGTCACAGTACTGGGACTGGTACGACCGCATCTGGCGCTATGTCTGGTCGCATTTCGTCGATCATGAATACGGCGCCTGGTACCGCATCCTGACCCGGGACAACCGCCAGTACTCCGACGAAAAGAGCCCGGCCGGCAAGACGGACTACCACACCATGGGCGCCTGCTACGAGGTGATCCGGACGCTCAAGCGGCGCTGACCAGCCGCACTCAGGCACACCGGGGGCTCACCTGCTACGCTTAAAGGCAGGAAGGGCCACCCCGGAGATGCCATGGCGTTACCCTCGACAGGCGCACAACACTACACCCTCCTCCTGCTCCCCGGCCTCCTCAGCGAGATCGAGCGACTGGGCCTTCGCAAGGTGATTGCCCGGTCCAGCCTCACCGCCGCCGACATCAGCGGCCTGTACTTCGAAGCGAAAACCATCACCCGATTGCTGCCGGACGATCTCGATGCGATCGATGCCGACCTGTGGCCGGACCTGGTGGAATGCGCCCGCATCCTCGCCATGCTGGTGCGGGAAGTGACCCGGGAGGATCTGGCCCGGACCAAGCGCCAGGCCATCAACCAGTTCCTGCCCCGGGCCCGGCATCAGGTGCGGGATGAAGTCCGCCGCCAGCTCGGCGAAGGCAATGTGGATTTCCGCCTCGCCGGCATGACGCGCCCGCCGACCGGTGACGCGCAGGCAGAAGAAACCTGCATCGAAGCCATTCGTCTGGAACGACAGCGCCGTTACCAGACCATGATGGGCCTGGATACCGAGTTTCTGGGCAGCCACCAGGCCGCGATCGTGGAAGAAGCCCGAGCCTATGTGAGCAGGCAGATGGATGACCCTCCCGAAGACTTTGGGGCGCTGGACCTGCTGATTCATCTTGGCGATGTGCTCCGGGTGCTGCTGAAGGCGGAACAGGAAGGCGTCACCGACGAGGGAACCGCCCCACCCGGCCATATCTCCATCGGCAACGTCGTCATGGGCATCGGCAACCTGCTTTACGCCGATGAACTGGGGCTGCGCGGGGCACGCGTACCGCGGGAAGCGACGCAGGAGGCGTGCGTCTAGGCCGACGTTGAAGACCGGATTCGACAGTGATTGACTTGGCCGCCAAAGGGATTACCTTAAATTTTGCGGTCAAGCGTGATCGCGTCCCGTGTCGGAGGCCATTATGGTCGCGCGCACTGTTCTCCCATCCCCATGTTTTCGCTGTTCCAGAATCCTCCTGGCTCTTACGGTCTGGCTATTGTCGGCCGTGAACGCCGTTGTCGCCGCCGATGACGACACCGAGCTGATTCGTCACGGCCGTTACCTCACCCAGATCGCCGGCTGCAACGACTGCCATACCCCGGGTTATGCCATGTCCGGCGGTCAGGTCCCGGACAGCAACTGGCTGACCGGCGACAGCCTCGGCTGGCGCGGCCCCTGGGGCACGACTTACCCCAGCAACCTGCGGCTGACCATGCAGTCCCTGACGGAGGACCAGTGGCTCAGCCTGGCCCGCAATACGCAGTACCGACCGCCCATGCCCTGGTTCGCCCTGCGGGATATGTCGGACCAGGACCTGCGGGCCATCTACCACTTCATCCGCCAACAGGGCCCCGCCGGGCAGCCGGCCCCGGCCTATGTCCCGCCGGACCAGGAACCCCAGGGACCTTACGTTCAGTTTCCGGCACCGCCGCAATAGCGGATGCCGGCCGGTGCCGGACGTCGTTTCGGCACCGGGCTCCTCTTTCCCCTCGCCGATGGTCCGGGGCATTAAACTTCGTTAACGCGCCGGACGGGCTGGAACGACCCGTAAAACATGACAGCCCCAAGTCAGCGCCGGCCTACCCGGTAACCGACCGTCGTCGCCGCTGATCCGACACTCACAAACGCTCACACCCCGCCTTTATTTTCAGCCGCCTGCATGCGCGCGCCATCAGCAACCCCCAAGCCTGGCGCACCGCCCTCCAGGATCAAAACACGACAGGTTTGCCCATCAGGACCGGCCCTGGTTCCGACACGCCCGGAACGTCACATTACAAATCGGGCGGGAGGCGGTCGCGCCGTTGTTTTGACTTCTAGGCTCAGAATGAGAAGTCACGGTGCGGTCCCTGACATCCCACGCGCGCAGGGATTCAGGAGGGCAAGGTTCCATGGGCCGGAGGAAACGATCTCCGGTGCGCGCCCGCACGACAAGCAGGAGGCAACGCCATGCGCTGCACCGCTTCAATCGCAATCCTTTGTCTGACGCTGCTGCCGATGCTGGCATCGGCCGAACCCACCAAGGGAGACCGCCTCTTTACCCTGGCCGGCTCCGGGTCCAGCGATACCGATTTCGACAACAACACGGCCAGCGTGAGCTTCGATCTCGGTAAGTTCTACAGCACCTCGACCGCCTTTGGGCTGCGCCAGAGCATCGGCTTCGCGGACACCAACGACAACTCCAGCTGGAGCGGCGCCAGCCGGTTCTTCGGGGATTACCATTTCAACGCCGGCGACTGGCGGCCTTTCGTGGGCGCCAACCTGGGCGGCATCTACGGCGACGATGTGGATGAGACGTTTTTCGCCGGACCGGAACTGGGCGTGAAGTACTACGTGCTGCCCAGGACCTACATCACCGTGCAGACGGAGTACCAGATCTTCTTCGACAACGCCGACGAAGCGGAGAGCAACTTCGATGACGGTGCCTGGGCCTACAGCGCCGGCATTGGCTTCAACTTCTGATTCTATCCCACGCACCACACAGGGTCCCGATCCGGGACCCTCGTATCGTCCGGGTTCTTGATCCCGCTCAGTGCGGCGCCGCCGGACCGGCGTCTATACTCATCAGCAAGTCACGGAATGCGCACTGCTTTTTCTCTCCCTGCTGAAGGACACTGATGCCATCATGGCTGCACTGAAACTGCTCCTGATCACGTGCCTCGGCCTGACCCTGGTCAGTGGATGCGATCGTGCCGCCAAGCCCCTGCTGGGAACGGTCGAATGGGACCGTATTGTGGTTCTGGCGGAAGCGTCCGAGCCCATTACCGAGATGGCCGTCACCGAGGGGCAAGCGGTTTCCAAAGGCGCCCTGATCCTGCGCCAGGATGCCCGCCGGCTGCAGGCCCAACTGGACGAGGCCCGGGCCACGCTGCAGCAGCAGGCGGCCCGCCTGGAGGAGCTGCGCCACGGCGCCCGACCGGAAACCATCGAAGCCGCCCGGGCCGACCTGGCCGGTGCCATCAGCCAGGCGCGCAACGCCGAGCAGGCCCTTCAACGCACGCAAACGCTCTATCAACGCGGCACCGCTCCGAAAGCCCAGCTTGATGATCGGGAAAGCGCCCTGGACAGCGCCAATGCCGCCGTGGAATCCCGCCAGGCCCAGCTCAATGAACTGCTAAAAGGCACCCGGGCCGAGCAGCTGGACCAGGCCCAGGCGGCGGTGCAGAGTGCGGATGCGAAAGTGCGCCAACTGACCGTCAGCCGCGAACGACTGGATGTTCATGCGCCGCGGGGCGGACGGGTGGACAGCCTGCCCCACAAACTCGGCGATCAACCGCGAGTGGGTGATCCGCTGGTGACGTTGCTCAGTGGGGAGGCGCCTTACGTCCGCATTTTTGTCCCGGAAGCCCGCAGGACCGTCATCCAGGCGGGCGACCGTTTCCGAGTCAAAGTAGACGGCGTGGCCGAGGATTTCGACGCCGTGGTCCGCAGCATCCGCAGCGATCCGGCCTTCACGCCGTATTACGCGCTTAGCGGCGATGACGCCAGTCGCCTGGTCTACCGGGCCGAGCTGGTCCTGCAGGGCGAACGGGCACGATCTCTGCCGGCCGGCGTGCCCGCCCAGGCCTGGCCCGCGTCTACGGAGCCGGGCGATGGCGAATGAGCCGGCCGCCATCGTCACCCACGGGCTGACCCGCCGCTTTGGCGACCTCACGGCCGTCGATCATCTCGATCTCCAGATTCCCCGGAGCCGCGTCTACGGCTTCCTCGGCCCCAACGGCTGCGGCAAATCCACCACCATTCGCATGCTGTGCGGACTGCTGCTGCCCAGCGAGGGCGACATCCGGGTGCTGGATCTGGACATTCCCAGACAGGCGGAAACCCTCAAGCGCCGCATCGGCTACATGACCCAGAGTTTTTCCCTGTACCGGGACCTGAGCGTGACCGAGAACCTGCAGTTCGTCGCCCACCTGTTTGGCCTCGACCGCACCCGGACCCGCCAGCGCCTGGAGCAGCTGATCCAGACCTATCGCCTGGACGCCCTCACGACGCAGTTGGCCGGCACCCTCAGCGGTGGCCAGAAGCAGCGGCTGGCGCTGGCTGCCGCGGTGCTCAACGAACCGGAACTGCTGTTCCTGGACGAACCCACCAGTGCGGTCGATCCACAATCACGACGGGATTTCTGGGCCGAGCTGTTCAAACTGACCGAGGCGGGCACCACCCTGCTCGTGTCCACCCACTACATGGACGAGGCCGAGCGCTGTCATCAGTTGGCCATCCTGCAGGAGGGCAGGCTGATGCGGGAAGGCTCGCCGGACCAGCTCAAGGCGGATCTGGGCGCCCTGCCCCTGCTGGTGGAAACGGCCCGCCCCCACGCGGCCGAGCTCGCGCTGGCCAACCTGCCCGGTGTGCTGTCCAGCGCCCAGATTGGTGCCAGCCTGCGGGTACTGGTAGACAGCGAGAACACCCGGGAACCGGTCGCCGACCGCCTGCACTCCGAGGGGATCAAGGCGCGGGTGGCCCGCACCGATCCCAACCTGGAGGATGTATTCGTCGCCGCTACCCGGGGAGGCAACGGACCGTGAGCGGTTTCAGCCTGCGCCGCCTGCTCGCCGTGATCCGCAAGGAACTGCGTCAACTGCGCCGGGATCGGCTGACCTACGCCATGATCGTCGGCATTCCGCTGATGCAGCTGCTGCTGTTCGGCTACGCCATCAACATGGACGTCCGCCATTTGCCCGCTGCCGTGGTGGACCAGGCGGGATCCAGCGCCAGCCGCGAGTTGGCCGAGCAGCTGCTGCAGTCCCGGGTGTTCGAATTCAATGAGGTTCTGACCGCCCCGGCAGCGGCCGATCGTCTGTTGCAGCAAGGCACCGTCAAGGCGGCCGTGATCATTCCTCCGGATCTGGAGGAGCGGCTGTCAGACCCGGATCGCAAGGTGTTCCAGCTGGTGGTGGACGGCTCGGACCAGGTGGTCCAGCAGGCCGCCCGCCAGATCGGCCAGTTCCCGGTGCGAAGCCTGATGCGGGGCGACGCGTCAGCGACCGCCGACAGCGTCTCGGCGGTGGAAATCGTGAGCTATTACAATCCCCAGCGAGAGGCGCCGCTGAACACGGTACCGGGGCTGATCGGCGTGATCCTGACCATGACCATGGTGATGTTTACGGCGATCGCGTTGGTGCGGGAGCGGGAACAGGGCAACCTGGAATTCCTGATCACCACGCCGTTGTCGTCGGCAGAGCTGACCATCGGCAAGGTGCTGCCCTTCATCGGCATCGGGCTGGTGCAGACGACGCTGGTGCTGATCCTCGGCGCCCTGGTGTTCCAGGTGCCGGTGCGCGGCAGTCTGCTCGCCCTCTACACTGCGGCGCTGGTCTTTATCATCGCCAGCCTGGCCCTGGGTATTTTCATTTCGACACTGGTCACCACCCAGTTCCAGGCCATGCAGGCGGCGATCTTCACCTTCCTGCCGCAGATGCTGCTGTCCGGTTTCATCTTTCCGTTCGAAGGCATGCCCGCACCGGCGCAGTGGCTGGCCGAGGTGCTGCCGCTGACTCATTTTATCCGCCTGGTGCGGGGCATCATGCTGCGGGGCGCCGGTCTCGTCGACCTGTGGCCGGAACTGCTGGCGCTGGTGGTGTTCGCGTCGGTGGCGATGTGGATCGCCACCTTGCGGGTGCATAAACGGTTGGACTGAGCGCCGGTTACAGCCCCAGGTCCTGCTTGACGGCGGGCAGCCCCGGCTGGCCATCAACGGTGGTCACACCGTCAAGCCAGGCGGACAGCACCTCCGGGTGTGCTTTCAGGTAGGTGCGTGCGGCCTCGTCGGCCTCCTCGCCATCGTTGAGGATGCGGCCCATGATCTGGCTTTCCATATCCAGTTTGAACTGCAGGTTATCCAGCAGCGTGCCCACATTGCTGCAGTCGTCGCTGTAGCCGTTCCGGGTCAGCGTGTAAATGGTGGCGCCACCGTAGTTGGGCCCGAAGTAATCGTCGCCGCCAGACAGATAGGTCAGGTCGTGCTGCAGGTTCATCGGATGCGGTTCCCAGGCGAGGAACACCACAAACTGGTCTCGCCGTTCGGCACGGCTGACCTGGCTGAGCATGCCCTGCTCGCTGGACTCCACCAGTTTCCAGTCGCCCAGGCCGAAGTCGTCGTTGTCGATCATCTTCTGGATCAGGTTATTGGCCGGCGCGCCCGGTTCGATGCCGTAAATCTTGTGGTCGAACTGTTCGGCGTGCTTGTCGAGATCGGCAAAGCTCGTCACGCCCGCCTTCTCCTTGACGTCATCCGGCACGGCCAGGGTGAACTTGGCGCCCTTCAGGTTGGCCCGCAGGCGTTCGTAACCGCCCTCATACTGGTCGGCGAACTTCTGCTGGGCCGGCATCCAGTTGCCCAGGAACACATCGATATCGTCGTTCTGAAGTGATTTGAAGCCGATCGGCACGGACAGCAGATCGATGCTGGTGTCGTAGCCGAGCCCCTTCAGTACGGTCGTGGTCAGGGCGTTGGTGACGTTGATGTCGGTCCAACCGGGATCGCTGAAGCGGACCGTCTGGCATTGTTCCGGAACGGCCGCCTGAGCCGAGATAGCCAGCGTGCAGGTACCCGCCAACAGCAAGGGTTTCAGCGCTCGCATTCGATGCTGCATGGTCGATTCTCTCCTTTGTGCTTCGTTATTTATTCGGTCTAAAGCAGGAAGGCGCATCCGGCGCCAGCGTCTGTCCTGATCCATCAGGCTGGCCAGCCGAATCAGCCTGTAACTCCGCACGGCTCGGGGGATAGGCGGCCGGCAGCACCTGTTGTGTGGGTCGATCAACGTGTAACGGCTGGATAATGCCCCATCCGTCAACGCGCTATCGATCCGATTCGTTGTTATCAGGGTCATAAGTGGCATTTACTTGAAGCCATTCATGGTGCGCGCGGCTGGGCAACCTGTAAACCAAGGTCTGGCTAATGCCTGACATCACCCCAGCTAATACCAAGCATCGAATCACCCCCTGCTATCCGCTGGCCGGCAATCACTCATAACGTCGCTCGACCGACCGGGGCATCGGCTGGATGCGGCCGCATTCGCGGCCTTTCCGGGGAGCCGCCCCCGAAGTCGATTTGATGTTATCCCGATCAACCGTCAGCCAGCGATGATCCAGGCAACGCCGGGCTGGGTGACAGAGTAAAGTTTGTCGACTATTGGTCGATAAGTACCCAACGAATACCGCCAGCAGGACGGCGGTGCCTTATCGATCAGGAGCCCGACTCGATGTCCGTCAAGAAGAAGTTTTTCCTTGCCATCACCCTGCTGATTTCCGTCGTCGTAATCGCAGGCGCCATTTTCACCATCGTTTCCCGCGACAACGAACTGACCCACACGGCGGAAAGCCAGTCCACCGACGCACGACAGCGGGTCATACGACTGCTCTCGGTTACCGATTCCATCATGATGGAGCGGGTCAAGAGCAGCATGAACGTGCTGATCAAGCGCGGCAAAGCCATCGGCATACCGGGACGCGGCGACGACACCCGCGTGGGCGACCGCACCGTGCCGGATCTGCAGCTGGGCGGCGAGCCCATGGCCAACCACTATGAGCTGGTCGACGCCCTGACCGACGACATGGGCGGCACCGCCACACTGTTCGTCTACGACGGCAGCGACTACGTGCGCGTCTCCACCAATGTGAAAAAAGACGGCGGCCAGCGGGCCACCGGCACCATTCTCAATCCGGAGGGCGCCGCTTTCCGCGCCATCCAGTCCGGCAAGGCGTTCTATGGCCAGGTGGATATCCTGGGCAAACCCTACCTCACCGGCTATGCCCCGATGCGCGATGGATCCGGCCAGGTGGTGGGCATCTGGTATGTCGGCTACTCGGCGGATATGTCACTGCTTGAGGACGCCATCGCCGGCTCGCGGGTTCTGGACCGGGGTTTCGTAGCGCTGGTGGACGACAAGGGCCGTATCCGGATGCATTCGGACAACCAGACCGACGATGTGGTTAAGGCCGCCCTCGCTGGCGACAACGGCGAATGGGTGAAATCGGAAACGCCCTTCGATCCCTGGGGCTACAAGGTGGTGTCGGCCTATTCCAGCGACGAACTGACCGATACGATCACCGCCGACTCTCTCGGCACTGCCCTGGTCATCGTGATTGTGGGCGCCCTGCTGATTCTCGCCATCCACCTGTTGGTGTCTGCCGTCATCACGCGCCCGCTGAACCGGATGATCGGTGCGGTCAACGACATTGCCGAGGGCGAGGGCGACCTGACCATCCGCTTCAATGCCACCAGCCGGGACGAGTTCGGTCAGATGGCCAATGGCTTCGACAAACTTCTGGCCCGGGTGCAGGACACCATCCGCGGCGTCAGCGCGTCGTCCCGTGAAGTACTGAACGCGTCCCAGGGATTGGTGAAGGTGGCAGAGGATTCCAGTGCGTCCATTGCCCGTCAGACCGGCGATACCGAGCACGTGGCCTCGTCCATGCACGAAATGTCGCTGACGGCACAGAACGTGGCGGAAAGCGCGTCCATCGCCGAGGAAGCCGCCAAGGGCGCCGATAACGACGCCCAATCCGGCCACGCGCTGGTGCAGGAAACCATCCGCATCATCGAGCAGCAGACCCGGACCATCGCCGAGTGTGCCGAATCGGTCACGGAGCTGGACGAGCACAGCGAGGCCATCAGCAGCGTACTGGATGTGATTCACTCCATCGCCGAGCAGACCAATCTGCTGGCGCTGAACGCCGCGATTGAAGCCGCCCGGGCCGGTGAGCACGGCCGGGGCTTTGCGGTGGTGTCCGATGAAGTGCGTATGCTGGCCACCCGCACGCAGAATTCGATCGACGACATCCGCGAGCAGATCGAGCGCCTGCAATCCGGTGCCAAGGGCGCGTCCCAGAAGATGGATGCCACCCGGGAGCTGGCGGGCAACCTGTCCGCCAAGGCGCAGGAATCCGGCGACGCCATCAATCAAGTGCGCGAGGCGGTAGCCCGCATCTCCGAGCGCAACACCGATATTGCCAGTGCCGCCGAGGAGCAGAGCCAGGTGGCCGAGGAGATCAACAACACCCTGGAACGCATCCACAACAATGCCCAGGAAACCTCCTCCCAGGCGGATCAGACCCGCGCGGCCAGTCAGGAGCTGATTGCCCTGGCGGAGCGGTTACAGAAGGAATTGGCGCACTACAAGGTGTGAGGTGCAAGCCCGTCACCCTGAGGTTCCAAGCCTGCCAGCTCGTGCAGGCCGTGAATGGACACCCTTGTCTACGCTGACATTAGACGGCCATCCATGGCCGGCTAGTGCGACCGGGACATCCCTGTCCCTCCTCCGACAAGGGCATCCATTCACGGCCGGTAAGAATCGGCGTTAACGCCAACGAAAGATCCTATGGGGCTGGGACTGTCCTACTGCAAGAACGGATAGTCCACACCGCCATCTTCCAGAATCCAATCAATTACCCGCGCCGTCGCCAGCGTATCCGCCCAGGGAATGCGGGCGTTCTGCAGTCGACCGGCACGAATGTCGGCCATGGCCGCCTCGATCTGATATTCGAAGCCGTTGATCCGGCGAGGCCGGTCCGCGACGTCCGGCTCGGCGTCGTGACGCGTCAGGGTGGCGCGATCCGAGCCCCAGAAGGGCCCGTCGATCACGATGTGGCCGGCGTTGCCCTCGATGCGCATGGTGTTGTCGCGTCGGGCGATAAAGCTGCTGGTGAAGGCGCTGACGGCATGGCCGTAATCCAGCAGTGCCGCAGTGCGAATATCCACACCGGTTTCCCCTTTCAACACCGACGCCTGCACCCGGTCCGGCCCGCGCCCGAACAGGAAGTTGGACAGGGAGATCGCATAAATGCCCATATCCAGCGTCACACCGCCGGCCTGGTTGATGTCCCAATGCCGTCCATTGGATTTGAACGGCAGCCGGAAGCAGAAGTCGGAGTGGACGGAATGAATCTCACCGACGGCACCTTGCCTGACCCAATCGCGGACCTGATCCCAGACAGGCAGGAAGCGTGACCAAACCGCCTCCATCAGAAACACGCCCCGGTCTTCGGCCAGTTCGAACAGGGACTCCGCGCCGGCCGTCGTGACGGTCAGCGGCTTTTCACAAAGCACCGGCTTGCCCGCTTCCAGGCAGCGCCGCACGCAGTCGGCGTGAAAGCGGTGCGGGTTGGCGATGTAGACACCATCAATATCGGGCTCGTCGATCAGGCTGTCGTAGTCAGGGCAGACGCGGACCGAATGGTCTTCTGTCGAATAGGCTCGGGCAAACTCGGCTCCCCGTACCGGATCCCGGCTGGCGACAGCCGTCAGCACGGCGTCGTCGATGCCCGCAAGGGCTTCAGCGAAGGTGTGGGCGATACGGCCGGGCGCGATGATGCCCCAGCGGAAACGGTCGGTCGTGGACATGACGCTCCCCGGGATAAGAACCAATGAATCGAAGCATTCCAGCTTGATTCATGTTTCCGGAAGCGACAAGTCACGTCCCGATCCAGGTCAAATGCCGGCGTACCAGGCGTAGCCCCGGTCCTCCCAGAAGCCGCCCTTGCCACGGCCAATGTGATCGAAACGGTCGACCACCTCGATGGCCATCACGTACTTGGCCATCTTGTAGCCCAACTGTCGTTCCACCCGAAGCCGTAGCGGTGCACCATTGGCGATCGGCAGCGGTTCGCCGTTAAGCTCGTACGCCAACAGCGTTTGTGGATGATGGGCGTCTTCCATGTCGATGCTTTCGTAATAGGGGCTGTCGCTGCGACCGTAGCGGTCTGCGCAATGGAACACCAGGTAGCGCGCTTCCGGCTGGGGACGCGCCTGTTCCACCAGGGCGCTGAGCCGGGCGCCGGTCCACTGGCCGATGGCACTCCAGCCTTCCACGCAATCGTGTCGGGTGATCTGCGTGCGTGACGGCAACGCGCGGATGGCCGCCAGATCCAGCGTCATGGGGTTCTCCACCATACCACCGACTTTGAGCCGGTAATCGCGGAAGCCGTTGGCGGCCAGCGCACGGTATTCCGCCCCCTCTGGATCGGTCGTGCCGTTGGCGCGGAAGCGGGGCGAGATATCCGCCGGGGTGAACTCCCGGGCCATCGCTTTGCGCGGCGTGATGGCGTGCTGGACCGCATCGCTGAGTTTTTCGCTCTGGGCCAGGGTGTCGCGGAACCAGGGTTTCTCCGACAGATAGTCGCAGCCGGTCAGGGTAGCCATACCGCCACCGGCCAGCAGGGTCTTGAGGAATCGGCGGCGCGTGTTATCCGTCATGGCGGTTCTCCCGGTTTGAGGCCACTCCGGTGGCGTGGTCGTGGTAGCGGAAATAGCCGGTGATCATCGAGCGCAGCTGGTTGACCGGGCCACTGACGATCACTTCGAACAGATGAATGGCGACGAACAGCACAAAGCCGCTGGCCGCCAGGAAATGGATACTGCGCGCGGACTGACGCCCGCCGAAGAATTCAAGCACCGGTTCCAGCACCGTATCCATCCGCGGCGACATGCACAGGCCGGTCAGCACGATCAGTCCACCGAGGCCGAAGATCACGGTCAGGTAAGCCAGCTTCTGCAGGATGTTGTAGCGGGTCGCCGCTTCACCGGTCGGGTGGCGCAATCGCAAGTGGTCGATCACCGACTGGCCGAAGCCACGCCAGTCTTCGACGGTGGGCACCAGACGCTTCAGGTGGCCGGCGAACAGCGCCCAGATCAGGAACAGGCTGGCGTTGATCACCAGGATCCAGGCGAAGAAAAAATGCCAACTGCGCCCCATCGCCAGCCAGCGGGAGCCGGGGATGGTCAGCCAGGCCGGAAAGGCCCGGCCTTCCAGTTCACCGTCCGCCCCTGGCGACGCGCCCAACACGCCGGTGGTGTCCGCCTGCCAGTCGTAGACACGCGTCCAGCCGGAATAACCATCGTCCCGGGACCAGTGGTAATCAATTGACAGCCAGGGCGACTCAAAATCCGAAGCGCTGCCCCAGTAGAGATGCGGGTGGGCGTTGAAGATCTGCAGGCCGCTCAACAGCAGGATGAGCAGGCACAGCGCATTGACCCAGTGCCCGATGCGGACAGGCAACGGGTGGCGGTAGACGGTTTTCAGGCGGGTTCGGGCCATGACGGTGTGCTCCGTTATGAATCGCCTCCAGCTTAGGCCCGCCACAGTGGGATTGCATGACAACGCCATCACCAAATCATCACCAAAGTATCACGCGCTCCCTGAATGCCGGCGAAGACCTGTATAGTCGGGCTTGAACATCACGGATTGGCGGTCGGTGGAACCGGTCGCGGACGGGCCATACGCAGAGGGAGTCAGGGAACGTCATGAGCCGGAGACGTGTCGTATTCGGGCTGGTGATTGCCGTCATTGTCCTGCTGTTGATCGGCGGGCTGTGGGCGCGCCATTGGTGGCAGGCGACCCGTGAGTCGCAGGGCATCGAACGACTGGACTGGCAGGGGCTGGATCTGGGCCTGTCACACCTTGGCGCAACCGGCTTTCAGGTGGCGCTGAACCGATCCGGTCAGCGGTGGGCGATCCGTGGGAGTGATCTGTCCCTGCAATGGCATTGGAAGGGCATGGTCCCTCAGCTTGACCAGCTCCACCTCGACCGGCTTCAGCTGATCGTAACCGGCTCCGAGGCTGACACTCCGGATAGCACGGATGACACCTCGCCACCGAATGAACGGCCCATCTGGCTGCCCCGCCTCGTCAACGTCGACCACTTCCAGGCGACGTTGCCCTGTCAGGCGGGACAATGCGAACTGGCCGGTTCCGCCAGTCTGAGCCTCAACGGCAATCCCTACCCCCTGGCGCTCAGCCTGCAACTGAAACGGGACGGGCATCGTCTGGATCTCCACACAACGCTGGACGGCCAGCCACCGGAACAGATTAACGCCACCGCCCAACTGACCATCGACGGCCAACCCACCCTGACGGCGCAAACCGAATACAGCAGCGGCCCCACCCATCACTGGACCGGGACCGCCCGAATCCCCGAATGGACCCAGGCGCCATGGCTTGCGGACTGGCTACAGCAGTGGACACCGGTACCTGACGACGCCCTGCCCGGCCAACCAGCCGCGGCGAAGCTCGAGGCTCACTGGGCTCTGGACTGGCCCGACGGTCAACCGCCGCTCGAATCCGCGTCCGGCTCTGTAGCCCTACAAGGCGAATTGCCCCAACCCTGGCCGGTGCCCGTTGTCGGCACGGTATCCGGTAACCTGGCGGTCGACCTGGTCGCTTCGAAGGGCCAGTGGCAGGCGCGCTCGCTGCGGTCCGACCTGACCCTGACCCAGCCGGCGGCCTGGGCCGACGCCTTGCCGGCGCTCATCCGGCCAGACTCCCTGACCCTGACAACGCAACCACGTGAGTCCGGAGACAACGCCCCGCCCGGCACCCTGCCCCTGGCCGTCACGCTGACCAGCCAGGGACGCAGCCAGCTCACCCTGGACGGCCGGGTGACCCTGGCCCTGACATCGCCCTGGTCGGTGGCGTTCGACCAGACCCGGCTGACCGGTCGCCTGCCGACAACCCGGGTGGGCGACTGGCAACTGACATCGCCACGGCTGGACCTGACCCTGTCCGGACAGGCGGACGCCACCTCCCTGAAGTTGAAAACGGGCCCCGACGCCCATGCCACGCTGGCCCGGCTCACAGCACCCAATAACCTCGATCTCAAGCTGGACACCGTCCGTGGCGATATTCCCTCGATGACCCTGAATGCCCGCTACCACAAAGACGAACCGGCACTCGACAGCCTGCAACTCAAGGGGCCGGTCTGGCTGTCCGCCGGGCAGATCACGCATCCGCAATTAAAGCCACAGTCCTGGCGCTTCAACGGGTCGCTGGCCAGCACCCTGAAACAATTCGACCTGGACGGCCAGCTCACGGCCCAGTCCGGTGCCGATGCGCAGGTGGCATTGCAGGCGCCGTTTGGTGGTGACCTGAATGCCCAGATCACCAGCCACCTGCAGGCGCCGAAGGACAGTAAAGCCTGGGCGGCCACCTGGGCAGGCTGGCCAAAGCTGCTCGATGTCACGGCGGGGACGGTGGACATCGACACCACGCTGACCCGACCCGCGTCCGGTCCATGGCAACTGGACAACGGCGCCGAGCTCCAGAACGTCGGCGGCACCTTCAACCGGACCGCCTGGAGCGGCATGACCGGTCCCGTTTCAGTGTCCCTGCAGGGCGACCAGCTCACGGCCCGGATGCCGGACCTGTCGATCCAGACGGTCAATCCTGGTGTGCCCATCGGGCCCATCCAGTTCGCCGCTGACTACGCAGCGACCCGTAGCCAGTTCCTCAACGGCACATTGAACCTGCAAACGGCACGGGCAGATCTGGTGGGTGGCCAGGTTCACGTCGAACCGCATCAGTGGAACCTGGCCCGCCTGCCGATCCGGATACCGTTGATCGTCGAGAAACTGGATCTGGAACAGGTCATGAAGCTTTACCCCAGCGAGGATCTGGACGGCTCTGGTCAACTCAGTGGCACCGTACCGGTCCGCATCGGCCGGGACGGCGTGGCGGTGGAAGACGGTGACGTGAGGGCGCTCTCGCCTGGTGGCCGCCTGGTGCTGCCGGGCAGCCGGCTGCAAGCCCTGGCAGGTGACAATATGGCAATGGGCATTGTCGCCGAGGCTATGAAAAACTTTCACTATTCGGTGCTCGACAGCACCATAGACTATGATCGGGACGGCACCCTGCAACTGGGTTTGCACATCGAGGGCAGGAACCCGGATGTCCACGGCGGCCAGCCGGTGGTGCTCAACGTGAACCTGGAAGAGGACATTCCCGCCCTACTGACCAGCCTGCAGCTGAGCGGCCGGGTGAACGATACGGTGACCGAGCGGGTCAAAAAGCTGATCGAGCAACGGCAGAACGACAACACGAAGGAGCAGTAACCATGACGATAACCGGAACCCGGTCCCGGGCGGCGCTGGCTGCCGTGGCACTGGGGTTGATGGCGGCGGCCTGCACGCCGACGGTGAAGATGGAGGCGCCCAAGGAGCCCATCACCGTCAACCTGAACGTGAAGATCCAGCACGAGATCTACGTGAAGGTGGACAAGGACGTGGAAGCACTGTTTGAAGACGAAGGCCTGTTCTGATCGTCATCGCACTGGAGGAGAAACTGACATGACTGTATCCGCACGCATCGGCGCCCTGTTGATCGCGCTCTGCCTCAGCCTGCCGGCCCTGGCGATGGACCTGAACACCGCCAAGGGCAAACTCGAAACCGCCAAGACCCAGGGACTGGTGGGCGAAACCCCGACCGGCTACCTGGAAGTGGTGAAACCCCAGGGCGACGCTGCAGACATCGTCGAGGCCATCAACGAAGCCCGCCGCGCCGAGTACGCCCGCATTGCCGAAAAGCACGGCATCGCGGTGACCAAGGTGGAATCCGTGGCCGGCCAGAAGGCCATCGAAAAAACGCCGTCCGGGCAGTACGTCAAGCAGGATGGGAAGTGGGTCAAGAAGTAGATGGCCGACTCAAGGGGCAGCCCAGCGGGCTGCTCCGAAGCTGAAGCGTCGGCTACATGTCAAAGCTCACTCGAGCGTGTAGCAGATGCTTCAGCTTCTGAGGCGCCAACAGGCGCCCGTCTTCAGGCCAACACCACCCCTCTCAGGCGATCCAACAGTGTTCCTAGCTCACCCACTCCATTAATCCGCTCATCCCACCGCAACGTCGCCGGCGCCCCATCCAGATACCACAGTCGATTGGCCAGCTCGGCCGCATCCGCCGGATCGTGCGTCACGCAGATCATCGCCATCCTGGGACGGCGCGTCAGCAGCGTACGGATCAGATAGCGCAGTTCCGTTGCCCGCTCGGCATCCAGTGAGGCAAAGGGCTCGTCCATCAGCAACAGGTCCGGCTCGATCGCCAGGCACCGGGCCAACGCGGCCCGCCGGGCCATGCCCAGCGACAGCTGGTCCGGCAGTGATTCGGAATGCTCCGACAGCCCCACGTCCGCCAGCAATCGATCGATCGTCTCGTCCGATGCCCCCACCAACCGGATATTCTGGCGCACCGTCCGCCACGGCAGCAGGCGGTGTTCCTGAAACAGGTAAGCCAACCGGATCCGGTCCCGCCCAACCACCGCGTTTTCCGGAAGTCGCGGTACCAGACCGGCAACCGCATTGAGCAGCGTGGTCTTGCCGATCCCCGAGGGCCCCAGCAGACAGACGTGATCGCCCGGCATCACTCGGGTGCGGATGTTCTCCACGACGACTTTGTCATAAGCGAGGCGATCGATCCGCAGTTCAAGCATGTGCGCCTCCAATGTGGCGCCATGCCGAAGCCCGGCGCTCCAGCGGCTGCAACAGAACAATTTCCACCAACTGGACCACCGCGATGAACACCAGGCTGTAGGCCAGGATGGTGGCCACATCGAACACCTGAAAGGCCATATGGAGTTTGAAGCCGATGCCGTCAGAACGCCCCAGCAACTCCACCACCAGCACGATTTTCCAGATCAGCGCCAGGCCGCCACGGGTGGCCGCCATCAGATACGGGAACAGCTGCGGCAGCCAGACCTCACGCACCCGCTGGCCGAAGGTAAAACCGTACACGTCCGCCATCTGCTCCAGCCGGCCATCCAGGCTGCGGGCGCCTTCGCGCAGGGTCACCGTGACATTGGGAACCTTGTTGATCACCACGGCCAGGATGGCCGCCGTCTCCACTAGCCCGAACCAGACATACAACAGGATGATGGTGACCAGGGCCGGCAGGTTGAGGAAGAACACCAGCAGCGGGTCGAGTACCGCATTGGCGCTCGTGTGCCGCCCCATGAAGACGCCCAGGCCGGTGCCCAGCGCCATGGCCAGCACAAAACTGATCGCCACCCGCCACAGGGTGACGCCCAGGTGATGGACCAATTCACCGGAGGCAGTTTCCCGCCAGGCGGCCTGCGCCACGTCCACCGGCGTCGGCAACAGCGGCGTCGCCAGTCCGTGAGCCAGAAGCGCCCAGATGGCCAGCAACGCCGGCAGGGCGATCCAGCGCGTCCAGAAACGGACCGGTGGCGAGGAAGCCGTGGTGACGAGACTGCGGGACATGGTCAACTCGCTCAGGAGGGCGGCGCGTAGAACAGGCGGGCCGGCATCAGGGCCGCCTCACCGGTTCCCAGCAGTGTCAGCAGCCGTTGCAGATCGTCCACCCGGGATGCGGTAAGAGGCGATGGCGCCCCGCTCAGAAAGCCGTCCCGGAGCAGCGCAAAGGTGGCCTCGTCGGTCACCTGCATCATGGGGCGCAGGGCCTGCCAGGCGTCCGGCTCAGTCGACAGGTGTCTCTGGGTCTGTTCCAGGGCCGTCGCAAACCCCGCCAGGATTTCCGCATGGGCGTCGGCCCAATCGTCGCGGAAGACGTAGCCCAGCACCGGCAGGTCGGGATCCAGCTCCAGGGCCGTCAACAGGTCGCGCATGGCGAAGGCACTGCGGAACCGGCCCTCGGCGCGCAAGCGCGCGGCGAAGTGCCAGTAGGTCACGATCGCGTCCAGTTGGCCCCGGCGCAGGGCTTCACTCAACAGGGGCGGTGCCGCGTACTGAATCCGGGCGGAACGGGGCAGGTCCAGTCCCTGTCGCGTGGCCACGGTCTTGAGCAGCATCCAGCCCTTGCTGTCCGGCCCGCCGGCGACGCCCAGACGCAGTCCGGCCAGGTCAGCGACCGATTGCACCGACGAATCCGCGGGGACCACGATGTCACCGATGGACGCGGAGAACGGGAGGTAGCGGTAGTCCATCCCGCGTTCATGCTGGGCCTGCGCCCAGACCAGGTCCGCCACCGCCGAGTCGGCGGAGCCACTGGTGACTGCCAGATGCGATCCGGCCAGGTTGGCAACCGGCTGGACCTGCAACTCAAAGCCGTTGGCCCGGTCCAGCCCGGCCTCCTGCATGGCGACCAGTTCCCAGTGCGCCGTACCAAATTGCAACACGCTGACCCGCAGCGCCGGTTGAGCGGCCAAGGCGGTTGACAGCAACCAGCCGGCCAGCATCAGGGCTGGCTTCAGCGGGGTCCGGAAAAGCGGTCTCAGGTTCATGTACTCACGATACGAACCCCACCAGGGCGCCAGAATAGTACTTTAGTGCCTGTTTTTTGGTGCGATGGTCGCATTCAAGCCACACGCCTTATGGCGTGTAATGGGATCAAACAATAGAGGACAGCTGGCCCGGCGATCCGCCGCCAGCCTGTCATGAATAATCAAGAGGTCTGGCCATGTTCAGAAGCATGCTGAACCTGGCGTTGCTGGTCAGCCTGGCCGTCCCGGCCCTGGCTGAATCGATACCAGATACCGCCAGTAGGGCTCTCGCCGATAACCCAGCGCTGTTTTCAAGCGACGGCTTTCGCCAGGATCGCTATCGCAGCCCCACACCCGAAGCCGCCCCCGGCGCGACGACCATCGACACGCCCGGACTGCAGGCGATGCTGGCCGAGCGTCCCGATCTGGTCCTGATCGACGTGATCAATGCCGAATACCGGCACGATCGCTTTTTACAGGATGAACCGCACCACACCATTCCCCAGGCGCACTGGCTGCCGAACACCGGCAAGGGCCAGATCGACGCCCTGTGGAAAAACTACCTGCTGGACAATCTGGCGCAGCTGACGGGCGATCGCCCGGACCAGCCGGTGGTGGTGTTCTGTAAATCCGACTGCTGGCTGTCCTGGAATGCGGTCAAGCGCATTACCGAAGCGGGCTACAGTCACGTCTACTGGTACAAGGATGGTATCGACAGCTGGATGGGCGCAGGACTGCCGACCCGGATCGCCGATCCGGTCAAACCCACGCATTCATGAGGACGGGGCTATGACTTCTCCGCTTGCCTTCACCGATACCCTGGACGACAACTTGGGCTATGCTACGCCTGAGAAACCCGAGATTGACGAAACCCGAGCACCCGACTGCATGGAACCTGCCTACAAGATACTGATCGCCGACGACCACCCGCTGTTTCGTGAAGCCATTACCAGTGTGATCGAAGCCGGTTTTGGCGGCAGCGAAGTGGTGGAAACGGACGACCTGGACACCGCCCTGGAGCTGACCCGGGAACAGGATGACTTCGACCTGATCCTGCTGGATCTCAACATGCCGGGGATGCACGGGCTCAACGGGCTGATTGCCCTGCGCAACGAGGCCCCGACGATTCCGGTGGTGATTGTTTCCGCCGAGGAAGACAAACAGGTGGTGCTGCAGGCGATCACCTACGGGGCGGTGGGCTTCATCACCAAATCCTCGCCCCGGGCGCAGATGACCCAGGCGATCGAACAGATCCTGGCGGGGAATGTGTACCTGCCGTCGGACATCATCCGCACCGGCAAGGAAAACACCCGGCGCCATCGCCACGACGAGAACAACATCTCACCGGAGCTGCTCAACTCCCTGACCCGCCGCCAACTGCTGGTGCTGGAGCGGATGTCCAAGGGCGAGTCGAACAAGCAGATTGCCTACAACCTCAACATCGCCGAGACCACGGTGAAAGCCCACGTGTCCGCCATCCTGCGCAAGCTGGGGGTGCACAATCGGGTGCAGGCGATCCTGTCGGCGAGTGATATCGATTTTAATCAATATTTGAAGCGTTAAACGGGGCTAACCATGCGGGTAGGTTGGGCTGACGCAGGAAGCCCAACATGTCATCGTCTGTCTCCCTCATGCCATTCCCCGGGAAAAGGCAGGCTGGCGATTCCCGCGACGAAACCTCACGATCGTTCCAAAGAACGTTGGGCTTCCTGCGTCAGCCCAACCTACCCGTCGCTCCCCGCCCCGGGGCACGATCACCTACCCCAACAAGAGATGATGCAGCACACTCCGTAGCTTCAGCGGCTTCACCGGCTTGTTGATCAGGTGATAGCCGAGGCCGCGAATGTGCTGCTTGAGCTCGTTGGTGTAATTGGCGGTGATCATCACCACCGGCACCGCGTCATCACGCCGGGCATGAATGGCGGCGACGGCATCGACGCCGTTCTCGTCGTTATCCAGGTGGTAGTCGGCGAGGATCAGATCCACCGGCGTGCCCGAAATATCCAGCTGCTCGTCCAGATCGTCCACGGACACCGCCGTCACGACCTCACACCCCCACCCTTCCAGCAGGGTGCGCATGCCATCGCAGATGGACCGGTCGTTGTCGATCACCCAGACCCGGCTGCCATCGAGAGACTGCGGATGGACCGGCACGGACGCGTCGGTCGGTTGCTGGTCCGGCCGCAACTGCCCGAGAGGGACTTCCACGGCAAACATCGACCCCTGGCCTTCCACCGAATGTACGGTAATCCGGTGATCCAGCATCCGGGCAATCTTGTCCACAATGGCCAGCCCAAGACCCAATCCCTTGTCCTGCGGCGCGCCGGCGGGGCGAATGCGTTTGAACTCCTGGAAGATCTCGGTGAGCTTGTCGGCAGGAATGCCCGGTCCGGTGTCCCAAACCTCCAGCATCACGCTGTGGCGCTTGCGGCGGCAGCCCAGCAGGATGCGGCCCTCGCCCGTGTAGCGTATGGCGTTGGTGAGGAAATTGCGCAGGATGCGGGCCAGCAGCTGGGAGTCCGACTCCACCACGGCCGAGCACGGCACGAAGTGCAGGTCGATGCCCTCGGCCGTCGCCATCTGGCGGAACTCCCGGGCGATGTTGTTGAGCAGGTCACGCAGGTCGAAGGCGTTGATGTCGGGCTTGATCACGCCCGCATCCAGTTTGGAGATGTCCACCAGCGTGCCCAGCAGATTCTCCACATCGTCGAGGGAGGTGCTGACCGAGCGCACCAGACCTTCAGCACGCGGGCCGAAGGACTGCTCCATCAGGGCGCTGGTGAACAGGCGTGCGGCGTTGAGCGGCTGCAGCAGGTCGTGGCTGACGGCCGCCAGGAATTTGGTCTTGGACAGGTTGGCCCGTTCCGCTTCCATCTTGGCGTCACGCAGCCGCGCCTCGATCACCGCCCGCTCGCTGATCTCCTGGCGCAGCTTGTTGTTGAGGCCGGTGAGCGCGGCGGTGCGTTCCTTCACCCGCTGCTCCAGGTTGTCGTAAGCCTGTTGCAGGGCCAGCGCGGTGCGGCGGCGGTCGGTGATGTCGCGGATCAGGACGAAGAAGCCGATGACACGACCGTCACTGCCCCGGTTGGGCACATAGGAGCGCAACATGTAACGCTGCTGGCCGCGGGCGTTGCTCTCCTCGAATTCGAAGGTGACGTTGTTGCCCGCCAGCGCGTCCTCGACGTGCGGCATCAACCGGGCGTAGAGCTCCGGCGTGTGCACATCTTCCAGGTGACGTCCCAAAAGCGACTGGCTGCCGTCGCCGTACCAGGCCTCATAGACCTTGTTGCAGAACTGCACGGTCAGGTCCGCGCCGACATAGGCGATCAATGCGGGCACGTGGTCGGTGACGACGCGGATCCAGCGCTCGCTTTCGCGCAGGGTTTCGGCGTAGCGGTAGCGCTCGGTAATGTCAGTGTAGGTGTTGACGTAACGCCCGTCTGTCATGGGGTGGGTGCGGATTTCCAGTACCCGGCCGTCCCGTGCCCGGTGTTCCAGCGCGTGGCAGGGCTGGCCCTGCGCATCCACGCTGGCCGGCGTCAGCAGCGGCGTGTCGGACAGGGCCATCAAGGCATCGACGCGGGTGTCCTGGCTCACCTGGCTTGGCAACAGTCCGGTCAGGGTAACGAAGCGGTCGTTCCAGATTTCCGGCTTGCCTTCCTCGTTCACCAGCACCACGCCCTGGGACAGGTTATCCACCGTCGATTGCAGCAGACGGGACTTTTCCGCCAGCGCCCGCTCCCGACGTTCGTCCTCGGTGTTCTTCACGTCGGTGATGTCGGAGTACAGGATTACCAACCCGCCTTCCCGGGTGGGGCGTTCACTGACCTGCACCCAGCGCCCGTTGGCCAGGCGATAGACCACGCCGCCGGACTGGCTGTCCCGCTGCTCTTCCACCACCAGGCCGGTTTCCACGGCCAGGCGCTTCATGTCGGCGATGGCCACGCCGGGCTGGATGGCCTCGCCGTTGTCCGCCCAATAGCTGCGGAAGCGGCTGTTGGTGAGCACCACGCGGTGCCGGTGATCGAACAGGACAAAGCCGTCAGCGATGCTCTCAATCGCGTCGATCAGACGCTGACTGGCGGTTTCGGCGTCTTCCCGGGCGGCGATCAGGGCGCGGTTGCTCGACTTGAGTTCGGCCATCGCCAGGTTCAGGGCTTCGGTGCGCTCCCGTACCTGCTCGGCCAGCACGACGGAATGCTCGAAGGCAGCATAGGGCGCCGGCTTGTGGGCACCGCTGGACTCCACCCGGGTAATCAGAGCGTCCCGGATGGTCCGTAGGCGGGCGTTTTCCGCCTCCAGCTCGGCGATGCGCTGATCCCGCGCATCCGGCTCATTCGCGATCGGCAGGGGGCTGGCCAATGACCACTCCGGTAAAGGTCTGGTTGATGTGCATGCCATCGAACTGTTCGCCGTAGGTGTTGAAGCCGATGACCCGGTGCTCCACCAGAAAATCGGACGTCTCCTGCACGAAGCCGGAATACTCGGCTTCCAGCCGGCGCAGGAAGCAGTCGCAACCAATGGTCAGGAGCGGCGGACCAACTAGCTCTTCGGCCAGCGCCAGCTGTTCGCGCAGGTTGGCCAATAGTGGCCCGGGGCGCATGGCGGTCAGCACGATGCCGGTTTCCACCGCGCAGTAGAAGGTCAGGCTGCCGTCGTCATTGACCCGCTGGACAGACCGAACGAAATACTGATCGCCAATACGCACCGCCATGGGCCGCAGGGCAAACACCTTGCGATCCAGTTCGGCGACGGTGACGCCGGCCGCTCGGGCATAGGCTTCCGCCGCCGGCTCGGCATTGAGTTCGTAGACGGTGCGTTGCTCACTGTCGGCCCGGGTCACGACCAGTTTGTCGTCCCCTTCCAGCATGTGGTGGGTCGAGAAGACCCGGAAATCGAGTGAGGTGTTCACCATCAGGACGATGGCGGCGTTGGTGTGGAAGGCACCCTGAAAATAGACATGGGTGTTGGCCAGGCGCTCGTCGTCGCCGGCGGACCCGCCAAAATGGGGAATGCTGCCCAGTGCTGCATTGAGCGTTGTCAGGACCAGTTCCTCCCGGCTCGAGAGGCCATCCAGCAAGGTGATGGCGAAGGTGTGCCCCTTAACCGGCGCCAGCGACGCTTCGCGGAACGTGGCCAGCAGGTTGTCCACAAGGCTCTGGGCGTCCTGCAGGCTGAATTGTTCCAACTCACCGATCAGCGCGCAGTCCACGGAAAAATAGCGACGGTCAAAACCGATGGCCGTGATGCAGCCTCGCCCGTAACCTTTCGGCGTGATTTCCCCGGCGGAGGTGCAGCCGGTGACCTGGATTTCCGGAAAGACGTGTTCCAGGGCAATACCCAGCCTGGCCAGGTCGTACTCGGCGGAGCAGAAAAACAGCACACAGGCCAGATCGGGATGGTAGAGCTGGCTGGCCAGACTGGTGGCAGCCAGCTGTGGGTCGCGGGCATCGGAGCTGGCCACGCGGACCGGTGCAACGGAGGTAACGGGTAGCATGGCTTTGGGCTCGCAACCAGAATGTTTCCACTCCGATTCTACGCGCTCCAGCCACGCGTCCAATTCAACTTCAGTGCCGCTGCGGGCACGACGCATTCGAACGTAGGCCATTGATTCTCAAGCTCTGAAAACGCCCATCAACACCCTTACAGCCGCACCCGGCCGGCAAAACGACACTTTGGTAGTAGGCGGCCGGCCCGATTCACCGGCCGCCTGCTTCGCCTGCCGGGTCAGAACAGCACGATGGCACCCAGGGCGATGGTGTCCGCATCGGCGGCATCGGCGCCGGTGGACTTGGTGGTCTGCTCGAACATGTTGTATTCGGCAACCAGCTTGAAGTTACTGTTGATGTCGTGGAACAGGCCGATGGACGTGTTCTCGGTTTCGAAATCACCGATATCGGAGTCCGTTTCACCGTAGGACAGCACCAGTTTGTTGGAACCCAGCTGGTAGGCGCCCTGCACCAGGAAACCGTCGGCGTTGTCTTCCGGCAATGCGGCGGCCTGGTTGGTGATCAGCACGGGCGGATCGCCATCCGAGTTGAAGCCGGAGGCGGCCAGGGTCAGGCCGGCCACGCTGGCTTTGAGGCCGTAGCCCACAGCGGATGAATTCACCTCGGTATCGGTGGTGTCGCTCTTCGAGGTCTGGTAGCGGCCGTTCACCCAGGCGGTCAGGGCCACGCCGTTGAGATCCATGTTGTAGGTGATCTCGGATTCGAAGCGGGGCGCTTCCTCATAGGCGTCGGAACCGGCAGTCGAGGCCGGATCCAGAATACCGGCCGCGATGTTCAGGCCACCCATATCCGGAGACCGGTAGGTGATCTGGGCGGTCGGCGTCGGATAGGCGTAACCGGTGCGGATGTTGCCGAACGATACGCCACCCGGCGCGCCCGGCGATCCGAAGCCCATCAGGATCTCATCCAGGAAGATGTTGTTGCGGGAATACAGGCCAAAGTCCTTACCGATCAGCACCTGACCGAAGCTGCCGTCCACCGTGGCGTAGAACTGGCGCACGTCGATCGAGGTATCGGTGGGTGAATCCAGGCTGTCGTTGATGCTGGTCCAGAAGGAGGACCGGCCGCCCAGGGTCAGGTCGCCCATCTCCTTGCTGAAGTTGAAGCCGATGGTATTGGGCAGGAAACCCATCTTGACCCGGGACTGGCGCACGTCGGCGATGTTGTCGTCCCGGTTCACGTAGAACGCGTTGAAATAGCCGTCCGCAGAGAAAGTCGTTCCGTCCTCGTTATAGAGCTCGACGGCCGCATTGGCCTGCGCGGCCACACCCGCGGCAATCGCGAGCGCGAGAAGCTTCTTGTTGTTCATCATAGCCCCCAGATGTTGTTGTTCGATCATCAGGGTCGCCGGACAGCGGGACCGGTCGCCCTGGCAGGCATCCGTCGGGATGCACAGGCCCATGGTCGGTTAAGGGCTGTGGGGGAGATATGCGCCAAGAGCGCTGATTTGGCGGTCTTTTGGGAGGTAACACAGAAGCGACTTTAGCCTTACGACCGTACCGGCCGATGGTGCTATACCGGAGAGTTACTGCCAGTTCTGGAGAGCTTTGACGCAATCATCGAGAAAGGGTTTGGGATCCGCCATGACGGCTTCGTCCGCCACCACGCCAAACTGTACGCAGCCGGCGTAGCTGACAATGCTCACCCCCAGTCCGATGTCGCCGGACTGGGGCACCCAGAACATCTGTTCTCGCACCCTGCAACCGGCCAGATAGCGCGGCTCCGGCGTGCCCGGGACGTTGGAAACCACCGCGCTGGCCTTACGGCAGAACAGGTCCGCCACCGATTGCTGCCAGCCCCGGGGCAGGAGTCCGGCCGAACACATCAGCCCCCAGGAAATCCCCGGTTGCCAGGAGCGCTTGAGGCGGCGGGTCTCATGCTTCACCCGGTACAGGCACTCCAGCGGGCTGTGGGCATCCACCGGCAACGGCACGAAGACGGTGCCGAACAGGTTGCCCAGTTCGCCGGGTTCGGGCTTCACCGAGTCCGGCAGCAGGCCGCGGATATCCACCGGTACCGCAGCGTGGAGCAATACCTCTTCCAGATCCAGCTCGTCGTTTTCCAGCTGCTTCCGCAGGGCCTGGGCCACACAGGCCAGCAACACATCGTTGATCTTGCAGTGTGTGGTGTTGGCGATGTGACGGAACGCCGCCAGCGGAATCGGCGCCGACCAGCGACACTGGCGTCGGCCCAGCAGACCCGGTTTGAGGCGCGTCGGCGTGTCTTCCGGCTCCAGCACGTATTCGCTGAGTTCGTTGACCAGTTTCAGCCCGGTCCAGGCGGCCTTTTCCAGTTGCCGCCGACGTTTCGACAGAGCGTCGGCCGGCTCGTCCGAGGCCTCGACATCTTCCACGCGGCCCTCATCCGCCAGGGTGACCTGCGACTGCAGCCAATCCCAGCCCGCATCCAGCCAGCGATTGGCGCCGGTGATCCGATCGCCGCCGGCCAGGTCCGGCGGCATGGCGTCGGGTGCGGTGGTGGTCAGCGCGTTGAACAGTTCAATCAGGGACAGGCCATCGGCGTAGCAATGGTGCATGCGCAGCAACAGCGCCGCCCCACCCTGGGCCCGGGGAATCAGCCAGAAGCCCCAGCGCGGACGGTAGTCCGGCATCGGCTGGTTGAGGCGGGCCGACAGCCATTCCTGCAGGCGCGCTTCGTCCATGGGTTCGGGTTCAACGTGGACGTGGTGGCGCAGGCGGAACAGGTCGTCCTCTTCCCAGACCCAGGCCGCGCCCTTGCGAACCGGTCGACAGCGGAAACGGGCAATGCGCAGCCAGTGGTTCTCGAGGAAATGCCGAAAGACGGGGGCCGTCAGACCGTCCACCCGCAACAGGACGGTAATGGTCATGGGGTTGGCGGGAGACTCCATGGAAAGCCAGGCGGCATCGACCGGGGACAATAAGCTGGATTCCATGTGACTCAACGTCTGACCCTAACTGATGCGGTAGCTGAACAACGCCCCGGTGGTTGTTATTGGTACCGGTGACATTCCCATGACAGGCAAAGCATTGTGCCAGACATGCAGGACCCGCTCCATATCGCCTGCCACAAACTGAAAAACCCGTAACAACGCGATATTACAAAAAATAACCCGCACCCGGGCGGACATCCTTATACTCGGGGTAAGGAAAAGATTGCACCCTAACTTGTCATCCCGGGCCAAAGCAGTATTAAGACCATGGTCTAACGACTACCCTAACCCCCTGATTCTTCGTGCTATAACTTGGGGTGACCCAAATGGCAGCGAAAAAGGGGTAATCCGCGCCAATAAAGGTCTGGAATAATGGGTTAGTGTCCACTCAGAGACACCAGCACTGACCGGGTGAACCTCACAAAACAATAAGCCGTGCCGTTCATTTCTGACGTATAACCAGGCAGGGCACCATAACCCGGATACGGGAGGCCGACATGAAAGCAAGTCACGTTCGCAAGCTGATCAAGCCGATCGACAGCGCCTATTCGGAGATGTTCTCAGGCCGCGTCTATCGCGTGGGCAAGGGCGCGGTGTCCGTGCGCAACCACAGCGGTGAAGCGGAACAGACGGTGATTGGTGTTCACGGCTTCCTGGAAAACCATTGTTACTTCACCCAGGCCTACGAGTCCCCCACCACCGAGCTGATCCTGCTGACCTGCAGCAACTACCACATTCCGGTCAACGGCGTGACGCCGGAGACGCCGGACTGGGAAGTGCCGATCAAACACCTGGAAGCCACCATCGAATACGACGCCTGTATCCTGAACCAGGCGCTGGCCAACCTGCCGACCACCGAACGGGTCCGGCTGCACGGCCACTCCCGCGGCGGCGCGGTCATTCTGGAAGGCGTCCGCCAGCGTCCGGAGCTGTACGAGAACGTGGAAGTGGTGCTGGAAGCGCCGGTGCTGCCCCAGGCCAGGCTGCACGCACTGGTGACCACCCTGCTGGAACCGGTGAGCCACGGCATGTGGCCCTGGCTGATCCGTCTGATCAACACCGCGCCGTCATCGGCCTACGGCCAGACCTTCTTCGGCAAGATGAACCCGCGCAAGAAACAGCTGCTGAGTCACCTGTTCTCCGCGACCCGGGATCACCTGACCATCGTGCGCAACATCGAGAACATCATGGCGTGGATGGAGCGCACCCCGACGGACGTCTACAACGACATCCGCCACGGCACCTTCCTGATTCCGCAGGTGGATCGCATCCTCGACCGCGGCGCCATGCTCAACAGCGCCCGCCAGAGCCCGACCACCATGCGCATCATTGAAACCGAAGCGCCCAGCCACTTCATCACGCTGGACAGCAAGGAGTGGATTCCGTCGCTGGAGACCTTGCCCCAGGCGTCGTCCGGGTTGGCTTGAATCGACTCAGAGACTGACAGCCGACTCATCGAGAGTGAGACGCCGTAAAACCCCTCGCCCCTGGCGGGAGAGGGGCTTGGGGAGAGGGAGTGAATGACTGGAATTCGGGCGCTAAGAATTTCCTCAGGCGCCGTCGACCAGCTTGTCCAACTGGGACTGAATTTCCGATTCGAACCGCGACTTGAACGGTCGCAGCATCAGACCCAGCTCCAGGTGCACCTGCAATTCTTCCGGCGTCACGTTGAGATGCCCTTTCACGCCGCTGCGCTTGAAACGCAGGGTGTCGCCTTCCCACTGGTAATCCACATCGAACTGTTTGGACAGATCCTGGGCCAGGGATTCGGCGGCCTGGCGGGCGTGGTCGTGATCGAGGGAGTGGTGACGGTTGATATCAATGGTGGACATGCTTACCCCGGTAAATGATGGAAAGGTTGATTCGGGCGCCTTCTGGGAGGGCCTTTAAATGGTTTACCCGGCAGTTTAAGGCTTTCCCATACGGGCGCAACCGGGTGCCTGACAACGCTTCCCGCTTGTAGCCTGCCGTCTTCCCGTTAGAATACAGGATTGCCCGGCGAGGACGGCTGAATGTTCAGCCCGCGCCTTCATTTCCCGAGGGGACCACTGCTCATGACTGACCCGCAGACCAAACACGCCGAGACCCAGTCGTCACCGGACGAAAGCACCGACTTCGGCTATCGCCAGGTGCGGCGTTCAGAAAAGGCTGGCCAGGTGGCAGAGGTCTTCCATTCCGTAGCCGGCAAGTACGACATCATGAACGACCTCATGTCGATGGGCATCCACCGGCTGTGGAAACGGTTCACCATCGAACTGAGCGGCGTGCGTCCCGGCCACCGCGTACTGGACATTGCCGGCGGCACCGGCGACCTGACCATGAAGTTCTCCGACCTGGTGGGCCGTGACGGGCAGGTGGTGCTGGCCGACATCAACGCGTCGATGCTGCAGGTGGGCCGTAGCCGCCTTACCGACCGCGGCTACGTGGGCAACATCGAGTACGTCCAGGCGGACGCCGAGCACCTACCCTTCCCGGACAACAGCTTCAACGCCGTTAGCATCGCTTTCGGCCTGCGCAACGTCACCGACAAGGACCAGGCCCTGCGCGACATGTGCCGGGTGCTGAAGCCCGGTGGAAAACTACTGGTGCTGGAGTTCTCCAAGCCCACCAACCCGCTGCTGAACAAGGCGTATGACCTGTATTCCTTCAACGCCCTGCCGCTGATGGGCCAGCTCATCGCGGGCGACAGCAGCAGCTATCAGTACCTGGCGGAATCCATCCGCATGCACCCGGACCAGGAGACACTCAAGGGCATGATGGATACGGCCGGTTTCGTACAGACCCGCTACCACAACATGACCGGCGGCATCGTCGCCCTGCACGCCGGGATCAAGCCCTGATGTTTCCAGGCCCGACCCTGCAGGCGGCGGTCACCCAGGTCGTCGAACAAGCCCTCAACCGGGCGCTGGCCCTGGATCCGGCGGGACGCCAATCCCTGCTGGACGCCGTGGCGGCGCCGGTGCAGTTCGATTTCAGCGGTCTCGGGCTCTGCCTGTCCCTGCGGACGGTGGGCGAACAGGTGCAGGTGGGCAGCACGCCGCCGGAGGACGCCGTGTTGATCGTCAGCGGGCGCCCCATGGCGTTTGCAGCGCTCGCCCAGGGCGACGATCGGGTCTTCAGCGACGAGCGGCTGCAGGTGCAGGGCGATGTCAGCCGGGCCCATGCGCTGCAGCGCGCCCTGGCGCAGCTCCAACCCGACTGGGAGGCCGCGCTGGCCCGCTACACCGGTGATGTGCCGGCGCATTTCATCGGTCAGCGCGTGCGCGGCGCCCTGCGCTGGCAGAAGCAGGCGTTCGCCTCGCTGAACGCCAACCTGGAAGAGTACATCCACGAAGAAAGCCGGTCCCTGCCCGGGCGCAACGAACTGGCCGCCACCTTTGAAGACATCGACCAACTGGCCCTGCAGACCGACCGTCTGGCCGCCCGCCTGGACCGCCTGCAACAGCAGCTCGATGCCGATTCATCCCCGTCGACGGAGTCGTCGTGACGCGCATTCAACGCCTTTTCCGCATTGCCTGGGTTTTCAGCAAGTACCGACTGGACGAATTCCTCCCCCTGGCCGACCTGCCCTGGCCACTGCGGTTCCTGCTGCTGTTCGCTCCCTGGCACCTGTTCCCGACCTATCGTGCCAGCCGGGGGGAGCGACTGCGCCTGGCCCTGGAGGAACTGGGCCCGATCTTCGTCAAGTTCGGCCAGATCCTGTCCACCCGCCGCGACCTGTTGCCGGACGACATGGCCAACGCCCTGCAGCAACTCCAGGACCGGGTGCCGCCGTTTCCCGGCAGCGAGGCCCAGGCCATTGTGGAAGACTCCCTCGGCCAGTCCGTCGGTCAGCTGTTCAAGACCTTCGACAGCAACCCCATGGCGTCCGCCTCGGTAGCCCAGGTCCACGAGGCGACCCTGCATTCCGGACAGTCCGTGGTGGTCAAGGTCATCCGCCCCGGCATTGACCGGGTCATCCGCCAGGACATTGCGCTGATGCTGATGATGGCTGCGGCGCTGGAGCGGTACTGGTCGGAAGGCCGGCGCCTGCGTCCGGTCGAGGTGGTGCGCGATTACGAGCAGACCATCCACGACGAACTGGACATGCAGCGCGAGGCCGCCAACGCCTCCCAGTTGCGTCGCAATTTCGAGGGTTCCACGCTGATTTACATCCCGGAAGTGTTCTGGGACTACACCGCCCGCAAGGTGCTGGTGATGGAGCGCGTCCAGGGCATTCCCGTCGCCGACACCCAGGCCCTGAATGCCGCCGGCGTGAACATGAAGGTGCTGGCCGAGAAAGGCGTGGAAATCTTCTTCACCCAGGTGTTCCGGGACAGTTTCTTCCACGCGGATATGCACCCGGGCAATATCTTCGTGGACGCCAGCAACCCGCAGGATCCGCGCTACATCGCCATCGATTTCGGCATCGTCGGCACCCTGGCGCCGGAAGACCAGAGTTACCTGGCCCGCAACCTGCTCGCCTTCTTCCGCAGGGACTACCGGCAGGTGGCCGAACTGCACATCCAGTCCGGCTGGATTCCGGCGCACACCCGGGTCAACGAATTCGAGGCCGCCATCCGCACCGTGTGCGAGCCGATTTTCGAACGCCCGCTGAGCGAGATTTCCTTCGGTCACTTCCTGCTGCGCCTGTTCCAGACCGCCCGGCGCTTCGAGATGGAGGTCCAGCCACAGCTGGTCCTGCTGCAGAAAACCCTGCTTAACGTGGAAGGCCTGGGTCGCCAGCTTTATCCCGAGCTGGATCTGTGGAGCACCGCCCAGCCCTTCCTGGAAACCTGGATGCGCCGTCGCATCGGCCCACCGGGCATGTTCAAGACCCTCAAGGAACACCTGCCCGCCTGGCTGGAACAGTCGCCGGAAATGCCGCAACTGGTGCACGACGCGCTGTTGCGGGTACGCGACCTGGATCGCGCCCCGGCCGCCGATCAGGCTACACTGAAGGCCTTACAGGACGCCGAGGAAGGCCGTCGCCGCAGTTTCCGGCGCACGCTGCTGGGCGTGGCCTGCCTGGCCGGCGCCTGGCTGACCACACAACCGGTCAGTTGGGCCGCGATCTCGACCATCCCCACCCAGGGCTGGATCCTGATTGCCGCCGCCGGCTGGCTGTTGATTGGCCGGCGCACCTGAACGAGACACAACCGGACCGGAGAACCATGCAAGACACGACTGCCATCCCCACCGACTGGCTGGATGAGATCAAGTGGGACGACCAGGGCCTGGTGCCCGCCATCGCCCAGGACGCCGCCAGCGGCGATATCCTGATGATGGCCTGGATGAATCGCGAAGCCCTGGAGCTGACCGCCGCGGAAAATCGCGCCATCTACTGGTCGCGCTCGCGCGGCAAACTCTGGCGCAAGGGCGAGTCCTCCGGCCACGTGCAGCAGGTGTCCGAAATCCGCCTGGACTGCGATGCCGACGTGATCGTCCTGAAAGTCGAGCAACTGGGCGGCATTGCCTGCCACACCGGACGGCGCAGCTGTTTTTACCGGCGCCTCGAAGACGGCCAGTGGGTCAGCGTCGAGCCGGTGCTGAAAGATCCGGACGCCATTTACGGTCACAAGGGAGATCCGTCCGCATGAGTGATACTCGGAACGATGTATTGGGCGAGCTGGCCAAGGTTCTGGAAGCGCGCAAGGCCGCGAGTCCCGACAGTTCCTACGTCGCCAGCCTGCACCACAAGGGCCTGAACAAGATCCTGGAAAAGGTCGGCGAGGAATGCACCGAGATGCTGCTGGCCGCCAAAGACGCGCAGCAGACGGGCGAGAAAGACAAGCTCATCTACGAGACCGCGGACCTGTGGTTCCACAGCCTGGTCGCCCTGTCTCACCTGGGCCTGGGACCGGATGACGTCCTGCAGGAACTGGCGCGACGCTTCGACCTGTCCGGCCTGGACGAGAAGGCGGCCCGAAAGCCGCAATAAAACAGTAACAAACAACGACTACTGTGCCGTCTGGTAACCGCTCCGTCATCTGCGGCTTTACCAACCCCGTTGCAGGTAGCGTACAATCAAAGACACAACACCTATCGTGAGGGCTCTGACATGGGTATCAGCATCTGGCAACTACTGATCGTTCTCGGCATTGTGGTCCTCCTGTTCGGCACCAAGAAACTGCGCAATATCGGTACCGACCTGGGCGGAGCGGTCCGTGGCTTCAAGAAATCCATGGCCGACGAAGACCAGAACCAGAAAAAGGAGTCACTGGACCAGAGCGAGGACGGCAACGTTTACGAAGCCACCCGCACTGAATCCGCTGACAAGAAAACCCACAGCTGAGCCGACGCCCGATGTTCGACATTGGCTTCATGGAGCTGCTGATCTGCGGCATCATCGCCCTGCTGGTGCTGGGCCCCGAGCGTTTGCCCGGTGCCGCCCGCAGTGCGGGCCGCTGGGTCGGACGCACGCGCCGGCTGGTGCGGCAGTTCACCAGTGAGCTGGATCGGCAGATCAAGGCCGAAGAGCTCAAGGAGCAGCTCCGCAAGGAAGGCGGGATCGACCTGGATGGCGTCGAGAAGAACGTCCGCGACGGCCTGAGCAAGGCCCGTGACTACGAGCACCTGCTGGTGTCCGACGAGGACAAACGCAGCGATCGCCCGGCACCGCCCGCCCGTGAGGAAGCCCTGGAAGAAGCCGGCTACTACGCCGAGCAGGACGCGGCCGCCGCCGCTGAACAGCGCGCCTCCGATTCCGATGCCCCGCAGGACAAACAGGCCACACCGGAAAACCGAACATGACGTCGCGCCCCTCTGGAGATGCCGTGTCCTCCACCGACGAGGAAAAGCTCAAGACGCCACCGCCCGCCAACGACGGTCCGGACGAGGAAGAACTTCATCAGGAAATGTCGCTGATCGACCACTTGCTGGAGTTGCGCAACCGGCTGCTCAAGATGGTGTTGGCGACCCTGATCTGCTTTGCCGGGATCTACCCGTTCGCCAACAAGATCTACCTGTGGATCTCCCAGCCCCTGCGCGACCTGCTGCCAGAAGGCCAGGTGATGATCGCCACGGACGTCACCTCACCGTTCTTCGCACCGTTAAAGCTGGCGCTGGTGCTGTCGGTGTTCGTGGCCATCCCCTACATCCTCTACCAGCTGTGGAGCTTTGTGGCGCCCGGCCTGTATCGCCATGAGAAGAAGCTGGCTTTCCCGCTGCTGTTCTCATCGGTCGTGCTCTTCTACCTGGGTGCCGTTTTTGCCTACTTCGTTGTCTTTCCGCTGGTGTTCGGCTTCTTCACCACGGTCGGGCCGGAAGGCATTTCCGAGATGCCCGACATCAGCAGCTACCTGACCTTCGTGCTGAAGATGTTCTTTGCCTTCGGGGTGGCGTTCGAGATTCCCATTGCCGTCATCCTGATGATCCTGGCGGGCATCACCACGCCGGAAGATCTGGCCGCCAAACGCCCCTACGTGGTCGTGGGCTGCTTCATCATCGGCATGCTGCTGACCCCGCCGGACATCATCTCCCAGACCCTGCTGGCCGTGCCCATGTGGGTGCTGTTCGAGCTGGGCATCCTGTTTGGCCGACTGGCCCGCCGGCGCACGGAAGACGCACCCGCCGACGAGGCGCCATGAACCTCGGCCTGCTGTTCGACGAGGATTTCGTGGACGACAACCGGGTGATCTTGCGGGACCGGCGCCGCAAGCACCTGGAAGAGGTCCTGAAGGTCGACGTTGGCGATCGCGTGCCGCTGGGCCGCGTCAACGGCGCGATGGGTTACGGCACCGTCGATTTCCTGGACGCCCGCGAAGCCCGCCTCTCGGTCACCCTCGACACGCCGCCGCCGGCGCCCTTACCGCTGACCCTGGTACTGGCCATGCCGCGCCCCAAGATGTTCCGACGCGTCCTGCAGACCTGCGCGGCCCTGGGCGTAAAGGACATCTGGCTGATCAACGCCTACAAGGTGGAAAAAAGCTTCTGGCAGACGCCCTGGCTCTCCGACGCTCACCTGCGTGACAACCTGACGCTGGGGCTGGAACAGTCGAAAGACACGCAGATGCCCGAGGTGCACATCCGCCAGCGCTTCAAGCCGTTCGTGGAGGACGAGCTGCCCGGCCTGATGCGGGAACGCCCCGGCCTGGTCGCCCATCCCGGCACCGACGTGCCCTGCCCCGCGCACACCAACACCCCGGCGACCCTGTGCATCGGTCCGGAAGGCGGTTTTATTCCCTACGAGGTGGATAAACTGGTGGAAGCCGGCGCGCGGGCCGTCCACCTGGGTTCACGCATTTTACGGGTGGAAACGGCGGTGCCGGTGCTGGTGAGTCGCCTGTTCGACGCCTGCGAATTCTGAGCCTTCAGACCGCTTCGATACCCATTGCCTGAGCCGCCAGCCGGTTCTTGATGCCGCCCTGACCGTCCAGCCAGCGCATGCCGGCATTGCGGATCCAGCGCAGGGGCAGTTCGTCCCGCGCAAACAGCTGCTTGAAGCCTTCCATCGCCGCCATCATGGCGAGGTTTTCGCCCTTGCGGCGGCGCTGGTAACGGGCCAGGGTCGACGGCTCACCCGCGGGTAATCCACTGTCACGCAGACGCGCCATTTCTTCCAGCAACACCCGCACATCGCCATAGCCCAGGTTCACGCCCTGGCCCGCCAATGGGTGGATAGTGTGGGCGGCGTCGCCGATGAGGGCCAGGCCCGGTTTGACGTAGTCCTTGGCGTGGCGCTGGCGCAGCGGGAAGGCAAAGCGACGGGAGACGGCCTTCACCGCACCCAGCTGGCGTTCGATGGCCGCTTCCAGTTCCGCGGTGAACGCCGCGTCGTCCAGCGCCATCAACCGCCGCGCTTCGGCCGTGTCCTGCGACCAGACGATGGAACAGAAGTGGCGACTGCCGGCTTCGTTGGCCAGCGGCAGGAACGCCAGCGGGCCGGTGGGCGAGAAACGCTGCCAAGCCGTCGCCTGATGCGGCTGGACGGTTTCCACCGTGCAGACGATGCCCTGCTGGTCGTAGTCCCATTCCCGCGTCGGCAGGCCGGCCCACTGGCGCACCCGGGATTGCGGACCGTCCGCGGCCACCACCAGATCGGCTTCCAGACGACGACCGTCTTCGAGTTGAATGCAATGGCTCCCGGCGGCCTCTTCCGTCCAGTCGCTCACCGACACCCCGGCGAACAGGTCCAGAGCAGCATCGGAAACAGCGGCCATCAGGGCGCGCACCAGGATCCGGTTTTCGACAATGGTGCCCAGCGACGAGACGCCCATGGCCGGGGCCTCAAAGTGGATACGCCCGGTGCCGTCCGCGTCCCAGACGGTCATATCCGCGTAGGGGCAATGCCGTTCGGCCGTCACGTCACTCCAGACGCCGAGGGCATGCAGCAGCGCCTGACTGGCCAGCGACAGGGCACTGACCCGCGGCTCGAAGTCATCCACCGTCGCAGCGGGCTCCAGCGGGCGCAGGGTTTCTTCCAGCGTCGCCGCTTCCACCAGACCCACACGCCAGCCTTGCTGACAAAGACCCAGTGCGGCGGCGGCGCCGGTCATGCCACCGCCCACCACCAGGATATCGAAGCGTTGGACGTCACTCATGAGCGTTTTCCTGCAGAACGGCCGGCCGCGTTGGGGCCCAGCCCCATAGCTCGGCGGGCAAACCAGCGCCGGGCGCCGGGAACCAGGTCCAGCCCCACCAACCCGGCGTCCCGGGCCGCGGACAGCGCCCGGGAGTGGTGACCAAAAATCTGGATGAGCGAATCGGAAAAACGGACGGTGTCCCGCTGATCCTGCCGGTGACGGGCCTGATAGCCCTGCAACACAGCAATGTCACCCAGTGGGCGGGCAGAGGCGGTGGCCTGCTCGAACGCCTCCACCAGCGTCATCAACCCCCGCAACGCCAGGTTAAAGCCCTGCCCCGCCACCGGATGCAGCGTGTGGGCAGCGTTGCCGACCAGCACGATGCCGGGGCGCACGGCCTCCTGCACGGTGGTGAGGGTCAACGGGTAATGGGCACACTCGCCCATCTTCACAAAACGGCCCAGGCGCCAGCCGAAGCGGGCCTGCAATCGCGCCAGCCGCTCACCGTCATCCAGGGCCAGGGTTTCTTCCAGGGCCGCATCGGCCAGCGTCCAGACCAGGGCCGCCTCGCGCCCGGCCCGACCGGGCTTGCCCCGCGGAAGCAGCGCCAGCGGTCCGGCGTCGGTAAACCGTTCGTAGGCCACAAAATCATGGGGATTGCTGAACGTGACGTTGGCAATCAGGGCGTTCTGGCCATACTCGCTGGTCTCGACGTTGAAGCCCAGCTGCTCGCGCAGGCCGGAGCGACCGCCGTCGGCCACCACCAGGCAGCGAGCCGTGAGGGACGATGACTCGTCATCCTGTTCCAGTCGCGCCGTAACCCCTTCACTGAGCGGCTCGACACCGACCACTTTTGCCGGGGCCTTCCAGCTGACCGCAGGCTGTTCTCCCAGCGCCCGCATCAACGCCAGCCCGAGCAGCCGGTTGTCCACCACGTAACCCAGGGCATCCTGACCGTGCTCCTCGGCGGACAGCCGGGTCGCGCCGAAACGGCCCCGGTCCGACACATGGATGCGCCGGATCGGCGTGGCATGGGGGCTCAACGCAGACCACAACCCCAGGTCGTCGTAGATCAGCCGCGAGCCCCAGGCCAACGCCGTGGAACGGGCGTCGTAGCTGGGCTGGTAGTCCTCGGGACGGGCGTCCGGCGACAGGGGAAAGGCTTCCACCACGGTCACCCGCAACTGCGGCAGCCGGTGGGCCAGCGCCAGCGCCAGGGTGGCGCCGGCCAGGCCGCCACCGGCAATCAGGATATCGGTATCGAACGCAGGAGAATGCGGCTCGCTCACAGGTCGTGCAGTCCTCAGTCGGCCATCAGGGCTTCGATGTCGGCGATGGTTTTCGGCGCGCCCTCGCTCAGCACGCGGCAGCCCTCTTTGGTGACCACCACATCGTCCTCGATGCGGATGCCGATGCCCCGCCACTGCTCATCCACATCCATATTGTCCGGCGCGATGTACAGGCCGGGCTCCACCGTGAGCACCATGCCGGGCTCCAGCACCCGCCAGGCACCACCGACCCGGTAATCGCCCACGTCGTGCACATCAAGGCCCAGCCAATGTCCCGTGCGGTGCATGAAAAACGGCCGGAAGGCTTCCTGCTCCAGGGCTTCCTCCAGCGTCATGTTCTTGAGGATGCCCAGATCGATCAGGCCCTGGGTCAACACATTGAGAGCCGCCTCGTGCGGATGGTTCCAGTGATTGCCCGGCTTGACCGCCTCGATGGCCGCATCCTGGGCCGCCAGCACGATCTCGTAGACCGCCCGCTGGGGATCGGTAAACCGGCCACTGACCGGGAAGGTCCGGGTGATGTCCGAGGCATAGTTGTCCAGCTCGCAACCGGCGTCGATCAGGACGAGGTCGCCGTCTTTCAGCGGCGCGCGGTTCTCGATGTAATGCAGGATACAGCCGTTGGCGCCACTGCCGACAATCGACGGGTACGCCGTGGAGCGGGCACCGTGGGACATGAACGTATGCAGCAGCTCGGCTTCCAGGTTGTATTCATGACCGCCCTGGCGCGCCCGTTTCATGGCATTGCAATGGGCCTCGGCGCTGATCTTGCCGGCCTTGGCCATCACCTTGATTTCCGCCGCGCTCTTGTAGAGGCGCAGGTCGTGCAGGCTGTGTTCGAGGGCCACGAATTCACCCGGGGGGTGGGCCCCGGTGCGCACCTTGGAACGGATCGTCTTGACCCAGTCCATCACCTGGTTGTCGAACGCCTTGTCCTTGCCCAGCGGATAGTAGACCCGACTGCGCCCCTCGATCATGCCCGGCAGGATGTCGTCGATATCGGCAATGGGAAACGCGTCGTCGAAGCCGAGTTTTTCGATGGCGCCTTCCGGGCCCATCAGGAAACCGTCCCACAACTCCTTCTCGGGGTTGCGTTCCTTACAGAACAGGACCGCCTCGCCGTGCTCCCGGCCGGGGATCAGCGCCAGCACCGCATCCGGCTCCTCGAAACCGGTCAAATAGTAGAAATCGCTGTCCTGCCGGTACGGATGCAGCACGTCACGATTGCGCACCCGCTCGGGCGCCGCCGGAACGATGGCAATGCTGTCCGGCGCCATGAGTTCACTCAGGGCCTTGCGACGGGCGGCAAATTCTTTGATCGGCATGGACATAAACGGGGCCTCTCTCAGTGAAGCGTTTTATCAGCGGGCGGTTCCGGGGCATTGAATTCGGTAAACACCGTGAGCGCGCCCACCCGCACGTACTCGGTAATCTCGTTGAACTGCTGTTCGCCTTCCTCGCTGTCGCCCTCGCCTTCGGCGACCTGGCTGATGGCGACCAGGTCTTCCACCAGCTCGCGGACCTCGCCGGTGGCTTCGCCCAACTGGCGGCTGGCCATGACGGCCATGCCTTCCAGGAATCCCCGAACCCAGGCGGACAAGGCCTGCAGACGCTGATCGAGGGCATAGTCGTCGTCTGGCAGCAGCGGGGCAAAGCTCAGGTCGGACGATTGCAGCGAGGCCAGGGTGACCTCGTAGGCGGTGTCGAGGAAGGTCTGCAGTTCTTCACTGCTCTCAACCGCCTCCGGCGCCACGCCCATGTTCTCGCAGGCCAGGGCGCGCCATTCATCCGTCTTGAGGCGGCCGCCCGCGGCCAGCCGGCCACAGAGACCACCGTGCAGTTCGGCGGGGTGGCTGAACGCCTTGTAGGAGGCGAACAGATTGGCCCAGGATTCGAAGTCACCCAGGGACGTTGTTGTGGATTCGTTCTCGGTCATTACTCGACTTACGTTGGCTGCTTTGAATGGGTCACTATCGTAGCACCCGCAGCCGGCAAAGGCATCGGGCACGCCCGCCGGAACCGGCGTTCTTCCTGACCGGGCGCAACTTTTATGCAACCGCTGCCCACAACGTCGCCAATCTGCCCTGTGACGTGGACGGCGTCGCAGATCCGGCCAACATGACGGGACGGCAAGGTCCGCAAATTGACCCCCTAACGGGCCGCATTTATAGTTGATCGGGTAACTTACGGAGAATTCCTCTTCCAGACTCTTCGCCCAGGAAGTAGAACGCCATGGATCAGTCCGAACTGCAGGCCCTCGCCGACAAGGTGGATCGCCTGATTGCTCGTTGTCAGAAACTGGAGCAGGAAAACGCTTCCATGCGTCAGATGCAGGATGACTGGAACCGCGAACGCGCCCAGCTTATGCAGAAAAACGATCTCGCCCGAAACAAGATCGAAGCGATGATTGGCCGCCTCAGAGCACTGGAGCAACACTGATTCCGGCTTTCAGGGGCCGCCAGAATCGCCACCCGACTTAATCAGAGGTTCCCGATGCCCGACAAACCCACCACGGTCGAAGTCAACATCCTCGACAAGTCCTACCTGGTTGCCTGTCCGGACGAAGCCCGCAGCGAGCTGCAACAGGCTGCCCGCCACCTGGACTCACAGATGCGGGAAATCCGCGCCAGCGGCAAGGTCTTCGGCACCGAGCGAATCGCCGTCATGGCCGCCCTCAACATCACCCACGAATTGCTCCAGAACGACATGTCCGAAGGCGCTTCCAAGGTGCTCGATCGGATGAACAGCCGGCTGGATGAAGCCCTGGGCGAGTCCGGCAACTGATGCCGTGACCTCATTGTCATTTCCGATGATGGGGATTTCCGAAACGGGTTTGCAATCGCACCCGGTCTAGCCCGTATAATGACATCACTTCCTGGGATGTTCGCTGGTCGGATACGTCCTCGAGCCGATGCGCAATACCCAGGTGGCTACTTCAGGGCATTGTGAGCATGTCCCCCACGTAGGGGAAAGCCTAATGTGTCACAGCGGCCACCACCTTGAACTTTTGGGTTCAAGGGCCACATCCGATAACGGCATCCCGGGAAGCTTTCTTTCTCTCTTGCGCCCGCCCTCACTGCTTCAGGACAACGGACCGCACGTGACTGCCTTCTTGCCTCCCCTTCCAGCCAGTCCGGATCGCAAAGGCCTCCGCCGCCAGTTGCGCCAGCGCCGCCGCTCATTATCTCCAACCGCCCAGCGCGTGGCCTCACGAGCCCTGGTCCGCCAACTGATGCGCTACTTCGGCCAGTCCCGCGCGCGCCATATCGGGTTGTATCTCCCCAACGACGGTGAGATCGATCCCCGGGCGTTTATCGTGGAAGCGCGCCGCCGACGTCAGACGGTCTACCTGCCGGTCCTGCACCCGATTCTCGGCAACCGCCTCTGGTTCTATCGACTGGATCCCACCACCCGCCTGAAGCCCAATCGCTTTGGCATTCCCGAGCCGGCCCACCGGAACGCTCCGCGTCGGGCGCCCTGGGCGCTGGATGCGGTTCTGATGCCGCTGGTGGGGTTTGACCGGGAAGGTGGACGACTGGGCATGGGAGGTGGCTTTTACGACCGCACATTCGCCTTCAAGCATCTGGAGGCTGCGCGGCCGCCGGTTCTGATCGGACTGGCCCACGACAGCCAGCAGGTGGAACGACTACCGATCCAGCCCTGGGACGTGCCCATGAATGCGGTGATTACGCCCGCACGGCAGGTGGCCTGTGATACAGGTGGTGTGCAGGAGCGACAGGAAGCGGGCCGGTTGTTCATCGGCCATTATCGGCTGGGCGAGAAACGACAGGGACGACTGCGGCGCCGCACCCGGAATTGAGAGGAAAAGCCCGACAAAGCGCCGGGACTTTTCTTTACGCTCGAAAAGCTTGTCAGTCTTCCAGCAATTGCAGCAGCGGTGAATCCGACGAGTCGGCCATGCTGACCGCCCTGGATTTCGGTTCGGACGCCTGCAACGAGGTCAATCCGGTCACCGCCAGACCAATGACGAAAAGAAAAACGAGCGCCCGTATGACGTCAGGCTTTCGTTCCATGGTTTTGCATCCCCCAATGCGAACGGCTAATTGGCCGTTTTCTATCTCTGTTTTTAATGTGCGCAGCCTGGACACCCGACCGGACTGAAAGTATGACGAGCCCGTCATGAATCCCGGACTTCAAAACCTTACATCAATCAGGTGTTTATTTTTTATTCAGAGAATTGCTCTAAATAGTATCAGCTAACTGCGGTATTACAATTTTTTACAGGTTACAGAAGGTTCATTTTTTGAAAGCGTTCGTAGGCCCGTAAAAAACCGGCCGGAATCCGCCATTTAACGCGGATTCCGGCCGGCCTGGAGTGAGACTGAGGTTGTCCCGGTAAGTTCCTAGCGCCCGTTGCCGTTCCCCAGGAAAAGCCGATAGGCCTCGTTGTCGGTCACGTCCTCATAGCGGAAACCGACCTTGTCGAGCATCTTGGTGAAGGCGCCGGTCTCATGATCCTCGACCTGCGCGCCCATCAACACGCGACTGTAGGCCGCACCATGATTGCGGTAATGGAACATGGAGATGTTCCAGCGCGTGCCCAGCGACATCAGGAACTTCAACAGCGCGCCCGGGCGTTCCGGGAACTCGAACTGGAAGACCTTTTCGTTGTGGATATGCGGCGCATGGCCGCCCACCATGTGACGGATGTGCTGCTTGGCGATATCGCTGTCGGTCAGGTCGATCACCGGATAGCCACCGTCGCGCAGATCCTGCACCAGTTCGTCCCGGCCGAGGCCACCGGACTGGATCTGGATGCCCACAAAGATGCGCGCCTCGTCTCCGTCGGAGAACCGGTAGTTGAACTCGGTGATGTTGCGCTTGTGCAGTGCGTTGATGAACGACTTGAAAGCGCCCGGCCGCTCCGGGATGGTGACCGCCAGGATCGCCTCGCGCTGCTCACCGATCTCGGTTCGCTCTGAAATGTAGCGCAACCGGTCGAAGTTCATGTTCGCGCCACTCAGGATACCCGCGAGGTTCTGGCCCACGATGCCTTCGCGCTGCACATATTTCTTGATACCGGCAACCGAGAGCGCGCCGGCCGGCTCGCAGATGGAGCGGGTGTCGTCGAACACGTCCTTGATGGCGGCGCAGATCTCGTCTGTGGACACGGTGATCACCTCGTCCACACACTCCTTGCAGACGTCCCAGGTGTTTTTGCCGATCTGTTTGACCGCTACACCGTCGGCAAAGATGCCTACTTCATCGAGCACCACACGCTCGCCGGCCGCCAGGGCGGCCTGCAGGCAGTTGGAGTCTTCCGGCTCCACCCCGATGACGCGGGTCTCCGGACGCAGGTATTTGATGTAGGCCGCCATCCCGGCGATCAGACCACCGCCACCGACCGGAACAAACACGGCATGCAGCGGCTTGGTGAACTGCCACAGCAGTTCCATGGCCACCGTACCCTGTCCGGCGATGACGTCCGGATGGTCGTAGGGCGGGATGTAGGTCAGGCCCTGCTTTTCCATCAGCTCGGCGGCATGAGCGGCGGCTTCGTCAAAGGCATCGCCCTTGAGCACAACCTTCGCACCACGGTCCCGCACCGATTTGACCTTGATCTCCGGCGTGGTTTGCGGCATCACGATCACCGCCTTGATGCCCAGCTCCTGGGCCGCCATGGCCACACCCTGGGCGTGGTTACCGGCGGAAGCACAGATCACCCCCTTTTCCCGCTGTTCCTCGGTGAGATGGGCAATTGCATTGTAGGCGCCACGACACTTGAACGAGAAAACCGGCTGCAGGTCTTCCCGCTTGATAATAATGTGATTGTTGAACCGCTTGGACAGGTTACGGGCATGAGTCAGCGGCGATTCAATCGCCACATCGTAGACTCGGGCATCGAGTATTTTCTTGATGTAGCGCTGTGGCATGGAGCAATTCCCTTCTCTGGGTTTTCGGGTTTGTGAGCCTCTGATGGACTCGATAGTGAATGGTGGGTGAAAACCCTCAAGTCTAAGGACTTAGCGGCCGGGGCGTCCAGCACTATTGGCGCGCGTTCGCGACGCAGGTCAGCTTTTCCTGTATGCCCGTGAACCGGGCCGGTATACTGGTGGCCCTTCGACAATTCCCATTTCCATCTGGCGAGGACGCTATGACCCAGGACGAACTGAAACAGGCCGTCGCCCGGGCCGCCATCGACATCATCACTCCCAAGCTGGCCAAGGACAGCGTGATCGGGGTAGGCACCGGCAGCACGGCGAACTATTTCATCGATCAACTGGCCGAGCTGAAATCGCGCTTCGATGGCGCGGTCGCCAGTTCGGAAGCCACCGCCGATCGTCTGAAGCAACACGGCATCCCGGTCTACGACCTCAACTCTGTCACCAGTCTGGAGTTCTATATCGACGGCGCCGACGAAGCCAACGATCACCTGGAACTGATCAAGGGCGGCGGCGCGGCCCTGACTCGGGAGAAGATCGTGGCGGCGGTCGCCAAGACCTTCATCTGCATCGCTGACGAATCCAAACGGGTCGACCTGCTGGGCGCCTTCCCGCTGCCGGTGGAAGTCATCCCCATGGCCCGCAGCCATGTGGCTCGGCAGATCGTCAAACTGGGCGGTGATCCGGTGTACCGGGAAGGCGTGACCACGGATAACGGCAACGTGATCCTCGATGTCCATAACCTGACCATCAACAACGCCATCGAACTGGAGCGAGACCTGAACCAGATCGTGGGCGTGGTGACCAATGGCCTGTTTGCGCATCGTCCGGCGGATATTCTGTTGCTGGGGACGCAGAACGGGGTGGAAACGGTGGAGCGGTAGTCGTTCCAGCCGTCGGGCGCCTGCCGGCGCCTCAGAAGCTGAAGCATCTGCTACATACTCGAGTTACGGCAAAATGTAGCCGACGCTTCAGCTTCGGAGCAGCCTGCAAGGCTGCCCTGCCACAGCACCAGCTGACGGGTGCCCCAACACCCACAAAAAAGCCCGGCCGAAGCCGGGCTTTTTAGTTCAGGTCATCCAACCGCTCAGGGCTCGATTTCCATCAGGACTTCGGATGGGGTCACCCGGTCGCCCTTCTTGATGAACACACCGACCACCTTGCCGGAAATCGGGGCCTTGACCTCGGTTTCCATCTTCATGGCTTCGATGATCAGGACCGGCTTGCCGGCGTCGACGCTGTCGCCCTCATTGACCAGAACGTCAACGATGTTGCCCGGCATGCTGGTGGTCACGTGGCCTTCCTTCGAGGCCTTGCCGCGACCGGAGCCGCCACTGCCTTCACGCTCAAAGCCGCCGACGGATTCCATGCTGATCTCTTCCGGAACGCCATCGACCGTCATGAAGAACCGACGCTCGTCGTCGCCTGACGGGCTGACGCCCGTGACGTTGACGTCGAAGGTCTCGCCGTGAACGGTGATCTTGAACTCGGTGGACACCGAGCCCGGGCTGGCCGCAGTCGGTTTCGGCTCCAGCGGTTCCGGCTTGAGGGTGCCTTCCTTGCGCTGCTCCAGGAACTGGCGAGCCTGATCCGGGAACATGGCGTAGGTGAGGATGTCCTCTTCGGACTCGGCCAGGTCGCCGATGTCGTCCTTCAGGGTGTGGAACTCGTTCTTCAGCTGGTTGGCCGGACGCTCTTCGATCAGCTCCTCATTGCCTACCGCTCGCTTCTGCAGGTCGGCATTGATCTCGCCCGGCGCAGCACCGTACCAGCCCTGCAGGTACTTCTTCACCTCGTTGGTGATGTTGTCGTAGCGTTTGCCGGACAACACGTTGATCACCGCCTGGGTGCCGACGATCTGTGAGGTCGGAGTGACCAGCGGCGGGTAGCCCAGATCCTTGCGCACACGCGGGATCTCGGCGAACACGTCACGGATCTTGTCCAGTGCACCCTGCTCTTTCAGCTGGTTGGCCAGGTTGGACATCATGCCGCCCGGGACCTGCGACAGCAGGACCGCGGTGTCCACACCGTTGTACTCGCTCTCGAACTGGTGGTACTTCTTGCGCACCTCGCGGAAGTGGCTGGTCAGCTCATCCAGGGTTTCCAGATCCAGGTCCACCTGATAGCCCGCTTCCTTCAGGGACGCCACCAGCGACTCGGTGGGCGGGTGACTGGTGCCACCGGCAAAGGCGGACAGTGCGGTATCGATGTGATCGACACCCGCCTCGATGGCCGCCCACTGACACATGGAGGCCATGCCCGAGGTGTAGTGGGAGTGCAGGAACACCGGCAGGCTCAGCTCTTTCTTCAGGGCGCTGACCAGATCAGCGGTGGCGGACGGGGTCAGCAGACCGGCCATGTCCTTGATCGCGATGCTGTCGACGCCCATGTCGGCCATCTGCTTGGCCTGCTTGAGGAACTTCTCCGTGCCGTGCACCGGGCTGACGGTGTAGCAAATGGTACCCTGGGCATGCTTGCCGGCCTTCTTGACCGCCTTGATGCTGGTTTCCAGGTTACGCACGTCGTTCAGGGCGTCGAAGATACGGAATACGTCGATGCCGTTATCCGCTGCTTTCTGGCAGAAGGCTTCGACCACGTCGTCCGCGTAGTGACGGTAGCCCAGCAGGTTCTGGCCACGCAGCAGCATCTGCAGGCGGGTGTTGGGCAGGGCCTTGCGCAGCTGGCGCAGGCGCTCCCAAGGGTCTTCCTTCAGGAAGCGAACGCAGGCGTCGAAGGTGGCACCGCCCCAGCACTCCAGCGACCAGTAACCGGCCTTGTCCAGCTTGTCGCAGGCCGGCAGCATGTCTTCGGTACGCATACGCGTGGCGATGAGGGACTGGTGGGCGTCCCGCAGGATGACGTCAGTGATTTCGATTTTACGCTTGGTCATAAAAGACTCCCATCAGATTCCGGCCTGGGCGGCGATCGCGGCGGCCACAGCGGCGGCCAGCGACTCCGGACGCTTCTTGATGCTGTAGTTGATCAGTTCCGGGTGGCCTTCGACAAACCCGGTGTTGAACGAAGCAGCCCTGAACTCCGGATGGCTGAGGATTTCCAGGTAGTAGGGAATCGTGGTCTTGATGCCGTAGATCCCCATATCCTTGAGGGCCCGCTGGGAACGGTCCAGCAGTTCTTCCCAGTCCATGGCGCTGACGATCAGCTTGGCGCACATGGAATCGTAGTACGGCGGGATTTCATAGCCGGTGTAGATGGCCGCATCGGTCCGCACGCCGGGGCCGCCCGGTGAGTAGTAGCGGGTAATCTGGCCAAAGCTTGGCAGGAAGTTGTTCTTGGGATCTTCGGCGTTGATCCGGAACTGGGCCGCGTAACCGCGGTAGCTGATGTCTTCCTGCTTGAAGCGCAGCTTTTCACCAGCGGCAATCCGGATCTGCTCCTTGACGATGTCCACCCCGGTGATCTGCTCGGTGATGGTGTGTTCCACCTGCACCCGGGTATTCATCTCCATGAAGTAGAAATCACCGTTGTCGGCGAGCAGGAACTCCACCGTGCCGGCGTTTTCGTACCCGGTTTCCTTGGCGACACGAACCGCCAGGTCACCGATGTACTCGCGCTGTTCGTCGCTCAGCTGGGGCGATGGCGCCAGCTCGATCAGCTTCTGGTTACGGCGCTGGATGGAGCAATCGCGCTCGTACAGGTGAATGGCGTTGCCGTAGCTGTCCGCCAGGACCTGGACCTCGATATGACGCGGGTTGACGATGCACTTCTCCAGGAAGACATCGGCACTACCAAAGGCCTTGGTGGCCTCGGAAATGACCCGATCGTAGTTCTGGCGCAGGCTCTCCTCGTCGTCGCAGCGGCGAATACCCCGACCGCCGCCACCGGAGGTGGCCTTGAGCATCACCGGATAACCCAGCTCGCCCGCCTGTTTCACGGCGTCCTCGACATCCGTGAGGTTGTCTTCAGAACCCGGGGTGACCGGTACTCCGGCATTCACCGCCGTCTGACGCGCCTGGGTCTTGTCGCCCATTGAGGAAATCACGTCCGCTGCCGGCCCGATGAAGCGGATGCCCCGCTCCTTGCAGACTTGCGCCAGCGTGGCGTTTTCGGAGAGGAAACCATAACCGGGATGCAACGCATCACAGCCGGTTTCCACCGCCAGGTTCACAATATGATGGGGGTTGAGGTAGCCCGTCAGTGGATCCGCACTGATGCAATGCGCCTCGTCCGCCTTTTTAACGTGCAAGGAATAGCGGTCGGCTTCGGAATAGATCGCCACAGCCTTCACGCCAAGCTCTTGGCAGGCGCGCGCTATTCGGACCGCAATCTCACCACGGTTAGCGATGAGAACTTTCTTTATGGTCATCTGAGGTGCTCCCTGTCATTCGTCAGGAAGTGGGATGAAAGGCCGTCATTGGCCACCCGCCCCGAAGAGCCACCCACTGGGCGGGAGTACGTACTTTAACGCATGAATATTGTACACACGTAAAAGCGGCCGAACACTCTATCCGCCGACCCATGGCCCGACCAGACCCGAATTGATCCAGATCAACTATATGACCAAGCGCTTGCTAGGTTATGCTTGATAAGCGACACTCACTTATCTCTCGCATCCAATACGGCTCAGACAGGGGGCAGAACGGATTACGCCATGGATACCGATTACTTTAACGACACCCACCGCCAGGTCCGCGAAACCACAAGAAAATTTGTGTCGACCCATGTGCTTCCCTACATCAACGACTGGGAGGAAGCCGGCGAGTTTCCTCGCGATCTCTACCGGCTGGCCGGCGAAGCCGGCATTCTCGGCGCCGGCTATCCGGAGGCGTTGGGAGGGCACAGCGAAGGGGATGTCTTCCTCAAGGTGGCCATCAGTGAGGAACTGATGCGCTCCACGTCCGGCGGCCTGGTGGCCGGTCTCGGCTCACTGGATATCGCCCTGCCCCCGGTCGTTCGCTGGGGACAACCGGCGTTGAAAGAAACCGTGGTACCGGCCGTGCTGCGGGGCGACAGGATCATGGCCCTGGCCATTACCGAACCGGGCGGCGGCTCGGACGTGGCCAACCTCAAAACCCGGGCGGTGCGCGAGGGTGACCATTACGTCATCAACGGCAGCAAGACCTTTATTACCAGCGGGCATCGGGCCGATTACTACACGGTGGCCGTCCGCACCGGCGAGGCGGGCCACAACGGCATCAGTCTGCTGCTGGTAGACCGGGACACACCCGGCTTCACCCGCGGCCGCAAGCTGCAGAAAATGGGCTGGTGGGCCAGCGATACGGCCGAGCTGTTCTTCGAGGATTGCCGGGTGCCCGCAGACCGCCTGCTGGGCGCGGAAAATGCGGGCTTCATTGCCATCATGACCAACTTCCTGTCCGAGCGCCTGATGCTGGCCATCATGGGCTACATGGGCGCCCAGCTCGCGCTGGAAGCCTCGCTTGATTATTGCCGCTCGCGTGAAGCTTTCGGACGCAACCTGAACGGCTTCCAGGTCACGCGCCACAAGCTGGTGGACATGGCTAGCCAGGTGGAGATCGCGCGGGAATACACCTACCGCTGCGCGGCGCTGATGCAGGCGGGCAAGAACCCGATCAAGCAAGTGGCCATGGCCAAGAACTTCGCGGCGGAGGTGTGCGAAAACGTCACCCGGGAAGCCATCCAGCTCCACGGTGGCATGGGCTACATGCGCGAGACCGGCGTCGAACGGCTCTATCGCGACGGCAAACTGCTCTCCATCGGCGGTGGCACCACGGAGATCATGAAGGAAATGATCGGCAAACAGATGGGCCTTTAAGACCCGGCCGACGACCGTCAGGCGCCGTCGTTGGCGGACGTCTCCGGCGGCGGCTCGTCATTCTCCGCCTCCCCGTCGTCCATGGCGTTGGCGGCCTTGAGGAACGCCAGGCCGCTCTGGATCAGGAACTGCCGCATGCGCGGATCGCTCTGTTCGGTAATACCGAGGGCAAAGGCCGTCAGAACCGCTTCCCAGGGGTTTTCCACGATCAACTTGCGGAAGGCCGCCAGCGGCGACGACCCACCTCCGGTCGACGCCTCACGGGACGGCGCCGGCGTGCGCATCATCCGGTAAAAGAAGAAGCCCAGCAGCGCAAAACAGACACCACCGGTGATCCCGAAGGCGCCGGCTTGCCCCACCCAGGGCTCAAGCCCGAGGGCGGCGGCTTTTACCAACAGCACAAAGCCGCCGATAAGCAGCGCGCTGAGAAACACCAGCCCCAGGGCCGCGCCAATCAGCGCGGCCAGGGCTTTACGCAGCAGGGCTTGCAACTCGCCGGAAAAAGGCATGATCAGCGATCGAGCAGTTTGCCGACCAGCAGGCCGACCAGGAATACGATCACCACACTGAGGAACGGGCGTTCCTCGATCTTGTGCTCGACGTCGTGAATGGCCTTGTCGCCGGCCTCTCGGGCGCGATTGAACGCTTCATCGCCCCGCTCACGGGCATGCCGGAGAGCTTCGCGGCTTTCCTTGCGGATTTCGTCGCGAAGGTTGCTGATGTTGCTTTTCTGGCCGTCAGCCACCGCCCGGGTCAGCTTGGCCAGATCTTCACGCAGTAACTGGATGTCTTCCTTGACCCGCTTGTAATCGTCCTGGGGTGTTTGCGCTTCCATGGTGTGTCTCCCTGAATGAAACATACCCGGCGGATTCGCCCGCACTGTTCGGTCACCGGCAAATCCGCCCGCCATCTGGCGCTACCGTTCTGTGTGTACCGGTATGACGCGCCAGACGTTTTCACTGTAGCACAGCAGTGGGAGAACCTCTGACGACCACATGACCATTCGTACAGGATGGCGACTGTCTGACGAACAGGCCCGAAGGTATGTTTCACCCCACGGGACCGACGGGTATAATCCGTGGCCATTCACCGGTTCCATTTCACTTCACTGACGACAGTAAAGAAGGACGCCTCATGAACTTCGACAATATCCCGCCCGGCAAGAACCCGCCTGAAGACATCAACGTACTGATCGAGATTCCGGCCAACGCCTCCTCTCCGATCAAGTACGAGGTCGACAAGGACATGGGTGCCGTTGTGGTGGATCGCTTCATGGCCACGCCGATGTTCTACCCGGCCAACTACGGCTTCATCCCGAACACACTGGCCGACGACGGCGACCCGCTGGACGTACTGGTGGTCACGCCGTATCCGGTCATGCCGGGCAGCATCATCCGCTGTCGTCCGGTAGGTGTCCTGAACATGGAAGACGAAGCCGGCGGCGACGCCAAGCTGGTTGCCGTGCCTCACGACAAGGTCACCAAGCAGTACACCGACGTGAAAGACGTGCACGACCTGCCGCAACTGCTGCGCGATCAGATCCAGCACTTCTTCGAGAACTACAAGGATCTGGAAGCGGGCAAGTGGGTCAAGGTCGACGGCTGGGATGACGCCGCCGCAGCCTGCAAGGCCATCGAATCCGCCGTCGCCGCTTACCAGAAGTAAGCGCTCCGGCACGGATTTCCGGCCCGTAGCGGCCGGACACAAAAAAGGCAGCGACCCTCGGGCTCGCTGCCTTTTTTATCGCTGACGGGCTGGTTCAGCCTTTGCTCAGCAACTCCCGCAGATCGATGATGGCGGAGTTGGCCCGGGCCAGATAGGACGCCATGGTCAGAGAGTGATTGGCGAGGATGCCAAAGCCGCTGCCATTGAGGATCACCGGACTCCACATCGCCTTCTGGGACCCCTCCAGCTCGACGATGATCTGCCGCACGCTCACCAGCGCGTTCTTGTCTTTCAGGACATCACGGAAATCCACCTCGATGGCCTTGAAAATGTGCAGCAGGGCCCAGGAGGTCCCGCGGGCTTCGTAGAAAACGTCGTCAATCTCGGTCCAGGGCGTCTGCACCGAGGCGATGTCGTCCTCCTTCGCCTGGTCCGGCAGTTCTTCCATGTTCTCGTCCACCGACTGTTTGCCGACGCTTTCACTCAATCGGCGTGACAGGCTGCCCAGACGGGTTTCCAGATCCGCCAACCAGCTGTTCAGATTGTCCGCCCGGGCGTAAAACTGGGCCTGGGGACCGTTGGGGTTGGACAGGCGATCGAGATAGCGCTTGAGCGCGGCAATACCGCGCCGATACTCGGATTCGGTGGAAGGCAGCATCCAGCTGCCGTTATCGAAGTGCAGTTGGGGTTCAGCGATGGTCAGGTCCGGGTCTTCGGCGGACTGGCTTTGGGAGCGGCTGATGTTCTGGCGCAGCGCCCTGGCCATATCGCGCAGCTGGATCAGCACCCCGTATTCCCAGTGCGGCATGTTATCCATCCACAGCCCCGGCGGCATGATGTCGTTAGTGATGTAACCGCCCGGCTTGTCGAGCAGGGTCTCGGCCATGTGAATGAGCGTCGAGGTGGTGGTGAAGCCGGTCACCATCTCCCGATTCATGGCCTGGGCCCGCTGCTGGGCCTCATCGCGGACCGAGTAGGTGTCCGGCTCGCTGCTCCAATAGATCCCCAGCACCACCGCGACGATCAGGTAGATCACCAGCAGGACAATCAGGCCCTTGAACACTTTGCCGCCACCGAGATAGTCCTGGATGTCCTCCAGCCGCTCCCGGAAAAATCCTCTGGTCTTGCTCAACATAACCATCCACCTTGTGTCATTCGTTCTGATTCGTCGTTATTCGAACGCCACCGGAGCCTCCTGGCCACCGGGAGCCCATACCTTGCCGGATTGTCATGGGCACCGCAATTGTGGGACGTGCCACTCAGACCGATGGCAAGGTATCCCCTGGCCGGGCCAGGTGATAACCGATGCCGCCATCGACGCCAAGCACCGAAACCAGGTGCCATTCCGCGGCGGTTTCGACGCCCGCCACAAACACCTCGACGCCGCGACTGTGAGCGATCGGCACAATGGACTCCAGATAGAAACGGTTGTCCGGATGCGTATCGATATTGCGGATAAAGCTGGGATCAATACGCAGGGCCTGGAAGGGCAGATTACGCAGGTAACTGAACGGCACGCCGCCGACGCCGAAATGATCCACCAGCACCCGCACGTCATGGCGACGCAATAGCTTGACGCAGTTGCCCACATCCGCCCGGTGGTGGTGCACCGCATCCTCAGGCAGGTAGACCCAGAGCCGAGCCAGCACCGCGGCACCCTCCTCGGACAACGTCCTCGCCAGCCAGTCCCGGAAACCGGCATCGGCAATGGAGGAACTGCCCAGGGTCAGACTGAAGGATTGCAGCGGGTACTGGCGTAGCAGATCGAGCACCCGCCGGAACACGATCCGATCCAGCCGTGCCATCATCCGGAACCGTTCGGCCATGGGCAGGAAGATCCCCGCAGCCACCCATTCGCCATTGACCTCGATGCGCGACAGCACGTGGTAATGGTGAACGGACTGATCAACGGTCCGCAGCATGGGCTGATAGACCAGCCGGATGCGTTCGGCGTCGAGGGACGATTCCAGGTGCTCGCGCCACTGGTCGACGCTGTGCTGCACGGATTGGGTGGTGTCGAACACCTTGCAGTCGGTTTCCCGCGACATCTGGGCCTGGCGCAGGGCTTCATCGCAGGCGGCCAGCAGCTCGCGGGTGCCGGCCAGATGGCCATTGGTAGCGGCGAGACCGGCGTGGACGGCCACGTCACGACCCGCCGAACGATCGGCGTAGATGCCGTCGAGGTCCGCCAGCAGCTGGCGTACCCAGAACTCGGCATCCACCGGCGCTGCACCGGGCAGGAACAGGGCAAACTCGGCCCCGTTACGGCGACCGGCAAAGCTGCCGGGGTGCTCGCGTACGAACGCCTGGATGCGTTCGGCCACCGCCAGCAACAGATTATCCGCCGCCTGACGACCCTCCAACTGGTTACAGCGCCCGAAATCCGCCAGCTGCAGCAGCACCAGCGCGCCCTGGCGCCGGGAATCCCGGCTCTCGACGGCCACCGACATGCGTTGCTCGAACGCGCTGCGACTGGCCAGGCCGGTCAGCCGGTCTTCGTTGCTCATGCGCCGCAGATGCTGGATCAGCTTGGCCTGCCCCTCAAACAGGGCACCCAGGTCGTGGGTCATCTGGTTCATGGCGGACGTCACCCGCGCCAGCTCGCGCGTGCCTGCCTCCGGCGCCCGCGATCGGAAATCCCGGTTGCGGATGGCTTCGGCCTGACGCTCCAGCCCGGCCAGTGGCCGCAGAACCCGGCGCAGGATAAAGAAGAGAATCAGCAAGGCGACGATGCCGATCAGTAGCGCCCCCAGCGCCATCTGCCGGGCCATTCGCCACAGATCCCGGTAGCCCTGCCCCGGATGGCTGACCACTTCGACGAACCCCAGGCGCTGCCAACCGCGAACCACCTCGGCGCGCTGGCCGAAGCGCTCGACGGGCAGATCCACCAGAGACACGAACCAGCCCGGAACCCCCGGCGTCCGCAAACGATCGCGGCGCTCGATCTCGAAATCGGCCGACGTATTCTTGTAGCGAATGACCAGGTAGCGGCCGCTGTCGAAGGTCGCGTCAATCAGTGAGGACGCCGCCACCGCATCCCGGCCGTCGATGGCGTTGGACAGGGAGAGGCCCACGGCGACCGCCCCGTCATGGGCGTGCCCCTCCAGTTGCTCGACGATATACCCGCGAAAGCCGATCATACCGGCGAGCAGGCTGGCCACCATCAGCAGCAGGATCAGACTGCCGGTGAACAGCAGCAACAGCAGTTGCAATGAAATGATGCCACGGCGTGTTTTCCGCATTCCCTGGCCAGCCCCCTGGCATGAATCGATCGGATTCAATGGCTCCTGACGCGACAAAAGCGTCGGATATGACAAACATTTACACAGCGTCACCTACGCCGACAACATAAAACACTATAGACTCTCCAGAGAGCCATTGAGAGCTCTACAATCACAACAGAGCGTCTGGATCGCCTGACGGCGTTCAACGACTCACAAAAACGATGTTCTCAGCTTCACTGCCTTGGCGTGAGGGAACCGACCATCCGGAACGGCTGCGAAAGGGCGTACCGGACCAGGAAGTGGCCGGAGACAGCAACCTGGCTCGGCCACTGCGCAAGAAGACAGGCCAGAGACCCAATGACTGACGACAATCAAAAGGAAAAGCTGAAACAGCATTTTGCGCGGCGCGTTACGACCCAGGCAAGAGTCGTCCTCGACACCTGGCAAAAAGTGAAGGAATCCGACAGCCAGGCGGAAATCCTGCACCGCGACCTGTCCAGCGCGACCGAAAAGCTGGTGCGCTACGCCCAGCGTTTTGAGATGGTCAAGCACGCCAGCGCCGGCGAGGCGCTGCTGGGCATCCTGCAACGCTGGGCCCCTGACGCCTCGCTGCCCGACACCGTGCGTGAGGAACTGCAGGGGGCGATGGACCAGCTCAGCCAGTGCACCCTGCGCCGCACCGACCAGGATCTGGACGAAGCGCCCCGCACCTACCTGCGCACCCCGGTTTATGTGGCCCTCTGCGAGCTGGAAATGGCCAACCGCCTGATCAAGCAGCTGGAATTCTTTGGATTCCGTGCCGCCGCTTTCGAGGACGCCGAAGGGCTGATGGACGCCTGCAGCCGCCACAAGCCGGAAACCATCCTGATGGACGTCAATTTCGGCGGCAGCGAACTGGCCGGCATCGCCACCGTCGAGGCGCTGCAGGAGCGCCACGACACACCGATCCCCGTGATCTTCATGAGCGATGAGGACGGCACCATCGAAACCCGGCTGCGTGCGTCCCGTTGCGGCGGCGAGGAATTCTTCTTCCCGTCGGTGGATCCGGGCCAGTTGATCGAAAAGATCGAGACCTACACCCACGGCAATACCGTCGAACCCTACCGCGTGCTGGTCCTGGACGATTCCCGCGCCCAGGCCAAATTCATGGAGAACGTCCTGACCCGGGCCGGCATGACCGCCCACATCATTACCGATCCCATGCAGATCATCCACGCGCTGGAAGCATTCTCGCCGGAAATCATCGTGCTGGACATGTACATGCCCGGCTGCACCGGCATGGAAATCGCCCGGGTAATCCGCCAGCAGGACCGCCTGCACAGCGTGCCGATCATCTACCTGTCCGCCGAGGACGACGTTTCCAAGCAGCTGCACGCCATGAGCCTGGGCGGCGACGACTTCCTCACCAAGCCGATCGACCCCAAGCACCTGATCGCCACCATCCACAACCGGGGCCGGCGCGCCCGCTCCCTGTTGGCGCTGATGATCCGCGACAGCCTGACCGGCCTGTACAATCACACCCACACGTTGCACCTGCTGGACCAGGAAATCGTCAAGGCGAAGCAGAAGGACCAGCCGCTGTGCTTTGCGATGCTGGACATCGACTACTTCAAGAAGATCAACGACACCTACGGCCATCCGATTGGCGACCGGGTGCTGCGCAGCCTGTCCATGTTCCTCAAGCAGCGTCTGCGCAAGACCGACCACATCGGTCGCTACGGCGGTGAAGAATTCGCGCTGATCCTGCCCAACACCCGGGAAAGCGATGCCAAGAACGTGATCAACGAAATTCGCGAGCGCTTTGCCGAGTTGTTGCAACCGGCCGGCGCCCAGGAGTTCAAGGTCACCTTCAGCTGCGGTGTTGCCGCCTGGCAGGGCGAGAGCGCCCAGACCCTGTGTGAACGGGCCGACCGCGCCCTCTACGACGCCAAGGGCCTGGGCCGCAACACCGTCGTCTCGGCCAGCCAGTAACCGGTCAACGCTCCGGCCCGCCCGAGGGTCGGAGCGCGATTCCACAGACACTCACGACCGCACAAACCTCCCCGTTCCCCGCCACTTCCTGACCATTACCGGCAGACTCCGCAAAGAAGGGCTTTCGGCGCCTTAGACCACCCGATATGAAACCAACGTCTTATGGACGGGTCTACCTTGCTTGACAACAATGGTGCCAATGTCGGCGTGACTGACCCGGGCCGATTGTCAAAATGTGTTGAAGTCATAGACTATACTGGTCATGATGACTGGAAAATGTCGCTATATTCGGCGATCCTGTCAGAAAACGAGCCAATAACAAGGTTTTCCCCATGGCCACGATTCTCGTGCTGCACGGCCCCAACCTGAACATGCTTGGCGTTCGGGAACCGGACGTCTACGGCCACGAGACCCTCAATGACATCAACGATCGCCTGCATCGGCAGGCCAGTCAGGCGGGTCATCATCTGCTGCATCTGCAATCCAACGCAGAGTATGAATTGATCGACCGTGTCCACGAGGCACGACAGGAAGGGGTGGATTTCATCCTGATCAATCCAGCGGCCTTTACACACACCAGCGTTGCCCTGCGCGACGCCGTATTGGCGGCGGAGATCCCTTTCATCGAAGTGCACCTCTCCAATGTGCACGCCCGTGAACCCTTCCGCCATCACTCCTATTTTTCGGATGTGGCGGTCGGCGTGATTTGCGGCCTCGGCAGCCAGGGCTATGACCTGGCGCTGCAGGCCGCACTGGCACGACTTTAGATTCAATGTCGACGAGAGCTGTCAATTAATTCCGGCGAGAACAGACTATGGATATTCGTAAAGTAAAGAAGCTGATCGAACTGATTGAAGAATCGGACGTGGAAGAACTGGAGATCCGCGAAGGCGAGGATACCGTTCGCATCACCCGTCGCCGCGGCCAGGCCGAATTCGCCCAGATGATGCCGGCCCATTATGCACCGGCACCCGCGGCCGCACCGGCACCGCAGCCGGCGGCAGAGCCTGCCGCCGCCGAAGCGCCGGCCGACAACACGCCGGCGGGCCACCAGGTTCGCTCACCGATGGTCGGCACCTTCTACCGCTCGCCGTCGCCCACCGCCAAGGCCTTCGTTGAAGTCGGTCAGACCGTTGCCGCCGGCGACGTCATCTGCATCGTCGAAGCCATGAAGATGATGAACCAGATCGAAGCCGACAAGAGCGGTACCATTGTCGACATTCTCGTAGAGAACGGGCAGCCGGTAGAGTTCGACCAGCCGCTCTTTATTATCTCCTGATCGAAGACGACTGACCCATGGCCATGATTGAAAAAGTCCTGATCGCCAACCGGGGCGAGATCGCGCTTCGTATCCTGCGAGCGTGCAAGGAGCTGGGCATCCGCACGGTTGCCGTTCACTCCCAGGTCGACCGTGACCTGATGCACGTCCGGCTCGCCGACGAATCCGTCTGCATCGGCCCCAACAGTGCGACTGAAAGCTACCTCAATATTCCTGCCATCATCAGCGCCGCGGAAGTTACCGACTCGGTCGGTATCCACCCGGGCTACGGTTTCCTGGCAGAGAACGCCGATTTCGCCGAACAGGTCGAGAAGAGCGGCTTCCGCTTTATCGGCCCACGCGCCGAAACCATCCGCCTGATGGGGAACAAGGTGTCCGCCATCAACGCGATGGTGAAGGCCGGTGTCCCCACCGTACCGGGCTCCGACGGTCCGATCACCAATGATGATGCGCACACGCTGGAAGTGGCCCGCAAGATCGGCTATCCGGTCATCATCAAGGCCGCTTCCGGCGGCGGTGGTCGCGGCATGCAGGTGGTGCACTCCGAGGCGTCGCTGCTGAAGAGCATCCAGATCACGCAATCCGAGGCCCGCAACGCCTTTGGTGACGAGACCTGCTACCTGGAGAAGTACCTGGAGCGGCCCCGTCACGTCGAGGTACAGGTCCTGGCGGACATGCACGGCAACGTGATTCACCTGGGCGACCGCGACTGCTCCATGCAGCGTCGTCACCAGAAAGTCATCGAGGAAGCCCCGGCGCCGAACATCGATCCGGAAGCACGCGAGAAGACCCTGCAGGCCTGTGTCGACGCCTGTAAGGAAATCGGTTACGTGGGCGCCGGGACGTTCGAGTTCCTGTACCAGGACGGCCGTTTCTACTTTATCGAGATGAACACCCGGGTTCAGGTGGAGCATCCGGTGTCGGAAATGGTCACCGGCGTGGACATCGTCAAGGAGCAGCTGCGCGTCGCCAGCGGCCTGCCGCTCACCTTCTCCCAGGACGAGATCCGGGTGGCCGGTCACGCCATGGAGTGCCGGATCAACGCGGAAGACCCGCAGACCTTCATTCCCAGCCCGGGTCAGGTCAAGCACTTCCATGCCCCCGGCGGCAACGGCGTGCGGGTCGATTCCCACATGTACACCGGCTATTCGGTCCCGCCCTACTACGACTCACTGATCGGCAAGCTCATCAGCTTTGGCGAGGATCGTGAGACCGCCCGCAAGCGCATGAAGAACGCGCTGGACGAGCTGGTCGTGGAAGGCATCAAGACCAATCAGCCCCTGCATCGCCGATTGATCCTTGACGGCGGCTTCAAGAATGTGGAATTTACCATCCACTATCTCGAGAAGCTGATCAAAGACTAGTCGTGCCGCGTCAATGTGGTATTGACGGCCTCAGCGCCCCCAATGATGCGTCGACGCGATGCGGCATTGGGGGCGCTGCCTTCAGGAAGGCTGATCGTTTCGCACTCGGGGCCAGACCGACTGCAGTCGCCACCCTCACATTGACGGAGTAACCCTATGCGCTGGATCCAGGTGCGCGTTCCCACCGATCCGGAACACGCGGATTTACTGGAGGATATCCTCATGGAAGCCGGCGCCGACGCCGTCACCATGGAGGATGCCGCCGACCAGCCCCTCTATGAACCGGACCCGGGCACCACGCCGCTGTGGGGCCAGACCCGGGTCACCGGCCTGTTCAATGCCGACACCGGCATCGACAGCCTCAAGGCCATGCTGGCCGAGGCCTACCACCAGCAGACCCAGCAGGAAATCGGCGAGATCGACGTCTCGCTGCTCGAGGACAAGGACTGGGAACGGGCCTGGATGGACGATTTCAAGCCATTGCGCTTCGGCCAGCGCCTGTGGATCGTGCCCAGCTGGCACGACGTTCCCGATGTGGAAGCCGCCAATCTGATGCTCGACCCGGGCCTGGCCTTCGGCACCGGCACCCACCCGACCACCGCCCTGTGCCTGGAATGGCTCGACGGCAAGCCGTTGCAGGACACCCAGGTGATCGACTACGGCTGCGGCTCTGGCATTCTGGGACTGGCGGCCCTGCTGCTGGGCGCCAAACACGTCATCGGCGTCGATACCGATCCCCAGGCCCTGGATGCCAGCCGCGACAATGCGCGTCGCAACGGCATCGATGATCCGCGGCTCGACCTGTACCTGCCGGACCAGGAGCCGGACACCCAGGCGGACGTCCTGCTGGCCAACATCCTCGCCCAGCCGCTGCTTGGCCTGGCCCCCAAACTGGCCAGTCGGGTGAAGGATGGCGGCGATATCGTGCTGTCCGGTATTCTGTCCAACCAGGCCCGGGAGGTGATGGACGCCTACGAGCCCTGGTTTATCATGGACGAGCCGGTCCAGCAGGAGGATTGGGTCCGCCTCACCGGACAACGTCGCGACAGATGACGACAACCGGCGGACCGTCTACACTGTGGCCCTCACAGATCCTGCGGCCCACCGCTCCCATCGGGGCGGACAACAAGGACGGGTAGCCGGCCAGGCCAACATCGGCGAACCTTCTGCAAGCCCACAATCGGGGCGCTTGCGAGGTTCTCCGGGCCTTTACGATGCGACAGGGATTCCGAGCCGTGACCTGCGACAGGAATAAAGGATGAGCCAGAGCAGTACGCTGACACGTTGCCCCCATTGCGACACCCGATTCCGGGTCACCGAGGAACAGCTCGGCATTGCCCGCGGCAAGGTCCGCTGCGGCAATTGCATGGAAGTGTTCAACGCCCTCGAACACAGCGAAACCGAAACCAGCAAGCCCCGGCCTGCTGCGACGGCCGCATCCCCTTCCAAACCTGAACCGGCACCGTCGCCCAGCGCATCCTCCAGTTCCTTTATGGAGGAAGAAGAACTCATCTTCGAAGACGATCCCGAAGAGGACGCCGCCGAGGGCAACTACGCCGGCACCAAGACCACCTTCGATGACGACGAGCTGAGCGACAGCTTCCTGAATTTTGACGAAACCCGGGACAGCGGATACCGCGACGACGAAGACGAGATCGAGACCGACATCGACGAGAGCTGGGCAGAGGCCATTCTCGACGAAAGCGAGTCCATGACCCGCAAGCCGCCGGCCTCCAGGCCCAGCCAGCCTGAGCCGGAACCGGCGCCGTCGGCGGACGACGAGGACTTGCTGGACGACCCGTTCAGCCAGCGTACCGCCTTCCAGGCCCCCAAATCCGAGCCGGAGCGCCCGCAACCTCGCCCCAAGGCCGAACCGGAGCCCGCGCCTGAACCGGACACCGAATCCTTCGGTCCGGCGACAGAAACGTCGCGCACCAGGCCGGCGCAGCCTACCCAACCGGCCCCCGAGCCGGCTCCGGACCCGGATGCCATTCGCCCGGAGCGGGATGAACCGCTCGCCGCCACCCGCCGGCTGGGCAGCAGCAACGCGTTCCAGGATCTGCGCCACGAACCGATCGCCATCGGCAAACCACAACGCTCCTGGTTGCGCCGCAGCATCTGGACGCTGCTCATCCTGGTGTTGTTGGGCGTGCTGGTCTCACAGGTCACCTATTTCCAGCTCGATCGCCTGTCCAGCATTCCGGAACTGCGCCCTTATTACGAACAGGGCTGCGAGGTCCTGGGCTGCGAGTTGCCGCCGCTGGTGGCCATCGACCGCATCCAGAGCCAGAAACTGGTGGTGCGCACCGATCCGCAACAGCGCGGCACGCTGGTGGTGGATGCGGTCCTGGTCAACGAAGCGCGCTTCGAGCAACCCTTCCCCAACATCGGCCTGACGTTCTCCAACCTCAACGGCGACGTCGTGGCGCAAAGCCTGTTCGAGCCGGATGAATACCTGTCCGGCGAGGCCCAGGACCTGTCGATGATGCCCAGCCAGACACCCATCCGGATTTCCATCCACATTCGCGATCCGGGTCGGGATGCCGTCAACTACAACATCACCTTCATCGCTCGTTCGACGAAGTAGAACCGCCTGACAGGCCGCCCGGCAGTGAACGCCGGGCGGCCTTTTCGTCAATAGCCGATTGACGAGAAGCCCGCCCCCGAAACGCATCACGGCGTCGAAAAGTCAACCAGATAGAGCGAAAAATAATCAATTTTTTCGCGACATTACCCCTTCAATCCCGTGAGGGTCAGGGGTATCATTGTCGCCCCTTGAGAACTGGTTGACTTTTAACCAGATCAACGAGGTGCGAGCAGATGCTACCCGAAGCGAAAATCGGTCCCTACACACTACCCAACTCGTTAATCGTTGCGCCCATGGCGGGTGTGACGGACCGACCGTTTCGTCTGCTCTGCCGTCGTCTCGGCGCCGGACTCGCGGTGTCCGAGATGGTGATTGCCGACAGCCGGCTCTGGCATACCCGCAAGTCCCGGCTGCGCCTGGACCACGCCGGTGAGCCAGAGCCCCGCAGTGTGCAGATCGCCGGCGGCGATGCCGAGATGCTGGCCAACGCCGCCCGACTGAACGTCGAAAACGGCGCCCAGATCATCGACATCAACATGGGCTGCCCGGCCAAGAAGGTCTGCAACAAGGCCGCCGGCTCCGCGCTCATGAAGGACGAGCCGCTGGTTCGCGACATCCTGCATGCGGTTGTCGACGCCGTGGATGTGCCGGTCACCCTGAAGATGCGCACCGGCTGGGACCGCGAGCACCGAAATGCGCCACTGATCGCGCGCATGGCACAGGACGCGGGCATCCAGGCCCTGTCGATTCACGGGCGGACCCGGGCCGACGCCTATAAGGGGGAAGCCGAGTACGACACCATTGCCGCGGTCAAGGCCAGCGTCGAGATTCCGGTCTTTGCCAACGGCGACATCGACTCGCCGGAAAAGGCACAGCATGTGCTAAAGCATACCGGCGCCGACGGCCTGCTGATTGGACGGGCCGCCCAGGGCAGCCCCTGGATTTTTCGGGAAATCGAGCATTTCCTGCGAACCGGCCAGCATATGGCCGGTCCCTCATTGGACGAGGTCGAGACGCTGCTCATCGAGCACCTGATCGCATTGCACGGGTTTTACGGCGAACGCATGGGCGTTCGCATTGCCCGCAAGCATGTGGGCTGGTACCTCCAGTCCCACGACGAGGACAAACAGTTCCGCCGCCACTTCAACCAGCTTGAAGTGGCCCAGGCGCAACTCGACCACATTGAACAGTACTTTTCAGGCTTACGAAATGGAGAGGTATTCGCAGCATGACCGCTGAGACACTGGCCAACGAACAGACCACCAACCCCAACGGCGACGGCAATCCCGGCCTGCAGACGCCCGGGCATAACGGCACCACCGTGACCCTGCGCGACAGCGTCGAGGTTGCCCTGACCAACTACTTCGAGCAGCTCGACGGCGCCCCGGTCACCGACGTGTACCAGCTGGTGCTGAGCGAAGTGGAAGCGCCGCTGCTGGAGCAGGTCATGCGCTACACCCGCAACAACCAGACCAAGGCATCCACCATGCTGGGCCTCAACCGCGGGACGCTCCGCAAGAAGCTCAAGCAGTACGGTCTGCTATAATCGCGTAACCCGTTTCGACGAGGGCCTCCGGTAACCACCGCGCGGCCCTCATTTCGTTCAGTCCCCGGAAAAATCGTACTCTCATGGCAAACAAGGCTCCCACCCCGATCCGACGCGCCCTGATCAGCGTCTCCGACAAAACCGGCATCGTTGACTTCGCCCGCACCCTGAGCGCCCGCGATGTTGAACTCCTCTCCACCGGCGGTACGTTCCGCCTGCTCCAGGAAAACGGCATTCCGGTCACCGAAGTGTCCGATTACACCGGTTTCCCGGAAATGATGGCCGGTCGCGTCAAGACCCTGCACCCGAAAGTCCACGGCGGCATCCTCGGCCGTCGCGGCACCGACGACACCGTGATGGACGAGCACGGCATCAAGCCCATCGACATGGTGGTGGTGAACCTGTACCCGTTCGAGCAGGCCGTCGCCAAACCGGATTGCGACCTGCCTACGGCCATTGAGAACATCGATATCGGCGGTCCGACCATGGTCCGCGCCGCCGCCAAGAACCACGACGATGTGGCCATCGTGGTCAACGCCACGGACTATGATCGTGTCCTGGACGAGCTGGAGAACGACGGCGCCCTGAGCTACGGCACCCGTTTCGATCTGGCGGTGAAAGCCTTCGAGCACACTGCGGCGTACGACGGCGCCATCGCCAACTACCTGGGCGGGCGCACCGCGGACAACGACAACCCGGATTTCCCGCGCACCTTCAACACCCAGTTCGTGAAAGTGCAGGACATGCGCTACGGCGAAAACCCGCATCAGCGCGCGGCCTTCTATGCCGAGCGCAACCCGCAGGAAGCGTCCGTAGCCACCGCCAAACAGTTGCAGGGCAAGGAACTCTCCTACAACAACGTGGCGGATACCGATGCGGCCCTGGAATGCGTCAAGCCGTTCGCGGATCCGGCCTGCGTCATCGTCAAGCACGCCAACCCCTGCGGCGTGGCCATCGGTGCGGACATCCGCCAGGCCTATGACCTGGCCTTTGCCACCGATCCCACCTCTGCGTTTGGCGGCATCATCGCCTTCAACCGCGAGCTGGACGCCGAAACCGCCAAGGCCATCATCGATCGCCAGTTCGTGGAAGTGATCATCGCGCCGACCGTCGCCGACGAGGCCGTCGAGATTGTCGCCGCCAAGAAGAACGTGCGCCTGCTGGCCTGCGGCGAATTCGCCGACCAACGCGAAAAGGCCATGGACTACAAGCGCGTGACCGGTGGCCTGCTGGTGCAGGACCGGGACCTGGGCATGGTCTCCATGGACGACGTCAAAGTCGTCAGCGAGCGCCAGCCCAGTGAGGACGAACTGAACGACCTGCTGTTCGCCTGGGAAGTGGCCAAGTACGTCAAATCCAACGCCATCGTCTACGCCAAGGCCGGTCGCACCATCGGTATCGGCGCCGGCCAGATGAGCCGGGTCTACAGCGCCAAAATTGCCGGTATCAAGGCCGCGGACGAAGGCCTGGAAGTGCCGGGTTCGGTCATGGCGTCCGACGCTTTCTTCCCGTTCCGGGACGGCATTGACGCGGCGGCAGCAGCCGGCATCAAGGCCGTGATCCAGCCGGGCGGTTCCATGCGCGATCAGGAAGTCATCGACGCGGCCAACGAACACGGCATCGCCATGGTCTTCACCGGCATGCGCCACTTCCGCCACTGAGCCGACAGGACGACAACCATGAACATTCTGATTATTGGCAGCGGCGGTCGTGAACACGCCCTGGCCTGGAAGGCCGCCCAGTCCCCCAACGCAGACAAGGTCTTCGTGGCCCCGGGCAACGCCGGCACCGCTCGCGAGCCGAACCTGGAAAACGTCGACATCGACGTGATGGAACTGGACAAACTGGCGGACTTCGCCGAAGCCAACGCTGTCGGACTGACCATCGTCGGCCCGGAAGCCCCGCTGGTCGCCGGCGTGGTGGACCTGTTCCGCAAGCGCGGTTTGCGGGTCTTCGGCCCGGACAAGGGCGCGGCCCAACTGGAAGGCTCCAAGGCCTTCACCAAGGACTTCCTGGACCGCCACCAGATTCCCACCGCGGCTTACGCCAACTTCACCGACATGGACGAAGCACTGGACTACGTCCGTGAACAGGGCGCACCGATCGTCGTGAAAGCCGACGGCCTGGCCGCCGGCAAAGGCGTCATCGTGGCCATGACCCTCGAAGAAGCCGAGGACGCCATCCGCGACATGCTGGCTGGCAACGCCTTCGGCGATGCGGGCAACCGTGTGGTGGTCGAGGAATTCCTGGACGGCGAAGAAGCCAGCTTCATCGTCATGGTGGACGGCAAGAACGTGCTGCCGATGGCCACCAGCCAGGACCACAAGCGCGTTGGCGACGGCGACACCGGCCCCAATACCGGCGGTATGGGCGCTTACTCGCCGGCCCCGGTGGTCACCGATGCGGTCTACCAGCGCATCATGGACGAGGTCATTACACCCACCGTCGAAGGCATGGCGAAAGAAGGCCACCCCTATACCGGGTTCCTGTACGCCGGCCTGATGATCGACACCAACGGCGCGCCCAAGGTGATCGAATTCAACTGTCGTTTCGGCGACCCGGAAACCCAGCCGATCATGCTGCGCATGCAATCCGATCTGGCGGAACTGTGCTCTGCAGCCGTCGATGGCAAACTGGACCAGTGCGAATCCCACTGGGATCCGCGCGCGTCCGTCGGCATCGTACTGGCTGCCGGCGGCTACCCGGGCAGCTACGAGAAAGGCAAGGCCATCAGCGGCCTGCCGGAGAGTGAGACCGAGGGTGAGAAGGTCTTCCACGCCGGCACCAGGCTCGACGGCGATACCGTGGTCACCAGCGGCGGCCGGGTACTCTGCGCGACAGCCCTGGGTGACAGCGTCACCGAGGCCCAGAAGCGGGCCTACAAACTGGCGGGCCGCATCCATTGGAACGGCGCCTTCTATCGCAAGGACATCGCCTATCGGGCCATTGCCCGCGAGACCAAGGACTAAGCTGAACCCCAAGCCCGGTCACCGACCGGGCTTTTTTGTGCCCGCTCCACGAACAAGGACCCGTTATGCTGCGACCACTGCCTGCCGCTTTCCGCCCCTGTGCACTGCTGACACTCCTGGTGTCGATCCTGCTGCTATCCGGTTGCTCCCGGGAGGCCATCTACGACGCCATGTTGGCCCACGAACGCAAGGCGGCCGGCTTGCTGGATGCGCAAATTGAGGTGGATGACCGGACCATTGCCTACCTGCACAACGAATACCCCGTCGATGGCCCCACCTTGGTCCTGCTGCATGGCTTTGCTGCCAACAAGGAAAACTGGCTGCGGCTGTCCCGCGAACTGACCGACCACTACAACGTCTACGCCATTGACCTGCCGGGCCACGGCGCCAGCGACAAGGACCTTAACCGGGATTACACCATCGGCGCCCAGGCCGGTTATGTGAAGGCCATCCTCGATGCACTGGACCTGCAGCGCGTCCACATGGTCGGCAACTCCATGGGCGGCGCGATTACCGCGCAGTTCGCCGCCACCTACCCGGACCGGGTGGCCAGCGCGACACTACTGGATCCGGCCGGCGTCATGACGTACGACAGCGAACTCGTGGAGCGGGTCAAGGCGGGTGACAATCCGCTGATCGTGGAGCAGCCCGGCGACTTCGAAAAGCTGGTGGACTTCGCCCTGGAGCAGAAGCCTTTTGTGCCCTGGCCCATCTACAGCGTGATGGAAGACCGGGCGCTGGCCAACCGGGCCATCCATCACAGGATCTTTGAGCAGATTGAAAACTCCGGCTATGACACCGCCTTTCGCGACCGACTGGCCAGCATCCGCGCCCCGGTGCTGATCGTCTGGGGACGGGACGACCGGGTGATCGACTATCGCAATGCCGACGTTTTCGAGACGCGTATCCCCAATGCGCGCAAGGTCATCCTGGACCACGTCGGCCATGCGCCGATGATCGAAGTTCCGGAACAGACCGCCCGGCTGATCCGCCACTTTATCGAGGAGCAGCCCGGCAGCTGAAGGCCTTCCTGGCACTGGCAAACACTTCCAGCTTTCATATAATAACGGCACGCTCTCACAGTCAGGGACACCTCCATTGCATTGTTTCCGGGTTGCGGTTGGCCTCACTCTGTTTGCCTGGCTTCTCCCACTACGCGCCGAAACGCTGACCCTGGTGGCCGATTACTGGTGCCCGTTCAATTGTCAGCCGGAAAGCGACGATCCGGGGTTCATGATCGAAGTGGCCGACCGGATTTTCGGTCGCGCCGGCTACACCGTCATTTACCTGACCCGCCCCTGGAGCCGCGCCATCAAGGAAGTGGAATCGGGCCAATACACCGCCCTCGTCGGCACCGGCCGAAAGGAAGTGTCAAACCTCGTCTTTCCCAAACGCTATCTCGCCATGGCGCGACACACCTTCTTCACCCAGAGCGATTCCACCTGGCAATACAGGGACGACGATTCCCTATCCGATATCAGGCTGGGCGTGATCGACGACTATTCCTACGGCGATCTCAATGATCGCTACATTCTTCCCCATCGCGCGGACCGGCAGCGACTGATGATCCTCAACGGCCAGAATGTCCTCGGCCGCTTTCTGGAGATGCTGGGCCTGAAACGCATCGATGCCTTCGTCGAGGAGGAGGCGGTCATGCGCTATTACCTGAGCCAATCCCGCAATCCCACGACCCTGCGCAAGGCCGGCGTTGCGTCCAGTGAGCCCCTGTTCATCGCCTTTTCCCCGGCCGATCCCAATGCCCAGCGTTACGCCGACATTCTCGACAAGGGGGTTCAGGCGCTCCAGGAATCGGGGGAACTGGACCAACTGGCCGACAAATACCGCATCGTCCTGAACAGCCCCCAGGATTAAGACCCGCTTCCACAGCACTGGCGAGCCCCGACAGAACTTGTAACAATCGGGCCGTGGCGAAGGCGCATAGGGACATCACGACAGGCCAATCATGACTGAAGCACTCTGGATCTTTTTCGCTTTCACATTGGGCTTGCTGGCCCGCTCCGCCGGCCTGCCGCCGCTGGTGGGTTACCTGATCGCCGGCTTCACCCTCAATGGCCTTGCGGCGCCTTTTGACCTGCACACCGAGGACAATCTCATCCTCAGGGAGCTGGCCCACCTGGGCGTCCTGCTCCTGCTGTTTACCGTCGGCCTCAAGCTGAAATTCCGCTCCATCATCCGCCCGGAAGTGATCGGCGGCAGCCTGCTCCATTTCGCCATTACCTGCCTGGTCTTCATGCCCGGGCTCTACCTGCTGCTGGATCTGAACACCACCGACGCGTTGATGCTGGCCATTGCCCTGTCGTTCTCCAGCACCGTGCTGGCCGCCAAGGTCCTGGAATCCAAACAGGAGTTGCGGGCGTTTCACGGCCGGGTGGCCATCGGCATCCTGGTGATGCAGGATCTGATTGCCCTGGTCGTCATGAGCCTGACCGCCGGCCATTCCCCATCCGTCTACGCGCTCCTGGTGTTTGCGCTGCCGCTCTTGCGCCCTCTTCTATTTCGCTTACTGGATGCGTCCGGTCACGATGAATTGCTGGTGCTGCTGGGTCTGATGCTGGCCCTGGCCGTCGGCGGTATCGGCTTCGAGCTGGCCGGACTCAGCTCCGAGCTGGGCGCCCTGTTGATGGGAGCCCTGCTGGCCAAACATCCGCGCGCGGTGGAGCTGTCCAATTCCCTGTGGAGCGTCAAGGAAGTGTTCCTGGTGGGCTTTTTCCTGCAGATCGGGATGGGCGGATTGCCGGATGACCATGCGCTGCTGTTTGCCGTCGTGGCGGCCCTGTTGCTGCCACTCAAGGGCCTGCTTTTCTTCGGGCTGTTGCTGGTGTTCCGTCTGCGGGCGCGCAGCAGCTTCCTGTCCAGCCTGCTGCTGACCAACTACAGCGAATTCGGCCTGATCCTGGCCAGCGTGGCCCTGCCCCAGTGGCTGGTGCCACTGGCCGTGACCGTGGCGCTGTCGTTCATCATCTCGGCGCCGCTCAACCGCCTGGCCCATCCGCTTTACGCGCGCCTGGCCCGCTACATCGACCCGCTGGAATCGAGCAAGCGCCATCCGGACGAGCAGCCGGTTTCCCTGGGCGACACCCGGGTGCTGATTATCGGTATGGGCCGGACCGGCACGGCCGCCTACGAAGAACTGCGACACACGGAGCCCCGGCTGATGGGGCTGGATTCCGACCCGGCGCGACTCAAGGGACACCGTACCGCCGGTCGCAACGTGTCCTTCGCCGACGCGGAGGATTTCAATTTCTGGCAAACCCTGGACATGCCCGAACTGGAAGCGGTCATCCTGTGTCTGCACGATATCGAGGGTAAGAAGATTGCGGCCCGCAAACTCCGGGAACGGGGCTTCACCGGTTTCATTGCGGCGCACACCCTGCATGAGGACGAGGTGCCGCAAATTCGCGAGGCCGGCGCCGACGACGCCTACCTGACCATGAACGAGACGGGGGTGGCCCTGGCCGGCCACGTCAACCAGCACCTCAACCCCGTGGACCGCACGCCCCTGCCGGAGAGTCTCGGCTAGACGCCTCAGCCGGGACGGTGACCGTGACTGCCGGGCACGTGGCTGTTTTCCGGCTCCTCCACCGGCTCCATCCGATCCAGCTCATTCAGAATGCCGCAGTCCCGTGCGGGCTGATCCACATCGCACTGACCCTGAATGACTTCCAACTGACGTGCCAGCTGATTCAACTCCTCAACGCGGTGGCGAACATGCTCCAGATGCTCCCCCAGCAGCGCGTTGGCCTCACCACAACGGGCCTCGGGATTGTCCCGCAGCTCGAGCAGGTGGCGGACTTCATCCAGGGTCATGTCCAGTGACCGGCAGTTGGCGATGAAGCGCAACCGGTCGAGGAAGGCGTCCCCATAGTCCCGGTAGTTGGCCTCGTTGCGACCGGGCTGAGGGATCAGGCCGATCTTTTCGTAGTAACGGATGGTTTCCTGGGAAAACCCGGTCTTGCGCGCCAGGGTTCCGATTCGCATGACTCGTTGCCTCGCTTTCAGTTTTGAGCGATCGGGGCAAAGGCCCCGCCGGTCAGGGCCACCAGATCCGCTGGCGCCAGCGCGATTTCCAGTCCCCGTCTACCGGCGCTCACATGCACCGTCGGCAGCGACTCGGCGGAGGCATCCACCACGGTCTTCAGGCGCTTCTTCTGGCCCAGCGGGCTCACCCCGCCCAGCACGTAGCCGGTCACCCGCTCCACGTCCCGGGCCTCGGCCATGGTCGCCTTCTTGGCGCCGGCCGCCTTGGCCATCTGCTTGAGATTCAACTTACCGGTAACCGGCACAACGCCCACCGCCAGCGCGCCGCTGTCCAGCTTCACGACCAGCGTCTTGAACACCTGGTCCGGTGACAGCCCCAGCTTCACAACGGCTTCCTCACCGTAGCTTTCAGCGCCCGGATCGTGTTCGTATTCCTGGATCTCGAAGGCAATGCCGGCCTTGCGGGCCTGGTCAATAGCCGGTGTCATACAGGGGCCTCCCTGGTTTCGTGGTCGGCGGATGCGCTGGTCTGGCCGGCGCTGCCACCAAGAATCACCAACCGGTCTCCGGTCTGCAAGTCCAGCGGTGTCGTCCGGTCCGGATTCAGCATGACCCAGGAGCCGTTGCTGTCCGGCCGGGTCCGGAAGACACCCAGCGCGGTCTCGCCGTGACGGCCGGCCGCCGCTTCCAGGGCCGCAAAGTCAGGTTCCGTCGGTAAGTCGTAATCGGCGAAGTCGCGAAAGATGATTTCAGCGCCGCCCGGGGTAAACAGCTCTTCCAGCACCACCCGCAGCTCCCGACGCAGGGCCACCTGGGCCAGAATGTGACTGAGGATCATCGGGCTGACCATCGTCTCGCTCTGGTTGGTGACCAGCAGGGTTTCGTTGTCCGGATCGCTCAGTTCCAGGATCACCTGCGGCTGGGCGTCGGCATCGGCCAGCACCTCCTGCAGTTGCAGGTAGCCCATCATGGTACGGGCATCGGCTTCCTCACCGGACGCCAGCCGATCGCTGCTGAGCAGCAGGATACAGTCGTACCCCGCTGGCTCCAGCGCACGCAGCTCGGCGTCCACGACGAAATCCGCCTCGATCTGATGGTGGCGGACGCCCTGGCTGTCGCCAAAGTACCGGTCGATCGCCAGTTGCCGATCGTCGGCGGGCACGATCGACACCAGGTCGACCTGGAAAGCGTGGCTGTCATAACCCGCCATTTCCGAAAGCAACGCTGGCACCCGATCGTTCCAGCCCAGCATCAGGATCCGGTGGCGGGGACCGGTATGGGTCAGCGGCAGCACCGGCATCGCGCCGCGCTCAATCGTATCCAGTGGGGTCTTGAGATCCGCCGGCGGCTGGGTTTCCGAGTAATCCCGGGCCAGGATGATGAGACGGTCCTCGTCCCGAATCGGCGTGTCTGACGGGGCGTTCAGGCGAACCTGCCAGCCGTCTGCTCCGTCCTGCAGGATCCCCAGCACAATCGCTTCCGGGCAGGTCCGGGCAAATTCCCTCAGGGTCAGACCTTCGGCGATGTCGCCGGAACGCACATAGATATCATTACCCACCCGCGCCGTGAGCAGTTCGTTCAGCACTTCCGACAACCCGGGATGCAGGATGGTCTGAACCATCAGCCGACTGATCACCGCATCGCCGGCAATCACTTCCAGCGGTCCGGGATAGGCCCGTTCCACCACCGCCTGCTTGCGGATATCGTCGATCTCGGCGACCACGTAAGGCAAGGGCCGGTGCTGATATTGGGCCTGGGACGCCATCGACAGCAACGCCTTGACCGTGCGGACATCGGCCGATACGAGGCTGTCGGAGCCATGTTCACGCCCGCTGGGCACGATCACCGCCGCCGCGTCCAGACAGGCCACCCGGTGCAGGGCTTCCGGCTGCAACGGGGTACCCGAGCGCAGCACGATCTGGCGCGCGCGCCGGCCAATCTCCCGGTCGCTGCTCAGGCTCAGCACCTGTTCCGAGGACACTTCCTCCGACAGCACCACCATGCGCAGTCGGCGCGTGGCATGCAGGGCCAGGAAACGCCGCACCCGGCCACTGGAGGCCAGCAGCTCCTGGATCAGGGGAATCGTCCGGTTGTTCCAGCCGAGAACCACCACGTGATGGCGCAGGGTGACCGGCGTCAGCCCGCGTTCAAGATCGGTCATGCGGGCAATCAGCGAGCGGGTCAGGATCGCCACCAGCGTGCCCATGAACACCACGTAGCCGGTGATCGTCAGCAGGGTCGATACCAACCGCCGCCAGTCGCCCTGGTCATCCCCCAGGTAACCGGGGTCCGTCAGCCGCAGGAAGGCCCACCAGACCGCGTCACCGAGGTCGCCGAAAGAGTCGCTGCCCGGCCAGACCAGCAGTCCGCCGACCAGGGAAATCAGCCCGATAAAGACACCAACGACCAGCAGCTGGAAGAGCGCACCTTTCACAAACTGGCGTTCAACGATGTACTTCACTCGGTCCAGGAACGGCAATGGCAGCATGGGCTGTCCTCTTACGTGAACAAAATCATCATGTTGGCAAATCCGGAAGCGGTCAAGGCAAGCCACCACCTCCGACGCAGTTAGCGGTACGTCGACAATATTTACAGGAAGAACCGACGTTAGCGGTTCAGGATCTGCAAGTGGTCAGAAACCACAGCATTTTCCCGGATGGCACCAATTATGCTCAATTCCAGTTCCGGGGCCTATTCAGCCGGCCAGTGTAAGGCGATCTGACTGGCCCCGAGGGAGCATTCTCCAGCTTGCCGCCAGATTCGATGGCGTCTGGAGAGAGGGCAGTCTCCCCGGGCATCAGGAGCATTGAGTGCCTGTAAGAACGGCCGAGGCTGTCCGCCCTGATTCCTGCCTAGTGAACGCGGCTCCGGTCAAGGTAGCCGCACAGTTGCGCCGACTCACGACGAACTTGTGTTCAGAGGCACTAGGCTATGCACAACCATAAAACCCTCATCTGGCTGGCGCCCGGTGGAACGATACCGGATTCGTGCAGCGAACTGGCCCGACATTGGGCCCTCTACCCGGCGGATCTTACGATACCGCCGCGTCGCCGGACCGCCACCCTGCCCAAGGTGCGGGTCGGTGTCATTGACCTGACCCACTTCACGCCGGAACTGGCCCCGCTACTGGAGGGCTGGATCGAAGCGCTCTGTCCCACCCAGTGGGTCGGCCTGCTGGCTGAACAGCCGGAACCGGACAGCCCGCTGAGTGAGATTGTTGCCGCTCACTGCATGGATTACCACACCCTCCCCTACGACATGCTGCGCATGGACAACGCCCTGGGCCATTTATGGGGCATGGCGGATCTATTGAGCCGCCTGCAAGGCCGCGTCCGCCAGCCGTTCCAACTCCACGCGCTGGCCGGACGCTCACCGGCCATCCAGGCAACCCGGGCCCTGCTCCGGCGCCTGGCCCAGACCGCCGAGCCGGTGCTGATTACCGGCGAGAGCGGCACCGGCAAGAACGCGGCCTGCCGGTTCATCCACGAGCATTCGGCGGTCCAGCAAGGGCCGTTCGTCACCGTTAACTGCGCGGCCCTGCCGGTCAATCTGACCCAGAGCGAGCTGTTCGGCCACGAGAAAGGCGCCTTCACCCATGCGCTGACCGCCCGCCCCGGCCGCATCGAACAGGCGGACCGCGGCACGCTGATCCTGCGTGACATCGACGAACTGCTACCGGAACAGCAATCCACCCTGTTGCGTTTCCTGCAGGAAGGGCTGGTGGAACGCCTGGGCAGTCAGCGCCAGCGCCGGGTAAACGCCCGCGTCATTGCCACCAGTTCGCAACCGCTGGAGCCGCTGGTGGCGCAGGATCAGTTCCGTGCCGACATTTTCTACCGGTTGGGCAACCTGCAGGTGTCGCTGCCTCCGTTGCGCGACCGTCTGGAGGATCTGCCCGAACTGGCCAGCTCGATCCTGCGGGCCGCCGCCCGGCATGGCCGCCACCATCGCCGGCGATTGTCCGAAGACGCCATGGCCAGCCTGCTGGAGCACAACTGGCCGGGCAACCTGCGTGAACTTCAAAACCGGCTGCAACGGGCCATCCTGCTGAGTGAGTCAGACACCATTACGCCGGCCGACCTGGGCCTGCAGACTCATACCCCGGATGCCACTGTCTCTGCCCAATTCTCCCTCGCCCGCTTCCGCGCCCGCGCCGAGCGCGAAGCCATTACCCATTGCCTGAATCTCTCCAATAACAACATTTCCGCGGCCGCGCGCATGCTGCAGATCTCGCGCCTGTCGCTCTATCGGCTGATGGCGAAGCACGGTACCGGCCCCACCACGCCGGAATCCGGTCGGTCATCGGTCGTCCGAAAAGGAGGATTGTCATGATCCGCTATGCCCTGGTTCCCGCTGTCCTTGGCAGCAGTCTGCTCCTGCAACCCGCCCTCGCCCAGACGTCAACCGCCGACGAGGAGGCCCAACGTATCAACGAAAAGGCCAGCGAAATCGCGTCGATCACCACCGATCGGGGAATCGTGACGCGCCCCGGCAAGTTCGTCATCGAACCGGCGTTTTCCTACGCCAACAGCAACTCGACGCTGGTGGCGATCGAGGGGTACACGGTCATTCCGGCGCTACTGGTCGGGCTGATCAACGTCTCCGAGGTGCAGCGCGATATCTTTGTCGGCGCGCTGACCCTGAAATACGGCATTACCAGCCGTCTGGAAACCACGATCCGGGTTCCCTACCTGGATATCCACGAAGATTTACGCGAGCGCGAGGCGTTCCAGGGCACACCGGTGGACCGGCTGACCGAATCGTCCGGCCAGGGTCTGGGGGACATTGAGGCCACGCTCCGCTATCAGTTCAACGACGGCGTCGAGGGCTGGCCCTACATCATCGGCACCTTCCGGGTGAAGGCCCCGACCGGGGAGGGGCCCTACGACGTGGACCGGCGTGTGCTGGAAGACAGTCAGGGCAACCCGATTGGGGTGGCCTTCACCGAGCGCCCAACCGGCTCCGGTTTCTGGGGTGTGGAGCCGGGCTTCTCCTTCATTTACCCCTCCGATCCGGCGGTGCTGTTCGGCAACCTCAGCTACACCTACACCATCGAGGAAGACGAGGGCGTCGAGAACGGCGGCACCATTGATCCCGGCGATATCATCCGGTTCGGGTTCGGGATGGGGTTTGCCTTCAACGAGCGCACGTCGTTCAGTCTCGGCTATGATCATTCCGTGATTCCCAAGACCGATGTCGAGTTCGACAACGACCTGAACAACGCGCAGTTCGATCGCATCCAGGTGGGCTCACTGTCCTTCGGACTGTCCCAGCAGCTGACGCCGGATACCAGCATGAGTCTGTCCGTCAGCATCGGCGTCACCGAAAACGCCCCCACGACGGAACTCACCCTCAAATTGCCGATCGCCTTCTGAAGACACGCCCCGGCTCAGCGAGCCGGGGTTTGCAGGAAGTTGTCAGGCAGGTAGCTGGGCAGACCGACGTTGTTGAGCTGAATGTTCAGCGAGCGGATGTTCTGGATAACCCGTTCATTGACGTCATTCTGGATGCGGGTCGCCCAGGCGCCACTGCGCAACTCGCTGGCCACGATGGTGGTGGCATTGGCGCCGGTGCTGATCATCGGCGAGCTGATGGTCGTACCTTGGGCAGGCGATGATGAGGCCACCGGGGTGGACTGACTCGAGCTGCCGCCCACACCGCTGCCGCTGCTGCCGGATGTCGGAGACGCGGCCGGACGGGAGACCTGCACCTGCTCAATCTGGTGCGCCACGGCGCCACTGCCGACGGACTGATTCAGGTTGGGAATCAGCAGCCGGTTGATCACCTCGATCTGGCCGTCGATGGCCACCACCTGCTCCAGCCCGATGCTGATCTCCAGGTTACCAATGCGGAAGCCACCCCGTTGCTGATCCAGAATCGGATCGTCCAGGGTCGACAATCCCCATTCGGTGGCCGCACCGACCGGACCAGCGCCCGCGACGCCTGCTACGAGCAAAGCCAGCATGAGCGCTGTGTGGCGAGGCGGTTGTTTGTTTTCATTGTGGGTTTCCATAAGTGTCACCATTCCACACCGAGCGGCGCAAACAGCGTCGGTGCCGCGAGGGCCGAGTCGCCCGGTGCATTGTTGTTGCTGATCGGGGCACGGGCCACCTGTCGCCACTCCACATCCCGGTTGAAGTGCGCCCGTCCATCACCGAGGTGGCTGCGAATCACAAACGCCACCCCATCCCAACGTGACTCGAAATCCTGATGGGTGAAGACCTTGAGCCCGCGGGCCGGATCGCCCACCAGGACTTCCTTCTCGGTGATCCCCTTGACGATGACGAAGTGGCGGAAGCCATTCATGTCCAGCAGCACGATCAGGGGAATCCTCACCTTGTCCCGGATATCCGCCAGGCCCATGCGGAAGCCGTCCGCCTGGAATCCCTGGCCCTCCAGGTAATGCTTCATGTCGAGCATGGAGAAGCCCTGTTGCCGGACCTTCTCCTCATCGGCCACCGCGATCATCGAACGAAACACGGTCTGTTCACTCACCGGGTGGCCGTAATGGTAGGTCAGCAGCGACGCCAGGGCCGCCGAGCCGCAGCTGAAGTCATACTGCTGCTGCACGACGGTCAGGAAGCGACGCTCCTGAAAGCTCATGACCTTGACGGGCATATCGCCGCCCAGTCCGGGCAACCGGACGGTCCCTGCCAACGCCAGGGGACTGACAGCGACCAGCCCGGCCCACACAAGTGCGGCAGCCCTGTTCCCCATGGCGCTTCTCCTCTAGTGGTTGATCAGGACATTGATCTGTGTGCTGTCCTGGATCACCACGTGGTTACCGGTGTTCTGGATCACCGTCGCGACACCATTCATGTTGTCAAAGGCATGATCCGAAATGACGTTGTCACCCGTGATAACCGTACCGTTGAGCACGTTGTCGGCGACGATCGCATTCTGGTCGGTGTCGTTCACCTGCCACTGGAAGGGGATGCCCTGACGGCCATTCGCCTCCTGGAGTTGGTCCGCGCTGAGCGCTTCACCGGTGAACAACGCGTCATCGGCAGCGGCCAGCGAACTCAACAATGGCAGAACTATCCAGAGTGCGTGCCGGGTATTACGCCGTCTTTCAACCATGGCTGCACCTCCTGGAAAAAAGGATCACGCCCGCAGCTGGGGCGTGATCCGAGCCGATCACTGACCTGCAGTCAGGTTGGACTGCACGCTCACGTTGGCCTGAGTCACGCTGGCGTTGCCGGCGTTCTGGGCAAAGGCACCGACACCGGTGAAGTTGGCCGACCCACCGGAGATCTCGTTGGAGTGGTTGACCCAAGTGTAGGCCCCTTTCTTGTCGGCACTGCCGTAGTTGGTGGTCACACCGGACACACTGCCTTCAAGATCGGCATTGTTCAGGAAGACGCTCAGACTCAGCGAGTTGGTGCTGTTGTTCGAGTTGTCGCTGTTGTCTGAGTTGTCGTTGCCGCTATCCACCGTGTTGTAGGAATCGGCGGTATTCATGCTGTTATCCGAACTGTCGCTGTTATCGGAGTTGTCGTTGCCACTGGCAAGATTGTTGTTGGACGCTGCGGTATTGGTGCTGTTATTGGAGTTATCGCTGTTGTCCGAGTTGTCACTATTGTCGGAATTGTTGCTGTTATCCGAGTTGTCGTTGCCGCTGGCAAGCGTGTTATTGGACGCGGCGGTATTGGTGCTGTTGTCAGAGTTGTCGGAATTGTCCGTGGAGTTGTCGTTTCCGGAGTCGGTATTGCCGGAATAGCCGTTGTTTGCGGTGGAGGTGTCATCCGCGTTTGTATTGGGGCTACCGTCACCGCCCTGGTCGCCACCCGCCAAGGCAGCACCGGACAGACCGAGACTCATCGCAATAGCCATCGCTAGCAAGCTTTTCTGTGCTCTCATGATCCCATTCCTTCTATCGTATTGGCATTGTTATGGATCCACGTCGGTGCCGTGTCCGTTCGACGACGGCGGACCAAGGACGCATGATCCGCGAAGGTAGCCAGAGCGATTCCCGTGCCAATCGCCCGGTTTTCGGCCTAACACTCTCATCCATAAGGATTTTCAAGGCGCCCCATAACCGTGCCTGTGGATCAGGCCTACGGGACTGTTTCACCGCTGAAACAGGCCGATGGCGGTTTCTTCTGAGGCGTGGGAAAAATTGATTGGCAACTCAATCAGATAGGAAAGCAATGGGGTGTATCTGCAACTGACGGCGTCACTCAGGCATAAAAAAGCCCCGCCGGATGGCGGGGCTTTCGGGTATCGGTCCAGGACGGACGGGGGTGTCCCGACCGATAACAACGGATAAACCGGTTTTAGAACTGGTTCATCGTGTTGTCTTTACCACCGGCCTTCAGGGCAGCGTCACCGGCGAAGAACTCTTTGTGGTCGTCGCCGATGTTGGAGCCGGCCATGTCCTGGTGCTTGACCGTGGCGATGCCCTGACGGATTTCCTTACGCTGAACACCACCCACGTAGGCCAGCATGCCTTCGTCACCGAAGTAGCCCTTGGCCAGGTTGTCGGTAGACAGGGCCGCAGTGTGGTATGTCGGCAGCGTGATCAGGTGGTGGAAGATGCCAGCTTCTGCAGACGCCTTGCGCTGGAAGTCAGCGGTCCACTCGTCAGCCAGTTTGCCCAGCTCGGTGTCGTCGTACTCGGCGTTCATCAGGTCGCCACGCTCGTAGGCCGACACGTCCTTGCCTTCTTCCTTCCAGGCGTCGAAGACCTGCTGACGGAAGTTCAGGGTCCAGTTGAAGGACGGGCTGTTGTTGTAAACCAGCTTGGCATCGGGCACCACTTCACGGATGCGGTTAACCATGGCTGCGATCTGGCCCACGTGCGGCTTCTCGGTCTCGATCCACAGCAGGTCAGCGCCGTTCTGCAGGCTGGTGATGCAGTCCAGGACAACACGGTCTTCGCCAGTGCCCGGCTTGAACTGGAACAGGCCAGACGCCAGACGCTTCGGCTTGACCAGTTGACCGTTCTGCTTGATCACCACGTCGCCGTTGTTGATGTCTTCGGCTTTCTCGATGACGTCGCCATCGATGAAGCTGTTGTACTGGTCGCCCAGATCGCCCGGCTCGTTGGTCACGGCGATCTTCTGGGTCAGGCCAGCGCCCAGGGAGTCGGTACGGGCCACGATGACACCGTCGTCGATACCCAGTTCCAGGAACGCCAGACGAACCGCGTTGATCTTGGACAGGAAGTCAGCGTGCGGAACGGTTACCTTGCCGTCCTGGTGACCACACTGCTTCTCGTCGGATACCTGGTTCTCGATCTGGATGCAGCAGGCACCGGCTTCGATCATCTTCTTGGCCAGCAGGTAAGTCGCCTCGGCGTTACCGAAACCGGCGTCGATGTCGGCAATGATCGGCACCACGTGGGTTTCGTGGTTTTCGATCTTGTTCAGCAGCTCTTGCTCTTTGGCGCTGTCGCCGGCTTTCTTGGCTTCTTCCAGGTCACGGAACAGGTGGTTCAGTTCCCAGGCATCCGCCTGACGCAGGAAGGTGTACAGCTCTTCGATCAGCGCAGCAACGGAGGTCTTCTCGTGCATGGACTGGTCAGGCAGCGGACCGAACTCGGAACGCAGGGCCGCAACCATCCAGCCGGACAGGTACAGGTAACGACGCTTGGTGGAACCAAAGTGCTTCTTGATGGAGATCAGCTTCTGCTGACCGATGAAGCCGTGCCAGCAGCCCAGGGACTGGGTGTACTGGGCGGTATCCGCGTCGTAGTTCGCCATGTCTTCACGCATGATCTTCGCGGTGTACTTGGCGATATCCAGACCGGTGTGGAATTTGTTCTGGGCGCGCATGCGAGCGGCGTGCTCAGGGTTGATCGCATCCCAGCCCTTCATCTTTTCCTTCAGAGCTTTGATGGCCTCAATGTCTTGGTTGTACTGTGACATGGTCGATCCTGTTATCAGTTGATGAGCCAACGTTCGGCCGCAGCACTTCACCCAACCCGCTGCTGACCGACGATGGGGGCCATTCTACGAACGTCGAATCCATCATTAAAATTTATATCGTGTATTCCGGATATTTTTTTGGTGAATGTAGAAAAACGGACGCCAACACCCTGTTTGGTCGAAAAATAATCAGGACGGCGACATGTCATGTCGACGCACCCAGCGCCTTGCGTCCATCCCCACCCTTGGTTATGCTTTAATCAGATACTGTTTATATATACAGTATTCAATGATCCTCGGCTTCCATCAACAGGGCAGGACGTCACCATGCGCACACGCGGCACCGGCCGGAATCCCCACAACCGCTATCAGCCCCTGACCTCGGACCGGACCACCAACGACGGCTGGTACCGGGATCCCGACGACATGCTGTGTCCGGACTCCCTGGCAACGACCGTGGTCGAGGAGCAGGTCAAATCCATCATCAGCTTTAACCAGTCGCCGGATGTGCCTTTTGATCAGTCCATCAACCCGTACCGGGGCTGTGAGCACGGTTGCGTCTACTGCTTTGCGCGACCCACCCACGCCTACTGGGATCTCTCACCGGGCCTGGATTTCGAGACCCGGTTGATCGCCAAACCCAACGGCGCGCGTCGTCTGCGGGAAGCCCTCGACAAGCCCGGCTACCAGTGCAAGCCCATCGCCCTGGGCGTCAACACCGACGCCTACCAGCCGCTGGAGAAACGGCGCCGCCTGACCCGGGAACTGCTGGAGGTGATCCGCGAGTACAACCACCCGGTCTCCATCATCACCAAAGGGGCGCTAATCCTGCGGGATCTGGACCTGCTGGCCATCCTGGCGGCCGACGGCCTTTGCTCCGTCCGGATCAGCCTTACCACCCTCGACAACGACCTCAAGCGGCGCATGGAACCAAGGACCGCGTCGCCGGGAACGCGCCTGCGCATGATCCGGGAGCTGTCCGACGCCGGCATCCCCACCGGCATCATCCTGGGCCCGGTCATTCCCTTTATCAATGACGCGGAAATCGAAGCCATCCTGGACGCCGCAGCCGACAACGGCGCCACCCGCGCCAGCTGGATCATGCTGCGCCTGCCACTGGAAATTCATGAGCTGTTCGAGGACTGGTTGCTGCGCCATTTCCCCGACCGCGCCCGCCACGTCATGAGCCGCATTCGCGACATGCGCGGCGGTCAGGTCTACGACAACCGCTTCGGCCACCGCATGCGCGGCCAGGGCATCTATGCCGACCTGATCCGCCAGCGCTTCAACCGCAAGGCCCGCAAAGTCGGCCTCAACCTGCACGAGTCGGAACCCCTGCGGACCGACCTGTTCCGCCGGCCCGGCGGTGAACAGCTGGATCTGATCCCCCTGCAGACCGTCGGCTAAGTCCCACTTTGATACTTTCCTGACATTTCCTGAACGCCTGCCTGACGGGCCGCCCATTAAGGTGTCGGCCCATGAAAGCACTCGTCAGCGTGATTGTGTCCGGCCGTCGGCCTTACCTCGGATTCCTGGTTTCAGGCGGCACGGCCACGCTGGTCCATTGGGCCACTATGGCGCTGTTGATGAGCAGTGGCCTGTCCGCCGCGATGGCCACGGCCATCGGCAGCCTGACGGGTGCGGCAGCAAACTACGGATTGCAACGGCGGCTGGCATTTCGCAATGCCGGCCCGCACACACGGACCCTGCCGCGATATGTGCTTTCCTGTGCGACGGGCTGGCTCGCCAATCTCGTCGTTTTCCGTGTGTTGTTTGAGGTCGCCGGCCTGCCGGCGGCACCCGCCCAGGTGCTGACCACCGGACTCGTGACCGGCCTCAACTACCTCATGTATGAGAGGCTCGTCTTCCATGAATAGTCCGCAATCCCGTATACCGGCTACGCCACCGTTGCTGTCGATCGTCGTGCCCGTCTACAACGAACGGGCGGTCCTGCCGCTGTTTCTCGACCGCATCCGCGAAGTGCTGGCCGGTCTGCCCCACACCGCCGAGCTGGTCTTTGTCGACGACGGCAGTGACGACGGCAGTGACGCCTTCCTGATCCAGGCGCTGCGTTACCAGGCCAACATCCGCCTGGTCCGGTTAAGCCGCAACTTCGGCAAAGAAGCCGCGCTGACCGCCGGCATCGAGCACGCCCGGGGAGAAGCCGTCATTATCCTCGACGCCGATCTGCAGGATCCGCCGGAACTGATTCCCGACATGATCCAGCGCTGGGAGGCCGGCGCCGACGTGGTGCTGATGCAGCGGCGTTCCCGCGCCGGCGAGAGCTGGTTCAAACGCGCCAGCGCCTACACGTTTTACCGGTTACTGAACCGCACCTGCCGCACCACGATCCCGGTGGACACCGGCGACTTCCGGCTGATGAGCCGCAAGGCGGTGGACGCCCTGCTCAGGCTGGGTGAACGCAACCGCTACATGAAAGGCCTGTTCGCCTGGATCGGTATGCCCACCGTGGTCCTCACCTACGACCGCGAAGCCCGGCCGGCCGGACAAACCAAGTGGGATGTCCTGGGCCTGGTCGGTCTGGCGCTGGAAGGGCTGACGTCGTTTTCCGTCGCACCGCTGCGCTGGGCCACCGTGATGGGCCTGCTGGCGGCTACCGTCGGCGCCATTTTCGGTTTGTGGATCGTGGTCAAGGCGACCCTCCTCGGTGACGCGACCGCCGGCTATCCGTCGCTGGTGGCCATCATTACATTCCTGGGCGGCATCCAGCTGATGGGGCTGGGCATCCTCGGGGAATACGTGGGTAAAACCTACATCGAAACCAAACAGCGGCCGGTGTACCTCACCCGCGATGTCATTGAGCAGACGCGAGCCACAACCGGTCATGCCGTACCCCGTACCGAGGATTCGTCGTATGTTGAAGCGGGTTGAACCCTGGCTGTGGGCCCTGCTGGCCATCCTCGCCACCCGCCTGATCGGGATGGCCCTGTTCCCCCTGGTGGACACCACCGAACCACGCTACGCCGAAATTGCCCGGCTGATGGCCGAGACCGGGGACTGGATCACGCCCTGGTTCTCGCCGGGCGTGCCGTTCTGGGGCAAGCCGCCCCTGTCGTTCTGGCTCCAGGCCCTGTCGATCCTGACCTTCGGCCTCAGTGAATTTGCCCTGCGCCTGCCGGCCTGGCTGGCCAACCTGGGCCTGGTCTACCTGATCTGGCGCTTTGCCCGGGAGCTGTATGGCGAACAGGTGGCACGCTGGACGGCGATCATCTTTGCCAGTATGTCGCTGACCTTCATCAGCGCCGGTACCGTGATGACCGATCCGTTCCTGACCCTGGGCACCACCCTGAGCCTGGTCAGCTTCGGCATGGTCGCCAATGGCCGTGAACGAGGTTGGCGCTGGCTGTTTTTCCTGGGGCTGGTGATCGGCCTGCTGGCCAAAGGGCCACTGACGCTGGTCCTGACGGGATTACCGATTGGCCTGTGGCTGATCATGGCCCGCGACCGTTTTCGTCTGCTGGGTGCGTTCCCCTGGGTTCGGGGGACTCTGCTGACACTGGCCCTGGCCCTGCCCTGGTACATCGCGGCGGAGCTGAAAACACCGGGCTTTATCGACTACTTCATCATTGGCGAGCACTTCAAACGTTTCCTGGATCCGGGTTGGGCGGGCGACCTGTACGGCACCGCGCATCTGCAGCCGAAGGGCATGATCTGGATGTTCTGGATCTGGGCGTCCTTCCCCTGGGGCATTGTCGGGTTGACGGTGGCGGCCTGGCTGCTGTTCCGTCACGACGGGCGGGCGAGACTGGCCATCGGAGTGAGCGGCGCTAATGCCCAGTTTGTGCTGATGGCCGCCCTGGCCCCGATGCTGTTCTTCACGATGGCGAGCAATACGCTGTGGACTTACGTGCTGCCGGCCCTGCCCTTCTCGGCCCTGGTTCTGGCCCGGCTGCTGCTGTCGCTCAACCTGTCCTGGCGGGGATTCCGGCGCATGGCGGTGTCCGCGGCGGTGTGCGTACCGGTGCTGACCACCGGGTTCGTCTTCTACGCGATGCACGACACCCGCCAGCTCAAGACCGAACAATCGATCGTTGACGACTACGTCAGCAACCGCCAGCCCGGCGACAGCCACCTGTTCTATCTGGATGACCTGCCGTTCTCGGCCCAGTATTACAGCCAGGGGCAGGCCAGACAGATCACCATGGAACAGCTGGGCGTTATGCGCCAGAATCACCGGTATCAACGGTATTTTCTGGCCGTTCCCAATAAAAAGACGGATCGTCTGTTGAATCGGCTGCCCCCGACCGCACAGGTTCATGACAGCAACCGGCGTTACTCCCTGTTGTCGTTTACCGATCCGGCGACCACTAACAAAGGCTAAATACTCACGATGTCTGCATCCGCTCCTGCCAACCGGCAGGCCCTGAGACTGCTGATTGTCGAAGATCAGATCGATCTGGCTGAAAACCTGTTCGAATTCCTGGGAGATACCCGGTATGCCCTGGATTTTGCAGCGGACGGGCTCACCGCCCTGCACCTGCTGGCCACCAATCCTTACGATGTGATCGTGCTGGATCTGATGCTGCCCGGCGTCTCCGGTTTCGACCTGTGCCAGCGCATCCGCCAGGATCTGCAGTGCGACACGCCCATCATCCTGATGACGGCCCGCGGCGCCCTGGCCGACAAGGAGCGGGGCTTCGAATGCGGCGCCGATGATTACCTGGTCAAACCGTTTGAGCTGCGCGAGCTGCAATTGCGCATCGATGCGCTTTACCGCCGCTATACGCCGCGCAGGACCAGCCTGAAGGCCGGCACGATCCACTTTGAACCCGGTACGTTGAGGGTCGAGCTCAACGGCGCCGACACCGAGTTGACCGGCATCCCGGCTCGGCTCTTTGAATTGCTGATCCGCGCCTATCCCAACTTCCTCAGCCATGAAGCACTGAGCGAGGCCATCTGGGGCGACAGCACCGGCGAAACCGACGGTCACTCCCTGCGCACTCACATCTACTCGCTGCGCCAAAGTCTGCAGCGGGCGTTTGGCCACTCGCTGATCCGGACCGTTTATGGCCGGGGCTATCGGATCGATCCTCCGGAAGCCCCTGAGGAGCCCGGGGCTTGAAACCCTCGCTGACCACACGTCTATTTCGAACGGTCTTTGCCGTCAGCCTGGCGACCGCCATTCTTTCGATCATCGCCATTGAAGTGTTTTTCGAGGATATGGAAGACACCATCCTCGATCTCGAACTGGCCGAAGAGCAGGCGCACTTTCGCCAACACATCGACCGCGATGATTTCCAGGAATGGGACACGGCCCTGCTGCACGCCATCTTTCTTGGTGACGGCCAGCCCGAAACCCGACTGCCGGATTACATGAAGGATCGGCCCACGCCGTATTCCGCCGAAATCGAGGTCGGTGACAAAACCTATCTGATGCTCATCGCCTCGACCGACCAACCGGCCGGCCGCCTCTACCTGTCGCAGGACATCACCATCATGGAGAGCAAGCAGCTGCTGCTGCAATTGATCGTCCTGGGGGTGCTGGGCGCGATGGCGCTGATCGGCCTGATGCTCTCGCGCCTGACCGCCCGACGCCTGACCCGCCCCCTGCAACAGCTGACTCACCAGATTCAGGCCACCGCTCCGGCATCATCCATGCGGCGGTTGTCCACCGATTACCAGGACGCGGAATTTGCCGACATCGCCTCGGCGTTCAACCGCTTCCTCGACGCCCTCGAAGCATTCGTCGACCGGGAAAAATCCTTCGTCAAACTGGCCAGCCATGAACTGCGGACACCGCTGGCCGTCATCACCGGTGCGCTGGATATCATCGAGAAGCGGGCCACCCTGTCGGAGGCCGATGCGCGTACAGTCGGCCGTATCCGGCGGGCGGCGACGGACATGCAGGCCGACGTCAACGTCCTGCTTCGACTGGCCCGCGGCAATCTGGACGAAGAGCAGCGGGCCCGGCTCGGTCTGCGTCAGGCGATCGACGACACGATCGCGGATCTGGAGAGCACCCCCGGCAGTTCGCCCGGCCGATTGCGCCTGCAGGCGGGAGAACTTGACCTGACCCTGCTGGCGGATCCGGCCCTGCTGCGGATGCTGATCCGCAACCTGCTCCAGAATGCCCTGAAGCATACCCGCGGCCCCGTCGATATCGACGTCACCGCCGATGGGTTGCAGATTGTCGATTACGGCAGCGGCCTGCCGGACCGGATCATCCAGCGTCTGTCGACACCGCTGCATGGCAAGGCCGGCATGCAGGAAAGCAGCTTCGGCCTGCTCATTGTGCAGCTGATCTGCGAACGGCTGGGCTGGACGCTGGACGTGGCCGAATCCGGCCCCGACGGCACCGCGATGTTCATCTCGTTCGGCACCTCGGTGCTCGACCGGACACCCAACACCAGCAGGCGGATGCGGCACGAGCGGACCTGACGTCTGCCCGTCCAAATGCGACTTCTTCTCATCGAAAAGGCGCGATCAGGCCGCCAATGTTCACGAAAACATTACGAAAGTCATCGGACCGATCTGGTGCATCCACGCATCAAGCTGGCACACCGCCCCGGTCAGCACCTCCGGAAAACGCGGTTACCCCTCTGTTTTTAAAACGCTTTCCAAATCCTGTCGGACAACGGTTTTTCTGACTCCATTCAGTTCATTCACCCCACGAATAGAGGCATGTCGTTTTTTCGATTGCTCACTGAACAGTCAGTCACTAGCTTTACAAACCACTGCAATCTGTACTTACCGCAGATTGCGACAGAACTGTCTTAAAAACGTTTAAGAACGATCCAATAAATTTCAGAAAAAAGACCGACAGGAAACGCATCGCTATGAAACGACTCCTCACTGCCTTTGTGAGCTGCGTGGCTCTGGCTGGGGCACCGATGGCAGGCTCTGCCGCGGAAGCCAACAAAGAGCTGAAGATGGCCTATGACGCCGACCCGGTGACACTGGACATTCACGAACAGCTCTCCGGCGGCATTCTGCAGCTGTCGCACATGACGTTCGACCCCCTGATCCGCTGGACCAAGGACCTGCAATTCGAACCGCGTCTGGCCAAGAGCTGGGAACGGATTGACGACAAAACCATGCGCTTCCACCTGCGCGAGGGCGTCAAGTTCCATTCCGGCAACACCCTGTCCAGTGAAGACGTGAAGTTCACCTTTGATCGTCTGAAGAAGAGTCAGGACTTCAAGGCCATCTTCCAGCCGTTCAGCGACCTCAAGATCATCGACGACACCACCTTCGACCTGATCACCAAAGAGCCGTACCCGCTGCTGCTGAACGCCGCCACCTACATCTTCCCGATGGACAAGAAGTTCTACTCCGGCAAGGACGACCAGGGTCGCGACAAGGACATGGTTTCCAAGCAGGTGGACACCTTCGCCTCGCGTCACGAGTCCGGTACCGGCCCGTATATCGTGACGTCGCGTCAGCAGGGCGTGAAGGTCGAGTTCAAACGCTTTGACGACTACTGGGACAAAGACTCCCCGGGCAACGTCGGTCACATCACCCTGACCCCGATCAAGGAAAACAACACCCGCGTTTCCGCCCTGCTGTCCGGCGGCGTGGACTTCATCGCGCCGGTACCGCCGACCGATCTGGACCGCATCAAACGCGACCCGAACACCGATCTGGTCACCATGAGCGGTACCCGCATCATCATCTTCGAGATGAACCAGAAGCGGGTTGAAGCCTTCAAGGACAAGCGTGTCCGTCAGGCCATCGCCTACGCCATCAACCAGGAAGGCATCGCCGCCAAGATCATGAAAGGCTTTGCCACCCCGGCCGCCCAGCTGTCGCCGGAAGGCTATCAGGGCCACGTGGACGGCCTGAAGCCGCGCTACGACATCGCCAAGGCCAAAGAGCTGATGAAGGAAGCGGGCTACGAGGACGGCTTCACCATCACCATGATGGCGCCGAACAACCGCTACGTGAACGACGACAAGATCGCCCAGGCGGTCGCGGCCATGCTGGCGCGCATCAACATCAAGGTGGACCTGAAGACCCTGCCGAAAGCGCAGTACTGGCCCGAGTTCGACAACCGCGCCGCGGACATGATGATGATCGGCTGGCACGCGGACACCGAGGACTCCGCCAACTTCTACGAGTTCCTGACCATGTGCCCGAATACCGACACCGGTGCCGGCCAGTACAACGCGGGTAACTACTGCAACCCGGAACTGGACAAGCTGGTCGAGCAGGCCAACGTCGAGACCGACCGGGACAAGCGCGCCAAGATGCTGCAGAAAGTCGAGCAGGGTCTGTACGACGACGCGGCCTTCATCCCGCTGCACTGGCAGGATCTGGCCTGGGCCTCCAAGAAGAACGTCGAGATCGAGCCGATCCTCAACGTGATGAACTTCCCTTACATCGGCGACCTGGTCGTCAAGTAAGTCGAAGGGCCTGACACGGAAGCCGGGCCCTCAGCATCACGCTGGGGCCCGGTTTTTGTATCCGGATGAGGAATCCGGATGAGTCTCTGAAAAGGTCCGGGTACGTCCCGGACACCGGCGGAGTACCGGGACTTTTTCAGAGGCGCACGATAAGACAAATAACCCAAGCAACCCGGGCCAGCAGCCGTCACGAGCGTCTGTGAAGCCCAAGCCAGCTATCGGTGTACCCCATGTTAGCTTTTTTGGTTCAGCGAATTGGCCAGGCCATCCTGGTCATGTTCGTCATCAGCGTGATCAGCTTCGCCATCCAGGATGGCCTGGGCGATCCGCTTCGACAGATGGTCGGCCAGTCCGTATCCGACGCCGAGCGGGAACAGCTGCGAGAGGATCTCGGGCTGAACGATCCCATCGTCGTGCAATACGCACGCTTTGCGACCAATGCGGTCCAGGGCGATCTGGGCAACTCCTATTTCTACGGCGAGCCGACGCTCGACGTGATCATGGACCACCTGCCCGCCACTCTGGAGCTGGTCATTGCCGCCAGCCTGATGATCATCTTCCTGTCGATCCCCATCGGGGTCTACGCCGCCATCCGCCCCCGGGCCTGGCTGTCAAAATTCTTCATGGGCGTAAGTACCGTCGGGATCTCGATCCCGGTGTTCCTCACGGCCATCGTCCTGATCCAGCTGTTCTCCATCGGCGTGACGGTGGACTGGTTCCCGGCGGACACCGGTTGGGGCCAGTGGCTGAATGACGTCTTCTCCACCGACGGCGGCATGCCGTCCTACGGTCGCGGCCAGGAACTGACGCACCTGTTCGGCACCTGGGATTCCAACTTCTTCTCCTGGGACGGCCTGCTGCACCTGCTGCTGCCGGCGGTGTCGCTGGCGTCGATCATGCTGCCGCTGTTCATCCGCCTGATCCGCGCGGAGATGATGGAAGTGCTGCAGAGCGACTACATCCGCTACGCCCAGGCCAAGGGCATCTCGCCCTGGCGCATCAACTTCCTGCATGCCCTGAAGAACACCATGCTGCCGGTGATCACCGTCGGCGGGGTCCAGATAGGGATCATGGTGGCCTACACCATCCTCACCGAGACGGTGTTCCAGTGGCCGGGCGTGGGCCTGATGTTCCTCGAGGCCATCACCCGCAGCGACATCCCCCTGATCGTGGCCTACCTCATGGTCGTGGGCCTGATTTTCGTGATCACCAACACGGTGGTTGACCTGGTCTACGGCCTGGTGAACCCGACCGTCAAACTGACAGGTAAGAAAGCATGACCACAGCCACCGCAAACGCGTCCCGCTGGAGCCGTTTCCGGGAGTCGTTCCTCTGGTACAGCTTCAAGCGCGACAAAGTCGCCATCGTCAGTTTCGTCGTCTTCGTGCTGATTGCCGCTGCCGCCTTCCTGGCGCCGCTGCTGGCCCCCCATGATCCGTACGATCTGGCCACCATCAACATCATGAACTCCGAACTGCCACCGGTCTGGATGGACGGCAGCGATCCGTCGTTCCCGCTGGGCACCGACGCCCAGGGCCGCGACCTGCTGTCCACCATCCTCTACGGTACCCGCGTGTCGCTGCTGATCGGCTTCGGTGCCGTCATCCTGCAGGCGGCGCTGGGCATCCTGTTCGGGCTGCTGGCCGGCTACCTGGGTGGCCGTGTGGATTCCATCCTGATGCGCATCGCCGATGTGCAGCTGTCCTTCTCCACCCTGATGGTCGCCATCATCGTCGGCGCCGTGTTCAAGGCGAGCTTCGGCAACCTGATGTTCGGCGAGATTGCCATCTACCTGCTGATCCTGATCATCGGTGTGGCCGAGTGGCCGCAGATTGCCCGGACCGTGCGCGCGTCCGTGCTCGCCGAGAAGAAAAAGGAATACGTGGATGCGGCCAAGGTGATGGGCTACCGCACCAACCGCATCATGTTCCGGCACATCCTGCCCAACACCCTGTCGCCGATTTTCGTCATCGGCACGGTGCAGATCGCCAACGCGATCATCTCCGAGGCGGCGCTGTCGTTCCTCGGCCTGGGCATGCCGGAGACCCAGCCGTCGCTGGGCTCACTGATCAAATCCGGCTTCGATTACATCCAGAGCGGTTCCTGGTGGATCACGCTGATCCCCGGCCTGGTGCTGGTGGTCCTCGTGCTGGTCATCAACCTGTTGGGTGACTGGCTGCGTGATGTGATGAACCCGAGACTGTACAAGGGGTAAACCATGGCACTGCTGGAAGTTAAAAATCTCGATGTCCGCTTCGCGGTGCGTGGCGGCGACCTCAAGGCCCTGCGCAAGATCAGCTTCTCCCTGGACAAGGGCGAACGGCTGGGTCTGGTGGGGGAATCCGGCGCCGGTAAATCCGTCGCGGCCTTCTCCATCCTCAACCTGATCGCCCGTCCCGGCTACATCGCCGGCGGCGAAATCCTGTTCGAAGGCAAGAACCTGGCGGCCATGAGCGACCGCGAGCTGCGCAAGATCCGCGGCAACCGCATCGCCATGATTTTCCAGGACCCGATGATGACCCTGAACCCGGTGCTGACCATCGGCAACCAGATGGTCGAGGCGCTCAAGGCGCACCGGCGCATCAGCACCAGGGCCGCCCGGCAGATCGCCCTGGACCGGCTCAAGCAGGTGCAGATCCCGTCACCGGACAAGCGGCTGGACCAGTATCCGCACGAACTGTCCGGCGGAATGCGCCAGCGGGTGATCATCGCCATCGCCCTGCTGCTGGACCCGGAAATCATCATCGCCGATGAGCCGACCACCGCCCTGGACGTGACCATCCAGGCGGAGATCATGGCCCTGCTGCTGGAGCTGTGCGAACAGCGCAACGTGGCCCTGATGCTGATCACCCACGACCTGGGCGTGGTGTCGCAGGTCACCCAGAACATGCTGGTCATGTACGCCGGGCGCATCATCGAACAGGGCCCGACCAAGGAAATCATCAACGACGCCCAGCATCCCTACACCCAGGGCCTGATCAACGCCCTGCCGCAGATGGGGGAACCAGGCCGTCGCCTGTATCAGATTCCGGGCGCCATGCCCTCGCTGAACCGGATACCCTCCGGGTGTCCGTTCCATCCGCGCTGCCAGTTCGCCACCGATCTGTGCAAGCAGGAGATGCCGGAGTATGTGACCTCCGGCAACGTCGATGTGGCCTGCCATGAGGTGCGCAAGCTGATCGAGGAAGAGCAACAACAGCGGGAGATGACGTCATGAATGCCCCGGCAAAACCGTTAGTCGAAATCCGGGATCTGGAGAAACGCTTCGATCTGTCCGGCAACTTCCTGGAGCAGCTGCGCTTCCGCAACGGCCGTTTCACCCGGCACCAGGAATACGTGCACGCCATCAACGGCGTTAACCTGGAGGTCCAGAAGGGCGAGGCCCTGTGTGTGGTGGGCGAGTCCGGCTGTGGCAAGTCTACCGTCGCGCGCACCGTGATGGGGCTGCTGTCGCCGTCCGGCGGCGAGATCCACTACGACGGCCAGCGCATCGACGATCTTGACGGCAAGACCGTATTGCCCTATCGCCGCAAGATGCAGATGATCTTCCAGAACCCCTACGCGTCGCTGAATCCGCGCATGACGATCCAGCAGACCCTGGAGGAACCGATCCGCTTCCACCATCCGGACTGGAACCGCCAGACCGTGCAGGACAAAGTCTACGACGTGATGCAGTCGGTCGGGATCGATCCAGACTGGGGCAAACGCTTCGGCCACGAGTTCTCCGGCGGCCAGCGCCAGCGCATCGCCATTGCGCGCGCCCTGGCGGTGGATCCGGAATTCATCGTCGCCGACGAACCCATCTCGGCTCTGGACGTATCCATCCAGGCCCAGGTCCTGAACCTGATGATGGACGCCCAGGAAGATCGCGGGCTGACCTACCTGTTCATCACCCACGACCTGTCGGTGGTCGAACACTTCGGCACCCGCGTGGCGGTCATGTACCTGGGCACGGTGTGCGAACTGGCGGACACCAAGACGTTGTTCGACAGTCCGCGCCACCCGTACACCCAGGCGCTGCTGTCGGCCATTCCGCGGCTGGAGGACGACCGCCCGAACCATATTCGCCTGCACGGCGAGGTGTCGACGCCGGTGAACCTGCCGTCGGGCTGTGTGTTCCACGGTCGCTGCCCTTATGCCAATGAACGTTGCCGGACTGAAGTGCCCAACCTGATTGCCACCGATGGCGGTGCGCAGGTGGCGTGTCATGCCGTCGAGGAAGGCCGTTTGTAGAGGCCGTCTATATTAGTGTTCTGTGACTCATCGTTATGCCGCCAACGGCGCGTATCGTTGAGGTGCAAGATAGTGAACACACACATCAGGTAATCGAGGCATGGAAGTACGCTGGTTGGAAGACTTTATGGCGCTGGCGCGGACGCAGCATTTCTCGCGTGCCGCGGAAATGCAGCACGTCAGCCAACCGACGTTCAGCCGGCGCATCAAACTGCTGGAAGAGGCGATGGGCACCACGCTCATCAACCGCCAGACCCTGCCGTTGTCGCTGACTCCGGCGGGAGACGTCTTCCTGGAGATGTGCGAGCGCATCACCCGGGACGTGCGCGACACCCGTGACCAGATCACGGCCCTGGAAGCCGACGCCGCGACCCGTATCAGCGTCGGCTCCACCCAGGGCCTGTTCTCCCATTTCTTTTCCGGGTGGGTGGAGCGCACCGGGATGCGCGACCGGCTGGAGATCAACCTCAAGTCCACCAACTGGGTGGGCGAGGATTTCCTGGATGCGCTGGATAACGGCGAAGTGGACATGGTGCTGTGCTACTGGCACGACAACCTGCCCTGGAGCAGCCGGCTGAATCCGGCGCGCTACGAGTGGCTGACACTGGAAAAGGAGCGGGTAACGCCCTTCACCATCAGCCAGGACAGCGGCGAACCCCGCTTCACGCTGCCCGGGACGCCGGAACAGCCGGTGCCGGTGATCGCCTATCACCCGCGCGGCTTCCTGGCGTCGGCGATCCTGTCGCACCTGGGGCGCACCGATCCCCAGGCGCACCTGCTGCCGCTGAATGAAAACACGCACTCCGCCAGCGTCAAGGCCCTGGTCAAACAGGGGTTTGGCATGGGCTGGCTGCCCTACCGGATGGGCGAGAAAAGCGAACACTTCGGCCAGCTGGTGCGGGCCGGCGACGACACCTGGGATGTGTTCGTGGATATCCGGCTCATCCGTCTGCGCCAACCCCGCGCCGACGACACACTCACGCTCTGGAATGAACTGGTGAAACAGTATGCCTGACAGTCGCCTCGCCCCCCTGCAAGCGGAACACATCGAACACCTGCAGTCCGCCTACGCGGACATCCTCAGCCAGCAGGGATACGACGCCGTCCTGATCAGCTCAGGGGCGGCGCCGATGCGCTACGCCGACGATCAGGCCCATCACCACCACGGCTACGGCCATTTCCTTCACTGGGTCGGGCTGTCCGACGTCGAGCACAGCTGGCTGCTGGTGGAGAAGGACGGCCGTGTCCGCCTGTGGCTGCATACCCCGGTGGACTTCTGGCATGCCGTCACACCGGTTCCGAACGAGGGCTGGACCCGGTTGATCGAGGTGACCGGTCAGGCCGGTATCGAGGCCCCCGACATCCCCTATCCCGATCGCCTGGCCGTGATCGGCGACCCAACGCAGATCCAAAGCGCGCCGGGCGACGCCAACCCGCCCAGCCTGCTGGCCGCCCTGGACAACCTGCGGGTGATCAAGACGGCCTATGAAGTCGCCTGTATGGATCAGGCCAGCGCCATCGCCGCCCGCGGCCACAACGCCGCCCGCGACGCCTTCATGGCCGGCGCCAGCGAGTTCGACATCAACCTGGCCTACCAGCAGGCCACCGGCCAACGGGAAACCCGGGCGCCGTACCACAGCATCATCGGCCTCAACGAACACGCCGGCACGCTGCATTACCAGCATTACGACAGCCTCACACCCCGGCGCCCTCGCAGCCTGCTGATCGACGCCGGCGCGCGCTACCGCGGCTACTGCTCGGACATCACCCGCACCACCGCCGCGCCCGGCGAGAACCGGTTCGGCGCCCTGATCGCCGGCCTGGAAAGCCTGCAGAAGCGCCTGTGTGATGCGGTCGCCCCCGGTGTGGATTACATCGAGCTGCACCAGCGCGCCCACCGGGGCCTGGCGGCGCTGCTCAAGGCCAGCGAACTGGTCCAGGACATCGACGACGACGCCATGGTGGCCAAGGGCATCACCCGCGCCTTCTTCCCCCATGGCCTGGGCCACTTCCTCGGCATCCAGGTGCACGACGTGGCCGGCAAGCCGCGCCCGGCGCCCGAGCATGCGCCTTTTCTCCGACTGACGCACAGCCTGAAGCCGGGTATGGTGGTGACCATCGAACCCGGTCTCTACTTCATCCCGTCCCTGCTCGATCCGCTGCTGGACAGCGCCGACGGCCAGTACCTGAACCGGAGCCTGATCGACGAGCTGCGAGGCTGTGGCGGTATCCGCATTGAGGACAACGTGCTGGTCACTGAAGCCGGCGCCCGCAACCTGACCCGCACTCACCTGCCCGTCTGAACCGGACATTGTCGCCATGAGGAGCCCCATGCCGCACCACGAACAGTTCGCCAGTGATAACTACGCCGGAATCTGCCCCGAGGCCGTGGATTACATGGCCCGCGCCAACGAGCGCGACGCCAGTGCCTACGGCGAGGATCCATGGACACAGATGGCGGCGGACCGCCTGCGCGAGACGTTCGAGTCGGACTGCGAGGTGTTCTTCGTGTTCAACGGCACGGCCGCCAACTCCCTGAGCCTGGCCGCCATGTGCCAGTCGTTCCACAGCGTGATCTGCCACGAACTGGCCCATGTGGAAACCGACGAGTGTGGCGGGCCGGAATACGCCTCCAACGGCTCCAAACTGCTGGTGGGCGACGGCCCCAACGGCAAGCTGACGCCCGAGAGCATCGAGCGCATGGTGACCCGGCGCACGGACATCCACTACCCCAAGCCGCGGGTGATCACCCTCACCCAGTCCACCGAAGTGGGCACGCTGTACAGCATCGAGGAACTCAAGGCGATTCGCGAAGTTGCCGACCGCTACGGGCTGCGTATCCACATGGACGGCGCCCGCTTTGCCAATGCGGCTGCCGCGCTGGACGCCACCCCGGCCGAGATCACCTGGAAAGCGGGGGTCGACGTGCTGTGTTTCTCCGGCACCAAGAACGGTCTGGCGGTGGGCGAGGCGATCCTGTTCTTCAACCGCCAGCTGGCCGAGGACTTCGAGTGGCGCTGCAAGCAGGCCGGACAACTGGCCTCGAAGATGCGCTTCATCTCCGCGCCCTGGTGCGGCCTGCTGGAAAACGACACCTGGCTGAAAAACGCGGCCCACGCCAACGCCTGCGCCGAACGCCTGGAAGCCGGCATCCGCCAGATCGACGGACTGGAACTGTGCTTCCCGCGGCAATCCAACGCCGTTTTCGTGGAGCTGCCGGAAGACGTCCAGACCGCCCTGCGGGCCCGGGGCTGGCACTTCTACACCTTTATCGGTGGTGCCGCCCGCTTTGTCTGCTCCTGGTCCAGCACCCTGGAGCGGGTGGATCAGCTGGTCCACGACATCGGCGATGTCATGCGCCATCGCTGACGTCGGTACAGCGACCGGGGCCGCCATGTTAATCTGCGGACCCGGCGCCCGGATGCGCGGCGCCAGGAATGCCTTCTGGACCGGAGAGGAAGTCCCGTGAAGCCCAAACCCCAGCGCCTGATCATGAACCTGATGACCGCCATGGATGAAGATGTCCTGCAGGTTCGGGATGCCATCAGCATGTGCGCCCTGTTCGGGGTCACCAGCAACAGTACCCGGGTGGCCCTGACCCGACTGTCAGGCGACGGCTTGATCGAATCCTGTGGTCGCGGCCAATACCAGCTCACCGACCGCGCCCACCAACTCACGGACGACCTGCGTCGCTGGCGCACCGCCCTGCAGCGTCTGGAAAACTGGAGCGGTCACTGGATCGGCGCGCACCTGGGCGGACTGGGCCGCAGCGACAAACCGGCCCTGCGCCGGCGCAACCGGGCGCTGGAGATGAGCGGGTTCCGGGAATTGAGCCGGGATCTGTTTATCCGGCCGGATAACCTGAGCGGCGGCGTGACCGGCATTCGTGAGCGGCTCTATCGACTGGGGCTGGAAAGCAGCGCTCCGGTGTTCCTGCTCAGTGACCTGGACGACCACCACGCCGGGCTCACCCAGCGCCTCTGGGACACCAACGCCCTGGAACAGCGTTACCGGGATTCCGCCAGCCGCCTGAAAAAGTGGCTGGACAAGGCCGACCGGCTGGAGCCCGACGCTGCGGCCCGGGAGTCGTTTGTGATCGGCGATCGGGCCATTCGTCAGATCGTGTTCGACCCGTTATTGCCGGCACCGATGATCGACACCACCGCCCGCCAGACCTTTGTGGATACCCTGCTCGCCTTCGACCAGACCGGCCACGCCATCTGGCGCCGGCTCTATCACCTCAGCTCCGGGGCCACGGCGCCCGCCTGATTATTCCGCTTCCGGAGCCGAAAAATCGGCCATCAGGCGTCGATAGTCCGCCGTCTGGCGAAAGGCCGTCAGCGCCTGATTGAAGTCCTGGACGAACGAGGTCGGCGTCTCCGGCGAAAACATCAGGTAGACCGGCCCCTCGCTGATGGGCTTGCGGGAGGCCGTCAGCTTGTCCGCCAGCCCCAGCCGATTGGCCTCGTACCAGCCCACCTGCCGGTTAGCAACAAACGCATCGACGCGCCCCAGCGCCACCATCTGCAGGCCGGACCGGATATCGCGCACCTCTTCCCGTGTCACCCCCGGTGCCGACCAGATTTCCGGGGTGTAGGAATACCCCGACGACAGGGCGATGGTCTTGCCAGCCAGCGCATCAAAGTCGGTGAATTGCACAGGCTCTTTGCGGTTGGAAAACAGAGTGGTTTCGCTGTTGGCCAGGGGCTCGTCCGGGTACTGGAACAGGCGCACCCGATCCTCCGTCTTGCCAGCTCCGACCACCGCATCGGCGCGATTGCGGGCCACCAGATCCAGCGCCCGCTTCCAGGGAACGAACACCAACTGGGAGTCGTAACCCATGCGCTCGAACACCGCCTCGGTCACCGACCAGAGCGGACCGCTGGGCCGACCATCCCGCTGATCCACCAACGGCGGCCAGGCTTCGGTCACCAGACGCAGCGATTCCGCCGAGGCCAGACTGCTGGCGCCCAGCAGGCACAGACCGGCAACAGCCGCCCGCAAGCGGCGATGTAAAGCATCAGGAATCGCCATGGATCAGGGCCTCGGTTGGATAGCGTCCCGGTCATCTTAACAGCCTGCTGACGGATGCGACGCTGGCCTTCAGTCGTATACCGGCCCCCCGTTAGGACAACGGTCACAGCCCCATGTCGTCCCGATCCCAGGCCAGCAGAGCCTGCCAGGTCGCATTGGGTTGCCACTGCCCGAACAGGGGCGAGCGGGCCGCCTCGGCGTCATAGTCTTCCACCAGACGCAGATAATGGGTCATAAACGCCGACACCCGGTAATTCATGATGCAGTGAATGAAGATCCTCTGCTGCGGATCGTCAGCGCGCAGGGCCTGCAACAGCCGGCAGAATCGGCGCACATGGCTGGGTTGCGGCGCATCGAATGGCACCGGCAGGTGCAGGTAGGTCATGCCTTCACGGGTGACCAACTCCCCTTCGTTGGTCAGGGCCCGGGGATGGTCCGGCATGGCCAGGTTGATGACCGTGGTGTAGCCATGGCGCGCGATCAGTGCAAACTGCTCCGGCGTGGGCTGACCCGCGGTCCCGAAATGCTCGGTGAGTGGCACGAAATTGAAGATGCGATCCACGTCAGGCTCCCTGTGATCGGTTGGCGGGTCAGTCAGCCGGTTTATCGGAGCTGACATTCGGCCGCACGCTGAGCACCGCCAAATAGATCAGGCCCAGGACCGGGATCAGCGACAAAAAGGTGCCGATGATGCCCACAAGAAACGGCGTCCGGGTCTTGCGCCGCCCCAGGTAAAAACTCAAACCGCCGCCGATCAGCATGCAGGCAGCAGCGATCAGTCCCACTTCATTCAGGCTCATCGCCATGGCGCACTCCGGTTAGCCACCAGCGCCATCGTGCCTCAGGAACGCAACGTGTAGATCCGGCCGCTGTCCCGACTGGCGATCTGCTGGGGCAGGTTGCCGTTGTCAAAACTGTACCCGAGCAACCTTATATCCTCCGCATAGACTTCGGCAACGATGTCGCGGGTCTGGGGCGTGTAGTAATCCCGGTAATCCGCGTGATGCCTGGTGGCGGCTTCGCTCAGCCGGGCATCCACCCCGATGCGGTCGGCAACGTAGGCAAAATCGGCCTCGATATTCTCGACAAAGCCGACAAAGTCCAGGCGCACTTTCTCACGCCGATCCAGCATGTAGTAGTACTGCGGCGTGAAGTGATGCCATTGGCGCACCTGCCGGCGGGTCAGCCAGTGACGCACAAACTCGTCAAAGTCGGCGTAGCCGCTCAGGTGGTCTTCATACCAGTGGCGGTCCTGCTCACCGGCACCGCCGCGCTTCAGGTAAAAGTAAGCTGACACCAACCGATCCCAGGGATTGCGGACAAAGGTGAACTTGAAGTAGTCGGCGATGCAGCGGGGTTCGAAGATGTTGAGGTACTGCTCCAGCGTGGTGTAGCCCCCACCCCGGTTGCCGAACAGGCACTGGTTGATGGCGTCGCCGGCACACTTGGGGATGTGTACGAAGATCGCCTGCTGTTCGTCGAATGACCGGTAGGAAAAGCCGTCCTCGGTCACGGTGGTGCGCCGCTGCTGTTCCGTCTCGAAGGCTTCCTTTGCCTTCAGGCGGTAGTCCCAGCGTTTGAGTTGCAAATACAGGTGGGAGGGCAGTTTCTCCCAGATGTCGTGTTTCATGGCCCAATCTCCCTATCTGGCGGATGAACAAGGGAGAACACGCTCTCCCCTGCCCACACCGCCAAGGATAGCGGCGCAAACCAGTGTGACCAGTGTGGTCAGGGACGACACGGCCACTTTGTCTGCAGATTGGACGCCCGCGCTAGCGGGTTATGCGACTTTTAGCTGAGCCAGCCGAAACGATCCGGGGTGCGACCGGATTGCAGCGCACGCAGGGCTTCGCTCAGCTTGCGGGTGTTGGGACCGACGCCACCGTCGCCCACCTGATAGCGCTCACCGCCGTGAATAAAGGCGCCAACGCCGGAGAGTACCGCCGCGGTGCCGGACAGGGCCGCCTCGCCGGTGCGGATCCAGTCCTTGATCTCATCCACGGTGAAGTCGCGCTCGATGACCTCGTAGCCCAGGTCCCGCGCCAGGGTGATCACCGAGTCCCGGGTGATGCCGTGCAGGAAGGACGGATCCAGCGGCTTGGTGAGCAGCCGGTTGTCGTCGATCAGGAAGAAGTTGGAGGCGCCGGTTTCCTGGACGTCGCCGTTGGGGCAGAACAGGACCTGGTCGGCACTGAATTCCTTCTTCGCACGCATCACGTGTCGCAGGGCCGAGGCGTAATTGCCGCCGGTTTTGGCCTGGCCGAAGCCCGGCGTGCTGCGCATTTCCTGATCCTCGATCAGGATGTTCAGGCCCCGGCCGCCAGCGAAGTATTCCCCCACCGGCGAGGCCAGCACGTACACCATCGCTTCCGCCGACGGCGCACCGGCCGCGCCGATGTTCTCCTCGGTGCCGATCAACGTCGGGCGCAGGTACAGCGCACCCGGCGCATCAGGAATAACGTCGTGTCCCAGGGCCACCACCTCGCGGATCATGGCTTCCATCATGTCCGCCGGCGGCTGTGGCAGGCACAACAGGGCGGCACTGCGCTGGAAGCGGGCAATGTGCTGGTCGAGACGGAAAATCTTGATTTCGCCGTCCGGCATGCGATACGCCTTCAGGCCTTCGAAACAGGTACTCCCGTAATGCAGCACGTGCGATGCCGGATGCAGGGGCAACGGGCCCACCGGTACGGTTTCCACGCCCTGCCACTGACCGTCGCTGTAACGCGCCAGGGTCATCTGGCTGGTGAACGCGGTGCCGAACGGTGCGGCGGTCTTGGCTGTTGCGGTTTCGGGAGCAACCTCTTCCATCAATCTGTCCTCATAAAACGGTGGCGTGGCGAGACCCACCCGGCGGGTTACAAGACAGGCCGGGGGAACTGTTCAAAATACCACCTGCAGCGCAAACCGCACAGAGACAGATTCAAAATCGGGACCGGTACAGTTGATTTGGGAAATGATCTTTTCGTCAAAAAACAGGAAACTGTACCGCATCGGGAGAGGACGCCGGGCAGCCGCGGGATCGCAGCGGCCCGGCTTGGGAGGGAGACGTGTCCGGTTCGTCCCTCAGTCGAGGGCTTTGGCCGGGCCGAAGAACTCGAAGTGCTGATCTTCGTCCGCCACGCCACGTTGCTTCAGCAGCTGACGCATATGCTGGAGCATCGGCGTCGGACCGCAGAAGTACCAGGCCGCCTTTTCACCGCCCACCAGTTCATCCAGCAAAGCGTTATCCACAAAGCCCTCACTGTCGCAGCGGCCGGCCACCCGCTCACCGGCCTGCGGCTCGCTGAAACGCACGTGCAGGGTGAGGTTGTCATACCGCTTCTCCAGCGCCTCAAGCTCGGTCGCAAAGGGCTGGACCGCGCCGTTCAGGGCCGCCTGGATAAAGACGATCGGCCGCTGGGCCGGGGATTCGTCCAGCGCCACCTGCAGCATGGACATCAGCGGGGTGATGCCCACGCCACCGGCCACGAAGACCAGCGGCTTGTCGGCTTCCTGCGGCAGTTCCAGGGTGAACTCGCCGGCCGGCGGTGCCACTTCGATGCTGTCACCGGTGCGCAGTTTGTCGTGCAGGTAGCTGGACACCACACCGTCCGGCAGGCCCGCGCCATCACCCGTTTCGCGTTTGACGCTGATGCGGAACCAGGGCTCACCCGGCATGTTGGAAACGCTGTAGTTGCGCATGGTGGTCGTGCCGTCCGCCAGCGGAATCCGCACAGTGAGGTACTGGCCGGGCTGGTGCATCGCCAGCTTGCTGCCGTCCGCCGGGCACAGGTAGAAGGACTCGATGTTGTCGCTGCACCGCTCACGCTTCTCCACGAGGAACGGCTTGAAGCCTTCCCAACCGTAGGTGTCTTCCTGCTGCTGATAAATCTGGCCTTCGCGCTGGATGAAGAGATCCGCCAGCACGCCATAGGCTTCGCCCCAGGCGTTGATGATGTCGTCGGTGGCCGCCTCACCCAATACCTCGCGGATGGACGCCAGCAGGTTCTCACCCACGATCGGATAGTGCTCCGCCTTGATCCCCAGGGACGCGTGTTTCTGGGCGATCAGTTCCACCGCACCGGCCAGGGCCGCCGGGTTGTCGATGTGCTGGGCGTAGGCGCAGATTGCCCCGGCCAGGGCCCGCTGCTGGGTGCCGGCCTGTTGGTGGGCCGGATTGAAGAACGCCTTCACCTCCGGGTTGTGGGTGAACATCCGCTGGTAGAAATGGCGGGTCAGGGTTTCGCCGTGTTCCTGCAGGACAGGCACGGTCTGTTTGATGACATCGATGGTGGCGGGGCTGAGCATGGCCGATCTCCTTTCTGGATCAAAAGCACGCGGTTTCAAGGACACAAGTTTCAAGGACACCAAAGCGATCGCGATTCGGACGCGGCGCTTAAAGTGGTATTTTACTTACCTCTTTAAATAGGCATATTATTTACCAAATTATGAAAGGTCAATAGGCATGCAACTCACCGCGCATACTGATTACTCCCTACGCCTGCTCATCTACATGGCGGTGCGTACGGATGCCGAGCCGGCCACCGTGCAGGATGTCGCGCTGCATTACGGGATTTCCGCCAACCACGTGGCCAAGGTGGCCCGCACCCTGGTGCAGTTGGGTTACCTGAAGAGTCAGCGAGGCCGGGGCGGCGGACTGGAACTCACCCGGGCGCCCAACGAGATCAACATCGGAGAAGTGGTCCGCAAGACAGAGAACCTGCGGCTACTGGAATGCTTCGGGCCGAATTCCACCTGCCCCATCGAACCCGGCTGCGCCCTCAAAGGCGTGCTGGGGGAAGCACTGCAGGCGTTTATCGACGTGCTGGACCGGTACGTGCTGTCGGATGTGGTAGAAAACCGGCAGGAATTGCGGGGACTGCTGGCGAAACAGGCGGCGAGCTAGAAGGTACTGCCTTTGACGCCGAGCCGATCAAGAAACACATGCAGTTCGGCTTCACTCATATTGATGTGCTCGACCACCCGGCCATAGAGCATGGCCGTGGGCACGTTGCGCCCGCCCAGCTCCTTCTGGGTCTCGCTGAGCACGTAGAGAATCAGCCGTTCCACGCGGTTCAGCCCATCGCGCACATCGGGGATAAAATCACGTTCGTCCTGATACTCCATGGGCCTGCCCTCGCGGTTGGAAACCCAAGTATGAAAAATCGACCGCCATCGGGCAACCGGCCGTCAGATTGATCCTGGGCAATATCCCCATCGCCCACCGGCGTTAGGCTGATGACTCACCTTCAGCCTGCAGGAAGCGCCACCCATGCGTGCCATGGTCCTCCATCAGCAACGCCAACCCCTCCGCCTTGAGGACGTTCCGATCCCGGAACCCGACGACCATCAGGTGCAGATCCGCGTGACGGCCTGCGGCATCTGCCGGACCGACCTCCACGTGGTGGATGCCGACCTGACCGAGCCGGCGCTGCCGCTGATTCCCGGACACCAGATCGTCGGCATCGTTTCCAAAACCGGCCGCAACGTAAGCGGCTTCGAAGTGGGCCAGCGTATCGGCGTGCCCTGGCTGGGCGGCAGTTGCGGTCACTGCGATTATTGCCAGAGCGACCGGGAAAACCTCTGCGACAATGCCCGCTACACCGGTTACCAGATCAACGGCGGCTTCGCCGAATACACCGTCGCCGATGCCAGCTACTGCTTCCCGATTCCCGACGGCTTCAGTGACCAACAGGCCGCGCCGTTGCTCTGCGCCGGCCTGATCGGCTACCGCGCCTACCGGCGAATCAGCGATGCCCGGCACATCGGCCTGTACGGTTTTGGCTCGGCGGCCCACATCCTGATCCAGGTGGCCCGCCATGCCGGCCAGGCCGTCTACGCCTTCACCCGGCCGGGGGATACCGAGGCAAAATCCTTCGCCCTGTCCCTCGGTGCGACCTGGGTCGGGGATGCCTCCATGACGCCCCCACACCTTCTGGACGGCGCCATCATCTTCGCCCCGGCGGGCGAGCTGGTGCCCGACGCTTTGCACACCGTGCGCAAGGGCGGTCGCGTCGTCTGCGCCGGCATCCACATGTCCGACATCCCGTCGTTCCCTTACGACCTGCTCTGGGGCGAGCGGGAACTCTGTTCCATCGCCAACCTGACCCGGCGCGACGGCGAAGCCTTCCTGCCCCTCGCGGCCCGGATTCCGGTGGAGACCACCGTCCACACCTACTCCCTGGAGCGGGCGAACGAGGCACTGGATGATTTGCGAGCCGGGCGCTTCAATGGCTCCGCCGTCCTGACGCTGTGATGGGCCTCAGCCGACCCGTTCGGCCTCAATCGTATTCAGCGGCTTGCGGCAAATCGTCGGTGATGTCGAACCACGGCGCCTTGCTCCCCACGAACACATGGCGCTCCGCTTTGACGACCGGGTCCGTATCCAGCGTTCCCAGCGGGAAGCCGTAGATGTCAGGATGCTCATCAAAGCGGGTATACAGGCTGGAACCGCAGCGCGAGCAGAATCCCTTGTGCTCGCCAGGCGACGATTCAAAGAACGTGATCAACTCCGCGCCGGTCAACGTCGTCCAGTCCGCCGCATTCACCTTCGCCCGCGTGCGAAACGCCGAGGCGTGCAGTTTACGGCACATGGAGCAATGGCAGTTCAGTACATCCGTCAGTTCACCGCGGATGTCGTAGGTCACACCCCCGCAGAGGCAGCTGCCTTTATGGATCATCGACGTTTCTCCTTGTCGAATGTGGTATGAATCAATCCTGTTTCGCTTGCGCGTAGTTGACGCTGGCCAAGGCGGCACAGACCGCTATACCGCAGCCGGTGGCTTCTTCCTGAATAACCGCTTTCACGGGTTTACTCCGCTCGGAACGAATCGTCAGGAGTCCCGGGGCGCAAACATGATGATGGCCATACCCGCCAGAGCCACGCCGGAACCCACCAGATCCCACACCGTTGGCCGGATGCCATCCACCGCCCATAGCCACAGGATGGCGACAAAGATGTAGACGCCCCCGTAAGCCGCATACACCCGACCGGCTGCGGTCGGATGAAGCGACAACAGCCACGCAAAAGCCGCCAGACTCAACGCGCCCGGCACCAGCAGCCAGGCCGTCTTACCCTCGCGCAGCCACAGATACGGCAGATAACAGCCCACGATTTCCGCCACGGCGGTGACCAGGAAGAGGCCGAGTGTCTTTAGTTCAGTCAAAAACGAGTCTCCCGTGAGTCATGCCGGTGTTACTGACCTCGCAACACCACCTCGCCCGTTCGAGGATTCGTCAGCGTCACATTTTCAAGCGCTTTGATAAGCCACTGCTCGTCCTGCTTCTTCAGGACAGCGAGGATCAGCGTATCGACCTGATGTGGTCCAGCAGGGTGAGCCGCCCCGGCCGACAGACGGCTCCAAAAATGGATCACGACCGCGCCCTCCGCAATTGGAACCACGTCGATCAGCTCATTGGACAGCGTCGAGTCGCTGTAGATGGTGCTGTGAATCGGGGTATGCATCGCCACGATCGCCTCAACGCCCCGGACATAGTGACCGAAGCGATTGACGAACGTGGCATCGTCATCAAACAGGCGACCAAAAGCGGCCATATCGTGGGCATTCCAGGCCGCCTGGAATGCGGCAGGTACATCTTCGGGTTGCTCGATTCGGGTCATGGACATGGACGGCGCCTTGATTCTTTTTGTGGCGGAGCGGAAAAGAAGCGCGGACTGTACGGTTGCGAATTCTGGAGAGCATCGGGGAATTCGTGGTGGCCTTTCCGTTACTCGGCAGAAGGAAGATTGCCGCCCAGCATGTTCTCGACCACCGCGGCGTTGTAGAAGGTTTCAACGGTCTGGATTTTATCGTTCCGGACGCGGAACCAGACCGCCAGTCGCACATCCCCGATGGGCTCGAAATAGGTCTGGTAATCCAGGATCGCGAAGACGTGATCATCGTCAGCACTGAGCTGGCGCACGATCAGATCTTTCTGGATGGCCGCCATGCCGAACTGATAGGCCAGCATGTCGTCGCGGCTGAGCAAGTGCATGTTCGGCCCGACATACTCGAACCCCTGATCAACAAGCAGGGCCTTCGCCTCATCGAAACGCTGGGCCTGAATATCGGCGATAAACTGCGCCACGATGTCTTTTGGCTGCATAGGTGGACTCCACTTCCTGTGGGGGGCGGTTTGGACGTCTGGATTCAGGTGAATGCTACAAAACTCCGGCATCCGTTTCACGTGTATACCAGAAGTGGGGGGATGACAACGAGTCTTTGGGCATTATTTTTCGGCGCTGGGGGGAAGTCCACATCGTCGTGCCTGCGATGGTTATAATCGCTCTTCGGCTCTAAGCGTCAGCACCTCGTAACCATCAGAAGTAACGGCGATGGTATGCTCCCACTGAGCAGATAATTTCTTATCGCTGGTGACGACCGTCCAACCGTCTTTCTTCAGCTTAACCTTGGCCTTACCCTGATTAATCATCGGCTCTATGGTAAACACCATCCCTTCTTGCAGCACTAAACCTTTACCCGGTTGGCCATAATGCAGAACCTGTGGTTCCTCATGCATTTCACGCCCAATTCCATGCCCACAATACTCGCGAACGACAGAATAGCCGTGTTTGTGGGCGTGGCTCTGAATAGCATGGCCAACATCACCGAGGGTTGAGCCAGGCTTTACACGACGAATTCCTTCCCACATTGCCTCGTAGGTTTTATCGACCAAACGCTTGGCGACCGGAGTCACGGTGCCGATCATGTACATTTTGCTGGAGTCCGCTATAAACCCGCCTTTCTCTAACGTGATATCAACGTTGATGATGTCGCCGGATTTCAGCGTCTGAGTGCTTGAAGGGACACCGTGGCATACAACGCGGTTTACAGAGCTATTCAATACATACTGATACCCGTACTGCCCTTTACTCGCTGGACGGGCATGCAGTTGATCGACGATGTACCTTTCCGCCAGATCATTGATCTCCATCGTAGAGATACCCGCCTCGATAAAGCCATCGAGGTAATCAAAAACCGTTGCCAGAAGCCGACCAGACTCCCGCATTACGCTCAATTCTTCAGCACTTTTCAGATTGATACTACCCACCCACAGCCTTCCTTATATCAACTTCCGCCAGCTTCATTTGGTCGCGCATGATGTCAGAGAAAGACATAGTGGGATTCGCCTCTGCAAGCATGCCTATTTTGATCCAATACTCAGCCTGCGCATTGATAGAGCGCACCATTACTGCACTGGCCTTGCGAATCTCCCCATGGAGTTCGTCGTCAATTTTGACAATTCCCATAGCAACCCCGATATATGAAATGTATACGAATCATATATCACCCGCTAAAGGAATGGGAAGTTGGTCAATTTGAATGTAACGAGGCTGCAGAAAAACCCAATCCCGAGTCGTTCCCCAAAGCCTTTTCAGTGGCTCTTCCTGGCGCGGTGTCACCACCTGCGCGAACGCCTTGATCTCATCGGTATGACCCCTGACGAACCAGCCGGCGTCGTGAAGTGCCGCACTGTACGCAGGCCACTCGGCAGGTGCGTTCGTTGCGGTACTTGGAGTGGAAGACGGAGAGATCCAACTGATGACAGATCAGCTAGTGCACCGCATGTTCGAAACGCTGCTCCCGGCCGTTGACCACGACCATCGCATGTTGATGGTAGCTACAGTGCTTGAAGCGGGGCATGGGAAACGGGTTCTTGTCGGCCCGCGATCAGTCAGGCTGCCAAATGACGATTCCGGGACTTTTTCTGCAGCCTCAACGCTGAGCTTAGCGGCGCCCCTGTCGTGAAGGCTAAGCCGCAATGAAAAGGGCGTCCGGCGGCCACAGGCCGCGTACTACAGCACCTGGTTATGTGCTACCCGAAGAAACAGCCATTCTCATCGGCATTCACGATAGCAAAGAATTCCTCGATGGATCGTGACTCAGGTTCTGGCGTGTACGAATGCCACTTCAGATCGCTACGCATACAGTAGATTTTCCAGCGCTGCGCTTTCTTGACGTAGGTAGCTTTTGCTACGGGTGATTCAATGATCGTGGACGGTTCCCGGAAATGAGGTCGGATCTCGACAATTTGCACGCTTTGGCCAGACACCCGAACGTCCATATCTAACTTGGGTCGGATCTCGACTGGCGGCCTCCGATTTTCCAGAAACTCTGAAGCTGCCCGCTCAATTTTCTTTGATTCAAACTCACTGAATGCCATATGGATTCTCTAAGGGAACGCCCACATAACGCCAGCCATAAGCGGCGGCCCGACAGGGACGTCCGGTGGAGGGTCATCGGCCCGGAACAGACTTAATGGCATTGTTACGTTTTGAGTCTGGCACGGAGTTCTTCGGCTGTGTAGGTGAGAGACTCTTGGCCATAGCGGGGTGAAGCCAAAACATCGACGATTTGTAAGCTCGACGAACCCAACCAGGCGGCACCCAGGAAATTGCTCATCGGTACGAACACCGGGGACAGCCCTCTTTGGTTCAAACTCTCGGCGAACACTTCTGCTTTTTCTGCTGACGACCAAACAGGAAGATCCCTGCCACCCTCAGTTGGGAGAGCATAAAGCGATTGGCCTGCCATTAGCACCCAAACACCGTCTTGCTCCTGAACAGAGGTGATAAATTCGCGATCACCGATGATTTCTACACTCATTCAAATACTCGATGCATTGTCGACGACGAAACGTAACGCCGAAAATAAGCGACCGCCTTGGAGCGCAGCGGAAAGGCGGTCCGGTGGAGGGCCGTCAGGCCCGGAGTTATCGATGCGTGTCCACTCGACTGGGGGAAGTCCACCACTGACCTGACTGGTTAGTTGGGTTACTCCAAGTTCGGCTCTTCATGCTCCTCCCGTAAATCTAAAAGCTCAGATCCCGATGCGACCAGAAATACACAGTTGGGCTCAACAGAGACTCCGGTAACAGCAAAATATCTAAGTTCATATGCTGTATCACTAATCTCTTGTGCCTGCTTCAGCAAGAAATCGGCATTGGCAAAGTTGTCACCGAATCTTCCTAGTTCATCAACTAAATCACCAACCCTCTTTTCCCGTAGCTCAGGCTCGCGATCGCCCAAGATCGCCCCGGGAATATCTGGCCGAACCTGACCTACAACGTAGATACGAGATACCCGACTCAAATTTGTGATTCGGCAACTTACATCCGAATCGGCTGGAGCACTTCCAAGCGCCGTAATCACCTCAGATAATTTCATTGTGGGATAGACACCAACTAACGCTTTTGTTCAGCGGTGCCCTTGCAGCGTAGCGAAAAGGGCATCCGGTGGAGGGCCCTTTGGCCCGGAACAAACTGGAACTATTAGTTAAAAAATGATCGCGACCAGTGCGAACAACGTGACCACAGCCACAATCACCCACCACAGCCCATAAAACTCTAGCTGCCTGGAAATAGCAGAATTTTTACAGCGCTTGTTACGTTGTTTAGCCTCGTTCCAAAAGGTGCTGAAGTTCGTCCATGACCAAAGTGGGCTAGCCTTCATCTCATAACCATGTTTTCGAAACTCAGCCCTAATTCGAAAGGCTGTCGTAACAGGCCAAAGAGAGCACCCGATGAAGATCGTGATAAAGATATAGTCCGTCATCTACTTTGATTTAACGCCCGCAGTATGCGCGACTTTGGAATGGAGGCGAAGCCGCAATGGAAAAGACGTCGCCGTGCCTGCGATGGTTATGCATTTGGCTCTGACCAGACGGCATATTCATTGCCATTTGGATCACTGAAATGAAAACGGCGACCACCCGGGAACGGGAAAATATCTTTGACGATTTTTCCGCCAGACAACTCTACTTGCTCGAGAGTTACTTCCAAGTCAGTGCTGAAAAGGACGACCAATACACTTCCAGCATCAGTTGTGGCCACATTGTCTGACTTGAAGAATCCACCATCCAGTCCCGCGTTCTCGATCGCTACGTACTCTGAACCATAGTCTACAAACGTCCACCCAAATGCATCACCAAAGAACCTTTTCGTGGCTTCAAGATCCTTGGCGGGAATCTCAACATAATTGATCTTTCCGGTCTCTTTCACAGCTTCCTCCTTGATGCATAACATCAATGTTCAGCGGACGACTTGAAGCACAGCTTTAAGGCGGCCCGGTGGAAGGCCGTCAGGCCTGGAACGAACTGGAACGCCTGGTTATGGGGCATTCACCGAAACTCGAACGAACTGATAGAAGATAACAACTCTTTCGCTATAGTCTCGGCCACTATTTCCAGCTCATATTTTATTTCCACCAACCGATTATTCAGCTCTGGGTGTGATTGCCAGAAACCGTCAGGCAAGTTTAATACGTTGGCCAATAGGTCCCCACGATACATTGCGCCCGCAGCTAATGGATTCTCTTCCAGAAACTCAAGGGCAAGTGGGACCGTATATTCCAAGCTCACCTTTTGCCCGACAAGAAGCCGAAGATCTTCCACGGACAAGTTTTCTAGGGGCACTTTTCTTAACCGGTGGTTTTCCACAACTACGTGGGACTCTAATTCTGGCGCGGGCCACACCTCGCCTTCTAATTCTTCGATTGATTTGGTGCGATCCACCACAGTCTTCCTTTGAACCCATAACGCCAGCTATAAGCAGCGCCCTGACAAGGGCGTCCGGTGGAGGGCCGCAGGCCCGGAACAACCTTAATGGCTTTGTTATGTATTTTTGACCCATCCAATACTGAGAACATAACGTGTCCCTTGCTTGACTGGCGCGACCGAATGCTCAGAAACATCAGATCGAAAAAATTTGACGCGTGAACTATCAAAAATCGGATTGATGCAACGAAACTGCCCACCAGACTTTGGCTGCTTTAGCACTAAATTTAATCGGTAATGCTCTCCGCTATTAACTTGATCAACATGGGGCGGTATACCCTGCCCCTCACGAAATCGAAGCAGATAAACATCAAAACGGTTCGGCCAGAGACCGCCCCCTAAGAGCATCTTGTCGTATCCCGTGTTTTGCCGGCCTTTCTCCCAGCGGAAAAGACGGGAAAGAAATTTCTTGATACTCAACTTCGGTGATCCCTGATTACAGATAGCGCATGCAGCAGGGGCGCGACGTCAGGAGCGTCCCTTGCCTGCATTTGTTAACTTTTTCACAGACCACTGAGGGAATCCTCAATTTCCTTGACAATTTCGACTAACGAGCGGCCTTTAGGCTGGCTTGTGAGCACAAAGGCGGCTTCCATTGGGTCAAAGAGTGCATTCGCATTGTCGAATGACGAGAACTCACCAACTACGAAATGGCCATAGTATCTGGAGCTAGGAGCTTGGCAAACACTCCAACAACCCCCGTGCCTTTCCACGAATAGCTCCCCTAAGAAATAGCCTATGCGGACAGTTATCCAGTTCTTAGATTCAGCAGAGATTTCCTGGTCCGACAGCCACGAACTTATCGGCTGCAAGAATTTCTCAGGATTGATCAGAATCTCATGTGGATCTTGAAAGCCTAGTCCTTTCGAGAAATCGTGAAGGACGGGAAGCCTTTCCTCGCGGAAGGAATTAAACCGTTCTTTCTGTTTCTCAATATCTAAGGACATTCTCAAGCTCGATTATAAAGTTAACGCTTGCAGCATGCGCGCCCATGGAATGGAGCCGAAGGCGCAATGTAATGGGCGTCGCCGTGCCTGCACTTGTTATATTTTTTTCTTACAAAGCCCAGTTAGAACATATATATCTTCGATCTGGAGTACAAAAAACAGACAGCTCTCGTAGTTTTCGTTTTTGATGTCGAGTCTGTGAACAGTCCTTTTTATGGGGGGATGAAAAACCCCCTCCGGATTTATCGACGTAGATGCTAAGCCGTAATATTCGATAATGTCTTCTAAAATCACTCCTGCCACAGCGCTTCTTCCAGCCTCCGAAAGTTTTCCGGGACCGAGGAGGCCATGCATTACGTACCTCGTGATCTCTGACTGAAGTTCACCGTATTCAATGATCGATTTGCCAACGTACCGAAACTCAGATGCAGGAATATATTCATCACCTTTGCTCCAAGTGGCGACAACCTCACTCACAAAAGAGTCAACGTCGGCATCCACTACGTACGCATGTGCCCCGAAAGAATAACCACGACCGGCCAAGCGAGAAAGACATAACAAGTAGCCGTTGAGTTCATGGATGTAGGGGTTTAAAGCCTCCTGCATGCAACGCCCTCTTCAGAAAATATAACGCCAGTGGTAATGGGCGACAACGGAGCGCAGCGTAGTTGGCGTCCCGTTGACCACCTTGTTAAATGCCCTGGTTGACGCTTGCTCAGTTGTTAATAGCATATATTTTTTCGACTTCTTCAGGATCAAGCTTTAACAACGCGACTTCCACTTCGGCTAGTGAAAGCTTTGGATTAAAGTACATAGTGTGTACCTCACCCTTTGCAGCTTCCTTCACAGTCTTGTCTTGCCAATCTAGGTCACACTCTTCGGTGACATAGTAGTCAATAAAATCGAAAAGCTCATAGTCCTCTACGCTGACTGCAACAGCCCCGTATTGATCTAGTCCGATTTCGATATGCGGCAGTATTTTCTTCATGGCATTTAACGCCAATGTTCAGCGGCCGGTTTGGAGGCGCAACGCGCCGGAATACCGGTCCGGTGGAGGCCCGTTAGGGCCGGAACGTACTGCAACTACTTGTTAGAGGCAGAAAGGCTCGACTTGTCTGTCAGGATGAATTCAGTAACCAGATTTGCCCCAATTGCAGCGATTACCGCTGGACCTATATAAATCCAAACGCCTACAGTATGCTGAGCTTCCTTTAGGACCTCTTTTTCACTGCCTGCCGCCAGCTTTTCACTTATAAAATGCTCCAATATATCTAAGCTTCCAGCCAGCATCCCTGCGATGGCGATAATCAAAATGCCGAAAATCCAGAGACCGTGATATTTTGGCTTTGCTTCTTTATATAGAAGAACAACGAAAAATAAGGGAAGTCCCCCCATTCCCATCGAAATCGCACTAGCAATATCCATAATTTTCTACGTTTTCCTCTTGTGTATTGAATCGATCAAGCCTCTAACGCAGAGCTCAGCCGCGCGCTTTGGGCGTCGGCTGCAGCGGATTGTTAAGTGTTTGCTACAAAAACTGCGGAATGCTGGTTTTTAAGATCTTAACCAACTCCGGGTCCATGTATTCATAGTTGTCCGGAATTCCCAAGCAAACCACTTTTTGATCTTTTAGATGCTCTCTGAATCTTTTTCGCAACTTCCGTTTATGGGCGCTCTCCATCACAAAAATGATCTCAGCCCACTCGACATCTTCAACTCCCAGGGGAATCTCAGCATCATTGTTCAAGCCCGCCGACCGAACCTCTAGGTTCGCATCATTGCAAAAAACCGCCTCCGCAGTCGGGGAGCGAAGCTTGTTTTGACTGCACACAAATAGAACTTTAATCATTTTCCTCAACAACACTTAACGCTTTGATCAGCGGCGCACTTTAGTGCGTCCGGTGGAGGGCCATCGGCCCGGAACGAACTGCATCAACTTGTTAAGCACGTCCGAACTTCCACCATGGCTTCTTTTTGGCAGAAGTAGAAGAAGCTGGAGGCGTCTTCGCGTACTGAAAGGAGGTGTTAAATTTGCCATCGTCGCCTTCTTGAAAAAAGGTCACAACTGCTTGCGTCCAAGCGTCTCCGCTGTGCGCCATGCGGACATACAATTCGTCGATTAAGTCCCGCAGTTTTTCGCTGATTAGGGCCTTACCCGGTTGGTCTTCATTCTTCAGTTTGTAGTCAATGCGGGTGCCATCGCACTCGATGGTAAGAGTACCCCTTGTCCATTCCTGAGGAGTACACGCGACCGCCTCTGATACGAGCCGTGTGATGACATCCGAATATTGTTCAAGCTTATCGCTCACCTAGATCTCCCTTAAGGTGCTTAACGCCTGGGCTCAGCGGCCGATTTGGAGGCGCACCGCGCCGGAAAAGCGGTCCGCTGCAGCCCCTGGTTAGGCCTTTCAATCCTGGGGAACAGATAGGAGCCCACTTTTAGCCAGCTCCCTCCACGTGTCGATATATGCTTGCTGGCCTTCAAGGTTTGAAATACAGGTTTTAACCGTATTTGCCACCTTCTCCACAAATTTGTCAGAACCTTTCTCGCCTGCGTTTTCCGCGTCGGCCAATATCATTGTTTTTTGAGTTTCTGGAATCGACTCTGACAATGTCTTTGAATAATTCCAAAGTGCCCCAAATTGCTCTGGACTCATATCCCGTTCGAGCCCATCTGAGACGTGAGCCATTACCACAGCGAGGGCCGCGCCATTGCCATAGTTCTTGAATTGCTGCGCCTGAGCCGGCCTCTCCTCCAGTAGCATAGCCATTACGTCGTATGCTGCGGAGCATGTACCCCATGCCTCTGCTTCACGATTCATATTATCAATCTGGATTATTGGTCCATCGACACTGAGATAGGAATTGGACTCTTCGGCCAAAGCGAAGCTAGACAGCAATGATGTCGCCAGAACTATCGGAATAAATGCCTTTTGCACCATTGCTCTCTACTTACTTGGGCCTAACGCGGAGCGCAGTAGCGTGCTTTAGCACGTCCGCTGACGCGATTTGTTAGCCGAGTTCCGGGGAAACTGACCTCTTTCCTCCGGATGAACCAAAACCCGAGGAGTCCATTTCTTGTCTATGAGCTCAAAAGACTCACGGGCTTTCATGCCAGATCCAATCGGATATTCGAGTTCACAAACCTCAAGCTTGCTCTTCTTCTCAAGTATTTGAAAATTTCGAGCATATATAAACCATTCACCGCCGCCATTTTGATCACGGATAAAGGCCTTTGTGTGCTCAAACTCCAAATAAGGAGCGACATCGATACCTTTTCCTATTCTATGGACCGAGTCAGCCCTTCGTTCTTCAATAAAATCAATAAGTGCTACAAAGCCCGCCGATTGAGAAAGCTGAATTTCTTCGAAGCCTGGTAGTCTGGGATAAAACTGGTGGAGGGCAAAAGACCACTGGCAGCCAAAGAAAGCCGACTTGGAAAGAATAACGAAAATGTAGTAGGCCCCCCGATTATCGAGCGCAATGAGTTCTCCCGGTCGTAGGTGCTGCATGCTCGTCCTCCATGGCTAACGCTTTGATCAGCGGCGCGCTTTAGCGCGTCCGGTGGAGGGCCATAAGCCCGGAACGAACTGTATCAACTTGTTAACTGTTCTTTTCCAAGCATGAGAATGATGGCCACAACTTTCCCCAAATAGACTCAAAATCGGCAGCAACCTTCGCGCTGGGCTCTTTGTACCCCAGCCAATCATCCGAGCTGTCGGTGAGGAAACCACTGTTCTCTCCAACCGGCCCGAGCACAATAGGTTTTCTATTGTTATCAAAGCCGATTTCCCTTTGTGGGTGCCCTTCATCATCGAATTCGAGCCACCAAAATTTTGTTTTCTTATAGAGTGTTTCAAGATCCGGGTTTGCCGCAGGCAATACACGCTTCAACACCCTTTCGAGCAACGAAGACTCCTCTTTTCGCCACTCGTCAGTTTCAATTTCGATGTAATTCATGTGTACAGTTAACGCTTGCGTAACAGGTTGGTTTGGAGCGCCAGCGGAAAACCAATCCTGTTGACGCACTTGTTAGAGCATGGTGCCGGATTATCCCTCACGGTAGCTCCACTTTGCCGCAGTTATACGCAACAGATCGCCCGACTGGAGTTCAATTACAAACTCTGTTGCTTCCGGTTGCGTGGCCGAGTTTATGGAGCTGGAGGGCCCCCAAGGCTCATTTCTCGGAAACTCAAGCTTGGTGAATCCTTCGAACACAAGTGAGTGCGCTTTCTCTCCCACTGGATAGATCCGAAAGTCACAGCGCGCGGCCTCCCAGCTTATATGGGCCGCAGCCAGAACCGCATCGTGAAGCGGTAGATTCTCAAATGACATTCTTATGCTCTAACGCTGGCATAACGGGCCGGCTTGTGGAGCGCAGCGGAACAATCCGGTCCCGTTGATGCGTTGGTTAGAAGCCGTTCACCCGATGGTTTTCGGTCCGCCCCGCAGCTCGCATGCGAACTCCAAAGAAGACCCGCACCTGCTCGCGATCCGGCACCGATACAAACCACCAAACTACCTGCCCTACTCAGGATTTACGACGAACAGCCCCACAAACTGGGCACGTTGCTGAAAACCAGAAAGAAGCCAAAACAGGCTTCCAGATTGATCGACGAGGTTGCGGGCGTTGGCCAGGTACCAAGCCAGAAAGCTCCGCCCAACTTTCCGCCAAGGCCATATGCACCCAAACACCAGAAAATGACCGAGGGCCTTGGCTTTTAACGCCTGGGCTCAGCGGCCGGTTTGGAGGCGCACCGCGCCGGAAAAGCGGTCCGCTGCAGCCCCTGGTTATGCGTACTTTGTGACACCAACATGTTGATCGAACTGCTTTTGCTCAGCTTCAGATAACCTAGACCGATGCAATCTGAGTGAAAATCCTCCGTGCAAGACGCCACCTTCATTCACCATCCAATCCACGAGATCGGTAGCACCGACAGAGAATTGTTGTCCCACTTCAACATTAGGAAAGAACTCTGGGACCTCAAATATCTCGGCTATAAATCCGTTTCCATCAAGGCGAGTGTTGGCCAACCACATGAAGGCAGAATTGTCGCCATCCCTGAGCTTCAGCTTGACCATGGCCTCAAACCTTGGCGACCCATCTTCTGGCAACATGGCCCTAAACTTCGAAAGCGTCTCATGAGCGTGGCTTATCGCATTTTGATACTCGGCACTCTTGCTATCCATTTGGGCAAAGGACGGCCCCGGATCAATGTCTGGCTTTCTCCCGAGATCTCGTCGGAGCATTTGCCATTCATACCAAACATTCTCTGGGTCAAGATCCACGTATCCACGACTCTCGTCCATCTTCTTCGCATCATCTGCCTCCATCATCATGCAGGACGCATCATCGCGAATAGAGATGACCTCTTCATAGTCCAGAGGTGAACCCTTTTTGTCTTCCGCATTAACAAGAATCGCAGATAGCGCAGGTATGAAATACGGAATCAAATTATTTGAATCCTCGGACACCTTTTACTCCTTCTCCCGCATAACGCTCATGCGCAGCGGCCGGTTTGGCGCGCGCAGCGTGACAAACCGGTCCGACTGACGCGGCTGGTTAGAAGCCGGTTCACCCGATGGTTTCCGATCCACCCCTCAACTCGCATGCGAACTCCAAAGAAGCCCCGCACCTGCTCGCGATCCGGCACCGATACGAACCACCAAACTACCCGGCCCACCTAGAATTTACGACGAACGGCCCCGCAAACTGGGCACGTTGCTGAAAACCAGAGAGAAGCCAATACAGGCTTCCAGATTGAACGACCAGGTTGCTGGCCTTGGCCATTAATGAAGGCCAAAAAATACGGCCCTATTTGCCGCCAAGGCCCATGCACTTAACCACCAGAGAATGACCGAAGCTTTGGCTTATAACGTTTAAGCTGTGCGGCGCAAATGAAGCGCAGCGTAATTTGCGTCCGAACGAGCGCCTTGTTAGAGCGCATGGTTCTATAAATAAATACATACGCCAGGACCACCGCTTGACATCATTTCGGATACTGCGCTTAGCATGACTGCTTCCTTTTCTGCGGAATAGCTTACCTGCTGCATGGTATCTGTATGAAACCCTGCCGAGAGACTTGCATTCCCTGACCTAAAAAGCGGCAGATAATCTTTGGCTTGAGGAAGGACCTTGGCCTTTATTTCTTCTAAAAATCCTTCTCCAAAGTCACTATAGTTTTTTGGTACTGCACTCGGTGTTTCATCGAGAGTCGCTTGTGCACGCTCCGGGGACATTACATGAACCGACTTTATTGTACGTGCATTTCCGGACCGATTTGTGCCAATAAGGTGCCAGTGCTCATGCAAAAATAAAATAACAAAGTCTCCGCGAAGTACTGCTTTTTCGTTTTTCTGAAGGGCTTCAAATGTGCTCATTTTCTTGCGCTCTAACGCCAAGTTCAGCGGCCGCCTTGGAGTGCAACAGAAAGGCGGTCCGGTGGAGGCCCATAGGGCCGGAACGAACTGGAACGATTGGTTATGCAGCCGGCTCCTCGTAGATGACCTCAATTTCTCCGACGATATTGTCGTTGAAGTTTTCTAGGTCCTCTGCGGGAATCCACCACTCTGTGTGGTGCCTGCCACCAACTTGCTCAATACGGTATTTCTCGACGAACTCACGTCTTACCCTAAATTTGGTGACGTACCCTTTGCCGAACTGAGAGACATTCCATTTGTTGACCTCGATGGCATAGGCCTCGTTTGTCACCGGATAGAAAATGGGTTGTTCAGGAAGCCTTGGAGGCCACCTTTTGAACCCGCTCTCCGCCACAAGATCCAGTTCTTTTTGACCGCAAGGGCGATACATTGTTATCAGTTCTTCTTCACTCAACTCTGGATATCTCCCTTGCATAACGCTGGCGTAACGGGCCGATTTGTGGAGCGGCAGCGGAACAAAACGGTCCCGTTGACGCACTTGTTACATGCCTACCACTCAATTTGGATCTCAGTACCGACTTGAACCAGATCCATGAACTCATCCATTTCTGAATTTGTGAGTGCGATACAACCGTCTGTCCAATTGAAATGCTGGGTAATTGGTGCCAACCACCCCAACCAGTTCCTTTGACCATGAACCATTATGAAACCACCCGGTGAAACACCACGCTTTTTCGCGTCAGCCCTATCTTGGGCATTTGGATATCTCACGTGCATGGCACGATAAAACGCCGAATCTTCCTTTTTATAATCTAAAGTATAGGTGCCTTCCGGCGTCCGTTCATCGCCTTCTTGTTGTTTATGTCCTTTTGGATTAGCTCCAAAAGCGACGTCATATTCTTTCACAACTGTGCCATCATCAATCAGGTACAGCTTACGCTCTGATTTATCCACTTTGACAAGATCAACTTGTGCAAGCGCAGCGTTCGTGAAGAACAGGAACAAAAGTGCGATGTATCTCATAGCATGTAACGCCGCTCAGCACGCGCGGCTACGGAATGAAGGCGAAGCCGCAATGTAGTAGCTGTCGCCGTGACTGGCCTGGTTAGGTGATCTCAACATGAAGCCTCCATTCTGGCGAATTTCGTGCATAGCTATAACGTTCTGAGTATTCACTGATATAGCTATAACCATTCCCCCGCCCCGCAAGGTCTCGCAGGAACGACTGCAAGGCAGAAAGAACGCTACCGCTTCCATAAATTCTTAATATGGTTCGGTTATTCCAGTCATCGAAAGAAAAGTATTCGTTCTGCTCGTTCTGGAGAGAGGTGAATAACTCAGCCTTGGCTTCTTCACGAGTAATCTCAACTACAATGTCCGACTCAGATGCCATCGAAATCGGCTCTTCTGAGCTAACAGCCTTACCCAAATAATCTGCAAACAGCAAATAGTCCTCTGGCTTGCCATAGACAACCAAGTCATCAATCAATCCATTTGGCCGGAACATCTGCCTTGCTTCGATTCTCACGACTGTCTCATCTAACGCCAAGGTAAGCGGCGGAACGGAGCACGCGTAGCGTGCGAAGTGGTTTGTAGCGGGGCGCAAAATTTTGCGAAGCAAAATGCCCCGCTGCAAACCGTCCGCTTGACCGCCTGGTTAAATGACACTACGCCACTCACTTTCTAGTGAAATCCCATTGGTAGCAGCATGTTGCTCAGCGTAGGATTTTGCCTCAGCCTCTGACACCAGAATTGCAGCGATGCTGGGAGTAACGCAGTGCCACGAGTGACTACGAATACAATCGCCCGCATCTCGCCAAGCAACCCACGCCAGATAGCCAAAGCCAAATGTACCACTATCGCGGCGCAACACTTGAACGATGGTGGCTCCGTCTAAAGACGGCTTCCAAGCAATTACACCAGATTGAAACTCGACGTTGGAATCAGGCTCGTCAACTGGCATTAGGAATTCATCAATTATCGGAGCCATTTACTCGCTCGTGTCATTTAACGCTGCCAGCAGCGGCCGAGTGAAACGAGGTCCAGCCCCGCAGGGGCGATGCTGCCTGGCCTTGTTATAAGATTTAGGTACAGCATTAATGCCCGCCTGAGTGTTTTTTTCTGCTCTTGCTTTTTATCCAAAGATATATGAGCAGCCCAAGGCTTACCAACAAGCACGCCGAAGAAATTTTGAACATGAGCTGTATGCCAGTATTGGGGCAGCCCCACATACAGGTAGACATTAACCCGACTACCGAAATAGCAAGAATAAATATATTTGCTACAACTGCTAAAAAATATCTCATGGGTAAACGAGCTTATAACGCTGTTGACAGCGGCCGAGCGTAGCGAGGTCCAGCCCCGAAGGGGCGATGCTGCTCAACCTTGTTACATTATTCCTGACCTTTAAGTTTTCGTATTGTATTTTCAGCATCATCATACACTTGCTCTACTGACAGCCCGTGCGAGACATGGTGATCAAGAAGATCAGACTCAATTTCCTTTTGGAGAGCAATCGCATTGTTTGTAAACTCTAAAATTCGACCGAACACCTCAGCCCTACCGGCATCAGTATATAAATCATGTCCTGATTCCCTGCTGGAATTATGCACCACCCATTTCCTGGTATCGTTAAAAGACTTAAGTTTAGCAATTAGAGAGTCGGGAACTAACGACGCCTTTTCTACCATTCCAATTAATTGCCCAAGCGTCTTCCTGCTGAGCTTGGCCATTTCCTCTTTGGCCATAGATTCGGTAATGCTAGAAGGACCTGACGCAATTTTCTTCACAAAGTAGAGTTTCGAGAGAAAATCTTCTACATACTGCAAATGCCAGATAGCCTCCCCTGTCTTTTGATAAAAAAACCTTAACTCGTCTTCACTAATCTCTCTTCTCACTCAATACCCTTCCGTAGAAATGTAACAGCTAATTCAACGTCATTTAACATATATCCCCCAGACGTTTAACTCCGCCGGGCCATACTGCCCTATGTCGAAAAAGGCTAGCCCTTTCATAAAGATAAAGCCAACGCTCGCTCCTAGATTGGTGGAGTTTTTCATCATTTGATGGATAACTCCAAATTTCCGACGATGTTGGTCACCGGTATAGCGATCCAAAAAACCAAATGAAATCATGGCCATGGAAAATAGGCATCATTCTGTGGAGCGGACTTTTCGATCACTTTGACGCTGAACTCCAGTCGGACGGCACCATTGACGAGCACCTCGCTGATAAATACTGTATATATAAACAGCGATTGAATGGATGCATATGTCATGGATGTTCCACCTCCTTTGCCGGCGAAGCCCATGCGCTTTATGGATCAGCTGCGTGTCACGATTCGTTCCCGGAATCTCGCTTACAAGACTGAAAAAACCTATCTCCACTGGGTCCGTCGATATATTCATTTTCACGACCGAATCCATCCAGCCAAACTAGGCGCCTTAGACGTTGAACGGTTCCTTTCGCATCTTGCCGTCGATAGAGACAGCAGTGTCAACACGCAGAAAACTGCGCTGAATGCCCTTGTTTTTCTATACACCCATCACTTGAATCAGCCACTTGGAGATCTGCAGTTCGAATCAGCGAACCGGGCAAAACGCCTGCCCATCGTTTTCTCCCATGAGGAAGTGGTGGCCGTTCTGGCCTGCCTGGAGGAGACCAATGCCCTGGTCGCAAAACTCATGTACGGAACGGGTTTGAGGATCAATGAAGCGCTGCGGCTGCGCATCAAGGATGTGGATTTCAGCATGCAGCAGATCGTTGTCCGAAACGGAAAGGGAAATAAAGACCGTGTAACTTTGCTGCCCCAGACCCTCACGGAACCACTACGTAGTCAGAAAGCCTTCGTGGAGGCGCAACATCATCGCGATCTGCTGAGCGGGTTTGGCGAGGTTTACATGCCAGCGGCCCTGGCGAGGAAATATCCGAGTGCTGCGCGCGAGTTGGCATGGCAATACCTGTTCCCCGCACAAAGGATATCGGTCGATCCCCGAAGTGGCATAAAACGTCGGCATCACATACAGGATCAGGTGGTACAACGAGCCATCCGAAGGGCAATTCAAACAGCGGGCATCCATAAGCAAGCCAACAGTCATGTCCTCCGCCACAGCTTCGCGACTCGACTGCTCGAAGCCGGCTATGACATCCGCACCATTCAAAAGCTGCTGGGTCACTCCGATGTAAGGACCACGGAGATATACACGCACGTGGTCAGGCAGGGTGGCTTTGGCGTGCGTAGCCCCGTTGACGTGGGCTGATGTCAACGGGGGTGTGAAGGGATCGCCGGCTACCCTTCAGCCTTCCCAATAGCGCCGGCCGTCCGAGCCAATTCATCGATCACACCATCCAGCTTCTTCTGCCACTCGGCGTCCCTGAACTCGCCGTTGCCGTCGAACGCGTCGCCGGCTTTGACGATGGCCAGTTGACTGGGAATGACCTGCACGCCGATGTTGCCCAACATCATGCGCAGCGGCACCAGGCCGCGCAGGCCGCCGAGGGCGCCGGGCGATGCGGCCACGAGGCCGGCGACTTTGCCGCGGAAGGCGACCAGTCCGGGAACGTCGCCGTCCGGGCGGCTGATCCAGTGCAGGGCGTTGACCAGCAGCGGGCTGAGGGTGCTGTTGTATTCCGGTGAGGCGATGCAGAAGCCGTGATGGCTGGCGAACAGTTGCCTCAGGTCACGAACGTCCTGTGGAATCCCTTTTTCCTGCTCCAGGTCCCCATTATAGATCGGAATATTGTAATGGGAGAGGTTGACGCGGGTGACGTCGATGTCGCCCCGTTTTTCCGCCGTGCGGGCCGCCGCTTCGGCAAGTTGGGCGTTGAAGGAACCGGTCCGCGTGCTGCCGGCCATGAACAGGATTCGGGTGTTCTGGGTCATGAGGGTCTCCTTGACGAGGTTCGGTAACATCCTAAACAGTATAGGGATATGGTGGGTCTATAAGGGTGATAGTAACCCGGGTTTGACGCGCATCAGTGACATTAAGTGGCTAATTTCTATACTGGGAGAGCATAATCACAAAAACGTGACAGTGTATTTCTTGAGACAACATGGCGAAGTGATTGGGGACCTCGAAGTGAGGGCTTAAATTTTCAGGGAGAGCACCATGGCGTATCAGAACACCGAAACCCAGAGCGACTCGACGAGCGAGCCGCAAACCGACAATGCCCTGTCCATTCCCATGGGCGAGTACGAAACCCATCGGGCACCGTACTTCTGGGAACGCAAACTACTGACCAAGCTGATGGAGTTTGCGGGCGGGCCGCCGGTGCAGTTCGAGCTCTGGGACGGCTCCCAGGTTCGACTCGATGATACCTGCCCCCGCTTTACCCTGGGCCTCACCGATCCCAAAGCCCTCTACCACCTGGTGGCCAATCCCAATCTCGCCTTCGGCGATCTCTACAGCGCCGGCCGCCTGACCGTATCCGGCGACCTGACGGAACTGCTCACGACACTCTACCGCGCCACCCACAATGCCCGCCAGAAATGGCCAGCCTGGCTGGAGAAGCTCTGGGCCAACCACGCGCCCCGCTCCACCGACCTGACCGAAGCCCGCCAGAACATCCATCACCACTACGACCTGGGCAACGCCTTTTACCGCCTGTGGCTGGATACGGCGGAGATGCAGTACACCTGCGCCTATTACGAAAGCCCGGACCTTACCCTGGAACAGGCCCAACTGGCCAAGCTGGAACACGTCTGCCGCAAGCTCCAGCTCAAGCCCGGCCAGACCGTGGTGGAAGCCGGTTGCGGCTGGGGCGGCCTGGCCCGCTATATGGCCCGCAACTACGGGGTGAAGGTCCACGCCTACAACATCTCCAAGGAACAGCTCGCCTTTGCCCGGGAAGAGGCCAAAAGACAGCAACTGGACCATCTGATCGAGTATGTGGAGGACGACTACCGCAACATCAGCGGCCAGTACGATGCCTTCGTCTCCGTTGGTATGCTCGAGCACGTGGGCACCAGCCACTACAGCGACATGGCCGCGGTGATCAAGCGCGCCCTGAAGCCGGACGGCCTGGCCCTGCTGCACAGCATCGGCCGCAACCGGCCCATGAAGATGAACGCCTGGATCGAGAAGCGCATCTTCCCCGGCGCCTACCCGCCCAGCATCGGCGAGTTCATGAGCATTTGCGAGGAAGGCGCGTTCTCGGTGCTGGACGTGGAAAACCTGCGCCTGCATTACGCCCGCACACTGGAGCACTGGAAGGAGCGCTTCGAAGACCATGTGGACGAGGTGATCGCGATGTACGACGAGCACTTCGCCCGGGCCTGGCGCATGTACCTGTCCGGCTCGATCGCCGCCTTCGAGGCCAGTTCACTGCAGCTGTTCCAGGTGGTCTTCAGCCACGGCGAGAACAATACGGTTCCGCGCAATCGCAAGCACCTCTATGAATCACCGGCTGCACCGGAGTCTGTCTGACATGGAACATTATGACGTGATGATCGTCGGCGGCGGCCCGGCCGGCTCGACCCTGGCCTGGGCGCTGCGCAACAGCGGCAAACGCATCCTGATCCTGGACAAGGCCGAGTTCCCCCGGGACAAGACCTGCGCCGGCTGGGTGACGCCCGCCGTTGCGGAGAGCCTGCAGCTCGACCTGGACGATTACCGCCGGGAGCATGTGCTGCAACCGATCACCCGGTTCCGGATCGGCATGATGGGCCAGCCGGCGGTGGACAACGACCACGGCGATGACCCGGTCAGTTACGGCATCCGCCGCTGCGAGTTCGACACCTATCTGCTGGACCGGGTGGAGAATGCCGACAAGGTGTTAAAGACCCCGGTCAAGGACATCCGGCGCGAGGGTGGTAACTGGATCATCAACGACACCTACCAGGCGCCGCTGCTGGTGGGTGCCGGCGGGCATTTCTGTCCGGTGGCGCGCCAGTTGGGCGACGGTCCCGGCAGCCACGAAACCGTGGTCGCCGCCAAGGAAGTGGAATTCGAGATGACGCCGGAACAGGCGGAGACCTGCGCGGCTAGCGGCGACCAGCCGGAGCTCTGGTTCTGTCGGGATCTGAAGGGGTATGCCTGGGTCTTCCGCAAGGGCAACTTCCTCAACATCGGTCTGGGCCGAGAGGACAATCACAAGCTCACCGATCACCTGGAGGCCTTCGTCCAGGAGATGAAGGATCAGGGCCGGATTCCCGCGGACCTGCCCGGCCGGTTTAAGGGCCATGCCTATTTGCTTTACGCGCACGCGGAAAGACCGCTGGTGGATGACGGCATGATGCTGATCGGCGACGCCGCCGGACTGGCCTATACGCAAAGCGGCGAGGGCATCCGCCCGGCGATCGAATCCGCCCTGCTGGCCGCCGAAACCATTCGCCGCGCACCGGACATGAGTGCCCAGAGTCTGCAACGCTACGGCGATGCCATTGCCGACCGCTTCGGCCGGCGCGCCATGCCGGATCAGGACGGCTGGCAGATGCCGGGCTGGGTGAAAACGTCCGTCGCCAGCGGGCTGATGCGGTCGCACTGGTTTACCCGCAAGGTGGTGACGGAGAAGTGGTTCCTGCATCAGGATGTGCCGCCGTTGAAGGTGGCGGTTTAGACGCGAGTCTGGCGCTTGGCTTTTGTTTTGAATGTAGCCGACGCTTTAGCTTCGGTGGGGCCGTGAGGCCCCCGTGGTCTTACCCGGCAGCTCAGGTAGGTTGGGCTGACGCAGGAAGCCCAACATGGCATGCCCCCCCCCCAAACCTCGGATTGTTGGGCTTCCTGCGTCAGCCCAACCTACGGAAGCCAAACCGGGAAAATCGTTACGCACGAAAAAAGAGGCCCCGTTGGGCCTCTTTTCATGTCCGCGGAACTCTCTTATTCCACGTCTTCTTCCGTCACCTTGATGGTGTACAGCGTGGTCGAACCACTCACTTCGTTGCCCACCGCCAGCATCGGTTCACCGGTGGGGCTGTCGTCGCCGCTGATGAAGTCGATGCATTCCGGCGCCAGGTCGCCGGCGGCATAGGCCGGTTGGTCGCCGTCGTCGATGTTGTCCTTGATCGGGTAGCTGAAGTCACGGTTGTTGAGGTACTGGACGAACTCGGGCGCTTCCGGGTTGCTCACGTCGTACACCATGATGCCGCCAACCCGCTCCAGGCCGATGAAGGCGAACGTCTGCTCACCGATCCGGCCCACGGCCATGGCTTCGGGCTCGGGGCCCTTGGCGTCGCTGCGGCTGTCGCCGGAGTCGTTCTCGTCGTTGTCGCTGTTGAAGTCCTCACCCAGCTGCTCGGCGGTGATGGTCTCGAAATCGCTGCCGCTGTCGGACACCAGGGCCCCTTCGCTGTCCCAGATCGAGAAGCTGCGGGCGCCGTAGATTTCGGCGGTGTCGAGGATGCCGTTGCCGTCGGTGTCTGAGGTCAGGCTGGTGGCCAGGCGGCCGACGGTCGTCTTGTCGCCGAAGTCGGCGGTGGCCAGATCGCCTTCGCGCGGGGCGTCCTCGAAGCGGATTTCTTCCACGAAGCCGTCGTATTCCCGGCTGTCGCCCTCATTGGCGGTGAAGTAGTAGTCCTTGCCGCCAATCTGGATCGAGGCGATGGTGTCCGGCATGTAGAGGCCTTTCACTGGCCATTGCGCGATGTTGATGCCGTCGTCCTTGTCGGAGGGGTCGAGGCCCACGCCGTCGGCGTTAAAGTCCTTGGTGCCCAGCGCCACGATGCGATCGACGCTGGCGTTGGCAATGTCGATGACGGCGAAGGCGTTGTTCTCCTGCAGGGTCACCCACGCCTGGCCGCCGTCCGTTGAGAGGGCAATGTATTCCGGCTCCAGATCCTGGGCCACGGAGGACTGGCCGTCGTGTAGATAAACCGTCAGGCCGGCGGCCGTCGCCGCCGTCACTTCCGAGTCGCCGTCAAAATCGGTGGTCAGGGTCAGGATCTTGTTCGCGGCGTCGACCGCAGCCACCTGGTACGGCAGCGGATCGCCCTCGGTCGAGGCGAGCGTCAGCCAGTCGTTGACGCTGACGCCGGAAATGTCCTCGTTCACCGTTAACGTGGCAGGATCGGTGTCCGCAAAGCCGTCGACCGTGAGTGCTGTCCGGCCGTAGTTGCCGAAGATGCGCACGCCTTCCGGCAGCTCGTCGGCACGGCTGTTGCCCACATTGAAATCGGTGAAGCCCACGGTCTGGGCCGTCGGGTTATCCGGATCGGTGACGTCGACAATGCTGACCGAGCCTTCCGGATCCACGCTGTAATCGTCGTTGGGTTCGCCCTCGTTGGCCACCAGCACTTTGGTGCCGTCGCGGTTGAAGGTGACCATGTCCGGCAGGCTGCCGACCTCGACCTGGCCGCGGAAGTTGCGATCGGCGCTGTTGTAGATCTGCACGCGACCGTGTTCGGTCTTGGTGTCGTGCTCAACCGCCACGGCGATCAGCCCGTTGGCAAACGTCACGCTGTTGATGTCGCCGGCATCGGCCCAGTTGGCGGACGCGTCGATCTGGTCGATCAACTGAGGGTTGGTGGGATCCTGCACGTCCACCACATCCACCCGTTTGGCGTCTGCGTTGGTGATGAACAGGGTGGTGGAGTCCTTGTCGTAGGTGAGGATTTCCGCGGCGCCTTCGTCGAAGCCGTTGTCGTCGCTGGTGTAGCGACCGGTCTGCTCCAGCGCAATGCTGACGCGGGTGTCGGCGTCGTCACCGTTATCGTTGTTATCGTCATTGTTGCAGGCCGTCAGCCCCAGTGTTGCGGCCAGGACGGCGCAGGCCAGCAGGCGCTTTTGGGTTTGCCATTCATTCGTCATTCTTTCTGTCCTTTTTCTTGGTGTGATCGAGCCCGAAATAAAAGATCACGCCTGACGCTAGACGCGACAGGTGACAGAGCCGTGACGAATAAAAGTCAATCCCATGACAAGTGAATGACAAACAAAAAGGCCCCGGCATCGATACTGCCGGGGCCTCTGGAGCCTGGCGCGTGTTACTGGCCGAGGTAGCTGCGATACATCCAGACCGTTTTTTCCTGCTCGGAGATGTAGTCGCTCATCAGCGATACGGTGCCTTCGTCTTCGGCATCGCCCGCCGTGTTCAGGATCTCGCGCTGTTTCTTGATCAGCGTGGCGAAGCTGTCGACGATCTGCCCGACCGCGGTCTTGCCGTCGCTGACGTCCTTGCGCTCTTCAACGCTGGAACGCTCGATGTAGACGCTGTAGCTGTGCGCCGGACGATGGCCCAGCGTCAGGACGCGTTCGGCGATCTCGTCCACTTTCAGCAGCAGGTCGTCGTACAGTTCCTCGAACTTGGCGTGCAGCTCGAAGAAGTTGTCACCCTTGATGTTCCAGTGGTAGCCCCGGACGTTCATGTAGAAGATCTGGTAGTTCGCCAGCAGTTCGTTCAGGTCACTGGCGAGCTGCTCGGTTTTTGCCGTATCAAGACCAATCAGGTTGGTGCTCATGAAAACTCCTTTTATCAGCGGAAAGAAGAACGTGCTTACGCCCGAACTTGGCAAATAGTTTATGACTCAACAGGATAAGTTGGTGTCGATCGATCCAGTTTCAATCTATCTGACGACTTTGTCATATTGTGGAACATACCAATACGCTCAATCTAATAGCCCTCTCCTATCAATACACCCAACAAAATTTATTTAAAATCTATTCTCATTTAGATTTCAATAGAGACATACGATCACGAGCGGTGGAGCTGATCATGCGTTTTCTCAAACTCCTGTTTCACAGTCATGGCCATGAAGGTGACCAGTCGCTGCTGAAGACGATGACCTTTGCCATCACCCACTTTACGGTGGCGTTCACGGTGGCTTACGTGCTGACCGGCGACATTATCCTCGGCAGTCTGATCGCCATGGTGGAGCCCGCCATCAACACCGTGGCCTATTTCTTCCACGAGAAAATCTGGGCGCGACGGGCCCGGCGACACCAGCACGCGCCCAACCACACGACGGCGACGGCCGCCTGACATCGATCCAGTTGCCCTTCCCCCTTTGACCCCGCTTCGAGCGGGGATTTTTTTGTGTACGGCCAGCGCCTCAGGCCCCCGGCCCACAATCCAGGCAGCGCTCACCCATTTTCGGGCCGATACGGAGGGCGTGGTTCAGATCACTCAGGGCCGTGCGTACGCCTTCTTCGATCACCGGGTGGTAGAACGGCATGCCCAGCATCTGGCTGACCGTCATGCGCTGTTGCACCGCCCAGGCCAGCAGGTGGCCGATGTGTTCCGCGGCTGGCCCGAACATCTCTGCTCCGAGGAACTGGCCGCTGCCATGCTCGCCGTAGACCTTGAGCAACCCGCGGTTCTTGCCGATGACGCGGCTTCGGCCCTGGTCTTCGAAGGAGACCTGGCCTACGGCATAGCCGTCACCGTAGCGTTGCTGCAGCAGCTCGCCGGTGACGCCGACGCGGATGATCTGGGGATCGGTAAACACGATGGACAGCGGTGCCCGGCGCGAACCGGAGCGAATCTCGGGCCAGCGGCCGGCATTGTCACCGGCCAGCCGGCCCTCATCGGTGGCCTCGTGAAGCAGCGGTGCGTCGGCGTTCACGTCGCCGGCCATAAAGACCGGCTGGTCGCCGCATTGCATCGAGTAGCGGTTGAATGTCGGGATGCCACGATCGTCCAGCGCCAGCCCGGACTTTTCGAGCGCCAGCGACGCCAGGTTGGGCCGCCGGCCGGTGGCCGCCAGCAGGTACTCGAAGGTTTCGGTCACCTCGCCCTGTTGCGGATCGATGAAGGTGACGGCAACACCCTCATCGGTGCGGCGAACCTGCTTCACGTCGGCCGACGGATCCAGCGGGAAAGCCTCACGGAAGGTGTCGAGCGCGCATTGGCGAATCGCCTCGTCAGCAATGCCGCCGATACCACCGCCTACGCCGAACAGTCGAATCCGCACGCCGAGTCGCGCCAGGGCCGCGCCCAGTTCCAGGCCGATCGCCCCCGGTCCGAACACGACCATGGACTCCGGCAGGGCTTCCAGCTCAAAGATCGTGTCGTTGGTCAGCAGCCGGTCCCCCGCTGCCTGCAGGAACGCCGGCACGTGGGGATGGGAGCCGGTGGCGATCACGATCCGCTCCGCCTCGATCTCGATGCGCTCGTCCACCACCAGTCGACCCGGCGCCACAAACTTCGCCGTCCCGCGCAGGCGGTGTTCCGGCGGGAACCGGTCGATGGCGTCCAGAACGGAACCCACGAAACCGTCGCGTTCAGCCCGGACCCGCGCCATCACGGCGCGCCGGTCGATGCTCAGGTCGTTGACGTGCACTCCGAACAGATCCGCACCCCGGGCGGTGTGGGCCGCTTCCGCCGCGGCAATCAGCAGTTTGCTGGGCATGCAACCGATGCGCGCGCAGGTGGTGCCGTACGCCCCACCCTCGATGGCCAATACGCTGTCCGTGTGTTTGCGAGCCGCCTTGTAGGCCACCATGCCCGCGGTACCCGTGCCGATGATGGCGACGTCGACCTGTCGCTGTTCCATGGGAGACTCCTTCCGCCAAGTGAATATCCACCATAGGTGTCGTTTGTTGCCGCGTCACTGATCCGGGACAAGGCTGAGGTCGATTTCCCCAGGCAGGGATAGCTTGACCCCACCCCGGCTTTTACCGATGCTTTCTTTTTTAATCCGATCAGCGAGTCCCGTCATGCTCTCCTACTGGCCCGAATTTCTCACCGTTGCCCTGATCCACCTGCTGGCTGTCGCCAGCCCGGGACCGGATTTCGCCGTCGTGCTGCGCCAGGCCCTGACCCAGAACCGGCGCAACGCGCTGCTCACGTCCGTCGGGGTTGGCCTGGGCATCCTGGTGCATGTGACCTACTCGCTGTTGGGCATCGGCCTGCTGATCCAGCAGTCGATCCTGCTGTTCAATATCCTCAAGGTCGTCGGCGCGCTCTACCTCACCTGGATCGCGCTGCAATGTCTGCGCTCAAAACCCGGCAACCTCAATGTGGAAGCCGCCCAGGGGCCGCACCAATCCGGTGCAAAAGCGTTCCGTCTTGGCTTCCTGACCAACGCCCTCAACCCCAAGGCCACCCTGTTCTTCGTGGCCCTGTTTTCGGTGGTGATCGACCATGCCACACCGGTACCGGTGCAAGCCTTCTACGGCATCTACATGGCCGTCGCTACCGGCGCCTGGTTCTGCATTGTGGCCCTGTTCTTCACCCTGCCGGGCATCCGCCGGGGCTTTGCCCGCTTTGGCCACTGGGTAGACCGGCTGATGGGCGGTGCGCTTCTGGCCCTGGCCGGTCGTCTCGCTTTTTCTGCCGCCACTGGCACGGAAGCTGCTGAGTAGCCTCCACCGGTCGGAAACCGGAAACATCCGGCCGCTTTGAACTACGCTTTAAGATCAGGGGGCCGTTGATGCGCTCCCGAGTCGCTCTAAAAGCCAGGGATGAACCACCAGCAGTAGAGGCCCTTTATGCTCGGCTTTTTCAGGAACGCGTTGCGCAGCCGGCTCGCGCTGCCCATTTTTGTCACACTCATCGTCATCGCGGTTGCCCAGGCCGTCATCGTGGCGGGCGTCACCAGCTTCAAGCTGAATGGGTTGGACCGGGCCATGTCCGGGGAGTTGCAACGGGCGCAGGCCACTGTGGGCGAGCGGCTGGACGAAAACCGCAAGCGCATTGATACGGTGGTGGCCAACATGGCCACCAATGTGCAGGGCCAACTCGAGCAGACCCTGACCCAGGACCTGAAATCGGAACAGGACCGGGTGGTCCAGCGCTTCGAGGATACGCTGGTGGATTCCAGTAAGACGGTCGCCCAGATCCTCGCGCAAATCGCGGCCCCGTACATCTGGGACAAGGACATCCCCACCCTCACCCGGTTTGTGGAGATGGCCCACGAAAACCCCAATGTCATCTTCGCCATCTACCTCGACCGGGACGGCAACCCGCTGACCCGCTACGTCGACCGCACCAACCCGGACGTGAAGCGACTGATCGACGCCAGCCCGATCCGCAGCTCCGTGCGCAGTGTGCTGGACTCTGCCCCCAAGGACGAAGGCACCCGCGTGATTACCACGCCGGTCACGTCCCAGGATCAGGAGATCGGCAAGCTGGTGCTCGGGGTGTCCAACGCCGCCATCAATGAAGAGACCCAGGCCCTGACGGACCGCTTCAACGCACTGACGAAATCCGCCACCGGGGCCACTGAATCCGCCATCCGTTCGGCCTCATCGGGCATGAGCGAACCGCTGGAGAACGCCCTGGCGGCGGTCAGCAGTTCTTTCGACGAGACCGCCCGCAAACTGCAGGACACCACCCACGAGCAGGCGTCCACGCTGATCAGTACGGTGGTCCTGGTGCTGGTGATCAGCGCGCTGGTGCTGATCCTGATCATTGGCCTGCTGATTGGCGCCCGGGTCATTCGTCGCCTCAACCTGCTGAAGGACGCCGCCGCCAACATTGCCGACGGCGAAGGCGACCTGACCCGTCGCGTGCCGGAAACCGGCAAGGACGAGATGACCGACATGGCCCGGGCCCTGAACCGGTTTATCGGCCGCACCCAGGACACCATCCGCGAGGTGAACGACGCCGTCGCCGACACCCGCGACCAGGTCCGCCAACTGACCGGAGCCGCCGGGGATGCGGACAGCGCTTCCCAGAATCAGCGGGCGGAGCTGGAACAGCTCACCTCCGCCATGCAGGAAATGGGCGCCTCAATCCAGCAGGTGGCCGAGAGCATCCAGTTGGCCAACAGCCATGTGGACACCATCAAGGGCGACATGACCCGCAACCGGGAGATCACCCGGCAGGTCAACGCCCAGCTCAACGGCTTGCTGGAGAAAGTGGCGGACACCGCCGAGGTGATCAACAAACTGGACAGCCGCAGCCAGGAAATCGGCTCGGTGCTGGACGTGATTGCCGGCATTGCCGAACAGACCAACCTGTTGGCCCTGAACGCCGCCATCGAAGCGGCCCGGGCGGGTGAGAGTGGTCGCGGCTTTGCGGTGGTGGCGGACGAGGTGCGCAGCCTGGCCAGTCGCACCCAGTCCTCCACCGAGGAAATCCGCGCCAGCATCGAATCCCTGCAGGACGGCAGTCGCAATGCGGTGACCGCGATCAAAAGCGCGTCGAAGCTGGCTCAGGAAGGTCAGCAGAGCTTCACCGAATCCGACGCGCTGATGGGCAACATCGACACCGCCACCGCACAATTGTTCGACATGAGCAGCGAAGTGGCCTCCATGGCGGAGCAGCAGAGTTCGGTATCGGACGAAGTGAATCGCAATGCGGTGAACATCAGCGAAGCGGCCGAGCACGCGAGTGAGTCGGTGTCGCAGGCGTCGAGCGTGGCGCGCGAGCTGGATGCGTCGATGCAGCGGTTGGCTGAGACCGTGGGGCGGTTTAGGGTTTAGTGCGCTCCGCGGGCCGCTCCGAAGCTACAGCGAGCCCCAAATACCGTAGGTTGGGCTGACGCAGGAAGCCCAACAACCTCTAGACACTCTTCGTCGATCGCCTGTTCTGGCCGATCAACGGGGTGGCCGCATCCGTTGATTTTCTGCGGCGGGACACTGTTGGGCTTCCTGCGTCAGCCCAACCTACGGTCCTGCAAAACCCGCCCTGGCAGCCTACCGGCTGCTCCGAAGCTGAAGCATCGGCTACATTTGAAGACCACTCGAGTCTGTAGCAGATGCTTTAGCTTCTGAGGCGCCAAAGGCGCCCGGCGTTATCCCTGTGGCCAGCGGGAAAACCGGGCGCTCCTATCGACCTCAAGGATTCCGCCCGGTCGCCGCCAACGCCTTAAGCAGCGTCTCCGTCTGCGCCCAGCCAATGCACGGATCCGTGATCGACTGCCCATAGACCAGTTCCTCACCGTCGTTCTGGCGCCCTTCTTCCAGGAAACTTTCCAGCATCAGCGCGCGGATGTCGGTATTGCCGGCACAGCGTTGAGCCATCACGTGGTGGGCAATGTCCAGTTGGCGCTCGGCCTGCTTGCAGGCGTTGTCGTGACTGCAGTCGACCATCACCGCCGGGCTGACGCCGGCGGCCCGCAGCGTGGCGGTCGCCTCGGCGATGCTCTCGGGATCGTAGTTGGTGATGCCGCGGCCGCCGCGCAGGACCAGGTGTACATCCGGGTTGCCGGCGGTGGCGATCATGGCCGGGTGGCCGTCACCATCGCTGCCCAGCCGATGATGGGCGTGGGCGGCGGATTTCATGGCGTTGACGGCCATGCCGACGCTGCCGTCGGTGCCGTTCTTGAAGCCCACCGGCATCGGCAGGCCGCTGGCCATTTCACGGTGCAGCTGGGATTCGGTGGTGCGGGCACCGATGGCGGTCCAGCTCACCAGGTCTTCCAGGTAGCTGAAGCCCACCGGGTTGAGGGCTTCGGTCGCCAGCGGCAGCCCCAGCCGCGCCAGGTTGAGCATCAGCCGGCGGGACCGTACCAGCCCCTGGGCCAGATCCCCTTCGCCGTTGCGTTCGGGATCGTACATCAGGCCTTTCCAGCCCACGGTGGTGCGGGGCTTTTCCACGTAGGCGCGCATCACCAGGACGAACTGGTCGGCCACCTCGTCCGCCAGTTTGGCCAGCCGCTCGCCGTATTCCAGGGCCGCCACTTCGTCGTGTACGGAACAGGGGCCGATGACCAGCAACAGGCGCGGGTCGGTGCCGTCGAGCACACGGCGGACGGTATCACGGTGTTCGGCGATCTGGCGGGCGAGGTCCGCATCCAGCGGCAGTTCCTGACGCAGCTGCGTCGGGGTGGGCAGTTTGACGACGGTGTTGGTGGCGGTGTCCGGGAGGACGGTCGATCGTTCTTCGGTTTGGGTGTCTGTCAGTTGCATGTTCATCATGAGTACTCCGGTTAAATCGAATCAGTTGGCAATCGGTCAAGGCGCTTGAGACCCGGTGGGCTGACGTTCAATAACGCCAGCCGCCGATAAATCGCCAACCGGTCCGGCCGGAGAGCCGTCGGCTGCAAGGAAGCTGGTTTTCGGGTTGAGCTTCGCTACTCATGGTTGTGTCCTTTCACTCGCTTTCAGTTCCGAAATCAAAAAGCCCCGATGGCTGGCTGCCGATCGGGGCTTTTTAGTCCGGTGGCAGCCTGGGTTTTCGCCGGGCCGCCTTCCTGAATTCTGTGAAGGTTTTTACGCGTGGCCCGACCTCTGGCTAAAGTAAAAGCCATAGGCAAACCACCAAAAATACACGGACGCAGAAACGCCTGCCGGGGTACCCGCAGTCGCTACAGAGTTAAATTGACAGACGTCGCGTGAAATATTCATGCTCAGCATCATAGCGCAGATCGACCGTTTTGCAACCACCGGAGACTACTTAATGACCAGAGACGGCTTATGCACCCGCGGCGTCGTCACGCTGCTGTTCCTGCTGATGGCCCAGGTGGCCCTGGCCGCCCCGCAAGTACGAACCTTTTCACTGAATAACCGTCCGGCCCAGGATGTCGCGGCGCAACTCCGCCAGCTCTACCCCAGCGACCAGATCAACATCACCTCTCAAGGCCAGCAGATGGTGGTGCGGGCCGAGCCGCAGATTCTCGATGAAGTGCAGGAGCTGATCGGCACCATGGACGTTGCGCCGGCCCAGTTGCGTATTACGGTGCGCAGCGGTCATGGCGGCAGCAGCCAGTCCCAGGGCGGCGGGGTGACCATCAACAACGGCAACGTCACGGTACAGGGGCAGAGCAAGACCATCACCACCCGCCGCAACCAGGAGCAGACGCTCGTGGTGCAGGACGGCCAGTCCGCTCACATCAAGTCCGGCCAGGTCCGCGCCCTGCCGGTGGCGATCCAGGGCGGCCGGGACCCGGCGGCCATCCTCAAGCAGGTGGACATCAGCAGCGGGTTCCTGATCACCCCGCAGGTGATTTCCGACCAGCAGGTGCAGGTCCAGATCACCGCCTTCGACAACACGCCGCAGGGGGATCTGCCGCAGGGCTATGAGACCGAAGCGGTGGTTACCATCCGTCGGGTGAATCCGGGCCAGTGGTTCCAGTTGGGCGGCACCGAGAGCAAACAGGCGGGCAATCAGTCCGGCATTACCCACGAAGTACGCGGCAAGAGCCATCAGTCGCAGCAGTTCGATGTGAAGGTGGACGTGCTGCAGTAACCGTGGCTCAGCGCTTGCCGCCGAGCAGCACGGCCTTGGCTTCGTTGATCTGGGCGGCGAGGTAGTCGTTGCCGCCCCGGTCCGGATGCACTTTCTGGATCAGGCGGCGATGGGCGGCGACGATCTCGTCCCGGCTGGCGTTCGCGTCCACACCCAGGATCTCCCGCGCCTGGGCGACCGACATTCCCGCCTGCTCCGGTGCCCGTTGCTGCCCCCCCGACTGCTGCTGCCCACCGGTTTTCTGGCCCTTGTACTGGCTGTACAGCCGGTTCACCAGCGGCAGGTATTTGAACAGGGCCGGCAGCTTGCGCAGGAACGGAATCAACGCCGCCACGCCGGCCACCAGCACCTGGACCCGGCCAGTCAGCACCATGAACAGCATCAGCAGGGCAAAGCCGCCGGCCACGCCACGAAACAGGTAGGCTTTGCGCTTCTCTTCCGGCAGCTCGGACCAGCCGCGCAGGATATAGAACAGGGCAACAGCCAGGATGATTCCCAGGATCCAGTGCATGGATCGCGTTCTCCAACAACGATGGCAATCCAGTATGATGGTGGAGCATAACAGTTTTCTTAAACAGCCTCCGCGGTGTCGGGAGGTTGTTCGGGACGTGTTTCAAAAAGGATATTGTCGATGACCACCGAATTACCCGCCAATGCCGCCATCGCCTTCCAGGGCCACCGGGGCGCCTATTCCCACCTGGCTTGCCAGAAGGTGTTTCCGGACCAGCCCGTGCAGCCCTGTACGAGTTTTGTGGACGCGATGCGGGCGGTGGAGAACGGCATGGCGGCGCGGGCCATGATTCCGCTGGAGAATTCCACCGCCGGCCGGGTGGAGGAAATCTACCGCCTGATTCCGGAGATGAAGCTGCACCTGGTGGGCGAGCATTTCGAGCCGGTCAATCACTGTCTGATGGCGCTGCCCGGTACCCGCATCGAGGATCTGAAGACGGTCTCATCGCACCCGCAGGCGTTGGCGCAATGCACCCATCACATTGAAAACCTGGGACTGCAGGCCGAGGCCATGCTGGACACCGCCGGCGCGGCCCTCTCGGTCAGCAATGGTGGGGACCGCAGCCGGGCGGCGATCGCCTCAAGCCTGGCGGCCGAACTCTACGGCCTGGACATTCTCGACAACCAGTTCCAGGACGTCCTCGGCAATACGACGCGGTTCATTATCCTGTCCGGCGAAGAGGTGCGCCCCGCCTTCGATCCGAAGAAGGCCTACATCACCTCCCTCATTTTCCGGGTGCGCAACATTCCCGCCGCGCTCTACAAGGCTCTGGGCGGCTTCGCCACCAACGGTGTGAACATGGTGAAGCTGGAGAGCTACATCATCGGCACCAGCCTCAGCGCCAGCCAGTTCCATATGGACATCGAAGGCCATGTGGACCAGCGCCCGTTGCAGCTGGCTATTGAGGAGCTGGGCTTTTTCGCCGAGGACCTGCGTATCCTGGGCACCTACGAGGCCCACCCGTTCCGCGCCAGCCGCCAGTTCCGGGACTGACGATGGAACTGGGTGAACTGTTCTGGCTGTTCCTGTTCGGCTTTGTCGCCTGGTACTGGTGGCGCGCCAAGGCCATCAAGGACCAGGTGCTGCTGGCCGCCCGCCAGTACTGCAAGACCATGGACGTGGCGTTGCTGGACGATGCGGTCTACCTGCGCGGTCTCTGGTTCAAGCGGGATCCGGAAGGCCGCATTCGCGTCTGGCGGCGTTTCCTGTTCGAATTCACCGCCACCGGCGAGGAACGCTACACCGGTCGGGCGATTCTTCTCGGCAGCCGGATCGAGCACATGCAGCTGGACCCTCACCGCATGCCACCCGGTGACCTGCATTGACCTGTCGCCTTTAAACCTCCCCCAAATGGGCGATACAGCCCCCGCCCCCGATTCCCAATAATGGTCGCGCATCGATGACAGGACGCGGCGCCTTTTTGCCGCAACCACCACTCCCAGGAGCGTTCGGAGAAGGCATTCCCGCGCTTCGCAACAAAAACAATCGGAGTCAACCATGCGTAAACTCATCATTCCGTTGGTGGCGCTGTGCTGTGCCGCCGTTTCCACTCCCACCTTTGCCTGGTGGGGCTACACCAAGACCAAGTACCCCATCGTGCTCGTCCACGGCGTCACCGGTTTCAGCACCATCGGCGGCCTGATCAACTACTTCCACGATATTCCCTGGAACCTGGAGCGGGACGGCGCCAAGGTCTATACCGCCAGCGTGTCCTTCGTGAACTCCAGCGAACAGCGGGGTCAGCAGTTGGCCAACTACATCAACACGCTGGGCGAGGCCAAGTTCAACCTGATGGCCCACTCCCAGGGCGCACCAACCTCGCGGGTGACGGCTTCGCTGATCCCCAATCGGATTGCCTCCATCACCTCGATCGACGGGGTCAACAAGGGCTCCAAGGTGGCGGACGTGATCCGCGGCATCCTGCCTCCGGGCAGCACGGTTGAAGGCGGCGTCAACGCCATCGCCAATGCCCTGGGCGATCTGGTCAACGCCCTGTCGGATTCCGATAACCCGCAGGACGGCCTGGCCGCGCTGGAAACCCTGACCACGCCGGGCACAACAGCCCTGAACAATGCGCTGGGTTGGAAGGGCGTGAATCCGAACGGCTGCACCGGCACCAACGAGGACGTCTACATCAGCGGCCACAAGATCAAGTTCTTCTCCTGGACCGGCGATGCGGTCTACACCAACTGGTCGGACGTGTCTGATCCGTTCCTGGGCATCACCTCCGCCGCCTTCGGCAGTGAGCCGAATGACGGGCTGGTCGGCGTCTGCGCCACCATGATGGGCAACGTGATCGGCACCAGCTACGACATGAACCACGTGGATGCCATCAACCACCTGTTCGGCGCCCGCTCCGTCTGGACCGATCCGGTCGCCCTCTACCGCAGTCAGGCCAACCGTCTCAAGAACCGCGGCCTGTAATCCCGACCGGGGCGTCCGCGCGGCGCCCCGCATCCCCTGCCATACCGGAGAGCCCCATGCGTTCCTTGAGTCCGTCCACCCGAATCTGGCTGTCACTGGGTCTGGCCGGCGCCGTAGCCGCCTCGGTTTTCTGGCTGGCGCCCACGCCCGAGTCGTCCCCGACGCCAATAGCGAACACAGACCGTCCGCCAACGGCGACGCCCGCCAAGCCGCCTCAGCCGGTCAAAGAGCCCGGGGTGACCAACACCACCGCCGACGCCGACACACCGGACGCCGAGGTGATCGCCAGCACGCCACGGACGTGGGACGACGCCCCCCTGGCGCCGTCCCTGGCGGGCACCGAGATCGACGGCAGCCTACGCGCGGATGCGTCCGGGCACCTGATTGTCGATCTGCAGACCAAGGATTTCTTCGATTACATGCTCAGCGCCGTGGGTCAGGTGTCGCCGGAAGAGGCCCTGGACGCCATCACCGACATGGCACGCAGCAACCTGCCCCCGGAGGCGGCGCAGGAGGCCATTAACCTGCTGGGCCGCTACATCGACTACAAGCGCCAGGCTCTCGCCCTGTCGCAAACGCCGCTGGATCCGGCCCGCGCCAGCGATCCGGCCTACCAGCTGGACCAGCTGCGCAAGGCACTGGCCGATCTCAAGGCGCTGCGGCGCAACGTGCTCTCCCCCGAGACCGCCGACGCGTTCTACGGTCTGGAAGAAGCCTACGGCGAGTACACCCTGGCCAGCCTGGAAATCCAGCAGCGGGACGACCTGAGCCCCCAGGCCCAACAGACCCTGATCGAATGGCAGCGCCAGCAGCTCCCGGCGCCACTCCGGCACACGGAAAACCAGCTGGTGGCCGATACCCAACAGAGCCTGAATCGCCAGGAAGCCCTGAACAAAGCCAGCTCCCCGGCCGAGGCCGCCGAGCAGTTGCGGAGCCTGGGCATGGCTTCGGAACAGGCGCAGCAGGTGGAAACCTATTTGCAGGAGCGGGACCAGTTTGATAGCCAGTACGCGGCCTATCAGAAAGAGCGGGCGCAGTTGGAAGACGCCGGTCTGGCTCCGGCCGATAAGGCCAAACGGGAAGACGCCCTGCTGGCCGATTACTTCGATGACGAGCGCACGCGCACCTGGGCGCGGCTGCGCCAGCTCGATACGGCCTCACCCTGACGCACGGTTTGGCGGAAGTGTGCACCAGGCCCGGCAGCCAGGGCTGAATCGGCATAGACTGGCTCACCCATGCAGTCAGGACAGAACGCCGTGCAGGCCAGCGAATTTGAAGCCCAGCGCCGGGCCGGTCATCGGCGCCTGCGGTTCACTCCCGCCCTGGAAAAACTCTACCGCGACCAACGCCAGCATGCCCTGCCGGAACGGGCGCGGCCGGTGGCCATCAGCGCCGTTGCCCTGTTCCTGATCTACGCCGCACTGGATCCCTTCCTGCTGCCAAGTGAGCTGGCGCACCAGACCGTTGCCGTGCGCCTGCTGCTGTCGTGTCCGGTCATCCTGCTGATCTGGGGGCTGAGCTACGCGCCGGTCAGCGCCAAGCGCTTCGCCCGTTGGTACGCCGGCGCCTACATCTGGGGCGGGCTGAATGTCGTACTGATCATTGCCCTGGCCCGCCGCCAGGCGTTCCCCATGCCCTACGATGGCATCCTGCTGATGCTGATGTTCGGCTACTTCGTCATGGGTCTGCCGTTTCGCACCGCGTCCGTGGGATCGGCGCTGATCATCGGCAGCTACATCGGTGTGGAAGCGGCGTTCGACACGCCCATGCCGGATATCCTGATGAACGGCTTTTTCCTGCTTACTGCCAACCTGATCGGCATGGTCGGCGCCTGGCTGAGCGAATACCGCCAGCGCGCCCACTTCCTGGACCGCCACCTGCTGGAACTGTCCCGGGAACAGGCGGAAGCGGACAGTGCGGCCAAGACGCACCTGATCAGCGTCGCCAGCCACGACCTACGCCAGCCCCTGAATGTCATCAACCTCTTGCTGGACAATCTCAGTGCGACCGACTTATCGGCAGACCAACGGCCACTGGCGCGACAGCTCAGCCAGTCGGTCACGCACTTCAATGGCCTGCTGGGTTCGTTACTGGACATCTCCCGCATCCAGGAGAACATGATCCGGCCGGTGATGGCGCCCGTCCCGGTGGCTACGGTGATGCAACAGGCGCGGGACGCGTTGGACGCCGAAGCGGTGGAACAGGGCGTCAGCCTGGTGGTCGAGCACTGCAATCCGGCCCTGGCGGTCGAGGCCGATCCCCACCTGCTGCATCGGGTGCTGCAGAACCTGATCGGCAACGCCCTGCAGCACAGCGGCGCAGAAACCATCACCCTCGGCGTCGATGCCGGCGACCGTCAGCACCGCCTCTGGGTCCGCGACGATGGCCGCGGCATGCCCGAGCATGAGCAGACACGGATATTCGAAACCTTCTACCGCCGTGACACCGACAACCAGGCGCAACCGGGGCTGGGCCTGGGGCTGGCGATCACCCGGGAACTGACCGCCATGATGCGCGGCGAACACGGCGTGGTGTCCTGCGAAGGACTGGGCAGCACGTTCTGGGTCACCCTGCCGGCGGCGCAGGCCATTACCACCCAGCCCGCCGCGGCGATGCCCATCGAGCTGCCTGCGGGCGACCGCATCCTGCTGGTGGAGGACGATGACACCGCCCGCGAGGCGCTGCAGCAGATCCTGGAACGCTGGGGGTTTGCCGTACTCAGCGTCGCTACCGGCGCCCTCGCCCGACACCTGGCCCGGCAACAGGCCTTTGGCCTGGCCATCATCGACCTGCACCTGCCGGACATCGCCGGCGACGAGCTCTTCCGGGAACTGCTGGCTGCCAACGCGGTTGGTGGCGGCATCCTGATTACCGCCGATACCGGGCGCAAGCAGGCCTACGATCCGGCCCAGCGACTGTGGTTGATGCACAAACCCATCGTGCCGGCCCGTCTACGGGCTGCGCTGATCCGCATCCAGCACACCGAGGCGGTCTGAAATCAGCCCCAGGGAACGGGCCAGCGCCACGCATTCGGTCCGGTTATGGACGTCCAGTTGCTGGAAGACGGCTTTCACGTGGGTCTTGACCGTGTGTTCGGTGAGATCCAGCACCTGACAGATCCGCTTGTTGGGCAGGCCCTCGGCCAGCAGCGTCAGCACCTGCTGCTGGCGCGGCGTCAGCCCTGACGGAGACGCCGCCGGGGGCAGGCCCGCCGGAAACGCCGTCTCGCCGCGCGCAACCGCCCGGATCACCCGCACCAGTTGTCGCCGGCCGGCAGACTTGGGCAGGAAGCCCTGCACACCGGCCGCCTGTACCGCACGCACCGTGCCCTCGTCCTCGGCACTGGAAATCACAATGACCGGCGTCGGCAGCCCCGCGGACGCCAGGAACGGCAACAGCGCCAGCCCGCCTTCCCGCGGCAGGCGCAGGTCCAGCAGGATCAGGTCGATGCCCGGTGCGGCCGACAATTGTTGCTGGGCTTCGTTCAGGTTGCGGGCGTGATCGATGTGACCGGCCAGCCCTTCGCGCAGCAGCAGGTCGCCCAGGCCATTGGAGAACAGGGGATGGTCGTCCACGATCAGGATATGACCGACCGTGGGTTCGATGGACTGACGGATGCCAGTGTCGTCGCTGATCTGTGTCATGATGCTCGAGCAGGTCATTGTTATTGTTAGGGAGCCACATCATTGTGGATCGCTGAGATGATCCTTCACTCTCCGGCCAATCTACTATACGCGGCGACGCCCATTCGCGATGTGCGCCCGGTCGAAAATGTGAACCGCGTCAGGGACCGGTTAACAGGCTCTTAACCGACCATCCCTTGCCCTGGCGGCGCGCCATGGCTCATAGTTGGACAGCCTCCAAGACCCAGCGACACAGGAAGACAGCATGACTGAGCATGCCCCCATCAAGGGTTCCGATCTTTTCGTCCGCGCCCTGGAAAAAGAAGGCGTCGAATACATCTTCGGCGTTCCCGGCGAGGAAAACCTCGACCTGCTGGAATCGATCCGCACCTCCAGCATCCAGTTGATCCTCACACGACACGAGCAGGCTGCCGGCTTCATGGCCGCCACCTATGGCCGGCTCACGGGCAAGGTCGGGGTCAGCCTGTCGACGTTGGGTCCGGGGGCCACCAACCTGGTCACCGCGGCGGCCTATGCCCAACTGGGCGCCATGCCGATGCTGATGATTTCTGGCCAGAAGCCGATCAAGTCGTCCAAGCAGGGCCTGTTCCAGATCCTCGACATCGTTGACCTGATGCGCCCGCTAACCAAATACACGCGCCAGATCAGTAACGCCAACACCATTCCGGCCAAGCTGCGCGAAGCCGTGCGGCTGGCCACCGAAGAGCGCCCGGGGGCCGTGCACCTGGAGCTGCCGGAAGACATCGCCTCGGAAATGGCCGATGCCGACACCCACATCTTCACCCCCAGCGACGCCCGTCGGCCCACCGCCAGCGAGAAGAGCCTGCAGCAGGCTTGCGACCTGATCCGCGAGGCGAAACACCCGCTGATCATGATCGGCGCCGGCGCCAACCGGAAACGGATCTCCAAGGCACTGATCAACCTCGTGGAATCCACGGGCATTCCCTTTTTCACCACCCAGATGGGTAAGGGCGTGGTGGATGAACGCCACCCCCGTTACCTTGGCAACGCCGCGTTGTCGGACGGCGACTTCGTGCATTGCGCCATCGATCACGCGGACCTGGTGGTGAACGTCGGCCACGATGTGGTGGAGAAGCCCCCCTTCTTCATGCACCCGGGCGGCAAGAAGGTGATCCATGTGAACTTCAGCCCGGCAGACGTGGATCCGGTCTATTTCCCGCAGCACGAAGTGGTGGGCGACATCGCCAACAGCGTCGACTGGCTGGCCGAGAATTGCGGTCGCTGCGAACACCACGACTTCGAGGAATTCATGCGGGTGAAGGAATCAGTGGAGAAGCACCTGCGGGAGAAAACCGACAGCGACAGCTTCCCGGTCCTGCCCCAGCGGATTGTTGCGGATGTGCGCCGGGTGATGCCTGAGGACGGCATCATTGCGCTGGACAACGGCATGTACAAGATCTGGTTCGCCCGTAACTACAAGGCCTACGACAACAACACGGTGTTGCTGGACAACGCCCTCGCCTCCATGGGCGCCGGCCTGCCCAGCGCCATGGCGGCGGCCATGCTCTATCCCGACCAGAAGATCATGGCGATCTGCGGCGACGGCGGCTTCATGATGAACAGCCAGGAGCTGGAAACCGCGGTGCGGCTCAAGCTCAACCTGGTGATTTTAATCGTCAACGACAGCGCCTACGGCATGATCAAGTGGAAGCAGGGGCAGGACGGCTTCGCGAACTTCGGACTGGATTACGGCAACCCGGATTTCGTGCGATACGCCGAGTCCTACGGCGCCACCGGCCATCGCGTCCAGAGCGCGGCTGAACTGGCGCCCACCCTGGCCAAAGCCCTTGAAGCCGGCGGCATTCACCTGGTGGACGTGCCGGTGGATTACCGTGAAAACACCCGGGTTTTCGACGAGGAGCTGAAGCAGTTGACCTGCCACAACGGCAACTGAGACGGATTGCAGTCCAGACTTCGGCAATCACCTACTCGGGAGCGACTTAATCCCGGAAGGCGATTTCCTATACTGGGGTTGGGAACCGCCGAACAGGCACGACACGAGGTGCCTGTTCGGAGATTCCACCGGAATCACTCCCCAACATAGACCGGAGCCATGGACATACAAACCGACCACCGTTATGCCATCAACCTGAACGTACGCGGCATCCAGCCGTCCGCCACCCTGCGCATCAACGAGCTGAGCAACCAGCTCCGCCAGGAAGGGCGCGACATCATCAAACTCGGCCTGGGTCAGTCCCCCTTCCCCGTCCCCGAACGGGTCACCGAAGCCCTGCGCGAGCACGCCTTCGAGAAGGACTACCTGCCGGTGAAAGGGCTCAAGGCCCTGCGTCAGTCCATCTCCGGCTACATCAACCGCAGCCAGAACATGCGATCGACCTGGGAAGACGTCCTGATCGGCCCGGGCTCCAAGGAACTGCTGTTCATCCTGCAACTGGCCTACTACGGTGACCTGCTGATCCCGCGCCCCAGCTGGGTGTCCTATGCACCGCAGGCCCGCATCATCGGTCGCTCGGTCCACTGGCTGCCGACCCATGCGGAGAACAACTGGCAACTGACCGCCGAGGAACTGGACATCATCTGCCGCGACGACCCGACCCGGCCGCGCATCCTGATCCTCAACTACCCGTCCAACCCGACCGGCTGTACCTACACCGACGATCAGCTGCTGGCCATTGCCAACGTGGCCCGCAAGTACAACCTGATCCTGCTGTCGGATGAGATCTACGGCGAGGTGCACTTCGAAGGACAACACAAGTCCATCGCCCGCTACTACCCGGAAGGGACCATCATCAGCACCGGTCTGAGCAAGTGGGCGGGCGCGGGCGGCTGGCGTGTGGGGTGTTTTATCTTCCCGGAAGAACTGCGCCCGCTGCAGGACGCCATGGCGATCATCGCCAGCGAGACTTACACGGCCACCAGCGCGCCCATCCAGCACGCGGCAGTCACCGCCTTCGATGGCGGCGAGGACATCGACCTCTACCTGCACAATTCCCGGCGCGTACTCAAGGTGATTGGCGAGTACCTGCACCGCCGGCTGGAGGCCATGAGCATCTGGTGCCAAAGGCCCCAGGGCGGGTTTTACCTGTTCCCGGACTTCGTGGACTACCAGGAGGCGCTGGCCCGCCACGACATCAAGACCAGCCCGGCCCTGTGTACAGCCATTCTGGAAGACACCGGCATCGCCATCCTGCCCGCCAGCGACTTCGGCTTCGTACCGGACAAGCTCAGTGCGCGCCTGGCCTTTGTCGACTTCGACGGCGGCGAAGCTCTGGCCCTGGCCGCCAGCGACTACGCCGACACGCCCCTGGACGACGCCTTCGTCGATCAGGCCTGCCCGCGCCTGAAGCTGGCCATGGACAAGCTGGAGAAATGGCTGGAGGCCCTCTGACTCAGCGCCGGGCCCGGGGAGACTCGGGTCCGGTTCCGCATTGTCACCTTCCCGACAAACAGGCATCCTGAGGCTTCCCATCCGCCGCTATGCAAAAGGACAGCCCGTGTCCCTGACTGAAATTGCCGATTTTGCCGAACAGATTGCCCGTGAAGCGGGCGAATTGATCGTCCGTGAGCGCGAGGAAAACCGCCTGCGAACCGACTACAAGGCGCAAACCGAACTGGTCACCCACGCCGACGTGATGGCGGATGAGCTGATTGCGAAGGCCATCCGCACGCGCTTTCCCGACCATCGCATCCTGTCCGAGGAAGCGTCCCCGGATAAGAGCCAGGCGGAAAACCTGGACACGCCGCTGTGGATTGTCGATCCCATCGACGGCACGGTGAACTACGCCTATGGCCATCCCCAGGTGGCCGTGTCCATTGCCTTTGCCGATCAGGGAGCGGTGCAGATGGGTCTGGTCCACGCGCCGTTTGCCGGCGAGACCTTCCGGGCTGTGCTGGGTCAGGGGGCCACCCTGAACGGCGAGGCCATCCACAACAGCGAAGCCGACACCCCGCGCGAGGCCCTGTTCGCCACCGGCTTCCCTTATGGCAAGGACGAACTGGCACCGCTGATCCGGCGGCTGGACGTGATGCTCCATCACTGCCGCGACCTGCGACGCATTGGCTCGGCGGCACTGGATATCTGCTGGGTGGCTGCAGGACGCCTGGACGCCTACTACGAGACCGTCAGCCCGTGGGATTTTGCGGCAGCGCGGGTGATTGCGCTGGAGGCCGGAGCCCGTTGCGGGCATTTCTCGCCGGTGCCGGCGGGTTACCCCGAGGATCTCTGGCCGAAGGATCTGTTGATCTGCGCGCCGGCCCTGTTCGACCGGCTGCAGGATTTACTCGGCAACGCCTGACGCCTCGTCGTCATGAACGGCGGCCGAGTGAGCCCGGTGCACGGCCCGCTGGTCCTCATAGATGGGTTCCAGCAGATTGTCGAGCTCGCCACTCTCGCGCATCGCCTGGAGCTGGGTGTTGAACTGCGCCATCAGCTCGTCGCCCCGGCCGGTCTTGCGGCTGAACAGCAGGTGCAACGACTTGCGATGCAACGGGTGCGGGTCGTGCGTGATCGATCCCCATTGGTCCTTGGGCAGGACGGCACGGATCATGCCGTAACCGACCGCCCGGTCCTGCGGGTAGAGATCGATCCGGCCATGGGCGAGCAGCCGCACATTGCCGGCATCCTCGGCAATCCGTTTGACGGTAATCTCCCCCGCCTTTTCGGCCCGCTCGAACGGCTGGCCATAAAAATACCCCAGGGTGGCGCCAATGGTGTAGCCCTGCAGGTCCGCCATGCTGTCCCAGTCGAATTGGTCCCCGCGCCGATAGAAAAACACCTGTTCGCCATCGACGATGGGCAGACTGCAGAGGTACTTGCGGGCCCGCGCGTCGGAACAGTAATAGGGCATCATGGCGTCCTGTTCGCCGGTGGCGACGAACTGGGCGTTGCGGGTCCAGGGATAGACGTTGAATTTGACGTCATAACCAGCCCGGGCGAAGGCCAGCTTGATGATGTGGCCCATGGGACCAAAGTCCGGCAGCGACGCGTCGACATAGGGTTGCCAGTCGCCGGTCGCGATCTCGACAACGGGATGCTCCGCAGGATCAGTGTCCGCGAAGCATTGGGATAGGGGGAAGAGCACGGCGGCCAGAAACGCCAGCCCGCCGGAACACACCAATCTGTATTGAGACATCCTGATTCATCGCCTGGTTCAGACCATCACGCGATTTCACCGGTACCGGTCCTGCCGGTAACTGCTTCCGGGTCCTCAGGGCTGGCTGCCTCGTTGAAACGGCAACCGTCCCTCCACCACGCCTGGAAGTCGGGGCGTTTCCCGCCCCAATCTTGTTATTATGAAACCGCTATCTTACGGAGTGTAATGCGATTCTTGGCCAATGCCTGAGAGGCAGCGCAAAACACGGGCAAAGCGTAGCGGTTGAAGACCCTATTCTGCTGTGCGCCAGATCCCTAACGCAAGCGCTTCCCAGAATTCATCGAAATGCGCATCCGGACGATGCTGGAAGGAGGATCGGGTAAACCGCTGGATACGGCCCTCGATCAACGTCGTGTACCATTCCGCCGTGCGCGCGGAGCTGGTGGCCGGGCGCAGGCCCTGGCGGATTTCCCCTTCCTTGATGACCTGCCGGGCCTGGGTTTCCAGGCGTTCGAAGAACTGGGACACCCGATGCCGCAGGCCGGGATCCTCGCCCACCAGGGCGTCGCCGGTCAGCACCCGGCACAGCCCGGGGTTGCGCTGGGCGAACACCAGCACCAGTTGGGCCAGCTTACGCAGCCGGCTGCGGGCGTCCTCTTCCTCCCGCAGGATGAGCTGGCAGCGGGTAAACACCGTTTCCTCCACAAACTCGATCAGGCCCTCGAACATTTTCCGCTTGCTGGGAAAATGCCGGTACAGGGCGGCTTCGGTCACGCCCACGGAACGCGCCAGCGCCGCCGTGGTTATCCGTGCATCGGGGGCAGTCTCCAGCATTTCTGCCAGAGTCTGCAGGATCCGCTCGCGGCGGCTCGGTGTTTTGTCAGTCATTCGGTAATTCCAGCTCCGAAAGATGGTTTCTCCGGACCGGCTCACCGTATGCCAGCCTGCCCGGGTCTTTCCGGGGACCAGCGCTGCCCCCACGTGACCGCCTTATCGCGGTTCTGTTTTCTTTGATCGGGAGCCTTTATCGCTCCTCTTTTTCGGTCGATGTGTCCTAGAAAAACGTTCCGTCGATGGGCGACGAGGCACTGGCGTAGGCACGCCGAGGCATGCGACCCGCCAGCCAGGCTTCGCGACCGGACTCGATCGCCAACTTCATGGCCCGGGCCATGCGAATCGGGTCACCGGCCTGGGCGATGGCGGTGTTCATCAGCACGCCGTCACAGCCCAACTCCATCGCAATGGTCGCATCCGACGCGGTGCCCACGCCGGCATCCACCAGGATCGGCACGTCGGCGTTCTCGACGATCATGCGGATGTTGTAGCGGTTCTGGATGCCCAGCCCGGAGCCGATCGGCGCGCCCAGCGGCATGACCGCAACGCAGCCCATTTCTTCCAGGCGTTTGGCCAGCAGCGGATCGTCGCTGGTGTACACCATCACCTCAAACCCGTCGTTGATCAGGGTTTCGGCCGCCTCCAGCGTCGCCGGCATGTTGGGGTACAGGGTTTTCTCTTCCCCGAGCACTTCCAGTTTTACCAGATTGTGGCCGTCCAGCAGTTCACGGGCCAGACGACAGGTGCGCACCGCATCCTTGGCGGTGAAGCAGCCGGCGGTATTGGGCAGGATGGTATAGCGATCCGGCGAAACCACATCCAACAGGTTGGGCTCGTCCGGGTTCTGGCCGATGTTGGTCCGGCGTACGGCCACGGTGACGATCTCCGCACCGCTGGCCTCGATGGCCCGGCCGGTTTCTTCCAGATCCTGGTATTTGCCGGTCCCCACCAGCAAGCGGGACTGGTAGGTGCGTCCGGCGACAATCAGTGGTTTGTCCTGTTTTGGCTCGGTCATAACGTGGTCCTGACTGCAGCGGGACGACGCCCCGCTGGATTGGGTCAAACAATAGAAGGATTGGATAAACAGCGCGTGAAACCCGGTGCGCGATACACCGCGGCCCCGTCCGGAACGGCGGTTACGCCATCAGCCGCCGCCGATGGCGTGAACCACCTCGACCCGGTCACCGGCCTGCAACCGATGTTCGCCGTGGCGACTGCGCGGCACGATGTCTTCGTTGACTTCCACCGCCAGGCGCCGTCCACCCAGTCCCAGTTGTTCGATCAGGGTGGCGACGGTTGCGGTGTCCGTCAGTTCGCGGGATTCACCGTTCAGTTGAATCAGCACGATCTTCATTCTCCGGATGACGTTTGACGGCTGCGATCACCAGACAGATCCAGCCGATCATGAAACACAGCCCTCCCACGGGCGTGACAGGCCCCAGTGCCTTCAGTTCCAGCAGCACCAGGCCGTACAGACTGCCGCTGAACAGCAGGATGCCAGCAATGAAAAAGCCGGCGGCCGCCTTCAGCCAACGGTGCGCCAGCCCCAGCCCACTCAGGACGGCAACCGCCAGCAGCGCCAGGGCATGATACATCTGATAGGTCACGCCGGTCTGGAAGACCTCCAGGCCTCGCGGGGAAACCATCTGGCGCAGACCATGAGCCCCGAAGGCGCCGGCCATGACGCCGGTCAGCGCAAACAGGGCTCCCACCAGCAGGATCCAGCGGGTCACGCCGCGCTCAGCAGTCACAGTGCACGCGCTCCCCGCTGTCCAGGTCCATCAGGGTCAGCTTGCCACCCCAGACGCAGCCGGTGTCCAGCGCGATGTAACGATCGATCCCGGTGCGGCCCTCCAGCGACGCCCAATGGCCAAAGATGACCCGGGTCTGATCCTGACGGGGGAACTGGAACCAGGGCGCAAAGCCTTCAGGAGCATTGGTGGCGGAATCCTTGGTAATCAGGTCCAGCCGGCCATCTTCGGCGATAAAACGCATGCGGGTGAAATAGTTGGTGATCACCCGCCAGCGATCCATGCCGGTCAGCCCCGGTTGCCAACCGGCCGGTTCGTTGCCGTACATCTCGCGAAAATAGCCTTCAGCGTCGCCGCTCTGCAATACGGCTTCCAACTCCCGGCTGTAACCCAGGGCGTCATTCACCGACCAGATGTGCGGCAGGCCGGCATGGCTCATAAACAGGTCCCTGGCCGCATCATAAATCGCCAGGTTCTGTCGGCGTAGCCAGCCAATCAGGTAATTGACGTCCTCGGCATCGAGGATTTCCTGCAGCGTGTCCTTGCGCTTGATGGCGTGGCCGCCCAGGGCCACCGCCAGAAGGTGCAGATCGTGATTGCCCAGCACCACCCGGGCCGAGCTGCCCAGGCTTTCGATGAAACGCAGGGTCGCCAGCGACGACGGCCCGCGGTTGATCAGGTCTCCCGCCACCCACAGGCTATCCTGGGAGGGCGAGAAATCGACAATGTCGAGGACATCCTGCAGGCGGTCGTAACAACCCTGGATGTCACCTACGGCGTAATCGGTCATGGGACTCGAAATCCATTCATTACGGTGCGTTGCCTGAGCGGAACGACGGCGCCTTTAACCCGCGAGAAAATCGGCGATACGGACATATTCCTGCAGGGTCAGGTTCTCCGGACGCAGACCATCGTCAATATCCAGTGCGCGCAAGTCATCCGCGCTGACGAGGCTGCCCAGCGCCTTACGCAGGGTTTTGCGCCGCGCATTGAAAGCGGTTCGCACCACAGACTGTAGCAGGTTCAGGTCCTTCGCCGGAAACGGCAGCGTCTTATGAGGCACCAGACGAACGATGGCCGAATCCACCTTCGGCGCCGGTCGGAAGGCGCCCGGACCGACTTCGAAAAGCGGCTGCACCTGACAGAAATACTGGGCCATGATGCCCAGCCGGCCATAGTGCTTGTCGCCGGCCGTGGCCGCCAGACGCTGCACCACTTCCTTCTGCAGCATGAAGTGCATGTCCTGCACCACGCCCGCCTGCTCCAGCAGGTGGAAGATCAGCGGCGTGGAAATATTGTAGGGCAGGTTACCGACAATCCGCAGGGGCTTGTCCTGCGCCAGTTCGGCAAAATCGAAGCGCAGCGCGTCCGCTTCGTGGATGCGGAAGTCGGGGTAGTTGAAGAACTTGGTCCGCAGCACCGGGATCAGGTCGCGATCCAGTTCCACCACCTGCAGCGCCGGATTCACGGCCAGTAACTCTTCGGTCAGAGCGCCCAGGCCCGGGCCGATTTCCACCAGCACGTCGTCCGGCTGCGGATGGATCGCCCGCACGATGCGTTCGATCACGCCCGGGTCGTGCAGGAAGTTCTGGCCAAAGCGTTTACGGGCCTGGTGGCCAGCGGATTTAGACATGAGCGGCATCCCGGCGACAACGCGCCATCTTGATTGCGGTGATTATGGCGGTGTGCAGGCTGCCGGCGTCAGCCGTACCTTTGCCGGCGAGATCCAGGGCGGTGCCGTGATCGACGGACGTGCGCACGATGGGCAGCCCCAGCGTCACGTTCACGGCATTGCCGAAGCCCTTGAACTTGAGCACCGGCAGGCCCTGATCGTGGTACATGGCGAGCACGGCATCCGCGTCATCCAGCCAGTGCGGCGTGAACAGGGTGTCGGCGGGCAGCGGGCCGATCAGGTGAAGGCCTTCACCGCGCAACTGATCCAGCGTCGGCTCGATCACCTCGATTTCCTCCCGGCCCAGATGCCCCCCCTCACCCGCGTGGGGATTCAGTCCGGACACCAGGATGCGGGGCTCGACCACCCCGAAGAAGGTTTTCAGGTCGTGATCGAGAATGCGCGTGACCTGGGTCAGGCGTTCAGGAGTAATCGCCGCGGAAACGTCTTTCAGGGGTAAGTGGGTGGTTACCAGCGCGACCCGCAGACCGTCGGTCGCGAGCATCATCACCACCCGCTCGACACCACAGAGATCCTGCAAGAATTCCGTATGGCCGCTGAACGCAATGCCGGCGTCGTTGATCACGCCCTTGTGGACCGGCGCGGTGACCATGCCGTCAAAAGTGCCGTCCAGACAGCCGCGTGCCGCGGTTTCCAGGGTCGCCAGGACGTAGCGGCTGTTGGCCGCATCGAGCTGGCCGGCTTCGCGGGTCTGCAGGCCCGGGACGGTGAGAACGGACAACCGGCCAGCGGTCGTTTCCGCCGCATCGCCCGGCTGCCAGTCCCGAAGTGCCACATCCAGACCCAGTGTGACGGCCCGGGACTCGAGCAACTCCCGATCAGCCACCACGACGATCCCCGCCTCCCGCGTTTCCTGCGCCAGCTGCAGGCAGAGGTCGGGACCGATGCCCGCCGGTTCACCGGCGGTCAGGGCCAGGGTCAGCGGCTGGGTCATGATGCGTCAGCGCTCTCCTGCGGATTGCCGGGCGTGTCACCGCCTTTTCCCTTGGCCTGGGCGTTGTCGTCGTCCTGGCCCTTGATGTCCACGTAGGCTTCTTCGCGGATTTCACGCAGCCAGTTCTGCAACTCGACTTCGTACTTGCGGCGGTAGAGCACCTGGCGGGCTTCGTTTTCTTTGAGCTTGTCACCAATGTCTTTCTGGCGGCGATCCTGAACCTGCAGGATATGCCAGCCGAAGCGGGACCGGAATGGCCCTTTCAGTTCGCCAACTTTCGCCTCTTTCATGGCCTGCTCGAACGCCGGCACCATCTCGCCCGGGCTGACCCAGCCCAGGTTGCCGCCGTCGGAACCGGAGACGCTGTCGTCGGAGTATTCCTTGGCCAGTGCCGCAAAGTCGGCGCCGTTCTTGAGCTTGTCGTAGATCTCGTTGATCAGGCTCTGGGCCTGGGCGTCGGTGCGCGCGTCGCTCGGACGAATCAGGATATGACGGACCTTGGACTGCTCCACCAGCTTGCCGTTGTCGCCGCCCCGTTTGTCCAGCACGGTCACGATGTGGAAGCCGCTGCCGCTGCGCAGTACCTGGGACGGCTGACCCACTTCAAGCTCGGGCACCACGTCGACCACCAGGGACGGCAACTGGTTTTCGGTGCGCCAGCCCAGCACACCGCCGTCCAGCGCGTTGGAGCCGTCGGACTCTGCCACGGCCACCTGTTTGAAATCGGTACCGTTGGCGATTTCCTGGCGCAGCTTCTCGGCCTTGGCCTGGGCGGCGTCCACTTCGTCGGCATTGTTGAAGTCGTCGACGGCCACCAGGATGTTGCCCAGCAGGTATTCCTCACCGCTCTTTTCGCGGCCGGCCTGGGCCTGGAGGAAGTTATCCACTTCCCGCTTGGTAACCCGCACCCGGCTGTCGACCCGGCGCTGCTGCACCCGGCTGATCAGCATTTCGCGGCGGATCTGCTCGCGGGCCTCACGGTAGGTGAGTCCTTCGCTGGCCAGGGCGTCCTCGAACTGTTCGAGCGTGTAGCCGTTGCGTTTGGCGATGCTCTGCATGGTGTCGTTCAGCTCGTTGTCGCTGATCCGCATCCCCATCTTGTCCGCCATCTGCAGCTGGATGGAGTCCTGGATCAGTTGGTCCAGCACTCGTTTCTCCAGCACGCTCTGGGGCGGCAGGCTGGTGCCCTGGGCGTTGAGCCGGGCCTTGACCGTGCGCACCCGGCTGTCCAGTTCGGACTGCAGGATCACACTGTCATCGACGATGGCGATGACACTGTCCAGCGGCTTGCGTTCAGCCAGTGCGTTCTGGGCGGTCACCGCCAGCATCAGCAGGACCATGACACGTGCGCACAGGCGCAGGGATGCCTTCATATTCACCTCAGTTTTCAAATGGCGAACCGGTCCATTCGGACCGGCTCAGACTGATCTCAATAGGTTGAACCTTTCTGACCGAAGATCCGCTTCTCGCGCTCGCTGAATCCGTAGATCGCATCCGAGACACGGTCGCTGGACCCGCCACTGCCGCCCAGCCCTTTCAACTGGATCTGGAACAGGATGCGGTGGTCGAGTTCGCGGTCACTCGTCAGGTAGCTCTGGCTGACCAGTTGGAAGCTCCAGCAACAGGCGGTGTACTCGAAGCCGGCCAGGGAGCCGGCGGTGCGGTCCGATTCGGCGTCATACAGCCAGCGGCCGATCAGACTGATGTTGTCTGTGACAGGAAAAACCGCGCCGATATCCATCTGTTCGAAATCATCGCGATCGTAGGTGTGACCGAGGGTCGCCAGATAACGGTAGTCCGCCGAGTGATAAACCAGTTGGCTGCGGCCCTCTTCGGTGCGCCGCTCGCGGGGATCCCACAGGCCGGACACGCGCAGGTCGAGGTTTTCGGTCGGCCGCACCACGGCTTCACCCGCCAGGGGCGAATCGCTGCGGGTATCGGCGCCCTGCCCGTCCAGGCTCACCCGCCGGTCGTCGTAGTAATAGACCTGGCCGATGCTGAAACGGGCCCGTTCCAGACCGGTGTTCAGGTCATTGAACCGGGTCGTCACCGCCGCGGTCAGACGATTGTTGTCGGCGATCCGGTCGCCGCCACTGAAACGGTTGGGCGAGAACAGCGAGTCGAAACTGAAATCCTTCAGGCCGGAATCGAAGTCCGGAATGTCGCTCTGGTCTTCGTATTTGGAGTAAACGTAGTACAGCCGCGGCTCGAGAGTCTGGTTGTAGGGAATGTCGAACAGCGTGTCGCGGCGATCGAAATAAAGCCCGTTGTCCCACTCGTAGATGGGGATGGATCGGCTGATCTGGTTGTCGTCACGCAGGTCGTAGTCTTCCAGCTGATACTCGGTGAAATCCAGCGTCACGGACGGTCGCGAGTAACCCCAGACCTCACGGAAATCCAGAGCCAGTTCCGGCGCCACCCGCAGGCGATGCCCGTTGGTCCTGTCGATGCCGGTCAGGTTGTCGTTGTCCCGGTAGAAATAGGTGTACTGGGATTCCACCGCGGCCTGGGCCACGCCCCATTCGTAGTCCGCGCCGTATATGACTTCGGGCAACTGGGCATAGGGCTTCTGGGCGTCGCTGATGCTGTCCTTGATGGTCTGGTAGCCGTAGACGTAGCTTTCGAAATACTGGTGCGGGCTGTTGTAGCGAACACCGGCCCGGCGGGTCAGGTGCGTGGCCTCGTTGATATCCAGCGAACGGTTGAGGTCGCTCAGGTAGTCATTGTCGGAGACCACCGAGTAATCCGCGTAGCCGTTCCAGCCAGAGCCGAAGCGGGCACGACTGGTGAAATCCAGTCCCCAGCGTTCACCACCTTCCCCCGGATTTTCATCCTTGAAATACTGGTCGTTGTTGATATAGCCGAGCTGCAGGACCGATTCGCCATACTGGCTGAGGTAACGACCTTCGGCTTCGGTAAACAGCCCGCGGCCGTTGATGTATTGCGGCGTCAGCGTGGCGTCGTAGTTGGGCGCCAGGTTCAGGTAATACGGCACCGACAGGAACATGCCGCTGCCGGTGTTGGACGTACCGAAGGTCGGGTACAGGAAACCGGTCTTGCGGCGATCGTCGATCGGGAAGGTGATGTAGGGCCAGTAGAAGACGGGAATGTCCTCCACTTCCAGTCGCACGTGGGTCGCCGTGCCGAAGCCTTCGGCCCGGTCCAGCTCGATGTCCGAGGCCACGATCGCCCAGGCGTTGCTCTCCGGCGAACAGGTGGTCAGCCGGCCGTCCTGGATATCAACGATGTTTTCCGAAGGCCGCGACAGGAAGCCTGCGCTGCCGCGCATTTCCGCCTGGTGAATCAGGAAGGTCGCGGAATTGACCTGCAGTTCACCGCTGTTGGCATCGTAGCGGGCGTTGTCACCGGTCAGCAGGAAGCCCTGCCCGCGGCTTACCATCGGGCCGTTCAGCCTCATCTCGCCGGTGGTCTGGTTGTATTGCGCGCGGCTGCCGCTGGCCGAAAAGGTGCCCTGGCGCAGCTTGACGTCGCCCTCCAGGGTCATCTGGGAGTCCATTTCATAGCGGGCGTTGAGGCCGCTGGCTTCGATGGGCAGGTCGGTGTTGCTGGTACCGGCACCGAATAACGGCGAGCTGTCGTCGCCAAAGTCCGGCTGCACGTAGGCGCCGCTGCAGGACGGCGGCAGGGTGGCCAGTCGGGACTCGGGCAGTTCGCTGCGGGGGCGCCAGTCAATTTCGGCGGCGCTCTGGGCGGATGCCTGGGCGGATGTCAGCAAGGCGGCGATGCCAATCCACAGCGGGCCACTGCTATTGCGTAGGTGCGATTTGGAAGAACGGTGCAATGGCACGATAATCGGATCCCGTACTGTCTTGAAGGCCGCCGGTAGTTTACACGCCCGGGCCACCCTTGTTAACGACGCAAGCGGCAACGGGCCGGCAAACGGAGGCACGGCCCTTTTGCCGCCAACCCGGCCTTCTGATATTTTCCGGGAATTGAGTCCATCGCCCTGTGACGGGCCTTTCCCAATCGACAAGACGACTTTCATGGACAGCAGACTCACCGCTTTGACCGACTGGGTGCGCCAGCAGCCCGGCTTCCGCCAGGCCCACCCTGAGACCGTTTCCGGCGACGCCAGTTTCCGTCGCTATTTCCGGGTGACCGGCCAGCCCGACGCCGACGCACCGCGTCCGTTCATTGTCATGGACGCGCCACCGGGCAAGGAAGGCGTGGCCCCCTTCGTGGCCATCGCCCGCCAGTGGCATGCCGAAGGCATCCATGTGCCGGCCATTCATGCCGAGGACCGGGAGCAGGGTTTCCTGCTGCTGGAGGACTTCGGCGACGAGCTGCTGCTGGACCACCTGAACGACGACAATGTGGATCACCTGTACGGCCTGGCCCTGAAGGCCCTGAGCCACATCCAGGCCACAGCCGACCCGGTGGACTACCCGTTGCCGCCCTACGACGCCGCCCTGCTTGACCGGGAAATGGCGCTGTTCCGCGACTGGCTGCTGGTTCAACACCTGGGATTGGAGCTGACCGACCAGGAACACTGTCTGCTGGAGACCACCTTCGCGCTCCTGAAAGAAGCCGCCCTGGCGCAACCGGAAGTGCCGGTGCACCGCGATTACCATTCCCGCAACCTGCTGGTGCTGGGTGACAACGTGGATCTGGGCGTCATCGATTTTCAGGATGCGGTACGCGGCCCGGTGACCTATGACCTCGTGTCGCTGGTCAAGGATTGTTATATCCACTGGCCAGAAGAAAACATTGCCCGCTGGATTGAGGATTTCCGGCTGCTGACCCGCGATGCCGGTCTGCACCAGGCCGACCGGGAGACCTTCCGCCAGTGGGTGGAACTGATGGGCATGCAGCGCCATCTGAAGGCGTCCGGCATTTTTGCCCGACTGGCCATCCGCGACGGCAAGCGACGCTATCTCGAGGATATTCCGCGAACCGTCAATTACCTGCTGGAAGCCAGCGACCGGCAACCGGCCCTGCGCCATTTTTACGAGTGGTTGGCAAACCGGGTGATCCCGCTCCTCGAGAAGCAGGCGGCCTGACCGTGAAAGCCATGATACTCGCCGCCGGCAAGGGCGAGCGGATGCGGCCGCTGACGCTGGAGACGCCCAAGCCCCTGCTGCAGGCCGGCGGCAAGGCCCTGATCGAGCACCAGATCGAGAAACTGGCGAAGGCCGGCTATCACGACGTGGTCATCAATCCGTCCTGGCTGGGTGACCAATTGCAGGCGGCACTTGGTGACGGCCATGGATACGGCGTGCGGATTCACTACTCGCCGGAACCGGAGCCCCTGGAAACCGCCGGCGGCATCCGCCAGGCGCTCCCCCACCTCACCGGCGACAGCGACTGGTTCCTGGTGGTCAACGGCGACATCTGGTGCGACTTCGATCTCGCCAGCCTGCAACCATCCAACGGCGACCAGGCCGTGCTGGTACTGACCGACAACCCACCCCAGCATCCCGACGGCGACTTTCATTTGAGTGACTCTGGACGCGTCTTCGACAACGGCTGCCCGCGCCTGACCTTCAGCGGCATCAGCCTGCTCCATCGCAGTCTGTTCGAAACGCTGGAACCGGGCTATCGCAAGCTGGCCCCACTGTTACGGGAGGCCATGGCGCAAGGCCGGGTCGCAGGCGTCCATCACCGCGGCGACTGGCAGGACATCGGGACTCCGGAACGACTGGCGAGCCTGGACCGGCAACTGCGAGAGAACGGAGATTCCCCGTCGTGAGCGCCTCATCCGCCCCAACGGGCCTGTCCGGTCGCCTGGAACGAAGCTTCAACACGCTGTTCAGCGTCCTCAGCGCAAGCAATCATGAGGCGACCACGTTGCTGGAGCGCACCTCTCTGCCCGGCTGGGCACGGAAGCACCTGTTTTTCTTCCTGGGATACGTGGCCAAAGCCGACGGCCGGGTGAGCGAGCAGGACATCCGCTTTGCCGAAAGCCTGATGCGTGCCTTGAAGCTATCCCCCGCGCAGCGCCGACGTGCGATCCGGGAATTCCAGCGGGGCAAGGACGTGAGCGAGCTGCCCGGCTCGCGAGGGCTGCGCATGCGTCTGCAGAACAGCCTCAATCCGGAGCCGGCGCTGGTGATCCTGTTCTGCCTGGGCCATGCGACCCAGCTTCAGGGCGCGCCCAGCAAGCAGCGGCGCTATCGCTGTGAGGATGCCGTCGATCGTACCGGTCTGCCGGTGGATGCCATGGACATCGTGCTGGACAGTTACGCCCGCCATAACCGTCGGGCGCGCCCCGAACTCCGGCCGGCGCCGTCTTCCTACGATGAGGCCTGCAAGCTCTTGGGCGTCCAGGCCCGAACCAGCCTGAAAGACATGAAGCGCGCCTACCGCCGGCTGGTTTCGGAGTGCCACCCCGACAAACTGGGCACCGGCCTGAGCGACGCCGAGTACGCCCAGGCCAAGGAGCGCCTGCTGCGCTACCAGCAGGCCTGGGAAATCATCAAGAAGCGGGAACGGGCTCGCGGTTGACCGCGTTATTCCGCATCCGGCTCAAGCGTCTGTTTCAGCCAACTGCTGACCCGACCGGCCACCAGACCGGCATCGTCCCGGCCCGGATGACGATCGATCGAGACCCGTTGCTGCTGATAGCCCTGAAAGCCACCCCGATGGATCACCGCTTTCTGGTCGTGCATGGGCTCGGTATTCACGAGACTCGAGCGTAGGTCCAGCACACGCAACTGGCCGGCATCCGCCTTTGCCACCGAGTCCAGATCCGACGACTGCAGCACGGGTGTCACCCAGGCCAGCATCTGCGGCTCGCCGCTGCCGGCGCCAGCGCCGCGAAGGGCCTGACCGACCATTTCCCGCGCACCACGGCCCACACCCAACAGCACCACCCGCTGATACCCCATACCCCGCAGGTGGCTGACCGCCGCATTGATCTGGGCGCTGATTTTATCCTGATAGTCCTTGCGGATCTGATCGAGATCCGTGCTCGACAGCACATCGATGATCGAGCCCGAGCCTCCGGCGCCGGGTTTTGCCTTGTCCTCGGCCTTGTCCTGGGCATCGGCTGCGCCGCTGTCTGCAGGTTTTTCCGGAGACGGCACCGCCTGACTCGCGAGGCCATTTTCATGGCGCGCCTGCACCAGCGGATACGGCGGCGCCACCAGGCCCAGGGTCATGGTGGCCCAACCGTCCTGGGCCAGGGGATCCCGCAGGGCGCCAGCGAGAGCGGCATCGGCACTCTGCCCTTCATCCGCCAGGATCAGGATGGCCCCCATCGCCGGCGTCTGCTGCTCCTGTTCCAGCAACCCGACCACCCGGCCATTGGCGCCCGCATCCAGCCAGACGGTTTTCTCAGGCCGCATATCGGCGAGGGCCTGATAGTCCTGGCCGGTAGAGATGAAGGGGCGCTCCTTGGAGGGTTGGGCGTCGACTGCTTTGGCGGCCGTGCCATCCGCCGGTGTGTCTGTTGCCTTGGTGGAACTGCCCGAGTCCTGAGCCAGGGCCAGACCGGCTGCCGCCCATAACAGAACCAGACTGACCCAGCGCGCTTTGCGGATACTCCTAAGCACAATCACCCCTCTAATAGTTCGGTTCAAGCTGATAGACTACCAGTCCCTTTTCGCTCGCATTAAAGAATCCCGAGAGAGATCAACTCATGTTGCCCGATCTGATCGCCCCTTCGATCCTGTCAGCCGATTTTGCCCGACTGGGCGAGGAAGTCGATAACGTCCTGGCCGCCGGTGCCGATATTGTCCACTTCGACGTCATGGACAACCATTATGTTCCCAACCTGACCATCGGCCCCATGGTCTGCGAAGCGTTGCGCAAGCACGGCGTCACCGCACCGATCGACGCCCATCTGATGGTCAAGCCGGTGGACGACCTGATCCGCATGTTCATCGACGCGGGCGCCACCTACATCACGTTCCACCCGGAAGCGTCCGAGCACATCGACCGCTCCCTGCAACTGATCAAGGACGGCGGCTGCCAGGCGGGTCTGGTGTTCAACCCGGCCACGCCCCTGCACTACCTCGACCACGTGATGGATCGTATCGACATGATCCTGCTGATGTCGGTCAACCCGGGCTTTGGCGGCCAGAAGTTCATCCCGGGCACCCTCGACAAACTGCGCGAGGCCCGTAAGCGGATCGATGCCAGCGGCAAGGCGATTCGCCTGGAAATCGACGGCGGCGTGAAAGTGGATAACATCCGCGAAATTGCTGAGGCCGGTGCGGACACGTTCGTGGCCGGTTCCGCGATTTTCAACACCGAAGACTACAAGACCACCATCGACGCCATGCACGAGCAGATCAAGCTGGCGCGTTCCGTATGAAGCAGTTCTTCGATGGCCAGTGGCCGGACACCATCCTGTTTGACCTGGACGGCACGCTGGTGGACAGCGCGCCGGATCTGGCGGCGGCGATCGACGCCATGCTGGAAGGCCTGGGTCGCCCGCCTGCAGGTGCGGACAAGGTCCGCCAGTGGGTGGGTAATGGCGCGGGGATTCTGGTTCGCCGCGCCCTGGCCGACCGGTTCGATCACGAAAACGGCCCGGCCCTGAGCGACGCCGATTTTCACGATGCCCAGACGCTCTTTTTCAAGGCCTACGCCGATCTCAACGGCGGGCTTTCCCGCGTCTATGACGGCGTCGAGCCCTTCCTGAAAGCCGCCAAGGCGGCCGGCGGCCGACTGGCGGTGGTGACCAACAAGCCGACGGCCTTCACCGGTCCGCTGCTGGAGAAGATGAACCTGGCGCACTGGTTCGACGTGGCCATCAGTGGCGACACGCTGCCGGTAAAGAAACCCGATCCGGCCCAGCTGCATCACGCCATCGAACAACTGGACGGCGATGCCGGCCGCACCCTGATGGTGGGCGACTCCATCAACGACATCGAAGCCGCCCAGCGCGCCGGCGTTCCGGTGGTCGCCGTGCGCTATGGATACAACTACGGGGGACGCATCGACGAGATGGGCGCCGATATTGTGGTTGATTCGCTGGTGGAGCTTTTGTAACCTCACCGCAGATTGAACGTTTTTGATGGAGCTTCCTGCCGTGCGGGGACTGAAACTGACTGCAAAAGCGCGCAACGTGCTCAGCACACGCGCAACTCGATGGTGGCGATGGCGCACCGGCTGATTGTCAGCCCGGTGAGCGCACGTGTACCCGCGCTTGCCTGAACGACTCCACGGGGCCTTGTGTGTTGGCATCCGGTGGGGAATTGAGCAGATCAGATTTCAGGAAACCAGAGCATGACGCCCGAACAGTTCGCCGACCTGGCCCAGGCCGGCTATAACCGCATCCCTGTCCAACGCGAAGTCCTCGCCGATCTGGACACACCTCTCAGCACCTACATCAAACTGGCCACGGGGCCGTATACCTACCTGTTTGAATCCGTCACCGGCGGCGAAAAATGGGGCCGTTACTCGATCATCGGCCTGCCCTGCCGCGAGATCCTGCGGGTTGAGGGCAACAACGTCACCATCGCCCGTGACGGCGAGGTCATCGAGGAAACCACCAGCGACGATCCGCTCGATTTCGTCGAGCAGTACCAGGCGCGCTTCAATTCGCCAGACCTGCCGGAACTGCCGCTGTTCAACGGCGGCCTGGTGGGCTATTTCGGCTACGACACCGTGCGTTACATCGAAAAGCGTCTGGCGGCCACCTGCCCGCCGGATCAGCTGGGCACGCCGGACATCCTGCTGATGGTGTCCGATGAAGTGGTGGTCTTCGATAACCTGCGCGGCAAGCTGCACCTGATCGTCCACGTGAACCCGGAAGACGCCGACGCGCTGGCGCATGCCGAAGCGCGGCTGGATGCGCTGGAAGATCAGCTGCACCACAGCACCGTGGACGCCCCGGTCACCCCGGAAGCGCTGCGCGGTACTCAGGTGGACGAGACGGATTTCGTCTCCGGTTTCACCGAGGATCGCTTCAAGGACGCGGTCGACACCATCAAGAACTACGTGCTCGACGGCGATGTGATGCAGACGGTCATCTCCCAGCGCATGTCGATCCCGTTCGCGGCACCGCCACTGAACCTGTACCGCTCGCTGCGGGTGCTGAACCCGTCGCCGTACATGTATTTCCTCGATCTGGAGGATTTCCACATCGTCGGGTCCTCGCCGGAAATCCTGGCGCGGGTCGAAGACGAGCAGGTCACCGTCCGTCCGATTGCCGGCACCCGCAAGCGCGGCGCCACCGAAGCCGAAGACCGTGCGCTGGAAGCGGAACTCGTGGCCGATCCCAAAGAGATCGCCGAGCACCTGATGCTGATCGACCTGGGCCGCAACGACGCCGGTCGCGTCTCGGAAACCGGTACCGTCCGTTTGACCGAGAAGATGGCGGTGGAACGCTATTCCCACGTGATGCACATCGTCTCCAACGTGACCGGCCGGCTGAAGCCGGACACCTCCTGCATCGACGTGCTGCGCGCCACCCTGCCGGCGGGCACCCTCAGCGGCGCCCCGAAGATCCGCGCCATGGAGATCATCGACGAACTGGAGCCGGTCAAGCGCGGCGTCTACGGCGGCGCTGTCGGCTACCTGTCTTGGAACGGTAATATGGACACAGCGATCGCCATCCGCACCGCGGTCATCAAGGACGACACCCTGCACATCCAGGCCGGCGCGGGCATCGTCGCCGATTCAGTGCCCCGTCTCGAATGGAAAGAGACGATGAACAAGGGCCGCGCCATTTTCCGCGCGGTGGGCATGGCACTGAACGAATTCGACCGCTGAGGGCTGCACCATGTTATTGATGATCGACAACTACGATTCCTTTACCTACAACGTGGTGCAGTACCTCGCCGAGCTGGGCGCGGATGTCCACGTGTATCGCAACGACGAGATCACCGTCGAGCAGATCGAGGCACTGAATCCCGAGCGGCTGGTTATTTCCCCGGGCCCCTGCACGCCGAACGAGGCGGGCATTTCGATGGAAGCCATTCGTCATTTCGCCGGCAAGCTGCCGATCCTGGGCATTTGCCTGGGCCACCAGTCCATTGGCCAGGTCTACGGCGGCAACGTCATCCGCGCCGGTCAGGTGATGCACGGCAAGACGTCCCCGGTTTTCCATGCGGATACCGGCGTGTTCCGCGGCCTCAACAACCCGCTGGAAGCCACGCGCTATCACAGCCTGGTGATCGACAAGGACAGCCTGCCGGACTGCCTGGAGGTCACCGCCTGGACCCGCAACAGCGACGGTTCGGTGGAAGAGATCATGGGCGTACGCCACAAGACGTTGCCGATCGAAGGCGTCCAGTTCCACCCGGAATCCATCATGACCGAGCAGGGCCACGAGTTGCTGCGCAATTTCCTGCGAATCCCGTCCACGGCCCCGACCAAAGCGGCCTGAGCGCATAAGGACCAGAGAGAGACTGCAATGGATATCAAAGCTGCACTGAACCGCATCGTTGAGAACCTGGACCTGACCACCGAGGAAATGAAATCGGTGATGCGCATCGTGATGAACGGCGAGGCGACGGACGCCCAGATCGGCGCCCTGATGATGGGTCTGCGCATGAAGAGCGAAACCATCGACGAAATCACCGGCGCCACGGAAGTCATGCGCGAGCTGGCCACCAAGGTCACCATCAACGCCGACTACCTGGTGGATATCGTTGGCACCGGCGGTGATGGTGCCAATCTGTTCAACGTATCCTCTGCCTCCGCGTTTGTTGTCGCAGCGGCCGGCGGCACCGTCGCCAAGCACGGCGGCCGCGCGGTCTCCTCCCGCAGCGGGAGCGCCGACTTGCTGGAAAAGGCGGGCATCAACCTGGAAATGACGCCGGAACAGGTTGGTCGATGCATTGAACAAATCGGCGTCGGCTTCATGTTCGCACCGGCCCACCACAGCGCCATGCGGCACGCCGTTGGACCGCGTAAAGAGCTGGGCATGCGGACAATGTTCAACATCCTCGGCCCCATGACCAACCCGGCGGGCGTCAAACGCCAGGTGATCGGCGTCTTTACCGAACGCCTGTGCCGCCCGATGGCGGAGGTACTGAATCGCCTCGGCAGCGAGCACATCATGGTGGTTCACTCCAAAGATGGGCTGGACGAGATCAGCCTCGCCAACAAGACCCACGTGGCCGAACTGAAAGACGGCCAGATCACCGAGTACGACATCTCGCCGGAAGACTTCGGCCTCAAGAGCCAGAGCCTTTTGGGCCTGTCCGTGGAAAGCTCGGAAGAGTCGCTGAACCTGATCAATGCGGCGTTTGGCACCGGTCACAGTGAAAATGCCGACAAGGCGCGGGATCTGATTGCCCTGAACGCCGGCGCGGCGATTTACGTCTCGGGCATTGCCAAAACCATGCAGGAAGGCGTCGAGCTGGCACTGGATGCCATCGGCAGCGGTCTGGCCAAGGGCAAGATGACCGAACTGGCCGACTTTTCCCACTGTTTCTGAGAGCGATTTGCACCGATGACTGAGACCGACCGCACCCCGACCATCCTGCGCCGCATCGTCGATCGCAAGTGGGAAGAAATCGACCACCGCCAACGTCGCCAGCCGCTGGCCGACGTGCGTGCCCGGGCCGCTGATAAGCCGGCAGCCCGGGGCTTTGCCAACGCTCTTCGCGCGCGGATCGAGAAGTCGTCCCCAGCCGTCATCGCAGAAGTGAAAAAGGCGTCGCCCAGCAAAGGCGTGATTCGCGACCCGTTCGAGCCGGCCGCCATTGCAGAGAGCTACGAGGCGGGCGGCGCGGCCTGCCTGTCGGTACTGACCGATCACGATTTCTTCCAGGGTCACGAAGATTATCTGGCCCAGGCACGTCGGGCCTGTAGCCTGCCCGTCATCCGCAAGGATTTCATGGTCGCGCCCTACCAGATCTATGAAAGCCGGATGATCGAAGCCGACTGCATCCTGCTGATCGCAGCCTGCCTGACCAAGGACCAGATGCAGGAACTGGCAGGCATCGCCGGCGAAATCGGCCTGGATGTGCTGGTGGAAGTCCACAACGGCGAGGAACTGGATGACGCGCTGACGCTGGACACGCCGCTGGTAGGCATCAACAACCGCGACCTGCATACGTTTGAGGTGTCACTGGACACCACCTTCGAACTGCACAAGCGCATCCCGGACGAGCGCCTGACCATCACCGAAAGCGGCATCCTGACCCGCGACGACGTCACGGCCATGACCGACAACGGCATCTACGGCTTCCTGGTCGGCGAATCCTTCATGCGCGCACCGGATCCAGGTGCAAAACTGCAGGAACTGTTCTTCTAACTTCCTCTCCCCCAGCCCTTTCCAGCGCTATCGCGAGCCTGGATCGAAGCCCTGGGCACCCTCCGCTTCCGCAGCGGGACAGGACGGCCCGCGCCGCATCCGGCGGTCAGGAATGACCCTCGGAGGCGGCGGAAGCGGAGGGTGTCCAGGGCTTCTGGCTTGAGTTCGGTTCCCCTACAGCATTTTGTCGGACCTTGGCCTTTATAAGACTGGATTCTCGGGGCAGAAGCGGGGCACCGGCAGGGCTTACGCCGTCTTAGAGGGTCTTCCCTGACCGCCTAATCCGGTCGGAGACATCCCTGTCTCCTGCTCCAGCCCCGCCGGTGCCCCGCTTCGGTTGGACTTTGGCGGGTGGTCGCTGTGTTCGGTCCCTTTCTGGTTTTCCTTCCGGCTCTGGCCTGGGATTTATTGTCTTGGCGCAGGCAAGATTTCGCCCAGTCAGCAAGATGTGGCCCGCCGGGAGCCATTGTTTGCTTGGTGCTGGGGGTTGG
>NZ_JAERVO010000006.1 GCF_016798325.1 Marinobacter mangrovi
CGGCATTTCAGAGTCGAGCGATGCCACGGAGGAACGCGGACCCCATGAGCCACACCTCCGCCACCGGTACTAGTCTAGAACAGAACGCATCCACTGATCTGCTAAATTCAAAGGTAGACCCCATTTATCTTTATTAGCGTCAGAGTTGGTCAATTAATATGCGCCTTCACTTTTTATACTGATAACTCATATACCCTAAATAAAACATACAGCTCTAAAAAAATAAATAGAACCGACATAAATATATCAAAATACTTAAACGTCCGTCCTCTCTTGCACCAAACCCGCCTTACTTCATTCCGATATGTGGCAGAAATAATGTAAATCCAACCTCTATATATCCAGGAAAAACTAGAGCCCAATTCGAACAAAAAATCCAGCACCAAAACATCTCCTAGAACTCAGGAAGCACATCTCCAATTTCAAAAAATACGCGATCCGCCCCCGTTGATTTGGTCAAAATTAAATCGACCTGCCCTATCATTCTTGACTTTGCGGATTCTAGCGCAATGCGGGTAAGACGTCAGAGGTGGTCAATAAATATTCACTCTGACCCCATTAATTCTCAGTTGGCGCATGCCTTTCGATAGATTGCCTTCCGGCGTTTCGATCAGCAGGTGGTAGTGATTGCCCATCAAACAATAGGCGTGGCATACCCAGTTGAAGATCTCGCAAACCTCATCGAGGATCGACAACCAGGCGCGGCGGTCGTCGTCTGATTCGTAAATCATCTCCCGGCGGTTTCCGCGAGACGTCACGTGATACAACGCGCCGGCAAACTCCAGTCGCAGCGGTCTGGCCATTCCTTGGCTCCTTCCGTGGTTCTACTTTGGGCGAGAATAGACTGCGGTCATCACAACGAAATGACAAGGCGGGGCAAAACGCAAGACCTGACCCCGACGTCCCGGACGTCCCGCGTCCCGTGACCCCGACGTCCCGTTTATTTATTTTAAATTTGCCAAAGCAAGCGAAATTTTATTTAAAGTTTCACAATATTTATCTATACCCCATTTCGCTTTCGTTAAAATAAATAAAAAAATCACAGAGGCGACTAAGAGCGGCATATGATCATTCGCAAAAAGATAGGTGCACGATAAACCCAGAGCCGCAATCATTGCGGAATAGAGCTTGCTAAACGTTCCCATAGATATAGCGTGAGAATCGGCGCGAAAAGCCCAATAAGAGGGATAGGCTTCGTCCCCGCTCTTTTCCGACAGAGCTTGACCTATCTTATCTTTAAGCTTACGATCAAAATCCATGTCATCTTCTCGAATCTTAGAGAAACCCCTCGAACTTTCCCTCATCGAGGCGCAGAACACGGACACATTAAACTTCGCTTTCTTTGCCTGTCTTTCTACTTCAAAAATACCTGCTTGAATAGGATCCATAAAAATTCCATAACCATTCATTAAAGCAACCGCCCGACCACTCTTTAATAAATATGTGCTCTAATCCATTAATTACTATAAATCCCGTTTTCTACGCCCGTAATCTAAGGAGGGAGGCAATGCCTCCCTCCCAGTAAACATTACATGCCCATACTGGGGCCCGGCGTAGGTGGTTCAAAATCTTCGCCTAGCTCTTCGAGTCGTCTCAACGCATCATCATATGAAAGACCCGACTCGACCACCCGACCGCTAGGGTCAACGATCACATAAGACACGCCAATAGGGTTACCCTCTTCATCCAACTCAGTAATCTTTACAACCGCATAACCGCCCTTCTCCCGAACGATTTCCTTCGTACTGCTCATTGCCTTCTCCTGCAAATGGACGTCGTAAGGGAATCGTGCCCGATCGACATCGGGTTTTCTGTAATATTTTGATTTAAATACGTTTCCAATAAGTTAACTTGGGCGGAAAGGCAAGTTTACAGCTTCTGATCTAACCACTCCGCACGAGTCATTATGCCGCTCAAGGGAACATATACGCAGGTTTCATCCCGGGCGCTTGAATTCAGCGCGATGTAGCAATAACAACTGAGCAGATAATTTTCCGCATCCACCAGACTGCCCTTGTGCCGCCCTTCCCAGAGCGTGCCTGATCGGCGATATGTGCGATTGATATAGCGGACGTACAAACTGCCCACGTGCTGCATCAGCCGGGAGAGGCTGTCGGGCTGGTGGGGCGTGAATAGCAGATGAACGTGGTTGGTCATCAGGCAATAGGCATGGAGTTCGGCGCCATACCGTTTCATGCCTTCGGCGGGCAGGTGTTGGTAGTAGCGGAAATCCTCATCCGCAAAGAAACAGGCATACCGATTGTGCCCACGCTGGACAACGTGCACCGGAACGCCGGGGAGATACATCCGTGTCTTCCTGGGCATTGCGACATCCGTGTTTTGATCCACTTTGAAGCCAAATCCTTTGGCTTTGCGGATTCTAGCGCAATGGGGATTGGTCGTCAGAGTTGGTCAATAAATATGCGCCCTGACACCTTTTATTAAATTCAAAGGTAGACCCCATTAATTCTGCCCCCATTAATTGCTCGTGTTATAGTCATCAGCCATTTAATGAATGAGACGCGCCATTATGGAAAAGACATACATTGCCGCTAAATATAATGAGAAGCATCACATTCTGGTTTGCGGTTCATGTGGAAAGAAGTTAGTCACTGACCCTAATAAACAGTGCCGTTCGCCCGGCCACGACTCCCCCCCGCATGAATGCAAATCTATATGCGTCTGCAGGCATTGCGAAACAACCAATTGTTGTGATCACGGCAAGCTCGAATACAACAACGTTGAACCATCAGGTGGCAATGGCCCTGCAGGAATGAGCTAGGCATTGAGCAACAAAGAAACACGGGGTTAGATTGAACTAACCCCATCGTTAGAAATGGCAAGGAGGGGCAAAACGCAAGACTTGCCCCCCCGCCGCTCCCTCAACGCGCCGGCAAACTCCAGTCGCAACGGTCTGGCCATTCCTTGGCTCCTTCCGTGGTTCTACTTTGGGCGAGAATAGACTGCGGTCATCACAACGAAATGGCAAGGCGGGGCAAAACGCAAGACCTGACCCCGCGTATCACCAAAACGTATCACCAAAAAGTTGTGCAGCCAAACTGGAAAAATATAAATTTTAATAACTTCGACAGCATTTTATCGAGGATAGAAGAAGCAATACGACACTATCATCTAAAAAATTAAACTACTCTTTTTTAATAAATATGCGCCCTGACACTTTTTATTTTTGTAAATTTAGAACATTGCCTTCATAATATGGCCCAACGCCATAAATTTCGTTATTTAGCTCATCAAGAACCATTGACGTACAGAATATTAACTGAAAATCTTTTCGATCTCTGAACAGATTAAAAATCGTTTTTTGAAAATTATGGCTACGATAAGGCTTCATACCTCCATTTTCTATAGCGTCAAGCATCAAAAAACGTGGCAATCGATACTCAGGGTCATCCAACGATTCTTTCAAGGCCGCCAAATGGAAAGCATTCTTCTTTACAAAATTAGAACTGCCAGAAAATTTAATCCTTCCGTCAATTAGATAACGATCTTTCGCGAAATCAATTTCAATATCAGACTCAGTGGCATCCGCGAACACCTCCTCATACGGGTCCCCATTATCGCGCCTCTCGCCTCCAACGATAGAAACAATATTTTCGCTGATCCCAGCAATCACCTTATCTCGTCTAGCCTGATTGGAACTGGTGGCCACTTCTATTTTATTCCTAATTTCAGTAATCCTACCATTCAGCTCAACCTTGAGCTCTTTATTTTTATCCAGCTCTTTTATGAGCTCCATCATTTTCACCAGATTCTTATTCTGTGACTCCAGATAACCAATTTCCCTTGAGTTTTCAATCGCTTTTTGTGAAGAAATATTTACCATCTTCGCAATCGATTCTAATTCTTGCTGAGCAACCTTAAGCTCGCCTTCTGCTATCTTTATTGTCGAAGCCAGTCCGGATTGATGTTCACGGTACTCATCCAATACCTTTTGATTGCTAGTAAGCTGGAAATCAATTTCCGTGATTAGCTCAATATAATTATTGTTAATTTGAGAACCGTCTAATGGAGCATGACACAAATGGCAACAGTCATCGTCCAGATTTTGCAGTTCTTTCATACACGAAGGGCAATGGTTGTATTCAACAACCCCTATTTCCTCATATGAAACCCTAGATTCCAACAAGCTTTTCTTTCGGTATTTCAAAGATTGATCGTAGGCTTCACAGTCGACAATTTCACCGTTAACTACCAGCAGGTCTTGTTTAAAAGCTTGCAATTGACGATTTAATAACCTAACTTTTTCATCGAGCTTTCTGAAGCGTTTATCTCTTTCTTTTTGGACATCCGTTTCGGCTTTAGTTTCAATAGGAAAGTCGCTCAACTGTGCAATACTATCAAGATTCGAAAACACCTCCTTTTCTAAAATTTCTGAAGTTAGCGTCGAATCCCTGCCCATCAATTTATACATCGCATTAAGGTCAGCGGAGATTTTTTCAAACTGCCTTTCCGTTAAAAGCAACTCTTGCCGCAACTTGTGTGTATCCAAATTATCCAAGCCCAGCAAGAATTCAAATATTGCAGTTCTTATACCCTCGCTATCAGCTCTTGGGTTATCTTCGGCACGCAATAACCTTGCAGAAGAAGTCTCCTGGTCTACATACAAGAATCTAAGAATCTGATGCATAGTCAAATTCGCATAGTCATCAGATTTATGAGTGTCCCACCCTAATAGCTCAAAGATCTGCTGTGAGAATGAAGCTTTGTTATTGGACTCACTTCGCCTAGGTCCGAATTTTTTCCATGCTTCTGCCTCACAATCTTTTAGTTCTAGGTTGCCAGACCTTATATATATTGGAGGTATAGATTTCTTATCAATATCTCGCTTAAGCGTAAACACCTTGCCATTGATATTTAGCTGACACAACACATCGTCACAGAGATCGGCGGGCGTCAGCCATTGGCTCTCTTTTATTTCACCACCCAAAACATAAAATATAACTTCCAGTATAGTGGTCTTACCTACAGAGTGATCGCCTCGTATTACATTTATACCTAAGTGATACTTTTCATCGTATATATGGCGACCCGACTTCCTAACAACAAGCCTCTCAATAAAAAAAATAGACTTATCCATATCTAAATTCCATCAAACCACTTTTCGATTTAAAACCATTCGGCCCATCAAGATTTACTTTAGGAAATGATTCCAGCAGCATTTTAAAAAAGTCACAAGACAAAAATTCGTCGCTGTTAAATGATTCAATCAACCTTTCAGACAGCGACTCAATATTCAGCTTAATTAAACCGTTATCCGAATTAACAAATAATTTACCCTCTAATGACTTTAATACAGATTCTTGTGTTTTACCAAGCTCATAAAACATCAACCTTGGATTCGGCGTTATCTCAAACGGGTCCTCTAACTTATCAATTATCTTTTTCTTATAATTTAAAGGTCTGGGCAGAGAGCCCATCCTCTTTAACAAATGCGGATACAGGTAATAAAAGTCGATGAATCTTATCATTTCATGAGAGATTGAAGTATCGTCAATAAAATACAGGATGCTCAATATTCTATATGAGCAGTGATAGGCGTCGTATGCAGGATGATATAAAATCATTACACCCACTCCACATGACACTTCTCGGTCAAAAAATAAAGCATACCCTCTATCAAGTCAGCAGAAATCATCCCGCCCGCCATTGACACTTCCTGATATAGAGGCTCTACGATAGTAGTATTTATGGCAGACTTTAAAGTCACGTCATCGGTACCGTTTTTAATTAGCGGAAGAATATATGAGTTGAACCTGGTCAAAATAAGGCCCAAGACGTGATTAAAAATAATCTGATAGGACTTAACGTGCTGAAATCTAGTTATTGTTTTTGAAGCCTTCTGACTAGAGACTAGTGCCTGATCATAATATATTTTCTTACCAGCCTTTTTCAGCTTGCCTTCAAGACCGATCATCTTTCTCGATTCACAGGCTTTAATTTTGCTCTGAAGCTGCTCTATCAGAAAGATATACTCTGGGCTGTCTTCTGCGAGCTCATTATGTTTTTTAATCAGATCCTTTAGCGCACCCGCTCCTACCGAAACATCAAATGAGGGAAGCTTGACAATGGTAGATCCAACATTAAGGTCTCCACCAATATCATTTCCGCTTATATCGTTTCCCGTAATAGCGATACTCTTAGGTACTCTACCATCTCCGGGACTAGGCATCGGAAAATTGTCCTTTTGAGCCATCAAAAACCCTTATCCAATATTAATGTCGCCACCAGATTTATTTTTTTTTATTTTATTACCTCGAAAAGCACCAGTTTGTTTACCAATATTTATATCAGAATTAGAATAATTTTCTTCTATCTCATTGTTAACAAAGTCTTTTTTATTAGAACCATCGCCCTTCACCTTCCGAGGAATTAAAAGCCAAGCTAAGAATAAACAAAATAAAAAAACGAAAACCAGTAGGACAATATTAACTATCAAATTAGTTTCAATTAGCTTGGATTCAATTAAATAGGTGGAAATCAACTTATAAAACACAAAGGCGGCGACCGTTGCAGGCCCACCAATTTTAAGAGCTTGTCCCCAATCCATATTAATCTTCCTGTTCTCCCTACTCCGCCTGAAAATTCAGCATTCCCCGACACTTCGGAAACGCTGAACACCCCCAAAACTCCTTCCCAACGTTCTCGCCGCGTTTCACGACACGCCGAACCATATCGCCCTGGCACTTCGGGCAGCGAACCGCATTCTCTTTCTCTTCAACAATGCTCTGGACGTGCTTCACATGTTCCCGATGCGTCTTGAAGGAAGACTTCAGGCGCCCCGAATCGATTTTCTCCAAGACCTGACTGACTTCTTCCGCAGCCAGCACCGCTTCATCATAGGATTTGATAAACCGCAGATACCCACCGCCACGCGTCACATTCCCCGGCATCTCCGTCTTAAAAGCCGCATCCCCCACAAACACCACCACCGAATGCACCTGCGCACCACTCAGCCCCAGCAGTGCCTGAATCGTTTTCACATGCTTGTAGTTCTGATGCAGTGGATTCTGAAACTTCTGCGAATGCTTATAGATCTTCTGTGTCCAATACCGTTGATGGGGACTCCCGAAAATCCACCCTTTCATGTTCTTGGTTTCCACGACGAACACGCCGTAGGGCGACACGATGATGTGATCGATCTGGGTGGTGCCGTCTTCGGTGGGCAGGGTGACGTTGCGGATCAGGTGATAAGTGTTCTTGTCGAGAAACAGGCGTACCGAGAGGTTAACCAGGCTTTCGCCGACCCAACCCTTGAACTGTGGCGATTTGAGAATGCCGCCGAGGATGGCCAGCGGGATGAGGTACCAGAGGGCGTGGATTAACGGTTGTAAGACGGGAGCAAAGTCCATTTTTGTTGTCCTCAGCCAGTGCTGACTCCTTGCCTGGCTGTCGTGCGAGTGGTGATTGAGCGCTTAAGCTTTCTGAAAGTTAATGTTGTTTATAGCGAGGGAAAAGGTAGGGAGCAAATGTTGGCGGGGTGGTTGGGCGCAAAATGTTGTTAAAGTTGAGCTGGGTCATATAAGAAAGAGGCAGGCTGAGGCCTGCTCCCCCTCTCTCCAAACCTCCGCTCCGCGCCCCGGCCCATTGCCTGAGGCAATGGGCGTTCCGGCGGACGAAGCGGTGCTTCGTGTCTATCCGCCTCCACCCCACCAGGGGAGAGAGGCTTAGAAAGCAGGCCTCAAGCTACTAGGAAAGCTCCAGTTGCTGCCAGGGCTGCGCCAATGGCCTGGGAAACGCGGTTGTCGGTTTTCATCAGCAGCGCGCCGAGACCACGACCAGCAAAGGCGATGATCAGGGTGGCGATGCCGAAGCCGGCCATGTACGCCATGAAGTGAGAGCCCGCCGGCATTTCAGCGCCGTGGGCGTAGCCGTGGAAGATCATGAAGGCGGCGACCAGCGAGCCGCCCACGGCGGTCGGCAGTTTGGCCAGGGTGGCGATCAGTACGCCTGCCAGCATGACGGACAGCGCAATGCCGGTTTCAACGCCCGGGATGCTCAGACCCGCGAAGGCCAAGCCTGCTCCCAGGAACATGCCGCCGATCATGAACAGCGGCGTGCCGCGTTTCATCCAGCCGCTCTGGCGCATGCTCCAGAAGCCGATGGCGGCCATGGCCAGCAGGTGGTCGAGGCCCAGCATGGGGTGCAGCAGGCCGCTGGTGAAGCCGCCCTGGCCGTGGCCCGGGTGGGCAGACGCGGCGGTGGCGGTCAGCATGAGGCCGGCGGTGAGCAGGGTTTTGGTGAGTCGTGTCATGGTTATCTCCGTTTAACTGCAATCCAATTTGTTTGGTGTGGGCCGATCTCAGGCTGAGGCTTCGATTTTCTCGGGGCGGCGTTCCGGCAACATCCCGCGTTCCAGAATGAAGCTGATGATGGTGTCCAGCCCTACCCCGTCGTACAGGTTGGTGAACACGAACGGCCGCTCGCCGCGCATCTTTTTGGAGTCCCGATCCATCACCTCCAGTGAGGCGTGGACCTGTTCGGCGATGTCGATCTTGTTGATGATCAGCAGGTCTGACTTGGTGATGCCCGGCCCACCCTTGCGGGGGATTTTGTCGCCGGCGGAGACGTCGATGACGTACAGGGTGAGGTCCGACAGTTCCGGGCTGAAGGTGGCGGAGAGGTTGTCGCCGCCGGATTCCACCAGCACCAGCTCCAGGTCCGGGTGGCGGGACTGGAGGTCGTCGATGGCCGCCAGGTTCATGGAGGCGTCCTCACGGATGGCGGTGTGCGGGCAGCCGCCGGTTTCTACGCCGAGGATGCGGTCGGCTTCCAGGGCTTCGTGGCGCAGCAGGAAGTCGGCGTCTTCCCGGGTGTAGATGTCGTTGGTGACCACGGCGATGTTGTAGTGGTCGCGCAGGGCCAGGCAGAGCTGGCGCAGCAGGGCGGTTTTACCGGAACCGACAGGGCCACCGACCCCGACTCGCAGACAATGTTTCATGGTGTGTTCCTCATCGTTGTTTGTTTTCAAAGGCCTCCACCGGGCGTCGAAGCAGTCAGGCATCCAGCTTCCGGGACATCCCACAGCAGGGATGCTGTGGGTAGCGTACAGGGACGTATGTATAGCGCGTCCCGGAAGCTGGGTGCCTGTCTGCGCACCTCAGTCGAAGCCCTCCTAACTTCTGAACAGTCTTGAATACTGTGTTTCGTGGTGCGCGGACGCGAGTGCCAGACCCGGCAGGATCGGGCCCAGTTCGTCGTCCTTCAGCACCAGTGCGTTATCCACGGCCCTCACCAGTGCCGGGCGCAGTTGTTCGGTCAGCCGCTGGGCGGCGGTGTGCCCGAGGGGCAGCGCCTTGCAGGCCACGGCGAGCTGGTTTTCCAGCCAGGCCCAGGCGAAGCCGAGCAGGGTCTGGCGCACGGGCACGTGGCGCTGGTGCGCGGCCCAGGCGAAGACGGTGACGTAACCCGGCTCGTGGGGCATCTGGCCGTCTTCCGGCATCAGCTCCAGGCTGGTGAGCAGGCGCGTGAGGGCGGAGCCCAGGCGGACGTCCTCGTCGCTCAGCTCGGCGGTTTCCCGGGTGGCGTGGAGCCAGTCGTTCCACTGCGCCAGGGTCGCGGCGTCGCCGTCGGCCCAGGCCTGTTGCTGGCGTGCCAGCACGGGCAGTTCGCAGCGGGTGAGGCCGTCGTCCAGCACGCCCGCCAGCCACTGGCCCAGGTCGGCCTCGTTGCGCACCCAGTCCAGCTCGAAGGCGCTTTCCAGCCCCTGGGACCAGGCAAAGGCCCCGATGGGCAGCGCCGGGCTGACCAGTTGCAGCAGGCCGAGCAGGCTGAGATCCGCCATGGGCGATGCCTCAGTGGACATGGTCGCTCCCGTGTCCATGGCTGTGCGGGTGATCGTGGTCGTGATCGTGCGAATGGCCGTGGCTGTGTCCATGGCCATGACTGTGACCGTGGGAATGCCCCGCCTGGGAATAGGCGCCCGGCTCGGGATCGAACGGGGCCTGGTGGTGCTTCAGGGTGGCGCCGAGGCGTTCGGCCAGTTCTTCCAGCACGTGGTCCGGCGGGAAGCGGACCCAGCCGGTCTGCTCATCGATGGTGCCGATGGCCAGCTGTACGTGGCGGTTGCCCAGGTGGTAGCACAGGCGCGCCAGCGGCAGGCCCGCCGGGATCTGGGCGGTGACCACCGGCTCGTCGGCGGCGCGGATGCGGACCACTTCGCCGCCGGCGGATTGCAGGCAGTCGCCGTCCCGCAGCACGGGGCCGCGATCCAGGAACAGGCCCACATCGGTGCCGTTGTCGGTGGTGGCCCGCAGGCGGCCGCGGATGCGCAGCTCGAACGGCAGGGTCAGGCTGTCGAAGATTTCCGCGGGCTCGACCGGGGCGATACGTTGTGTCAGTTCAATCATGCGGGCGTCCTCAGAACAGGTGATAGCGCTGGGCCAGCGGCAGCTCGGTGGCCGGCTCGCAGGTGAGCAGTTCGCCGTCGGCGTGGACCTCGTAGGTCTGCGGGTCGACGGTCAGCGTCGGGCAGGCGTCGTTGAGTTTCATGTCGCCCTTGCGCACCTGGCGCACGCCTTTGCAGGCAGACAGCGGGCTGTCCAGCCCCAGAGCCTTGTCGATGCCGGCGTCCAATGCGGCCTGGCTGACGAAGGTCAGGCGGGTGGCACTGGCGGCCTTGCCGAAGGCGCCGAACATGGGGCGGTAGTGCACCGGCTGCGGCGTGGGGATGGAGGCGTTCGGGTCGCCCATCGGCGCCGCGGCGATCATGCCGCCCTTGATGATGGTGGCGGGCTTCACGCCGAAGAAGGCCGGGCTCCACAGCACCAGGTCCGCCAGCTTGCCCACTTCCACCGAGCCCACATCGTGCGCGATGCCGTGGGTGATGGCGGAGTTGATGGTGTACTTGGCGATGTAGCGCTTGGCGCGGAAGTTGTCGGCGCCCAGTTCCTGGTCTTCCGGCAGCAGGCCGCGCTGGACTTTCATCTTGTGGGCGGTCTGCCAGGTGCGGCAGATGACCTCGCCCACCCGGCCCATGGCCTGGGAGTCGGAAGAGATCATGGAGATCACGCCCATGTCGTGAAGGATGTCCTCGGCGGCGATGGTCTCGCGGCGGATGCGGGAGTCGGCGAAGGCCACGTCTTCCGGGATGTTCGGGTCCAGGTGGTGGCAGACCATGAGCATGTCCAGGTGCTCGTCGATGGTGTTCACCGTGTAGGGCCGCGTCGGGTTCGTGGACGACGGCAGCACGTTGGCTTTCGAGCATGCGGTGATGATGTCCGGCGCGTGGCCACCGCCCGCCCCTTCGGTGTGGAAGGTGTGGATGCAGCGATCCTTGAACGCGGCCAGGGTGTCTTCGACGAAGCCGGATTCGTTCAGGGTGTCGGTGTGGATCGCCACCTGCACGTCGTACTTGTCGGCGACGGTCAGGCAGTTGTCGATGGCGGCCGGCGTGGTGCCCCAGTCTTCGTGCAGCTTGAGGCCGATCACGCCCGCTTCCACCTGGATTTCCAGCGCTTCCGGCAAGGAGGCGTTGCCCTTGCCGAGGAAGCCGATGTTCATGGGCAGCGTGTCCACCGCCTGGAGCATTTTGCCGATGTGCCAGGGGCCCGGCGTGCAGGTGGTGGCATTGGTGCCGGTGGCCGGCCCGGTGCCGCCGCCGAGCATGGTGGTGATGCCGCTCATCAGGGCTTCTTCCACCTGTTGTGGGCAGATGAAGTGAATGTGCGGGTCGATGCCGCCGGCGGTGAGGATCTTGCCCTCCCCGGCGATGATTTCGGTGCCCGGGCCGATGACGATCTCGACGTCCGGCTGGGTGTCCGGGTTACCGGCCTTGCCGATGGCGGCGATGCGGCCTTTCTGGATGCCCACGTCCGCCTTGACGACGCCCCACCAGTCGAGGATCAGGGCGTTGGTGATGACGGTGTCCATGACGGCGTCGTCGCAGCGCTGGCTCTGACCCATACCGTCACGGATGACTTTGCCGCCGCCGAATTTAACCTCGTCGCCGTAGTGGGTGTGGTCTTTCTCGACCTCGATCCAGAGTTCGGTGTCCCCGAGCCGCACGCGGTCGCCCACGGTGGGGCCGTACATGTCGGCGTAGGCCTGACGGGAAATCTTCATGGCTGGCCTCCTGCTTTCTTCTTGTCCACGGCGCCCATGACCTCGCCCCGGAAGCCGTAGATCTCGCGCTTGCCCGCGTAGGGAATCAGGGTGACTTCGCGGGTCTGGCCCGGCTCGAAGCGGATCGCGGTGCCGGCGGCGATGTCCAGCCGGTAGCCGGTGGCCTTCTTGCGGTCAAAGGTGAGCGCCGGGTTGGCTTCGGCAAAGTGGTAGTGGGAGCCGATCTGCACCGGGCGGTCGCCGGTGTTGCCCACCTCGACGGTGATGCGCTCGCGGCCGGCGCAGAGCTCGATGTCGCCGTCCTTGATCTGGTATTCGCCGGGAATCATCTGCGGGCTCCTTACACAATCGGGTTATGAACGGTGACCAGCTTCGTTCCATCTGGGAACGTCGCTTCCACCTGGACTTCGTCGACCATTTCCGCGACGCCTTCCATCACGTCGTCCCGGGTCAGCACTTCGGTGCCCAGGCTCATGAGTTCCGCGACGGTGCGGCCTTCGCGGGCGCCCTCGAGGATTTCGGCGCTGATCAGGGCCACGGATTCCGGGTAGTTGAGCTTGAGGCCCTTGGCCTTGCGACGCTCGGCGAGCAGAGCTGCGGTGAACAGCATCAGCTTGTCTTTGTCTCTGGGGGTGAGTTCCATCGTCGTAACTCCGTTGTTTGCGATGTTCTTTTGTCTTTTATGGTGTAGCCGACGCTTTAGCTTCGGAGCGGGCCGTAGGACCGCCGGATGTTGGCCGGGCGTCTGGCGACGCCTCCGAAGCTGAAGCGTCGGCTACATTGGTTCGTGCTTCCTGTTCTTGGTGACGCCTCCGAAGCTGAAGCATCGGCTACATTGGTTCGTGCATCTATGTGAGCCAGATGCGCGGTATGTGCGCCTCCTGCCCGGTCAATCCCGGCCTCAGGATCTCCCACGCCTGCTGGCAAATGGCCCAGGCTTCGTTGCGTTCGTGTCCGATGTAGCGCAGCAGCAACACGCCCCGGCGGCGGGTGACCGCCCATCTCGGGTTCGCGGTGATCTGCTCGCGCAGGGCTTCGATGGCTTCGTTTTCATCCCCTAGACCCACCGCCCACAGCGTGGCCTGGACGGTGCTGCCGCCCTGCCCCCAGTGGCCCTTGAACCGGGGATGCGTCGGGTCCATCGGCTGGCGTTCGATCCACAGGGGGCGGCCGTCGCGGGTCAGGCGGAAGCGTTGTTCCAGGTGGCCGCTGACGAACGGCAGATCCCCCACCGGACGGCCGAGGGCCAGCACTTCCCAGCCAATGCAGCGGGCCGATCCGGTGAGGTCGATGGTGGTGGTCTGTTCACCCCGTGAGCCGTCGAAGGCGAGGGTTTCCTGGGGCAGCCATTCCAGGGTGGCGCCGTCGGCCACGTTCAGGTGCGTGTGCTGGGCCCAGGCGACGCCGTGGCTGTCTGCCTTGTAGAGCTTGGCGGCGGCGGGCGTGGTCAGCAGCGCGTGCGCGCCTTCCGCCAACGAGGCGGTGATGGACAGCGCGTCACCGCTCACCAGTCCGCCGGGCGGATGCAGCAGGTACACGTGGCAGCAGCCGTCGCGGCCTTCCGGGTAGAAGGGTTTCTGGACCCGCAGCGGGCCGTAGTGGCGGCGGCGAACCAGTCGGGTGATGCGCTGCAGCGACTCGCGCCGGGCTTCGAAACCCAGTTCGATGGACGCCGCCCAGCGCCGCCCGGTATCGAAGCGGTGGCCCGAGTCGTTGGCGGACTCGCGGTCGTTGGGCAGCGGCGTGTTCAGGGGGGCAAAAATCGTCATACGGTCAGGTGCTGCTTGATGAGTGCGTCGGACAGCTCGGCGATCTCGCCTTCAGCCACACGACGGCCCCGGTCCATGATGGCGAAACGGTCGGCGTACTTGCGGGCAAACGGCAGTTTCTGTTCCACCAGCAGCACGGTCAGACCGTCTTCCTCGATCAGCTTGCGGATGACCTCGCCGATCTGGGCGACGATGTTGGGCTGGATGCCCTCGCCCGGTTCGTCGAGGATCAGCAGGCGCGGTTCGATCACCAGTGCCCGGCCGATGGCCAGTTGCTGTTGCTGGCCGCCGGAGAGGTCGCCGCCGCGGCGATTCTTCATTTCCCTGAGCACCGGGAACAGCTCGTAGACCCGTTCCGGGATGGTCTTGCTGCCGTCCTGCCGCACGGCCAGGCCGGTGCGCAGGTTTTCCTCGACGGTCAGCAGCGGAAAAATCTGCCGCCCCTGGGGAACATAGCCGATGCCCAGACGGGAGCGGTCCTCGATCTTGCGTTGGGTCAATTCCACGTCGCCGGCGAACAGGATGCGGCCGTCCTTGACGCTTTCCTCACCCATGACGCATTTCATCAGGGTGGTCTTGCCCACGCCGTTGCGGCCCATGACGCAGGTGCACTGGCCCTGGGGCACGTCCAGGTCGAGGTCCCAGAGGGTGTGGCTCTCGCCGTAGAACTGGTTGAGTTTTTCGATCTTGAGCATCAGGCGCCCTCCCCCAGATAGACTTCGATCACCTTGGGATCGTTGGACACGTCGTCCATAGAACCTTCCGCCAGCACGCTGCCCTGATGCAGGACGGTGACGGTGCGGGCGATGGAGCGGACGAAGCCCATGTCGTGCTCGACGACGACCACGGACTGCTTACCCGCCAGGCTGGTGAGCAGTTCGGCGGTGCGCTCCATTTCCTGTTCGGTCATGCCGGCGACGGGTTCGTCCACCAGCAGCAGGCGCGGCTTCTGCATCAGCAGCATGCCGATCTCCAGCCACTGTTTCTGGCCGTGGGAGAGGATGCCCGCCTCGCGGTGGCGCAGGTCGGTGAGGCCGATGGTGGTCAACACTTCGTCGATGCGGGCCTTGGCCTCGCCGGTGAGTCGGGCGGTCAGGGTCGGCAGCACCCGCTTGTCGGTGGCCATGGCCAGCTCGAGGTTTTCGAACACGGTCAGGGCCTCGAACACGGTGGGCTTCTGGAACTTGCGGCCGATGCCGAGGCTGGCGATGTCCGGCTCGTTCATCGTCAGCAGGTTGTGACGGCTGCCGAACCAGACCGAGCCCACGTCCGGGCGGGTCTTGCCGGTGATGATGTCCATCATCGTGGTCTTGCCCGCGCCGTTGGGACCGATGATGCAGCGCAGCTCGCCGTCGTCGATGGTCAGGTTCAGGTTGTTGATGGCCCGGAAGCCGTCGAAGCTGACGGTGACGTCTTCCAGGTAGAGGATCGGCCCGTGACGGACGTCCACCGGGGACGCCGTCGGGGTCAGGAAATCAAAGACCCGGTCGCGGTGGGTCAGCTCGCTCATGATGCTCATGCGGTGGCCTCCTTGCCGCTGGTGGGTGCTTCGGATTCATCATCCGTTTTCTTTTTCAGGCCCGGGAGCAGGCCAGCGATGCCCTTGGGCAGGAACACGGTGACCAGCACGAACAGCGCGCCCAGGGCGAACAGCCACGCGTCCGGCATGATGCCGGTGAACACGGTCTTGGCGTAGTTGACGATGATCGCGCCGATGACCGCCCCGTAGAGCGTCGCGCGGCCGCCGAGAGCCACCCACACCACGATCTCGATGGAGAACAGCGGCGAGAATTCACTGGGGTTGATGATGCCCACCTGAGGCACGTAAAGCGCCCCGGCGACGCCCGCCAGCATGGCGGAGACCACGAACACGAACAGCTGCACCCGTTCCACCCGATAGCCTAGGAACCGCGTGCGCGCCTCGGCGTCCCGGCAGGCCACGCTGACCCGGCCCAGCTTGGAGGTGACGATGGCGCGGCAGATCACGTAGCCCACCGCCAGCGCGATGCCGGTGGCGATGAACAAGCCGAGGCGGGCGGCGTCGGTGCGCAGGTCGAAGCCGAGGATGTCCTTGAAGTCGGTCAGCCCGTTGTTGCCGCCGAAGCCCATCTCGTTGCGGAAGAAGGCCAGCATCAGGGCGAAGGTCAGCGCCTGGGTGATGATCGACAGGTAGACGCCGGTTACCCGCGAGCGGAAGGCGAGGAAGCCGAACACCAGCGCCAGCAGGCCCGGGGCCAGCAGCACCATGATGAAGGCGAACCAGGCCATGTCGAAGCCGTGCCAGTACCAGGGCAGCGAGTCCCAGTTCAGGAACACCATGAAGTCCGGCAGGGTCGGGTCGCCGTAGACGCCGCGATCGCCGATCTGGCGCATCAGGTACATGCCCATGGCGTAGCCGCCGAGGGCAAAGAAGGCGCCGTGGCCCAGGCTGAGGATACCGAGGTAGCCCCAGACCAGATCCACCGCCACCGCCAGCAGTGCGTAGCACAGGTACTTGCCCAGCAGGGTGACGGTGTAGGAACTCACGTACAGGGCGCTGCCTTCCGGCATCACCAGGTGCAGCACGGAAACGACCATGACGGCCAGGAACAGCACGCCCAGGAAGATCTGGGTCGAGCGCTCAGTAAACGGGCGTGTGAGCCAGGATTGGGAGTAACTCATGGATCAGCCCTCTGCCGCTCGGCCCTTTTGCGGGAATAATCCGCGCGGGCGTTTCTGGATGAACAGGATGATGAAGACCAGCACCAGGATCTTGGCCAGGACGGCGCCCGCCCAGGGTTCCAGCAGCTGGTTGATGGTGCCCAGCGACAGACCGGCCACCAGCGTGCCCCACAGGTTCCCGACGCCGCCGAACACCACCACCATGAAAGAGTCGATGATGTAGTTCTGGCCCAGGTTGGGACCGACGTTGGTAATCTGCGACAGGGCCACGCCCGCCAGCCCGGCAACGCCGGAGCCGAGGGCGAAGGTCATGATGTCCACCTTGGTGGCCTTGATGCCCATGGAGCGGGCCATGGCGCGGTTCTGGGTGACGGCGCGCACTTCCAGACCCAGGCGGGTCTTGCGCATGATCAGCATCAGGCCGACGAACACAACCAGCGCGAAGCCGATGATGTAGAGCCGGTTCAGCGTGAGTGACAGGGCCTCGTTCACCATGATGGAGCCGCTCATCCAGTCCGGCGTGACCACCGTGCGGTTGAGCGGGGAAATGACGGTCCGGACCAGCTGCTGCAGTACCAGGCTGATGCCGAAGGTGGCCAGCAGGGTTTCCAGCGGGCGGCCCTTCAGGAACTGGATGACGCTGCGCTCGATGGCCACGCCCGCCAGCGCGGAGACCAGGAAGCCCGCCGGGATGGACAGGATCAGCGCCAGTCCCGGCTGACCCGGCAGCATCTGCTGCATGCCCCAGGTGGTGTAGGCGCCGAGCATGATCAGCTCGCCGTGGGCCATGTTGATCACGCCCATGACGCCGAAGGTGATGGCCAGGCCGATGGCCGCCAGCACCAGCACGGAACCGAGCGACAGGCCGAAGTACAGGGTCTCGGCGGCGCGGTTCCATTTGAGTTTGGTTTCGATGGAGGCCAGCGCGTCCTGGGCCGCTTGCTTGAGGGCCGGATCGTCGCTGTAGGTGGCGCTGTTCAGGGCGGCGCGGGCTTCGGAGTTGAGGCTGCCGGAGAGCGTCTTCACGGCCCCGATGTCGCCCTGCTCTTCCACCTTGTAGATCGCCAGGGCCTCGTCCAGCGTGGCCTTGACGTCGGCGTCTTCCTCGCTGGCCATCAGCTCGGTCAGCTTCTTGGCCATGGCTTCATCAACGTTGCCGCGCAGGCCCCGGGCCGCTTCCAGACGCTTGTCGGCGTCGTTCACGGTCAGGTCGATGACCGAGAGGATGCCGTCGATCTCGCTGCGCAGGGAGTTGTTGACGCGGATGGTATCCAGGTCGCGGCGGGAGATCTCGCCCAGGTCGTCGCCGGTCAGGGCGTCCTGGACGGTCCAGTTGCGGCCGCGGTTGGACAGTACGATGACGAATTTTCCGGAGTCCTCAACTTTAGCGAGCTTTCCGGCGGAGAAGGCTTCCAGCCAGCCCCGGGCCCGCTCGTCGCCACTGCGGGCGATCTCACCGGCGATCTTCCCTTTCTGGGCGTAGGAAGCGTCCGCCAGTTGGGTCAGTAACGACTGCGCCTGCTCGTCGTTGGCCTGGGCGTGCCCCAGCACCGGCAACGACAGCAGGCAGACAATAAGCAGCTGTTTGAGCGATCGGATGATGCTCATGGTTGCGTCCTATCCAATGTGAATCCTTGTGGCGGCGACGCTTCGAAAAAGGGCTGTGACAACCCAACGACAGTCCCTTTCGGAAACGCCCGCCCTGTGCCTTGAGGTGGGCGGGTGCCCCGAAGGACACCCGCACCGGATGGTGCCTTACTCGGCAGCGACTTCAGACTTGCCACCGCAGGACTTGGTGACGACGTTGTAGTTGCCGCAGTGCAGGGGCTTGCGCCAGTCACTGATCAGGTCCTTGGAACCCGGCAGGTAATCCGACCACGCATCGCCCGCAACGGTGGACGGGGTCTGCCAGACGACGGAGAACTGACCGTTGTCCTGGATCTCGCCGATCAGCACCGGCTTGGTGATGTGATGGTTCGGCATCATGGTGGCGTAGCCGCCGGTCAGGTTCGGTACGGACACGCCGATGATGGCGTCCTTGACCGCGTCCACGTCGGTGGTGCCCGCCTTCTTGACCGCTTCTTTCCACATGTTGAAGCCGATGTAGTGCGCTTCCATCGGGTCGTTGGTCACGGCGTCTTCCTTGCCGGTGTAGGCGACCCACTTGTCGATGAAGTCGTAGTTGGCGTCGGTGTCGACGCTCATGAAATAGTTCCACGCGGCCAGGTGACCGACCAGCGGGCCGGTGTCGATGCCGGACAGTTCCTGCTCACCCACGGAGAAGGCGACGACCGGGATGTCCTCGGCCTTGATGCCCTGGTTGGCCAGTTCGCGGTAGAACGGGACGTTGGCGTCGCCGTTGATAGTGGAGACCACAGCGGTCTTCTTGCCCTGGCTGCCGAAGGTCTTGATGTCGGAGACGATGGACTGCCAGTTGGAATGACCGAACGGCGTGTAGTTGACCATGATGTCGTCATCGGCCACGCCGTGATCCTTCAGGTAGGCCTCGAGGATCTTGTTGGTGGTGCGCGGGTACACGTAGTCGGTGCCCGCCAGGACCCAGCGCTTCACGCCGACCTGGTTCATCAGGTAGTTCACCGCCGGGATCGCCTGCTGGTTGGGCGCGGCACCGGTGTAGAACACGTTCTCGGAGGATTCTTCACCTTCGTACTGGACCGGGTAGAACAGCAGGCCGTTCAGTTCCTCGACCACCGGCAGTACGGATTTACGGGAGACGGACGTCCAGTTACCGAAGATGACGTCGACTTTGTCCTTGGCCAGCAGCTCGCGGGCCTTCTCGGCGAACAGCGGCCAGTTGGAGGCCGGATCCACCACCACCGGCTCGAGCTTGCGACCCAGCAGGCCGCCGTTCTCGTTCTGCTCCTTGATGAGCATGAGCATGGTGTCTTTCAGGGTGGATTCACTGATGGCCATGGTGCCGGACAGGGAGTGAAGGATACCGACCTTGATCGGGCCTTCGTCGGCGGCAGCCACCGGGGCAGAAACGGAAACAGTCAGAGACAGAGCCAGCGCAGATAAACCTGCTGTTATTTGCTTTTTGATTTTCATGGAATGCGTCCTTTTATCCTGGTTGGGTTTTCCAATGCTTCAAACGCATCCCAGGGCAGTGCATCCGGCATTCCAGCACTGAATTACCTTTTATATTTCATGGATTTATCTAGTATACAAGGCTTAAAATCGCCTCTCTCACGACGACACCGACGCCCCGATAGAAGTCAGGCGCTCTATTTGCGCACCATATAAGTGCAACGCTACCGAAAGTCCGGTCCTCGGGCTGCCGGCGGAAAACTTCAATATCGGCAAAGAGTTACTGAATCACCTCGAATATCGCCTCCCTGGCACCCTGATGCGCACCGTGATGGCGCCACTGATCGGTCCCTGCTCACGCGCAGTGCATTCGAAGACGCACCATTAGGTGCAACGAATCACCAGCCGCTTGTTTTTAAAGGCTTTCCAACCATCGATCTGGAATGGCACGCGGCTTGCGAAAGGCTCTTGTATACAAGGGAGCCACGCCTCCCTCCCCGCTGACCACAAAGGATGTTCCCATGACCGACCTTCGAGGATGGACGCTCGCCGAGTGGCGTGAGGCCTACCAGCACCAGAAGACACCGGCGGAATTGCTGCCCCGATTGCTGGACCAGCTCGCCGAGGACGACCCGGCCTGGATCAGCCGACTGACCCACGATCAACTGGATGCGGCGCTGTCGGACCTGGCGCATCGCCTGGAGCGGGCAGGCGGCGATCGGAAAAGGCTGCCGCTGTATGGCATCCCTTGCGCGGTGAAGGACAACATCGATGTTGCCGGCTTCCCCACCACCGCGGCCTGCCCCGATTTCGCCTACACGCCGGAGAAGGACGCCGCCGCCGTAAGCCGGTTGCGGGCGGCCGGCGCGATCATCATCGGCAAGACCAACCTGGACCAGTTTGCCACTGGTCTGGTGGGCACCCGCTCGCCTTACGGTGAAGTGCCCAACAGCTTCAACCCCGACTTTGTCAGTGGGGGCTCCAGCTCCGGTTCCGCATCGGTGGTGGCCCGCGGGCTGGTGCCGTTTTCGCTGGGGACGGACACCGCAGGCTCTGGCCGGGTGCCCGCGGGGCTCAACAACATCGTCGGTCTCAAGCCCACCAAAGGCGCCATCAGCATTGAAGGCGTGGTGCCCGCCTGCCGGTCGCTGGACTGTGTCTCCGTGTTTGCGTTGACCATTGGCGATGCCGGTGAGGTGTTCGAGCTGATCCGCGGGGAGGAACCCGCCGATCCCTATTCCCGCAGCGCGCCGCCCGCGTTTGCCTCGACGCCGGCCCTGCGACGCCCGGGCCCGATCCGTCGTCTGGCCATTCCCGCCAATCCCGACTGGTTCGACGATGCCCGCAATGCCGCAGCCTGGGACACCCTGCTGCGCCGCTGGAGTGCACTGGACGTCACGCTGGTGCCAATGGATTTCACTCTCCTGTTCGAACTGGCTGCCCTGCTCTATGAAGGGCCGTGGGTGGCCGAGCGCCATGCGGCCATCGAATCCTTTATGGCAGAGCATGCGGACGGGATGAACCCGGTGGTGCGCGGCATCATTGAGAAGGCAAAACACTTCTCGGCCACCGATACCTTCAACGCAATCTACCGGCGGGAGGCGCTGCTCAAGGCCATCGATCACCTGCTGAGCGATGTGGATGGATTGCTGGTACCGACCGCGCCGATCACGCCGACCCGGGCGCAAGTCGCCACCGATCCGGTGGGCGTGAACAGCCTGCTGGGCACCTACACCAACTTCGTGAACCTGGCGGACATGAGCGCCCTGGCCATTCCCGCCGGTTTCCGCACCGACGGCCAGCCCTTCGGACTGACCCTGATCAGCGGCGCCTGGCGGGACAGCGACCTGCAGCAGCTCGCCGTCCGCTGGCTGAACAGCCATCCCACAACCCTGGGGGCCACCGGTCGGCCTCGCCCCAAAGAAACGCTGCCAACGTCCGCCGACGGTGAAGCGACCATCGATGTGGCGGTCGTCGGCGCCCACCTGAGCGGCATGCCCCTGAACGGGCAGTTGCTGGAGCGCGAGGCGGAGTGCATCGCAGAAACCACCACCACCTCCAATTACCGGCTTTATGCGCTGCCCGGCACCACACCGGCCAAGCCCGGCCTGCGCCGGGTGGCGGCCGACGACGGTGCGGCCATTATCGTGGAGGTGTGGCGCGTGCCGGCGGCCGCCTTCGGCTCGTTTGTGGACCTGGTGCCACCGCCCCTGGGGATCGGCAACGTGGAACTGGCGGACGGCACCTGGGTCAACGGCTTCGTCTGCGAAGGCTATGGCTTCGAAGGAGCGCTGGACGTCACCCATTTCGGCGGCTGGCGCGCCTATATCGAAAGCCTGAAACAGACCACGGCCTGAGGTCGTTATGGCAAAGACACGTGAAACCGAAACGGGCAATGACCCACCACGTCGACGGGGCAGCGTTGCGGACCGGGTCTATGAGGCACTGAAGGAAGACATCTTCGAATTCCGGCTGATTCCCGGCGACAAGTTCAGTGAGGGGGAAGTGGCGACCCGGCTGTCCGCCAGTCGCACGCCGGTACGCGAAGCGCTCTACCGATTGCAGCGGGAAGGCTACGTGGAGGTGCTGTTCCGCAGCGGCTGGCAGGTGCAGCCGCTGGATTCACGCAAGGTGGATGAACTCTACGACCTGCGCATCACCCTGGAACGGGCGGCCGTTCACAAGCTATGCCGTCAGACCACAGCGCCGGCGGTCCTGCGCCAGCTCAATGCGGTCTGGCGACCGGACCACCCATCGGAACGGGCCTTCGGCAGCACCGTTCGGGCGCTGGACGAACATTTTCACTGCGACCTGGTCGCGGCCGCCGGCAATCAGGAAATGACCCGCATCCACCAGGAAATCACCGAGCGCCTGCGCGTCATCCGACGACTCGACTTCACCCGCAGCGACCGGGTGGATGCCACCTACGAAGAACACGCCGAGATCCTTGATGCCCTGGCCAACAACAACCCGGCCGAAGCCGCCGCCAGACTGACCGCGCATATTCGTGCCAGCCAGGCCGCCGTGCGGGAAATCACCATGGAAAAGATTCGCGAGGCGGCGGCCCTGCAGCGCCAGAAAAAGCCGGACTGAACGGCAACTGTCAATCGGTTTACAGACGACGGTGACAATTCCGGCTATGTTGTCGGGCACGACAATAACCGGAAGACGTTCATGGCCCAGACTCCCCGTATCGCAATCTTCGGCGCCGGCAGCATTGGCTGCTACCTGGGCGGTCGCCTGCTGGCCGGGGGCGCCGATGTGGTGATGATCGGCCGCGACCGGCTGGCCACGCTGTTCCAGACGCACCCCTTGCGCGTCAGCGACTACCAGGGCGTCGACAGCACCCTGACGCTGTCGCCCGAGCATTACACCACCGATCCGGCAGCTGTCGCCGGCGCTGATCTGGTGCTGCTTACCGTCAAATCCGCCGCCACCGAGGAAGCCGGCCAGGCCATGGCGCCGTATCTGGCCCCTGGTACCGTCATCATCAGCCTGCAGAACGGGATTTCCAATGCCGAGCGCCTGGCGCCGTTGCTTCCGGAGCAGGCGGTGCTGCCGGGCATGGTGCCCTTTAACGTGCTGCAGCGCTCGCCGGGCCATTTCCACCACGGGACGGAAGGCGAGCTGATGGCGGCCCAACATCCGGCCATCACCCCGGCCATGGTGGACGCCTTTGCCCGCGCGGGCCTGCCCCTGAGCCTGCAGCCCGATATGCGGGCGGTGCTGTGGTCGAAGCTGCTGCTCAATCTCAACAACCCGATCAATGCCCTGTCGGGTCTGCCGCTCAAGGCGGAACTCTCACAACGGGCCTACCGCCTCTGCCTGGCCCGGGCCCAACGGGAAACGCTGGCGTTGCTGCGGGCGGCGGATATTCCCACCGTCAAACTGGCCGCCGTCCCCATGCCGCTGATTCCCTTGGTGATGTCGCTGCCCGACTGGCTGTTCCAGCGGCTGGCCCAGGCGATGCTCTCAATCGACCCGCTGGCGCGCTCGTCCATGTGGGAAGACCTGCAGGCCGGACGACGCACGGAGGTGGACTGGATCAATGGCGAAGTGGTCCAGCTGGCCCGGCGTCTGGGGCGTCCTGCACCGGTGAATCAATGCCTGGTGGATCTGGTCCGCCAGGCCGAGGCGGGCACCCTGAAAAACCTGTCCGGCGAGGACTTGCTGACAAACCTGAACGCCGCGTCACGCAAGGCATGAGGGAATCTGACGACCGACCTTTCCAAACGATTACGTGCGTGTAATCCATTTCGCACACGCGCGAGCGTGAATGTCCGATTTGCCAAATCCCGCGATCCAGTAAACTTGTTTTCAGCAAGGACGCAGAACTGCACGGACGCAGCACAAGGAAGTTACTGCCTGACGGAACAGGCACACAGGGAAAGGACAACCTGAAGGATCAGGTCGCTCAGGGACGGACTCAGCCTGAAGGATCAGGCGCTATAGGGATATTTCAGCCCAACGGATCAGGGCTTTTAAGCCACGGAACGGGTGCACAAGGATTGTGGGCCCGCATCCGTGACTTAACACTTCTCACGGATTCCACCTCGACTGTCTTTTTTCTCCAAACAACACTCACTTCCTGACCCTATCCTCGTCAGCTCCCTGCCGGAGCCTCGACGATGGCTGCGCTTTGCGATCCTGGCCGGTTTGCACGCTGTGCGTTCTTCGCTGAACAACACACTGCAACGAACCATGGAGACTTCATGAAATTTCTCATCTCAGCTTTCTTTGTATTCGCTACCCTGCTTTCCGGCGCCGCCATGGCCGACAGTGCCGCCACGGACAAGGCAGCCACCACCGTTAACATCAACACCGCCGACGCCAAGACCCTGTCCGAGCAACTGGATGGCATCGGTGAGGTGAAGGCCCAGGCCATTATCGATTACCGCAAGGCCAACGGCCCGTTCAAGACCGTCGCCGACCTGGACAAGGTGGACGGTATTGGCGCCGCCACACTGGACAGCAACCGCAGCCACATCACCGTCCAGTAAGCCGCAATCCGCATCAGCCTGCGGGAGCCGGCCCCCGCAGGTTGCCACGCCCGCCGATTCCCGCTAATCTCGCGGCATGATGAAACTGACCCACCTTTTCGGAAAACGCACACCACCGCCTGTCCGGTCCTGAACCGGATATGGTCTGGATAACGCAGCGACTCGCTCTTTTGGGAGCGTAAAGCGCCGCACCCGCCTGTCCGGTTGTTATCTCTACATCCTTCTCTTTTTATACCGGACGAGATTTGAGTCATGACCGTTTTATCCTCAAAGAATGCCGCCGTGCGCGGTGCCATCCTGATCGCCATCGCGGCCGCGCTCTGGGCGACCACCAGCATTGCCGCCAAAACCCTGTTTACCCGAAGTGAGTTGGAGCCGCTGGCCCTGGCTTTTCTGCGCCTGTGCGTAGCCTGCCCGTTTTTCGGTGTGCTGATGTGGCGCACGCGCAAGCCCGGCGGGTTCCGTCTTAGCCGGGGTCTGTTCATCGGACTGGTAGGGCTGGGCTTTTTGCAGGCGGGCTATCAGGGGGCTTACCTGTGGGCCGTCGACCTGACCGGGGCGGGGATCGCTACCCTGATCACGCTCTGCCTGGCGCCGGTTCTTGTCGCCATAGCGGCGGCACCGCTATTGGGCGAGCGCCCCACACTGACCACCGTTCTGGCGCTGATCAGCGCGATTGTCGGCACCCTGATGCTGGTCTCCGGGGATATCAGCAACCCTGACGCCACCCGTCTGGGCGGGGTGATGATTGCCGTCCTGGCGGCGGCGGTCTATGCCGCGTTCACCCTGACCAGCCGGCATGTGTCCGGCAGCGGATCGGTGTTCGGGACGGCCTTTATCTGCTTTACCACCGGCGCCATCGTGCTGGCGCCCATCGCGTACCTGACCGGCAGCCTCGACGGACTGGGCACCCTGGATGGATTCGACTGGCTGCTGATTGCCTACATCGGCATCGTGCCGACCTGCGTGGGCTATGTCTGCTTCTTCCGGGGCATGGAGACCACACCGGCGACCACCTCCAGCATCATCGTGACGCTGGAGCCGCTGTTTGCGGCGCTGTTGGCGTGGATGATCCTGGGAGAGTCGCTGGGCACCCTTGGGGTCATCGGAGCGGTGGTGCTGACAGTGTCGGTGCTGGTGGCGTCGAGAAATGGATCGCCGGCTCGGGACGAGTAACCGGCCTCGGTAGGTTGGGCTGACGCAGGAAGCCCAACACAAAACATGCCGAACAACATCGTCGATCCTGGGAGTCCAGAACGGGCGTAAAGCGGCGTACCGAGTCAAATCGGTTCTGCCTGGAGGCGGTCGCAAGCCTCGAATGTTGGGCTTCCTGCGTCAGCCCAACCTACCCAGGATAATCCGGGGTGAACGCCTTCCCTTCCAATAACCTACAAAAAAGGCCGGGACATGCCCGGCCTTCTTCGTGATTCGGGCCTCAGCCCTCTTGCGCTTCCTTGCGTTGACGCTCCAGCATGTTCGGCTGCAGGATCTCGATCCAATAGCCGTCCGGATCGCGGATGAAGGCCAGGCCTTTCATCTTGCCGTCGTCCGGACGTTTCTGGAACGGTACGCCCAGTGATTCAAAGCGCTCGGCGGCCTGGTAGACGTCCGGCACGGCGATGCCGATGTGGCCGAAGCCCTGGGGCTCGTCGTTGCCGTTGTGGTATTCAAAATCCTCTTTGTCCTCGGTGCCCCAGTTGTGGGTCAGCTCGAGCATGGCTTCGCGGGCGAAAATGTAGGTGGTGCGATGGCCATCGCCCTGCGGCACGGTGGTCGCCTGCCGGTCATCCAGATAGCCGAGGAAGTACAGGGTGAACTGCATTTCGGGGAAATCGAGCTTGCGGATCAGGCGCATGCCCAGCACGCGCGTGTAGAAATCCAGACTGCGCTCTGGATCCTTGATGCGCATCATGGTCTGGTTGAACACATAGCCGTCGGTCGCCGGATCAATTTCGGTGGAAAGACCGGGGGCTTCCTCAAAATGGGGGGTCATGTCATGGCTCCTGTAGTGACGCATGAGAACGAACTCGCTCTCAAAGCAAGACTTCGTTATACGTTTCGAGGATTAAAATTGGACGACGCCGTCAGTCGGCGTCTTGCGTGCGCGTTGTATTCCGGGGCGCCCTGATACACAACAAGGCGGTTTACCACTACATTAACCATGGGGCGCGTCGGCTAAACTTTCAAGCCGTAGTGCCTCCTAATACCCGCCATTCCGGTTTGCCGGCAGTAAGGAAACCCATGAACCCTCTTGGCCAACTTGTTGTTCTCTTCCTCGTGGCGGTGGTCGCCGTACCCTTGTTCAAACGCGCCGGCCTGGGCGCCCTGCTGGGCTATATCGCGGCCGGTGTACTGATCGGCCCCCACGGACTCGGTGTGGTGGGCGATGTGGACAACATGCTGCACATCTCCGAATTCGGGGTCGTGCTGTTGATGTTCGTGATCGGGCTCGAGCTGCAGTTCTCACGCCTGAAAGCCCTGCGCAAACCCATCTTCGGACTGGGCACGATACAGGTGGTCAGCGGCATTGTCGGCATCGGCGGGCTGATCATGCTGGCCGGGTATCCGCTCACTCTGGCCGTCGTTTTGGGCTGCGGCCTGGCGCTGTCTTCCACCGCGTTCGTCCTGCAGTTGCTGGCGGAGAAAAAGGAGCTGGCCACCGGCCACGGCCGCCTGTCGTTCACCATCCTGCTGTTCCAGGATATGGCGGCGGTGCCGATGCTGGCGTTCATCCCGTTCCTCGCCTCCGGCGGTGCGGACGAAGCCGCCAGTTGGCAGGAGATCGCCTACGGCGTCGGCCGCGTAGCCCTGATCTTCGGCGCCATCGTGATCGCCGGCCGCTACCTGCTGCGCCACGCCCTGCGCTTTATCCACGCCACCCGGGTGCGGGAGATTTCCATCGCCGCCACGCTGCTGCTGGTGACCGGCACGGCTTTCCTGATGGAATCCGTCGGCCTGTCGATGGCCCTGGGCGCCTTCGTCGCCGGCGTGCTGCTCGCGGATTCGGAATTCCGCCACCAGCTGGAAGCGGACATCGAGCCGTTCAAAGGGCTGCTGCTGGGGCTGTTCTTTATCTCCGTCGGCATGACGCTGAACCTGGGTGCCGTGTTGGCCGAACCGCTCAAACTGATTGCCGGCGCGGCCCTGCTGATGCTGATCAAAGCCATCCTGGTCGCCGCGATCGGGCGCTGGGGCGGCAAGCTGAATGGCATCAGCGCCATGCGGCTGGGCCTGCTGCTGAGTCAGGGCGGTGAATTTGGCTTCGTGATTTTCTCACTGGCGACGCAGCTGCAGCTGATCGACCGCCAGCTCCACGAACAGCTGATCGCCGTAGTGACCATTTCCATGGTGCTGACACCGCTGGTGCTGTTTGTGTTCGAGACGCTGGTCAAACACTTTGCCAGCGACACCCGACCGCCGTTCGACACGATAGACGATGGCAAAACCGGGGCCGTCATCGCGGGCTTCGGGCGCTTTGGCCAGATCAGCGGTCGTCTGCTCCGCTCGCTGAAGATTCCGTTTACCGCCCTGGACATCAACCCGGACCAGGTAGACGTGGTGCGGCGCTTTGGCAACAAGGTCCACTACGGTGATGCGTCCCAGCTGGACGTTCTGCGCGCCGCGCGTGTGGGCGAAGCCAGCGTGTTCATTCTCGCCATCGATGACATCGATGCCTCGCTGCGCGCCGTGCGATTGGTCCGCCAGTATTTTCCGGACGTCCGCATCCTTGCCCGGGCCCGCAACCGTCGACATGCCCACCTGTTGATGGATGCCGGGGTGCGCTGGCTGGTGCGGGAAACCTACCACTCGGCCCTGCTGATGGCGGAGGAGATGCTGGTCAGCCTGGGTCGTGAGCGTGAAGAGGCCCAGGAGTACGTGCGCCTGTTCCGCGACACCGACCAACGCAACCTGGTCCGCCAGCACGAGAAAGGCCTGCATCACGATGCCGCCAAGATCCTGCAGTCGTCCCGGGATGCCGCCGAGGAATTGCAGCGGCTGTTCGAGGAAGATCAGGACGAGGATGAGAAGAAGGATGGTTGAACGATTGCACCCGGGCCTGAATTAAAAGGCGACGCCGGGGTTTTCCGGATAAAAGTCGGGCGCCTTCGGCGCCTCAGAAGCTAAAGCATCTGCTACATACCCGGGGCGACCGGTCCACCTGATTCGAACCCGCTTATTGGTTAGGCATCCACATGAAGCCGGTTGAGGCAACCAGCCAATGTAGCCGACACTTTAGAGGGTGTTGTAAAAGCTTTCGGGTAAAAGCCTCTCTCCCCTGGCGGGAGAGAGGTTTGGAGAGAGGGGGTCGAGGCGAAAGCCTCGCCGGACACAATCCCCTGCGAAAGAAGGGCGCCGGGGCGGCGCCTCCCCCTCTCCCCGGCCCTCTCCCTCGAGGGGAGAGGGAGTGTACGACGCAACTTTTGGAATACTGGGGCTTTTGCAACACCCTCTTTAGCTTCAGAGCCGCCCACAGGGCGGCCAAGTAGATACCATCTCACGCCAACTGATGCTCTTCCCCTTCGTAATACGCCTCCACTCGCGGATTCATGACCCGCATCCACAGCGGGGGCACCAGTGCCAGCACCACCATGGCGGCATAGCCCGCCGGCAGCTGAGGCGCGACGTCGTGATGGCGCAGCACCTGGTAACGGCGCTTGGCATAGGCGTGGTGGTCACTGTGGCGCTGCAGATGGAACAGGAACACGTTGGTCAGGAAATAATTGGAATTCCAGCTATGGGCCGGCGTGGTGCGCTCGTAGCGACCGTTCTCCAGCTTGCGGCGGTGCAGACCGTAATGCTCCAGGTAGTTGACGATTTCCAGCAGGGTGAAGGCAATGAAGCTCTGCCCGATAAAGAAGGCCGTGCCCAGCCAGCCGAACGCGACCGTGAAACCCACCAGCGTCAGCAGCGTGATGCCGTACCACCAGATCAGTTCGTTGCGCCAGCTGAACGGCGAATGCCCCTTGCGCTCAAGGCGCTTCGCCTCCAGCCGCCAGGCGTTCATGAAGTTGCGGCCATAGGCCTGCGGCAGGAACTGGTAGAGCGACTGGTTGTAGCGTGACGAGGACGCGTCTTCCGGCGTGGACACGTGCACGTGATGCCCGCGCAGGTGCTCCACCTTGAAGCCGGCGTAGCTCACCAGGGACAGCAGCAGCCCGCCGGCCCAGGTCTCCAGCCGGGCATCCTTGTGAATCAGCTCATGGGCCACGTTAATGCCCAGCCCACCAACAATGCCGATCGAAACGGTCCAACCGATCATCCCAACCGGTGAGAACACGCCGCTGGCCAGCACCTGCATGCCCCAGACCAGTATGGCGGCGAACGCGACCACCCAGCCTAGGGTGAGGAAACGGTAGAACGCCTCGCTGTTCATGTGCGGGACATCGGCCTGCTCGTCGGGATTCAGGGCATCCTGCCCCAGCATGAAGTCCAGCAGCGGAATAATGCCGAAGACGACCACCGGCACGCCCCAGGCGAACAGGTTGATCCAGCCGGTGGCTTCGCCCGCGCTCAGCAGCAGGAAAGGCAACGCCAGGGGCAACAGCGCAATCACGAAGCTGTATTTCTTCAGGCGCAACAGGAGCCGCCGGCGGGTGGGTGACTGTTCCAGGGTGGCTTGTTGTGTACTCACGTCTTTACCTCGCTTGTCGGGGCCGCTTTGTCGTGAGCGATCCCTTTCCGTGTGGTGACGGGTTTGTTGTTGGAATCCGTTGGCCAGCGACGCTCACTGTTATTCGGTGATGGGTGCTCGTCGCTCAACCTTGATTGCTATATTGTCCGACAATATAGCAATAGTCAAACAAAGCGGGCAAAATATGATCGATCAAAGCCACATGGCCCGAGGGGCCTGCCTTTTGGCCCCGCTGCACGGTAGGATGGTGACTTCCGCCCCTGCCGGGACGGCCGTTCTCTCTTCAAGGGCAACACAACGTCTATGGATTTCCAGGCCCCCAACACGCTGGCCGAGCAGATCGCCAACTACCTGGCCGAACGCCTGATGACCGGCGACATCCAGCCGGGCGAACGCATCCAGGAAGCCACCGTCGCCAGTGACCTGGCCGTCAGCCGGGCATCGGTCAAGGAAGCGCTGTATACCCTGGAACGCTGGCATCTGGTGGACATCACGCCGCGCAAGGGCGCGTCAGCGACGGTACTGGACGCCAGCCACGCCGCCGAACTCTATGACGTGTATATGCATTTGCTGATCATGCTGGCCCGGCGGCTCTGCGAGCGCTGGGAAGAAGGGGATCGGGATGGTTTGCTGGCCGCCATCAAGCAGGCAACGACGCGGCTATACGCCAAGCCGCCGAACATCCTGGCGGTGGTCCAGGCGAGTTTTGATGTGATGGATGCCTGTTGCGCGGTGGTGCGCAACCCTTATTTGACCGAGGCTCTGGCCAACTTCAAACCGGCGGTCAGCCGCACCTACTATTTCTGTGCCGACCGCTACCGCCAGGATCTGGATCGTACGGCCGCGTTCTTCGCCCGGCTCACCCAGGCGGTTCTGGCGCGGAACACCGATGCCGCGGAAGAACAGATCGTCCAGTTTGCCGAACACCAGAAAACGTTGATTCGCCAGGCCCTGGAGCAAGACACGCCGGCGACCACGTAGGTCGCCACTAAAAAAGGCGCGTTTACACCCTCAGATGCCTCCGGCCACTTGCTCCAGCACGACACCGCCAATGCACCACCCGCCGTCCTGACGTTCCATTCGGTAGTAGGCGTCCCAGTAAAGGCCGTTGGGGCCTCGCAACTGGACCCGCTGCACGACAAAACCCTCGTGCGGCACCTGCTCGCGGAACCTCACTGTCTTGGCGCTGTACACCGCCGGATAGCGCTCACGAACCATATCACCGAAGGCCTGTGGGCTCTCGAACCCTCGTTGGATGGCCGGCGAGGCAAAGCTGAAGGCCTTTTCGTCATCGTCCCGGGAGAACGCCTTCAGTTGGGCCCGGATGACCCGCTCAACGGCTTCACGCGCGGCGGTATCGTCGGCCTTTACGGCGACGGGGACCGTGATGAGGACCATCAGGATGACCAGCCAGGCAGCGCGCCCGGGACAATGGCCGGCAAATAATCTCAGGCTCATGGCGATTCCTCCTGGCGGTTGATACGCGCCCAGGCCCTGGCCGGATGCCCTGTGGCCGACGGCCGTGGAATCAGATTTTGCAATCTTTTGTCGTCGGGGCCTCTTACGTCCTCCCCTGTTAGCTATATTAGACCTGTGGCCCGGTTGGCACTACGCAAAACTCCGGGCTCCCTTAAACCGGCAACAAGTGGGCTTTAATGCACGGCAGTCGTCACCGAATCAAGATCCGGCTCTTCCTGCTTGTCATCGGCTTCTGGATGCTCGGGATCAACGTCGTTCAGGCCATGGACCAGGCAGAGCAGGCGCACGGACTGCCGCCAGTCATTCGCTTCAACATTGCGCCGGGCGGCTACCCGCCTTACACCATCATTGATGCAGACGGCCGGGTCTCGGGCATCATGTGGGACGTGATGCAGGTGCTGGCCAAACGCCAGAACCTGACCCTGGAAACCCGCCAGATTCCGACGAAGCGGGTCAACCACTTCCTGTTAGCCGGTCGCCTCGATGCCACCATGCGAGCCATTGAATGGACGCCGGATCCCGACCGGTTTGCGTTTACCGATGGCGTCGTGAAAGCCCACGATGTCATCTTCAGTGCCCGCAACGCGCCCATCGATGCCCACACGATCAACGACCTCAAAGGCCGTACCCTGTTGGCGAACCTGGGCTACCACCACCCGGCCCTGAAACCGCTGTTCGAGGCGGGCGACATTCGGCGCGTCGATGTGCCGAATACACTGGAGATGCTGCAGCGACTCAACGCCGGTGCCCATTTCGACGGCGGCATTGCCAACGCCCGCGCCGGCCAGTGGCTGATCCGCCAGCATGGTTGGGAAAATGCCTTCCACATCGAACCGGTAAAACTGGACGTCACGGAATACCGCCTGATGTTTGCCCCACAATGGGCGCCCCTGGTCGAGGCCTTCAACCAGACCCTGCTCGATCTGCGGCAATCCGGCGAGCTGGACGGCATCATCAGCCGCTATGTGCCCATCGATCCTCAAACCGTGCCCGGGACGTGAATCCGGTCACAGACCCGACACACCCTGCCCTTTAATGTAACTCTGTGTCATTTGCCCTGAGCCCGCAGTCCGGCGCAAATGCAGACAACAACACGGAACCTTCGCGTCGTCGGCCTGAACGGCGCGGACAACAACGATAAAAACGTGGCGCACAAGACGCCGCGACAAGGAAAGAATCATGACCGGACTGCAGCGTACAGCCCTGTGCTTGCCCCTGTTCGTCATCTCGCCATGCACGCTGGCTGACATCGAAGCACTCGACGACAAGAGCATGAGCCAGGTGACCGGCCAGTCGGGGGTGACCATCGAACTGGCCACCCGCATCGACCTGGATCGATTTTCCTACATCGACGAAGGCTCCCTGAGCATCTACGACCTGTCGCTGTCCGATATGGACGGCTCCGCCATGGACAACATGAAGCTGACCGTGGATGTGGCCGGCGACGGTGAGGTGCTGGAACACGGCTTCTCGGAAATCGCACGGCGCGCCAATGCGGGCCAGCTGGACACCAGCAACCCGGATGTAGCCGACGCTCTCGCCAAGTACGCCGTTGGCGGCAGCTTCGGCAAGCAGTTCAATTCGGGCGACGCGGTGATTCACCTGGGCCCGGTCGACAGCGGCGACCCGACCTCCCTGGACGATTACCTGCACTCGGTGGACTTCGCCCTGGACATCGGCTCGGTGAAAGCCGAAGGCCCGGTGGACAGCACGACGCTGTTCTCCAACATTCATCTGGAAGGCTATCTCGGGCCGACGGACATCGTCATCCGCAATGCCGGCGATGCGACTCACACTTTGGCCAACGGCGATACGGTGTCGGATTCGGAGCTGCAGCTGGACACCCACTTCGAGATCACCGACGGCTCCCTGGACTGGGATGTGGGCGACGTCATCCTGCTGTTCAACTTTGCCGGCGTGGGCATCGAGGGTCTGCAGATTCACAACCGCTGGGGTGAGGATACGGCCGGGCATTTCGGCATGGCCAGCGCCACCGCCAAGCTGTCCCAGGGCACCAGCGGACGCAGCGGTCACGACGGGCTATCGATCCACGACGTGGAGTTCCGCGCCGACATCGACATGCCCGTGTTCAAGGTGGGCGGCACCAGTATCGGCACCGTGCAGTTTGAGGATTTTGTGATCAGCAATACGAATATGATGGTTTATGGGCACTGAGACCCCGTATCGACTCCATGCAATGTAGCCGACGCTTCAGCTTCGGAGCAGGCCTGAGGCCTGCCGTGCTTCGTCTGGGGCACCTGCGGCGCCTCAGAAGCTAAAGCATCTGCTACATTTTCAGCGGAACACGTAGGTTGGGCTAACGCAGGAAGCCCAACAATGATCGGACATCGGACTTTGCCGTTAAGGCGAGAATGTTTGTAGCCTGGGTTTTCTAAAACCGACTTGGCGGCCACTGGATTGGATGAGATTGGCCATAAGCCGGGTTTGTTGGGCTTCCTGCGTCAGCCCAACCTACGCCCTGAGGCTCCGAAGGTGCCCCGGGTTGATCCCGGCAGGCCGCGGGCCTGCTCCGAAGCTGAAGCGTCGGCTACATTTTTCAGGGACCTCTTGAAAACCCCGCCTCAATCCCGATTACTCAACCAGATAAACTGATAAGGCTCCAACGTGACCGGCTTCATCCGGTCCTCGAACGACTCCCCGCTCACCAGATCCTTCCACTGATCCGTCACGATCAGATTCAGTTCCGATAGATTGAATACCTGCGCCTGCCCGCTGATGTTATGGATGGCGAATATGCTCTGCCGGCGGTCGATGCTCTGCCGCCAGAAGGCGAACAGCCCATCGCCCAGGTGCAGGGTGTACTGGGTGGCGTTGGGGTGAAACGCGCCTTGCCGGGTGCGGATGGCCAGCAGGCGGCGCAGGGCCTTGAACACGTCCCGGTGGTGCGTGTCGCTTTCCAGCAGCTTGTCCAGCTCGTCCGCATCCCACACGTGGCGGTTGATGGAGCGGTTCTGGCTGGTGTGTTCCACCCGGGCCTCGTCGTTCTCGGTGGCCAGCAGGCTGTGGATGTAGAACGCGGGCATGCCCTCCAGCGCCATCATGATGGCGTGGGCGCAGATAAAGCGGGCGAACTGCAGGCCGTCGTTCTCGCCAGACGTTTCGGTCCGGGCCATGGCGTTCCACAGGCTGATGTTGATTTCATAGGGCCGCACTTCGCCGGAGGCCCCCGTCCGCGCGGTGATGCGGGCACCGGACTGGACCAGGGTCTCGATCATCCGGTCCCGCTCGTCGTCGGTCAGCAGCCCTTCCACCGGACGCAGGCCGATGCCGTCGTGGGAGGCGATGAAATTGAGGTAGGCGGTGCCCTGCTGCGCCGGCGGCATAGTCATCAGCCAGTGTTTGAGGTGCTGGGCGTTCCCGCTGAGCATGGCGTGCAACAGCAGCGGCGGCAGCGAGAAGTTATAGATCATGTGGGCTTCGTTGGCGTTGCCGAAGTAGGTCAGGTTCTCCTGGTTGGGGATGTTGGTCTCGGTGATGATCACCGCGTCCGGATCCCGGTGTTCCACCAGCAGGCGGATCAGTCGAATGACCTCGTGGGTCTCCGGCAGGTTGATGCACGGGGTGCCGATGGTTTTCCACAGGAAGGCCACCGCATCCAGCCGGAACCAGCGCATGCCGCGGTCCATGTAGAGCTTGATGATGCCGAGGAATTCCAGCAGCACATCCGGGTTGGCAAAATCCAAATCCACCTGGTCGTGGCTGAACGTGCACCACACGTGCCGTTCACCGCCGACCGTTTCCACCGCCCGCAAAAGCGGCGAGGTTCGGGGCCGGACCACGTCCGACAGGTCCTCGTCCGGCGACACTTCAACAAAGTAACGTTTACCCGGATCCCGGCCGGCCTTGTAGTTCTCGAACCAGAGGCTGCGGCTGGAGCAGTGGTTGATCACCAGATCCGTCATCACCTGAAAGCTGCGGGACAGCTCGGTGAGATCCTCCCACTGCCCCAGCGACGGATTCACCGTGGTGTAGTCCATCACCGCGAAGCCATCGTCCGAGCTGTACGGGAAGAACGGCAGCACGTGGACGGTCGAGATCATGCCGGCGAAATGGGCCCGGCAGAATTGCGTCAGGGTCTGCAGCGGCGCTTCCCCGTCCCGGCGCACCGAATCCCCGTAGGTGATCAGCATCGCCGTGCCGGGCCCCCAGTTGTTGCGATGGGGACCGGGCGTCGGGGCGTCCGGTGCCACGCCGAACACCTCGAGACAGCGAGTCGCCAGCGCGTCGATATCCTCCGCCGGATACAGACACTGCAAGTGGGCCTGAACACGCTGCGCCAGCGAAGGTAGGGCCTCTGGGTCGTTCATGGGTGAGTCCTTCTGCTCATTCATCCTCAGGACCGTCGAGCGTTGCTCTTGGGAATGTGTTCCTCCAGATCTTTCTCGACGGCATCGTGCAGTTGGTCCATCACACCGGGGAAGGCGCTGGCCACCCGGTTCCAGCAGGAGATAAACGGGGCTTCCATCGGGTTTTCCAGGAAGTACACGCCGGCTTTCATGATGTTGCGGGCGAACAGCTCCACCGCCTGTTCTTCCTGGTGCACGTCGAACTTGAGGCCGTTGATCTCGGCGTCGTTGCGGTAGGTTTCCACGAAATCCAGGGCGATGCGGAAATAGGTCGCCTTGATGGTCCGGAACGACTCCTGGTTGAACACGATGCCGTTGGTGGCCAGCTTGCGGAAGATCGCCTTGGAGATGTCGATGGACATCTTGGACAGGCCACCGCTATCGTCTTCCGGCGACAGGTTCTGGTGCTTGTGGTCGTAACAATCGGCGATATCCACCTGGCACAGCCGGTTGGTGCTGTAGTTGCGTTTCATCTCGCTGAGCACCCCGATTTCCAGGCCCCAATCGCTGGGGATGCGGATATCGGTCATGACGTCCTTGCGGAAGGAAAACTCGCCGGACAGCGGATACCGGTAGCTGTCCAAGTAATCCAGGTAGTCGAGATTACCGAGTACCTTCTTGAGGGCCCGCAGCAGCGGTGTCACCAGCAGCCGGCTGACCCGGCCGTTGAGTTTGCCCTCGGCCACACGAGCGTAGAAGCCCTTGCAGAATTCGTAGTTGAAGTTGGGGTTGGCGACCGGGTAGATCAGGCGTGCCAGCAGTTCCCGGTCGTAGGTGACGATGTCGCAGTCGTGCAGCGCAATGGATTCCGCGCGACCGGACGCAAGCACATACCCCATGCAGAACCAGACGTTGCGCCCCTTGCCCGGTTCGTTGGGTGCCAGCTCCTCGCCTTTGAGCTCCTTGTCGATCTGGCGCAGTCTTGGGCCGTCATTCCAAAGGACCCTGTGGCGCTGTGGCAGGGCCGAGAAGAATTCCAGCGCGTGGTGGTACTGCGCTTCATTGGCCCGGTCCAGGCCGATCACGATCTCGCTCAGATACGGCACCTGCTTGAGGTGTTCGAGGATCCGGGGCATGGCCTCGGTTTCCAGTTCCGAGTAGAGGCACGGAAGGATCAGCGCCATCGGCCGCACCTTCGAGAACTTCACCAACTCCGCTTCCAGATCCTCCAGTGGGCGACGTGACAGGTTGTGCAGCGTGGTCACAATGCCGTTCTGGTAGAAATCACCCATAGCCTTATCCTCTTTGTCGAGCGCCTTACCTGAACGTTGTTATCGCGGCGCTGTTATGCCCTCCTGCTCCAGTACGGAAGTCACCGCTTCCGCCCAGCCTTCGGGGCCACAGTGAGAGGTAATGCACACTTCGGGCCGATCCGGGATCTCTGGTGGTGCATGCACCGGGGAGCGCACCAGAAACGGGATGTCCGAGGCCGACAGCATGTCCACATCATTCTCGCTATCCCCCAGCGCCATGGAGGTTATGGCGTCTCCGAAGGCATTCTGGTAGACCGCCAGCAGCCAACTCATGGCCTGCCCTTTATCGCAGGCACCAATCACATGATGGAAACGGCCGCCGCGCACCAGGCGCAGATTGAGCGCGTCCAGTGCCTCGGCGCACTCTTTTAGTGCATCTTCGGTATCCATCCACACCAGCGGCTCGCTGAACTCCCGCTGCGACGCCAGGATGGCCTGCTGGCGCTCCAGCCCTGTGCGCTCCATCAGCTCGTTGACACCCATATCGGACAGGCCGCGGAACCGGAAGCGGTGGCGCAGCGGCGCCAGGATCTCGAGAATTTCCGTACGGGGAATCGACAACAGTTTGCAGTACAGGCCATCGGTGGGCCGGGCGTCGGGCGGCAGCGGCAACTCCGTGTCCCCCGGGAACCAGACGGCCGCGCCGTTCTCGACAATAAAGGGTTCGTGCAGGCCCAGTTTTTCCTGCAGCTGTTCGACTTCCGCCCGGGTCTTGCTGGTGTTGAAGACGCAGGGAACGCCGGCCGCCTCGGCCGCTTCCCAGGCCGGACGCGCCGGCTCTGCGGTATAGGTATGGTGATCCAGCAGGGTGCCGTCGAGGTCGGTAAAGATAACCAGCCGTGACATGGCCTTTCTCCTCATAAACGCCCCGAGCCGTGGTGCCGGGACGTGATCTCATCCATTGATGATCGGTGTTTCCCACGGTGGTTCCCCACCGCCCCGAAGCGACCTATGCAAGGGGGACGCCAGAAGCCGGCCTGGTGCGCCTGACAGTTTTGTAACCTGCTGATTGTCAGCGCCATCCCGGCTCAGGCGCCATCGGCGGATCCGCACCGGCCGGGGTTTCGTGATGGCGCACGCCGGTCATTCCCGCCCGAATCCAGCACATACTCCACATTTCTTGATGTCTCAGAGACTTGCCAGTGCCCCCTGCACTCGCAGTACACTTCCGCTGCACCCACACAGAGAGCCCTCATGGCCGAGTCCCGACAACAACCCGAAGGTTCCGGATGGCGTCTGGCCGGCTTCACGCTGCTGTTTCTTCTCTTCAGCATAGCCGGGACCTGGACCATCTATTCGCAGTTCGCCGAGCGCAATTTCCAGTTCGACGAGCGGCTGCTCAATCCCTGGTTCCTGGTCGGGGCGCTCCTTCTGTTGCTGGTTTATTGGCTGTCGGATGGTCTTCGGCTCTACTACACGCTGCGGGCCCTGGGGCACACGATTCCGTTCCGGCACATGGTGCGGCTGGTTTTCATCAATATCTTTTTCTCCAACGTCACCCCCATGGCCACCGGCGGCGGCGTGGCACAGATCTGGTACCTGCGGCGACACGGCGTCCGGCTGGGGACGGCCACCGCGGCGACCACCATCCGGACCGTGCTGGCGATCGCCTTCATCTTTACGGTCACGCCGGCCTGCCTGCTCTGGCTTGATGCGCTGCAGGGCCGCGCCATCATCGGCCGGGTTTCCGAGTTGCTGGCGGTGTTTATTGCCCTCTACCTGGGCTTTTTTGCGGTGGTGCTCTGGCGCACCCGCTGGCTGATCCTGCTGCTGACACAGGTACTGCAGGGCCTGCGACGGGCTCACCTGATCGGCCCGCGCCGGCACAAGCGCTGGCAGTTCCATATGAAGCGGGAGATGACCCGTTTCTCACGGGCGTTCAAGGTCTATCTCAGGGGGCCACGCCACTGTGTCGCGCTGTCGGTGCTGTTCACCCTGACGTTCCTGATCAGCCTGTTTTCATTTCCTGCCCTGCTGATGCTGACACTGGGGTACGATGTGGATTACCTGACGGTCCTGGGCCTGCTGTTCGTGACCACATTCGTGATGTATTTCGCCCCGACCCCCGGCGCCTCTGGCATTTCCGAGGGGGTTTTCGGTACCTTTTTCAGAACGCTGCTCAGTCCGGGCCACCTGGTGCTGGTGACCATTGCCTGGCGGTTCCTGACGATCTACCTGGGCATGATCATCGGACTGATCCTGATGCAGGTGGAGCTGTCGGCCGGACGCCGCCAGCGTCGGGAGGCGGATGCCGCGCTCACAAGGACCGGGGATGATCCAACGTAAACCGCTCAAGGCGCTGTTCTACCTCTGCCTGCTGACCGTCATTCTGGTGATCGGCTACAAGATCTATCTGGACTTTTTCGAGCCCAACTACGAAGGCGTCCACACCGACCAGATCGACCGGCTGCACCAGTCCCTGGACGGTCAGGACTCCTACAGCTTTGCGGTGGTGGGCAACATCAACAATTCGGTGGGGGTGTTCGAGCGCAAGATCATCCCGATGCTGAACGACGCCGACGTGGACTTCGTGATCTCCGCGGGCAACGCCGTGAGCAGTGGCGGTGAAGACAAATACCGAGCCATCTTCCGCACCCTCAGCCGGCTCCACGTGCCCTACCTGCTGACCTTCGGCGACAACGAATTCAGCAACTTCGGCAGCTTCCGCTTCTACGAACACTTCGGCCCCTATTTCTACTCGCTCCACACCGGCAACAGCCTGTTCGTGTTCCTCGACGCCACGGGCAAGACCTCCTGGCGCTGGCAGCTGCGCTGGCTGGATGACCTGTTCAAGCAGGACAAAAGCCAGCACCGCTTCGTGTTCATCGGTGAGCCGCTGCAAAAGACCAACCAGGACACGCTGTTCGACGACGAGGACGAATACCTGCAGAACAAGCCGTTCCGTGACGGGTTGGTCAAGCGCTTCCGGCAATACGATGTGGACGCCGTATTCTCCGCCAACCTGCCGCTGTATTCCGAGCAGCGCCACGGCCCGACCCGCTACATCATCACCGGCGGTGCCGGTGGGCTGGTGCTGAACAACGACACCAGCTTCTATCACTTCGTTCGTGTGGACGTGTCACCGGAGGGCATCAACACCACGCTGGAACGGCTGGATATCGGCCAGCACCCGATTTTCAAACAGCTGGAAAGCCTGTGGTTCTTTATCCACTCGCTGTTCTACGTGGGCTACGTCAATTTCATCCTGTTCCTGTGCATCCTGGGGCTGATCACCATCAAGCTCTACTCGCTGATTTTCGTGGACCGGGACTACTACCCGGACTTCGACCTGGATCCGTCCCCCTGGCGCGAGAAACACCTGCGCATCGTCATGTTCACCAACAACTACCTGCCGTTCATCGGTGGCGTGCCCCTGTCGATCGAGCGTCTGCGGCGGGGGCTGGAAGCCCTGAAGCACCCGGTCCGCATCGTGGCGCCCAGCTACCGCGACCAGAAACCGGATGAGGACCACGTACTGCGAGTGCCGTCGCTGGTGAGCATGGGGGCCCAGAGCGAGTTCCGGCTGGCGAACATTTTCCTGGGTCGGATCCGCCGGGAAGTGCGCGCCTTCAAGCCCGACCTGATTCACCTGCACCACCCCTTCTGGCTGGGCTCACTGGGCCTTTGGATGGCGCGGCGCCTGAAGGTGCCGGCGGTCTACACCTACCACACGCGGCTGGAGCACTACGCCCACTTCGTGCCGCTGCCCGGCAAGATCTTCCGGAACCTGATTTCCCACGCGCTGATCAAACGCTTCGCCAACAAGTGTGACGGGGTGATCGTGCCGACGTATTCGGCGGAGGAATACCTGCGCATGATCGGCGTGAAATCCCTCGCCTTCGTGCAACCCACCGGGATCGAGTTCGAGCGTTTCCAGCAGGTGTCTGATGAAGACGTCGCCAGGCTGCGCCGCAAACTGGACATTCACGACGACGAGCACGTGTTTGTCAGCGTCTCGCGCCTGTCCACCGAGAAGAACATCGACTTCATGATTGAGGCCATCGCCAGCCTGAAAGCGAAGAGTGAGCGCCCGTTCCGGTTCCTGATGATCGGCGACGGCCATGAGCGCCAGCGCCTGCAGCAGAAAATCGACGACCTGAAGCTCTCGGACACCTTCATTCTCGTGGGCGCCGTCCCGCCGGACGACATGCCGACCTACTACCAGTTGGGCGATACCTTCCTGTTCGCCTCGGTGTCGGAAACCCAGGGCATGGTGATCCTGGAGGCCATGGCCGCGGCGATGCCGGTGGTCGCGGTCCGTTCCAGCGGCATCGACGATGTGGTCCGGGATGACTACAACGGGTTCAAGACGCCCCGCAATCGGGAGAAATGGCGCCGTGCGGTGCAGCACCTGATGGATGATCCGGAACTGCACCAACGCCTGTCCGAGAATGCCCTGGCCTTCGCCCGGGACTATTCCATTGATCACTTCGCCTACGACGTGGAAGGAATCTACGCCACGGTGCTGGCCGACTACCACAAACGCAAAGGCCGCTGATCGGCTGCAGGCCGGACCACGTATCAGTTCTCCATACGCAATCGTTGAAAGGGCTGGCACATCATGAGCAAAATTCCCGTCGGTATCAGTACCTGCCTGCTGGGCAAAAACGTCCGCCACGACGGCGGTCACAAGCACTCTCGTTTCTGCACCGGCGTGCTGGCCCGCTACTTTGACTACCGACCGCTCTGCCCGGAACTGGAAGCCGGCCTGGGCGTGCCCCGCCCCGCCATTCAATTACGTCAGGACGGCGATGCCGTACGTTTGATCGAGTCCAAAGGGACCGCAGACCACACGGATGCCATGCAGGAGTGGATCGGGAGCGCCCTGCCCGGCCTGGACGATCTGCGTGGCTATATCCTGATGGCCAAATCGCCCAGCTGCGGCATGGAACGCATCAAGGTGCACAACGACAAGGGCCGAACGATTCACCGGGACGGCCGTGGCCTGTTTGCGGAGGCGCTGATAAACGCCTATCCCCTGCTTCCCGTGGAAGAAGAAGGCCGGCTGCACGACAGCCACCTGCGGGAAAACTTCATTGAGCGGGTCTTTGCCTACGACGACTGGAAACGGATGGAGAGCGAAGGCTTTACCCGAGCTGGACTGGTGGCGTTCCACACCCGCCACAAATTCCAGCTGATGGCCCATTGCGAGCCTTCCTACCGGGAACTCGGCCGGCTGATCGCTAACCAGAAGCAGGAACCTGTGGACGTGGTGGCCGGCCGTTACATCGAGCTGTTCATGAGCACCATGAAGAAGCACATCAGCCGGGGCGCCCACGCCAACGTCATGCAGCACATGATGGGCTTCCTGCGGGAGACGTTGAGCGCCAGTGACCGGGCCGAGATCAGCGAGCAGATCAACGCTTATCAGCGTTCGGAGGTTCCGCTGATCGTGCCCATGTCGTTACTGCGTATGGCCCATCGCCGCCAGCCCGGGGAATACCTGGACCGGCAGGAATACATGGCCCCTTACCCGGAGGAGCTGGGCCTGAGGAACACCATCTAGACGGTGATCAGAAGCCGTACAGGAGGGCGAGAGAGATTTCGGTGTCGGTTTTTTCGGTACCCGGCGGCACTTCAGACTCGTGCTTGACGCGATAGCCGAGCTTCATGGACAGGTTGCCGACGACATTCGCCTGCAGTGCGGTTAAAGACTCCGACGTGGCCTTGCCATCCTGGACCCCCACTTCCGTGCTCAGCTCCTGGATAAACAGGGCGTTTTCAGACAGCGCGTAGTTGAAGGCTCCGGCGAAGCGCAGGATGGTCCCTTTTTCGGCATCGTTACCATTTTCGTCCGGTTCCTGGAGTTGATTGTAGCGATAACCGGCACCGGCCTTGAGCTCCAGAAATGATTTTTCACCCTGCTCCCAGACCCGGTTACCGTAACCGGTACTGGCAGAGGACTGGAAATCGTAGCCGGAAAACCGGTCATCCTCGTAGGCGCCCCGCAGGAACCAGAACTGCCTCTCATCAAACTTGTAGTTGGTTTCGGCCTGGGCGTTGTATTTCTCGGAGGTGGTTTCGTCTTCCCCGGTCTCATCGTCCTCGGCTTCTGCATAAACCGAGCGCAACTCCATGGTATTACGCCACTTCTCCACTTCGTGCTTGAGGGCGAGTCGGGCGTTGATATTGGTGGACTTACTGTTGCCCTCGGTGATCAGAACACCCAATTCACCCTCGCCTTTCCAGGGCACTCCGGCATCCTCCGCCAGGGCGACGGGCGATGCTGACGCCACGACCGTCGCCAGAAGAACCTGTTTACTCACTCGCATGCCAACTCCTTTCGTCACCTTTCATCGTACTTGATGGTTATGCACCAAACGTGCCTATGAAACACGATGGGGGACAGCCAGGAAAAGTCGATAGTCGAGACAGGCACACAATCAGGGCAGATCAGCCCTGCTCACCCTGACGGCTCTGCTCGGCCTGACGGGCACGCTCTGCACGCTTGGCGGCCTTGCGTTCGGCAATCACGGCGGCGGCTTCACCACCCACGTGGGACTCGCCGCGTTGACGGGCCAGACGGATCTGCTTCTCGCGCTCGGCGAACCGGGCGCGCTGCTCGGGCGTCAGGTCGTCAATGCACTGGTGGCAGCTGACGCCCTGCTCGTACTCGGGTCGGTCCTTGTCCGCATCGGTAATGGGACGCCGGCAGGCGTGGCACTGATCGTAGCCACCCCGCTCGAGTTTGTGATTAACGGTCACCCGGTCGTCAAACACAAAACACTCGCCTTCCCAGAGGCTGTCCTCTTCAGGTACGTCTTCCAGGTACTTCAGGATGCCTCCCTTGAGGTGATAGACCTCATCGAAGCCCTGCTCCTTCAGGAACGCGGTGGACTTTTCGCAGCGGATACCGCCGGTGCAGAACATGGCGACCTTGCGGTGTTTCTGCGGGTCCAGGTTCTGGGCCACGTATTCCGGGAATTCCCGGAAGGTGTCGGTGGCCGGGTTGACGGCATTGCGGAAGGTGCCGACTTCCACTTCGTACTGGTTGCGGGTGTCGACCAGCACGACCTCAGGGTCGGAAATCAGTGCATTCCATTCCTTGGGGTCGACGTAGGTACCGACGGTACGGCGGGGATCGATATCTTCCACGCCCATGGTGACGATCTCTTTCTTGAGCTTCACCTTGGTGCGTTTAAAGGGTTGGATATCGACGAAGGATTCCTTGAAATCGACACCATCGAAACGGCTGTCTTCAGCCAGCCAGTCCTTGACCGCATCGATACCGGCGCGGGAACCGGCGATGGTGCCATTGATGCCTTCGCGAGCCAGCAGCAGGGTACCGCGAACATCGTGGGTATTGAGCAGCGTCAGCAGGGGATCGCGCAGACGCTCATAATCTTCCAGCGCGGTGAATTTATACAACGCGCAGACAACAACATCGTTCATTTTCTTCTCCTGCGGGCCGGACCGTAAATCCGGAGCATGGGTTAACAGAGGGCGAATTCTAACCAATGCACACAGGAGAAAGAAGAGTCTTGCGGAAGACACCGATGTATCACGGTGCCTTCACGGCAGAGATCAGAACTTGAACTGACCACCAAGGGAGAGGCCGGCAATTTCAACGCCGTCTTTGTCGTAGTACTGCATGTACTCGATATTGGCCGCAACGTTGTCGGTGATATTCAGGTTGATACCGGCACCGTATGAGACATCTGATCCGGAATCCGAGTTAGAGGCGCTGTAATAGCCGTCAGAGGCACTCACTTCCAGTTCCGCACGTGTAAAACCCGCGATTACGTATGGGTAAATCAAGGTTCCGGTGGGAATCCCCGCTTTCAGATAGCCGCCGAACAGGTTCTTGAGCTCGAGACTCGCATCCACTCCGTAAATGGTCGTGGAATCGTCGGTCACACCCGAGCCAACACGAAGTTCGCCAGCAAGGTAGGGATTGATCTGCGCACCCAGTTGAACATAGATGGCGCCCAGATCCAGAGTATCGTCAACGCCGTCTTCTTCATATTGAGCCGCCAGGTAATTCAGGCCCAGATAGGCCTTGGGCTGGGCGTCATCAGCCAGCACGTGTCCAGAGAAGAGAACGCTTGCCAGCACAGCGATAGCGCTTTTTTTCATGACTGATCCTTATCGTTGAATACCTTATGTATCGTTTCATGCCCCACTCTTAACGGTACGGGTCACGAAATCGCGGTTATGGTATTCAAGGCGACAGGAACTCGCCAGCCAACAAGCGTCATAGAACGTAAAAGCTGTCGGTCCAAATCACAGAATGTAGTGCCACAGATATAGTCTCCGGGAGCGCTACCAGTCAGAAACGACTACGGCTGCCCGGACAGTTCCCGCTTAATCACCGCATCCAGCTGCGCCCAGCCCGGGCGGGTCAGGCGGATGTTGTTCACGTAGACGGTCGGTGTGCTGGCCACTTTCATTTTCTGGGAGACGCCGACGCTCTGGTTGATCACATCCCGGTGCAGGTCGGTTTCGATGCAGCGGGACAGGCGACGGCTGTCGAGCCCCAGCTCATCGGCATAGCGGGTGAAGGCGGGAACCGGATCGGACAGGCCCTCCCAGTCGGACTGGCTGTCATAGAGTTTGTCCTGCATCGGCCAGAACGCCTGTTGGTCGGCGGCACAGCGGGCAGCCAAGGCCGCGGGCATGGCATTCTTGTGCTGGCGCAGGGGCAGGTCGAAAAACACCAGGCGCACCTTGCCCTCTTTCACGTAAGTGTCGCGAAGCTTCTCCGAGGCCGGTGCAAAGCGGGCGCAGGCCGGACACTGGTAGTCGGCAAATTCGCGCACCACAATGGGCGCATCGGCTGCACCGATGGAGACGCCGACGGCATCATACGTGGATGGGAAAGGTCGATTGCTGGTCGCCACGGGCAGCTCGTCAGAGCCCGCCCCCGGTGGTTGCGTGACCCACCACAACAACGCCATCAGGACGAGAACGCCGACAGCGGCAGCCGCGCCAAACAACAACGTGCGATGATGCTTGCGCTCCGAAACAGGACTGCGCTTCCCTGTGGCCTGACGCCGTTTTGCCTCACCCATTTTTCTTGTCTCCTTATTCGGGTTCCTATCCCGTGTCTTCCGCTGGAAACCAGCTTACACCACCGGCTATCCGCTACAATAGACGACCGGCACAGGTTGGGGTAACGTCCCCTTCTGACCTGCGCCACAAGCATAATAAGAGGATCGCCCCGTGCCCATACCTGCCGCGCTGAAAGATCAGCTCAGCCTGCCCCTGATCGCCGCACCCATGTTCCTCATCTCCGGACCGGAGCTGGCACTGGCATGCTGCCGCCAGGGCATTGTGGGCAGTTTCCCGGCCCTCAACCAACGGTCCAGCCAGGGCTTCGAGGATTGGCTGATCCAGATGAACAACACGCTCTCAGGGCTGCGTGAGGCCGAGCCCAACCGCGTCGTCGCTCCTTATGCCGTAAACCTGATCGTGCACCGCACCAACCCACGCTGGGAAGCCGACCTGGCCCTGTGCAAGCAGCATCGCGTACCGATCGTGATTACCTCCCTCGGTGCCGCCAGCCATGTGGTGGACACGGTACACAGCTACGGCGGGCTGGTGTTCCACGACGTCACCAACCAGAAGCATGCCAGGAAAGCCGCCGAGGCCGGTGTCGATGGCATTATCGCGGTATCCGCAGGAGCCGGTGGCCATGCCGGGACCACCAATCCAATGGTTCTGGTCAAGGAAATCCGGGACGTGTTCGACGGCACCATCCTGCTGGCCGGTTGCCTGTCGCGCGGTGAAGATCTGCTGGCCGCCCAGGCCATGGGCGCCGATCTGGGTTACATGGGCACCCGCTTTATCAATACCCGGGAATCCCGGGCGGATCAGGCCTATCAGGAAATGATTCTGGAGGCAGTTTCCGGCGACATCATCCACACGCCGGCGGTCTCCGGCATTCCCGCCAACTTCATGCGCCAGAGCCTGGAAGCAGCCGGCTATCCCATGGACAAGCTCAACCAGCCCGGCGCCATCGATTACGGCGAGAAGCTCAAGCCCGTGGACGACGAGGCCAAGGCCTGGAAAACGGTCTGGTCCGCCGGCCAGGGCGTGAGTGCCATTCACGATGTGCTGACAGTCGAAGAACTGATTGGCCGTCTCCGCGGCGAATACCGGGACGCCATGACGCAGCTCAGCGCCCGGTACTTCAGCGCCTGACGGGTCAGTCTTCCATAAACTGACGCAGCTGCTGGTTCAGCCGGGCCACCTCCCGGCGCAGCTGCTCGACATCGTCCAGCAAATCCAGGGACATGGCCAGGCCCGGCACGTTCAGTTTCAGGTCCCGTTGCAGGCGTTGGGCCTTGCGCAGGCGGGCCAGCGCCATGGCATCGAACGCCCAGGTGCTGGCCGGACCTTCGTCGATAGGCGCAATCACGCCGTAATTCACCAGTTTGACCACAAACTCCGCATGCACATCGCTGCGCTCGCACACTTCCCGCAGCGTAAACCGGGTGCGCTGGTCGAGTATTTCCACCTGATAGCTTGTTTCGGTCTTCACAATCGATGCTCCGTTACACTTTCAGATGGGCGCGGGGATTGAATCCCTTCTCCGCCTCAGCCAGTTGCTTATAGAGGGCTTCGCTGTCGTCGGTGTGCTTGTGCGGCACAGCGATCTGCAGCACCACGATCTGGTCGCCGGCCGTCTTGCCGGGCAGCCCCTTGCCTTTCAGACGCAGCTTCTTACCCGCGGTGGCGCCCTTGGGCACTTTGACCTTCACCTTGCCGCCGAGTGTCGGCACCGTGACCTCCGCTCCCAGCGCCGCTTCCCAGGGTGTCACCGGGAGCTTCATGATCAGGTCACGCCCTTCGACGGTAAAGACCGGGTGAGGCGCCAGCTCCACCTCAATGAACAGGTCACCCGGCTCGCCGCCGCCAAATCCCGGAGCCCCCTGGCCTTTCAGGCGAATGTGCTGACCCTGGGACATGCCCGCGGGAATTTTCACCTTCAAGGTCTTGTTGCGCCGCAACGGCATGCCTTGACTGTCGGACTCGGTGACGTCGAAGCTCACCTGCTTTTCGCAACCGTTGTAGGCTTCTTCGAGGAACAGGGCGAGCCTGGCATGCACGTCCTCGCCGCGCATGCGCATGTTCTGACGGAATCCGCCAAAGCCGCCATGACGACCGCCGCCGCCAAAGATGGACTCAAAGAAATCGCTGAACTGGCCGGCATCGGCTTCGGTGTAACCGCCACCGCCAAAGCGGGACGAGCTCTGCCAGCCGGGCGGCGGTTCGAAATGATCGCCGCGCCCGGCGCCGTATTTGCGCAGCTGGTCGTATTCCTCGCGCTTCTCCGGATCCTTCAGCACCTCGTAGGCTTCGCCGACGTCCTTGAACTTGTCCTCGGCCTTGTCCTCTTTGCTGATGTCGGGATGATACTTGCGCGCCAGCTTGCGGTAGGCCTTCTTGATCTCATCGGGCGACGCGTCTTCTTTGACGCCCAATGTCGCGTAGTAGTCCTTGAATTCCATACTGGATTCGCACCCTCCGGATGAGTCTGCGCTTACCTCATGCAAGCGTAGTCGATTTGTTTATTGATCAATAATTGTTCCGAATCAGCGGAATACAAGTATCCGGTGATGAGGGCTTGTTCGCATAGGGGGCGGGATTGATGCGGGTCAATGAATCAGCAAAGAAAAAGCCCCGGGGCCGTGAAGCGCCCGGGGCTTTCAGTCATCGCAACAGGAGGATCAATTCACCTTCGGATCCAGCTCACCGCGCTCGTAGCGCCCGAACATCTCTTCCAGGTTGATCGCCTTGATCTTGCTGGCGTTGCCGGCAGTGCCGAAGGCTTCGTAGCGGGCCATGCAGATTTCGCTCATGGCCTTCACGGATTCCTTCAGGTATTTGCGCGGGTCGAACTCGGCGGTGTTCTGGGCCAGGAAGCGACGGATCGCGCCGGTGGACGCCAGACGCAGGTCGGTGTCGATGTTGACCTTACGCACGCCGTGCTTGATACCTTCGACGATCTCCTCAACCGGCACACCGTAGGTTTCCGGGATCTCGCCGCCGAACTCGTTGATGATCTGCAGCCAATCCTGGGGCACGGAGCTGGAGCCGTGCATGACCAGGTGCGTGTCCGGGATGCGGGCGTGGATCTTCTTGATCTGGTCGATCGCCAGGATGTCGCCGGTGGGCGGACGGGTGAACTTGTAGGCGCCGTGGCTGGTGCCGATGGCGATGGCCAGGGCGTCCACGTGGGTCTTCTTGACGAAGTCGGCGGCTTCTTCCGGATCGGTCAGCATCTGGCTGTGATCCAGGGTGCCTTCCGCGCCAATGCCGTCTTCTTCGCCGGCCTGACCGGTTTCCAGGGAGCCCAGGCAACCCAGCTCGCCTTCCACGGACACGCCACAGGCGTGGGCCATTTCCACAGTACGACGGGTGACGTCGACGTTGTACTCGTAGTCGGTCGGGGTCTTGCCGTCTTCACCGAGGGAGCCGTCCATCATCACGGAGCTGAAGCCCAGCTGGATGGAGCGCTGGCACACGGACGGGCTGGTGCCGTGATCCTGGTGCATGACCACCGGGATGTGCGGGAATTCTTCCACCGCCGCCAGGATCAGGTGGCGCAGGAACGGTGCACCGGCGTACTTACGTGCACCGGCAGAGGCCTGGACGATGACCGGGGAATCGGTCTTGTCCGCCGCTTCCATGATGGCGCGCATCTGTTCCAGGTTGTTGACGTTGAAAGCCGGCACGCCGTAGCCGTACTCGGCGGCGTGGTCCAGCAGCTGGCGCATTGAAATCAGGGCCATTGAATCATCTCCTCGAAGGAATTCGGTTCAGGTTTCGGGATTTAAGCGCCGCGCTCTTCCAACACCGCGACGGCGGGCAGGGTTTTGCCTTCCACGAACTCCAGGAAGGCGCCACCGCCCGTCGATATATAGGAAATCTTGTCACTCACGCCGTACTTGTCAACGGCCGCCACAGTGTCGCCGCCGCCGGCCAGTGAGAAGGCGTCGCTCTGGGCAATGGCGTTGGCCAGGGCCTTGGTGCCCTCACCGAACTGGTCGAATTCGAACACGCCGACCGGACCGTTCCAGAGAATCGTGTTGGCGGACTTCAGCAGCTCTGCAAAGTGCGCCGCCGTTTTCGGGCCGACGTCCAGGATCATGTCACCCTCGCCCACCTCGTCGATGGACTTGGTGGTGGCCTTGGCGTCTTCGGCAAATTCACCGGCGACAACCACATCTTCCGGCAGCGGAATCTTCACGCGGCTGGCGATGTCCTTGGCGGTGTCGACCAGATCATGCTCGCACAGGGACTTGCCCACCGGGTGCCCGGCCGCCGCCAGGAAGGTATTGGCGATGCCGCCGCCGACGATGATCTGGTCGCAGATTTTGGACAGGGCGTTCAACACATCCAGCTTGGTGGACACTTTAGAGCCACCCACAATCGCTACAACCGGGGCTTTCGGGGTTTCCAGCGCCTTGGTCAGCGCCTCAAGTTCCGCCGCCAGCAGTGGGCCGGCACAGGCCTCCGGGGCGAATCTGGCGACGCCGTGGGTCGACGCCTGGGCCCGATGAGCCGTACCGAACGCGTCCATCACGTAGACGTCGCACAGCGCGGCATACTGTTTCGACAGGGCCTCGTCGTCTTTCTTTTCGCCCTTGTTGAAACGGACGTTCTCGAACAGGACCACTTCGCCGTCCGCAACCTCAACGCCGTCCAGGTAGTCCTTGATCAGGCGCACCGGCTGGCCCAGCAAGCCGCCCAGGTGCTCCGCAACCGGTTTCATGGACGACGCCTCGTCATAGACGCCTTCTTCCGGCCGCCCCAGGTGGGACATCAGCATGACTTTGGCTCCGGCTTCCAGCGCCGCCTTGATGGTCGGCAGGGACGCGCGGATACGGGCATCGCTGCTCACCTTGCCGTCCTTGACCGGGACGTTCAGGTCTTCACGGATCAGGACGCGTTTTCCGGCGAGATCCAGCTCGGTCATTTTCTTGATCGTCATGAAACTTTCCTTTTTTCAAAGCGTTGATAAAGGCGTCAAAACGTTTTTAGTGGTTATCGGGATTCGACGAATCGGGACAGCCAGCTGCGACTGACGTCCAGCATGCGGTTGGCAAACCCCCATTCGTTATCGAACCAGCACAGAACCTTCACCATGCGACCGCCGCTGACCCGGGTCTGGCCGCCGTCGACAATGACAGAGCGCGGGTCATGGTTGAAATCGGCGCTGGCCAGGGGCTCGTCGGTGTAGCCGACAATGCCGTCCAGCGAGCCTTTTGCGGCCTCCCGGATGATCCGGTTCACGGTCGCCACATCGGTGTTTTCGGAGACGTTCACGGTCATGTCGATGGCGGACACGTTCAGGGTCGGTACCCGCATCGCCACCGCACTGAAACGGTCTTTCATCTTGGGCAGCAAGCGCTCAATGCCGCGCGCCAGACCGGTATCCACCGGCACGATGTTGTGCAGGGCACTGCGGGTGCGCCGCAGGTCGTTGTGGTGGTAGGCGTCGATCACCGGCTGGTCGTTCATGGCCGCGTGGATGGTGGTGATGGCCCCCTGCTCCACCCCGAACGCGTCATCCAGCGCCTTGATCACCGGCACCACGCAATTGGTCGTGCAGGAGGCGTTGGACACGATGCGGTCGTCCGAGGTCAGGTCCTGCTCGTTGATGCCATACACCACCGTCCGGTCCACATCGGGTTCCGCCGGCTGGGAAAACAGCAATCGCGGGGCGCCGGCGTCCAGGTGATGCTGGGCCGTCGCGCGATCGCTGAACGCCCCGGTGCATTCGAGCACCAGGTCCACGTCCAATGACGACCAGGGCAACTCCGCCGGTTGGCTGGCCCGCAGGACCTGGATCTCGTCGCCGTTGACCACCAGACCGGTGCCGTTGCTGTTAACGTCCCCGCGGAATCGGCCGTGGGTCGAGTCGTAGCGGGTCAGGTGGGCAATGGTTTCGAGATCGGACAGTTCATTAATGGCGACCACCTGCAGCGCATCGCGATAGCCGTTCTCATAAAGGGCCCGCAGAACACACTGACCGATGCGGCCGTAGCCATTAATTGCCAGACGATATGCCATGACGTAGTGGCGTCTCCCGGATGAAAAAATACAGTCGAAGGGCAACCCAACGACTGTATTTTACTTGAATCGTAACGATGATTTTTAACTGAATCGTGACGACTTAGTTATCCAGCAGGTCCTGGGCCACGGCGACCACGTTGTCGACCGTGAATCCGAAGAACTTGAACAGGTCACCGGCCGGTGCGGACTCGCCAAAGCTGCTCATGCCAACGATGCGACCGTCCAGGCCGACGTACTTGTACCAGTAGTCCTCAGCCGCCGCCTCGATGGCGATGCGGTTGGTGACATCCAGCGGCAGTACCTGCTGCTTGTACTTGGCATCCTGGGCTTCGAACACTTCGGCGGACGGCATGGACACGACGCGGACTTTCTGGCCCTGCTCACGCAGTTGCGCCGCGGCGTCCTGGGCCAGGCCAACTTCGGAGCCGGTGGCGATCAGGATCAGGTCCGGTGTGCCGTCACTGTCGGACAGGACGTAGGCGCCCTTGGCGATATCCGCCACCTGCGCCGCCGTACGATCCTGATGCGGCAGTCCCTGGCGGGAGAACACCAGCGAGGACGGACCGTCGTTGCGCTCCAGCGCGGCTTTCCAGGCCACCGCGGATTCAACCGCATCGGCCGGACGCCAGACGTGCATGTTGGGGGTGACCCGCAGCGTCGCCAGTTGTTCGATCGGCTGGTGGGTCGGGCCGTCTTCGCCCAGACCGATGGAATCGTGGGTAAACACGAAGATGGAACGCTGCTTCATCAGCGCCGCCATGCGCACGGCATTGCGACAGTATTCCATGAAGATCAGGAAGGTCGCGCCGTAGGGTACGAAGCCGCCGTGCAGGGCGATGCCGTTCATGATGGCGGCCATGCCAAACTCGCGCACCCCGTAATAGAGGTAGTTGCCGCTGGCGTCTTCCTTGTTGATGCCTTTGCTGCCGTTCCAGATGGTCAGGTTGGAGCCGGCCAGGTCGGCGGAGCCGCCCAGCAGTTCCGGCAGCATCGGGCCGAACGCGTTCAGGGTATTCTGCGAGGCTTTACGGCTGGCAACGGTTTCGCCCTTGGCCTGCAGCTCGTTGATGTAGGCGTCCGCCTTCTCGGAGAAGTCCGCCGGCAGATCGCCTTTCACGCGGCGTTCGAATTCGGCGGCCAGCTCCGGGTGCGCGCTCTTGTAGGCGGCGAAGGTTTCGTTCCAGCTCTTCTGGGCTGCGGCGCCCTTTTCGCGAGCGTCCCAGGCGGCGTAGATGTCGTCCGGGATCTCGAACGCCGGGTGGTTCCAGCCCAGGTTCTCGCGGGTGGCGACGATTTCGTCTTCACCCAGAGCGGCGCCGTGGCAGCTCTCGGTGCCCTGCTTGTTGGGTGCGCCGAAGCCGATGATGGTCTTGCAGCAGATCAGCGTGGGCTGATCGGTGTTGGCACGGGCCTCTTCGATGGCGCGGCGGACTTCCTCGGCGTTGTGGCCGTCGACGTCCGGAATCACCTGCCAGCCGTAGGCATCGAAGCGCTTGGGCGTGTCGTCGGTGAACCAGCCGTCCACTTCACCGTCGATGGAGATACCGTTGTCGTCATAGAACATGATCAGCTTGCCCAGGCCCAGCGTACCGGCCAGCGAGCAGACTTCGTGGGAGATGCCTTCCATCAGGCAGCCGTCGCCCAGGAACGCGTAGGTGTAGTGATCGACGATGTTGTGGCCGTCACGGTTGAACTGGGCGGCCAGCGCCTTTTCCGCAACAGCGAAACCGACCGCGTTGGCAATACCCTGGCCCAGCGGCCCCGTGGTGGTTTCAACGCCCGGCGTGTAGCCGTATTCCGGGTGCCCCGGCGTCTTGCTGTGCAGTTGGCGGAAGTTCTTCAGGTCGTCGATGGAAAGATCGTAGCCGCTCAGGTGCAACAGGGAGTACTGCAGCATGGAGCCGTGGCCGTTGGACAGAACGAAGCGGTCCCGGTTGGCCCAGTGCGGGTCGGTCGGGTTATGGCTCAGGTAATCGTTCCAGAGCACTTCGGCAATATCTGCCATGCCCATGGGGGCACCGGGGTGGCCGGATTTGGCCTTCTGGACCGCATCCATGCTGAGTGCGCGGATGGCGTTGGCAAGATCTTTACGGGACGGCATTCAGTTATCTCCAGGGTATACAACGGCTTTCAAAGCGGACTCCAGTACGGCGTTGGCCGCACCGGAACCCGGGCCCGAAATCTAGAAGGCGCATATTTTCGCCGATTAGGCAGGCAATGGGCAAATGCATCCCCGGGAAATTCCGGGAAAGATTCAATCGCCGCGTAAAGGAGTTTGCCAAGGTTGGCATCGAAGTGTCGGAAAGCTTTGGAAATAGGCCTGCCTGAACGCTTAAAAGAAACACACGACGGGATCGCCAGCGGCAATCTGAAAGTATTGGCCGGAGCCGATCCCCGACCCCTTCGAGACCTATATCAAAATTTTTTGATATATTTATTGATCCTATTTTGAACAGCACCTAAACTGCACCCCATGAACAGTATCGCCCCCCTCTCCGCCGACCAGCCGGCTGCGCTGGATGTATTGGCGCCGGTTCTCAAGGCCAGCGGCGATCCGTTGCGCCTGGAGATTCTGCGGGTACTGCAGCGGGATACGTTCGGGGTACTGGAACTCAGCCGCATTTTCGAGATGCGCCAGTCCGGCATGAGCCATCACCTCAAGGTGCTGAGCCAGGCGGGTCTGCTGGAGCCGCAGCGGGAAGGTAACGCGATTTTCTACCGGCGGCCGCTACGCTCCAATGTGGAGTCCCTGGCCGATCGCGCGGTGCATCAGGTGTTCGAACTGGTGGACCAGGTGGTATTGCCCATGCATTTGAGCGAGCGCATCCAGGAAATCCGCGACCAACGGGCGGATCAGTCCCAGGCCTTCTTTGCCCGGCATGCCGAACAATTCCGGGAGCAGCAGGAGTTGATTGCGGCGTTTGACCAGTATGCCGAGCCTGTGACCGGTCTGATCGAGCAAAAGGCCGCCGGACAGCGCTGGCGGACCAGCCTGGAAATCGGCCCCGGGGAAGGCGCCTTCCTGGCGGAATTGAGCCGGGTCAGCGAGCAGGTGGTGGCGGTGGATAATTCCCGCGACATGCTGTCCAAGGCGCAGGCCAGTTGCGACGATGCCGGCCTGGGCAATGTGGTGCTGATCGAAGGGACGGCCGACCGTCTCCGGTCAACACACACCGGTGGCTTCGACCTGGTGGTTGCGAACATGGTCCTCCACCACGTCCCGAGTCCGGCGGACATTTTCGTGGACGCGGCGGCGCTGATGCGCGGTGGCGGTTATCTCGTCATCAGCGATCTGTGCAGCCACGACCAGAACTGGGCCAAGGCCAACTGTGGCGATCTCTGGCTGGGTTTTGAACCCGAAGAGCTGAGCGCCTGGGCCCGTGATGCCGGTCTGGAGACCGGTGAAACCCTCTTTATCGGATTGAGAAACGGTTTCCAGATTCAGGTTCGTGAATTCCGGAAACCGGAAAGCCAGTGATGGCGTAACCTTCAACCACACGTTGTTTAAACCCTTTGTTTCATCAACATGTTGCGGCGCGATAAGCCGCCTGAACAAAAAGGAATTCGCAAGCATGTCTGACTACAGCATCTTCACGTCCGAGTCCGTGTCCGAAGGTCATCCGGACAAGCTGGCCGACCAGATTTCCGATGCGGTTCTGGACGCCATCCTGACCGAAGATCCCAACGCCCGTGTCGCGTGCGAAACCATGGTCAAGACCGGCGTGGCGATCGTCGGCGGCGAGATCACCACCTCCGCCTGGGTCGACCTGGAAGACCTGGTGCGCTCGGTGATCAAGGACATCGGCTACACCTCCTCCGACGTCGGCTTCGATGGCGACACCTGTGGCGTGATCAACATCATCGGCAAGCAGTCCGTCGACATCGCCCAGGGCGTCGACCGCCAGAAACCTGAAGACCAGGGCGCCGGCGACCAGGGCCTGATGTTCGGCTACGCCAGCAACGAAACCGACGTGCTGATGCCGGCGCCGATCTGTTACGCCCACCGCCTTGTGGAGCGCCAGGCCGAAGCGCGCAAGAACGGCCTGCTGCCGTGGCTGCGTCCGGATGCCAAGAGCCAGGTCACCTGCCGCTACGAGAACGGCCGCGTGACCGGCATCGATGCCGTGGTCCTGTCCACCCAACACGACCCGAACGTCAGCCAGGCGGACCTGAAAGACGCGGTGATGGAGCTGATCGTCAAGCACGTGCTGCCGGCCGAGCTGCTGCACGCGGACACCAAGTTCCACATCAACCCGACCGGCAAGTTCGTGATCGGCGGCCCGGTGGGTGACTGTGGCCTGACCGGTCGCAAGATCATCGTCGACACCTACGGCGGCATGGCCCGTCACGGTGGTGGTGCGTTCTCCGGCAAGGATCCGTCCAAGGTCGACCGTTCCGCCGCTTACGCCGGCCGTTACGTGGCCAAGAACATCGTCGCTGCGGGCCTGGCGGATCGTTGTGAGATCCAGGTCTCCTACGCCATCGGCGTGGCCGAGCCGACCTCCATCTCCATCAACACCTTCGGCACCGGCAAGATCACGGAAGACAAGATTGTCCAGCTGGTCCGCCAGCACTTTGACCTGCGTCCGTATGCGATCACCCGCATGCTGGATCTGCTGCACCCGATGTACCGTGCCACTGCAGCCTATGGCCACTTCGGCCGCGAGCCGTATGAGATGACGGTCGGCGGCAAGACCTTCACCGCCTTCCCATGGGAGAAGACGGACAAGGCCGCCGCGCTGAAGGATGCTGCGGGTATCTGATTCCAGCGTCTGAGCAACGCCCTTTAAAGCCCCTCTCCCCTGGAGGGAGAGGGGTTTGGGGAGAGGGGGGAGCAGGCCACTCTGCCGTTCGAATCCCCCCTCTCCCCCGGCCGCTCTCCCTCCAGGGGAGAGGGGAGCCAACAACGAATCATCGCGTTGCGGCGATTGTCGCGGCAACGTCACCAGAACCAGGAGCACAGACAATGAGCACACCGGCTGAACAACTGAATTCAAACCAGGACTACAAGGTCCGTGACATTTCCCTGGCCGACTGGGGCCGCAAGGAAATCATGATCGCCGAGAGCGAGATGCCCGCGCTGATGGCCCTGCGCAACAAGTACAAGGGCGAGCAGCCGCTGGCCGGCGCCAAGATCATGGGCTGTATCCACATGACCATCCAGACCGCGGTATTGATCGAGACGCTGGTGGCGTTGGGTGCCGAGGTTCGCTGGTCTTCCTGCAATATCTTCTCCACCCAGGATCACGCCGCGGCGGCCATCGCCGCTCAGGGCATTCCGGTCTTTGCCTGGAAAGGCGAAACCGATGAAGAGTACGACTGGTGTCTCGAGCGCACCGTGGGTGCAGACGTGGACGGCTGGGAGCCGAACATGATCCTGGACGACGGCGGTGACCTGACTGCCCTGCTCCACGAGAAATACGCCGACATCCTGGCCAACTGCCACGGCGTTACCGAGGAGACCACCACCGGCGTGCATCGCCTGCAGGAAATGCTGCGCGAAGGCACCCTGAAAGTGCCGGCGATCAACGTCAACGACGCCATCACCAAATCCAAGAACGACAACAAGTACGGTTGTCGTCACAGCCTGAACGATGCGATCAAGCGCGCGACCGATCACCTGATGTCCGGCAAGAAGGCGCTGGTCATCGGTTACGGCGACGTCGGCAAGGGCTCAGCCGCTTCCCTGCGCCAGGAAGGCATGATCGTGAAGGTCACCGAGGCCGACCCGATCTGCGCCATGCAGGCGTGCATGGACGGTTTTGAAGTCGTCTCTCCTTATGTCGACGGCATCAACACAGGCACTGAGGCCGCCATCAACCGCGACCTGCTGCAGAACACCGACCTGCTGGTCACCACCACCGGTAACGTCAACGTCTGCGACGCCAACATGCTGAAGAACATCAAGGCGGGCGCCGTGGTCTGCAACATCGGCCACTTCGACAACGAGATCGACACCGCCTACATGCGCAAGAACTGGGAGTGGGAAGAGATCAAGCCGCAGGTGCACCTGATCCACCGTGACAAGGCCGCCGGCGACTACCTGATCCTGCTCTCCGAAGGCCGCCTGGTGAATCTGGGCAACGCCACCGGTCACCCGTCGCGGATCATGGACGGCTCCTTCGCCAACCAGGTCCTGGCGCAGATGCACCTGTTCGAGCGTCGTTTTGCCGACCTGCCGGAAGACGCCCGTGCGAAAGGCGTTTACGTCCAGGTTCTGCCCAAGCACCTCGACGAGGAAGTGGCCCGCGCCATGGTGGAAGGCTTCGGTGGCACCATCACCAAGCTGACGCCGCAGCAGGCCAAATACATCGGCGTTGATGTGGAAGGCCCGTACAAGCCGGACTCCTACAAGTACTGATCCGGTCCCACGGAGTGCGGGTGCTGCGGCGCCCGCCTGCCCAACAGTGAAGTACGGCGCGGCCGCGGGCTGCGCCGACAGTGACAGAGCAATCCCATGGAATCCCAGAAACAGTTCAAGCGACGCTTCAGCTTCGAGTTCTTCCCGCCCAAGACGGATCAGGGCAAGGAAAAACTCCAGGTCGTCCGCGACAAGCTGGCCGAAGTGAATCCCGACTTCTTCTCCGTAACCTTTGGCGCCGGCGGCTCGACTCGCGACCGCACCATCGACACGGTGCTCAGCCTGCATAAACAGGGCATCTCCACCGCTCCGCACCTGTCCTGCGTGGGCGGTTCCCGCGAGAGCATTGCCGAGCTGCTGGACCTGTACAAGGACAACGGCATCAACCGCATCGTCGCTCTGCGCGGTGACCTGCCCTCGGGCATGGGGGCAGCCGGCGAACTGCGCTACGCCAACGAACTGGTGAGCTTCATTCGCGAGCATTCCGGCGACACCTTCAACATCGAAGTGGCCGCCTACCCGGAGTTTCACCCCCAGGCGCGCAGTGCCGAGGAAGACCTGAAGAACTTCGCCCGCAAGGTGGACGCCGGCGCCAACAGTGCCATCACCCAGTACTTCTTCAACGCCGACAGCTATTTCTACTTCATCGACCGACTGGAGAAGATGGGCATCACCATTCCGGTCGTGCCGGGCATCATGCCCATCGTCAACTACACCAACCTGGCGCGCTTCTCGGAGATGTGCGGGGCCGAAATTCCCCGCTGGATCCGCAAACAGCTGGAAGCCTACGGCGACGACAGCGAGAGCATCCGCCAGTTCGGCGAGGAAATCGTCACGCGCATGTGTGAGAAGCTGCTGGACGCAGGCGCTCCCGGCCTGCACTTCTACACGCTGAACCAGGCCAACGCCAGCGTGAGCATCTGGAACAATCTGGGCCTGGCCCAGCGCGACAAGATCGCGTTCTGATCGTCGCTATCCTGCGCCCGGCCGGGTCTCCATGGCCGGGCAATTTTCCTGCCAGAAAACCCGTCAATACGACTTCAGTCGATGTCTTCAAAATTGACTTTCCATACCCTTTGCCGCCATGGTCTAAACTATTCTGATTGGGAGAAATCCCCGTCCATCGCGAGACTTGCGGTCTCGTGACGTCGTTGCCAAAAGCAAAATCAGATCCCCAAAAAAAGAAACCAGGAGGAACTATGAGCGCCAAATGGCTGAAGACCGTGAGTGCGACCCTCGCCCTGACCCTGGGCACCACAATGGTCAGCGCAGAGACCCTGCGCGCAGTGACCGACCCGAGCTTCGTCCCGTTCGAGATGATGGACCAGGATTCCGGCAAGATGGTCGGCTTCGACATGGACATCCTCGCTGAAGTCGCCAAGCGCGCGGGCTTCGACTACAAACTCAACACCATGGATTTCAACGGCATTATCCCGGCCCTGCAGACCGGTAACGTGGATATTGCCCTGGCCGGCATCACCATCACGAAAGAGCGTGAGCAGATCGTCGATTTCTCCGACCCGTACTACGATTCCGGTCTGCGCCTGCTGATCAAGAAAGGCGACGACTCCATCAAGACCGTCGACGACCTGGAAGGCAAGAAAGTCGGCACCAAGATCGGCAGTACCAGCTACGACTACCTGACCAAGAACATCGATGACGACGACGGCGTGACGCCGTATCCCGGCAGTGCCGACATGTACATGGCCCTGATGTCCGGCAGCGTTGACGCGGTGTTCTACGACGCCCCGAACGTGGGCTACTTCGCCCGCACCAAGGGCAAGGATCGCGTGACCACCGTTGGCCCGCTGTACGAAGGCCAGCAGTACGGCATCGCCCTGAAGAGTGGCAGCAAGTGGCTGGGCAAGGTCAACGACGCCCTGGCCAGCATGAAGGAAGACGGTACTTACAAGGACATCTACGAGAAGTGGTTCGGCCCGATGCCGGAGGACCAGTAAATCCAATGAAAACAGCGCAGGGTACCTCGCGGTACCCTGCGTTTTTTTGTTTAGACACTGGAGAAACGAACCGTGGCATCCGGCTTTGAATTCGATTGGAGCGCCGCCTTTGGCTCGGTGCCCTATCTGCTTAAAGGCATCCCCTATACCCTGCTGATCTCCTTTGGTGGCCTGCTGATCGGCTTCCTCATCGGGATTTTCATGGGTCTGGCCAGCCTCAGCCGCAACCGCCTGTTGCGCTGGCCCGCGACCGCCTACATCGAGATTTTCCGGGGCACCCCGATTCTCGTACAGGTCCTGTTCATCTTCTACGGTCTGCCGGACATCGTCGGCGGCCCGATCAACGCGCTGACCGCGGGCATCGCGGCGATTGCGCTGAACTCCGGCGCCTATATTTCCGAAGTGGTCCGCGGAGGCGTGCAGTCCATCGACAAGGGCCAGACGGAAGCCGGCGTATCGCTCGGCCTGTCCCGCTCACAGACCTTCTGGTCCGTAGTCTGGCCGCAGGCCCTGCGCCGCATGATTCCGCCGCTGGGCAACCAGGCGATTGTCAGCATCAAGGACACGTCCCTGTTCTCCGTCATCGGTGTGGGCGAACTGGTCCGTCAGGGCCAGATCTACATCGCGACCACCTTCACCGCGTTCGAGGTGTATTTCATGGTGGCCCTGCTGTACCTCGCCATCACCCTGACCCTGTCGTTCCTGCTGCGCTTTGCCGAGCGTCGCGGACTGGCATCGAGCTGACGGAGGCTGACCATGGAAAAGATCGTGCGCATGCAGCGCCTGAACAAGTATTTCGGCGATCACCATGTCCTCAAGGATATTGATCTTGAAGTCCAATCCGGCGAAGTGGTGGTGATCATCGGCGCCAGCGGCTCGGGCAAGTCGACGCTGATCCGCTGCGTTAACGGCCTGGAAGAGTATGAATCCGGCGAATTGGTGGTGGATCAGCAGCCGCTGGAGCCCAAGGGCGGCAACCAGAAGTCCCTCGCAGCCATCCGCAAGGAAGTCGGCATGGTGTTCCAGCAGTTCAACCTGTTCCCGCACCTGACGGTGAAGGAGAACATCATGCTGGCGCCGATGAAGGTGAAAAGCACCGACAAATCCGCCGCAGCGGACATCGCCATGAAGCTGCTGGACCGGGTCGGCATCGCCAACCAGGCGGAGAAGTACCCGACCCAGCTCTCTGGCGGCCAACAGCAACGGGTAGCGATTGCCCGTGCCCTGGCGATGGAACCACGCCTGATGCTGTTCGACGAGCCCACCTCGGCCCTGGACCCGGAGATGATCGGCGAAGTGCTGGACGTCATGCGGGAACTGGCCAAGGAAGGGATGACCATGATGGTCGTGACCCACGAAATGGGCTTTGCCCGGGAAGTGGCGGACCGCGTCATCTACATCCACGGCGGTCAGATCGTCGAGGAAGGCAAGCCGGAAGCGGTCTTCGACAACCCGCAGAACGAACGCACGCAGTCATTCCTGTCACGGGTGTTGAAGCACTGACGACCGCCTGTCGAGAAATCAAAGAAGGGAGCCGATCGGCTCCCTTCTTCGTTTCAGCACGAGATGTCATGGCAGCCCGGGGTGACGACACAATGTAGCCGACGCTTCAGCTTCGGAGCAGGCCGGAGGCCTGCCAGGTTCCGTTAACGCCGGGGATTCATCGAAGCCAGTGGGGGTCCACTGGTTTCAGGCGTGAGTCGACATGCCTGCGAACAGCGCAGCAAACGCGCTCTGTTCTGACATCATGGGCTTCGATCTGAACTTGTCGGATAGTTCCGGGGCCCTGGCGGGCCCTCCGAAGCTGAAGCGTCGGCTACACGCCCTTGCCAACCGGGAAATTCAGAGCATGCCCCGCGTGGCGTCGTATTCCTGTTCGATCTTGATGCGAGTGTCTTCCACCAGAAACTGAGCGATCTTCTTCCCCAGCAGCGGGATTTCGCAGCGTACGTCCAGCGACACGTGGTTGGTGCAGGCCTCGCCGCCCGCGCCCTTGAGCTGCATATTGCCCTGGATCTTGGCGGGCACGCCGTCGATCCTGACGCGGAATTCGCAGTGCCATTCACCCTGATCTTTGCGGAACCAGTGCTCTTCCTGGCGAACGGCATTCCACTCCCGGTGAAAACCGGCCAGGGCGCCGGGCACCTTGACCGACGTGGTCATTTCCCGCTCCACCACAATCTTGCCCGCTGTGTCGTCGCACTTGAGCTCACGAACCTGAACATTCCGGTGCCCCAGGCGATCGTTCTTGTCCTGGATGTGCTGCTCGTCAAAGAAGGCACCCAGCACGGTATCCAGACTCGCATCGTACGGGTGCACCACGTCAAACTTCATGCTGTGTCTCCTGTCTTATCGTTCGCTCCATCTTCCACGACGGCGACTGTCTGGCCATTGGCCGCGGGTGACCCGGGATGGGGCAGATTGGCCAGCATAGCCATATGGTTAATGCTGTGTACTGGCCCCCACCCCCTCGGCACCAGTATCATTGCGAATCCGAATTTTTCGTTGCCGGGGCCATAACAAAGGGACCGCTCACACGCCCCGCCTGCCCCGAGCCGTCAGAGGAGAGCACCATGCGCAACGCCGACATCGTCAAGCGGGACCTCAAGACCGTCTGGCACCCCTGTACCCAGATGAAAGATCACGAGAGCCTGCCGCTGATTCCCATCAAGCGCGGCGAAGGCGTCTGGCTGGAAGACTTTGAAGAGAATCGTTATATCGATGCGGTCAGCTCCTGGTGGGTCAACCTGTTCGGCCACGCCAACCCGCGGATCAACGCCGCCATTCGCGAGCAGACCGAGCAACTGGAACACGCCATGCTGGCCGGCTTCACCCACGAGCCGGTGGTCAATCTCTCCGAACGACTGATCGAAGTCACCCCTGACGGCCTGAGCAAGTGTTTCTACGCGGACAACGGTTCCTCCGCCATCGAGGCCGCGCTCAAGATGAGCTATCACTACTGGCGCAACCACGGCAAACCGGGCAAGAAAAACTTCGTCAACCTGGGCAACAGCTACCACGGCGAAACCCTGGGCGCCCTCGCCCTCGGTGACGTGCCGCTCTACAAGGACACCTACGAACCGCTGCTGATGGAAGTCATCACCGCGCCCTCGCCGGATGCGTTCAACCGCGAGGACGGCGAAAGCTGGGAGGACTACGCCCTGCGCCAGTTCGAGGCGATGGACAGGATCCTGGCCGAACGCCACGATGAGATCTGCGCCGTCGTCGTCGAGCCGCTGATCCAGTGCGCCGGCAACATGCGCATGCACCACGCGATCTACCACACCAAGCTGCGGGAAGCCTGCGACAAGTACGGCGTTCACCTGATCGCCGACGAGATCGCCGTGGGTTTCGGCCGCACCGGCACCCTGTTCGCCTGCGAGCAATCCGGCATCACACCGGATTTCATGTGCCTGTCCAAGGGCCTGACCGCCGGTTACCTGCCGCTGTCCGTGGTGCTCACGACCGATGACGTCTACGACGCCTTCTACGACGACTACGAAACCATGAAGGCCTTCCTGCATTCCCACAGCTACACCGGCAACCCCATTGGTTGCGCGGTCGCCCTGGCCACGCTGGATATTTTCCGGGACGACAACGTCATCGAGAACAACCGTCGCCTGTCCCAGTGCATGGCCGATTCCGTGGCGCACCTGGCCGATCACCCGCATGTGGGCGACATCCGCCAGCACGGCATGACCCTGGCCATCGAAATGGTCAAGGATAAGGCCAGCAAGACGCCCTTCCCCTGGCAGGAGCGTCGCGGCATCAGGGTCTACCGTCACTCCCTGACCCGTCAGGCGCTGCTGCGGCCGCTCGGCAACGTCATCTACTTCATGCCGCCTTACGTGATCACCGAAGAGCAGATCCGGCATCTGGCCCAGGTGGCGACGGAAGGCATCGAGATCGCGACCCAGGACTGAGGTACACGACTTGCGCATCCCTCGTATTTATTCGCCGGTGATCCTGGTCGCCGGCCAGACCGTCGAGCTGGACGCCCACGCCGCCAACCACGTGGGCCGCGTCCTGCGTATGCAGCCGGAACAGGCGATCGAGCTGTTCAATGGCGATGGCTACGACTACCCGGCGACCCTGACCGACGTCAGCAAGAAAGCGGTGCAGGTGCGGGTCGGCGAACCGGTCGCCAACGCCGCCGAATCGCCACTGCGAGTGCATCTGGGTCAAGTCCTGTCCCGGGGGGACCGCATGGACTACGCCATCCAGAAGAGCGTGGAAATGGGCGTCGACCGTATTACCCCGCTGGTCAGCGAGCGCTGTGAGGTCAAACTCAAGGGCGACCGGGAAGACAAGCGGCTGCGCCACTGGCAGCAGGTGGCGATCAGCGCGGCCGAACAGTGCGGTCGCGCGATGGTGCCGACCATCGAACCGGTGATGACGCTGGACGACTGGTTTGTCACGACCGGCGAGGACGACTTGCGACTGGTGCTGCATCACCGCACGGAACAGTCGCTGACCGGCCTGGCCACGCCCACTCGCCTGGCCCTGCTGATCGGACCGGAAGGCGGATTGAGCGAATCGGAAATCGCCGCCGCCGAGCAGGCCGGCTTTATCGCGGCCGCGTTGGGCCCGCGTGTCCTGCGCACGGAAACCGCCCCGGTCGCGGCGCTGTCCATATGCCACTGGCTGTGGGGCGACGGCCAGCAACATCACAGCTAACGACAAATATTCGATATCCCTTGCGCCCAATCATGCGGCGGCGAGCAAAACCCTCTAGAATGCGGCGTATTGGACACAAAGAGTCCAATCACTGAGACACCATAAAAACAGCCCGGGCATCACCCGGGTCATAGAGAGTTCAGGCCGTGCACGCATCCACTCGATTCCGCTTCAATCGGCGGCGATTGCTCCCTGTCCTGCTGGTCCTTGTGGCCATCGGTATCGCCAGCCTGTTGATCGCCCTGCGCCCGACGCCTCCGGAGAGCAACCCGGAAGAAAAGGTCTGGCCGATCCAGACGACCGTCGTCCAATCCGCCAGCCGCTCGCCGCAACTGCGCCTGTTGGGACGGGTGGAGACGCCGTTCCGCCCCACGCTGAGCGCCGCTGTGACGGCCGATGTCGCCCGCCTGGTCCATCTCGAGGGCCAGCACGTCAGCAAAGGCGACGTCATTCTGGAACTGGCGGACGACGAGGTCGGCCTGCTGGTGGATCAGCGTCAGGCCGACGTGGCGGAACTGGAAAGCCAGATTGCCCAGGAGCGCAACCAGTACGATGCCGATAAAAAACTGCTGGAGCGGGAAACGTCCCTGGTGGCCCTGGCCCAGCGCGCGCTGGATCGCGAGCAACGACTGTCCGAATCCAACCTCAACAGCCAGACCCGTCTGGATCAGGCCCGGGAAGCCCTGCAGGGCGCCGAGATTTCCCTGGTCAACCGCCAGCTTGCGGTGGCGAATCACGACAGCCGCCTGAAGTCCCTACAAGCCAAATTGGACCGCGCCAATGCCTTGCTGGCTCAGGCCAGGCTCGATCTGGGCCGCACGCGCATCCACGCGCCCTTCGACGGCACCATCACCGAGATCGACGTCAGCCCCGGCGAACGGGTCCGGCCCGGCGAGCCGCTGGTCAGCCTCTATGCCAGCGACGACCTGGAAGTCCGAGCGCAGATTCCCATGAACCGCATCGTCACGATTCAACAGGCCCTGGCGAACGATCAAGAACTGACAGCCACGACGCGCCTGGGCGGTGCCTCCCGGAAGCTCCACCTGACGCGCCTGTCAGGACAGGTGAACAGCGGTGCGGGCGGCATGGACGGACTGTTCCGTTTCACGGACGACGCCCCGGCTGCGGCGCTGAACCGAACCCTGGACATTTCCCTGGAACTGCCCCAAGAACCAAACCTGTTCTCCGTGCCGGTGGCCTCGCTTTACGATGAGCACACCCTGTACCGGGTGAAAGACGGTCGTCTGGAATCGATGGATGTGCAGGTGATGGGCGACCGCTTCGAGCAGGACCGCCAGTTCCTGCTGATTCGCACAGACCAGCTGCAGGACGGCGATCGCATCCTTGCGACCCAGCTTCCCAATGCCATTACGGGCCTGAAGGTCAGCGTCATGGACGGAGCACCGGACCATGGCTGATCCGCGCAGCGAGCATCGCCAGGATCTGCTGGGCCGGTTTGCCCGGCACAAGGTGGCCGCCAACCTGCTGATGCTGATCATGGTGCTGGCCGGCGTTTACGCGCTGACCGGCCTCAACCGCCAGTTCTTCCCCAACTTCGCCACCGACTTTATCACCGTACACGTGGTCTGGCCCGGCGCCAGCGCCGAGGACGTCGCCCGCTCCATCACCACCCCGCTGGAGCAGGAACTGCGCAACCTGGATAACGTGAAGGAGATGCGCTCCACCTCCTCGCTGGGCTACTCGAACATCGTTATCGAGTATGAGGAAGGCTCGGACATGGGCATCGCGCTGGATCAGGTCAACGAGCACGTCGGCCTGGTCCGCAACCTGCCCAGCGATGCCGAGCGCCCGGAAATCAGCAAGTTTATCCGCAACGAGGCCATCGCCAGCGTCATCCTGACCGGCCCGGTGCGGCTGGAAGCCCTGCGTCCACTGGCCTACCGGTTTGAAGATGAGCTGCTCAACCGTGGCGTGGCCAAGGTGGAAATGACCGGCCTGCCGGATCGGGAAATCGCCATCGAGGTGGGCAGCGACCGCATCGCCGAGCTGCACCAGTCCCTGCCCCAGTTGGGCCAGCGGATCCTGGGTCAGAGCCAGGATATTCCGGCCGGCACTGTGGGCGAGGAAGAATCCGCGCGGGAAATCCGCAGCCTGGAGAAGGGCCGAACGGCCGCCGAATTCAGCCGCATGCCGATCATGACCACCGCCGACGGCCGCCGCCTCACCCTGGGCGACATTGCCGACATCAGTCTGCGCCCCAAGGACAACGCGGTGGAGGTGTTCTACCAGGGCCAGCCCGCCGTGCTGATGCAGCTGCAAAGGGCCGAAACGAGCGACGCCCTCAGTTCCGCGGACATCATGCTCAACTGGCTCAAAGACACCCGCCCCTCGCTGCCGGACGGCGTCAAACTGATCACGTTTGACGAGAATTACGAGCTGATCGTCGACCGCATCAACCTGCTGCTCAAGAACGGCCTGAGCGGTCTGATCCTGGTGGTGGGCATCCTCTTCATTTTCCTCAACGGCCGCATCGCCTTCTGGGTGGCGGCGGGGATTCCCATCTCGTTCATGGGGACGCTCGCCATCCTCTGGCTCAACGGCGGCAGCATCAACATGGTCAGCCTGTTCGCGCTGATCATGGCGCTGGGGATCATCGTGGACGACGCCATCGTGGTGGCCGAGGATGCGATGACCCACTACCAGAAAGGCGAGCGATCCCTGCAGGCCGCCGAAGGGGGCGCCCGGCGCATGCTGGTCCCGGTCATGAGTTCGTCCCTGACGACCATTGCCGCCTTCCTGCCCCTGATGATGGTCAGCGGCATCATCGGCCAGATCCTGAAGGACATTCCGTTCGTGGTGATCTGCGTGATCATCGCCTCGCTGATCGAAAGCTTCCTGATCCTGCCGGGACACCTGCGCGCGTCGTTCCACAAGCATCATCATCGCGAGGAAGGCCCGCTGCGCCAGAAACTGGACCGGGCCTTCAACCGCTTCCGCGACCACACCTTCCGGCCTATGGCAGAGTGGAGTCTGAGAAACCGCGCCACGGTTCTGGTCGGGACCGGCTGCGCCCTCGCACTGAGCGTGGTACTGGTGGCCTCGGGCCACGTGCGCTTTACCTTCTTCCCCACGCCGGAATCCACCCGCATCGTCGCCAGCGTGAAATTCGCTGCCGGGACACCGCCGTCAACGGTGAAGGCCTATGGCCAGCAAATGGAAGACGCGCTGTGGCAAACCAGCGATGCACTGGGCAAGGACAATCCGCTGGTGAAAATGGCGGTGCTGGAGCTGAACCGCGGCTCGTTTGACGGCGGCCGCTCCACCGAACGGGGCGAGCAGTACGCCATGGTGTCGGTGGAACTGACCGAGCCGGACGCCCGCGAGATCCGCAACCCCCGGTTCATTGCCGCCTGGCGTGACGCCCTGCCCAAACGGGCCGGCATCGAGCAGCTGTCGATCACCAGCCCCCAGGGCGGGCCGCCGGGCAAACCGCTGGATATCTTCATCACCGGCGCCGATGCCGGCACCCTCAAGCAGGCCGCCGAATCCCTCAAGACCAGCCTGGGCCAATACCAGGGACTGACGGACATTCTCGACGACCTGCCCTGGGGCAAGCAGCAATATATCTTCACGCTCACGCCTCTGGCCCAGAGCCTCGGGCTGACCATCGACGACGTGGGCCGCCAGATGCGCGCCGCCCTGGACGGCCAGCTCCTGCAAGTGTTCTACGACAGCCACGATGAAGTAGAAGTCCGTATCATGCTGCCCAAGGCGGAGCGGGACCTGCAGCGCACCCTGGACACGCTGCCCATTGTGACATCGTCTGGCGATACCACGCCGCTGGCCAACGTGATCAACCTCGAGTCCCGACGCGGGCTGGCCCTGCTGCGCCATACCGACGGTCAGCTTGGCGTCCATGTCACCGCGGACGTGGACAACAAGATCACCAACGCCAACCAGGTGCTGGCCGAGCTTCAGCAGAAGGCCATCCCCCAACTGCAGAGCCGGTACGGCGTGCGCACCACGTTCAAAGGCAAGGCCGAAGAGCAACGCGAGACGGGCCAGGACATGGCTTCGGGCGCCCTGATCGGCCTGGCGATGATCTACATCATCCTGGCCTGGGTGTTCGCCGCCTACACCTGGCCGCTGGCGGTGATGATTGCGATTCCCTTTGGGCTCTGTGGCGCCATTCTCGGGCACCTGCTGCTGGGCATCGACCTGACCATCCTCTCACTGTTTGGCATGTTCGGGCTGTCCGGCATTGTCATCAACGATTCCATCATCCTGGTGACCTTCTACCAGGAGCTGCGCGAGGGCGGGATGCCGGCACGGGAAGCGCTGGTGGAAGCCTCCTGCCAACGCCTGCGGGCGGTGCTGCTCACCTCCCTGACCACCATCGGCGGCCTGCTGCCCCTGCTGTTCGAGACCTCGCTGCAGGCCCAGTTCCTGATTCCCATGGCGGTGAGTATTGCCTTCGGCCTGGCCACCGGAACCTTCCTGATCCTGCTGGTGGTGCCTGTGTTGCTGTCGCTGATCGAGGGGGCGACCGAACGACTCCGGAGCAAACCCACCGAAGCGGCACACGGCGAAACGCTTTGATCGTGCTGACCGCACGTTCCTGCGCCAGCGTCATTGACACTTTTGGGGCGGATGCAGAAGATGCCAGAGCGCATCCCCGCCCGGTGACCCACCGCCAAGGATGAAGCACCGCGATGGCACCACCGAAATGCCTTGCCCTGGACCACAACGATAACGGACCAAACGAGTCGTACGCATGAGCGAATTGCTGCACAGCACCGAATTCTGGCAATACCTCAGTATCCCCGTTATTGCCGCCTTGATCGGCTGGGTCACCAACTGGCTGGCTATCAAGATGACGTTCTACCCGCTGGAGTTTATCGGTGTCCGGCCCATCTGGGGCTGGCAGGGCATTATTCCCTCCAAGGCGCGGAAAATGGCCGCCAAGAGCGTCGATGCCACCATCTCCAAGATCGGTACGGTGCGCGAAATCTTTGAGCAGATCGACCCGCAGGTCCTGGCCGAATACGTGATCCAGACGGTGGAGCCCCGCACCGAAGAATACGTCGACGAGCTCATGCTGCGGGAATACCCGACCTTCTGGGAAAACCTGCCCGCTTCAGCCCGCAAGATGGTCTACGACCGGGTACGCCGTTCCACTCCGCAACTGGTGGACAATCTGGTGGACGACCTGTCGCTCAACATCGAGAGCCTGCTGGACATCAAGGGCATGGTCATCGAGCAACTGGCGACGGACAAGCGACTGCTTAACCGTATCTTCCTGGAGTGCGGCGAGAAAGAATTTCGCTTCATCGTCAATTCCGGGCTCTATTTCGGCTTCCTGTTCGGGCTGGTTCAGATGGCGGTCTGGTATTTTTACCAGTCCTGGTGGGTCCTGCCGTTCTTCGGCCTGCTGGTGGGCTGGGCCACCAACTGGATCGCGCTGAACGTCATTTTCCGGCCGCTGCACGAGCGCAAGGTAGGCCCGATCCGATTGCAGGGCCTGTTCCTCAAGCGCCAGCGGGAAGTGGCGGAATCGTTCTGCTACATCGTCACCCACGAAATTCTCACCGTCGGCAACATCATCAATGCGGTTCTGAACGGTCCCAACGGCGACCGCGCCAAGAACATGGTACGCAAGCACATTAAACCGCTGGTGGATGAGACTGCCGGCATGGCCAAGGCGCTGACCCAGATGGCGTTCGGCCCCACCGGCTTTGCCACCCTGAAAAACCAGGTCGGCGAAAAGGCACTGGAGATCTCGTCCTCTTCATTCAACAACCCCGTGTTCGAGAAGGACCGGGCTGAGGCGGTGGAGAGCATCATGGTCGAGCGCATGGTGGCGCTCAGCTCCGAGGAATTCCAGGACCTGCTGCGCCCCTGCTTCCAGGAGGACGAAATCAAGTTGATCCTGGTGGGGGCGGCACTCGGTTTTGCCGCCGGTGTGGCCCAGTTTATCTTCGTGTTCGGCGAGCAGTTTTTCTAACACCAGCATCGCCCCGTCGCCTTTTACCGGGGCAACCTCGTGTAGCAATATCCTACGGTTTTAAAACGTGACGCCTTTCACGGTGCTATGCTTGGGAAAGAGTCGCAACTGCTTGAGGCCGTAGGGATGTGGCGCCTGTTTCAATGGTTTAAACCCAAAACTGAAAACCCGCCGACAGCGCGCCGTCAGAACAGCGGGCTGTTGAACGCGGCGGGTACCGATCCCGCGGATGAGGAACCCACCCGCGGTGCCCTCACCCAGCTTGAGAACCATCTGTTCTGCTGGCTGCTGGACGCCCCACCGGCCGAGCTGGCGCGGGATACGCCCGACGCCCCCGGGGTGCTGACACAGCTGCAGTCGCGCCTGGATGACGGCCATCTCATGGAACTGCCCCGCCAGCCGGCCGTCCTGCCCATGCTCATACGGGCGCTGTCTTCCGAAGACATCAGCCGCCACGAACTGGCCAACATCATCCTGGGCGATCCCGCCCTGACCGATCAGCTCATGCACGTGGCCAACAGCCCCTTCTTCCGGCCCAGCGACCAGCCGATCGAGTCCGTCGAACACGCGATTTTCCTGCTGGGACTGGATGGCGTGCGCAGCGTGGCCGCCGCCGCCGTGATGCGCCCGATGATGACCGCCCGCTCCAACCAGGAGGCGCTGTTTACACAACGGGTCTGGCGCTGGGGGTTGGCCTGCGCACGGGCGGCCGAACTGATCGCTCGCTCGCAGGGTGCGGATGGCAACGCCTTCTTCCTGGTCACCCTGGTGCCGGCGCTGGCCTACATCACGCTTCGCCGCGAGGTAACACGCATCTACCGGGGCCAGGATCAGGCCGCTCTGCCGGAACCGGCCGTCATCCGTACCGCCCTGAGAAACCATGAGTGGGACGTCGCCCGACTGCTGTCAGTACGCTGGGATCTGCCACCGCAATACCAGGCCTACCTGATGACTGCCGAGCGCCCGGCGCCCAACGGACCGCATACGCCCATCAACGACGGCATCATCCTGGGAACCCGGGAAGTACTGCGCCATGCCCACCAACGGAACCTGCCGGAAGACCAGCTGTTACGCGCGCTGCAGATGGACGAGCCGACTTTCGTCAAAATCCGCACGGCCCTGCTGACGATGCTCCGCGAGGCCCCTCATCCCTGAAGCCGGCTGACGCCTGTCAGGTGCGGGATTCCAGGTCCTGAGGGACCGGTGACTGGTGCAACACCTCGGACATGGTGCGGGGATCCCGGCTGTAGTGGGCATGCAGCTCCGGCGGCAGCACCTGGGGCAATCGCCGCGTCAGGTGATCTTCATCCGCCCGGACGGTTTGCAGGATGTCGTCGATGGTAATCAGGTCCAGTGCTCGACCGGGAAGCAGGCAGTCGCCGCCGCTACCGGCCAGATTGAGCAATCCGCCCCGGATCAGTTTGTCACTGACGCGACGGGTGATGTCCGCCGGCACCGCCATCAGGTGCTCCAGCTTCTCCTGTTGGGGCGCCGGCCGACCTTCACTGAAGGGCTTGCAGACCATCCACATCAGCACCAGAGCCACCTGCTCCTGCAATTCAGGCGAATAGCGGACCCGATACCGCTTGGACACGGCCTGCTGGTTCTGCAGGTAGTAAACGATGCTGGCCCCAATGAGCAGCAGCAACCAGTTCAGATAGAGCCAGATCAGCAGGACAATACCGATCGCAAAGCTCGAATAGATCGCCGCGTACCGGGCGGAGCCGGCCACGAATGAGGCAAACAGCATCCCGCCAGCCTGCCAGGCAACGCCTGCCACCAGTCCGCCAATCGCAGCGTAGCGGAATTTCACACGGGTATTCGGGATGAAGATGTACACAAACGTGAAGGCCATCACCACCAGGAAGAATGGCGTAAAGCGGCTGGCAAACAGGATCAGTGAGCCCAGCGGTTCCACCGCCATGAGTGCCTGGACGTAGGTGGAAGAGAAAATGGTGGCCGTAATGCCGATGGCGCAGACGATCAGCAGCGGCCCAACCGTGATCACACTCAGGTAGTTGCTGAAACGCTGGGTCAGCGAGCGCATCTGGGGCACCCGCCAGATCATGTTGAACGAGCGCTCGGTCTTCTGGACCAGAGAGATCACCGTATAGACCAGCATGGCCAGCCCCACCGAGCCCAGCACCCCGACCTTGATATTGTCGACGAAACTGAGGATCTTCTCGGCCATCTCAATCCCCTGCGGCCCCATCGGCTCAAAGAACTGGAACAGCAACGGCTGGATGCGCTGGTGCACGTCCAACGCTTTGAGCACGGAAAAACTCAGGGCCAGCAGGGGCACAATACTGAGCAGCGTCGTGTAGACCAGGCTCATGGCATGGAGCGTCAGCTGACCGTTGATCACATCCCGGGTGACGGCATAGGCGGTACGGCCTGCCCGATAGAGCCAGGTCCAGGGCCAATGCCGTGGGGGATTGGGATTGGCCAGGATCCACTTTTCCACCGCCTGGATGCGTTCCTTCATGTCCGACAGGTTCACGGAAGCTCCCTTGATGCTGTAGTCGAAGCCTCATCGGCATCGCTTTATCGGTGACAGACCGATACGTACGACAAGGCGATCTCGACGTTCAGTATGGCGCATTTTTACGCACTGCAGAAATGAAACGCCCCACAACCATCGATAAAACAGAGCGTTATCACGGGAACGGGGCGGTAACCAGGAGCATTCGGGGCCATCCCGGGCCGGTGTGGACGGCCCGGCGCACGGTATCGGCACCGGGCCCCACACGGGGACGGGGGATCAGAGTTTCACGTTGAAATCGAAGTACTTGTCCATGATGCGGTCATAGACCCCGTTCTTTTTGAGCTTCTCCAGCGAGGCGTTGACCTTTTCCTGAAGCGCCTTGTCACGCTGGCGGAAAGCGGCGCCGACACCCATTCCGAAGATCCGGTCCGGCGTCTTGATGAAGTCGCCCACCCGCTTGATGTCGCCATCCGCTTTGGCCAGATCGATCCCCACCGGTGCATCGACGAACATGGCATCCAGTCGGCCGCCACTCAGATCTAGAGCCACGTCATCGGTCTTGGTGTAACGCACGATGTCAGCGTCCGGCAGGAACTCTGTGACATAACGATCCTGGTTGGTGGCTCGCTGCACACCAATCCGCAATCCCTTGGCATGGTCCGGATCGAATTCCGTGGACTTCCGGACGAAGAAAGCGGACGGCGTCGTGTAATACGGGTCCGAGAACAGCACCGCTTTCTTACGCTCGTCGGTAATCGCCATCGAGGAAAAGATCATGTCGTACTTGCGGGCCAGGAGACCCGGAATGATGCCGTCCCACGCCTGTACCACCCAGTCACAGGGTTGGTTCGTGATGTCCTGGCAGACGGCATTCCCGAGTTCCACCTCGAAACCGCTCAGGGAGCCATCGGGCTGGATCATGCCAAAGGGTGGGTAAGGCGCGTCCATGGCCACGCGCAGGGCATCGCCATCACGGGCCTGAACGACGGTTGAGGCCAGGGTCAGGGCTAAGAGAAGAGTCGCAGTTTTTTTCATGGTGTGTCATCCATCTGTTCACGGTGTACGAGCGTCCTTCTGAGTCACAGGACGTCATATGGGTATCAATTCGTGTGAACAGTGGCGGGCTACTCGTTGTACCACTCGCTGAGGGCGTGGCGGGACAGCCGGTAAAAACCCACCTGAATGCGGGCACACTGGCACTCGGGCAAACGATAGCCCGCCGGTAGTCTGCAACGGTTGTGATGGCTGTGGTTGACGCCCAAGCGACGATACCTCTTCCCGGAAACCGGGCCACCGCATACGCCGCAGCCTCGGAAAATCAGAGATTGAGCCAAAAGCATATGCCAATTCCCTCGATGCTGACCAGTACTTTTCTGAAGCCACTTTCGAGCATGCGACGCAATTTACAGCGTTGCGACATGGCGGCAGACGATCTATGGAACCGGAACAGGCGCGCGGAGCTCTGAAGAAACTGGCCCGAGCCTCATCAGCCAGACACATCGGCGAGCGTACACGGACTTACAGATATGCGACGCGACAAGAGTCCGCCTCTTGGTCCGACACAGGGCGCTGCGTATGATGTCGCAGAACGAAACTGGACGGGATACGACATCAATCATGCTGACGCTTATTCGGGGTGCCCATGTCCTGGCACCGGAAGATATGGGAATTCAGGATGTTCTGGTTGCTGGCGACACCATCCTGGAGACGGGTCGGGACATCCGGCTCAGTGGCAACGTCGCGATTGAAGAGATTGATGGTTCAGGGCACTACCTGACTCCGGGCCTGGTGGACACCCTGTCCCATATCATCGGCGGCGGTGGCGAAGGCGGCTTCCACACCCGCACACCGGCCATGAATTTTTCCGACGCCATTCGTGGCGGTGTAACGACGGTGACCGGTGTGCTCGGCACCGATGCCATTTCCCGCACGCTACCCGATCTGCTGGCCAAGGCGGCCGGTCTGGAAGCCGAGGGATTGAGTGTCGTCTGCCATACCGGCTCCTACCAGGTACCGGTGCGCACGCTTACCGGCAGTATCCAGCAGGACATCATGCTCATCGAGAAATTCGTCGGCGTGGGCGAGGTGGCGATTTCCGATCACCGTGGCAGCCAGCCCGACTGGCGTGAGATGGCCCGCATCGGCGCCGAGGCCCGGGTCGGTGGACTGCTCAGTGGTAAAGCGGGGGTTGTCAGCATCCACGTGGGCGACAGCGAGGACCGCCTGGACCTGCTTTTTGAGGTGGCCGAGAAGTCGGATGTGCCGCTGGGCCAGTACTACCCCACTCACATCAACCGGTCGACGGCGTTACTCGACGCGGGGCTCCGCTTCATCCAGGGCGGCGGCACCATCGACCTGACGGCCAGCCACACGCCGGAAATCCTGGCCGCCGGCGAGATCAAGTGCGCCAGCGCCCTGCGTTACCTGCTGGACCATGGCGCCGATGAAAACCGTATTACCTTCAGCACCGACGGGCATGCAAGCCTGCCGCACTTCAATAGCGATGGCGTGCTGGAAAGCCTGAAAGTCGGTGCGATGACGTCCATGCTCGAGGAATTCCGGGATGCGGTGTTCGAAGACGGCGTCAGCCTGACCCGGGCACTCAAGGCGGTCACCACCAACCCGGCGCGGGTGCTGAAACTTCCCAACAAGGGTGCCATCGCCTCCGGGAAGGACGCCGATCTGCTACTGCTCGATCAAGACAGCCTCACCCTGACACACGTCATGGCCCGCGGACGCTGGTGCATGGAAAGCCAGGAGATCACTCGAAAGGGCACATTCGAGTGATCCCTGAGCCGGCATTCGTGACTCTGAATGCCGGCTCACGCCTCATCCCTCACAGATTTTCGTAACGATTCACGTCGAAAATGCCCGCCTGGGACGGCTCCGTCTCTTCGACATACGCTTTGAAGTCAGCAATCACGTCCCAGAACTTCGGACTGGTCCGGCGCACGCCCCAGCGGGCGGCCAGGTCGTGCAGCGTTTCCGGCGACTCAACCCGCTCCAACGCCGAGACGAACACATCCAGATCCGACAGCGGGACGTCGAAGCTGAAGTTGGGGTACGTGCCCAGCGTGCCTTCCATGACCGAAACCGTGTCCTCCTCCGGCAGCAGACGACTTTCCTCGGCGAACATGAAGGCCACATTCTCGTGCATGCGATTGTGAACCAGCGTGTAGATCCAGCGCTGGTCACCGTCCGTTACCCGCAGGAAGGTCACTTCCGGCAGGAACTTGATCGCTGGCAATGTGGCGCCGGTCTCGCGGGCGAGCGGTCGCAGGATGGCTTCCGCCCGGCGCTGGGAGGGGCTAAGGTCGGAGCGATCGCAGTCATCGTCCGACATGCAGCGGTTCAGGGTATCCGGCGGCCCCATCACACGCGAGGCGCGCTGCGACAGCAGTTCGGTAAAACGCCGCATGATGGCCCGCTCGTCGCCCAGATTCTCCACGCTGCTGTAGTCCAGCATGGTGGGCGTCTCGGTATCAAGGCCGGTGTAGGTGATCGCGTCCTTGATCTTGGCCAGCCCCTGGTACCAGTGGTCGTAGATCGGCTGACGCGACTCGGCCGGCACGAAGCGCAGGAAGTTGTCCTCCGAGCCGTTGCGGATCAGGTCGAAATACAGCCGTGTCTGGGCCTGGTGGGACACGCTGCCAAACACGTTGAAGTTCACCACCAGCTCGTAATAGGTGCGTTCGAACAGCGGATAGTCCATCACCCAGATGGTACGCGGCACCTGGCCGTGCAGGCCGCGGCGCACTGAAGCGCTGTCGTGATGGCGGAAAATGGTCAACAGCGCGTCCCGGTTCCAGTTGTCGCCGTCCCAGATCTCATCAAGCGTGGCGCCGCCGGCCCGGCGCTTGGCGTATTCGGCCTGACGCTGTTTCAGGTAGTCGTTACGCTTGTCCTTGTAGTCCAGCCACTGCGGCCCCAGCGCCAGCAGATCACTGTCCTGACCGGGCAGCCCCAGCAAGGGCGACACCTTGCGGCGATAGTCTGCGTCGTTGACGTAGATTTCCTGATCCGGGTCTTCGAACACCGTCCAGAACTGATCCCGGATCACGTCCGTCGCGATCTGCCCGCGACAAACCGGCCCGCGAATGAAATTGCGCACGAAATACTCCGCGTCGTCGAGCATGAACTGGTAGCGGGATTTCGCCGGAATCGACTCGAATGTCTCGAAGGGGTTGGCGCGGTCGGCATAGTCGTAACCGGGCATGTCCTTCACCTGCCAGTCGGTGTCGAAGAACAGCGACTGGTAGCGCTTCATGCGGGTGTCGCCGAGCGGATAGGTGATGTGGGTCTTGGCCACGATCGAGCGGGTAATCGGCCGCAGACGATAGTAGACCGGAGCCCCGGCATCGCCGTTCGGCCGTACCGTATTCACCGGCAGGATCTTCTCGCCCGGCGCCGTCCAGGACCGGATCAGCTCGTAGAAATGACGGCCCGAGATGTCCGGGAAGTACAGGTGCGCGGCAAACAGGTGCTCGAACAGGTAGCGCGACACCAATTGGTGCCGGTTGCCCGATTGGTTGAAGAAGGTTTCCCAGCGCTGGACCGCCGCCTGTTCCGCCTGGCTGGGGTTGAAGTCCGGTGCGTCCGTTACGGCGCCCTCTTCGATCCAGGTCTCCAGGGTATGGAACTCCTTATCCGTCAGACCGGCCGCGGCAAACGGCATCCCGCCATGAGGGTTGGCGTCCGCGTAATCGTCAAAGCCTTCCAGGGTCGGACAGCTCAGAGGCCGGCCCATGCCCATCTTCACGCTGTCCGGTATCCGGCTGTTCGGTGCCAACGCATGCTGGCGCCCGTGTTCCAGCATCTTGTAGAGCACCGAGGTATCCCGGGCGTCCAGGGCGCCCCCGTCGACGTTACCGTGCAATACCGAAAAGAACCCTTTACGCCGCCAGTCCGCAGTGGTCAGCGCGTCGATACCCAGCCGGGTGGGCGCCATGTCTTCCAGGCGACCGCCGTCGTAGACCGGCAACGGCGATGCCCCGCGATCCAGCCCGTCGGCACTGGTCAGCTTGAGTTGGCAGGGGGAATCGTAGCACCCGTGACAGGCGATGCATTTGGCTTCAAAGATCGGGCGGATGTCTTTCTGATAGTCGTAGGTCTGGTTCACGGCGACCAGCGGTTTCGGGTTGTCGTAGGTCGGCACCTGGCTGCAGGCGTAGACCAGCATCGACACAACCACCAACAGCAAGACGGAGAACAGGGTACGTGGGCGAGCGTGGGCACGGCGCATATGACATCCTTTTCCCGGAAAATGGCACGACCAGTCATACGTGCCCGGCTGACAGATCGCTCATTATAAAGGGGAAAAGCGACAGGATCAGGACGTTAGCGTGACCTATCGACGGTTTCAGGAAATCTGGCGGAACCAGGCCATACGCCGCAGCATGCGGATGATCACGAAAGACAACACCGCCACGACCGCGACATCCAGCACAATGAACAGCCACAGCATGCCCTCGAAGTAGCGTGACAGCGGCATGGTGGCGAAAATCAGCAGCGGATGGATCAGATAGATGCCGAAAGACGCATCCGACCAGGCGCTGATGCCCGGGCGCGCTCTCAGGTGCTCCGCCTGTTGGCGCAGCAATAGGAAGATGGCGAAGGTACAGAGGATGACCAGCGGGCCCAGATTATTCAGGATCAGGAAGTCCTCATGGATCCCGAACCTCCGATAAAGCACCGCATTGAGACCGGCGCCGACCAGTACCGTCGTCACCACCACACCCCACAGCGTGGCCGGAGAAAACCGGAAACGTTCGGGATAGCGGTCGATCACGTAGCCGCCGACAAAATACAGGATGTACAGCGGAAACACGGCGTACCAGGTGATGTCCGAGTCCACCACAGCCTTGACCAGCAGTGAGCCCTGGTCCAGGGCGGCGAAGACGAAGAACAGGATCGCCAGGGCGGCAAAATCCGCCAGCCCTGGTTTCTCGCCCCGGATGTACTGGTTCAGGAACGGCGCAAACAGCATCAGGCAGGCAAACATCGTCAGGTACCAGAGATGGCCGTAGCTGTGGCCGGCGCGGATCATGGTACCGGTCAGCGCCAGCAGGGAGCGGTGATCCGGGTTCCACAGGAAGTAGCCCAACACCAGGTACACCAGGTTCCAGACGATGATCGGTGGCAGCAACCGCCAGGCGCGCTTGCGCAGGAATTCAGGGGGCTCGATCGCCCGCCCCAGCAACACGACGCCGGACGCCATCACGAATAAAGGCACCGAAAAGCGACTGGCGGCATCCATCAGGTTGGCAAACCACCAGTCAACGTCACTGATGACGCCGTATTGCTTGTAGAAAACCGTGCTGACATGAATGGCGATTACCGCCAGGATGGCGATAACGCGGAGATAGTCGATCCAGACTTTGTGTGGCATGCACGTCCCTGAGGCTGGCATGCGTCAGACCAGAGGCACAGCGAACCCCGTCCAACGGCGCATTCAAGACAGGCAGGCCCCGCTTTCACGTCGTCTTGGCGGCGTTCGAAGGGATCCTGCGAGACAAAGCCCATTATTTTGTCAGGGATCCGCCGGGGCGAATATATCGCGCGTCCGTATACAGGCTTCAGCGACACATCTGCGCCTCATAGACCCCAGTCCAGTCGTTCTGCCTTCATGGTGCAGCGGGGGTTTCCGTTTTGCTCCGAGAACAGCAGCAGGTGAAGACCACTCACCCACCCCATGTCGATGCAGGAACCGCGCAGCATGGGCGAGCCCCCGGGCAACGACATCGTCGGGGCCTGCCAATGCAGATCGTCCCGGAAATGATCCACATCCAGCTCCACCACGACGGGAAACTCGCTGGCGCTGAAGTGCTGGACGGCCACCGCTTCCACCTGATCGCGGGTGCTGAGATGCATCAGGCCCGCTCGACGGTCCGCCTGACAGGGCTCGATGACACCGCTGCGATGCGCTCTCCACCAGCCTTTTGCGCTGATCACCCGATACAGGTGCCTGACTTCCATTCGTGATTCCCCCTTTGGCTCAATCCCCTCTGTCCCGCCGGACGCCGTCAGCCGACCTGGTCGTAGGGCTCGACCGATCTCGCATCACGGGTGGCCATGGCCCACCAGCGCAGTCGCGACACCATCCGGCGCAGCGCAGCGTCAGTCCGACCCGGCTCGATCAGTTCGCCCAAGTCATCGAACCGGCTCCAGATGTCGGTCAATGCCACGCCATCGCGCAGGGTCACCGCATGAAGCTCGGCAAAAACCTGACGTAACTGCTCCACCGCGCGGATGCCACCGGACATGGCGCCGTAACTGACGAACCCCACCGGACGCGTCTGCCACTCGTCGTAGGCCGAGTCGATCAGCTGCTTCAGGGCAGCCGGAAAACTGTGGTTGTATTCCGGCGTGACCACAATGAAGCCGTCCATACCCGCGAGCAGTTGTTTCAAGGCCTTTGTCGATTTGCCGCTGCCGTTTTCGACAGCGGGCAACGCCGTCCGGGGGTCAATGACCCGAAGCTGTATGCCGTTTTCGCCCTGCAGGGTGCGGACCACCCAGGCCGTCACCCGATCGCACAGGCGTCCCTCCCGGACGCTTCCCATGATCACCCCGATACGCAGTGTTGCAGTCATCGCCTTGCTCCTTTCGTTGCGGTTACACGCGCTCTGTGAGCGCCAGGTTGGAAAGAAGCCTAAGACCTCAAGTAAACTTTAGGTAAAGCCCGCCACCCATTAAGGCTTGTTATGCCGACCATTAAACCGATCAATCGTCACCAGCCACTGAGCGTTGGCGAGGTCAGCCGCCGTAGCGGGGTGGCCGTTTCCGCCCTGCACTTCTACGAGCAGAAAGGGTTGATCCACAGTTGGCGAACCGATGGCAATCAGCGCCGTTATCACCGGGATGTCCTGCGGCGCATCGCCGTGATCAAGGTGGCCCAGCGTCTGGGCATCCCCCTGGCGGAGATCGCGAGTGCGCTGGAGACGCTCCCGGAGGGTCGCACCGTGACCGCCGACGACTGGCAGCAACTGTCCAATCGCTGGCGCGCCGAACTCGACGACCGTATCGACAAACTCTGCCGACTACGGGACCAGTTGACCGACTGCATCGGCTGCGGCTGCCTTTCGGTCGACGCCTGCAGGCTGCGCAATCCATCCGACGCCCTGGCGGAAGACGGCAGCGGACCACGCCTGCTGGATCCCGACGGCCGAGACTGATCAAAAGATGAACAAAAGCTCACTTGTCGGTATCATGAGTTATTGACTCTTCGCACTGACATTTTTCAGCATCAGGAGTAACACCATGAAAACCATGAGGATCGACATCGTGTCGGATGTCGCCTGTCCGTGGTGTGCGATTGGTTATGCTCGTCTGGAGCAGGCCATGAAGCAGCTTGCGGGCGAGCTGGATTTCACCATCGAGTGGCACGCGTTTGAGCTGAATCCCGACATGACGCGGGACGGTGAGCCGATTCTGGAACATCTGAGCCGCAAATACGGCCGCAGCCCGGAAGACATGGAGGCCAACCAGGCGCAGATGATGACCATTGCCGAGGCGCTTGGTCTGAATTTCAGCGGCCTGCAGCAACGCTATTCCCGCAATACGTTCGACGCCCACCGCCTGCTCAAGTGGGCCCGCGAACAAGGCCGTCAGACCGAACTCAAGCTGGCGTTCTTCGAGGCCTATTTCGGCCGCGCGGAAAACATTTCCGACAAGGGGGTGTTGAGGGCCTGTGTGGAAGCTGTGGGACTGGACGGCGAGATGGCCAGCCAGGTTCTGGACTCCGACGAGTACGGTGTTGCCGTTCGGGCCGACGAGGAGCGCTATCAACAGGCCGGTGTCACCGCCGTGCCGGCGTTTATCGTCAACCAGCGCTACCTGATCGCCGGTGCCCAGGAACCGGACACCCTGGTCAATGCCTTTCGTGAAATTGCCGAAGACCGGATCGAAACCTCTCCGGTGTAGTGCACTGACCCGCCAGCGGTGTCGCCCCTGGCGGGCCCTGTTCCATCAAGCCAGCGCGGTGGTCCGCTGCTCGCCACGCAATTTGATGACATCGGCCCGCGGCGGCGCCCCGAACAGCCGGCTGTATTCACGGCTGAAGTGAGACGGGCTCTCATACCCTACCCGGTAACTGGCCGTCGCCGCTTCCAGCCCCTCCGACAGCATCAACCGGCGCGCTTCGTGCAGACGCAGCTTTTTCTGGAACTGCAGGGGCGACATCCTCGTGACCTGTTTGAAGGTGTGGAACAGCGCCGACTCGCTCATATTCACTTCGCCGGCGAGATCCTTGACCCGCAGACTCTCAGTAAACCGGTCTTTCAGCACGTCGATGACACGCGACACCCGGTGGACCTGAGAATCCGCCACCGCGAACTTACGCATGCGCGCGCCCATTTCTCCAATCAGCGCCCGGTAAATCACCTCGCGCCGGATCAGCGGGGCCAGAACGCCAATGTCCTGCGGTGTATCCAGAAGGCTGGTCAGCCGGGTGACGGCATCCAGCATGCCCAGATCCATCCGTGCCAGACACAGACCGCAGCTGGCCTCCGGACAAGCCTCGGCGGCCGCGTCCAACGGGAGCTGACTGCCCATTTCCAGGACCAGGTTACTGACTTCCTGTGGATCGACAGTGATCTTCATCGCCAGGTACGGCTCCTCCTTAGAGGCATGGAGCACCCGGCCCAGTACCGGCATGTGAACGGACGAGACCAGATAGGACAGCGGGCCGTAGACCAGCTCGCGATCTCCAAAGTTCACCGTTTTGCTGCCCTGGACGATAAAGGCCAGCGATGGATCGTAAACCGAGGACACGCAACTGGTGGAGGAATCGGACCCCACCATCTCCAGTCCGGGAATGGCCGTCTTGCGGAGTTGGCGGTCTACGGGCGTGGCCCGCAGCATGTTGTCGACGAGCTTCAGACGCAGTCGCTCCAGCTCGGGATCCAGGCCCGTGGTCGTGTTCAACGAAAAATCGAGATTCTGGTCCTGGACGGATGGTGCAAGATCGGAATTGGGCACGGTGCATTCTCCTGCCGGTCGGTGGCATCGCCAAAAAACGAAATCCAGTATACCGGGACGGCAAGGCGGATGAGCGTTTATTGAGCAAGATTCACAGAAATAGGCAACCACCCAACAGAAATAGGCAAATAGGCAACAGCACTTGCCTGATCCTGCACGTTTATAGCCAGATCCTCTTTAATTTGCACGAGCCACCCACACCTCGGGACATCCGTCTTAAAACCCTCTTAAAAGAGTCATCTGCATGCAACATTGTGCATGTAACGCCCATAACAAGATCCGTTCGCACAAAGCTTGCGCGCCGGACTCCGGCGATAGCTCACCATAAAATTCACATAAGCAACGATAACCAAAAACAGAATCAGGCAATCAAGTCGTAGGAACTGGATACCGCCTTTTTGCCCCAGCCCCTAAAGTAACCTCACACCTTCGATGAAATCCCCGATCACTGTCCCCGCCAGTAGTGGCACCCCCAAGAAAGGACAGAGCCGGGTGATTCAGTCAGTGCCAACCCGCGACGTTTGCTGGAAAACATCCATATACCAGGAGAGAACACCTGATGGACTCATTTAAAGAAGGAGCCCGTATTACCGGCCTGACCCTGCTCGTCATTCTTATGATGACCGTTGGACTGGCCGGCTGCGACGCCCACAGCGAGGAAGCCGCCGCGACACCGCCGCCACCCGCCGTCGACGTGGCCCAGGTGGAGCCGGCGCCCATCACCCTGTGGGACGGATTTACCGGCCGCATCGCCGCACCGGAAAGCGTGGACTTACGCCCCCGGGTCAGCGGTTACATCGACAAGGTCGCCTTTGCGGAAGGGGAAATGGTCAAGCAGGGTGACCTGCTGTTCCAGATCGATCCCCGCCCCTACCAGGCACGCGTGAACGCCGCCAACGCGGATCTCGGCCGAGCCCAAAGCCAGCTGAAGCTGGCGAAGAGCGAAGCCGATCGCGCCCAGCACCTGCTGGATGGCCACGCCATCTCCCGGGAGGAGTTCGACCAGCGCCAGGCCGCCCTGGCCGAAGCCCGCTCCAATGTGGATGCCGCCCGGGCGGCTTTGGATAGCGCGAAGCTGGATCTCGAATACACCCACATCCGCGCGCCGATTGACGGTCGAGTGAGCCGGGCGTACGTCACCCGGGGCAACCTGGCCACCAGTGACCAGACCCTGCTGACCCGCGTCGTCTCCGTGGATCCGATGTACGTGTACTTCGAAACCGACGAACAGACCGCCCTGAACAACCTGGGCCGGCTGGATGGCGACACCCCGCCGCAGGTCAAGGTCAGCCTCGCAGGCGAACCGGGGTTCGAACACACCGCCACCCTCGACTTCGTGGATAACCAGTTGGACGCCAGCACCGGCACCCTGCAATACCGAGCCGTGATGGCCAACCCGGACGGTCAGTTCCGTCCAGGCCAGTTCGCCCGGGTACAGATGCCGGTGGCCGACCTGAGCCAGGCCCTGCTGGTGGACCAGAAAGCGGTGATGGCCGACCAGGACCGTCGCTACGTCTACGTCGTCGGCGATGACAACACGGCCAGCCGCCGCTATGTCGAGCCGGGCCGGAGTTCCGATGGCCTGCTGGTCATCAAGGATGGTCTGAAGCCCGGAGAGCGCGTGGTGGTCAACGGCCTGCAGAAAATCCTGATGCCGGGCATGCCCGTCGCCCCGGAACAGGTGGCCATGCGGCCTGACCAGCGCAAACAGGCGCAAGTCGCCAGCGCCCAGTAATACCCCCGACTTTCCGTAACTGAACAGGAACTGGCCTGCCCCGTCGGGGCAGGCCCAGGGAGGCTTTTGCATGAATATTTCCCGCTTCTTCGTGGACCGGCCGATCTTTGCCTCGGTGCTGTCCATCATCATCTTCGTGGTGGGGTTGATCAGTATTCCCGGCCTGCCGGTGAGCGAGTACCCGGACGTGGTGCCGCCCAGCGTCCAGGTCACCGCCCGCTACCCGGGCGCCAACCCCAAGACGATCTCCGAGACCGTCGCCACGCCGCTGGAGGAATCCATCAACGGCGTGGAAGACATGATCTACATGAAATCCGTCGCCGGCAGTGACGGCACCCTGTCCCTGACCGTCACCTTCAAGCTCGGCACCGATCCGGACCGGGCTCAGGTGCAGGTGCAGAACCGGGTGACCCAGGCCCTGCCCCGGCTTCCCGAAGACGTGCGTCGTCAGGGCGTGACCACCAAGAAGCAGTCGCCCAACCTGATGATGGCGGTGCACCTGCTCTCGCCGGACAACACCTTCGATGCGACCTACATCCGCAACTACGCGGTGCTGCACATCCGTGACGAGCTGGCCCGGATTCCAGGCGTCGGTGAAGCCGGTCTGTTCGGCGCGGGCGACTACGCCATGCGACTGTGGATCGACCCGCAGCGGGCTGCCGCCCACAACATCACCGCCAGCGATGTCGCCAAAGCCGTCCGCGAGCAGAACATTCAGGTGTCCGCCGGCCAGATCGGCGCCCAGCCGATGCCGGGCAAGAACGACTTCCTGATCTCCATCAACGCCCACGGTCGCCTGAAAACCGCCGACGAATTCGAGAACATCGTCATCAAGACCGACGATGACGGCCGCGTCGTGCGACTGCGCGATATTGGCCGGGCCGAACTCGCCGCCTCCCAGGATTCCCTGCGGGCGCTGCTGAACGGCAAGCAGGCGGTGGCGCTGCCGATCTTCCAATCGCCGGGATCCAACTCGCTGGAAGTGTCCGCCGCCGTGCGGGCCAAAATGGCCGAACTGGACGACAACTTCCCCAAGGGCCTGACCTGGGAAGTGGCCTATGACCCGACCGTGTTCGTCAGCAGCTCCATCGAAGCGGTCATCTCCACCCTGCTGGAAGCGGTCGGCCTGGTGGTGCTGGTGGTCATCCTGTTCCTGCAGACCTGGCGCGCGTCGCTGATTCCACTGCTGGCCGTGCCGGTGTCGATCATCGGGACGTTCGCGGTGCTGTCGGTGCTCGGCTTCTCGATCAACACCCTGACCCTGTTTGGCATGGTGCTGGCCATCGGCATCGTGGTGGATGACGCCATCGTGGTGGTGGAGAACGTCGAGCGGAACATCGAGGAAGGCCTCAAGCCCATCGCCGCGGCCCACCAGGCCATGCGCGAGGTGAGCGGACCGATCGTGGCGATCTGTCTGGTGCTGTGTGCGGTGTTCGTCCCCATGGCGTTCCTGGACGGCATCACCGGCCAGTTCTACCGCCAGTTTGCCGCCTCCATCGCCATTGCGACCGTGATCTCCGCGATCAACTCGCTGACCCTGTCGCCGGCGCTGGCCGCCACGCTGCTGAAAAGCCGCGGCGCGCCCAAGGATCTCCCGGCTCGCCTGATCGACCGCCTGTTCGGCTGGCTGTTCCGGCCGTTCAACCGCTTCTTCGATCGGAGTGCCCACGGCTACCAGGGCTTCGTGAAGCGCAGCCTGCGTACCCGCGGCCTGGTGTTCCTGATCTACGTGGCGATGCTGGGCGGTACCTTCTACCTGTTCAACCAGGTGCCCGGCGGGTTCATCCCCACCCAGGACAAGACCTACCTGGTGGGCAGTATCCGCCTGCCGGAAGGCGCGTCGCTGGACCGCACCGAAGACGTGGCCCGTAAAGTGAGCGACATCGCCATGGACACCGACGGCGTGTCCTACGCGGCGGCCTTCGTCGGCTTCAACGCGCTGCAGGGCACCAACACGCCCAACATCGGTACGGTGTTCATCCTGTTCGACGACTTCGACAAGCGGGACAAGACCGCCCAGCAGATCGCCGGCGAGATCAACGCCAAGCTGGCGGGCATCAAGGAAGGCTTTGCCGTAACCTTCATGCCGCCGCCGATCTTCGGTCTGGGCGCAGGGTCGGGGTACTCGCTGTACGTGCAGGATCGTAACGGCGCGGGCTACGGCGCACTGCAGAACGCCACCAACCAGCTCGCCGGCACCCTGAGCCAACAGACCGGACTGAGCTATCCGTTCAGCTCCTACCAGGCCAACGTACCGCAGCTGGATGCGGACGTGGACCGGCGCCAGGCCAAGGCACAGGGTGTCAGTCTGGACGAACTCTACGGCACGCTGCAGTTCTACTTCGGCTCGCTGTACCTGAACGACTTCAACCTGTTCGGCCGCACGTACCGCGTGGTGGCCCAGGCGGACGCGCCCTACCGGGACGACGTCAGCGACCTGGAGCACCTGTTCGTGCGCAACGACCGCAATGAGATGGTGCCGCTCAGCTCCATGGTCACCCTCAAGCGCAGCTTCGGTCCGGATCCCGTCATCCGCTACAACGGCTACCCGGCGGCCGACCTGATCGGCCAGTCCGATCCGTCGATCCTGTCCTCCGGCGAGACGCTGGAGAAGGTCGCCGACGTCGCCGCAAAAACGCTGCCCCGGGGCATGGACATCCAGTGGACAGACCTGAGTTTCCAGCAGATCACCCAGGGCAACGCGGCGATGATCGTCTTCCCGCTGGCCGTCCTGCTGGTGTTCCTGGTGCTGGCCGCACTCTACGAGAGCTGGGTGCTGCCGCTGGCCGTCATCCTGATCGTGCCGATGTGTCTGCTGGCTGCCCTGTTCGGCGTCTGGCTCACCGGGGGCGACAACAACGTGTTCGTCCAGGTGGGGCTGGTGGTCCTGATGGGACTGGCCTGCAAGAACGCCATCCTGATCGTGGAGTTCGCCCGCGAGAAGGAGATGGAAGGCATGGACACCATCAGCGCCGCGCTCGAAGCCTGCCGCCTGCGGCTGCGCCCGATCATCATGACCTCGGTGGCCTTCATCGCCGGCGTGGTGCCGCTGGTGCTGGCCTCCGGCGCCGGCAGCGAAGTGCGCAACGCCATGGGCATTACCGTGTTCAGCGGCATGATCGGCGTGACTCTGTTCGGCCTGCTGCTGACCCCGGTGTTCTACGTGGGCCTGCGCCTGCTCAGTGGCAAGTCGCTGGCCGTTGAACCGCCTGCCCTGACTCATCAGACCGGAGACAACCATGCGTAAGCGTTTCCTGGCCCTGGCGCCCCTGCTGCTGGCAGGGTGCGCCGTCGGCCCCGACTATCAGGCGCCGGATGTGCAGGCGCCGGAGCAATTCACGGAATCCGACAGCACGGCCGCCTTCTCGGCGGCCGACGAGGCCCGCTTCTGGGGTGGCTTTGACGACCCCCTGCTGGCGTCGCTGATCCAGGATGTCCTGACCGACAACCCGAGCCTGCAGGCCGCCCTGGCCCGCTACCAGCGTGCCGATGCCCTGGTCCGCGGCAGCAAGGCCGAACAGTTGCCCGAGATCGGGGCGAGCGCTTCGGCAGCGTCACAGCACCTGGCCGTTGCCGAGCGTTCGGGCAGCTCGGACGCCAACATCGACCTCTACGAGGTGAACGCCAACGCCAGTTGGGAGCTGGACCTGTTCGGTCAGCTGCGGCGCGCCAGCGAAGCCGAAGTGGCCCGCCTGCAGGCCGCCGGCTCAGAGGTGAACGCGCTGAAAGTGTCCCTGGCGGGAGAGATCGCCGCCAGCTACTTCGAGCTGCGCGGGCTGCAACAGCAGCTGTCGGTGGCCCGGGGCAACGTCCGGATCCAGCGGGATTCCCTGGACATCGTTCGTTCACGCCTGGAGGCGGGACGCAGCACCCGGTTTGACGTCCGCCGCGCCGAGGCGCAACTGGAACGCACCCGCGCCGCCCTGCCCCAACTGGAAGCGGACGTGCGTGTGCAGATGCACCGGATCGCCGTGCTGACGGGACGAGCACCGGGCGAGCTGATCCCGCGACTGTCGGCGCCGGAAGCGTTGCCGACCGCGTTGCCGGCGATCCCGCCGGGCACGCCCGGAGACGTCCTGCGTCGACGCCCGGATATCCGTGTCGCCGAACGCCAACTGGCCGCCGCCACGGCGGATATCGGGGTCGCCACGGCGGACCTGTATCCGCACTTCAGCCTGAACGCGCTGATCGGCTCCGTCGCCCTGGACAGCGGTAATCTGTTCACCGGCTCGGCGGAATCCCGCTCGATCGGGCTGGGCATCGACTGGTCGTTCCTGAACTTCGGCCGGGTCCGCTCCCGGATCGATGCGGCGGATGCGGGTGCCCGGGCGGCCCTGGCAAACTACCGGCAGGTCATCCTGGACGCCCTGGAAGAAACCGAGAACCGCCTGGTGCGTTACCAACGCGCCCAGCAGCGGACCCAACGGCTGGCCGCCAGCGCGGACGCTGCCAGGCAGTCCGCAGAGCTGGCACGCATGCGCTATGAGCAGGGTTATACCGGGTACTTCGAGGTGCTGGATGCCGAGCGCGAGCAACTGGACAGCGAGAACGCCCTGGAACAGGGCCGGACCGCCTCGGTGCTGGCAATGGTGAGTCTGTACCGGGCGTTGGCGGGGGCTCCGGGAAGCGCCGAACAGGCCACGGCCTCAAAAGCGCCGGCGGAGTCCGACGGACCGGCTTGAGACCCAAAGGTACCCTCAATGTCGCGGATGCTTTAGCTTCCGAGCCGTCCCGTGGGACGGCCGCTTTGTGGACATAGGGGACCCTGACGGGTCCTCCGAAGCTGAAGCGTCGGCTACATGACTCCCCAAACAAAAAGGCCGGCAGGTTTCCCTGCCGGCCTTTTTGTTCATACTGCCCTTCAGGCCTGAGCCACCCGCACCTCCGGACTCGCCTCATCCTCTTCATCCAGTGCATGCTCGGCATCCAGCACCAGCGCCAGTTCTTCCTCGGCCGTCTTGGCCACCAGGTGATTCTTGCCGTAGACGAAGTAGTACACGGCACCAATCACGAACAGTACGATGGTGTAGTTGAAGGCCCGCGGATCGAACGCGTACACACCGGTCATGGCCACCAGGGACAGCACCAGCGCGATGCCGGAAGTGACCATGCCGCCCGGCGTCTTGTAGGGGCGCTCCAGATCCGGCTTACGCAGGCGCAGCAGGATGTGGCTGCCCGCCATGAGCGCGTAGGAAATGGTGGCGCCGACCACGGCCATGCCCAGGATCAGGTCGCCTTCCCCGGTCAACGACACCAGGAAGCCGAACAGACCCGGTACGATCAGCGCCCAGACCGGTGCCTTGCGTTTGCTGGTCAGCGACAGCGCCTTGGGCAGGTAGCCAGCCCGGGACAGGGCAAACACCAACCGGCTGTAGCCGAAGATGATCGAGAAGAAGGAGGCGATCAGACCCGCCAGGCCCAGCACGTTGATCACCGTCGCCAGTGTGCCCTGCCCGGTCGCCTTCAGCGCATCCACCAGCGGCACGCCACTCGCGCCGATCATCTCGGCCCCGGACGCCCCGGCCAGCAGGAAGACCACCAGAACCGCCGTGAACAGCAGGAAAATCATGGCGCCAATGATGCCGCGCGGCATGTCGCGGGTCGGATCCTTGGACTCCTCCGCCGCCAACGGAACACCTTCCACGGCGAGGAACAGCCACATGGCGAACGGCAGCGCCGCCCAGACCCCGTACCAGCCGAACGGCAACACATCGCTGGCGCCCGCGGCGGCCGACGGTGCGATGTCGAACAGATTGGCGGCATCGAAGTCCCCCACCAACGCGACGGCCGTGGCGAGAATGGCAAACACCGCCAGGCCGCTGATCACCATCATCACCTTGAGGGCCTCGCCCACGCCGGCCAGGTGAATGCCCACGAACACCGCGTAGAACAGCGCGTAGACCCACGGGCCGTTCACGCCGAGCAGTTCTTCCACCGCGGCGCCGATAAAGATCACGATGGCGGCGGGCGCCAGCGCGTACTCGATCAACACGGCCAGGCCGGTCAGGTAGCCGCCGGTCGCGCCCATCGCATGGCGGGCGAAACTGTAGCCGCCGCCGGCCGCGGGAATGGCCGCGGACATCTCCGCCAGCGACAGCACCAGCGCGAAGTACATCACCGCCATCAGGACCATGGCGATCGCAAAGCCGCCCCAGCCCGCCTCACCGATACCGAAGTTCCAGCCGGCGAAGTCGCCGGAAATCACATAGGACACGCCCAGACCGGCCAGCAGGATCCAGCCGGCCGAGCCCTTCTTGAGCTGGCGCTTGGCCAGGTAATCGTCGTCTACATGGGGTGTTGTCATTGCCTATCTCCGAGAAGCTTTACATTGGTTTAGTGAGTGAGGAAGTTCTTGTTATCAGAGGACGCATCGACCACCGCCGCCTCTTCGGTCCGATCCTTCAGACCGACCCCGGACAGCTTGAGGCGGAACGCCTCGCGCACGAGGTAGAGGAGACGCTGGCTGGCGGATTCAAATCGCAGCCCAGCCGGGCGCACGTTGGAAATACAGTTACGGTCGGCGTCGTTGAGGCCGGGCCGGGGATTCCAGGTGAGGTACACGCCGAGACTGTCCGGCGAGCTGAGCCCCGGGCGCTCCCCGATCAGGACCGCCACCGCCCGGGCATTCAGGGCCTCGCCAATCTCATCCCCGATGGCGACGCGGCCCTGCTCCACGACGGTGATGGGGGCCAGTTTGAGATCCGCCGGTTCCCGATCCAGATCCGTCAGGAACGCGCGAATGAACGGCACGGCGTTGTTCTGCACCGCGGAGGACGACAGACCATCGACCACCACCAGCGCCAGATCAAAGGCTTCACCGATATCGTCGGCCAAAGCCACCACTTCGTTGCGGGAAGCCTCGGACAGCTTTCGCCCCTGGTCCGGCCGCTGCAGGTAGGTGAACCGATCCTCCGCCTGACTGTGCAGACGAATCGGCAGCCCGGTGAGGTGTTTGTCTTCCAGCGCGGTGAGCTCGGCCAGCAGCGGTTCCACATCCAGGGGAAAGTGCACCGCGTCCCGGGCCCGGGCGTGGGCCAACTGGAACTCGAGCATCTCGGACGTGGGCAGGCTGATGCCGGCGCGCCCCAGGCCGATGCGGGCATCGGTGTACTGGCGCAGCACGCGCCAGGGGTTATCGATCACGGGCGGCTTGTGTTGATCGCTCATGCGGCACCTCCACCGGTCAGGCCCTTGAGACTGGGGCCGAACAGGCCGGGCACGCCGGCGCTGGGTTCGTGGCGGCGCACGTCATCGAACACGCCCATTTTTTCCAGCCAGGCTTCGAATTCCGGTGCCGGGTGCAGGTCCAGGGCCCGGCGCGCGTAGAGCGCGTCGTGGAAGGAGGTGGTCTGGTAGTTGAGCATGATGTCGTCCGACCCCGGAATGCCCATTATGAACGTGCAACCGGCCACGCCCAGCAGGGTCAGCAGGTTGTCCATGTCGTTCTGGTCAGCCTCGGCGTGGTTGGTGTAGCAGATGTCACAGCCCATGGGCACGCCCATCAGCTTGCCGCAGAAGTGGTCTTCCAGCCCGGCGCGGATGATTTCCTTGCCGTCGAACAGGTATTCGGGGCCGATGAACCCCACCACCGTGTTCACCAGCAGCGGATCGAACGCCCGGGCCACGGCGTAGGCGCGGGCCTCGCAGGTTTGCTGGTCCAGGCCGTGATGAGCATCGGCGGACAGGGAGCTGCCCTGACCGGTCTCGAAGTACATGACGTTCTGACCCACGGTGCCGCGCTTGAGCCCCAGGGCCGCATCGCGGGCTTCCTTGAGCGTGGACAGGCCGAAACCGAAGCTGCGGTTGGTGGCCTCGGTGCCGCCGATGGACTGGAACACCAGATCCACCGGCGCGCCCTGCTCGATGGCCTCCAGCGTGTTGGTCACGTGGGTCAGCACGCAGGACTGGGTGGGAATCTCATATTTCCGGATGACCTCATCCATCATCCGCATCAGCTTCGTGGCCTGGGCCACATTGTCCGTGGCCGGGTTGATGCCGATCACCGCATCCCCGTTGCCATAGAGCAGGCCGTCGAGAATGCTGGCGGCGATCCCGGTCATGTCGTCCGTGGGATGGTTGGGCTGCAGCCGCGTGGACAGATGGCCTGAGAGACCGATGGTGTCCCGGAACGCGGTTTCGACCCGGCATTTGCGGGCCACGAGGATGAGGTCCTGGTTGCGCATGATCTTGCTGACGGCGGCGACCATCTCCGGCGTCAGCCCCGGACGGATGCGGGTGAGCATCTCGCTGGAGGCGGCATCGCCAAGCAGCCAGTTCCGGAAATCGCCCACGGTGAGGTGACTGACCGACGCAAACGCCTCCGCATCATGGGTATCGAGGATGAGCCGGGTAATCTCATCGTCTTCATAGGGCACCAGCGCCTCGGACAGGAACGTCTTCAGCGGCACCTCCGCCAGGCACATCTGGGCGATGACCCGCTCTTCCGCCGAGGCGGCCATAACACCCGCCAAACGATCCCCGGACCGGGCCGGCGTGGCCTTGGCCATCAGGTCGGCCAGGTCCCGGAACTGCCAGGTCCGCGGGCCAAGCGTGTAGGAATAAGTGTGTTGCATAGCGTTGTCCTGCGTCTTGGTTCCCCAATCGGTGCGGCGACTGGGGAACGGAACTTGCCTGTCATTTCAGGGTAACGCCGGCCCCGGAGGCGGGTTATCGAAATTTGGCAAAGTTGAAATGGCACTAAAGTGCCATGTCATTAGGCATAAAGGCGCGGTGGCGGAGAGACGAGATGACGACCATGCTGGAAGGGGCAAGCGAGCCCTCGGAGGTGATCGTGCACCACAAGACAGACAAGGTCGCACCGGTTCGGTGCACCGCCATTACCGACGATGCCCATGAACAGGCCGACAACCTGACCAACTGGGACCAGCAATACGACCAGGTCAGCCCCGGCCGTTTCTACGGCCGCATCGACGAGCTGCACCTGGGTGCCATGCAGGTCTATAACGAGCACAGCAGCCACGCCCTGCGCCAGCAGTGCCTGGTCTGGCCCGATGCCATCTGGTTCGGTATTCCGAGCAATTGGGAGGATTGCCGGGTCAACGGCCAGAGCCTGGAGGCGACCGACATTCTGTGCCGGCCCGGCAGCACCCAGTTCGAGCTGGTGACGCCGGCCGCGTTCGACATGCTGGGTATCGTCGTGCGCGAGAAGGACCTGATGGCGGCGGCCGCCGCCCAGGGCATCGACATCTCCACCGAGGACGCCCGCCAGGTGGCCCGCCTGCGACTGCCTGAACAGACGCTGACGAACGTGCGCTACCTGATCCGTCGGATCGTGCAATCCAACCCGGAACGCCTCGACGGCTGCATTCACCGCGATCTCCTGATGATGGCCCTGCTGGAAACCCTGGAGCGGGAAACGCCGAACGGCGCGGTGCCGCCCAGCTACCTGCACCGCAAGGCGGTGGTGGAGCGCATCAAGGATTACGTGGAGCAGGCCTGCGACCTGCCGGTGACCATGGCGGAATTGTGCGAACTGGCCTGCGTTAGCCGCCGCACCCTGCAGTACAGTTTCGAGTCCATTCTCGGCATCAGTCCCCTGCAGTTCCTGCGGGTCACACGCCTGAACCGGGTCAAGCGGATGCTCAGCACCGGCGGTTCCGATTCAGTCTCCGACGCCGCGGGTTACAACGGCTTCTACCATCTCAGTCAGTTCTCGGCGGACTACAAGCAGTTGTTCGGCGAGTTGCCCTCGCAGACACTGGCCCGGCACGCGGCGCCGGCCTGACTGTCATGGTTCTGGAAACATCCAGCTGTCCCTTAACCGAGAGCCGAAGACTTTCTATACTCGCCTGACCACCATTCGTCAGGGAGCCCATCGTGTACACCCCGAAGCACTTCGCCGAGACCGACACTGAACGTTTACAGGGTTTCATTCGAAGCCGCGGCTTCGGAACGCTGGTGACCGTCAGCCCGGATGGCCCAGACGCCAACCACATCCCGTTCCACCTGGACGCTTCCGGCAGGCTTCAATGCCATGTGGCCCGCAACAATCCCGTCTGGGAACAGCTCGTCGAGTCACCGAACGTGCTGGTGGTTTTCCAGGGGCCGGACGCCTATATTTCGCCGAACTGGTATCCCACCAAGCAGGACACCGGCAAGGCCGTCCCCACCTGGAATTACCAGGTGGTGCATGCCTACGGACGCGCAATCCCCATTCAGGATCCCGAGTGGCTGCACGCCCACCTGAATCGTCTGACCAACCAACACGAGCAGGACCGCCCGGACGCCTGGTCCGTAAACGATGCCCCGATGGATTATCTCGAGAAAATGATGGGCGCGATCGTGGGGCTGGAAATCACCATCGATCGCCTGGAAGGGAAAACCAAGGCCAGTCAGAACCAGCCGGAGCGGAACCGGGAAGGCGTGAAAGCGGGGCTGGCAAACGACGGTGGCGAAGCTGCTCTTGCTATGGCCCGGGAAATTCCCTAGGTCGCGCTCGACACGGAAGTCGAGCACACCCGGGAAGAGCTGACCGGATGCGCCCAACGGTGGGCCATAGCGGTTAATCCAATCGTGGCTACAGCACGGACTTGAAACCTTCGAACTGCGGCGGCCCCAGATAGATGTCCTTGGCTGGCTTCGCATTGGCGTGCGCTTTACGGAAGGCCTCGGACTTGGTCCAGTTGATAAAGGCCTCTTCCGATTCCCAGACGCTGTGGGAGGAAAACAGCGTGTGATCCTCGTGGCTTGGTCCCTGCAGTAGATTGAAACTCTTGAAACCGGGCACCTCGTCGAGATGGGTTTCCCGGTTGCGCCAGATTTCGATGAATTCCTCCTCTTTGCCCGGGGCAATGCGGAAGCGGTTCATGGCGATGTACATAGGCGTCCTCTCTTTTGAGTTCATTGAGTCCGTGGATGTGCGTCACGGTAACAAGTGTGCCGACGTGTTCGAACGATCGGTCATCGCCAATCGTTATAACGGCGTATGGGAATGGAGGCCAAAAACGGCGAATCGTTCAAAAATCGGGGCAAACCGTCCCGGGAACGGATGATTCCCGCGTTGGTCCTGTGTAATGTCATCGACCCATACCATCCCCGGAGCACACCATGTCTGACCTGATCCTGCATCACTATGCCCTGTCCCCTTTCTCGGAAAAGATCCGGGCCATGCTGGGCTACGCAGGTTTGAAATGGCAATCCGTCACTGTGCAGGAGATGCCCCCGCGACCGGAACTGGAACCGCTGGCCTCCGGCTACCGCAAGATTCCGGTGGCCCAGATCGGCGCGGATGTGTTCTGCGATACCCGCACCATTACCCGCGAAATCGCCCGCCTGGCCGGCAAGCCGGAGCTGGCGCTGGACAACAATCCGGCCGAGGTTCAGGACTTCGTCCGGGTGGTGGACCTGGAAGTCTTTCTCGCCTGCGTGATCTCTGCCAGTGGCGGCGGCCTGCTGTTCAAGCTGGTGCGCAGCACGTCCATCCTGCACACCTACCGCTTCCTGAAGGACCGCATTGCCATGGGCAAGCAATCCCGGGTGCGGGCGATGAACCCGAAACAGGCCAAGCAGCGGGTGGCGGAGCATGTGGCCGATCTGGAGCACCGGCTGACCCATGACTTCCTGTTTGGCGATACACCGTGTGTGGCCGACTTTTCGGCGTATCACGGGCTCTGGTTCGTGGTTGACCTGGCGGGCAAACCGGTGCTGAAGGACGCGCCCCGCGTCCGGGCCTGGATGGATCGTATGCGCGCCTTCGGGCACGGCACCGAGGAGGCGATCAGCGCCGAAACCGCCATTCGCGAAGCTTACAAGAGCCAGCCCCGCGCGCTGCCGGAATCACAGGCCAACGCCGCCATTGGCCAGGCCGTCACCATCACGCCGGACGACTACGGCCGCATTCCCGTTACCGGTACCCTGGTGGCGGACGACGGCCACGGCTGGATCGTCGCCCACGACCATCCCCGCATAGGGACGGTGAATATTCACCTGCCCCGGCAAGGCTTTACGCTCGAGACCGCCTGAGACGTCGCCGATTACCAGGCGACGGTATCGTTGGGACCGCGTTTGATGATCGGCGTTTCGTTTTCCCAGATGGCCAGGCCGCTCTTGAGGTCGGTCAGGCTGAGCTGGAAGTAGTATTCCACCTGCTGCTCGTCCTCGACCTTATGGTTGCGCTGGATGATCTTGCCCGACAGGCTCAGATCCGGCGCTTTCAGGGTGCCTTTCTGCTGCACGCCGGACTGGTCGAACTCGTCGTTGTTGCGCAGCTCCCGGGCCTGCTGGTTCATCTGGTCCTCGGCACCGTCCACGCCGACCGCCGTGGTGGTCACGACCTTCCCGGATCGCAGCAGGGCCACACGAATTTTCTTGGTGAGCTGGTCGGTGTCGATGCGCTGCATGGTGTCGTTGGTGATGCGGCTGACCGCCATGATGTACCGCTCACCGGAGGGGTTATCCACGGCGCCACTGGACAGCAGATCCTGCACCGCGTTGTCGGCGGCCCGCTCGAAGTCCCGGTAATCCAGGGTCATCGCGACAGGACCATCATCCGCGGCCGGATCCACATAGCGGGTGTGCGTGGCGCAGGCCGACAACATCAACGAGGCCACGGCGGCCACCATCAGGCTTCTGGTTCCATTCAACATCATGGTGCTCTGTCCTCACGCAGGTGCAACTGGTAGCTGACGGCCTTTTCCTGTGGCGCCGTCGCGGTAAAGAAGCGGGTCTGGTCCCGCAGGATGCGGACCGGACGGTAGCCTTCGCCGACGCCCGGCACCACCATGCCGTCCTCGTCGAACCAGGTGACCGCCCATTCCATGTTGGTGTCCTGATAGGCCTGGACCGAGAACTGGATGCGCAGCAGACTGCCACCACTGGGCAGGCTGACCCGCTTATCCAGCAACTCCTGGACCTGGACCGACTGGCGAATCTCCGGGTCCACCTTCAGGTCGTCCCGCTGGACGTATTCCCGTTTCGGCTGCACCGGGGCGCAGGCCGCCACTAAAAACGACAGGCAGATGATGCCGATCAGGGCTTTCATTCGTGTCATGAGATCCTCCAGTCAGGATGCACAGGGACGGGCCGGCGTACCGCCGCCGCTCAGTTGCAGGCATTCGCCCGGCCGTTTTCCCTGCAGGTCCAGTAACATTACTGTAGCCGGCGCTTCCGCGGTAGGCCGTTTCACGTAGATCAGGGTGTAGGGTTGATCCGGGACACTCACCGTTCCCAGATCCCCCCGCAAGGTGTCCGTCAGTTCGACACGTCCGTCCGCCGGACGTTCCAGCCGGGCGACCTCCCAGTGGTCGGGCATCGCCTGCCAGCCCCGCAGGTCCGCCTGGGTGGTGGCCAGGGTATAGATGATCGACCCGAGCTGACCTGCGGCACCAAACGACTCCGTAGCCTTGTGCTGGATCAGCCCTTTCACCACCGCCGCCGAGATGGCGCGGGTCAGGACGCTGGGAAACCGCTCCTGCATTTCAGTACGAATCACTTTGCCCATCTGGGCAAAATCCGCGGTCGTCTGCGCGTTGGCGCTCAGGTGTCCACTGACGGCCGTCCGGTCCCGGTAGCGTGGCAGCGCGATGCCGGTGAGGATGACCTGCGCATCGCCGTGATAGGAATAGAACAGCGGCACGTCGAACCGGACTTCCTCCAGCACCGGCCCCAGGCCATTCTCGTAGACCACCCAGACCCGATCCGGCTGGTCTTGCCGAGACAGCTTGCCGGACGCCAGACCTTCGGCCAGTTCGGCATCGGCTTTCACCGTCGCATTGCCCGGCGCCATATCCGAGACCCGCTGCAAGGACGTCACCGCGCGCTGGACGTCGGAGCCGCCGTTCGCAAGGAAGTAGAGCCCGTAGAGATAGGTGCTGGCCGGCACGATGTAGTCGGGGTAGACGCTCCAGGCGGAGGGATCGCCGTAGTTGCTCTGGATGACGGAGCGCATGCTGCCGCTGTCGATGCTCCGCTGGACGGTGCGGGCGTTGGCCGGGTCGTTCTGTAGGGCGCGTTTCTGCTCGGCGATCTCCTCGGAGAAGAAATCCACGGCCCGGCGCGTGCGATCGTCGGCCCGGTTGAATTCCACGCGGGCGTAGTCGTCGTTGCCCAGGGCCAGGAAGGAGAGCGCCTTGTAGGTGTTCACGAGGATGGCTTCGGACATGAGCGCACGGTAGTCGCGGGTCGAATCGTTCACCAGCACCGACATCACGTTTTCCGAGGCTGCCGACGCAAAACCTTCGGCGTCCAGGTACTTCATGCCAGCTTCAGCCCGGTCGAACGCGTCGATGGATGGCTGGTAGTCTCCCTCAAGCCTGAGCGCTTCGCCGCGATGGAGGTACTGCAACACGTGCTTGCTCTCGGAATCGCTCTTGTCACTGACCGCCATGACGCTGGCCGCCAACCCGTAGTCGCCGCGGTCGTAGGCGCTGTTGAAGCGGGCCATCTCGTCCCGCTGCTGGAACACAGAGCAGCCGGACAGCAGGCCGATCAGCGCCAGGGCCGCCAGCAAACGGTGTGATCTCGAGTAAAACGTCATGCTCGGGTGATCCGGGTCCTTCGGCGTTGATTCCGGGAAATGGGCGATTTATCAGGTTGCTAGACAGCCAATCCACGTTATTGGTTCACAAACCGCTTGCCACTGGCGCCATGGCGCGGCAGCATTCCCGGTTCAACCAGCAACGATCGAGAAAAGGTACCTCATCATGGCACAAGCAACCGCACGCCACATCCTCGTCGACACCGAAGCCCAGTGCAACGACCTGAAAAAGCAGATTGAAGACGGCGCCGATTTTGCCGAAATCGCCCGTGCCCACTCCAACTGCCCTTCCGGCCGCAACGGCGGCGACCTGGGCTCCTTCGGCCCGGGCCAGATGGTACCGGAGTTCGACAAGGCGGTCTTTAACGGTGAAGTGAATACGGTTCAGGGGCCGATCAAGACGCAATTTGGCTATCACCTTTTGGAAGTGACCAGCCGTACCTGATTCATCGGATTCTCCCCCCTCTCCCCAACCCTCTCCCGCCAGGGGAGAGGGAGGTCATCCCCGAGTTAGGCGCATAAGCTCCCCTCGCCCCCGCGGGAGAGGGGGAGTCGACCTGCTCCATATTTTCAATACCTGAACTGCGACACTGCTGCCTGCAACTCATCTCCCATTGACGCCAGCCTTTCGGTCCTTGAGCCCGTATCCGACGCGTGCCCGTTAATCGCTTCAATCTGGCGCGCCAGGTTGGTGAGGTTGCGGTCGATGCTCTGGATGGCGTCGCTCTGTTCGGCGGTGGCCTGGGCCACCTGCTGGTTCAGGTCCTGCATCTGACCGGCCTTGGATTCGATGTCGGTCAGGCTACTGCGGCAGTGCCGGATGCGGTCGACGGTGACCCGACTCTCTTCGAGGCTTTCCCGGATCTCCGCCACGGCGCGCTGGGCGTCGGCCTGGAGGTTTTCCACCAGGCTCTGGATTTCCACGGTGGAATCCCCCGTGCGACTGGCCAGCCCGCGCACTTCGTCGGCCACCACGGCAAAGCCCCGGCCGGATTCGCCCGCGCGAGCGGCTTCGATGGCGGCGTTCAAAGCCAGCAGATTGGTCTGCTCGGCGATGCCCCGGATCACATCCAGCACGGTGCCGATGGATTCACTGCGCTCGGCCAGTTGATGGATCACGCCGCTGGCCGTGTCGATGCGGCCGGTCAGCGATTCCATCGCTCGCACGGACTCTTCGGCCGCCGCACCGCCCTGCCGGGTCAGTTCGCTGACCGCTTCGGCCAGGCGCGCCGCATCACCGGTGCTGGTCTGAATGCCTTCGGCCGCTGCCGTCATCTGGTTGGTGGCGGTGGCCACCAGGCTGGTTTCCTGCAATTGCTGATCGACCTGAGTAGCCAGGGCCTGACTGCCCTCGCGTCCCGTCGTCGCGACCTCGCCCAGTTCGGAGGTGGACAGTCCCAACTGGCGGATCAACTCTCTGAAGCGGGCCAACATGCCGTCAAAGGCCTGACTGATCACCTGCAACTCGTCATTGCGACGATAATCGAGACTGGCCGTCAGGTCGTTGTGGGTCTGGATATGCTCGATGCGCCGGCCCAGCGCGCGAATCGGACGCAACACCGAGCGCAGGAAGATGCCGCCGAATAGCACGGCAAAACCCGCCATCGCGACCATCATGCCGAGACTGACCGTGGTGGCCTGATCGATGTCGCCGCGGATGGCCGCAACCGAATCCGCCACCGCGCCGCTGGCGGCTTCCACGTCATCGCCGGCGCCCAGCACGCCGTCGCCGAGCGCCTGCTCCTGCTGCCGGTAATCCTCGCGGATGCCATCCAGCTGTTTGGTCAGGGTGACCGCCCGCTCCCGGGCCGCCTCCCCCATCGAGCGACCCATCAGCATCATCGACTTCTCGAAGAAGTTGAACATCTTCTCGCCGAGCATGCGGTATTCCTTGAGGGTCTTTTTCATGGACTCGACGGTTTTACCTAGATCCACATTGTCCGCCACCAGACCGTCCAGCGCGGCCACAAACGCCTTGTCCGCCGCGTGGGCGTTGTCCAGGGATTCTTGGTCGGCGGTCAGCGCGGCGTGGGAATACCAGTATTGCAGCGCTTCCAGCTGGCGCTGGGCTTCGTTGACGCCCTGGGCCCGTTGCGCCAGCTCCCGCTGCTGGCGGATCAGCTCACCCTGGTGGCGAGTGGCTTCCAGTTGGCGGGCAATGCTGGCCTGTTGCCGATCGACACTCTGGCCGATGGTTTCGATACGCTGGATCACCAGACCCGACGCCCCCACCGCGATGGCGGTCAGCAGCGCAAACAACACGATTACTTTGGTCCGAATGGACAGCGTGCGGCGACCGAACGGCGCTGAAGCGGCAGACAGACGCATGACGATTACTCCTTCTCGTGACCACGAGCAGATGACTGAACCAGATAGTGGCGACGGTTCCAGCCGCGCATCGAATCCAGGCGTCGCAGCAGGTCACCGGCGTGGTTAAGGGTGGGACGAACCGGCTTCTCGCCGGCCATCATGTCCGCAAAGCGGCGCGTGAGCAGGTCCCAGAAACGTTTCATTTCCGGCACGTTGGGCATCATTTCGCCGGTACTGGCCGACTCGAAGGTGTGGCGGATGAACGGATCCTGAGCCAGGGTCTGCTCCATCGCCAGGTGCGTAACGGCACCCAGGGGCTTGTCGTCATTGACGGCTGTCAGCCCGTCGATGGTGAGCAGGTAATTCTCGATGAATCGCTGGGCGAGTTCCGCGTTCGGCGACGCGGCACTGATGCCGGCGGCCAGCACGCCCACGAAGGGCTGGCCCGGATGCTTGGCATCGATACCCGGCACATCGGCGATACCAATGTCGATGCCGGCCTCGCGCAGCTCGCTCCAGGCCCACGGACCGTTGATGATCATGGCGGTATCGCCGGCCTTGAAGCCCGTCATCATGCGGCCATAGTCGTCGTCCTCCCGGATGACGCCCTGACGCAGCAGCGCCCGGATCTTGTCGACCGCCGCGATGGCGCCCGGCTGGTCCACGCCCACCTTGGCCAAGTCGTAGTTGCCGTCGGTCTTGCCAAAGCTGAAGCCGCCGGCACCGGCGATGATCGGCCAGGAAAAATAGACGTTCTTGTAATCCCAGGCGATCGCCCGCTTACCCTTCTTACGCAGCGTGCTATCCAGCGCGGCCACGTCATCCAGGGTACGGGGCGGCTGGCTGACCAGCGCCTTGTTGTAGATGAGACTGACCACCTCCGTCGCGATCGGGTAGCCGTAGACCTTGCTGCCCACGGTCACGGCATGCCAGGAAAACGGCGCCAGGGCGTCCTTCACGGACGCAGACGGTTTGACCGCCTCCAGCAGGCCTTCGTTGATCCAGGACCCGAACCGGTCGTGCGGCCAGATGATGATATCCGGCGCCTCGCGGGTGTAGCCGGCGTGATCGAACTTGCTGGTCAGGTCTTCCGGGGTCTCAACGACAACGGGAACGCCGGTATCGGCCTCGAACCGCCGGCCCACCTCAGCCAACCCGTTGAAGCCCTTGTCGTTGTTGATCCAGATGTGCAGCGTGCCGCGCTCCACGGCCCATGCAGGCTCGGTGAGCACGCTGAAGAGAATAAGCAGAACACAGGTAAAACGGATGCTTGCGATACGCATGGTCGACTCCACCGATAGCCGGCGATCCAGATGCGCGAACGCGGAACGGCTCAAGTGGAGGTCTTGCACCATCCCCGGCACAACGGTCGCCGTGGTGTGGCGGGCAGGCCCGGACACACCGGTCTTGTTATTGTCATGGGAGCGCAAAGCCAGGCGTTATCGTCCCGGAGTGCGCCAGGGAGTCAGTGTATGGGGCGACACACAAGACCCGCGTCATTCCGGGAGGACAAAAGTGGGGGGTAGGTTACCGGCGTAGAGTCTCGTCGCCGGGGCGCAACCCCGGATCATCACCAGTAACGCCGCAATGACCCAGGACTGGAGGAAGTCCTATTCGGGCTGCCAGAGGAATTGCAGGCCCAGTTCGGACTGACCGTCACCGTCGACATCCTGCTCAACCGAGCCGGCGCTGATGGACCGTTGATTGTGGAGGTTCGAGTAGATCTGACGAAAATAAAGGCCAAACTGAAGCGTTTTCAACTGTGGATCCAGAGGCGCCAGGGATTGCAGGTAACCCGCTTCGACACCGAGAGCCGAACTGAGCGTTGCATCGTCGACATCGTGATCGGCCATGTGTGAGGCGCCCACCCGCGGCCCGATGTAGACACCGCCGCTGGTATTCCGTTCCCGCCAGACCAGATCGGCACCGGACTGCTGCGGCAAATAAAGAGTGTGACTGCGTGACCCGGTGAATTCGCTGAGCGTGTAGTCCGTATTCACTTGCGTCCGCATTTGGACCTGATCGCCAGCAGCCTGGACGAAGGGCGCGACCAGGCAACCCAGTAATGGCCAAATCATCCGCTTCACACGCGTTTCTCCTGTGGTGGTCCGTCAGCACCGAAGGCCTGACCGCATCATTCAACGGGCAGCGTAACAAATCCGGAATGAAAGAATGACCCGTCTTGGATTCCGTTACGATACTGTCCTGTGTTGCCAAGTCTAGCGTTTGAATGCAAATTTTGCGCAAAAATCACCCAGGGGGGCTGTAACAGGGTCGCCTCCCGATCCGTTTCACACCACCCAGCGGGACTGGGTGCCGTTGCTGATCCCTTCCAGGTTCTGCGCCGTCAGCTGCACCATCCGCTGCCGGGCTTCCTTGCTGGCCCAGGCGCAGTGCGGCGTGACGATCAGGTTGGGAATATCCGGTGACAGCAACACGTTGCCATTGGCGGGCGGCTCTTCGGTGAGCACGTCAAAACCGGCCCCACCGATGCGGCCCTTGCGCAGGGCATCCGCCAGCGCCTTTTCGTCGACCAGGCCGCCGCGGCTGGTGTTGATCAGCAAGGCGTGCTTCTGCATTTTCGACAGGGCATCGGCGTCGATCAGGTTGCGCGTGTCGTCTGTCAGCAGACAATGCAGCGACAGGACGTCCACCCGTGGCAGCAGCTCTTCCAGAGGCATGCGCGGCATGCCATCCACTTCGCCGGCCTCCTGCCCCGGCCGGGCGGCCAGCAGGATATTCATGCCAAAAGCCTTGGCCAGCTCGGCCAGGCCCTGGCCCAGATCGCCGTAGCCAACGATGCCCAGCGTCTTGCCCTCCAGCTCCATGATGGGGTGGTCCATCAGGCAGAACTGGCGGCTTTGCTCCCAACATCCGGCACCTACGTCCTGGTGGTAGTCGATCAGCCGGGTGGCCAGGGCCAGGATCAGGGTCATGGTGTGCTGGGCGACGGACGCGCGACCGTAGCGGATGGCATTCACCACTTTGATGCCGCGCGCTTTGGCCGCCTCCAGGTCGATGTTGTTGGTGCCGGTGGCCGTCACCACGATGTGGCGGATGTCCGGGTGGGCTTCAAAATGGGTTTCGCCCAGCACCACCTTGTTGGTGATCACGGTATCGAAACCGGCGATCCGCTCTTCGACCTGGTCCGGTGCGGTCTGCTCGTATTGGACCAGCTCGTCGACGGCCTCGCGGATCGGAGCGAGATCGACATCATGACCCAGGGTGGCGGCATCGAGGAAAACGGCTTTCATAAGCAGGTGTCCTTGGCGGCAAATGTCAGTGTTGCCAACAGATTACACGCTCGCCAGGCCGGCTTCACGTCCTCCATCATGACAAAGACGACAGACGAGTCCGTGACAGGAACGTATGACCATGCTGTTGATCTGTATGTTCAGGTACCCACTGACACCGGACGCCATCCCGGTCCATACTGTTTGGCAAATAACAGGCAGGAGGTTCGCCGATGGAGCACGAATTCTGGCACGCCCGCTGGAAAAACCAGGAAATCGGTTTCCACGAGGGAACGGTCAACCGTTATCTTCACGAGCACTGGCCCGAGATGGCCCACCACGGTAACGAGACGGTTCTCGTGCCCCTGTGCGGCAAGTCGAAAGATTTGTGGTGGCTGCACGACCGGGGCCATCCGGTGATGGGTATCGAACTCAGCGCCATCGCCTGCAAGGACTTCTTCGAGGAGGCCGAAGCCAAGGCGCGGGTGCTACCCGGCCAGCCCTTCACCCGGTACATCCACGACGATGAGCTGGAACTCTGGTGCGGCGACTTTTTTCAGCTGGTGCCCGACGATGTCCGCCATGTGCGTCTGGTCTATGACCGGGCGGCGCTGATCGCCCTGCCGCCCGAGATGCGCCGGGATTACGCCGATCACCTGGAAGCCATCCTGCCGGATCAGGCGGCCATCCTGCTGATTACTCTGGATTACGATCCGGGCGAGATGAAAGGCCCGCCGTTCAACGTGAGTAACGACGAGGTGCATGCCCTGTTCGGCGATGAATTCGAGATCGACCGCATACTGACCAACCCGCTGGAAAAGGACCATCCCTTCGCCAAACGCAAAGGCCTGAACAACGGCTCTGAAAGCGTGTTTCGTCTGCGCCGCAAGAACTGAACGGCAGGCCGGATTCACGCTCCGGCCTGCATTCACTGCACGTGTTGATGAACGGTTGGAGCCGGATCAGACGTGGCTCAAGACCTGAGCCAGCGTGACCGCGGGATAGGCATTGGGGTCATTGGGATCCTCACTCAACCAGACGTCGGTGGGCCACTCGGGAATCGCGCAGATGACCTCATAATCGCCGGAATCCCCTTTACCCAGCACATAAAACGCCGAGGGCAGCCAGGCGTCCCCCTCATTGGGCGGCTCGGTACTCAGGTTGATATCGGCCGGTGTGATCTCACTGATGGTTTTGGTGCCGGAAGCCGGCATGGTAATGACTTGTGTCGAGCCCTGCGATCCGGGCAGAGATACCTCAGAGGCCGCCACCTGCGGAATCAGGACCTCCACGAACATATTGGACCCGGCATTGGCGACGGTGGACGTCGAGGCGACAACCAGAATGGATGTAACGGGAACATCGGACATGGCAACCACTCCTTTTCCGTGGAGGATGTACGGTGACATGGTGACAGTATTGGTGCGACTGCAGGCAACTTCCCCTCTGCCTGTTCAGGAAGATTAGGCCGCCGCTGTCGTCAGCACAACCCCATTCAAACATCCAAATCGCTGCGCCCTTGGCAGCTATGCCGTCAGCGGCACGACGTAGCTGAACCGCTTGCGATACTGCTCCATGGTGCAGCCCACGGAACGCTTGAACAGGCGTCTGAAGGATGAAGCATCCTCGTAACCCACCCGCCAGATGATCTGTGCCGTCTGGTCGCGGCTCGATTCCAGGAAATGCTTGGCGGCTTCAATCCGCAGCTGCTGCAGGTAACCAATGGGCGTCTCCCCGGTGGCATCCTTGAAACGGCGTTTGAACGTGCGCGGCCCCAGCGCGGCGATGTCGGCCACCTGATCGATGGCCACCGGCTCGGCGTAATGGGTCTCCAGCCAGGTCTGCGCCTTGAGGATGGACGCGTCCTGATGCGCCTTGTGGCCATAGAATCGCATGTAGGGCGTCTGCTCCATGCGCCGGTTGTCCAACACGAGCAGTTTGCTGCACGCCAGCGCCACCGCCGGTGAAGCCAGCCGTTCCACCAGGTACAGGCAGAGGTCGGAAAACGCCGATGCCCCGCCGGCGCATATCACCGGGCCGTTATCCACCAGGAGCTGATCCACCTCCAGCCGCACGTCGGGATAGCGTTGCTGAAACAGGTTCGCGGCACGCCAGTGTGTCGTGGCAGCCATGCCGTCCAGCAGCCCGGCTTCCGCCAGCACGAAGCTGCCGGTACAGACGCTCGCCAACAGGGCGCCCCGATCCGCCGCCGACCGCAGCCAGCCGAACAGCGGCCGGGCGGCGTCCAACGCGCGCTCGACGTAGGTATCGACCACCACGGCCTCCAGCGCCGACCCCACCACAATCAGATCCGGCTTGAGATCGTCAAGGCGCGCCGTCGGCGTGACCAGCGCGCCGCTATAGCCTCGCACCGGCTCGCTGTCGGCCGTCACGATGTGGCACTCAAACAGGGGCTGTTCGGACATCTTGCGGCCGCAGTAGTTCGCGGTGGCGAAGAAATCCATCACGCCATGGACGCCGCTGGCATGGCAGTAAGGTTGGGCAACGATGGCAACCGTGATCATGACGCAATGACCTATTCAGCACTTTATATGTCAAATATGACACTCCTGGCGAATCGGGGCAAGCCGTAACCTGATCCTGTCATCCACCGGGATCCGCCGACGATCCCTGCCAGGAGTGCTGATCATGAACGTTCCCGTCAAAGCCTTTCCGGCCGTCACCCGTCTCCCTGACACCCCCCGATCCGCGCGGCCGGGACTGAACCGCTCATTGCGGCGACTAGGCCTTTCGCTGTACGCCCGGGTTTCGCCGACCGGAGCCGCCAGTCTGGTGAACCGGCAATTCTTCCGTCCTTCGCGACTGCCGATGCCCTCCCGCTACGAGTACTTGCTGGACGAAGCCGACAGCCACACCCAGCTTCACCACGGCAGCAATACCATCCCAATTTACAGCTGGGGTGAAGGGCCGACGGTGCTGGGCGTGCATGGCTGGTCCGGTGCGGGTATCCAGTTCGGTGCCTATGTCAAACCGCTTGTGGCCGCCGGCTATCGGGTGGTGCTGTTCGATGCGCCGGCCCATGGCCGGGCCCAAGGCTCACAAACCGATCTGTTTGAAATGGCGGAGGTGGTTCGGCGTGTTGGCCAGAGCACCGGGCCCGTGCATGCCGTCCTGGCCCACTCGCTGGGTTCACTGGCCGCCGCCCGGGCACTGACGCACGGCCTGAACGCAAAGCATCTGGTTCTGCTGGCGCCGCCGTCCGACTTATCATCGGTGGTCAATGGGCTGGGGGCTACGCTGGGCGTTCCCGCCAGCGTCCTGCGCGACCACCGCCGAATGATGGAAGACCGTTTCGGGGAGGACCTGTGGAACCAACTGTCACTCCCGCATCTGGCGTCGGGGCTGCCCGGCAACGGGTTGGTGGTGTACGACAGCGATGACCGGCATGTTCCGCCGTCCCAGAGTGAACGGGTCCGGGTCAGCTGGACGGTCGCCGACGTGCTTCAGACTCGCGGTCTGGGCCATCATCGCCTGCTCTGGCATCCCGACGTGGTGGACGCGGTGGTCACCCGAATCACGAACACCCATTAATCTCAGCCCTGGCGGAGCACCTGGCTGTCGCTCCGCCAGGATCAGACATCATCCATGCTGAGCACCTGTCGGGCGAGACGCATGTACTCATTGGTTTCCATCGCCAACAGCGACGTCATGAGCTCAGCGACTTCGGGGATTTCAGCCTTGCGGACGAGCGACTCGTAAAGGGCGATCAACTCATCGTGGAAGGCGAAGATTTCCCGGGCAATGTCGTCGAAACCCAGCGTGGCGTAGTGGGCATCGGTCTTGCGGTCGGTCTGGAAGGCATGATGGCGGACGAAGTCGTATAACCGCGTCTTCAGCGCCTTGGGATCGGCCTGACGCTCGAACTCGGCCGTGATGCGTTCCAGCTCCGCCTCATGCTCAGAGAGATAGTGGAGCAAGGCGCTGGCGCGTTCGTTTTCGTTCCGGCCGCTGCACTCGTCCAGGCTGCGGGACAGATGCCCGTGGAGTTGCCTCGCCCAGTCGATGAGGTCTTCAAAGGTCCTGATTTCCATAAGAAGCATCCCCGCCGTAGTAGCGCCCCGCGCGCCATCGAAGTCTGACGAGATCGCCAAGGGGCTGATCGGTTGATGCTCTCACAGCGGCCGGGCTCCCGGTATGACGCTGGTCAAGCCAGCCGCATAAAGCCGCACGCTAGCCTTCCCTGCCCAGCATGGCCCGGTCCAGCAACTGGGCCGTATGCAACGCCGTGCGACCACTGCCGTGCCGGATCTGCTCGCGACAACTGAAGCCGTCCGCAATCAGATACGTGTCCTGTGGCGTCTCCCGAAGTGACGGCAGCATGGCCGACTCGGCAATGCGCATGGAAACCGGATACTTGTCGGCATCGAAGCCGAACGCGCCCGCCATCCCACAGCAACCATTATCCGGCAGGCTCACCTTGAGCCCCAGACCTTCCAGCAGCGAGCGGGTGCCTGCCATGCCAACCAGAGCCTTCTGGTGACAGTGACCATGCACCCAGGCGTCCCCATCGAGACTCGGCAGCGACAGATCCGTCTGCTGCGCCAGGAAGTCCGGGAACAACCAGGTGTTCTCCGCCAGCCATTGGGCGCGCCGGTCGTCCGGGAAGAAGTTCAGCAGTTCCTCGCGGAACGTGCTCATACAGGAGGGCTCCAGCCCCACGACCGGAATGCCGGCCTCGATCGCCGGTGCCAGCGTTTCCAGCACCTGCCTCAGGCGCCAGCGGGCACGCTCGAGCATGCCGTGGTCGTACAGCGGCCGGCCGCAGCAGACCGGTCGCCCCGGCAACTGGACGGCATAGCCCAGGCGCTCCAGCACCCGAGATGCCGACTGCAGACAATCGGATTGCAGGAAGTTGTTGAACGTATCGGGCCACAGCATCACCGCCGGGCGCCCTTCCGGCATCGATACCGATCGATAATTCCGGGTGAACGGATGGGGCGAAAATGACGGCAGATCCCGTTCAGCGGTCATACCGGTCAGTTGGCGAACGACGGCGGCGGCGCCGGGCAGCCGCGTCAGCCCGTTGAAGAGGCGCGGCGCCTTTCCCGCCACCCGGGACCATTCGTGGATCAGCCCCAGCGTCCAGGCCTGGCGCGGGCGCCGGTGATGTTCGTAGTAGTGGGCCATGAACTCGGCCTTGTAGGTGGCCATGTCCACTTGCACCGGGCACTCCTGCCGGCAGGCTTTGCAGGCGAGGCAGAGGTCCAGGGCTTCATGCACGGACTCGTTGTTCCAGACACCCTCCAGCGTGTCGCCGTGGAGCATCTCGAACAGCAGCCGCGCCCGTCCCCGGGTGGAATGTTTCTCTTCCTGTGTGCCCCGATAGCTCGGGCACATGGTGCCCCCGGCGTAGCTGCGGCACTTGCCCACGCCCACACAGCGATGGGCCGCGGAGGAGAAGCGCCCCTCGTCCCGGTGAAAACTGAAATACAGCGGTTCCGGTTCGACGGGGTCATGGTCCGGGCCGGTTCGCAGGTGCTCGTCGATGCGGTACGGATCGATCAATTTGTGGGGATTGAGACGGCCCTGCGGGTCCCAGATCGTCTTGAATGCCCGGAAAGCATCCATCAATTCCGGGCTGAACATCCTGGGCCAGAGCTCCGCCCGTGCCTGCCCATCGCCGTGCTCGCCGGACAGCGACCCGCCATAGGCCACCACCAGGTCGGCGGCTTCATCGAGGAAACGGCGCCATGTGGCAACGCCCTCGTGGCTGGACAGGTCGAACGTCATGCGGCCGTGGATACAGCCGTCGCCAAAATGCCCGTAGAGTGAGGACCGATAGCCGTAGCGGTCCAGTAGCTTGCGGAAGTCGCGCAGGTAGTCGCCGACCCGTTCGGGGTCCACCGCCGCATCTTCCCAGCCGGGATAGCTCTCGTCCTCGCCCGGCAGTGCGTTGGTAGCGGCCGAACCGCTCTTGCGAACGTTCCAGACCCGATTGGCCTCGTCGGGGTCCGTGTAGAGTTTGCTGTCGACGCAGTGAGCCTGCTGGCTGTCGATGGCCCTCTGTGCAGCCCGGGTCGCCTCTTCCATGGAATTCCCGCCAAACTCCGACAGAATCCAACCATTGCCGTCCGGCAGCCCCTCGATGGCGTGCAGCCCCCAGCCTTTCTTGCGCATGTCCCCGACGATGCGCTCATCGAGGCCTTCCACCGAGAGCGGCCCGGTTTTCAGGATCGCCGGTGCCTGGTCCCCGGCCTGGCAGATGTCCTCATACCCGAGCACCACCAGCACCCGGTGCGGCGGACTGTCCACCAGTCGCATTCGGGCCGACAGCGTGACCGCACAGGTGCCTTCGCTGCCAACCAGCGCGCGGGCTACGTTGAAGCCGTTTTCCGGCAACAGCGCGTCCAGGTTGTAGCCCGACACCCGTCGCCGGATGTCGGGAAAACCGCTGCGGATGTGATCGGCGTAGCGGTCCCGCAGATCGCGCAGAGCTTGGTAGATCTCACCTTTGCGGCCACCGGCCTCAATGATGTCGGCCAACTCGTCCTCGGACGTGGGCCCGACCGTCATGCGCACACCGTCGTAGGTCAGGATCTCCAGGGATTCGGTGTTGTCGTCGGTCTTGCCGGCCATCACGGAATGGGCGCCGCAGCTGTTGTTGCCAATCATGCCGCCCAGGGTGCATTGGGTATGGGTCGAAGGGTCCGGCCCGAAAGTCAGGCCGTGCTGCTCGGCGGCGTCCCGAAGGACGTCACAGACAACCCCGGGCTGGATGACCGCGGTCCGATCGTCCGGTTCCACCGCCAGCACACGATTCATGTATTTCGAGGTATCCAGGACCACAGCGGCATTGCAGGTCTGGCCGGCCAGGCTGGTCCCTGCCCCACGCATCAGGATGGGCGCGTCGAACCGGCGGGCCACGGCCACCGCCTGCTCGATGTCCTGCTCGTGACGGGGAATGACGACGCCGGTCGGTACCTGGCGGTAATTGGAGGCGTCGGTGGCGTACAGGGCTCGACTGCCCATTTCGAAACGGACTTCACCGTCGATGACCGACTCCAGGGCGGTCACCAATGAATCGATGTCAGCCGTATGGTCGGCGGCGACTGCGGTTTCTCTGGCCATGCGCGCTCCTTACGGTGCGTGCAGGAGTGAATGGGCGGCCCCGTCTCACCGGCACAGGAAAGCGGGCAAGACGGGCCTGATCCGGTCGGACGCGTTCAGACGTCGTCCATACTGCGCACCTGGCGGGCCAGGCGCATGGATTCGTTCTGCTCCATGTCCAGCAGCTCCTGAACCAGGTCGGCGACTTCACGCAGCTCGGCCTTGCGCAACAAGGCCTGATAGAGCGCCATCAGCTCATCGTGGAAATGGAAGATTTCCTCGGCAATCTCGTCAAAGCTGAGTTTGGCGTAGTAGTGATCGGGCTTGCGGTAGGAGTCGAACGGTTTGTGGTTGTAGAAATCGTACAGGCGGGTCTTCATCGCCTTGGGATCCGCCTGTTTCTCGAACTCCGCGGTAATGCGTTCCAGCTCCGACTCGTGTTCGGACAGGTAGCCGAGCAGAGCGCTGGCCCGCTCGTTCTGGTTGCCTCCGGCCGATTCCTTCAGGGAACGGGCCAGGTGCGCGTGAAGTTGACGCGCCCAGTCGATGAGGTCCTCAAACGTCTTGATTTCCATTCGGCGTCCTCCGTAGTCTGACGGCGACGTTTGCCGGCCACCTCAACCGATGGCCGACGACCTGACCCTCAGTGTAAACCACAAACCGGTGCACACCTGAACGGTTCACCTGACGATTCTGTCATGGATGCGAGGAAGAGCCACGATGCCAGCGCTGAAAACACCGGATGATCGTTACATCGTCGTACGGGGCCGGCTCTGGCGTGCCACGAATCCAGAGCTGCCGGCCAGCGACCGCGAGTACTGGACGAAGCAGTTGATGTCGGCCCGCCGCGAGGTTCGAGATGCGAAACAGACCGATGACAGCAGGGCGTTAAAAGCAGCACGGGCATCGGTGGACGAGGCGAAACGCGCACTGGGTGAGCGCGGTGAGATCTGGTGGACCGATGGGGCGCCGGACTATAATCGCTGCCTGGTCGCGAACACGCCCTACGCGGCTTGGTATCAGCGGCTTCCGGCCAGTGACGGCAATCAATCAGGCGGATGACGTGTCGCAGCGGCGGGCCAGCAACGCAGCGACCGACGGGTAATCAGACTGTCGGGCGGTTGCCTCGGGCTGACTCGACGCGGGTTTCGGCTGTATGTCTGCCGGCGGGGGTACGACCGGGACAGGTTCCGGCAGAGCGAGTTCAGGCAGCGGCGCCTGCGTGCCGGCCATCAGCTCACCGATGTAGTCCGCCAGAATGACCTCCGGTTGACCGGAAAGGTCGGCAGGTGCCTGCGTCATCGCTTGGCTGGAAACCGCCGGCCGCTGATCGGCGCGCCAAAGACGGCAGATCTGCCCGCCCAACAGGCCCAGCAAAATCAATGTGAGTATTTCAGCAGCCTTCACCAGCAAGCTGACGGACATGTCGCATCCCTGTGAAATCACCACCCCCGGCGGGCGGCTCGTCAGTACCATCGGAAACTATCGCAATAGTACACACAATTTACCAAATGTCCGTGAACTGCTGTTCAATTTTTCGACTTGTCCGGCATCACCACCCATTCCGGATCTTCGAACTCACCGATGCGGCGGATCTCCACAAACGGCGCCGCGCTGCGGATGATCGCCCGAATCTCTTCATTGGGCTCGCCCTCCATCGCGTCCCGACTGGCCTTACTGTCCCATTGGGCAATGGCGATCAAACGCATCGGATCGCCGATCATCCGGTGCAGCTCGGTACCCCGGGCACCCGGCGCCTGCTGGATCAGCTCGCTGGCACGCACCCAGGCATCCGCGTATTCCTCGGCGGTGTGCCCTTCCTTGATGCGGACTTCGAAGATGTATTTCATGGTGGTCTCCCTATCAGCTGAACACTCCGCCATCATAGGCGCTGGTTGCCGGCGCGGGAACGGTTCAGGCGGGTGAAACCGTCGGCGCCAACCGCCGGGCCCAGAGTTTTTCCAGGGCTTCAAACAGGCTGTCGGTCATCAGCGCCAGCAGGCCGATCAGCAGCGCACCTTGCAGCACGTACGCGGTATTGCCGTTGACCAATCCGGCGATCACCGGGTCCCCCAGGGTGCGGGCGCCGATGGTGGAGCCGATGGCCGCGGTGGCGATGTTGATGGTGACCGACGTGCGGATGCCCGCCAGGATCACGCGACCCGCCAGCGGGATTTCCACCTGGAACAACACCTGGCGGGCCGACATGCCCATGCCCCGGGCCGCCTCAGTGACGGCGGGATCGATGCCGTCCAGCCCGGCCAGGGTGTTGCGCAGCACCGGCAGCAGGCCATACAGCACCAGCGCCACCAGCGTCGGCCCTTCCCCGAACCCCAGCACCGGCACCGCCAGGGCCAGGACCGCCACCGGCGGGAACGTCTGGCCAATGGAGGCGATCTGGCTGACCAGCGGCAGGAAGTCCCGGCCCGACGGCCTCGTTGCGAAAATGCCGCCAGCGACAGCGGCAAAGGTGCCGATCGTCGCCGAAATCAGCACCAGCAGCACGTGATTGCCCAGCAGGAACAGGAACGTCTCCCGCTGGTAAATCACGCTTTGCGTGTCCGGCTGGATCAGTCGGAACAGGGGTTCCAGCCCATCCATGCCCAACGTCAGCGCCAGCAACACGGCCAACCATAGAACCGGCGTCCGCCAGATGCGCATCAAACGCCTCCCTCGATCAGGCGCTCACGCAGCAGGACACCAGTTTCATTGCCCTGGTGGTCGAACACCGCCACCTGTCTGAGGTCCTGCCAGAGCATGACCGACAGGGCCAGCCGCAGGCTGTCGTCTTCCTTCAAACCATCAGCGCCCGGTTCGGCGGGGCGCGGCTTGTCGTGAGGCGTCATCAGGTCGCGCACGGGTCGCAGGGCCATCAGTTTGAGGCCGCGATCCTGCTTGCCTACCAGGTTTTCCACAAAGTCCGACGCCGGTCGGCGCAGGATGTTCTCCGGCGTGTCGTGCTGGACGATGCGGCCCTGGTCCATCACGGCAATCCGCGTCGCCAGGCGCAGGGCCTCGTCGATGTCGTGGGTGACGAAGACGGTGGTTTTCTTCAACTGGCGTTGCAAGCGCAGCATCTCCAGCTGCAGGTTTTCCCGGGTGATGGCATCGAGCGCGCCAAACGGCTCGTCCATCAGCAGGATGTTGGGATCCGCCGCCAGAGCCCGCGCCACACCGACCCGTTGGGCCTGGCCGCCGGACAGTTGCTGGGGATACTTGTCGGCGAAGCTGGCCGGGTCCATTTCCAGCATTTGCAGCAATTCAGTGACGCGGGCGTCGATGCGTTCTTTCGGCCACTTGAGGAGCCTGGGCACCAGCGCGATGTTGCGCGCCACGCTCCAGTGCGGGAACAGGCCCGTGCCCTGGATGGCGTAGCCCATGTTCAGGCGCAGACGCTGCAGGTCCATACCGGTGACGTCCTCACCGTCGACCAGGATCTCGCCGCTGCTGGCCGGCAGGAGTCGGTTGATCATGCGCAGCGTGGTGGACTTGCCACACCCCGAACTGCCCACCAGTACGCAGACTTCGCCGGTTTCCACCGTCAGGTCGATGTGATCCACGGCCACGGTCTGGCCGAACCGGCGGGTGACGTTTTTCAGTTCGATCATCCGCTGGATGTCCTCTTATTGCGGGAGTGCGGCTGCGGGCCGCGGTTGCAGAGCATTGGCGAGAGTGGACAACACCACGTCGGCCGCGATAGCCAGTCCGATCGTCGGCAAGGCGCCCAGCATGACCAGGTCCATGGCCGCCTGCCCCAGCCCCTGGAAAATAAAGGTACCGAACCCCCCGGCGCCGATCAGTGCTGCCACCGCGGTCAGTCCCATCGCCTGGATGGCGGTAATGCGAACGCCCTCGATGATGACCGGGATCGCCAGCGGCAATCGGGCCTGCAGGAACAATTGGCGCTCGGTCATGCCCATGCCCCGCCCGGCATCGATCACCGCTTCCGGGACTTCCGTCAAAGCCACGAACGTATTACGCACCATCGGCAACAGGCTGTAGGCGATCAGCGCCAACAGCGCCGGCGCCCAACCAATGCCACGGATACCCAGGCTTTGCAGCAGCGGGAACGCGGCTGTCAGCGCGCTGAGCGGGGCAATCAGGAGACCGAACAAGGCCAGGCTGGGAATGGTCTGCAGGAAGCTGACGACGCCAAACACCGGCCGGCGCCAGGCTTCCGAGCGCATCATTTTCAATACCAGGGCAAACGCCAGCACGAAGCTGATCGCCACCGCGCCCAAAGCCAGCGCCAGATGAGCCCAGAGTGCCTGCAGGAATTGATCGGGCCGGTTGCTGAATTCGCGCATCAGCGAGAGGCTGTCGAGCCCGCCTTGACGGATCAACAGCGCCCAGCCTGCCAGGATCACCACCAGGATGCCCAGTTGGCCACGCCGCCCGATCCGCAGCCGTCCCACCACCTCAATCAGCATCAACACCAGCAGGAACAGCAATGACCAGAAGCCGGCGCCAACCGCCGTGCGGGCATAGGGCGAATCCTTGGGAAGATGGGCGGACGTGAAGATCACCAGCAGATCGGGCAATGCCGCCAGTGCCAGGGTCAGCAGGATGCCGAGCAGGGTATAGCGCCGGCGCAGCGGCAGGACCGCCAGCGCCATCAGCACACACAAACCGGCCGAAACCGTGACGGCGCCAAGCCAACCGGCCGCCGCAAACAGACCGTATCCGGTTCCGGGCACGATTCGGTTGGGCTGGACCGTTCCCAGGTCCAATACCCACACCAACACCAGGGCCAACAGCCCCAGTACGGTGATAACCCGATTGGGCGGTTCGTCGAGGGAAGGCAAACTCAATCCTGTTTGAGGGAGTCCAGGTAGTCCCGGGCCACTTTCTCGGCCGGGGCGCCGTTGACGGCCACTTCACCATTCAGGCGCTGCAGGGTTTCCAGGTCAAGGGACTCAAACACCGGCTTGAGGATGTCGCGGATCTGCGGATACGCCTTGAGCACCGGCTCGCGAATGATGGGCGTTGGCTGATACACCGGCTGTACGCCTTTGGTGTCGGTCATCACCTTCAGATCCAGGGCGTTGAGGCCGCCGTCCGTGCCATAGGTCATGGCGCCGTTGACGTCGTTGTCGTTGAGCGCCGCGGCGCGCATGGTGGCGGCGGTGTTGCCGCCGGACAGGATCAGCAACTGGTCCGACTTCAGCTCGAAGCCATAGGCTTTCTGAAACGCCGGCAGCGCACTGGCGGATTCCACGAATTCCGCACTGGCCGCAAATCGGAACGCGCCGCCGTTGTTGATGTAGGCCGCCAGATCGTCGAGCGTCTCCAGGTTTTCCTTGCGGGCCAGATCGCCCCGCACGCTCATGGCCCAGGTGTTGTTGGCATCGGCCGGCGTCAGCCAGACGATTTTCTCGGCGTCGTAATCCAGCTTCTTGGCCATCTCATAGGCCGGGCCAGCCTTGTTCCAGACGCCGCTGTCGGTTTTGTCGTAAAAGAAGGCGGCGTTGCCGGTGTATTCGGGATAGATGTCGATTTCGCCGGCCTTGATGGCGTTGCGCACAATATTGGTGGCCCCGAGCTGGATCCGGTTTTCTACCGGGATGTCGGCCCTCTGCAGGCTCTGCAGGATCATCTGCCCCAGCACCGAGCCCTCGGTGTCGATTTTGGAGGACACCACGACCGGTTCGGCGGCCAGCACCGGTCCGGCCACGAGCAACAACAGCGCGGGCAGGCTGCGACGAATACGCGAAATGAGGGACACGGACACTCTCCTTGCTGATTTTTTTCAGGGCAGTCTGGTTTCAAGTCTAAGCAACCCATATACGAAGGCAAGGCATATCAGGATGAAAATGAGCAGCTTATGACCGTTCGGGAATGGTCAGCGCGTCCACGCCCAACTTTTCGGGCTGGAAATCGTTGATTCTGTGATCGGATGGATAGCCGATGGAAATGCCGCACAGCAGTTTATAGCGCGCCGGAATCGTGAAGTGTTTTTCCAGCGGCGAGCGCCACAGGGCCAGCGCGCCCTGAGCACAGGTACCCAGCCCCCGGTCGGTGGCGGCCAGCATCAGGCTCTGCAGGAAAATGCCCGCGTCCAGCACGCTGTAGACGCCCAGGCCTTCGTGGACAAACAGGAACAGGGTGACCGGCGCGCCGAAGAAGCGGAAGTTTTCCGCCATCTGTTCGTGCCGGGCTTTGAAGTCTTTCCGATCAATGCCCAACATTTCATACAGGCCATAGCCGGTGGCGGCCCGGCGGGGCTGAAGATCGGATGGATACTGGCGGACCGGCTGGAAGTCGCCATCCGGCAGGCCATCCCGCGTGGCCCAGGCCAATGCCTTTTTGAGCATCGGAGCCCTCTGCAACTCGGCCACCCGGTCAAACCGCCGAGGCAACTCAGTGCGCAGGGATTCCAGTACGTCCCCCCGGGCAATCGCAAACTGGTAAGGCTGGGTATTGGACCAGCTGGGCGCTGTCACGGCTGTCGCCAGCAGATCCTTCAACACCGCGTCCGGCACCGGTTCCGGGGTAAAGGAGCGCACGCTGTGGCGGCGCGCCATGACCTCACTGAACTCCATCCTGCATTCCTTATCAAAGCCATTGAGAGGTTCTATCCTGCCTTGAGTCATCCCGAACTACTATGACTTGAGTGATGGTCGATTTGACTCAAGACGGCTTACATAATGCTTCAAAAATGTGCAGCAATAATCCTGAAACAAAAACCTTTCGTAACTGTCCAAGGTGCAGAAGCTGAACTAAGCTGAAAGCAGTCGAACCGGAATCCGACGACCGGCGCATTCGGGTTGCGACACTCCCATTTCCAAACTTTCCATCCATCTACTGGGCGCCGGTATAAGGCAAGCCTGACGATCTGAATCGGGGAACTGACACGTGTAGTTGTGCGTAACATATTGCGAGCGAGGGGCCTATATGAGCATTCTGCAGCACTTCAAAGATCGGTATGAATCAACTCAGGAGGAGGAATTCACTCTTGAGGAATACCTGGAGATCTGCAAACGCGACAAGTCGGCGTACGCCACAGCAGCCGAGCGGATGTTGATGGCGATCGGCAAACCGGAACACATAGACACCTCCCGTGATCCGCGTCTTTCACGCATCTTTTCCAACAAGGTCATTAAGAGCTACCCGGAATTCTCCGAGTTCTACGGCATGGAAGACGCCGTCGAGAACATCGTCTCCTTCTTCAAGCACGCGGCCCAGGGCCTGGAAGAGAAGAAACAGATCCTCTATCTGCTGGGCCCGGTGGGCGGCGGTAAGTCCTCCCTGGCGGAAAAGCTCAAGCAGTTGATGCAGAAGGTGCCGTTCTACGCCATCAAGGATTCCCCGGTGAACGAGTCGCCGTTGGGGCTGTTCGATCCGGACGAAGATGGCGCCATCCTGGAAGAGGAATACGGCATCCCCACCCGCTATCTCAAGCCCATCATGTCGCCCTGGGCGGTGAAGCGGTTGCATGAGTTCGGCGGGGACATCAGCCAGTTCAAGGTGGTCAAGCGTTATCCGTCGGTGCTGGACCAGATCGGCATCTCCAAGACCGAGCCCGGTGACGACAACAACCAGGACATCTCCGCCCTGGTGGGCAAGGTCAACATCCGAATGCTGGAGGAGTTCTCCCAGGATGATCCGGACGCCTACAGTTTCTCCGGCGGCCTGAGTAAGGCCAACCAGGGTCTGATGGAATTCGTCGAGATGTTCAAGGCGCCCATCAAGGTACTGCACCCGCTGCTGACCGCCACCCAGGAAGGCAACTACAACACCACCGAAGGCATGGGTTCGGTGCCGTTCGACGGCATCATCCTCGCCCACTCCAACGAGTCCGAGTGGCAGACCTTCCGTAACAACAAACACAACGAGGCGTTCCTCGACCGGGTCTACATCGTCAAGGTGCCCTATTGTGTGCGGGTGACCGAAGAGATCGACATCTACCGCAAGCTGTTGCGTAACAGCTCGCTGCAGGGTGCCCCGTGTGCGCCGGACACCCTGGACATGCTGGCCCAGTTCACCGTGCTGTCCCGCCTGAAGGAGCCTGAGAACTCCAGCATCTTCTCCAAGATGCGGGTCTACGATGGCCAGAACATCAAGGACACGGATCCCAAGGCCAAGTCGATCCAGGAGTACCGGGATTCCGCCGGTGTGAACGAGGGCATGGACGGTCTGTCGACCCGTTTCTCCTTCAAGATCCTGTCCAAGGTGTTCAACTTCGACACCACCGAAATTGCGGCCAACCCGGTCCACCTGCTGTATGTCCTCGAGAAGCAGATCGAACAGGAGCAGTTCCCCAACGAAGTGCAGGAGCGCTACCTGCGGTTCATCAAGGAATACCTGGCGCCGCACTACGTCGAGTTCATCGGCAAGGAAATCCAGACCGCTTACCTGGAGAGTTACAGCGAGTACGGCCAGAACCTGTTCGACCGCTACGTGACCTACGCGGACTTCTGGATCCAGGACCAGGAATACCGGGATCCGGAAACCGGCGAGATCCTCAACCGCTCCGCCATCAACGACGAGCTGGAGAAAATCGAAAAGCCAGCCGGCATCAGCAACCCCAAAGATTTCCGCAACGAAGTGGTCAACTTCGTACTGCGGGCACGCGCCAACAACCAGGGCCAGAATCCGTCCTGGCTCAGCTACGAAAAACTGCGCAGCGTGATCGAGAAGAAAATGTTCTCCAACACCGAGGACCTGCTTCCGGTCATCTCCTTCAACCCGAAGGCCTCGCAGGAAGACCAGAAGAAACACAAACAGTTCGTCGAAAGGATGGTCGAACGCGGGTACACCGAGAAGCAGGTCCGCCTGCTGGCCGAATGGTACCTGCGGGTCAGGAAGTCCCAGTAACGGAACGGCCGCTCGCCGCTTAACCGCAGCCGCGGCCCGACCCTGAACCAGGTTGGGAGTCAGCAAAAAGGAAAGGTGAAGCTCCCTGGAATTGACTCGAGGTCCGGGGCGTTCATGAAGGTGCAAAGTGCAAGGCGCCCAGCGCGCAACACGCGAGGCATACCGTCCGGTAGGTGAGCGTGTGAGCACTGCGCAACGCAGCAATTTGCGCCTTCAGGGACGACCTCCACCGAGAACTGGAGAGTGTTATGGGGATGACTCATGTCGTCGACCGCCGCCTGAACGGCAAAAACAAAAGCGCAGTGAACCGCGAACGCTTCCTGCGCCGTTACCGCCACCACATCAAGAAAGCGGTGGCGGATGCCGTGCAACGTCGGTCGATTACCGATATCGAACGGGGTGAGCATGTCAGCATCCCGACCAAGGATATTGACGAGCCGATTTTCCACCACGGTCCGGGCGGCCATCGTGAGGTCGTTCATCCGGGTAACAGGGAATTCGTGGCCGGCGACACGGTGCCGAAACCCCAGGGCGGCGGTGGCGGCCAGGGTCAGGGCAGCGCCAGCCCCGACGGTGAGGGGATGGACGAATTCGCCTTTCAGATCACCCAGGACGAGTTCCTGGACTTCCTGTTCGACGATCTCGAGTTGCCGAATCTGGCCCGCAAAAAGCTGAAGGATACCGAGGCGTTCAAGTACGAACGCGCCGGCTTTACCTCCCAGGGCATCCCGGCGAAGCTGGATGTGGTTCGCTCGCTGCGCGGCGCGCATGCCCGACGACTGGGTCTGGGCGGTGCCCGCAAGCGCAAGCTGCGTGAACTGGAAGCCCAACTCGCCGAACTCAAGGCCCATCCGGAGGAACCGGATCCCGCCTTCAGCCCGCAGGACCAGATCGACGCGCTGGAAGCCGAAATCAAGCGCCTGAAAGGCAACCTCCGCCGCATCCCCTGGATCGACGAGATCGACCTGCGCTACCGCCAGCACGTCAAGAAGCCGAAGCCGGCCACCAGCGCCGTCATGTTCTGCCTGATGGACGTCTCCGGCTCCATGACGCAAGTGCACAAGGACATCGCCAAGCGCTTCTTCATCCTGTTGTACCTGTTCCTGAAGAAGAACTACAAGCGCATCGAAGTGGTCTTCATCCGCCATCACACCAGTGCCAAGGAAGTGGATGAGGAAGAGTTCTTCTACTCCCGGGAAACCGGCGGGACCATCGTGTCCAGCGCCCTGAAACTGATGAAACAGATCGTGGACGCGCGTTACTCACCGTCGGAGTGGAACATCTACGCGGCCCAGGCGTCGGATGGGGACAACTGGAACGACGACTCCCCCATCTGCGGCAAGATCCTGGCCGACCAGATCCTGCCGCTGGTGCAGTATTACGCCTATGTCGAGATCACGCCGCAGGATCACCAGATGCTGTGGTACGAGTACGAGAAGATCCTGAAGCAGGACCCGAACAGTTTTGCCATGCAGCAGATCGCGGACCCGGGCGACATTTACCCGGTCTTCCGCCAGTTGTTCGAGAGGAAAGCCGCATGACCGGTACCGCTGAAAAGCCGCCCGTTGGTAACAAGCCGATATCGACCACGTCCGAGTGGACGTTCGATCTCATTCGCCAATACGACGAGGAAATCGCCAAGTGCGCCGAAGAGTTCGGTCTGGACACCTACCCCAACCAGATCGAAGTGATCAGCGCCGAGCAGATGATGGATGCCTACAGCTCCGTGGGGATGCCGGTGGGCTACCATCACTGGTCGTTCGGCAAGCAGTTCCTGAACACGTCGAAAGGCTATACCCGGGGGCAGATGGGCCTGGCGTACGAGATCGTGATCAACTCCGATCCCTGCATCGCCTACCTGATGGAGGAGAACACCCTGCCCATGCAGGCGCTGGTGATCGCCCACGCCTGCTACGGCCACAACTCCTTCTTCAAGGGCAACTACCTGTTCCGCACGTGGACCGACGCCAGCGCGATCATCGATTACCTGGTGTTCGCCCGCAATTACGTGGCCGAGTGCGAGGAACGGCACGGCGTGGACGCGGTGGAACAGATCCTGGACTCCTGCCACGCGCTGATGAACTACGGCGTCGATCGCTACAAGCGCCCGGCCCCCATTTCGGCGTCGGAGGAACAGCGTCGCCAGAAAGAGCGGGAGGAATACCTGCAACGCCAGCTTAACGACCTGTGGCGCACCATTCCCCGGATGGGCGGCGACGGCGATGACGACGAACGCCGGCGCAAGCGCTATCCGTCGGAGCCCCAGGAAAACCTGCTCTATTTCATCGAGAAGAACGCGCCGCTGCTGGAGACCTGGCAGCGCGAACTGATCCGCATCGTGCGCAAGATCGGCCAGTACTTCTATCCCCAGCGCCAGACCCAGGTCATGAACGAGGGCTGGGCCAGCTTCTGGCACTACACCCTGCTCCACCGGATGTATGAAAAAGGCCTGGTCACCGACGGCTTCATGCTGGAATTCCTGCAAAGCCACACCGCCGTCATCTACCAGCCGCCGTTCGACAGCCCCTGGTATTCCGGCATCAACCCCTACACCCTGGGCTTCTCGATCTACTCGGACCTGCGGCGGATCTGCGAGGAGCCGACCGAAGAAGACCGCCAGTGGTTCCCGGACATCGCCGGATCCGACTGGGTGGAAACGCTGCATTTCGCGATGAAGAACTTCAAGGATGAAAGCTTCATCCAGCAGTTCCTGTCGCCCAAGGTGATGCGGGATCTCAAACTGTTCGCGATTTCCAGCGACGAAGAGGAAGACGTCTACCGCATTACCGCCATCCACGACGAAATGGGCTACCGCGCCCTGCGGGAAAAGCTGGCCCGGCAATACAACCTCAGTTACCGGGAACCCAACATCCAGGTCTGGAACGTGGACCTGCGCGGTGACCGCTCGCTGACCCTGCGCCACGTGCCGGTCGATGGCGTGCCGCTTGGCGACAGCACGGTGGAAGTGATCCGTCACGTCCACCGCTTGTGGGGCTTCGACGTCCACCTGGAAAGTGTCGACGACGGCACCGTGGTGGAGGAATTCCACATTCCCCCGCACCATCTGGATGACGATGATTAAACCGTCCTGACGGCCTGCGCCCTGGTATCCCGTCAGGGCGCAGGGTGACATCGCCCGGCAGCAATGGTTTCATAGGCCGATATCAGCCTGTCTGCCGGAAGAGATCCCGCATGCAATTCCTCAATGGCATCACGCTCCTGCTGGTTTACCAACTGGTGGGCGAAGTCACTGTGCGCCTGTTCGGCCTGCCCATTCCCGGCCCGGTGCTGGGCATGGTCCTGCTGTTCCTGACACTGGTGATCCGCAAGCGCAGCAGTGCGTCCCTGGACACGGCCGCCAATGGCCTGCTCAGCCACCTGTCGCTGCTGTTCGTACCTGCCGGCGTGGGCATGATGGTGTATTTCAGTCGCATCCTGGAGGAATGGCTGCCCATTGCGTTGTCGCTGGTGCTCGGTACCGCCATCACCATGGTGGTGACCGCCGGCGCCATGCTGGCCACCCAGAAGTTACTGACCCGGGGGCAACGCCGCGATGGTTGAGACGGATCTCACGAAAATCTGGGTCTACCTGTCCGCCTCGCCCCTGCTGGGACTGACGGTCACCCTGGTCGCCTATCTGGCCGCGCATCGACTCTACGTGCTGGCCAACCAGAACCCACTGCTCAACCCGGTGATTACGGCCATCCTGATGCTGATCGCGTTTCTCAAACTGACCGGCACCTCCTACGAGGACTATTTCGCCGGCGGCCAGTTCGTCCACTTCCTGCTGGGGCCGGCCACCGTGGCCCTGGCTGTCCCGCTGTATCAGCAGTTCTCCCGGTTGCGTGCGGTGTTGGTACCGGTGGTGGTCGCGCTACTGGTCGGCGTGGTGGTCGGGGCGGTGAGTTCGATCACGATTGCCTGGCTGTTTGGCGCGTCTCCCGAGACCCAACTGTCGCTGGCGCCCAAGTCCGTGACCGCTCCAGTGGCGATGGGGATTTCCGAGCAGATCGGCGGGATTCCGTCATTGACGGCCGTGCTGGTGGTGGTCACGGGGATTCTCGGCGCGCTGATGGGCACCCGCCTGTTCGCCCTGCTGCGCATTCGCGATGACCGGGTGAAAGGCATTGCCATGGGCGTGGCCGCCCACGGCATAGGGACTGCCCGGGCCTTCCACGTCAGCCCGGTGATGGGGGCATTCTCCGGACTGGCGATGGCCCTCTCGGCGTTCGCCACCTCGGCGTTGCTGCCCTGGCTGGTAGACTGCCTGCGCTCAGTCTACGGTGGCTGGCTTTGAAACGCGCAGGCGTGTACTAAGATAGCCGTAGGTCGCTGTGCGCGTTTCAGCGACCGTCTGATCGCTGATGGTCTTTTCCCGGAAATAACCGTACTTGAAACAGCCCCGGGCGATTTCGATGGCAAACGCAATCACATCCGGCTCTGTCGGGAACTCGACACCGGACATCCGTCTCTCGATCAGGTAACGGATGCTGTTGACGGTCCCCATGCGGCTGTCCTCCCCGGCGCGAAATCCATCCCGACTCATGGGTCCTCCCAGAATCAGGATGCAGGCTATCGGGTGTTCGTTGTAGAAATCCGCCGCAGTCCGCGCCAGGCTGCCCATGACGTCGGCAAGTGCCAGGTTTCCCAGAACCGCATCAAGGCCCGCTATCCGATCCACCAGCTTCTGCTCGTACTGGTCCGAAATGGCCAGCAGAAGCGCGTATTTGCTGGGGAAAAACTGATAGACCGACGAGCGCGGCAAGCCTGACGTCTTGGCGACTTCGGGAATGGACAGGGATTCCGGCCCCTGCTCGAGCAGCAGTTTTTCAGCCGCCTGGAACATGCGTTCCACCCGCTCACGACTGCGCTCCTGGGTCGGTTTGCGCGCGTTGACCAGTTTATTGTCTTTCTCTTTCATCTTTGGGACGTCCATACAACCCCATGTTGCCATGCCATCGAAACATGGCGCATTTGTGTACACAATGACATCAGTCAAGTTTGCACCGATTTTTCGGAGGCCCCGGGTGATTGTCACCCAGGCGGCCCTGCAACATGCAAACAGCGGAAGGGATCGTTGTCGTCAAGTGCGCTCGCCCGACACCTCAAGACGGCGCATCATAAACGGCATCACCGGGACAGGGATTGCCTATCAAACGGTTTGCCAGAGACTCTCTTCTGAATGAAGAACGGCGGGTCGGTGGCAACGAGGCTGGAACGGCCCCTGACTGCATCTATTAGGGGATGCACATTATCAGCATGACTACGGACGCCAAGTACGGAGATTCGCGGATGCCTGGACAGCGCCGTTCTGAAGCCAACACACAGCCCTTCCCTGGCTGATCAGGTCCGACAGTTAACACAGCGGAGTCAGTGTTTGCAAACCCCGGACAGCTTGATCAGCCTATGTTTCGGCCGTTCACCAGTGACAGGATGTGGCGCCATTCCCCGTCGGACACGGGCATGACGGAAAGGCGGGCCCCTCGACGAACCAGGGGCAAATCAGACAGCTCCGGCTGGGCCTTGAGGGTTTGAAGCGGGACGACGTCGTCGAACTTTTCGACAAACTGCATATCCACCGCCTGCCAGCGGGGCTTATCCGGCGGGCTCTTGGGGTCGTAGTACGACGACTCGGGTTCGAACTGAAGGGGATCCGGATAGGCCGCCCGCATCACGCGGATGATCCCGGCCACACCGATTCGTTTGCAGCTGCTGTGATACAGGAAGACCTCATCCCCCGGCGCCATCTTCGCCAGGAAGTTACGGGCCTGGTAATTGCGGACTCCGTCCCACGGAATCGTGCCGTCGGGCCTCGCGGCGAAATCATCGATGCCGCATTCGTCCGGTTCACTCTTGACCAGCCAGTGAGCCATGGTTACGTCTCCCCGAATGAATAGGCCCGTTCGACCCGGGCCACCCGTACCGCGTAATGCTGGTACCACGCCTCACGTCCCAGCTCCTGTGCGACCAGATGCTCGGCATGGGCTTTCCAGCTTCGGATGGCGTCGATGTCGCGCCAATAGGAGACGGTAATGCCGACCGCCTCCCGGGCGGATTCAACGCCCAGGAAACCGGGCTGCTCGGCGGCCAGGGCCACCATCTTCCGGGCCATGGCGTCGTAACCCGGATCGGCGTCCGTGCGCAGGGACGTGAAGATCACCACGTAATACGGCGGCTCGGGAGTGTCGGCAATCAGCGCGTCGGTGTCAGCCATTTTCAGTCCAGTCGAATTCCATTTGACGTGCGGTCTTGAGGGCCAGGTCACGACCGGCAATCCGCTCCACCAGGTGCAGGCTCATGTCGATACCGGCGGAGATGCCGCCCGAAGTCACCACATCACCCTGATCAATCCAGCGGCGGCCGGGCAACACCTTCACCGCGGGAAACGCATGGCGCAGGTCGTCCATATCCTCCCAGTGTGTGGTGGCCGTGCGCCCATTCAGCAGCCCGGCGGCGGCCAGCAGGAAGGCGCCGGTACACACCGAAGCGGTCAACGGTACCTGTTCGGCTGTGTTCTCGATCCAGCGAATCACCGGGCCCTTCTCCAGTTCCGCCGTCACCACACCACCGGGCACCAATAGCAGGTCAATCGACGGATGATCGGCGATGGTGTAGTCCGCGGACACCTTCAGGCCGGCCCGCGAGTGGACCAGATCCTCATGCTGGGCAATGGTCACCACCGAAAAGGGTTCCGGCCCCACCGGATGCGCCTTGCGATAGACCCGCGACGCGGTCGTAAACACCTCGTAAGGGCCGGCAAAATCCAGCACCTCGACGTCATCAAACAAGAATATTCCGACCACAGTGGTCATAGGTTTTCCCTCGGTATCCGGGTCGCTCTCCACCTTTGACAATACCCGGCCTGTCAGGCCGGAGCCATCGGCGCGCGACGTTTTTCATCATGCCAACGTCTAAGGGGGCTGCCTTGACAGCTCAGCCTCCCACCGTCTTAACTCAATCGAACAGATCGAATTCAATCGTGCCGCGATCGCTGCAATGTTCCGGCAGGCGTACCGGTTATCCTCCGGCGCACCGGAGCATCAGATTTTCCAATAATAACAAACGCCTGGATTAAAGCCTGATCGGCTTGATCCGGAGCATACCACGCGGGGCCACAACCAGTGAGCGAGCCAGTCCAGGACAGTCGTTGTATTCTGGAAACCCGAGGTCTGACCAAAGACTTCAAGGGCTTTACCGCCGTCAAGGATGTGAACCTCAAGGTGCGGGAAGGCACCATTCATGCATTGATCGGCCCCAATGGCGCCGGTAAGACGACCTTTTTCAATCTGCTGACCAAATTCCTGACGCCCAGCGCCGGCAGCATCGTGTTCGACGGCGCCGACATTACCCGTCGCAAGCCCGCCGCCATAGCCCAGCAGGGCGTGATCCGCTCGTTCCAGATTTCCGCCGTGTTTCCGCACCTGACGGCCCGGGATAACGTTCGTATCGCGCTGCAGCGCAAGCTGGGCGTGTCTTACCATTTCTGGCGTTCGATCCGCACGCTCGACCAGCTGAACCAGCAAGCCGTCGCCCTGCTGGAACAGGTGGGCCTGCAGGATTTCGCCGAAACCCGTGCCGTGGAGATGCCCTACGGCCGCAAACGCGCACTGGAAATTGCCACCACCATCGCCCTGGAGCCCCGCCTGATGCTGCTCGATGAGCCCACGCAGGGCATGGGTGTCGAGGACGTGGGCGCGGTCACCGACCTGATCGGCCGCGTGGTCAAGGGCCGCACCATCATCATGGTGGAGCACAACCTCAATGTGGTCTCGACCCTGGCGGACCGGATCACGGTACTCAACCGCGGCGAGATCCTTGCCGAAGGCCCCTACGACGAGGTGTCCCGCAATCCCGAAGTCATGGAAGCCTACATGGGGGCCAGCGATGCCGAGTGACCGTCACGCCGAACTGCTGCGCATCGAAGACCTGCACGCCTGGTACGGTGAGTCGCACATCCTTCACGGCATGAACCTGACCGTCCACGAGGGCGAGGTGATTACCCTGCTGGGGCGTAACGGCTCCGGGCGCACTACCACGCTCAAGTCGATTCTCGGGCTGGTGGGTCGGCGCACCGGTTCGATCAAACTGCACGGGCAGGAAACCATTCACCTGCCCACTCATCGCATCGCCCATGTGGGCCGCCTGGGCTACTGCCCGGAAGAGCGCGGCATCTACGCCAGCCTGAATGTGGACGAAAACCTGGCGTTGCCGCCGAAACTGGCGGACGGCGGGCTGTCCATCGACGAGATCTACCGCATGTTTCCCAATCTGGAGGAGCGCCGCAAGAGCCAGGGCTCGAAGCTCTCCGGCGGGGAACAGCAGATGCTGGCCATCGCCCGCATCCTGCGCACCGGCGCTACCCTGCTGTTGCTCGATGAAATCACTGAAGGGTTGGCGCCGGTCATTCTGCGCTCGCTCGATGAGGTTATCCGCAAGCTGCGCGAGCGCGGTTTTACCATCGTCCTGGTGGAGCAGAACTTCCGCTTCGCGGCGCCCCTGGCCGATCGCCATTACGTGATCGAACACGGTCGTGTGGTGGAGCAGATCGCCGCGGACGAGTTGGAGGAAAAACAGGAGCAGTTGAACCGACACCTGAGTGTCTGAAGCCTGGTAGCCACCACGTTCAAGTCGTGACTGGCCGGGCAATGACCCCGCCACACCGGGGTAACCAACAACAAGAGCGAAAGTGAGGGCAAGGATTATGTTCAACCAACGCAAACTGCTACATGGCATTGTTGCCGGCCTGGGCCTGATGGTCGCCGCCGGCCCGCTGAGCGCCGCCGAAGGCCTGTCCGATGGCAAGGTCAAGATCGGCGTGTTGAGTGATATGTCCGGCGTCTACAAATCGCTGGAAGGCCCCGGGGCCGTTGTCGCCGCCAAGATGGCGGTGGAGGATTTCGGTGGCAAGGTGCTGGACAAGCCCATCGAAATTGTCTCCGCCGACCATCAGAACAAGCCGGACATCGGCGCCAGCACCGCTCGGGAATGGATCGACGCCAAACAGGTGGACATGATCACCGCATTGGATAACTCGTCGGTTGCCCTCGCCGTCCAGGGCCTGGCGTCCGAGAAGAAAGTGATCACCATGGATACCGGCGCCGGCACCACCGCCCTGACCGAGGACCAGTGCACGCCCTACGGTATCCACTACGTCTATGACACCCACGCCCTCCCGGTGGGCACCGCCACGGCCATGGTCAAGAACGGCGGCAAGAAGTGGTTCTTCATCACCGCCGACTACGCCTTCGGTCACTCCCTGCAGGAAAACACCTCTGCGGTGGTCAAGAGCCTGGACGGTGAAGTGGTCGGCAACGTGAACGCCCCGCTGGGCACCACCGACTTTTCGTCCTACCTGCTGCAGGCCCAGTCCTCCGGCGCTGACGTGATCGGTCTGGCCAACGCCGGCCAGGACACGGTCAACGCCATCAAGCAGGCCAACCAGTTCCGCATCGTCCAGAGCGGCCAGAAACTGGCCGGCATGCTGGTATTCATCACCGACATCCAGAGCATGGGCCTGGACATCGCCCAGGGTCTCCAGTTCACCACCGCCTTCGTGTGGAACCAGGATGACGAGGCCGAGACATGGTCCCGCCGTTACTATGAAAAACAGGGCGCGATGCCGACCATGGTGCAGGCCGGGGTTTATTCCGCTGTAACCAACTATCTCAAGGCAATCGAAGCGGTGGGCTCCGACGATCCCGATGCCGTGCGCAAGCAACTGGGTGAGATGGAACTCAACGACATGTTCGTCAAGGGCGGCAAGATCCTCCCCAACGGCCTGATGCTGCACGACATGTACCTGGTGGAAGCCAAGAAGCCGGACGAATCCAAGGAAGACTGGGATTTGCTCAAGGTCATCTCGAAGATCCCTGCTGAGCAGGCTTACATCCCGCTGTCCGAAAGCAAGTGTTCGCTGCTGAAGTAAACGCTGCGGCCGGGCGGCATGCTGCTGCCCGGTCCGGCTTGTGAGGAGTTGCTAACGTGTCGATGCAGGTGATCCTGGCCCAGGCGCTGCTGGGGCTGAACGTGGGCGTGTTCTACGCCATGTTGAGCCTTGGTCTGGCGGTCATATTCGGGCTGCTCAACATCATCAACTTCGCCCATGGGGCGATGTATATGCTGGGCGCCTTTGTTGCCCTGATCGGCTACAGCCTGCTGGACGACTGGTTCGGCATCAGCCTTCAGATCGGCTTCTGGGCCTCGCTGATCGTTGCGCCACTGTTTGTGGGCATCCTCGGCATGATCATCGAACGCACCATGCTCAAGCGGCTCTACGAACTGGACCACATCTACGGCCTGCTGCTGACCTTCGGCATTACCCTGATCCTGCAGGGCCTGTTTTCCAACTATTTCAACATTTCCGGCACGCCCTACCCGGGCCAGCCGGAATCCCTGAGCGGCGTGGTCAACCTCAGCTTCATGTATTTCCCGACGTACCGGCTGTTCGCCATCGTCTTCTCGATCGTGGTGTGCTTCGCCACCTGGTTCGTGATCGAACACACCCGGCTGGGCTCACGGCTGCGGGCCGGCGTGGAGAATCCCACCCTGACCCAGGCCTTCGGCCTCAACGTGCCGTTGATGATCACCCTGACCTTCGGCTTCGGCTGCGCCCTGGCGGGCCTGGCCGGGGTGCTGGCCGCCCCGATCTATTCGGTCAGTCCACTGATGGGGGCCGACCTGATCATCGTCGTGTTTGCGGTGGTGGTGATCGGTGGTATGGGGTCGATCATGGGCGCCATCCTCACCGGCCTCGCCCTGGGGCTGGTGGAAGGGATTACCAAGGTGGTCTATCCGCCGGCGGCCAGTACCGTGATTTTCTTCCTCATGGTGCTGGTGCTGCTGTTCCGTCCCGCCGGTCTGTTTGGTAAGGAGAGGTGATCCATCATGGTTAATCGCGTGCTTTGGGTCATCATGCTGGTCGTCGGGCTGACGGCGCCCTTCTACGCCTATCCGGTCTTCGTGATGGACCTGCTGTGTTTCGCCCTGTTCGCCTGCGCGTTCAATTTGCTGCTGGGCTACGTGGGACTGCTCTCTTTCGGTCATGCGGCTTTCTTCGGCGGGGCCGCCTATATCGCCGGCTACGTGATCAAGGCCTGGGGCTTCCCGCCGTTGCTGGGCATTGCCGCCGGGGCGTTGTTCGCCATGGTATTGGGCGCGGTTTTCGGCTTCCTGGCCATTCGGCGCCAGGGCATCTACTTCGCGATGATTACCCTGGCCCTGGCCCAGATCATCTACTTCATGATCCTGCAGCTGCCCTTCACCGGTGGGGAGAACGGTCTGCAGGGCATCCCCCGGGGCAAGCTGTTGGGCTTCATCGATCTGAACCAACCGCTGGCCATGTACTACTTCGTGTTCGCCGTGTTCCTGTTCGGTTTCTGCGTCATCTACCGCACCATCAATTCGCCCTTCGGCGAGGTGTTGCAGGCCATTCGCGAGAATGAATCGCGGGCACTGTCCCTCGGCTATGACGTGGACAAGTTCAAGCTGCAGGCGTTCGTAATCTCCGCCACACTAGCGGGTCTGGCCGGAGCCACCAAAGCCGTGGTGTTCCAGTTCGCCGCGCTGACCACGGCCCACTGGCAGACCTCTGGCGAAGTCATCCTGATGACCCTGGTGGGCGGCCTGGGCACGGTGTTCGGGCCGGTGATCGGGGCCATCACGGTGGGATCGCTCAGCCACGAACTCAGCGCGTTTGGCTCCTGGGTGCAGGTGATCCTGGGGGCCATCTTCGTGGTCTGTGTACTGGTGTTCCGGCGTGGCATCATCGGCGAGCTGCACCGCTTCTTCGGCGGTCGTTGATCCAACTCAACTCCCGTCGGCAAGGCATCGATCCGACACCAATGTCACGCGTATCATGATGTTCCAGAGTCACCGGAATCACGGGCTGCGTCCCAGCGCGCCCGCCCGCGAAACAGGAGGACACCATGAACGTCACTTTTATCGGTCTCGGCATCATGGGCCAGAACATGGCCCGCAACCTGCTACCGCACTGCACACTCACCGTATTCAACCGCTCACCGCAGCCGGTGGAAGCGCTGGCCGCGGACGGCGCAACCGCCGCAACCTCTCTCACTGACGCCGTTGCGGATGCGGACGTCGTCTTTACCATGCTGGCCAAACCCGAGGTGGTGGCCGCCCAGGCGTTCGGCGAAGAAGGATTTCTGCAGGCGATGCCCAACGACAGCCTATGGGTGGACTGCTCCACCGTGAACCCGTCGTTCTCCCGCGAGGCGGCACAAGTGGCCAAGGCTTCAGGCATTCGTTTCCTGGATGCACCAGTGGCCGGTACCCGCAAGCCCGCTGAAGACGGCACCCTGACCTTTCTCGTCGGCGGCGCTGAAGCCGACCTGAACCAGGCACGCCCCCTGCTCGAGCACATGGGCAGCAAAATCGTCCATACCGGCAACCACGGCCAGGGCAGTGCCTTCAAGATGCTGATCAACGCGCAACTGGCCCAGTCCATGGCCGTATTCGCCGAGACCACGCTGCTCGGTGAAAAGCTGGGATTCTCCCGCGAGATGCTGATGGATACCCTGCCCAACCTGCCGGTCAGCGCGCCGTTCCTGACCGGCAAGGCGGAGCTGATTCGTCACGGCCAGTTCGAGCCGCAATTTCCCCTGGAGCTGATGCTCAAGGATCTGCATCTTCTGGAAAAGACCGCCTACGAGCACCGGCAGCCGCTGTTCATGAGCAGCGTCGCCAAGGCGCTCTACGCCAGTGCTGACGCCGCCGGCCACGGCCGCGACGATTTCTCCGCACTGCACGCCTTCCTGGACAGTCACAACCAGAGCTGAGACGGCATAGGGGATGTCCCTTATGCTCCGCCGTTTCCTTAGCAGGCTTTAATTAGTAAACTACACATATTCCATTTCCCGGGTATCCCTGACAAGGTCAACGATTCAGGGATATCCGTGGCATCAGCTGTCGCCGTTCACCGGCCCGGCCGGAGCGTCGGCACTCGCCCGCCACAGCTGCCGTATCTGACAGATTCAACACGGCCTGCCGCTCCGCCGGAGCGTGGCTGGCGTTATCGGAGCAACAACAATGAGCACATCCGACCCGAACACCAAACCGGCGCCGCTGCCGCGCCGGACCCGACTGATTCGCCGTACGCTGCTGGTGGGTATCCCGCTGGTGGTCGTGGTGGTTGCGGGTCTGATGTCGATTTTTGGCGGCCGCTACGTGTCCACCGAGAACGCCTACATCGGTGCACCCCTGATCAAAATCGCACCGGAAGTGAGTGGCCAGATCAGCGAGGTGCGGGTGGAAGAGAACCAGCTGGTCCGTAAGGGCGATCTGATGCTGCAGATCGACCCGGCGCCGTATCGCATTGCCGTCGATCATGCCAAAGCGGAACTGGCAAAGGCCGCCAATGACATCCGTACGCTGGAGGCGAGCTACGCCACCCGGCAGGAAGACCTGTCCCTGGCGGAAGAGAACGTCGCCTTTGCCAAGCGCGAACTGGCCCGCCAGCAGGCGCTGGCCAAACGCCAGCTCACCTCGGAATCGGAGTTGGAAAAATACCGCCACGATTACACCACCGCCCGTCGCGAACAGGCGGCGATCGAGCGCGACCTGAAGCGTATTGCCACCAGCCTCGGTGGCAAGGTGGACCTGCCGGTAGAGCAGCATCCGGATTACCAGGTGGCCAAGGCCAACCTGGAGCAGGCGGAGCTGGACCTCGAGCACACCCATATTCGCGCACCGTTTGACGGCATTGCCGCCAAGACACCCGATCCCGGCGCCTACGCCCGGGCCAGCGCCTCCGTGATGGGCCTGGTCGGCAACCGCAACCTGTGGATCGACGCCAACTTCAAGGAAACCGACCTGACCCGCGTCAAACCCGGCCAGGCCGTCTCGATCGAAGTGGACACCTACCCGGATCGGGAATTCCACGGCCACGTGGCCAGCATCGCCCAGGCCACCGGCGCCGAGTTCTCTGTGCTGCCGGCACAGAACGCCACCGGTAACTGGGTGAAGGTGGTCCAGCGCATCCCGGTGCGCATCCGCTTTGACGACCTGCCGGCGGACATCGGCCTGCGCGCCGGCATGAGCACCATCGTCGAGATCGATACCGGGTATCCGGACGCGGATGTGCCGCTCGTCGGCTGGCTGCGCGGTTTGGTCTCGAAAGCCCATGCCGAAGAACCCCCTGCTGAATGACGGCCGCAACCACCACGGCCGGTGAACAGGGTGGCCTGAAGCGGGGATGGATCACCCTCTCCATCATGCTGGCCACCATCATGCAGGCGCTGGACACCACCATCGCCAACGTGGCGCTGCCCAACATGAAAGGCAGCATGTCGGCCACCGAGGAACAGATTTCCTGGGTGCTGACCTCCTACATCGTCGCCGCCGCCATTGCCACGCCGCTGACCGGTTTCCTGGCCGGCCGGCTGGGTCGCAAGCGCCTGTTCCTGTTGTCGGTTACCGGTTTCACCATCGCCTCCGTGCTGTGCGGCATTGCCGGCAACCTGGAAGAGATGGTGCTGTTCCGGCTGCTGCAGGGCATCTTCGGCGCCGGGCTGGTCCCGTTGTCCCAGGCGGTTCTGCTGGACACCTATCCCCGTGAGCAACACGGCTCCGCCATGGCCATGTGGGGCGTGGGCGTTATGGTTGGCCCGATTCTCGGCCCCACCCTCGGCGGTTACCTGACCGAAGTGCTGAACTGGCGCTGGGTCTTCTTTATCAACCTGCCTTTCGGAATTCTTTCGCTGCTGGGTATCCTGTTCTTTGTGCCGGAGACGGAGCAGGTCAAACGCCGCTTCGATGTTTTTGGCTTCGCCCTGCTCGGGCTTTCAATCGGCGCGTTGCAGCTGATGCTGGACCGCGGCCAGAGCCTCGACTGGTTCTCATCCGGCGAAGTCATGCTGGAAGCCACGGTCGCCGCCTGTGCCCTGATGATGTTCCTCGTCCACATGTTCACTTATCGGGAACCGTTCGTGGAACCCGGGCTTTTCAAAGACCGCAACCTGGCCATCGGCCTGATCTTCATCTTCATGATCGGGGTAATCCTGCTGGCCACGCTGGCACTGCTGCCACCGTTCCTGCAGAACCTGATGGACTATCCGGTGATCACCACCGGGCTGGTCTTGGCCCCACGCGGACTGGGCAGCATGTTCTCGATGATGCTGGTGGGCCGGCTGGTGAATAAAGTGGACATCCGCCTGCTGATCCTGACCGGCCTGATCCTGATGACCGCCAGCCTCTTCGAGATGGCCAATTTCAATACCGAAGTGTCGTCCCTGCGGGTGGCACTGACGGGTGTGGTCCAGGGCATGGGGCTGGGCATGGTGTTCGTGCCGCTGAGCACCATCAGTTTTGCCACCCTGGCCTCGCGCTACCGCACCGAAGCCACCGCCATGTTCAGCCTGATGCGCAACATCGGCAGCTCCATCGGCATCTCGGTGATGGTGACGCTGGTGGCCCGAAACACCCAGATCAATCACGCCAGCCTGGGGGAATACCTCAACCCGTTCCGGCCGGCGTTCCAGTCGATGACCCTGCCCGGCGGCATCGATCCGTCCAGCACCACGGGCCTGGCCTACCTCAACAGCATGGCGACCCAACAGGCGGCCGCCATCGGCTACCTCAACGACTTCCGCCTGATGGCCTGGGTGGCGTTGGCGTCCATCCCGCTGTTGCTGCTATTCCGTTCTCCCAAAAAAGCGAAACCAGCGGACTGATTCGCCGGTCCGGCACATAAAGGTGAACCGGACCGGCCCACAACTCTTATACTTCCCCGACAAGATCAATGAACGGGACGCCCATGACCTCGGATCGCCGCAAGGCCCTGAAACTCGCCACCGACTTCATCATGCCCTACCGCAAGGCGCTGGCCGGTGCCTTTGCCGCACTGGTGTTCACCGCGGGCATCACGCTGTCTCTGGGCCAGGGCATCCGGCTGCTGGTGGACCAGGGATTCGTCACCGGCTCACCGGAACTGCTCAACCGCTCCGTCCTGTTGTTCTTCATACTCATCGGCTGTCTGGCGGTCGGCACGTTCGTGCGCTTCTATCTGGTCTCCTGGATCGGCGAGCGGGTGGTTGCGGATATCCGGAAGCAGGTATTTAACCACCTGATCGATCTGCATCCCGGCTTTTTCGAAACCAATCGCGGCCTGGAGATTCAGTCCCGCCTGACCACCGACACCACCGTACTGCAATCGGTCATCGGCTCCACCATATCCATGGCCCTGCGCAACTTCTTCATGATGATTGGCGGGATCATCCTGTTGTTCGTCACCAACGTGAAGCTGACCAGCATCGTGATGCTGGCGGTGCCGCTCGTGGTGGCCCCGATCCTGATTTTCGGCCGGCGCGTGCGGCGCCTGTCCCGCCAGAGCCAGGACCGGGTGGCGGATGTGGGCAGCTACGTGGGCGAGATCCTGGGGCAGATCAAGATCGTGCAGGCCTACAACCACCAGCCCCAGGATCAGGACCGCTTCGGTGAGGTGGTGGAGAACGCTTTCGCCGTGGCCCGCCAGCGCATCCGTCAGCGGGCGTGGCTGATTGCCATCGTGATCCTGCTGATTCTCGGCGCGGTGGGCATCATGCTCTGGGTCGGCGGGCAGGACGTGATTGCCGGCGAGATCACCGGCGGCGAACTGGCCGCGTTCGTGTTCTACAGTCTGATCGTGGGCTCATCCGTGGGTTCGCTGAGCGAAGTCATCGGCGAATTGCAGCGGGCCGCCGGTGCCGCCGCGCGGATCGTGGAACTGCTGCAGACCGGCAGTGAGATCACGCCGCCGGAACATCCCCGCTCGCTACCCGTCCCGGTGCGGGGTGAGATCGCATTCGAGGCCCTGCGTTTTGCCTATCCCGGACGCCCCAACGTGGACGTGATCGACGGCATCGACCTGACCGTCACCGCCGGTGAAACACTGGCCCTGGTGGGCCCGTCCGGCGCCGGCAAGTCGACGTTGTTCGATCTGCTCCTGCGTTTCTTCGATCCCCGCAGCGGCGGCATCCGCATCGACGGCGTGGACATCCGGGAACTGGACCCGGCGGAGTTGCGCCGCTGCTTTGCCCTGGTCTCCCAGACGCCGGCGCTTTTCTTCGGCAGCATCGCCGACAACATCCGCTACGGTCGGCCCGAAGCCTCCCAGGCCGACATCGAAGCCGCTGCCCGCGTCGCCCACGCCCACGAGTTCATCACCGATCTGCCCGACGGCTACGACACTCGACTGGGCGATGCCGGCCTGGGCCTGTCCGGCGGTCAGCGCCAGCGCATTGCCATCGCCCGGGCGCTGATCATGGACGCGCCCATCCTGCTGCTGGACGAAGCCACCAGCGCCCTGGATGCCCAGAGCGAGCACCTGATCCAGCAGGCCCTGCCGGAGCTGATGGCCGGCCGCACGACGCTGGTGATTGCCCACCGTCTGGCCACGGTCAAGCACGCCGACCGCATTGCGGTGCTGGATCACGGCCGGCTGCATGGCGTTGGCTCGCACCAGGAACTGATCCACAGCGACCCGCTGTACGCCCGTCTGGCCGAACTGCAATTCCGGGAACCGGAAAACGCATCATCGGCCTGACGGCCAGCTATGCTAACCTTGCGCCCACCCATTTTTGACAGGACGACGTTCGCACCATGGCCGGTTCCAGCAAGAAAGTGATTTTCGCCGCCCTCGGGGGCAACCTGCTCATCGCCATCACCAAGTTCGTGGCCGCTGTGGTCACCGGCAGTTCGGCCATGTTCTCCGAAGGCGTCCACTCGCTCGTGGATACCGGCAACCAGATCCTGTTGCTCTACGGCCTCAAGCGTTCCGCGCGGCCCGCCGACGAGAAGTTTCCGTTTGGTCACGGCAAGGAGGTGTACTTCTGGAGCTTCGTGGTCGCCATCCTGATCTTCGCGGTGGGTTCGGGCATTTCGATCTACGAAGGCGTTCATCGCATCCTCGATCCCTCTCCCATCGAAAACCCCATCGTCAACTACATCGTGCTGGGCCTGGGCATCCTGTTCGAAGGCGCCGCCTGGTATTTTGCACTGACCGAATTCTCCCGCTCCAAAGGCAAATGGGGTTACATCGAGGCGGTCCAGCGGGGCAAGGATCCGACCAATTTCGTGGTGCTGTTCGAGGACTCGGCGGCCATCGTTGGCCTGGTGGTTGCCATAGTCGGCATCTACCTGGCGGACAACACCGGCCTGCTGTGGATGGACGGCGTCGCCTCGGTGATCATCGGCCTGATCCTGGGCGGCACGGCCATCTGGCTGGCCTACGAAACCAAGGGGCTGCTGATCGGCGAATCCGCCAACCAGGCGGTGATTGCCGGCATCCGCAAACTCGCGGTCGACATGCCGGAAATCGACAAGGTGAACGAACTGCTCACGATGCACATGGGCCCGGACTTTGTGCTGGTCAACCTGAGCGTCAAGTTCCGGCCCCAGCAATCCGTGGCGGATCTGGAAGCCGTCATCGCCGACCTCGACCACCGCATCAAGGAAGCCTATCCCCAGGCCAAACGGATCTTCGTGGAAGCGGAGGCCCTGCAAGCCCACACCCAGGCCTCGGCCGCGCCGAACCGCTGATCATGAACCCAACGGCATCATCCGCCTCGGTCATGAGCTTCCAGGGCTGGCGTCAGCGCCTGGGCGCCGGCCTGGCCCTGTGGGCGATGGTGCTGATCTTTGCCGCACCGCTGTGGTCGAAATCCATGGCGCTGATGCACCACGACGGCACGAGCCCGGACAGGGCCGGTCACGCGGACCATCACGCCATGGCCGACGTGCCCATGGCGCCTCCTGCCACGGACGGGCCGATCACCTTCGATCACCCGGAGTGCGGCTATTGTGTGCTGCTGGCGCACGTCACGCCGATGTCGCCCCCGCCGCTGACCATTGCCGCACCGGTTCGCTGGTCCCTGACGGCCGATCGCTGGCCGGTCCGCACCGTCGCCTCCCGGCAACTCCGTTACGCCATTGCCGAAGTGCGCGCGCCACCCACCTTCACCGGATAACCCGCCCCTTTTACAGGCCCATGCAACCGCTGCCGGACGGCGGCACAGCTTTCCTGTGTCCGTGACCGGCGCGGAGGCGTGGTGCTTTTCGCTGATTCACGTTATCAGGTGACCCATGACCCAAACCCATGCCCCGGAAAACCGGGCACCCTCTGACGGCCGCAAGACCGCCAGCTGGTTCTATCCCTTCCTGCGACGGCTGCATTTCTACATCGGCCTGCTGGTCGGACCGTTTATCTTTATCGCCGCCTTTTCCGGCGGGCTTTACGTGATTTCGCCGCAGATCGAGAAACTGATCTACGCCGACGCGCTCACCGGAGACGCACGCGGAACGCCCCATCCTCTTGCCGAGCAGATCAAAGCCGCCCGGAAGGCCGTCCCTGACCTCCATCTGACAGCGGTGCGTCCGGCGCCGGCGCCCGGTCAGACCACGCGGGTGATGTTCGATGATCCCAGCCTCCATCGGTATGAAAACCGCGCGATCTTCGTCGATCCGGTTTCGCTGGCCGTCAAAGGCGATCTCACGGTCTACGGCACCAGCGGCGCGCTGCCGTTCCGGATCCAGCTCGACTACCTGCACCGCAACCTGTTGCTGGGCGAGCCGGGACGGATCTACAGCGAGCTGGCCGCCTCCTGGCTGTGGATCGCCGGGCTCGGCGGGCTGACGCTATGGTTTATCGGACGACGCAAACGTCGGCCGTCCGCGGCCCTGCGCGCCACCGACCAGACCGAAAGCGGCCGACGCCGCCATCGCCACGCCACTTTGGGCCTGATCCTTTTGATCGGCTTTCTGTTCCTGTCGGTGACCGGGCTGACCTGGTCGAAATGGGCTGGTGGCCGTATCGCCGAATTGCGGACCGCATTGGATTGGGGCACGCCGAGCGTGAATACCCAGCTGTCCGAGAGAAGCCAGGCCCTACCTTCGGTGCCCGATGCCCTGTTTGATCCGGTCCTGGAGGCCGCCCGGGAAGCCGGCATCGACGCCGGAAAGCTGGAAATTCGTCCGGGAAGCGGTCCCGATCGTGCCTGGAAAGTTCAGGAAATCGACCGAAGCTGGCCCACCCAGGTGGATTCCGTTGCAGTAGACCCGCACACCTTCCGGGTGACCGACCAGGCGAACTTCGCGGACTTCCCCCTCGCGGCCAAACTGACCCGCTGGGGCATCGACGCCCATATGGGCACGCTGTTCGGTCTCGCCAACCAACTGGTTATGCTGGCCCTGGCGCTGGGCCTGTGTACGCTGATCGTCTGGGGCTATCGGATGTGGTGGGTACGCCGGCCACTGCCAAGAGCCGCGTCGGCCGCCGGCGCCACCCGGCTCACCACCCACTGGCTGCGGGCGCCCGTTCCGGCCCGGCTGGCCATCGTGGCCATTGCGGCCGCTCTCGGTTGGGCCCTGCCGGTGATGGGCGTGAGCCTGGCCGCCTTCCTCATCCTGGATGTCATCGTAATGAGCCGCGCCAATCAAGCGGCTTCAGTAGCTGTCTAGCTCCTCTCACGGCATCGGCGTTCCTATCGCCGATGCCCTCACTCACGCTGCTACTCCCAATTAAACTGAAATACTGGAACCTAATAGAACACACCAACATTTATCCCGACGGCATTGACTCGCACGTCGTGCGAGCCGAAATACTGTTCCCAATAGAGATCCGCCACAGCACTGTGAAATGTTCCGAGTTCAATTCCGGCCTGATAGCTCCCACCGGCAGACCAGACCGCGCGGTTTTCGCATCGGGTATAACCGTACAGGCCTCCACCGGCTTCCCGGACATGGAAACCACAATGTCGTTTCTCAGCGGCAACCCCGGAGACACCAGCAGCCAGATAGGGCGTGAGAAAAGATCGCTCGAAAAGGCGGTATTTGAGATAACCATCAATTTTTAAATCAACACTCGGAGTAAAGTCATTCGTATTGTCATTAGCCGCTGCCGACACTCCGAAAGACCACGCTTTACGAAGCTGGATTTCAAGCCCGGTATAATAGAGAGCATCTGAAACGCCAGTTTGCCCGGAAGCAACCTGACTCTCCGTGAACAATGCACCGATAAAGGGATGAACGCCCCCTTGCGCCTGCACCTGAAATGACAACATCAGTGCCGAGAGGCACAACAGCAGTTGTCTCAACATCCTATGAATTCCCTTTTCCAATCGAACCCAGCCCCTAAGGGACCTATCTATCGATGCGCATTATGCGTGCGCTGTCATGACGACTCAAACGACACGTAATTTTCCGGGAATCAACCCAGATCATTTTTCGTAACCCGATGCCTCTTGCCAGCACAAAATTCATGCAATAGACTTCGCAAATGTTACCGGTAACATTTACCGACAAAACAAGAAGCCCAGGAGTAAAACACTATGTCCCCGCTCAAGCTCGTGGCCGGTGTCTTCGCCGCCACTTTCGCCCTGAACACCTTTGCCGCTGACTTCAACTTCAAGTTCCAGTCGTCCGACCCCACCGGCGTCAAGAACTACAAGATCCAGCAGGAATGGGCTGACCGTGTCGAGACCATGACCGATGGCCGCGTCCACATCGAGCTGCTGCCCGTCGGCAGCGTCGTCAGCCACTCGGAAACCCTGAGCGCCATGAAGATGGGCGTGCTCGACGGGCATATTTCCGTTACCGGTTACTTCTCCGGCCAGGACCCCGCGTTCGGCTTGATCGGCAACACGGTCGGCGCCTGGTCCAGTCCGGATCAGCTGATCGACTACATCTACTACGGCGGCGGCTATGAGCTGATGAACGAGCTCTACAAGCCCTACGGCGTGAAGTTCGTCGGCGGTGCCGCGACCGGTCTGGAATCGTTCGTTTCCAAGAAGCCGCTCGATGGCGTGGATGACCTGAAAGGCCTGAAGATGCGCGCGCCGGAAGGCCTGGTGCAGTCCGTGTTCGCTGCTGCGGGTGCCGCGCCGGTGAACCTGCCAGGCTCGGAGGTCTACACCGCGCTGAGTAAGGGCGTGATCGACGCCGCCGACTACACGGTGTTCTCCACCAACCAGGAAGCGGGCCTGAACGACATCGCCCCGAACCCGGTCTACCCCGGCTTTCACTCCCTGCCGCTGCTGGAAATCGCCATGAACCTGAAGGAGTGGAACGAACTGCCGAAGGACATCCAGGCGATCATGACCGTGTCCGCCCGCGACTTCGCGCATGACATTAGCACCCAGCTGGCGATGGCCGACAAGAAGGCCGTCCAGAAGGCCCGCAAGGATCCGAACATCACGATCCACGACTGGTCGGCCGAAGAGCGTCGCAAGTTCCGTAACATTGCCCGCGACCAGTGGAAGAAGTACGCGGAGCAGTCTCCCAATGCGGAGAAAGTCTACAAGTCGGTGACGAGCTACCTGGAATCCCAGGGCCTGCTCTAAGCCCGCTCCGAAACCCTTTCCACCTTCCCGAAATCTGACATCAACCGGCGCATCGGGCCCAAACCCATGCGCCGGTCAGGAGTCTCCCTATGTCTGATCACGCGCCCCAAGACGGCCAGACGGACCTGCTGCCGGATACCAATGACGAGGACGTCGGTGCCACCCGGCTCGACCGGGGCATCGTCTGGCTGGGCAAGAAGCTGAGCCTGGTCTTCGCCCTGATTGTGATTGTCTCCGCCTACGAGATCGCCCGTCGCTACATCTTCGACTCCCCCACCCTGTGGGTACACGAAACGGTGACCTTTGCCGGTGCGACGCTGTTTGTCCTCGGCGGTCTCTACGCCTTCGCCACCAACCGTCACGTGCGTGTGGTGCTGATCTACGATGCGGTTTCGCCGCGCGTGCGCCGCTGGCTGGATGTCCTCCACCAGCTGTTCGGTCTCGCCTTCTGCAGCATGATGGTTTACGGCAGCTGGTTCATGGCCAAGGACGCCGTCCGCGCGCCCTGGGGCGCCTGGCGTCTGGAAACCTCCGGCTCCGCCTGGAACCCGCCGTTCCCGGCCTTCCTGAAAGTCATCATCCTGATCGCGATGTCGGTGCTGATGCTCCAGTTCATCCTGCACCTGATTCGCGACCTGCGCCGTGCCCTCAAAGGAGGTGATGCCTGATGTTTGAACTCGCTTCCCTCGGGATCGGCTACGGCAGCCTGCTGATGCTGGTGCTGCTGGTCCTGCTCCTGCTGACCGGCATGCAGCTGGCCTTTGCGACCGGTCTGGTCGCCCTGCTCTTCGCGCTCGGCTGGTTCGGCGTGGATGCGCTGCCCATCGTGAGCAGCCGGCTCTACAGCTTTATCGGCAGTTACGTCTTCCTGGCCGTGCCCATGTTCGTGTTGATGGCCTCGTTACTGGACCATTCGGGAATCGCCAAGGACCTGTTCGACGCCATGGCCCGCATCGGCCGCAAGCTGCGCGGCGGCGTCGCTATCCAGACCCTGATCGTGGCCATCATCCTGGCGTCCATGTCCGGCGTCATCGGCGGTGAAACCGTGCTGCTGGGCATCCTGGCCCTGCCGCAGATGCTGCGCCTGGGTTACGACCGGCGCCTGGCCATCGGCACCACCTGTGCCGGCGGCGCCCTGGGCACCATGCTGCCGCCGAGCATCGTGCTGATCATCTATGGACTGACCGCCAACGTCTCCATCGGCGAGTTGTTCAAGGGCGCCTTCCTGCCGGCCCTGATCCTGGCGCTGTTCTATGTGGCTTATGTCCTGGTCCGCGTCTGGCTGAAGCCGGAAATCGCGCCCCTGCCTTCCGATACGGATGAGCCGGAAACCCCGGCGCCGAACTTCTTCAAGGCGCTGTTCTTCCCGATCCTGTCCGTGGTCGTGGTGCTGGGCAGCATCTACGGCGGCGTGGCGTCGGTGACCGAAGCGTCGGCCCTGGGTGTGCTGGGCATCGCCATCTCCACCGCCATCCGTGGCGAGCTGAACCTGGCCATGATCCGCAAGTCCACCATCAGCACCCTGCGGGTGTGCGGCATGATCATCTGGATCGGCATTGGCGCCACCGCTCTGGTGGGTGTCTACAACCTGATGGGCGGCATCGATTTCGTCCGCGACATGGTCTTCACCGTCAGCGGCGGCAACGGCCTGCTGACCATCCTGTTCATGATGCTGATCCTGCTGGTGCTGGGCATGTTCCTGGACTGGGTGGGTGTGGCCCTGCTGACGATGCCGATCTTCGTGCCGATCGTGAACGAGTTGGGCTACAGCCCGATCTGGTTCGGCGTGGTGTTCTGCATGAACATGCAGGTGTCGTTCCTGTCACCACCGTTCGGCCCGGCCGCCTTCTACCTGAAGACCGTGACTCCGCCGGACATTTCCCTGGGCGAGATCTTCCGCTCCCTGGTGCCCTTCATCGTGCTGCAGATCCTGGCACTGGGCCTGGTGATCGCATTCCCGCAACTGGCGTTATGGTGGCAGTGATATGAAACATCCCAAGATCGTCGTCATGGGCGTCTCGGGCAGTGGCAAGAGCCTGGTCGGTCAGCGGCTGGGCGAGCAACTGGGTGTCCCGTTCTTCGATGCGGACGATTACCACAGTCGCGCCAACGTGGAGAAAATGGCCAACGGCATCCCGCTGACGGATGCCGACCGGGAGGGCTGGCTGGCCGACCTGGCGGACCTGATCCGCCAGCAGGACGGCCTGGTGCTGGCCTGCTCCGCGCTGAAGCAGGTCTACCGGGACCAGCTGCGCACCGGCGATCCAGAGCTGCAGTTCGTCTACCTGAAAGGCTCATTCGACACCATCTGGTCGCGCCACGCCCAGCGCAGGGACCACTACTTCAATGGGCAGTCGATGCTGGAGAGCCAGTTCCAGTCCCTGGAAGAACCAGGGCCGGAGGAGGCGATCATCGTCGATATTGCACAGACACCGGAGCAGGTCCTGCAACAGTGTCTGACACGCCTGGAAGCCAGCACCTGAGGGATTCGAAAGCGGGCGGTTGATCCCGCCCGGGGACTCCGGCAGCAGGGATGCTGCCGGTGAGCGTACAGGGATGTATTTACAGCGCGCCCCGGGCGGGATCAACCGACCGCTTTCAGCCCCCGAGTCATGACGTATCATAGGCGCCGCTTTAGAGAGGACCGAACAACAACCATGGCCAAGAAACGACGCCCCACATTGCAGGACATCGCCGACCGGGTCGGTGCCACGAAGATGACCGTCAGCCGCTGTCTGCGCGGTGCCGACAACGTGTCGGAGAAAATGCGCGAGCGGATCTTCGCCGTGGCGGAGGAGATCGGCTATATCCCCAACCGGGCGCCGGACATCCTGTCCAAGGCCACCAGCCGCGCCATCGGCGTGCTGCTGCCATCGTTGACCAACCAGGTTTTTGCCGACGTGGTGAAGGGCATCGAAAGCGTCACCGAACCCGCCGGCTACCACCTGATGATGGCCCACTACGGCTACAGCCCCGAGGTTGAGGAACGCAGCCTGTCCGCCCTGCTGTCCTACAACGTCGACGCCCTGATCCTGTCGGAAAGCCAGCACACCCAGCGCAGCCGGCGCATGCTGGAAACCGCCGGCGTGCCCACCATCGAACTGATGGACACGCACCTGCCGCCGTTCGAGCAGGCCGTCGGGTTCGACAACGTGCAGGCCTCCTACGACATGGTCAGCGAGATGATTCGCCGTGGCCGCAAGCACGTGGTCTATCTCGGCGTGCGACTGGATACGCGGACCATCCAGCGTCAGGACGGCTACGTACGCGCCATGGAAGAACACGGTCTGGAGCCGATCATCCTGCGCTTCGAACAGCGGTCGTCCTATTCCGTCGGCGCCACGCTGATGGCCCGCATCCTGGAGGAGCACCCGGAAGCCGACGGCATCTTCTGCACCAACGACGACGTGGCCATCGGGGCCTTCTTCGAGTGCCAGCGCCGCGGCATTCCCGTGCCGGAGAAAATGGCCATTGTCGGTTTCCACGGCCATGACGTGGGTCAGGTGATGACGCCCCGGCTGGCCAGTGTCGTCACGCCCCGGGAAGCCATTGGTCGCCGGGCGGCGGACGTGTTGCTGGAACGACTCCAGGGCGCCGACGTCAGCCAGCGCGTGATCGACCTGGGTTACCGGATCGAGACCGGCGGCACGCTCTGACACGGCCCTCCAGAACACCGCACAACCACAACAATTGTTGTGAATTGCCGGCCTGCTTGCGATGATCAGGGCACTTTGCCGCCGAGGATGTCCGCAGCACCATGGATAAATTTGAAGTCAAACTCGACCAGGCCGCCCGGGCCGCCTGGCTCTCCTATGTGGGTGGACGCACCCAGGACGAAATCGCTGCGCAGCTGGGCGTCTCCCGCCCCGGCGTCCAGCGCCTGCTGGCCCTGGCCCGTCAGGAAGGGCTGATCAAGGTTCACATCGATCACCCCATTTCCAACTGCATGACGCTGGGTCAGGCGCTGCGCGACCAGTTCGACCTGGAGTTCTGCGACGTGGTGCCGGTCGACCCGGACGCCGAACACAACAGCGCCCATTACGTGGCCGTGGCTGGCTGCGATCGCCTGACCCGCTATCTGGAACGCACCGATCCGCTGACCCTGTCCCTCGGCTCCGGCCGGACCGTGCGCGCCACGGTGGAAGCGGTCAGCCGCATGGACCGGCCCCAACACCGTTTCGTGTCCCTGGTGGGCAACGTCGCCCGGGACGGATCTTCCAACCGCTATGACGGCGTCACCGCCCTGGCGGACAAGACCGCCAGCGGCCGCTTCCTGCTGCCCGCCCCGGTGGTGGCCGGCTCCGTCGAGGAACGCGAGGCCCTGCTGAACCAACGCCTGTTCCGGGCCATCGCCAGCGTCGCCGCCGATGCGGAAGTCGGCTTTATCGGCGTGGGGCCAATCAATCGTCAGGCCACCCTGTTCCAGGACGACTTCATCAACGAATCGGAACTCGACGAACTGCTGAACTGCCGCGCGGTGGGTGAACTTCTCGGCTGGCCGCTGGATGCGCAGGGCCGCATCATCGACTGCTCCGTCACCCGGCGGGTCACCAGCCCGGCGTTGGAAAGTCTGGCACCCCAACGTCTGGTGGCACTGGCCGGCGGTACCGACAAGGGCCCGGCCATTCTCTCCGCCCTGCGCGGCGGCTGGCTGAAGGGGCTGATTACGGACGAGGCGGCGGCCCGCTACGTGCTCGATAACGCGGTCCGGCGCTGATCCGGACCGCCCCGACCGGAGCAAAATTTTTTGCCCTTGACTGATCAATTGTTCGGGCGTAGATTCAATTGATCAAAACAACCAAGCAGTCCGGCTTAATAAAACAACACCAAGACCTCCCACAACAGGAGCAAGCCATGAAGCTCTCTTATGCACTGCCCCTCGCGGGCATGATGGCCGTCAGCAGTTTTGCGGCCCATGCCGAAACCGTCACCGTGGCCACGGTCAACAACAACGACATGGTCATCATGCAGCGCCTCTCCGACGCCTTCGAAAAATCCCATCCGGACATCAATCTGGAATGGGTCGTCCTGGAGGAGAATGTACTGCGCCAGCGCCTCACCACCGACATTGCCACCCATGGCGGCCAGTTCGACGTCATGACCATCGGCACCTATGAAGCACCCATCTGGGCCGAGCGCGGCTGGCTGACACCGCTCACCGACCTGCCGGCGGATTACAAGCCGGACGACCTGCTCAAGCCGGTCATCGACGGCCTGAGCTACGAGGACAAGCCCTACGCGCTGCCCTTCTATGCCGAAAGCTCGATGATGTATTACCGCAAGGACCTGTTCGACAAAGCGGGCATCGAGATGACCGAGCAGCCCACCTGGGACGAGGTCCACGACTGGGCGGCCAAGCTCAACGACCCGGACCACGACGTGGCCGGTATCTGCCTGCGCGGCAAGCCGGGCTGGGGCGAGAACATGGCCTTCGTGACCACCCTGGTGAACACCTACGGCGGCCGCTGGTTCGACATGGACTGGAAGCCGGAAATCGATTCCAAGGCGTGGCATGAAGCCATCAACTTCTACGTCGACCTGCTGAAGAACTACGGCCCAGCCGGCGCCAGCTCCAACGGCTTCAACGAGAATCTGGCGCTGTTCTCTCGCGGCAACTGCGCGATGTGGGTCGACGCCACCTCCGCCGCCGGCAAGCTCTACAACCCGAAAGAGTCCAAGGTCGCTGACAAGCTGGGCTTCGCCCCCGCACCGGTCGCGGCGACGCCGAAAGGTTCCCATTGGCTGTGGTCCTGGGCCCTGGCCATTCCGTCTTCATCGGATGCCAAGGATGCGGCGCGTGAGTTCATCACCTGGGCCACCTCGCAGGACTACATCAAGATGGTCGGTGAGAAAGAAGGCTGGACCAGCGTGCCGCCGGGCACCCGCGAGTCCACCTACGCCAACGAGAAGTACCAGGAAGCCGCGCCTTTCGCCGACTTCGTGCTCGACGCGATTCGCGAGGCCGATCCCACCGATGCGACCCTCAAGCCGGTGCCTTACACCGGGGTCCAGATCGTGGGCATTCCTGAGTTCCAGGCCATCGGTACCCAGGTGGGTCAGATGATCGCCGCCGCCCTGACCGGCGAAATGTCGGTCGACCAGGCCCTGAGCAGCGCCCAGCGCGCCACCCAGCGCACCATGGAGCGCGCGGGCTACATCAAGTAATCGGGTCTTCGACGGGACGGCTGCGGCCGTCCCGGCACCCCACCCAACCCCGGATACGACCATGAACAAACCCCGAGCTGCCGGGCGCACCGTCGGCGGACTTCGTCCCCTGGCGCTGCAGGCCCCCGCTGTCACCCTGTTGTTCCTGTGGATGATCGTGCCACTGGCGATGACCGTCTGGTTCTCGCTGCAGCGCTACAATCTGCTGATGCCCACCATGACCGGGTTTGCCGGTCTGGAAAACTACGAATACCTGTTTACCGACCCGGCCCTGTGGAAATCGATGCTCAACACCCTGTTGCTGGTGGGTTGGGTGCTCGTCATCACCGTCGTCGGCGGTACCCTGCTGGCCGTGCTGTTCCAGCAGGAGTTCTTCGGTCGCGGCATCGCCCGGGTGCTGGTGATCTCCCCGTTCTTCGTCATGCCGACGGTCAGTGCGTTGGTCTGGAAGAACCTGATGATGCATCCGGCCAACGGCATCTTCGCCTGGATCGCCGAACTGTTCGGTGCCCAGCCGGTGGACTGGTTCTCATCGCTGCCGCTGACGTCTATCGTCATGATCGTCGCCTGGCAGTGGCTGCCGTTTGCGCTGCTGATCCTGCTCACCGCCATCCAGTCGCTGGATGAGGACCAGGTGGAAGCGGCCCGCATGGACGGCGCCGGCCCCATTTCGATTTTCTTTTTCATCACCCTGCCTCACCTGCGGCGGGCGATCAGCGTGGTGATCATGATCGAGATGATCTTCCTGCTGACCGTGTTCGCGGAGATCTTTGTCACCACCTCGGGCGGACCGGGCCTGGCCACCACCAACCTGGCCTACCTGATCTACATCCGCGCCCTGCTCGACTTCGATGTGGGCATGGCATCCGCTGGCGGCGTCGTCGCCATCATCCTGGCCAACATTGTCGCGATCTTCCTGGTGCGGCTCGTGGCCAAGAACCTGGAAGACTGAGGCGGAGGCTCCCATGAACCCATCAACGCTCAAGCGCTTCGCCATCGGCCTGCTGGCCTGGGTGATCGCCTTTATCATTTTCTTCCCGATCTTCTGGATGGTGCTGACCGGCTTCAAGACCGAGGTCGAGGCCGTGTCCGACCCCAGCCTGATCTTCACGCCGACCCTGGACAGCTACGCCGAAGTCCAGCAGCGGGCGGACTACTTCAAGTTTGCCTGGAACAGCGTGATCGTCTCGTTCGGTTCCACCCTCCTGGCGCTGATCATCGCCATTCCGTCGGCCTATTCCATGGCGTTCCTGCCCACCAAGCGCACCAAGGGCACACTGCTGTGGATGCTCTCCACCAAGATGCTGCCGCCGGTGGGCGTGCTGGTGCCGATCTACTTGCTGTTTAGGGACACCGGGCTGCTGGACACCTGCACCGGGCTGGTCATCGTCTACACCCTGATGAACCTGCCGATCGTGGTGTGGATGCTCTACACCTTCTTCAAGGACCTGCCCAAGGACATTCTCGAAGCCGGCCGTATGGACGGCGCCAGCACCCTGCAGGAGGTGCTCTACCTGCTGATGCCGCTGACCCTGCCGGGGATCGCCTCCACCGGTCTGTTGTCGGTCATCCTGAGCTGGAACGAGGCCTTCTGGAGCCTCAACCTGACCACCTCGCAGGCCGCGCCGCTGACGGCGTACATCGCCTCTTTCTCCAGTCCCGAGGGACTGTTCTGGGCGAAACTGTCCGCCGCCTCCACGATGGCCATCGCGCCCATCCTGGTCTTTGGCTGGCTCACCCAGAAACAGATGGTCCGGGGCCTGACCTTCGGCGCCGTCAAGTAGCCGTCTTCACATAGAAAGGTTTCAACATGGCAACGCTTCAACTGAAAAACGTCATCAAGGAATTCGGCGACACCCACGTGATCAAGGGCGTGGACCTGGAAGTGAAGGACCGGGAGTTCGTCGTCTTCGTTGGCCCATCGGGCTGCGGTAAATCCACGCTCCTGCGCATGATCGCCGGCCTGGAAAGCGCGACCGACGGCGATATTGTCATTGATGGCAAACGCATGAACGACATCGGCCCGGCCGAACGGGGTCTGGCGATGGTGTTCCAGAGCTACGCGCTCTACCCCCACATGACGGTCGAGGACAACATGGGCTTCAGCCTGCGCCTGGCGGGTGTATCCAAGTCCGAGCGCAAGGACAAGGTGCTCGATGCCGCCCGCATCCTGCAGTTGGAAAACCTGCTGGACCGCAAGCCCAAGGCCCTGTCCGGCGGGCAGCGCCAGCGGGTGGCCATCGGCCGCGCCATCGTGCGCAACCCCAGCATCTTCCTGTTCGACGAGCCTCTGTCGAACCTCGACGCCGCGCTGCGGGTGCAGATGCGGGTGGAACTGGCCCGACTGCACGAAGAACTCGACGCCACCATGATCTACGTGACCCACGACCAGATCGAAGCCATGACCATGGCCGACAAGATCGTGGTGCTGCAGGGCGGCGAGGTGGAACAGGTGGGCTCACCCATGGAGCTCTACCACCATCCGCGCAACCGGTTCGTGGCCGGGTTCATCGGTTCCCCCACGATGAACTTCCTGCCGGTGGACTTCCAGGACGCCAACGCCGACGGCGTGCAGGTCACCCTGCCCGGCGGCCAGGGTTGCCGGGTCCCGGTCAACGGCGAAGAGCTGGCCGCGGGTGCCTCGCTGGAACTGGGCATCCGCCCGGAGCACCTGAACCTGGACGACAACGGTCCGATGAGCGGCAAGATCCAGGTGATCGAACGCCTGGGCGGCGCGACCTCCCTCTACGTGCAAATGGACCACGGCATGATCACCGTGGTCGCCGACGGCGACATCGAGCATAAGGTGGGCGACACCATCCGCTTCGGCTTCGAGCCCTTCCGCGGCCACCTGTTCCGCGAGGACGGCCTGGCCCTGGAGAGCCTGCAACGCCACCCGCTCACCGCCATCAACCGCCAGGCCAACCGGGCCCCGGCGGATTCCGGCGACGATCAGTGAGGGCACCCATGGAGACGCTGATTTTCGATTGCGACGGCGTGCTGGTGGACAGCGAAGTCATCGCCGAAGCCACGCTGGTGGAACAGTTGCGCGATTGGCTGCCGGACCTGCAGACAGACACGGTACTGCACCATGCCCTGGGCATGACCACCGAGAACATCCTGCTGCACCTGGAGGCCCTCAGCAGCCACACGCTGCCGGCGGACGCCCTGCCGCGCATCGACGAGGCCATCGAGGCCCGACTGGCGAAAGCACTGCAGCCTATCGACGGCGTCGCCGAAACACTGGACCGGCTTGAGCTGCCCCTGGCGATCGTCTCCAACTCCAGCCGTTTCCGGGTGTGCAACTCCCTGGCCACGACCGGCCTCGATGCCCGGCTGGGCACGGTTCCGCTGTTCACCGCCGAACAGGTCGCCCTGCCCAAACCGGATCCCGGCGTTTACCTGCTGGCCACCCGGGAGCTGGGCTGCTCCCCGCAGGACTGTCTGGTGGTGGAAGACAGCGTCTCAGGCGTGACTGCGGCCAAAGCCGCGGGCATGACCGTCATCGGCTTTACCGGCGCCAGTCACATCCCGCCGGACCACGCCGAACACCTGAAAGACGCCGGCGCCTGGCGCATCCTGCGCCACATGACCGGACTGGAGACCCTGATCGATGAATGGCGCCAACACCGCAGCGCAGGCTGACGCAAAGGAGATCCACTGTGAAATTACAGGATAAAGTAGCCGTGATCACCGGTGGCGCCCGCGGCATTGGCCGGGCCATTGCCGAACGCTACCTGGCCGAAGGCGCCCGGGTGGTCGTGGCCGACATCGACCGGGCCGCCATTCGTACCGCCGTGGATGAGATCCGCAGCACGCTGACCGACCCGGACCGGGTCATCGGCGAGCCGCTGAACGTGTGCGACCGCGCCTCCATCAACGCCCTGATCCGAACGGTCACCGACCGCTGGGGCGGCATCGACATCCTGGTCAACAACGCCGCGGTCTTTGATATGGCACCGGTCCTGGACGTCACCGAAGAGAGCTACGACCGCCAGTTCAACGTCAATGTGAAGGGGATGTTCTTCACCCTGCAGGCGGTGGCCCAATCGATGGTGGATCGCGGGCGCGGTGGCAAGATCATCAACATGTCGAGTCAGGCCGGCCGGCGCGGTGAAGCGCTGGTCAGCACCTACTGCGCGTCCAAGGCCGCCGTTATCAGCCTCACACAATCCTGTGGCCTGGACCTGATCAAATACGGTATTAACGTGAATGGTATCGCGCCCGGTGTGGTCGACACCCCCATGTGGGAGGAGGTCGACGCCCTGTTCGCGCGGTACGAGAACCGCCCGCTCGGCGAGAAGAAGCGCCTGGTGGGCGAAGCGGTGCCTTATGGCCGGATGGGCCGCCCGGAGGATCATGCCGGGGCGGCGGTGTTCCTGGCCAGCGAGGACGCCGACTATGTGGTTGCACAAACATTGAATGTGGATGGTGGCAACTGGATGAGCTGACGGCGGCGGGCGGTCGGCCATCGAGTGGCTGCCGCCATCAAGCTGTCGGAGAAGGAACCATGACACCCAGTATTCAAGACGTCACCGATCACATCCTGGCCGCGGCCGGGCAGCGCCAGCGGCTGATCGTTGCCCTCGCCGGGCCGCCGGCCGCCGGCAAGTCGACCCTGTCGGAACGCCTGGCCGAGCTGCTGAACCGCGAGGTGCCCGGCAGCACCGTGGTGGTCCCGATGGACGGTTACCACTACGACAACGCCGTGCTGGAACCGCGCGGACAGGTACCGATCAAGGGCGCACCGGAGACGTTCAATCCCGAGGGCCTGCTGTGGGATCTGCAGCGAATTCGCAACAACTCGGGCAACGTCGCGGTGCCGGTGTTCGACCGGCCGCTCGACCTGGCCCGCGCCGGAGGGCGGATCGTTACGCCGGCGCATCGCATCGTCATCGTCGAGGGCAACTACCTGCTGCTCGACCGGGATCCCTGGCGGGCGCTGCACGACCTGTTCGATCTCAAGCTGTTCCTGGAGGTGCCGGACGACTTGCTGGCCGCGCGTCTGCTCCGCCGCTGGCAGGACATGGGCCAGGACGCAGCCGGCGCCCGGGCCAAGACCTACGACAAAGACATGCTGAACAGTCGCCTGGTGAAACAGGCGTCCATTGAACCCGACATCCGCTGGGCCGCCGATCACGAGCGAATACCCACGTAACGGAAAACCAACCCTTGCTCCGACAGGAGGTAACGATGACCCGTCTCTCCCGCAAACAGCTCAGCCGTCTCGATACCCAGGTCGCCGTACCCGGGTATGACCGACAATCCGTTACGGCGGGCATCGTGCATTTCGGCGTGGGTGGCTTTCACCGCGCCCACCAGGCCATGTACCTGGACCAGCTCATGAATGACGGCAAGGCGCTGGACTGGGGCATCGTCGGTGTCGGCGTTATGCCCGGCGACCGGCGCATGCAGGAGGCCCTTGCCAGCCAGGACTATCTGTACACCCTGGTGGTCAAGCATGCGGACGGCCACTACGACGCGCGGGTCATCGGCAGCCTGGTGGATTACCTGTTCGCCCCGGACGACCCGGATGCGGTGATCGAGCGCATGGCCGATCCCGCCATCCGCATCGTGTCGCTGACGGTGACCGAAGGCGGCTACAACTTCCATCCGGTGACCGGCGAGTTCAACTTCTCCAACCTGGACGTGCAACAGGACCTGAGCAACCCCGAGCAGCCGCGCACCACCTTCGGCCTGGTCACCGAAGCCCTGCGCCGGCGCCGCGAGCGGGGCATCACGCCCTTCACGGTGATGTCCTGCGACAACATCCAGGGCAACGGCGACGTGGCCCACCGCATGTTTACCGCCTATGCCCGGCGCCGGGATGCGGAACTGGCGGCGTGGATCGAGGCCAACGTGACCTTCCCCAACTCCATGGTGGACCGGATCACCCCCGTCACGACGGACGCGGACACCGCCGAACTGCAGTCCCGCTTTGACGTCGAGGACCGCTGGCCGGTGGTCTGCGAGCCGTTTACCCAGTGGGTGCTGGAGGATCGTTTCGTCGATGGACGCCCGCCAGTGGAGGACGCCGGCGTGCAGGTGGTCGAGGATGTGGAGCCCTACGAACTGATGAAGCTGCGCCTGCTCAATGCCAGCCACCAGGCGCTGTGTTATTTCGGTTACCTGAGCGGCTATCGCTACGCCCACGAGGTCTGCCAGGATCCGCTGTTTGTTGAATTTTTGCTGGCCTATATGGAAAACGAAGGCACGCCCACCCTGGCGCCGGTTCCCGGTGTCGATCTGGCCGACTACCGGCACACGCTGATCGAGCGCTTTGCCAATCCGGAAATCAAAGACACCCTGGCGCGGCTGTGTGCCGAGAGCTCGGACCGGATTCCCAAGTGGCTGTTGCCCGTCGTCCGCGAGCAGTTGGAGCGAGGTGGCGAGATCCACCGGGCCGCCGCCGTGGTGGCCAGCTGGGCACGCTATACCGAAGGCACCGACGAGGACGGCCAGCCCATCGACGTGGTCGATCCGCTCAAGGACCAACTGATGGCCATCGCCGCTGAAAGCCGCGCCCACCCGACGGCGTTCATCGAGAACCGGGAACTGTTCGGCGACCTGAGCGACCAGCCCCGTTTCCGGGACGCCTTCCTGGCAGCACTCTACAGCCTGCGGTCATCCGGGGCTCGGGCCACGGTGGACGCGCTGGTGAAGGGGGTTTTGTGAAACACCGTCTATGCTTGAGGGTCTCACACCGTATCGACACAAGGAGAGTCTCATGTACGTAGGCGCAGACTGTGGCACCCAGAGCACCAAAGTGGTGGTGGTCGATCCGGAATACGGCCGCATTCTCGGCGAAGGCAGCCGCCCGCATGAGTTGATCGAGGGCGCCAACGGCCGTCGCGAGCAGGACCCGGAGGCCTGGATGACCGCCTTTGTCGAGGCCCTGGGTGACGCGATCGCGCAGGCCGGCATCGACCCCAGGGCGATCCGCGCCATTGGCATTTCCGGCCAGCAGCACGGGCTGGTGGCCCTGGATCGGGACGGCCAGCCGGTGCACCCGGCCAAGCTCTGGTGCGATACCGAAACCGCCCGCCACAACAGCCAACTGGTGGAACAACTGGGTGGCGAGGACGGCTGCATCGAACGACTCGGGCTGGTACTGCAGACCGGCTACACCGCCTCCAAGCTCGCCTGGCTGCGGGAAATCCATCCGGAGGCCTACCAGCGGATCGACAGCATCCTGCTGCCCCACGACTACCTCAACTTCCGCCTGACCGGCGATAAGGTGGCGGAAGCCGGCGACGCGTCCGGCACCGGCTACTTCGATACCCGGACCCGGCAATGGCGCGAGGACGTGTTCAATCTCATCGCACCGGAACTGGACCCCGCCCGTGTGCTGCCGCGGTTGATCGACTCCCGGGAACCGGCGGGTACCGTCACCCCCAAGATGGCGCAACGGTTGGGTCTGGCTGAAAACGTTCTCGTCGCCAGCGGCGGTGGCGACAATATGATGGGCGCCATCGGCACCGGCAATATCCAGCCCGGCCTGGTGACCGTCAGCCTGGGCACGTCCGGGACCGTCTACGCCTATTCGTCCGATCCGGTGGTCAGCGACAGCGCCATGGTAGCCAACTTCTGCGCCAGCAGCGACGGCTGGCTGCCACTGGCCTGCACCATGAACGTCACGTCCGCCACCACCCTGGTCCGCCAGCTGTTCGGGCTGGACCTGACGGCGTTCGGCGATCGCATGGCGCAGGCGCCCATCGGCGCCGAGGGTGTGACGGTACTGCCCTTCTTCAACGGCGAACGCGTCCCCATGCTGCCTCACGCCACCGCCAGCTTTATCGGCCTGGACAACCTGAACACCACCCGGGCCAACCTGTGCCGGGCGGTGGTGGAAGGCGCCACGTTCGGCCTGCGCTACGGCCTGGAGCATCTGGGCGATCTGGCCCAGGGCGCCAGCCAGATCCGCCTGATCGGCGGCGGTGCCCGTTCACCGGTGTGGCGCCAGATCGTCGCCGATGTCCTGGGCGCCGAGGTCATCTGCCCACGCATCAACGAGGCAGCGGCACTGGGCGCGGCCATCCAGGCGGCCTGGTGCCATGGCCAGGCCGAAGGCAACGGTCCCACCCTGGCACAACTGTGCGACCAACTGGTCAGCCTGGACGACAGCACGCTGACCCGGCCCGAAACACAGAGCCGGACCGCCTACGAGACGGTCTACCGCCGCTATCGTAAGGCCCTGGAAGAACGTTACGGCGTGACGGCCTGAGGCTTTCCGCCGCGGGTCGCGCGCCTCACTCATCATTCACAGGAGGAGGACCATGACTCAACTCGATGCCCTGAAACGCCATTCCCTGATCGTGGCCGATACCGGCGACCTGGAAGCGATTCGCCGCTACCAGCCCCACGACGCCACCACCAATCCGTCGCTGATTCTCAAGGCCTTCGGGCTGGACAGCCAACAACATCTGATCGACGCCACGCTGGCAAAGCTGAAGGCCGAGATCAGCGACCCGCAAGCGCGGGTCGAAAAAGCCGTGGATCGGCTGTCAGTCACCATCGGCACGGAAATCGCCGGCATGATTCCGGGACGGGTCTCCACCGAAGTGCCGGCGCGACTGTCGTTCGATACCGAGGCCAGCATCCGCAAGGCCCACGACCTGATTGCCGACTACGACCGGCACGGGATCGGCCCGGAGCGGGTGTTGATCAAGCTGGCGTCCACCTGGGAAGGGATCCGCGCCGCCGAACGCCTGGAGCGGGACGGCATCCAGTGCAACCTCACGCTGCTGTTTTCCGACGCCCAGGCCCAGGCCTGCTTCGACGCCGGCGTGTTCCTGGTGTCGCCATTCGTGGGCCGCGTCACCGACTGGTACAAGCAGCAGACCGGCCGCGACTACACGCCGGACATCGATCCCGGTGTGCGCTTTGTGCGTGGCGTATGCGAGCGAGTGGAAAAAGGCGGCTTCGAAACCGTGGTGATGGGCGCCAGCTTCCGTAATACCGGGCAGGTGCTGGCACTGGCCGGCTGCAACCGACTGACCATCTCCCCGGCGCTGCTGGAGGAGCTGGCCGCCGGTGACGGCGAGGTGTCCCGGCAGATTCACGATGGCAAAAGCAGTGGCCAGCGCCCGGCTCTGATGACCGAGTCCGACTTCCGCTGGGGCCACAACGAAGACCCCATGGCAACGGACAAGCTGGCCGAAGGTATCCGGCGGTTTGCGGCGGATCAGGACGAGCTGGAACGGCAGATCGCCGAACGTCTGGCGGGCTGATCAACCCGCCAGGGCGCGTTCAACCGCCTGTTCGGCGTGGATGCGGGTGGTGTCATAGAGCGGCACACCGGTGTCCTCCGGCCCCACCAGCAGCGCGATTTCGGTGCAGCCGAGGATCACGGCCTCGGCGCCGGCCTCGTAGAGTCGCTGGATAATCTTCAGGAAGGCGTCCCGGGAGTCGTCCCGGATGATGCCCTGGCACAGTTCCTCGAAGATCACCCGATGGATGACCGCCTGCTCGTCCGCGTTCGGCACCCGCACGTCGAGGCCGAACCGCTCGGCCATGCGGCCTTTGTAGAAATCCTGCTCCATAGTGTATCGGGTACCGATCAGGCCGACCCGGGCAATGCCGTCGTCCTGCAGGCGCTCGGCGGTGGCATCGGCGATGTGCAACAGCGGAATGGAGATCGCCGCTTCGATCTGCGGCGCCACCTTGTGCATGGTGTTGGTGCCGATCAGCAGGAAGTCGGCGCCCGCGGCTTCCACAGAACGAGCCGCCGCGGAAAGCAGGCGTGCGGTTTCGTCCCAATCGCCACTACGCTGGAGCGGCTCGATCTCGGCGAAATCAACACTGTGTAGGCAGATCTTCGCGGAATGCAGTCCGCCCAGCCGGGCCTTTATTCCTTCATTGAGCGCCCGGTAATAGCTGACCGTGGATTCCCAGCTCATACCGCCCAACAAACCTATGGTTTTCATACCACCTCCGCGCCAACACGCTTACAGATCATCCAGGACCGATTTCACCCATTCGAAGTCCAACTGCCGCATCGCCTGTTCCGCTTCGGCCATACTGGACGGCGACAACAGCTCCGCTAGGGCGTCTCGATACTGCAGGAACAACGCCTGCGCCCTCAGGTTATTCTGTGCCAACAGCTCACGCAATTCCGCCAGCGCGGCGTCATCCAATTCAGGTTTGTCGTCGGGGGCGCTGTCGCCGTCATGCGCTTCCAGCCAGTCCTGCACGGCATCGAGCACCCGCTGATAACCCGCCGCCAGTGATGCCCACTGATCGCCAAGAAAATCGGCGTCCGGCATCGACCGCAACGCCTGTTCCAGCTCATGTGCGTCGTCGGCGAACGCCCGGGCGCCGATGGTGCCCAGTGAACCACGCAGTGTGTGCAGGCGCCGCGCCGCTTCGGTGCCATCGCCGGCAGCCCACAAGTCATGGGCTTCGTCCATCGGCGCCATACCCCGCTCGACAATGCCGGCCACCACACCCATCAGCGATCGGCCCGCTTCCGGATGGGCCTGCACCAGGGCGTCCAGGCTGCTGAAGTCCACCCAGGGGGGCTCCGGCTGGATCGGCTCGCCGTCCGCTGTCAGCCGAACCGGGCGCTCGCTGCCGATGCCCAGATGCTCCGCGATGGTGGTGATCAGCTCCACCTCGTCCACCGGCTTACCGATAAAACCATTCATACCGGCCTGGCTGCATTCCGTCCGCTCACTGTCCAGAACGCCCGCCGACATGGCCAGCACTGGCAGTTTGGCCTTCAGTTCGCTGCGTATCAGGCGGGTGGCGGCAATGCCGTCCATGATCGGCATCTGTACGTCCATCAGCACCAGGTCATAAGGATGATTCAGCTCGGCGATGGCGTCCACGGCAGCCTGACCGTTTGGAGCAATCGATACGGTAGCGCCGGCAAACTCCAGGAACCCGGCGGCCACCGTCTGGTTCAGCGGGTTGTCTTCCACCAGAAGGATATGGGCTCCCGCCAGGCGGCCCGCCAGCTTGCTGTTTTCCGGCAGCGACGGCGACATTCCACCGTTCTTGGCGGCCATCAACTCGTTGAGCCGATCGTACAGCTGGGAGCTGGTAACCGGTTTGAGCAGAACCGCATCCACCAATTCAATGTCCGGTGAGGCCATGACGGTTTCCTGCTCAAATGCGCCCGCCAGCAGAATGACGGTCGCACTGTCATATCGCTTCAGGCGGCGAATCGAGCGTGCCAGTTCCATCCCGTTCAACCCGGGCATGTCGTAATCGATCAGGAACAGGTCGTAAGGCACGGCCTGATCCAGCCGCTGCTCCAACAGGTGCGGGCGGGCCAGGCTGTCCACGCTCCATTTCCAGCCCTGCAACGTCTTGTGCAAGTAGTCCCGCGAGGTGTCGTTGTCGTCGACCAGCATCACCTGCATACGCCCCAGCCTGCGGATGCCCTCCTGATCAATCCCAAAACCGGCAATGCTCAGCGGCAGCGAAACGATAAACTCACTGCCCTTGCCCAGCTCGCTGTTGACGCGGATTTCGCCCCCCATCAGGTACACCAGCTTGTTGGATATGGTCAGCCCAAGGCCGGTACCGCCAAAGCGGCGGGTGGTCGATGAATCCGCCTGTGTGAAGGCACGGAACAGTTTCTGCAGCTGGGACGGCGAGATACCAATGCCGGTGTCCCTCACCACAAACTCGAACATCCCGGTCTGATCCTCGCGATCGACCAGGCGCACCAGCAGGGAAACTTCTCCGGCCTCGGTGAACTTGATGGCGTTGCTCAGCAGGTTGATCAACACCTGGCGAATGCGCAACTCGTCGCCGATCAGTTCCCGGGGCACGTCCGGCTCGATGCCGATCGCCAGCTCGAGATGCTTGCCGGAAGCGTCCAGCGACATGATCGACGCCAGGCTGCTAGTCAGGTCATCCAGATTCAGGGCGTCGTGGGTCAGCTCCATCTTGCCCGCTTCGATCTTGGAGAAATCAAGGATGTCGTTGAGTATCGCCAACAGGGATCGTCCGGCTGCCTGCACCATGTCCACGTATCGCCGCTGGTCCGCGCTCAGCGGCGTGCGGGACAGGATCTGCGTCATGCCCAGCATGGCGTTCATGGGGGTTCGGATCTCGTGACTCATGTTGGCCACGAATTCGGTCTTGGCGCGACTGGCCGCTTCCGCCACCTGACGGGCCTCATTCAGGCGCTGCTCCGCCAGCCGCTGCTCGGTGACGTCGCGAAGGATAATGCCGAAAAACGTTTCGCCACCGGACTCCCACTTCGAAAGGGACAGCTCCACCGGGAACGTCTCACCATCCCGGCGACGGCATTGCAACCGGATATCGTGCTCCGCCAGGCGGGCATTGGTGTAGGCCGCCAGGTTACTGATTTCCGACACCCGGTCCTGGCGCTCTTCGTGCGGCAACAGCATCAGCCAGCGCCGTCCCAGCACCTCTTTCGGGGTGTAGCCGAAGATCACCGTCGCAGCACGATTCCAGGACTGGATGCTGCCCTGCCCATCCACCATGAAGATGGCTTCGTTGGCGCTTTCCGCCAGCGTCGTAAAGCGGCCCTCAGACGCCCGCAGGGCATCGGTCATTTCACGGGCCAGCCGAATCGCCTTGGTCCGGGTCAGGGCCAGCGCCCGAATGAAGGAAAACAGTAAAAGACTGATCAGTATCCCACCCACCAGCACGATGTGGGCTTTCTGGAAATCGATGGCGCGGGCAAAAGCCGGCAAGGCGGTAACCCGCAATGTCCATTGCAGATCAGCGACCGGCAAAAGGGAGACCCGGGTCCGTGCTTCGCCCGGTCGGGCCAATGTATTGAGCTGAGCATCGCGGTACAGCAGGCCGTCCGGCTCGGAGCCTTTACCGTCGAAAATCTCCAGGGCCACGGTGGAAAAGCCATCGCCCAGAATCCCCTCGATCAGGTCGTTCATACGAAACGGGCTGTAGGTGTAACCCTGGATGTGAGCCCGCCGGGCCGCTATCGTCGATGGGGTGTCATTGGTGTCGTAAACCGGAACATACATCAGGAAGCCGGCCTGAACGCCAACGCTGGTTTCCTGCACCAGCGTAATACGGTGGCTCAGGGCCACATCGCCCCTATCGCGGGCACGAATCATGGCCCAGCGGCGGTTGCCTTCGGAGAACATGTCGTAGCCGTGGGCGCGCTGGTTCCGCCAATCATAGGGCTCCAGGTAAGTCACCGGGACATAGATCGTCCGAATGCCTTCCGGTTTGACGGCAAACTGCTCATAGCCCTGACTTCGGATCCGGGACTCGAACGCCTCCTTTTCCTGCATTCCCGTGAGATAGGCGGCATAGCCCACGCCCTGTATCCCCGGGTAATCGTCGTTAATCTTCAATTCCCGCACATAGCGCCGCCAGTCGTCAGCGCTCACATATTCCGAGCCGTAGAAAAGACCGGCAGCGCCCCTCAGCATTTGCTGATAATCCCTGATGCGGTCCTTGATGCGCATGCTGATTTCATTGGATAGGCTCTCGAACCGTTGGCTCGCCTCCTGCTCAATATTGAGCGTTGTCACCCGCCAGGCCAACACGGTCAGCGCCAACGCCGCCATCAACGCCAGCCAGGGAGGAATAAAATCCCTCAGGAAGCGACTCTGGCCGTGGCCCCGCTCAGTCAGGTCCGCGGACAGGATCAGCCCGGTAATGACCCACAGCAGGAGAAAGCAGTCCAGTGCAACGAGCGAGGCGTGCACCGTCTGGAAATTGAAAGGTCCCATGCCGGACAGGGTCGCCGGCACGGCAATGGCGGCGATCGCCGCACTCAGCGTAGCCACGCCCCGCAATCCAAAATAGTACGCCGAGACACCCAGGCAGGGGATGTAAAGGAAAACCAGCAGCTGCTGGATGTTCGCCATGCCCACATCCGGCCAGAACACCAGCAGGCTGATCACACTGTAAGCCAAAACCAGCCCGATGCCGACACCCCAAGCCCCCTCTCCTGCGGGCTCGCCGTGGATTCGTAGCAGCGAGATCACCAGCGGCACAATCACCAGTAGGCCGACGGTATCGCCCAACCACCAGATGCCCAGCGTCGCTGCAAACGCCTCCGGTGAGACATAGCCGCTAACCATCAGGGTCGTGACGCCCACGGCGGCACTGATCACACAGGCAAGCACCGCAATGCCGACAAAGCGGAACACGTGCAGGACCCGGTCAAACGATCGGCGGCCACCAGCCAGTCGACGAATGATATAGGCCGCCGTCAGTGCTTCCAGGGTGTTGCCCGTGGCAATGGCAAGCGACGCCGGCAGGGTGACAGCCAGGGCATCCGTTCCGGTGGGAAAGCTGATCAGGTTCACGATAAAGGCGCCGACCGTGATCGCAGGCCACAGCCGCAAGCCGCCCAGCAACAAGGCGGAGACGGCGATGCCGGTGGGTGGCCAGATGGGGGAAACGTTGGTGGCAGCAAAGGCCAGTTTCAGGCTGAAATAGGCGACCAGAACGTAGATCGCCACCAGGAAGAGCCCCGCCACCCAGCGTTTGGGGCGGGAAGCGATGTCTTCATCGCCCGCCAGCAGACTACTCAGCATCCATGAGCTCCTGTTTCGTCATCCCTGCAATTACGTAACCTCCAGGGAGGCTGTCCGATAGGTGTTGCGTCCCGCCTGCTTGGCGTCGTACAGCGCCTGATCGCTGGCTTCCAGGAAGTCGCGGACACCGAAATCACCGGGAACGGCGGCCACGAGCCCGGCACTGATGGTGACTTGGCCGTATTCCGGCGATTGGTCGTGGGGTATGGCCAGCGCGCGGACGGTCTCGATGATTCGCCAGCCAAAACGATCCATGTCGTCTGGATCGCTATGAGGCAGGACAACCACGAATTCCTCGCCGCCATAGCGGGCCACGAACTCTCCCGGCCGTCGCGCGGAGGCCATTAATGCCTGGGCCACAGCGCGCAGGCTGTCATCGCCAGCCTGATGGCCATAGTGATCGTTATAGGCCTTGAAATGATCCACGTCGACCAGCACCACTCCCAAGGATAGACCCTGTCGCTGATGACGACGAATTTCATGCTCCAGCTGGTGATCGGCGTAACGCCGGTTGAAGGCGCCGGTCAACCCATCGATGTTGGCCATCTCCCGCAAGGCGTCGGACTGTTGCTTGAGTAGCAACTGATTGCGAACCCGGGCAGTCACCACCACCGGACTGAAAGGCTTGCTGACAAAGTCCCTGGCGCCCAGTTCGAACGCCCGGGCTTCGTCCCCTGGGCGATTATGAGCCGTTACAAACACAATCGAACATTCCCGGGTGGCCGGGTTCGCCTGCAGGATGCGGCAGGTTTCCTGACCAGACTGACCGGGCATCTGCTGATCCAGCACGATCACATCCGGCTGGTGTTGTTCAGCCAGCCGCACACCGGTCTCTCCGTCCTTGGCAAACAGGATGCTCGCCAGGGGCATGAGAATCGTACTTAGCAGGTGGATCGTATCGGGATCATCCTCGATGATGAGGATTGAACTTGCGGGGTTTGCGTCATCCATTCGACAGCATCCTGATTGCGACAGCCAAGGAGCTATGCACTCACCAGCGACATGCCCCCTTGTGGCGTTACAAAACACACAAAATAGCCCCAGATTTCAATTGCATGGCACCAGGACCTGTATCAGTCTAGACCATAGTTATCCGCGCTGTGGATACGGTGCAAACCAGGCGTTGGATGCGCCGGCGCCGCGTACCTCATTCCATCAGGAGAATCGCGTGAACGTTGTTTCCAGCTTTATCATTGCTACTGGCCTTATTGCCGCCGCCTGGATGGGCGCCGACGGTTTGCGGGACCTTCGCACCGGCGACCGTTTTGTCACCGTCAAGGGGGTGGCTGAGCGCCAGGTTCAGGCGGACCTGGCATTGTGGCCGCTGCGTTTCGTCGCCACCGGGGACACCCTGCCGGCTGCCCAGGAACAGGCCCGCAAGAGCCGTGAAAGCATCCAGGCCTTTCTCAAGCTGCAGGCCATCGATGCCGGTGCGGTGGAATTGCAGCGCCTGGACGTCACCGATACCCAGGCCAATCCCTACCAGAACAACGCCACCGGCAAGCGCTTTATCATCAACCAGACGCTGATGGTGCGCTCGCAGGACATCGACAAGGTGCAGCAGGCCGCGCAGGCGGTCAGCGATCTGGTGGATTCCGGCGTGGTGCTGTCCAGTGACTATGGTGCCGGCGGCCCCACGTACCTGTTTAACGGGCTCAACGACATCAAGCCGGCGATGATTGCCGAGGCCACCGCCTCGGCGCGGGAGGCGGCCCAGCAGTTCGCCAAGGATGCGGGTGCGGATGTGGGCGGGATGCGCCGGGCCAACCAGGGCGTGTTCCAGATCTTGCCCCGTGACCCGGCGCCGGGCATAACCGAAGAGCAGCAACCGGTGAAGACGGTCCGGGTTGTCTCCACCCTGGAGTACTACCTCAAGTAAGCCCGACTTAGTTACCGATACCGTAGTGTTTCTTGATCGCGTCGATGGTGCCGTCCTTGCGGGCCTTGTCGAGGCCGGCCTGTAGCTTCGCCACCACAGCGGGGTCGGTCTTGTTGCTCACCGCCAGGTACATCGGTGTCTCACGGAAGACCAGGACCGGTCGCAGTCCGGTGATATCGCCATTCTCCTTAGCCACCATGGGGCCAACCAGCCCGTCGGTCACCCAGAGATCCACCTGCCCCAGCACCAGTCGCCTGGGGTTCTGCTCGTCGGTGACCGTCGTGGTGACATCATAGCCCTTGCTGAGCAGGTAATCGGTCATCACATCGCCCTTGTAGCCGGCGATCTTCAGGCCCTTGGCGTCCTCCAGGGAATTCAGCTGGATATCGGAATCCGGGGCGGCGAACAGGGTCCAGCGAATCGACGCCAGCGGTCCGACCCACTGGAACTGATCCTCCCGCTCATCGGTGCGGGCAGTGCAGAACAGGGCGTGGTTCTTGTGCTCCTTGACCCAACGATAGGCGAAGCTCCAGTCCCGCATTTTCATTTCGTACTCGTAGGGTGTATTGGCCATCAGGGCCTCAACCATTTCCGGACAGATACCGCCAATGTCTTCCCGCTTGTGGGCGAAGTTCTTGCCGGTTTTGGAAACGTTATAGGGCGGGTAATTCTCGGTGAAGATATGGAAGCGCGTGTCGTCAGCCCGCACGGTGGGCGCGGCAGACAGGCAGAACATCAGCAGCGCCAGACCGAGGCGGATCTTGCCTGCTGCGGATCCGGCACGACCGAAGCCGGTGGGAATCGCCATGACAGTGTCCTCTTGAGCAAAGGATCGATTTGTTGGGATCGCGGCCCTGTGGCACCGCCAATCCGGCTCGACTTACCGACCCGCCTGATCGTTTTGGCCAACCCGACTGGTCGTTTTTGTCAGTAGCAGATCATTGCGGTTTTCGCCGGGGATTGGAAGGGGCAGCCTGTTTCGCTTGGTTACAGAATTTGAGGTGGCTCAATCGCAGGTGGCCACGTGCCGCTCCAGGGCCAGCGGATCGTTGACGGTCACCCGGCCATAACTGAAGGCAATCAGGCCTTCCGCCTCGAAGGTCTTGAGAACTTTATGCACGCCCTGGCGGGTCATCCCCATCATGCTGGCCAGGTGCTCGCGGGTCAGACGGAAGCTGACCGGATCGCCGGCGATGCGGCCGCCGTTGTGCATCTGGGCCAGGAACAGCAGGCGGCGCCCCACCCGGGCCGGAATGCCGCGCAGTGCGTCGTCCTCGATCAGCGACATGGTCGCCCACAGACGCTGGCTGAGCAGGTCCAGCACCACCGGGTAGCTTTGTGGATAACGGCGCATCAGGTCACGGAAGACCTCACCCGGCAGATCGACAATCACCGCGCGCTCATGGGCGCGAGCGCCATAGACGCGGGGCGTGTCCGGGGAGAACACGGTATCGCCGAACCAGGTGCCATGGTCGAAAATCATCAGCACCGCCTCACGGCCTTCGGCGTTGACGGAGCAGATCCGCACCCCGCCTTCGGCGATCACACAGATGCCGGACTGCAGCGAGCCTTTCTCGTAAATCAGCTCGTCCACCTCGAAACGGCGAATGTGGGCGTGCCGGGCGGCCTCGGCAATCGCCTCGTCCGGAAAACCGGAGAAGATCGGGCAATGGCGAATAACGTGGAAGAGGTCGGTCATCGGCACAGTGTAAACCAATCCCCCAATATCGCGGACAATCCGGACGCAGCATCGGACAATGTAAATCCATTGACAGTCTTGCCCGCCTGCGCCGGCCTACACTCTCAGGACTGATCCACAACAAGTCCAACAACGAGAGAGGCCCACGATGTCCGCACCCCTGGCATTCAAATCCAAGAAGGACCACGTCAGCGCCGAGGAATGGCAGCTGCGCGTCGACCTGGCGGCCGCCTACCGGCTGATCGCCCTGCATGGCTGGGATGACCTGATCTTTACCCACATCTCCGCCCGCATTCCCGGCGACGAGCATCACTTCCTGATCAACCCCTACGGCATGATGTTCGAGGAGATCACCGCCTCCAGCCTGGTGCGAGTCGATCAGGACGCCAACAAGCTGGATCCCGACGATTTCGACATCAATCCCGCCGGCTTCACCATCCACAGCGCCATCCATGCGGTGCGCGAGGATGCGGCCTGCGTGATGCATACCCACACCACAGCGGGTGTCGCGGTGTCCGCCCAGAAGGACGGCCTGCTGCCGCTGTCGCAGCAGAGTTTGTTCCCGCTGGCCAGCCTGGCCTACCACGACTACGAGGGCGTGGCCCTGCGCGAGGATGAAAAAGCCCGGCTGCAGGCCGACCTGGGCGAGTCCAACTTCATGATCCTGCGTAACCACGGCCTGCTCACGGTGGGCAGCTCCATTGCCGATGCGTTCCTGGGCATGTTCATCCTGCAACGGGCCTGCGAGGTGCAGATCAACGCGCTGGCGGGCAACCGCGAATTGACGCCGATCCCCGCGGGCATCGTCGACACCATCAAGCAGCAGGCGGCGCAGGTGACCAAAGGCATGGGTGGCCAGCTGGCCTGGCCCGGCCTGCTGCGCAAGCTTGATCGTCTCGATCCCAGCTACCGCGACTGAGCCCGGAGGTTTCTATGAGCACAGCAACCGACAACCGCGCCCGGTTCACCCACATGAAGGACGGCACCGCCGAGGACTGGCAGACCATCGCCGCCTCGTTCGGGGATTTCGCCAAATCCCTGCCGGACCGGATCATGGACCACCTGAAGCTGCTGGAGGGTGACTTCGGCGGCTTCAAGGTGGACCGGATGACCCACTGCCTGCAGACCGCCACCCGGGCCCATCGGGACGGCAAGGACGAGGAATACGTGGTGTGCGCCCTGTTGCACGACATTGGCGACACCCTGGGCACCTACAACCACGCCGATGTGGCGGCGGTGCTGCTGGAGCCGTTCGTGAGCGAGGAGAATCACTGGATGGTCAAGCACCACGCGATCTTCCAGGGCTACTATTTCTTCGAATACCTGGGGCTCGATCCCAACCTGCGGGAGAATTTCAAGGATCACCCGTATTACAAGCACACGCTCGAGTTCGTCAGCAAGTACGACTCGCCGGCGTTCGATCCCGAGGCGGAGACCCTGCCGCTGTCCTACTTCGAACCGATGCTGCGCCGGGTGATGGCCAGGCCCCGCAAATCGCTCTACAAGAAAGCGATGGCTGAGTAATTCCTATAGGGCGCCACCTTGGCGTCCTTTTATTTCGGTTTCCCCTTACCCGAATTAACGTCGCCTTTTCAATACCTTACGGGTTGTCCATTTACCGGATTTTAACGTGATGAACGGAACATCCTGCGTTAGTGTGGTTGCTAATGAAGAGGGGCGGAATCAGAGTCCCGTCCCTTTCAGGCTTTTTCTGACGTGTTTTGAGTTGCGTCTCCAACCTGGTGCCCGGTGAGTCGATCCTGCTTCCCACCCTATGAGCAGGATCACAGAATTCACCGGGCCTTTTTTTGCCCCATCAATCTGTGATCGACAACGACCTCCGTCACTGCGGCGACTGTGTTCGATTTCCACCTCGTATATACTCGCGCAAACCCTATAAAAAGATGCAGTTTCGACAGATCTGCACAACTCAAAACACGCACGGACAAGGAAAGAACGGACACTATGAAACGCCTGAGCACACTGGATGCCTCATGGCTCGCCGTCGAGTCTGAGGACACGCCCATGCATGTGGGCACCTTACAGATTTTCTCGCTGCCGGAAGGCGCGCCGGAGACCTTCCTGCGGGACATGGTCGCGCGCATGAAAACCGACTGCGAAGTCGCGCCCCCGTGGAACTACAAGCTGGCCTACCCGGGCAAACTGGGGCGATTGGTCGCGCCCGCCTGGAAGGTCGACAAGGGGATCGACCTGGATTATCACGTGCGCCACTCCGCCCTGCCCAAGCCCGGCAGCGAACGGGAACTGGGGGTGCTGGTTTCGCGCCTGCATTCGCACCCGCTGGATTTCTCCCGGCCGCTGTGGGAGTGCCACATCATCGAGGGCCTGGAGAACAACCGCTTCGGGCTCTACACCAAGATGCACCACTCGATGATCGACGGTATCAGTGGGGTGCGACTGATGCAGCGCATCCTGTCCACCGATCCCAACGAGACCAACATGCTGGCGCCCTGGTCGGTCAAGCCGCAGCGCGGGCGCAAGCAGACCGGCGACAAGGCCGCCACACTGAACTGGGCCTTCAACGAAGCGCTGGAAGCCCTGAAGATCCAGGTGGACAGCGCGCCCAAGCTGGTCAGCGCCCTCTCCCGTCTGGTCCATTCCGCCCGGCATCCCGAGGACAAGTTGACCCCGCCGTTCGTGGGCCCCAGCTCGATCCTCAATCGTCGGGTCACCGGTCAGCGCCGTTTCGCCACCCAGCATTACGAACTGGATCGCCTCAAGGCCTTGGCCAAAAAGGCGGACGCGTCGCTCAACGACATCGTGCTCTACCTGTGCGGCACGGCCATGCGCCGGTTCCTGCTGGAACAGGATGAACTGCCGGATACACCGCTGACCGCCGGGATTCCGGTCAACATCCGCCCCGCGGACGACGAGGGCACCGGCACCGCCATCAGCTTCATGATCGCCAGCCTGGCCACCAACGAGGCGGACCCGAAAGACCGGCTGGCTGCCATCCAGGCGTCCACCGCCAGCGCCAAGGCCCACTTGCAGAGCCTGCCGCGCAGTGCGCTGAACCAGTACACCATGCTGCTGATGTCGCCCTACATCCTGCAACTGATGACGGGGCTGGGCGGGCGGATGCGGCCGGCGTTCAACGTGACCATTTCCAACGTGCCGGGGCCGGAGAAGCCGCTCTATTACGAGGGCGCCAAGCTGGAGGCCATGTACCCGGTTTCGCTGATCGCCCACGGCGGGGCACTCAACATCACTTGCCTGAGTTACGCCGGGTCACTGAACTTCGGGTATACGGGGTGTCGGGACACACTGCCAAGCATGCAGCGACTGGCCGTCTATACCGGGGAAGCGCTGGAGGAGCTGGAACTGATCCTGCTGGCCAAGGCCGAGCCGAAGACCCGGCCGAAGCGCAAGACGGCCAGCCCCCGACGCAAGCGCACGTCAACGACGGTCAAATAACCGCACGTTATCCACCTCCAACAGGACCAGTTGCGGCTGGTCCTGTCCTTTCACATAGCCCACCAGGACATCCGCCCGGCCATGTTCGAAGGCGCAGCGCCCGTTGCCCTGGTAGACCGTGTCCGTCTTCAACCGGTTGAGCGGTGACTGGCTCAGGGCATCGTCACCGAAATCCCCCAGCGCCAGACGTTCACAACCCACAAAGCGGCCCAGTGACTGCGCCGTTGTCAGGGTAGCCGACGAAGGGCCCGCGCCTTTCACAGCAGGCGCCAGGATGGGGTCGACGGCTGATCGGTCCCAACTACGGGACAGGGTGCCGAGCAATGACGAGACATCGGCCAGCCGCTGCTTCTGACCGTATTCCGGGTCCGGTTGATAGAACGTCAGCCACAAGGCCGCGGTAGCCAGCGCCACGAGGGTGCCGAGAAAACGCTTCCAGTGACCGGTCATGAGTTGCCTGCCTGTGTACGACTGTTCCAATGCGCGGCACCCACAAAAATCAGCTGCAGAAAGCGGGCGGTGCGCTGGCGGATCTGGTCGATCTGGTAGTCGTCGTCCGGCGCTACGTTGAGCAGGTCGGTCAGGGTGAAGGCGACCGTGCGTACCACCAGATCGCAGGTCAGCTCCAGATCGCCGTCACTCAGATGCTCCGCCAGGCGCATGCGGCGCAGGTCGTTGGCCAGTTCGCTGGCGAAGAAGCGCATCTCGCTGCGGATGGCATCCTGTACGGCGCGGCTTTCTCCGGCCAACCCCTGGGCCATGAAAAAGAAGAAGCTGCGGTTGGCTTCCACGTGGCTGATGAAGATGGTCACCGACTCCTCGATCAGCTTGTCCGCCTGCAGCACGTTGCCCCGCGCCTCGCGCATCATGCGGCGCAGCACCAAACCCAACTGGTCCACCAGCTGCAAACCCAGATCGTCCATATTGCGGAAATGGCGATAGAACGACGTCGGCACCACACCAGCCTGGCGGGTGACTTCGCGGATACCGAGACTGGCGAAGTGCCGGCCCTTGCCCACCAGGGTGAGGGCCGCCTCCATCAGTTTGTCCCGGGTTTCGCCGGGTTTGCGTCGCTGTCGCTGGGTCATCGTGTGCGTCCTGACTACGGGCCTGACTGCCGGACCGCTCTCGGCCCGCAATGGACAACGAGTGTACACAAATCACCAGGCCTGCGGAAATAAAGGCTGTCATTACGGGCCAAACGCCAATCACCCACCGATCGCACCCACCGCGGTACGGCCCTGAGGCCGCTTGCCACAAGGCATCGGGCGACATCCCGGTTGCGCCCGCACGGACCCCATTCCCCGTTGACACCCGGAATCATCAATGTGTACAGTCGTTCACATCTTGTGAACACTTGTACACACCACCATACATCGGTGAGGAGAAACACATCATGCTGTCGACACGAAACACACACGCATCCCTGCGCTGGCTCGGCAAGCAACTGTTTAACCGTGAGGATCCCGGCGCCTTTTTCGACCCGCTGCTGGCCGTCCTCAATCCCATGTGGGTACGCGGCTTCGTGCCGGCCCGCCTGCTGGAAGTGACCGACGAAACGGCCGACACCCGCAGCTTTCGTCTGCGGCCGTCGCCCCGCTGGAAAGGCTTCCGGGCCGGCCAGCACATCAACATCATCCTGGAAGCGGACGGCGTGCGGCATCACCGGACCTTCACGGTCGCCAGCGCGCCGCGTCAGTGGGACACCGACGGCACGATCACCCTGACGGTGAAACGCCACCCGGGTGGCCGCATGACCAACTGGATGCACGATCACCTGACGCCCGGCACCATCGTCGGCATCAGCCAGGCGTTCGGTGATTTCGAGTTGCCGGAAGCGGACGTCCCGCTGCTCTACATCGCCGGCGGTAGCGGCATCACGCCGGTGCTGAGTCACCTGATGACCCTGGCCGACCGGGACTTCCGGGCACCGGTCACCCTGCTCTACTACGTGCGGACCCAGGCGGACGTGATCGGCGCAGAGATCCTGTACGCCCTGGCGTCCCGCTGGCCGGCGTTGACCCTGCACGTCTACCGCACGGAAGAGGAAGGCAAAACCGCCTTCCTGAACGAAAGCCACCTGGACACCGTGCCGGGCCTGCGTGCCCGCCAGGTGTACCTGTGCGGCCCGAAAGGCCTGATGGATCTGGCCGGTGACCTGCTACATTCATTCGGCATCAAGGACGACCAGATCCAGACCACCTTCTTCAGCGCGCCGTCTGCCGTCCCGGCGGACACCCCGCTGGGGGGCGCCGTCACCTTCGGCCGCAGCGACAAGACCGTCGACGCCGAAGGCGACGCGCCGCTGCTGGAGATCGCCGAGGCTGCCGACCTGAAACCGGCCTTCGGCTGTCGCATGGGCATCTGCCATCAGTGCAGCTGCCGCAAGACGGAGGGCACCGTCGTCAATCGCCTCACCGGCAAGGCTTCCGGCCCCGGCGAGGAAACCATACAGCTGTGCATCTCCGTGCCCCAGGGTCCGGTCACCGTGGACCTTTGATCATTACCCGCACAGCCCCCTGAACAGATGAGATGGCCGGCAGACCGCTGGCCTGAGGAGAGAGACATGACACAGCAACTGACGCAACAACAGTTGGACGAACTGGCAAAAGACCTGGACGCCATCCGCGATGAAGTCCGGGCCGACCTGGGCGAGCGCGATGCGCGCTATATCCGTCGCATCATCCGCCTGCACCGGACACTGGAAGTCGGCGGTCGGGTGCTGATGCCGTTCGGTTTCATCCCGCCGGTGTTCGTCGCCGGGGTGGCCTCGCTGGGCCTTGCCAAGATCATCGAGAACATGGAAATCGGCCATAACGTGATGCACGGCCAGTACGACTGGATGAACGACCCGTCCCTTCACTCGCAGACCTACGAGTGGGACACGGTCTGCACCGGCGATTCCTGGCGCCAGACCCACAACTACGAGCACCACACCTACACCAACGTCATCGGCAAGGACCGGGACTACGGCTACGCGGTACTGCGCCTGAGCGACGACGAGAAGTGGCACCCGCTGCACCTGCTGCAGTTCATCAACTACGTCATGCTGACAGTGTTTTTCCAGTGGGGCGTGGGTCTGCACGAACTGGAAAGCGAGCGGATCCGCCGCCGCGAGATCAAGCTGTCGGACAAGAAGGGCTTCCTGAAAGACTTCTTCCGCAAGGGCGGCCGTCAGGCGTTCAAGGATTATGTGTTCTTCCCGCTGCTGACCTTCCCGGTCTTCCCCATCGTGCTGGCCGGCAACGTCTGCGCGAACCTGATCCGCAACCTGTGGTCGTCCACCGTGATCTTCTGCGGCCACTTCACCGAGGATGCGGAGACGTTCACAGAGGCGTCCATCGAAGGCGAATCCCGGGGCCACTGGTACCTGCGTCAGTTGACCGGTTCCAGTAACTTCACCGGCAGCAAGTGGGTGCACATCCTGAGTGGCCACCTGAGCCACCAGATCGAACACCACGTGTTTCCGGACATCCCGGCCCACCGCTATCGCGAGATCGCGCCGCGGGTGGAAGCGATCTGTCACAAGTACGGGCTGAAGTACAACACGGGCAGCTTCGGCAAGCAGTACTGGACCGTGCTCAAGCGGATCGGGCACTACTCGCTGCCGGACCGGGTGCGGATGAAGCTGGAGGCTCAGGCAACTTAATTCGCCTGAATCCCCGGGGGCATTTCTCCCCCTCTCCCCCGGCCCCTCTCCCGCCAGGGGCGAGGGGAGCTCATGCCGCTAACTCGGGGTAAGAACGCCCTCTCCCCTGGCGGGAGAGGGTCGGGGAGAGGGGCTGGAGCTTCAGGCCACCTAAATAATCCGCGAAAACCGCTGCCCCACCCCTTTCGCCCGATAGGCGTCGAACACCTGGCAGATGGCCCGGATCAGCAGCCGTCCCGGCTCGTGCACCACCAGCTTTTTCTCACCAATGCTCACCAATCCATCCAGCTCCATCACGCAAAGCCGTTGCAATTCCTCTTCGAAATAGGTGCCAAACGAATGGTGCCAGTTGGATTCAAACCGGGCGTATTCCAACTCGAACTGGCAAATCAGTTGACCAATGACCCAACGGCGAATCCGGTCGTCTTCCGTCAGCGCCACGCCCCGAATGGTCGCCAGCTCGCCCGCGTCGATCCGGGCCTCCCACGCCTCCAGGTCGTGAGCGTTCTGGAAATAGGCGTGCCCGGTCTGACCGATAGCGGATACCCCCAGTGCGACCAGGTCGCAGTCGGCGTGGGTGGTGTAGCCCTGGAAATTACGATGCAGGCGTCCTTCCCGCTGGGCAACCGCCAGGGAATCGTCCGGCAGCGCAAAATGGTCCATGCCGATGTACTGGTAACCGGCGTCCAGCAGCCGGTCGATGGTCTGGTGCAGGATCGTCAGTTTGTCGGCCGGTGACGGCAGCGTCTCATCCTTGATACGGGTTTGTGGAAAAAACCGCTCCGGCAGATGGGCATAACTGAAAACCGACAGGCGATCGGGGCGCATTTCGATCACCGAATCCACCGTCTCGGCAAACGATGCCGGCGTCTGGTAGGGCAAACCGTAGATCAGGTCCAGGTTGATGGAGCCGAATCCCCGCTTCCGGGCCTCTACCATCACCTCCTCGACCATACGCTGGGGCTGCAGTCGGTTGACCGCTTTTTGCACCTGCGGATTGAAATCCTGCACGCCCAGACTGATGCGGTTGAAACCGAGTTCGGCCAGTTGGGCCAACGTCTCTTCAGCCAGCTCGCGAGGGTCGATTTCGATACTGAAATCCCGGATTTCACCGGTCTCCAAATTGAATATCTCACGATAGCCCGCCATCAGGTGCTGCATCGCCTGACGTGGCAGGAAGGTCGGGGTGCCTCCGCCCCAGTGCAATTGACTGACGGTTCGTTTCGCACCAAACAGGTCGGCCTGCAACCGCGCCTCTCGCAGTAGCCGTTCGACGTAGGGCATCGCCAGATCGCGCTTGCGGGTGACCACTTTGTTGCAGGCGCAGTAGTAGCAAAGCCGGGCGCAGAACGGCACGTGCGTGTACAGGGACAGGTCCCGTCCGCTTGCCGCGCTGGACCGGGCTGACTCGGCCATGTCGGCGGCCGTGAACCGGTCGGTGAACTCCACAGCCGTGGGATAGGACGTATAGCGCGGGCCGCTCAGGTCATAGCGCCGGATCAGCGATTCGTTCCAGAAAGCGGTGGACGGGGACACAGGGGATTCTTGGCAAAAGGCGGACTGGACGGGCATGGCTCATTCCACATCAATGATTGGCACGATGCAGTCTACGCCGCTGGACGGATGTCACATTGACTTGGATCAGCATGAACCGGGAAAGGCCTGACGGCGTATCTTCGTCCCAAAGGAGATTCCGATGCGCCACCTGATCCTGATCCTCGGCGACCAGCTGACACCGGACATCAGCGCCCTGCGGGAGGCCGATCCCGAACAGGACGCCATCGTGATGGCGGAAGTCAGCGACGAGGCGAGCTACACCAATCACCACAAAAAGAAGATCGTCCTGCTTTTCAGCGCCATGCGGCATTTCGCCCGGGAACTGGAAAACAACGGCTGGACCGTGCATTACCACGCCTACGATCCCGACAGCCCGCATCACAGTCTGCTGGATGTGATCCGCGAACGGGTCGGGCAAGATCAACCGGAGAAGGTCATCACCACCGAATGCGGCGAGTACCGCCTGGACGCCGCCATTCGCCAATGGCACGAGTCGCTGAACGTCCCGGTCGAGATCCGTCCCGACGACCGCTTTATCGCAACCAAGAGAGAATTTGCCCGCTGGGCCGAGGGCCGCAAACAATTGCGCATGGAATTTTTCTACCGGGAAATGCGCAGGAAGACCGGCCTGCTGATGACGCCCGACGGCAACCCCGAAGGCGGCGAATGGAATTACGATGCGGACAACCGCAAGAAGTGGACAGGCAAACCACCGGCGCCGGCCTCGTTCCGGGTGGAACCGGACGCCATCACTCGCGACGTGATCGAGCTTGTGGACGACACCTTTTCCGATCATTTCGGCACCACCGACGACTTTCATTTCGCCGTCACGGCCGGGGATGCCGAAGCCGCCCTCGCCCACTTCCTCGACTTTGCCCTGCCCTGCTTCGGCGACTACCAGGATGCCATGTCGGACCAGGAAGACTGGCTGTTCCACTCGATCCTGTCGCCCTACATCAACTGCGGCCTGCTGGACCCATTGGGCGTATGCGAGGCGGCCGCCCGGCATTACTATAGCGGCCAGGCACCGCTGAACGCGGTGGAAGGTTTTATCCGCCAGATTATTGGCTGGCGGGAATTCGTGCGCGGCATCTATTGGCTGCTGATGCCGGAATACGCCAAGGAAAACCGGCTGGGCAATGACCGCGACCTGCCCTGGTTCTACTGGACCGGCGAGACCGGCATGCGCTGTATGCACAAAGCCATCGACGCCACCCGACGCAACGGCTACGCCCATCATATTCAACGTCTGATGGTGACCGGCAACTTCGCCCTGCTGGCCGGCGTCAAACCGGAAGAGATCTGCGATTGGTACCTGGCGGTCTACGCCGACGCCTACGACTGGGTGGAACTGCCCAACACCCTGGGCATGGTGATGCACGCCGATGGCGGCTACCTGGGTTCCAAACCCTACGCCGCCAGCGGCAAATACATCCAGCGCATGTCGGACTACTGCAGTCACTGCCGCTACAACGTCAGCGAGGCAACCACCGAAGACGCCTGCCCGTTTAACGCCCTGTACTGGCACTTTATCCACAGGCATCGGCGCGATTTCGAGGGCAATCCGCGCATGGGCATGATGTACCGCAACTGGGACCGGCAGAAGCCCGAGCGGCGGGACGCCCTGCTGGCCCGGGCGGAATGGCTGCTGGAGAATCTGAACACACTGTAATGCAGTGATGATCCCGATACGCTCACAAATTCATTGCAGGTGCTAAACTTTCGGGCACAAGAAAAACGACTTTTGACGCGTTTTGAATCCACGGATCGGGTATGAAGTTCTGCGCTCCCTACATTCTGCTCTTGGGCTGTCTGGCGGCGACATCCGCGCTGGCCACGCAGCCGTTGCAAATTTATGCCCCCGAAGCCGCCCCCTATCAATATGAAATGGCCGGCGAAGTTCACGGCACCACGGTGGAAGCCCTGCGCTGCGCCCTGAATGAAACCAGCTGGCGCCCCGAAGTTCATATTGTGCCGCAACGGCGCGGCATCCATTCCCTGCGAACCGGCGTGATTGATGGCTACATGGCCATTACGCCCTCCGACGACATCGACCAGTTTGCGACGTTAAGCGCGCCGCTGGCGCTGGAGAAGTGGTACCTGTACTCCCGGGAACCCGTCAGCCTGAGCAAGGCCCGCCTGGGCGCCATTGCCGGCAGCAACGAGTCGATCTGGCTCCACAAGAAGGGACTGACACCCCGCATGCAGGTGTCGTCGCTGGGGCAACTGGTCGCCCTGATCGAGCGTGACCGTATTGACGCCATGGTCGTCGACCAGCGCGTGATGGAGCGTTACCTGAAAGACGCCCGCGACAACCGCTCCGCACCGCGCGTTCAACTGCAACGCCAGTTCATCCGGTTTGCGCCATTGGGCCTGTATGTGGGGAAGAATTTCCTGGCGGCGCACCCCCGTTTCCTGGCGCGGTTCAACGACAACCTCGACGACTGCGTCAGCTCGGGATTCCAACTGGAGGACAGCGAGCGCCAACTCATCCAGCGGCAGTCCACTACCCTGCTGGACCAGGCGATCAGCGAACTGGCGATCCAGGACACCCTGAGCAACCCGCCCCCACCCAGCACCCTGGCCGACATCCTGATGATCGACGAACTCTGGCAGGCCTCCACGGCCGACGCGCCCAGTGAGGAGGCGCAGCACGTCCTGGAGCGCCCCCTGTCCAAGGCACTGCGCCAATGGCAGGAACAGCAACATGGCCGGGTGACGGAAACCATGGTGATGGACGCCCAGGGCTCCCTGGTGGCCTCCAGCCAGATGACCAGCGATTACTGGCAGGGGGATGAAGACAAATTCCGCGTGGTCGCTGCCGATCCGGGCGACGGTTTCTACATCGGCCCGGTCCGCTACGATGCGTCGGCGCAACACTTCCAGGTGATCGCCTCCCGCGCCCTGCACGATCCCCGCAGCGGCGAGCTGATCGGCGCCGTGGCACTCGGGATCGATATCGAGAAGGCCTTAAGTGGCCAGGTCCTGGCAGACGTCACGTCGCCTTAATCCTACCGGTCAGGGGGGACCCACTTCGCAGGCCAGCACCAGCGCCCAGAATTCCGAGAAATCATTAACCACCACGTCCGGCTTGTGGGGGTGACGATGGGTGCCCGGGAAAATATTGTGCAGCCACGGCAGATCCCACAGGGCGCCGTTGAAAAAGACGCCCGTCATCCCCGCACGCTTGGCGGCAATGATGTCGGTGGTGCTGTCACCGACATACCAGACGCGGGGCCCCACCGGATAATCCAGTTTTTCCGCGGCCAGGATCAATTGATCCGGATGCGGTTTGCGCAGGGGGGTGTCGTCGCCACACACCTCGGTATCGAACAGATGCTGCCAACCGGTGCCCTCCACCGCTGCCAGTTCGTGCTCGAAGAACTCCCGGTCCCGGTTGGTGATCACGCCCACCCGGATGCCCAGGTTACGGATGCCACGCAGCATCTGGCTGACCTTGGGTTCGAACGCCGTGACCGTCCCGTAGTGATTGCGGTAGTGCCGGTTGAATGCGGTGTGAGCGATGGCCTTGGCATCCTGATCGTCGCCGAACAGCACCTCGAAAATGTCCGTGCGTGAGATCTTGCGGTCTGCCCGCACCTTGGGATGCAGTTGGGCGTATTCGCGTACATAGGCGACCAGGCGGGCGTCCTCCGGTGTCTTGCTGTCCTCCGGTTCCAGCAGGCGCTCCATCAGTCCCAGCTGACGAAACTCCGGCAGCATGTCGTCCACGGCGTGGTACATGGCATCCAGCGTGTCCACCAATGTGGCGTGCCAGTCGAAGAGAATGGCCTCCGGCCGGACCAGTTTCGCCACCGCGGGATGCCAATCCGGCTCGACCCTTGGCTGGGGCGTCACAGGCGGCGGATAGGCCGCTGGCCGCACATCGGCAACCGCCCGCCGGAACGCACCGCCAGGGAACGCCGCCAGCTCGTCCATCAGGCTTTCGAAACTCTCGAGCACCAGGGACGGCCGATCCTGTTTGCGGAACCAGCTGTCGATCTTCTGCGGGTCCCAGCCCGAGCCGTTATAGAACACCGCGGTGATGCCGGCGTTATTGGCCGTAACCATGTCGGTGTAACCGTCGCCGACGTACCAGACATGAGCATCCACCGGCAGGCCGACCTTATCGGCCGCGCTCTGAATCATCTCCGGATCCGGCTTGTAATGCACCACATCGTCGGCGCAGACGGTGGCATCGAACAACTCAAGCCAGCGACCGTCTTCCAGGGTGCTCAGCTCGGTGTCGAGGAATTCCCGGTTGCGGTTGGTGGCCACCACGAGCTTGATGCCCAGTTCGCGGCAGGCCAGAAGGTAGTCCACGATGCCCTCCTGGAAGGGCTTCACCTGACCGAAGTATTTGCGATAACAGGCGTTGTAGGCCTCGTGCGCAATGGCCTTGGCTTCGCGGTCGTCGCCAAAGATGGCGTTGAAGATATCGGTTCTCGACACCCGACGCTCCGCCAGGATGCGCGGATGCAGTCGCCGGAAGATACGGATGTAGCGCACCAGCCGGGCATCCTCCGGCGTATTGCATTGGTCTTCGGGCAGCAAATGCTCGACCAGCCCGAGATCTTCAAGCTGGGGCAGCATTTCCTCCATCGCGCTGAACATGGCGTCGTGGGTGTCCACCAGGGTGCCGTGCCAGTCGAACAGCAGGGCGTCGGGCACGGCGAGTCCGTCATCACGGGTCCGCAACGGCGTATCTCCTCTTGAATGATCCCCGGGGCCGAAGGCACCCGGGTTTCCTGGAAAGATAGTGTCTATCGCGCCGGTTTGCCGGTGCTCTCCACCCGGGTAATCCGGCCATTTCGGAAAGTCACAACCCGGCGAAACTCGTTGCGCCCGAATTCGTACAGCCACTCTTCCTGCGGATAGGCGGCGGTCAGCCCGCCGTCGTTCCGGTTGTCCTGGTAGGGCACGATCCACTCCACGTGCCTGGACAGTGGATCGCCACAACGGCGCACAATCTCGAATTCGTTCATGCCCTCGCGCAGATCGTTGGGTTTGCAATCACCGGCAGCACCGGGCAGGAACCCATACCCCATGCTTTCTTCCTTGGTGAGCTTGCCGTTGCGGAACACCAGCCGTCTGACGAACCCACTGGGACCGGGGTTGTAGTACCAGTGCTCCACCGTCTGGACAATGCCAATGCCGGGCAACGACGCCTCGGGATACACCGCCACGTAGTCCGGTTGGCCGCAACGTTCTTCGACCTCCACCGGCCAGTCGCCCACATCCACGAGGCCGGTGCCACAACGGAATGCCGCCTGGGACAGCGCTGGCCAGATCGCCAGCAGAGCCAGTGTGAAGGTTATCGTCAGTCGCATGATGCCTCCCCGGACATACTCATCTCTTTTCGGAGTGTGGCACGGTCGGACCGCCCGGTCATCCGTCGACCGGAACACCACGTAGCTTTGACAGAATACGCACAGGATCGTCGCCCGATGCACCGCAAAAACCATCTCCCCGAAAAGCACTGCGCCGTCTGCGGCCGCCCCTTTGCCTGGCGTCGCAAATGGGCCCGCGACTGGGATCAGGTGCGTTACTGCAGCGAGCGTTGCCGACGCCATAAGCATCAAGCCGGCGAGGCAAACGCCCGATGACCACCGTCGTCTGGTTCAAACGCGACCTGCGCGTGGCGGACCACGCCCCCTTGTTGGCGGCCGTCGAACGGGGCGAGCCGGTTATCCCGCTCTACGTGGTCGAGCCGGAATACTGGCAACGTCCGGATACCAGCGAGCGGCACTGGGCGTTTATCGCGGACAGCCTGTCTGAACTGGACACGGCATTGCGCAAGCGGGGCAGCCAGCTGAGGGTGCAAACCGGAGCCGTGGTCGACGTGCTGCACTTATTGAAACAGGCCACCGGGTTCACCCACCTGTACGCCCATGAGGAAACCGGCAACGACTGGACCTTCCAGCGGGACCGGGCGGTCATCGAATGGTGTGCCGGGAACGGCGTCCAGTTTCAGGAGTGGCGGCAGTTCGGCGTGGTCCGCCGTTTGGCCGACAGGGACCTGTGGGACGATGCCTGGCAGCAGCTGATGCGACAACCCGTGCTGGAAGCACCGGCGCAAATTCCGGCGCCGCCCGGTGTTCCAGGCGCTTGTGACCTGACGACACCGACACTGGCGGATACCCTCGCCTGCCCCGGCCGACAGAAAGGTGGCATGTCCGCGGGCGAAAAACTGCTGGACAGCTTCCTGGCCCGGCGCTGCATTGGCTACCAGTACAACATTTCCAGCCCCAACTCGGCGGTCAAAGGGTGCTCGCGGCTGAGCCCGCACATCGCCTACGGCACGGTCAGCCTGCGATCCATCTATCAGCAGACCAAAGCCAACGGCGATCATCCGTCCAGCTTACCGAGGCGACAGACCAGCCTGCGCAGCTTTCGCTCCCGCTTGCACTGGCACTGCCATTTCATCCAGAAACTGGAAGACGAACCCAACCTCGAATTCCGTGCCATTCACCGGGAATTGGAAACGCTCAAGCAGGGCCCCAACGATGGCGAACGGCTGGCGCGATGGGCGGAGGGGCAAACCGGCTGGCCGCTGGTGGATGCGGCCATGCGGGCTCTGCGGGAGACCGGCTGGATCAACTTCCGCATGCGCGCCATGCTGATGGCCGTGGCCAGCTACCAGCTCTGGCTGCACTGGCGCGATCCGGCCCTGCACCTGGCCCGCCTGTTCACCGACTTCGAGCCGGGCATCCATTACCCCCAGGCCCAGATGCAGAGCGGCCTGACCGGCATCAACGCCCTGCGCATCTACAACCCGGAGCTGCAGTCCCGCAAGCTGGATGCGAATGGCACCTTCATCCGCCGCTGGATTCCCGAGCTGGAAGGCGTGCCGGATGAGTTTATCCACAGCCCCTGGCACATGACCCGGGACCAGCACGCACTTTATGGTGGACAGTTATACACAACGCCGATCTGTGACCATGAACAGGCCGCCCGCGAAGCCCGTCAGGCGGTGAGCGAGTTTCGCAAGAATCACGTCACACGGGCGGAAACCGACCGGGTCCTCAAGCGCCACGGCAGCCGCAAGGGCCCGCGCCAGAATCGGCCGAAGGTGCGAGGCAAGCAGCAGGACGACAGCAACCAGCTGTCACTGTTCGGTGATTAGGCCAGGAAGATGGCGACCATCACCGGGATATACGCCAGCGCAAACAGCGTGCTCAGCAGCGTGGTGCCCGCCGCCTGGCGCGGTGACGCCTCCAGCAGCGTGGCGATGACCACGGTATTGGCAGCAATCGGAGTGATGGAGACCAGGAAAATGGCCCGGTAGACCGCCTCGTCGTAGAAGCCGAACCAGTGACTGTCGGCCCACCAGAACAGCAGAGCCGCGACAGGCCAGACCACGAACTTGCCGAAGAAGGCGAGCCCGGTGAAGCGCACATTCCCCAACAGGCCCCGGAAATTCAGGATACTCATGCCCACGATCATCATCCCGAGAATACTGTAGGCCCCACGCAGGTTGTCGAACAGGGGCTGGAACACGGCCGGTATGGCCACGTCACTGAGATTGAGCACGACACCCAGCAGGAACGCGTAAATGGCCGGCAGGCGGACCACCCGGGCCAGACAGTCCCGGGCGCTGTAGCGCCCTCGCCCGGCCAGGTAATAGCCCACGGAGTTCTCGAACAGCGTGGTGCCCAGCATGCAGACGATGTAGAGCGCCACACCCTCCTCACCGAACAGCAACAGCGCCACGGGAATGCCGAAGTAGCCGGTGTTCCCCGTGCCCACCGCCAGCGGGATGATGCTGGCCGTGCCGTCCGAAAGGATGCGCTTGCCGATGGCCAGGTGCAAAAGACTCACGCCGGTACAGAAACCGAACACGATCACCGGCATCAGCAGCACTTCCGGCGTCAGCGGCGCGGCCATGACCCCGGAGAAAATCACCGACGGCGTCACGATGTAGAGCATGATGCCGGCAATATGGCGACCACTGGCCTCCAGATAGCGCCCTGCAACCCAGCCCAGTGCCACGGTGATGTACAGCGGCAATAGCTTCACAAACAGGGACAGGACAACGGCCATGGGGCGGAACAACCTCTGGAAAACGGATTGAGTCACAGCGTGACGGGCAAAGGAGGACTAGCATAGAGTATTCAGACGACTGAGCCACCCCCGTTTACCCTGGACACTGTTCATGCTGTTAAAGATCGCCCGCGTTGCCAGCCTCCTGCTTTTCGCTCTCACTCTCCCCGCTGCCGCCGATACCCTGGCCAGCCCCGACGCCATCAAGACCCAGACCCAGGCCTTCATGACGCAGGTGAAACAGGGCGAAGTGGCGGAAGCCTATGCGGGCCTTGCCCCCTACCTCGGCGTGCCCCGAAAGCCGTTCGATGCCTCCGCCAAGGAAGCCGACACCTACTTCCAGAAAGTCTTCGATCGCGCCGGCAGGACGGTGGGCACATCTCGGGTCAAACGCGAAGCCATTGCCGACGACTTCTACCGGGAAACCTGGCTGCAGAAATTCACCGAGGCCGCCATGGCGTGGCAGTTCACCTTCTATCAGGCGGATCAGGGCTGGAAACTGGTGGGCATCAGTTACACCACGGACATTGAATCGCTCTATGCGCCTTATTAGCGCCGGCCGTTCCGATCACGACAGACAGTAACCAAACGCCCCCGGATGCGTTATAATGCGCGGCTTTCCGGGTGGCTCCGGCAACCCGAAAGTCCGGCGAAGGCCCTGCCCGCAGAGACCTCAGGTACGACCATTTAATACCTGACTATTTTACTCTGATATTGTACAATCCTCCCCCAGAAGACCCACCATAAGAACGACAAGGGCGTCAGCATCGACCGGGGAACCGATCACCGGCCGGTAACGTAACGCCTGTAGAAAACGGGGAAGGCAGATTTCCGGGCATGGCAACGGCCATGGCCAACACGCAAATAGAGCCTGCAGGCCATCCAACGTGCCTGCATCTGAGAGAGACGGAGCGACGATCATGGCGAACACCGACAAACAGGTGAACGAGCTGATCAAACGGGAATACGAACACGGGTTCGTGACCGAAATCGAAGCCGAAACGTTTGAGCCCGGCCTGAACGAAGACATCATCGGGCGCCTTTCCGCCATCAAGAAAGAGCCCCAGTTCATGCTGGACTGGCGCCTGAAAGCCTACCGTCGCTGGCTGGAAATGGACGAGCCGAACTGGGCGCATGTCGGCTATCCGAAAATCGATTACAACGCGATTTCCTATTACTCGGCGCCCAAGCGTAAAGAGGACATGCCCCAGAGCCTCGACGACGTCGATCCGGAACTCCTGAAAACCTACGAAAAACTGGGCATCCCCCTGCACGAGCGTGAAAAGCTCGCGGGCGTTGCCGTTGATGCGGTGTTCGACTCGGTTTCTGTCGCGACGACGTTCAAGGAGCCGCTGGCCAAGGCCGGTGTCATCTTCTGCTCGATTTCCGAGGCGATCCAGGACTATCCGGAACTGGTGCAGAAATACCTGGGCTCCGTGGTACCGGCGGGCGACAACTTCTTCGCCGGTCTCAACTCGGCCGTGTTCTCCGACGGCACCTTCGTCTACGTGCCCAAGGGCGTGCGCTGCCCCATGGAGCTGTCGACCTATTTCCGCATCAACGCGGCCAATACCGGGCAGTTCGAGCGGACCCTGATCATTGCCGACGAAGGCAGCTACGTCAGCTATCTGGAAGGCTGCACCGCCCCCATGCGGGACGAAAACCAGCTGCACGCCGCCGTGGTGGAACTGGTCGCCCTGGACGATGCGCAGATCAAGTATTCGACCGTCCAGAACTGGTACCCGGGGGACGAGAACGGCAAAGGCGGGATCTTCAACTTCGTCACCAAGCGCGGCGCCTGCATTGGCAAGAACTCCAAGATCTCCTGGACGCAGGTCGAGACCGGCTCTGCCGTCACCTGGAAATACCCGAGCTGCGTGCTGCGCGGCGAGAACAGCGTGGGCGAGTTCTACTCCGTGGCGCTGACCAACAACTACCAGCAGGCGGATACCGGCACCAAGATGGTCCACCTGGGCAAGAACACGTCCAGCACCATCATCTCCAAGGGGATTTCCGCCGGCCGCTCCAGCAACGCCTACCGCGGGCTGGTCAAGTTCGGACCCGGCGCGGAAGGCGCGCGCAACTTTACCCAGTGCGACTCGCTGCTGATCGGCGATCAGTGCGCGGCCCACACGTTCCCGTACATCGAGAGCAAGAACAAGGGCGCCATTGTCGAGCACGAGGCGACCACGTCCAAGGTGAGCGACGAGCAGATGTTCCTGTGCCGCCAGCGCGGTATCGATCCGGAACAGGCGGTCTCCATGATCGTCAACGGCTTCTGTAAGGAAGTCTTCAAGGAGCTGCCGATGGAATTTGCGGTCGAGGCCGGCAAGTTGCTGGAAGTCAGCCTCGAAGGGTCCGTAGGTTAATCAACGCCTGCTATCGCACACGCACACAGAATTCAGGAATTCAGAGAGAGACCATCATCCATGCTGAGCATTCGTAACCTGCACGCCGCCGTCGATGGCAAGGAAATCCTCAAGGGGATCGACCTGGAGATCAAACCGGGCGAAGTCCACGCCATCATGGGTCCGAACGGCTCCGGCAAGAGCACCCTGTCTGCGGTCCTGGCCGGCAACGAAGCCTACGAGGTGACCGAAGGTGAGGTCCTGCTCGACGGCGAGAACCTGCTGGACAAGGAAACCGAAGAGCGCGCCCGCGATGGCATCTTCCTGGCATTCCAGTACCCGGTGGAAATTCCCGGCGTCAGCAACCTGCAGTTCCTGCGCACCGCGGTGAACGCCATGCGCGTGCATCGCGGCCTGGAAGAGCTCAGTGCGGTGGACTTCATGAAGCTGGCCAAGGAAACCACCAAACAGGTGGACCTGGACCCGGCCTTCCTCAAGCGCGGCGTCAACGAAGGCTTCTCCGGCGGTGAGAAGAAGCGCAACGAGATCCTGCAGGCCCTGCTGCTGGAACCGCGTCTGGCGATCCTGGACGAGACCGACTCCGGTCTGGACATCGACGCCCTGAAGGTCGTGGCCGACGGCGTCAACGCCCTGCGCTCCCCGGAGCGCGCCGTGCTGATGGTCACCCACTACCAACGCCTGCTGAACCACATCGTACCGGACTACGTGCACGTACTGGCCGGCGGCAAGATCGTCAAATCCGGCGGCCGCGAACTGGCTCTGGAACTGGAAGAGCGCGGCTACGGCTGGCTCGGCATCAAGGACAGCGACGAAGTCGAGGCTGGCTAAGGGGTAGTTATGATGAAAGCAGCACCGACCCTGTCCAGCGCTTTCCTCGAAGCGGCAGGCAGCAAACTGCCGGCACCGCTGCAGGCTTTGCGCGAACAGCGCGGCAAGGCCCTGGCGGACATGCCGCTGCCCACGCGCAAGACGGAAAACTGGAAATACTCCAGCCGCTACCTGAAGCTGACGGACGAACTGGCCGCCAGCCTGCCGGCCGGTCGCAACTGTGGCCCGGGCCTGGCGGTGGACGGCTACCACATCGTGATCCATAACGGTGTGCTGGTCCCGGAAGCCAGCGACTTCCCGGACGTGGACGGCATCGAGATCCGCAGCTTTGTCGATCTGGACGACGAGACCGCCCAGCAACTGGCCGATCGCCTGGACAACACGCTGGACAACAACGCCGTGCAGATGGCGCGCCTGAATACCGCGCGCTTTGAAGACGGCCTGTACATCCGGCTGCGCCAGGACGCGGTCCTGGATCGCCCGCTGTTCGTCATCTTTGAAGCGGACGCGGAAGCGGCCGGCTCGGTCTATCCCCGCATCTACGTGGACGCGGGCGCGAACAGTCAGATGACCCTGGTGGAAGAATACATCTCCACCGGCGACCAGACAGCCCTGGTGGATGCGGTTACCGAATTCAGCCTGGCGGATGGTGCCAACGTCACCAACGTGCGCCTGTCGCTGGAGGGCGAGAACATCCATCACATCGGCGCCACTGGCGCCCGCCTGCTGGGCCACGCCCGACTGGACAGCCATTGCGTCGGCTTTGGCGGCCCGCTGCGCCGTCACGACCTGCAGGTGCGCCTGGAAGCCCCGGGCGCCAACTGCCGCCTCAACGGCGTCGCCGTCACCCAGGACAAACAGCATTTCGACAACCACACCACCGTTGAGCACGTGGCGCCGCACTGCGACAGCGAGGAAACCTATCGCAACATTGCCGCGGACGAGTCCCACGCGATCTTCAATGGCCGTATCCACATCCATAAGGATGCGCAGAAGTCGAATGCCAACATGAGCAACAAGAACCTGCTGCTCTCCACCGGTGCGGAAATCGACACCAAGCCGGAACTGGAAATCTACGCCGACGACGTCAAGTGCGCCCACGGCGCCACCGTTGGTCAACTCGACGAGACTGCCCTGTTCTACCTGGTCTCCCGCGGCATCGACCGCCGTGAAGCCAACACGCTGCTGAGCATGGCGTTCATCAACGAGCTGATCGAGCAGATTCCGGTGGAAGCCGTACGGGAAACCGTACAAGCGCGCCTGAACCGGTTTATCGAACAAGCGTTCGAAGGAGCCTGAACACCATGACGGATCTTGCGGCAGCCCAAAAAACCCTGGACGTAAACGCCGTTCGCAGGGACTTCCCGATCCTGGCCGAAACGGTCAATGGGAAGCCCCTGGTATATCTGGACAACGGCGCCTCGGCCCAGAAGCCCATCGCGGTCCTGGACGCCATGGAGCGCTATTATCGCGAGTGCCATTCCAACGTGCACCGCGGCGCCCACACCCTGGGTGACCGCGCCACGGCGGCGTTCGAGGGCGCCCGCGAGACCGTCCGTCACTTTATCAACGCGGCCAGCACCCGTCAGGTGATCTGGACCCGCGGCACCACCGAAGCCATCAACACCATCGCCAACGGCCTGGCCGACCGGCTGCAACCAGGTGACGAAATCCTCGTCAGCACCATGGAGCATCACGCCAACATCGTGCCCTGGCAGATGGTGGCCCAGCGCACCGGCGCCAAGGTGCTGCCGATCCAGGTCACGCCTCAGGGCGAATTGGACATGGACGCACTGGACGGCCTGCTGCAAAGCAACCGCGCCCGCATTCTTGCCGTGACGCATGTGTCCAACGTGCTGGGCACCGTGAACCCGGTTCGCGAACTGATCGCCAAGGCGAAAGCGAAAGGCGTGCTGACCGTGATTGATGGCGCCCAGGCCGTGCCGCACTACCGGCCCGACGTCCAGGCGCTGGACTGCGACTTCTATGCCTTCTCCGGCCACAAGCTGTTCGGCCCGACCGGCATCGGCGTGCTCTATGGCCGCGAGGCGCTGCTGGAAGAGATGGAGCCCTTCATGGGAGGGGGCGAGATGATCGAACGGGTCTCCTTCGAGCGGACCACCTGGAACACCCTGCCCTACAAGTTCGAAGCGGGCACACCACCGATCGCCGAGGCGGTCGGACTGGGCGCGGCCATCGACTATGTCGAGGGCCTGGGCCGCAACGCCCTGGAGACCGCCGAACAGGCCCTGCTGCAGCGGGCCAACGAATTGGTGGAGACCGTACCGGGCATGACCGTGATCGGCACCGCGAAAGAAAAAGTGCCGGTGCTGTCCTTTAAAATCGACGGTCTGCACCCCAGTGACATAGGGACCCTGCTCGACCAGCAGGGCATTGCAATCCGTACCGGCCATCACTGCGCCATGCCGCTGATGGAGTTCTTCTGTGTGCCGGGCACCGCTCGCGCGTCCTTTGCGTTCTACAACACGCTGGACGAAGTGGAGCAGTTCTTTGCGGCCCTGCAGAAGATCCAGCGACTGTTCGCAGAGTAAAACCAGATTGATTGCGGATTGAGACATCGGGAGGCGAAACATGACGGCTGAAACCTTTACCCCCAGCGTTGGCGTGACCCTGACACCGGCCGCCATCGCCCACGTGCGCAAGCAGCTCGCCAGCAAACCGGAAGCCCGCGGCATTCGCCTGGCCATCCGCAAGAGCGGCTGCTCCGGCTTCATGTACGAGACCGAGTGGGTGACCGAACAGGGCGACGACGATGCGATCTTCAATTTCGAGGACGTCGACGTCTATGTGGCCCGCAAGGATCTGCCCGTCGTCAACGGCACCGAAATCGACTTCATTCGGGAGGGCCTGAACTCCATGTTCCACTTCCGCAACCCGAATGCGACAGCCGAGTGCGGTTGCGGCGAAAGCTTCTCCATTTCCTGATTCACTGATTAGCGAGGCGTATCCGATCCATGGCCGAACGCGAAGTTGTCCTGACCAAGCGCGAAGTGGAAGCCCGGCTGGTGCCCTCCGGCACTGAAATCATGATCCCGGCCGACACCTTCGTCACCATCACCCAGTCCCTGGGCGGCACCTTTACCGTGGCCGTCAACGGGAATCTGGCGCGGGTGGAAGGCCATGACGCGGACGCCCTGGGCAAGGAACCGCCCCAGAGCAGCTACGACACGCCGGAAGACGGCACCGTCAACGAGAACCAGGTCTGGGAGGCCATGCGCAGCTGCTACGACCCGGAAATCCCGGTCAACGTGGTGGAGCTGGGGCTGATCTACGACTGCCAGATCACCAACGACACACCCGACGGCAACCAGGTCTACATCCTGATGACCCTGACCGCCGCCGGTTGCGGCATGGGTCCGGTGATTACCGACGACGTCAAGCGCAAGGTGGAGCATGTACCGAACGTGGACAAGGTCACCGTGGAACTGACCTTCGACCCGCCCTGGAACAACGACATGCTGTCGGACGAAGCCAAGCTCGAGCTGGGGATGCTGTAGGCATTCCCTTGCACCACCGCCGCCGATGCGGTTCACTGCTCACCAAACCCGACCAACAATTCCCTGATCCGTTATGACTGCAGCCGCCCAACAATTCCTCGACAACCCGCTCGGCCAGGGCGTTACCCTCGACGACGTCAACGAAGCCTTCGAATTCCTGGACGACTGGGAAGAGCGCTACGCCTACATCATCGACCTGGGCAAGCAACTACCGGCCTTCCCGGACGATGAAAAGGTGGAAGAGAACTACGTGCACGGCTGTCAGAGCCAGGTGTGGCTGATCCACTACCTGGACCCGGACAGCGGTCGCCTGTTCCTGATGATCGACAGCGACGCCATGATCGTGCGCGGTCTGGCCGCGATCATTCTGATCGCCCTGAACGGCAAACTGCCGAGGGATCTGCTGTCCGTGGATGTGGACGAGCTGTTCGAGCGCCTGGACCTGTTCCGTCACATCTCCCCGACGCGTGGCAACGGCCTGCGGGCAATGGTCGGGAAGATTCGGGATATTGCGGCTAAAGAGGAAACCGGGGCCTAAGTCGAGCCACCAGGCCTGGCACCTCTCCGCAGGTTGGGCTGACGCAGGAAGCCCAACAATACCAGACTCACGCAGCATGTGCTGCCGAACCGACTGCTCGTTGCCTGCCACAACGGCTCGTATCGGGGGCATTTGAGGCCTCCCGTGTTGGGCTTCCTGCGTCAGCCCAACCTACCAGCGTCACAACACCGAGCGCTGGCTACGGGTCACCAGATAATCGCAATATCGTCCCGCTGCAAATTCTTGATCCCGCCCTGCTCCGGCATCAGACCGCTGCTGAAGTCCGGGTGGACGTGATTGACGGTCATGGTGACCTCGGCATCGCGCAGCTCCGGTGTGGTGCCCGGCGAATCGAAGAACTGGTAACTGCGATAGAGTTGCAGCTTGTCGCCCGGCCGCAGGCCCGCCGTGGCACCGGAGCGCAGGTAGACCTGCTGGCCGTCGACGCGGCTGATCCGGGTAATGAACGGCTGACAGGCCAGGGCCTGATTGACCGCCTGCTCCATGTCACCCATCACCTTGCCCACCGCCTTGCCATAGTCCGTGTCATTGAACGCCGGCGAGCCGAACCCGACGGACGCCGTCATATCCTCATTCCAGGTGCCGCTGGTCACAAACCGCTTCTGATAGACCGGTGAACCACTGAAGCCGTCATACACCATCAGGTCCGCCACGAACTGACGTTCCTGGTTTTTCAAGCCCAGCCCCCGGGACATCCGATCCAGAATCGACGTACCCCAGGCGGTCGGGTCCGCCAGCGACATGTCCCGGATCACGCCGGTGACGACAAACTGCACGTCCAGCTCCTTGGCCAGTTGAATCACGTTCGTCAGACTGTTGTCGAAACGCTGCTGCGTCGGCGCATTGCCAATATCCGGGAAAAGCTGCACCTGGGTGGCACCGAACACCTGAACGGCGCCATCGCCCTGCAAACGGCCCAGTAGCTGCTGCGGCAATACTTCGCCGGCATCGCTGATACGCCCCATTCGGGCGTCGCCGGGATTCAGCATCGGGAAACCGGTAATCGCCACTCTTTTTCGCAGGCGCGCCGCGTCCCGGGCGGCACACTGCTGGCCGCGGGACATGTCCGCCTCCACCGTCAGGCGCAGCAGGTTACCGCGACGCTGCTCCTCAATGATCCGAACCTGGCGTGCCTGAGCCCGGGAGGCCACGGTCAGGCGCGAATCCGTGAGCACGCCGTTTTCCATCGTATCCTGGCTGGACACCTGCGCCTCGTACTGCAGAGCGGCGTCCCGCAAAGCGGCATTTCGAGCCTCTTCCCGCGCGGCATTCATATCACCGTTAACAATCACTGCCTGACCGGTACCCTGCACCCACGCCGCCGAGACAGCGCCACTGAGCAACAAGCCAACCAGTAACAGAATCCCTCGCCTCATGCCGATCACTCCAGGTAATAGAGGGAGTCGACGTTGTCGGCGGCCACATCGCCCCGGCGGTCATTGCCGGACGGCATGGGAATCGCGCAGCGCTCGGCCACCTCACGGTCGTCAGACATGGCCACGCAGGCCCGGAAGCGCGGTTCCAGCTTGAGCTCCATCACCGACTCAATCACACCGTCACTATGCTCGTTGACGGCGACCAGCTTGGCGCCGCGGATGTAGCTGTCGACATAAGCCCGGAAGTTGTCGTTGTGCAGCACGAAGTCGTTGACCGTGGAGCTGCCATAGACCACCGTCCCGTATACCCGCTCGGCCAGGGCGCGATAGGCATCGAGCTTGGAAGCACGGCGAGCCAGCAGGCGCTTGCGGGTGTCGAGGCGATCATCCGCACTGTTTTCATAGGTGCCGAACCCACTGACTCGAACCACTATCGGCTCCAGTCGCTCTGGATCGATGTTCCTGCCCTGAGTGCCCGAGCCTGACGTGGCGCAACCGGCCAGACCAACCGCGGCAAGACTCAGGATCATCAAAAAACGCTTCATCTTTTTCTCCGGCGAAAATGCAGCTTTGCCACCCACCATGAAAAAATCACGCCAGAAGCGCCAAGCCGCTGACAGCACTGGAATAAACCCGTCAAACCTGGAACCCGTTGGCGGCAAGCGGCAAGAGCTGTCCGCCCGGAGAACCCGGCCACAGGATCGCAAAAAGCCACGTCCCGTAACCGTCTGGTCACACAACCGGCGGGCCGCTTGAACTATAGTGCGGGACACTTCCGGGAGGAAGCTCGACAACCAGAACAATGGGAGAAGTCACCCAATGAAGCACGCACGCCTTGTCCTGGCGATTGGCCTCGCGGCCACCACCGGGACTGCAATTGCCGGGCCGCAGAGCTTTACCACGGCCCGTTCCTTTGCCATGGGAGGCACCGGTGTCGCCGTGGCGCAACCCGCGTCCGCCAACACCGCCAACCCGGCCATGATGGCCATGCAACAACACGACTGGGCCAATGATTTTGGCCTGATCCTGCCGTCGGTGAACGCCCGCATGGCAGACGATGAGAAAGTCGTCGACCAGATTGACGACATCCAGGACACCATCGACCTCCTGAACCAGCAAGTGGATGCCGCCAACTTCACCGGCGTACAACAGAGCGCCGGGCGCCTGCAGAACCAGCTGGTGGAACTCGACCGCGATACCGTGCGGGCCGACGCCGGCGTGGGTATCAGCGTGGCGGTTCCCAGCTCGTCGATTTCCGTCGGCGTGTTTACCGACGCCACCCTGCGCGCCACCGGCCGCGGCAACGTGGCCGACAGCGACATCGCCCTGCTGGAAGCCATCAAGAACAACCCGGCCCTGGCCGCCGGTATCGATGACATCGGCGATCAGCTCAATTCGGACGGTACGGTGATTGCCGCCGCCCAGGGCGAAGTCGGGCTCAGCCTGGCCAAGGCGTTTACACTGGCGAACGACAACACGCTGTCGATCGGCGTGTCCCCCAAGTACGTGCAGCTGCGCACCTTCGAGTACGTGCAGGAAGTCAGCGACTTTGACGACAGCGACTTCAACGCCAGTGAATACGAGACCAAGAAAAACGGTTTCAACGCCGATCTGGGCACGGCCTATCGCTTCGGTAAAAACCAACACTGGACCGCCGGACTGAGCGTGCGCAACATCATCCCCATGGAGCTGGATTCGAAGTCCGGCCGCACCTACGAACTGGATCCGAAAGCCACCGTAGGCATCGCCCATCGCGGCGACATGCACGTCCTGACCGCTGAAGCGGACCTGACCAAGAACAAGGCATTCGGTTACGGGGATGACACCCAGTGGATTGCCCTGGGCGCCGAGTTCGACGCGTTCCGGGCCGTGCAGCTGCGTGCCGGTGTCCGCCATAACCTGGCCAGCAACGACAACAACGACGGCATCGAGGAGACCACCCAGTACACCTTCGGTCTGGGCTTCTCGCCGTTTGGCGCCCACCTGGAAGTGGCCGGCCTGTTCAGCGACACCGAAGTCGGTGGCGCTGTGGAGCTTGGCGCGGCTTTCTGACGACCGCCATAATCCGCCACACCGGTCCCGCAGCGGGCCGGTGTTGCTCACGCCCCCGTTGATCCTGATAATCCCGTTGACGCAACGACAGGATCACGCATGAATATCTATCTCGTAGGTGGCGCGGTACGCGATGCCTTATTGGGCCGCCCGGTCAAGGACCGGGACTGGGTCGTGGTCGGCGCCACGCCGGAGGACATGATCCGCCAAGGCTTCCGACAGGTCGGCGCGGACTTCCCCGTCTTCCTTCATCCGCAGAGCAACGAGGAATATGCCCTGGCCCGCACCGAACGCAAGCGCGGCCACGGCTATCACGGCTTCGTGGTCCACAGCGCGCCCGACGTGACCCTGGAAGACGATCTGCGCCGCCGCGATCTCACCATCAACGCCATGGCCCAGGCCGAGGACGGCTCCATTGTCGACCCTTTCAACGGCCAGGCCGATCTGGAAAAGCGCCTGCTGCGGCACGTGTCCCCCGCGTTCGCCGAAGATCCCCTGCGCATCCTGCGGGTAGCGCGCTTCGCCGCCCGTTTTGCACCGCTGGGTTTCTGCATTGCCGAAGAGACCCGGGCACTGATGCGCACGATGGTAGAAGCCGGCGAAGTGGAGCACCTGGTGCCGGAGCGCATCTGGCAGGAAATGCAGCGCGCGCTGCTGGAAGCCTCGCCGACGGTCTTTTTCAGTGTGCTGCAGGACTGCGGCGCGCTGGCAATCCTGATGCCGTCACTGGCCACCGCCATGGAACAGGAACCGGCACCCAACGCGTTGCGCGCCCTGCAATTTGCCAGTGAACTGAGCGAGTCGCTCACCATCCGCTTCGCCGCGTTGACCGGTAGCCTGCAGGATGCGGCCGGCGTCGACAGCCTGTGCGACCGGTTAAAAGCGCCGAACGATTGCCGTGCCCTGGCCACGCATCTGGCGGCCAACGCCGATGACCTGCTGGGCGAGGCCCGTAACGATCCCGGCCTGTTGCTGGCCATCCTCGACCGATGCGATGCCTGGCGGCGGCCGGAGCGTTTCGATGAGCTGCTGGTCGCCATCCGGGCTGTGGGTCTGGCGCGTCGTATCGACTTCAACCCATTGCCTATCCAGGATGCGGTGAGAGCCGCCAAGGCCGTCGATCCCCGTACCCTGATGGATGAAGGGTATCAGGGCAAGGAACTGGGGCTGGCCATCCGGCGTCGACGCCACCAGATCATCAGTGACAGCCTGGATCTGACACGTTCCGGCGGCATGGAACCTTAGTGCCCCGGAATTCAGTTACAATGCCGGGATAAATCTTATAACGGGAGAAAGCATCATGCGTGACGTTGTCATTGCGGCGGCCCGCCGAACGGCCATTGGCACCTTCGGTGGTGGCCTGTCGAGCCTGCGTGCTGACCAGCTTGGGTCAGCCGTGATCAAGGCCCTGCTTGAGGAAACCGGTATTGCTGGCGAACAGGTCGACGAAGTGGTCCTCGGCCAGGTCCTGACCGCGGGCTGCGGCCAAAACCCGGCCCGCCAGGCGGCCATCAACGCCGGTCTGCCCGCGGGCGTTCCGGCACTGACCATCAACAAGGTCTGCGGTTCCGGCCTGAAAGCCGTTCACATGGCCGTCCAGTCCATTCGCTGCGGCGACGCCGACCTGATCATCGCCGGCGGCCAGGAAAGCATGAGCCAGGCACCCCACGTGCTGCCCAACAGCCGCAACGGCCAGCGCATGGGCGACTGGAAGCTGGTCGACACCATGGTCAACGACGGCCTTTGGGACGCCTTCAACGGCTACCATATGGGCATTACCGCCGAAAACATCGTGGAAAAATACGGCATCTCCCGGGAAGAGCAGGACAATTTTGCCGCAGCGTCCCAGCAAAAAGCCGCTGCCGCCCGTGAAGCCGGTTACTTCGACGGCCAGATCGTGCCGGTCACGATCCCGCAACGCAAAGGCGATCCGCTGGTCGTGGACAAGGACGAAGGCCCGCGCGCCGGCGTGACCGGCGAAAGCCTGGCCAAACTGAAGCCGGCCTTCAAGAAAGACGGCTCCGTGACGGCGGGCAACGCGTCGTCCATTAATGATGGCGCCGCTGCGGTCGTGGTCTGCAGCGCTGAAAAAGCCCAGGCCCTGGGACTGACGCCATTGGCCACCATCCGCGCCCATGCCAGCGCCGGCGTGGACCCGCAGATCATGGGCACCGGCCCGATTCCCGCCACCCGTCGCTGCCTGGAGCGCGCCGGCTGGTCCGTCGACGACCTCGACCTGATCGAAGCCAACGAGGCCTTCGCCGCTCAGGCCATCTCCGTCAACCGGGACCTGGGCTGGAATACCGACAACGTGAACGTCAACGGCGGCGCCATCGCCCTGGGCCACCCGATTGGTGCGTCAGGTTGTCGCATCCTCGTGACCCTGCTGCATGAAATGCAACGCCGGGACGCCAAAAAAGGTCTGGCTACCCTCTGTATCGGTGGCGGCATGGGCGTCGCGCTGGCCGTCGAACGCTAACCTTTTGAGGTGCCAACAGGCCGGTAGCACTCTCGCTGCCGGCCCTGCTTACTCCGCTTGTCCCGATTAACCGCCTCCCCACGTCAGACCGGCTATCCACGCGCGTCAGACAATGATTCATAATCGCCATTCTGTCTAAAAAACACCCAAAGCGGTCAATTAATGTCTATACGTATTTACCGACTTATGGTACAACCGCACCCCCTCGCCAGATGAGCGATTCCGGCGAGTAACGGTGATGTCCGAAACTGCCGGATCGACTCAGGGAATGAAAAACTCGGAAAAAGAATAATTTGGATAGACAGATATCCTGGCCCGCTTCGTGTAGGCTATGCGGCCAAATAAAAAACGGACACCCGTAACAGACGTCAATAGAGAGATTTGCACATGAAAATTGGCATCCCCAAGGAATGCCATCCCGGCGAAAACCGGGTGGCAGCAACGCCGGCGTCCGTCGGCAAGCTGATCAAGCTTGGCCATACGGTCGTTGTCGAAACTGGTGCAGGTGACGCCGCGAAGTATCATGACGATGCCTATCGCGAAGCCGGCGCCGAGATTGCGGAAAACGCACGCGACCTCTGGTCCGCTGCAGAATTCATCCTGAAAGTCCGCGGCCCTGGCTACAACAAAGAGGCCGATCTGGACGAGACCAGCCTGATCAAGGACGACAGCTATCTGCTGAGCTTCCTGTGGCCGGCACAGAATCCTGAAATGCTGGAGACACTGGCGTCCAAGAACGTCACCGCCTTCTCCATCGACGCCCTGCCCCGCATCAGTCGCGCCCAGAAAATGGACGCCCTGAGCGCCATGGGCAACATCGCCGGCTACCGCGCGGTGGTTGAAGCCTCCAACCGCTTCGGCCGCTTTTTCACCGGTCAGGTTACCGCGGCCGGTAAAGTACCGCCCGCCAAGGTCATGGTCATCGGTGCCGGTGTCGCCGGTCTGGCGGCCATCGGTGCAGCCCGCAGCATGGGCGCCATCGTGCGCGCCTTCGATACCCGCCTGGAAGTGAAAGAACAGGTGGAAAGCATGGGCGCCGACTTCCTGGAGCTGGACTTCGAGGAAGACGGCAGCGGCAGCGGCGGCTACGCCAAGCAGATGAGCAAAGAGTTCATCGAGGCGGAAATGGCCCTGTTCATGGAACAGGCCAAGGAAGTCGACATCATCATCACCACCGCCCTGATCCCGGGCAAGCCGGCCCCGCGCCTGATTACCGCCGACATGGTTCGCGCCATGAAGCCGGGCGGCGTGGTCGTGGATCTGGCCGCCGAACAGGGTGGCAACTGCGAGCTGACCCAGCCGGGTGAAGTCGCGGTCGAGAACGGCGTCAGCATCGTCGGCTACACCGACCTGCCAAGCCGGATGGCGAGCGTGTCCTCCGACCTGTACGCCACCAACCTGTGGCACCTGCTGGGCGAACTCACGCCGGAGAAAGACGGCGAGATCAAGGTCAACATGGAAGACACCGTCATCCGTGGCGTGACCGTGACCCACGAAGGCAAGGTCACCTGGCCGGCCCCGCAGCCGGAGAAGCCTGCGCCCAAACCGGCCCAGCCAAAGCCGGCCGCACAACCGGCCAGCGACGAGGCCGAAGACGGCAAATCCGGCGCCAAGGCGTTCTGGAAAGGTGCCCTGCTGGTCGCCACCGTCGCCGCCCTGTACGGCATCGGTGCCTACGCACCGACGTCCTTCCTGTCCCACTTCACGGTTTTCGTGCTGGCCTGTTTTGTCGGCTGGCAGGTGATCTGGAACGTGACAGCATCACTCCATACCCCTCTCATGAGTGTGACCAACGCCATCAGCGGCATCATCGTGATCGGCGCCGTCCTGCACCTGGCCCAGGCGCAGAACCTGGTGATCGGTATTCTCGCGTTCTTCGCGGTGCTGATTGCCTGTATCAACATCGGCGGGGGCTTCCGGGTCACCTACCGCATGCTCAAGATGTTCCATAGGTAAGGAGAGCGACCATGTCACAAGGATTAATTACAGTCGCCTACGTGGCCGCTAGTGTCCTGTTTATTCTGAGCCTGGGCGGCCTGAGCCACCAGGAAACCGCCCGTCGCGGTAACGTCTACGGCATCGCCGGCATTCTCATCGCCATCGCCGCCACCATGGCCGGCATGGGTGCGGGCTGGATGATGACCCTGGTGGCCATCGCCATCGGTGGCGCTATCGGTATCGTCATCGCCAACAAGGTGGAAATGACCCAGATGCCCCAGCTGGTGGCCCTGCTGCACAGCTTCGTGGGTCTGGCTGCGGTGCTGGTCGGCTTTGCCGGCTTCGTCGAGCCGCTGGTCGACACCCACGGTGCGGAGCACACCATCAAGCTGGTGGAAGTGTTCGTCGGCATCTTCATCGGTGCGGTGACCTTCACCGGCTCCCTGATTGCCTGCGGCAAGCTGGACGGCCGTATCGCCAGCAAGGCACTGACCCTGCCGGGTCGCCACCTGATGAACCTGATCATCATCGCGGCCTGCATCGGCCTGGGTGGCTGGTTCCTGACCACCGACAGCATGGTCGAAGGCCTGCTGGCCCTGGCCATCATGACCGCCCTGGCGTGCATTCTGGGTATCCACCTGATCATGGCGATCGGTGGTGCGGACATGCCGGTTGTGGTGTCCATGCTCAACAGTTATTCCGGTTGGGCGGCGTCCGCCATCGGCTTCATGCTGGGCAACGACCTGCTGATCGTGACCGGCGCCCTGGTGGGCAGTAGCGGTGCGATCCTGAGCTACATCATGTGTAAGGCGATGAACCGCTCCTTCGTGAGCGTCATCCTGGGCGGCTTCGGTCAGACCAGTTCCAGCTCCGCTGCGGTGGACGGCGACCTGACCATCAACGAAACCTCCATCGATGAAGTGGCCGACGAGCTGCGCAACGCGGACTCCGTGATCATCGCACCGGGTTACGGCATGGCCGTCGCCCAAGCCCAGAACGCGGTCAGCGAGATCACCCAGTTCCTGCGCAAGCGGGGCGTCAACGTACGCTTCGCGATCCATCCGGTGGCCGGTCGTCTGCCGGGGCACATGAACGTGCTGCTGGCCGAGGCCCACGTGCCGTATGACATCGTGCTGGAAATGGATGAGATCAACGAAGACTTCCCCGAGACCGACGTGGTCCTGGTGATCGGTGCCAACGACACCGTCAACCCGAGCGCCGCGGAAGACCCGGGCAGCCCGATTGCCGGTATGCCGGTTCTGGAAGTCTGGAAAGCGCGCCAGGTCGTGGTCCTCAAGCGGGGCATGTCCGCCGGTTACTCCGGTGTGGAAAACCCGCTGTTCTTCAAGGAGAACACCCACATGCTGTTCGGCGATGCTCACGAGAGCACCAGCCGCCTGCTCAGCAACCTGACCTCAGGCGACTGATAGAGCCGCCTCAGAGAGACCGTGTGGGAACGTCGCGAACGCGGCGGTTCTCACACGGTCTTCTCAGATACCCCCTTTAAACCCGACCTGACGCCAGGCCTCGTAACACACGACAGCCACCGCGTTGGAAAGGTTCAGACTCCGGGAGGTGTCACACATCGGCAGGCGCAACGCCTGCTCGATAGCAGAGCCGCCGCGGATGTCCGCGGGCAGACCGGCGGTTTCGCTACCAAACAGCAGGCAATCCCCCGCCTCGAATGCCACCTCACTGTAATGCGTGCTCGCCTTTGTGGTCATGGCGTAGATCCGCTTGCCCGGCTGCTTCGCCAGGAAGTCCTCGAAATCCCGGTAACGGCTCACGTTCGCCAGGTCGTGATAGTCCAGCCCCGCCCGACGGAGCTTGCGCTCCTCGAAATCGAAACCCAGCGGTTCGATCAGATGCAACTGGAAGCCGGTATTGGCGGCCAGACGGATAATGTTGCCGGTATTGGGGGCAATCTGGGGTTCATGCAGGATGATATGGAACATGGCGACTCTGGAGCGTTAACAGACGGCCCTAATGGCCCAGGTTTACAGGAGAGCCCAAAGATACGCCAACGGCCGCGTGTTGGGAAACGGGACAGTCAGTCTGGCAGAGAGGAACCGGGAGGTTTCGGGGATGAAGGGGCGGGACCGGCCGGAAAGCCGGTCCCGGGAGGCAAGATCAGTGCTTCTGCTCTTCGGTGGCCTGACCGGCCGCTTCTTCCTGCTGACGCTTGAGCGCCTGGGCGTAGATCGCGTCGAAGTTCACCGGCGCCAGCATCAGGCCCGGATAGCTGCCCTTGTTGACGATGGTATCGATGGACTCGCGGGCGTACGGGAACAGGATGGTCGGGCAGTAGGCGCCCAGCATCTGGCCCAGCTGCGGCCCTTCGATGCCCTTGACCATGAACACGCCGGCCTGCTGGATTTCGACGATATAGGCCACCTTCTCTTCGATCTTGGCGGTAATCGTCATGGACAGGACCACTTCGTACTGGTTGTCGCTGACCTTGGTGTGCGAAGTGTTCAGATCCAGGTTGACCTGGGGCTGCCACTGTTCCTGGAAAATGGTCGGCGAGTTCGGGGACTCGAAGGACAGGTCCTTGATGTAGATACGCTGCAGCGCAAACTGGGGCTGGTCCGGGTTTGCGTTTTCGTTGCCTGCTGCCTGCTGATTCTCAGCCATTTTCTTTCCTTCCGGTTCTTGTCTGGGAGCGCACCGGGAGTGCCCTCCGGTCTGATTATTGTGAGCGGGTACTGTGAGAGGGCCTCACTATACCCGCTGTCAGGGGATATCGATGTGAAACAGTGCGCCAAGTGGGCGGGGAATTCAACTGGCGCACTTGAAGGATTATTTCTTCTTGCGCTTCAGCGGCAGGTTGCTGCCCTGCCACTCGGAAATGCCGCCGGCCAGGCGCACCACATTGCTGTAACCCGCCTCGTTCAGCTGCTTGACCGCCGTTGCGGAATGCTGGCCCATCTTGTCCGCGACGATGATCTGCTTGTCCTCGTATTTCTTGAGTTCATCCATCCGCTCTTTCAGGGAATTGAGCGGAATGTGCAGGGAACCGACGATATGACCCGTGCCGTATTCCTTCTTCTCGCGGATGTCGACCACCACGGCTTCGTCCTTGTTCAGCAGGCCGATCGCCGACTGGGCGGTAATCTTCTTGCCCCCACGACGCATCTCCAGCAGGGCCAGCGCCACCAGCATGAGAATGAAAAGCGTGGCGAGCACGTAATGATTGGCAACAAATTCAGGGAGCTTTTCCAGAAAGTTCATCAGTACAACCTGCGGGGCCTGCAAACGAAATTGATGCGCGATTATACACATCCGTAACGCTTGACAGAAGGCGGCCCACATAGCCTGAGTCGTTCAAAAAAGGTAGACTCGGCACTCCATTCCCATTTCCATCGGACCAGGCAATGACCGCAATGCGAAAGACGACTGCACTGATAATTCTCGACGGCTGGGGTTATCGCGACCCTTCTGACGACAATGCCATCAGCAATGCCAACACCCCGTTCTGGGACAAGCTCTGGCAAGAGCAGCCGAAAACGCTGATCAACACCTCCGGCATGTTCGTTGGCCTTCCCAAGGGCCAGATGGGCAACTCCGAGGTCGGTCACATGAACCTGGGCGCGGGTCGCATCGTCTACCAGAGCCTGACCCGCATCGATAAAGACATCGCCGATGGCGCCTTCGCCGACAACCCGGTGATCACCCGTGCCATCGACAAGGCCGTAGAGAAAGGCAAGGCCGTTCACCTGATGGGCCTGCTGTCTCCGGGCGGCGTCCATGCCCACGAAGACCATATCCTGGCGGCCGCCGAAGTGGCCCGCTCACGGGGCGCCAAGGCCGTCTACGTTCATGCCTTCCTGGACGGCCGTGACATGCCGCCGCGCAGCGCCGAGCCTTCACTGAAAAAAGTGGACGGCAAACTGCGGGAAATGGGCGTGGGCCGCATTGCCTCCCTCGTTGGCCGCTACTTCGCGATGGACCGCGACAACCGCTGGGACCGCGTCGAAGCCGCCTACAACCTGCTTACCGCCGGCAAAGGTGAATTCACCGCGGACACACCGGTCGAAGGCCTGCATGAAGCCTACGAGCGTGGCGAGAACGACGAGTTCGTCAAGGCCACCCGCATCCAGGCCGCCGGCGAGCCGGACGCCTTCGTGCAGGACGGCGACAGCATGATCTTCATGAACTTCCGCGCCGACCGCGCCCGGGAAATGACCCGCGCCTTCGTCGAGGACGATTTCGACGGCTTCGAGCGTGAGCACCGCCCGGCCCTGTCGGATTTCGTCATGCTCACCGAGTATTCCGCCGACATCAAGACGTCTTGCGCCTACCCGCCCGAAAAGCTGGTCAACAGCCTGGGCGAGTACATGGAAAAGCTGGACAAGACGCAGCTGCGCATCGCCGAGACCGAAAAATACGCCCATGTGACGTTCTTCTTCTCGGGCGGCCGCGAGGAGCCGTATAAAGGCGAAGATCGCATCCTGGTGCCCTCGCCCAACGTGGCCACCTACGACCTGCAGCCGGAGATGAGCGCGCCGGAAGTGACCGACAAGCTGTGCGACGCGATTCGCAGCGGCAAGTACGACCTGGTGGTATGCAACTACGCCAACGGCGACATGGTCGGCCACACCGGCAGCTTCGAAGCCGCAGTCAAGGCGGCCGAGTGCCTTGACCAGTGCCTGGCGAAGATCGATGCCGCGCTGAAGGACGTGGACGGCCAGGCCCTGGTCACCGCGGACCACGGCAACTGCGAACAGATGACCGACCCGGAATCCGGCCAGATGCACACCGCCCACACCACCGGGCCGGTGCCGTTGGTGTACATGGGCAGCCGCAAGATCCACCTCAAGGACGACGGCGCCCTGAGTGATGTGGCCCCGTCTCTGCTGACCCTGATGCAGCTGGAACAGCCGGCTGAAATGACCGGTCATTCACTGATCGAACAAGACTAGGACTCAGTGTGACCCACGCGGCCATCCGGCAGTGCCGCCCCGACTCCCGATCCAGCCTCCCGACGCGCGTCCTGCGCGCCGGGTTGCTGCTGATCGCCCTGCTGTCTCCCCTCCCTGCGACAACCTACGCGCAGGACGCCGACTCCGTTTCTCCGGAGCAGATTGAAGCGCTCAAGGAACAGATCGCCGACATCGACGACTGGCTGAAAGACGCCGAAGCCGACCGCGGCGAACTGGAACAGACCCTGGCCAGCACCGAGCGCAAGATCGGCCAGCTCAAGAAGGAACGCCGCTCCCTGCGTCAGCAGGCGGCCGAGCAACAGACCGAAATCGACAAGCTCAAGGATCGCGAGCGGAAACTGGAGAAGGAGCTTGCCGCCAAGCGCGAGGCGCTCAAAGCCCAGATCCGGACCGCCTGGATGGCCGGCGACGCGCCCGCCCTGAAAGTCCTGCTCAACGAGATCGATCCGCAGAAGCTGTCACGGATCATGACCTACCACGAGTACCTGAGCAAAGACACCGTCAGCCGGCTGGAAGCCTTCAACCGCACCCTGGACGATCTCAAAACCACGCGCGAACAAAGCATCGCCGCCCAGCTCAAACTCAAGAAAACCGAAGCCGCCGTCGCCGAACGCCAGGACAAGCTGGAGGACCAGCACAAAACCCGCGAACGCACCCTGGCCCTGCTGAAATCGGACATCTCCGACAAGAAAGGCAAGCGCCAGGATCTGGTGGCCGACCGGGAACGCCTGGAAAAACTCCTGAAGGAAGTGGAAGCCGCGATTGCCGACATTCCCACGCCCAAAGAATCACAACCTTTCTCAAGTTTGCGCGCTAAACTCCCGTGGCCAACCCGTGGTAAGGTAATTATCGGCTATGGCGAGAGCCTGCATAATGGGCGCCTGCGCCACAACGGCCTGCTCATCGCCGCCCAGCCCGAGGCCGAGGTTAAAGCCGTCCATTACGGACGCGTCGTTTTCGCCAACTGGTTGCGCGGCTTCGGACTTCTGACCATTATTGACCACGGGGATGGTTACATGAGCCTCTACGGTCGTAATTCGAGCCTGCTCAAGAGCCCCGGAGAATGGGTCAGGGCCGGTGAGACCATCGCTATCGCGGGCGAGGGCGACAAGGATTCGAGCGCCCGGCTCTATTTCGAGATTCGGCATAACGGCAAGCCACAGAACCCAATGAGGTGGCTGGCCCATAAATAAGGTGAGGGATGCGCCGTGAGAACACACTGTATTGCTGTCTTCCATTGCCTACCCACCGTGACAATAAAACACCGCGAGTACAGGAACACTGCATGAAACTGGCCAGACGTACCGCCGCTACCGCTCTTCTCTGCGCTTACAGCCTGTTGACCCTACCGGCGCTGGCGCTGGCAGACACCGATCCCGAAACTGGCGAAACCATTCTCAAGGGCGAAGCCAACGGCAAGGATGTGACCGTTCGCCTGCCCAACCCGGAAAAGCAGCTGCCGCTGGATGAACTGCGCAAGTTCACCGAAGTGTTTGGCCGCATCCGCGAAGCCTACGTCGAGGAAGTGGACGATACCACGCTGCTTGAGAACGCCATCAAGGGCATGCTGTCCGGCCTCGACCCTCACTCTGCCTACCTGGAGCCCCAGGCCTACGAAGAGCTGGAGGAAAGCACCAGCGGCGAATTCGGCGGCCTGGGCATTGAAGTGGGTATGGAAGACGGCTTTGTCCGCGTCATCTCTCCCATCGACGACACCCCGGCCCAGAAAGCCGGCGTGCAGGCCGGTGACATGATCATCAAGCTGGGTGACCAGCCCGTCAAAGGCATGAGCCTGGAAGAAGCCGTCAACCTGATGCGCGGCAAGCCCGGCTCGACCCTCAAGTTGACCATCGTGCGGGACGAACAGAGTGCGCCCATCGAGATCGACGTCAAGCGCGACGTGATCAAAGTGGCCAGCGTTAAATCCCGCATGCTGGAGCCGGGCTACGCCTACCTGCGCCTGACCCAGTTCCAGGCCGAAACCGGTCGTGAATTCGTCGAAGCCATCGACAAGCTGGAACAGGACAACGGCGGCAAGCTCAGCGGCCTCATCATTGACCTGCGCAACAACCCGGGTGGCGTGCTGCAGGCGGCCGTGGAGTCCGCGGATGCGGTGCTGGATGAAGGCCTGATTGTCTACACCGACGGCCGTATCCAGAGCTCCAAGCTGCGTTTCAGCGCCCAGCCGGGCGACGAGACCGATGGCGCGCCGATCGTCGTGCTGATCAACGGCGGCTCCGCGTCGGCGTCCGAGATCCTGGCCGGCGCCCTGCAGGATCACCACCGCGCCGTGATCATGGGCACCGAATCCTTCGGCAAGGGCTCGGTCCAGACCGTCATCCCGCTGGACGAGACCCACGCCATCAAGCTCACGACTGCCCGTTATTACACCCCCAGCGGCCGCTCCATCCAGGCCAAGGGCATCCACCCGGACATCGTGGTCAAACAGGCCCGCCTGACCGAGGTGGACAACCAGCCGTTCTTCACCGAAGCGGACCTGAGCGGCCACCTGGAAAACGGCACGGAAGACGGCAAGACCGACGACAAGACCGCGAAAGCGGCGAAAGACGAACTGGTGGCCAAGGACTACCAGCTACGCACAGCCCTGAACCTGTTGAAAGGGCTGGGAATTCTCGGCAAGAGCAAAGAGAGCGCCCAGTGAGATTGAGCCGTACCTGCCGGGCGCTTCTGGCGCCCGCGTTGCTGTGTATCGCCCCGGTGCTGGCAACGCCGATCCAGGCTGCACCGCGCGGCGAACAGCCGCCGCCCACCATCGCCATCATTATCGATGACATGGGCCACGACAAAGTTCAGGGCGAACGCCTGATCCAGCTGTCCCAGCCGATCACCCTCGCCTTCCTGCCGTTCCGGCCCCATACCACGTCGCTGGCCCGGGATGCCCATGCCAACGGCAAGGAAATCATGCTGCACGCGCCCATGGCGAACACCCATCACATCGGCCTCGGCGCCGGTGGCCTGGACGCCAGCATGGACGAACGCGCCACCACCATGAGCCTGCGCCATTCCCTGCAATCCATCCCCTACGTGCAGGGCGTGAATAATCACATGGGTAGCCTGCTCACCCAGAACCGCCAGCACATGGACTGGGTCATGAAGGAGCTGTTCCACTACCCGCTCTACTTCGTGGACAGCCGCACCATTGCCGGCACCGTGGCGGCCAAAAGCGCCAGCGATCACGACGTGCCCAACATGAGCCGTGACGTGTTCCTCGACAATGAACAGACCGAGGAAGCGGTGGATCGGCAGTTCAAACTGCTGGTGGAAACCGCCAAGCGCAACGGCACCGCGATTGGCATCGGCCATCCGCACAAGGTGACGGTGGATTATCTGGTGAAGCACCTGCCGGAGCTGGATGCGCAGGGCATCGCCGTGGCCACGGTCAGCGGCCTGTGGGCCATGCGGCACAACAATGCGCCGATGTTTGTGGATGTGAAGCAGCCGGTGCAGACGTCGCTGGCTAAAGGCCGGGCTTCGGACAACTAGTCAAGGCTGGAAAACACAGAAAAGCGGGTTGTGCTTGATGCGGCTCGCTTGGCAAGCCGCATCCATGGAGCGGACTTAAAGCCGAACCTCAATCCCTTGCTCATGCATGAACTGCTTCGCTTCGGGAATCGTGTGCTGACCGAAGTGGAAGATCGACGCCGCCAGCACCGCATCGGCACCGCCCTGGGTCACGCCGTCCGCCAGATGCTGCAGCTCGCCCACACCGCCTGAGGCAATCACCGGCACCACCACCGCATCGCTGATCGCGCGCGTCAGGCCCAGATCGAAACCGATCTTGGTGCCGTCACGGTCCATGCTGGTGAGCAGCAACTCGCCGGCGCCCATCTCGACCATCTTCTTCGCCCATTCAACGGCGTCCAGCCCCGTCGGCTTGCGGCCACCGTGGGTAAAGATCTCCCATCGCGGCGTTTCGCCTTCGGCACTGATCCGCTTGGCGTCGATGGCGACCACGATGCACTGGCTGCCGAACCGCTCGGCGGCCTCGCGCACGAACTCCGGGTTGAAGACCGCCGCCGTGTTGATGCTGACCTTGTCCGCGCCGGCATTGAGCAGCTTGCGGATGTCTTCCACGGTGCGTACGCCGCCACCGACGGTCAGCGGGATAAAGACCTGGCTGGCCATCCGCTCGACGGTTTCGTAGGTCGTATCGCGGCTTTCGTGACTGGCGGTGATGTCCAGGAAGGTGATCTCGTCCGCGCCCTGCTCGTTGTACTTGCGGGCCACCTCTACCGGGTCGCCGGCGTCGCGGATATCGACGAAGTTGACGCCCTTGACCACCCGGCCCTTATCGACGTCCAGACAGGGAATGATGCGTTTGGCCAGGGTCATCTCATTTCTCCTGCTGATCGCACCAGGCCTGGGCTTCTGCCACATCCAGGGTGCCTTCGTAGATGGCCCGGCCGGTGATCGCGCCGAGGATGCCACGATCCGCTTCCGCGGACAGGCGCTGGATGTCGTCCATGTTGGTGACGCCGCCGGAGGCGATCACCGGAATCCCGCAGGACTCCGCCAGGTGCGCGGTCTGCTCGACGTTCACGCCCTGCATCATGCCGTCGCGGCTGATGTCGGTGTAGACGATGCTGTCCACGCCGTCGTTGGCGAACTGCTTCGCCAGATCCGTCGCCTTCACTTCGGAGACTTCCGCCCAGCCGTCCGTCGCCACCAGACCGTCTTTGGCGTCCAGGCCCACGATGATGTGGCCCGGGAACCGCTTGCACATCTCGGTGACGAACTCCGGCTCCTTCACGGCCTTGGTGCCAATGATCACCCAATGCACGCCCGCCTTCAGGTAGGCCTCGATGGTCTCAGCGGAACGGATGCCGCCGCCGATCTGGATCGGCAGGTCCGGGAAGCGCTTGGCGATGGCATTGACGATCTCACCGTTCACCGGTTCACCGGCGAAGGCGCCGTTCAGGTCCACCAGATGCAGGCGACGGGCGCCGGCGTCGACCCAGCGGGCCGCAACGTCGACCGGATTCTCGGAGAACACGGTGGAATCATCCATCCGGCCCTGGCGCAGGCGCACACATTTTCCGTCTTTGAGGTCGATGGCGGGAATTATCAGCATGGTGTTATCAATCCAGTTCGGTGTGGAGGTCAGCGCTTACTGACCCGACCATTGTACGAAGTTTTTCAGCAGCTGCAGACCGGCCCGGTGGCTCTTCTCCGGGTGGAACTGCGTGGCGAAGACGTTGTTGCGGGCGACGGCCGCCGCCAGATCCACGCCGTAGTGCGTGCGACCGGCAATGTCCGGATTGCCTTCGGCTTCGGCGTAGTAGCTGTGAACAAAGTAGAAGCGCTCACCGTCGTCGATGTCGTGCCACATCGGGTGATCCTGGGTCTGCCAGACCTGGTTCCAGCCCATATGCGGGACTTTCAGGCGCTCGCCCTGCTCGTCCTTCAGGTGGGTGCCGAAGAAGCGGACTTCCGACGGGAACAGGCCGATGCCGTCCACGCCATTGTTCTCTTCACTGCGGGCCATCAGCGCCTGCATGCCGACGCAAATGCCCAGCAGCGGGCGGCCTTCGACGACCAGGTCTTTCACCAGCGCATCCACACCCTGGCGGCGGATCTCGGCCATGCAGTCGCGCATCGCGCCGACGCCCGGCAGGATCACGCGATCGGCCTCGCGGATGATGGCTTCGTTGTCGGTGACGTGGACGCGCATGTCCGGCGCCACGTGCTCGACCGCCTTGCTGGCCGAATGGAGGTTACCCATGCCGTAATCGATGATGGCAACGGACTTCATAGTCAGGACAACTCCGGAAAGCAGCGGCCGGCTGGGTTGCCCTCAGCCGGCCGGGATAACAGATAGGGTGACAGAACCCGCGTCAGTACGGCCCGCCTCAGAGCGAGCCTTTGGTGGACGCGATCACACCCGCCATGCGCTCATCCGGCTCGATGGCCATGCGCAGCGCGCGACCGAAGGCCTTGAACACCGTCTCGATCTGGTGGTGCGTGTTCTTGCCCTTCAGGTTATCGATGTGCAGCGTCACCATGGAGTGGTTCACGAACCCGTGGAAGAACTCCTCGAACAGGTCCACATCGAACCCGCCGACCGTGGCACGGGTGTAAGGCACCTCCATGCTCAGACCAGGGCGGCCCGACAGGTCGATCACGACCCGCGACAGGGCTTCATCCAGCGGTACATACGCATGACCGTATCGACGGATGCCTTTCTTGTCGCCCACAGCCTTGACGAACGCCTGGCCCAGCGTAATGCCGATGTCCTCAACCGTGTGGTGGTCGTCGATGTGCAGGTCGCCCTTGGACACGATATCCAGATCCACCAGCCCGTGACGGGCGATCTGATCCATCATGTGCTCCAGGAAGGGCACGCCGGTATCGAAGTGGGACTCGCCGGTGCCGTCGAGATTAATCGACACCGTAATCTGGGTTTCGAGGGTATTGCGTTCTACCCGCGCCTTGCGTTCGGCCATGGGGACTCCAGTGAATAAAGCCGGAAATTGTGACAGCGCAGAGTATACCGCGTTATGTCGTCTTTCTCACTTTATTGAGGCGATAGCGTGGAATGGCGAGAACCGGCGCAGCAGGGCGCCACGCCGGTCGGAGAAGGCCGCCTAGAAGGCCTTCTTCAGGTTGTTCATATACGTGTCCACCATGCCGTTGAACTCGTGCTTAACCACCGGGCTGATGGCCAGCTTGAGCAGGCTCGGCAGCGGCAGGGTCAGCTCCGCCGTGGTCTGGAAACTGGCGCGGGTCACGTCATCGCCCTTGGCAGACAGGTTCCAGGAGCCGCGCACAACACCGTTGCCCTCGCCCTTCACCGGCTCCCAGGTGATCTTGCCGGCGTCTTTGTCGGCGACGTACTTGCTGGCATAGACGGACTGGATGGAGTGCTTGTCCACACCGATCTTTTCCATTTCCCAGCGGTAGACGTTGTCGCCCAGATCCACCAGTTTATCCACTTTGGGGAAGTAACTGGCCGACTTCGGCACGTCTGCCAGCAGGTCGAACACCTCGTCGTAACTGCCTGGAATATCGATTTCCCGATTCAACTCAATAGCAATCGTGATGGCCACCCGAAACTCCTTAACTTGCGTTGTCTTTATTGTGTCGGGCGCTCTGGCCCTGGATACGTGATGCGCGGCATTCTGACGAAAAGTCGTACGCCGTCAATCGTTATTTTGTTACCTAATCATTTCAGGGCGATGCTTTCTGCCCCGATGTCGCTCTCTGCAGAGTGTACCGGGATTGGTGGTCAAATGAACATTCTGAAAGATTGTCGGTATACACGGCCTGATCGGTGGGCTGATTGAATCCTGTGTCGTATGCTAATCGTAATACGACGTTGTAAAACTGTTGTGCTTACGCGGTGTTGAGACACTCCGCGCTCACATTCAATGATTGGCCGGCCCTGCCTGCACCGAATGACCGGCGCCCGCGAGCCGCTCCGGGCCAGCCATCAACATAGCCGTAAGGATACTGCTGCCATGAAAGCGCTTCGCTACCTGCTGATTGCCGTCGTCGCCGTCATCGTCCTGATCGCTGCCGCGGTCGTGATCGCCACGATGGTGCTGGACCCGAACGACTACAAACCCCAGATCGAGAAAATCGTCGAGAAGAAAACCAACCTCGACCTGTCGCTGAACGGCGACATCAGCTGGTCGTTCATCCCCATCGGGCTGGAAGTGAACGACGTGGATGCCAAGCTTGACGGCGATCAGTTCGTGAAGCTCAACCTGCTGCGGGCGGAAGTGGACTTCTGGTCGCTGATCAGCATGTCGCCGGCGGTCGACACCTTCACACTCGACGGCCTGGACGCCCGTCTGGTCAAGAACAAGCAGGGCCAGGGCAACTGGGAACGCATCATGCCGGAGGGCGAAGCGAAACCGGCTGACGAACAGACCGCCCAGAAAGAAGAACCGGCTCCGGCAGAAACACCGGCGGCGGATCAAGGCGGCAGCGAACCGCTCAAGTTCAACGTCGAGGAAATCGCCATCACCAACGCCCAGGTGCACTACTCGGATCAGGGCACCGGCCAGTCCGTCACGCTCGACGACTTCTCGCTCAACGCCAGTGACATCACCTTGGGCCAGACCTTCCCGCTCAGCCTCGGCTTCCATTTCGCCACCAACGAACCAGAGTTGGACGTGGTCGCGCAGATCAAGGCGCAACTGAACGCCAACGAAGCCCTCAACCAGTTCCAGATGCAGGACCTGGACAGCAGCTTTGAGCTCAAAGGCGCGGCCGTCGGCGGCAAGACCGTCAACGCCAGTTTCACCGGTAACGCCGCCGCCAACCTGGAACAGGAAACCGCGTCCCTCTCCGACTTCGTTGCCAAACTGGCCGGCCTGGAGCTGAGCGCGGACCTCAATGTGGCCGGCTTCGGCGACAAGCCCAAGCTGGACGGCAAGCTGTCCGTCGCTGAATTCTCCATCCGCGACCTGATGGACACGCTCGGCCAGGCGCCGATCGAAACCAGTGATCCGGACGTGCTCAAGAAAGCGTCCTTCTCCGCCGACATCGGTGGCAAGCCGGGCCAGATCGACCTGAACAACCTGCAGCTCAAGCTGGACGACACCACCTTCAAGGGCAGCTTCGGACTGGGTCTGGCCAACACCGCCATCGACCTGAAACTGAAAGGCGACAAGATCAACGTCGACCGTTACCTGCCGCCGAAGTCCGACCAGCCGGCCGCCGAAACCGCCAGCAGCGACAACAGCGGCGCCCCGGCGCCGGGCAGCACCAAGGCCCCACCGGAATCCGACCTGCTGCCGCTGGACACCCTGCGCGGCCTCGACCTGGACGTGGATCTGGGCCTGGGCGAACTGGTTGCCAGCAACCTGACCATCACCGATATTCAGTCAAAAATCTCCGCCAAGAACGGCCTGATCAAGGTCGACCCCTTCGCCGGCAAGCTGTATGAAGGCGACTTCAACGTGCAGGCCACGCTGGATGCGCGCAAGGACAACCCGACGTGGAAGATCACCGAGCGGGCCAACAACATCCAGACCCTGTCGCTGCTCACCGACCTGGCGGACATGAAGCTGCTTTCCGGCGCCGCCAACCTGACCGCCGACATCACCACCCAGGGCAATCGCCTATCCGCCCTGCGCAGCAACGCCAAGGGCGACATCAAGTTCAACCTGGACAAGGGCAGCTTCAACAAGATGAACCTGACGAAGATGGCCTGTCAGGGCATCGCGCTGGCCAACCAGGAGAGCCTGACCACGACCGACTGGGGCGACTCCACACCGTTCAACGACATGCACGGCGTGCTCAAGATCGACGGCAACACCGTCAAGAACACCGACCTGACGGCCGCCCTGGCCGGCATGGAGCTAAAGGGCGGCGGCACCGTCGACCTTGCCAAGAGCGACCTGGATTACGAGGCCGGCCTGCGCGTTGTCGGTGAGATCCACCGCGACGAAGCCTGCCGCGTCACCAAGTACGTCGAAAACGTGGTGATTCCTGTAGAATGCCGCGGCGACATTTCCGGCGATCCGGCCAAGCTGTGCTCCTTCGACGGCTCGCGCTTCCGCGACACCCTCAAGGACATGGCCGCCAACGCCGCCAAGAAAAAGGCAACGGAAGAAGTGAACAAGGCCATCGACGAAAAACTGGGCGACAAGCTGAACGAGAAGCTGGACAAGGACACCAGCGACAAGGTGAAGGGCGCGCTCAAGGGGCTGTTCAAGTAATGGCCGACAGCGTCGCCGACCGGCTGCTGGCGTGGTATGACCAGCACGGCCGCAAAAACCTGCCCTGGCACGAAGAGCGGACACCCTACCACGTGTGGGTGTCCGAGATCATGCTGCAGCAGACGCAGGTGACCACCGTCATCCCCTACTACGAGGCCTTCATGGCCCGCTTCCCGGACGTGAAGAGCCTGGCCGAAGCGCCGGTGGATGACGTGCTCCAGCACTGGTCGGGCCTGGGCTACTACGCCCGCGCCCGCAACCTGCAAAAAGCCGCCAAGGCGGTGATGGCCGACCACGGCGGCGAATTCCCGAAAGACCAGGAACAGCTCGAAGCCCTCACCGGCATCGGCCGCTCCACCGCCGCCGCCATCCTGGCCCAGGCCCACGGCATCCGCGCCAGCATCCTCGACGGCAACGTCAAACGCGTGCTCGCCCGCTACCATGCCGTCCACGGCTGGCCGGGCCAGACCGCCGTCCTGCGCGCGCTGTGGGAGCACGCCGAGCAGCACACGCCCCACGAGCGCGTGCGGGACTACACCCAGGCCATCATGGACCTGGGCGCCATGGTCTGTACCCGCCGCAAACCGGACTGCGACCACTGCCCCTTGGCCGACGACTGCGAAGCCAGGGCCCAGGGCCTGACCACTACCCTGCCCGAGTCCAAACCGAAGAAAGCCAAGCCGGAAAAGGAAACCTGGCTGCTGATGATCGAGGACGACGCCGGCAATCTGCTGATGGAACGTCGCCCGCCCAGTGGCATCTGGGGCGGCCTCTGGAGCCTGCCAGAGCTGGACACCGCCATCACCCTGGACGAACTGCCGGAAGTGGCCGAACGCGAACTGGGCATCGCCTGCGACGACGCCCAGCCCCTGAGCGCCTTCCGCCACACCTTCAGCCACTACCACCTGCACATCCACCCGGTGCGCCTGCGCCACGCCGGCACTGCCGCCGAGATGGACAACGCCGACCTGGCCTGGCAGCCGCGGGAAGACGCGCCCACGCTGGGCATCCCCAGCCCGATCCGCAAGCTGTTAACCCAGCCCGAGCAAACCACCCTGCTCTGATTCTGTTACCATCGCCGGAATTGAAGACACCCCGAAAGGAGCCGACATGAGCCGCACCGTATTCTGCCGCAAGTACCAGAAAGAGATGGAAGGCCTCGACATGCCGCCCATGCCCGGCGCCAAGGGCCAGGAACTCTACGAGACCGTCTCCAAGCAGGCCTGGCAGGAGTGGCAGAACCAGCAGACCATGCTGATCAACGAAAAGCACCTGAACATGATGGACCCGTTCGCGCGGAAGTACCTCAAGGCCCAGATGGAGAAGTTCCTGGACAACGAGGAATTCGAACAGGCCGAGGGCTTCGTGCCGCCGGAAGAGCGTTGAAACGCCTCACTGAACAGGGATTGATCAACTCCCGGAAAGACGAGAAATTTTCTCTGAAACGGCCTTGACTCCGTCAACCTAAACCGGTTTAATACCGCCCCGTTGCCCGGATAGCTCAGTCGGTAGAGCAGGGGATTGAAAATCCCCGTGTCGGTGGTTCGATTCCGCCTCCGGGCACCATTATTCTGAAAAGCCGCTCACTCGAGCGGCTTTTTTCGTTTCTGGCCCTTCACTTTTTCCTTTCTGGAATGCAGTCTTTAGCTCAGCACATCATTTTTCGCCGCCACCTATACTTTTATATACCAATCACGTGAACGTAAAAATTATGAAATTGGAAACCTTGAAGGTTAAGAATTATCGAGCTCTTCAAAACATTACAATTAGGAATATACCCGGTTTGTGCGTGTTCATAGGTGCAAACGGCTCAGGGAAAAGCACCATTTTTGATATTTTCGGCTTTCTCAAAGATGCATTAAGCGGCAATGTTCGAGTAGCTCTACAAAAGAGAGGTGGCTTTCGTGAGGTAGTCACTAGAGGGCATGAGACTGAAGCCATTGAGTTAACTCTACAATTTCGCCTACCAATTGGAGGAGTTGAGCGTCTTGTAACCTATCAACTGGAAATTTCATCAGAGAATGGTCGTCCAGTAGTTCAGCGAGAGATTCTTAGATACAAGCGTAAAAGTTATGGCTCCCCTTTCCATTTTTTAGATTTTAGGAAAGGTGTAGGTTACGCGATAGTGAACGAGGAGGACTTTAACCGCGCTGATGAAGAACTCGAACGTGAAGAACAACAGCTAGATAGCCCTGATATATTGGCAGTTAAAGGATTAGGTCAGTTTCAGCGATTCAAAGCTGCTAACGCATTTCGGCAGTTGATAGAGAACTGGCATGTATCTGATTTCCATATAAGTGAGGCTCGGCCATCACAGGATGCAGGTTATGCCGAACATTTAACGCCACAGGGCAACAACACGGCGCTAGTTGCGCAATATCTTTACGAACAATTCCCCGAAGTTTTTAGTTCAATTCTCGAAAAGATGCAGCAACGTGTACCTGGCATAGAGAATGTAGAGGCAGTGGAAACGGATGACGGCAGGATTGTACTCAAATTCCAAGATGGAAGCTTTAAAGACCCATTTATAGCAAGATATGTTTCCGATGGGACAATTAAAATGTTTGCCTATCTACTACTACTCAATGACCCATCGCCTCACCCTCTGCTGTGCATCGAAGAGCCGGAGAACCAACTTTACCCAGGCTTAATGGCTGAGCTTGCTGAAGAATTTCGAGAGTATGCAGATCATGGCGGGCAGGTCATGGTATCAACACACTCCCCAGACATGCTTAACAGCGTGGAGCTAGATGAGATATTTTGGCTAAAAAAGGATCAGGGAATTACGATCATCAAGAGAGCATCAGATAGTGATCTTCTGAGGAGCCTAGTCGGGGAGGGTGATTTACCAGGAGCACTTTGGAAGCAAGGTCTTTTCGAAGGAATCGACCCACAATGAAACATCTAGTTTTTCTTCTTGAGGAGCCTTCAGCCAAGAATGTGCTAGACCACGTTTTACCTCAGTGCCTACCAGATACAGTAACCTATCAGTGCATACCGCATGAAGGCAAGCAAGACCTTGAAAAATCCATACCCAGGAAGCTAAGGGGTTGGAGGCAACCCGGCACCTACTTTGTTGTTATACGCGACAAAGACCAAAGTGACTTTGAAACAGTTATTAATCGACTGTCTAATCTTTGCCATAGCGGTGGAAGACCGGAAACACTCATTCGGATAGCGATTCATGAGTTAGAAAGTTGGTTTATTGGCGATCTCGATGCTGTTGCTGCTGCTTTTGGCGAACCTAAAATCACTAAATTGAAAAGAACCGCCAAGTATCGTGACCCCGACTCTTTAGCCAACGCAGCTGACGAACTTAAGCAAATCATTTCAAAATATCAAAAATTGAAGGGATCGAGAGAAATTGCGGCTCATATGAATGTGGATCGTAACACTTCACCAAGCTTTAGAGACTTAATAATGGGTCTCAGCAGCTTTACCGATGACATTCAAGAAGGTCGCATATAACGTATAACAAAGTCTTAATAAGAAACCGAAGAAACCGGGACAGAACTATTTTCTATCCCGGTTCTCAAACTCTTCTCAATACACCGACATAATCACCGCATTCCGCCAATTGCTCACCGTTACCACCCGACACCCCAACCCATCAAACTGAATCCGCCCGGATGAAAGCTCCATCCGCAGCTTGCTGATGATGTCCCGGAGCCAACCTTTAACCATCACGTTGGCGCATGTTGTCATTGCAACGAACCAGCGTCTGCAATGCATCCTCGACAGCAGCGACGGTGCGGTCGTTGAAATTGCTGACCTGGGAGGCGATGGCGGGGTCGTTGCCAAAGACGATTTCGATGATATCGAGCAGGTCTTCCTTTTCCTGCATGGATAGCGACATGACTTAAATCACTCCTTTGATAATGTCCTTGATTCGGGCCTCCGACATGCCGGAGACATTGATCATGATGAGCTGGGAGGTGTCGTGCTCATCCGTGAGAACGATCAAGGATTTTTCGGGGCCCAACGCCCAGTAACCTTTGCCGTTGTGTGTCGGGAACACCCGGATCTCCGTGGGTGCGATTTCTTCGTCCACGACATAGCGCTTGGATTTCATCGCTTCCTGCACGAAAGCGTCACTTCCCTCCCCCGATTCCAGTCCGAAGAGATAGAGCGGCCAGTCATGCAGGTTGGCGTCGGGGAAGCCCATGGAGCGGGCCATAACAGTCTGGAAATAGATATTAGAGCCATCGGGGTAGATGAAGGTCAGTCCTTGCCCGCCAATGACTTTGACGCCGTTTAAGTCCTCGGTAGCGATTCGCAAAGTCGCAACGGGGCTCAGGCTGAACTGGGCCGTGTGTTCGGCGGTAAGTGCGTCGTATTGGGTGTTTTTGACCGGCGGTGAGCTGCACGCAGCGGCGCTGAATAGCAGGCTCAAAAGCAGGAGGGCGCAACTTTTTTTCACTGTACATCCTTGTTGTACGACTCGGAGGGCGATGCCCCGACTCCGTTCGGGGAGGCTCTACGCTATCGAATAATTGGGTCATTATCAAAACGACAGCAGCATAAAGGCTACGAACAAAACCGGCACCGCACCAACTTCTTCGCCAGCTTGTCCCGCTTTTTCTGAATCCGCCGCATTTCCCGCAGGTTCTGAAACGTCCGCTCAAATGCGTACCGCGCTTCGGCCTGGTTGGCTTCGTCGCAGAGTTCCAGCCAGTGTTTGGTGAGGCATTCCGATGTCATGGGTGCTCCTGATGGGATCAAGGTTCAGGAGCAAGACTATCGTCGGATGCAGATGACGATCTCAGTACCTTTAAGGACGGATTGTGGCGAATCGTGACACCGCCGGTTCAATGCCTTTCCAGGGGCCTGGAAATCCGTCGCTCAGAATACGGGCTCGGTGCTACCCCATGGGGACGGCTCGCCGTCGTCCCGGCCCAGTCCATCTGACCGGACCAGGCCGAACTGCCAGGCCCGGGCACAGTAGAAACAGGGATGAGCGCGTATGTAAAACCGACGGGCGTCGTTCAATGCGCTGCGCGGCGTGTCATGGAAACCGAGATTGAGACGGTGGTCCTCATCAGGCACCAGGGTGCAACCATCGGCATGCACGGTGTGCAAGCCGTCCTCCTGGGGATATCGATCAACAAAATAGAGATTGGCCATGATGGGCACCTTCTATGCCCCAAGCCGGACCGGTTCAGCAGCGGGTCTGCCTATGATCAGCCTGGAGGGCGAGCGCCCCTACTCAGCGAGGCGGCTCCAGATGACGAAAGCCGGCCGGCACGTCCGCCGGCAGCGGTGTGATATGGCTGAAAATCGATGCCGGAATGGCATCGGAGCGATCGTCCCAGAAATCCTCATTGCAGTAAAAGCAGGCACAGGCTCCTGAGAACAATGTCGAAGCATCGGCGACGGCATCCTTGTGCGAGGCATGCCTGCCAAGAAATCGGCACTGGTCACGTTCCGGCATAAGCATGCAGCCATTCACATGCACCAGATGCGACCCATCCCTTCTGGATTCAAGATCAACAAAGAACTGTCTCATCATGACGGTGTCCTTGACATCTCCAAAGGGTGTCTAATCATCAGATACCCTATTACCCGGATTAGCAATGCATTTCGAAGATGATTTGTAAGCGATCGCACCGGGGTCTGACAGAGCCGATGGACAAGGACTGATCAAATTCGCTACTCTTAACCCGAAAGCGAGGAGAAGGCTCTTATGTCCGTGGGATTCTTCGGATTTTGGAAAAAAGGGAAAGACGACGCCGGGAAGGACTCGGCCGGTCGCTATCGTGTGGACAAGGACGGCAACGCCAAGCTGAACCTCGAAAATGAAGAGGTGATCCGCTCCATTCGCGCCCAACTCCAGAGCCTCAAGGATTTCGAACCCGACCGCAAGACTGCCTGACACCACATGGGCGTACTTTACGTCGCATTCGTGCTGGTCTGTGGTTTTATCTTCACCTCCCTGCACCTGCCCGCACGCTACCAGCAGAAACGCTCCTCCGGCTGGGAAAGCTATTTCTCCGTTGCGTTCTACGGTTTCGTCTTTGTCATCCTGGCGACGCTGATCGTCATGCTGATCGACGGCTTCGATCTGCCGTCACACGCCCTGCCCCATCTCGATACCACGCTCGGCCGACTCAACGCGCACATCGGCGATTACACCAGCCAGGCGGTGACGCCCCGGGAGCTGTTGATTGCCCTGCTCGCCTTTCTACTGGCCGGCGTCAGTGGCGGTTTCAGCAAGTGGCGGACGAAGAATCCGGGGGTTCGCCTGCGCAAACTGCGCAAGGCCTGCCTGGGCGATGAGCTGGAAGGCATTTTCCTGGACGCGCTGCGCAGCGAGCAGTGGGTGTCGCTGACGCTGGATACCCGCAAGTGCTACATCGGCATCGTGACCCACGTGCACACCGAGGCGGCGCTGCTGGATTCCATTTCGATCATCCCGACGCTCAGCGGTTACCGGAACGATGACGACCTGGAGCTCAAGCTGCTGCGGAACTACTACCACCACTACGAAGAGAAAGGGCTGCTGGAAGAAGGCGCCCAGCTGGACCGGCTGTCCGAATTCCGGATCGTGATCCCGACCAAACACATCGTGCACGTGTCGTTCTTCGACCTGAACGCCTACAAGAGTCTGCGGGAGAGCCAGGCGATCCCGACGACCGCCTGACCCAACGTTTGAACGGTCAGTTCTGCGACTTGAAGCGCTGGATAAAGGCTTCGGATTCGGCAATCGACGCTTCCATATTCTGGATTAAAGCGTCCACATCCTGTTGGATACGGCCCAACTCACCCTGCAGTGAACCGATCGCCTGGGCATTGAGATTGTGCTTGAGAAACAGCACCTGATCCTCGAAGGCTTCCAGCACCGGATCCATGCGCTCCTCGGCCTGGTGCATGCGGGTGATCATCTGGTCGTAGTGCTGTCGGGTGTCTTTCAGTTTCTGCGCGCTGGCCTGGCGCAGGGAATCGCTCTGGTAACGATCCAGCTCGTCGTCCCATTCGTCGAACAGGGCTTCGGAGACATCCTCGACGGCATCGATCCGGTCACGCACGTTGTCGGCGGCATCCTGGCTCTCTTCGTAGGCATCGCGAATCTCTTCGTACTTGGCCTTCAGTTCGGAGTCCGGCGTGTTCACGACACTCTGAAAATGCTCCAGCGAGGAACGAAAGGTTTCCTGGGCTTCGCTCTGGGCATCCCGGGCATCGGCCACGCGATCGACCATGATGTCGCGTTTCTCGATACCGAGCTCTTCCATGGCGTCGTAGTAGAGGGAGCTGCAGCCGCCCAGAGTGATCAGCGACAGCATCCACAATCCAACCCATCTCAACCCGAAGGGCGATCCTGCCCTGCTAACCCCAGCCATAGCTTTATTTCCTCGTTGATTACCGTGTTTCCGTAAAGAAGGCATCCGTCGAGACGCCGCCAATGGCGCCACCTTGCCCCGATCCGGCGACCAAGACAACTTGTTATCGGCGATAAAGGCCCTTGCGAAACCCGCCCAATACGATACAAATTAGACAATACACAACAACAAGCGAGCGAGCCCAACGATGACGTTTACCAAAGACCAGATTGCTGAACTGAACCTGCTGACGCTTTTCAACCTGCACTCCACCCAGGAGGGCATCAAGGTGCATGGCCACAGCGCCGACCTGGATGCGGTGGACGCGGCGCAGCGGCTTTTCGATAAGGGCCTGACCACCCAGAAAGACGGCGGTTACCTGACGCAATTGGGCATTGAGGCCGCCGAGCACGCCCAACGGGTGCTATCGATTCTGAAGTAAATCAGGTGGCGCGCCTCGTCGAGCCGATCACCGTTCGAGGCGCGCTACTCATATTCGGTATTCAGAGTCTGCTTGTAGGGTGCAACGGCACTAGTCGTCGTTCGGCGCGACCATGTCGACAAACTGGCGGGCTTCATCGAAGGTGGGGAAACTCTGGAGGATTTCCTGACCGACGATTTCCACGTCATAGGTCAGGCTGTCGGGAGACGGCAGTTCCTCACAGGGGCGTGCGGTCACCCGCAGGAGCCCTCGTTCCAGTAGTACATTGTTTTGCGTGACAGCCATGCAACGCGTTCCTGTTGTTATTGTTCATGCCGTGATCCATCACGCGGTTTCGTCCGTGCCGGGATTCCAGAACCCCGATGAGCAACCTGTTCACCCTAACAAAATAACTCGGCAGCGAAGGTTAAAACCGTTTCTTTTTGTGACCCGCGTTGTATTCGGGCCGGATTTGCAGGATAGCCGTAACTCGCTCTGCAAGCGCCTTTTTTTGACATATCTATAACCGATAATCAACGCCATCGAGTTGGCCGGGAGTGTCGTCACTATTGATTTTTAGGCCAACAGTCCGTAAAACATAACGCTATCCAACCGCATTCCCGGTGCCGATATCGTGTTGGAAGTGCCCCAAAAGAGGCAAAACGACGGCATACGGGGTAAGACGGTCCAAAAAAAGAGAAGGGCAATGCAGCCGGCCGGTGATCCCGGTGACGGTAGCAGGTAAAAGCACAATGCAAAGCCTTCAGATGATGACATACCTATCATTTATTCCCACGGTGAGCCGTCCGCGCCTGCAGCCGGCAGCGCTGATTGGCCAATCTCCCGTGGCTAAGCTCGTTCTCGCCAAGGTCCTCGACGAGTAGATCTCCCCTCTTCCCAATTGCAGCGGATGCACCACACTCCCGACGGCACACGGATTGCTGTATCAAGGGGTTAGTGTACCTGCACGTTTGCGACTATCTTTTACTCAGATACCGACTGTTATCGACAGGCTCAGGAGTCATTCATGGCGGAAAATGCGCCCTTGATCTGTAAAGACATCCACAAAACCTTCAATGAGAATGAAGTGCTCAAGGGCATTTCCCTGGAAACCCGCAAAGGCGATGTGGTGTCGCTGATCGGCAGCTCCGGCTCAGGCAAGAGTACGTTCCTGCGTTGCATCAACCTGCTGGAAACGCCCACTGCCGGTGAGGTGATCGTTCACGGTGAACCAATTCGGTTCAAACAGAACCGCAAGGGCATCCGGGTGCCGGCCGATAACAAACAGGTCGAACTGATGCGCGCCAAGCTGTCCATGGTCTTCCAGGGGTTCAACCTCTGGTCCCACATGACCGTGATGGAGAACATCATCGAAGCCCCCATGCATGTGCTCAAGGTGCCCAAGAAGGAGGCCATCGAGCGCGCCGAAGCCTACCTGCACAAAGTCGGTATCTACGAACGCAAGGACTACTATCCTTCCCACATGTCCGGTGGCCAGCAGCAGCGCGCGGCCATTGCCCGGGCCCTGGCGATGGAGCCGGAAGTCATGTTGTTCGATGAACCGACTTCGGCACTCGACCCCGAGCTGGTAGGCGAAGTTCTGCGGGTCATGCAGAGCCTGGCCGAAGAAGGTCGAACCATGATCGTGGTGACCCACGAGATGGCGTTTGCACGGGATGTGTCGAGTCAGGTCCTGTTCTTGCATCAGGGCCGGATTGAAGAACAGGGGACGCCGGAAAAAGTCTTCGACAATCCGGATTCGGAGCGTATGAAGCAGTTCCTGGCGCCCAAGTTCTGATTAACGGATCGGATCAGTCCGCGACGCCGCACCATCGGGGGTCGGGAAAGGTTCAGAAAAACAGTGATGGCAACGTCACTGGATAAAAAAAGCCAAAAGGCAAAACAATGGAGAAGCGACTCATGAAAAAGCTGATTGTTGCAGCAACCTGTGCCCTGGCCGTGATGACCGGCTCAGTGCAGGCGAAAGAATGGAAAGACATCCGCATCGCTTTCGACGTGCCGTACGAGCCGTTCGAATACAAGAAGCCGGATGGCTCCCTGACCGGTTTCGAGGTCGAGCTGGCCGAAGCCATGTGTAAAGAGCTGCAAGCCAACTGTGACTTCGTCATCCAGTCCTGGGACGGCATGATTCCGGGCCTGCTGGCGCGCAAGTTCGACGCCATCATGTCTTCCATGTCCATCACCCCGGAGCGTCAGGAAAAAGTCCTGTTCTCCAAGCCTTACTACAACACCCCGGGTGGCTGGTTCGCCAAGGATAACGTCAACACCGACCCGACCGACATGGACGCCATGAAGGGCAAGATCGTCGGCGTTCAGCGCGGCACCACCATGGACACCTACGTCACCGAGAACATGAGTGGCACGGTTGAAATCAAGCGCTACACCACCGCTGACGACATGGTCCTGGACCTGGAAGGCGAGCGTCTGGACATGGTCTTCGTTGACTACCCGGTAGGCGAGCAAACCCTGCTGAACCGCGACGGTTTCCACGAAATCGGCCAGCCGGTGAAGCTGGGTGAAGGCGTTGGCGTGGCCATGCGCAAGCGTGACCAGGATCTGGCCGACCAGATCAACAAGGCGCTGGAGAAGCTGAAAAATGATGGCACCTACGACACCATCATGAAGAAATACTTCACTTACGACGTCAAGATGTAAACCCCGGCACGGCCGCCGGCATCCCGCCGGCGGCCTGTCCTCAACACGGACCTATCCATGCTTGATCTGCACGGCTACGGCCCTTCAATCATGAAAGGCGCGGTGGTAACCGTTGAGCTGGCATTGCTGTCGCTCCTGCTCGCGGTCGTCCTTGGTTTGATTGGCGCCTCGTCAAAGCTTTCCGGTAACCGCGGGCTCTACGCCGGCGCCACCGCCTATACGACCCTGATCCGTGGTGTTCCGGATCTGGTCATGATGCTGCTGCTTTATTACGGCGGGCAGGTTCTGGTGAACAAGCTCTCCGACTTTTTGTACTACCAGTTCGATATCGACTGGTTCCTGCAGTTCGACCCGTTTATTTCCGGCGTGCTGACGATCGGCCTGATCTTCGGTGCGTACATGACGGAAACCTTCCGTGGGGCGTTCCTCGCGGTCGACAGCGGCCAGATCGAAGCCGGCAAGGCTTACGGTTTCACCCGCTGGCATACTTTCCGTCGCATCATGTTCCCGCAGATGCTGCGCCATGCCCTGCCCGGCGTGGGCAACAACTGGCAGGTACTGCTCAAGACCACCGCACTGGTGTCCATCATCGGTCTGACCGACATGGTTCGCGTCGCCGAACAGGCCAGTAAGGCCGAACACGCACCGTTCAAATATTTCGTGCCGGTGGCCGTGGTTTATCTCCTCCTCACAGCCGGATCCGAATTGTTCATCCGCTGGGTCAACAGCCGCGTTAGCGTCGGCGTCGTGAAGGGAGACTGAAGCCATGCCTGATTTTATTATTCAATGGCTGAACACCCACGATGTGTTCACCGCCACCACCATGCTGCACTACTGGGATGGTCTGGTGACGACCGTGCAGTTGGTGTTCCTCTCGCTGCTGATCGGCCTGATTCTCTCCGTGCCGCTGGCGATCCTGCGCACCGTGCGCAATCCGTTCGTTTCCGGCCCGGTGTGGCTGTACACCTATATCTTCCGGGGCACACCGCTGCTGATCCAGCTGTACATCATCTACTACGGCATTGCCCAGATCGAAGGCATCCAGGAAACTTTCTGGTGGACGATCTTCAAGGATCCGTTCTACCCGGCCCTGCTGGCTTTCGTGCTCAATACCGCGGCCTACACCACGGAAATCATCCGCGGCGCCCTCGAGGCGACCCCGCATGGTGAAGTGGAAGCGGCCAAGGCCTATGGCATGTCCTGGTTCATGCGCACCCGTCGGATCATCCTGCCCAGCGCGGCCCGCCGTGCCCTGCAGGCCTATTCCAACGAGGTGATCTTCATGCTGCACGCCAGCGCCATCGCCAGCGTGGTGACCATTGTCGACCTGACCGGCGCGGCCCGGGATATCTATTCCCGTTTCTACGCCCCGTTCGACGCTTTCATCGCCGTCGCGCTGATGTACATGGCCCTGACGTTCACCATCATCTTCGTCTTCCGCCAGCTGGAAAAGCGAATGCTGCGACACCTCAAACCGCTGAGCTGAGTACGCCCTCATGTCAGTGCGCAACACCCTGTTCGACGGCGAGCCGGACTGGCTCGCCCATACTCTTTCCCGGGCCGGCCAGACGTCAGTCCCTGTGACCACCCGCCTGCCGGACGGTGCCGAAATCCGGCGTCTGGACACCGGTATTCTGGAGCTGGTCCCGGCTGCGGCGGATGACCGCCGGCTGATCATCTCCGCCGGCGTTCACGGCAACGAAACCGCCCCGATCGAAGTGGTCAATGGTCTGCTGAATGAGCTGATCAGCGGCCACTGGACCATCGGGCGCCGGACGTTGCTGATCCTGGGGAACCCACTGTCGATGGTCGCCGGTGACCGGTTTGTGGACCACAACATGAACCGGCTTTTCAGCGGCGCCCACGCCAAGGCACCCTACGCGGGGTCGCCCGAGGCGGAGCGCGCTGCCCTGCTCGAACAGACCTGCCGGGACTTCGTGGGTGATGCCGACACCGTTACCCACTACGACCTGCACACGGCGATTCGCCCCTCACTGCGGGAGAAGTTCGCGCTCTACCCGTTTGTGGAAGGCCGCGAGGTGCCGCAGGAGCAGTGCGATTTCCTGCTGGAAGCGGACGTGCATACCCTGCTGCTGCAGCACAAGTCGGGTACGACCTTCTCGTCCTTTTCGTCCAGCCATCTGGGTGCCGAGAGCTTCACCATCGAGTTGGGCAAGGTCCGGCCGTTTGGCCAGAACGACCTGCTGCGCTTCAAAGGCATCGAAAGCGCCCTGCGCCGCCTGTTCCGGGACGAACCCGCGCCCACACCGCCAAACGCCGACGAGCTGGCCGTGTTCGAAGTGGTGTATGAGATCCTGAATACCGGGGACGATTTCCAGTTCCACGTACCGGACGACATCGCCAACTTTACGCCGTACCAGCCCGGTACCGTCATCTGGGAGGATAGCGAGACCCAGTACAAGGTGGGTGACGTGCCAGAGGCGATCATCTTCCCGAATCGGAATGTGCCTGTGGGGCAGCGGGTTGGGTTGTTGGTGCGGGAGAAGTCCTGACTTCAGTCTGCCGATACCTTCTGGGGCCTGTCGGCCCCATCGAGGCGAAAGCGTCGGCTACATTGTCCCTATAACTCGAGCGTGTAGCAGACGCTTCAGCTTCTGAGGCGCCCCGGCCTCAACACCGGGCCTCCTGAAGCCTCACCATTGAACGCCAGCAGCCCTACAGGCTGCTCCGAAGCTAAAGCGTCGGCTACATTTTTCCTCTAACTCGAGCATGTAGCAGACGCTTCAGCTTCTGAGGCGCCGAAGGTGCCCTGGACTCAACACCGAGCCTCCTGAAACCTCATCATTGAACGCCAGCCCGTAGGTTGGGCTGACGCAGGAAGCCCAACAACCCAGTCTTGCAACCAATTTCTCCCATTCCAAAGGAGCCCGAACTACTGTTTGAGAGCCTATGCATCAAGCAGATTCCGCGATAGCGCAAACATCCGGCGCATGCTCATTGTTGGGCTTCCTGCGTCAGCCCAACCTACGCCTCAGCGCTATCCCGGAATTCTCGCCTCTTCCATCGCCACCACCGGCCCACGAATCACCTTCACACACAGCGCCGGCACCACCAGCAACGTCAGCACCGTGGAGGCCAGCAGGCCGGAGATGATCGCCCAGGCCATCGGCGGCCAGAGCGTGGAGCTGGAGAACGCCAACGGCAGCAAACCCGCTACCGTCGTCGCGGTGGTGAGCAGGATCGGCCGGGTGCGCTGCTCCACCGCCAGCCTTACCGCATCGCGAATCGGCTGCCCGGCTTCCAGTTGCCGGTCCATCACATCCAGCAGCACGATGGCGTTGTTCACCACAATCCCCACCAGCGCGATCACGCCCAGTAGCGACTGGAAGCCGAACGGCGAACCGGACAGCACCAGCCCCGGGAAAATACCCACGGTCGCCAGTGGTACCGTCAGCAGGATGATCCCCACCCGCTTGAACGAGTTGAACTGCAGCAGCAGGAAGAACAGCAGCAACAGCACACCGATCGGCGCGGTGGTCAGGATGGCGCTGTTGGCGTCCTTGGAGCCCTCGGCGTCGCCACCGTACTCCATCCGCGTGCCCGGTGGCAGCGGATGGGTTTTCAGGTAGCCTTCCAGTCCGCCCAATGCCTGGCTGAAGCTGTAACCGTTTTCGAGATTGGCCGTAACGGTATTCACCCGAACGCCATTGCGCAGGTAGCGCGCTGCCGGCTCCCAGGTGGTGTTGACGGTGGCTACGGCGGACAACGGCACCGCCTTGCCCTGGGCCGTATAAACGTTGATCGACAGCAGGCGGCTTAGGGACAGATCGGTGCCCTCGCGGGAGCGCAATACCAGCGGGATCGGATCGTCCTCCTGCCGGTACTGCTCGGCCACCATGCCGAAGCTCTGCCCATAGAGGCTGCGCGCCACATCGGCCCGCGAAATGCCATAACGGGCGGCCACCGCGTCGTCCACATTGATGCGCACGCTGGGCACACCGGGATCGAGATCGTGGCGGACACCCACCGCGCCAGGCGCTTGTCTCAGACCGGCATAGACGGTTTCCACAGCCTGAGCGCGCACGCTGTCATCCGGGTGAGACAGGCGAACCTCCACCGGCGCCACGCGGGGCGGCCCCTGCCCCAGAATGCCGACCGTCAGATCGGCTTCCGGCAACGCCTCGGCGGCGTATTCCCGAATCCAGTGCACCAGTCCGGTGGTTTGCGCCAGCGTTTCTGTCTTGACCACCAGGCGCCCGCGATTCGGCGCCTGGGGCGCGCGCCGTAGATTGTAGTAGAAGCTCGGACCGGTAAAGCCCACAAAGCGATGCACGTTGACCGTCTCCGGGCGGCTGCGAATCGCTCGCTCCAGATCCGCGGCCACGGTCGCGGTTTTGGCCTGGTCCGTGCCTTCGGGCATGTACAGCTCCACGACCACCCGCGGCCGGTCCGCATTAGGGAAGAACTGCTGCTTGAGAAATGGCGTCAGCGCCATGCTCGCAACGACCATCACGACACCACCCAGCACCAGCCAACCCGGCGCCCGGGACACCAGTCCGCCGAGCACGCGGGCCAGCCCCGCCAGTCGATCCGCCCTGACCTGTTTCCGCGGCTTGAGGAAACGCGCCGCCAACAGGGGCACGGCCGAAATCGCCAGCAGGTAGCTGACCGACAGGGTCAGCATGATCATGACCGGAATGCCGCGGGTGAAATCCGCCGTGCCACCCTTGGACAGCAGCAGCGGCGCAAATGCGGCCAGCGTGGTGCCGGTCGACGCGCCCAGCGGTCCCGCCAGTTCTTTCACTGAACGAACGAGCGCCTCCATACGGGCGACGCCCTCGTCCAGCAGCGTCTGGATGTTCTCCACAATCACGATGGCGTTGTCGATCAGAATACCCAGGGAAATCACCATCCCGATCACCGCGATCTGGTGCAGGATGCCGCCACCCAGGTCATACAGCCCGATGCTGATCAGCGTGACCATCGGCAGGATGGTCGCCACCAATAATCCCATCCGCAGCCCCATGCCGGTAAAGACCACGGCGATGATGATCAGGACGGAGAACAACAAGCTCCAGGCCAGGTTGTCGAGGCGGTCCTGGACCTTGTCCGGCTGGAAGAACATTTCCTGGATGGTGTAGGGCGCGAATGCCGGCTTCAACTGGGCCAGGCGCTCACGCACCCGCTCGCCAAAGCGGATGGCGTCGGTCTTGCCCTCTTCCAGCATGATGTTGACCAGCACCACCCGCTCGCCGTCATCCCAGGTTTCCGGCTGCCGGGGTTCGGCGGGGCCGCGCCAGATTTCAGCGGCGGATGCCAGCGGCACCTGGGAACCGTCCGGCAGCTCGATCGGCGTGGCACGAATGGCATCGAGATTGCCGAACTCGCTGTTCGGCAATATGGAGATCCGCTGGCCGTCCACCACGAGGAAGCCCCCGGGGATCACCTGGTTGCGCTGGGCCAGCGTTTCCAGCACCCGTGACGGCGACACCCCCAACCGGTAGAGCGCTGCGTCGTCCAACGCCAGGGTAATCTGCTCGTCGGCGTCCCCTTCCAGTTCGATGCGGGACACGCCGGGAATATCCAACAGGTTGTTCTTGAGCTTTTCCGCCTGCTCGCTCAGCTCGGTCACCGACGGCGAGCCGCCTACCGCCAGCACGATGGAGGGGATGTTGATCAGCCGATCTTCCAGGTTCATGGTGCCGACGCCGTCCGGGAAATCGTGACGGGCCCGCTCCATGGCCTGGCGCACCCGATCCCAAGCGGCGTCGGTGTCGTAGATGGTGTCGTTGAGGCGGATATTGACCACCGCCACGCCGGTTCGGGCGGTGCCGGAGGCGAAGTCGACTTCCTCAACCTGGCGCAGCTCGTCCGCCAGCGGCTCCAGCACCAGCCGCTCCACCGCGTCGGCGTTGGCGCCCGGATAGCTGACGGTCAGCAGCCCGGCCCGGTGCGGGAAGGACGGGTCTTCCTGCCGGGGCATGGTGTTGTAGGCGGCTATCCCCAACAGGCAGAGCATGGTCACCACCATGCCCAGCAGTCGGCGGCACCGCATCAGCCGGCCCATCATGGCAGGATCTCCAGGGCATCACCCGGCGTCACCCGCGTCATGCCGGCGTAAACCACCTGATCGCCCGCTTTGAGCGTGCCATCAGCGAGAATCGCGTGTTCGCCCATGATCCGCCGAACCGCCACATCCACCCGTTCAGCGGTGGGCCGATCGCCATCTTCGGCTATACGAAACACGGAGGTGCCGGTGGCCGAGCGCATGACAGAAAGTAGCGGCACGGACAGCAGAGAAGCATTGGGCGAAGCGATGCCGACTTCCACCGGCGCGCCCGCCTCCAACTCGCCGTCCGGCAGGTTGACCATCACCGCATGCAGCTCCCCCCGCAGGCCGCTGGGCTGGGCGATTTCACTGACCGTACCGGTTACGGGTGCCTGGTCCCGTCGCTGTACAGACCAGACCTGTACCGGTTCATTCAGCGTCACCTGATCCAGCAAATAGGCCGGAACCCGAACCTCCACTTCCATCCCCTTGGGCGCAGACAGGCGCGCGACCGGCTGACCAGCGCCGACAAATTCGTCGGCTTCCACCAGCACCGCCTCAATGCGGCCATCGAACGGCGCTTTCAGCGTGCTTTCGGCGACCATCCGCTCGGCCTCGGCCAGGGATGCCCGGGCGGTGGACACGCTGGCCTTGAGCGCATCCCGCTTGGCTTCGAGCTGCTCCAGGGTTTGCTCCGAGACCACACCCCGTTCAAACAGACGCTGGGAACGTTTCCACTCCCGGCCCGCCTGGTCGAGCTGGGTCTGCAGCTCCTGCAGGCGCGCCCTGGCGGAATCCCGGGCCGGTTCCAGCCCCGGGTTGTAGAGATGCGCCAGCACCTGCCCTTGTGTCACCCGCTGCCCTAACTCCACCGGGCGCTCCCGGATCGTACCGCTCACCTGGAACGTCAGCGTCGCTCGCTGGCGCGCCTGGACAATGCCCGCAAAACGCAGCGGCTCGGCCTGGTCCGCCGTGATACTGACAGGGGCGGCACGCACGCTGACGGACGTATCCGGCGCTTCGGGCGCGCCAACCGACTCGGCACAGCCACTCAATCCGGCGGCGACCGCCGTCATCAGCAGAGCCAGGAAAGGAAGGGAGAAACGTCGGGCGGTGGTATTCATCGTGATCACCAGTGGGCTGAAGCCCGGATTCCTTCCGGGCGAATGTTGAACGGGGTATCCATTAAATTTGCAATCGGTCATGACCTGAACGATCTTTTAAGACATCATGTCATTCTTTGACACTTTGTCAACGACTAGAATATGAATAAAGTCCCTGCATGGATCAGAGCGGTATGACACCGCTCCAGGCAGTCAGAGAGGATCCGGTTTTATGAGTGACCTGCAGGCAAGGCGGGAACGGGAAAAACAGCAGCGACAGGACGCCATCCTGGACGCAGCGGAAACCATGTTTGCCGAGAAAGGCTACGAGCGGACGTCCATGGACGAAATTGCCCGCACCGCGAGCCTGAGCCGGGCCCTGCTCTACGTCTATTTCAAGGACAAGGCCGCTATTCAGCGAGGCATTATGCTGCGAGCGGCCGAACGGCTACGGGTGCGGTTCCGGGCAGCTCTGGAGGCCGGTGAAACGGGCCTCGATAAGATCCGCGAAATGGGTACGTCCTATTACCGTTTCTGGCAGGAAGAGCCCAACTATTTCGATGCCCTCACCCGGGCCACCACCGCCATGCAGGATGCCGACGCCGACGAGACGGAACAGATGGTGGGCTGCGAGATGCAGACCATGTCATTGATGGTGGAGGCCCTGAACGCCGGGATCGAAGATGGCAGTATCGATGCCGCCCAGGTGAGTGATTGCTTCCAGACCGCGCTCTACCTGCGTGGCGCCCTGCACGGGGTGATCATGATGTGCCAGCAGGAGATGGGCGAGGACGGCCCGCTGGCGACATACCCCAGCGATTCGCTGGTGCGGCATACGATGGAGATGTTGGTGCGGTCGATCAGGGCTTGATGGTGAAGGGAGATCTGGCGCCTTCGGAGGCATCCCCCTCTCCCCAACCCTCTCCCTCCAGGGGAGAGGGAGCATCATCTCGAGTTGCCGGTTTGCACAGCCCTAGCCCCTCTCCCCTGGAGGGAGAGGGGCTAGGGGAGAGGGGGGAGAAGCCAAGAAAAGGCCTCTCAGGCTATAACCCCAAGCTGAATCACCGCTGGAAATCGTAAATCGATCCCAACCCCAGAATCCCGGTCAGTTCGTCCAACGCGTGACGACACTCATCCAGCAGCATCGGATCGGCCAGGTCGTCCTGGGTCAGCTCGTCCCGGTAGTGCCCTTCCACCCACGTGGTCAGGCGTTCGTACAGGGCGTCGTCCATCAGCACGCCGTCGTGCATGGCCTTGAGTTCGTCGTCGGTCAGCACCACCCGCAGACGCAGGCAGGCGGGGCCGCCGCCATTGCGCATGGACTGCTTCACGTCGAACACTTCTACCGCCTTGATGGGGCCACCCTGGGCCACCAGCTTGTCGAGGTAGCGGCTGACGGACTCGATCTCACGACACTCGCCCGGCACCGCCAGCAGCATGGAGCCGTCTTTCTGGGTCAGCAACTGGCTGTTGAACAGGTAGGAACTGACCGCGTCGGCCATGGGCACCTCGTCGGTGCTCACTTTTACCGCCTGCAGTTCGGCCCCTTTCAGGCGCGCCTGCACGTCGGCCAGGACCTGGGCTTCGTTGAGGAAGGCCATGTCATGGTAGAACAGCACGTTGCCGTTGCCTACCGCGATCACGTCGTTGTGGAACACGCCGGCATCAATCGCATCCGGATTCTGCTGGGCGAACACCGCGCGCGCGTCGCTCAGGCCGTGCAGCCGGGCAATAGCGCGGGACGCTTCCAGGGTCTGGCGCGCCGGGAAGCGTTTGGGCGCCGGCGCCGACTCGTCAAACGCCTGCTGGCCGTAGACGAACAGCTCCACCCCGGGATCGCCGTAGGCGCCACACAGACGCGTGTGGTTGGCCGCGCCTTCGTCACCGAACTGGCTGATCGACGGCAGTGCCGGGTGGTGGGCGAAGTAGGCTTCGTCCGAGAACATCGACTTCAGTGCCCGACCGGTCACCTCATGCTCGATGGAGCGATGGAACTTCGCGCCCAGGTTCGCTGGGGTGAAGTGTACCCGGTGGTCGTGGGTATCGGCGCTCGGGGATACCGTCGCTGCGTTGGCGGTCCACATGCAGGAGGCGGACGACACGGCCGCCAGGATCACCGGATTTTCCTTCGCAGCCTGGGACAGGATCTCACCGTCGCTGCCGGTGAAGCCCAGCTTGCGCAGGGTCGGGATGTGCGGCCGCTCGTGCGGCGGCAGGATGCCCTGCACGAAGCCGCGATCCGCCAGGGCTTTCATCTTCGCCAGGCCCTGCAGCGCCGCTTCCTTTGGATTGGACACGGCACTGACGTTGGATTTGGAGGCCACATTCCCCCAGGACAGGCCCGCATAGTTGTGGGTCGGTCCGACCAGACCGTCAAAATTGGCTTCAGTGGCGTGTTGGGTCATGAAAACCTCACAAAATTCGTCTGGGTTGTTCTGTGCCGATCAGGCGCAACGCAGGTCAATATCAATGTAGCCGACGCTTCAGCTTCGGAGGGGACGTCAGTCCCCCGATACAACCCGGCAGGCTTGCGCCTGCTCCGAAGCTAAAGCGTCGGCTACACGCACCAAAGGCCTTACTCGAAGCTCAGGCCCGGGGCCAGGGACTCCGGCATGGTGTTCTTCTCGGACTCGAGCGACGCCATCGGCCACGCACAGTAATCCGCCGCGTAGTAGGCACTCGGGCGATGGTTGCCGCTGGCGCCCACACCACCGAACGGGGCCGCACTGCTGGCGCCGGTCAGCGGCCGGTTCCAGTTGACGATACCGGCGCGGACTTCCTCGGTGAGGCGCTCGTACAGGGCGCGGTCGTCGGTCAGGATGCCGGCAGAGAGGCCGTAGCGGGTGTCGTTGGCGATCTCTAGCGCTTCATCGAAGCTGCTGTAGCGGATCACAGTCAGCAGCGGACCGAAGTGCTCTTCGTCCACGCGGTCTTTAATGTCAGTGACGTCGACGATGCCCGGCGACAGCAGCGCGGTGCCCTCTTCCAGGCGACGCATTTCCAGCAGCGACTTGCCGCCTTTCTCGATCAGGCTGGCCTGGGCGTTGAGCAGGCCGTCGGCCGCCGCAACAGACACCAGGGCGCCCATGAACGGCTGCGGATCGGCGTCGAAACGACCGACCTGGATCTTGCTGGCCACCTCGACCACGCGATCGACAAAGCGATCACCCGCTGTACCTTTCGGCACCAGCAGACGACGCGCGCAGGTGCAGCGCTGGCCGGCAGACAAGAAAGCGGACTGGATGGCGTTGTGAACGGCGCCGTCCAGGTCGTCGATGCCCTGCACGATCAGCGGGTTGTTGCCGCCCATTTCCAGCGCCAGGATTTTCTCCGGCTGGCCGCCGAACTGCTTGTGCAGCAGGTGACCGACGTTGGAGCTGCCGGTGAAGAACAGGCCGTCGATGCCCGGGTGGCTGGCCAACGCGATACCGGTGTCCTTCTCGCCCTGCAGCAGGTTGATCACGCCGTCCGGTAGGCCGGCTTTCTGCCACAGGCGCAGGGTCAGCTCGGCCACGGCCGGGGCGATTTCGCTCGGCTTGAAGATGGCCGTGTTGCCAGCCAGCAAAGCCGGGACGATGTGACCGTTCGGCAGGTGGCCCGGGAAGTTGTAGGGGCCGAACACGGCAACCACGCCGTGGGGACGGTGGCGCAAGACGGCCTGACCGCCCGGGACTTCATTGGCGCTGTAGCCGGTGCGATCTTCATAGGCCTTCTTGGAGATGGCGATCTTGCCGATCATGGCGCCCACTTCGGTGCGGGATTCCCACAGCGGCTTACCGGTTTCCAGGCCGATGGTGTGGGCCAGCTCTTCCTTGTTGGCTTCCAGTTCCTTGCCGAACGCTTCGACAATGGCCAGACGCTCTTCGAAGGTCTTGCGGCGCCAGGCCGGGAAAGCGGCACGGGCAGCGCGTACGGCGGCGTCGACGTCCTCAACATCGGCGCTGTGGCCTTCCCACACCGCGTCGCCGGTCACCGGCTGGACGGATTCCAGGGCCGGGCCGTGGCCGGTCAGCCATTTGCCATCGATGAGGACTTCTCCGGTCAATTTAACAGTCATAGCAAACTCCTGAATTCGGTTACTTGGCGGTGCGGTTTTCTTTGAGCGGTGACAGGCGCACCAGATCGCCGGACGACACCTGCAGGGCATCCGCCACTTCGGCGGGCATGCTCACGGTATCCGGCTTGATGCAGCTCTTCGGCAATGTGGTGACCCGGAAATCCCGGAACGAGCGGTTCGAGACCATCACCCGCTCTTCCGGCGGCACGTCCAGGTTGACCGGCTGCCGCGAGACCAGCACGTGACGCTTCACACTCTCACGCGCCGTACGCACGTTGTGGATAAACGCTTCCACCACGGGACCGCCGTCGAAGATGTCGCACAGTCCGTTGAAGTTGAAGCCTTCGGCCTGCAGCATCCGCAGGGCCGGTTTGGTGTTGTCGTGGACTTCACCGATGACGGCCCGCGCCGGTTCCGGCAGCAGGGGCACATAGATCGGGTACTTGGGCATCAGCTCGGCGATGAACGACTTGTTGCCCATGCCGGACAGGAAGTCGGCCTCGCTGAAGTCCATGTCGAAGAAGCGGCGACCCAGCGCGTCCCAAAGCGGACTGCGGCCGTTCTCGTCGGACACGCCGCGCATCTCGGCGAAGACTTTCTCCGAGAAGAACTCGCGGAAGTCGGCCATGTACAGGAAACGGCAGCGGGACAGCAGCAGGCCGTTGCCGCCCTGGCGATGGGTGTCCGACAGCAGCAGCGAGCAGATTTCGCTGGTGTCGGTCATGTCGTTGGTCAGGTGCAGGGTCGGCGTGCGGACGTGGACGCCCAGCTCCCGTGAGGCGTTCACGGTGGTGCTCAGGCGGTAGTTGTACCAGACCTCATCCAGCCCGACCCGGGCCTCGATACCACTGATACCGACGCACTTCTTCTGCTCGGTGTCTTCCAGGGCGAACAGGTACATGCCCGCTTCCGGGGCGCACCGTTCGTTGAAGGTGTCTTCGGCCCGCGCGATCTTGCGGGACAGGAGATCACGGTTCGGCGGCAGGGAGGTCAGCCCTTTGCCGGCGCCTTCCGCCATATCGTGCAGGTCTTCCAGGTCACCCTGATTGAGGGGGCGAATCAGCAACATAACAATCTCCTCTCCTTACAGGGCCACCAGGACCAGGTCGTCGCCGTCGCTGACACCCAGCTGATCGGCGATGGTGGTATTCAGGCGCACCACGTCGCCCAGGCCGTCGCTGACGTTGGTCAGGGAACAGCGGAAGCTTTCACTGTCGCCGTTGGCTACGAGGTAACGCACACCCCGGCTGCCCTCACCCCGGCGCGCGGTCTTGTTGCGGCGGCGGGTGATCGAGGTCAGCTCGTCAGTCCGGGCTTCCAGCACCGGGCCACCGTCGAAGATGTCGATGTGTTGGCTCACGCGGAACCCTTCACGCTCCAGCAACTGACAGGTCCGTGCGGCGGCCTCGTGCGGCTCGCTGATGGCGGCCTGGGCCGCATCGGACAGCAGCGTCACGTAGATCGGGTTGGGCGGCATCAGCTCGGCGATGAACGTCTTGGTCTTCACGCCGGAGTAGTAATCCGCCGTGGCGAAATCCATGTGGAAAAAGTGACGCCCCAGGCTGTCCCAGAACGGCGCGTCGCCTTCCTCGGTCTGGACGCCCTGGATTTCCACCACCACGTCGTCGGAGAACCGTTCGCGATGACGGTCGATGAACAGCAGGCGCGAGCGGGACAGCAGCTCGAAGGCTTCGGTATCGCGCAGCTCCGGATCGATGGTGAACGAGCACAGCAGCGTCTTGCCGGTGAGCTCGTGGGTCGGATACAGCACGGCCACGCGCTTGGCCACATCCAGTTCGTGGGAGGCGTGGATCAGCTCATCGCGGCGGTAGTTATAGAACGGCTGGCTGTTGCCGGCGCGGGCGTCGATACCGGCGGTACCGTGGATGCGGCCGGTGTCGGAGTCCTCCAGCACGAACAGGAAACGCTCGCGATCCGCCAGCGCGGGATCACCGGCCAGGGAACGCTGCGAATGATCAATTTTCTCGCTCAGCTTGTCCCGGGATTGGGGCAGCGTCGAGACCCGGGCACCGTGAGCCGTTGCCAGCTTTTCGATACCGGCCAGGTCTTCGTGGCGAGCAGGACGGACAATCCACATGAGAGGTAACTCCTGTGATATGCCCGGAGACGGGCCCCTTTTGGGAGCCCGCCACCGGATTCATTAACCGGCGATTTTGGCGACAGCGCGTTCGAAGCGAACCAGGGCCTCGTCGATGTCGGACTCGGGGATGATCAGCGAAGGCGCCAGACGGACCACGTTGGCACCAGCCACCAGCACCATCACGCCCTCTTCCAGGCCGGCATTGAGGAATTCCTTGGCCTTGCCCTTCCATTCTTCGGTGAGTACACCGCCGAGCAGCAGGCCAGCGCCACGCACCTGTTCGAACACGCCGTATTGTTGGCCGATCTTTTCCATGCCTTCGCGCAGGCGCTTGGAGCGTGCTTCGACGCCCTTGAGCACGTCCGGCTGGCTGACGATGTCGATGACGCGCTGGGCGACTGCACACGCCAGCGGGTTACCGCCGTAGGTGCTGCCGTGGGTACCGACACCGAGGCTTTCGGCGATCTTGGCGGTGGTCAGCATGGCGCCGATCGGGAAGCCGCCGCCGAGGGATTTGGCGGTGGAGAGGATGTCCGGGGTCACGCCGTACATCTGGTAAGCATAGAGGTGGCCGGTACGACCAACGCCTGTCTGGACTTCATCGAACACCAGCAGCGCGTTGTGTTTGTCACACAGCTCGCGCAGGCCTTCCAGGAAGGACTGCTCGCCCGGCAGGATGCCGCCCTCGCCCTGGATCGGCTCGACCACGATGGCGCAGGTCTTGTCGGAGATCAGCTTCTCGACGCTGGCCAGGTCGTTGAAGTCGGCGTGGTGGATGCCTTTCGGCGCCGGCTCGAAGCCTTCCAGGTACTTGGGCTGACCGCCGACGCTGACGGTGAACAGGGTGCGGCCGTGGAAGCTGTTCTTGAACGAGATGATTTCGTTCTTCTCGCCACCGAAGTGCTGCCACGCGTAGCGGCGTGCCAGCTTGAAGGCCGCTTCGTTGGCTTCGCCGCCGGAGTTGGCGAAGAACACACGCTCGGCGAAGGTCAGGTCGCACAGGGTCTTGGCCAGGTGGATGGCCGGCTCGTTGGTCATGACGTTGGACAGGTGCCAGATCTTCTCGGCCTGGCTGGTCAATGCGCCCAGCAGGCCCGGGTGGGCGTGGCCCAGGGACGTCACGGCGATACCGCCGGCCAGGTCCACGTATTCCTTACCTTCCTGATCCCAGACTCGCGATCCTTCGCCACGAACGGGGATGATCTTGCCCGGCGCGTAGTTGGGGACCATCACGTCATCAAACATTTCTCGGGTAATGGAAGGTGTTGTCATAAGAGCCTCGTTGTTGGGTGTTGGCAGAAACTGGCAACGAGTCTAGACGGGCGCCACCCATGTCGCTTTCAGGAATGCGACCCGGCCATTACAGGATTGCGACCTGACAAATAACGATGAGTTCGCAGAAAAATGTAGCCGACGCTTTAGCTTCGGAGGGCCCGCCAGGGCCCCAGCGTCTTGCAACACGGTCTAATCGAAGCCAACAAGCTTTGGAGTTAACGTCAGAGATCAGAGTCTCTGGTAGGTTGGGCTGACGCAGGAAGCCCAACAAGCCGGGCTTGAGGCCATTCCCATCCAAGGGTCGCCAAGCCGGTTTTTGACAACCCATGCTCCAAGCCTGTCCCACGGTAACGGGAACGTCCGGTGCCCGCTTATTGTTGGGTTTCCTGCGTCAGCCCAACCTACGGGACTCGGAGAATTCGCTGTTGAATGAAGCCCGGACTCAGACCTCGCGATCTTCTGACGGCGTCAATCCGAAGGCATTACGGTAGGTGGTGCTGAAATGCGCCCCTGAGGAAAAGCCGCAGGACAACGCAATATCCGTCAGGCTCAATGCACTGTTACGGACCAGTTCGCGGGCACGATCCAGTCTGATCTTGAGGTAATAGCGGGACGGGACGGTGTCGAGATACTTGCGGAACAACCGCTCCAACTGGCGCCGGGACAGGTTCACGTGACCGGCGATGTCGTCACCGGACAGCGGTTCTTCGATGTTGGCGAACATCAGGTCGACGGCCTCGGCCAGGGCCGGCTGTTCGGCGCGGGTGGCCTGATCGAGTTCGGCGCCACCACCAAGCTCCGGCTCCCCGACCCGTTCGCGGACAAACCACTGGGCCAGCGCCTCGGCCACATCACGGCCCAATTCGCGACCGATGGTCCAGATCATCAAATCCTGTGCTGCCGTAGCGCCGCGACAGGTCAGGCGATTGCGATCGACGCAGAACACGTCTTCGGTCTGGCGAATGGCCGGAAAACGCTCGCGCAGCTGTGACGCGGGCAAACCGTGCAGCGCCGCGCGATAGCCATCCAGCAAACCCGCTTCCGCCAGTAAAAGACCACCGCTGGCAAGGCCGCCCACCATCGAGACGCCGTCGGCGTGATGATTCAGTTGCTCGACGAAATCGTCGGGCAATTCGCGCGGCGGCGCATGCCCGCCCACCAGCAACAGCCAATCCAGAGGTGGATCGCAACGATCAAGGGGGGTCTGGGGAATCGGCAGGCCGGAACCGAAAGCGGCGCCCAGGCCCAAATGCTCGATGGAGAAACACGTCTCGCCCAGCAGACGGTTGGCCGCCTGCATCGGTTCGACCGCGGCCGCGTAGGTCAGTGCGGAGGCACCCGGCAGCAACAACAATCCAACACGCAGCGACAAGCAGTTCTCTCCCGGCAGACAGGTTTATTCGGACAGTCAGCCGTCCGGTATCAGGATATCCGGCGTGCTCACTGCAGGCAGCTCGACAATGCGACGGGATCGACCGTCCCGCCCCATCAGGGCTTTCACCACCAGTTTATAGGAATCCAGGTCGAAGGTGACACTCTGACCGCCCAGGGAGAGATCCTGGAGATCGCTTTCATCGTGCAGCGTGGCGATGTGCATCCAGTTGTAGATGACAAGGATATCGGTGCGATCCCGCTCCCGGTTGTGTTCGACAACACCGACCGGACCCTGCCAGGGCCAGGTGGTCAAACGCAGGTTGTGGAAGCCGATCTGCATGCGCAGGTTGTAGCGGGTGACGTCCTCATCGTCTTCGCATGCCCCCTTGCAACGGCCCAGCGTGCGCTGGAAACAGGGCCCCTCACCTTCCGGCTCCAGCCCCAGCAATTTGTTGCAGAGGTCGTTCTTGGCGGCGATGCCTTTCAGGGCCCGTTCGGCGTCCCGGATGCTGCGGAACAGTCCGAAGTAATCCCCCAGTCGGTGCGGCTCGATTTCACGCACCAGCCGGGCCTGCAGATAGCCAGCATCATTGTGAGTCAGTTCGATGCTGACCAGTGTCTTGGCGGCCCGGGAGCGCCGGTTGTAGAGCGGGTTGAGGGTCTTGATCTGGTGCAATTCCAGCAACAGCGCCCCGAGTTCGCCGGCGGTTTCCGTCCAGTCCACCCGACGCAGACTCTGGGACATGCGCACGCCCCGGTGGGAATTGTGGTCGCCGGAAAAATGCGAGGCCACACGCTGTAGGATATTGGTGCTTTTGCCCACATACAGCAGCACGTCGTTTTCGCCGTAGAAGCGGTAGACGCCCGGCGCCTGGGGCAGGGTTTCCAGGATATCCGGCGGCAAATGCGACGGCACGCTGGGACGGCGCAGCAGGTGCCTGACAGCGGCTTCCACCTGCTCCGCGCCCTTGTCCTGCAACGAGGCTTCGAAAAACGCCTGCATTGCGGTCACATCGCCCATGGCCCGGTGACGCTGCACATCGGGCAACCCATGCCGGGCAATGAGAGCATCCATGTTGTGGCGCCGGAATTCCGGATACAGCCGGCGGGACAGCTTGACCGTGCAAAGGACGCGAGACGAGAACGCCTGCCCGAGCCGACGGAATTCGGCCTTGATAAAGCCGTAATCGAAGCGGGCGTTGTGCGCCACAAACACCGTGTCTTTCAGTTTTTCCCGCAAGGTATCGGCGATCTCCGCGAAGCGCGGGGCGTCGGCCACCATGTCATTATTGATGCCCGTAAGCCGTTCAATAAAAGAGGAAATTTGCGTTTCCGGATTCAGCAGGGTCTGCCATTCATCCACCACCTCGCCGTTGCGCCAGAAGCGGATACCGATCTCGGTGATCCGGTCGTGCATGGCGTTACCGCCGGTGGTCTCCAGATCGAGAAAGGCGAAGGTGGCGGAATCGAGGAAGGCGACGGTCTCAGACATGTTTATCCTTTACGTGAACAAAGCCTCACTGGACCGCGATTAAAAAGGAGTTTCCCGGGAATTAGACCTTGGTATAAATAATGACCAACCTGTTTGAATTGTCACCAAACCGTAACTACTTTGAAGAAGACGCAACACAACAATAACGCATGGAGAACACTTCAATGAACCGCAACAAAATAACAATCGCAGTTCAGGCAACAACGGCGGCGATGGTACTGGGGCTCGCCTCCCAGGCCAGCGCTATCGAACTCAATCCAGGGTCAATCGATGCCGAGCTGTACGGTTACGCCCGCATGAACGCTGTGTACGACATCGATGAGGATATCGGGATATCCACCCAGGCCGGTTCCTTCGACAAGGTGAACACCGGTGCTGCCGAAGATAATGAAGTCACCGGTCACTTTGATGCGGACGCCGTGCAGTCCCGCCTGGGCGTGAAGGTTACAACCGAGCAAGGCGTCAAGGTCGTCGTGGAAGGGGACTTCCGTGGTAACGGCGGTGGCGATCTGCGACTGCGTCACGCCTACGGTGAATACATGGGCGTGCTGCTGGGTCAGACCTGGTCCAACTTCAACAGCTTTGTGGGTAACACGTCCGTCCTGGACTTCGACGCATTGGCCGGTAACGCCGGTCTGCAGGGTCGTGTCACCCAGGCCCGTTACACGACTGGTCCACTGTCGGTCTCTCTGGAAGATAACGTCACCAGTGTTTTGAATGAGCCTGCAGACTCTGAGAAAAACAGCTTGCCGACACTGACCGCACGTTTCGAGAATTCGTCCGGCCCGCTGTCCCTGTCGGCAGCTGCATTGATGCACCAGGTGGAGTACGACACAGGCACACAGGATGATCAGGCGATCGGCTATGCCGTCTTCGGCGCGGCCAAGTTTGCCGTCACCGATACCGTCAGCATCCAGGGTGCAGTGACCTACAGCGACGGTGCCAACTCCTACCTGTACCGTTCTGGCGATAACTTCGGCGCGGCCGATGCCTACGTGAAAGGTAACGGCGACCTGGACACCATCACCGGCTATGGCGGCACGATTGGTGTAGGCGTCGATGTTGGTCCGGGTTCGATCAACGCCGGCTACGGCTGGGTCACCAACGATTGGGACGATGCCGAAGATGATGGTGTAGACGTCGCAGACGAGCACGAAACCAACAGCAACGCCATGCTCAACTACATGTGGAGTCCGGTGAAGAACGTCACCATGGGTGTTGAATACGCCTACTTCATGGTCGACAAGCAAAACGGCGACGACGGTGATGCCAGCCGCATCATGTTCGCCGGTCAGTACAACTTCTGATCCACAGCCAACCCCGAAAAGCCCCGATCCGCCGGGGCTTTTTTATGTCTGGCGGTCAGACCCGCAGGATGGTGTGATAGCCCGCGATATCCACCTCGAACTTTGTCCGCTGCCGGAGATAATCGCGCAGGGTTTCCGACGCTTCCGGCTCGCCGTGAACCAGTTGAATCGCCGTTCCGGGACGTAGATCACTCGCCTTCAACCACTGCTCCAGCTCGACGTAATCCGCATGGGCCGACAGGCCGTCCAGCATCTCGATACGCGCCTTGATGGGAATCCAGCTGCCGTGGATTTTCACGGCTTCGGCCCCGGCCATCATCTTCGCGCCCCGTGTTCCGCCGGCCTGATAGCCGGCGAACAACACGGTCGTGCGGGGATCGCCCAGACGCTCCTTGAAGTGGTGCAAAATGCGCCCGCCGGTCGCCATGCCGCTGCCCGCAATCACCACGTGCGGGAACGCCTGGTTGGTCAGCGCTTTGGACTCGTCCACGGAGCGGGTGTAGATGGCGGCGCTGGCCATCTCATGGCATTCCTTCTCACTCAGCCGGTGCTGCTCGGGGTAGTTCCAGTAAATGCCGGACACGTCGATCGCCATCGGACTGTCCAGGTAGATGGGAATTTCCGGAATGCGCTGTTCGCGGATCAGGCGTGCCAGCATGTACTGCAGCACCTGGGCGCGCCCCACCGCAAAGGAAGGAATCAGGACGTTGCCGCCACCGCTGATGGTTTCATTAACAATCCGGGCCAGCTCGCTGTAGGGGTCGTCATCCGGATGACGGCGATTGCCGTAGGTGGACTCGAGCAACAGCAGGTCCAGTTCCGGCAACGGTGGTGGCGGATTCATGAACAGGTCGCGAGGCCGGCCCACATCGCCGGATACGCCGATACGTTTGCCTTCGACCTCGATGATCACGCTGGCCGATCCGAGGATGTGCCCTGCCGACTGGAGGTGAAACTGGAAATCACCCACTGCGAAGGTCTCGTGGTATCCCACCGACTGGAACAACGCCATGCTGGCTTCGGCGGTGGCCCGGTCGTACAGGGGCTCGGGCTTTTCGTGGCGGCTGAGTTTGTGCCGGCCCAGGTAGTCCGCCTCCTCTTCCTGCAGGTGGCCGCTGTCCGCCAGCAGGATGGCGCAGAGTTCCCGGGACGCGTGGTGGGTAAATACGGGCCCGCGGTAGCCCGCTTTGTAAAGCACCGGAATGTAACCGGAGTGGTCCAGGTGCGCGTGGGTCAGGACGATCGCATCCAGTTTGTCGATGTCCATGGGCAGCGGCTCCCGGTTGCGCCGGCGCAGCCACTTGTACCCCTGGAACAATCCGCAATCGACCAGCACCCGGGTGCGTTCGGTCTCCATCAGGAATTTCGAGCCGGTGACCGTTTCCGCACCGCCGAGAAAGGTAATCCGCATTATCAGGTCTCCTGTGCAGATCGCAGACACGCCTGTATCGCCGGCGCGAGCAATGGGCTGACATCGATCACGTTGGTGGCATGCGGCACCGTGTTGGTCGTCACCAGTCCGGCCAGACCGGCGCCCACCAGCTGGGCGTCCGACTCGTCTGCAAAAATGCCGTGCACCGCCGCGCACTCCACCTGTTCGATACCGCCGGCTTCGAGAGCCTGCAGGCACTTGAGAATGGTATGGCCGCTGGATATGACGTCATCGATGATGACCGCCACACGGTCGTCGTACTGCTCCACCGGCGGCAGCGTGACCCGCACATGACGATCGCCCAGGCGCTCCTTATGGCCAATCACATAAGGGTGGCCGCTGCGACGGGCGATCTCGGCCACCCAGTGCTCACTCTCCGCATCCGGCCCCACCAACAACAGATGCCGACGCTGACCCAGCCACTCGACCAACGCCGGCGCCGCCTGCACCACGCGGCTGGGTACACTGTACAGCTGGTCCAGACTGCGGAAGCGATGCAGGTGCGGCTCCACGGTGACCAGCCAGTCGATGTGGGCAGACAGGCTACGGGCAAAAATTTTCGAGGTGATCGCTTCGCCGGATTGGAAGCGGGCATCCTGGCGCATATAGCAAAGATAGGGGGCCACCAGTCCCACCGAGGCCGCCCCGAGATCCCGCAGGGTGTCCGCCAGGAAGATCAGCGACAAGTAGCGATCGTCCGGACGCGACAGGTCGGCCAACAGGATGCAGTGCCGCCCGGTTACGTCCGAGTGGACGCGCACATAGCTCTCACCGTCTGGAAAATGCCGCGATTCCAGTTGTCCGACCTGGGCCCTCAGTCGATCACAAAGGGGTTTTTGCAGCGGTAGCTCCTGGAACGCAAACAGCAGCGGCGTAGTCTCGGCATCGGGCGTCATGGTTGGTTCACCAGGCTGAAGATGGGTTGTTCGGAGGCGTAGTAGTCCAGGGCATAATCCCGTTCTCCGGCGCTTTCGCTGAACAGCTGGAACAGGGGCTGCCCCGCTTCAACACGGTCGCCCAGCGCCACGCAGAGTCGCAGTCCGGCCGCTTTGCTGGCGGGCGCACCGGCCAGTTTAGCCAGCTTGGCCAGCCGGCGGTTGTCGATGGCGTTGAGCACACCGCTGCGGGCGGCCTTCTCCTCATGGGTATAGACGGCCTGAGGCAACGTCTTGAGCCCGCCCTGGGCGGTCACGATCCGCTTGAACTGGGCCCAGGCATGGCCATCCTCAAGCAGCGCACGGGCCTGTTCTCGACCGGCCGCCAGTCCCTGACCACTGGCCATATCGAACAGGTGAGAGGCCAACTCAAGTGCCCGATCGCGCAGGTCGGCCGGCGCCTCAGGTGTTTGTTGTAATACCGCCAGCACATCCCGGGCTTCTTCCACCGGGCCAATACCCCGCCCCACCGGTCCCCGACCATCGGTCACAACACAGCGTACCGACAGGCCACAGGCCGCGCCCACTTCCACCAGCAGGGATTCCAGCCGCTCCGCTTCCGGCTGACTGCGGACTTTGGCGGTGGGGCCGACCGGTATATCGATGAGCACATGGGTGGAACCGGCTGCAATCTTCTTGGACAGCACCGAGGCGATCAGTTGCCCCTCGCCATCAAGCTCCAGGGCCCGTTCGATCCGGATCAGCAGGTCGTCGGCGGGGCTCAGGTTCATCGAACCGCCCCAGGCCAGGCAGGCGCCGGCCTCCTCCACGACACGGCGAATGTCCGCTACACCGAGATCCACATGGGTGAGCGCGTCCATGGTATCCGCCGTGCCGGCCGGCGATGTGATGGCCCGGGAAGAGGTTTTGGGCATGACCAGCCCACCGGCGCTGCAGATCGCCACCACCAATGGCGTGGTGCGGTTGCCCGGCAGGCCGCCGATGCAGTGCTTGTCGTAAATCGCGCGGTCGTCGCCCCAGGCCAGCCGTTCGCCACTGGCCACCATGGCCCGGGTCAGGTCGGTAATTTCCGCCAGCGACAACCGGCCGCCGGCACAGACACTGAGAAAGGCAGCAATTTCGATATCGCTGTAGCGGTGGCGGGTGACGTCGTCGATGATGGCGGTGATGTCGTGATCGCTGAGGGTATGACCGAACACCTTCTTGCGAACGGCGGCGAGCGATCGAATTGGCGGCGCGTGCTTGATCGTCAACGGCGTCCCCGGCCGCACCCGCAGGCGTTCCAGGGCACTGTTGGACAGCCCGATATGGCCATGCGGGATATGGCCGCCATAGACCACATTCAGCACCGCAATAATGGATCGACCGCCACAGGACACGTTCAGACGGTTGCTGGCGACGAAACCCTCGGAGCGGCACAGGTGACAGTCGTCCCGCATGTAGACCACCAGTTCCTGATGGGTATCGATCCCCATGGGGAACGCCTTCAATTCGTTCGCGTAATTCACGGCCCCTCACTCAGAACGGAAGACTGCCAACGGCGCTTTATCCCTGAACAGTAGCAGTCCGCCTGCGGGCTCCCATTGATGGAAGTCAGGTTTGCGATGAATAGTCGAACACCCTGACGTCCACTTTAGACAGTAAAGCGGCGTGCGCGCACCAACTTCACACGATGCGACTCAACATGGGGCAAGTGAACAGGGCAACAGGCGGGCGATCAAAAACCAACCGACTGATTTAGCGGACGTTGCAACACATGGCACAGCCAATGCTTTCGTAGAGGACAGAGGCGCGCGAAGTCAGGCCTCAGGACTGAATGGAACCGGATTGCACCGTTTGGAGGTGATGCCTTATGAAACAAGCTGAAAACACCAGCCTGCTGTTTGAACTGACCCACCCGTTCGAAGCGGCCGTCATGGACGACCTGCACGATTACTTCGACTGGATGTACTTCGCCAACTGATTCGTATCGGGCCCGGTATACCCGGGCCCGATCACTTACTCCCCGGCCCGAAGACGCGTTCTCAATCCCCGGGTCGTCATCACCGAAATCACCTGCATCAGCGACAACAAACCGCGATCGTGCTGACGTGGCGGCTTGCCACGCCCCATACGCTCAAGCTGCCGGGTGTACCAGCTCACTTCCATCAATCCCATGTTGTCGATGGCCTTTATGCCCGTCTTGATGGGGCGTACGGCGCTGGTGAAATCGGCACCGGCCAGGATCAGGCGCGGGAAATCCGGCTCCACCGCCAGCGGACGCGCCAGGCCGACCAGATCGGTGGCGCCACTCTTGATCGCGGCCGCCATGCCGTCCCGGGTGCGGAAGCCGCCGGTCACCATCAAGGGCACGTCGGTCCGTTCACGCACTTTCTCGGCAAACTCCAGGAAGTAGGCTTCCCGGGCCCGGGTACTGGCTTTGGTGCCCTTGGCCATGGCCGGGTTCTCGTAGTTGCCGCCGGAGATTTCGATCAGGTCGATGCCCAGATCCGCCAGGGTCTCGATCACCGTGAGGGACTCTTCTTCGGTGAAACCACCGCGCTGGAAATCCGCCGAGTTCAGTTTGATGCCCACGTTGAATGATTCCGAGGTGGCGGCCCGAATGGCTTTGTAGACTTCCACCACGAAGCGCATGCGCTTCTCGGCCGTGCCGCCCCAGTCGTCTGTGCGCTGGTTGTGGTGCGGTGACAGGAACTGGCTGATCAGATAGCCGTGGGCGCCGTGGATCTGTACCCCATCGAAACCGGCCTTCTCGGCAATGGCCGCACTGCGTCCGAACCGCTTGATGATGTCGTCAATCTCCGGGCCGGTCAGGGCCCGAGGCGTGGCGAACATACTTTGCAGTTCCTTGCGGAACGGGATCGCGCTGGGAGAGACCGGGTCGCGGTTCAGCATCTTGGGGCTCTGCTTGCCCGGATGATTCAACTGCATCCAGATGGCGTTGCCGCGTCTCTGGCCTGCGGCGGCCCAGGTCTGGAGAGCCGGCAGATCGCGCTCGTCTTCCAGCACCACGTTCTGCGGCTCGCCGGTGTGACGCCGGTCGATCATCACGTTCCCCGTAATCAGCAGGCCGGTGCCGCCTTCGGCCCAGGTGTCGTAGAGCGTGGCCAGGTCCTGGGTGACGCGGTTGTCCAGCGTCCCCATGGTTTCACTCATGGCGGACTTGGCGAAGCGATTCGGCAGGACATTGCCATTGCGCAGCGTCAGGGGCTGGCCCAGCAGATCGCTGGCGCTCATCCGGGCGCCGTCGTCGGCGTGCTTGTTCTTGAGGCCGTTCTTCATGGGATCGTGATCCTTTCATAATTCGACAACCGTCAAATTATTATACGTTTCGATAATTGTCAAACTGTAATAGAATGGCCTTTAAAGACTGCTGTCGGGACCGTTATGCCAACCAGAGAACTGCCCCATTCCGAACGCCTGGCACGTGCCTTCAAGGCACTGTCCAACCCCAATCGTCTGCGCATCTATCAGCAGATCAAGGACGCCCGGGTCAGCCCGATGAAAGACAGTGGCTGCAAGCTGGTGGACTTCATCAACTCCATGAAAGTAGGCGCGCCAACCATTTCCCATCACATCAAGGAACTGGTCAACGCCGGACTGATTCGCGTGGAGAAGGATGGCAAGTTCGTGACCTGCTATCTGGAAGAGGAGATGCAGCAGGAATTGCGGGCGTTTCTGGATTAAGGCTTACGGAAGACTGTGGTCAGCAAAACCGCCGGCAGCCTTTCCGGCTGCTCCGAAGCTGAAGCGTCGGCTACATTGAAAGCCCACTCGAGTCTGTAGCAGATGCTTCAGCTTCTGAGGCGCCGCAGGTGCCCGAGTCGAAATGAGCGGATTCCTCCGAACTGTCGTATGTATCATCCTGGCAGCCTTTCAGGCCGCTCCGAAGCTGAAGCGTCGGCTACATTGAAAGCCCACTCGAGCCTGTAGCAGATGCTTTAGCTTCTGAGGCGCCGCAGGCGCCCCAACCACCTGCGCTCTCCACCGCCGTTCCATCGAAGCCGGCAAGCCAAGAAAGACCAATCAGAAAAAAAGCAGGCCGGAGCCTGCTTTTTGAGCCGTCACATCATCAGTCACCGCTTACAACAGCAATCGCCGGACATCCCCCAGCAACTGCCCCAGCAACGTCGTAAACCGCGCGGCATCTGCCCCATTCACAGCGCGGTGATCGTAGGACAGCGACAACGGCATCATCAGCCGCGGTTCGAAGGCCTCACCGTCCCACACCGGTTTCATCGAGGCTTTCGAGACACCGAGGATCGCCACTTCCGGGGTGCTGACAATGGGCGTAAACGCCGTGCCACCGATGCCGCCCACGCTGGTGATGGAGAAGCAGCCACCCTGCATTTCGTTGGGTTTGAGCTTCTTGTCCCGGGCCTTGGCGGCCATGTCGAAGGCTTCCTCCGCCAGCTCCCACAGGCCTTTCTTATCCACATCCCGGATCACCGGCACCATCAGGCCGTTGGGCGTATCCACAGCGATACCGATGTGGATGTACTGCTTGCGGATCAGCTCCTTGCGCTCCATATCCAGCGACACATTGAACTGCGGCAGTTCCGTCAGGGCCTGGGCGCAGGCCTTGAGCATGAAGGCCAGCGGCGTCATCTTCACGCCACGCTTCTCGCCTTCCGCTTTCAAGCTCTTGCGGAAGGCGTCCATGTCGGTGATGTCCGCCTCGTCGTGCTGGGTCACGTGCGGCACGTTGAGCCAGTTGCGCTGCATGTTGTTGGCGGTGGCCACCTGGATGCGCGACATGGCTTCCCGCTCGATCTCCCCGAACTGGCTGAAGTCCGGCAGTTTGACGCCAGGAATGCCACCACCGGCGGGTGCGGCTGCGCCACCCTCCTGGGTTTTCTGCAACTCCCCCTTCACATAGGCCTGGACGTCGTCCTTGAGGATGCGCCCTTTCGGGCCGCTGCCCTTGATCCGCGCCATGTCGACGCCAAACTCCCGGGCCAGCTTGCGCACGGCCGGTCCGGCGTGCACCTTGCCGCTGGTCTTGGGTTCTGACTCGGCCTCCGCGCGAGCGGGTTGCTGACGTTCCGGACTTTGCCGCTTCGCCTCTTTATCGCCTTCCGCCGGCGCCTCGCTGGTCTCCTCTTCGCCCTGGTCATCGCCGGACACGGTCATTTCCAGAAGGTCGTCGCCTTCGGACAGCTTGTCGCCTTCGCTGACGAGCACCTTGTCAATCTTGCCGGCGTAGGGCGATGGGATCTCGAAGGTGGCCTTGTCAGACTCCACCGTCACCAGCGGGTCTTCCTCGGCGACCTCGTCGCCCTTGCTGACGTTCACCTCAATGACCGGGACGTCCTCCGCGCCATCCATGCTCGGCACCTTGACCGTTTCCTTACGGGATCCGCCGCCCGATGCCTTCTTGCCGGATTTCGGTGCCTTATCTTCCGCCTTTTCAGCCGGTGCTTCCGATGCCTCGGCAGGCGCGGCCTCTTCGTCACTACCGGCTCCACCACCGTCGGAGATCGTCATCTCCAGCAGGTCGTCGCGTTCCGAGAGCTTGTCCCCTTCCTTGACCAGTACCTTGCCGACTTTGCCGGCGTAGGGCGACGGGATCTCAAAGGTGGCTTTGTCGGATTCCACGGTAACCAGCGGATCTTCCTCGGCGACCTCATCCCCGGCCTTCACATTGATCTCGATGACCGGCACGTCTTCCGTCCCGTCGAGATTGGGCACTTTCACCGTTTCCTTGCGGGAACCGCCGCCGGATTTCCCGGAGGATTTCCTGGCGGACGCTTTCTCGTCAGACGATGTCTTTTGGGACGAGGTATCGGACGAATCGGCCGCCTCGTCTTCCGGCTGATCGTCTTGCTCAGACGACTCGCCGCCGGCACCCTCGGCGTCAATCGTGCCGACCACGTCGCCTTCCTTGATCTTGTCCCCCACCTTGACGCTGATCTTGGTGATCTTGCCGGCCACCGGCGCCGGCAGATCCACCGACGCCTTGTCCGATTCCACCGTCAGGATCGGATCCTCCTCTTCGACGGTGTCGCCCTTGCTGACGGTGATCTCGATGACTTCAACCTCATCCGCACCGCCAAGATCGGGCACCTTGATGTCCTGTTCACTCATGGCGGCCTCCTTAGCTCTTCACCGGATTCGGTTTATTGCGATCAATCCCGTACTTGCGCATCGCGTCCAAAACCTGCTCCTGTTTGATGTCTCCGTCGACCGACAGCGCGCTCAGGGCCGCCACCACCACGTGGTAACGGTCCACCTCGAAGAAGCTGCGGAGTCGTTCCCGGGTATCGCTGCGACCGAAGCCGTCGGTGCCGAGCACTTCATAGTGGGTCGGTACCCAACGGCGGATCTGGTCGGCGTAGAGTTTCATGTAGTCGGTGGACGCCACCACCGGGCCCTTCTGTTTCTCCAGGCACTTGGTGACATAGGACTGCTTGGCCTTGTCGTCCGGGTGCAGCTTGTTCCAGCGATCCACATGCTGCCCGTCGCGGGCCAGTTCGTTGAAGCTGGTGACGCTCCAGACGTCGCTGGCCACGCTGTAGTCGTCCCGCAGCAGCTTGGCGGCTTCGCGCACCTCGTTGAGGATTGCACCGCTCCCCAGCAACTGGACCCGGGGTGTTTTCTTGCGGCCCTTGGTTTCCACCGATTCCAGCTTGTACATGCCCTTGATGATGCCGTTCTCGATGCCCTTGGGCATGGCCGGCTGCAGGTAGTTCTCGTTCATGATGGTGATGTAGTAGAAGACGTTTTCATTGTCCTCGTACATCCGCTTCATGCCATCGTGAACCACCACCGCCATCTCGTAGGCGTAGGCCGGGTCGTAGGCCACGCAGGTGGGAATGGTCTGGGCGAGGATGTGACTGTGACCGTCCTGGTGCTGCAGCCCCTCGCCATTGAGCGTCGTGCGCCCGGAAGTGCCGCCCATCAGGAAGCCGCGGGCCTGGATGTCGCCGGAGGCCCAGGCCAGGTCGCCCACTCGCTGGAAACCGAACATGGAATAGAAGCTGTAGAACGGAATCAGCGGGAAATCGTTGGTGCTGTAGGAGGTGGCACACGCCATCCAGGCCGCCATGGAGCCGTCCTCGGTGATGCCTTCCTCGAGGATCTGCCCCTGTTTGTCCTCTTTGTAGTACATGATCTGGTCGCGATCCTGGGGCGTGTACTTCTGCCCTTCGGAAGTGTAGATCCCCAGTTGCCGGAACATGCCTTCCATGCCGAAGGTCCGCGCCTCGTCCGGCACGATCGGCACCACCCGCTTACCGACCCGCTTGTCCTTGGTCAGCGACGTCAGCAGACGCACGAAGGCCATGGTGGTGGAAATTTCCCGGTCGCCGGAGCCTTCCAGCAGGTTGCTGAAAATGTCCAGATCGGGAATCTTCAGCGGCTGGCTGTCCTTGCGGCGCTTGGGATAGAAGCCGCCCAGCTCCTGCCGGCGCTTCTTCATGTACACCATCTCGGGACTGTCCGGCGCCGGACGGTAGTACGGCACGTCCTTCAGCTCTTCATCCTTGAGCGGAATGCCAAAACGATCGCGGAAGGCCTTGAGGCCGTCGATATCCAGCTTCTTCAGGGAGTGGGCCGTGTTCTGCGCCTCGCCAGCAGCACCGAAGCCATACCCCTTGATGGTATGCGCCAGGATGACCGTGGGCTGGCCCTTGTGGTGGACCGCATCGTGATAGGCCGCATACACCTTGTAGGGATCGTGGCCGCCGCGGTTGAGCTGGCCGATATCCTCGTCGGACAGGTCTTCGACCATTTTGGCCAGCTCCGGGTAGCGACCGAAGAAATTCTTGCGGGTGTAGGCCGCGCCGTTGCTCTTGAAGTTCTGCAGGTCGCCGTCGCAACACTCGTCCATGGTCCGCTGCATGATGCCGTCGGTATCACGCTCGAACAGCTGGTCCCACATGCGGCCCCAGACCACCTTGAGGACGTTCCAGTTGGCTCCACGGAAGACGCCTTCCATCTCCTGGATGATCTTGCCGTTGCCCCGTACCGGGCCATCCAGGCGCTGCAGGTTGCAGTTGATCACGAAGATCAGGTTATCCAGTTTCTCACGTCCGGCCAGGGCGATCGCACCCAGGGTTTCCGGTTCGTCGCACTCGCCGTCACCGACGAAGCACCAGACGTGGCGATCGCCCATATCGACCAGCTCGCGACTGTGCAGGTACTTCATCACGTGGGCCTGGTAGATCGCCTGGATCGGCCCCAGACCCATGGACACCGTCGGGAACTGCCAGTAATCCGGCATCAACCAGGGGTGGGGATAGGACGACAGCCCGTTGCCATCCACCTCTTCCCGGTACTTGTCCAGATGCTCTTCGTCAAAACGTCCTTCCAGGAAGGAGCGGGCGTAGATCCCGGGCGACGAATGTCCCTGGAAGTAGACCAGATCCGATTCCTGCTTCTCGTTCCCGGCGTTGAAGAAGTAGTTGAAACCCACGTCGTAGAGCGTGGCCGCGGAGGAAAACGAGGAGATATGGCCGCCCAGTTCACCCGGTCGCTTGTTGGCCCGCAGGACCATCGCCAGCGCGTTCCAGCGGATCAGTGAGCGGATGCGGCGTTCCATGAACAGGTCACCCGGCATGCGCGCTTCCTGGGTGACGGGAATCGTGTTGCGGAACGGCGTAGTGATCGAATAGGGCAGCGGAGTGCCGTCTTTGCTGGCCCGTTCCGACAGGCGCTCCAGGATAAACTTGGCACGCTCGATTCCTTCGTTCTCGATCAGGGAATCCAGCGCCTCCATCCATTCCTGGGTTTCGATAGGATCTTCGTCCTGATACATCCAACCCTCCTCGTAAGGCGTCAAATTGTTGGTGCAGGGAATCACTGTCCGGGTCCGAAACTGCGGCGATACGGCCGGACCCCATGAGCGGCCGACTGCCCCTGAAAAGGCGGGAAAGCCTCGCAAAACGCTCCAATAAGCATAGAACAGGTTCGATATCTTGCAGGCCGATACCATAGACCGGCGACGTCCCCACGCAGGGACATTGACGAGCGGATTCGCTCGGGAGGTAACACGCTCCATGGGTTTGTCGCCGAACCCGGGCTACGGTTCCACAGACAAACCGATGGGGCGCTGAATGCGGCTGGAAAGTCCCACCTTGGCGCTTTGGGGCCGGCATCCACAAGGGGCCTGCGACCAATGTCTGAGCCCGCGAGGTTCTATCTTGCCTCGATAGCACACTAGTCTATACAAAGCATCCTCACTAACGCCGGGTTACTGCATGAACGCTCCCGCGATCCATCGCGTTTATCTTTTTGGCACCTGCCTGATCGACGTTTTCCATCCTCGGGCAGGCATGGCGGCCGTGCGTCTGTTGGAACGGGAGGGTATCGAGGTGGTCTTCCCGGAAGAACAGACCTGCTGCGGGCAACCGCCCTACAATTCCGGCTACGATGACGAAGCCCGGGCCGTTGCCCGCCAGGTGGTACGCCGTTTCAATGAGCCGATCCCCGTGATCGTGCCCTCCGGCTCCTGTGCCGGGATGTTGCGCCACCATTATCCCAGCCTGCTGGCCGATGGGCCGTTGGCCGAAGCCGCCCAGGATCTGGCCGCGCGCACCTACGAGCTGCATGAATTCCTGAACCGGGTGCTGCAGGTGACGTGGCAGGATCATGGCGATCCGGTGAAGATCGTCATGCACACCTCCTGCAGTGCGCGCCGTGAAATGGGCGTGAGCGAGGACGGGCTCGCCCTGCTGAAACAGCTCAAGGGCGTGGACGTCTGCGAGCCGGAAAACGCCGAAGCCTGCTGCGGGTTCGGCGGCACCTTTGCCGTGAAGATGTCGGACATTTCTGCGGCGATGGCCACGGACAAATGCAGCGCCATTCGAGCCACCGAGGCAGACCAACTCCTCAGCAGCGACTGCGGCTGCCTGCTCAACATTGACGGTATGCTGCGTAAACAGGGCGCCAATCTGCCGGCCGAGCACCTGGCCGAATTTCTCTGGAAGCGGACCGGAGGCGACACCCCATGAGCGGCTTCACCGACCACCCCGACCAGGACTTCGGCGTCCGCATCCACGATGCCCTGGGCGATGCCGAACTCCGGGAAAGCTTCCACGGCGCCATGACCTTCCTGCGGGACAAGCGCCGCGCCCAGTTTCCTGACGCCGACGCTTTGGAAACCCTGCGTGACAGCGGCGCCGCCATCCGCGACCGGGCGCTGGCCCAGTTGCCGGACCTGCTGGAGCAGCTGGAGGACCGTTGCCGGCACAACGGCATCCAGGTGCACTGGGCCGAGACGGCGGACGATGCCAACCGCATCATTACCGGATTGATCCGGGCGGTGAACGGCCAGCGCATCGTCAAAGGCAAATCCATGGCGACCGAGGAAATCGGCCTCAACACCGCGCTGGAAGACGCCGGCTTCACCTGCCTGGAATCGGATATGGGCGAGTACATCGTCCAGCAGGCCCATGAAACACCGTCCCACATCATCATGCCGGCCATCCATCGCAACAAGGCCAGCATCGCCCGCCAGTTCGCCGAGCAGATACCCGATACGCCCTACACCGAGGATGTGGATGAACTGATCGGCACCGGCCGCCGGGTATTACGCCGGGCGTTTGCCGAGGCGGATGTGGGCATCTCCGGCGTGAACTTCGCGATCGCCGAGACCGGTACGCTGTGTCTGGTGGAAAATGAGGGCAACGGTCGCATGTCCACCACCGTGCCGGACACGCACATTGCCGTCATGGGCATCGAAAAAGTCATCGAGAAGCTGGCTGACCTGCCGGACCTGATGCGCCTGTTGCCCCGCTCCGCCACCGGCCAGGCGATCACCACCTACGTCAACATGATCAGCGGACCGCGCCGGGAAGACGAATGCGACGGCCCCAGGCAGGTCCATCTGGTCCTGATCGACAACGGTCGCAGCCGCATCTACGCCGACCGCCAGTTGCGGGCCACGCTACGCTGCATCCGTTGCGGCGCCTGCATGAACCACTGCCCGGTGTACGAGCGGCTGGGCGGTCACGCTTACGGCACGGTCTACCCCGGCCCCATCGGCCAGGTGGTGATGCCGCAGCTGTTCGGGCTGGACCACGCCGGCAAGCTGACCCAGGCCTGCAGCTTGAACGGCGCCTGTGGAGAAGTGTGCCCGGTGCGGATTCCCCTGCCCGACCTGATTCGTCGCCTGCGCCATGAAGGCGTCAGCGCCGATCCCGCCAGCCCGGTTCGTGGGCACGGCCGCCAGCGGCGGGTCAGCGAGGCGCTGATCTGGCGGGCCTGGCAATGGATTCACACCCGGCCGGCGGTCTATCGGCTGGTGACTCGCGCGGCCACCCGCGCCCGCCGCCTGTTGCCTCCACTGCCGCGGGCCTGGACCCGCCATCGAGCGCCGCTCGAACCGGCAGAGCGCAGCTTCCAGGAGTGGGTGCGTCACCATAAGAAGGATCACCGCCCATGAAACCCCGCGATCGTATCCTGTCCCGACTCCGTCACGGACGCGCCGCGTCGCCGGCAACGCCGTATCCGGCACCGGAGACAACCGCCGTTACGCCCTCTGCGCCGAACATCGATAGCATGGTCTCGGCCTTGGAAGCCGCCCACGCGCAGGTGTTCCGGATGGCCGAGGCCGACTGGCCGGATCATCTGGCCTCACTCGCGACCGAGCGGAACTGGCAGCAGTGGTGGGTCGGCCGCGACGAAGCCGCGGCCACCTGGCAGGCACACGGTTCGGCCCCGTCCGTGACCGTGTTTGAAGACTGGGACGGCCAGAAAGCGGCCCTGTTCGATTCAGCACCCATCAGCCTCAGCCAGGCCCAGGGCGGGATCGCCGACACCGGCACCCTGATTGTGGAAAGCCGGCCCGAGGCCCCTCGCACCCTGTCCCTGGTGCCGCCGGTGCATGTCGTCATCGTGCGGGAAGACAGCCTGTTTCCGGACATGCCGGCGGCCATGGTCTTTTACAGCCGCCACGGCATGCCCACCAACCTGATCTTCATCTCCGGCCCGTCCAAGACGGCGGATATCCAGCAGACCATGGCGTACGGTGCCCACGGTCCGCGGGAATTGATCGTTTATCTCTGTCGTTGAAACCTCCGCCAGCGGTCTTCAAGACATCATCGGGTCGTGATGGGTTGGCCCTTCACTCCCCCGCTTTCCATTTTGACACGAAATATTTTCGTAACGCCCCGCCAGTATCCTTGCATAATTTCCACAGAAATTTCGCAAACTTACCGAGAAGTGCACTGCTAAGCGACTGTCGGCACTGAAAATTTAATTAGACCTGAAAATATTGAGGCAATTCGGTATACTCCGCTTCCCGATTTGTACCGGGGCAAAAGGAGGGAGTCACAGCCAGAGGAACACCGCGTCTACCGCGCGCTCGACAGCGCGTTGCCGTCCCTTTTTTGCCTCAGCCATTTGCCAGCGGCGTCACGGAAACGCCGCCCGAGCCAACAGGAGAGAGGGAGGCCTATGAATTCAATCGTTAACGCCCCTGAAACGTTCTCTGCACGCATTCCCACCGTCGAATTCGAGGAACGTCGTTTCCAGGTCTACACCGACCGCCAACTGGACAAGATCGAAGCCATCCAGTCGCTGCCTGAAGAGACCCTGTTCGAGATGAAGGTGGTCTCCAGCGTCCTGCCTTTCCGTGTCAACGAATACGTGATCAACGAGCTGATCCAGTGGGACAAGGTGCCCAACGATCCGATCTACCAACTGGTCTTCCCCCAGCGCGAGATGCTCAAGCCCGAGCACTACGAGCGCATGGCGGACATGCATCGCAGCGGCGCCGACAAGAAGGACATCCAGGCCGTCGCCAAGGAAATCCGCGACGACCTGAACCCGCACCCGGCCGGCCAGATGCAGATGAACCTGCCCAAGCTGGACGGTGAAGTGCTCGAAGGCGTGCAGCACAAATACCGCGAAACCGTGCTGTTCTTCCCGTCCCAGGGCCAGACCTGCCACTCCTACTGCACCTTCTGTTTCCGTTGGGCCCAGTTCGTGGGTGACAAGGACCTGAAAATGGCCAGCACCGACGCGGAGAAGCTGCACGGCTACCTGCGCAATCACACTGAAGTGACCGATCTGCTGGTCACCGGCGGCGATCCGATGGTCATGAAGACCAAGAACCTGGTGCAGTACCTGGAGCCGCTGCTGGAGCCGGAGTTCGATCACATCCAGACCATCCGCATCGGCACCAAGGCCCTGACCTTCTGGCCGTATCGCTTCGTCACCGACAAGGACGCGGATGAGCTGATCGACCTGTTTGCCCGCCTGGTGGAAGGCGGCAAGCACGTGGCCATCATGGCCCACTACAACCACTGGCAGGAAATCACCACCGACATCGCCGAAGAAGCGATCCGCCGCATCCGCGCCACCGGTGCTGAAATTCGCGCCCAGGGCCCGATCATCAAACACGTCAACGATGACGCCGACGCCTGGGCCAAGATGTGGAAGAAGCAGGTCAAGCTGGGCATCATCCCCTACTACATGTTCGTCGAGCGGGACACCGGCGCGAAGAACTACTTCGAGCTGCCACTGGCGCAGGCCTACGAGATCTACCGCGAGGCCATGAAGAACGTCTCTGGCCTGGGCCGCACAGCCCGCGGCCCGTCCATGAGTGCCGGCCCGGGCAAGGTGGAAATCCAGGGTATTGCCGAGATCAAGGGCGAGAAGGTGTTCGTCCTGCGCTTCCTGCAGGGCCGCAACCCGGACTGGGTGCAGCGCCCGTTCTTCGCCAAGTACAGCGATACGGCCACCTGGCTGCACGAACTGGAGCCGGCCTTTGGGGAAGAGAAGTTCTTCTTTGAGGACGAGTATGAAGCGATGCGCAAGGGGAATGGCTAAGCCGTTTCACCTGTAAGCGAGAAGCCGGGCCATGTGTCCGGCTTTTTTATGCTTGTAAATCCTAAAAAGATAGAGCCATGATTTTCAGCCTTGGGGGAACGAAGCCAATGGGCACCATCGCTTCCGTCGCCTAAGAGGGCCGTCCATGGCCGCTTATGCGACGAGGACATCCTGTCCTCTGCTCCAGCAATGGCGCCCATTGGCTTCGACCTGGCTTTCGAGTTAACCGCAATCAAGATGTTGGCCGCGCCGGCAACTCGAGATCCGCGCGAAGCAGATGGATGCCTGACCTGGAGGAGGGACAGGGATGTCCCGATTGTATTAGCCGGCCAGGGAGGGCCGTCTAATATCAACGGAAGGGCAGGTATCCATCTGCTTCGCCTCCCGCCCAGGCTCAAATCACAGGCTCTAAACCCCGCTTAACTCCGACGCCCACGCTTCGGCACAAACCCTTCCGGCTTGTCCCGTAACCAGTCAACGAACGTGCGCAGGTCGTCCAACTTCATCAGCTTGTCTCGGGTGTTGTAGTGCATGCCCAGCTCGTACTCCGAGCAGGTACCGTGGATGGCGTTGTGACAGGGACGACAGACCCACAGGGTGCGGGTGATCATGTCGTCACGGGTGAAGAGTTTCTGGAAGCGCTTCTTGCTGTGTAGGCGGCGGGGGATCAGGTGGTGTCGCGTGAGCTTGGCGACAGGACGTTCGCAAAGCTCACAGCGATCCGGTTGCGGGGGCAGTTTCAGCATCATGGCTCACCGGCTGCGCCCCGCCCCGTCAGTGCATCAGGGTGTAGAGCTTGCGGCGGTAGGTCCGCACATCGGGGTTGGTGTTGCCCAGCTTGTCGAACAACTCGACCAGCGTGGTTTTGGCCACCCCGTCCTTGTATCCCGCATCGACCTGCATCAGGCGGATCAGGAGCTCCATCGCCTGGGCGTTGTTTTCCTTGATAACGTGCTGCAGGGCCAGCTGGTGCAGCGCTTCACAATCCTTCGGATCCGCCTCCAGACGCTTCTCCAGATCCGCCACCGGCGCCAGTTGCCCGGCCTGTTCCATGAACTTCAGGCGTGCGGCCAGCTGGCGGGCATGAGGCTGCATCTTGTCTTCCGGTGCCAGGCTGTCGAGGATCTGCTGGGCGGTCTCGGTATCGCCGAGCTCCGCCTTGATCTGCGCCAGATCGATCAGCACGGCGATATCCTCCGGGTCCGCCTGGTTCAGGCTGGTCAGGATTTCCAGTGCGCCATTCAGGTCGCCTTCTTCCCACAACCGGTTGGCCTTGTCGTGAGGGTTTTCCTCCGGCGCCTCGACGTGCTTATCCAGCACTTTGCGAATTTCGCTCTCCGGCAGCGCGCCGTTGAAGCCATCCACGGCCTGGCCGTTCTTGACCAGCAGGATGGTCGGCAGGCTGCGTACGCCCAAGTGGCCGGTCAGTTCCTGCTGCTCGTCGGCGTTGACCTTCGCCATCAGGAACGCCCCCTTGTATTCGTCCGCCAGCTTTTCCAGCACCGGCATAAGCTGCTTGCAGGGCGCGCACCAGTCGGCCCAGACGTCCACCAGAACCGGCGTCTGCATGGACGCCTGCATGACCTTGTCCTGGAAGTTGTCGAGGGTGGCTTCAAATACGTAGGGAGACTCGCTCATGGGTGCAAACCTTGTCCGGAAAGGAAATGTCATCAGGAAACTATATCAAACCGTAGACCTGTTATGGCGCCAATGGCCGGGAATTCAAGCGGGCCTCAACCAGCAACCTTGCGCCGCTTGAAATTCCCGGCTATGCCGTCACATACGGAAGAGACAGAGCCTCTGAATAAGGACGCCTAGTGATCATGACCGATACCCATCACGACGACGATGACACCATGGAGTACATCGGCAAGGACGAGAATCGTCAGAGCCTTGCCCTGCCCCAGCAGATGATGCCCAAGCGCATGTACCTGCTGCCGGTCCAGAACCGCCCGTTCTTTCCGGCCCAGGTGCAGCCGGTGGTGGTCAACCAGGACCCCTGGCAGGAAACCCTCAAGCGCGTGAAGGAAACCGATCATCAGGTCCTGGGCCTGTGCTTCGTCGACGCCGACGAGGAAATGGCCGTTCCCGAGAGCGATGACCTGGAGATCATGGGCTGCGCCGTACGGGTCCACCAGACCCAGCGCGAAGGCGGCAAGATCCAGTTTATCGCCCAGGGGCTGCAGCGCTTCCGCATCGTCCAATGGCTGCGCCGCAAACCGCCGTACCTGGTGGAAGTCAGTTATCCACAGGAGCCGGAAGAGGAAGCAGACGAGCTCAAGGCCTACACCCTGGCCATCATCAGCGCCATCAAGGACCTGCTGCGCAGCAACCCCCTCTATGGCGAAGAAGTGAAGCAGTATCTGTCCCGTTTCGGGCCGGACGACAGCTCGCCGCTGGCCGATTTCGGCGCGTCCATGACCAGCGCCAAGGGCCCTGAGTTACAGGACGTCCTCAACACCGTGCCGCTGCTGCGGCGGATGGAGAAAGTCCTGCTGCTGATGAAAAAAGAGCAGGAAGTGGCCCGTCTGCAGGCGGAGATTAACGAAGAGGTCAACACCAAGGTCCAGAAGCACCAGCGGGAATTCTTCCTGCGCGAACAGCTGAAAGTCATCCAGCGCGAGCTGGGCATGGCCAAGGACGACAAGACCGCCGATGTGGAAAACTTCCAGGCCCGCATGGACAAACTGGATCCGCCGGAGCACGTCCAGCAACGCTTCAAGGACGAACTGCAGAAGCTGTCGGTGCTGGAACAGGGCTCGCCGGAATACGGCGTCACCCGTAACTACCTGGACTGGCTGACGCAGGTGCCCTGGGGCCAGCATTCCGAGGATCACTTCGACCTGAAACAGGCCCGCGAGGTGCTGGACCGGGACCATGACGGTCTGGAAGACGTGAAGGACCGCATCATCGAATTCCTGGCCGAAGGCGCCTATCGGCAGGAGGTTTCCGGTTCAATCATCCTGCTGGTCGGCCCGCCCGGCGTGGGCAAGACCTCGATCGGTCGTTCAGTCGCCGATGCGCTGGGACGCCAGTTCTACCGTTTCAGTCTGGGCGGCATGCGGGACGAGGCCGAGATCAAGGGCCACCGCCGCACCTACATCGGCGCCATGCCCGGCAAGCTGGTGCAGGCCCTGAAAGACAGCGGCGTCGATAATCCGGTGATCATGCTGGATGAGATCGACAAGATCGGTGCGTCCTTCCAGGGGGATCCGGCGTCGGCCCTGCTGGAAACCCTGGATCCGGAACAGAACAAGGATTTCCTGGACCACTATCTGGATGTGCGAATGGACCTGTCCAAGACGCTGTTCATCTGCACCGCCAACCAGTTGGACACCATCCCGCGGCCGCTGTTGGACCGGATGGACGTCATCCGCTTGTCCGGCTACATCGCCGAGGAAAAGCTGCTGATCGCCAAGCACCACCTGCTGCCGCGCCTGCTCAAGCGGTCCGGCCTGCTCAAGAAGCAGCTCAACATCACCGATGCCGCCATCCGTCAGGTGATCGAAGGCTATGCCCGGGAGGCCGGCGTGCGCAACCTGGAGAAGCAGCTGCACAAGATTGTCCGTAAAGGCATCGTCAAACTGCTGGAAGAGCCGGATACGCCCGTGAAGGTGGGCGTCAGCGACCTGCCGGGCTACCTTGGCCAGCCCTATTTCAAGAAGGAGAAATCCCTCAAGGGCACGGGCGTGGTCACCGGCCTGGCCTGGACGGCAATGGGCGGCGCCACCCTGAGCATCGAGGCTTCGCGCATCCATTCCAGCCAGCGTGGTTTCAAGCTGACCGGACAACTGGGCGATGTCATGCGTGAATCGGCGGAGATTGCCTACAGCTATGTGTCATCCAACCTGAAACGCTACAAGGGTGATCCCGCGTTCTTTGACAAGTCGTTCGTCCACCTGCACGTGCCAGAGGGCGCCACGCCGAAAGACGGGCCCAGCGCGGGCGTAACCATGGCCACGGCGCTGCTGTCGATTGCCCGCAAGGAGGCGCCGCAGGCCGGCATCGCCATGACCGGGGAACTGACGCTGACCGGGCAGGTCCTACCGGTTGGCGGCATCCGCGAGAAGGTCATTGCGGCCCGTCGGCAGAAGATCAACACGCTGATTCTGCCGGAAGGGAACCGGGGCGATTATGAGGAATTGCCCGGGTACCTGCAGGAAGGTCTGGAGGTCCATTTTGCGAAGCACTATGCCGATGTGTACACGGTTTGTTTTGGCAACAAACCCCGGCGTGGAGCGAGCGTGCACTGACGACGTGCATCGGCCCGGAAGCCACGATTGACGCGGCTTACAGCATAACGGATTGCCCGTACGCGCAATCCACTATGGTTCAGAACGGGGCCGATACTTACACTTTTAACCATTGGATTTCATCGCATTCGCGTCGAATTCCTGTCATCTGAGAAGAGCCCATTAGGCGTCCAATTTGGACGCCTTTTTTTTGCTCCAAAAAAAGGGCACCGCTCAGGATGCCCTCCCTTTGTCGCGCCGGTTTACCGCCGGCCAATAAACCGTGCCACCAGATCCCGCAGGCCATCGGAGAAACGCATCAGTTCCTCGCTGACCTTGTCGGCGGTTTCCGCGCGATCGGTGCTGCTGTCCGCCAGCTCCGCGATATTGACCACCTGCCGGTTGATCTCCTCGGACACCTGACTCTGCTGTTCGACGGCAGCCGACATCTGCAGGAAGCGCTCGGTAATCCGGCTGATCGCCTCGACAATTTCATTCAGGGCCCGCTCGGATTCGCGCACCTTGTCCAGGCCGGAGCCGGCTACGACTTCACCGTCACGCGCCGTGCTCACGGCGGTATCAACCTGGTGGCGAAAGTCTTCGATCACGCTGTGGATCTGCGACGTGCTTTCCCGCGTGCGGGCCGCCAGCGAGCGCACTTCATCCGCGACCACTGCAAAACCGCGCCCCTGCTCGCCGGCCCGGGCCGCCTCGATCGCGGCATTCAAGGCCAGCAGATTGGTCTGTTCCGCGATGTCGGAGATCAGCTTGGCCGCCTGGCCAATGCTCTCTGTGGACTGCCCCAGCGTTTCCACCGCATTGCCCACTTCGTGGACCCGTTCGACCAATACCTCAATCGCTTTCAGCGCCTGACGCGACAGCTCCATGCCCTGGGAGGCGTGCTCGTTGGCCGCTTCCGCTTCCTTGGCATTGCGACCGACGTTCTCCGCCACTTCCTGGATGGACGCCGTCATCTCATTGATCGCCGATGCGGTCTGGTCCGTTTCCGAACGCTGCCTGGCAATGTAGCCTGCACCCTCATTGATGGCCTTGTGGCTGGTAGAGGCGTGATTGGCCAGAATACCGGCCTGGTCCTCAATCCGCGCCAGGGCCGTGCGCAGGCGTGCTTCTTCACTGATCAACAGCATGGCCAGCTCACCGAACCGGCCACGCTGGTCGGTGTAGGTCAATGCGATCAGCGGGTCGGCAAAGGCATCCTCCCGGAGCCCGACAAGCCGTCGCATGCGATTGTCGATCATGCCACGGAGGGTGAAGCCCGCCGCGAGATGCCCGATCACAATCACCGCGGTGGCCACCGCGGGCGACGCCCACTGCACCGCCGCCACACTCGCGATCAACGAGACCAGCAGCGGCAGGGCGACGACCAGCACGTTACGCAGGTTCGCCAGCTTGATGACGCCGGTCTTGCCTGCGTTGAGTTTCCGGTAAAGATCGGTCGAGCGGCGCTTCTGTTCCTCCGACGGCGACGTGCGTACCGACTCGTAGCCCACGATCTGGCCACCTTCACGGACCGGCGTGACGTAAGCGCTGACCCAGTAGTGGTCGCCGTTCTTGCATCGGTTCTTGACCACACCCATCCAGGCCTTGCCAGCCTTGAGTGTGTCCCACATGTGCTTGAACACCGACTGCGGCATATCCGGGTGCCGAATGATGTTGTGGGCCTGCCCCACAAGCTCATCACGGGAGAAACCGCTGATAGCCACGAATTCGTCGTTGCAGTAAGTGATCACCCCCTTGAGATTGGTGGTGGTGATCAGGCGGCCGTCCTCCGCCATTCGAACTTCGCGCTGGGTAACGGGAAGGTTACGTCTCATAGACTGATTCAATCCTTGTTGTTTGCCACTCGACACGCTTCCTTCGGTGCCTCTGTAGCAACTATAGACCCTAATTTGGAATATCCAGGTTTCCGGGGCACGCGCATCAAATCACGACACCTGTCCAGCCATTCCTGATCCAGGTCAAGAAACGCCGTAACCGTATGTAACGATTACAAAACAGCACAGGCAGGGACAAACGGGATACAAGCATTCCCGGCCGCAGGTATCGGCCAGGTGCGCTGAAAATTTAGGGAGGGAAATGCATAAAAATGTGAAAGATGACCGACTTCAGCCCGCAGATTGCTTCTTACGACCCTTCCAGCCATCTTCACGATTGATCGGCCCGACATCCAGGACCGGCGAAGCGTCAATACTGTCGGCATCCATCATGCTGGCGACGCGCTGCAGGGAGGCGACAATCATGCTCTGCTCCCATTCGTGCAGGCTCTGGAACTTCTGGATGAAGTCTTCCTGGAGCGGTTGGGGCGCTTGGGCGAGCAACTCGGCGCCGTCTTCCGTCAGGTGCGCATGGACCTTGCGCTTGTCCGTAGTGCTGCGCACCCGGTAGACCAGCTTGCGGTGTTCCAGCCGGTCCAGGATGGTGGTTACTGTTGCCTGACTCAGGCTGACCTTGTCGGCGATGGTGCCAATGGTCACCTGCCCCAGGTCGCGGATGGTCCGCATGATCAGCAATTGCGGCGCGGTCAGGCCGGCATGCTTACTGAGGCGTTTTGAGTGAAGATCGGTGGCCCGGATCACCCGACGAAGAGCGACAAGCACCTGCTCATAGTTGTTCATGACTGTATCCCACGCTACCGGCTCGGCGAGCTCGCGATTATAGTGCGCTATCTTTTTTGAGTACAAAACTTTGCTGTCAGACATCACTACAAAAAGCTTGTTAGACGCCGGCTGTGCAGACGGATACGGAAATCGTTTGGCGCCTTCCCGAGGCGGACGGACATTACGGACTGCCCGAGGCCCCCTGTGGCGGTCTACACTGTCCTGAAGTTGTCCGCATTGCGGACGCGGCGCACAGGATTTAACAGGACCAATATTTATAACTCTAACTATTCATTCGTTTAAAGTCTAATCAGTCTTGCGCAGCACCCTTTGCCCGAGTCGCGCCACTGAGGCACTATGCTGTGGCCTGGGTCCGGGTGTGTCTCCTGGTTCGACAGAGAAACCCCGTGCAAAACTTTATGCTTCAAAACAAACACAGGACGGTCATGACGACGCTGATTTCCCGCTTTTCTGCTCTGCGCGCCTCCCGCGCGCTCTACTGGCTGCCCCCCGCCCTGACCGGGTTGTGGCTGACGATGGCTGCGGCCTCAATACACGCCCAGGACATGGAGACGCCGGATACCGATACGACCGCCGCGTCCCAGACCGGCGAGCCGACGAAAGTCACGGCAGAAGACGTCGAAGATCGCATCGACCACCTGAAAGAACCGATGTACAACCCCTTCATCGAGCGCTACCTGCTGGATCAGGTGAAAGATCTGCGGACCGAAATCCAGAGCACCCGCGCCGAATTGATCGAAAAAGTGGTGGACAAGGAACTGACCGTCGCCGACAAAACCATGTCCTACGCCACCGACACGGTGACCTACTTCTTCTACCTGATCGCCGGGGCCACCTCTATTCTCGTCGTCATCGGCTGGAATTCCATCCGGGATATGCGCAACCAGTTGGCCAGCGTGGCGGAGAAACGTGTGAACGAACTGGTGGTGGAATACGAGAAGCGGCTCAAGTTCATCGAGGAACAGCTGCAGCAGAAATCCGACATCATCAACCGCAACCAGGAAGAGATCGAACGCACCAATGAAGTGCACTCTCTGTGGCTCAAGGCCAGTCAGGAAACCTCGCAGCAGAATAAGATTTCGGTGTATGACCAGATCCTGGATCTGCGCCCGGACGATGTAGAAGCGCTCAGCTATAAGGCCGACGCCGTGCTGGAACTGAACGAGCCTCTGTGGGCGATCAGCCTGTGCCTGCGCGCCCTGAAGCTGGCGCCGGACAACGGCCACCCCCACTATCAGTTGGCCTGCGCCTACGCCGAGATCGGCCGCTGGGAAGACGCCATCAAGAGCCTGGGCAGCGCCATCGAGATTTCCGAAGCCTACCGGGACGACGCATCGGTGGATCCCAGCTTCGCCCGGCTCAAGGATTTCGAACAATTCAAGCAGCTGATCAACCCGGAAGAGATCGAGGATCCCGACGCAACGCCCCCCTCCGCCTGATACTGGCACGATCCCTGCCTATTTAACGCACATCGCGCCCCGGACCCGACCGATGAATTCATCATCATTCACCGGGGCGCTTTCTTGACAACGTTCAACGTGTGGTGTTTGTTAGTCTCATCGCTACGCGCGCAGAGGCTCGGCGTGGCTGAAAAAACACCAATAATGTTCTCAGTGATCTTTAAGGCAGGACAAACCAAAATGAAAACCAAACTGAACAAGCTTGTAGTCGGGGTAGGCGCTTCGCTGGCTGTGATGGCCGCAGGGACCGCGAATGCGGACATCAAGATCGGTATCGCAGGCCCGATGACCGGTCCGGTAGCCCAGTACGGCGACATGCAGTTCTCTGGCGCGCGCATGGCCATCGAGCAGATCAACGCCAACGGCGGTGTGATGGGTGAAAAACTCGTTGCCGTCGAGCAGGACGACGTGTGTGACCCGAAGCAGGCGGTTACGGTCGCTAACAACATGGTCAACGACGGTGTTCGTTTCGTCGTGGGCCACCTGTGCTCCAGCTCCACCCAGCCGGCCTCCGACATCTACGAGGACGAAGGCGTCCTGATGATCACTCCGGCGTCCACCAGCCCGGCGATTACCGATCGCGGCTATGAACTGGTCTTCCGCACCATCGGCCTGGACAGCATGCAGGGCCCGGTCGCCGGCAACTACATCGCCAGCCTGAAACCCCAGCGCGTGGCGGTTATCCACGACAAGCAGCAGTACGGTGAAGGCATCGCCAGCGCCGTGAAGTCCACCCTGGAAGACGACGGCATCAACGTCGTGATGTACGAAGGCATCACCGCCGGCCAGAAAGACTTCTCTTCCCTGGTTACCAAGCTGAAGCAGGCCAACGTGGACTTCGTCTACTACGGCGGCTACCACCCGGAGCTGGGTCTGATCCTGCGTCAGGCGCAGCAGGCTGGTCTGGACGCCCAGTTCATGGGCCCGGAAGGCGTGGGTAACAAGGACATCAACACCATCGCCGGCGACGCAGCCGAAGGCCTGCTGGTCACCCTGCCGCCGAGCTTCGACCAGAAAGCCGAGAACCAGAAGCTGGTCAAGGCGTTCCAGGACAAGGGTGAAGACCCGTCCGGTCCGTTCGTGCTGACCTCCTACGCGGCAGTTCAGCTGATTGCCGACGGCATCGAGAAAGCCGATTCCAAGGATCCGTATGAAGTGGCTGCCGCCCTGCGCGAAGGCACCTTCGACACGCCGATCGGCGAAGTTCAGTACGACCAGTCCGGCGATCTGAAGTCGTTCGACTTCGTTGTCTACAAATGGCATTCAGATGGCAGCAAAACTCCGGTAAAATAATCACCGTTAAAAATCGGTAATGGACGATGAAGAAGGGAACGGCCCATAGCCACGCCCTTCTGAGGACACCTTCCCCTCACGAGGGGGAAGGTGTTTTTTTGGAACCCCGGCAAGCATTCATGGATGTAAAGCGTTTGAGCACTGTGCCACAAGCAGCTTTCTGTCCGTGTGATCGCCAGCCGGGGTTTTTCTTTATCGGAGTTTTCCCACAATGCACGACGTAATGTACTTTCTCCAGCAGCTGATCAACGGGCTGACGGTGGGAAGCGCGTATGCCCTGATCGCCATCGGTTACACGATGGTGTACGGCATCATCGGCATGATCAACTTTGCCCACGGTGAGATTTACATGATCGGCGCCTACGTGTCGCTGATCGTGATCACCGGCCTGGCCGTGACCAGCCCTGCCTGGATCCCGCTGGTCCTGCTGGTCGCCCTGATCTGTGCCATAATCGTTTCCAGCTCCATGGGCTGGGCGGTGGAGCGCATCGCCTATCGCCCTGTCCGCGGACAACACCGCCTGATCCCGCTGATCTCCGCCATCGGCATGTCCATCTTCCTGCAGAACTACGTTCACCTGGCCCAGGGCTCGCGCAACATCGGCTTTCCGCTGCTGATCGAAGGCGGCATCTCTCTGGGTGGCGGCGAAGACGGCACCTTCCAGGCTAACCTGTCGTACATGCAGCTGACGATCTTCATCGTGACGCTGATCTGTATGACCGGTTTGTCCCTGTTCATTTCCCGCTCCAAAACCGGTCGCGCCTGTCGCGCCGTGTCCCAGGATCTCAAGATGTCGAGCCTGCTGGGCATCGACACCAACCGTATCATCACCGCGACCTTCGTGATCGGCGCGTCTCTGGCGGCTGTCGCGGGGCTGCTGCTGGGCATGTATTACGGTTCGATCGATCCACTGTTCGGCTTCATTGCCGGCCTCAAGGCCTTCACCGCAGCGGTTCTGGGCGGTATCGGCAGCATTCCGGGCGCCATGTTGGGCGGCCTGGTGCTGGGGGTCGCCGAGAGTTTCACGTCGGGCTACCTGAGCAGTGAGTACAAGGACGTGGTCTCGTTCGGCCTGCTGATCCTGATCCTCCTGTTCCGGCCCACCGGCCTGCTCGGCAAACCGGAAGTGGAGAAGATTTGATGATTGCACAGAATTTCCGGCATGCGCTGTTCTGCGCATTCATAACACTGGTTATTTCCTACCCCATCCTGGGGCTGAACCTGGAGGCCCAGGGCATCAGCATCAAGCTGACCGGCGCCGAAACCCAGACGTATGTGGGGATCGCCCTGGCGGTGCTGATCGTGTTCCTGTTCCAGCTTTTCCGTCCGGCGATCCTGGGCGGACTGGGTCGCGTGAAGGCCCTCAACCCACTGGTGGACCGCCAGCCGATGCCGCAGGAAAAACGCATCCGGTTTGAACGCGTCGCCCTCGTCCTGATCGTGCTGGGGGCCATGTTCTGGCCGTTCATCGCCTCACGGGGTGCGGTCGACCTGGCCACACTGGTCCTGATCTACATCATCCTGGGCCTCGGCCTGAACGTGGTGGTGGGCCTGGCCGGCCTTCTGGACCTGGGCTACGTGGCCTTCTATGCGGTCGGCGCCTACACCTTCGGCCTGCTGTCCCAGTATTATGGCTTCTCCTTCTGGATGTCCCTGCCGATCGGTGCCGTGCTGGCCGCCGCGTTCGGCTTCGTGCTCGGCTTCCCGGTCCTGCGACTGCGGGGCGACTACCTGGCCATCGTGACACTCGGGTTTGGTGAAATCATCCGCATCCTGCTGAACAACCTGACGGACCTGACCAACGGCCCGGACGGCATCGGCGGCATCCCGGACCCCACCCTGTTCGGCATGGAATTCGGTCGTCGGGTGAAAGTCGAGGGCAACACCTCGTTCCACGAAGTGTTCAACATTCCCTACGACAGCACCCACAAGGTGATCTTCCTCTACCTGATCACCCTGATCCTGGCGGTATTCACCCTGTTCATCATCCGCCGCCTGATCCGCATGCCGGTCGGGCGCTCCTGGGAAGCCTTGCGGGAAGATGAAATCGCCGCCCGTTCACTGGGTCTGAGCCGGACCGCGGTCAAGCTGTCCGCCTTCACCATCGGCGCCTTCTTCGCCGGGTTCGCCGGCACCATCTTCGCGTCCAAGCAGGGCTTTATCAGCCCCGAGTCGTTCGTGTTCCTCGAGTCCGCCATCGTGCTGGCCATCGTGGTGCTGGGCGGTATGGGCTCGCAGCTGGGGGTTATCCTGGCAGCGATAGCCGTCACCATCCTGCCAGAGCTGGCCCGTGAGTTCTCGGAATACCGGATGCTGGTGTTCGGTGCCGCCATGGTGCTGATGATGGTCTGGCGCCCGCAGGGGCTGCTGCCCATGACCCGGGTCCACATCAACCTCAAGAAACAGGAAGCGGGAGTGACTGACCATGCTTGAAGTACGCGACCTGTCGATGCGTTTCGGCGGCCTGCTGGCCGTCGATCAGGTGTCCCTGGATGTGGGCGAGCGAGAGATCGTGTCCATCATCGGTCCCAACGGCGCCGGTAAGACCACGGTGTTCAACTGCATCAGCGGTTTCTACCGGCCGACCGGCGGCAAGATCACGTTCAAGGGCCGCCCGATCCAGGGCAAGCCGGATTACAAGATCTCCCGCATGGGCATGGTGCGGACGTTCCAGCACGTCCGCCTGTTCAGCAAGATGACGGTGGTGGAAAACCTGCTGGTGGCCCAGCACCGTCACCTGAACACCAACCTCTTCTCCGGTCTGGTCAAGACACCGGACTACCGCAAGCGCGAGGAGAAGTCCCTGGAGCGAGCCGCATACTGGCTGGAGCGTGTGGGCCTGATGGAGATGGCCAACCGCGACGCCGGCAACCTGGCCTACGGTCAGCAGCGCCGCCTGGAAATTGCCCGCTGCATGGTGACCGAGCCAAACGTGCTGATGCTCGACGAGCCGGCCGCTGGTCTCAACCCGAACGAAACCCGGGAGCTCAACGAGCTGATTGTCAGCCTCAAGGAGGACTATTGCGTCTCCGTGCTGCTGATCGAGCACGACATGAGCCTGGTCATGGGCATTTCCGATCGCATCAACGTCATCAACCAGGGGCGTCCCCTGGCCAGTGGCACGCCGGAGGAAATCCGGTCCAACGACGATGTGATCAAAGCCTACCTGGGCGAGGAGTAAGGGAGACACCATGCTGGTACTAGAAAATATCCATACCCATTACGGCAAGATCGAGGCGCTGCACGGCGTCTCTGTCGAGATCCAGAAGGGCGAGATCGTTTCCCTGATCGGCGCCAACGGCGCAGGCAAAACCACGTTGCTGATGACCGTGTGCGGGGATCCCCAGGCCAGCTCCGGCCGGGTCCTGTTCAAGGGCGAAGACATCACCCACAAGCCGACGGCCCAGATCATGCGCTCCGGCATCGCCATCGTGCCGGAAGGGCGTCGCGTCTTTCCCGGCCTGACGGTCGAGGAAAACCTGCACATGGGTGGGTTCTTCACCTCCAAGCAGGAGATCCGCAAGAGCCAGGACCACGTGTTCGAGCTTTTCCCGCGTCTTAAGGAACGCCGCAACCAGCGCGCCGGCACCATGTCCGGCGGTGAGCAGCAGATGCTGGCCATCGGCCGGGCCCTGATGACCAAGCCGGAGATGATCATTCTCGACGAGCCGTCACTCGGCCTGGCGCCGCTGATCATCAAGCAGATCTTCGAGATCATCAGCACCCTGCGCGACGACGGCATCACCGTCTTCCTGGTTGAGCAGAACGCCAAGCAGGCGCTGAAGCTCGCCGACCGGGGCTATGTGCTGGAAACCGGACGCATCCGCCTCGAAGACAGCGGGGCCAACCTGCTGGCCAACGAGGACGTGCAAAAGGCCTACCTCGGCGGCTGACACCCTCCGAGCAGGCACAAAAAAGCCGGGCAATGCCCGGCTTTTTATTGAGCGGAAGACGCGAGAGACTCAGTCAACGCTCTTGATGGTGCCCTTGTACCCTTCTACGGTCACGTCGATAGTGCCGTAAACCAGGTAGTCCTGCTTCTTGACGGTGTAGCGCGGAGCCACAATCACGTCAGCACCTGAGGACTTGATGGCGTTGTAGGCGGCAGCGGCCTTGACCGGTGCTACCGCATCCAGAACAGACAGCGCAGAGCCGCCACCCTGACCGTACGCCACGCCATCGGCGTACTCGTTGTCACCACCAACGGTGAAGAACAGGATCTTGGTCGCGTGGGACTTGCCGGTGATCTTCTCACCCACATCGATATCGGCCTTGATATCGGTGCTTACAGTACCCGCCAGCGGTACCGGAGTGGAGCTGACGTTCATGGAGCTACAGCCGCTCAGGGCGCCGGCCAGCAACAGGCTGGATGCAATCAGTGCTTTTTTCACAACTACTCTCTCCGTGTGACATAAATGAGCCGTCTTGGCGGGGCGCACTATAAATAAGTGACCGGCATATTACAAATAATAAATTAAAAATTATTTTTTATAGCGAAAAAGAATATATGTTATCGCCGTGTTCATTTTTTACTCCTACTATCAGTCAATTGTGGCCGATTTAATCATTGCGCCGCAGATCTGAACTATACTCGGATCAACGGTCAGGTACGCCGCACCACACAAGTCGGCAATAGCAGAAACGTCAGGGCCGTTAGTCAATGTTTTCGGATCGATGACATAACACGACAAGGAGTTGGACAATGAAAAAACTGATCGCAGGTGCCATGCTTCTGGGTGCATCCAGTCTCGCCTTTGCACAGCCGGGTTGTGGCGTGGGGGCGATGATCTGGAAAGGGCAGTCCGGTATTGCCCCCCACGTACTGGCAGCAACGACAAACGCTACCCTCTGGAACCAGACGTTTGGTATGACCACCGGTACCCTGGGCTGTAATACCAACGAGGCGATCCAGTCCATGGCCATGTATATGGACAGCAACGTCGACAAGGTCGCGCGTGACATGTCCCGCGGCGAGGGCGAGAACCTGGACACCCTGGCGGTACTCCTGAACATCGACAAGGCGGATCGTCCTGAATTCCGCAAGCTGATGCAGGACAACTTCGCCACCATTTTCCCGTCTTCAGACACCACCTCTGACCAGGCCGTTTCAGCCATCGTCGCTCTGATGGAATCCCATGAGGGATTGAGCAAGTACGTCGCCTAACGAACCAAACATCAGGGACAGTCACAGGCACCAGGGACGGTGCCTCAATCGGCTTCGGCCACTCTACCCAGAACCATCTGAGATTTCATGCAACGACGTTTGATGTCGGGGTACGTTCCCCGTTTGCTGGCAGCCCTCTGCACACTAATGAGCCTTTCAAATGCCGAGGCTTCCAAATCGCTGGAGCGCTTGGCCTACGATCCCGCCTGGCTAAACCTAGGACATTATCGACCTGATATGCTTGGTGGCTATACTTCACAAGCTGAAGACCCGACTTTTTTCTTGAGCCCAAAAGGCAAAAAATCCCCTCTGGCAGAACTGAAAGCCACATTGGCGGCAATTCAAGCGCCAGGCTCCGGCAATGACCACACCCGCTGCCGTTTTCCCGCCCGGGACAGGTGGTTACGCCGGCAACTCGACATGCCGATAACATCAATCGACTGCCCAGCATACGAAGCTTGGCGCAAAGAACTAAACACAAAGACCGTAACTCTTGTTTTCGCGGCCTCCTACCTCAATAGTCCGTCGTCCATGTTCGGCCATACCTTCCTACGATTAGATCCAGCGCAAGCTGCTGGACAAAGCGCCGACCTGCTGTTGGCGAGTACAGTTTCCTATGCAGCAGATGCATCTGCTAAAGAAAATGAAATCATGTTTGCCTATCGGGGCATTTTCGGCGGCTACCCGGGAATTACAACAATTAAGCCCTACTACGAGAAAATCAAGCTCTACTCGGATATCGAAAACAGGGACCTGTGGGAATACCAGCTGAATCTGACCCCGGTCGAGACTAATCGCCTGCTTGCCCATGCTTGGGAAATCCAAGACAAGAACTTTGATTACTACTTCTTCGACGAAAACTGCGCCTACCGCCTGCTGGCCCTGATCGATGTCGCCCGACCTGGCACGCAATTGCTGGATGAAGTAAAAACACACGCGATTCCTGCGGACACGGTTCGCTGGGTGGTGGATCATGACTTGGTGGCGTCGGTGCACTATCGCCCTTCATCGGCGACGGTCGTTGAAAACTACATGGAGCAGCTGACCTCGGAGCAGCGGAATCTAGCCGCAGACCTCGCCGACGGAACCCGGACGGTGGACAGTCTGGCCATCCAGACGCTGCCGGACGAATACCGGGCCCACGTACTCGACGCCACCTACGAGTACGTCCGCTACGAAGCCCATGAGGAAGAGTGGCCCCGCGACAGGGCAGCCCCGCTGTCCTACGACCTGCTCAAGGCACGCAGCCAAATCGACGATGCCGAACCGCTGAAACAGCCGCCGGAACCAGCGGTGCGCGACGACCAGGGCCACGACACCTTTCGCGCCAGCGTCGCCGGCGGTCGCCAGGGCGGCCGCAACTTCGTCCAGCTGACCCTGCGCCCGGCCTACCACGACGTCCTCGATCCGCCCGAAGGCTATCGTCAGGGGGCCCAGCTGCAGTTCCTGCGCCTGGATACCCGTTATTACACGGATAAATACGAGTTGCAGCTGGAGAAATTGATCGGCGTGGAAATCCGCTCCCTGTCCGTGCGCGACCGCTTTTTCACTCCCCTGTCCTGGCAGGTGGGCTTCGGTGCCCGGCGGACCGACATCGAATCCGGCAACCGGGTGCTCACCCCTTACCTCGACGGCGGTGCCGGCTTCGGCTGGGCCACGTCCGATCAAAGCCAGATCTACGCCATGGGGACCGGCGACCTGGAAATCGACGACGACCTGGACAAGGGCTACGACCTGGCGCCCGGAGCCGATCTGGGCTGGCTGTACCAGGGGCATCGGGTCAGCGTGACCGGCGGCGTCAAAAGCAAGGCCTGGCTGATCGGCGACGGCGACCGGGAAGACATTGCCTACGCCAGCCTCGGCTGGCACCTGGAGCGCAACATCGGCTTGAGCGCCAGCTGGGAACGCAAACACCATTTCGAAAGGTATGACACCACATGGCAGATCGGAATCAACGCCTACTTCTGAGCCTTTGCCTGTCGCTAACGCTGCTGTCGCTGGGCGGTTGTTCGAGCCTGTTCTTCTACCCGGACAGCACGGTCTACATCACCCCGGACCGGCTTGACCTGGACTACCGGGATGTCTATCTGGATACCGTCGACGGGGAACACCTGCACGGCTGGTGGCTGCCCGCAGAAGGCGAGGATCACGGCACGGTCTACTACCTGCACGGCAACGCCCAGAACATGAGCAGCCATATCCTCAACGTGGCCTGGCTGCCCCGGGAAGGCTATAACGTCTTCATGATCGACTATCGCGGCTTTGGCGAGTCGACCGGTGATCCGGATATCGAAGGCGCCCTGGCGGACACCGAGGCCGGTTTTCGCTGGCTCGTCCAGCAGCCGGACAGCGGCCCGTATTATCTGCTGGGCCAGAGCCTGGGCGGCGGATTGGGATTGATGCTGGCCGCCGAATGGACCCGGCGCCAGGAGCAACCGCCACTGACGGCCGTGGTGCTGGACAGCACGTTCGCCGGCTTCCGCGCCATCACCCGGGAAAAACTGGACAGCTTCTGGCTCACCTGGCCGTTCCAGATCCCGCTGAGCTGGACCATCCCGGACGACTACGAGGGCGTCGACCACATCGCCGAGATCAGCCCGGTGCCGCTGATGGTGATTCACAGCATCCGCGACGGGATTATCCCCTTCCACAACGGCACAGCCCTCTACACCACTGCCAAACAGCCTAAGCAGTTCCTGCAGACGGACACGCCCCATGCGTCGACGTTTGTGATTCCGGCGTATCGGGATGCGGTTGAAAGCTTCTTGAAAGAAGCCGCGGCGGGGGAGATTGCCGTGGGCTCGAAGGACCCAGATTGACAGCCTGGCGCTCCATGCAGATACAGGGGCACCTGGCGGCGCCTCAGAAGCTGAAGCATCTGCTACACGCTCGGGGTTAACGCAGAATGTAGCCAACGCTTTAGCTTCGGCGCCGACCAATCGCCAGACACAAAAAAGCCGCCCCGAGGGGCGGCTTTTTCACTTCCGGAACCTGAAATCAGGCGCCGAAATCGGTCGGCTGCTCGCCTTCCTTCACTTCCTTCATGGACAGCTTCACGCGACCACGGTTGTCCACATCCAGCACCTTGACCAGAACTTCCTGACCTTCGCTGAGCTCGTCAGTGACGTTCTCGATGCGACGCTCGGCGATCTGGGAGATGTGCACCAGACCGTCTTTGCCCGGCAGGATGTTGACGAAGGCGCCGAAGTCGACGATCCGCGCCACGGTGCCCTTGTAGATGGCACCCACTTCGATTTCCGCGGTGATTTCCATCACGCGCTTCTGGGCCGCCTGGGCCGCGGCCTGGTTGTCGGCGTAGATCTTGACGTTGCCGTCGTCGTCCAGGTCGATGGACGCGCCGGTTTCGTCGCAGATCGAACGGATCACGGAGCCACCCTTACCGATCACGTCGCGGATCTTGTCCGGATGGATCTTCATGCTGGTGATGCTCGGCGCGCGGTCAGACAGGGTCGAGCGCGGCTCGGAGATGACCTTGGCCATTTCACCCAGGATGTGCTGACGTGCCGCGTAGGCCTGCTGCAGGGCGATTTCCATGATCTCTTCGGTGATGCCGTTGATCTTGATGTCCATCTGCAGCGCCGTGACGCCTTCAGCGGTACCGGCCACCTTGAAGTCCATGTCGCCCAGGTGATCCTCGTCACCCAGGATGTCGGTCAGGACGGCGAACTGGTCACCTTCCTTGACCAGCCCCATGGCAATACCCGCCACCGGTGCCTTGATCGGCACACCGGCGTCCATCAGCGCCAGGCTGGAACCACAGACAGAGGCCATGGAGCTGGAACCGTTGGATTCGGTGATCTCGGATACCGCACGGATGGTGTACGGGAATTCTTCGATGGTCGGCATGACCGCCGCAACACCGCGCTTGGCCAGACGGCCGTGACCGATTTCACGACGGCCCGGCGCGCCAACGCGACCGGTCTCACCAACGCTGTAAGGAGGGAAGTTGTAGTGGAACAGGAACGGATCCTTTTTCTCACCTTCCAGCGCGTCGATGATCTGCATGTCGCGGGCGGTACCCAGCGTGGTGGTCACGATGGCCTGGGTCTCGCCACGGGTGAACAGCGCAGAACCGTGGGTGCTCGGCAGAACGCCCACTTCGATTTCGATCGGACGGACAGTCTTGTTGTCACGACCGTCGATCCGCGGTTTGCCTTCGATCACCTGGCGACGAACGATGGACTTCTCCAGCTTGCCGAAGTAAGACTTCACTTCCGCCTCGTCAGGCTGACCGTCTTCGTCACCGGCCAGTTTCTCGATGGCCTGGGTACGGATCTCGCCCAGACGGGTGTAGCGTTCCATCTTGTCGCGGATGCCGTAGGCTTCAGTGATGGCGTCGGAGAACTCGCCTTTCAGGGCTTCTGCCAGTTGGCTGTTCACCGCAACCGGCTGCCAGTCCCAGCGCGGATGACCGGCTTCAGCGGCCAGCTCGCGGATGGCCGTCACGGCGGTCTGCATTTCCTGGTGAGCGAACAGGACCGCACCCAGCATCTGGTCTTCGGTCAGGCCCTGGGCTTCGGATTCCACCATCAGGACGGCGTCTTCGGTACCGGCCACAACCATGTCCAGCCTGGAGTTTTCCAGCTGCTCGAAGGTCGGGTTCAGGAAGTAACCGTCTTCGTCGGTGTAGCCCACGCGGGACGCACCAACCGGGCCGTCAAACGGCACGCCGGACAGGGCCAGCGCCGCAGAGGCCGCCAGCATGCCGGCGATATCCGGATCCTGGTTCTTGCTGGAGGACATGACGGTACAGATAACCTGCACTTCGTTCATGAAACCGTTCGGGAACAGCGGGCGGATCGGACGGTCGATCAGACGCGAGGTCAGCGTTTCCTTCTCGGACGGACGGCCTTCGCGCTTGAAGAAACCACCCGGAATCTTACCGACCGCGTAGGTCTTCTCGAAGTAGTTCACGGTCAGCGGGAAGAAAGGCTGGCCCGGCTTCGCTTCTTTCGCGGCAACCACGGTACCCAGTACGGAGATGTCGTCGATGGTCACCAGGACGGAGCCGGTGGCCTGACGTGCGATGCGGCCGGTTTCAAGCGTGACCGTCTTGCCGCCCAGTTCAAATGATTTCTTTACCGGATTCACGGTAACTCCTTACTCTTCTTGGCATATTCCGGTTCCCTGCGGGAACCCCTGTGATCTCCACCACAGGACCGAAACTCTGGACTTACCGGACTGAAAGCTAACAGGCTGTTGAAAGGCGTCACCGGGCGGCAGGGGCGACTTTCAACAACCTGCTATTGTTCGGGCTTTCATCACCGACCGGTTTGTCGGTAAAGCTCTGGCATCCTGTTGTGGTTCATATGTGCCGGCAGGACTGACAGACCTGACAACCCACTCGACGACACCGGTCGTTCCCGTGAATCTTTCAGGCCGACAGCGTCGGCATTGTTCCGGTCATCCCCTCGTTGTGTCGAGACGGACATCCGGCACACTGTTGAGACAGTGTAGACGGGCGAGAGATCCTGCCCGGAGAGCCTGAACCCTCCCGGCAGATCCGGTACCCGCCCTGCTTCGGCCATCGATACGGCTGACGACCGAAAACGGGACTGCGATACCGGTTCAGAGCACGACGTGATCGTCGATCAACGACGCAGACCAAGACGCTGGATCAGGTCCAGGTAACGATCGGCGTTTTTCTTCTTCAGGTAGTCCAGCAGCTTACGACGCTGGTTAACCATCCGAATCAGACCGCGGCGGGAATGGTGATCCTGCTTGTTGGTCTTGAAGTGATTCTGCAGCTTGTCGATGTTGGCGCTCAGCAGTGCAACCTGAACTTCAGGAGAACCGGTATCACCTTCACCTTGCTGAAAATCGTTGACGATCTGTGACTTCTCTGCGGCAGACAGTGCCATAACTCACCTCACTATTTGCGATGCCATTGAATTCGGCCGGACCGCGCATCTCTACAGCCCGGCTAGAGCCTGACACCGGAGTGTTCAGGCCTGCTTTACCAGACGCCGGGGTGCAACCCGATCATCCGGTAACTGCTCACCCAACCCAAGGAACTGGTCGCCTCCGTAGAGACGCACCCACCCGGGCGGATGACCCGTCATTTTAACGGGTTGTCCGTTCAATATCGATACAATCTGTGCGTCCTGCAGCAGAATTTTCGGAAATTCCGTAAGCGCCGCATCGACCGGCACCAGCAGCGGGTCCAGAGATTCCCCGGCCTCCCGGCGTGCTTCCAGTTCGGCCACATCCAGGGCCTGGTCCAGGTCGAACCCGGCCGCCTTCGTCCGGCGCAACTGCGTGACGTGGGCGCCACAGTCCAACGCCTCGCCGATGTCTTCCACCAGCGAGCGGATGTAGGTGCCTTTGCTGCAGGTGACGGCAATGTCGAAATTCTCGCCATCGAAAGCGAGCAGCGTCAACTCATGGATGGTGACCGGGCGGGCCGGACGTTCGATCTCGATGCCTTCGCGGGCGTACTCATACAGCGGGCGTCCCTTGTGCTTGAGCGCCGAGTACATGGACGGAACCTGCTCAATATCGCCGCGGAACCGTGGCAACACGGCTTCGAGGGCCGCCTGATCCAAGCCTTCCGGCAGAGGCTTTTCCGCCATCACGTTGCCGTCACTGTCACCGCTGTCGGTCACGATGCCCAGACGGCCCCGGGCCACATACGACTTGTCGCTGTCGAGCATCAGCTGGGAGAACTTGGTGGCCTCGCCGAAGCACAGGGGCAGGACACCGGTCGCCAGCGGATCAAGACTGCCGGTGTGACCGGCCTTTGCAGCACCGTACAGACGCTTGACCTGCTGCAGCACCGCGTTCGACGTGACCCCCTGGGGTTTGTCGATCACCAGGATGCCGTTGACGTCACGGCCGCGTCTACGCCGACTCAATCCTCGCGCTCCCCGCCGTCACCCGATCCATCGACGGCCGGCTTCTTGCCCACCGCCTGGTCGATCAGGCTATCGATACGGCGACTCTGGCCCCCCAGGGTGTCAAAATGGAAACGCAGCTGGGGGATCACCCGCAGCTTCATGGCGCGCCCCAACTGGCTGCGCAGGAAACCGGCCGCTTTACGCAGCACGCCCAGGGAATCCTGGACGGCGGGATCCTGCTCGGTCAGCTCCTCGGTGGTCAGCAGCGACACGTAGACATCGGCATACCCCAGATCGCGACTGACCTTGACCGCATTGACGGTGACCATACCCAGACGCGGATCCTTGATCTCGCGCTGGACCATCACGGCCAGCTCCTTCTGGATCTGGTCCGCAACCCGCTCAACACGACTGAACTCTTTTGGCATTGTTACGCCCTGTCATCTGCGAGGCGTTTCAACACGCCTCCTGTCGGGGCCATTTAATGGCCCCTCTGAATGCACGGCGCCCCGGGAGTCCGGGGCGCCAGTCTGCTTGGGTCGTGAGCTTGAGCCGGAATCAGCTTTCCAGCTTGCGCTCGACCTTCACTCGGTCAAACACCTCGATCTGGTCGCCGACCTTCACGTCATAGCCCTTAACACCGATACCGCACTCGATGCCCTTCTTGACTTCCTGGACGTCGTCCTTGAAGCGGCGCAGGGACTCGAGCTCACCCTCGAAGATGACCACGTTATCCCGCAGGACGCGGATCGGCTTGTTCCGGTAGACCGTACCCTCGGTCACCATACAGCCAGCCACCTGGCCGAACTTCGGTGAACGGAATACGTCGCGTACATCGGCGATGCCCACGATGTCTTCGCGGAACTCCGGTGCCAGCATGCCGGTCAGGGCCGCGCGGACATCATCGATCATGTTGTAGATGATGCTGTAGTAACGCAGGTCCACACCTTCCTGCTCGACCAGACGCTTGGCGGAAGCATCCGCACGCACGTTGAAGCCAAACAGGACCGAGCCGGTTGCCAGCGCCAGGCTGACGTCGGTTTCGGCGATACCACCGACACCGGAGGACACGATCTTGACCTGGACTTCCTCGTTGCCGATGTCCAGCAGCGCCTTGGTGATGGCTTCCAGGGAACCCCGAACGTCGGTCTTGAGCACGACATTGAGGGTTTTGACCTCGTCTTTGCCCATGTTCTCGAACAGGTTCTCCAGCTTCGCCGCCTGCTGGCGCTGCAGACGCTGTTCGCGTTCGCGCTTCTGGCGGAACTCGGCCAGTTCTTTGGCCTTACGCTCGTCCGCCACAACGAAGAATTCGTCGCCGGCGTCCGGTGTGCCGTTCAGACCCAGGATTTCCACCGGGATCGACGGTCCGGCTTCCTTCACCTGATCACCGGCTTCGTTCATCATCGCCCGGACCTTACCGAAGTAGGCGCCGGCCACGACCATGTCGCCCTGACGAACGGTACCGTTCTGAACCAGGATAGTAGCCACGGAACCACGGCCTTTCTCCAGGCTGGATTCCACCACCACACCGGCACCCGGTGCTGTTGGCACGGCTTCCAGTTCCAGGATTTCAGACTGGAGCAGAACCGCTTCCAGCAGGTCGTCGATGCCCTGGCCGGAATGCGCCGAGACCGGTACGAACTGGACATCACCGCCCCAGTCTTCCGGGATCACGTCCATACCCGCCAGTTCGGTCTTGATGCGATCCGGATCCGCCTGTTCCTTGTCCATCTTGTTGATGGCCACGACCAGCGGTACGCCGGCTGAACGGGCGTGATCGACCGCTTCCTTGGTTTGCGGCATAACGCCGTCGTCGGCCGCGACCACCAGGATAACGATGTCCGTACTCTGGGCACCGCGTGCCCGCATGGCAGTAAACGCCGCGTGGCCCGGGGTATCCAGGAAGGTGATCATGCCCTGGCCGGTCTCGACGTGGTAAGCCCCGATGTGCTGGGTAATACCACCGGATTCACCGGCCGCAACCTTGGTACGGCGAATGTGGTCCAGCAGCGAGGTCTTGCCGTGGTCGACGTGGCCCATGACACTGATAACGGGCGCGCGCTTGACCTTTTCACCCTCGAAGGAAATCTCGCTGAGCACTTCCTCTTCGAAGGCGTCTTCGCTGACGGTCTTGGGTTTGTGGCCCAGCTCTTCAGTCACCAGTACGGCGGTTTCCTGATCCAGGGCCTGGTTGATCGTTGCCATAACGCCCATACCCATCAGGGTCTTGATGACGTCAGCGGACTTGACGGCCATCCGCTGGGCCAGATCGCCCACCGTGATGGTTTCCGGAATTTCGACTTCACGCACCATTGGCTTGGTCGGCTTCTCAAATCCATGCCGCTTCTGCTTGGGCTTTTTCTTCGCCCGCAGCGGCTTGCGCAGAGTGGTATCGTCCTCGTCGTCACTCAGGGTAACGGGCTCTACAGGACGATTGCGGGGTCCACGGTGACCCGCGGACTTCTTCTTCGGCTTGCCGTCCTCGGCATCGTCGGCACGCTCGCGCGTCTTTTCCTTCTTCTTCTTGGCCTTGCGGTCTTTGCCATTGTCGGCGTCTGGCGCCGGCATGGGCACCTCGTCCGCCGGCTCGGCAGCCACCGGTTCCTCGTCCGGGGCTTCCGGCTCCGGCGTGACCGGCTCTTCGGCCGCGGGTGCCTGTTCGGCACCCTGCTTCGGCTTGGCGGTCTCTTCAGCAGCCGGAGCGGCCTCTTCCGCCGGCTTCGCCGGAGTGGCTTCAGGCGCGGACGGCGCTTCGGCGACCGGCTGTTCGACTGGCGCGGATTCAACCGGAGCCTCTTCCTGCTCCGCTTGCGGCGTTTCGCGTTTGATGTAGGTCCGCTTCTTGCGGACTTCCACGTTCACTGTCTTGGCACGCCCTGCGCCGCTTCCGGCTTTCAGGGTGGTCGTGGTCTTACGCTTGAGCGTGATCTTGCGCGGTTCGGCATCGGCTTCGCCGTGATTCTTGCGCAGGAATGCCAGCAGTTGCTGCTTTTCGTCACTGCTGACGGCATCATTCTCAGAACGGGCTTTCAGGCCAGCCTCTACGATCTGGCGCAGCAAGCGATCCACGGGAGCGCCTACATCATCGGCCAGCTGTTTTACAGTTACTTCAGCCATACTGGTCCTCCTCTCCCGATTATTCCTGGTCCTGGAACCAGGGCGCACGTGCGGTCATGATCAACTGGCCCGCGCGCTCTTCATCCATATCTTCGATGTCCATGAGATCGTCGACAGACTGCTCTGCCAGGTCATCCATGGTCCGCACTCCCATGCCGGCCAGCTTGAAAGCCAGCGCGCGATCCATGCCTTCCATGTCCAGCAGGTCCTGGGCAGGCTCATTGCCCTCCAGGGCCTCTTCGCTGGCCAGGGCCTGGTTCAGCAGGCGATCCTTGGCGCGACGACGCAGTTCGGTCACGGTGTCTTCATCGAAACCTTCGATGGCCAGCATCTCATCCATGGGCACGTATGCGACTTCTTCCAGCGTGGTGAAGCCTTCTTCGATCAGGACGCCGGCCAGCTCCTCATCGACATCGAGGTTATCGGTGAAGTGATTCAGCAGACGGTTGAATTCCTGCTCCTGACGTTCACCGGCCTCTTCCTCGGTCATGACATTGAGTGTCCAGCCGGTCAGCTCACTGGCCAGCCGTACGTTCTGGCCATTACGGCCGATGGCCTGGGCCAGGTTGTCCTCGGCGACGGCCACTTCCATGGTCTGGCGGTCTTCGTCCATCACGATGGAGGCCACTTCCGCCGGCGCCATGGCGTTGATCACCAGCTGCGCCGGGTTGTCGTCCCACAGGACGATATCCACTCGCTCACCGCCCAGTTCGTTGGATACCGCCTGCACGCGCGAGCCGCGCATACCGACACAGGCACCCACCGGATCGATACGACGGTCGTTGGTCTTGACGGCGATCTTGGCCCGGGAGCCCGGATCGCGCGCGGCACCGCGGATTTCGATCAGGTCTTCGGCGATCTCCGGCACCTCGATACGGAACAGCTCGATCAGCATGGCCGGGTTGGTACGGCTGAGGATCAGCTGCGGCCCGCGATGATCGGTGCGGATTTCCAACAGAAGCGCCCGAACCCGGTCGCCCATGCGGAACGTCTCGCGCGGGATCAGTTGGTCGCGGGGCAGCAACGCCTCGGCATTGGCACCGAGATCGACGATTACATTGTCGCGGGTGACCTTCTTGACGGTACCAGATACCAGTTCACCGACCCGGTCGCGGTAGCTGTCGACGATCTTGGTGCGCTCGGCTTCACGGACCTTCTGGAAGATGATCTGTTTGGCCGCCTGGGCACCAATGCGACCAAAGGCCACCGATTCCACCTTCTCTTCATGCATGTCGCCCGGCTGGAGCTTGTCGTCAATCTCCTCGGCTTCCTGCATGGTCAGCTCGGTACCGAGCGCCGGCACGGCTTCGTTGTCCACCACCAGCCAGCGACGGAAGGTTTCGTAGTCGCCGGTTTTGCGGTCGATCTGGACGCGGATATCCGCTTCCTCGTCTTCGTAACGTTTCTTGGCTGCTGTCGCCAGGGCAAGTTCGATGGCCTCGAAAATGACCTCTTTTTCCACTCCCTTCTCGTTGGAGACGGCTTCAACTACCAGCAAGATCTCTTTACTCATCAGATTGCCCTGCCCTTAACCCTTAGACTTGCAGTCAAACGAATCACTCAAAAACCGGAACGATGTGGGCTTTCTCGATACTGTCGACGGGAAGCAGATACTCATGCTCGTCGACAATCACGACGACATCGCTTCCTTCAACACCTTTGAGGAGCCCTTCGAATTTGCGACGTCCTTCGAACGCCATACGCAGGCGGATTTTGACCATGTGCCCGGCCCAGGCCGCATACTGCTCCAGTCGGAACAGCGGCCGGTCCATACCGGGCGAGGAAACTTCGAGGGTGTACTCGGTCTGGATCGGATCCTCGACATCCAGCACACCGCTGACCTGCCGACTGACCGTTTCACAGTCCTCGACGCTGATGCCGTTTTCGGCATCATCAATAAAGATCCGGAGCATTGACTTGTGGCCCTGAGACCGAAATTCAATCCCCCAGCAGTTATATCCCAGTCCTTCAATGACCGGCACCAGGATGTCTTCGAGTTGCTTTACCTTGGCTGACAAGTTGCTGTCATCTCCACTATTCGGGCGATATTGAGCGGCCAAGCCGTTTTCAATGCCGCCTTTACATGTCGCACAAACAAAAAAAGGGCCTGTTAATCAGCCCTTTTTCGTACAATCGGGCCCATGCGCCAGGCCCCTGAACCAAAAGGCCCCAGATAACGCGGGGCCTCCTGAAGTCGTTACGTGCCAGAGAACATCAACATTACGCTTCTCTGCCGACAGACACCTGGCCTGCCTGAGCGGGACCGGACGCAGCCGATACCCACTGCAATAATCGCCGGAGTATAAGGACGCCGACAACACTGGTCAAGGACTGACCAAAAAAAACGGCTTGGTATTCCAAGCCGTTTCTAATAATGGTGCCGAAGGCCGGACTCGAACCGGCACGGCTTACGCCACTACCCCCTCAAGATAGCGTGTCTACCAGTTCCACCACTTCGGCAACAACCTTACTCAAGCTCAGGCAGCGAGGAATCACCGCTGCCGGCTTCAGAACCTTCACTCTGGGCAGCGCTGCCTGACGCATCAGACGCTTCGCCGCCCTTGGCCGCCGGAGCGTGGTCCTGCTCGTCGGCTGCCTGTTTTTCCTGCGCCGCGGCCGGCGCCTGCTGAACTGTCGGGATGCCTGTTTCGCCCGCCACTTCGGCGCGCTGCTTGGCAAACACAGCCAGCGTAAAACTCGTCACAAAGAACAGGATCGCCAGAAAGGTGGTCACGCGCGTCAGGAAGCTGCCGCTACCCTGGCTACCAAACACGGTCTGGGAGGCGCCACCACCAAAGGCTGCACCGGCATCGGCGCCCTTGCCCTGCTGGATCAGGACCAGGCCCACCAGCGCCACCGCAATCACGACGTGCGCTACGACAACCAGTGTTTCAATCCAATCCATATCAAACTCTCTTAAATCGCCTTGCAGATGGCGAGGAAATCCGATGCCTTCAAAGAAGCACCGCCAATCAAGCCGCCGTCTATATCGGGCTGAGCAAACAATTCTTTGGCGTTGTCCGGCTTAACGCTACCACCGTACAACAGCGTCATGTCCTGTGCCGGAGCTCCCATCTCGCTCAGCTGCGAGCGCATGGCCTGATGCACGGCCTGGGCGTCTTCCGACGTTGCTGTCTTGCCCGTTCCGATCGCCCAGACCGGCTCATAGGCCACAACAACCTGCTTCCACTGTTCTCCGGAAACGTCTTTGAGCGCTTCCCGAAGTTGGGCACTGACCACTTCAACCGCCAGCCCCGCTTCTCTTTGCGTCAGCGTTTCACCAACACAAAGGATAATCTGCACGCCAGCCGCAATTCCCTGACCGACCTTTTCGGCAATAACCGCATCGGATTCACCGAAGAGCTGCCGACGCTCTGAATGACCGACGACGGCGTAACCGCAACCGACATCCGCAGCCATTTTCCCGGAAATTTCGCCGGTGTAAGCGCCGGATTCCCAGGCAGCGATGTTCTGCACGCCAACCTGGGCAACCCCATCGAGAAGCTGCTGAACGCTTGCGACATAAAGAGCGGGAGGAATGATAACAACCTCCGCTTCATTATCAAGCGCGGCAATGCCTTTGCGCACGTCGCCAACCAGTGACTTGGCCAGCTCCTGGGAGCCGTTCATTTTCCAGTTGGCTGCTACAATCCTGCGTCGCATCAACAACCCTCATTTCAAGGGAGGGCGCACTATACAGCAGTCCGTCAACGGACACAACCGATGGCACACCCCCGGATAATTTTCAGACGGATGGGGAGGATTTCACCACGTCTGCCAGTTTTTCAGCCCACTGCCGCATTTCGGATTCATCCTGGCCTTCGGTCATGACCCGGATCAACGGCTCGGTTCCGGAGGCCCGCAGCAATACGCGTCCGGTCGCCCCCATGGACGCCTCGGCCGCCTTCACCGCTTCCGCGATGTCCGGCCGGGTCAGCGGATCAAACCGTTCGTCCACACGCACATTGATCAGCACCTGCGGAAGACGGCTCATCCCCTGCCGCAGCGCCGAAATCGCCTCTCCGGAACGCCAGGCGGCCAGCAGGACCTGCAAGGCCGAGACAATCCCGTCGCCGGTGCTCGTACAATCACGGACCACCAGGTGACCAGAGCCTTCGCCGCCGATCTGCCAATCATTGGCCACCAATCTTTCCATCACGTAGCGATCGCCCACCTGGGCCCGCTCGAACGGGATACCGCGCTCTTTCAGCGCCAACTCCACCCCGAGGTTCGTCATCAGAGTACCGACCACGCCCCCCTGGAGTCGACCCTCGACCTGACGCTGCGACGCGATGATAAACATCAGTTCGTCACCATCGATCATCGAGCCATCGCGATCGATCATCAGGACCCGGTCGCCGTCCCCATCAAAGGCGATCCCCAGATCGGCCTGCTCTTCCAGTACGCGAGCGCGCAAGGCATCGAGATGGGTAGACCCCACCTTGAGGTTGATATTGAGCCCGTCCGGATTATTGCCGATGACGCTGGTCTTCGCCCCCAGCTCCCGAAAGACCTTGGGCGCCACGTGGTAGGTCGCACCATGGGCGCAATCCAGCACGATGTGCATGCCTTCCAGCGTAAAGGCATTGGGCACCGTGCTCTTGCAGAATTCCACGTAACGTCCGGGCGCATCGTCGATGCGCGACGCCTTGCCCAATTCTCCCGGCGCACAGACCTCGATATCGCGATCCAGCCAGGATTCGATTTCCGCTTCCACGGCGTCGTTCAGTTTGGTGCCCAGCGGCGAGAAGAACTTGATGCCGTTGTCTTCGTGCGGGTTGTGGGACGCGCTGATGACGATGCCCGCCGAGGCCCGGAAGGTCCGGGTCAGATAGGCGATCGCCGGCGTCGGCATGGGCCCCAGCAGGGACACGTCCACACCGGCGGCAGACAGCCCCGCTTCCAGGGCCGACTCGAACATGTAGCCGGACAGGCGGGTGTCCTTGCCGATCAGCACCCGGTTGCGCTGGCCATCCTGCTTGAAAGCCTGGCCCGCGGCCCAGCCCAGCTTGAGCATGAAATCCGGCGTGATGGGCGATGTGCCCACATGCCCACGGATGCCATCGGTTCCAAAATATTTGCGCTCGCTCATGCAGTCGCTTCCTTCAGCGCGGACACCACTTTAACGGCATCCACGGTTTCCCTGACATCGTGCACGCGTATAATCGCGGCCCCCTTCATGGCGGCTATTGTCGCGACTGCGAGGCTCGCAGGCAACCGGTCTGCCACATCCCGGCCTGTAATCTGGCCCAGCATGGTCTTGCGCGACATCCCCACCAGCAGCGGGTAACCCAGCGCATGCATCTGATCCAGCGCCTCCAGCAATACCAGATTGTGCTCCAGGTTCTTGCCGAAGCCATAACCGGGGTCGAGGATAATCCGCTCCGCCGGGATGCCAGCCTCCCTGGCGACAGCGACCCGGTCCATCAGGAATCGTGACACCTCGGCCACCACGTTGTCGTAATGCGGCGCCTGCTGCATGGTGCCCGGCTCGCCCTGCATGTGCATCAGACACACGGGGATACCGGCGTCCGCTGCGGCCTGCATCGCACCGTCTTTGGTGAGCGCCCGAATGTCGTTGACCAGACCAGCACCCAACCGTGCGCTCTCGGTAATCACTTGAGGGGTACTGGTGTCCACGGAAATGGCCACGTCGAGGCGCTGACTGATCGCCTCGACCACCGGACAGACGCGATCCAGCTCCTCGTCGACGCTGACCGTCGCCGCGCCCGGCCGGGTCGACTCGCCGCCGATATCGATAAACGCCGCGCCTTCCCGCACCAGCTTTTCTGCCTGTGCCAGCGCCGTATCAAGCTGATTGAAACGGCCGCCGTCGGAAAAGGAATCCGGCGTTACATTAACGACGCCCATCACCTGGGGATGGGCGAGGTCGATCTTGTGTCCGGCAAAGTTCATTTCCATCGGCAGCATCCTCTTGTTGATTGGTACGTCGAAGCGCGACCCAAAAACACGCTTCCCACAATGAAAAACGCCGTCCCGCGGGACGGCGTTTGAAGGTCTTTCTATCGCTCGGGACGAACCCGACAGCGTTGGTCAGTGCTCCCCAGCGGGACCACCGATGCCTTCGCCGGGGCGACGACCGGAGTCACCGCTACCGGACGCCGGGCTCGCTGCCGGTGACGCTTCATCGTCCGGCGCATTGCCACCGGCACCCGGGCCATTCCAGCCCTGCGGCGGACGCGGCGTCTTGCCGGCCATGATGTCGTCGATCTGGTAGCGATCGATGGTCTCGTAACGCATCAGCGCGTCGGCCATCATTTCCAGCTTGTCGCGATTCTCGATCAGCAGATTGCGCGCCGTCTCGTAACAGTCGTCGATGATGGAGCGCACCTCCTCGTCGATTCGCTGGGCCGTTTCCGGCGAGTAGACCGTGTGGCTCTGACCGGCAGAGCGACCCAGGAACGGCTCTTCACTGTCGGTATCGTACTGCAGCGGACCCAGCTTCTCGGAAAGCCCCCAGCGCGTCACCATGTTGCGGGCCAGCGATGTGGCACGCTCGATGTCATTGGACGCACCGGTGGTCACACCCTCGAAGCCCAGCGTCAGCTCTTCGGCAATACGGCCGCCGAACAGGCTGCAGATCGAGCTGATCAGATAGCGCTTGGAGTGGCTGTACTTATCCTCTTCCGGCAGGAACATGGTGACACCCAGTGCCCGGCCGCGCGGAATGATACTGACCTTGTACACCGGATCATGTTCCGGCACGAGACGCCCGACAATCGCGTGACCGGATTCGTGATACGCGGTGTTGAGCTTCTCTTTTTCGTTCATGACCATGGATTTGCGCTCGGCGCCCATCATGATCTTGTCCTTCGCCAGTTCCAGCTCCTCCCCGGAGACCAGGCGCTGGTTACGGCGCGCCGCAAACAGCGCCGCCTCGTTCACCAGGTTGGCCAGATCCGCACCGGAGAAACCGGGCGTACCGCGGGCGATCACTTTCGGATCGACGCCGTCGGCCAGCGGCACCTTCTTCAGGTGCACCTTGAGGATCTGTTCGCGACCAATGATGTCCGGCAGGTTGACCACCACCTGACGATCGAAACGGCCCGGGCGCAGCAGCGCCGGATCCAGGACATCCGGACGGTTGGTGGCGGCGATGACGATCACGCCTTCGTTGCCTTCGAAACCGTCCATCTCAACCAGAAGCTGGTTCAGGGTCTGCTCACGCTCATCGTGACCACCGCCCAGGCCAGCCCCCCGGTGACGACCGACCGCGTCGATCTCATCGATGAAGATGATACAGGGGCTCTGCTTCTTGGCCTGCTCGAACATGTCACGGACACGGGAGGCGCCCACGCCCACGAACATTTCCACGAAATCGGAACCGGAGATGGAGAAGAACGGCACCTTGGCTTCACCGGCAATGGCCTTCGCCAACAGTGTTTTACCGGTACCCGGCGGGCCAACCATCAGGACGCCGCGCGGGATGCGACCGCCCAGACGCTGGAACTTGCTCGGATCCCGCAGGAAGTCCACCAACTCCTTGACGTCTTCCTTCGCCTCGTCGACGCCGGCGACATCAGAGAAAGTGGTCTTGATCTGGTCCTCGCTCATCAGGCGAGCTTTGCTCTTGCCGAACGACATGGGGCCTTTGCCGCCACCACCGCCCTGCATCTGTCGCATAAAGAACACGAACAGCGCGATGATGATCAGGATCGGGAACGAAGCGACCAGTAACTGTGTCCAGATGCTCTGACGGTCCGGCTCCTTACCTACAATCTCGACATTGTTGGCAAGCAGATCGTCCATCAGCTTGTTATCCGGCACTTGCGGGCGAATCGTCTGGAAACGGGTGTTGTCTTCACGCACACCCTGGATCTCCAGGCCGTCCACCGTCACCTGCTTGACTTGTCCCTGTTGCACCATCTGTACGAACTGGGAGTAATTGACCTGCTGTCCACTCGTCGTCGGAGAGAAGTTTTGGAAAACCATGAGCAGGACGGCTGCTATGATCAGCCAGAGAACCAGATTTTTAGCCATATCGTTCAAGGATCATCACCTGTGAATGTAAGGGCCACCGCCGGGGCCGCCCCGCAAGAAGATAACCGGATGTCAAGCCGGCAACCCCTTCTACCTCAACCTTACATCAATTGTACGCCCCTTAACTAGGAATGGCGCAGTGTCCGGAGACGACCTGTCGCCGACAGCAACCTATTAGCGAGCGTTTCAGGCGCCACGAAAACCGCGACACACCTGATAGACTTCGCGAGAACGGGACCGGGAGGCTCCCGGCTTGCGACTCACGACGGTCCTGAAATTCGTTTTCATATCCTTGAGCAGGGAATCAAAGCCCTCGCCCTGGAATACCTTTGCCACAAAAACGCCGTCCGGCCTCAGGACCTGCTTGGCCATATCCAGCGCCAGCTCCACCAGATCCATCGCCTTGGGAATATCAACGGCAGGCATACCACTCATATTGGGGGCCATATCCGAAATTACAACGTCGGCTCGCGCCTCACCCAGTAAATCCAGCAATTCGTCCAATACGGACTGCTCCGTAAAATCCCCCTGCAGGAAGTCCACACCGGCAATCGGATTCATGTCCAGGATGTCACTGGCCACGACCCGACCGTTGTGCCCGATGCGCTCCATTGCCACCTGTGACCAACCGCCCGGCGCCGCGCCGAGGTCCACAACCACTTGCCCTGGCTTGAAAAAACGGTCTTTATCGTCCAGTTCAATCAGTTTGTAGCTCGCCCGAGAACGATAACCGTCGACCTGCGAACGTTTGACGTATTCGTCGTCAAAATGCTCTTTCAACCAGCGCTTGCTGGATTTGGAACGCGCCAAATCGAACCTCCAGTAACAGACAGGGCGGCGGAAACGCTAAAATGCCCGAAGTTACCCTGCCTAATAATACGTAGTGACAGCGATTCACCGCCCGCAGGCGTGCTGCTACAATTCGTCGATTATACGGGATCGGCGCAGTGACTGCCGCCCGACATTTTAAATCGTACTGATAAAGAGACTGAATTATGAGCCTGTCGCCCGAACAACGGCGCGCCTATCGCGCCATAGCCCATCACCTGAAGCCGGTCGTGATTATCGGCGACAAGGGGCTGAGCGAAGGCCTGCAACAGGAGCTGGATCGCGCCCTGAATGATCACGAGCTGATCAAGGTGAAAATTGCCAGCCCGGATCGCAATGAGCGCCAGGCGGCGATTGAGGCGGTCTGCCAGGAAGCCGGCGCGGAACTGGTGCAGATGATCGGCAAGAACGCCGTCATCCTGCGTCGGGCTGAGAAACCCAATCCCAAGCTGTCGAACCTTCAACGCTACAAGGATTGAGCACCAGGACCTTTCGGGATTCGGGACACACAAAAAAGCCGGCTGACGCCGGCTTTTTTGCATTCAGGCCAGCGATCAAAGATGCTCAACGGCCTCGATTTCATACTCGACGGTGCCGGAAGGCACACGAACGGCAACCACGTCACCTTCGTTCTTGCCGATCAGGGCACGGGCGATCGGTGACGTAACGGACAGCTTGCCCGCCTTGATATCCGCCTCATCCTCGCCGCAGATCTGGTACTGGACTTCCTCGTCCGTATCCACGTTGATCAGCTTGACGGTCACACCGAAGATCACCTTACCGGTGTTATCCATCTTGGTAACGTCAATGATCTGGGCGGCAGACAGTTTGGATTCGATCTCCTGAATCCGGCCTTCGATGAAGCTCTGCTGCTCACGCGCGGCATGGTATTCCGCGTTTTCCTTCAGGTCACCGTGCTCACGGGCCTCGGCAATGGCTTCGATAACGCGGGGGCGATCTTCGCTTTTGAGCTTCTTCAGCTCGGCACGAAGCGCCGCCTCACCGCTCACCGTCATCGGCACTCGATTGTTCATAACGTTCAAATTCCTGCGTGCAAGTCCTGAAGCCGACGTACTGTCCGCTCCGGTCCGAATTTAATGGCGCGGCAGAAGGCTTCGCCACCTGCCAGCGTGGTTGTGTAGGTCACCTTGTGCTGAAGCGCAGACTGGCGGATCTGGGCTGAATCAGAGATCGCCTTGCGCCCTTCTGTGGTGTTGATGATCAGCTGGATCTGGCCGTTCTTGATATCGTCCACGATGTGCGGCCGACCTTCACGTACCTTGTTCACGCGCTCGACCTCGATTCCCGCGTCCTTCAGGGCCGCGGCGGTGCCCGTGGTGGCCACCAGGCGGAATCCCGCGTCAATCAGGTCGCGTGCGACGGTAATCGCACCCGGCTTATCCACATCGCGTACGGAGATGAAGGCCGTGCCCTTGTCCGGCAGACGGGTGCCTGACGCCAGTGACGCCTTGGCAAACGCCTCGTCGAAACTGTCACCCAGGCCCATCACCTCACCGGTGGACTTCATTTCCGGCCCCAGGATCGGATCCACCGACGGGAACTTGTTGAACGGGAACACCGACTCCTTCACCGCATAGTACGTGGGCACCACCTCTTCGGTGAAGCCCTGCTCCTGCAGGCTGATGCCCGCCATGCAGCGCGCGGCGACCTTGGCCAGGGACACGCCGATGGCCTTGGACACGAACGGCACGGTGCGCGAGGCCCGCGGGTTTACTTCGATCACGTAGATCGTGTCGTCCTGCCAGGCCAGCTGGACGTTCATCAGGCCGACGACTTCCAGTTCGATCGCCATGCGCTTGACGGTCTCGCGCATTTCGTCCTGCACCGCCTTGGGCAGCGTGTACGGCGGCAGCGAGCAGGCGGAGTCACCGGAGTGTACGCCGGCCTGTTCGATGTGCTGCATGATGCCGCCGATCACCACGTCCTTGCCGTCGCTGACCGCATCGATATCCACCTCGATGGCGGCATTGAGGAAGTGATCGAGCAGCACCGGGCTGTCGTTGGAGACCAGCACCGCGTTGCGCATGTAGCGCACCAGCTCTTCTTCGTCGTAGACGATTTCCATGGCCCGTCCGCCCAGGACGTAGGACGGACGCACCACCAGCGGGTAGCCGATTTCGCGGGCCACCAGCACGCCTTCCTCATGACTGCGCACGGTCGCGTTCTGCGGCTGGCGCAGGTTGAGGCGATTGATCATCTGCTGGAAGCGCTCACGGTCTTCCGCGCGGTCGATCGCATCCGGCGTGGTGCCGATGATCGGCACGCCGGCCGCTTCCAGCCCCCGGGCCAGCTTCAGCGGCGTCTGGCCGCCGAACTGGACGATCACGCCCGCCGGCTTCTCGAGGTTTACGATTTCCAGGACGTCCTCCAGGGTAATCGGCTCGAAGTAGAGGCGATCGGAGGTGTCGTAGTCGGTGGAGACCGTTTCCGGGTTGCAGTTGATCATGATGGTCTCGTAACCGTCTTCGCGCATGGCGAAGGCGGCGTGGACACAGCAGTAGTCAAACTCGATGCCCTGGCCGATCCGGTTGGGACCGCCGCCGATGACGACAATCTTCTTGCGGTCCGAGGTCTCGGCTTCGCACTCTTCCTCGTAGGTGGAGTACATGTAGGCCGTGGAGGAGGCGAATTCCGCCGCACAGGTGTCGACCCGCTTGTAGACCGGGCGGATGCCCAGGTCGTGGCGGTGCTTGCGCAGGCTGGACTCGGAAATGCTCAGCAGCTTGGCCAGTCGCGAGTCCGAAAAGCCCTTGCGCTTCAGGCGGAACAGGGTCGCGTGATCGATGTCGCTCTTGCCGGCCGTCTTCAGCGCGGCTTCTTCCTTGATCAGATCCTCGATCTGGATCAGGTACCAGGGATCCACCTTGGTGTGGCGGTAGATCTCGTCCACGGTCATGCCGGCGCGGAAGGCGTCGCCGATGTACCAGATGCGCTGGGCGCCGGGTACGTTCATTTCCTGGATCAGCGTCTCACGACCGTCCTCGGTGGTGACGTCGACCATCTCCTCGAAGCCTTCAGAGCCCACCTCCAGGCCGCGCAGGGCTTTCTGCACGGATTCCTGGAAGGTCCGGCCGATGGCCATGACCTCACCCACGGACTTCATCTGGGTGGTCAGGCGGGCGTCGGCCTGGGGGAATTTCTCGAAGGTAAACCGGGGGATCTTGGTGACCACATAGTCGATGCTCGGCTCGAACGAGGCCGGGGTCACGCCGCCGGTGATGTCGTTCTGCAGCTCGTCGAGGGTGTAGCCCACGGCCAGCTTGGCGGCGACCTTGGCGATCGGGAAGCCGGTGGCCTTGGAGGCCAGCGCCGAGGAGCGGGACACCCGCGGGTTCATTTCGATCACCACCATGCGGCCGGTGTCCGGGTTGATGCCGAACTGGACGTTGGAACCGCCGGTTTCCACACCGATCTCACGCAGGACCGCCAGGGAGGCGTTCCGCATGATCTGGTATTCCTTGTCGGTCAGGGTCTGGGCCGGGGCGACGGTAATGGAGTCGCCCGTGTGCACGCCCATGGCGTCGAAGTTCTCGATGGCGCAGACGATGATGCAGTTGTCGTTCTTGTCCCGAACGACCTCCATCTCGTATTCCTTCCAGCCGATCAGGGACTCGTCGATCAGCAGCTCGTTGGTGGGCGACAGGTCCAGGCCACGCTCACAGATCTCCTCGAACTCTTCCCGGTTATACGCGATACCGCCGCCAGAGCCGCCCATGGTAAAGGACGGGCGGATAATGCAGGGGAAGCCAATGTTGTCGAGCACCTGCAGGGCTTCTTCCATGGAGTGTGCCAGGGATGCGCGCGGACACTCCAGGCCGATGGCCTTCATTGCCTGGTCGAAACGGTCACGATCCTCGGCCTTGTCGATGGTGTCGGCGTTGGCGCCGATCATTTCCACACCGAACTCCGCCAGCACGCCATGCTTTTCCAGATCCAGCGCGCAGTTCAGCGCGGTCTGGCCACCCATGGTGGGCAGCAGCGCGTCCGGACGCTCCTTCTCGATGATCTTGGACACCGTCTTCCAGGTGATCGGCTCGATGTAGGTGGCATCGGCCATCGCCGGATCGGTCATGATGGTCGCCGGGTTGGAGTTCACCAGGATGACCCGGTAACCCTCCTCGCGCAGCGCCTTACACGCCTGGGCCCCGGAATAATCGAACTCACACGCCTGCCCGATGACGATGGGGCCGGCACCCAGGATCAGGATGCTCTTGATATCAGTACGTTTTGGCATTTCTCAGTAAACCTGTCAGCAGCTTGAGTCAGTCGTCAGCATTGGCCGCTTACCGCGGCGTTCAGCGGCGCACCTCAGGAGGCTTGCGAGCCGGCCCGTTCGTCCATCAGGCGAATAAAGGTGTCGAACAGCGGCGCCACGTCATGCGGTCCCGGGCTCGCTTCCGGGTGGCCCTGGAAGCTGTAGGCCGGGCGGTCCGTGCGTCGGATACCCTGCAGGGTGCCGTCGAACAGGGATTTGTGCGTCATCTCCAGGTTATCCGGCAGCGTGGACTCATCCACCGCGAAACCGTGGTTCTGACTGGTGATCATCACAGTACCGTCTTCCAGGTTCTGCACCGGGTGGTTGGCACCGTGGTGGCCGTGCCCCATCTTCAGGGTCTTGGCGCCACTGGCCAGGGCCAGCAGCTGGTGGCCGAGACAGATGCCGAAGACCGGCACCTCGGTCTCAAGAATCTCGCTGATCGCCTTGATGGCGTAATCGCAGGGCTCGGGATCGCCGGGGCCATTGGACAGGAAGATGCCGTCCGGATTCATCGCCAGCACCTCGGATGCCGGCGTCTGCGGCGGCACAACCGTTACGTCGCAGCCGCGGGCGGCGAGCATGCGCAGGATGTTGTACTTGATGCCGTAATCGTAGGCGACCACCTTGTATCTGGGTGATTCCAGCTCTCCGTAACCACCGCCCTCCAGGGACCATTCTGTCTGGCTCCACTGGTAGGTCGTCTTGCTGCCGACTTCCTTGGCCAGATCCATGCCCTTGAGCCCCGGGAAAGCGTTCGCCAGTTCCAGAGCGCGTTCTTCTGTGGCATGCTCGCCAGCGACTATCGCACCGTTCTGGGAACCTTTGTCCCGCAGGATGCGCGTCAGGCGGCGGGTATCGATATCGGCAATGCCGATCACATTGTTGTCCCGCAGGTAGGCGTCAAGCGTCTTGGTCTGGCGCCAGCTGCTGGCCATCAGCGGCAGATCGCGGATGATCAGGCCGGCCGCCTGGATACCGGAGGACTCGACGTCTTCGTCGTTGACGCCGGTATTGCCGATATGGGGATAGGTCAGGGTGACGATCTGGCGAGTGTAGGACGGATCAGTCAGGATTTCCTGGTAGCCCGTCATGGCGGTGTTGAAGACGACTTCGCCACTGGTTTCGCCGTCTGCGCCGATGGCGATTCCTTTGAACAGGCTTCCGTCTGCGAGCGCAAGGATTGCTGGTGTACTCAAGGCTTGTATCCTCATCGAGTGGCGTATCGTTGGTTCCGAAACGGACCGGCTCTCTCGCCCGGGCTAAAGAGGCCGCCCCTAACGTCACGAACAGGAGCGCAAGCGCAAATTCAGGTCGCAAAAAAGCGAGAGGGAGATTATGACTCCGTCCCGCTTTTTTCGTTGCCGATGGAGGGCTGCCGCCTTCCCGGCTTTTAAAACCACGCTTGGTGCAGTTAAACCGCCTTATTGTAAAAAATTTGGCGATCACTGTCCACGACTAATAGCCGCTCAGCTTTTGAGGTCGAGCACGTCCTGCATGTCGTAGAGACCGGCCGGGCGCTCTGCCAACCACTGCGCCGCACGCACGGCGCCGCGGGCAAAGGTCATCCGGCTGCTGGCCTTGTGGGTGATCTCGATACGCTCGCCGATGCCGGCAAACAACACCGTATGATCCCCGACCACATCGCCGGCACGGATGGTCTCGAAGCCGATCTCCTTGCGCGGACGCTCGCCGACAAAGCCTTCACGGCCGTAAACGGCACACTCTTTCAGATCACGCCCCAGCGCCTCGGCAACCACCTCGCCCATACGCACGGCGGTACCGGACGGCGAGTCCTTCTTGTGCCGGTGGTGCGCCTCGATGATTTCCACATCGTAGTCATCACCGAGCACCTGGGCCGCGGTGCGCAACAGGTTGAGCGCGACGTTGACACCGACACTCATATTGGGCGCGAAAACAACCGGCACGGATTCGGTAGCCCGCCGCAGCTCGACTTTCTCCGCTTCGGTCATGCCGGTGGTCCCGATCACCATTCGCTTGCCGTGACGACCGCAGAAGCGGGCATTCTCCAGCGTCAGGTCCGGGAAGGTGAAATCGATGAGGACGTCAAAGGCGTCCTCAACCGCAGCCAGGTTATCCACGAGGGTAACTCCGTTGCGACCGATGCCAGCCACTTCACCAGCATCGGCGCCCACCAGACTGCTGCCCGGCTCGACAATGGCGGCGCTCAGATCGAGACCGTCCGCCTCGTCGATCGCCTCCACCAGCGTCTTGCCCATGCGCCCGGCGGCGCCCATGATTGCTACCCTCATATCCTCAATCCTTAGAATTTCATTTCGTCGAAGAAGCTTTTCACGCCCTCAAACCACGAGGTCTTGCGCGGTGCATGGCTGGAGGCGCTCTGACCGTCCAGCGTCTGCTGAAACTCTTCCATCAGCTCTTTCTGGCGCTTGGTCAGATTGATCGGCGTTTCCACGACCACCCGGCACAGCAAGTCACCGGCCGGCCCACCGCGCACCGGAGTCACCCCCTTGTTGCGCAGACGGAACAGCTTGCCCGTCTGGGTTTCCGCCGGGATCTTCAGCTTCACGCGGCCATCCAGGGTGGGCACTTCCAGCTCACCGCCCAGCGTCGCATCGACAATGCTGATGGGCACTTCACAGTACAGGTTACGCCCATCGCGGGTGAAAATCGCGTGTTCACGCACAGCGACCTGCACGTAAAGATCGCCCGCCGGACCGCCATCCATCCCCATCTCGCCTTCGCCGGAGAGGCGGATACGATCGCCGGTATCGACACCCGGAGGCACTTTCACAGACAGGGTCTTGGCCTGCTCAACCCGACCGGCGCCGTGACACTTCTTACACGGATTCTTGATGACCTTGCCGGAACCCCGACAGGTGGGGCACGCCTGCTGTACGGCGAAAAAGCCCTGCTGCATCCGCACCTGGCCGATACCGCCACAGGTGCCACAGGTTTCCGGCTGACTGCCCTTGGCCGCGCCGGAACCGTCACAGGTATCGCACTCGACATGCCCCGGCACCTTGATCTGAACCGTGGTGCCCTTGACCGCCTGCTCAAGATCCAGCTCCAGGGTGTAGCGCAGGTCCGCACCGCGGTTGCTGCGACCTCGACCACCACCAAAGATGTCACCGAAGACATCGCCGAAGATATCGGAGAAACTGGCGCCGCCGCCACCGAAGCCACCACCGCCGGCCTGACCATCCACGCCGGCGTGGCCGAACTGATCGTAGGCGCTGCGCTTGCTCGAATCCGCCAGGATTTCGTAGGCCTCACTGGCTTCCTTGAATTTGTTCTCGGCCTCTTCGTCATCCGGATTCCGGTCCGGATGGTATTTCATTGCAAGCTTGCGATACGCGCGTTTTATCTCTTTCTCATCTGCATCCCGGGAGACTCCGAGAATGTCGTAATAATCGCGTTTGGCCATGTTCTGATACCCGTTGCAGATCCCGCCAGCCCGGAATCTTATGACTGCTCCGTGAACTCTGGCATGCGGCCCTGACCGGACCGATGCGGCTCACAAATTTCCAACCCATCAAACGCGCAAAACGCGGGAAGCTGACTCCCCGCGTTTTGCGACGCTCATGAAGACATGAATATTACCGCTTGTCTTCGTCTTTGACCTCTTCGAACTCGGCATCGACTGCATCGTCGCCACTGGACTGGGCCTGCTCGCCCTGCCCTTCAGCCTGAGCACCCTGCTCGGCCTGGTCGGCGTACATTTTCTGAGCCAGTTCGGAAGACGCTTCGGTCAGCTTCTGAGTCTTGGCTTCGATGTCGTCCTTGTCGTCGCCTTTCAGGGCTTCTTCCAGCTCGCTGATGGCGCTTTCAATGGACTCCTTCTCCTGCTCAGTGACCTTGTCGCCGGCTTCGCTCAGGGTCTTGCGAACGGCGTGGATCATGCCGTCACCCTGGTTGCGCACCTGGACCAGTTCCTCGAACTTGCGATCGTCCTCGGCATTGGCCTCGGCGTCGGCGACCATCTTCTCGATCTCGTCCTCGTTCAGACCGGAAGAGGCCTTGATGACGATGGACTGCTCTTTGCCAGTCGCCTTGTCCTTCGCAGACACGTTGAGGATACCGTTGGCATCGATGTCGAAGGTGACTTCGATCTGCGGTACACCGCGCGGTGCCGGCGGGATGTCGGCCAGGTCAAAACGACCCAGTGACTTGTTCTGGGACGCCTGCTTGCGCTCACCCTGGACCACGTGAATGGTCACAGCGGTCTGGTTGTCATCCGCGGTCGAGAAGGTCTGCGACTTCTTGGTCGGAATCGTGGTGTTCTTCTCGATCAGCGACGTGGCCACACCGCCCATGGTTTCGATACCCAGGGTCAGCGGAGTGACGTCCAGCAGCAGGACGTCTTTCACGTCACCGGACAGGACCGCAGCCTGGATCGCCGCACCCATGGCAACAGCTTCGTCCGGGTTCACGTCTTTGCGCGCGTCCTTACCAAAGAAGTCCTTCACCTTTTCCTGGACCTTCGGCATCCGGGTCTGACCACCGACCAGAATCACTTCGTCGATGTCGCTGGCGTCAACGCCGGAGTCTTTCAGTGCAACCTTGCACGGCTCCAGACTGCGATCGACCAGCTCTTCGACCAGCGCTTCCAGCTTGGCGCGGGTCAGCTTGACGTTCATGTGCTTCGGACCGCTCTGATCCGCCGTGATGTACGGCAGGTTGACGTCGGTCTGCTGGCTGCTGGACAGCTCGATTTTCGCCTTCTCGGCCGCTTCCTTCAGGCGCTGCATGGCCAGGGAATCACCGCGCAGGTCGATGCCACTGTCTTTCTTGAACTGGTCCGCCAGGTACTCGATGATCTTGAGATCGAAGTCTTCACCACCCAGGAACGTGTCCCCGTTGGTGGCCAGCACTTCAAACTGGTGCTCACCGTCGACGTCGGCGATCTCGATGATGGAGATATCGAAGGTACCACCACCCAGGTCGTAGACGGCTACCGTGCGGTCACCGCTCTTCTTGTCCAGGCCGTAGGCCAGGGCAGCCGCGGTCGGCTCGTTGATAATCCGCTTCACGTCCAGGCCCGCGATCTTGCCGGCGTCTTTGGTCGCCTGACGCTGACTGTCGTTGAAGTAGGCCGGAACCGTGATGACCGCTTCGGTGACCTTCTCGCCGAGATAGTCCTCAGCGGTCTTCTTCATTTTCTTCAGCACTTCCGCAGAAACCTGCGGCGGCGCCATCTTCTTGCCTTTCACCTCAACCCAGGCATCACCGTTGTCCGCCTTGGTGATCTTGTACGGCACCATCTTGATGTCTTTCTGAACGACGTTGTCTTCGAAACGACGACCGATCAGACGCTTGATGGCGTACAGGGTGTTGCTCGGGTTGGTCACCGCCTGACGCTTGGCGGACTGACCCACCAGCGTTTCACCCTCTTCGGTGTATGCGATGATGGACGGCGTCGTGCGATCGCCTTCCGCGTTTTCAATCACCTTGACCTTGTCGCCATCCATGATGGCTACACAAGAGTTGGTGGTGCCCAGGTCGATACCAATAATCTTGCTCATTGAATGACTCCAGTTCCTTTTATTCCTAAGCTCTGTTCTGCCCGAATCAGCATGCGTGGGATGCTGTCATTCTGTCGGCTTGCGAACCGTTTACTGCCTATATTGGCTCAGACGTTTCTTTTTCAAGCCTGCTCGTCGATTTTTGCGCCGTCTTCCGGTCGAGCGACCACAACCATGGCCGGACGCACCAGGCGCTCATTGAGGGTGTACCCCTTCTGGATGCAAGCCACGACGCTGTTCGGCTCGGCATCCGGCGCCGGCACCATGGACATGGCCTCGTGCAGCTGCGGATCGAACGGCTCGCCGACCGGGTCGACCCGCTTCACGTTGAACTTCTCCAGGCTGTTCATCAGCAGGTTCAGCGTCATTTCGGCGCCTTCGCGGATGGACGCGACAACGTCGTCTGACGACGCCTTGCCTTCGGTGCTTTCAACGGCCTTTTCCAGGCTGTCCGCCACGGGCAACAGCTCCTTGACGAACTTCTCCAGCGCGAACTTGCGAGCCTTCTCGACATCGATTTCGGCGCGACGACGCACGTTCTGCATTTCCGCCTGGGTCCGCAGGACCTGATCCTTTTGCTCGGCAAGCTGTGCCTGCAGCGCCTCGACCTCGCTCAACTCACCCTGCGACTCGCCTTCCGGAGCCGAGGTTTCGCCGGCACCGGCGTCGGCCTGCGCAGTCTCCTCAGAGGCCTCTTTCAACTCGTCTTCCACGTTCTGGTTACGGGTTTCTTCTGCGCTCATCAGTCACTCCTGATCAATCATCGATGACGGCTCGGCCGCCCTTCTTGAATAGCTTGCCAGCGGATATGGGGACAGCTCGCCGGGCTTTCAACCGCTTTTGCAACGATTGCTTGCAACCAGCAAAAATACTGTATACATTCACAGGTACTGTATATATGACCAGATGCCGGGCGCCGTCGCCTTGGCAGCACCGTCGAACAGGACTGGAGCCTTTCATGCTGAATCAACTGATCGTCGCCAACTACGCCATTGCCGAGCGCGTCGAACTGCAGTTCCGCCAGGGCATGACCACGCTGACCGGGGAGACCGGCGCCGGTAAATCCATTGTTCTCGACGCCCTCGGCCTGGTGCTGGGCGGGCGCGCCGATGCCGGGGCCGTACGCCACGGTGCCAAGCGGGCGGACATCACGGCCAGCTTCGACGTGCGCCGCATCGCCGAGGCCCGAGAGTGGCTGGAAGCCCATGATCTGGATGAAGACAACGACTGCATCCTGCGCCGCGTGATCAGCAAGGACGGCCGCTCCCGCGCCTATATCAACGGTCAACCGTGTCCACTGGCCGATCTGCGGGAACTGGGCGGCATGCTGATGGACATCCACAGCCAGCATCAGCACCAGTCATTGCTGCAGAAAGAAACCCACCGAAAACTGCTGGACGAATTTGCCGATGCCGACAAGCTGGCCAGCGACGTCCGTGCCGCCTGGAAAGCCTGGCACCAGACCCAGCAGCGACTGGAAGAGTTGCGCGGCAACCGCGACGAGAACGAGGCCCGCCTGCAATTGCTGCGCTACCAGGTAGAGGAACTTGACCGCCTGGCACTGGAAGACGGTGAGCTGGACAACCTGGAAGCCGAGCAGGCCCGCCTGAGTCACGCTGAAACCGTCCTGCACAATTGCCACCAGGCGTCCGTCCTGTGCAGCGAGGATGAGCCCAGCGCGGCCAGCCTGATCCAGCAGGCCCTGCAACAGCTCGAGCAGCTGCCGGTCGAGGTGCCGGCCCTGGCCGACACCTTGCAAATGCTGAACGAGGCCCAGATCCAGGTCAGCGAAGCCGGCAATAACCTGCGCCATTTCGTGGAAGACTATGACGCCGACCCGGCTCGCCTCGAAGAAGTCGAGGAACGATTGAGCACGATTTATGACCTGGCCCGTAAACATCGGGTCTCCCCGGAAACCCTCGGGGAACTGCACACCCAGCTACAGACTGAACTGGAGCAACTGGACGGTGGCGAAGGCAGCCTGGAGCGCCTGGAAGCGGACGCCACGGAACTGAACGATAACTGGCAATCGAAAGCGGACGAACTGACCGCCCGGCGCGAGAAAGCCGCGGCCGAACTCGACGGTCGTATCGCCGAAGAGCTGGCCCACCTGAGCATGCCGTCCGTTCAATTCGTCACCCGACTGGCCCGTCACGAGAAAGCCGCGCCCTCACCGGTCGGCAACGAGGACGTCGAGTTCCTGATCAGCGCCAACCCGGGCCAGCCGGCGCGCTCGCTGAGCAAGGTCGCCTCCGGCGGCGAACTTTCACGGATCAGCCTGGCCATTCAGGTGGTCGTGGCCCAGACCTCAACCATCCCCACGCTGGTCTTCGACGAAGTGGATGTGGGCATTGGCGGCGGCACCGCCGAAGTCGTTGGTCGGCTGCTGCGCCAGTTGGGCGATAACGGCCAGGTACTGTGCGTCACACACCTGCCACAGGTCGCAGCCCAGGCTCACCAGCATCTGTTTGTCAGCAAGTTCAGCGAACAGGACGCCACCTTCTCACGGATCGAAACGTTGAACGACGACGGCCGCGTCAAGGAAGTGGCCCGGATGCTGGGCGGCGTCGACATTACAGAGCAGACCCTGGCCCATGCTCAGGAGATGTTCCATAAGGGACAGGCTACGCATCACTGATGCCCCCTGCTGGCCATCCCAGGCCAAGCGGGCGTCTATAACGCATTCCGCGCCGCGGATATTTCCCCCACGCTCAACCCCGAGCGTTTACTGAGGCAGCCTTCGGGTCTGCCTCTTTTTTTTGCGTGCGGGAGTATCGCGGCAGTGCGCCCTTTACGCCGCACAAACAAAAACGCCCCCGCGTCAGACGCGGGGGCGTTTTTACATCAGTGACCTTTAAGGACCACTGATCAGCTTTTCTTAATCGGCTTCACATAGAGAATCAGGCTGTGATCCACGATTTCATAACCGTGTTCCCGGGCGACTTTGCGCTGCTGTTCCTCGATCACCGAGTCGAAAAACTCGATCACTTCGCCGGACTCGGTGCAGACCATATGATCGTGGTGATCTTCCCGCGCCATTTCGAAAACCGCGTGACCACCCTCAAAGTTATGACGCAGCACCAGACCGGCCGCTTCAAACTGTGTCAGCACGCGATACACGGTCGCCAGACCGACGTCATCCCCGGCTTCGAGAAGCTTTTTGTAAACATCTTCTGCACTCAGATGATGTTCTTCGGAATTTTCAAGGATGTTGAAGATCTTAACCCTGGGCAGGGTCACCTTGAGTCCGACCTTGCGTAATTCAGCGTTTTCAGATGACATGCTGCTGTTTCGCTCTTTGGTGTACTGTCTGCTTCCGTTATGATACCCATCCTGACGCGTTCAGGCCAACAAACTGGCCCGGTCAGGCAAGCGTTCCAAGATAGAGGATTCCACCCCCTGATGCAAAAGCTCGCCGCCTTACTCTCACTTGTCCTGCTGGCCGGTTGTGTCTTCCCCGGCGTTTATAAAATCAACGTTCAGCAAGGCAATATCGTCGACGATGAAGCCCTGGCCCAATTACAGAAGGGGATGCCTCGCGACCAGGTCCACGCCATCCTGGGCACGCCGATCATGCTTAACCCGGTGGATGACTCCCGCGAGTACTACATGTACACCTTCCAAAAAGGGGGTGGGGACATCAAGAAGCAGCGGGTCATCGTTTATTATGACGGCGATAGCTACGACTCCTACGAAGCCCAGCTTTTGGACAAAACGCCAGCCTATTAATCGGCCGACTTCTTGCGCGCCCGGTTCAGCCGGGCCTGCTTGGGATCAATCTTCAGCGGTCGGTAAATCTCGACGCGCTCGCCTTCCCTGAGCGCATGTTCCCGCGGCGCTTTCACGACCTTGCCAAAAATACCCATATCCGCCGACTCCAGATCGATCTCCGGAAACACCGTCCGGATGTCCGAGGCCTCGGCCGCTTCGAAAGCGGTGGTACCTTCCGGTACGTTCACCGGGCAAATGGCCTGCTTCTCGGGGGTGGCATAAGCCACTTCAACGCGAATGGTCGATGTCGTCATTGGGCCGCGCCTCCGTATACCACCTTCGCCCGCTGGCAAAAGGCATCCACCATGGTATTGGCCGCCTGACCGAACACCTTGCCAAAGGTCATGCGCGCCAGCGATCCCGACAGCTCAAAACGCAGCCTCAGGATGACCTTGCAGGCATTCTCGTTCAGTGCGACAAATTCCCAACTGCCGCCAAGATTACTGAACGGCCCTTCCACCAGGGACATCTCGATCTGGCTTGGCGCGTGAAGCCGGTTGCGAGTCGTCAGGCGATGTCGGACACCGGACTTTGCCACATCGATGGACGCCACGATTTCCGTCTCGCTGGCCGTATGGATTTCCGTACCGTCGCACCAGGGCAGGAATTCGGGATAGCGGTCGACATCATTGACCAGGGCGTACATCTGCTCGGCCGAATGCCAGACCAGTGCGGATTTTTCGATGACTTGAGCCATGCGGGACTGAACACTTCCTGCAATCAGATGGGAAACACACCGGTCCGTAACGGACCGAATCAGACACTATGATAAAGCATATCGTCGCTGGATGCGGGGGCAGTCGATTCTTCGGCAGGCCGAGCCTGCACCGGTGTCGACGTCTCCGGGACAACGGCTTCCGATTTGTCCGGCATCGGGTCATTGACCGGCTCATCGCTTGCCGGAGGTGCCTCAGTCGGGGATTGTGACGGATCGGCCGCAGGCTCGGCAGGCGTCACGTCCGGCGCGGTCGCCGGTTCCGCCGGGTGCGCCTCACCACTGCACCAGAACGGCGAGTCGCCGCTGTTGCACAACGACGCGCCGGACTGCATGGCGTAATGAATCCCCACATACAGGATCACGGCCGGCAGGACCAAACGAAGCACCCAGATCCAGGACGCCCGGAGGAAGGCCGGCGTCGGGCCGATCAGCCGCGCCACCATCGCATCCGGCAACACCCAGCCGACAAAGAAAGCCAGCAGGATACTGACCACCGGAATCAGCAGCGTGCTGGTCACGATCTCGATCCAGCGATACGGCGTGCCACCCAGCAGCGTAACGTCCGACCAGGCGTTGAAGGAGAACAGACTCAACAACCCCACCACCCAGGCTGCAGCCCCAACCAGCAGGACACACCAACGCCGGGGTGCCGCCAGATGCTCCTGCAACCAGCTCACCGTGGGCTCCAGCAGGGCCAGCGACGAACTCCACGCCGCCAGTACGATCATCGCGAAAAACGCCGTCAGTACGAACTGGCCACCCGGCATCGTGCCGACGTTCTCCGGAATCGCCATGAACACCAGACTGAACCCCTGCAGCGGTGCGCCCTCCGGGACGCCATGACTGAACACCAATGTGTAGATCAGAAGCCCCGCCACGATGGCAATCAACGTGTCGACCAGGGCCACCGCCAGCACGGAACGCTTGAGCGGCGTCGTGGGGGCCGAATAGGCACCAAAGACAATCAGGATGCCTGTGCCCAGAGACAGGGTGTAGAACGCGTGGGTCAGCGCCTTGCGCACGCTGTCGATGGTCACATCCTCCGGACGCATCACCAGCAGGTAGTCGACCGCCGACCGCAGATTACCGTGCTGTGCCGCGTAGAGCAGCAGCCCACCCAGCAGCAGCATGAACGCCGGTACCACCACCCTCAGGGCGCGCTCGAGGCCGCTGGTCACGCCCTGCATGGAGGCGATCAGCACCAAGATCAGGAACCCCGCATGCCAGCCCATGAAGTGCCGGTAGTTCTCCGGCTGCTGCACCAGCGACGTGAGGATCCCGGCCAGCTGCCGGGGGGACGCATCGTCCAGACGGCCATAGGCGGCATAGAACACGTAAGCCAGACAGATGCCGCCAATCACCGCGTAGAAAGTCAGCACCAGGAAGCCTGCCAGCACACTGAGCCGGCCGCTCCACACCCAACGCGGCGGCGCTTCGGCCTCCTTCGACAGACTGTCGATGGCGATCACCACGCCATGCCGGGCGCCACGGCCGATCACGGCTTCGGTCAGCACCAGCGGCAACGTCAGAATCAGCAGACAGGCGAGATAGAACAGGATAAACACCCCGCCGCCGTTCTGGCTGGCCATATGGGGAAACGTCCACAGATCGCTCAGCCCGACCGTGGCGCCGGTCGTGGCCCAGAAAAAGGTCGTGCGGTGGGACCAGGAGCCGACCGGTGTTTGATAACGTCCAAGCATTCAAGTCGCCTCTGACTCATTCCTACTTCGTGACGGGGTATCAGGGCGTGGCCTGGAGCGCATCCCTGCACGCGATTGCCGCCGACCACCATAGAACGGGGACCGGTCTCTTCCGGGGCTCCAGAGCCTCCATCGCTGGGCGCATTGTAGCGGAAACCCGTGACAGCGTTCATCCACACCTGAGGCCTCGGTTTTCAACCCGTGACCCGCTTGACACTACTGAGCTACAATGCGTCGTTTCGCCGGGGCGACCTTCATCTTACCGGCCAGCCTATCCACCGCTGGCCCCGCGCCCCATCGACGTATCCAGGTAACGATTCGACATCCATGAGCAAGAAGAAACCGGGCACTGGCAGCAGCACGATTGCGCTGAACAAAAAAGCCAAGCACGAATACCACATTGAGGAACGGTTCGAAGCCGGCCTGTCCCTGCTGGGCTGGGAGGTCAAATCCCTGCGCGCGGGCAAGGCCCAGCTGGTCGATGCCTACGTTCTGTTCAAGGGCGGCGAAGCCTTCCTGCTCGGCGCTCACATCACGCCGCTGAGCACCGCATCGACCCACGTCATTTGCGATCCAACGCGCACCCGCAAGCTGCTGCTGCACGCCAAGGAAATCGCCAAGCTGCTGGGGGTCACCCAACAGCAGGGCCACACCTGCATTCCGTTGGCGCTTTACTGGAAAAAGAACAAGGTCAAATGCGAGATCGCTCTGGTTAAAGGCAAGAAGCAATTCGACAAGCGCCAGACCGAAAAAGAGCGCGACTGGAACCGTCAAAAGCAGCGAATCTTGAGAGAAGTCAATCAAGGGTAAGATATTTCCCTGTCGCCTCCATGATCACTTCCGACCCACCCTGTCGCAGTCCTATACTGTTCGACTTCGGGTGGGTCCGCGCCCTGAGCCTGCAGTCCGACGCGACACCTCATCCTCTCCCACGGAATGAAGAGAGGGCTTATGACTCGCATACGAACGCCCATGACAGCCGTCGACCGCGCCTGGCTGCGCATGGAATCCCCGGAAAACCCCATGATGATCGGCGCCGTGCTGATCTTTGACGACCCCATCGATCTGCCCCGTTTCCGCCAGGTACTGGAAGACCGCTTCCTGTGCTTCCGGCGTTTCCGGCAGATTGTCGAGCACGCCGGCGACCGCACCTTCTGGCACGATGATCCGACCTTCGACCTGGACAACCACTTGCAGGTGGTGGCCCTGCCCGGCCGGGCCGACGAAGCGACGTTGCAATCGTTCGCCAGCGACCTGAACAGTACCCCGCTGAATCCCAATCGACCGCTCTGGCAGGTTCACTACGTGGACAACTACCAGGGCGGCTGCGCGCTGATCGTTCGCATCCATCACTGCATCGCCGACGGCATTTCCCTGGTGCGCGTCCTGCTCGCGCTCACGGATGACAAACCCGGCCGCCACCTGCACGCCGTACCGCCCCGGAACCAACCGGCGGAAAGCCGCTGGCAATCCATCCAGCGCCTGGCCCGGGAATGGCGCCACACGGCAGGTGCTGGCGTGGAACAGCTGCGCCACCTGGCCCACAACGTCCAGCAGGACCCGACCTATCCGCTACAGCTGCTAAGGACCGGCAGCCGTATCGGTATGGAGTGCGCCAAGCTGGGTCTGACACCGGCCGATCCGCCGACGCCGCTCAAGGGAGCGCTGGGCGGCCGCAAGCAGGTGGCCTGGGCCAGCCTGCCACTGCAAAACGTCAAAGACACCGCCCGCGCGCTCAAGGGCACGGTCAACGATGTGTTGATGACCGCCGCCACCGGCGCCCTACATGAGTACCTGCGGGAAGAAGCATTCGACCTGCCGGACTGCGGCATCCGCGTCGCCGTACCGTTCAACCTGCGACCACTGCACCAACCGGTGGAATCCCTCGGCAACCAGTTTGGTCTGGTGCTGGTGCCGCTGCCGATCGACGTGGATTGCCCGCGCATGCGTTTCCGCCAGGTGCAGGATCATATGAACCGGCTCAAGCGTTCCTGGCAGGCACAGGTCACCTACAGTCTGCTGGATCTGTTCGGCCGGGGCCCCGACATTCTCGAACGCCGCGCCCTGGGCCTGCTCAGCCAGAAGGCCTCGGCGGTGCTAACCAACGTGCCGGGCCCACGCCGTCCGGTCTACCTGGCCGGCGCCCGCCTTAGACAGCCCATGTTCTGGGTGCCGCAAACCGGCGGGATCGGGATCGGCATGAGCATCTTCAGCTACACCGACAGCGTGCAGTTCGGCATCATCGTCGACAAGAAACTGGGCATGGATCCACAGCGGGTCATGACCGCATTCGAGAAGAGCTTCTACGACCTGCAGGCCGTCGCCGGCACGCCCGGGACCTATCCCCAGGTCGAGCGGCGGGAGGTGGAACGGCGTAAAGCGGCGTCATTCTAGTAAAAATACTGAGTCCCGCTCACACGAATGTCCTTGAAGTGAGCGGGACCGGCCCCATATACTTGTCAGGCAAGGGGACGACATGGCTTCGACGCCGGTTACAAACCCTTGGGTGCATGTCGAGATGGCAGCCAATCTCGTTAATCCAAAGCTGCATTTAAATAGTCGCAAACGACGAAAACTACGCACTGGCGGCGTAAGCCGTTCCAGTCGTCCTGACTGGGGTGCCTACTACCCAGAAGCAACACCTCAGGACGTCATCATGAGTAGGACGCTCTATCAGTCAGAGCTCACTGCCTGATAGCTAAGATATAAAGAGCTCGCCTCTTACACCCTGACCTTCGGGTCGTTTGAGGTTAAATCAATAGAAGGAAGCTAAGCATGTAGATCTCAAGGCAGAGGACTGGCGGACGCGGGTTCGATTCCCGCCGTCTCCACCAAGATCCCACGAAAAAGCCCCTGATTTTCAGGGGCTTTTTTGTTGCCTCAGAAAAGTTTTTCTCTAAGGTGTCTACTCAGTGTCTACATGTAGAGAAACCGAATGAAATTCTGGAAGCCTCTTAAAGCCAAAACCACGTTATTCGAAACTTCTGCATTCTGGATTACGGTGTCTCTCTTTGGCTCCGCGGCGTTCATTTTCGCCGTGGTAAAATTTCATGACTCGACAGCCCCGAAAGCACCAGTAGTGTCCAAAGAGTTCTTCGAATATTTGTTCGCTAACCTCAGCCAACCAGCACTCATTGCCGGTCTGTCACTCCCTCTATTGGGTTTAATTGCCAGCCATCTACGATCCATACAAACGAAGGATCAGATAGAAGCCCAGGAACAGCAAAATATTTTCTCTAACTATTCGAAACATAGAGAGTTTTTCACGGATCTGTTTAAGGATGAAGGACTGCTTTCTGGAGATTCAGAGTTAACAGGTAAGGCCTACGAACTGCACTCAATTCTTTACCCAGACGCCCAGTCCGGATCACTCGGCCCAAGCTCATCAAAAATATCTACTTTCCATGAATTAAGAGAATCATCCATATACGTACTTGAGTCATGCAAAAGGATCAATTGGGAAGCCCCGACTCCGTCAGAAAAACTGTTTGAAAGCCTAGACCGACACAAAGCACTCATGTCAAAAGGCCTCAGCCTAAAAGGTACGTTTTGCTGGCAAACCGATGGACTACCGGCTCTGTCGGAAATCCTCAGACGCCTGACGATAACCCACCAACATTTGGCGATCGCAGCTACATTTTTTGCGTTTAACGACTGCTCAAAACAGTTTGAATTTATTCATCAATGCATGGAAGAGGCACACGGCCACATAAGAACAGTGCAAACAGAACAAAACATGCTGACTCAATTGACAGAGATAGCCGATTCCAGACAGGGACAAGACGCAAAAATTAACGAATGGCTGGAATCGGAACTGGTCAAATTTCTATCAGAAAATCGTGAAGATAAACTCGCCTTTATAGAACAGAAGCTCAGCAACTATGAAAACGGTGGCAAGACTTTCGATGAAGTCTCACTGCTATCCAAAAGACAGAAAGTCAGTAGCGAGGGCTATACTTCATAGCGTCCTCAAGGTGGTCCGGTGCCAGATGCGCGTACCGCATTGTCATCATGATGGTTGAGTGGCCGAGGATTTTCTGCAGCGTGAGAATATCACCACCATTCATCACGAAATGACTGGCGAAGGTGTGGCGCAACACGTGCGATGACTGCCCTTTCGGCAGCTCGATGCCGGATCTTCTTACTGCCCTCCTGAAAGCATTTATCGAAGACGTGAACCGTTTGTACCTCCTCAGGTGCAGCTGCAACTCCAGGTATAAATCCTCCCTGACCGGGACGCTTCTGGACTTGCTGCTCTTCGTCTTCACGTAGGTGATCTTCCCATTCCTGACGTGACGCAGCAGCAGGCTTTCCGCTTCTCCCCACCTCGCGCCAGTGGCCAGACAAATCCGCACCAGCAAGTGTAAGTGTGGGTTCACTGATGATCGCTCAATGGTGTCCAGCAAGTGACGGATCTGGCCGGTCGTAAGCCAGGACAGTTCATACTCATCGATGCGGATCATCTCGACGTGGCGCAACGGGTTTTCGAAGTCGATTTCCGAGAGGCGTCCCAGCTGGTTGTAGACTGCGTTCAGATAGCCCAGGTGGTTGTTCATCGTCTTGGCCGAGGCACCACCTTCCAGTTTCTCGGCACGGTATGCCAGGAATTGGGAGGGCTTCAGCTTCCTGCCGATTGGATTGCCCATCGAATCCGCGATCACTTCAAGTGCCCGCTTACGACGCTCACCGTCCTTGAGGTGAACCCCCTTTGCGTTGAACCAGAGATCGATCAGATCTTTGAGTGTTCGCTTATCCGTTGTTCCTGGGTTCCATTCCTGGCCCTGGACGCGCTGTGATTCAACAAAGGCTTCAAAGCGTTTAGCTTCGGCTTTGCTGGCGAAGCTTTTACGGACTCGCTTCGATCCCCGTCCGTTGGTCCAGAGATCCACCTGCCATCGTCCCGATGGTAGTTTCCTGATCATGCGGCCACCTTGCTGAGTAGTCGTCGTTTGATAAGGCCATCCCGGACGAGCTGGTACAGCTCATTCTCGTAGATCTCCCGGCGCCTGTAGTAGTTGCAGAGGTCTTCCCAAAGTCCCGACCGTTTTAGGCAGTCCCAGGCCTGCTTAGCGTTGAAGTGGTTGCGGGCATAGATCGAGAGCAAGTTGCCGAAGGCGAGGGAGACGTTTTTTTCGTTGCCGCAACCCGGTTCCTTTTTTACCCGCTTGTAGTGGATCGGCGGGGCGTTGTGTCCGAAGTTGATGTCGTCGCGTAGCTTGGTCCAGATGGGGTGGACCCATTCGCGTTTGGCTTCGTATCGGTTGCCCTTGAGGGCGTATTGCCAGAGGCCAGTCAGGTGTTTGTTGGCGTCGGCAAAGGTATAGATCGGGTCCATCCCGGGCGTGCCCTGCCCGATCTCGTTGACGATGCGGTGATGGAAGCGCACTTCCAGGCGCCAGACGGGCATGTCCGGGTCGTAGCAGGTTTCCGGGAAGCTGTCTTCGCTGACGGCGCACTCCCAGATGCTTTCCATGAAGGCGCGTTTGTCGCTGACGTCGATCTCTTTGCTTTTGTCGTACAGGCAGACCTGCAGGCTGTTGGCCTTGCCGAAGGTGTACGTCTCCCCTCTTCCGTTGACGGTGGAGCCTTGCAGGCCCTGGAAGTAGAGGTCGCTGGTTCCGTTGTGGACACTAACCGTTCTCGCCCGGGTGACGAAGTGTTGCGGGAGATCCTGGGGCGGTTGCCAGCCTTGGAAGTCGACGGCCAAGTGTATGGCGATGCCGGTCGGCTTAATCGCATCCAGGAAGTGCATGCCCCATTCGGCCAGTTCGTCGTGGATCTGGTCGGTTCCGCGTTCGTAGATCCAGCGCGGGGAGCATTCGATTTTCAGGTGGGCACCGTGGCTGTCTGCGTCTTTGTAGAAGCTGCCGACCAGCAGGGTTAGGCCGTACTCGCGATTCTGCAGCAGGTAGCGGTATCCGCCTCGTTTGCCGGATTGGACCCGGAAGGTAATACCCCTAACGGTGACTTCGGCGTCCAGGCCGGATTCATAGGCGGTGGTCACCTGGGCGATCGCTTCGGGTTTGAGTCGGCCTTCGAAGAGTTGGCGGATGGTGTCCACACCGGTCAAGAGGACGTTCACGCCGGACAGGTCGACTTGCTGGCCATCGGGTCCGATGAACAGATCCCCTTTGTTGATCTCTCCGGTCCTGATATCAATCCGTTCAAAGTCTTTGAGTTTCATCTATGGCTCTCTGTGGTTCTCTGTGGTTGAAAATCGACGTCCGTCGTTTTCTATGAGACGTGTTACAGGGACGTCTGTGTCGCGCTCCCGCCCGTGGCGCGTGCCTCGCTCGCTGCGATTACTCGCTCCGCTCTTCACGCGCCCCGGGCGGGTTCTGTGGGTGTTTCTTTGGTGTCGCCACTGCTTCCTCCCAGGGATCTGCCGTCCGCCTGGAGACGGCGCTTGTCGTTGCTGGAACAGCTCAACAGGCGGGTGCGGTTGCCGTAGATGAGCTTTCCGAAGCAGTTGCCGATCGGGAAATAGGTGTAGCCCAGCTGGCCGAGCTTCTCCGGGGTGAGGAAGACGACGTCGCCGTCCTGGCTGGCTTCGATCTGGGTCGTGCCGTTGATGCTGCCGACGATCGCGAGGCGGTAGCCCTGGAAGGGGTCGTTTAGAGGATAATCTTCAGGACGCTGGTAGTGCAGTAGAGCACCAGAACCATCAGCCCTAACCGAAGCAGGATTCGGGTCAGCAGGTACATGATCAGGCGCTTGGCCGTTCTGAGTATGGCCCGGATGACCGTCCGGATGACTCTGAGCACCGGCCGGATCCGTTGGTTCAAGAATCTCAGGGCTTCCGTCACGAAATATAAAGGCCAGTACAGCCAGGAGAATGCTAACGAGCAGTAGTACTCGAGGATTTGCGAGCAGGCTTTTACCTGCTTTTGAACCCTGGTGGAGCCCTGTATCCGTTGAATCGTAGAGCTTAAACGCGTCTTTACTGATCCGGAGGGTGCCGACGGAGATGGCGTCGGAGACGCTGAAGCCGTTTTTCTGGGCATCGTGTTGGACCTCTTTGATGACTCGGAACTTTTCGGAGAGTTTGCCGAGGTTGCGGTGGCGGTAGGCCATTTCGGTGGTGCCGCGGATATCGTCCCGGATGCCTTTGATGTTGGGCGTGGTGAGGACGATGTCCCAGTTGTAGTGGCGGTGCATTTCCCAGGCGCTCATCCAGTCGGGCGGGCGGCCCGCTTCAGCGGCGGCGTCGTCGCCTCCCGGGTAGCTGAGGGCTTTCAGTTCCTTTTCCCGCCACGCTTTGGGGAACAGGGAGCTGGCTTCGTCGAAGACCAGTAGCGCGCCTTTGGGCACCCAGTGGAACCAGTTGGCCATGCGCTGTTTGCCGTCGGTGGTGCTGGTGTCGACGTTGATGACGTCGAGGGTTTCCGGGAGATCCGGGAAGTGGTCGTAGCACCGCTCCAGGGTGAAGCCCCGGATGTTGGTGACGACGGTGCGGCCTTCTTTGATCGCGGGGATCATGTAGAGGTCGACGGCGGAGGCGCTTTTCATGGCGCCGTTACTGCCGTGGCGGATGACGATGCTCATAGGCCCCACCCCATGAAGCGCATGACGAACCGGGTCACGAAGGCATTGAGGACGATGTTGACGGCGTCGGGGACGCGCAAGTAGGTGAGCCAGCCGAGGATGTAGCTGTCGAGGCTGGCCCAGGCCTGGTTAAGCTGGTCGGTGATGGTGAGCTGATCAAGGGCGGCTTTGGCGACGCCCCAGGAGAACTGGACAGCCCAGCCCATGAATTGGATTTTGGCGACGGTGGCCTGGGTGATG
>NZ_JAERVO010000007.1 GCF_016798325.1 Marinobacter mangrovi
CCAACCCCCAGCACCAAGCAAACAATGGCTCCCGGCGGGCCACATCTTGCTGACTGGGCGAAATCTTGCCTGCGCCAAGACAATAAATCCCAGGCCAGAGCCGGAAGGAAAACCAGAAAGGAATCGGACCAAGCGACTACCCGCTTCCGCCCCCGAGAATCCAGTCTTATCCGGAAGATAACAAAAGCGCAGAGGGGGAATAGACCTCAAGCCAGAAGCCCTGGACACCCTCCGCTTCCGCCGCCTCCGAGGGTCATCCCTGACCGCCGGATGCGGCGCGGGACGTCCTGTCCCGCTGCGGAAGCGGAGGGTGCCCAGGGCTTCGATCCAGGCTCGCGATAGCGCTGGTGGAGATCTGGCTTAATTACGCAGCTGATATCGGATCGGAATCGTGAAAGAGAAGTTGTTTCCCTTCATATCATCGGGAACAGCGGGCAGCGGTGCGCTGGACCGAATGATTTCCAGAGCGGCTTCATCAAGAATCCGGAAGCGGGAGCTTTTCTCGATCGTGGCAGAGATCAGGTGACCGTCCCGCCCGAACTTGAAGTGGACAACCGGCGTGCCTTCCTGGCCACGACGGCGCGCACGGCGAGGATAGTCGTAGTGTTGGGCCAGATGCCGGTTGAGCTCGGACAGGTAGCTGTCCTCCGCATCCGAGCGACCCGCCGTCAGCTGTACCTGGCTGGGCTGCTCTGATGCTCCTTTATTGGCGTCCGCTGCCGAACTGGCGGTTTTTGCCGACTGAGCGTTCGCCTGAGTTGGCGCCTGTTGGCTGGGTGTCTTCTCCGCCTTGGCGACCGGTTTCGGCTCGGGCTTGGGCTCAGGTTTCGGGTCTGGTTTAGGTGCCGGCTTGGGCGTTGGTTTCGGTTCCGGAGTGGGCTCAGGTTTTGGCCTGGGCTCCGGTTTGGGGTCAGGCTTGGGCTCTGGTTTCGGTTCCACCTTGGGTGGTTCCGGTTTGGGCGCCGGTGCCGCCTCAGGTTCCGGGGTGGGCTGGGGCTTATTGGCGTCAGCCGTTTTCGCAGCGGTGTCGGTTTGCGCTTTCATGCCCGCCAGATCCAGGCTGATCACCGCTTGGGCGGTAACGTTTCCATTGCCTTTGGGAACGGGAATGTCGTCCGCAGAGCGAGCCAGGATATAACCCGCACCAAGAGAGCAGAGTATCGCAAACAGGGCGATGCCGGACCGGATCACTCGACTCACAGACTCGGCTCCGTCAGCAGGTCCACTTTGCGGTACCCGGCTTTTTCCAGCAGCCGCAATACCGACTCCAGATTGTCCATGGTTAAGCCCTTGTCCGCTGCGATACGCAGGGGCTTGTCGGCATCGGGTTTGGGTAGTTTACTCGCCAGTTCTTCGCGACTGACCGGAGACTGGTGTACGCGTAATTGACCATCACCGTTGATGACCAGGTCGGCCGCCGGGGCACTGCTCTCGCCTTCCTGGGCGGTACCGGGCAAGGCCGGCAAGGGGTCGTCCGTCAGGTGACCGGCGACGATAAAGAACAGCAGCAAGAGAAAGACCAGATTGATCAGCGGAAGCATGGCGTCTTCCACACGATCAAGCAGCGTGCGGTTGTCGCTGTCCTGAAGTTTCGGGAGCAGTGGGTTCATGGCGACTCTTGCGGGGATGAGGCGTTACCGGGCGAACGTTGCCAATGGGTGGTGATGCCGGCGTCCTGCAGCCGGGTCAGGCCTGCCGTGAAGTCGCCCAGCGGCACCTGCCCGTCCGTCTCCAGATTGACTTCGGATTTACCCGCACTGGCCAGCGCCTGGGCCATCTGTGTCGGTGTCTCCACCCGGTCGCCCCATTGGATGCGGCCATCTGACTGCATCATCAGGCTGGGCACCGGGTCGCCGTCGCTGCCTGCGGAGGCGCGGGTGTCGTTGTCCAGCTGCAACTGACTGGTCGGCGCCAGGCGTGACGTGACCATGAAGAAGACCAGCAGGATGAAGACCACATCGATCAGCGGCGTCATCCGAATGGGCAGGCGCCGGTGGGGGCGAGGCTCAACCAGTTGCATGGGCGAACCGCTTCTCCCGTTCCCGCTCTGTCAGGTTGACCCGCTTGACCTCGGCCTGGGTCACCGGATCTGAGGCCTCTTCGGGCTCAGCCTCCGTCGTGACGGACAGCACGCGAACCAGCAGGTCGTTCATCTGGGTACTCAGTCGGCGCAGGCGGAATTCCATCCAGGCTGCCATGGCCGCCATCGGAATGGCAATGACCAGGCCGGCAGCGGTGGTCATCAGCGCCTGGTAGATGCCGCCACTCAGTTGGCTGGCACTGGCGCGGCCGGCGGTCGATGCCATGGTGCTGAACGCCTCCATCATGCCCATGACCGTGCCCAGCAGGCCCAGCAGGGGCGCCAGGGCGGCGATCACTTCGATGATTTTCAGCGGTGACTCGAACGGTTGCAGCGCTCGCTGTGCCAGACGGGCGACGGTCTCGCGCTGCTGGGTTTCGGTGGCGCCACCCAGCACGCCTTGCATGGCGCGGGCGACAACGGCAGGCAAAGGGTTCAGACGATCGAGTCCTGAACGGGTCTGGCCCGCCTCTTCAATCACAGGATGACCGGGTGCCTGTTCCCACCGGGAAACCGCGTCCCGAAGCGTGCGACTGGCACGCGGTGCAAACAGGACGCCCACCAGGATGGCGTAAATAAAGGTCGCCAGTCCGATCAGAGCCAGGACAAGCAGCACCCCCATGACGGGGCCGCCGTAATCAAGCAACTGGTGAAGTGGACCGAATTGTCCGGCGAGGCTGGTAGTGGCGTTTGAATCCGGCACGATGGGAACCCTCGGCACATTGAGTCTGAAGTGCAAATAATAACGATTATTATTAGGTCTAGCTACCTGTTGAAGACAGTCAGGTCATGACAGGTCTGTTAGACTACAAAGATAGTTGCCGGGTGCATTCTTTGAAGCGGTCGGTATACATGCATGACATGTAGTGGTTTTGGACGGGCGGAGGAAAATTGTTGATCAAAGGGATCCGGCGCTGGTTCGACAGTCTCAAGAACCGGGCAGTTGGCGTGGTGGTCCTGCTTGTCGTCCTGATTGTCTTTCTGGCGACACTGGTGAGTATTTCCGCGGGGCAGGCGGAGCTCGAAAGTCAAGCCAGGGTCCAACTCGCGACTCACGCCGACCTGATCGCCGGTGATGTGGATGCCAAGCTGGCCGAGCGCTTCGATGCGATGACCCGCGTTGCCGGGAACCTGACGATGGAAGAGGAGAGCCTGCTGAGCCGGGCCCAGCCTATCCTCAACCGCCAGGCGGCACTGGTGTCCCTGTTCCACCGCCTCTACCTGATTGATCCTTCCGGAATCATACAGGCCACCCTGCCCGAAGCCGGCATCGGGCGAGGTCTGGATGTGTCCGATCGCCGGTTTTTCCAGATGACCGGCCAGCAGATGACCACGCTGATCTCCGAGCCCTTTGTTTCCCGCGACGAAGGCATTCCCATCGTGGCGATCACCACGCCGCTGTTCAATCACAAAAAAAAGCTGATCGGTATCCTGGCGGGGACGATCAATCTCGACGAGCGCAGTTTTCTTGGGGATCTCAAGAGCCTGAAAATCGGTGATACCGGCTTCGTCGGGATGGGCACGCGCTCTGGCTTTGTCCTGATCCATCCCCGCCAGGAAAACCAGTTGGGACAGCTGAGTGACGGCAACCCCCTGCATGAAGCGGCCCGGGAGGGCGAAGAAGGGGTCACTCTGGCTCCCATGGCGAACGGGCAACAGCGGCTGGTGGCCTACCGGCAGCTGAATGAGGCGCCCTGGTTTGTCACCGTGTCGCTCCCCACCCGGGAAGCATTCGAGCCGATCCGTAAACTGTCCAACGTCATGTTCTGGGTGGCCGTGGGGCTTTTGCTGCTGTTCATTCCACTGTCCCTGCGCCTGTTCAGCAAGTTGCTCAATCCGTTGCAGCAACTGACCGACCAGATCAAGGCCCGCCACATGGGATTGCGTGACGCCCCGATTGAAGTCGGGGGTGGCCACGAGATCCGGGAGTTGGTGACGACTTTCAATCAGGTGCGGGAAGAACGGGAAGCTGCCCGGGTGGAAATGGAGCAGCAGGAAGCCTACTTCCGTTCGCTGTCGGAGCGCTCGCCCATCGGCATCGTCCAGACCGATGTGCTGGGCCGTATCGAGTTCGTCAATCCGGCGCTGGAAGCGATTCTCGGACAGCCCCTTGAGCGCCTCCGGGGACAGCACTATCTGCAGGGTATTTATCGGGAAGACCGGGCGCAGGTGCTGAAAGATCGCAGCCGTGTTCTCTACAGCGGAGAAGTCTTCCAGGGTCAGTACCGACTCTACGACATCCGCACGGACCGGGTGATCTGGGTCGCCAGTATGACGGCCCCGATCGAGACGCCGGATCGCTCACTGGGGACCATCACCGTGGTTCGGGACATCACCCATGAGCTGGAAATCGAAGCCGAGCTGCGGGTGGCCCGTACCCGCGCCGAACGGATCCTGGGCGTACTGGATGAAGGCGTGGTCCTGACTGACGGCCAGGGTTTCATCAGCTTCGCCAATCCGCCGTCACAACTGTTTATCGGCACCCATGCCTCGCCGGTTGGCAGCAACCTGTTCGATATCGTGCAGGTGGCGGTCGATGGTGAACCCTGGGGCTTCGGCGAGTTTCGCGAACAACCCCAGGTGACCGGCCTGGACGCCGTGTTGACCAACGCGCGGGGTGACGGCCTGGAAGTGGAGCTCACCATGCTTCGCCTGGAAAGCGAGCAGGGGGCGGACCAGTTCGTCTTTGTCCTGCGTGATGACAGCGAACGCCGGCGTCAGGAGGCCCAGCTCTCCTGGGACGCCAGTCACGATCCGTTGACCCGGCTGGTCAATCGGCGTGCGTTTTCGACGAGTCTGGGCAACCAGCTGCTGCAGACGGCCGAGCACAGCAACCCGACGGTCCTGATGGTGATCGACCTCGACCACTTCAAGCCCGTCAACGACAACGGCGGTCACTTGCTGGGTGACGAACTGCTGCGCCACATTGCCGACATCCTGCGCAGCCGGGTGCGTCAATCGGACGTGGTCGCCCGTCTGGGGGGTGACGAGTTTGGTGTGATCCTGCCGGCCTGCGGTCTGGACCGGGCGCAGAGCATTGCCGAGTCGCTGCGTGCCGGCATCGAGGCGTTGGTGCTGGAACAGGACGGGCGCCATTACGGGGTGACGGCCAGCATCGGCCTGACCGATGTCCGCACCGACGACACCACCAATAAGACGGTCATGGCGCGGGCGGACGAAGCGGCCTACACCGCCAAGGCCCGGGGACGGAATCGGGTGGTGGTCTATGGTGAGGAGGCGATGGCACAGTCGCCGGAAACGGTCCGCACCTGATGCGTTGCCCGCAAACAAGCGGCAAGCCCATGTCGTCAGGCGGGTGGCATGGCTGAGATGTCTGATCGCACCAAGGGCTTCCTGATTGCCGGTCTCGGGGTTCTGTTCCTGTCGCCCGATGCCCTGTTGGTAAAATCCACCAGCGTCCCGCCCGTGGTATTCCTATTCTGGCGCGGGCTGTTGCTGGCGTTGAGCTTTGCCGTGATTAACAGCCTGCGCTACCGCAGTCAGCTGCTGCCGGCCATGCGCGCGTGCGGGCGGCGAGGGCTCTACTGCGGCGTGGCGTTTGCCGGCAGCACCCTGGGGTTTGTGACCGGCATGAAGCACACCGCCGCGGGCAACGTGCTGGTCATCCTCAATACCGCCCCGGTGATTGCGGCGGTGCTGGCGTGGCTGGTCTGGCGGGAGCGTTTGCCCCTGCGAACCTGGGTCCTCATCCTGGTCTGTATTGGCGGCGCCACCCTGATGGCCGTCGGCGAGATGGGCAAGGGACAGCCGCTGGGGCTGATCATGGCCGGCGTTGCGGCGTTTTCGCTGGCCTCCAATCTGGCGGTGGCCCGTTCCCGGCCGCAGGCAGACATGAGCCTGATGCTGATCTTCGGTGCCCTGCTCATCTGCATTGTGGCCGCTTGCTTTGGTGGCGCACAGTGGCCCGGCTGGCACGACTTCGGCCGGATCCTCCTGCTGTGTATCTGCTTCCTGCCGGCAGCCAGTATCCTGATCCAGACCGGTCCCCGCTACCTGCCGGCGGCGGAAGTGAGCCTGCTCCTGCTGCTGGAAACCGTGATCGGCGGTTTTCTGGTGTGGCTGTTTCTCGACGAGATACCTGGCCCCCTGGCATTCGCCGGCGGCGCGATTATCCTGACCGCCCTGGCGGTGAATGGCTTTATTGAGGACTGGCGCCAGCGTCGGCGGGCCTCACGATTAAAAAAAGCCGGCCGTGCGAGCCGCCTGCCAGAGTAAGCGCAGGGCCAGCAGCGTCAGCAGGATGTTGAAGTATTTCTGGAAGTGCAGGTTGCTGAGGCGGATCAGCAACCGCAGCCCGAGCCAGGTCCCCAGGAAGCCGCAGGCAATCATCCCCGCGATAAACGGCAACCACTCATGCAGGGCAAAGCCCGCCAGTCCGAACACCAGGCCCTTGGCGCTGTGCTGCAGCGTCATGGCGCAGGCGAAGGTGGCAACGGTCCGGAAGCGATCACGGTGGATCTGTTTGACGAAGGCCGCGACCAGCGGGCCGGTGGCGCCGACGAACAGGGTCAGGAACGTGGTGGCCAACGCCGCGAAGAAGGTGCCCAGCGGGCTGAGGATCGCCTTGGGCAGCGACGGACCCCAGCACAGGTAGAGGATGAACAGGGCAATGGCCATCTGCCAGACAGCGGCCGGCAGATGGACCAGCATCAGACCGCCGATCAACCCGCCCAGCAGCACGCCCGGCAGGAACGCGGCAATCACTTTCCAGTCGATGTGACGCCAGGTCAGGCCGGCACGTCCGGCGTTGGAGCCAAGCTGGATCAGGCCGTGGACCGGGATAATGGCGGCCGGCGGCAGCCACAGCGCCATCAGCGCCAGCAGCAGCGCACCACCACCCGCGCCGAGGGCGGCGGTGATCATCGAAGTGAGGACCGACGTGGCCAACAGCAGGCCGGCCAGCGTCGGGCTCAGTGCGTCAGGCAGGTACAGCAACGCCAAGGCGAGTCTCCGGTCAGTCCGCGCAAAGCGGGTCGTTCTTCATTTTGGGCTGGTTGCACAGGGCCGCACCGGCCAGTTCCACATCGGCGACATAATACAGGGACGACAGGCCCAGTCGATTCCGTCCCAGGTTGTGGAACACCAGACCGAAGGCGATATCGCCGGCGGTGTAGCTTTCGTGGTTGGCGGAAAAATAGGCCGCCGGCTGGGACAGTTCATCGTCATCCAGCAGGGTTTCCACCCGGGCGGCGCCCCCGTGGTAGGCCTGTACCAGCAACAAGGTGAAGAGCCGGTCGCGCTTTTTCCTGGGCAGGTTGCCGAAGCGGGCGTCGAACACAGGCCGCAGGTTGCGAGCGTTCTGGCTGGTCAGGCGCATGGCGCAGTCCAGTTGCGCCAGCCGATGCCAGTAGTTTTCCGGGCCGATCCCGCAATCACTGAGCACCATATCGGACAGCTGCATGATGCCGCGGGCGTTGGCGGCCGAGTGGGCCTGTTGCTGGGCACCGCTCTCGATCAGCAACTGGCCGGCGAGATAGCGGTCCATTTCCGCCGGCAGATCCAGCCGTTGCTGGTTACGGCGGGTCTGGTAGACATAGGACAGGGCGGCGTGCAGGGATTCGGGTTTCTGTGCGGTGCCGACAGTCAGGTCGTCCCAACTGCCCCACAGGCGATCGTCAGGCGCGGTGCCGAGGTAACGTCCAATCGCCTCGTTCATATTGACGTGAGGCTGGTCGCAGGCCAGCGCAAAGGGATAGCCGGTGGTCTCGGGGTCGCCGGCCACCCAGTACTCGCTACGGCCCTCTTGCGCCATCCGTCGGCGGGTGGCGTTCAGTTTCTTCTGGGTGGCTTCGCGGGTGTCGGCGTTTTCCATGTAGCCGAGGAACTGGCCGCGCCGGTCAAACAGGATATGGCGTTCGGTCTTACTGCAATAGCCGCTGCTTTCCAGTATCCAGCGGCGGATGGTCAGGATGTTCTGGTAGACGCCCTGGCTTTCCCAATAGGGCGATTCCCGGATGACGGACGTCCAGTCCTTGAGTTTTTCGGCATGGCCGGTGCCGGACAACAGAATCAGGAAAAGCGACAGGCAGACTGTCCGCATCGGCATAGAAACGCTCCACCGCAAGCATGAGGTTGAAAGGCGCGGTCTCCGGATTTTGGCCGCAGGACCGGCTGGCTGCAACTGTCGGCGAAGGCGCGGGACGTGAAACTGAATCGGCCCTCGCGGCGTATTGGAGTCAGGGAGGAATCATCATGACGTACACTCTGAAGCTGTGGATCATCCTGGCAATCGGCGCGTTGCCGGGGCTGGCGTCAGCGGCCTGTCCCGACTGGCTCGATGTGGACATCAACCGCCTGCGTTCCACGGAGACGGTCAACCTGTGTGACCTGCAGGATGGCCACCCCATGCTGATCGTGAATACCGCCAGTTTTTGCGGTTACACGGGCCAGTTCCGGGGGCTCGAAGCGCTTTACAAACGCTACCGGGATCAGGGCTTCACCATCGTTGGCGTCCCGTCGAATGACTTCCGCCAGGAAGCCAGCAACGAAGCCAAGACGGCCGAAATCTGCTTTGTCGACTACGGTGTGACCTTCCCCATGACCGCGCCGCAGTCCGTCACCGGTCCGGAAGCCCATCCGTTGTTCCGCAAACTGGCTGAAAAAAGCGGCGCCGCGCCGGGCTGGAATTTCAACAAATACCTGATCGATCCGCAGGGGAACGAGGTCTGGCATTACCCTTCTCGAGTGGCACCGGACGACCCTGAACTCACCTCCCGAATCAAGGCGTTACTGGAATAGCTGAACGGCCTGTCATTATTTCGCTGTTGGGGTATGCTTGTCGGGCACGGTGACATGCCACTACCCAAGGTCAGGATGCCTATGAATGTCAGCGATTACCTGCAGTTCGATGCCGTCGGACTGGCCGATCTGGTACGCCGCAAGAAAGCCACGCCCCGTGAAATCATCAACGCCGCCATTGAACGCGCCGAGGCGGTGAATCCGACCCTCAACGCCATCTGCCATGCCCAGTTCAGCGCGGCGCTGGAACATCCTGCATCGACCACCGGGCTATTGGCCGGCGTGCCCTTTCTGCTCAAGGATCTTGCCCAGGAACAGGCCGGTGAGCCCTGCACCTTCGGCAGCCGCGCGCTGCGTCACCAGATTGCCGAGCGGGATTCCGCCTACGTGAAACGGACGCGGGAAGCGGGCCTGGTGATCCTGGGGCGTACCGCGACGCCAGAGCTGGGGCTCAAGGCAGTCACTGAATCCCGGTTGTGGGGTCCGACCCTGAACCCCTGGGATACCGAGCGCACGCCGGGCGGTTCCAGTGGTGGTTCCGGCGCCGCCGTGGCCGCCGGCATCGTGCCGATGGCCGGTGCCAACGATGGTGGCGGCTCGATCCGCATCCCGGCCGCCTATAACGGTCTGTTTGGCCTCAAACCTTCCCGCGGGCGGGTATCCGCCGGACCGGGCATGGGCGAACACTGGACCGGCGCCTCGGCCGATCATGTGGTCAGCCGCAGCGTGCGGGACAGCGCCACCATGCTGGATTACCTGGCTGGCGCCGAATCGGGTGATCCGTTTACCATCGCCCCGCCGGAGGGCTCCTATGCCGATAAGGTGACCGAGACGCCGCGCCCGCTGCGGATTGGTGTGTTCACCAACTCGCCCTACGGCGGCGACGTGGCGCAGGAGTGCATCGACGCGGTAGAAAGCACCGCCAAGACCCTGGAAAACCTGGGGCACACGATTGAATACGCCCGCCCCGACTTTGACGGTATGGCCCTGGCCCGCTGTTACCTGGCGTTGTACTTCGGCGAGGTCTCCGCGGCGATGGCACGGGCGGCAGAGCGATACGGCGCCCACGACCGGGATTTCGAACTGGATACGCGGTTGATCGGCATGTTAGGCCGCACACTGCCGACGCCGGATTACGTCCGCCTGCGCCAGCAATGGAACGACTTCTCCCGGGCATTGGGGCTGTTCTTCGAAACCTATGACCTTTACCTGTGCCCGACCACCGGCCAGATGCCGGCCTGCATCGGGGAACTGGACACCCCGGCGCACCTGCAGATCGTGAGTCGCCTCATGCTGCTGCTCAAGGCCGGCCGGCTGGTCCATCGCAGTGGCATGGTGGATCAGCTGGCGCTGGAGTCCCTGGCGCGCACGCCGTTTACCCAGCTGGCCAACCTCACCGGCACGCCGGCCATGTCGATGCCGTTGCACTGGACGGTGCAGGGCATGCCTGTGGGCGTTCAGTTCGGCGCACCCCACGGAGGCGAGGCCACGCTGTTCCAACTGGCGGGGCAGCTGGAAGCGGCTTTGCCCTGGTGGCATCGCTACGACGCACTTTCTTCGGCGGACACCTTGTGATCCGCCCCGGTCGTCTCCACGTTTAACCTTTTGGAGAGACACGCTATGCTGTAGGAGGGAGTTGCCCGACTCCCGAGGCGATCACTGAATAGACAGCCTGTCTAACGTAAGTGCGCCGGACAGGCAGTTGTGTCCAGTGTCTCCCCCTACCCTGATGGCACCGAGGAGGCGAGCGTACCATGAACTATCCGCAACCGATTGCGATCGACGAACTGGTATCTGTCGCACAGGGTGAAGCGATGGGAGAGCTGGATGCTCCCATGATGGCTATCGTCCTGTCTTCAGATCAGAGTTACGACTTGCCTATCCAGTCCCTGGAAACCGAAGCAGACAAGGCCCGCTGGGCGTTGATCCTGCGCGCGGCCCGGGAACATGTCGAAGCGGACGCGGTGGCCGTGCTCTATCCGGCCTGGACCACAATCCGCAACAAGCGCGAAACGGACCCCGAACCCAAGGAGGATGACGCACCGGATCCGATCGACACCCTGTTCGTGCAGCTGCATACCCGGGACCGGGTCTACTGGCGTGGCTTCGAGCAGATTCGCGATCCGCGGCATCAGCGCATCATCGGCTTCAAGCGAATCGGTGCCCTGTCGACGGACTACGACCGGGACGACGTGCCGACCGTCGCCGCCTGGTTGAACACACTGTTCGAGCCGTTGCCGGACGAGGGTGAGGAAACCGAAGTGGACCGGGAACTGGCCGACCTGCTGGAAGAGCCGGAAGTCAGCGCGGCCCTGTATCCGCGCCAGATGCGCAACCTTCACTGACACGCCAGACGGGCACGTACCGTCATTAAACGGGCTCCGGTCACGTCGGACAGGCAACCCGACGTGACCGGTGACGTCCGCACCTACCTCAAGACATCATCGGCAACGCCACAAACCGCTGCGCGGCCCAATACAGGCTGATCACGGTCACCACCAGGGCGATGGCCGGAACCGCCGCGCGCTGGTACAGGCGATACCGGCTGATGGCATACAGCAGCGGGAAAATCACGGCCAGGATCAACAGCTGCCCCGCCTCTACCCCCAGATTGAAGCCGGCGAGGGCCAGGACCCTTTCTGACGTGCCGTGAGTCAATTCCTCCAGAACGCTGGCGAACCCGAAGCCGTGCACCAACCCGAATCCGAAGGCGATCTTCCAGGTCCGGTGACCCAGGACCGGGAAAAGCAGGTTGATCGCCGTGACGGCAATGGAGAGCGCGATGATGATCTCCACCGGCCCGCTGGGTGGATGGACCAGTCCCAGCACCGTCATGCCCAGGGTGAGGGAATGCGCCACCGTGAACGAAGACACGATGCCGGCCAGTTCCCACAGGCGACTGCGCAGGATCTTGGGATCGCGCGTCGACTGGTGGCGGGCCAGGGTGGCGGGCAGGATCAGCACCAGTAGGAACAGCAGGTGGTCGAAGCCCAGCAGCAGGTGCCAGATGCCCTGTTGCAGGAAATCCGCGAACACACTGAACCAGCTGCGCCCGGCGGCATCCAGGGACAAGGCATGGTCGTCCGGGCCGAGCACGGCGAGCTGTTCCTGGTCGCCATCGGTCTGCTGGATCAGGCCGCGATGCAGGCTGTCGACCTCGAACAGGAGATCGTAGCGCAGCTGGTCCGGAGCGGCATCCGCCGGGCAGCGCACCTGATAGCGCAGGGCGGCGTAAGGGCCGTCGCTGTGACGGCTCAGGCCCCAATCCTGGCCCACCAGGCGGCAGTTCCGCGAACCGGCCTGGAGCTGGACGCCCTGTTCCAGGTAGCGAGTGATGTCGCCCCGGGCCCGGTTCAGCTCGTCGCTGGTGACCTGCCGGTCGCCGTTGGCATCAAGCGGCACCACCAGCGCCAGGTCGCGCAGGGCCACGTCGATCCGCAACTGCGACGGCTCTGTCGACGTGTCGAGGTAGACGAAGCCGTCGCTGGCCTTGTGGGCCAGGGCCGGCCCCGCCATTGCAAACAGCAGGGTCAGTCCTGCCAACCATCGGGTCATGGGGTGGTCTCCGGATAGCGTGCGTCCGACTGGTGGTTGTCGGCCAGCCAGTCGACCAGGTCCTGTCGGGCCGATGTTTCACCGGCGGCGGAGGCCGCGCGCAGCAGCAGGCGGGTGTCGAGCGGTTCGCGCTGGCTTTGCCAGTTGAGACTGGCGTAGTGGAAGGCGGCCTCCGGCTGCTGGCCCACATCCAGCAGGTAACGGGCGTAGTCCCGCTTGTGCAGGAGGTTGCCGCGCCACCGGGCCTCGGCGAAGCGCTGCGCCAGGCGTTGCTCGAAATCCCGGTCGTCCTGCTGGCTGCGTTTCAGTGCGATCGCCTTGAGGACGGCCAGGCTATCGACTTGCTCGTAGCCCTGGGTCAGAGCCAGCGCCGCTTCCGGCTGATGCTGCTGCAGCAGCCAGTCGGCGTAGAGCGCGCGGCTGTAGAGATCGCCGGGATCCATCACCAGGACTCGCCGCCAGTGCGTCTGCGCCGCATCCAGGCCGAGCTGTGCGGCCAGTGACGCCAGGGTGCCTTCCGCCCAGGCGCGACTCACGGGATCGCGGGTAGAGCGCGATTGGTGTACAGCCCGGGACAGTCGTTCATAGGCCGCGCGGGCCTGGCCGGTTCGGGCGTCCACCTGGGCGAAACAGCTGGCCGCGATCAGGCCGGGATAGTCGTCGGCAAACGCCTCGCAGGCCTGTCGGGACCCGGCATAGTCGCCCCGGACCAGCCGGATACTGGCCAGCGTCAGCCAGGCCTGACTGCGCAGGGGACCGGACCGTTGGGCCTGCAGCACGGCTTTCAGGTCCGCTTCCGCCCCGTCGAATTGGTGCAGGCTCTGGCGCAGGCTGCCTCGTAGCAGGCGCAGTTCCGACGTCAGCCGGGCGGTGGGCCACTGGTCCAGGGCGCGCTGGGCGTAGCCCAGAAAACGCGGGTCGCCCTGTTGGCGGGCCGCCTTCAACTGGTGGCGGACCTCTGCGGCCAGCGCATCGGCGCTCTGGCTCGTGGGCGCCGCGGACACGCCGGTCTCCGGCAGGTTGACCAGTACCGTCCGCGCTGGAATGGGCTCCAATGGCGGGGCAGCCGCCAGACAGACCGGTGCGAAGAAAAGACAGAACAGGAGTGCGAAAAAGCCCCCGCCCGGAGGGGCGGGGTGAGGGTTGGCCGGCCCCCTGCCTCGTTGGAGGCGGCCAACAGACGCGGTGTTACTGCAGGATGTCATCGTAGGCATCGGGGTCGTCCTGATCGTTGAACGAAAAGGTCACGTCGTTGACGTCTACGGCGTCGCGATCATCCTGCGTGTTCTTGATTTCCGACTTCACGAAGGCGGTGAAATCCACCTCGGCGTTATTGTCGTCGTCGCTGTCGTGGTTACTGGAGCAACCTGCCAAGCCCAACAACGACAGAGCGATCAAAGTCATAATCGCTTTCATGGCAACCTCCGGTTACGGCGTTGTGGGCGAGCCGGGAATCGGCGTGCCCAGGTACGGGAAGCCATCCAGCAGCTGGGACCGGTCAACCACGGCGCCGTCGGTCAGCGGCGCGCCGCTGTTCGGGTCGGTCTCGCCAAAGAACGGCAGGGTGGCGCCAATGGCTACGCGCAGCGCGATGTCCACCACGTCATCCACCGGTCGACGGCCGTTGGGGAAACCGGTGGCATCCGGGCTGCTGGCGAGCAGGCCAAGATCAGACTGGTTGTTCACGTCCGGGTCGGCCGCCGGAATAGCGGTGTTCAGGCGCAGCATGTCGGCTGCCTGCACGCCAGCGGGCTGGTTGGAGAAGATCACCGAACCACCGCCGTCCTTGAGGGTCAGGCCGGTCAGGAAGGCGGCCACCAGATCCACCCTCGGGAACACCTGCGGTTCCTGGATGGCGCCGCTGGTGACCACCTGCAGCAGTTTGGGCAGGGTCGGGTTGGTCACGTAGGTGGCAAACTGGTTGTCGTCTGCCGGTTCACTGGCGTTGAAGCGATCCTTGTCGGCCAGGCCAATCACCACCTCGTTCACCAGCGGCATGCCCAGTCGGGAGACCTGGGTGTAGGCGCCGCCCTTGACGCTGGCACCCTTGCCGTTACGGGTCGGGGCCGGATTGATGACCTGGGCCTGACGGATGCTGGCGGTCGTCCAGCCGCCAATCACCGGGTCGCCGCCGGCCGTCTGGGAGGAGCCGGTCAGGCAGTCGGTGGGCACTTCCAGGGCAAAGGAGGTCACGTTCGCGTCAGCCAGGGTGTCGAGGCCCTGGTCCCGAGCGCCCAGTGGATTGGCGAGGTTCACCAGATCGAAGATTTCACCCAGGTTCACCGCAAAGGCGTCCTTCCGCTGGCCCACGAAGACCCGGCCGTTACCGCTGCAGCCGGGCAGCGACACATCGTAGACGTGATTGGCGGCGTAGGCGGCATAGTCGCTGATCGAATTGGTGCCGATGTTGTCCAGCGGTTTGCGGAAGGTTTCGGTGCCGGTATCCACGTTGGTGGCCATCTGTACCGTGCCGGATCGACGATCGCCGCGGATGACTTCCAGCGTGTATTCCTGACGCACCTGGACGTTGTTGGTGTCTGTGGCCGCCGGGCCGATGGCGCCAATGTTCTTGAGCGGCACGGAGACCATCTCCCCACCGATATCCAACTTCAGGTCCTGTTTCACATCCGACAGATCGAAACGGAAGGTGATGTCTTCCTGTGCATCTGCCGTATTGTCGATGTGAATTTCATAAATGGCGTCGTCGTCCAGATCGAAATAGTTGGGGCCGCCGTATGGGTCCTGGAGAGGCAGGTAGTTGGCAATCAGGGTGACGGTGTCCTCATGCCCCGGTTCATAACTGCGGAACATGTAGAAGTCGGTGCCGTCGACCTTCGGGGTCTCGGTAATGAATGGGGCTTCACGGTGGCTGGATGCAAAGCCGGCGAGAGGGGTTGTACAGAGCCCTGCGATCGAAACCGCGAGGAGCGATCGCTTCAGATTCAGGTTCATTATCCATTCCTCTGCTATTTTTAGGTGGCGAATGGTTCTGAGAGACAGCGGTTCGTGTGTGCTGTCTGAGGCCGGTACGGCCCCCTCTTCTGAAAAGTTGCACCTCGTCAATAAATTATTCAGGCAGTCACCACAGCGCATCTTCCCGAACGGGTCAGACGTACTGGTGCTACCTGATCTGGAAGAACGTCGAACCTGAAGAGCAGGGATTTATGGCATCAGAGACGGATCAGGAAGAATTGATGGGCCTGTTGGCGCGGGTTGCCCAGCAGGATCGGGCGGCCTTCCAGGCCTTATATCGGCAAATGGCCGGGCGGATGTTCGGCGTGTGCCAGAAACTGGCGGCCCAACCGGAACTGGCCGAGGAGGCCTTACAGGATGCGTTCGTTCGCATCTGGCACCACGCCGGGGAATATCACCGGGAGCGGGGCACGCCCCTCAACTGGATGCTGACCATCGCCCGCTACCGCACGCTTGATCTCATCCGGGCGCGCAAGGTGCGCCGGACCGCGGGCGATGACCAGCTCGAGAACGTGGCAGACGACAGCCTCAGTCCGCTGGATGCCTCGATGCAGGCCGATGGGGCCGCAGCCCTGCAGGGCTGCCTGGAAGAGTTAAGCGACACCCAGCGGGACAGCATCCTGCTGTCCTATTACCGCGGGCTGACCCATGAAGAGCTGTCGGTCACGCTGAGTACGCCGATCGGTACGGTGAAGAGCTGGATTCGCCGGGGATTACAGGCTTTGAAGAGGTGCCTGGAACGATGAAGAGAACACCGGAACGCATCGAACGCCTGGCGGCGGAATACGCGCTCGGTGCCCTGCAAGGCGGGGCACGGCGGCGTTTTGAGCGCTGGATGATGGAATCCTGGGCGGTCCGGCAGGAGGTCTGGTACTGGGAAAACAAACTCGCGCCGCTGGCCGATGCGGTCCCTGAGGAAGAACCACCGCAGCGTGTCTGGACGGCGATCGAACGGCGGCTTTGGCCGAACACCGTCGAAGCACCGGTACGGCGCGGCGGACTGAGCTGGCTCTGGGCCGGCTGGAGCCTGGTGGCCACGGCCGCCGTGCTGGTGCTGGCGGTGATGCTGGTGCGTGAACCGGCACCCCAGGCCCAGGGGCCGCTGTTGTCGGGCGCGGTGGTGCAGCCGGATGTGAAGGATCCCCTGTGGCTGGTGGCGGAAACCGGCGAACCGGGCAAACTGAGACTGCGGCCGGTGGCGGCCACGGCGCCGGAAGGCCAGCATGATTATGAGCTGTGGGTCGTCCCCGCGGATGGCAACCCGCTCTCGCTGGGCGTCATTCCGGTGGGCAAGGACAGCCTGCAGATCACGCTGTCGCCGGCAGCTCGCGCCGCCCTGCGGGCCTCAAAGACGCTGGCGATCAGCCTGGAGCCGAAAGGCGGATCCCCCAGTGGCGCACCCACCGGCCCGATTCTGCACATCACGAAGTTGCATGAGCTGGAGTAACCGGCCCGGTTACCGGGCCAGCAGGGTGATGCAGAGCTGGGCCTGCTGCACGAAATGGCTGAAAGCGGTCAGCTGGTCCTCGGACAGGCTGGCCTGCAGGTCGCCATTGTCGGCATAGAACAGGCCCACCCGGCGGGAACCGGCATACAGCGGTCCCGCTAAAGCCGGGCGGGTGCCGATCCAGGCATCGCAGTTCGGCAGCAGCGGCCGATCTCCGGCGGGCAGGATTTCGCATTGGTCGGTGAGCAAGCTCCTGAGACCGTCGGCGCCGTCCCGGTGGACCATAAAATGATCGCGCCAGGCGGCGGTGCCGCTGCCCAGCACCTTGCGGGGCACCAGCTCGGCGCCGCTGCGATCGGCCATCAGCAGCGCAACCCGACGCAACCCGACGGCCCGATGAATGCCCTCCACGACCATCTGGCAAATGCCGTTCAGATCCGGTTGGGTCGCCAGCGCGGCGGAAATATCTCGCAGGATACTGAGTTGCAAACCGGGATCCCCCTGCGGCGCCTCGGGGGCTTCTCCCGCATCGGATTCCGCATTTCCGGGCAGGAGACCACGGATCTGGGGGATGCCAAAGGAGACGGCAATCTCCTCCGCCTCGCCGGCATTGAGTCGCACCTGGTCCCGCACGCTGGCAGGCTGCTCACCGATGTTCTCGGCGATGCGGGCGAGGCGTTTGTCCACCGCCGCCGAGCGCCAGCCGTTCTCGGCCTCACGGGCCAATTCAACGGAATCACGCACCAGCGCAACCGCGGGTGAACTGGCCCGTCCGGCGCTGACGACATCGTGAATAAAGCGACCCAGTTTCCAGACGTCCACCAGACCGCGGGTGATTTCGACAAACGTGGTGCCGAGAATCTCTTTCTGCAGTTCGGCGGGTTTGTCAGCCGGCATGCGGGCGGCGAGTTCCGCCGCCTGTTCGGTGGGGCACGACCAGAAAGCCAGTTCGCCGATGTTCATCAGCAACGCCCCGATAAACACCTCCTCATGGGCCTGTTCATTGCCGCCGGGCAGCAGGCAGCGTGCCTGAACCGCCGCATGCAGCGCCCGCGCCAGGGATTTCAGCAGGTGTGGGCGGGGGTTGCGCTGAATCAGCGTATCGATCAACAGGGACGAGATGGCCATCGATTTCACCGCATCGAAGCCAATCAGCGTGATCGCACGGCTCACGGTGCTCACCTGAACCCGGCTGTGGTTATAGAAGGCCGAATTCGACAGGCGCAGCACCTGGGACGTGAGCTGGGCGTCGTTGAGAATCACGGCCGCCAGCTCGCTCACGGTCGAGTTGTTACTTTCCGCCAGCTGGTTAATGCGGCGCAGGGTGTTGGCCAGGACAGGCAGTTCGACCTGGCTGAGGTAATCCACCCAGGCCTGGGTCGACTGCAGACGCGTTGGCGTGTCGCTCAAGAATGTGGCTCCGAGATTTGTGACTGCTTGTTCATCTTATGAGTCTAGCTGATTGCGCCCTTCCCGCCGAGTGCCGCGTTTCGGGCGGCGTTGCGGCATGCCCCGATTCGGGTTTGGCGCCGGCCTGCGCTATACTGCGCGATCATTTTCAGGTTTGCAGAGATGCCAAGTGATTGAGTTTGATCAGGTCCACAAGGCCTATGAGGTGGAAGGCCGGGCGATCCCCGCGCTGCAGCCCACCAGTCTCGCGATCGAGAACGGCGAGGTGTTCGGCATCGTCGGTCATTCCGGGGCGGGCAAATCGACGCTGGTTCGCCTTATCAACCTGCTGGAACGTCCCAGCGGCGGCAGGATCGTGATCGATGACGAGGACGTGACCGGGTACGACAGCGACGACCTGCGCAATTTCCGGCGCAAGGTCGGGATGATTTTCCAGCACTTCAACCTGTTGTCCTCCAAGACGGTGGAAGACAACATCGCCTTTCCCATGAAGCTGGCGGGCATCTATTCCCGGGACGAGATCCGCACCCGTGTGGCGGAATTGCTGGAGCGGGTGGGCCTGACCCATCACGCGCGCAAGTTCCCGTCCCAGTTGTCCGGCGGGCAAAAGCAGCGGGTCGGCATCGCCCGCGCCCTGGCCTGTCGTCCGACCATCCTGCTGTGTGACGAAGCCACCAGCGCGCTGGACCCGCAGACCACCCAATCGGTGCTGCGTCTGCTGGGGGATCTGAATCGGGAACTGAAGCTGACGATTGTCCTGATCACCCACGAAATGGACGTGGTGCGCCGGGTTTGCGACCGGGTGGCCGTGATGGACGCCGGTGAGGTGGTCGAGATGGGCCCGGTCACCGACGTGTTCCTGCATCCGAAGCACCCCACCACGCGCGATTTCGTGTTTGAGAGCGAGCATGTGGACGAGCAGGAAATGCAGGCCAATTTCGAACAGGCCGAAGGCCGCATCCTGCGCCTGACGTTCCGCGGCGAGTCGACCTACAAGCCGTTGTTGGGCAGTGTGGCGCGGGAGACCGGCGTGGATTTCAGTATTCTTTCCGGGCGTATCGACCGTATCAAGGACACGCCCTACGGCCAGCTCACCCTGTCACTGGTGGGCGGTGACCTGCAAGCCGCACAGGCTGCTCTGGAAGCGGCCGACGTTCACGTGGAGGTGGTGCGATGATGGATGATCTGCTGACCAACGTGGACTGGGGCGAAATCGGCGGGGCCAGCTGGGACACGCTGGTGATGGTCGGCGCGTCGCTGTTCTTCAGTGTGCTGTTCGGCCTGCCGCTGGGCGTCCTGCTGTTCCTGACCGGCAAGCGCCAGCTGCTGGAACAGCCGGTGGCCTACGCCGTGCTGTCGTTCGTGGTGAACGTCCTGCGCTCGGTGCCGTTTATTATCCTGCTGATCGTGATGATTCCGTTCACGGTGATGCTGATCGGCACGTCGCTCGGTGTGGCCGGGGCCATTCCGCCACTGGTGGCCGGCGGTGCGCCTTTCTTCGCGCGGCTGGTGGAAACCTCACTGCGGGAAGTGGATCGTGGCATCATCGAGGCGACCCAGGCGATGGGCGCGACGGTGCGCCAGGTGATCTTCGGGGCGCTGCTGCCCGAAGCCATGCCGGGCATCATCGCCGGCATCACCGTGACTGCGATTACGCTGGTGTCCTACGCCGCCATGTCCGGTGTGATCGGCGGGGGCGGCCTGGGTGACCTGGCCATCCGTTTCGGTTATCAGCGATTCCAGACCGACGTGATGGTCATTACCGTGGCGCTTCTGGTTATTTTTGTTCAGATATTGCAAATGGTTGGCGACCGGCTCGTTCTTTACTTCAGCCGTCGCTGACACCGCATCATGCGGCGCTTTCCGGGCGCCGCCTAAAAGAAAAATTGCCATCGTAACAACGAGGACATTATGAAACTGACCAAGATTCTGGCGCTGGCTGCCACCCTGGCGGCATTTTCCGTACAGGCTGCGGACAAGCTGACCGTGGCGGCGACCGCCGTACCGCACGCTGAAATTCTCGAGCACATCAAGCCGACCCTGGCTAAAGAAGGTGTGGACCTGGAAGTGAAGGTCTTCACGGACTACGTCCAGCCCAATATCCAGGTGGCCCAGAAGCGGATGGACGCCAACTACTTCCAGCACCAGCCGTACCTGACCGAATTCAACGACGGCAAGGGCACCAACCTGGTCAGCGTGGTGGGCGTTCACGTCGAGCCGTTCGGCGCCTACTCCAAGAAGATCGATTCCCTGGACCAGCTGGAAGACGGTGCCACCGTCGCGATCCCCAACGATCCGACCAACGGCGGCCGGGCGCTCCTGCTGCTGCAGAAGGCGGGCCTGATCAAGCTGAAGGACAGCAGCAAGATCACCGCGACTCCGCGTGACATCGCCGAGAACCCGAAGAACCTGAACTTTTACGAACTGGAAGCGGCCACCCTGCCGCGTGTCCTGAGTCAGGTCGACCTGGCGATGATCAACACCAACTACGCGCTGGAAGCGGGCCTGAACCCGACCAAGGACGCGCTGATCATCGAGGGTGCGGACTCGCCTTACGTGAACATCCTGGTCGCCCGTCCGGACAACAAGGACAGCGATGCCATGAAGAAGCTGGCCGATGCCCTGACCAGCGACGACGTGCGCGAGTTCATCAAGGAAAAGTACAAGGGTGCTGTCGTACCGGCCTTCTGATCCCGGTACGGATCACCGTACAAAAAAAGACCCCGGCCGAGGCCGGGGTCTTTTTGTTTGGGGCAACGACTGATTCAGTCGCCGCTCCAGTTGGCTTTCGGGTCCGGCGTCATGCGCAGGTAGGGGCGCACCGCCTTGTAGCCTTTCGGGAAACGCTTCTGGATCTCTTCCTCGTCCTGCAGGGACGGCACGATGACCACGTCGTCGCCGGCGGTCCAGTTGCCCGGGGTGGCGACCTTGTGATCGTCGGTCAATTGCAGCGAATCCACCACGCGCAGTACTTCGTTGAAGTTGCGGCCGGTGCTGGCCGGGTAGGTGATCATCAGCCGTACCTTCTTGTTCGGGTCGATCACGAACAGGGAGCGTACGGTCATGCTGTCGTCGGCGTTGGGGTGAATCATGTCGTACAGGGTGGAAACCGTGCGGTCACCGTCCGCGAGGATCGGGAAGTTGACGGTGCAGCCCTGGGTCTCGTTGATGTCGTTGATCCACCGCTTGTGGGACTCCACATCGTCGACGCTCAGTGCGATCGCCTTGACGTTACGCTTGGCGAACTCGTCCTTCAGTTTGGCAGTGAGCCCCAGCTCCGTGGTGCAGACCGGGGTAAAGTCCGCCGGATGCGAGAACAGGATGCCCCAGCTGTCGCCCAGCCATTCGTGGAACCGAATGCGGCCTTCGCTGGAATCCTGTTCAAAGTCGGGTGCGGTATCGCCTAGACGTAAGCTCATTGATGCTCCTCCTGTTAGTCGGTAACGCCGGCCCACGGCGCTGATCGTCCATTGCTTCCAGTGACTATTGGGCCGGCCCGGTTGAACTCAAAAGACCTTTTTACTCTAGCTTATAACGCCCTGTTATGACTGCGGTTTGATCGCTTCGCGGGCGAAATGTTCCCGGGTCAGGCGGAACACGATCGGGCTCAGCAGGGCCAGCGCGATCAGGTTGGGGATCGCCATCATCGCATTCAGCGTGTCGGCAATCAGCCAGATAATGCCCAGGTTCGAGGTGGCGCCCACCGGAATGGCAATGATCCACAACACACGATACGGCCAGATCGCCTTCACGCCAAACAGGAATTCGATACAGCGTTCGCCGTAGAACGACCAGCCCAGGATGGTGGTGAAGGCAAACACCGCCAGCGCGATGGCGACCATGTAGTTGCCGACGCCGGGTAAGACGTTGGCAAACGCCATGGAGGTGAGGGCGGCGCCGGATTCCCCGCTGGTCCAGGCGCCGGAGGTGATGATCACCAGCCCGGTGATGGTGCAGATGATGATGGTGTCGATGAACGTGCCCAGCATCGCCACCATGCCCTGCTTGATCGGGTTGTTGGTCTGCGCCGCGGCGTGGGCAATCGGCGCCGAACCCAGCCCCGCTTCATTCGAGAAGATGCCCCGGGCGACACCGAAGCGGATCGCTGCCCACACGGCGGCACCGGCAAAGCCCCCCTGGGCCGCCACGGGCGTGAAGGCGTGCTTGACCACCATGACAATGGCGTGGGGGATCTCGGTGGCGTTCAGGGCCAGGACAATCAGCCCGGAGACGAGATAGGCAATCGCCATCAGCGGCACCAGGGAGGACGCCACCTGGCCGATCCGCTTGATGCCGCCAATCAGCACCAGGCCCACCAGTATCGCCAGGACCAGACCTGTCACCCAATGGGGCAGGCCAAAATTGGTTTGAACCACGTCGGCGACCGAGTTGGCCTGAACCGTGTTGCCAATACCGAAGCCGGCAATGGACGCGAAAATCGCAAACAGCACGGCCAGCCAGCTCCAGTGTCGCCCCAGCCCGTTGCGGATGTAGTACATGGGGCCGCCGACATGGTCGCCGCGTTCGTCGACTTCCCGAAAATTGACCGCCAGCACCGCTTCGGAATACTTGGTGGCCATGCCCACCAGCGCCGTCAGCCACATCCAGAACAGCGCGCCGGGTCCGCCCAGGAAGACCGCAGTCGCCACGCCGGCGATGTTGCCGGTACCGACGGTGGCCGAGAGGGCGGTCATCAGTGCCTGGAAGGGCGGTATCTCGCCTTCATCCGTGGACTTGCGCCCCTGCCACATCAAACGGAAGCCCGCGCGGAGCTTGAGCACCGGCATCAGTTTCAGGCCGAGGCTCAGGAACAGACCGACGCCCAGGATCAGGACCAGCATGGGCGGGCCCCAGACCCAGCCGTTGATCAGTTTTATGAAATCGGAAAGGGCTTCCATGTGCGTTTCCTCCTGAGGTGCGGGTTGGTGTTGTTGGAATGGAAGGAGTATAGACTCAAATGCCGATAATTACCGAAATATTCATAGGAAACAATGCGATAGATGAATAATTGGTCATTTTTGGGCATGCATCGGTTTGCCGTACTGACTCATTGGATCGGGGAATCCGGGCATGGCTGGGGGGCAGGAATGCAGTATCCTAGTCACAGAGAAAAGGAGATGTCCGTGAACGTAGCCCTGAGAAGCAGTCCGCCCCAGCTCCATACCGTATCGGCCAACGGCCTGGACTTCTGTGTGGAAACCCGTGGCCCGGTCGACGGTGAGCCGGTGGTGTTCATCATGGGCCTGGGGGCACAGATGACCCTGTGGCCAGAGGCGCTGCTGGATCGCTATGCGGCTGCCGGCTATCGCGTCATTCGCTTTGATAACCGGGACATTGGCCTGTCGACGCACCTGAAGGCGCGGTTGGAAGGGCATCCGCTCAAGGCTATGGCCCTGTCACGGCTGGGCCGGCCGATAGCGGCGCCCTACACCCTGCATGACATGGCAGCGGACGTCTGTGGCCTGATGCACAGCCTGGGGCTGGAGAGTGCGCATATTGTTGGCGTGTCCATGGGCGGCATGATCAGTCAGATCCTGGCGGGCAACCATCCGCGCCGGGTGCGTTCGGCGACGTTGGTGATGACCTCCACCAACAGCCCGCGCCTGCCCATGCCGAAGCTGGCGCTGGTCTGGCGGCTGTCGGGTGTGGGGGTGAAGGGCCACGACGAAGACGCGGTGGTGGCGCGCTCGCTCGATTTCTGGCGGGCGATCCAGAGTCCGGATTATCCGACCTCACCGCACGAGGTGCGTGATCGCCTGATCAACGACTACCGGCGCAGCTATCATCCAGCGGGCATCCTGCGCCAGACCCGGGCGATTCTCGCCACCGGCAGCCTGTCATCGATCACCCGTCGCATCCAGGTGCCCACCAGCATCATCCACGGCGCGGCGGATCCCCTGGTGCGACCGGCGGCGGCCGATCAGTTGCGGTACCTGATACCCCACGCCCGCCTCAAGCTGATTCCCGGCATGGGACACGACATGCCCGCTCCGCTGCTGGACACCATTGCCGAACAAAGTCTGGCCACCATCAAGCAGGCGCGGGGCTGAAGGCTTACCAGGAGCCGGTATTTTCCATGCTGGCCCAGGGCTCCTGCGGCGGCAGGGCATCGCCTTTCTGCAGCAGTTCGATGGAAATGTTGTCCGGGGAGCGGACGAAGGCCATGTGGCCATCGCGGGGTGGGCGGTTGATGGTAACGCCGCCGGCTTGCAGCTTCTCGCACAGCGCATAGAGGTCGTCCACGCGGTAGGCCAGGTGACCGAAGTTGCGCCCGCCGCTGTATTCTTCCGGATCCCAGTTGTGGGTCAGTTCCACCATCGGCGCCTTATCGGCCAGCGCCCGCTCCTTGTCTTCCGGCGCGGCAAGGAACACCAGCGTGAAGCGGCCCTTGTCGTTGTCCATGCGGCGCACTTCCTCCAGGCCCAGGAGATCGCAGTAAAAATGCAGGGAAGCCTCGAGATCGGCAACGCGAACCATGGTGTGCAGGTATTGCATCAGTCGCTCCTCATCAGAAACAGGGACAGGTGTGATGGGGCTATTCTCGCACAGATTGGCCAGGGTGGCGGCTGATGGGGCATGCGGGGTTTCGCGGATGGTGACGCGGGAAATCGGCGGGCAAAAACACGGGGGTCAGAAATAAAATAGCCAGCCCAAGAGACTTGAGCTGGCTATCAATTGGGAATACTCAAAACGAGATTCCTCCTTGTTGTTCGTCTTGTACCGCGCCGGTTTTAGCGCTGGCGCAGGGCCGCCTTGATGCTGCGAGACTGAGCCGGACGATTGAGCGCTTCCAGGCTCATGGTCTGACGACGGCTGATGGCCTCAACACGAGACTGCTCGGGCACAGCCACGTTGCGGCGGAAACGGACGACCAGGTTGTTCAAACGCATAATACACCTCCAAAAGAACGAGTTTGTCCAGGCGCTCCACGATGGGAACGTCCTGTTCATAAACGCCTAAGCGATAAAATATGTCAGTGTCAGACGCTGCTGTGGAGGCCACGCAGGTCACCCCGAAAGAACTCGGAGTACGTCTCTGGAGGGGATCCCCGAAACGCAGGAGAAATGTACAATAATCCGGCAGTTTGGGGAATAAGTAGTCTACGAATTTTGTAAGAAAATGTTGCGTAAAATCTGAACAGTAGCGTGTGATGTCCGGTTACAGCAGCGCCACCCGGGAGCGCTGGTTGCCGTCGATCAGGGCCAGGGTGCCGGAGGCGTTGTCGGGGTCCGGCAGGGCCATCTCCAACTGGTCGAGCAGTTCCGCAACGCCCAGGCGGCCGTCAATGCAGCGTATCGCCGCGAAGGCCAGGTGCGTGGGAAACCGTTGGTCCCCGTCCCTGCCCTCTTCCGGGCTCAGGCGTTGGGCCACCATGCCCAGTCGAACCAGCAACTGGGCGCGATCGCTCTCGCTGACCATCATCAGGAAGTCCCCTTCGGACACGACCCCTGCCGTATCGAAGAACTCCAGCCCGGACAGCAATTTCTCGGCCCAGTCGCGGCGCAGATGATTGGTTTCTTCTGCACTGAGGCTCGTCCTGTCGAACCCGACCCGCAGCCAGACCAGGGTCATGTCGCCACCAATCAGCTTCAGACGCTGGTTGGACTCCTCCAGTTGGCGCACCAGCCCGGCCCAGTTCCAGAGGCCCGTGACTTCGTCCAGCAGGTTCTCCCGGGCGCCGCCGCGAATGGTGTTCGTAGGAGCGCGGTTGCCGGGGCTGTCGAACGTAAATTCCCGTTCCGTCAGACTGGCCAGGTCCTGCAGGGCATCGAAGTCCATATCCGCGGCTTGGCGTGGACGATTGTCGATGAGACACAGGGTGCCCACCGGCTGACGATTGCGCGCCCGGAGCGGAATGCCGGCGTAGAAGCGAATATGGGGGTGCCCGGTGACCAGCGGATTGTCGGCGAAACGGGGATCCTGGGCAGCGTCCTCGACAACAAACAGGTGTTCCTCGAGCAGTGCGTGCCCGCAGAAGGAAATACGCCGGTCGGTCTGGCGGGTGTCCAGCCCCTGGATCGACTTGAACCACTGGCGTTCCTCGTCCACCAACGTGATGGCCGCCATGGCCACGCCAAAGAACTTCTGGGCCAGGCGCGTGATGCGCTCGAAACGCTCCTCCACCGGTGTGTCCAGAGCCCGGAGAGTGCGCAGGGCGTCCAGGCGCTGCATTTCATCGTGCGGGCGGGGTGGTGTTTTCATGGAGTCCCTTCGGCAAACGGTTGAAGAACTGACACCAGTATAGGCATATTCCGGGATCGCTCACAGCACCGGGTTGGCAATGGTCAAGGCGCCTGCGATCCCTTTTTTGTATTTCCCTATCGGCGCAACTTTGCCTAGTTTAAGGGAACAGGGCATTGCCGAACGACGGGGCCGGCCGTAGCGGATTGGCGTCGCTTCAAAACGCCCGTCCTGCCATCGCCACCGCCCGCCTGCGATGCCTCCGGGGGCAAGCGCCCCGCTGGAACAGGAGAGTCCGTCATGCGATCACTCAAGGTCGGCGATGTGATGTGGAATCACATCGAACCGGTGCACAGTGGAACGCCACTGACCAAGGTCGTGGAGGTGTTGCTGCGCAATCACGTTACCGGCTTGCCAGTCGTGGATGACAAGCGCCACGTGCTCGGCTTCGTTTCCGAGCAGGACTGCATTCATGCCATGCTGGTGACCAGTTATCACCATGAAGGGGAGCCGGTCGTGGAGGACGTCATGTTCTCCGATCCGCTGACCGTGCCACCGGAGATGGCCGTTGTGGATCTGGCGCAGAATCTCGGTCGTAACAAGCCCAAGATCTATCCCGTGGTGGACGGTGGCCGTCTGGTCGGTATCATAACCCGGGCCGCGATCCTGGCTGCTCTGGCCAAGACCGGCTATGGGGTGGCCGTGCCGAGGTTTGCCACCGAGGATTGATCGCCGCCGACGGGGAAATCGGCATGGCTCCGGGCGATCGGATCCTGACAGAACCGCGGCAGGCGGGTTGAACCGCTCACCCCGACGGACCCCGAGGCAGGCCGACGCCTGCCCGAAGGATGGACACTGGCGGGCGTCCGGCTATAGACCCGGACGCCTTTCCCGCAATTGAGGGTGGCGCAGAAGGCGGGCCGATCGCGATGGGTCACACGGTTGTGCGCTGCCCCGGACTGGGTAGAGAGGAATCAACGATGGAACTGCTTTCATCCAACCGCTGCTTTAATGGCGAGCACCGCCGGTATCGCCATCGTTCCGATGTGCTGGATTGCGACATGGTGTTTGCCGTATTCCTGCCACCGCAGGCCCGGAAGGCGCCTGTGCCCGTGCTTTACTGGTTGTCGGGACTGACCTGCACGGATGAAAACTTCATGCAGAAGGCCGGAGCCCAGAAGCGGGCCGCAGAGTTGGGCCTGGCCATCGTCTGCCCGGACACCAGCCCGCGTGGGGTGGATCTGCCCGGCGAAGACGACAGCTATGATTTTGGCAGCGGGGCCGGCTTTTACGTCAACGCCACCCAGGCGCCCTGGTCAAAGCACTACCGCATGTACGATTACGTGGTCCGGGAACTGCCGGCATTGCTGGAGGCCGAATTGCCGGTGACCGACCAGCGAGCGGTATCCGGTCATTCCATGGGCGGGCACGGCGCGTTGATCGCCGCCCTGAAAAATCCGGGCCGCTACGCCTCGGTTTCGGCGTTCGCGCCCATTTGCCACCCCACGGCCTGCCCCTGGGGCCAGAAAGCGTTCCTGGGGTATCTGGGCGGGGATGAATCCACCTGGGCGGAATACGACGCTACGTTGCTGATTCCGGAGGCGGAGGAGCGTCTGCCTCTGCTGATCGATCAGGGCACGGCCGACCAGTTCCTGGAGGAGCAGCTCTATCCGGAGACGCTGGCCGAGGCCTGTGAGCGCGTGCATCACCACGTGACGCTGCGCATGCACAGCGGCTATGACCACAGCTACTTCTTCATCGCCTCGTTCATTGACGAGCACCTGGATCACCACGCCAAGTCGCTGGGCCTGCTGTAATTCACGCGGCCTTGGGGGCTTGACGTCGGGGGCGCTGGACTCGCGCCCCCGGACCAGAGATGGGGTGGCGTGTCAGGCGTCGCCGTCCACCTGCAGCACCACCTTACCCTGGCTGGTGTTGGACTGCAGGTAATCCATGGCACTGGCGGCCTTTTCGATGGGGTATTCCCGATCGATGATCGGCCGCACCTCACCTTCGGCCAGCAACGGCCAGACCGTCTCGTACAGCGCGTCCATGACGTCACCCTTGACCGCCACCGGCTGTGAGCGGAGGGTGGAGCCGATCAGGCGCTGACGCTTCATCAGCATCAGGCCCAGATCCAACTGGGCCTGCCGGCCACCCATCAGTCCGATCAGCACGATGCGCCCGTTGGGCCGCAGCACCTGCTGATCCAAACCGATGTAATCGCCACCGACCGGGTCCAGCACCATATCGGCTCCGCCCCAGTCCAGCACGGCCGATACAAAGCTGCCGTTGTGGCGATTCCAGCCGTCGTCTGCGCCCAGTCTCATGCAGGCTTCCACCTTGGCGTCGCTGCCGGCCGTCACGAAGACCGGATTGCCCAGCGCACGACCCAACTGGATCACGGCAGTGCCGACGCCGCTGGCGCCGGCATGGAGCAGGATGCGTTCGCCCGGTTTGAGCGCTGCTTCCATGTAGAGATTGAGCCACGCCGTGGCGAAGACTTCGGGCAGGCCCGCGGCTTCGCGCAGCGACACGTTCTCCGGTAGCGGCAGAACCTGCGGCGCGGGCACCATCACCTGCTCCGCGTAGCCACCGCCGGCCAGCAAGGCACAAACCGGGTCGCCGACCTGGAGATGGGTGACGTCCTCACCCACCGCATGCACATGCCCGCTCACTTCCAGGCCCAGAATCGCCGACGCGCCCGGCGGCGGTGGATAGGCCCCGGCGCGTTGCATCAGATCGGCCCGGTTCATACCGGCATAGGCAACGTCGATCAGGACCTCGTTCGCTCTTGGCGAGCCCGGCGACGGGTGATCCCGCCACTCGAGCCGGTCGTTGTCGATGGCAATCGCTTTCATGGTGTCAGCCCTTGATGGCCTTGATGACCGCATTTGCGGCGTCTTCCGACGATGCCGGGTTCTGGCCGGTAATCAGGTTGCCGTCGACCACCACGTGAGAGCCCCAGTCGTCGGTCCGACTGTAATCACCACCGCTCTCCTTGAGCATGTCTTCCACCAGGAACGGAACCACATCGGTCAGCTGAACCGCCGCTTCCTCGCTGTTGGTGAACCCGGTCACCTTGCGGCCTTTGACCAGGGCTTCGCCGTTGGGCCCCTTGACGTGACGGAAGACACCGGGGGCGTGACACACCGCGCCGATCACCGTGCTGTTGCCCGCCGCTGCTTCCAGCAGCGTGATGGACGTCGGGTCCTCGGCAAGATCCCACAGCGGACCGTGACCGCCCGGATAGAAAATGGCGTCGAAATCGGATGAGCTGACGCTGTCCAGCTTCAACGTATTGGCCAGCGCCTTGCGGGCTTCGGTGTCCTGTTTGAAACGGCGCGTGGCGTCGGTCTGGGCGTCTTCGGCGTCGCTGTTGGGGTCAACCGGAGGCTGGCCGCCGGCAGGGGATGCCAGGGTGACGTCGATGCCGGCGTCCACGAAGGCGTAATAGGGGGAGGCAAATTCCTCGAGCCAGAAGCCGGTCTTGTGCCCGGTGTCGCCCATCTGGTCGTGCGAGGTCAGTACCATCAGTACTTTCATGTTGTTCCTCCTGAGTGCGTCATTGAATACCGTGATTCAACGCTAACGTATATTAGACCGGTCGTCTAATAGCTGTTTGCCGGTATATTTCTGCCTCTATAGAAGTATATAGGGACCGATACCGCCGTTATTCAACCCGTCACGTCGGGATGATCAGTTCGCCTCGATCCATTGTCTCAGGCGGAGCTGAGCGTCATCCGTCAGGGTCGGGTTGGCGGCAAACCAGAGCCGTTCCAGTGCGGTCATGATCGCGCTGGCCCGTTTCAGTTCCGATACGCCGAACCCGGTCATACGGCTCAGTGTGGTGATTTGATCACTGTTCAGGGCGAAACCGTTGATGGCGCCGCCCACATCCAGGCGCGGATCGCCGGCGCCGGCGAATTCCCAATCCAGCAGCGTCCAGCCGCCGCGACCGATCAGCAGGTTCCCCGGATGCCAGTCGTGGTGGCAGAGGACCCGGCAGTTGGGTGGCTGGTAGTGAGTCAACAGGGCATCAACACGCCGTTGTGCAGCGGACGCCTCAGGGCCGCAGCGTTGTGCCAGTCGGGTCATCTGCTCCGGAATATCGATGACAGGCAGCGGCGTCGTGATGGTGTGGACGCTTTCCAGGGCGTGAGCCAGCCAGTGGAGCCGGGTCGACGCGCCACCCAGGGGCGCTTCGCCGTGCATCCATTCGCTCAGCATGCTGTGGGCATCGTGGTGATGGACGATGGGCGCCCAGGGCTGTCCGGCGATGGTGTTGAGCACCTGCCGTTCCCGGGCGGTATCGATCCCCAGCGCATCCGGGTGCGGATGGTTCAGGCGCAGTGCAAACACGCCTTCGTCGGCGGTGAGCCGATACACCTCATTGCACAGGCCCGCATTGACGCGAGCGGCGTGGGCATGGCGCAATCGGCGTTGCCAGTCCTCCGGCAGAGGGGCAAGCAAACGGTCGATGTCGGGGGAAGGCGGTGACGTCATGGCGGATCCGGCAGAAAGCTCTGGCCGGTGTTATCGCACAGCAGTCAATGACGATCAAATGACCAGAGTTGGCCGTAGTCCATGGACGGCAGCATTTCCGGGACTTCCACCTGCTGGATTTCGTATTCCGGGCGGGAGCAGTCGCGCCTGAAGGCGCCGATGTAGCGGTTGCCGGTGGGGCTCATAATGGCCTGGGCCTGGGTGCCCTGCAGGCCGGAGGCGCGATGGGTCACCACCGCCACTTCGCCGTTGGCCAGCCGCACCAGTGAGCCCGGCGGATAAGCCGTAATGGCCTTGAGCAGGGCGTCGTGGATACTGCGGTCGTGCAACCCGTGGCTGGCTTCGGCCAGTTCGGACCGGGCCTGGGTGATGCTGAAACGGTCGCGGTAGGCGCGCCGGGTGATCATCGCGGTGTAACGCTCGGCCAGCGCCAGCATACGCGCTTCCGGCAGGATGTCCCGGCCGCTGAGGCCCTCGGGATAACCGGAGCCGTCCGGTTGCTCATGGTGCTGGCTGACGATCTTCAGCAGCAGGCGGTTGTCGATTCCTGCCCGCTCCAATGCGGCCACGCTCAGGATCGGGTGTTTACGGATGATGGCGCGCTGGTCGTCGCTCAGCCGGCGCCGGGACTGGTTGAGCTTGTCGAGGATCGGCAGCAGGGCGAGGTTGGCGGTCAGGGCGGCGCCCAGCAGAACCAGCACCCGTTTGTCGTCCATTCCCAACTGCTGGGCCGTGAAATAGCAAATGATGGCGTAGAACAGGGTTTGTTCGTAGGCGGTTGGCTCCACGGAATACAGGTGCACCAGCGCCAGGCACGGATCCGGCGCTTCCCGACAGCAGCGGGCCACCAGGTTGGCCAGGCCGATCACCCGACGCTGGGCATCCGGCGACTGGTTCTGCACCGACTGCAGCGTCACTTCCAGGGTCCGCAGGAGTTCCGGGTAGTCGCTGAAGGGGTTGCGGGGCCGGATGTCTTCTTCGGGTTCCGGCTCCGGTTCGGGGGTATCGCTGCGGCGGGGGTAGAACAGGCCGCGCTCGAACAGCTGCTCCAGCTGCACGTCCGTCTGGATGACGTAGCCCTGGGTCAACAGCACATTGCCGTCCGCGTCGTAGACGGTCCACGGCAGTGGCTTGCCGATAATCAGGGCGCCAGGGGCAATTCGGACTAGGTTTGGCACAACGCGCACGCTTTCCGGAGCTTATTATAATTGAGGCCTTCCAGAGGCCCATCCGACCAATTTAGCCTATTTCTGTACGTGTTGTAATAGAACGGGTGCCCGAAAGCGCCCCTGTAACAAGTTTTTGCTTTCCGGAGGGCTCAGGCGGTCTCTCCGGCGTGGCTGATCACCGTCTCGGGGGCCCCGTCGGCCAGTTGGCGACGGATGGCCTCGGGGATGGGGGTCTTGCCGCCGGCCCGGGCGTCGATCAGGACATAGGTGATGTCGGCGGTCATGACAAGGCGCTGTTCGCGATATTCCACAAACGCGATGTGCAGGCTGAACGACGTGTTGCCGATCCGGCCCGGCTCGATGCGGGCGCAGAGGACGTCATCGAAGTGAGCCGGGGCGCGCCAGTTCTGGTTCAAGTTGACCACCTGGATATCCACGCCCTGGTCCAGCAGGCGCTGGTAATCGCCGAACAGCGTGCGGATGTACTCGTTCATGGCGATGTCGACATAGTCGCCGTAGCGGGCGTTGAACACCACGCCCTGGGCGTCGCATTCGCCATAGCGAACCCGCAGGCGGAATTCAAAAGGCTCTGGCATGCGGTCATGCTCCTTTCAATTATGGGACCTGCTTCGTAACATTTGTCACAAGAGGCTACCCTTTTTTCCGGAACCGACTACGCTGTTGACAGATTCCGGGCGGATCACGGAAGGACTGTGCGCCGTGTCATGGCGCAAGGTCGGGTCGCCCACCGACAATAACCAATAATAATCGGGACACTGCCGTCCCTGCTGTGGCTGGCTTGCGCACCATGTTCTATCGATTGAGACACGACTTTCAACTGTCGATTATTACCCTGCTCGGTGCCTGTGCGGTCTTTGGCATTACCCCGTTTGCCGTGTTCCGTTTCCTGACCGGTAACGTCATGGCTGGCGTGACCGACCTGCTGATCCTGGCTTCAATCTGTGCCGCCGTGGTGTACGCCTGGCTGACTGGGGATAACCGGCGGGCCGGATTCTGCCTGGCGGTGTTTGCCTGTACCGGCGGAGTGATGGTGGCCACTCTGCTGGGGGATGAAGGGTTGTTCTGGCTGTTTCCCGCCCTGGTGACCAGTTTCTTCCTGGCCTCGCCGATTTTGGCGGTGGTGGTGAACAGCCTGGCCCTGGCGGCGCTGATGATTGACGGTTCCGCCTTTGATTCCCATGAGCAGATGCTGTCTTTCGTGACCACCTGCATCGTGGTCAGCAGTTGCGCCTACATCTTTGCCCGGCGCAACGAGCACCAACGGGAGCGCCTCGAACGGCTGGCCACCCATGACCCGCTCACCGGTGTGAAGAATCGGCGGGCCATGGAGGAGGAGATGCAGGCAGCGGTGGCCAACCACATCCGCAATGACATGCCCTACGCCCTGATCATCTTCGATCTCGATCACTTCAAGCGCATCAACGATGCCTACGGACACGCCCGGGGGGATGAGGCGCTGGTGGAGTGCACCGACCTGGTCCGGCGCTGTACCCGCCGCAGCGATCAGCTGTTCCGGTTTGGTGGAGAAGAATTCGTCCTGTTGATGCCCGGTGTACAGGCCAGCGGCATCCAGGCGGTGGCGGAAAACCTGCGGCACAAGGTGGCCAGCGAACTGCAGACGCCCACCGGCCCGATCACCGCGTCGTTCGGTGTCTCCTGCCTGCAGCCGGGGGACGATGCCGAATCCTGGCTGGCCCGCGCCGACGACGCCCTCTACGAAGCCAAGAGCCGCGGTCGCAACCAGGTGGTGATCAGGCTGTTGCCGGCTGAGCCGACACCCGGAAGCGGAATAGCCGGGTCCCCAGCATCAGACCAGCGGATACCAGGCTGACCGTCAGCCCGACCCAGAACCCGGCCGCGCCCATGGGATCGGCGAACGTATCGGTGAACGTCAATACCCAGCCCAGCGGCAAACCGATCCCCCAGAACGAGAACACCATGATCACCATGGGAACGCTGGTGTCCTTGTAACCGCGCAGCGCGCTGATGCAGGTGACCTGGGTGACGTCGGCGATCTGGAACAGGGCGGCGAACACCAGCAGGTGCATCGACACCGCCTGCACCGCCGGATCGTTGGTGTAGAGGGCGGCGATCAGGCTGTTGCCCAGCCACAGGATCGAGGCGAAACACAGGGCAATGGCGACCGACAGTATCAGCGTACTGCGACCGAGCAGGCGTGCAGTGTCCGTCTCGCGGGCGCCTACCAGGAAGCTGATGCGCAGCGTCAGGGCCATGCCCAGGCTGAGCGGCACCATGAACACCAGCGACACCACGTTCAGGGCAATCTGATGACCCGCCACCACAACGGGGCCCAATGGGGCGAGAAACAGCGCGATCACCGAGAACATGCTGGCCTCGACGAAGATGGTGAACCCGATCGGTACGCCCAGTCGCAGGACTTCGTTGATGATCTCCCAGTCCGGCCTGGCACGCTCCCGCCACAGGTGAAAGTGGTGGAAGACCCGGCTGCGATTCAGGTAGACCAGCAGGCTGAGCATGGCGATCCAGCTGGATATCGACGTGGCCCAGCCGCAGCCGACGCCGCCCATGGCCGGCATGCCCAGCTTGCCGTAGATGAAGATGTAGTTCAGGGGCAGGTTGATCAGCGTGCCCAGCACCGAGAACGCCATGATCACATGCGTATGGCCCAGCCCGTCCGTCAACCCACGCAGGGCAGTCATCAGCAGGATGGCCGGCACGCCCCAGCAGAAGGCGTCCAGGTAGCCCTGGGTCAGCAGCGCAGTGTGCAGGTCCAGCCGTAGCAGGTTGAGCACGGGCCGCACGTTGAGCAGCAGGCCCACCATGATCAGCGCGGCGCCCAGCCCGATGTAGATGCCCTGCCAGGTGACCGGCATGATCTGCCCGAAGGCCCGGGCGCCCCGGTGACCGGAAACGATGGGCTGCAGCGCACCCAACACACCCATGAACATCAGGAACAGCGGCACCCACAGGCTACTGCCGATGCCCACCGCGGCCAGGTCTTCGGCGCTGGCGTGGCCGGCCATGACCGTATCGATCACGCCGTTGGCCACCTGGGCGATCTGAGCGATCAGGATGGGGCCGCCCAGAAGCGCCAACGTCTTCCACTCCGCCAGGGTGCGGGCCACGGTGCCTTGCCGGGCTTCGGGAATGGGCTGATGGGTGTCGTCCACGGGTCTTGCGTCCAAGGTGAAAGGGCGGTTCAGGGAGATAGAGCGCGGTTGAGACTATCATGAAGCCACACCGCAGAGCTGACTCAGGTCATAGTGGAATCTACGGATGCCCGGACACCTGCTAGACTGCGGAAGTCCCGTTGTGTCGGGTCCGCCGGCACCCACCGTCACAAGGAAGATGACCATCAACCGCTTTGTCCAGTTTCGAAGTCACGACGGCCGCCTCTCGCTGCGAGACGGTCGCGATCTGGTCTACACCGACCTGGGGGATCCTCAGGGTACGCCGATCCTGTTTGCCCACGGTATGCCCGGCTGCCGCATGGAGGGCTGGTTCTTCCATCGCCAGGCCCGGCGCCACGGGTTTCGCATCATCACGCCGGACCGGCCGGGGATTGGCGGCTCCACGTTCCAGGCGGACCGCGTGCTGTTGGACTATCCCGATGATGTGGCCCAGCTGGCGGATGCGCTCGGCATCGACCGGTTTATCCACATGGGCTGGTCCAGCGGCGGCTCGCGGACCCTGGCCTGTGCCTATGCCATGCCCGAGCGGGTCCGGCTGGCGGTGTCCCTGTCCGGGTATACCAATTTCGCCGAATACGACGGCCGCAAGGTGTTGCTGGAGGCCACCCGCTGGCCGGGTCCGATGCTGGCGCGGATCAGCCCGATGCTGCTGCGGTTGGTGGTGCGGGTGGTGATGCGCCTGTCACGCCGCCATCCGGGCCTGTACATGCGTGAGGCCCGTCAGCTGATCAGCGCGGACGATCGGGCACTGCTGTCGTCCTTCATGCGCACCCAGCTGTTCCGGGCGGATCAGATCACCTGTCTGGAAAGCGGGGGCCGGGCCATCGCCCAGGATTTGATGACCGAACTGGTGGACTGGGGGTTCCGTCTGCGGGAAGTCGGCGTGCGCACGCTGATCTACCAGGGGCGCGAGGATCCGTTCGTGCCGGTGGCCTATGCCCGTCACCTGGCGGAGAACCTGCCCAATGCGGATGTCCGCCTGCTTCCGGACGCTGGGCATCTTTATCCGCTGTCTGAAACTTTCCAGGCTGAGCTGTTCGAGCGTCTGCGGGAAATCGTCAAAGCCGCGTGAGGGGCAACATGACCCGGACGCAGAGTCCGGGGCGCCCGTCGTCCCGGTCTTCCAGCACAAGGCGGCCGCCGTGGAGTTCGGCAATCCGGTTGGCGATGGCCAGCCCCAGACCGGCGCCGCTGCCCTGGCGCTGATCCAGTCTTACGAACCGTTGCAGGGCCCGTTCCCGAGCCTCCGGGGCAATGCCCGGTCCACTGTCGCAGATCCTCAGGCAGGTGTCGGCGCCCTTTTCCGTTAATTGCAGGGTGACTTCACTGCCGGCCGGGCTGTACTGGATGGCGTTGGCGGTCAGTGACCGCACCAGGGTGGCAATCAGCGCGCTGTGGCAGAGAACCCGGTCGCTGTCGACGCGATCGTCGAGAATCAGTTCCACGTTGTCCCGGAGCGCCACCGGGGCCACATCGGCCACGGCCTGGGCCACGATGTCCGAAATGCTGTCCAACTGGGGTTCGCCGGGGGCGCCAGCGTCAATGCGACTCAGCAACAGCATCTGTTCGACCAGGTGATTCATCCGGTCTACCGACGCCAACAGGTCCGCAAATTGCCCGGGAGATTTTTCGCTGGCCTCTTCCAGGTTCAGGCGCAGGGCGGCCAGCGGTGTGCGCAGCTCATGGGCGGCATCGGCGGAGAACTGGCGTTCCCGCTCCAGCGCCTGATCCAGGCGTCGCAGCAGGCCGTTGACGGCACTGACCAGACCATGGACTTCCGGCGGAGCCTGCTTTTCGTCGAGGTGGTGAATGCGTTCCGGCGCCATGTTGCGGATCGGGCGTTCCAGTTGGCGCAGCGGCCGGAAGGTCCAGCGGATGGCCAGGACCACCAAAACCAGCAGGACAGGCAATACGATCAACAGCGGCAGCACGTTGCTCATGGCCAGTTCACCGCTCAGTTCGCTGCGGATATCCTCGCGCTGACCGCTCAGGATCCACAGGCCGGTTTCCGGATCGCGCAGCGTGAAGGTGCGCCACTGGTAGCCGCCGGACTCGGCCCACGCATAGCCGGGCGAGGGCCGGTCACTCTGTTCGGTGAGGGCGGGCGACGACAGCAGGGGGGTGCTGTCCTTCGCCCAGATCTGGAAGGCGATTTTCTTCTCGTATTTATGGCCCAGCTGATTGGGCAGGGCTTCATCGTCGTCGTCCGGGTCGTCCACGCCGGGCGGCAGTTGCAGCGAGTCTTCCAGCGCGTCCTTCAACTGGCCCAGTGGCTGATCGTGAGAGAGGTGGTGAACCAGACCCTGAACGATCCGGGCGCTCTGGGCCAGTTCGGCATCGAACACCTCTTCCAGTTCATGGTTGCTGCCCAGATAACTCCAGACGGCGGCAACCAGGGCCAGGAACAGGGTCAACAGGGCGACGGTCAGGGAAAGCTTGCGGGTCAGGGACATCAGGACACGGCATCGGCGTTGCGGGCTTCATTGGAGTCGAGCATGTAGCCGACCCCGCGGACAGTGCGAATCAGCGTCTTGCCGATTCGCCGGCGCAGGTGGTGGATGTGGACTTCCAGGGCGTTGCTTTCGGCGCCGTGGTCCCAGCCGTACAGTTGATCCTCCAGGCGCCGGCGTGTGGCGACCTGGTCCGGGTGGCGCATCAGGTAGTGCAGGATCTGGAATTCCGCCCGGGGCAGGGTCACGGCACTGTCGGCGAGGAACAGCTGGCCGTGTTCGGGATTCAGCTTCAGATGGCCGACGACCAGGCTGCTGTCGGCCTTGCCCTCGGCGCGGCGGGTCACGGCACGGATGCGGGCTTTCAGCTCGGCCATGACGAATGGCTTGGTCATATAGTCGTCGGCGCCGGCATCCAGTCCTGTGAGCTTTTCATCCATATCGCCACGGGCAGTGAGGATGATGATGGGCGTTGGAACGCCGCGCTTGCGCACGTCCTTGAGGACGTCCAGCCCATCCTTGCGGGGCAGGGTCAGGTCCAGCAGGACGAGATCGAAATGCTCGTCGGCAATGGCATTGGCCGCTTTCTGGCCATCGTCGATCCAGTCGACGGTATCGTGGTGTTCCCGCAACATGCCCAGCATGGTCCTGGCCAGGTGGTGATCGTCTTCGACCAGCAGTATCCGCATTCCTGAATCCTTTTCCCGCAACGCCCGCAAGGCTTCCATATAAAGCTTAAGTATGGCTTAAGAAAGCGATATTGGCGGCTTAAGTTTCCATTAAGGCGGGTCCTCTAGTCTGTGTAAACCTGACGAGAGAGACCGATGACCATGCCTGATACCTTGCCTCATCCGGACCGGCTTTCATGGCCCGAGGATTTTCGCCCCGAGCTGAGCCTGGCCGGTCGTAGCCTGTGTTCCGTCAGCCCGGATTCCCCTGCCGAAGAGCAGGTTGTCCGATTCATTCAAAGTCGCTTCCTGGATGCCTATGGTGCGCGACCACGCCTACGTATTGCCAGCCTGATGGCCCTGCTGAGTCCCGAAAACCGGGTATCCGCTGCGGTGGGTGTCCGTTGCGCCGCCGAAGAACGCCTGTTTCTCGAGGATTACCTGGACGGGCCGATCGAGTCCGCCATTCCGGACGGTTCCGCCCGCTCTTCCATTATCGAAGTGGCGCACCTGGCCGGGGTCGAGCCCGGCGTCAGCCGGTTCCTGTTCCCGCTACTGACCATCTGGCTCGCCGACCGCGACGTGCAGTGGATCGCCTTTACCGGCACGTCACACCTGCGAAACAGCTTCGATCGGATGGGCATCCGCACCGAGATCGTCGGCAACGCCGATCCTGCGCGCCTGCCTGACAAGGGCCGCGGCTGGGGCCGCTATTACCAGCACTCGCCCATGGTCATGGTGGCTCATGTGCCCTCGGGCCATGATGCCCTCACGCGACTGGGCCTGCTGCGGCACATCCACCGGGTGCCAGCTGCGGGAGGGCGCTATGAGCTCTCTGCTTGATACTGTCTTGCAGCGGGTGATGGAGCAGCCCGACGCCATTGCCCTGAAGTCGCCGGATGAAAGCTTCACTTACGAAGAACTGATGACCGCCGTGGAAGTGCTGGCAGAACGCCTGCGTGAGAGTGGCTTGCAGCGGCTGGGTCTGTGTGGTGACAACAGTCCGGGGTGGATCATTGCGGATCTGGCCTGCCGTCTGGCCGAGCTGGTGTGTGTGCCGGTCCCCGGTTTCTTTTCGGAGAAACAGGTGCAGCATCTGTGCGACAGCGCCGGATTACAGGGGCTGCTGTTCGGTCGCCCTGCGGATTTGCCGTCAGGCGATATCGAATCGGTCCCGATCTGGGGGCCGGTCTGCCTGCGGACGCTGCACACGACCGGCGTTGAAGGCCACGTGCCGGCAAGTACGGCCAAGATCACCTTTACCTCTGGCAGCACGGGCACCCCACGCGGCGTCTGCCTGTCCGGCGAGCATCAGGATGCGACGGTCCGGGCACTGGCGGAGCGGGTCGGCTCCCTCGGCATTCGACGCCACCTCTGTGTGCTGCCGCTGGCGACGCTGCTGGAGAACGTCGCCGGCGTCTATCTGCCTTTGTCCCTGGGGGCGACGGTCCATGTCTGGCCAGTCAGCCAGCTGGGCTTCACCGGCAGCAGCCAGCTGGATGTGCCGAAGTTGCTGCAGGCCTTGCACGCCTGTCAGCCCGATTCGCTGATCCTGGTGCCGGAGCTGGCCACGCTGCTGGTGACCGCCGCGGAACAGGGCGCACTATCGGGACTGCGCTTCCGCTTCCTGGCTGTGGGAGGCGGTAAGGTCTCGACGGCGTTGCTGGATCGCGCCGATGCTCAGGGCCTGCCGCTTTATGAAGGCTATGGCCTGTCCGAGTGTGGCTCGGTGGTGGCGCTCAACGGCCCCGACGCCAACCGGCCCGGTTGCGTGGGCAAGCCGCTCTCCCATGTCGAGGTGTCGGTGAGCAATCTGGGCGAGATCCTGGTGCGCGGCAATACCCACCTGGGCTATCTGGGCGATGAACAACGTCCCCGGGAGCCTCTGGCTACCGGCGATCTGGGCCGGTTCGATGACGATGGCTTCCTGGTCGTCAACGGCCGTTCCAAGAACCTGCTGATCACCAGCTACGGTCGCAATATCAATCCCGAGTGGCTGGAGAGTGAGCTGGTGCAGTCTGTCGGCGCGCGTCAGGCGCTGGTGTTTGGTGACGGTGAGCCGAGACCCCGTGCCCTGTTGGTGATAGCCGACAGCCGGGACAGTGACGCCGTGGCGCGTGCCGTGGCGGAGCTGAATCGGACGCTTCCGGACTACGCCCGCTTGTCACAGCTCTATATCCGCCGTGAACCGTTGTCACCGCATCAGGGGCACGTTACTCCCAATGGCCGCCTGATCCGGCCCCGTTTAATGGCCGATCTCGGTGAGCTGCTGGCGGCCGCTGAACAAAGCGATCCGGCCGCCATCACCCTATCCGAAGCCCGTTGCGGCTGATCCAGAACCACGAGGAATGATCCATGGCTTTCTTTGACCAACTCCAGGCACAGACCGAACCGGACCGGGCGCACGTGACCGGCGCACCGGTGATGGGGGCCATCCAGGAAGGGCGCTTTACCCTGGACAGCTACACGTACTTCCTGAGCCAGGCCTATCACCACGTCAAACACACGGCGCCGTTGATGATGGCCTGTGGCGGTCGTTTGCCGGAGCGTCTGGAACACGTGCGCAAGGCCCTGGTGGAATACATCGAGGAAGAGTACGGCCACCACGAGTGGATCCTGAACGACCTCACCGCCTGCGGCGCCGAGGCTGACGCCGTACGTCACGGCACGCCGGATCTGCCGATCCGTCTGATGGTGTCCTACCTGTATGACCTGATTGCGCGGGGCAACCCGGTTGGTCTGTTCGGCATGGTCCAGGTGCTGGAGGGCACCAGCGTGTCGCTGGCCACGCCGATGGGCCAGCAGATCCAGAAGCACCTGGGGCTGCCCAACCAGGCCTTCAGCTACCTCTATTCCCACGGCAGCCTGGACCAGGACCACTTCGACTTTTTCCGCAACCTGATGGACAGCATCACCGACCCGGCTGATCAGGCGGCGATCGTGGACACCGCCAAGGTGGTGTACCGGTTGTACGGCGACATGCTGCACGCCATTCCGTTGCCCGACCAGGAGGAGAGTCGACTGTATGGAACTGCGTAACCGCGTTTTCCTGCTGCTGGGCGGCAGTGGCGGCATCGGCCAGGCCCTGATCCAGCCGCTGGTGGAAGCCGGCAGCCGGGTCATTGTGGCCAGTCGCCACCCCAAGCCGATGGTCGGTCAGGCCGATGGCGTGGAGCAGGTCAGTCTCGACCTGGCTGCGCCGGACCTGCCCCGGGTGCTGGCGGATCTGTCGAAAGCCTATCCCGACATTGACGGTGTGATTCACTGCGCCGGCCAGAACATCTTCACCGGTATCGAGGACCTGCCGGTGGCGGCGCTGGACAGCCTGCTCAGCGTCAACCTGCGCAGCGCTATCCTGGTGGCTCACCACTTCGTGCCGCGTTTCCGGCGTCAGGGGCGCGGCGCGTTGGTCTTTGTGGGTTCCACCTTCGGCAGCATCGGCTTTCCCGGCTATGGCGTCTACTGCGCCACCAAATTTGGCGTGCGGGGCTTCAGCGAATCCCTGCGTCGGGAACTGGCGGATACCGCGATACAGGTGCTTTACGTTGCGCCCCGGGCGACCCAGACGTCGATGAATCCAACCGCGGTCAACGACCTTAATGCCGCCCTGGGCAACCGGATGGATTCGCCGGAAGCCGTTGCCGGGGAGATCCTGGCCGCCATGAAGAGCGACCAGCAGCGTCGTTACCTGGGCTGGCCGGAAAAGCTGTTCGTTCGTCTCAACGGGATACTGCCACGGCTGGTGGATCGCGCCATGCTCAAACAGTTGCCCATTATCCGTCGTTTCCTGCAATCCGGAGTGTCTTCATGAAAACCCTGATCCATTGGACGGCCGCACTGGCCCTGACGCTGCTGGCCTTTGGCCAGGCCCAGGCCGCGAACCTCGACCAGGACCTGCTGAAAGTCCAGCGTGACTGGGCCCACGTGAATTACGAAGTGAAAGGCGACGATGCCCGCGAGAAAGCCTTCAAGGATCTCGTCCCCGAGGCGGAAGCCTTCGTGAAGGCCTACCCGGACCGGGCTGAGCCGCTGATCTGGCAGGGCATCATTCTCAGCACCTATGCCGGCGCCAAGGGCGGCCTGGGCGCCCTGGGTCTGGTGAAGGACGCCAAAGCGTCCCTGGAAAAGGCGCTGAAGATCGATGAGAACGCGCTCGAGGGATCCGCCCACACCTCCCTTGGCAGCCTCTACTACAAAGTGCCGGGCTGGCCGATTTCCTTCGGCGACGATGAAAAGGCGGAAGAGCACCTGCGAGCGGCCCTGAAGATCAATCCGAACGGGATCGATCCCAACTACTTCTACGGGGATTACCTGGTCGACCAGGACCAGCCCGAACGGGCCAAGGTCTACCTGGAACGCGCCCTCGCCGCGCCGGATCGGCCCGAACGACCGGTCGCCGACGCCGGCCGCCGCCAGGAAATCCAGGCGCTGCTCAAAGATATCCAGTGAGTCTTGCAGCCGGTTGATAGCCGCAACCGGCTGGTCTTCCCTTCGTCGCATAGGGCCTGACTATCGCGGTCTTATGCGATCTTTTTTTGCGCTTCTTTCCCGTGACAAGGATAATTGCCGCCTTTCTCCGGAACACCCTAACGGGGTCCGGCAGGCTGGCCTGGTTTACGCGATCCAGGTCAACGGCGGTGGCCGTCAAAGTAATCCACCTGCGGGCGCCAGCGTAGATAGCGTCAATGTGTGCAGAAATCAGGGCAGAGGCTTTCCCATGTCGCAGCAATTGCAGACCTCATCCTTTCTTGACGGCCAGTCCGTAGCGGTATCCAGCTTGAGCCAGGAAGCGCTGGCGGTGCGATCGGCGTTGGTGGAGCAGGGGCTGGAAACACCGATGGTGGATAACCGCTTGTCCCGTGACCAGAAAGTCGAGCGCATCTCGGACCTGATGGCCCGGGTCGCCGAGACGCTGGGGCTGGACCTGACCGACGACAGTCTGATGGACACGCCGGCGCGCATCGCCCGCATGTACGTGGACGAGATCTTCGCCGGCCTGGATTACAGCCAGTTCCCCAAGATCACCCAGATTGAGAACAAGATGGGTGTGGAAGAGATGGTCAAGGTGCGTGACATCAGCTTGACCAGCACCTGCGAGCACCACTTCGTCACCATCGACGGCCTGGCCCGGGTGGCGTACCTGCCGAAGGACAAGGTGATCGGCCTGTCCAAGATCAACCGCATCGTGCGCTTCTTCGCCCAGCGCCCGCAGGTGCAGGAGCGACTGACCCACCAGATCCTGGTGGCGTTGCAGACCCTGCTGGAAGTGGAGGACGTGGCGGTCCACATCGACGCGACCCACTACTGCGTGAAAGCCCGCGGCGTGCAGGACACCAGCTCCAGTACCGAGACGATGGCGCTGGGCGGGCGCTTCAAGACGGATCCGCAGTATCGTCGCGAGTTTCTGGCCTGACGGTCGTCGCGACACTTCCCCTCTCAATCCCGTATACTGCGCGGCCTGAGAAGATGCCGTGCGGTTGGCGTTTCGATGTAGCCGACGCTTCAGCTTCGGAGGGCCCGCCAGGGCCCCGGGTATATCGGCAGGCCTGCGGCCTGCTCGGAAGCTGAAGCGTCCGCTACATCGGCTCAAGCGAGAATCGAACCCGTTCCCATTGATCCCGCTGTTGCTGCATTTCCGGGTTATCCACCTTTCGCCGTTTAGGGAGTTTTCTGTGGCGCTGCTGGTTTTCGTAACGGTTCTCTGGGCCTTTTCTTTCAGCCTGATCGGTGAGTTCCTGGCCGGTCACGTGGACAGCGATTTTGCGGTGATGAGCCGCGTGGTGCTGGCCGGCCTGGCCTTCCTGCCGTTGACCCGCTGGCGCGGCGTGCGCTGGGAGCTGAAAACCGGGGTGACCGTCGTCGGCGCGCTGCAGTTCGGGATCACTTACCTGTGCCTCTACCGCTCGTTCGCCTACCTGAGCGTGCCGGAAGTGTTGCTGTTCACCATCTTCACGCCGCTTTACGTCACCCTGATCGACGACGCCCTCAACCGGCGCTTCTCGCCCATGGCCCTGGTTGCAGCCGCAATTGCCACCCTCGGGGCGGGCATTATCCGCTACGACGGCTTGAGTGAGGACTTCCTCACCGGCTTCCTGTTGCTGCAGGTGGCCAACGCTACATTCGCAGCGGGGCAGGTGGGTTACAAACACCTGATTCAGCGCTTCCCGACTGACATCCCACTCTACCGTTTCTTTGGCTACTTCTACGCCGGTGCGCTGCTGTTCGCCCTGCCGTCTTTCCTGATCTTCGGTAATCCCGACAAGCTGCCGCACACCGCGTTGCAGTGGGGCATTCTGACCTGGCTCGGGCTGGCCGCCTCCGGTATTGGCCTGTTCCTGTGGAACCGCGGGGCGTGCCTGGTGGACGCCGGCACCCTGGCGATCATGAACAACGCGCTGGTGCCGGCCGGGTTGCTGGTGAACCTGCTGATCTGGAACCGTGATGCCGATCTGGGCCGGTTGCTGGCGGGCGGTGCGGTGATGGCGCTGTCGCTGTGGGTCAATGCGCGGTTTTCGCGGGGGCGGCTGGCTTTGCGTGGGGCGGCGAAGTAGGGTCCTCCGGCAAAACGTTCCCCCCTCTCCGATGCGTCGGACCACCCAGCTCCTGTCCCATCAGAGGGAAGAGGGAGTAGTCGTTTTCAGGGAAGATCCGCATCGCTTTTGAAGTAGCTGCGGTATCTCAAAGGTTCGATGGAAGCGAGTGGGTGCCCTTGCCGAAGGAAGGACAGGGACGTCCTGGTCGGATTAGCGGCCACGGATGGCCGTCTAATCCAGCGAAGGCAAGGGCGCCCACTCGCTTCCCGGCACGAGATTGCAAGCTTGCCCAACTCCCACATCCCCGTATCGTCCAATCCCTTGCCCGTGATGTTTTTGTGATCTTTCCTTTATAGAGTCTTTAGGCCCACGTGATGGGGCTGTGAGTGCTGTCCTCCATTCTGCATCGTGACACCCACGGCATGCGGCCGCGGGCTCGGATGACAAGGAGAATGCACGATGAAAACACTGACCCCGATCGCCTTCGCACTCACCACCGCCCTGTTCGGCCTCGGCGCCGGCCTGGCGCAGGCGGACGACATGATGAAAGGCGACAAGAGCCATGACGATAGGATGCAGGACGACAGCATGCACCATGACGACATGAAGAAAGACAGCATGATGCAGGACGATGGCATGCATCACGACGACATGAAAAAGGATGAGATGATGCAGGACGACATGCATCATGATGATATGAAAAAGGATGACATGATGAAGGACGACATGATGTCCGACGACAAAAAGGACAGCATGTAACCGGCCGGGGGCAGTGCCACCGGCGACGGAACCGGTGGCACGCTCTTCCGGTCCGCCTGCGACAGAGACGTCTCCATGACCCGAACCGTATTGATCATCGAAGACAACCCCGGCATCGGCCAGCTGGTCAAGATGCACATCGAAGACCTGGGCTGTGAAGCCATCCTGATGACCCGGGGCGACGACGGCCTGGCCCATTACCAGGAAGGCGGCATCGACCTGGTGGTCCTCGACCTGATGCTCCCTGGCCTGGACGGCCTGTCCATCTGCCGGGAAATCCGCTCCGGCCCCGGCTATGTGCCCGTGCTGATGCTCACCGCCAAGACCACCGAACTGGACCGGGTACTGGGCCTGGAAATGGGCGCCGACGACTACCTGACCAAACCCTTCAGCGTGGCGGAGCTGGCGGCCCGCATCAAAGCGCTGTTTCGCCGCGTGGACGCCCTGTCTGCTCCCCGCGAACCGGAAGCTACCGGCGGTCGGATCGAAGTGGACGGCCTGACCATCGATCCGGACCGGCGCAAAGTTACCGTGAACGGCGACGAGGTGGACCTGACCGCCCGCGAGTTTGACCTGCTGTTCCACTTCGCGCGCCAGCCCGGTCGCGTGTTCAGCCGCACCCAACTGCTGGATGCCGTCTGGGGCTACAACCACGAAGGCTACGAGCACACCGTCAACACCCACATCAACCGCCTGCGCGGCAAGATCGAGCGCGACCCTTCCGACCCCTATTATGTCCAGACCGTCTGGGGGGTGGGCTATCGTTTCCGGGACTGACCCATGCTGAAATCGTTGTACACCCGCCTCGCCGCGGGTCTGATTGTTCTGCTGATTGCCGTGGGGCTGGTGTACACCGTAGTGAGCACCTTTTCCCTGCGGGAGTACTACGCCTCCGTCAACCAGGAACTGAACCGGGACCTGGCCCGGGATCTGGTATCCGACCGCAACCTGGTGGACGAAGGGCGCATCGATCAGTCGGCTCTGAAAAAGCTGTTCGCCCTCTACATGACGATCAACCCCAGCATCGAGATCTACCTGCTCGATCCCCAGGGCAAGATCCTGTCCTATTCCGCGGACCCGGCCAAAATCAAGCGCAATCGCGTCTCCCTGGGCCCGATCCACAAGCTGCTCGACGACAGGAAAGCGTATCCGGTGCTGGGCGATGATCCCCGCAGCCACGACCGGCAGAAAGTGTTTTCCGTCACCCCGGTGCCCTCAGCCAGCAACCTGCAGGGGTACCTCTACGTGGTCCTGCGCGGCGAGGAATACGACTCGGTGGAAATGATGGCGCGGGAAGGCCACTTCATCAGCATGAGCGCCTGGGCCATGGCGGTCAGTCTGCTGTTCGGGCTGCTGGCCGGGCTCTGGGTGTTCCGTCTGCTGACCCGCCGGCTCACCCGCCTGACCCGACTGGTGGAGCAGTTCGAACAAGCCGACGGCCTGCGTCCGGATCGCCTGCGCTGGGCGGACGAGCGCGGCCGGGGCCATGACGAGATCGACTATCTGGGCATGACGTTCGACCGCATGGCGGATCGCATTGCCTCCCAGATCGAACAGCTCCAGGAAAAGGACGCTTTGCGCCGGCGCCTGATCGCCCAGGTGTCCCACGACCTGCGCACGCCGCTGGCCTCGATGCAAGGTTATGTGGAAAGCCTGCGCATGAAACGCGACAGCCTGTCGCCTGACGAACAGGCCCGTTTCCTGGATATCGCTCTGGAAGAGGGGCGTCGTCTGAGCCATCTGGTGGATGAACTGTTCGAGTTGGCCGCCCTGGAAGCCCGGGAGAAACAGCCCCGGCTTGAACCCTTCGTGCCGGCTGAGCTGATCCACGACGTGGCCCAGAAGCACGGCCATGAGGCCGCCAAGCGGGACATCCGCCTGCAGGTCACCGGCTCCATGACGCTGCCCCGGGTGTTGGGGGATCTGGGCATGACCGAGCGGGTGCTGGATAACCTGATCCGCAACGCCCTCGAATACAGCCCGTCCGGGCGTGAGGTCACGCTCGATCTGGCGGCGGACGACGACTGGCTGACCGTCACCGTGTCCGATGCCGGGCCGGGCATCAGCGAAGCGGATCTGCCCCATGTGTTCGACGCCCTGTATCGCGGCGAGAACCGCGACGAGCCCGGTCATGCCGGCCTGGGCCTGGCCATCGCCAAACGCATCATGGTGCTGCAGGGCGGCCGCATCGACGTGTGCAACCGCGCCGGGGGTGGTGCTGCGTTTACGATTCAGCTGCCTCTGGAATCCGCCGCCCGGGAAACCGAAGCCGTTATGAATTCGTAACATCCGGGAGAAAACCGCGTGAAATTTTCGCGCGAAAGTAGAGTCTCAACCCTTGAGACCCCATGAGGTGAGTAGCATGAAACGGACATTTGTGGCCGCCCTGTTGATCCTGCTGGCCAGTCTGGCCGGGCTGCAGGTCAGCATGGCGGATGATGAAAAGGCGGATGGCGAATACGCGCCGAACGATCCGTCACTGAAAGTGGCGACCTTCGCGGGTGGCTGCTTCTGGTGTGTTGAAGCCGGTTTCGAGAAGATTCCCGGCGTGGTCGAGGCCGTCTCCGGCTATACCGGTGGGGACAAGGAAAATCCCACTTATGAGGAAGTCTCTTCCGGCACCACCGGGCACACGGAATCGGTCCAGGTCTACTACGATCCAAAGAAGATCACGTACGAGGGGCTGCTCCAGGGCTTCTTCCGATTTATGGATCCGACCGACGCCAAAGGCCAGTTTGTCGACCGCGGCAACCAGTACCGTCCGGCGATCTTCTATCACAATGCCGAGCAGAAACGGCTGGCCGAAGCCGCGGTCAAGGCGTTGGACGAGTCCGGCCGCTATGACAAGCCGGTGGTGATCGAAATCACGCCCTTCAGTACCTTCTACGTGGCGGAAAAATACCATCAGGATTACTACAAGAAGAATCCGGTCCGCTACAAGTTCTATACCTTCAACTCCGGCCGTTACCAGTTTATCGACCGGGTCTGGGGCGAGGACCAGAAAGTCGACTGGTCGAAGTACCGCCCGGATAACATGGCGGCCGGCGGTGAAGATCAGGCGAAAGCCGGTGCCGATAGCCTGGGCTTCAAGGAAGCCAGCTTCGTCAAGCCGAGCGACAAGAAGTTGAAGTCGACGCTGACGCCCATGCAGTACAAGGTGACCCAGGAGGACGGCACCGAACCGGCGTTCGATAACGCCTACTGGGACAACAAGAAAGAAGGAATCTATGTGGATGTGGTCTCCGGCGAGCCCCTGTTCTCCTCGGCGGACAAGTACAAATCTGGCACGGGCTGGCCGAGTTTCACCCAGCCGATCGAGCCCAACGCCGTGGTGGAAAAAGAGGACAAGTCCTTCTTCATGACCCGCACTGAAATCCGCAGCCGTGTGGCGGACTCCCATCTGGGGCACGTCTTCAAGGATGGCCCGCAACCCACCGGACTGCGTTACTGCATGAACTCGGCGGCCCTGCGATTCATTCCCAAGGATCAGATGGCGGCGGCCGGCTACGGCGAGTATCTCGACAAGGTGGGCCCGCCCCACGGCAAGATGTAGTCGCTCCCTGATCAATCCGTTCGCGAATGGGTGGGTTTCCACCCATTCGCTTCCCCCCACTCAGGCACCTCCTGTTCGCTCGCTTTCCGGAACGCTCGACTTTTCCATGGCACCAAAGAATGGGTGGATGTTCGCCCATCAATTCCAAGTAATGGGTGAATGTTTACCCATTTCAGCCGGTTGCGCGTGTCCGTTTGTTGCTGAATGAATCCATCACGTAACGCAACGGTTGCCCGGGGCGGTTAAAGCCGCTGTTCCTGTGACTGGTCTCACAATTGCTACCGATTAGAAGCCTTTTGGCAGTCCCGATAAAAAGAAACAAGACTCAGGAGCAAATTGATGACACGGATTTTCCCCCGGATAGCGCTGGCGATTCTGCTGGCGCTGCCTCTCGCCCTGTCGGCTGAACCCCGCACGCTCGTCTTTTCCCACGTCGTGAGCCCGGATACCCCCAAGGGCAAGATGGCGGAGATGTTCAAGAAGATTGTCGAGCGCAAGATGGGCGATCGGTTTCGCATCGAGATCCACCCCAACGGCACCCTGATGGACGACAACGAGGCGGTCAGTGCGATTGCCGACGGTCGCATCCAGTTTGCGGCGCCGTCGGTCTCCAAGTTCGATGCCTACACCCAGAAACTGAAAGTCTTCGATCTCCCGTTCCTGTTCCCCAATATGGACGCGGTCGAGCAATTCCAGCAGAGCGCCACCGGCCAAGCCCTGCTGACCAGCATGACGCAGGAAGGCATTGTCGGTCTGGGCTATCTGCATAACGGGCTCAAGCAGCTGTCCGCCAACAAGCCGTTCCGTGAGCCGGGCGACCTGGCGGGCCTGCGCTTTCGCATCATGAATTCCGACGTGCTGAAAAAACAGTTCGAAACCATCAATGCCATACCGGTCCCGATGGCGTTCTCCGACGTGTATCAGGCGCTGGCGGATGACCGGATCCAGGGGCAGGAAAACACTTGGTCCAATATCTACTCGAAACGCTTTTACGAGTACCAGCCCTACATCATGGAATCCAACCACGGTGTGCTGGATTACATGGTGATCACCAACGCGACCTTCTGGCAGAGCCTGACCGACGACGAGCGTCGCCACTTCAGTTATGCCATGAGCAACGCGCTGGGCTACGGCAATGCGGTGGCCAAGGCCAAGAGCATGAACGATCGTGAAGCGCTGAAGAATGCCCGTGGCGTCACCCTGGTGAAGCCAACACCCCAGGAACTGTCCGACTGGCAGGCGGCGATGAAGCCGTTGTGGCAGGAGTATGCGTCTGCGGTGGGAGAGAAAACATTGCAGGCAGCGGAACAGGCGGCTGCGCGTACCAACTGATCAACCTTGGCCGGCCCGTGGGGCCGGCCGCCATCCTGCCTATTGTACGCTGAACTGCGCCACCTGACGGCGCAGGTTCTCGCCCAACTGCGCCAGCTCCGTCGAGGACGACGCCACCTGGGTGGCCGCCGTGGCGGACTGGTCGCTGATGTCCCGGATGCTCGTGACGTTGTGGTTGATGTCCTCGGCCACCGACGACTGTTCTTCCGCCGCCGTGGCGATCTGACTGTTGAGCTGGCGGATCTGTTCCACCGCGCTGGCAATCGCTTCAATGGTCTGGCCGGTGGTGCGTGCGCTGTCCAGGGTCTGCCCGGCCAGGCGGGTGCCGGATTCCATGGCCGTCACGGAACTCTCCGCGCTGCTGACCAGATTGGTGATCAGCGTCTCGATCTCCGTCGCCGAGCTCTGCGTGCGCTGGGCCAGGGAGCGTACTTCGTCCGCGACCACCGCAAAGCCGCGCCCCTGTTCGCCGGCACGGGCCGCCTCGATGGCTGCGTTCAGCGCCAGCAGATTGGTCTGTTCCGCCACCGACTTGATGACGTCGAGCACGGTACCGATGTTCTGGGTGTCCGCCTGCAGGCCATTGAGCTTCTGCATGACGTTCTCAACCAGTGTGTTCAGTTCGCTGACGTAAGCCAGGGTTTCGCCCACGGCGGTTTCCCCGTCGGCGGCGGTCTGGCTGGCCTGGTTGGCGGCGGAGAAGGCTTCCTCCGCGCTGCGCGCCACTTCGCTGACGGTGGCCACCATTTCATTCATGGCGGTGGCTACCTGGTCGGTCTGATCGCGCTGCTGGGTCATACCCAGGCTGGTCTGTTCGGTGACCGTGGACAGTTCGCCTGTTGAAGCGGCGATGTCGTTGGAGCCCTGGTCAATGCCTTGTACCAACGCGCGCAGGTTCGTGACCATGCCGCCCAGGGCGCTGAGCAGTTGTCCCAGCTCGTCCTTGCGGTTGCTGCTGACCTGCTGGCGCAGATCGCCGGACGCCACCTTGGACGCCACATCCACCGCTTCCCGAATCGGACGCACGATGGAGCGACCGAGCACCCAGGCCAGCCCGATGCCCATCAGGATCACGATCACCATGGTCACCGCAATCATGACGATGGCCGACTGGTGATCGCTCTTCATCTTCGCCAGTTGGTCCTGCTTCATGTCGTTGGTTGCCTGCAGGATGGAACGCGCCGTATCGATCATGTCCTGCTCGAGCGTGTGGGTCTTCCGAACCTGGTCGACGGCACTGTGGAAACTGTCGCTGTAGGCCTGGAACAGGCCGCTGACTTCCTCTTTGACGGATTTGTCGACAAAGGAGGATTTGACGGACTTCAGGGCCCGGTTGTTCGCATCGTCAAACGCCTTGATGGCCTTGTCGTCGCCCTCGATCAGGAAATTGCGCTCACTGCGGCGCATCTGCTTGAGGGCGGCACTGGCGACGTAGAGCTGATCTTCGGTACTCAGGCGGCTCTCGGTTTTGCGGGCATCGACTTCAAGTTTCTTGACGGTCTCGTCGCGCGACTTCTGGGTAGTCGCAACCTCGGCCAATAGATCGCCGTAGTGGGCAGAGCCGTCAATGACCGTGGCGAGTCGGGCCTGGTCGGTGCTGTTGCTCACCTGATGACTCAGGGATTCGGCCATCTGGCCGGCCGCGGCGCTTTGCTTTCGGGCTTTGGCCAGGTCGTCGTCGGCGGCTTCCATCAGGAAGGATTTCTCCGCCAGACGGGCTTGCAACAGGTTGGTTTCCATGGCGCCGACCAGGCCCACCACATCACCGCGATCGGCGTAGTTGTCCAGGGCGGTGAGGCCGATTGAGCCGGTAATAACCGAGAGGATGATCAGGATCGCAAAGCCGATACCGAGTTTGCGTCCAATCGAGAGGGACGTGAAAAACTGGGGCAGTCGCATGATGAACTTCCTGGAATGGGGCGTCATCGAGCGTGGGGCTGCTCTGAAGCGCTAGCGTTTTTGGTTATAGGTCGTTTTGTTCATAGTGTGATCGGAGTATCACTATTTAAGTTTGAAAATTGAACTCGATCAATGAGTCAAGCGTTACAGAATGCTACCGCATGATGGCCGGGTGAGCCGCTGTGAGGGGAATCACAGCGGCCTGGCGGAGTGCGGTCAGAAGAAGAGTTCCGGCAGATAGGTGGCAATGTCCGGGAACACCATGATCACGGCCATGCCCAGCACCTGGACCAGCACGAACGGAATGATCGACTTGTAGATGTCCTGCATGGTGATGCTCGGCGGCACCACGCCTTTCAGGTAGAACAGGTTGAAGCCGAACGGCGGTGTCATGTAGCCGATTTCCATGTTGATCACGAACAGGATGCCGAACCAGATCGGATCGAAGCCCAGCCCCTCCACGATGGGCATGAACACCGGCAACGTGATCAGCATGATGCCCACCGGATCCAGCACCATGGCCAGCAGGAAGACAATCAGCATCATCGACAGGATGACGCCCCAGGGACCGCCCGGGATCATTTCCATCAGGCCTTCGATCAGCTCCTGCGCGCCCATGCTCTGGTAGGCGGCACTGAACGCGTGGGCCGCGAACAGGATCCACATGATCATGCCGGTCAGCTTGAACGTGCGAATCGCCGCCTCGTGCATGAGTGACCAGGTGAACTTGCGGTAGACCATAGCGGAGATCAGCGCGCCCAGCACGCCCACAGCAGCGGCCTCCGTTGGCGTGGTGATCCCGCCGATGATGGAGCCGAGCACCATCACCACAATGGCGATCGGCAGGATGACCGCCCGCAGGGCGCGGAACTTCTCACCCCAACTGGCCCGCTCTTCCGGCGGCAGGGCCGGGGCCAGGTGCGGCTGCAGGTAGCAGCGGATGATGATGTACGCCGTCGTCAGCACCATCAGCAGGATGCCGGGCAGAATACCGGCCGCAAACATCTTGCCCACGGACACGCCGGTAATCAGCGAATACAGGATCATCAGAATGCTGGGTGGAATCAGGATGCCCCAACCGCCGCCGGTATTGATGCAGCCCAGCGCCATGTTCTTGTCGTAGCCCCGTTCCAGCATTGATGGCAGCGCGATGGTGCCCATGGCCACCACGGCCGCGCCACTGATGCCACACATGGCGGCAAACAGCGCACAGATCCCCAGCGTACCGATGGCCAGGCCACCGCGAACGCCGCCCCACCACAGGTGCATCATGCGGTAGAGGTCATTGGCGACGCCGGTGCGTTCCAGGATCATCGCCATGAAGACGAACAGGGGAATCGCCACCAGGGTGAAACTCTCCATGGTGCTCCAGATCTGCGAAGCCACCATAAAGAAGGAGTCGAAACCCCAGGTGAAATAGAGGAAGACGACGGACACGCCGCCCAGGACAAAGGTCAGCGGCAGGCCGAGGACCAGGAAGAACAGCAGCGCGCCGAAAAACAGCAGGGTCAGGACTTCAATGCTCACAACACGTCTCCCTGCTCGTCATCGGTCTCGGAAGGTTTGTAGTAATCCAGGTCCAGGGCAATGGCGATGTCCTGCAGCAGCTTGACCACGCCCTGCAGGATCAGCAGGCCAGTGCCCAGGGGAATCGCCACCTTCACCGGCCAGATCGGCGGGTTCCAGGCGGAATAGGTGGTTTCGAAACTGGCCACGGATTCACTGGCCATGTCGTAACCGAAGTAGAACAGCGCCAGCGTAAACGCGAAAAACATGGTGGACGTGAAGATGTCGAGCCCGGCCTGGACCCGCGGGCCCAGATGGGAATAGAGGAGATCGACATTCACGTGCCCCCGGTGGGCCATGATGTAGCCGCCGGACATAACGGCGTAGACACCAAACAGCATCTGGGTCAGTTCGTTGGTCCAGACGGTGGGTGAGCCGAGCAGGTAGCGGAAGCCGACCTCAAGGAGCAGGAAGGCAAACATGGCAAAGACGAGCAGGGAAACCCAGCGCCCAATGAAATCATTGAGACGGGTGACCCCATTCATGAATGCGGTCAGCGCACGCATGGTGTCCTCCGGGGGAATATCGGGTCTTCAGGAACGGGAAAAACCGGCGAGCGGGGCCCGCCGGTCTGTGTTGACGGGTGTTACAGGTAACCCAGCTGACGCAGGTAATCTTTCAGCATAGCCAGTGCTTTCTTGGAGCGCTCGCTACGCTCGCCTTCCTCGTCCCACATTTTCTGGGCGACCTGGGTCAGGCGCTTCTGGACGTCGTCCGGCAGGGTGTTGACCTGGACACCTTCTTCTTTCTCGGCCTTGGCCAGGGCCAGCTGCTCTTTGTACTGGTACTCGTTGGTGCGGAACCAGAACTCTTCTTCCAGCGCCTGCTTCACAACGTTCTGCAAGTCCTCAGGCAGCTTGTCCAGAGCCTTCTGGCTGACGATGATGACGTCGGTACCGGCGATGTTCAGGGCCGGTTTTACGTGGTACTTGGCTACTTCATACAGACCCATGGAGTACGCACCCTGGGCCGCGCCCCAGTGAGCACCGTCGACCACGCCACTGTCCAGGGCCGGGTAGAGTTCGCTGCCCGGAATATAGGACGCGGCGGCACCGGCTTCGGTCAGGAATTTCTGCAGGGCACCGGAGGAGCGCAGCTTCAGGGACGTGAAGTCATCCCAGCTCTTGATCGGCTTCTTGACCACCATCTCGGTCGGGTAGACTTTGTCGGTGGCCCAGTAAACGCCGTATTGAGCGGCTTCGTCACGCAGCATCTGCTCGAAGCCGAGGCCCTTGTGGAAGTAGGCCGCTTCCCACACATGGCGGAAGGCAAACGGCAGACCGGAGGCGATGCCAGCCAGGGTCATCTTGTCCTGGGCGTAGGACGGGGAAATGGTGCCCATTTCCAGGATGCCGCGGCTGACCGCGTCGAAAGTCTGCTTGGCCTTGAACAGCGCGCCGGCTTCGTAAAGCTTGAGCTCCAGGCGGCCGTCGCTGCGCTCTTCGATGACACGCTTGATGCGCTCCAGGCTGTCGGTGTAGGAACTGCTGGAACCCGGCCAGTGAGACTGTACCTTCCAGGTGATGGTGTCGGCAGCAGCTGCGCTGCCACTGAACAACACGCCCAGGCTCAGGGTGGCCGCTGACGCGAACACCGTCAGTTGCTTGCGGAACAGGGTTAGCGATGGCATGACGTGACCTCTTTGTTGTTGTGTCATTCGTTATGTTTCGCTCTGCGGTACTTGTGACTGCAGAATGAATCTTTGTTTTCCGAATTTATCATACGCATCGCGTTTTGCAATAGGACGCGGGTGGAATCTTCCCGCGTCCCGGGCGCCCGACTTACAGCCGGGGGAAAGGGAGGCCGTCCGGGTGCAGGTGCCGGGCCAGGAGCTGCCCGATCCGCAGCAGGTTGCGATCGCTGTAGGCCGGACCGATCAGCTGCACGGCCAGCGGCAGTCCTTCGTCAGAATAGCCCACGGGCAGGCTCAGGGCGGGCAGCCCGGAAATCGCCGCAATGCCGGCCCACACGGTCACGTCCATGTAGGGCTGGGGCTGGCCGTTGATGGTCAGGGTGCGCTCGGTGGCGGCGGTTTCCTGATCGTGTGGGAAGGCCAGTGTGTTGACGACCGGACACAACACCACGTCAAAACGCTCGAAGAACTGCCCCCAGCGGTGTTGCAGTTGGGCCCGCTGTTCGTCGCCGGCCATCCAGTCGGCATGGGACTGCAGGGCGCCGCGGGCAAAGCGGCTGCGGTAGTCGTCGGCGTTCGGGTCTTCGGTGAGCGGCTTCAGCTTCTCCCGGATTTTCGGGGTCAGTCCCGCGCCCATGGCGGCGGCGAGCAGGTTGTAATACAGGTCGTGGTTGGCTTTCAGGGTCAGTTGATCCGGCCGGGCCGCTTCATTCACCCGCGCCCCTTCGGCGCGCAGCACGTCCACGCAGCTCTGCAGGCCGTCCCGCACCGCTTGATCGACCGGGCAGAACACATCATCCAGCCAGGCGGCCACGCGCAGATTGCCCAGCGTGGCCGTCGTCGGTTCGGGCAGTTCGATGCGCCAGGCCGGCGCGTCCGCCTCGTCCGGCCCGGCCAATAACGCCAGTGCCTGGTCCAGATCTTCCAGATGGCGCCCCATGGGGCCGGCAACTGCAATATCGCGCTTGCCCCGGCTGCCCGGCGTGCCCGGGACGTGGCCGCGGGTGGGCACGATGCCGTAAGTGGTTTTCAGGCCGTAGATGCCACAGAACGCCGAGGGCGTGCGGATCGAGCCGCCAATGTCACTGCCCAGCTCCAGCGGGGTCAGGCCGGCGGCCAGAGCCGCCGCGGCGCCGCCGGAGGAGCCCCCGGGTGTACGCGAGGTGTCCCATGGATTGTTGCTGGTGCCATAGATGCTGTTGAAGCTCTGCAGGTCGCCGGCCAGTTCCGGCACGTTGGTCTTGCCCAGGATAATGGCGCCGGCGGCCTGTAGCCGCTGCACGGCCGGCGCGGTGCGGGTTGAGACGTGGTCACGCAGCTTCTCGAAGCCCGCTGTGGTGGGCCAGCCTTCGATCTCGAAGGTTTCCTTGATGGTCATGGGCACGCCGTGCAGCGACCCCCAGTCCTCGCCCCGCTCCGCCGCGGCATCGGCGGCTTCCGCCTGCCGGCGTGCGTCGTCGGCGCGCAGCACCACGATGGCGTTGAGATCCGGGTTGATGTGTTCAATGCGATCCAGGAAGTGCTCCAGAACCGCCACGGCGGTGAACGTACGGCTGCGAATGCCGTCCGCCAGGGCAAAACTGCTCATCTCATGGAATGGGGGCATGGGGTTGGCTCCTTGTTGTTGTCGCTCACAAACATAGAATAAATGGCATTTTTGTGAAACAGTATTTCGCAAAATGAATGCGCCATGCCCCAACAATGAGGAGAATCGGCATGATCGAGGTGACCCGCGAACCCGGCATCGTCCGGCTGACCATCCGCCGTCCGGAAAAAAAGAACGCCCTGACCCGCGCCATGTACGACTCGTTGTCCGAGGCGGTCGATACAGCCGCCGCAGACGAGAGTATTCACGCCATCGTGCTGGCCGGCTGTGACGGTCTGTTCACTGCCGGTAACGACCTTGACGATTTTCGCGCCCGGGCGACCGACCCGGACCCGAAGCCTTCCGCGGGCCTGGCCTTCATCGAGCGACTGATGCGGTGCGATACACCGGTGATTGCCGCCGTTGAAGGCATCGCGATTGGCATCGGCACCACGCTGCTGTTCCATTGCGACATGGTAATTGCGGCCGCCTCCGCCCGCTTCCGGACGCCGTTCGTGGATCTGGGGCTATCGCCGGAAGCCGCTTCCACGGTGATGGGGCCACTGCGGATGGGATTCCGTCGGGCGACCGACCTGCTGGTGCTCGGCGAGACGCTGGACGGGAAGGCGGCGGTCGAGGCCGGTCTGGCCACCAGTTGCGTGCCGGATGGTGAGGCGGAAACCGTGGCGCTGAACCGGGCCCGGAAGCTGGTCGAACAGCCCCGTGACGCTTTGCGGGCCAGCAAACGACTGATGCGCGCTCCCTGGGAAGAGCAGGCGTTTGCCGCACTGGAACGCGAGCGCGATGTGTTTGCCGAGCGGTTGCAGTCCGACGAATGCCGGGCCGTGCTGGACCGGATGGGGAAGCGGTAACCCCTCCGATGTTTTTTGAAATGTAGCCGACGCTTTAGCTTCGGAGGGCCTGTCAGGGCCCTGGCCTTCTCCACTTATGCCTGATCGAAACCAATGGATGCCATCGCAGAATGCATTCAAAACACATCGGGAGTCTGAAACCAATGGGTGCCATCGCTTCCGTCGCCTAAGAGGGCCGTCCATGGCCGCTTATGCGACGAGGACATCCTGTCCTCTGCTCCAGCGATGGCACCCATTGGTTTCGATCAGGCTTTCTTGCCATACCTTCATCCGATTTTTGGGATGCCTATGCTTTGAATAGGGATGAGGTCAGCGATGAGCCTGTAGCCGACGCTTTAGCTTCGGAGGGCCCGTCAGGGCCCTTTTGTTGACGTTAAGTCTGGGGGATAAAGGCCGCCCGTTGGGCGGCTCAGAAGCTGAAGCATCTGCTACAGGTGTGTGGGGGATCACTGCTCCCAGTACGGCGCCCGCAACTCCCGCTTGAGCACCTTTCCGATGGTGCTGCGTGGGAGTTCGTCGCGGAACTCGATGCCGGTGAGCCTTTGGCTTTTGCCCAGCTTGCCGTTGGCCCATTCCAAAAGCTCGCTTTCCGTCAGACTCTCGCCCACCTTGCGCACCACCAGTCCCAGTGGCGTTTCGCCCCAGTGCTCACTGGGGATGCCGATGACCGCGGCATCCGCCACGGCGGGGTGTTCCAGCAGCACCTTCTCCAGATCCACTGCATAGATGTTGAAGCCGCCGGAGATGATCATGTCCTTGCGGCGGTCGAGGATATAAAGGAAGCCGTCGGCATCGAGCCGGCCCATGTCGCCGCTGCGGTAGAAACTCAGACCCTCCGGACTGGTCCAGAGCATGGCGTCGGTCTGTTCCTGGCGATGGTAGTAGCCGCGCATCATCGCGCCGGCCCGGCCCACGATTTCACCGATTTCACCTTGTGGTAGCTCATGACCGTCTTCGTCGATGATCCGCACTTCGGCACCCTCGGTGGGCTGGCCCACGGAATCCCACTTATCCGGGAATGCACCGCAGTCGAGGCTGGTGGAGATGCCACCCTCGGTCAGCCCATAGACTTCACGGATATTGCCCGGCCAGCGTTTCATGGCCTGTCCGATAACGTCGGCACGTAACGGTGCGCTGGTGGACAGCTTCAGCTGGAAGCTGGACAGGTCGAAGCGGTCGAAGTCCGGCTCCGCCAGGATTCGCTGATACTGCACCGGCACCAGCATGGCGTGGGTCACCCGGTGCTGCTCCGCCAGTTCCAGGAACCGGTGGGCGTTGAATTTGCCCATCAGCACCAGCGTGCCCCCGTGGAACAGGGTGGGCAGGGCGGAGACCAGCGTGGTGTTGGAATACAGCGGGGTGGACACCAGGTTGATGGCCTCGCTGTTCAGCCCGTAGCTTCCCATGCGCCGCACCTGACGGTAGCGGAACCGATGGTCATGGAGGATGCCTTTGGGTGTGCCGGTGGTGCCGGAGCTGTAGATGATGTTGAACGGATCATCCAGCGACAGCGGGGCCGGGTTGGCGGTGTCGTCAATGTCGCCCAGCCAGCTGTCGAGCGTTACAGCACTGTCAGACGGTGCGTAGTCGATGCCAATCCGCAGGTCGGCCGTGACGTTTGCGAGCTGATCGCGAATCTCGTCATATAAAGACGCGTTCTTCTTTGAAACGAACAGGAAGCGGGCGTCGCAGTCGTTCACCATCAGTGCCAGCGTTTCGCCGCTCGCCATGCCCGACAGCGGCACCATGCAGCCACCTGCGGTCAGCACACCCAGATACAGCATCATGTAGTCGGCGCTGTTCTCCGACAGGCCCGCGACTGTGTCGCCGGTTTTCAGCCCGGACGCGCGCAGCCGGTTGGCCATGCGGTTCACGCGGGACACCAGGCCGGCCCAGTCGGTGTCGCCTTTCTCGTCAATCAGGGCGATTTTGTCGGGTTGGGTGCGGGCGAAGGTCTGGATCTGTTCCCCGATAGGCAGGAGGGTTTCATCGGCAACCAGCGGGGCGTGTTGGGGCATGCTTTTCACATAGTCGTTCATTTTGACACTCATGATGATTGTTGTGTTTTAACTAGTGAAATTAACTTCCGAATATATTGACTCAAAAGTGTCAGGCGTGACAAATTAAAACCCGAATTCCTATTTGCGGTTCCCGGCTTCGTGATCTGGCACGGCTGGGAGGCCCTTTATAAGGGTGACCAAGAACAACAAAAGGAGCATCCGCATGATGCGTTTCAAGAGACGGGTGGCGATCGTCACCGGCGCGGGTAGCGGTATCGGACGAGCCACGGCCCTGCGACTGGCGCGGGAAGGGGCTTACCTGGTTTTGGTGGATCAGGCCGAAGCCGGGTTGATGGAAACCACCAGCGCTCTGCCGGAAGGTACCGAGTACCTGCGCAAAGTCATGGATGTGTCCGACGAGGCGGCTGTCGAAGCGCTGGTCAAAGACACCATCAAGCGCTGGGGGCAGATCGACGTCCTCTGCAACAACGCTGGCGTGGCGGGTTCGCACCCGCCGATCACCGACCAGAATCGCGACGAGTGGGAGCGCATCCTGGGGGTGAATCTGATCGGGCCGATGCTCTTCATCAAGCATGTGGCACCGCACATGCAGTCCCGCCGTCTGGGCAGCATCGTCAATACGGCATCCGTTGCGGGGATCCGCTCCGGAGCGGGCGGCAATGCCTATAGCGCGTCCAAAGCCGGCGTGATCAACCTGACCCAGACTGCTGCCTGCGACCTCGGTGGCGACAACGTCCGCGTCAATGCGGTGTGCCCGGGCCTGATCGAAACCGGCATGACCCAGCCCATCTTCGATTACGCCCGCGCCAACGAGAAAGCCCACAAGCTGGGCGCGCGCTGTGAACTGCGACGCTACGGCAACCCCGAGGAAATCGCCGCCGCCATCCTGTTCCTGGCCAGCGACGATGCCAGCTACATCACCGGGCAGGCGCTGCCCGTGGACGGAGGCAATACCGCCTCCCTGAATCTGCCGGGAATGAAAGTCTGATGTCTGACGTCACCACCCCTGAATATCTGGATAGCAAGGATCTGCCGGGTTTCCACAAGGTGCTCGGCTATGAGCAGGCCTCCTGGGAAGAAAACGAAGCGGTGATCACTGTAAAGCTGCAGCCGCATCACCTGAATCTGGCCGGCGTCATCCACGGCGGGGTGCTGACCTCGCTGCTGGATATCGCCCTGGCCCAGGCGGGGACCTATTGCCCGTACCCGGGCCGCATGCGCAAGGCCATTACCCTGTCCCTGACCACGTCGTTCACCGGTCAGTGCAGCGGCGGCACCATCACCGTCACCGGCACCAAACGTGCCGGCGGCAGCCGCATTTTCAACAGTACCGGCGAAGTCCGCGATGACCAGGGCAACCTGCTGGCCATCGGCGAAGGCACGTTCCGTATCCGTTCCGGCAGTGAATCACCGGAAGGCGTGCCCATCTGACGGCGTCACCATCCCTGAATTGCCCCAACAACGACAGCAAGAGGCACAACGACATGTTTGAACTTTCCGAGAAAGCTCAGGCTCTGCGCGAGCAAGTGCTGGCCTTTATGGACGAGCACGTTTATCCGAACGAGCACCTGCACCACGAGCAGATCGAGAACGCGGAAAACCGCTGGGCGCCGACCGCGATCCTCGAAGAGCTGAAAGGCAAGGCCAAGGCCGCCGGTCTGTGGAACCTGTTCCTGCCGGAAAGCGACTACGGCGCCGGCCTGACCAATTTCGAATACGCCCACCTGTGCGAAATCATGGGGCGCTCCCATATGGCCCCGGAAGTGTTCAACTGTTCGGCGCCGGATACCGGCAACATGGAAACCATCGCCCGTTACGGCTCTCCCGAGCAGCAGAAAGAGTGGCTGGAACCGCTGCTGGCCGGTGAGATCCGCTCCTGCTTCTCCATGACCGAGCCGGCCGTGGCCTCGTCCGACGCCACCAACATTGGCTGCGAGATTCGTCGCGAGGGCGACGAGTACGTCATCAACGGTCGCAAGTGGTGGTCCTCCGGCGCCATGACCACCACGTGCAAGATCGCCATCGTCATGGGCAAGACCGATCCGGCGGCGGAAAAGCACAAGCAACAGTCCATGATCCTGGTGCCGCTGGACACCCCGGGCGTGAAGATCATTCGTCCGTTGACCGTGTTCGGCTACGACCACGCGCCGCACGGCCACGCCGAGATCGAGTACAACAACGTCCGCGTGCCAGCCAGCAACATGCTGCTGGGCGAGGGCCGCGGTTTCGAGATCGCCCAGGGTCGTCTGGGGCCAGGCCGGATTCACCACTGCATGCGCACCATCGGCGTCGCCGAGCGGGCGCTGGAAGCCCTGTGTCAGCGGGTCAACGAGCGGGAAGCCTTCGGCAAGCCGCTGGCCCAGTTCGATTCCATCCGCAAGGACATTGCCCGCTCCCGTCTGGAGATCGAGCAGTGCCGTCTGCTGACCCTGAAAGCGGCGCACATGATGGACACCGTCGGCAACAAGGTGGCCCGTCAGGAAATCGCGATGATCAAGGTCGCCGCACCGAGCATGGCGCTGCGCATTCTGGATCGCGCGATCCAGGTCCACGGCGCCATGGGCGTGTGTCAGGACACCTTCCTGGCGGCGGCCTGGGCCCAGGTCCGCACGCTGCGTCTGGCGGACGGTCCGGATGAAGTGCATCTGGATTCGATCGCCAAACTCGAACTGCGTAATTACCCGAAAACACACTGATCCGGAGGCCCGAGCATGAGCAATCCATTGTTTGATATGACCGGCCGGGTGGCCCTGATCACCGGTTCCACCAAGGGCATCGGCCGCTCCATCGCCGAGGAGATGGCCCGCGCCGGCGCGAAAGTCGTGATTTCCAGCCGTAAGGCCGAGGTCTGTGAACAGGTGGCCGGCGAGCTGAAAGAGCAGGGCTTCGAGGCGATCGCCGTGCCCTGCCACGTGGGTCGCAAGGACGACCTGCAGAACCTGGTGGACAAGACCCTGTCCGCCTGGGGACGCATTGATGTGCTGGTGTGCAACGCCGCCACCAACCCGGTCTATGGCCCCACCCAGGACATGACCGACGACGCCTGGGACAAGATCATGGACACCAACGTGAAGGGCACCTTCTGGCTGACCCAGATGGTGCTGCCGCACATGGCCGAGCGCGGTGATGGGCAGGTCATCCTGCTGTCCAGCATCGCCGGCATCCGCGGCAACACCGTGATCGGTACCTACGGCGTATCCAAGGCGGCGGAAGCGGCCCTGGCCCGTAACCTGGCGGTCGAGTGGGGGCCGAAGGGTATCCGGGTCAACGCCATCGCCCCGGGCCTGGTACGCACCGACTTCGCCAAGGCGCTGGTGGAAGATCCGGAACGGCTCAAGCGGGTGGAAGAGAAAACCCCGCTGCGTCGCATCGGCGAGCCGGTAGACATCGCCGGGCTGGCGGTCTTCCTGGCCACACCGGCCAGCGCCTACATCACCGGTCAGGTGATCGTGGCGGACGGCGGCGAAACCGCGGGTTGAGGTGACGATGTCTGTGCACGCGAATCTCGACCCGGAGCTGGTGGACGTCCTCGACGCCCACCGGTTCGACGAGCAACAACTGAAAGCCTGGCTCCGGCAGGCGATGCCGGACATCGGCGATCGGCTTGAGGTGAAGCAGTTCCAGGGTGGGCAGTCCAACCCCACGTTCCTGCTGGATACCGACAGCGGCCGCTATGTCCTGCGCAAGAAGCCGCCGGGCAAGACCCTGCCGTCCGCCCATATGGTGGAGCGGGAATACAAGGTGATCCGGGCGCTGTCCGATCACACCGATGTGCCGGTGCCCCGGGCTCGGGTGCTGTGTGAGGACGCGGCCATCATCGGTACGCCCTTCTATATTATGGATTTCACGCCGGGCCGGGTGGTTAGCCATCCGGCGCTGCGGGCGCTGGACCGGGGAGAGCGCCGGCCGGTTCATGAGGCCGCGATGGACACCCTGGCCCAACTCCACGCGGTGGACGTGAACGCGGTAGGACTGGGTGACTTCGGTCGTCCCGAAGGTTATGTGGCCCGTCAGGTGTCCCGCTGGACCAAACAGTACCTGGCCGCCAAGACCGACGACATGCCGGCTATGGACAAGTTGATGGCCTGGCTGCCGGACCACCTGCCGGCCACCGACGAGTCGGCCATCGCCCACGGCGACTACCGCCTCGGCAACCTGATGCTGGCACCGGATGAACCCCGGGTGGCAGCCATCCTCGATTGGGAGCTGTCCACCCTCGGCCACCCGTTGGCGGATCTGGCGTATTACTGCCTGCCCTACCACCTGCCCATGGATCTGGAAGGCTCCCGCGGCATTGTCGGTGAGGACCTGGAAGCGCTGAACATTCCGGATGAGCAGGAAATCATTGAACGTTATTGCCGCCAGTCCGGTCGCTCCGGCATCGCCGACTGGCACGTGTTCCTGGCGTTTTCCCTGTTCCGTCTGGCGTCCATCGTCCAGGGCGTCTACGCCCGGGCCTTGCAGGGGAATGCGAGTAATGCTGATGCCCTGCAGGTGGGCAAACGCGCCAGCATGCTGGCCGACGCCGGCTGGCGGATCGCCCAACAGGGCAACCGGGGAGTCGCGGAATGAGTGAACCCATTGTACGTCGCATCCTGATCACCAACGATGACGGCATCAACGCGCCGGGGCTGGCGGTCCTGGAAAAGATCGCCCGTCATCTGGCGGAAGAAGTCTGGGTCGTTGCCCCGGAGCACGATCGCAGTGGCGCGGGGCAGAGCATTTCCCTGCATTCACCGCTGCGGCTCTACGCCCAGGACGGCAGCGAACGCCGGTTTGCCCTGTCGGGGACGCCGGCGGACTGCGTGCTGTTTGCCATGGCGGAATGGTTCGGCGAAACGCCGCCGGACCTGGTGCTGTCGGGGGTGAACTGCGGCGCCAACATCAGTGACTCGGTGCAGTATTCCGGCACCGTGGGCGCGGTACTCACCGCCCAGCATATGGGGGTGCCGGCGATGGCCCTGAGTCAGGCCTTCCTGAATCGCGATGGCATTGACTGGTCGCCGGTCGAGCAACATGGCGAATCCGTGATCCGATCCTTGTGGGCGCCGGACGAGCACCCGCAGCCCTGCTGGAACATCAATTTCCCGGCCTGTGCGGCCGGGGATATCAGCGAAGTGCGCTGGGCGCGCCAGTCCAGCGGTTCCATCCAGCGCACGCGACTGCTGCCCGGCCAGGACGGGCGCAGCCTGCCCTACTGGTGGCTCAGCTTCGAGCGCAGTTCCAAGCATATTATCGCGCCGGATATGGACGTCACCGTCCTGCGCGACCAGGCCGTGGCCGTCACGCCACTGCGTAGCCAGGCACCGCTGCCCGGTGGTCCGGCCGCTTTTGCCATTGGATCGGTTTAACAGACGATAGTTGGCCCGGCCATGTGGTCGGGCAGGGGAGAACAACACTATGTTTACACGACACCATGGGGTCTGGCCGAGCGATCTGCCCAAGACCATGACGCTGCCCAACACCAGTGTGTTTACCAACCTGGCGATTTCCGCCCTGCGTTATCCGGATCATCCGGCCATCATCTACTACGACACGGTGACGACCTACCAGCAGCTGCTGGACGAGGTCGAGGCCCTGGCCGGTTACCTGCAGGCGCAGGGACTGAAAAAGGGCGATCGGGTGCTGCTGTACATGCAGAACTCGCCCCAGTACGTGATCGGTTACTACGCCATCCTGCGTGCGGACGCGGCCGTCATTCCGGTGAACCCGATGAACCGGGCCGCGGAGCTGGAGCACTACATCAGCGACACCTCGGCGGAGTTCTGTCTGGCCGGCCAGGAACTGGCGGATTTCATCGCGCCGCTGGTGGGGGAAACGCACCTGAAGGAAGTGGTGGTCACCGCCTACAGTCGCTACGTGACCGAAGAGACTGATCTGACCCTGCCGCCGGAAGTCGCAGCGCCGGCCCAGCCGGTCGAGGGCGACGGCATGACCGACTGGCAGGACGCGATCCGCGCGAACAAGGCGCCGGCACCGCATACCGCCGGTCCGGACGACATCGCCGTGATTCCCTTCAGCTCCGGCACCACCGGCGCGCCCAAGGGCTGCACTCACGTCCATCGCGGTGTGATGGCGACCGCCGTACACCGCGCCTTCTGGAACCTGAGCACCGCGGACACGGTGCAGCTGTCCACGCTGCCGTTCTTCCACGTGACCGGCATGACCGGCTCCATGAACAGCCCGATCTACAGCGGCTCCACGTCCGTGATCATGACCCGCTGGGAACGCAACACCGCCGCCAAGCTGATCGAGCGGTACCAGGTCACCGGCTGGACCAACATCGTCACCATGGCGGTGGATTTCCTGTCCAACCCGGACCTGGGTCAATACGACATCAGCAGCCTGAAAACCATCGGCGGCGGCGGTGCGGCCATGCCGGCGGCGATCGCTGACAAGCTGAAGAAACTGACCGGTCTGGACTACATCGAGGGCTACGGTCTCTCCGAAACCATGGCGGCCACCCACATCAACCCGTCCGATGCCCCCAAGGCCCAGTGTCTGGGCATTCCGGTGTTCGACGTGGACTCCCGCATCATCGATGTGGAAACGCTGCAGGAGAAAGGCCCGGGTGAGGTCGGCGAGATCGTCAGCAACGGCCCTCAGGTGACCATCGGTTACTGGAACCGTCCGGCCGAAACCGAAGCGGCGTTTGTCGAGATCGATGGCAAACGGTTCTTCCGCACCGGCGACCTGGGCTACTACGACGAGGAAGGCTACTTCTTCATGGTCGACCGGGTGAAGCGGATGATCAACGCGTCCGGCTTCAAGGTCTGGCCGTCGGAGGTGGAAAGCCTGATGTACCGGCATCCTGCCATCCATGAATGCTGCGTGATCTCCGCGCCCGATCCCAAGCGGGGCGAGACGGTCAAGGCGTGCATCGTGCTGACGCCGGAGGCGGAAGACACCACCACGGTCGACGACATCGTGAGCTGGTGCCGTGAGGAGATGTCCGCCTACAAGGTGCCCCAGCATGTCGAGTTCGTCTCCGAGCTACCCAAGTCCCCCACTGGCAAGGTGATGTGGCGGGCACTGCAGGAGCAGGAGTGGCAAAAGGAAGCCTGACACGGCGCTGAAGGCGCTCTCCGCCAGGTTTCTCCCTTCCCGAAACGGGTCGTTACCCGGTTCGGTCGGCTTTGCCGGCTGTTCCGGGCTATGGCCCCTTTTGCCCCGATTCAGTTTCACTATAACGGTCAAAAATTGTTTTAAGGTCCGCACAGTGGAATTGCATTCTGTATATTGACAGAGTGGCTGCGGGGTGTACTCTTGAGAAAAGGTGAAATCAAAAACTAAAACGTCTCAGTCAAAAAGCTAAACCTGCGGTTCCAATTTCGATAACAACTTCCGCTGGTCAAAAAACCTGCGGCATCCAATAACAACAACTTGCCAGGAAGGAGGCTGATTTGAACCTCTTTTTCCAGAACATCGTAAACGGGCTGACACTCGGGAGCATCTACGGACTCGTCGCTCTCGGACTGACGCTGGTCTACGGTATCCTGCATATTCCCAACTTCGCCCATGGCGCGCTCTATATGGTCGGCGCGTTCATGTCCTACTTCTTCATGGTGGATCTCGGCGTCCATTACTGGATCGCCATGTTGGGCTCGGCCGCCGTTGTCGCGGTGCTGGCCATCCTCTGTGAGCGTCTGGTCTTCCACCCCCTGCGCAACTCGCCACCGATTCACGACAAGATCGCTGCCATCGGCATCCTGTTGTTCCTGGAAGCGGTGGTGCAGATGTTCTGGGGCGCGGATTTCCGCCGCATGACGTCACCATTCACCGGCATCATGCGCTTTGACGGCCTGATCATTCCCGAGCAGCGGGCCCTGATCATCGTCGGCGCCATTGTGCTGGTCATTGCGCTGCAGCTGTTCCTGCGCAAGACCATGACCGGCGCCACCATCATCGCCATGGCACAAAGCCGGGAGGGGGCCTTCCTGGTGGGCATCGACGCCAACCGCGTGGCGATGATGACGTTCGCCATCTCCGGCATGCTGGCCGCCTTTGCCGCAACCCTCTACGCACCGATCAACCTGGTCTACCCGGCCATGGGGCACGTGGTGATCATGAAAGCCTTCGTCATCATCATCCTCGGTGGCATGGGCAGCATACCCGGCGCCATCGTCGGCGGGATGATCATCGGCTTCGCCGAGGCCTTCGGCGGCTTCTACATCTCCAGCAGCTACAAGGACATCATCGCCTTCGGTCTGCTCGTGGTGATCCTGTCCGTTCGTCCGCAAGGCCTGTTCGCGAAGGGGGCGCACTGATCATGTTGAAACTGGCTTCCTTTATGACCCGTCCGGCAGCGAAATACCTGCTGATCGTGCTGGCGCTGGTGTTCCCGCTGATCGCCAAGAACGAGTACCAGGTTTACGTCATGGCCTCGGCCTTTATCTGGGCGATCGCCGTGTACGGCCTGAACATCATCACCGGTTACTGCGGCCAGCTGAACCTGGCACACGGCGGCTTCTTTGCCCTTGGGGCCTACACCCTGGGGCTGCTGACGGCGGATTACGGCTGGAGTTTCTGGCCGGCATTCGTGGGAGCGCTGCTGATGACGGCGTTTATCGGCTTCCTGGTGGGCGTGGTGTCGCTGCGCCTGAAGGAACACTACTTCGCCATCTTTACCCTGTGCGTTGGCTTCATCATGTACATGCTGACCGACAAGTGGGAGGAGCTGACCCACGGCCCGATCGGCGTGCGTGACATCGCCGCGCCGCACGGCTTCGGAATTGTGGATTTCACCGAGACCACGCCCTTCTATTACCTGGTGCTGGCGTTCCTGATCTTTGCCATCTGGTTCATGGGCAAGCTGTCCCGCTCGCTGCTGGGCCGCACCTTCATGGCGATCCGCAACGGGGACGATCTGGCGCAGTCGCTCGGCATCAACCTGATGCGCAACAAGACCCTGGCGTTCGTGCTGTCCACCACCTACGCGGGGATGGCCGGAGCGCTCTACGCCGGCATGGTGCGCTTCATCGGGCCCGAGGACGGCAACATCCTCCACACCTTCGACATGATCACCTACCTGCTGGTGGGCGGTATCGGCACTCTGTCCGGTCCGCTGGTCGGCACCGTGGGCATCGTCTGGCTCACCCAGTCCCTGCAGTTCCTGGAGGAGTACCGGATGATCCTGTTCGGCCCGCTGTTGGTGGTGCTGGTTATCTTCTTCCCCCGCGGCATTGTCGGCTCCTTCCTGGGCTGGCTGCATCGCAAGACGCTGGACGCCGGGTTGCCGGCGGCGAAGAAGAAAGAGAGCCGCATCGCCACGGGTAAGGAGGTCGAGAACAATGCTTAAGATCGAGAACCTGACCAAGATGTTCGGTGGCCTGGCGGCGGTGAACGACGTGTCCGTCGAGTTCGAGGCCAACCGCATCAACGCCATCATCGGGCCCAACGGCGCCGGCAAGAGCACCTTCTTCAACCTGGTGGCCGGCACCCACAAGCCCACCTCCGGGCGCATCATCCTTGACGGTGAGGACATCACACCGCTGCGCTGCGACTACATCGCCCAGCGTGGCGTGGGCCGCACCTTCCAGACCACCAACCTGTTCGAGCAGGCCTCGGTGCTGGACAACCTGATCGTCGGCCACCGGCTGCGCACCAAGTCCGGCCTGTGGGACGTGCTGATCAACTCCAAACGCCTGCAGTGGGAGGAGAAAGCCTGCCGCGACAAGGCGCGGGAAGTGCTCGACTTCGTCGGGCTGAACCATGTGGAAAACCGGCTGATCGCGGACATCACCCAGGAAGAGCGCAAGCGCGTGGCCTTCGCCCTGGCGCTGGCCACCGATCCCAAGATCGTGCTGCTGGATGAGCCCGCCGCCGGGGTGAACCCGGAGGAGACCGAAGGGCTGGCCGACCTGATGCGCAAGATGGTCGACCACGGCCTCACGGTCTGCCTGATCGAGCACAAGATGGACATGATCATGGGCCTGGCCGACAAGATCATGGTGCTGGATCACGGCGAGAAAATCGCCGAAGGCACCCCGACGGAGATCCGGGAAAACCCGGTTGTGATCGAAGCCTACCTGGGGAGTGACGAAGATGCTGCAGCTTAGGAATGTGGATGTCTGCTACGGCAGCTTCAAGGCACTGACCGACATCTCGATGAGCGTCGACTCCGGCGAGCTGGTGGTGCTGCTGGGTGCCAACGGTGCGGGTAAATCGAGTCTCTTCAACGCCATCAGCGGCCTCAACAAGCCGGCCGCGGGCGAAATCGAGTTTGAGGGAAAGCGTCTGGACGGCCTCAAGCCCAGCGGAATCGTGTCGTCGGGCGTCGTGCAGTGTGCCGAAGGCCGCAAGCTGTTCCCGATGATGAGCGTCCAGCAGAACCTGATGATGGGTGCTTACGTCCACCGTCGGGACAAGGCGGGCAACAAGCAGCGCCTGGAAGACGTGCTCGAGCTGTACCCGATCCTGCGGGAGAAGGCCGACCAGCCGGCGGGTTCCCTGTCCGGCGGTCAGCAGCAGATGGTCGCCATCGGCCGCGCGCTGATGAGCCGGCCGCGGTTGCTGATGCTGGACGAGCCCTCGCTCGGTCTGGCGCCGCTGATCGTGCGCCAGATGTTCGAAACCATCCAGAAAATCAATCGTCTCGGCACCACCGTGCTGCTGGCGGAACAGAATGCGTTTGCCGCCCTGAAGATTGCCACCCGGGCCTACGTGATGGAAAACGGCCAACTGGTCATGGAAGGCGACCGGGACACCATGTTGGGCAATGAAGAGGTGCGCAAGGCATACATCGGCGCCTAGTGTGCCGACGACACAACGTGATCTACCTGGACAAGCGATAAATCCAACAACAAGACAGACGCAATACCCTAGGAGAAAACAATGAAAATGCTGAAAACTCTTGGTCGTGCGGTCGCAGTTGCGGCACTGGGTGCGGGCCTCTCCGCCGGGGCCATGGCGGAATCCACAGTGAACATCGGTTTTACCGGCCCGCTCAGTGGCGGCGCCGCGCTGTACGGTGAGAACGTCCTGTCCGGCCTGCGCATGGCCGCGGGTGAAATCAACGACAACGGCGGTTTCAAGATCAACGGGGAAACCTACAAGGTCAATCTGATCTCTCTGGACGATCGCTATTCCCCGGCCCAGGCGGCCACCAACGCCAAGCGTCTGAAGCAGGAATCCGACGTGCCGGCCATCTTCGTGCCGCACTCTGGTGGCGTGTTCGCGCTGCAGGATTTCAACGAGAAAGACGACTTCATGGTGATGGCGTACACCAGTGTTCCGACGGTCACCGAAAAGGGCAACAGCCTGACCATCCGGATTCCGCCGACCTTTGACGGCTATGTCCGCGCGTTCAGCGACTATGCCCTGAAGCACGAAGGCAAGAAACTGGCCATGGGCGGCGCCACTCACGAGTACGCCAAGATCTGGGCCAAGATGATCAAGAACCAGTGGGAGTCCAAGGGTGGTGAAGTCGTGGCCGAGAACGCCATGGACTACAACAAGTCCGCCGACTTCTACACCGGCGTCAGCCGTCTGGTAGCGTCCGATCCGGACGTGATGTTCGTCGGCGGTGCCTCCGAGCCGACCGGTCTGGTCGTTCAGCAGGCGCGCCAACTCGGCTTCCAGGGCGGCTTCATCGTGATGGACCAGGCCAAGCTGGACGAAATGGCTGATGTCGCTGGCGGTGTGGATCAACTGGAAGGCGCCATTGGTGTGGTGCCGCTGTCCACCTACGGTACCGACGCAGCGAACGATTTCATCAAGCGCTACAAAGCGGAATACGACAAGACCCCGGGTTCCGAGGCGGCCTACAACTACTCGGCCATGTACGGCCTGGTAAAGGCGATGCAGCTGGCGGGTAGCACGGAAGCCAAGGCAGTCCGCGCCAAGATGAGCGATGCCATGAAACAGCTCGACGAAGCGCATAACCCGTATCAGGTCACACAAGTGACCGACAAGGGGGGCTTTGTCACGGAAACCACGCTGGCTGTGGTGGAAGACGGCAAGATCGAGCAGAAGCCGATCGAGGAGTAAGTCGCTGATACGAAAAGGGGCCTTTTGTGGCCCCTTTTTTGTGGACGCTGAGCGGCGGTTGATGGGTCAGGCAGCCCTGCAGGCTGCTCCGAAGCTGAAGAGGGTGTTGTAAAAGCTACTGCGCTCAGCCATACGGCGTTGAAAATCGCCTCAAGGTGCTCATTTACAACCCGTAAACTGCGCTCTTTCGTTGATTTTCGCCTTGTTTGGCTATCGCTCGCGACGCTTTTGCAACACCCTCTGAAGCGTCGGCTACACCGTTACGTTAGGGGCGTAGGTTGGGCTGACGCAGGAAGCCCAACAATAAGCCGGCACCGGACATTTCCCTTATCGCAGGCATGCTTGGAGCATGGGTTCTTAAAAACCGGCTTGGCGCCTATTGGGTGGAATGAGACTGGCCGCAAACCTGGTCTGTTGGGCTTCCTGCGTCAGCCCAACCTACGATGCTGAGGCGCCGCAAGGCGCCCCGGTTGTCTTCTGCTTGAGGTCAGCGCACGTACATCACCAGATTTTCCGCCACACAAGCCGGCTTGTCCTCACCGTCGATCTGCACCGTGGTGGTGTAGGCGGCCAGCACGCGTTGATCGTCCACGGCGGTGACCTCTTTCAGGGTCACTTCCGTACGAATCGCCGAGCCGGATTTTACGGCGGCGGGAAAGCGCAGCTTGTTGAGGCCATAGTTGATGCTGGCGGACGTGCCGGTCACGTGCATCACGCCCTGGTTGAGCAGGGGGATCAGCGACACAGTCAGGAAGCCATGGGCCACCGGGCTTTTCCACGGGGCTTCCCGTTTGGCTCGCTCGACGTCCACGTGAATCCACTGGTGATCGCCGGTGGCGTCGGCAAAGGCCTGGATCATATCCTGGGAGATGGTTTTCCAGGGGCTGTGACCGATCCGTTGGCCGGTGTGTTGAGAGAGGTCATCCAGGGCAATCTCTTTCATGTCGCATCCTGTTTTTGTTGGAGTTAATTTCGCTCTGTAAACTTTGATTTCGAATTCATTGTCGCCAACCGAATCGCCGCGTGCAACCGGTTTGGCATCACCCTCAGAGGAGAATATGACCATGGCCACCAATCAGCAGATTATCCTCGCCGCCCGGCCCACCGGCATGCCGGACGAAAGCCACCTGGTCCTGCAGGAAGCGCCGATGCCGGAGCCTGTGGATGGCGAAGTGCTGCTCAAAACGATCTACCTCTCACTTGATCCCTACATGCGGGGGCGGATGTCGGATGCGGCCTCTTACGCCAATCCGGTGGCTGTGGGCGACGTGATGACAGGGGGCACCGTCAGTGAGGTGGTGGAGAGCCGCTACGACGGACTGGCGCCGGGCGACATTGTGCTCAGCCATGCCGGCTGGCAGGCCTACTCGACAGCACCGGGGATGGCACTGCGCAAACTCGATCCGAAGGCTGCGCCGATCAGCACCGCTGTGGGCGTGATGGGCATGCCGGGTTTCACGGCCTATGTCGGCCTGCTCGACCTGGGGCAGCCGAAAGCGGGCGAGACCGTGGTCGTCTCGGCGGCGGCCGGTGCGGTTGGGCAGGTTGTTGGTCAGATCGCCAAGCTCAAGGGTTGTCGTGTGGTCGGCGTGGCGGGTGCCGAAGACAAGTGCCGTCATGTGGTGGAGGCTTACGGCTTCGACGCTTGCGTGAACTACAAGGACGATGACTTCGAAGCGCAGTTGGACAAGGCCTGCCCGGACGGTATCGATGTCTATTTCGAGAACGTCGGCGGCAAGGTGTTCGATGCCGTCATGAAGCGGGTCAACGTGTTTGCCCGGATTCCGGTCTGCGGCCGTATCGCCCACTACAACCAGACCGAACTGCCGGAAGGGCCGGACCGCCTGATCCCGTTCATGGGCAAGGTGCTGGTCAAGCGGTTGATGTTGCGGGGCTTCATCCAGACCGATCACATCGAGCGTCAGCCGGACTTCCTGAAGGACATGGCGGGCTGGATTCAGAGCGGTCAGGTCAAGTATCAGGAGGACATCGTGGACGGGTTGGAGAACGCGGTGAGTGCGTTCCAGGGCCTGTTGGAAGGGAAGAACCGGGGCAAGATGCTGGTTCGGGTGGCTGAGGACCCGACTCGCAAGGCCTGATCATAGCTTTTAATGTAGCCGACGCTTCAGCTTCGGAGCGGACGACAGTACGCCGGGGTCATTCGGGAGCCTGACGGCTCTTCCGAAGCTAAAGAGAGTGTTGCAGGAGCTGACGGTAGTAAGCCTCTCTCCCCTCGAGTGGTGTAGGCGGAAGTAGCGAAGCATCGCTTCGCCCGCCGGAACGCCCACAGCCTCTGGATGTGGGCCGGGGCGCGGAGCGGAGGTTTGGAGAGAGGGGGACGAGGCGAACGCCTCGCCGGAATTCCAGCGAGACAAATGGGCGCCGATTGGCGCCTCCCCCTCTCCCCGGCCCTCTCCCGCAAGGGGAGAGGGAGTCGTACGCCGTCCGATTCTCCAGAAAGGGGAAACGATTGCAGCTACACTCGGGAGCCTGCCGGCTCCTCCGAAGCTAAAGCATCGGCTACACCCTCGGGGACGCCTTAAACGGCGTACCCCGGATTCTTGCTGTCCAGCATCCGTAACAGCGCCGGCCAGGTCAGTTTGGCCGCCTTGCCCAGCGACTGGGACTGCTCCCGGGTGGTCTCGATCGCGGCCTCCGACGGCATGAAGGTCGGCCCACACGCCTGCGCCTTCACCTGAATTTCGCAGGCCTTCATCAGGAAATAGAGGTAGGTGAAGGTTTCCGGCACATCGTGACCGGCGGTGAGAATGCCGTGATTGCGCAGGATCAGCATCGATTTGTCGCCGATGTCGTTGATCAGGCGTTCGCGCTCGTCCAGGTTCAGGGCGACACCCTCGTAATCGTGATAGGCCACGTGATCCAGGCACAGCATGGCGGTCTGGCTCAGCGGCAGCAGGCCGTCGCGATGGGCCGATACGGCCACGCCATCGGCGGCATGCAGGTGCATGACCGCACCTGCGTCTTCCCGGCCCATGTGAATCGCGCTGTGAATGGTAAAGCCCGCCGGATTGACCCGCGCCAGCCCGCCGGCCTCCACCACATTGCCGTCCTGATCCACTTTCACCAGCGAGGACGCGGTGATCTCGTGGAACAGCAGGCCATAGGGGTTGATCAGGAAATGGTGCTCCGGTCCGGGCACCCGCGCGGACAGGTGGGTGAACACCAGATCGTCCCAGCCAAACAGCGCCACCAGACGATAGGCGGCCGCCAGATCACAGCGGGCCTGCCACTCCTGCTTCCGTAATGCCTTGTCTTGCTCTTGTTCTTGATGGACTTGCATAAGGCCTCCTTGATGAGGTGTGCCGGTTGAACGGGTCGCGTTATCTCAACAGTCTGGGGAAGCGAATGGAGACTCTTGCCGAAGGAGGGACAGGGACGTCCCGGTTGCATTAGCCGGCCAGGGACGGCCGTCTAATGCAACGTAGGCAAGAGTCTCCATTCGTTTCCCTGCACCGAGTTCAGCAGGCCCAAAATGACCCGCCACTGCCATAACTAAAAAAGGGCAGCAAAAGCTGCCCCAAAATGGGTCTCTAAGGGGTATGACATCCGGAAGATGTCTGAGACCCGGCTCCTCGCACAGAGAACGTGCCTGGTTACGAGGCCTGCAGCAGGCTCGCGTACTGTTCCAGGTGGAAATCGTCATCACCGAACTGGTGATTGATCATGATCAGACGCTTGGCGTAATGCGCCAGGCTGTATTCCCAGGTCATGCCGATGCCGCCGTGTAGCTGGATGGACTGCTCGGCGATGAACTGACCGGCGCGGCCGATGACGTTCTTGGCGGCGGCCAGAATGCGGTCGCGCTCGTCGCTCGCGTCATCGTTAGCCACGCTGGCGGCCAGGATCGACATGGAGCGGGCCTGCTCCAGTTCCGAACTCATGTCCACCATGCGGTGTTGCAGGACCTGGAACTTGCCGATGGGCACACCGAACTGCTTGCGGGTCTTGAGGTAGTCCAGGGTCAGCTTGATCGCTTCTTCCATCGCGCCCACCGCTTCGGCACACAGTGCCGCCACGGCACGACCGGTCTGGTAGTGGATGGCTGCCCCTGCCTGGCCTTCCTCGCCGATCAGAGCGTCAGCACCAACCTGGACGTTGTTCAGGAACACATCACAGCCCTTGGCGCCATCCATGGTCGGGTAGACCCGACGCTCAACGCCTTCGGCGTTGGGATCAATGGCAAACAGGGACAGGCCGTCCGCATCGCGGCTGTCGCCGCTGGTACGGGCAGAGACCAGGATCAGGTCGGCCGCGTGACCGCCGATCAGGACGCCCTTGCGACCGTTCAGAACGTAGCCGCTGCCGGATTTTTCAGCGCGGGTCTCGACGTCGTTCAGGTTATAGTGACTCTGGGGCTCGTCCAGGCCCACGGCGATTTTGATGTCGCCGGTGGCAATACGGCTCAGCCACTCTTCTTTCTGGTTGTTGTTGCCGGCCTGGCTGATCAGGCCGCCGCCGAGAACCACCGTCTGCATATAAGGCTCCAGGCACAGGCCGCGACCCAGTTCGGTCATGACCGACTGCACGTCCACCCCGGAGCCGCCGAAGCCGCCCAGTTCTTCCGGGAAGGGCACGGCGCACAGGCCGAGTTCGCCCAGCTGCTTCCAGAACTCTTCGCTGTAGCCCAGCTCGCTTTCGCTGTACTTCAGACGCTTTTCGAATTCGTATTCACCGCGGACCAGGCGCGCCACGGTGTCCTGCAGCATCTGCTGCTCTTCATTCAGATTGAAGTCCATGGGTGCCTCCTTACAGTCCGAGAATCATCTTGGTGACAATGTTCTTCTGGATCTCGTTGGATCCGCCAAAGATCGACAGCTTGCGCATGTTGAAGTACTGCGGTGACAGCGCAGCGCCGTCCGGATCGGACAGGTGGTCGCCTTCAAATTCCAGAGCCAGCTCTTCTTCCACGAACGGCTGGGCGTAGGGACCCAGGGCGCGACGGGACAGATCGGTAATGGCCTGACGCAGTTCCGTACCACGGACTTTCAGCATGGAACTCTCGGCACCCGGAACACCGCCGCCTTCGACAGAAGCGATGATGCGCAGGTTGCTGATGGAGGCCGCCATCAGGTCGATTTCCACCTGGGCCACGCGCTGGGCAAAGGTCGGATCCTCGATCAGCGGACGGCCGTTCTTCTTCTGGCGGCCGGCAATGGCTTTCAGGTGGCTCAGGGCCGCCTTGGAAGCACCGATGCCCGCCAGACCGGTGCGCTCGTAGGTGAGCAGGTACTTGGCGTAGGTCCAGCCTTTGTCTTCGTCACCGACGAGGTTTTCAACAGGCACTTTGACGTCGTCGAAGAAGACTTCGTTGACCTCATGCTCGCCGTCCAGGGTGATGATCGGACGGACGGTCACGCCCGGGGTGTTCATGTCGATCAGCAGGAAGGAAATGCCTTCCTGGGCCTTCACCTCGGTGTTGGTGCGCACGAGGCAGAAAATCATGTTGGCGTGCTGACCCAGGGTGGTCCAGGTTTTCTGGCCGTTGACGATGTAGTGGTCGCCGTCGCGCACCGCGCGGGTCTTCAGGGACGCCAGGTCGGAACCGGAGCCGGGCTCGGAGTAACCCTGACACCACCAGTCCTCACCGCTCAGGATGCGCGGCAGGTAATGCTGCTTCTGCTCTTCGCTGCCGAACTTGATGATGACCGGGGCGACCATGTTGACCCCGAACGGGATTGAGCGGGGCGCGCCGTAACGGCAGGACTCTTCGTCCCAGATGTGCTTCTGAACGGCGGTCCATTTCACACCACCGTACTCTTCCGGCCAATGGGTGGCGTACCAGCCCTGCTTGACCAGGATCTGTTGCCAGCGCTCGTGGTCGTCGCGGCTCATGCGACGGCCTTCTTTAACCTTGGACGCAATATCGGCCGGCAGTTTCTCCTCGAGGAAGGTCCGGACTTCATCCCGGAAGGCCAGTTCGTCGGCCGTATAGTTCATGTTCATTGATCAACCTCTCGGTTCATTGTTCTGTCTGTCGACATGTTCACGCCATCAGCGGCGTTTATGTCTATTGTGAAAGCTAATACCGCATAGCAGAATTAAGTGAAGGATGAATCATGATTAAGCGCGTGTCAATCGCCTCGAATGCGCCAAATCGTTGCCTGGAATACGTCAAAGAGCAAAATTTAGTTTTAAAAGGTTGTGGATGAAAACGGGTTTGACTATATTCGGAATTACGGAAGCTGGTGTTGCTAAGCGAAATGAATGTCTATTTACATACCGCTTAGCGAAACTTAACGTTGAATAACAAACTAGAAGCCAGCCGAAGTAACAAAAACAAAGACGCATCCCACAGGAAGCCGGTCCCGCCCCGGTGCCCGGAGCATCGTCAAAAACGGGCAGGACACAGCGCTTCCGAATACAACAAGAGATAAAACGAGGTTTGCAATGACAACAAGAAACGCGTCATTCAGAGCACGTCCCCTCACCCGCGCCATCGCCCTGGCAGGCCTGCCTCTGATGGCAGCGATGTCCACCGCGACCCTGGCCCAGGATTCCCAAAGCGCTCAAAGCGATGAAGTGGAGCAGCTGCGCCAGCGGGTGGACCAGTTGGAAAAGTCGTTAAAAGGTGCGGTTTCGTCAGCGCCGGAACTGACTGAGGACAACCCTTACATCCTGCGGGAAGGCGACGGTCTGAAGATCGGTGACACAACCATTTCATTCGGTGGCTTTATAAAGGCCGACGCCATTTTCGGCTCGGGTGGTGACGGGACCATCAATACCTATTCCACCGGTTTGCCGCGCAACTTCGCGTCCTACGCCGCGTCCGGCAACAATTCCTGGAAGACCGGTTTCTCCGCCCGGGAATCACGGTTCAGCTTCGGTACACAGACGGACGACGTTGCGGGCCACACCCTGCGGACCTATCTGGAAATGGACTTCAACCAGGGCGACGATGCCCCGGGTAACGAGGTGGTTTCCAACAGCTACGCGCCGCGTCTGCGCCAGGCCTATGGTAACTGGAACGGCTGGGAGTTCGGTCAGACCTACACCACTTTTACCGATCTGGCCGCGCTTCCGGAAATCCTGAACCAGGGCAAGATGGCCGCGTTCATCTATACCACTCAGCCCATGATTCGCTACAACATGGCGGCCCCTGGCGGCAAGTTTATGGTGGCGCTGGAGAACCCGTCTGACGGTTTCATTTCCGGTTCAGGCACGGACTTCTCCTATGATGACCAGTCCTACCCTGACCTGACCGCTCGCTATCAGATTCGCGGCAAGTATGGCTTCTACTCCATCGCCGGTGTGCTACGCAATCTGGAAGACGACGCTTCGGACGATGAAGAGCTCACCGGTGCCGTCTCCTTGAGTGCTCGCATCCCGACCATTGGGCGTGACGACCTGCGTATGCAGTACAGCTACGGTGCCTTGGGTCGCTACATGGGGCTGTACACCTACCCTGAAGTCGATCTGGCAGCCCAAAGCGCCGGTGAGGTCAAGGCACTCAAGAGCTATGGTGCCACCATTGCTTACCGCCACTTCTGGTCCCCGACCTGGCGCACCAGCATCGTGGGCTCCCACACCGAGATCACCAGCGACCTGACCAACCCGGTGGCGACACCGGTAGCCAACGGCACGCTGAGCTACTTCGATTCCTCGACGTCGGCTCACGTCAACCTGATCTGGCAGGCCAGCCGGAAGCTTGAGCTGGGTGTGGAATACGCGTACTGGGACTTCGGCAACATTGCGGACAGCGGCAGCCAGCAGTACGAGCAGGTGATGGCGTCCGCGAAGATGAACTTCTAAACGCTGATATAACGAACGAAAAATGCGTTAAACGGGCCGGATTCACCGGCCCGCCTTCAGGTTACTCTGTTGTTTTGCCCATTAGCCCCGACTCTGCCTCGGGGCTTTTTTGTGGGAGGGACACGCTCAAGGCCATAATGCGTTGACCTTCGTGCCTCAGCGCCGCAAAGCGAAGGCCACCGTCTTCACCAGCACCGTCACGGTCTGCCCCGGATCCAGCGCCATTTCCTCGAATGACTTCCGTGTTAACCGTGCTCGCAACGATTGGCTCCCCAGCTGCAACCGGACTTCGATCGCGGTCGGGTTATTGGGCAGCACGGCCGTGTCGGTGATGGTTGCCTGCAGTTGGTTGCGGTAGGAGGAGCCTACGTGGGGTGCGAGAGCCAGCGCCACGTCGCGGACCGGAATCCGCAGGCGCAGCCGTTCGCCGATGTCGGCGTCGACGGCGGGAATGGTCAGGCGTTGGCCATCGTTCAGTGCCAGTTGCGTCAGGCCGTAGTCGACATCCTGCGCGGCCACGTCCGCCTCGATCACGGAAGCCGCATCGAAACCGCCCAGCTCGCTGGTCAGATCGAAACGCATCAGCAGGTCGTCCAGGGGGCCATTGGCCAGTACGCGGCCTTCACGCATCAGGACCAGGTGGTCGGCGATGGCCGTCAGTTCCTCCGGGTCGTGACTGACATAAAGGATGGGAATGGCGATTTCGCGGGTCAGGCGCAGAATGAAGTCCAGTAACTCCTGCTTGCGCGGTCCATCCAGGCCGGTCAGCGGTTCGTCCATCAGCAGCATGCGCGGTTCGCTCAGCAAGGCGCGACCGATCGCGACGCGTCGGGCCTCGCCCCCGGACAGCGTGGCCGGGAAACGATCCAGCAGCTGGTCGATGCCGAGCAATTCGACAATGGACGCAAACCGATCCGTATCCGGTCGGGGCATGCCGTAGGTCAGGTTGCCTCGAACCCGGTAGTGCGGGAACAGGCGGGCTTCCTGGAAGACCACGCCTAAACGCCGTTTGTGGGGCGGGAGGAAGGCGCCGGTGTGAGTATCCACCAGGCAGTCGTCCCCCAGGCAGATAACCCCGCTATCGGGCCGGTCCAGCCCGGCGATGAGCCGCAATAGACTGGTCTTGCCACTGCCGGAGACACCGAAGAGCGCCGTCACGCCATCCGCGGGGAGTGTCAGTTGGGTATGCAGATGAAAGTTGCCGGGACAGTGGTCGATCCGGATCTGCAACCCGTTGGCTGAAAGCGGTTTATCCGTCATCCCGACCTCTCAAACGTTGTCGGGCTCTTCGGGCGAGCCATTCGGACATCATCAGCGATGCCATGGCGATGGCGATGGACAGGACGCACAGTCGGGCCGCGGCATCCTCGGCGCCGGGCGTCTGGATCAGGGTGTAGAGCGCGAGCGGCAGGGTGCGGGTTTCGCCGGGAATATTGGAGGCAAAGGTGATCGTCGCGCCGAACTCCGACAGCGCCCGGGCGAAGGCCAGCACGGCGCCGGTCAACAGGCCGGGCAGGGTGAGCGGCAGCGTGATGGTGCGGAACACGCGCCAACGGCTGGCGCCCAAGGTGCTGGCGGCCGCTTCCAACTGCGTGTCCACGGCTTCCAGCGATAGGCGAACGGAGCGCACCAGCAGGGGAAAAGCCATCACACCCGCCGCGACGGCGGCCCCCTGCCAGGTAAAAGGCAGCTGGATATCAAAAGTCTGGTCGAGCCACTGTCCGATGAAGCCGCGCCGACCCAGGGCAATCAGCAGCAGGTAGCCCACCACCACCGGCGGCAGGACCAACGGCAGGTGCAGCATGCCGTCCAGGAGTGACTTGCCGGGAAAATCCCGGCGCGCCATCAGCCAGGCCAGGGCGATGCCGGGCACGATGATCCAGGCGACGGCGCTGCCGGAGACCTGCAGGCTGATGCGGATGGCGTCCCACTCGGCGGCACTCAGCATCATGTTCGGTCAGTGGCCTTGGCCGGGCATCGGCGAGAAGCCGAAGCGCTGGAAGATGGCCATCGCCTCGGGACCGGCGAGCCATGTGCGAAAATCGCCCAGGGCGTCACTGTGAGCCGGACCGACCAGGGCGGCGGGGTAGGTGATGGTCTTGTGGCTGTCTTCCGGGAACAGGCCCAGCTGGCGGACGGCTTGGCTGGCTTTGGCGTCGGTCTGGTAAACGATGCCGACCGGCGTTTCGCCGCGTTCCACCAGGGCCAGGGCGGCACGGACGTTGTCGCCACGGGCCAGCCGATCCTCAAGGTCTTTCCATTCGCCCAGGGTCTGTAGGGCCTGCTTGGCGTAGATGCCGGCGGGGACGTGAGCCGGATCACCGACGGAGACGCGTTCGCCCTTGTGCAGCAACGAGGCGATCGGCTTGCCGGTACCGGGTGTGAAGTGATCGACCGGGCTGTCTTTCGGGGCAATCAGGGCGAGTCGGTTTTGCAGCAGGTCGCCGCGGTCGGTGAGCTGGATACCCTGCTCACCCAGCCAGTCCATCCACTTTTCGTTGGCGGAAACATACAGGTCGGCCGGTGCGCCGTTGGCGATCTGCCGGGCCAGGGTGGACGATGAGGCGTACACCGGAACGATATCCACGTCGTGGTTAGCTTCATAGGCGCTGGCCACGGCGTCCATGGCGTCAGTCAGGGAGGCGGCGGCATAGACGCTGATGCTTGTCGCGGCCAGGGTTGGCGTCGCCAGACACAGGCTGGCCAGGAAGAGTAAAAGAGCGCGGACGAACATGTTGGATTCCGTTATGTATAAATGGAAATAGCGGGATCACTATAGCCGCTTATGTCTTCAGCGCCAAATCGGGGTTATGGATCCGGTGCATCCGCTGGCGCGAGCAGGTCCAGCAGTGCCTGGGTTTCGGGGGCGTTTTCGGCGGTCAGGCGAGCCTGCAGGGCCCGGTACTGCTCCAATACCCGGTGACCGAAATCGGTCAGCTCGGCCCCGCCTCGCTGGCTGCCGCCGGAGACGGTGGAGATGACGGGTTCGGCGAAATGCTCGTTCATGGTGTTGATCAGTTGCCAGGCTTTCTTGTAGCTCAGGCCCATTTCCCGGGTGGCGCTCGATATGGAGCCGGTGCGGCCGATGGCGTCGAGCAGGTCGGCCTTGCCGGGGCCGATCACGACATCCTTGCCGGACACCAGGCGGAGCTGGAAGCGGGGATGTTGATGGTGCGTACGAGTCATGGAGTGTCCGCGTTGGAAATGTCTGGTTCTAACACGGATGGAGAACGATAGACAGGGAAACGGTGTTGAGAGCGTTGCAGTCAACGTTGAGCAAATGGGTGGATAGCTCGTGCCGGGAAGCGAATGAAGACCCTCGCCTACGCTGTATTAGACGGCCGTCCGTGGTCGCTAATACGACCAGGACGTCCTTGTCCTTCCTCCGGCGAGGGTCTCCCTCCGCTTCCGGTCAGCTTCGGCGTTGTCTGTACCGATGTTGGGGGCTGCTTATTCCGCAACCCGTTCAATCACCGCCGCTATCCCTTGGCCAACCCCAATGCACATGCTGATCAGGGCGTAACGGCCGCCGGTGCGTTCCAACTGGCGGGTGGCGGTGAGGGCGATGCGGGCACCGGAGGCGCCCAGCGGATGGCCAACGGCAATGGCGCCGCCGTTCGGGTTCAGGCGGGAATCGGTCGGGTCGATGCCCAGCCGGGTGGTGCAGCCGAGTACCTGGGCGGCAAAAGCTTCGTTGATTTCGATGACGTCCATATCGGCCATGGTCAGGCCGGCGCGGGCCAGGGCTTTTTCGCTGGCCGGGACCGGGCCGTAGCCCATCACGCGAGGTGAGACCCCGGCGATCGCGCCGGACACGATCCGTGCGCGCGGACGGACGCCCGCCTTTTCGCCGGCTTCCCGGGAACCGATGATCAGCGCTGCGGCGCCGTCGTTGACGCCGGAGGCATTGCCTGCAGTGACGACGCCGCCCTCGAACAGCGTGCGCAGGCCGGACAGGGCTTCCAGATTGGACTGCGGACGCGGATGCTCGTCTTTGTCCACCAGAACCGGTGGCTTCTTGCGGCCCTGGGACACTTCGATGCCCAGGATTTCCTCATCGTAGAAGCCGTCTTTCAGCGCCGCGTCGTAGCGGGCCTGGCTCTGGGCGGCGAAGCGGTCCACGGCGTCCCGGGACAGGTCCAGTTCCCGGGCGATGTTGTCCGCCGTCTGGGGCATGGTGTCGTTGCCGAACTCGTTCTCGACCCGCGGGTTGGGGAAACGGGCACCAATGGTGCTGTCGAACATGCGGAAATCGCGGCTGTAGGGGGCTTCGCCCTTGGCCATCACGAACGGCGCCCGGCTCATGCTTTCGGCGCCGCCGGCGACAAACAGCTCGCCTTCATTGCAACGGATCGCCCGGGCCGCATCGATAATGGCCGCCAATCCGGAGCCGCAGAGGCGATTCACCGTCAGGCCGCCGGTCTCGACGGGCAGGCCTGCCATCAGGCCGGCATGACGGGCAATGTTGCGGGCGTCTTCCCCGGCCTGGTTGGTGCAGCCGGCAATCACGTCTTCATAGAGTGCCTTGTCGAAATCGTTCCGTTCGATCACGGCCTGGATCACGCTGGCCAGCAGGTCGTCCGGCCGGACTCTGGCCAGGGCGCCGGCGTGGCGTCCAAACGGGGTTCTCAGGCCGTCGTAGATATAAGCGGACATGGCATCTCCCATCCTCTATGCCCGGCCCGATGTTTTGATTCGGTGCGGGGCTTGTGTCGGCAAAAATGATACTGTAAATGTTACTTATGTTTCGCTAAACGAAACTAAGTTTTGTAATTGATTTAGATTAAAGCGGAGACCCATCGAATGCAAGTGCAGACAGCGGTGGCCAGGGGCCAGTTATGACAGGGTATTTCCTGGCGTTTGCGGTGGTCTGTGAGTTGTTGGCGTTGTTGACCGGCTTCAACACCCTGAGTCTGCTGTCCGGCGGTGTCTTCCTGTTCTATTTCCTGCTGCATATTCCACGTCTGGAAGGCTACGCCCGCTACCTGATGCTGGTTACCGTCGCGGTTCTGGCCGGGTTGACGATGTCCGGTCGCCTGTCGGCGGCTGAGCTGGCCGAGTCGGCGCGGGCTGCGGCTTTTTACGGGGCCTTCCTGGGCAGTCTGGGGACCATGCAGTGTCTGGTGCGCCGGTTTGAGGTGCTGCGGCGGATTCACGACGTGTTGCTCGGCGGTCGTCCGGGCTGGCTGTATCCGAAATACGCCCTGACCAGTTGTGGCATTGCTTCGGTCCTCAACTTTGGCGTGATGAACCTGCTCTGCGGCGCGCTCTCCGAAACGCTGGACCAGCGGGGCATCACCGGCGACGCGCGGCTGCGCTGGTTGCGGTCGGTCCTCACCAGCACCCTGCGGGGCTTCGCCCTGGTGCCATTGGTGGCACCCACCAGTGTGGCGGTGGCGATCATTACCCGGGAAGTGACGACGCTGACCTGGTCGCAACTGATTCCGTTCAGTCTCTGTGCGGCCTTGCTGTTGATCGCCGTGGGCTGGTCCCTGGAGTACCGGCGATTCAGCCAGGTCAGCGCCGAGCGTACCCGGATGGAGGGCTGGCCCCCGGGCAGCGGCCGGTTGGTGATGGTGGTCTGTGCGGTGTTCGGGCTGATGGCGCTGCTGGTGCTGCTGACGCCGCTGAATGTGTCCCGAGCCGCCATGCTGGCGGTGCCGGCGGTGACTGGGTTGTATATGTGGCATCGGGAAGGGCGCATCCGGCCCGTGGTCGCTGAAGTCACCGAGAACATGGCGGGGCTGCACAACGAGATCTGTATTTTTGCCGCCTCGGCGGCGTTGGGCATCGCCCTGTCGAGCCAGGTGCCTCCGGAGGTGTTGGCCAGGCTGATCGACGGCCGCGCCAGTGAGTTCATGCTGATCGCGGCCGGCGTGCTGATTCTGCCGGCCTTTGCGGCCGTGGGCATTGCCCCGATCACGGTGCTCAGTTTCCTGTCCGGACTGTTGGGGCAGCTGGTGATAACCGGTCTGGAGCCCTTGCTGGTGGCCGTGGCACTGGTCATCGGCTTCTCTCTCGCGATGATGCTGTCGCCCTTCGGGCCGTCGGTGATGCTGCTGTCCCGGTTTGGCAAGATTTCCCGATGGGTGGTGGCGTTCGGCTGGAATGGGCGTTATGCACTCATCGCCGTGCCCCTGATGCTGGCGTTTCTCTGGGTGTGCCAGATGCTTCGGGTGGCGTAAGGGACTTGCCGGACTGGAAAGGTTGCTAAAGTCAGCTAACCTGTTTCGCATAACAGAATGAAGTGTCGGCCATAGCGATTTATGTATCGCAGTTGCTCTTTGATGGAATCGTAATGAAACAAAAGGGAAGAGTGTTTCATCTTTGGCACGACTTTTGATTAAAAGTCGGTGGTACTTGAATCGGACTCACCGTAAAATAGGACAAATTTCCAAACTTCGGAGCACGTGACTCACTGGAGCTGCTGGACGGTGGAGCCATGAGGCCGGAATCCTCTGGTGGTCATCGAACAGAGTCGGTGTGGCGGCTGTCGCGACAGGGTGTCGTTTCAGCGTCCATGCTGTAGCTGTGGGGGAACACAAGGCGACTTATGACAGCAAAAGAAAAGTTCAAGGCAGAGCTGAGCCTCGACGGCAAGCCGACGGGCCCTGAGAAGGATCGTAAATTCGTGGAGGCCTTGTCTCGCGGTCTGGATGTGCTCCGGGCGTTCAGCCAGGGATCGGTGATCCTCGGCAACCAGGACATTGCGCGTCTGACCGGCCTGCCCAAACCGACCGTGTCGCGGATGACCTACACCCTGACCAAGCTGGGCTACCTGAGCTACAACCCGCTGCTGGAGAAGTACCAGCTCAGTTCCGGGGTTCTGGCGTTGGGTTACGCCTACGTGTCGAACCTGAAAGTGCGTCAGCTGGCCAAGCCGTACATGGACGAGTTTGCCCGCCGCACCAACATGTCTGTCGGCCTGACCTGCCACGATCGCCTGCACATGATCTATGTGGAAAACCGCATGCCGCCGGAAGCCACGCTGCTGCGCATGGAAATTGGCCTGCGCCTGCCGATGGCGACGACCTCAGCCGGTCGCGCCTACTGTGCTGCGATCAGCGAAAGCGGCCGCAAGATCCTGATGGACGGCATGGCCAAGAAGTACGGCGACCAGTGGCCGGAGAAGAAAGAAGGCCTGGAACGCGCCATGGAAGAGTACAAGACCTCCGGGTTCTGTCTGTCCCTGGGCGAGTGGGACCGTAACATCAATTCCGCTGGTGTGCCGGTTCATCTTGAAGACGGCACCATTATGGTTCTGACCTGCGCCGCCCCGTCCTACCTGATTTCCGGCGAGAAGCTGCGCGAATCCATTGCCCATCAGCTGGCGATGCTGGCAAGCGACATTGAGGCGCTGGGCGTCTGACGCGTCCTTGAGTCACCGGAAAGACAAAACCGCAGGTCCAGGCCTGCGGTTTTTTTATGCCCGCATTTCCCTGGGTCCCTCCAGCAGGCGTCTCCTGCGCCGCATTATCCCCTTTTCTCTGACGGGATCCCGATCGACGACACTTTCGGATGACCCGCCGTTTGGAACCGTCCATCGACGTTCTGTCTCAATTTGCTGTTGAAACATCCGTCGAAAATGGTTTAAATCGTCCTCAAGTTTCGCTTAATAAAACTGCATTCCATAGAAAAGCGTTTGAACACGTATAAGGAGAACGCTATGTCAGAGGTCGTCACCTATCAACGCGAAGGCGCCGTCGGCGTCATCACCGTGAATTACCCACCGGTTAACGCCCTCGGTCATGCCGTGCGCTCCGGTCTGCTGGCTGCGCTAGAACAGGGGCAGCAGGATGCGGAAGCCAAGGCGCTCCTGCTGGTCTGCGAAGGCCGGACCTTTATTGCCGGCGCCGACATCCGCGAGTTTGGCAAGCCGATGCAGGAACCGGGACTGCCTTCAGTAGTCGAGACCTTTGAACGTTCCGACAAGCCGATCATTGCGGCCATCCACGGCACCGCGCTGGGCGGCGGTCTGGAAATGGCGTTGGGCTGTCATTACCGGGTCGCGCTGGACAGCGCCAAGGTGGGTCTGCCGGAAGTGAAGCTGGGCCTGCTGCCCGGTGCCGGCGGTACCCAGCGCCTGCCGCGGCTGGCCGGTGCCCAGGTGTCGCTGGACATGATCACCTCCGGTAACTTTGTTTCCGCCGACGAGGCACTTCAGAACGGCATCGTCGATGCGGTCGAATCCGGCAGCGATGTGAAGGCCGTCGGTCTGGCGTTCGCCCGGAAAGTGATTGATGAAGGCAAGCCGGTCCGTCGGGTCCGTGACCTGAACGACAAGGTCGACGCGGAGAAGGGCAGTGACATCTTTGATCAGTATCGCGCCGGCCTGCAGAAGAAAGCCCGCGGCCTCTTCTCTCCGTTCAAGTGTGTGGATGCGGTGGAAGCCGCGTTCCAGCTGCCGTTCGCCGATGGCATGAAGCGCGAGCGCGAGCTGTTTATGGAGTGCATGGAGTCGCCGCAGCGCGCTGGTCTGGTGCACGCCTTCTTCGCCGAACGTGAAGTGTCCAAGGTGCCGGGCCTGGCCAAGGATACCCCGGTACGCGACGTGAACAGCGTGGGCATCATCGGCGCTGGCACCATGGGCGGCGGCATTGCCATGAACTTTGCCAACGTCGGCATCCCGGTGCGCCTGCTGGAAGTGAAGCAGGAAGCCCTGGACAAGGGCCTGGCCATCATCCGCCGCAACTACGAAAACACCGCCAGGAAAGGCCGCATCACCCAGGCCCAGGTGGAAGAGCGCATGGCGCTGATCCAGCCCACCCTGAGCTATGACGATTTCGCCGACGTGGACCTGGTGATCGAAGCCGTGTTCGAGAACATGGGCGTGAAGAAAGACATCTTCGGCACGCTGGACAAGGTCTGCAAGCCGGGCGCGATTCTGGCGTCCAACACCTCCACCCTGGACATCGACGAGATTGCCTCCGCCACACGCCGTCCGCAGGACGTGGTGGGTATGCACTTCTTCAGCCCGGCCAACGTCATGAAGCTGCTGGAAAACGTCTGCGGCAGCCAGACGGCGGACGACGTGAAGGCGACCGTCATGGCGGTGGCCAAGCGCATCAAGAAAGTCGGTGTGCTGGTGGGCAACTGCTACGGCTTCGTCGGCAACCGCATGCTGCACCAGCGCGGCGCCGAAGCTACCAAACTGGTCAACGAAGGCGCGTCCCCGCAGCAGGTGGACAAGGTGCTGACCGACCTGGGCTTCCCCATGGGTCAGTTCGCCATGTCCGACCTGGCCGGCATCGACGTGGGCTACCGCATCCGTGAAGAACGCCGCAAGGCGGGCGAAGACGTGCCGGCAAGCTGGATGGACAAGCTGGCGGAAGAAGGCCGACTGGGCCAGAAAACCCAGGCCGGTGTCTACCTCTACGAAGAAGGCAGCCGCAAGCCGGTGGTGGATCCGAAGGTCGACGCGCTGATCGCCGAGTTCCGCAAGGAGCAGGGCATCGAGCCGCGTGAGATCAGCGACCAGGAAATCCTGGAACGCTGCATGTACGTGATGATCAATGAAGGCGCCAAGATCCTGGAAGAGGGCATCGCCGCCCGCGCCCTGGATGTGGATATCGTCTGGATCTACGGCTACGGCTTCCCGGCCTACCGCGGCGGCCCGATGTTCTGGGCCGACCAGGTGGGCGTGAAGGAAATCTACGACACGGTCAAACGCTTTCACGACACCCTCGGTGGCGACCAGTGGAAGCCGGCCGCTCTGCTCGAGCGCCTGGCCAGCGAAGGCAAGACCTTCGGCAGCCTCTGATTCCCCAGGCCAACAACGACAACGCGCTATCCCCCGGGGTAGCGCGTTTCACGCTAACAAACAGAAAACGCTTCCCAGGAGGCTCTCATGTCAGATGCCGTTATCGTCTCCACCGCCCGCACCGGTCTGGGTAAATCCTACCGGGGTGCCCTGAACAACACCCACAGCGTCGACCTGGCCGGTCACGTGATCCAGCACGCGGTCCAGCGCGCCGGGATTGATCCCGCCATCGTCGAGGATGTGATCCTGGGCGCGACCTTCCATGAAGGCGCCCAGGGCAAGAACATGGCCCGCCTGGCAGCGATCCGCGCCGGTCTGCCGGTCACCACCGCCGGCCTGTCCATCAACCGCTTCTGCAGCTCCGGCCTGCAGTCCATCGCGCTGGCGTCCCAGCGGGTGCTGTCCGAGAAGGTTCCGGCCATGGTCGCCGGCGGCGTCGAGTCCATCAGCCTGGTGCAGAACGACAAGATCAACCAGTTCCACGCCACCAACGAATGGCTGATGCAGAACAAGCCGGAACTGTACCTGTCGATGATCGAAACCGCCGACATCGTGGCCCAGCGCTATGGCGTCAGCCGTGAAGCGCAGGACGAGTATTCCCTGATCAGTCAGCAGCGCACCGCGGCCGCGCAGGAAGCCGGTAAGTTCGACGACGAGATCGTCCCCTACGACGCCACCATGCTGGTGAAGGACAAGGAGACCGGCGAGGTCAGCGAAAAGCAGGTCACGCTCACCAGGGACGAGTGCAACCGTCCCAACACCACGTTGGAAGGTCTGGCGGGCCTGAACCCGGTACGCGGTGACGACCAGTTCGTGACCGCCGGCAACGCCAGCCAGCTGTCCGACGGCGCGTCGGCTTGTCTGGTCATGGACAGCACCTACGCCGAGAAGAACAACATTGAACCGATGGGCATCTTCCGCGGCTTCGCCGTCGCCGGCTGCGAGCCGGATGAAATGGGCATCGGTCCGGTCTTCGCGATTCCGCGTCTGCTGGAGCGCACCGGCCTGACCATGGACGACATCGACCTGTGGGAGCTGAACGAAGCGTTCGCATCCCAGGTGGTCTACTGCCGCGATCGTCTGGGCATTCCGATGGAGAAACTGAACGTCAACGGCGGCTCCATCTCGATCGGCCATCCATACGGCGTGACGGGCTCCCGTCTGACCGGCCACGCGCTGATCGAAGGCAAGCGTCGCGGCGCCAGGTATGTGGTGGTCACCATGTGCATCGGTGGCGGTCAGGGGGCAGCCGGGTTGTTTGAGGTCGTTTGAGACCTGAGTAAGCAGAAGGGTTAAGGTGCCTGACGACGTCGCGGTGATGGCCGTCGCGGGCGCCGATGGCGCCTCAGAAGCTGAAGCATCTGCTACATGCTCGAGTGGGCGGCCCAATGTAGCCGACGCTTCAGCTTCGGAGCAGCCCGAGAGGGCTGCTGTTCATACCCCGAGCGCCTGGGTGAAAACGACACAAGAAATCCACGTCTTTGCAGCAAAACCAAAAACAACAGGTCAACACCATGCAGCAGCGCATCATCAATCCCCACGATCTCGCCTTCCAGCTGTTGGAACTGCACCAGACGGAAGACGTCCTCCAATACGACCGCTACGCCGACCACAGCCGCGAAACGCTTGAGGCGGCGCTGGATCTGGCGCTGAAAGTGGCCGCGGAAGAATTCGCGCCCCACGCCCGTCTGGTGGATGAGGAAGAGCCCACCTTCGAGAACGGCCGGGTCGAGATGCGTCCGGAAGTGAAGAAGGCGCTGGACGTGCTGCGCGAGACCGGTTTGATGGCCGCGGGCCAGGACTACGAGCTGGGCGGTATGCAGCTGCCCGCCACCGTGGCGCAGATGTGCGTCGGCCTGCTCAAGGGCGCCAATGTCGGCACCCAGGGCTACGCCGGCCTGACCATTGCCGCCGCCAACCTGATCCTGGCGCACGGCAGCGAGGAACAAAAGGAACGCTATGGCCGTCCTATGCTGGCGGGGCGCTTCTTCGGCACGATGTGCCTGACCGAACCCCATGCCGGCTCGTCACTGGGCGACCTGAAAACCCGGGCCGAGCCGGCCGGTGACGGCAGCTATCGCCTGAAAGGCAACAAGATATTCATCTCCGCCGGTGACCACGAGCTGAGCGAGAACATCGTGCACATGGTACTGGGTCGACTGCCGGACGCGCCGGCGGGCGTTAAGGGCATTTCCCTGTTCCTGGTACCCAAGTTCCTGGTGAACGAGGACGGCTCTCTGGGCGAGCGCAACGATGTGGCGCTGGCCGGATTGATCCACAAGATGGGCTATCGTGGCACTACGTCCACCATGCTCAACTTCGGCGAAAAAGACGGCGCCGTCGGTTACCTGGTGGGCGAGCCCCACAATGGGCTGGCGGCCATGTTCCACATGATGAACGAGGCGCGTATTGGCGTCGGCCTGGGCGCGGTCATGCTGGGCTATACCGGTTACCTGCACGCGCTGGATTACGCCCGCGATCGCAAGCAGGGTCGCCCCATGGGGGAGAAGGACCCGAACACCGGCCAGGTGCCATTGACCCGACATGCCGATATCCGTCGTATGCTTCTGACCCAGAAAGCCTACGTCGAGGGCGGCCTGTCCCTGTGTCTGGAGGGGGCGCGACTGGTCGATGAAAAGAAATTTGCCGAGAGCGAGGCCAACAGGAAAGAAGCCGCCGGTCTGCTGGATCTGCTGACGCCGCTGATCAAGTCCTGGCCCTCCCAGTACTGCCTTGAGGCCAACAGCCTGGCGATCCAGGTGCACGGCGGTTACGGCTACACCCGGGAATACCCGGTGGAGCAGTTCTATCGTGACAACCGGTTGAACCCCATCCACGAGGGTACCCACGGCATCCAGGGTATGGACCTGCTGGGCCGTAAGGTGATGCAGTCCGAGGGGCAGCACTACCGGGCATTGCTCAAACGCATTCGGCGGACCATTGCCGAGGCGCAGGAAGTGCCTGAGCTGGCGGACAACGCGGCGCGCCTGGACAAGGCGCTCGCCCAACTGGTCGAGGCTACCGATGCGATCAACGTCGTGCGCGCCACCGGTGCCACCGAGCGCGCGTTGGCCAATGCCTCGCTGTACCTGGAGGCTTTCGGTCATACGGTTGTGGGTTGGCTGTGGCTGAGACAGGCCCAGGCAGCGTTGACCGGTATCGAGAACGCTGGTCCGCAACCGGAAGCGTTTTACCGCGGCAAGCTGCGGGCCTGTGACTATTTTGCCCGATACGAACTGCCGCGGGTCGGCTCACTGGCCGGACTGTTGGCCGAGGTGGATACGACCGCCCTGGACATGACGGAATCGGAGTTTTAACAGTTGACGTCGGGGCCTGACGCCGCGTTTACCCCCCCAAGTTAGCGGGGCGCGAATGGTCACCCTGGCCGGAGGAAGCACAAGGACATGCTGGTCGGAATAGCGGCCAGGGACGGCCGTCTATTCCAGCGGAGGCCAGGGTGTCCATTGGCTTTCCTGGCACGGGTTCTAAGGCTGGGCCAAAGTGACGGACAAATCGGGCGAAAACAACAAAGGAGATCGGACGAATGACACGTGAAGCAAAAGCTGTGATCTGCCGGGAATGGGGCCAGCCCATTACCGTCGAGACCATCCAGGTCGCACCACCCAAGCGCAACGAAATCACTATCAAGGTCGCCGCCTGTGGCGTCTGCCACAGCGACCTCTCCGCCACCACCGGCAAGATCCAGTATCCGCCACCCCTGGTGCTCGGCCACGAGGCCGCCGGCGTGGTCGTTGAAGTGGGTGAGGGCGTGACCGACTTCAAGGAAGGCGACCACGTCGTCAGCTCCTTTATCTCCATGTGCGGCAAGTGCCGCCAGTGCGTCCGCGGTCGTCCGGTCCTCTGCGAGAACGCCCGCAAGGCCATGTTTACCCTGCCGGATGGCACCGTGCGCACCACCGACGCCGACGGCAACGACCTCAACGTGTTTGGCGCCTGCGGCGTGATGGCGGAATACGCCACGCTGCATGTGGACAACGCGGTCAAGATCGAAGAGGGCGTGCCCCTGCAGAATGCTGCGCTGGTGGGTTGCGCCGTTATGACCGGTGTCGGTGCCGTGTTCAACACCGCCAGGCTGGAGCCGGGCTCGCGTGCCGCAGTGTTTGGCATCGGTGGTGTCGGTCTGAACGCGATTCAGGGGTGCGCCACGGCCGGCGCCGAGATGATCGTCGCCGTGGACACCAACGACAAGAAACTGGAAATGGCCAAGGAATTCGGCGCCACCCACACCGTCAACATCAACGAGGTGGACGATGCCGCCAAAGCGGTCAAAAAGCTGACCGGCGGTGTCGACTACGCGTTCGAATGCGTCGGAGCGGGCGCTGTAGCGGCCCAGGCATACAAGTGTCTGGGACGGGGCGGCACCGCGGTGGTCGTCGGCGTCGCCGATCCCAAGGACAAGACCGAAATCGGCACCCTGTCGCTGCCGGCGGACGAGCGCACCCTCAAGGGCAGCTGGCTCGGCTCGGCGCGGCCGCAGCACGATTTCCCCCGCATCCTGGCCCTGTACAAGGCCGGCAAGCTCAAACTGGATGAACTGATTACCCAGACCTACCGCATCGACCAGGCGCCCCAGGCGTTCGATGATATGGTGGCTGGCAAGAACGCCCGCGGCGTTATCGTGTTCGACTGAGGCCAACGAAGGAGCGCATCATGAACGATCTGAGCAAGCTTTACATCAACGGCCAGTGGGAAGACTGGACGGGCGACACCCTGGACGTGCACGAAGCGGCCACCGGTGAGGTCATGGCCAAAGTGCCGGCCGCCGGACGGGATGAAATGGAGCGCGCGATCGCCGCCGCCCACGACGCGTTCGACAGCTGGTCGGAATCGTCCCTGGACGAGCGCACGAAAGTGCTGGAACAACTGCTGGACGGCCTCAAGGCCCGCGCGGACGAGATCGCCGAGACGGTGAGCCGGGAAGTGGGCATGCCGCTCAAGATGGCCAGCCAGATTCAGGCCGGCATGCCGATCATCACCACCAAGACCTACCTGAAACTGCTGCCCGAGTTCGCCTTCAGCGAGCAGGTGGGCAATTCCGAGGTGCAGTACGCGCCGGTGGGCGTCGTGGGCTGTATCACACCTTGGAACTACCCGCTGCACCAGGTCATGCTGAAGATCGTCCCGGCGATTGCGGCCGGTTGCACCGTGGTGCTCAAGCCCAGTGAGATCGCGCCGGGCACGGCGTTCATCCTGGCGGACATCCTGGATCAGACCGATCTGCCCAAGGGCGTGTTCAACATGGTCTGCGGCCTGGGCCAGACCGCCGGCGACACCCTGATCAAGCACCCGCAGGTGAACATGGTGTCCTTCACCGGGTCCACCCGCACCGGTCACCTGATCGCCCATGCGGCGGCGGACGACTTCAAGCGGTATGCGCTGGAAATGGGTGGCAAGTCCGCTTCGGTGATCCTGCCGGACGCCGACCTCAAGGCCGCGGTAAAAGGCACGGTCAACAACTGTCTGCTTAACTCCGGCCAGACCTGCACGGCGTTGACCCGTATGTTGGTGCCGGCCAGCCAGCACGACGAGGCCTGTGAGCTGGCGGCGGAAGCCGTGGCAAAAATGACCCCGGGGAACCCGCTGGAAGAGACCACTCGTCTCGGCCCGTTGGCCTCGGCCCAGCAGCGCGACAAGGTGTTCGAGTACATCCGCCTGGGCCAGGAAGAGGGTGCCACGCTGGTGGCTGGCGGCGCCGGTGCGCCCGATGGACTGGAGCAGGGCTATTTCGCGAAAGCCACTGTGTTTGGCAACGTGAAGCCCGACAGCCGTCTGGCGCAGGAGGAAATCTTCGGCCCGGTGCTGTGTGTGATTCCCTACGTGGATGAAGCGGAGGCGATTCGCATTGCCAACGGCACGGCCTACGGTCTGTCCGGCGCGGTCTGGTCTGGTGATGCGGACAAGGCGAAGAAAATCGCCGGCAAGCTGCGCACCGGTCAGGTGTTCGTCAACGGCGGTGCCTTTAACCCGCAGGCGCCGTTTGGTGGCTTCGGACACTCCGGTGTCGGCCGCGAGTTCGGCAAATGGGGACTGGAAGAGTTCCTGGAGGTCCGTTCTCTCCAGCTCTGATTGGTGGTTTAATAGGTCGCTAATCAAAGTGAGGCCTACCGAGAGGATCAACGACAATGAGCAGTATCTGGACGCGGACCCCAACCGTCGAGGCGATGACCGAAGGCTCAGCCAACACCGCTGTGCGCAGCCTCGGCATTGAATACCTGGAAGTGGGTGATGACTTCATCAAGGCGAAGATGCCGGTGGACGAACGCACCCGTCAGCCTTTCGGCATTCTTCATGGCGGTGCGTCCGTGGTCCTCGCGGAAACCCTCGGCAGCATGGCGGCCAACTACTGTTTGCGTAAGCCGGACCAGGTGGCGGTGGGGCTGGAGATCAACGCCAACCACATCCGCTCGGTGGCGTCGGGTTGGGTCTATGGCACAGCCCGTCCTTTCCACATCGGTGGCAGCACTCAGGTGTGGGAGATCCGGATCGAGAACGAAGAGGGCAAGCTGACCTGCGTCTCGCGGATCACCATGGCCGTCATCAACAAGCCCGGCTGATCGCCGTTCTTCGGGGCCTGGAAGGTTCCAGGCTCACGCTCAGTCTGCCGTGCCGCCCAGCAATATGCGTACGGCGCGGCAGGCGTCTTCCAGCTCGTCCTGCCGCGGCGCCCGACCGCTGATCACGTCACTGTAGAGGCAGGATTCCGCCAGTCGCACCATGAAATAGGACAGGCTCTCCACCTTCATCGATGGTTTGGGCAGGTGGCCTGCGTCGATCTGTTCCCACAGCATGCGGGTATTGGCCTGCACCACGCGATTGTGCAGTGTTGAACTGGCGGACGTGAGAATGCGCAGGGCGTATTCCGGATCCTGGCTGATAAAGCGGCGCAGGGCGGCGTCGTTAAGCAGCACGGAATTGATCCGGTGATAGACACCGGCGATGTAGTCGATGCCCTCCCCAGGCGTCTGTTCCCGGGCCCACTCGCGGATGGGCGCGTAAAGGGACCAAAGGATCTCCCCCAGCAGCAGGTTCTTGTTGCCGACCCAGCGGAACAGGGTCGCGCGGCCGATATTCAGTTCTTCCGCCAGTGAGGCCAGATGGATGCGCTCGCCGGCGAGCCACAGCTCCCGGGCGCGATTGAAGGCATCATCGGGCGTGGCCCGGGTGGGGCGCTCGGTAGCGTGTCCGGGGGTCGATCGGAGTGAGTTTGCGTGTCGTGCCACAGTTACCTTTCCTGTCCGGTCGTTTGTTGTTATTGGGTGTCGAGTCATGCACTGCCGGTTCCGTCCGCACTGCGAAACTAACCATATCACGGTTTGGTGGCCACCCAATGCTCTCTCGGCGGTTCGGTGACCGGAATGTGATCTGTAAAGCGCCCGCTGATCGGGCGGTCAATTGACTCAGGGCATCTCCGTTCATGGCTGCCGGGAACTTGACGTGGATCCCACCGTCTTGAACACGTCGGACGGTCAGGTACTCCCCCTGACCGCTTGACCATTGGAGTGTTCTCATTGCTCCCGGATGGCACGCTTCGGAGCCGTTTTATGCGTCTCGGCTACCGGGGAAGTCTCCAGCCCTCTTTTGGCGGGCACGTGCCCTGCCCGCCTTTTTTCCTGCCTTTCTTGTCGTTCCGTTCGTTGATTCTGCTCGCCGCAGCATTAATAATGAAATCTAGTTCCAATAAACAGAATAGTCGAATCATTTTTAACTGGGGTGCCCATGAAGACACGAATTACCGAACTGTTCCGGATCCAACATCCCATCATCCAGGGCGGCATGCACCACGTGGGCTATGCCGAACTGGCGTCCGCGGTGTCCAATGCGGGCGGGCTCGGCATCATTACCGGTCTGACCCAGCCCACGCCGGACGATCTGGCCCGGGAAATCGCTCGCTGCCACGAGATGACCGACAAGCCGTTCGGCGTGAACCTGACGTTCCTGCCCAGCTTCAAGGCGCCGCCCTATCCGGAATACATCCAGGCGATCATCGAAGGTGGCGTCAAAGCGGTGGAGACCGCCGGCCGCAGCCCGGAGCAGTACATGCCAGCGCTCAAGGACGCGGGCATCAAGGTGATCCACAAGTGTACCTCGGTCCGCCACGCGCTAAAGGCGGAGAAGATCGGCTGTGACGCGGTCAGCGTCGACGGCTTCGAGTGTGGTGGCCATCCCGGTGAAGACGACATCCCCAACTTCATCCTGCTGCCCCGGGCAGCGGAAGAACTGACCATTCCGTTCGTGGCCTCCGGCGGCATGGCGGACGGCCGAAGTCTGGTCGCCGCCATGGCCCTCGGCGCCGAGGGCATGAACATGGGCACGCGCTTTATCGCCACCACGGACGCGCCGGTCCACGAGAACGTGAAGCAGGCCCTGGTCGAAGCGGACGAGCGCCAGACCCGGCTGATCATGCGCGGCCTGCGCAATACCGAGCGGGTCATGAAGAACGCCGCCGTGGACGAAATCGTACGGATCGAAGCCGAGAAGGGCGACGACGTCAGCATCGACGACATCCGCCATCTGGTGACCGGCGTCAAAGGTCGCAAGGTGCTGCAGGAGGGCCAGATGGATGAAGCGGCCTGGAGCTGCGGCATGGTGGCGGGCCTGATCCACGACATCCCCAGCTGCGCCGATCTGCTGGCGCGCATCATGGACGAGGCCGAAACGCTGATCCGCCAGCGGCTCGTCGGCAGCCTGTAACGAGGTGTGTTATGGCAACACTCGAACCGTTTATTGAAGGTGGCACGTTCTTCGAAGGCCCGCGCTGGCACGACGGTGCCTGGTGGGTGTCGGACTTTTACGCCCACACGGTCAGTCGCATTGGACCGGGCGGCACGATGGACACGGTTCTGGAAGTACCCGGCCAGCCTTCCGGGCTCGGCTGGCTTCCGGATGGGTCGATGCTGGTCGTCTCCATGCTGGACCATCGGGTGTTGCGTCGCTGGCCGGATGGGCAGGTCACCACCCATGCGGACCTCAGCGAACTGGCCACGGGTCATGCCAACGACCTGGTGGTGGCACGCGACGGTAGCGCCTGGGTCGGCAACTTCGGCTTTGACCTGATGGAGGGGGACGCCATGCAGCCGGCCTGTCTGGCGCGCATCGCACCGGATGGCACCGTCAGTCGGGCGGCCGATGACCTCTACTTTCCCAACGGCGCGGTCATCACCCCGGACGGCGGCACGTTGATTGTCGGCGAGACGTTCGGCAACGGCATGACCGCGTTTACCGTCGCGGCCGATGGCGCACTGACGGACCGGCGCGACTGGGCCCGGTTTGGTCCCAGGCCATCGCCGGGAACCGACCGCGCCGATCTGCTGAAACAGCTGTCGGTTGGCCCGGATGGTTGCTGCCTCGATGCAGAGAATCACCTGTGGATCGCCGACGCCTTCAACCAGCGCTGTATCCGGGTGGCACCGGGCGGCGAGATTGTCGACGAGCTGAAGCCGGCCAACGGGCAGGGCGTGTTTGCTTGCATGCTCGGCGGCGACGATGGCCGCACGCTGCTGGTCTGCGTCGCGCCGGATTCCAGCGCACGCCGGCGCAGGACCGTCCGGGAGGCGACGTTGTGGACCGCCCGGGTGGATGTGCCCCACGCCGGGCGTCCCTGAACCGCTGGTGAGTCTCAGCCGGTCTCAGTCACCTGTTGCAGGTCGGGGCCGGCTGGCCCACGGTCCACGAAGATCTGTTTGGCCAGCCCGGCGCCCTTGATGCCCTGGATCGCCAGGGTGGTCACCAGTCCACCAATCATGGCGCCCACCACACCGCAGGTCAGGACGTCCTGGCCGGTCAGGTAGAGGCCGGGAATTTCAGTTTTCGGCCGTAGCCAGGCCTGATCGAAGCGCTCCGGCGTGTGCTCCAGCCCGTAGATTTCGCCCTGGCCGTAGCGACAGAACCAGTCGGTCGACAGCGGGGTTGAGGTCTCCACGTAGTCGATCTTGCCCCGCAGCTGCGGCAGCTTGTCGTAGAGGTGTTCCAGAATCCGCTCGGTCAGTTGCTGCTTCAGGGCTTCGTATTCCTCACCGCGCTTGCCCCAGGTGGTGTCCTTCCAGGGGGCGAACTGGGCCCAGGTGGTGGGGGCGACAATTTCAATGGTCGCCGTGCCGGGACAGCGGTTCAGGTAATCCGGATCCTTGGCCGACGGGAAGGAAACGTAGACCACCGGGAGCGGCGATTCCGGATCGTCCAGGAACCGTTCCACATTGGCGTCGTGGTGCTCGTCCGGGTAGATCCAGAAGTTGGTCTTGGGCAGGCCCAGTTCCTGCGCCGTTCCCTTCAGGCCGATATAGAGACACAGGTGGGACATGGACGGCTCAATATGCCGGCGCTGGTGTGGGTAGCGGGTCCCCCTGACCACCTCGGCGGGCAGGAGCGATTCAAACGTGTTGATCACCCCGGCATTGCTGATGATGCGGTCCGCGCGAATCGTGTGGTCATCCGCCAGACGCACCCCGCAGGCGCGACCTTTCTCCACCAGGATCTCCGTCACGTCGGCGTAGGTCATCACCTCACCGCCGCCCGACTGGATCACCGGGATGATGGTTCGGGCCATTTCCGCCGCGCCGCCCACAGGGTAGTAGCCGCCGTGGATGTAGTGCTTGGCAATCAGCGCATGGATCAGGAAGCTGGAGTGCTTCGGCGTCACCCCGCAGTCGCCCCACTGGCCGGTCAACGCGCCAATCAGGGCCTCGTTACGGGTCAGGCCGGAGAGCACCTCATAGGTGGTCTGGTTAAAGCACTTGGGCAGCACGAAGCGCAGGGCCCGACCGATCACCGGCGAGGCGATGGCCGGCGACAACTTGGACAGGGTGTACCACTGCATGCCGGAGGCCACTTTATCCAGCAGCTTGATGTAGCGATCAATGGCCTTGTTCTCGCCGGGGAAGGCGTCGAGCAGCGACTGGCGGAAACCGTCCTTGCCGGCGCGCAGGTTGACCACCTGACTGCCGAGATAGAAGCGGTCGTAATTGTCGTCCATCGGCGCCCATTTCAGTTGGCCGTCGGTAATCGTATCGAACAGCTTGCGACCCAGCGTATTGGGGCTGCCCATATCGCCGATGTAGTGAACCCCCACATCCCACTCATAACCGTTGCGGCCATAACTGTGGGTGAAGCCGCCGGCGGTGTAATGCTGTTCCAGCACCAGGACTTTCTGGCCGGCTTTGGCCAGCAGCGCAGCGGTGGTCAGCCCGCCGATGCCAGAGCCGATCACAATGGCGTCGTAATGATCGTCGACCCGGGAAGCGCGATAGCGCTTGCCGATGCGGATGGTACTGGGTTTGAGTGCGGAAGCGGTGGTGGTCATGTGGTGCCTCTGGGTATTTATTATACGGCGCAGTTTACGACGAAAGTCGGATTGGGCCCAGCCGTCACGTTTCAAACGGTTACACCGGGATGCCCCGTTTATTGATGGACGTCAATGAAGCGGACGATCGTTGCTCCGGATACTGTCCCGGCGCTGAGAATCGGCGACGGCGTCTGTTATTGTGCGCCGCGCCCCTCCGTGCTCCCCTGGCTGATACAAGGAACCCACCATGCCGCTGGTCGCGTCAAAAGACAGTGATATCGTTTTCCAGAGTTACGGTCGCTGCTGTAACAACCCGATTTTCTTCGTGGACTTCTACGACCGCTTCATGGGCTGTTCCGACGCGATCCGCGATCAGTTTCGCGACACTGACATGAAGCAGCAGCGCCACCTGTTGCGCAACGGCATCATGCAGCTGGTGCTCTATGCCCGCGGCATGTCGGACGCCAAGCTGAAGGCGCTGGGCGAAAGCCATAACCGGCACGGTTACAACATCCGGCCGGAGTGGTACACCCAGTGGGTGGATGCCCTGATCGCCACCCTGCGGGATCACGATCCCCAGTTCGACCTGAACGTGGAAGCCGCCTGGCGCCGGGCGATCGCCCCCGGCGTCGAGCTGATTCGCAGTGCTTACTGAGGATTGTCTCAGACCCGCCGGAAAATCAGCGACGTATTGATGCCCCCGAAGGCAAAGTTATTACTCATAACGTACTCGGTGTCGATGGTCCGGCCTTCGCCCACGATGTAGTCGAGATCTCCGCAGTCCGGGTCGATATCCGTCAGGTTAGCTGTCGCATGGAACCACTGGCTACGCATCATCTCGATGCTGGCCCAGGCTTCCAGGGCACCGCAAGCGCCCAGAGTATGTCCGGTGAAGCTCTTGAAGGCACTGATGGGGGTGGCGCCACCGAAGACGGCTTCCGTGGCGTTTGATTCTGCGACGTCACCGCGGTCCGTGGCCGTACCATGGGCGCTGACATAGCCGATTTGCTCCGGTGCAAGCGCGGCGTCGCGCAGGGCCAGCTGGATGGCCTCCTGCATGGTATCGGCCGACGGCTGCGTCACGTGCTTGCCGTCGGAGTTGGTACCAAAACCCACCAACTCCGCGTAGATCGTGGCGCCACGCGCGCGGGCATGTTCCAGCTCCTCCAGCACCAGGCAGCCCGATCCCTCACCGACGACCAGGCCGTCCCGGTTCCGGTCGAAGGGGCGCGGTGTAGCTTCGGGCGTTTCATTTTTCACGCTGGTGGCGTATAGCGTGTCGAACACGGCGGCCTCCGTGGGGGAGAGTTCTTCAGCGCCACCGGCCAGCATCACGGTTTGCATGCCGTATTTGATAGCCTCGTAGGCATATCCGATGCCCTGGCTGCCTGATGTACAGGCGCTGGAGGTGGTGATAACGCGGCCCTTGAGGCCGAAATGAACGCCGATGTTGACCGGCGCTGTATGCGCCATCATGCGGATGTAGGAGTTGGCGTTCAGGCCGTCGGTTGAATGGTTGATCAGCATGTTGCCGAAATCGCCGATGGCGGCCACCGAGCCGGCGGAAGAGCCAAACGATACACCGGCTTTGCCGGACGTGAGGATCGGATCGTCCAGCAAACCGGAATCCGTCAATGCGAGCTCGGCCGAGTAAGTGGCCAGCTGGGCTATTCGGCCCATGCTTCTTAACGCCTTGCGATTGTAGTGCGCAGGCATGCGGAAGTCCTCAACAGGACCACCGAGCCGGGTATTCAGCCCATCATAGGTGGCCCAGTCCTCCATATAGCGGATGCCGGTGTGCATGGACGCCAGTCGGGCTCTGATGGTCGGCCAGTCATTCCCGATGGGCGAGAGGCCCGCCATTCCCGTTACAACGACTCGTTTCATCAAAACATTCCACCATTCACTGACAGTACCTGTCGGGTCATATAGCTTGCCCCGTCGGAACACAGAAAGCTGACGACCGCGGCCACTTCCTCCGGGCGCCCAACTCGCTGCATCGGCACCATCTTCAGGATATCGTCCAGTGGCAGATCGTCGGTCATCCCGGTATCCACGAGGCCGGGGGCGACGCAGTTCACGGTAATTTTCCGTTTGGCCAGTTCAACGGCCAGCGCTTTTGTTGCACCAATGATACCGGCTTTCGATGCACTGTAATTGACCTGCCCGCGATTGCCCATCTCGCCGGAAACCGATGACAGGGTCACGACGCGGCCCGGCTTACGACGCCGGATCATCGGCATGATGACCGGATGCAGAATGTTATAGAAACCATCGAGATTGGTGCGTAGCACTTGGTCCCAGTCTTCGCTGCTGAGAGCCGGGAAGGCGTTGTCCCGAGTCAGGCCGGCATTACAGACCACGCCGTAATAGGCACCGTGGGTTTCGATGTCAGCTTCCAGGGCATTGGCGCAGGCCTGCCTGTCAGACACGTCGAATTGCAGGATTCGGCATTCGCGGCCGAGCGTTGCGATGTCCGCGCTCACGGCTTCGGCCTGCTGCCGGCCCGAGCGGCAGTGAAGCACGATGTCAAAACCGTCGGCTGCGAGTCGGCGGGCAATTTCGGCCCCAATGCCACGGCTTGATCCGGTCACCAGAATGGTTTTGTTGTCAGTGTGCATATCACTCATTGTCCGTACCCTGTAAAAACGCGTCGACGTCATCCGGTTGATATACGTTCAGAGCCGCCGTGGCCAGGATGCCGTCACCCTCGATGGTGCAGTTAAAGACGCCCAGACCGTTGTCAGCCTGATAGCTGCGTTCGGCCGTGATCTCCAGCTTCGTGCCGACCGGGAAGACGGGCTGGTTGCACTGATAACGGCGGGAGCCTACCAGGAAACCGATCTGTGGCGCCTGGCCGTTGAGTCGCTCATGGATTCCGGCGAAGGCGCCTATGGACTGTGCCATGTACTCGAGGCCGACCCAGGCCGGTACGCCCTGCCGATCGCAAAACAGTGAATCCGGGCCTATGGTGACCGCGGTTCGCACATGATCATCGCCGTAGTCGGTGATGTGCGTCAGCAGACTCATGGTCGCCGATTGAGGCACCACCTCGGCGACGTCAAATGTTGGTTTCATGGCTTTTACCCAGAATCAGACAAATGTTGTTGCCGCCGAAGGCGAAGGAGTTGCTCATGACGTAGCGCACTGACTGCGGCATGCCCGGCTGCACCAGGTTCAAAGAGGGCAGGTCCGGGTCGGGTTGGTTATCCCAAAGGTGGACCGGCAGTGAGGTGGGCGGCGTCTGTGCCAGCAATTGCCAGCAGAAGCCGGCTTCAATGGCGCCAGCTGCGCCCAGCGTGTGGCCGGTCACCGGCTTGGTTGAACTGCAGGCGACCTGGGGCCCGAGAACCTGATGCACGGCCGTCGCCTCCATCTGGTCATTCAAACGGGTGGCGGTGCCGTGGAGGTTGAGGTAATCGATGGCCTCTGGGCCGAGACTGGCATCCTCCAGCGCGGCCCGCATGACGCCTATGGCGCCTTGGCCCGAGGGGTCGGGCGCGGAAATGTGGTGGGCATCAGAATTTTCACCCACGCCGGCCAGAAACACGGGCCCCGGCTCCCGGGATACCAAAAACAAGGCGGCGCCTTCACCAATATTGATGCCATTTCGATTCCGACTGAACGGGTTGCAGCGGGAGTCGCTGACGGCTTCCAGCGCAGAGAACCCATTGATGGTCATGGCGCAGAGCGTGTCGACGCCCCCGGCGATGACCGCATCGCAGAAGCCTGAACGAATCAATCGACGGGCTGTGGCAAGCGTCTTGGCGCCGGAAGAACAAGCCGTTGACATGCCGTACACCGGTCCGGAGATGCCCAGGCATTCGGCAATGAACGCCGCGGGGGCCCCCATTTCCTGCCGGCTGTATGCAAAGCCATCGGGCAGCTTGCCGCTCTGGACCCAGTGCCGGATGCCCGGTTCGTTGTCGCCAATGCCGGAAGTACTGGTACCGATGACGACGCCGACACGATGCGAACCGTAGCGGGCAATCGCCGCCTCGACATCCGGGCGCATCTGTTCCAGCGCGGCTTGGGCCATCCGATTGTTGCGGCCGTCCCAGTGGTCCCCGGCGCCGTGGACGGGTGGCAACGCCCCGCGGTACATCCCCAACGGCAGCGACCGGCCGTCGATGGAAAAGGCCGAGGACTGGGTCAGGGTCTTGCCGGGGCGTTGAAACTGCCGGGAGAGCTCGGCATAGCTGGCGCCAGCCGCACAAAGAATGCCCGTGGCATTGAGGTAACATGTTTCTGTCATAACAACTTACTGCTTAAGATTTTCGACTCGGACGACGTAGCCTGCTTGCAACTGGCGGATTTCAAAGTAACCATCGGCGCTTAATTTCTGCAACACCGGTGTTCCCTGCCAAGAGAGGGTGCGTTGCCCCGGACTCTGGCTGTCGAACGTCCAGCCTTTTCTGGTGGCATAGTAGTTCTTTAGCGTGTGTTCCGGCCACAGACCGAACTGCAGCATAGCGACAAAATCCCGCACGGGCAGGTCTGACGACAGGGCCGATGTGACCTGTATCCCGCTCCCGTCGAAGCGATAGCTCAACAGTGATTGCCCTGACGGCAGTAAAACCACACCGCTCAGGGCTTCCGGTTGCAGGCGCACCACGCTGATGAAATCAAGCTGGCGCTGTGCCGACACCAGCGTCATCCGTTGCTTCACAACACCGGGCCCGGGTCCGCCGTCCAGCGGTAGTAGCGGGAGTTCGGGAGGCTCAGGACGGAGCCCGATCGCCGAACAGGCCGTCAGCAGAGCGACCAGGATGCCCGTTATCAGTAGACGCATTATGATAGCCTGCAGAGTTCCGCGAGCGTGGTCAGGCGCTGGGGGTGTTTGACGTAGGGATTGCGTCGATCCCAGGCATAACCGGCAAGAATGGAACTGATCATGCGCTTGATGTCCTCCCCTTTCTGCGCGGAGAAAATGACGTCCTGCAGTCGCTGGTCGTACCAGGCTTCAACAAACGTTCTGAAGGTATCCACGCCTTTTTTCAGTGCCGCCGCATAGTCGGTTGCCCAATCAACGGCTTCGCCCTGTAACTCCCGGTCCAGTGCGTTGGCTGCCAGGAAGGCGGACTTCATGGCGATAGTGACCCCCGACGAGAATACCGGGTCGAGAAATTCTCCTGCGTTGCCCAGAAGGGCGAACCCATCGCCGTGCAGAGTGCTGACATTGCTGGCATAACCGGACAGCACGCGTGTCTCGCTGTCGTATCGGGCCTGGGCCAGAAAATCCGCAGTCCGGCCGGATTCCGCAATCAGAGTTTGGAGAACGTCAGCAGGCTCGCCCGTTCGGGCTTCGAGAAAGGCCTTGGGAGCGACCACGCCAACTGACGCACGGCCGTCGGAAAACGGGATGAGCCAGTACCACACATCCGCAAATTGGGGGTGGACCGTGATCAGAATCTTGTTCCGGTCAAAGTCGGCGGAGGTGATGCGATCCTCGACATGGGTCATGATGGACGTTCGCGCCGGGAAGGTCGACGGGACATCCAATTCCAGCAGGCGAGGCAATACACGTCCAAATCCGGAGGCATCCAACACGAAGCGTGAGGTTACGGCGAAGACATTGCCCTCATGCTCGACGGTCAGCGTCGACTGGCCGGCATCCCGCTTCAGCGCTACGACGCCATGGCCAAAACGGATGTCCGCCCCCATTCGATGGGCTTCCTGTGACAGGATTTGATCGAAACGACTGCGCTCGACCTGGAATGTCGTGCCCCACCCTTCGCTGAATTTCTCGGTAAAGTTGAAGTGATCGTAGGTGTCGCCCTTTACAAAGGCGGCACCGTCCTTGAATTGGAACCCTTCCGCCTGCACGGCGGCCAGCATTCCGGCCTGTTCCAGGTATTCCATGCATTGTGGCAGCAGGCTCTCGCCGATGGAGAACCGGGGGAAGTGGCTCTTCTCCAGAACCAGGACGGAATAGCCACGGCGGGCAAGCAGGGCGGCGGCGACGCTGCCCGCCGGGCCGGCACCGATGACAACGACGTCACAGGTGTGTCGTACTTCGATCATGGCGCTTGGATTTCCTGTGTAGAAAGGGATGGTGAAGTTCGGATGGTCAGGGTGATCGCACCGATAGCCGACAGCCCCAGCAGTACGGTCAGTCCGAAGTGATGGAGAATCGGCGTCTCGCTCAGGACCAGCAGACCGAACGCCAGCAGACTCGTCAGCAGCGAGAGCAAGACCGCCACCCAGATATGTGGCGAGCTGTCGCTCTCCCTGAGAAAAATGCCCATGTCGAGGCCAATCCCCAGAACCAATAGCAGGGCAAGCACGTTGAACAGGTTGAGTCCCTCGCCCAGATGGCTCAGAACGCCGGCCACGAGTAGGCCTGCCACCATCGGTGGGCCCATGACACGCCAGCACTGACGGCGGTAACGGAGCAGCAGGAACAGGCCGACAATGGCGTAGGCCAGGGTGACCCAGCCGCTGATCTGGATCCGGTACTGGCTCAACAGCCGGGAAACCTGATCCACGCTGTCCACATAGAACACGGACTCGCTGGTCCCGGCCAGTTGGGTTAAGCGCTCGGCGATGTCCGGCGTGATTCCCGACAGACGAAGCGTGCTCATCGGTGGTAGACCGGGTGCTTGCAGCCAGAGATCGCTGTGCAGTTTGCCCAACGGTGATTGGAGCCACTGGGCGACGGTCAGTGGCTTGCCCTGTGCCGCGTGGAATGCGGTCATCGCTTGGGCCTGGAGCCTGGGCTTCCCGAGGGTCTCGAAGAAAGTCCCTGCTTCCTGCCGATAGAGCTGGTTGACGAGGTCCTCGTTGTCTTGCTGCCTGCGGATGGAGGGAACAAAATTCGACAGCGCGGTGACATGCAGGCCCGGATTGTCCTGCTGTATGGTTCGAAGCTGGTTGACCAGCACCTCTTCGCGCTGCAGAAGCTGCTGGGTATCCCGCCCGGTGACCAGCATGAAACGGCTGGCACTGTCCTGTTGCAGCAGTGCCTGGACCTGCCTCTCCTGACCCATCAATCCTGGCGAGGTTGATTGCAGCAGTCGAACGTCGTCCCGCGTTTGCCCGCTCCAGAGCAGGAGCAGTGCGACGACGGCCAAAAGGGACAGTCCCCACACCCCCTGGCGCGCAGTTACCGTGGGCCAGTAGCGTAGCGCCCCCGCCAGCCAGTCGGCGGCGGCCAGGGCGCGCTGATCGAGTCGGCGAGTCAGTAGCGGATACCAGAGAACCACCGTCAGCCATGCCCCGGCCAGCCCGGCTGCCGAAAAGCAGGCCATCTGCCGCAAACCAGGGAATGGCGCCAGGGCCTGCGCGGCGTAGGCCAATACGCTTGAGCCCACGCCCAGGGCCAATCCGGGCAGTATACGCCGCAAGACACTGTGCTCGCTGGTTTCCCGCTGGGCAGCCAGGTAGTGCATGCCGTAGTCGACGGACACACCCACCAGGCCGGCGCCGAAGGCCAGTGCAATCAGGTGCAATTGCCCGAAGACCAACGTTGTCACGGCGATGGCGGTGAGGCAGCCGGTGGCAACAGACACCCCGATCAGCAAAGGGGCCCTGACACTGCGGAACACCAGTAGTGTCAGGGCCAGTACGGACATTAACGAGATCACCCCGATGGTGGATATTTCGGACTTGGCCTGTTTTGCACCGGCGGCGGCATGCAGGACCAGCCCGGACGTCACCAACTGGACCCGGTTGGACGCGGCGTTCTCGCGGAGATCATCAAGCACCGGCATGATCTGGCGCTGCACCGTCATGTCGAAGGCATTGCCATCGAGCTCCGCGACGGTCAGGTAGGCGGCGGGTTCGGCACCGTCAATGCGAAGCAATCCGTGATCGGCGCGAATAAGGCCGTCACCGAACGTGCTCATTAACTGCGGAAGCAGCCCGAAGGGATCCTTTACCGGCTGAATCGGACCCGCTCCGAACGGGCTGAACAATCGCAACGTGGCCTGTTTCGCTACCTGATTGAAATGACCCTCGGTCAGCGTCGCCCTGAGGTCGGGCGACAGCACCTGAAAGCGGTGAGGCGTATAGAAGCGGCGCAGGGCTTCAACCTGCTGACGGGACGACTGCCACGTCAGCGTCTTTATGATCGGCAGGGCCGTCAGGCGCCTGGCGATTTTCCGGGTTTCGGCGCGGACCCGCGCGGCATCCTGCCCCCTGGCGATGATGACCAGACGCTTGGAATAGTTGGCTTCGAGGCGGTCCTGGGCAGCCTGAATCAACGGCTGGGCCTTGTTCTGGGGCAGCATGGCGAGAATGCTGGATTCAAGCGGCGGGCGGATGATCCAGACGCACAGGGCCATGCCTATTAGAGCGAGCAGCCACAGAACGGCAGGCCATCGACGTACGGCTTTTTGCATTACGGCTGCAACTTGTCGAAACGGATGCGAATGCGATCGCCGGAGGCCTCGTGGAGCTCGATGTGCTGAAGATAACGCGCTCCATCCAGATCAATGTGTGTCACCACGCTTTTCAGGTCATCGGTTTTAGGCGTCAGCGTCACATCCCAGTTGGTGCCGTCGACGGTACCGTCGATGCTGAAATACTGGGCCAGAGCCTGCCAGTCGGCCGTCAGCACAGAAAACAGGATATGGCTCAGGATTCGGACGGCCGGTTGCGAGTCGCCACCCAGTCTCATGACCTCCTGACCATCCTGCTGCATGCTGAGACTGTCGGGTGTAATGGTGGTTTCAGACTGGATAGGCTGCTCGGTGAGCCAGCGAATTTGCTGGTTTCTCTCATACTGGAAGTGACCGGAGGAGTCGATCTCGGTGTCCAGCGTGGACAGGTACTTGATCTGATGGAACTCGCCGGACAGCCGCTCCGGAGTTGCCGCGACCTTCCCAATCGCCTGGAAGTCGAGGGCAGCGGCTTGTCCTGATAAACATAGCCAGGCCAATAAGATCGACAGACGCCGGATCATTCAGAAACCCCCAGCTTTTCAAACAGGACCGGCGGAGACACGAACTGCATTTCCCGCGTTTCGATATTCACGGCGACCTGTACGGTATGAGCCCGGGTCAGGCGCCGCCCGGTCTCGGCATCGCGAATTTCGTAGTCGATCTTGAGCCGGTTTTCCCATTCCGAAACCTGGGCATGTACGTCGACTTTTTGCTGAAACACCAACGGCTGGGCATAACGAATGCGCATGTCGATGACCGGCCAGGCATACCCGGATACCTTCATTTGCGGGTAGTTGTAATCGATCTTGTCGAGCAGGGCACAGCGGGCGATTTCCAGGTAACGGGCATAGTGGCCGTGCCAGGCCACTTCCATCATGTCGACATCATGGAAGGGGATTTCGAGGGTCACGTGTGCTTCGATCATGCGTCTGACTCCGGATACAGGGACCATTCGCGGCGGGCAAGGGTGCCTGTCAGGGCGGCGAGTTCACCATCCAGTCGACGGTCCTCGGTAATAAAGGCGGAAAGCTGCCGAACCTTATCCAGCGTCTGACCCACTGGCTGCGTCACCGTGCTCTCATGGAGGTCTCCCTGGTGAAAACGCAACTCCAGGCCCTGGCAGGCGGCGGCCAGTACGGCAGCGGCAACCTGTTCCGTCAGTTCCAGCACGCGAAGGCAATCCCGGGTGGCGATGGTGCCCATGCTCACCTTGTCCTGGTTGTGACATTCAGTGGAGCGGGAAAAGACACTCGCCGGCATGGTGAGTTTGAGGGCTTCGGCGGTCCATGCGGACACCCCGATCTGCACCGCTTTCATGCCGTGATTGATGGCGGCCCGTTCGCCGCTTGCCCCGGAAAGGTTAGCCGGCAGGCCGTTGTTGTAACGGGTGTCCATGAGCTGGGCCATCTGCCGGTCCAGCAGGTCGGCCACATTGGCAATCGCCGTTTTCATGGCGTCCATGGCGAACGCAATGTGCCCCCCGTAGAAATGGCCGCCGTGGAGGACATGTTCGCCTTCCGCATCGATGATGGGGTTGTCGTTGGCGCTGTTCAGTTCGTTTTCGATGAACTGGCGTGCCCAGGGCAGCGCATCCTCCAGGACACCGATCACATGAGGCGCACAGCGCAGTGAATAGCGGTCCTGCAGGCGGTCCGGGTTGGCCGGTGGTTCATCGGTATCGAGGTCGCTACGTAACCAGGCGGCGATCTGTTGCTGGCCGGGGTGAGGTTTGACCGCGAACAGTCGGGCATCGAAATGATGGGCGTTGCCTTTCAGGGCGAGGGTGTTGATCGCGGTGATGCGGGTTGCCACGCGAGCCAGAGACTCCGCCCGCTTGAAGGCCAGACAGGCCAGGCCAGTCATCACTGCAGTGCCGTTCATGATGGCCAGCCCCTCCTTGGGTTTGAGTTGCAACCGCTCAATCCCCAAGCTGGCTAGGACGTCAGCGGCCGGGCGCGCTTCGCCACGATACCAGACCTCCCGTTCGCCACAGAGTACGGCGGCCAGATAGGACAGCGGCGTCAGGTCGCCGCTGGCACCCACAGACCCCTCCTCCGGGATTTGCGGCATGATGTCGTGTTGCAGGAGCCGCTCGAGCTGCTTGAGCAGATCCCAGGTGACGCCCGATTGCCCCAGGGCCAGTGACGTCAGACGCACCGCCACCACGGCACGGGCCTGCATCGGTGACAGCAGCCGGCCGCTGCCACAGCCATGAAACGTGTAGAGATGACGGGGCAGTTCTTCGACCAGCGACGGTGGAATCACCGTGGTGCAGGAGTCGCCGTATCCTGTGGTGACGCCATAGATGGCGCCGTCCTTATCCAGCAAACGGGCGAGGAAGGCGGGCCCTTTTTCGATGGCGGCACGAAAGGCGTCGGAGTGGTCGAGTCTCGCCTCTGAGTGTTGTTCGGCAATCGCCACAATGTGCTCGATACGGCGAGGGGAGCCGTCGAAAATGATCGGGTCGGTCATGGTGCTGTTACGTACCTTGAGTTGCTGGGCGTGTGCGCTCGCGGGCACCCGCCCAGAACGAGAAAAAATTAAACCACTGCAGGGGAGCCCGGCGGCAATAGAATGCGAGTCTGTCAGCATACTGCTGCGCCAGATCTGTCAGGGCTGCGTCCCGGCCTTTACGGGGGAGCCGGATCGCATCCGCAAAGGGTTCCAGATAGATGTGATAGCGCCCTGCCTGTTTCAGGCAGAACATGGTGCTGATGGGGCATCGCAGCAGACTCGCCAGGATATAGGGGCCCTGGGGCAGCCGCGCCGTGTGCCCGAGAAACTGGACCGGCGACGTGCGTTGTGGACCGGTCACCGGTGTTCGGTCACCAGCAATCACAATGTACTCGCCAGCGTCGACGCGCTCGGAAAGCATCATCGCGACGGCGGGTGACATGTCGGTCACCTGCAGCAGTTCGATATGACTTTCCGGGGCCAGTCGCCGTAAAAGGCTGTTGAACTTCTCCGCATGCTGGGTATAAACCAGAATGGTGAGGCGGATGCCCGGCAACTGGTAGGCCAGTGCTCGGGATATCTCGATATTGCCCAGATGGGAGACCATCAGGATGCCTCCCCGGGCAGACTCGTCGAGGGATCGGACCTGTTGCGGGTCTGCAAAGATCACGTCGTCGCGACGAATGCGGTTCATCCAGGCCAGGAATTTGTCCAGGATGGCTTCACCGAAACTGAGGAAATGCCGGAAGCCGGCCGCCGGACCCAACTGGATATCCGTATTGGATTGGGCGAACCGATGACGATACTCCGCCGAGTTGATGCGCTCGTCGCGATGCTTCAGGTAGTAGTAAGTCATCACCGGCCAGAGAATGATCCGAAAGCCCCAGCGCCCGGTAAAGCGATGGATTTGCAGCAATATCTGCATGCCCAGTACCGTGCCGGCCTCGCCCAGCCCGGACCAGTGTGGCTTACCCTGTGACATAGAACTTCCGCAGAATGAGTTTGGGCAGACGTTTCAACATGCCGAAAAACAATCGGGTGTGCATCCAGGAAATCAGCACGTTGTCCTGCACCGCGTTGAAGTGCGAAACCCCATCGAGGGGATACCGCACGCGCACGGGAACACCGATAACACGATGGCCGCGCCAGCTCCAGCGCACCATGATTTCGGGGTCGAAATCCATGCGGTTGCCGGTGAACTCGGACTGCAGCAATTCGACCGTCGGCTCCAGCGGGTAGACTCGAAATCCGCACATGGAGTCACGAACGCTGAGTGACAGCGTATTGATCCAGATCCAGATGTGGGTCAGGTAACGCCCGAGATAGCGGGCTCGCGGTACGCTTGCGTCGTATTCCGGGAAACCGCTGATCAGCGCCGCGGGATGTTGTTCGGCGGCTCGCATCAACTCGGGCAGCCGTGCGCTGTCGTGCTGGCCGTCGGCATCCAGCTGGATGGCGTGGGTGTATCCCTGTTCGGCCAGCATCAGTAGTCCGGCCTTGACCGCAGCGCCTTTGCCTCCGTTTGCCGGCCGACGGATGAGAGAAATCTGGGGGGCCAGTTCATCGCGCAATGCCGTCAGAACTTTTTCGCAGGGCGCTGAGCTGTGGTCGTCTACCATTAATATCGGATAACCGAACTCAAGCACGGACTGCACCGTCTCACGAATCGCCTCTTCGTGATCGTACACCGGAATGATAATCGCAGGGCGCAGGTCATTCGCTTGCAAAACAGATCCTTCCACTTGAATAGCGTTGGTTGCCCGCCTCGTACTGGAAGCTGACCTTTCCTTTTTCACGGTGATAGGTCAGCAGTAGCGTCAGTCTGGCATCCGGCAGAATGACCTGCTGGAATTTGATGACTTCCAGCGACGTAAACCGTCCAGGTACATCGAAATGCCGACTGGCGAACTGTTGGGCCCAGTGCACCTGAACCACACCGGGGAGTACCGGGTATTGCTCGAAATGACCGTCGAAATAGATCAGGTTACCGGGCACGTGCAGATCCAGGCGAATCTGGTCGCCCTCGTGGTCGTTGGAATGCACAACCGGCTGGTCCGGTTTTTCCGGGGGGCTTTCAATGGCGGAATTCTCTGTAAAGAGGCCCTGCAGTGCCACAAGCGGCAGTTTGCCCTGGGGATCGTAAGGCAGACTCTCACACAGGTGCCAGCGGCGAGGCAGGACCACCGGTTCGTAATGCTCCGCCAACGCTGCCCGGAAGGCTTGGGTCAGCGGACGCCGGCCTCCTGTTGCCATTTGCCGCTGGCCATCCGGCGTCAGCTCAACGGCAGCGGCTAAGGCATCGCGCTGTCCACTGAGTAAGACAATGCGGGCTTCTGCAATTTCCGGTCGCGCTTTGAGGTGTTGCTCCATCGCCGCTATCGCGACCCGTTTTCCTTCCACTTTGACAATGCGGTCGGTTCTCCCCAGCAAGCGAAACTGGCTGCCTGCCTGCCACTCGAGGGTGTCATCCAGACGCATCCAGTCATCGCTGGGCAAGTGTGGTGAACGTAACTCCGTACTGCCGTCGGCACCCTCGCGAAAGATCATGCCGGGTGATGGAGTCCAGCAGGCCGAGTGGTCGGGTGCCTGGACACGCCACGCAATGCCGCCGGTTTCAGAACTGCCGTAGATTTCCCGGATGGCCGTGCCGAGCAAAGCCTGGGCGCGGAGGCTGTCTTCGGGTGCCAGGGGGCCGGCGGAGGAAAAGGCCCATTGCCAGCGGCCGTGGGTACCCTGCCACGCCGCCGTGTCGGGCAAACGTTTGAGGTGGGTCGGGCTGCTCACCAGGATGACGTCGTGGTACTGCCCTGCCAGTTGCAGCAAATCCTCCATGAAATGGCACAGGCGCCGTTCGAACAGGCTGCCGTTGCACAGTGGCCGCAGTATCCGGAACAGGAAGCCGTAAATGTGCTGGTGACTCACGGTGGAAAGCACAACCGGCTGTCCCGTGACCGGAAACAGCGTTTCCAGAGTGTGCATTTCGGCAATTAACTGGCGGAGATGCTTGGGGACGATGGAGGGCGCGCCGGTCGAACCGGACGTAAACACTTCCACAGCCAAGGCATCGGGATCCAGTGCCGGCAACGCCGTGTTGGCATTGTCAGGGCGGGCCGCCTGAGCGTTCAACTCCAGCGCATTCGACCACTGGCCCAAGGCGCCCTCCGCATATCCGGTCAGCTCGCTTTGCGTCCCCGGCAGATTGTCTCCGGGCAGGCAGGCCACCAGCCCGCGCGACCATAAAGCCAGCATTTGCGCAGAGAATTCAAATGGATCGGGATTGTAGAGTACCCAGCGTGAACCGTGGGGCGCTCCTTCCAGTGCCTCAAACCAGAGCTCGACGCGATGCCTCAAGTCAGCCAGCGACCACCTCTTTCCCGCTTCAATCGCAATCGGCCGGTTGGGATGCTGGTGCCAAAGGTCACTTAAAGACGTGATCGCAGGCACAGGGTTACTCGCTGGCGGCATGGTTCTTTCTCACATAGATACGAATGAGCCACTCACCTGACATCAATAGCCCCATCAGGACGTAGGCGATCAGACCGTTGTAGAGTGCCCAGACGGCGTTGCTCGTCCACACTGCGGTCACCAGCGCGAGCGTTCCGTTCAAAACAAAGAAGCCCGTCCATACGCCGGTTACTTTGCGCGTGTAACGCACCCCGTCTTCCGGCAGATCCGGTTCACGAATCCGTGCCAGGCGTTCAACCAACGTCTGCTCCTGGAAAAGGCTGGAGCCGAAAAGCACTAACAGCGCCAGATTGACCAGAACCGGATAAAGTTTGAGGCCAGTCTCGATCGAACTGAAAAACATGAGCAGGCCAACGCCGATCGCCACCAGGAGTAACAGCCCTTTCTCCAGCCGACTGCGGCCCAACCAGAGCCTGATCAGGATAAGTCCGAAAATCAGCGGCCATATAAAACCGACCTGATGCTGTTGATCGCTGTAGTAGACAACGGCGGGATAAGCCAGTGACAGCACAACGAGCAGCGAACGCAGGAACAACGGGGTCAGGCTCCGACGAGCAGTTTGTCGACCTGTTCGACCACATCCTGGATCGTTCTGACGGACTTGAAATCGTTCGGCTCGATTCGCTTTCCGGTGTATTTCTTCAGCTCGACGATCAGGTCCACTGCGTCAATGCTGTCGATATCCAGATCGGTGTAGAGATTGGCATCCGGGTGGATGGTGTCCGGGCTGATCTCAAAAAGATCTTCCAGGATGGATGTGATCCGAGAGTAAATTTCCGTATTCACTTGGCAACAGCCTCCCGCTCAGCCGTGTTTTCTTCGACGAGTGCGACCAGGGCATCCACGCTCGCAAAATGCCGGCGCGTGTCTTCGGAGTTTGCGTCGAGCTTGACGCCATACCGCTTCTGGATCGCGAGACCCAGCTCCAGAGCGTCGATGGAATCCAGGCCCAGACCATCCACGAAGAGGGGGTCATGATCGACAATCTCGTCTGGACTCATGTCTTCCAGGTCCAGAACGTCAATGATCATCTGCTTGAGTTCAAGGTGCAGACTGCCCATGTTGCGAAACCTCGTTAATAAAGAAATGGGTTAAATGCTGTGTCAACGTCCTTGCCGCCCTGCTGGGCACCCTGTCCTTGATAAATGGATCGATCTCTATGGCATCTTTCACCGTAATGGTGAAGTGCATTCTCCTGGCAGGAACCTCGTACCAGCGATCTTGCTTGGTCAGCGTCGTTGGTGTGCAATCTATCAGCACCGGTGTGATATCAACGCCGCAGCGTACGGCGATCTGAGAGGCACCTCGTTTCAGGGAAATCGGATGACGGGGTGTGGTCCGGGTTCCTTCGGGAAACACAATCAGGGCATCACCCCGGTCAAAGACATCGTTGGCTTCGCCCAAGACATCCTCGTTTTCATCGTTGACGATATAGCCGGCCTGCCGAATGGGCCCTCTTGTCCAGATGCTCTTGAGCAGCTTGCCCTTCACCACGCAGCAGGCGTTGGGGATGAATGCAATCATGAAGACCACATCAAGCAACGACGGATGATTGCTGAGGATCAGGCGGGCATTTTCCAGTTTTTCAGCATGTCTGACTTCATAGGTCAACACGCCGATCAGTCGGAGCCATTCAATAAACAGGCGAAAACTGTAATGGATGGTTTTCTGGGCGATCTGTTGATGGCGCTCTTTGTTCCCGGGCCAGAGCCGCAGTAACGGAAACAGGATCACTGACAGGACAACGCCTCCCAGTCCGAACAGGAAAAATCCTGAAGCTGTACCCAGCCAGCGCCAGGCTCGTTCCAGACGATTAAACACGGGCAGAGCCCTGCCTTTTCAAAATCCAACGTCCAGCCCCGCTGCCCATCGAAAGGGTGTTAGAGAGCCCGGTTAGCAGGCCGACGAGATTCAAAGGCTGATTCGGGGTGTTGGCGCTGTCGTGGTCTGGCGTCAGCTCCATCTGGTACAGGTCCCCCGACTCGCGCGAGACGATGAAGCTCATCGCCCAGGGGAAGTCGGCCTCGAACGGTAGGGGAGGGTATGGCTCCGGCAGCGGTGAATCGCAGATGATGCACAGGACTCTTGGCGAATTTGGCAACTGGGAGACCGCTTCGATAAGCGTCGCCAGCAGCAGGTCGTTCATGCTGGAAATGGCAGTCACTGCGCTGGGGTCTTTCCTGGCGATGGAGAGTATGCCGCACATGGCATTGTGCACTGACATGCTGAACCGCGTTGGAGACAGGTAATCATCGGCACCCAGTGTGGCCAGCAATTTCAGGGTGTCATTGACGTCGCCATGTCTTGATGCAAACACCGTCGGCATCTGCTCGTCCTCGGAAATGCAGGACAGAGCGGCTGCGGCTGACAGTTTGCCATGGGCGGAGAGGCGGCGTTTCATCGGAGCCGGGAAGCTTGTCGGGAACGTCACCTTTTGTGCATCGCCCCGGGAACCGGACTTCAACCACGACTGCCACTCGGTCGGATGCTCCAGACCAGGCGCCAGCGCAGACCATTTTTCGATTTTAAAGTGTTGCAAATGAATAACCTGATCCCGCTCTCCGCCAGGGCGGGCAGTGGCACATGTGATTAAAAAAATGTAATTTTACCCGATTGCGAATGCGCCGCAAAACCTGATTCCGATACGAAAAGATTTATCTTGTAAATCGGTGCATCGGGAACGCATCTCGCGAATTTGCCGGCATTGTGCCATTAAACGTGCTCGTTAAAGTAAAGGATTGTTAAAACATGAAGAACAAGTTGGTCGCGGTTTCACTCGTCTGTGTGGCCCTGCTGAGCGTTTCTCCGGCAGCCTTCAGCCGTGATACCAAGCATATGATGAGCATTGATGAAGCGATGGCTAGTGCTGACTTTCAGGAAAAGCTTGATCCGTCCATTCAGTTCACTTTCGGTGACCAGCATCACGGAGCCGTGGAAAGTCGCATTCTGAGTGACATTGTCACCAACAAGAAAACCAATGCCTTCATGAAGTCAGATGAGGAAGCCTGCCGCTGGGTCTTCTTGTCAGCACTTTTGGCGTTGCAGGATCGCGCCAAAAGCGAGGGTGGCAATGCCATCATTAACATCAAGAGCTATTACAAGAAAAACGAGGTTTCCAGCAACACAGACTTTGAATGCCATGCCGGTGCGGTCATCGCTGGCGTTGCGCTGAAAGGCGATATTGTCAAGATTAAGTAACCTCCGATAATCGGCGCGGCATCGGGGCGTCCAGATTGCTGTGATGAACCGGATGTTGCGCCATTTTCTCTACATCGCGACGTTAGACCAGGCATAAAAAAGCCCCCGCGGCGGACGGAGCCGGGAGGCGAAGCTTGCTACCCCAATTTTCCTGCGATGCAATCCGGGTGCTTTTTGCGGCCCGGTTGCTTCTCAGTGCCTGTGTTTCGTGCCCTTGTGCGAATCCCGATAGATGAAGTAACCCACCCCGCCAAAGAAGGCGAACATCAGGGCCACTGTGGCAATGCCTGCAATTACGAACGCATCCATATACATGGTGGCTCCCCCGTTTTCATTCGTCAGGCTTACTGTAGGTCCGGAATGGGGGCCGAGCCTTGACTTGCATCAAGGGTGAGCGGGGCGTTTATTGATTGGCGTCAATTGTCGACCGATTGCCCGGGAATGGCGTTCGGGTTGCGCTGGGTCAATATGACGCCTCCGTCATTCTGTTATTACTGCACACTGACGGTGATTCGGGAGGGGGTATGGAACTACAGTTTCTTGGCGGTGTGGGCACCGTCACCGGCTCCCGTTACCTGGTCTCCAGCGGTCCGTCCCGATTGTTGGTGGACTGCGGCCTCTACCAGGGCGTCAAGACCTTGCGTAAACGCAACTGGAACCGCTTTCCTGTGGATCCCGCCACCCTGGATGCCGTGGTTCTGAGCCACGCCCATATCGATCACTCGGGCTACCTGCCGGCCCTGGTCAAACAGGGGTTCCGGGGGCGCATCTACGCGACGGCGGCCACCGGTGCCCTGTGCCGTGTGCTGTTGCCGGACGCCGGCTTCCTGCAGGAGGAAGACGCCCGTTACGCCAATCGAAAGAAGTACTCCCGCCACCGTCCGGCGGCGCCGCTGTTCACCGAACTGGACGCGCGGAAAGCCCTGGAGCAGTTTGAAGCCATGCCCTTCCAGATTCCGTTCGAGCCGGTGCCCGGCCTGCGGGTCCGCTTCACCCATGCCGGACATATCCTGGGATCGGCCTGTGTCCATGTTACCGAGACGGGCACCGGGCGAACCCTGGTTTTCAGCGGGGATGTGGGGCGACAGCGGGCGTTGCTGATGGACGCACCGGAGCCCATCGACGAGGCCCGTGTGCTGGTGTGCGAATCCACCTACGGCGACCGGTTGCACCCGGCCGAAGACCCGGAGGACACGCTGGCCGCGGTGATCGGCCGCACGGTGGAACGCGGAGGGTTGGTGTTGATTCCGGCGTTCGCCGTGGGCCGGGCCCAGGCGATCCTGTACCTGATCCACAAACTGATCGGCGAGAAGCGGATTCCATCGGTACCGGTCTTCCTCAACAGCCCGATGGCGATCCGGGCGACGGAGATCTTCTGCCATTTCCACAAGGAACATCGCCTCACACCGGAACAGTGCGCCCTGATCGACGATCACACCACCTACGTGCGCACCGTGGACGAATCCATTGCGCTCAATCGGCGGCGGTCGCCCTGCGTTATCGTGTCGGCCAGTGGCATGGCCAGCGGTGGGCGTGTCCTGCATCACCTCAAGACGCTGTTGCCGGATCCCCGCAACAGCGTGATCTTTGCCGGTTTCCAGGCCCCGGGTACCCGGGGAGACGCGTTGGTCAGCGGGGTCGAGCGGGTGAAAATCCACGGCGAGTACTGGCCGGTGAAAGCGGAGATCCTCAACATCGACACCCTGTCCGCCCACGCCGACTATCAGGAAATCCTGGACTGGCTGGGGCAGGGCCGGCTCAAACCCGAACAGGTCTATCTGACCCACGGCGAACCGCTGGCCAGTGACCTGATGCGCAAACGGATCGAGGAACGTTTCGGCTGGAAAGCCGACGTGCCCGACCTGTATGAGGTGGTGTCGGTCTGAGGTGCTGGACTGAATCAGGTTATTACCGCCAGGGACTGTGGGCCACGCCATGACCTTCACCACCCATTTCCTGTGGTTGTTTCTGGAACGCCTGGTGCTGGGCAGCCAGACCCTATTGATCGTGGTTCCGGGCCTCTGGGCCGGTCGCCTGGAAGGCTGGCCCTGGCGGGATGCGCTCGATTGGGCCTGCATTACCGGAACCGCCGTGGGTTATGGTGACAGCCCCCCCAGCGGAGCTCGGGCGCTGGCGGTTGTCTTGCGCCCGCTCCGGCGCCGTCTGCGTTTGGGCCGGATCAGCTGCGGTGTCTTGGGCCAGAGCCGGAAGGGCCCAGCAGGGCAGCAGAATTACCGCGGTCAGGGGCGCGGGGAGAAGGCCGAGCTGTCGCATCATGGTTGTCTTCCTTGAAGGCCGGGGCCACCTGGACGCAGTTTCGACCGCAATCCTTGGCCCGATAAAGCCCCTCATCGGCCCGGTTGATCAGGGTGTCCGGACTGTCGCCGGAACACCAGACCGCCAGGCCGACACTGATGGTGACGTGACGCGGGATGGAAAAGCGGTGCCCCTCCACCGTCTGGCGCAACTGCTCTGCCACATTGCGGGCACCGCTGAGATCGGTTTCCGGTAACAGGATAAGAAATTCTTCGCCACCCCACCGGCCGGAGATGTCCGAGGCCCGCAGTTCCTGCTGCAACAGCCCCGCCAGTGAACACAGGACATCGTCGCCCGCCCCGTGACCAAAGGTGTCGTTGACCTGCTTGAAGAAGTCGATGTCGATCAGCAGCACGGCCAGGTCATTGCCGTAACGTTCGCTGCGCAGGATTTCCTGGCGCAGGTTGCTCTCCACCTTGTGCCGGTTGAACAGGCCGGTCAGCCGATCATGCAGGGCCTTGTATTCCAGGGACACCAGCAGGTCCTGGCGGGTCAGGGCGTGGCTGACCAGCGTGCCAATAACCCGCAGGGTGTTCACCGTGGAGGGGTTCCAGGGCGTGCCGGCGCTCAGCACATCGAAACCGAGAATGCCGCGCAGGCGCTGGTCGCCGTACAGGGGGATAAACAGGGAGCCGCGACGGGCGGACGTGCCGGTCAGCGCCAGGGCTCCGACGTCGTTACTGTCGGGCTCGCCGCCCAGGACGTAATAGCCGTCTTCCTTGAGGGCGTTGAGCAGCGGTTGCAGCTCATCCGGGTAGGGCGCATCGCCGATGGGCAGGGGTTGGGTGTCCTGGCCCGAGGTCCAGTCATAGCGGCGTGTAAACGGCTGGTCCGCCTGGTCCTGCTCGTAGACATAGGCGTGGTCCAGGCCGAGGTAGTCGCCCACGGTATCCAGCACGTGCTGGACGCCGGTACCGTCCGCCGGGTTTTCCTCTTCCAGCAGGAAGGTGCTCAGTTGGCGGAGCAGGTGCTCCTGGGCCATGCTGCGTTCCAGCTTCTCGCGGGTCAGGGCATCTTCCAGGGCCAGGCTGGCCAGATACAGCGGTTCGGTCAGGGTGTCGAGGGCGTCGTCATCGGGTTCCCAGGGCTCGGTATGGTAGACACAGAAGGTGCCCAGGATTTCACCACGGCTGGACAGGATGGGTTCCGACCAACAGGCATTGAAACCGGCGTCGTCAGCCGCGGACAGGAAGCGGGTCCAGCGCGGATCCTGGCGGATATCCCGGGACACCACCCGCGCCTTGATGGATGCGGCGGTGCCGCTGCCCGCCTGACCGAACTGCACCGCCAGACCATCGGTGGCTTGCCGGAAGCGGGCCGGCAACCGTGGCGCGCTGACCCAGCTCAGGGTTTGCTGGCCCTCGTCGGCCAACATGACGCCGCAGTAGAAATCAGGCTGGGCGGATTCCACCATCGCGACCACCTGGTTGAGCGTTTCCGGCAACGCGCGACGGCTGGCCAGCGCCGTCAGCACCCGATTACGACGCTCGCGCTTGGCGTCGGCCTGTTTGCGTTCGGTAGTGTTAATGGCCGTCAGCAGCAGGCAGGGCTTGGCGTTGAACAGCAGGTGATTCAGCGAAACCTGATGCCAGCGGGCGTAAGCCGGGGCCCGGGAAAAGCACCATTCGAACTGGACAAAGCCGACTTGGCTGGCCTGGTTGAGATGGGCCTCGAAGCGATGCAGATCATAGGGCTCAGCGGGCCAGGCATCGGGCTTGACCAGGACCTCGCCGTTGAGCGTGTCCAGGGATCGGGTGCCAAAGGCCTCCAGGGCCAGACTGTTGGCGTACTCCGCCTGACCGCTGTGTTTGTCTAGGATCAGCACGGCAATGGCGGTGTGATCGAACAGCGTGGCCAGTTCGCGGGATGTGTTGCGCAGTTGCCGGTCCTGCTCGGCAACCTGTCCCTCAAGGACATGAACCATGCTGGCGCTGCGCCGCCGGCGCCATTCGCTGACCAGGGCAGCCCCGGCGCCGGTGAAGCCTATCGCCAGTGCGGCCGGCCCCAAAGCATCGAGGATTGCGCGTACAGCCAGTTGCATGTCCATGCGTTTCCATCCCTTCAGTTGACGACGGTAATGTCCTCAATCAGCGCCGCGTGCCCCTGGTCGGCGTTGGTAACCGTCACCGACATGCCGCCCAGACCGGCCCCCAGGGATTGCAGCAGGGGCGATACGATGGCCTTGAGCAGGCTGCTGACGACGTCATCCAGTAGCGTGTTGATCAGGGACTCCAGTGGCGCCACCAGCGCGCTGATCTCGATACCAAGCAGTTTGGCATCGACATCAATGTTCAGATCCAGGCCATCCAGTGAGGCATCGCCGTCGTCGTAATGGGTTTCGGTGCAGCCGGTGACCGGGTCGCAGTACAAGGGATAATCGGTGGCCACCGTTGCGGTGGAATGCACGCCGGGCACTTCGGCACTGAGCGTCGCTTCCAGGTCAATCGCCCCGGAGCCGCCTCCCGCGCCAAGAATCGTGATCTGACCGACGCTGGCCTTGATCGGTTCGAAGTCAATGTCGCCGCTGTCCAGGTCGATATCCCCAGTGGCGATGGTGGCCACCGAACGATCCAGATCCACGTCGAAGCGGACGTCGTTGTCGGTTGCCCGGGCGCACTGGGCCGCCACTAACGCGCCTTCGCCCCCGCCGATGTCGACGGCCAGGGGAATCTTGAGGCTGGCGATGGTCACCTGCACCAGCGGCAAGAGGTTGATGGGCAGGATTTCGGCATCGGCCACCAGGCGTAAGCTGATATCCGATGACTGGAACTGCGTCATCCACTGACCGTCGCTGCCCCGGCGGGCGGGTCCGATGGCGATGGTCGGCGGTCGATCCACGTACAGTTCCAGATCGACGGCCTTGATATTGGCGACCAGCGGAATCGAAAGATCACTGATGGTCAGTGGCACGCTCAGCAGTTGGCCTTCGTCTGCGGACTGGCTGTGGGCAATGTTGAGCACCAGGCTGGTGAGCAGGTCGTAGGTTTCGAAGGTGCTGTCCCGGGGCACCTGGGTGTTGCCGGCCACGGCCAGAATGTCGCTGACCCGGACCGTCTCGATGCCGTTGCTGTCGAGCAGGTCGTCGAACAGTTCGCCGACCGGTGTGACCGAGCCAGTAACATCGCGCACGGCCCGGGCCAGGGTGTCGGCACGCAGCGGCAACAGGTCGACCAGGGAGTCCACGCCGGCCTTTTGCAGCAGGTCGCCCAACTGCACGGTGGTGTTCTGCAGGCTGGAGAGGCTGGTGGCATCCAGGCTGTAACCCGGCTGCCCCAGTACTGCGCCCAGCAGGTTGCCGAGTAAGCCGTTGTCCACCGTGAGCGTCGAGCCGCCGGCGCCCAGGGTCGCGACGACCTCCTTGCGGGCGGCAGCCTGGGCCGTCAGCGTGACGCTGCCGAACAGGTCCGGGAAGAATCGGGATATGGGCTCTTCCCGGGCATAGGTGACCAGCACGGCGTTGCTCCGGTCGAGATCGGCGACCGGGACCAGCGCCAGTTCGTCGTCGCTTGCTCCCTGGACCTGGAGCACACCGGGGGTGATCTGCAAGTCCGCGGTGTCACCGTCGAATCCCTGGACCGTCGCTGCCGTCTGGGCGCGGCTGCGAATCGTGGCCAGGGACACATCGGTCCCGCCGCAGGCCTGGGCGCCGTCGGCGGCGGCAATCGCGGCGGCGTTCACCTGGCTCTGCATGCGGCCTTTGAGGGCATAGAGGCGGGCACCATCCAGCCCCATCACCGAAAGCAGCAGGATCACGGTGATGATCAGAGGCGTGGCGACCGTCAGCGCACCCCGTTGCCGGGCGGGGCTATTTTTTCTGGCGTGTGGATTCACGGAGATCGTCCGGGATGGGCCGGCGGAAGGACTCGGCCAATCGCTTCTGGGTATCGACGAACAGTTCCAGCGACAGCTCATCGCCGGGCTGGCTGTCCCGGATCTGGCGATTCAACAGCTGTTCGGTGCGTGTGGTCTGGACCGGGCCGGTGACGTCGTTGGACAGCCCGTGGCTGGGTGGATCACCGGCCAGCGCCGTGAACGGCAGGCCCAGCAGGATCAGCAGACAGGTTCTCATGGTTGCCCTCCCAGTTGTCGGGCGAGTTTGCGGGCGTAGGCGTACTCATCGACGCCGAATTGGTAGCGGTCGCGCAGCAGCTCCAGTCCCGCCTGGTTCTGCGTGAGCATATAGGCGGTGGCCAGGTTCTGACGGACCGGGCCCTTGCCCGCGTTGAGCTCGAGCGCGGTGCGCAGTTCGATCGCGGCCTCGTAGGGACGGTGGGACAGCAGCAACGCGTAGCCGTAGTCGTTGCGGACGTCGGCTGAGGCGGGCGCCAGGTCCCGGGCTTTTTCCAGGTACGGCAGGGCATCGTCGAGACGGGTCTGTTTCAGCAAGGTCATGCCCAGGCCGTGATAACTGCGACCGGAATGGCACTGGTCCACCAGCTGTTGGAAGGTGTGTTCCGCCTGACTGAGTCGGCCGGTCATGGCCAGCAACTGACCGCGGCGAATCCAGTGGTCTTCGGTGGCCAACGGTTCACTCTCCAGCTGTGCCAGGGCCGCGTAGGGCTTGCCGCGATCGATCATGGTGTCCACCAGATCCAGGTGAACCTGCATCTCCGGCTGGATGTCGGTCTCGCAGCTGACCGGCTGCTGCTCGGCGGCTATCGGAGTCTGCGGGGCCGTCGCACAGCCGCCCAGTAGCGAGCCCAGGACCAGCAGGCCCGTCGTCAGGCCGGGAACGTGAATTCGGGATGGCGGCATAGCGCGTTCAACCTCCTGTGATTGTTCGAATACCGGTGACCGGGTGGCTCAGGAGCCGCCGATCGCGTCGGCAATGGAAATCAGGGCCGGCCCGCCGATCAGGATGAACAGGGCCGGCAGCATGAAAATCATCATGATGACCGTCATCTTGGCGCCGAGGCGGTTGGTGTCCTCTTTCAGGCGCGAGCGCTCGGTGTGCTGGGCTTCCCGCACGATCTGCTCCAGGCTGTCGGACACCCGCGCACCGAGCTTGCTGCTCTGCTTCATCAGCGTGACGTAGTTGCGCAGCACGGCAATGCGCTTGTTGCGGCCCAACTCATTCAACGCCGCCGTCCGGTCAGCGCCGGACTCCATCAACCGGTTGAAGCGATCCAGGCGCCGGGCCAGCCGCGGCATCACCGGCCGGGCCTGGGCGGCGATCAGGCGCAGCGTGCGCTCCACCGACAGGCCGGCTTCCATCAGCATGCGGGTCATCTGGCACAGTTCGATGGCCTCGAGATTTTGCTCGTACTCCGCCCGGCGGCCGGCGGTCCGGATGGCCTTGCGGGGCAGGACAAACGCCAGGCCGGCGATCAGCAGGCCGCCGGCGCCGCCGAAAGTGGCAAAGCCTCCAACGATCACCAGCGCGGGTGCCAGCCAGCACACCAGCAGGTAGATGCGCTGTGCCCGTGGCAGGGACAGGCCGGCGGTCTCCAGCGCCTCGCCCTGCTCGCTGAAGTCGGCGTGGATCCAGCGGTGGCGGGTGAAGCCGTCGATCCAGCGTTGCAGCAGCGAGGTGATTTTTTCGTCGTCGTCCAGCGGCAGGCGATCCAGGCGGGCTCGAATCCGGGCCCGCAGTGCCCACTGGGGCGCTTTGTAGAAAGCCAGCCAGATAGCACAGACCGCCGCGACCATGGCACTGACAAACCAGGGGTTAATCACGGCCCACCCCCTGGATCATGCGCCAGATCATCAGCATGCCGAGCAATTGCAGGGTGCCTGCCACGACCAGCATGGTGTGACCGGTTGCCGTATCCAGCAGGACCGCGGAATACTCTTCGTTGATGGCGGTCATGTAGACCGCCAGGCCGGGGGGCAACAATGCAAACGTGGCGGCGGTAAAGCGGGTTTCTGCGGTGGCGGCCATGAACTCCTGGCGCAGCTCCTGCTGGGAACGCAAGGCGCCGGCCACCTGGCGCAGCAGGGGCTTGACCGACGAGCCGAAACGGGCGGATGTGCGCAGCGCAATGGCCACCAGAACCATCGCCGGTACCCGGTAGAGCTCGGCAAAGTCCTCGAACAGGCGCGTGTAGTCACGGCCTGCTTCGACCGCACTGCGGACCCGGAAGGTCAGCGGCCCGAAAAGGGGAGAGGCATCCGCCAGGGCATCTGTGAGGGCCTGTTCCAACGAACGGCCGGCTTCGATGTAGCGCAGGACCGTGTCGATGATTTCCGGCAGCTCGCCATAGATTTTCTGGCGCTGCTTCTGGAAACGGATGCGCCAGTAAACGTAGCCGGCAGACACGGCAAAGAAGGCGAACACCAGGGCGACGACCGGGCCTTTCGACAGGCCGGTCAGCAACAGCACCAGTCCGAACAGCACGCCGATAATGACAAGCTGACGTGACGAGAACCGCAGGTTCGCTCGCAGCAGCATCACATCAAGCCGGCCCGGCCGATATCGGGCGCCCTGTTCCGCCGGCAACTCACGCTGGTCCTGCAGGCGCTCACTGATGCGGCGCTTGAGCTGGCGGCCGGTACTGCGGGATTGCCAGATCCACTGCACCGCCACCAGAGCCAGGGCGGCCAGGGCGCAGATCAGGGCCGCGTTAAGCCAGAGCGGATTCGCCATGGCTGGCTCCCTGGTATAGGTGGTTCATTCGGTAGGGGTCGTCGGCGTCGGGACACAGCTCCACGATCTCGCTGACGTAGCGCCGGCCATCCGGCTGTCGGGCCAGTTGCACGATGACATCGATGGCGGAGCCGATCAGCCGTCCCACCGCCCGCTCGCTGGCGTCGTAGCCGTTGACGGCCAGCAGCGTCTCGATACGCACCAGCGCGTCCCGGGCGGTGTTGGCGTGAATGGTGCTCATCGAGCCTTCGTGACCGGTGTTCATCGCCTGCAGCAGTTCGATGATCTCCCCGGAACGCACTTCGCCGACGATGATCCGGTCCGGGCGCATGCGCAGGGCGTTGATCACCAGATCCCGGGCACTCACCTTGCCGGACCCTTCGGTGTTGGCCGGCCGGGTTTCCAGACGCACCACATGCGGATGGTCCAGGGCCAGCTCGGCGGAATCCTCGATGGTGACGACCCGCTCCTCGCGCGGGATGTGCTGGCTCATCAGGTTGAGGATGGTGGTCTTGCCGGTGCCCGTGCCGCCGCTGACCAGCACGTTGCGACGCTGGGTGACCTGGGTCAGCAGGGTTTCCAGGCCCGGTCGGGTCAGCGATCCGCCCTGCAACAGGTCGTTGGCGGTCAGGTGGTTCTTGGTGAACTTGCGGATGCTCATGGATGGCCCGTCCAGGGCGATTGGCGGGATGATGGCGTTGACCCGCGCCCCGTCCGGCAGGCGCGCATCCACCATCGGGCTCGACTCGTCCAGGCGCCGGCCCAGGGGCGAGAGGATGCGGCGGACCACGCGGATCACATGATCGTCATTGATAAACCGGGTGTTCGAACGCTGCAACAGGCCATCGATTTCCACGAACACATCCCGCGGTCCGTTAACCAGGATGTCGTTAATCGACGGATCGCCGAGCAGCGGCTCCAGCGGGCCGAAGCCGGCCACCTCGTCGAGGATTTCGCGGGACAGCAGGGCGAGGTCCTGGGTGGACAGGGGCACCTTGTTGGCGGTCAGGTAGTCGGAGACACTGACCCGGATGAAATCCGCCAGGGTCGACTTGGCGGCCTTGCCCACCTCGATGCCTTCCTCGTCCAGACGCTCCACCACGGCGCGATGCACCAATTCCTTGAGATCCTGGTATTCCTGGTCGATGCGGGATGCCATATCGGAATTACTCCCTCACTCGTTCAGGCCAGTCGCAGCCGTTGCAGCAGGCCGGTGCTGCGGGGTGTTGACGCGTCAGCGGCGTTCCGCGGCTGCCAGTTGAATCGCTTGAGCAGGGTGTCGAACTGACGGGCATAGGCGCTCTTGCGAGGCAGACGATGCAACGGGATACCGGCATTGATGGCCAACAGGCGGTTGTTCCAGTCCAGCGGCAGCGTGCCGAGGGCCTCAATGCCGATGGTCTCTTCCAGTTGGGCGAGGGTCGGTGCGCCCTTGCCCTCAACGCCGTCGGCGATCAGGACCTGTCGGCAATTGGTGCCCAGGTTGCCGCGCCAGCGTTCCACCTGCCGCCGGGCCCGGTGGGCCTGGTGCACGAGCGGGTGCAGCGTCATGACCAGGGTGCTGGTCTGCGGCCCCACGGCATTGATCCAGTGATCGGCCAGGGCCGGATCCACGTTCACTACGATGTGGTCGAACAGGTGCATCAGCTGACTGATGGCAATGAACAGGTCGGCGTTGCGGTCGCCGCCCAGATCGTCTTCTTTAAGGTGTCCGCCGAGCAGTCGCAGGCCGGGGCTGTATTCTTCCAGCGCCGTTTCGATCAGGGTTTCGTCGGCGGCATTGGCGTTGGCCAGGAAGTTCTTCAGGGTAAAGCGGTTGTTCAGCTCCAGATAGAAGACATTGCGTCCTTCGGCCGCCGTGTCGATGGCCAGGATGCGCCGGTCCGGGTGATCGCGGTTGATGGCAAACGCCAGGTTCTGGGTCAGGAAGCGTGTATCCACCGTGGGCTCAGCCGCCGTCACCAGCGTGAGGTTGTGCGGCAGCGCGTCCGGGTGGCGGGCTTCCGGCGTCGCCTGTTCGCGGTAGAGCAGGTCGTTGACCTGGGCCCGGAGTTCCTCGGCGTCGCTGTCGGCCAGCAGGCAGTCGCGGGCGCCGGCGCGCATGCTGCGCAGCAGGTAGTCCTGGTTGAGCCGCCGGGCGACCGTGATGACGATCAGTCCCGGATGCGCGCGGTGTACCGCCTCAATGGTGCGAAGCGAGCGTTCCGGGGCGTCCTCGTCGATGGCCACGATGGCCAGCCGGGCCTGTGTGGCGTCGACCAGGTTCACCACCCGTGACAGGTCGGCGTTGCCCACACATTCCAGGCGCCAGGCATCCTGCAGCGCCCGTTCCAGCCAGACCCGGATGCCCAGGTCGTCGGTGATGCAAACGATAATATCCTGATGGTCCATGGGGTCACCAACTCAAACCGTGATGGATGGGATGCTCGCCGCCGCGGGTCTGGGTGGCCATGTCGAGCCAGCCCATGCTGCTGTTGTGATAGTCCGAGGCGGGCAGGGCCTTAATGGCGTCCCCCGCCTTGCCCGGGGATACGATGTGGGGTGTGACCACCATGATCAGCTCCTTGTCTTCCCGGGAAATCCGGTCCGAACGGAACAGGGCGCCCAGCAAGGGCAGATCACCCAGACCCGGGATGCGGTCGCTGTTGTTGATGGTGCTGCGACTGACCAGACCGCTGATGATGAAGGTTTCTCCGGGCCCCATGGAGACCGTGGTCTGGGCGCGGCGAACCCGCAGGCCGGGGACCGAGACGCCCGCGGTGGTCACGCCGGTGGAGAAATCCAGCTCGCTGACCTCCGGTGCCACCTTGAGGATGATCTGGCCCGGGTCCACCACGGTGGGGGTCAGGCTCAGGCTGACGCCGAACTCCTTGTATTCCACTTCAATGCTGTCGCCGTCGTTGCTCACCGGAATCGGAAATTCGCCGCCGGACAGGAAGGTGGCGTTCTGCCCGCTGATGCTGGTCAGCGAGGGTTGCGCCAGGGTGTAGGCGAAGCCGCCGGATTCCAGGGCATTGATGATGGCCAGTGAGTTGGCGCCAAAGCTGAACAGATTGAAGCCGTCCGTCGAGATCGCGGCGCTGGCCTCACCGGGTCCGGAAAAGCCGCGGTAGTTGCTGCCAGGAGGGGCAACCCCGATCGCCGATTGGCCACCGTCGAACAGTCGGGCGTAATAGAAACCCAATTCGTTGAGCTGACTGCGGCTGACTTCGAGTATGCGAATGTCGGTCTGAACCTGAGTGCCAAACGGCATCTTCTCGCCCTGGGTGGGCGCCACGACGATCGGCGCTTTCAGCGGATCCCCCGGATCCTTGAGCCACACGGACAGGACGGCGGAGCCCTCCGCCTTTCCGGTCAGCAGCAGTTCCCGCGTGCCGGACACCGTGACCGCCGCAATGGCAGGGTCGGACGTGGCCACCTTGGCCAGTGCGGAAGGGAAGTTCAGCACCCGCTGCTCGCCCTTGCCCAGGCTGATCATGGCGCCGTTGTCGAGGGCCGCGACGGGCAGCGCGATAAGGCCCAGCAACAGGCCGGCCAGCCAACGTGTTTTCAGTGGATTAGCGAACATAGACCTTCCTGCTTTCGGAGCCTTCGAAAACCTGGACCTGATTGGCCGGCGCGCGTCTGACCGGCTGGCGCTTGGGCGGGGCCGGCGGTTTCGGGAACAGGTCCGCCAGGGCCATGGCCGCGGTGCTGTCTGCGGCGGTCTCGCCGGTCCGGGTATCCGGGGAAGCGACGGCCGAGAGACGGACCTTGCCTTCGTTCGAAGCCAACAGGACCGCCGGCACCCGGGCATCCGGAATCAGCAGGACGATGGAATCGTTGCGGCGCTCCTTGTCGGGCGCTGCGCTGTCGCTCCCCAAAGAGCCCTGCACGGCCAGCACCGGTGCATCGCGAACCACGACCACCGCGGTGGGTGTTTCCTGACGGTCGCGCTTGAACGTGGCGAGGACGTTGACCCGGTCGCCCGGCTTGAGCAGCCCACCCACGCCAGTGACTTCGTCCGTTTTCAGGGCAATGGCCTGGTGACCGGGCTTGATGCGGGGGGTGATCAGGCTGGTGCTGGACAGCAGATCCCGGGTCAGTATCGCGCCCGGTTGGATCGGTCCCGCTGCCGGCGTGCCGAACTTGAAGCGGTCCGCGCTGATGGCGCCTTCCACAGCCTGGGCGGTGCCGACCCGGGTGACCTGCTCTTCACCGATGGGTTCACCGCTGGCAATCGGCCGGGTCACCACCAGGTATTCGAACAGATCCGGTCGGACGCTCTGGGCCGTGTTGCTGGCCGTTGGCTTCCTGGGCATCGCCTGAGCCGGCGGCTCGCTTCTGGCAAAGCCGATGCCGGCCAGTATCAGCGCGATGAGGGCCAGTACGATCGCTGGCAGGGCATAAAGTGCTCTGGATCCCACGTTTGACTCCCGACGTGTCTTGTTATGGGCACCTCGCCGGTGCCGTAATCGCTTTATTCGTCAGAACGCCACGGACGCTTCGGCCTGCAGGCTGCTGGGCATGGGCGGAAACTGTCCCAACCAGCCGAAGCTGATCAGCGGCAACAACCCACTGTCGCCTCCGGCCACCCCGACGCTGCAGCGCAGCATTTCCACATCACTGACCGTGCCCACCGCGCAACCGGTGAGATCCGGCTGCACGGCGCCACGAAAACTCGCCGGCAGCGAGCCGATCAGGGCATTGAGGGCCTGGGAAGACCGGGTCTCCACCACACCCTTGAGTTGATCGGCGTTGTAGCTGGACCGGTCGATCGACAGTGACAGGTTGGCGGCCTGGGTCACCGCGTCCTGCATCCGGTACTGGTTGAAAAACAGGACACTGTAACTGGCTGCCGCATAGAGCGTTGCCACGATGAACGGGAACAGCAGCAGGAACTCAAGCGCAACGGCGCCACGTTGGCGTTTGTTCTGGAACCTGAGACGCATCTGGACTCTCCCTGATGTCCGTAACCTACTGGTGGGCGGTCTTAAGTTCCTGACGAGCCGGCGTTTGTTGCGTCGTCAAACAATCCTGTAAACGCGGAGGTCAGCTTGTCCTGGACGTCCGTATTGGTGGCCAGGACCGCAATGATGCCGATGATGGCAGCCGCCAGTACGATGTACTCCAGTGCACTGGCGCCTTTCTGGGAACCGGGCTTGCCGGCGCGGAAGGTCTGAGCGCGGACAAACAGGGCGGTAGGAGAAACGTTTTTAAGCATTGTTGTGCGTTTCATGTTGCGAACTCCTTGATCGCTGGGCTTCCTTACTGCTTTAGCAATAGGTCGAAGTGGTGCATTTGTGCAAATAATTTGTTGTATCCAGGCGTAACCTTTTGTGACTTCTGTCATGTTGTCATTGGCCCGGTTGGCATGGGTGTTCCGGCGCCAGAGTGGCCTTAAATGATATTTCCCCGAAAAAGCAATAGTTTGCGTTTCTCGTAATAACGATGAATTTGTATTCAGAAATGTAACCGGCGTATCGCATTGAATGTCTGATTGCGGGATCTTGGCCAAGCTGTTGGCCTGGCGCTTCAGAATGGGTCTCCATGCGGCCAGCGTTGCCCTGGTTCTGTGCATGTGTTGGCGGACGAAGGCCGGTTTCGCCAGGGTTCTTTGGCGCCAGGCAGCAGGGTCTGAAGGGTGAGAGATTTCCTGAACAGTTGGCCAGCTTTTTGCTGATGTATTGGCCAGTGCTGATTCTTGCCCGGGGCCTGCTATCTTTTGCGGATGTCAGGTTAAACTCACGGGCCACGAATGAGTCGCTCATAAAAGAAAGTGACATAACAGGAGACGGTGCGAATGCGCTTTTTAAAGAAACTGGCTGTGCTGGCGGCCCTGATTATCCCCATGCACGCCTTTGCGGACGATCCATTGAAAGTCGGTTTTATCTACGTGGGCCCGATTGGGGACCATGGCTGGAGTTACCAGCACGATCAGGGACGTAAGGCCCTGGAAGAGCATTTTGGCGACAAGCTCCAGACCACCTACGTTGAGAACGTCAACGAGGGCGCGGACGCCGAGCGGACCCTGCGCCGTCTGGCCCAGGCCGGCAACGACGTGATCATTGCTACCTCCTTCGGTTTCATGAACGCGATTGCCCGCGTGGCCAAGGACTACCCGGACAAGGTGTTCCTGCACGCGACGGGCTACAAGCGCGCCAAGAACCTGGGCACCTACCTGTCCGTAACCTATGAAGGCCGCTACGTCAGCGGTACCGCGGCGGGTCTGGTGACCAAGTCCAACAAGATCGGCTACATCGCCTCCTTCCCGATTCCGGAGGTCATCCGCGACATCAACGCGACCTTCATGGCAGCGCGTAAGGTCAACCCGGACGTCGAGCTGAAAGTGGTTTGGGTCAGCACCTGGTTCGATCCGGCGAAAGAAGCCGACGCCGCGAACACCCTGATGGATCAGGGCGTGGACGTGATCATCCAGCACACCGACAGCCCGGCGGCCATGCTGGCGGCCGAGAAGCGCGGCAAGTGGGCTGTGGGTCAGGCGTCTGACATGTCCCATTTCGGTCCGCACGCGCATCTGCTGTCTGTCGTTGACGACTGGGCACCGTACTACATCCAGGCGGTCCAGCAGGTCATGGACGGCACCTGGAAGTCCACCGACTACTGGGGCGGCATCAAGGAAGGCGACATCAAGATTGTGGGCCTGAGCGACCGTCTGACCGACGAGCAGACCAAGAAGGTCAACGACACCATCGAAGCCATCCGCACCGAGAAGCTGCATCCGTTCACCGGTCCGATCTACGACCAGGACGGCAAGCTGCGCGTGAAGGAAGGCGAAGTGGCGACCCGTGAACAGCTGTCCAGCATGGACTGGTACGTTCAGGGGATGACCGCGACCTATCCGCAGTAAGACACACGACAAGGCGGAGCCCGGCTCCGCCAACGATCGCTGTCAGGCCCGAAGCTCCGTGCGACGGGCCTTTTTTGTGTCTGGCGAATGGGGGGCTGCGATAAGGGCAGTGCGGTGCAGATTGACCACCCTCAGGTGCCACCTCAGGCAGGCCTTTCGGCCGGCTCGGAAGCTGAAGCGTCCGCTACATTGAATGGCGTCAACGCAAACTTTGGCGGTTGGGCACGACCATGTAGCCGACGCTTCAGCTTCGGAGGCGCCGGCAGGCGCCCGTTTTCAGGCCACTCGGGCCATCAGATCCGCAAGCCCGTTCCGAACGTTCTCAACCAGCTCCCGTTCTTACAGCCCCAGCATCGATCCGTCTTCAACCACCGGCTTCCCGTTCATGCTCGGAAGCTGAAGCGTCCGCTACATTGAATGGCGTCATCGCAAACTTTGGCGGTTAGGCACGACCATGTAGCCGACGCTTTAGCTTCGGAGGCGCCGGCAGGCGCCCGTTTTCAGGCCACTCGGGCCATCAGATCCGCAAGCCCGTTCCGAACATTCCCAACCAGTTCCCGTTCTTCCAGCCCCAGCACCGAACCGTCCTCGACCACCGGCTTCCCGTTCACAAAACTGTGACTCACCTGCACCGGCTCGCCACACATCAACGGCGCAAACAGGGGCGTATGCACGCCGGCAAAACGCGGCGAATCAATGTCGTAGATCGCCAGATCGGCGGCCTGACCCACGGCCAGTTCGCCGATGGCTTCAAGACCCAGCAGCCGGGCGCCGTCGCGGCTGCCCCATTGCAGCACCTGTTCCAGGGTGGTGGCTTCCGGCCCGTGCAGGGCGCGGTGGATCAGCCAGGTCAGGTTCAGTTCCTGCAGCATGGAGCCGGATTCCGCTGACGCCGAGCCATCCACGCCGATGCTGATGGGCATGCCTTTTCCGGCCATCTCGATGACCGGTGCGACCCCGCTGCCCAGACGACAGTTGGACGTGGGGCAGTGGGCAATACCGGTGCCGGTGGCCGCCAGCCGCTCGATGGCGTTGGGATCGCTCTGCACGAGATGCGCGAACCACACATCCGGGCCCAGGAAGTCGCAGCGCTCGGCATAGTCGATGGCCGCCATGCCGAACTTCTCCCGCGCCTGCACCTCATCGAACCCGACTTCCAGCAGGTGGGAGTGCATGCGCAGGCCATTTCCGCGGGCGTAGGCGGCCATCTCCTTCAGGAAATCCGGCGGGCTGGAGTGAATCAGGCTGGTGGGAGCGACCACCAGGCGTCGCATCGCATCCGGGGCCGCCTGGTGATAGCGGGTCCGGGTGCGTTCCATGCGGTCAATCACCTGGTCCGTGGTTTCCGGCTCGATGTTGTGCCGGCCGAGGCCCTTGTGGCTGCCTTTCTCCACCGCGCTGCCCCGGCACAGCACCAGGCGGATGCCCAACTCGTCGGCCGCCTGCCAGACGGCATCTTCCAGCTCGTCCGGCGTGTCCCGGTGATACAGGTAGTGGTGGTCGGCACAGGTGGTGGTGCCCGAGCGCAGCAGTTCATACAGTCCCAGCCGGGCAGCGTGGTACATCAGCTCCGGCGTGATCTGCGGCCAGAACCGGTAGGGCACCGAACCCAGCCAGTCACCGAGGCCCTGGTTCAGCCCCTCAGGCACGCCCTTGAGAATGGATTGGGCCAGATGATGATGGGTGTTCACCAGGCCGGGGTAGATCACGCCGCCGCGGGCGTCGATCACGGTATCGCCGTCCTCGGGCTGGAGGTCGCGGCCCAGGGCTGTAATGCGGTTGCCGTCGATCCGGAGAGCGGTGGCATCGGGCTGCTCCGGCGAGAAGATCGCCGTGGCGTTGCGAATCAGGTAGGGCATAAGGGCTCCTCAGTGTACAAAGAGCAATGTCCCGGAGGCTGGGTGCAGCTCCTGACCGCTTCTACTCTTGGGGTTGAATCTGTGGCTGTTCTAAAACTGTCTCTCTGGTCAGTTTTATGGATGACTGGGAATGAAGCAACTTTCACTCCATATCCCGTCCGTGGTGCTGGCCTGTTCCTATTATTTTGAACACCCATTCTGCTTCAATGTCGTGCAATGGCTCCGAAATTGCGCTGATCTGGTGCGAAATAATTCAATCTGAAAATGCTGTGATGCAAGATGCGCCCGGACCTTTGTGCGTTTTGATGAGCTGGCATGGCAACTGCAACCATCCGGGCACGTGACTGAGTAGAAGCAGTCAGGTTCTCCCAACGGAGGATCGGGGCATTGCTCATCGCGCATCGGCGGGTGTTGGACACCGCGGCCGGGCGTGATTGGTGCAATGTCCGATACCGATCGTCCCGCCGTTCTGTCCGCACCTCCCTTGAACGATGGCCTGCAACGCAGGTCGACAGGAGACAGGACATGACCATCACGACAAGACTGCATCGTGCATTGACGTTCGCTGCGCTGGCATTCGGTGCCTCGTTGACCCATGCCGCTGACAAGGTGACCTTCCAACTGGACTGGCTGCCCGGCGGTGACAAAGCCCCCATCTACGTCGGCCTCGAACAGGGCTACTTCGCGGACGAAGACCTGGACGTCACCATCGCGTCCGGCCGCGGTTCCACCGATGCCATCACCAAACTGGTCACCGGCCAGGCCGACGTTGGCCTATCGGATCTGGTGTCGCTATTGGTGGCCCGGGCCCAGGACGATGTTCCCGTTAAAGGCATCTATTCCGTATTCAGCGAAGCGCCCCACGCGTTCTTCACGGTCAAGGGCTCTGGCATCGACAGCGTGAAGGATGTGGCCAACAAGACCATCGCCACCTCGCCATTCACCTCGTCGAATCTGTTCCTGCCGCTGCTGCTGGATGTGAATCACGTCGACGAAGACAGCATCAAGCTGGTGAAGACCGACCCGGGTGCGCTCAATCCGATGCTGCTGACCGGCCGCACGGATGTGGTGATCAGTTGGGTGACCGACACCGAAAAATATCGGGCCATGGCGAAACAGGTCGGCAAGGAACTGAACGTGATGCCTTGGTACGACGCCGGGCTGGCCTTCTACTCCACCTCGGTGATCGCCAGCGAGAGCTTCCTCAAGGAGCGTCCCGACGTGGCGCGCCGGTTCGTGAAGGCCTACGCGAAGGCGATCCAGTACACCTGGGCGCACCCGGATGAGAGTGGGCAGGACGTCCACAACGTGGTCCCCGAGGTGGATGCGGAGACGGCCGCAGCCACCATCCGCTCGATTCGCCCGCTGGTCTATAACGACGTCAGCAAGGCGCAGGGCATGGGCGCGTTCAATCCGAAGCGCCTGGGCACCACGTGGGAATGGACGGCCAAAGCGCAGCACATCGCCGTCGATTCATTTGATCCGGAAACTGCGGTGGACCGCTCGTTCATGCCGGAATCCTGAGTGCGGACTGGCCGCTACGGCGGCCGGCCCTGTAACGGAGTAGAAGCGGCAGGCGAGGGGATGATCTCTCGCCAGGCATTGCTCCAATCACTGGCGGGGCAGCCCGCCAAGCCATTGGAGAAAAATGATGAGTGACAGCAAAGCATACGGTCTGAAAGAACTGGAATTCGAAAGCACCCTGGGCGGCGAAGGTGTGGAAACCGACCGCCAGATCCCGATGATCGACCTGAGCGATTTCGAGACGCGCCGGGCAGAGATTACCGAGCAGCTTTGGGAGGCCGCCTGCGAGGTGGGCTTTTTCCAACTGGTGAATCATGGTCTGAATGTGGAGAAGGTGCGTGAGGCGTTTTTGGCCGCCGAAGCCTTCTTCGCCCTGGACGCCGACACCAAGGGCAAATTCCCGCTCAAGGAAGGGCTGAACACTGGCTGGGAGTTCAAATCCCAGGTGCGTCCATCGACCGGCACCGCCGATGAAAAGGAATCCTTCCAGATCACGTTGCCCTACATGGACGACCTGTGGCCGGGCCAGACCACCCTGCCGGAATTCCAGCGCATCATGCTGGATTTCGAGCACCGTGCCTGGCAGGTGGGGATGGATATCCTGTCCTGCTTCGCTGACCGGCTGGGCTTCGAGCGGGACTTTTTCACGCGCGCCCACGACCGCGGCTCACCGGAATATCAGAGCACCCTGCGGCTGCTGCATTACCTGCCGCTGCCGGAGGGCGCCGAGTACCCGCCCGGCACTTGGCGCGCCGGCGCCCACACCGACTTCGATTGCCTGACCATGGTGTTCCAGAAGGAAGGGCAGTTCGGGCTCCAGGTCTGTCCCGGGAAGGACGCCCAGGGCCGCGCCGATCAGGCGTGGACCAGTGTGGTCCCGCGGGACGACGTTATCACCTGCAACATCGGCGACATGCTGATGCGCTGGAGCGACGACACACTCAAATCCACCCTTCACCGTGTACGCATGCCCCGGGCCGGCGAATACCAGGGCCCGCGCTACAGCATGGCGTTCTTCTGCCAGGCCAATAAGGACGTGATGATCCAGGGACCGGAGAAGAAGTATCCCGAAATATCGGCACGGGACTACCTGTTGCAGCGGATCAACGCGAACTTTGCCGGGAAGATGTAGATCGTTGTGAAAGTGAGGAAGCCCGTGCCGGGAGGTGCGGGCTTTCGGTGCTAGCCCCTAACGCCTTTGGCGGCGATGTTTGTGCCGACTTGGGTCACCTCAAACCGGCTGTATTTCTGTATAAAATTTGTATCAATATCATACATAAGACGAAGGTTGTGCTAACTTCGCCATATATTCCCGGTTGACTTGGAATTCGGTCGATCGAATCCGCCCACGGAAGGGAGGAGCTCCTGGCAATGGCCCTCTTGCGCGTAAGTTAAATGCGCCACACGTGTCGGCTTCAATTCGTTGTCAGGATGTGTTCAATGCCAAGAGTAATGACGGGTTCAGTCCTTTCACTGACGTTGGTATGCGCCCTTCTCGGCGTCATCAGTCCCGCCGCGTTCGCCGGAAAAAGCTGCTCTGCGACCGGAACGTTTTATTGTGCCACGCGTGCCGACGATCCTCCGAGCAGCAGCCTTTGCGGTATTCATCCTCAAAGTGGGATCGTGCCCGGAGTCAATATTCCGGATGAAGAGCCGTCTTATGGCGAGGGATGGAGTGGGCCCAGTGAATGGAACTACGTTTATTCCGTTTCTGATAGTAAAGATCGCCTGTACGGGATTACAGAACGAGATGTTTACCGCCGCGACTGGAAGAACCCTGATGCGCACCCTGATACGGTTAGCCAAAACGCCTCTGTAGTCCAGTACGATTGCGAGCCCTGCCAGTCGCCCTACCAGTGGAGCAGCGAGCAAAAACGCTGCGTGAAATACTGCCCCCCGGACAGTACCGGCCTGGATGTCCAGCTCGGCGTCTGCATTGTCCCGCCCAAGGACGAACCGAACCAATGCGATATCCACGCCGGCAATCCGATTAATGTGGCGACCGGCGAAAAGATCCAGCGGTTTGACCCGGACGTGCGGGTAGGCAACGGACCTTTCCCCATTGAATTTGTTCGCACCTACCGCTCCTACATCGACCCCATTGCACGCCAGAAGGTGATCCAGGAGAGTGCGGCCAGCCTGGACGACTGGAAAATCCACTATCAGCCGACGAACTATGAAGGCCCATCGAAGACGCTGGTTTCGGAATTCCAGACCGATGATGGCGAGATGGCGCAGAGCAGCATGACCCACAATTACGCCAAGCGTCTGATTGTGCTGGATCAAAGCAATGTGTATTTGCGCTCTCCCGAAGGCAAGGACGAGCGAATTCGTACCACGAATACACAGAACGCTTTCAGTGATGGCATTTTACGGAAACTGGCGTCGGGCTGGGAGATTTACACCCGCGAGGGCCTGCATGAGGAATACAACGCCGATGGGCGCCTGGTACGTCGGGATCACCCTTCGGGCGCGTGGCAGAAACTGGAATATAACGACGATGGCGATCTTGTCCGCATCCTTGACGACAAAGGCTACGCTGTTGAGTTGACCTACCGTCAGCCAGGGCAACTGGCAGCTCTCCACCTCCCCGATGGCCAGTCAGTCGATTACCGGTACGACGGCAAAGGCCGAATGGTACAGGTCACCTTTCCCGGCGGGCAGGTCCGGGAAACGTATCGCTACGAAAATCCAGATCACCCCCGGCTGCTGACAGCGATCGTGGATGCCAATGGCCAACGTTCCGCGGAATGGCAATACGATGAACGCGGCCGGGCTGTGATGAGCCAGCACGCCAATGGCACGGATGTCACCGAAATTACCTACAACACGGATAACAGCGTTTCCGTGGCGAACGTCAATGGGCACGTCAAAACCGTACATTTTGAGGACGGCTCCGACCGGATCACCAAGGTGGAAGGGAAAAGCTGCAGTTCACCGGATACCAACGGCAATGTAGAGCTGAGCGAGCACACCTACAGCTACGGTTATCCCTTGCTGATGACCGACGAATCCGGGAACCAAACGCGTTACGAGTACCTGTCGAATGGCCTTCTCCACTATATCGAAAGAGGTTATGGCTCTGAAACGCCAATGCGAACGAGCTATATCTGGCACAGCCTTTACCAGAAGCCCGTCACAATTTACCACCCGGGATACCCGGAAGGCCGTGTTGAAAAATTCGAGTACGGCCAGAATGGCCGGGTCGAGAAAAAGACCGTCTCCGGCGGGTCGGACGAGCAGGTCACGACCTACCATTATGACGACCGGGATCTCCTGGTCGAAGTGGACGGACCGCGCACGGACGTGGCAGATGTCACCCGTTACGAATACGACGACCGCCGTCGGCTGATCAAAGTCACGGCTCCTTCCGGCGCCATCACGGAAGTAACCGCATTTGACGCCGATGGACGAGTGACGCAGATCAAGGACGCTAACGGCGTCGTCACCGCACTGGCCTATAACGCCAAGGGGCGCCTGATCCGACAGGAGACGGGAGAGCGCACCGTCCGGTACCAGTACGATGCGATAGGGCTGCTTAGCCAAGTCACCCTGGGCACAGGCATGACCCTGAGCTATTCGTACGACGCCGCGCGTCGGCTGACGGCAGTCAGCGATACGCTGGGAAACCGGATCGAGTTCGCCCTTGATGACGCAGGCAACGTGACAAAGCGCTCCGTCACAGACCCCTCGGGTCAGCTGCGCTTCAAGCAGCGCTACGTCTATGATCGCCTTAACCGCCTGCAGCAAACCATACAGGCCAGCGGCGCCGTCTGGGAGAACCGTTACGACACGGCCGGCAATCTGGTTGAGCAAATCGACCCGACACAATACCGCCAGTCGCATCAGTTCGACCCGCTGGACCGACCCGTGGGTCAGGTGGATCCGTTATCCGCATCGACTGGCTTCCAGTACGACGCGCAGGGGCACCTGAACGCCGTGACCGATGCCCTGGGCCGCACCACCGAATACGAATACAATGCGCTGGGCGAAGTGATCGAAAGGCGCAGCCCCGATACGGGAACGACGCAATACCGCTACGACGCCGCCGGCAACCGGATTCAGCGGACCGACGCCCGCGGCATCGAAGCCGATTACAGCTACGATGCTCAGAACCGGCTGGTTCAAGTGATCTATCCCGCCAGTGGAGATGCAGTCAGCTACCAGTACGACGACCCTGCCGCCGGAAGCTACGGTATCGGAAGGCTGTATCGGATCGAGGACGGAAGCGGCAGCACCACCTACCACTACAATGCCCACGGCGATGTGGTGGAACAAACGCAAGTGATCGAGAGTGTTCAATACACCACACGCTATAGCTACAACGCCGCCGGCCAGCTAACGGGGATGGTATACCCGGGTGGCCGTCGAATCGATTACACCTACGACGCGGGTGGTCGGATCAGTAACGTGACGACGCAGGCCAATGGCCTCACCCAGACGCTGGCGTCTGGGATCGAATACGCGCCCTTCGGGCCACTCACTGGACTGACTTACGGCAATGGTCTGGAACTGACGCGACAATACGACGCCGATTACCACCTGATCCGGCAACAGGTGGGCAACCTGCTGACGCAGCAGTACCAGTACGACGCCTCAAACAACCTCAGCCTCATCGACGATCTTATCGAACCGGATGACTCCCAGGCCTACGCTTATGACCTCGTGGACCGTCTGCTTGCAGCGGTCGGACCCTACGGCGAGCGGGGCTATACCTATGACGGGATCGGCAACCGGACGAGCCTGATCGAAGAGACCGGGGAAAGCCCCTACCTCTATGACAACGGTCGCCTGACCACTGCTGGCAATACCGCCCTCGAATACGATGCGGCGGGCCACACAGTGCGCCGGGGCGACACCCGGTTCGCCTACAACGCCGCCGGTCGCCTGGTGCGGGCGACGACCGAATCGGGGATCACCGAGTACGGTTACAACGCCCTGGGCCAGCGGGTGATCAAGCGAAGCCCGACGACAACCCGACATTATCTCTACGACCAGGCCGGCCGCCTGATCGTCAACCGCACGGCCGACGGCCGGAATCAGACCGAATACGTCTACCTGAACGGCCAGCGCCTGGCACTGGTCACCGCCCGCCCGGAGACGCCCCAGACGGAGGAGGTGTTCTACATCCACGGCAACCACCTGGACGCTCCGCTGGTGGCGACGGACAGTGGTGGCGCGGTGGTGTGGCGAGGCCACTACGAGCCGTTTGGGCGGCTGACGGTGGAACGGGACGAGATTGAGCTCTCGGCGCGATTGCCGGGTCAGTATGCGGATGCGGAGACGGGGTTACACTACAACTATTTCCGGGATTATGACCCGAGTCTGGGGCGGTACATCGAGAGTGATCCGATAGGCTTGAGTGGGGGGGGGCTTAATACTTACGGTTACGTTGAGGGAAATCCTCTAATTTACGGAGACCCATATGGCTTAATGAGTGTAGGCGCAGCTTGGGGGCTTCGAGCGCTAGGCGGGGTGAGTATGGTTGTTCCCCTTCCTGGAGCCAGGGTAGCTGGATTGGGGTTAATAGCAATGACAATACCTGGCGATACGCCGGTTAGTGACTCAGAACTTCAACAAGATATAGAGTATGAAGCAAATAGAAGAGAATATCACAATCGATGTGATGAGCCGGAGCCACCTAATTTCTTAAACCCTTGTGATCGGGCTAGATGGCAGCTAAGAAAGGCCCAGGACTGTAAGGCTCTCAGGCAAGAAATGACTCATAAGTGGTTTAATGGTGTGGAAGATGGGGATCATGCTAGGCACATGCTTCAACTTGATAGACAAATTCAAAATGCGGAACGCGCTGTGAAACAAAATTGTGCATGTGAGGAATAGATATATGTTTAAGTCGTATGATGAAATTATTGAAGTTACTAGATATACGACAATAAATGAATTAATCGCAGCAGGCTTTGATCCTTCGAAACCGGATATGGAAGGAGTTTATGTACTTAATCCAGTCTGTAAGAGACTGAATGTCGAATTGGTTTATGAGCTAATTCAGGCTGGTGCTAATGTAAATGCAGTAAGCGCTGATGGTTACACTCCATTACTCTCCGCTATTGAGTATTCACATCATGATTCAAAAGCTGCTGTAGAAGTCATTTCGTTGCTGTTGGATAACGGCGCTGATATAGAGGGAAGAGGGGATTGGGATAAAACACCATTTCTAAAGTCTTGTACACGAGGAGTAATCGAAATAACTCGGCTGTTAGTAAGTCGCGGTTGTGACATACACGCTAAAGCGAACGAAATAGGAGGTTTAATGGGAGCGAGAGAGTTCGCGGATATGCCTTCTAATAGTACAGGCTTTAAGAGGTACATTGATGAGTTGTTATCTAATAAATAGGTCAGAGTAGATTGATTTTACGCATTCTGACCAGCACACAAAACGAAAAGGGTCAGGTATTCAAATGCTAATTGCTAGTCCCTGACTGCTGGCAGTACCGCCCGCGGATAGGATGCGGCGGGCCACACGGTGCGCCGGGGCGACCCCCGGTTCGCCTATAACGCCGCCGGTCGCTTGGTGCGGGCGACGACCGCATCGGGGATCACCGAGTACGGTTACAACGCCCTGGGCCAGCGGGTGATCAAGCGAAGCCCGACGACGACCCGACATTATCTCTACGACCAGGCCGGCCGCCTGATCGTCACCCGCACGGCCGACGGCCGGAAGCAGACCGAATACGTCTACCTGAACGGCCAGCGCCTGGCACTGGTCACCGCCCGCCCGGAGACGCCCCAGACGGAGGAGGTATTCTACATCCACGGCAACCACCTGGACGCTCCGCTGGTGGCGACGGACAGTGGTGGTGCGGTGGTGTGGCGAGGCCACTACGAGCCGTTTGGGCGGCTGACGGTGGAACGGGACGAGATTGAGCTCTCGGCGCGATTGCCGGGTCAGTATGCGGATGCGGAGACGGGGTTACACTACAACTACTTCCGGGATTATGACCCGAGTCTGGGGCGGTATCTTCAGAGTGATCCGATAGGGCTTCGGGGTGGGTTGAATACTTATGCCTACGTCGGTGGGGATCCTGTCAGTTATATTGACCCCCATGGGTTGTTCGAGGTGTACGCCACTAAGCTTTCCAAACGAAGGTACGTTTATAAGTTTTATTTTTCGCCAGCTAGAGTTAAAGGAATTTTTGATCAATATCAGCCTTTTAGTCCTAGCAAAAAGGTGAATCAACTTAAAAAGCTTTGCGATTTGACAGGGCATGATTGTGGTTTCACTGGCCCTGCGGGGTTGTCAGACGTTGAAGGTTTCTCAAATAAATGGAATTGCTTGGGATATGAAGATGACTTGAGAAATGCATTTGAAGGTTTGGGTTATGACGGAGGCAAGTTTAGCGGCACCCAATTATCTGAGGCTCAGGCTAGAGAAGCGATTAAAAAAATGAATGATGTTTTGCCTGAAGAAATATTCGATTTGTACCAAATGGATGCAGTTGTGGATAGAGCTAAAAGCCGGGCCGTGGAAGCCTCTGGCTCTCGCTAGAAAAATGACTATATAAGAGGGAATTATGGATCTACTTGTGCAATTGGTTATTTTGGCACTTTTGTATGCTTGGCCTGTGCTGCTTTCAATGGGCTTTTCTCTAGCAATAGATAGAGCTAATAAAAGTAGGCTTTTTGTGGTTAAGAGTATTGGTTTTGGGTATCTAATTTTTTTGATTGGGATGGTCGCTGCTTTTATTTTGGAGGTTTGGAAGGAGGGCTTTTTTATCAGGTGTTCTTCTGGAAACGCAACTGGTTCATGTAGTCAGGGATTTCTTGAGTTCATGGACTTTTTAGATGACTACGGCTTTTGGGTAGTTACTATTATTCTAATGATTTCTCATTACTTCGTTGTATCTAAGGTGCTAGTTACCCGAAAAACTGGATGAAAAGGAGATAAAAAGGGTCAGGTATTCAAATGCTAATTGATAATCCCTGACCGCTGGCAGTACAGCTCACGAATAGGATGCGGTGGGCCACACAGTGCGCCGGGGCGACACCCGGTTTGCCTACAATGCTGCCGGTCGCCTGGTGCGGGCGACGACCGAATCGGGGATCACCGAGTACGGTTACAACGCCCTGGGCCAGCGGGTGATCAAGCGAAGCCCGACGACAACCCGACATTATCTCTACGACCAGGCCGGCCGCCTGATCGTCACCCGCACGGCCGACGGCCGGAAGCAGACCGAATACGTCTACCTGAACGGCCAGCGCCTGGCACTGGTCACCGCCCGCCCGGAGACGCCCCAGGTGGAGGCGGTGTTCTACATCCACGGCAACCACCTGGACGCTCCGCTGGTGGTGACGGACAGTGGTGGCGCGGTGGTGTGGCGAGGCCACTACGAGCCGTTTGGGCGGCTGACGGTGGAACGGGACGAGATTGAGCTCTCGGCGCGATTGCCGGGTCAGTATGCGGATGCGGATGCGGAGACGGGGTTACACTACAACTACTTCCGGGATTATGACCCGAGTCTGGGGCGGTATCTTCAGAGTGATCCGATAGGGTTGAATGGGGGCATCAACACCTACGGTTATGCTTATGGTAATCCGCTTAATATCACTGATCCGCAGGGATTGTGTGGTTTTGGGGACTGCGCTTGTCTATTTAGGAGGAGTGGCCGCGCAAGGACTGATTGATTATTTATCAGTTAAATATGCTCTTCAGAATCGGCCTGCCTCACTTGATATGCCGTATTACACTCAAGATTCTGATGAAGGTCAATGTCCAAGTTTGCCCGACGGTCTGGTGGGAGATAATCCGCGAAGTTCTAGCGGAAAACGGACAAACACCGATCTTCCTTCAGATAAATTTCCAGACGTTATTGATAGCCTAACTGGAGGTAACTTAAAGCCAAAGCCGAAGGGCGGTTTCAAAGCACCTAATAGCGTTAATATTAGGCCTGGTAAACCCGGTGAAGGCCCTCGTATAGATATTCCCGCAAATGGGACGAAGCCACCAGAGACAATCCATTTTCCAGAGGATACGCCATGGCCATTTTAAAAAGAAAGTTATTGGTTCCTGATGAGGAATTTGTATCCTTCCTGCAGAGGTTGGACGAATGCAAAGTTCTTTGTCCGTCTGAAAGTTCGGCGTGGTCTGATATGTTGATTCTTGAGTCAGGCTCAGGCGATCGGATGTCGCTGTCAAGCGACTATGTTAATATTGAGTTTAAGTTTGAGGTTTTTTATTTATCTTCAAGTGATAGCTGCTTATCAGAAAAGTTGGATTTAAAAGAAATATTTTCGGTTGTAGAAATGAGCAGTGCAAAATTTCTATTCCAAGTGGCATGGCTGAGGCCTGCTCTCCCGGGGGAAGTTCCGCCTAACTATGAGCAGGTTGTTGAAGAGGTGGGTGTTCGTAATGACATACCTGAAGCAGCGTATGTTGCCGGTTTGTATGTTAAAGGAATATTGATTTTATCAAACGAGCGGCCCGTGATAGCTATTGCTAGTAGTGGCGATAATCCTGATGTGTTGGTGCTTGCTGTTGATGAACAGGAAATTGATGCTGTTCTTGGTAAATGTGAACAAGTTTCCCCTTTCGCCGTGCATGATTGGATAATGCAATTGAAATATTCGGGTTGGGTTTGAGCTATATGAAACGCTACGTTGCATTACTTAGCGCATAGAAGGTACCAAGCATTTTCTTCTTTAAAGCGCCCGGAACCGGCTTGAGGATGAGGTGAAAAGGGTGAGGTACTCAAATGCTAATTGATAATCCCTGACCGCTGGCAATACCGCCCTCGAATACGATGCGGCGGGCCACACAGTGCGCCGGGGTGACGCCCGGTTCGCCTACAACGCCGCCGGTCGCTTGGTGCGGGCGACGACCGAATCGGGGATCACCGAGTACGGTTACAACGCCCTGGGCCAGCGGGTGATCAAGCGAAGCCCGACGACGACCTCAAGTCCACCCTACACCGGGTGCGGGTGCCACGGGCCGGAGAGGAGGTACCCCGAGATTTCGGCACGGGATTACCTGTTGCAGCGGATCAACGCGAACTATGCCGGGAAGATGTAGGTTGTTGTGAGAGTGAGGAAGCCCGTGCCGGGAGGTGCGGGCTTTTTTGTGGCTGGCGTCATCTTTGATGTTCCCTTTGTTATCATTTATGATAACCGCCAAGAATTAGGATGATTCTATGACGTGGGACATTAGGTTTTACGGCGACGTCCAACAGGACATTCTGGATATGCCGCCAAAGATCCAGGCTCGGATGATCCGGTTGCTGGAGATGATTGAGAAATATGGTGCGAATCTCGGTGAGCCTCACACCAAAGCGATGGGTGGTGGGCTGTTCGAGATTCGCACAAAAGCCAAGGAAGGGATCGGGAGAGGGTTTTACTGCTATATGGAGGGTGAAGCGGTCATGGTGCTTCACGCCTTCGTCAAGAAGACCCAGAAAACGCCTTTGAAAGAACTGAGGCTTGCGCGAGAGCGGCTTCGAGAGGTGAGACAGTATGAGTCTTAAGGCACTTAAGCAGAAAGCATTTCAAAACGAAGCGGTCCGGAAAGAATACGAGGAATTGGCTGGTGAGTTCGAATACATCGAGCAGCTGATCAGCATGCGTGCTCATGCTGGCTTGACCCAGGACGACGTTGCAAAGCGAATCGGCACTGCGAAAAGCAATATTTCCCGTCTTGAGGGTGGTCGAGGCAACCCTAGCTGGAGCACCCTGAAAAAATACGCCTCTGCTTGTGGGTATCGCATCAAATTGGAAGCGATTGAGGACAAGCCGGCAGGTGCCTGAGGAGATGGCTTTGCATGCTTCGGGAGGCTGAAACCAATGGATGCCATCGCTTCCGTCGCCTAACAGGGCCGTACATGGCCGCTTATGCGACGAGGACATCCTGTCCTCTGCTCCAGCGATGGCACCCATTGGTTTCGATCAGACCTTTTGCAAGTTTCCTGTTATCCCTCTGAACAGGTCGAAATGCCTGCCGGGTTTTGATGGCGATTACGTCTAAGTCAGAAAGAAGCGAATGGATGCCCTTGCCGAAGGAGGGACAGGGATGTCCCGGTCGCATTAGTCGGCCAGGGACGGCCGTCTAATGCAGCGTAGGCAAGGGTGTCCATTGGCTTCCGGCTCGGGGGCGCAGTCTTCCTAAATCCAGCCTTCTAAAAAAGGCACCTGGCGGCGCCTCAGAAGCTGAAGCGTCTGCTACAGGGACTCCCCGGACTTCTATTTCTTAGCTTGCAACCAGCTTCCCAGTTCTTTTCGTTCCTTCTCCGTCATGCCGGTGGTGTTGCCCAGCGGCATGTACTGGCTGTTCACCGCCGCCTGCATGATCTGGGCGCTGTGGTCTTTCACCGCTTTGAGCGAGTCGAACGCTATGCCCGCGGGCGGCGCCTGGAAGGCCGGGTTGCTGGGATCCTTTGCGTGACACGCCGAGCAATGGGTATCCACCAGTTGCCGGATGTCGGTATCGGCCACTTTGGGCGCTTCAGCGTTCGTGGCGGCGGCTTCCGCCTGCTTGCCGGTGGGCGGGGCGATCACGCCGATCAGGACCACGGTCATGATGCCGCAGGCCAGGAGAATCGACGGCCGGTAGACGCCCCGGTGCTTCAGGTTGAAGAAGTGCCGCGCGAAGGCGGTGATAAAGCCGATCGCCGCCAGGATCATCCAGCCTTCCGGATGCCCGTACAGCATCGGGTAGTGGTTGCTGATCATGATGAAGATGATCGGCAGGGTGAGGTAGTTGTTGTGGGTCGAGCGCAGCTTGGCCAGCGCCGCCAGGCGTTCCACCCGCGCGTCCGGTTCCCGACCCTGTTCCACTGTCTCCACCAGCGCCCGCTGGGACGGCATGATGCCCAGGAACACGTTGCCCACCATGATGGTGCCGATCACCGCACCGACGTGGATGAACGCGCCGCGCCCGGCAAAGATGTGGAACAGCGCCCAGTCCACCGCCACCAGCAGGACAAACAGCACGGCGCCGAAGGCCATCCCGTTTTTCGCCAGTGGACTGCGGATCAGCAGTTCGTAGATCAGCAGCATGCCGCCGATAAAGCCCAGGCCGATCAGCGCCGCGGACAGGGTGGTCAGTTCCACCTTGGAGTTGTCGATCAGGTAGCTGCTGGAGCCGAAGTAGTACACCGAGAACAGCAGGGCGGTGCCGGACAGCCAGGTGCTGTAGGCTTCCCACTTGAACCAGTGCAGGATGCCGGGCATTTTCTCGGGCCCCAGCTTGTACTTGGCCACTTCGTAGAAGCCGCCGCCATGGACGGCCCATAGGTCGCCCTTGATGCCTTTTTTCTTCTTCCAATCGGGCGGATCTTCCAGGTGGTTATCCAGCCAGATGAAATAGAACGACGCCCCGATCCAGGCGACGCCTGCAATCACATGAAACCAGCGGATGAGCAGGCTGAGCCATTCACTGAGGTAGGCGGCCATCGGTTACTCCTTTTTCTGAAACACGTTCTGCATCCCGATCGAACCGACACTGGCCGGCAATGTAGGTGCGTTGGATGACCCGGTCGTCGCCCAGGATCATCAGGTCGAACAGCCTGTCGCGCAGGCTGGTGCTGTGCTGCTTGAGGCTCAGCATGGGGGTGGCGTCCGTATCCAGCAGCACGAAATCGGCGACCTTGCCGGGGGCGAAGTTGCCGATCTCGTCGTCCCGGTGCAGCGCCTTCGCGTTGCCCAGGGTGGCCAGGTAGAACGCCTGGAAGGGTGTCAGCGCCTGCTCGCGCAGCTGACAGACCTTATAGGCCTCGGCCATGGTCTTGAGCAGCGACAGGCTGGTGCCGCCGCCCACGTCCGTGGCCAGACTCAGGGGGACGCCCGCCTGATGGGCGCTGCGCAGGTCGAACAGGCCGCTGCCGAGGAAGGTGTTGGACGTTGGACAGAAGGCGATGCGCGCGCCGGTTTCCGCCAGCCGCTGCCGGTCGCCGTCGTTGATGTGGATGCCGTGGGCCAGCACCGCCCGGTCGTTGAGCAGGCCGTAATGGGCGTAGACGTCCAGGTAATCGGCCCGGTCCGGGAACAGTTCACTCACCCAGGCGATTTCCGCCTTGTTCTCGGCCCAGTGGGTCTGCATCAGCACGCCCGGGTTGTCCGCCACCAGTTTGCCGGCCAGCTCCAGCTGACGCGGGGTGGAGGTGGGCGCAAAGCGTGGGGTCACGGCGTACTGCAGCCGGCCGTGATGGTGCCAGCGGTCGATCAGCGCCTGGCAGTCTTGGTAGCTGCTTTCGGCCTCGTCGCACAGGCCTTCCGGCGCGTGGCGGTCCATCATCACCTTGCCGGCGGTGATGGCCTGGCCGCGGGCCTCGGCGGCCTCGAACAGGGCGTCCACCGACTGCGGGTGCGACGTGCAGAACACCAGCCCGGACGTGGTGCCGTGGCGCAGTAACTGATCGAGGAAGAGGTTGGCCTGGCTCTTCGCCCAGTCGGTCTCGGCAAAGCGCATTTCCGCCGGGAAGGTGTAGGTTTCCAGCCAGTCCAGCAACTGGGCGCCGTAGCTGCCGATCACCCCGAGCTGGGGCAGGTGCACGTGGGTGTCGATAAAGCCGGGCAGGATCACATGCTCCGGCCAGTGCTCGACCGGCGTGCCATCCGGCAGCGAATCGATCAGTTGATCGGCAGCGCCGACGGCTTTGACCCGGCCATCCGCGACCACCAGCAGCCCGTCCTCGAACCACTCGTAACTGTTGTCCGCCGGTGTCTCCAGGCCAGGGTCGGCCAGGAAATGCAGCAGCCGACCCCGGTAGGCCTGCACCGGTTGCGATGACGCCATGGTGATCAGCTCCCGCGATACGTCGAGTAGCCCCACTGATTCAGCAGCAGCGGCACGTGGTAGTGGTCCTGGTCACCGTTGACGGAGAAGTCGATGGTCACCTGGGGGTAGAAGCAGTCCTTGCCGTAGGCCTGGAAGTAGTCGCCCGTGGCGAAGGTCAGGCGGTACAGGCCGGTCACCAGCGGGCCGTCGAACCATTGGCCGATGCGGCCGTCGCTGTCCGTGGTGCCCTTGGCCACCTGGGTCCAGCCGTCGCCGTCCTGCTGCTCGAGGGTCACGACAACGCCTTCGGCGGGGTAGCCGCTGCCGAGGTCGAGGATGTGGGTCGTAATCGGGCTGCGTTCGCTCATACCAGTTTATCCAGTCTCAGGTGGGTGATTTTCGCCTGCTCGCGGCCGGCGTTCTCCATTTCCTGCGCGCGGGCGTTGGGCAGGCGGGCTTCCAGCAGGGCCAGCATTTCCTCGGCGGACTTGCCGGTGGCGCAGACGATGAAGATAAAGCCGAACTTTTCGTGATAGGCGTCGTTGCCGTCCTTCAGACGGTGCAGGACGTCATCGCTGGCGACGGCCGTGGAAGACTGCTCGCCGCTGGCCAGGGCGTGGGTGTTGGCGTACTTGGCCTTGAGGCTTTTCACGTCGCCGATCTTGGGATGGGCGTCGAACGCTGCGAGCCAGTCGCGCTCGGTCATGGCCGGCCACAGGGCCTCCGCTTTGCGGTGCAGGTCATCGCGATCGGCAAACGGACGGGCGGCGACCATGCCCTCGACCCAGCGGTCGGCGGCGCAGCAGGTGCGCAGCACCTCGGCGGCCTCGGTTGCGCTCATCGCGTTGAGGGATTCCAGGGACATTCAGTTCTCCAGCTTCGGGTTTGATGCCGGCGCCGGTTCGGCGTCTTCCCGCATCAGGGTTTTCAGGTTGGACCAGGACAGGCCGCGGCGGGCCGGCTTGTCCGTCGTTTCGGTCGCCAGCGTCAGCAGCTCGGCGGAAATCGACACCGCCACTTCCATGGGCCGCTTGCCGGGCACGTCGCGCCGGCCGACCGGGCAGCGGATGCTGTCGATCTGGGCCTCGCTGTAACCGCGATGAGCCAGCCGCTGGCGGAACCGTTCGGCCTTGGTGTCGGAGCCGATCAGGCCGATGGAGGCGGCGCTGTTCGCGTCCAGCAGCGTGCGGCACAGGTCAAAGTCCAACTGGTGATTGTGGGTCAGGATCACCACGTGGGCGCCGTCGGCCAGCGCGGCGGCATCGCCCACCGGATCGTCGGTGTGGTGGCGGCGCACGTTCACCGGCAGCTCGTCCGGGAAACTGTCGGCGCGGCTGTCCACCCAGGTAATCTGCCAGGGCAGCTCGCCCATGATGGTGATCAGCGACTTCGCCACGTGACCGGCGCCGAACACCACCAGCCGGCCGTCGCCGCCGGCGTGGCCCTCCATCAGGACCGCGACACTGCCGCCGCAGCACTGACCGAGACTGGCGCCCAGCGGGAAATGGGCCATCTCGGAGGTGTAGTCCCGCGCCGCCAGACGCTCCCGGGCGCTGGCGATGATGCGGTACTCCAGGTGGCCTCCGCCGATGGTGTCGTGGCTCTGCTCGCCGGTGACCACCATCTTGCTGGCGGGCTCGCGCGGCACCGAACCGGTCACACCCAGCACGGTCACCAGCACGTAGGGTTCACCGCGCCGCTCGCAGTCGGCCACGGCTTCGTACCAGGTCAGGCGCTTTTGCATGAGGCATCGCCTCCGTTGTCGGCCAGCCACTGCCGGGTGGCGGTGACCGCTTTGAGAACCTGCTCCGGCGTGGCCGGGCTGTCGAAGGGCGGGCTGTAGCGATAGTCCGCCAGGCTGGCGACGGCATCGCGCAGGGCGCACCAGACTGAAATACCCAGCATCAGCGGCGGCTCCCCCACCGCCTTGGAGCGGAACACCGTCGCTTCCCGGTTGGTGCTGTGGGGCAGCAGGGACACCCGGAAATCCTCGGGCGCGTCGGACACCGCCGGGATCTTGTAGGTGGCCGGGCCGGTGGTCATCAACTGGCCCTTGTCGCTGTACATCAGTTCCTCGGTGGTCAGCCAGCCCATGCCCTGGATGAAACCGCCCTCGATCTGGCCGATGTCGATCTCCGGATTCAGGGACTGGCCCACGTCGTGGAGGATGTCGGTGCGGACCACCCGGTACTCGCCGGTCAGGGTGTCCACCACCACTTCCGAGCAGGCCGCGCCGTTGGCGTAGTAGAGGAACGGGCGGCCCTTGCCGGTTTCCGGATCGTAGTGGATCTTGGGGGTGGCGTAGAAGCCGGACGACGACAGCGACACGCGGGCCATGTAGGCCTGCTGCACGAAGTCGGCCCAGCCAAAGAGGTCCTTGCCCACACGCACCTGGTTGTTGGCGAATTCGACGTCGTCGGCCGAAACACCGTAGGTCTCAACCGCAAACTCCACCAGCCGCGCCTTGATCTTCTCGCAGGCGTCCAGCGCCGCCATGCCGTTCAGGTCGGAGCCGGAGGAGGCGGCGGTGGGGGAGGTGTTCGGCACCTTGTCCGTGCGGGTGGCGGAGACCTTGATGCGGTCGATGTCCACCTGGAACGCGGAAGCCACCACCTGGGCGACCTTGATGAACAGGCCCTGGCCCATCTCCGTGCCGCCGTGGTTCAGGTGGATGCTGCCGTCGGTGTACACGTGCACCAGCGCGCCCGCCTGGTTCAGGTGTTTGGCGGTGAAGGAGATGCCGAATTTGACCGGCGTCAGCGCCAGCCCCCGCTTGACCACCGGGCTGCGGCGATTGAATTCGGTAATGGCCTGGCGCCGTTCGCGGTAATCGGAGCTGGCTTCCAGCTGTTCGATCAATTCCGGGAGCACGTGCTGCTCCACGGTCTGGCCGTAATGGGTCTCGTCCCGGCCCGGGCCGTAGAGGTTGCGCTTGCGCACGTCCAGCGGGTCGAGGCCCCGGTGCCGGGCGATGTCGTCCATGGCCCGCTCGATGATCATCATGCCCTGCGGCCCGCCGAAGCCCCGGAACGCGGTGTTGGACACCGTATGCGTCTTGCAGCGGTGACCGACCACCCGGGCCTGGTCCAGGTAATAGGCGTTGTCGGCGTGGAACATGGCGCGGTCGACGATGGCGTCGGACAGGTCGGGCGAGTAGCCGCAGCGTCCGGCCACCATGATGTCGGCGCCGTGGAGCATGCCCTCGTCGTCGAAGCCGATGTCGTAGGTGTTGTAGAAGTCGTGGCGCTTGCCGGTCTGCACCATGTCGTCCGGCCGGGCCATGCGGTATTTCACCGGGCGGCCGGTGTGCCGGGCCAGCAGGCTGGAAATGCAGGCCAGCGGCGCCGCCTGGGTTTCCTTGCCGCCAAAGCCGCCGCCCATGCGACGCACTTCCACCTGCACTTCGTGGATCGGCAGGGCCAGGACCTCCGCTACCAGCTTCTGCACCTCGGACGGGTGCTGACTGGAGGTATGCACGAACACGCCGGCGTCCTCGGTGGGTTCCACCAGGCAGGCCTGGCCTTCCAGGTAGAAGTGTTCCTGCCCGCCCACGTGCATCGCCGCCTGCAGGCGATGGGGGGATTCGGCCAGCGCCTGGTCCGGATCGCCCCGCTCCTGGGTGTGGGAGGGGCGAACGAAGAACTGTTGGGCCAGCGCGTCTTTCGTGGTCAGCACCGGTTCCAGCGGCTCGTACTCCACCTTCGCCAGTTTGGCGGCTTGGCGCGCGGCGCGCAGGGAGGTGGCCGCCACCGCGAACAGCGGCTGGCCGATGAACTCGACGATCTCGCCGGCCAGCACCGGATCGCCGGGAAAGACTGGGCCAATGTCGGTGTGGCCGGGCACGTCGTCGACGGTCAGCACGGCTTCCACGCCGGGATAGGCGCGCACGGCGCTCAGGTCCATGGACTTGATGCGGGCGTGGGCCTGGGTGCTCTGGCCCACGGTGGCGTGCAGCAGGCCGGGCGGCTCGGGCAGGTCGTCGATGTAACGGGCTTGTCCGCTGACGTGCTTCCAGGCGCTGTCGTGGGCGATGCGTGAACCCGCGGTGCCGCGCGCGCTCGCCGGCGGTTGGACAATGTTTTCGGGCAATTTACGCATAGTCGGTCACCGTCAGGGGCATTGCTGAGTCGAAGTGGCTGCCGGTCTCCAGCAGGGCGCGTTGCAGCAGGTTGCCGGCGACCTGCAGGCGGTATTCGGCGGACGCGCGCACGTCCGACATGGGCTTGAAGTCGGTGGCGAGGGCTGCCATTGCAGTAGAGACGGTGGCGTCGTTCCACGGCTGGCCCAGGATGGCCTGTTCGGCGGTGCTTGCCCGCTTGGGAATGGCCGCCATGCCGCCAAACGCGAGCCGGCCGTCGCGCACGGTGCCTGCTTCGATGTGCAGCCAGAAGGCGCCCAATACGGCGGAGATATCGTCGTCCAGGCGCTTGGAAATCTTGTACAGCAGCAGGTGCTCATTAGCCTTGGGCAGCGGCACCCGGACGCCGCGGATGAATTCATGGGGCTGCAGGTCGGTCTGCTTGTAGTCTTTGAAGAAGTCGGCGAGTGGTAGTCGGCGCACGCCGTCCAGGCTGTCCAGTTCCACCTCGGCGTTCAGGGCAATCAGCGCCGGCGGCATGTCGCCGATGGGGGAGGCGTTACCAATATTCCCGCCCAGGGTGCCGCGATTTCGAATCTGTAACGATCCCAGACGTTCCAGTAACGGTGCAAAATGCGGCCAGTGGGTTGGCAAGACCTCGTTGAGTTGGCGATAGGTCAGCCCGGCTCCCAGGTAAAGATGGTCGTCGGCCTCTGTGAGCTGTTGCAGCTCGGCCACGCGTTCCACGCTGATCAAATGATCGAGGTCCTTGAGCTGCTGGGTGATCTCCAGCGCCAGGTCGGTGCCGCCGGCGATCAGGCGGGCTTCCGGATACTGCGCGCGCAGGGTGCGCAGCTCGTCCAGGGTTTGCGGCAGGTCGCAGCGACGGCCGTGTTCGTCACGAAGGCTGCCTTTCTCGCCGTTGATGCGTTGCAGGGCGGCGATCATGGCGCCGTCCTGCAGCCAGTCCGGGCCGCTGAAGCGTTTGCCGGTCTCGCCCGGTGTCCAGGTCTCGACGCAGGCACGGCGGCCGGCCTCAATAATGGGGCGGTAGCCGGTGCAGCGGCACAGGTTGCCCGCGAGCGCTTCCAGCAGCTCGTGGTGACTGGGGGGCGCGGCGAGCCGGTTGGTATCCGCCTGACGCGCCGTGTGCAGGGTGAACAGGGACATGACGATACCCGGCGTACAGAACCCGCATTGTGCCCCGTGGCACTCGATCATGGCTTTCTGGACCGGATGGGCAGGTTCTTCCTTTAAGACATCCACCGTCACCAGGTGTTTCCCGTGCAGGCTGCCGATCACGGCGATGCAGCTGTTCACCGATTCATAACGCAACGCGCGGGCGCCGGGATCGAGGACGCCCACGCTCACGGTGCAGGCGCCACAGTCGCCGGACGCGCAGCCCTCTTTGGTGCCGGTCAGGCGCATTTTGGTGCGCAACCATTCCAGAATGCTCAGATTTGGGTCAGTATCCGATAACTTCCGGGGCTCGCCATTGAGAAAAAATTCGATCACGGGTCTCACCATCTTGCGTATTATGGCCACCCTCCAGGCCCATGAATCCGCGCTTTACAAGACGCGTGGGCGGGGCGGTCTGCTTGGCGTAACAGGCTGATGCCCGTTACTTAATTCATTACCTGATCGGTGTTTTTGCAATTTTCTGACCAACTAGTCGAGTTTATAGCAAAATGATTTTTTGTGACCAGTTGGCAAGCAAATTGCTCACGTTCGAAATGTTGATTGTCTGGTCAGTTTATTACACGAATGAGGTTCAATGATGACGGCAGCGGCACGGCTACGTCTGGAACATATCGTCAAGGAGTACCCCGGTTGCCGGGCCAATGACGGTATTGACCTGACCGTAGCACCCGGTGAGATCCACGCCCTGCTGGGTGAGAACGGGGCCGGCAAGAGTACCCTGATGAAGGTGATCTACGGGGTGATCCAGCCGGACGAGGGCACCCTTTATTGGGATGGTGAAAAGCTGACCCTGCAAGGACCGGCCCATGCCCGACAGCTGGGGATCGGCATGGTCTTCCAGCACTTCTCCCTGTTCGAGACCCTGACCGTCGCCGAGAACATCGCCCTGGGCCTGCCGGCCAGCGAGGCCAGGGATCGCAAGAAGCTGGAGCAGCGCATCCGCGACGTCTCGACCCATTACGGCATGGCGCTGGATCCCCGCCGCCACGTGCACAGTCTGTCCACCGGCGAACGCCAGCGGGTGGAAATCGTCCGATGCCTGATCCAGGACAGCCGGCTGCTGATTCTCGACGAGCCCACCTCGGTGCTGACCCCGCAGGAAGTGGCCGATCTGTTCCGCACCTTGCGCCAACTGGCCAGTGAAGGCTGCAGCATTCTCTTTATCAGCCACAAGCTGCAGGAGGTGCGCGACCTCTGCCATCACGCCACCGTCCTGCGCAACGGCAAGGTCACCGGCGAGTGCGACCCCACCGAAACCTCCACCGACGCCATCGCCCGCCTGATGGTCGGTGACGAAACCCCGCTCAGCACCGACGTCCCGCCGGCCACGCCCGGGGCGCCTTTGCTGGAGGTGAGCGGGCTCAGTTACGCCAGCGACGACCCGTTCGGTACCGCGTTGCGCGACATCACGATGGAACTGCGGGCCGGCGAGATCGTCGGTATCGCCGGCGTGGCCGGTAACGGCCAGGACGAGCTGCTGCGGGCGTTGTCTGGCGAGTACAAGGCCGCGGCCAATCAGGTGCGTTTTGACGGGCAGGCTGTCGGTCAGATGGGACCGGACGCGCGGCGCCGGGCCGGCATCGCCGTGGTACCGGAAGAGCGGCTGGGGCGCGGGGCCGTCCCGGACATGTCCCTGGTGGACAACACCCTGCTGACCGCCTCTGCCCAGGGGATGGTGAGTAAGGGCTGGGTGGCCTATCGCAAGGTGCGGGAGTATGCGGCTCGGGTTCGTGACCGCTTCCAGGTGAAGTCGGACGGCGTTGAAGCCACGGCCCGCAGCCTGTCCGGCGGCAATCTCCAGAAATTTATTATCGGCCGGGAAGCGCTGCAGGCGCCCAAATTACTGGTCGCCTCCCACCCCACCTGGGGTGTGGACGTGGGCTCCGCGGTGGCCATCCACCAGGTGCTGGTGGAGCTGCGCGACAAGGGCGCGGCCGTCCTGCTGATTTCCGAGGATCTTGATGAACTGTTTGAACTCTGTACCCGCATGGGCGCCCTCTGCGGGGGACGGCTGTCGCCGCTCGTGCCGACCGAATCCCTCAGTATCGAACAGCTGGGGCAGTGGATGGCCGGCGATTTCGCCGACGCGGCCGGGGAGGTGAACCATGCTGTCGCTTGAACGCCGCCAGGTCGATTCGCGTCTGATGGAGTACCTGTCGCCGGTGCTGGCGCTGATGCTGACCATCATCACCGGCTTCCTGATTTTCCTCGGCCTGGATCGCGACCCGGTGGAAGGGCTGCGCCTGTTCTTCATCGTCCCGATCAGCGATGCCGTGGGCGTCGCCGAGCTGGGACTGAAGGCGGCGCCACTGCTGCTGTGTGCCGCCGGGCTGACCATCTGCTACCGCGCCAAGATCTGGAACATCGGGGCGGAGGGCCATTTCCTGATGGGCGCGGTCGGCGCCACCATCGCGGCCCTGCAGTTCGGCGAAGGCACTGGCTTCTGGATTTTGCCCGTGGTGCTGCTGGCAGGCATCGCTTGTGGCGCCCTGTGGTCGGCGATCGCGGCGTTCCTGAAGACGCATTTCCACTGCAACGAAATCCTCACCACCATCATGCTCAACTACATCGCCCTGAACCTGCTGCTGTACGCCGTGCACGGGCCGCTGAAGGATCCTTACGGCTTCAGCTTCCCGCAGTCGGCGATGTTCGGTGACGCCGCCCTGCTGCCGATGCTGATTCCCGGCACGCGTCTGCACATCGGCCTGCTGTTCGCGCTGCTGGCGGCGGTGGCGGTCGGCGTCCTGTTCGCCCGCACCTTTATCGGTTTCCAACTCAAGGTGCTGGGTGAGGATGAGAAGGCCGCCGAGTTCGCCGGCTTTCCGCGCAAGCGACTGATCTGGTTCGCCTTTCTGGTGGCCGGCGGCATGGCCGGTCTGGCCGGAGCGGCCGAGGTGACCGGCCCGATCGGGCAGCTGATTCCGCAGGTGTCGCCGGGCTACGGCTACACCGCCATCATCGTGGTCTTCCTCGGCCGCATGCGGGCGATCGGCCTGATCCTGGCCAGTGCGCTGCTGGCGCTGACCTTCCTCGGTGGCGAGATGATGCAGATCGGCATGAACCTGCCCAAGGCCATGACCGGCCTGTTCCAGGGCCTGCTGCTGTTCTACCTGCTCACCTGCGACGCCTTTATTCACTACCGGATACGCCTGACCCGCAAGCACGTCACCGCGTCGGCCGGTACCAACACGCCGCTGGCCACACAGGAGAGCTGAGATGAGTCCCGACATGATCGTCAATATTCTCGCCGCAACCGTGGTGGCCGGTACCCCGCTGCTGATCGTGGCGCTGGGGGAACTGATCTGCGAGCGCTCCGGCGTGCTCAACCTGGGTCAGGAAGGCATGATGCTGATCGGCGCGGTGGCCGGGTTCGCAGGCGTCTACGCCAGCGGCAGCCTGCTGGTCGGCGTGATCGCCGGCATGGCCGCGGGGGTGGGGATGTCGCTGCTGTTCGGCTTCATGGCCATTACCCTGGCCGCGAACCAGTACGCCGCCGGCCTGGCCCTGACCATTTTTGGCACCGGCCTGAGTGCCTTCGTCGGCACCGATTTCGTGGGCAAGACCATCGACGGTTTCACCAAGCTGCCGATCCCGTTCCTCAGCGACATCCCGGTGCTCGGCCCGGTCCTGTTCAATCATGACCTGCTGGTTTACGTCTCCCTGGGGCTTTTCGTGGCGGTCTATGTCTTCCTGCGCCACAGCCGGGGAGGCCTTTTGTTGCGGGCGGTGGGTGAATCGCCCGAATCCGCCAACGCCAACGGCCTGCCGGTCCTGCTGATCCGCTACCTCGCGGTGAGCTTCGGCGGGGCCATGGCGGGTTTGGCGGGCGCCTACCTGTCCCTGGCCTATACCCCGCTGTGGACGGAAGGCATGACCGCTGGCCGCGGCTGGATTGCCCTGGCGCTGGTGGTGTTCGCCACCTGGCGGCCGGTGCGGGTGCTGTTGGGCGCGTATCTGTTCGGCCTCGCCAGCATCCTGCACCTGGTGTTGCAGGGCTTTGGCTGGGACATCTCCCCGGAACTGCTGGCCATGCTGCCGTATGGGGTGACGGTGATCGTGCTGGTCCTGCTTTCCGCGAACCCGACCCGGACACGGCTGCATACGCCGCTGTCCATCGGTCAACCCTGGCGGCCCAGTCGTTAGGAAAGAAGAAATGGGAGGCGGCCGTCAATGTAACGGCCGCCCCGACAAGCTTGCGAGTAGACAAGTTTCAATAACGAAAAATGCCACTGCCAACGATGAAAAAGGCGACTCAGGGGGCTCTCCGAACCGCCGCAAAATAAATGACAGAGGATACTTCGACCATGAATGCACTTCGTAAAACACTGCTAGCGACTTGTGTAACGGCGGCCTGTATGCCGGCGGCCCACGCGGAAAAATTCTTTTCGGACTCCAGCATTTCGCTGCTGCACAGCGCCGACTATGAAGCGTACGGCGACCGTCAGGAGGAAGACACCGTCTTCACCTTCGAGAACGTTACGGCGCACGACTGGGGCGGGACCTTCCTGTTCTTTGACCGCAATCACGGTCGCGGACCGGATAAGGGCAACGACAACGTCTATGGCGAGTTCTCGCCCTCACTGAGCCTCGGCTGGCTCACCGGGAATGACCTCAGCTTTGGTCCGGTGAAGGACGTCTACCTGGCCGGCACCTACGAGTACGGTGGTGCCCCGGAACAGAACAACATCCTGACGGGTTTCGGCCTGTCCTGGGATCTGCCCGGCTTCCAGTACTTCAACACGGTTGGGTACTATGCCAGTAACAACAGCAGCGCCGCCGGATTCAACGATCCGGACAACGACTGGCAGCTGACCGTCACCTGGGGCTCGCCGTTCGAAGTGGGCCCCGCGCGATTCCTGTTCGACGGTTATATGGACTGGTCAACAGCCGAAGGGGATCACGCGTCCGAGATGCACTTCAATCCCCAGTTCAAGCTGGACCTGGGTAACTTCACCGGCAATCCGGGTGTGCTGTATGCCGGTATCGAGTACTCCTACTGGAACAACAAGTACGGAGTCGGTGATGATGACATTTACGGGACCGAGAGCGCCGTCAGTGCCCTCGTGAAGTTCCACTTCTAACGCCAACCCGGGGGAGTCCGGTATCGGTCTCCCCCGCCTCTAAAGCGATGGATGCCCATGACTCTGCAACCTGACGCGAACATCAACGAGATCGAGGACACACCGGAGAAAGGCCGGACACGTCGATACCGTCCGGGACGCATTCGGGAGAAGAATCGGGAACGGATTATCGCCGCCGCCGAGGAGGAGTTTGCCCACCACGGCTTCCGCGGGGCCACGATCCAGAACATCGCCGAACGGGCGGAGTTGCCCAAGTCCAACGTGCTGTATTACTTCAGCAACAAGCAGCGCATCTATTCCGCGTTGTTTGACGACATCATGAGCCGCTGGAACGCGGTGTTCTCCGAAATCAGCCCGGACGACGATCCGGCGGAGGCGCTGGAAACCTTTATCCGGACCAAGGTGGAGATGTCGCGACAACACCCCATGGCGTCCCGCCTGTTTGCCCAGGAGATCATCCAGGGCGCGCCTTTCCTCAAGGACCACCTGCGCACCAACATGCGCGAATGGGTCCGGGGGCGGGCCAAAGTCATTCAGCAATGGATCGATGACGGCCGTATGGCGCCGGTCGATCCGGTGCAGCTCATCTTCCTGATCTGGTCCTCGACCCAGCACTACGCGGACTTCCAGGTCCAGATCCTGATGGTGGAGAACAAGGCCGAATACGAAGCGCAGGATTTTGAACACGCGGCCAACTTCCTGACCGGCGTGATCCTGCGCGGCTGCGGTTTGGAGCCCAAGACATCATGAGTACGAACAACGACTACCCGCGCGATCTCCTCGGCTATGGCGCCCACCCGCCCCACGCCAACTGGCCGGGAAAAGCTCGGATCGCGGTCCAATTTGTCCTGAACTACGAGGAAGGTGGCGAGAACTGCGTCCTGCACGGGGACAGCCATTCCGAGATCTTCCTGTCCGAGATCATTGGCGCGCAGCCCTATCCGGACCGGCACATGAGCATGGAGTCGATCTACGAGTACGGCTCCCGCGCGGGTGTCTGGCGTGTCCTGCGGGAATTCAGAAAGCGGGATCTGCCGTTGACGGTGTTTGGCGTCGCCATGGCGTTGCAGCGTAATCCGGACGTCACCCAGGCGTTTATCGACGAAGGCCACGAGATCGCCTGTCACGGCCTGCGCTGGATTCACTACCAGGACATGGACGAGTCCCACGAACGGGAGCACATGGAACAGGCGATCGCCATCCAGACCGAACTGACCAGCCAGCGTCCGCTGGGCTGGTACACGGGACGCGACAGCCCGAACACCCGCCGGCTGGTCGTGGAAACCGGCGGCTTTGAATACGACAGCGACTATTACGGCGACGACCTGCCGTTCTGGACCACCGTGGAAACCCGCGACGGCGAGCAGAAGCCGCATCTGGTGGTGCCCTACACCCTGGACACCAACGACATGCGCTTCGCCACCCACCAGGGCTTCAACTCCGGCGAGCAGTTCTTCCAGTACCTGAAAGACGCGTTCGACGTGCTTTACGAAGAAGGCGCCGACACGCCGAAGATGCTGTCAATCGGGCTGCACTGCCGGCTGGTCGGTCGACCGGGTCGCTTCCGGGCGCTGCAGCGGTTCCTCGACTACATCCAGAAGCATGAGAAGGTGTGGATCTGCCGACGGTTGGATATTGCGCGGCATTGGAAGGCGGAGCATCCGTACAAGCCAAAATGAATCGATAACAGGGCAATGAGGGGCACCTGCGGTGCCTCAGAAGCTGAAGCATCTGCTACACGCTCGAGTGAGCTGGAAATGTAGCCGACGCTTTAGCTTCGGAGCAGCCTGCAAGGCTGCCCTGATTCAATAAAGCGCATTCACGCCGCTGCCCCGGAACAACCAGAGAGCCAACACAACATGACCGATGTACAAGTCGCCCCCATCATCGAAGGGCCTGATTTTTCAAGGGACTACCTGAACCTCGCCGACGGCAGCCTCGGCGCCGAGGTGACCTGGGTCACCGACGAATTCTTCGCCCCCCGTGAGCGTATGCTGGATCCCGAGCCTGCGCGCTTCTACCCGGATAAATACGACGATCACGGCAAGTGGATGGACGGCTGGGAGACCCGCCGCCGTCGCAACACGGGCCACGACTGGTGCATCCTGCGCCTGGCCATGCCGGGCGTGCTGCACGGCGTCGATTTCGACACCAGCTTCTTCACCGGCAACTTTGCCCCGGCGGCCTCCGTCGAGGCCTGCTGGTCGCCGGAGGCCGATCCCGACAACGACGCCGACTGGCAGGAAATCCTGCCGGCGGTGTCCCTGTCCGGCAACGATCATCGCTTCGAGGCCCTGGCCGCCTCCGGACCCTGGACCCACCTGCGCCTGCACATCTGGCCGGACGGCGGCATGGCCCGTTTCCGGGTCTACGGCCAGCCGTTCTGTGACTGGAACAACCGCAGTGCCGACGAGCGCCTGGACCTGCTGGCGCTGGCCAACGGCGGTGATCAGGTGGCCTGGAGCGACGCCCACTACGGCGAGCCGCGCAAGCTGCTGCGTCCGGGCCGGGGCATCAACATGGGCGACGGCTGGGAAACCCGCCGGCGCCGCGAGCCGGGCAACGAGTGGTGCATCCTCAAGCTGGGTCACAAGGGCATCGCCGAAGGCCTCGAGATCGACACCGCCCACTTCAAGGGCAACTTCCCGGATCGCGTCTCCATCCAGGCCGCCTGCGTGGAGCAGGGCACGCGCCAGTCCATCATCACCCAGAGCATGTTCTGGGAAACCCTGCTCGATGAGCAGCCGTTGACGGCCGACGCCATCCACGAGTTCGGCGAACTGAACGACCTGGGGCCGATCACTCACATCCGGGTGAACAGCATCCCCGACGGCGGGATCAGTCGCGTGCGGCTGTGGGGGAAGCCGGTCCAATGAGCGCGCCTCGGGTTATCCAGAGTCAGCCCCTGACCCGGGCGGCGTTTGCGCCGTTCGGGGATGTGATTGAAACGAAAGGTGCCGCCTCGTTTCCCATCAACGCCGGTCGCACCGAGCGTTTCCACGCTCTGGCGGCGGTGGAAACCCTGGGCGAGGATGCGGATGCCATCATCTCCATCTTCCGCGGCCAGCCGCTGGAACCGCTGCTGATCGACCTGATGGAGCGCCACCCGCAGGGCAGCCAGGCGTTTATGCCGATCGGTAATGAGTCCTACTGGGTGGTGGTGGCGCCGCCGGGTGAGTTTGATCCGGCCAGAGTCCAGGTTTTTTACGCCAAGCCCGGGCAGGGTGTGAACTACCATGCCGGCACCTGGCATGCGCCGCTGTTGCCGGTGAACCGGGATGCGGATTTCCTCGTGGTGGACCGTCGTGGCCCGGGGGATAACTGCGACACCGTCAACCTGGACCCGCCGATCCGGCCGGAGTAATCGGATATGTCCCGTTTCGTCATCACCCACGTGGCCGTGTTTACGGTCGATCCCGGGAACACGGTCATCCCGGATGCCACCGTCCTGGTGGAAGACGACCGAATCAGCGCCGTCGGTCTTTCTGAAGCTGTCGACGTACCGGCGGATTGCCCGGTGGTGGATGGCCGCGGCAAGGTGCTGATCCCGGGCCTGGTGGACGCCCATTCCCACTCCAGCCTGATGCGCGGCGTGACGGAAAACATGCCGCTGATGGAGTGGCTGCCGTACTACCAGCTGGAGCACCGGGCGCTGACCGAGGAGGACGCCTACCATTCGGCCCGCCTGTGTTACCTCGAAGCGCTCAAGGGCGGCACCACCTGCGTGATGGACATGTTCCGCTTCATGGATCGCTGCGCCGATGCCGCCGGTGAGATCGGCCTGCGCGTGAATCTGGCGCCCTACGTGGCAGACCAGCCGGGCAAGGATTTCTTCGCCACTCGCGACGAAAACAAACGCTTGATCAAGACCCATCACGACAGCCAGTCCGGCCGCATCCAGGTGTGGATGGGGCTCGAACACCTGTTCTACTGCAGCGAGGACGCCTATCGCGACGCGGTGCGCTGCCAGCAGGACTACGGGGTGGGCATCCACACCCACGCCTGCGAACAGAAGGAAGAGGAAGCGGCGGTGCTAGACGCGTTCGGCCGCCGCTCCATTGGCATGCTGGACCACTACGGGGTGCTGGGAGAAAAGACCCTGATCGCCCACTGTGTCTGGCTCAACGACGACGAGATCAAACGGCTCGCCGACACCGGCACCTCGATTGCCCATTGCCCGGTCAGCAACGCCAAACTCGCCAGCGGTGTGGCCCGCACGCCGGACATGCTGGCGGCGGGGCTGACGCTCGGGCTGGGCACCGATGGCCCGGTGTGCAACAACAGCCTCGACCTGTTCGAGGAAATGAAATTCGCCTCCCTGATCCAGAAGGCCACGCGGCTGGACGCCACCGCGCTGCCGGCGGACCAGATCCTGCGCATGGCCACGATCGGCGGTGCCAAAGCACTGGGGCTGGACGGGGAGATCGGATCGATCGAGGTGGGCAAGAAAGCCGATCTCGTGATGCTGGACCTGGGGGCGCCCAACCTGACGCCCCACGACATCAGGGACGATGGCGGCAATCTGTTATGGAATCTGGTGTTTGCCGCGCGCGGCAGCAACGTCACCCACGTCTGGGTGGACGGACGCTGCCTGATTGAGAACGGTCGGTCGACACAGGTCGACGAGGGCCATGTGGTCGCCACGGCACAAGCCTGTGGCCTGTCCCTGTATGAACGATGCCGTGCTCTGGATCATCTTCGCGTCGACATGGTTTAGAGCGCTCCGAAGGAGTGTATATGAAAGAAATTCCCCTGATTTCCATCGCCGGTCTGCGCAGCGACGATATCGAAGAGCGCCGCAAGACCGCCGCCGAGCTGGGTCGCGCCTGCCGTGAGGTGGGCTTCTTCTACGCGGTGGATCACGGCATTCCCCAGTCGGTGATCGACACGGCCTTTGCGGAGTCCCAGCGCTTCTTTGCCCTGCCGGTAGAGGACAAGCAGGCGCTGTCCATCAAGCGCTCGCCCCACAATCGCGGCTACGTGGCCATGGCGGACGAGAAGCTGAACCCGGAATCCGGCGCTGACATGAAGGAAGCGTTCAACCTGGGCGTGGAACTGCCGGAAGACCATCCGGAAGTGGTAGCGGGAAAGCCGTTCCGCGGCGTGAATTTCTGGCCGGATCTGGCTGGCTGGCGGGACAACCTGCTGGCGTATTTTGATGCCTGTCTGGATCTCGGCCGCGTGATCCATCGCGGTTTCAGCCTGGATCTGGGCGTGTCCGAAGATTTCTTCGCCCAACATCTGGCCGAGCCGGTCGTCACCATGCGCATCCTGCGCTATCCGGCCAGTGCCGGTGAGTCGGATCGTGAGGACGGCGGCGCCGGTGCCCATACCGATTACGGCAACCTGACCCTGCTGGCTACCGACAAGGTGGCGGGGCTGGAAGTGCTGACCCGTCAGGGCGAGTGGATCGACGCGCCCCACGTGGAAGGGGCGTTCGTGTGCAACATCGGCGACTGCCTGATGCGCTGGAGCAACGACACCTACGTGTCCACCCCGCACCGCGTGCGCCCGCCGGAGCAGGAGCGCTATTCGATTGCCTACTTCCTGGAAGCCAATCCGGATTCGGTGGTGGATCCGCGGGACATCTACCCGGATGAGACACCCAAGTACGCGCCGGTGACGTTTGCGGACTATCTGAAGTCGCGGTTGGATGCTACCTATGAGCATCGGACCGCAGACAACTCGTAGGCTGACTTAAATATGTAGCAGACGCTTCAGCTTCTGAGCCGTCCACAGGACGGCCTTTTTTCAGATCGAAAGGCATCAACGTCGCCAGCCTGAACTTATGGAGCCAGAAGCCAATGAACCCCCTTGCCTCCGCCGCAATACACCGCCATCCCTGGCCGGCAATTGCGGCCAGGACATCCCTGTCCTTTCTCCGGCAAGGGCGTCCATTCGCTTCGATTAGACTATGGCGTTATCGCCACAAGGTTGAGCACAAGACGCTTCATCTTCGGGAGAATTGATAGCGACTGGGGCGCCTGGGCGGCGCCTCAGAAGCTGAAGCGTCTGCTACATGCTCGGGGCCGACTCGTCCCGGAGGCAGCCCTTCTCACCTACTGGGCCGTCAATTTCCGCGCCTGTTCCATGTTTTCCAACGTCATCAGGCACGCCCGCGCCACTTCCACGCCTTTTTCGGAGAAGTGCTTGTAGAAGTAGTCATGGTGCGTCGCATGCTCGTGGAAGTGGTGCGGCGTCAGCACGGCGGACAGGACCGGCACGCGCGTATCCAGCTGCACCCGCATCAGCCCGTCGATCACCGCCTGGGCGACGAATTCGTGGCGGTAGATGCCGCCGTCCACCACGAAGCCCGCGCCGACGATGGCGCCGTACTGGCCGCTTTCGGCCAGCAGCTTGGCCTGCAACGGGATTTCAAAAGCCCCGGCCACGGTGATGATGTCCACCTGATCGGCGTCCAGACCATGCTGGCTGACTTCCGCCAGGAAGGCTTTACGTGCCTGATCGATGATGTCGAGGTGCCAGTTGCCCTGGATAAAGGCAATACGCTGGTTGCGGCTGGCGTCGGAAAGGTTCAAGGAGGTTTGCTGATTCATAGTTGATCTCTCATGGGGAGCCTTTGATGGGCTCCTGTCACTAGAATCAGGGCATGCAGGCACAACCGACAGCGTTCGCAACGCTCTACGGCCATGCCATCTGGAAACGCAGAAAATGGCATACGGCGGAAAACGCAGGAGGCTGTGCGCCCCGTGGTTCATCCGCGGTCTGGACTTTTCAATCGTTCCTTCTCTTCCATCCGGACTATCACCGTCGGCTTCGGATTTTAACCGAATCTGCTGACCCTCCGGGCAAAGCCCTGAGGCGCTCGCGGGCTGAGGCGCCAGACGCCATCACCGCCGGTGGGGACTTTCACCCCGCCCTGAGAACGAAGCCCGTGATCTTCCACGGGCGATGCTATTGTAAGCGGTGTGGCGCCACGCCACCAGTGCCGGATTGACGGCGGGGTGACGTGAGGCATGGCCAATGAGCCAAACGGGACACTAGCCCAGCAGCGACTCCGCCTCGGCCAGTACGTTCTCCACGGTAAAGCCGAACGCCTTGAACAATTCCGGCGCGGGCGCGGATTCGCCGAAGGTGCTCATACCGATCACGTGGCCATCCAGTCCCACATACTTGTACCAGCCATCGGGATGGCCGGCTTCAATGGCCAACCGCGCCTTGACGGACGACGGCAGAACCTGTTCCCGATAGTCGGCCGGCTGGGCGTCGAAGGCATCGCAACTGGGCATGGAGACCACGCGCACAGCCCGTCCCTTCGCGGTGAGGCTGTCGGCCGCGCCCATCGCGAGACTGACTTCCGAGCCGGTCGCAATCAGGATCAGCTCGGGCTGGCCGTCGCAGTCCTTCAGCACGTACCCGCCTCGCCGGATGTTATCGATCTGTTCGCCGGTACGGGTCTGGTGAGGTAACCCCTGGCGGGAGAACACCAGCGCAGTGGGCCCGTCTTCGCGGCTTAGGGCCGATTCCCAGGCCACCGCGGTTTCCACCGCGTCCGCCGGACGCCAGGTGGACAGGTTGGGCGTGGCCCGCAGCGTGGCCAGCTGTTCGATGGGCTGGTGGGTCGGGCCGTCTTCGCCGAGGCCAATGGAATCGTGGGTGAACACGTGGATCACCCGCTGCTTCATCAGTGCGGCCATGCGTACGGCGTTGCGCATGTATTCCGAGAAGATCAGGAAGGTGGCGCCGTAGGGCACGAAGCCGCCATGCAGGGCGATCCCGTTCATGATGGCGGCCATGCCGAATTCCCGCACCCCGTAGTGAACGTAGTTGCCGCCGGGCGTTTCCGCACCGATCGCCTCGGCGCCGTCCCAGAACGTCAGGTTGGATGGGGCCAGGTCGGCGCTGCCGCCCAGCAGTTCCGGCAGGTTTGGACCCAGGGCATTGAGGCAACCCAGAGAGGCCTTGCGGGAGGCGATGGATTCGGCCCGAGCTTCGGCCTCACCCACCAGATCCAGCTGATCCAGCGCGGCCGGCAGTTCGCCCGCCATGCGCCGTTCGAAGTCTTTGGCCGCATCCGGGAAGGCCTCGGCGTAGCGGGCGAAGCGGCGGTTCCACTCGGTTTCCAGCCGGGCGCCGGTGGCCCGGGCATCCCAGCCGTCGTAGATGGACTGGGGAATATGGAAAGCGGCGTGCGGCCAGTCCAGCTGGATCCGGGCGGCGGCGACTTCCTCTTCGCCCAGTGCGGCGCCGTGGGCCTCTTCCTTGCCCTGTTTGTTGGGCGCCCCGAAGCCGATCAGGGTCTTGCAGATCAGCAGGCTGGGGCGTTCGCTTTCCGCCCGGGCCTGCTCGATGGCGGCGCGGATGGACTCAGGGTCATGCCCGTCCACACGCTGGACGTGCCAGTGGTAAGACTCGAAGCGCTTCTTGGTGTCGTCGGTAAACCAGCCTTCCACTTCGCCGTCGATGGAAATGCCGTTGTCGTCGTAGAACACGATCAGCTTGCCCAGGCCCTGGGTGCCGGCCAGCGCCGCGGCTTCGTGGGAAATGCCTTCCATCAGGCAGCCGTCGCCCACCAGGCAATAGGTGTGGTGATCGACGATCCGGTGCCCGTCGCGGTTGAACTGGGCGGCCAGCGTGCGCTCGGCCAGCGCCATGCCCACGGCGTTGGCGAGGCCCTGGCCCAGTGGACCGGTGGTGGTCTCAATCCCGGGCGTGTAGCCGTACTCCGGGTGCCCCGGCGTTTTCGAGTGCAGCTGGCGGAATTGCTGAAGATCGTCGAGGCTCACATCGTAACCGGACAGGTGCAGCAGCGCGTATTGCAGCATCGAGCCGTGGCCGTTGGACATCACGAAGCGGTCGCGGTTGGGCCAGTCCGGGTTGCCGGGGTTGTGGCTCAGGAAATCGTTCCACAGGACTTCGGCGATGTCCGCCTGCCCCATGGGCGCGCCGGGGTGGCCGCTGGCGGCTTTCTGGACCGCGTCCATGGACAGGGCGCGGACGGCGTTGGCCAATTCGAAACGGGATGGCATGGGACTCCTCCTCGGAATGGATCAGCGTGCGGAAAGTCGATCGGCGATCAGCTGTTCCAGGCGCTCTTGATCAGCGGCGAAACGGCGGATGCCTTCGGCCAGTTTGTCGTTGGCCATGGCGTCCTGGTTGTGGCCCCAGCGGAAGTCCGCTTCGGACAGGGGGGGCGCGGGCTGGCCGTTCCCGCCGGACAGGCGGACCTGTGGCTCGACCGGACCCTCGGCAGCGGCCAGTTCCTCCAGCAGTGCCGGCGAGATGGTCAATCGCGGGCAGCCGGCCAGCGCCAGTACCTGGCCGGTGTTGCGGAAGCTGGCGCCCATCACCACGGTGTCGTAGCCGCCCGCGTCGACCCGCTCACAGACGCCGCGCACGAAGCGCACGCCGGGATCGTTGGCCGGCGTGTAGTCCTCGCCGGTTTGCTGTTTGTACCAGTCGGTGACCCGGCCCACGAAGGGGGAAACCAGGAATACGCCGGCATCGAAACAGGCCTGGGCCTGGGCATCACTGAACAGCAGCGTCAGGTTGCACTGGATGCCTTTCTTCTCCAGCACCTCGGCGGCGCGGATCCCTTCCCAGGTGGAGGCCAGCTTGATCAGGACGCGCTCGCGGCTGACGCCCCGTTTGTCGTACTGCTCGATCAACTCAAACGCCTTGCGGATGCTGGCGTCGGTGTCGAAGGACAGGCGTGCCGCCACTTCGGTGGACACCCGGCCGGGCACCAAATGGGCGATTTCGCAGCCCATGGCCACGGACAGCACGTCGACCGCCTGCGAGACCTGCTGTGAGCGCTCGGCGTCGGAGCCGGCGATGGCCTGCAGCTCCCGGTCGATCAGCGGTTGGTAGTCGGGCAGTTCGAAGGCCTTGAGAATCAGTGACGGGTTGGTGGTGGCGTCCTGCGGTGTGTAGCGCCGCATGACGGCCAGGTCACCGGTGTCGGCGACGACCAGGGAATGGGCTTTGAGGGCGTCGAGTTGCGATGGCATGACTGGGCTCCTCGTTATCTGGGAACGGCAAAATGTGGGTGCTGTGATCGTTGAATCCATGGAAACCGGGACCGGTGAGCATCAGGCTCGGTGCCGGTGGTGTTCAGCCATCACCGTGTCCGCTGGGGCGGTGTCACAAAGGTGACGGCGTCAGCGGTTTGAAGCAGGGAAGGCACGCCGGGGCGCCGGCTCTGAACGGCGACGCCCAGGAATCGACGGCCTCAGGCCGCCTGTTGCTGCAGGCGGGACTCGGTGCTGTCCGCCAGTTGGGTCAGGAGCAGGCAGCAGGATACCGCGCCGGCATCCAGGTGACCCCGTGAACGCTCGCCCAGTCGGGCCGACCGTCCGATGTTCGAGACCAGGTCCCGGGTCGATTCCTTGCCCTGTTCGGCACTCTGACGCATCCGTTCCAGCGCCACGGTGAAATCGTCGCCGTTGGCCACCGCGTGCTGGTAAGCCTCGACGGCCGGCACCAGCGTATCCAGCAGACACTTGTCGCCCACCTGCGCATCGCTGATGTCCTGCAGCGAGCGCAACCCGTTGGCCAGCATCTCGCCGAAGGCAGCCTCGTCGATCGTGTCCTTGTCCTTGACGGCCGTGGCCATGCCCAGGAACAGGCTGCCGTACAGCGGTCCCATGGAGCCGCCGATGGAGCCCATCAGCACGCTGGCCAGTTTGCCCAGGCCCTTGGACAGGGACAGCGACTGGCCGTCGATGGCTTCACCGCACTGGCGAAAGCCTTTCGCCATATTGATGCCGTGGTCGCCGTCGCCGATGGCGCCGTCCACTTCGCTGAGGTAATTCTTGTTTTCCAGAATGATGGCCACGAGATCCTGCAGGATGTCATGGCCTTTCGAGGTATCCAGGTAGTACATGATCGGTCTCCCAGGTGGCCGCGGGATTACTGGCTGAGCGCCAGGGATGTTGCCGGGGCATCGAGCAATGTTTTCAGTTCGTCGTCCAGTTTCATCAGGGTGAGAGTGGCGCCCATCATCTCCAGCGACGTGAAGTAGTTGCCGATATAGGTGCGATGTACCGTTATGCCCGCCTCTTCCAGGATGTCCGCCACGTCGGCGTAGAGCAGGTTCAGCTCCATCACCGGTGTGGCACCCAGGCCGGAGACCAGCACGGCCACGTCGTCGCCCCGGTTGAACGGCCGGTCTTCGAGAATCGGCTTGCACATCGTGGCGGCCATCTCTTTTGCCGAGGTGAGATCGGTAACCTCAATGCCCGGTTCGCCGTGGTGGCCGATGCCCAGTTCCATCTTGCCCGGCTCGATGGAGAAATTCGGTTTGCCGTTGGCGGGAATGGTGCAGCTTGAGAGGCCCACGCCGATGCTGGAGCAGGCGTCGACCGCCTTCTGCGCCAGGCGGATGACTTCGCTCAGGTTGTCGCCCCGGGCCGCGGCGGCGCCGCCGATCTTCCACATCATGATCTCGCCGGCCACGCCGCGCCGCTTGTCGCGCTGATCGGCGGGGGCCGAGGCCACATCATCCCGGGCGACCACGGTCTGCACCTCGATGTCGTCCAGTTCGGCCATCTGACGGGCGAGCTTCACGTTCATGTTGTCGCCGGCGTAGTTGCCGTAGAGACAGGCCACGCCCCGGCCGCGATCGGCCGCCGCGAAGGCCTTGTGGAAAGCGTCGGCCGTGGGGGAGGAAAAGATTTCGCCGATCGCGACGGCGTCACACAGCCCTTCGCCGACGTAGCCCAGGAAGGCAGGTTCGTGGCCGGAGCCGCCGCCGGTGACCACGCCCACTTTGTCCGCGTCGACGTTGCCGGCGTATTTCAGGACCCGTGGATGGTCGGTGGCCGCGTAGAGAGTGGGGGAGGCGCGCAGATAGCCGCGTACGGCGTCATCCACCACGTTGTCGGGATCGTTGATGATGCGTTGCATGGGACCTTCCTCATGGACGGGTTGTTTTTGTGAATCCAATGATCGACCGAGAGTTCATCTTAGAAGGCTCCCGGTCCGACGCCCAGCACGCGGGTTGAGGTGCGTACTCCAGAAGCCGCAATCGTCCACCCGAGTGATTTATGTTCTATATGCGATCAAATGTTTAGGTATTTGTCCGTAGGCTGTCAAGGTTCTTTGTCCGACCTCGTGTTCGTCTTTTGTCTAATATTTGCCCGGTTTTTGTCGCTATAGTCCATAAAAACAGGAGGTTATATCGAGTCGCTTGACCGACTCTTCGCTTTGCTCGGCTCGCATTATTTTGATCAATCATTGCAATTTTGCACGCTTAGGCTTTACAAATGTTCTTGCGTTGATAATTTGTATGTGTGCCTGCCGGCATGGGGTCGGCGGCCAGTCGAGTGGGAGGTCTGTCCATGTCTGATGCAAATGGCGTCGGAAAAGGGGCGTTGCGGGTTGCTTTCGGTGGCGACGAGGCCGCATTCGAGCTCAAGGAAATTCTGATGGCGCATGCCCGCGCTCTGGGGTTCGAGGTGGTGGATTTCGGCACCTATAATGCCGAGCCGGTGCTCTATCCGGATGTGGCGGTGCGTGTGGCGCAGGCGATCAGCGCCGGTGAGGCGGATCGGGCTGTGCTGGTGTGCGGCACCGGTATCGGCGTCGCGATCTCGGCCAACAAAGTGCGCGGTATCCGGGCGGCCCAGGCGCACGATACCTATTCGGCGGCCAAGGCACGGTCCAGTAACGATGCCCAGGTCGTCACGCTCGGGGCTCGCGTCGTCGGCCCGGAGCTGGCCAAGAATATCGTGACGGCCTTTCTGGAAACGGAGTTCGGCGGTGGTGCGTCGGTCGACAAGGTGTCGCGTATCCAGGATTACGAGCGGGAGTTCTTTCGGGACTGAGCGGTGATTTCCGATACAACTGATCGGTAATCGTTCGCCTGTTCATTGTGCTATGGTGTGGCGGTCCAATATTACAGCCGTTGCGAGACCCTGCCATGGAAGAAAAGATTGAGAGCGCCGACATCAGCCTGATGACCGAGATCGCCACCCTGTATTACGTGGAAGGCGAGACTCAGGAGGTGATTTCAAAGCGCCTCAATGTGTCCCGGGTGAAGGTGGGGCGTCTGCTCAAGCGGGCGCATGCCGAGGGTGTGGTGGATGTGCGGGTGCGTCAGCATCCTTCTGCGAGCGCGGAGCTGGAGAAGGAATTGTTGCGCCGCTTCAACATCAAGCGAGCCCTGATCGCTCTCGATCACGCGGATGAGGATACCCAGCGGGCCGGCGTGGCCAGTCTGGTGGCGGATCATCTGTCGCGGACCCTGCGCGACGGCTCGATTGTCGCCGTGGGCATGGGGCGCAACGTCGGTGCGGTGGCCGAGAACACCTTTGATCAGGGAGAGCGCAAGTGCTCCTTCGTCTGTGCCATCGGTGGATCGCTGCGGGCCGGCGAATATATGAATCCGGATCATATCTGTCGCCGGCTGGCGATGAAGTTCGGTGGCGACAGTGAAACCCTGTATGCGCCGGCCCTGGTCCAGAATCCCGAATTGCGGGATGCCATGTACGAGAACCCGACCGTGCGCCAGACCATGGATCGCGCACGGCGTGCAGACATTGCCCTGATCGGGGTCGGGGATGTCAGCGAGAACAGCAACATGGTACGAATGGGCTGGTTCTCGCCGGAAGAAATTGCCGAGGCCCGGTTGTCCGGGACGGTTGGCGACATGATGGGGTACGACTTTATCGACCTGTACGGGAATCCGTCAGTGACGCCCATGCAGGGGCGGGTGATCGGTCTGAGTATCAGCGACCTCGCGCGCATCCCCGATGTGATTGCCATCGCCAGTGAAAACACCAAGGCTGTCGGCATCCTGGGTGCCCTGCGGACCGGCGTGATCGATACGCTGGCGACCAGTGTGACCAATGCCCATACCATCCTGCGCCTGGACGAGGCTACGCCCGACACCAAAGGGTGATGGGTATTCGCTCGTCCCTCTCAAGCCCTTCTCCCGCCGCGCTGAACATTTGAACGCATGCCGTTTATGCGCGCGCCTTGTTTTCGCCCGATTTTTATTCAAATTCCCGAATGTGTTTTTGTGAATAAAATTAAATCGTTAAAAATCAGTTATATATAATATTAGACTAAAGTCGAATAAATAATTTCAGACGCGTTGTTGACGTGAGCGCCCTGAGCGTTCTTAATGCAAATGTACACAACAAGATCAAATGAAAAGGCTTTGTCAGCCAGAGGAGGCCCTCATGAACGAAACGCTCGCCCAAACCGAATCTTCGGAAATCACCATCCCCAAAACCATGCGCGCGATTGTGGCCTATGCCCCTGGCGACTATCGGCTCGAGGAAGTCGATGTGCCCGAGATTGGCGAGAAGGAAATCCTGGTCAAGGTCGAGGCCTGCGGTATCTGCGCCGGTGACCTGAAAGCCTATGAAGGCGCCCCCAGCTTCTGGGGTGACGAGGAGCAACCGGCCTACATCAAGGCGCCGATGATTCCCGGCCACGAATTCGTCGGTCGTGTGGTCAAAATGGGGCCGGGCGCCAAAGGTTTCGAGATTGGCGACCGCGTGATCTCCGAACAGATCGTGCCCTGCTGGGACTGCCGCTTCTGCAACCGGGGCCAGTACTGGATGTGCGAAAAGCACGACGTGTACGGCTTCCAGAACAACGTCAACGGCGGCATGGCCGAGTACATGAAGTTTCCCAAGGAAGCCATCAACCACAAGCTGCCGGAAAACGTGCCGATCGAGAACATCGTGCTGACCGAGCCGTTCTCCTGCTCCATGCATGCCGTGGAACGAGCGCAGATCCAGCTGGGGGACATCGTCGTCCTGTCCGGCGCCGGCACCCTGGGCCTGGGCATGATCGGCCCGGCCAAGAAATCCGGCCCGGCCAAGCTGGTGGTGCTCGACCTGCACGGTGAACGCCTGGAGCTGGCCAAGAAGTTCGGGGCGGACGTGGTGCTCAACCCGCGCGAGGAAGACGTGGTCCAGATCGTCAAGGACATGACCGACGGCTACGGCTGCGACATCTACATCGAGGCCACCGGGGCCCCGAAATCCGTGGAGCAGGGGCTGGCGATGCTGCGCAAGTTGGGCCGCTTCGTGGAGTTCAGCGTGTTCAAGGATCCCGTGACCGTGGACTGGAGCATCATCAGCGACCGCAAGGAGCTGGATGTGCTCGGCGCCCACCTGGGGCCCTACTGCTATCCGCACGTCATTGAGGGCATCGAGAGCGGTGACTTCCCGACCGACGGCGTGGTGACCCACAAGCTGCCGCTGGAAGAGTTCCACAAGGGCATCGACCTGATGAAGAACGACACCAGCGCCCTGAAGATCATGCTGGTTCCGGACCTGTAAGGCCGGACACCGACAACGCAAACGACAACTGTGACCAACAATAACAGCCAGAGGTCGACCTGCCATGAATGCACCGGCCAGCATTGCCGCCGTTAGCGGTCCCCTGAAGCGGCCCCGCGTTGCCGCGGCGATCATCGCTGCGGTTATTCTCCTGATCCTGATGGGCCTGGACACCAAGGTGGTGGTCATGGGCTCCGACGAGGACGTCCAGGACGACGTGTTCTCGCCCCAGCAATACGGTGAGGCGCACTTCCCGGATATCCGCACCTTCGTCGAGGATAAAGCCGTCACCGCCGATGTGCTGGCCGCGGCCATTGCCCAGGACAAGAGCGCCGCCGGCAAGGAATACGGCACCCCGGCCGGTATCGGCCCGATCATGCCGGTCAGCTTCACCGGCGTGGCCGGCGAGGAAAAAGCGGGTATCTATTCTGTAGCCGTTCCCGGCCTGCCCGATGGGGTGGCGGTGCGCGTCCAGACCGGCCCGGCCATCAACGGCACGGCCCTGCGCGACGCCACCGGCGAGATTTCATTCGGCCAGTTCACCAACCAGATCGAGTACCAGAACGCCGGCGCGGGCATCAACAACGCCATGAAGGCGGACGTACTGGCGGACATCGATACTGACAACCTCACCGGCAAGACCATCGAGGTCACCGGCGTGTTCAAGCTGATCAACCCGAAGAACTGGCTGGTGACGCCGGTAAGGCTGAGTGTGCAATGAGTGCCGAACCCGTAACACCGCTACCCGACGCGGCCGACGATGTGGTCCTGTCCGCCCGGCACGTGGCGAAGTCCTTCGGCAGCGTCCAGGCGCTGAAAACCGTCAACTTCGACGTGCATCGCGGCCAGGTGACCACCCTGTTCGGTGAGAACGGGGCCGGCAAGTCGACGCTGATGAAGATCCTGTCCGGCGTGATCCAGCCCACCTCCGGCGAGATCCTGCTGGAAGGCGAGCCGGTGAGTTTCGCCTCCACCACCGAAGCCCAGCGCCACGGTATTTCCATTATTCACCAGGAGCTGAGCCTGGCGCCCAACCTGAGCGTGCGCGACAACATTTTCATGGGTCGCGAACTGGTCCGCCGCGGCGGTATCGACTACGCCGAGGAGGAACGCCAGACCCGCCTGCTGATGGAGGAACTGGACGAACCCATCGACCCGCGCACCCCGGTGGAAGACCTGCGCCTGGGGCAGCAGCAGATCGTCGAGATCGCCCGCGCCCTGTCCGTGAACTCGCGCATCCTGATCATGGACGAGCCCACCTCGGCGCTCAGCGCGTCGGAAGTGGAGGTGCTGTTCCGGGTGATCCGAGATCTCAAGAGCCGGGGCGTGTCCATTGTCTATATCTCCCACCACCTGGAAGAAGCGCTGCAGATCACCGATCACGCGGTGGTCCTGCGGGACGGCACCATGACCGCCTACGCCCGGCGCGAGGACATCGACCTGGAGTGGATCGTCCGCAACATGGTGGGGGACAACTTCAACCTGGGCGAGCCGCCCACTGGTCACGCCTTTGGCGAAGTGGCCCTGTCCCTGGACCGGATTTCCGTGGCGGACACCGCCGTGCCGGAACGCCATGTGGTGGACCAGCTGTCCCTCGATGTGCGCGCCGGCGAGATCGTCTGCATCTACGGCCTGATGGGCGCCGGGCGGACGGAACTGTTCGAGAGCGTGGCCGGACGGGTGCCCATGGTGGGTGGTCAGGTGATGCTGGAAGGGCAGGACGTGTCCGGACTGAGCATCGCCGAGCGCATCGAGCGCGGCCTGGTGCTGGTGCCCGAGGATCGCCAGCGGGATGGCCTGGTGCAGACCATGTCGGTGGGCGAGAACCTGTCGCTGGCCAGCATCGGCGCGTTCACCCGGGGCGGGCTGACGTCGTCGCAACTGGAGCAGTCGGTGGTCGACGAGTCCATCCGCAACGTGCACATCAAGACCGACGGCGCCCAGGCGGGCATCGGGTCCCTGTCCGGGGGCAACCAGCAGAAGGTGGTGATCGGCAAGATGCTGGCCACCCACCCGCGCGTGGTGCTGCTGGACGAGCCCAGCCGCGGCATCGACATCGGCGCCAAGGCGGAGGTGTTCCGCCTGCTCGCCGAAGGCGCCGAGCAGGGGCTGGCCGTCGTCTATTCAACGTCGGAGGTGGGGGAGTGCCTCAGTATCGCCCATCGCATCATCGTCATGAGCCGTGGCCGCATCGCCGCGGAATTCGGGGCCGACGCCACCAAGGCCGAGATCATGGCCGCCTCCGGTGAGGCCGTCGTGGCGTGAGCCTGACCGGTGCCGGGTTCAACGGCACGGCCTTGAGCGTTTCAAAAGCACAGCCCTGAGCGGTTTTAAATAACAACAGCCTTGAGCGGTTCTTTATAACAAAAGCGGAGTCCAGAACCATGTCCGAAACCAGCCAAGCCGCCAGCCGCCCGGGAGGTCTGTTCTCCGGGGGGCAATTCGATCTGGGGCGCATGCTCCTGGAAGGCCGGGCGTTCTTCGCCCTGATCGCCATCATCCTGATTTTCTCGGCCCTGTCGCCGGTGTATTTCTCGACCAACAACTTCCTGACCATGTCGTCCCACGTGGCGATCTTCGGTTTGCTGTCGATCGGCATGCTGCTGGTGATCCTGACCGGCGGTATCGACCTGTCGGTGGGCTCCACGCTGGGGCTGGCGGGTGTCGTGGCGGGCTACCTGATGCAGGGCGTCCACCTGGATGCCTTTGGCGTGGTGCTCTATCCGCCGGTGTGGGTCGTGGTGATCCTGACCTGTGCGCTGGGGGCGTTTGTCGGCGCCATCAACGGCGTGCTGATCGCCTACTTCAAGGTGCCGGCCTTCGTGGCCACCCTCGGTCTGCTCTACGTGGCCCGCGGTGCGGCCCTGCTGATGACCAACGGCCTGACCTTCAACAACCTGGGCGGCTCTCCGGAGCTGGGCAATACCGGCTTTGACTGGCTCGGCTTCAACCGCCTGCTGGGCGTGCCCATCGGCGTCCTGGTGCTGGCGGCGGTCGCCATCCTGGTGATTGTGATGCTCAACCGCACGCCGTTCGGGCGCTGGGTCTATTCCACCGGCGGCAACGCGCGGGCCGCGGAGCTGTCCGGGGTGCCGGTCAAGCGGGTGCAGGTATCGGTCTACGTGCTGTCGGGGATCTGCGCGGCGATTGCCGGGCTGGTGCTGTCCTCCCAGCTGACCTCCGCCGGGCCGACGGCCGGGACCACCTATGAGCTGACCGCCATCGCCGGCGTGGTGATCGGTGGTGCGGCGCTGGCCGGCGGTCGGGGCAACGTGCGCGGCACGCTGTTGGGTGCCTTCGTGATCGGCTTCCTGTCCGACGGGCTGGTCATCATCGGCGTTTCGTCCTACTGGCAGACCGTGTTTACCGGCGCCGTCATCGTTCTCGCCGTGCTGCTCAACAGCATCCAGTACAAGGGCAAGGCCCGCAAGAAGCAGCCGCCCGCGGCGAAGGAAACGCCGTCATCGTCAACGTCCAACAGCTCTACACCGTCTTCGCAAGCTGTATCGTCTTCGCAAGAGAGTGCCCGGGAACAGGCAGTCGGGCACTGAGCGGAATCCGTCGCCGGTCCGCCGGCATAACAATCATAAGAGAAAGGTGATCCCATTATGTTGATTACAGCAAAGCGCCTGCTGATCGCCGCCGCGTTTGCGACGTCCGCACTGTTCGCGTCCGTCGCATCGGCCCAGGATCAGGGACTCATTTCCATCATTGTGAACGACACGTCCAACCCCTACTGGTTCACCGAGGGCAAGGTCGCCAAGGCCACCGCGGAAGATCTGGGTTACACGGCCAACGTCAGCTCCCACAAGGGCGACACCAACACCGAAAGCAACCAGATCGATACCGCCATCACCAACCAGGCCAAGGCCATCATTCTCGATCCGGCCAACGCCAACGGTTCCGTCGGCGCCGTGCGCAAGGCGGTGGATGCGGGCATCCCGGTGTTTATCGTCAACGCCGAAATCAACAAGCAGGGCCTGGCCAAGGCCCAGCTCGTGTCCAACAACGCTCAGGGCGCGGCTCTCGGTGCCCAGCAATGGGTGCAGAGCGTGGGTGACGAAGCCAAATACGTGGAACTGAAAGGCGCGCCGTCCGACAACAACGCGGCCACCCGTTCCAACGGCTACAAGACGGTCCTGAGCCAGTATCCGAGCCTGGAAAAAGTGGGCGGCGATGTCGCCAACTGGGACCGCACCCAGGGCTACAACAAGATGCAGAGTATGCTGCAGGCCCATCCGAACATCGACGGCGTGATCAGTGGCAACGACGAAATGGCGCTGGGCGCCATCGCAGCCCTGAAGGAAGCCGGCAAGCTGGACGACGTCGTCGTTGGCGGCTTCGACGGCTCACCGGATGCGGTGGATGCGGTCAAAGCGGGCGAACTGGCCTACACCGTCCTGCAGCCGGTCGCCATCTTCTCCGCCGAAGCGGTGCATCAGGCGGACCACTTCATCAAGACCGGCAAGACCGGTGTGGATCATGAAAAGCAGCTGTTCGACTGCGCCCTGGTCACGCCGGACAATGTGGATGACTACACCTCCGCCTTCGTGCTGAAGCAGTAAAACGCTGAGCCATGGAAAAAGCCCGGACGTCGGCTGACGCCCGGGCTTTTTTAATCCCGCCGGAAAAACTCAGCGGGCGGCGTGGTTCTCCCACACCAGGATCGCCGCCGCCAGGTCCTCCAGCGACACACCGACGGACTTGAACAGCGAAATGGCGTCATCCCGGGTGCGGCCGGGATGCGCGCCATTCGCCAGTTCAGACAACTCGGCTTTGATGGCGCCCATATCGAAACGCCCTTCGTTGACCGCATGATGCAGGTCGCCGGCTTCGCCTCTGGCACCGGCGTGGGAATCCACAAACACCTCGGCTTTCTCGACGCAGGCGCTATCTGTCTCCCGCATGTCGGGGCGGAATGCGCCCACCAGGTCCACATGGGTGCCCGGCCGTAACCATTCGCCCCGGATGATCGGCTGTGTGGACAGGGTCGCCGCACTGACGATATCCGCACCGGCTACCGCGCTGGCGAGATCTTCCGTGGCTTTGACCGACGCTAACGGCACCTGCCCACCGGAGTAGCCGACATAGTCCGCCGCCAAGGCGCGGGCCTTGTCCAGATTTCGGCCATAGACCACCACGTTGCGGATGGGCCGGACGGCCGCATGGGCCTCGATCAGCATGGGCGCCAGCTTGCCGGTGCCGACCACAACCAGTGTTTCAGCGTTTTTCCGGGCGAGGTAGCGCGCGGCGAGGGCTGAGGCCGCTGCGGTGCGGCGCCGGGTCAGCTCGCTGCCGTCGATGCAAGCCAACGGCTGGCCGGTAGCGCCGTCACTCAACAGGTATACGCCGCTGATAGCGGGCAGGTCCTTGTCGGCGTTCTGGGGAAAGACGTTCACCATCTTCACCCCGAGATAGCCCGGTGACTGGTCGGCATCCTCCCAGGCGGGCATCAGCAGCATGGTGGCCTCGCCGTCTGCGCGATGGACCGCGTGGTGATGGCGAGGCGGCGTTTCGATGCCCCCGGTGAAGGCCCGGTCGAGCCGATCCACCAGTTCGGTCCAGGGCAGGGCCCGGGCGACGTCGTCTTTGGTGAGTATGTCCATGAGCCGGGCTCCGCCGGAAAAGTGAGTGAAACCAACAGCAAAGATAGTCGCCCGTCCGGCCGACGTCAGGTTAATGTCAACTGTACCGGTCACAGTTCCCGTTTCAGGGGCAACTGTTCCGCTTTCTATTCCCTCACCTGTATCTGCCGAAAAATTGCTCAATTTCCGATCATGAACCCGTCGGCACACACCCGCCCATGAGGACCGCGGGTGTGGCCTGGAATCACGTTCAACCCGAGGGGGCAATGATCATGGCAACTCAAATCGCACACACGCTCAAACTCTGGCAGCGCCGGGCGGCGTCTCGGCGTGCCATGCGTCAACACATGCTCTGGAGCGACATCTCGGTGATCGAGCGGGATCTGGGCATGGCGCCGGGCAGTCTCAACCGGGAAGCGCACAAGCCGTTCTGGATGGAATGAGGCGTTCAGCCCATCAGGCCCTTGCCCACCAGCAGGCAGCCGGACACGAGCAGTAACCCCCGGCAGATGCGGATGAAGGTGGCGCCGTCGAAGCGCTTCTGGATCACGTAGCCGAGCTGGATGCCGATCAGCGCGGCGGGCAGCAGGCACAAAGACACCCAGAGCAGCCGTTCTTCCCAGAAACCGTTGAGCTGGTAGGGGACGACCTTGGTCAGGTTCATCATGCCGAACAGGACCGCGGCCGTCCCCAGCCACGGCATCTTGTCGAGCTGGCGTCCCAGGAAGTAGACGCTGATCGGCGGGCCGCCGGCGTGGATCAGCGTGCTGGTCAGGCCCGAGATCGCCCCCCAGAACCAGCCAGCGCTCTGGAACCGCCGCAGCCAGCCGGCCAGGTTCTGCCAGCTGGCGAAGAGGATAGACACCGCCCCGGTGATCAGCTCCAGCCGGTCGGTGGATAACTCGCCCATCACCACGCCGCCGATTGCGATGCCCACGATCACCGCCGGCGCCAGCCGGATCAGGTCGGCCTTTGACGCATGCCGCCAGTACAGGTGAATGGCGCGCACATCCATGAACAGCAGCACCGGCAACATGATCACGGTGGCCGCGGGCAAAGGAATGGCGAGGGCCATCAGTGGCACGGCCAACACGCCGGCGCCGCCGGCAAAGCCGGATTTGGAAATCCCGGTCAGAATGACGCCGATGACGGCGAGGATCCAGAATAGCGGCGTGTCGAAGGGCGGTGCCATGCAGGAGTCTCGGGCTGTGAACGCAAGCCCGTTATCCTGCGACAGCGGCCAGTGCTTGTCCAATTTCAGTGATTTAGACCCAGCACCTCGTCGCTGGGCGCCGGGCGGGCGAAGAAGTAGCCCTGGCCCAAATCGCATTTCATGGCGGCGAGAATCCGGGCCTGCTCGCCCGTCTCGATACCTTCGGCGGTGACCCGCAGATCGTGAGCCTTGGCAATGGCAATCACCGCGCGCACCAGCGTGGCGCCCCGCTCGCTCTCCAGGTCATCGATGAAGATCTTGTCGATCTTGAGTTCGTCCACCATCAGGTGCTGCAGGTAGCTCAGCGAGGAGTAGCCGGTCCCGAAATCGTCAATGCTGACCTCAATGCCCATCTGGCGCAGGTCGTCCATGATGGCGGTGGTGGTCCGGCGCATTTCCATGACGATGCCTTCGGTGATTTCCAGCTGCAACGACCGGGCCGGAATCTGGTAGGTCTGGAGCAGGTCCCGGATAAAATCGGACAGCGCTGTGTCGGAAAAGTGCTTGGCGGTGATGTTGACGGCAATCACCGGCTCCGGTTTGCCCTGACGAATGGATTCGGCAATCAGCTCCGCCACCCGGGTCAGCACGTAGCGGTCCAGTTTCTGACCCAGCGCCGATCGCTCGGCAATCGGGACGAACAGGGCCGGCGAGATCGCTCCCTGCCGCGGGTGCGTCCAGCGCACCAATGCTTCGTAACCGTGGATCCGGCCGGTGGCCAGATCGAACTTGGGCTGCAAGTGGACGTCAATGGCGCGGGTGTCGATGGCCTCCTTGAGTCCCTGCTCGATATCCATCTGGCGGCGCAGGTCTTCGTGGTATTCGGGGTTGAAGTAGCTGTAGGCCAGGCCATGGTCCCGGGCATCCTTCGCCGCTGACGACGCCATCAGCAACAGGGTGTCCAGGGCCCGGGTATCGTGTGGATAGAGGGCGATACCGCAGGTGGTGTCCAGCCGAATCTGCTCGCCATGGATGGTGTACGCCGCTTCCAGCGTCAGAACCACCTGGTTGGCGAGCGATTGGGCCTCATCCTGGTCGATCACCGGTGCCATCACCACGAAATCGTCGCTGGTCACGCGGCCACACAGGTTGGCCCGGTCCAGTCCCAACCGGAGACGACGGGCGGCCTCGGCCATGATCAGGTCGCCGGACTCGAACCCGTACTGCTGGGTAATGCGTTCAAACTGGCTGCAGTCAATGTGCAGCAACGCGTAGCGCCGCCCCGGCTGAATCCAGGCGGCAAGGGCGTCGCTGTAAGCCTGCTTGTTCAGGAAGCCGGTCACCGGATCGTGACTTTGCAGGTACAGGGCCTGCTCGACAGCAGCCTCCTGCTGGGAAATGTCGATGCCAAAGCCCTGGAGTTCCGGCGGCTCGCTGTTGCCGGATTCCACACGTTTGAACGACCAATCGACCAGGGCGCCGCTGTCCTGCGCCTTCATCGTGACCTTGATGTTGACCTCACCCAGGTCGTCACTGGAGCGGAACATTTGCGCCAGCAGATACGGCAACTGGTGCTCCGCATCGTCGGCGATCGACGTCAACGGAATACCCATCAACGCGTCGTGCTGGACACCCACCACCTGGGAAAAGGAGGCATTGGCGAAGGTGATGCGCAGCTTGCTGTCCAGCCGGCAGATCAACTGCTTCTGGCTCTCGACGATGTCCCGATAGCGCTCTTCCGCCTCGCCCAGTTGGCGCAAGACCGCGTTGTAGCTGGTCAGGTCGTGGCAGATCCCGATGAAATTGCGGTGACCTTCGTGGAGGGCTTCGCCCACGGACAGATGCAGCGGGAAGGTCGAGCCGTCCTTGTGCCGGCCTTCGACCTCGCGGCCGACGCCGATGATCCGGGCCGGGCAACCCTGCAGGTAATTCTGGAGGTAGCCGTCGTGGTGCCGGGCCACGTACTCGGGCATCAGACACTTCACGTTCTGGCCGATCACTTCGTCCCGACGGTAGCCGAACAGGCGCTCCGCCGCGCTGTTGAAGCTGGTAATAATGCCCGCCTCGTCAATGGTAATGATACCGTCGACGGCGGCTTCGAGCAGGGTGGAATAGAGGTCTCCGAGTTCAGACAGTCTCATGGTGCCATCATGCCTCTCACAGGATCCGCAATCGGGATCATGTCATTCCCTGGCGCCGCACAGGTCACCCATGAGTTGGATGATCTGGCGCCGCGCACCACATCGCATCCAGCAATGGCCGATCAGCTCTCGATCAGTTAAATGCCTTCATCAATTTTACGAGCCGAACCAGAGCGTTGAATGGCTCTATGAACGGACTCGGAGGTTCACCTCCCTATTTTAGACCCTCCCGCAACATTGCGCAGGGATGGGCACGATAATCGGCCCAATTGAATGGTTATATGACTCATTGCGCCATGCTGGCAGCTTCGTCGTCTGACTCTTGGGGCGGTTGCCAGGGATCCAGCAGGCCGATCTGGCCGATACCGGGCAGCTTGATGCCCAACGCCAGCGGGTCAATCCCGAAAGACAACCCCAGCAGATTGATTTCCAGGCCCTCATGAACGCTGGCCAGCAGACCGGCGTAGCCGAACGCCGAGACCTGGAATCCGGAATCCGACGGTGTCTGGGCGACAAACGGCGCTTCCAGGTAGTCCTTGCCGATGGCGATGTTGGGTAGGGCCACGTCCAGGCCGGGTACATGACGAATCACCCAGGCGGTAAACGTGTTGCTGTTGGGGCCGGGCCAGGCGTCGTACTCGTAGCGGTAGGGGTAGCTGGCGACGGCTTTCTTGATGGCTGGAATCAGCTTGCCGGCCTGTGGGCCCCGGATGTCGGCCAACAGGGTCGGCTCGTTACCGTACCAGGCCCGGTCGGGCAGGCCCGGGCCGGAGCGCACCTTGTCCTGGCGCCAGCCGGTGACCTCGTGCACCTCGTAGGTGTCGGCGTGGGCGGCCTTGGTGGCAATCCAGGTATGCACCGCAAAGTAGCCGCGCCAACTGAACGCCCGCGCCGCATAGACCTGCACGATGGCTTCGGGCGCCTGTTCCGGGGCGGGCGCTTGCCCACTGCTGGAGCGGTCCGCCGTGTGCCAGTCCTGCGAGGCATTCAGCCCGCTGCAGGCGGCCATGAATAACGGGCCAGCGAGCAGGGCCGTCAGCATGACGATGAGGCGGAGGCTCCAGCGGGCACTGTGTTTTACGGTCTGATGCATGGGGTGATCCGTTGGCACATGGAAGACTCAGATCAAGCGAGAACTGTTCCAATTTACGCGTCCATGGCACAGTTCGACCAGTATGGACTCCCCGGGACATTAGCCTGCCCCGGGTTCGGTTTTCCGGATATCGGGCGGTGCCGATGCAATTCAGAGTGTTACAGGCCGACGATGCGGAGGCCTTGATGCGGTTTGAAGTGAGCAACCGCCACTGGTTCGAGCGGTTTATTGAAGCACGGGGCGATGCCTTCTATGCCCCGGATTCGATCCGGGAACACATCGATGCGTGCCTGTCCGAATATGCCCGTCAGCAAACGTATCCGACGGTCATCATCGACCAGGGTGCTATCCTCGCTCGCGTGAATCTGCGGCAGGTGGATTGGTCCTCCCGCCAGGCCCGGTTAGGGTATCGTGTGGCGCAGGCCGCAGCAGGTCGGGGTGTGGCCAGCTTCGGAGTGGCGGCCATGATCCGGCGGGCGCGGGAGGAATGGCGACTGAGCGCACTTGAGGCATTTGCCTCGCTGGAGAATCCGGCGTCTCAGCGGGTTCTCGAAAAGCAGGGCTTCGATGTAACGGATCGCCATCCCGGAATGGCGCGGGTTGGCGACCGGCGTATCGACTGCCTCGGCTATCGCCTGGCACTCAGTGCCCGCTGACCACCGGCAGCCAGAACGCCAGCGCCAGCAGCGTCACCAGCAGCACCGGCGGCGTGATGATCAGCCCCACTTTCATATATTGCCCCCAGCTGATGCGGTGGCCGGTGCGGGCCAGAACGTGCAGCCACAGGAGGGTGGCGAGGCTGCCGATCGGCGTGAACTTCGGGCCCAGGTCGTTGCCGATCACGTTGGCGTAGACCATCAATTCCCGGATAAGCGGTGTTACGTGGGCCTGCTCGATGGCCAGGGCGCCGACCAGCGTCGACGGCAGGTTGTTCATGACCGACGCCAGCGCCGCCGTCAGGAATCCGGTGCCCACGGTGGCGATCACAGGGCCCTGTTCTCCCAGCCAGGTGATGGCCTGCGCGGCTTGGTGTGTCAGCCCGGCATTGCCCAGGCCGTAGACCACCAGATACATTCCCACCGAGAACAGTACGATCTGCCAGGGTGCGTGACGCAGCACCCGCTTCAGGGAAATCACCCGCCCCCGCTTGGCCACATACCAGCGCCCCGCGATGGCCATCAGGGCCAGGGCCGCCAGACCCGTGACCAGTGCAATAGGCACGCCCAGCGGAGCGGTCACGAAGTAGGCGAGCATCAGCAGGATTAGCAAAGGAAATGCCGCGTGGAACACCTGCCGGTCACGGATGGCCGAAGCCGGCTCGGCAAGGGTGTCGGTGTCGTAGCGAGCCGGGATGCGCCGCCCGAAATAGAGCCAGAGCACGGCCAGCGTGGCTGCCAGCGACGCCAGGTTCACCGGCACCATCACCAGCGCGTAGCGCTCGAACGACACATCGAAGTAGTTGGCGGTCACGATATTGACCAGGTTGGAAATGATCAGGGGCAGGCTCGTCGTATCGGCTACGAAACCGGTGGCGATGATAAAGGCCAGGGCCGCGGTCGCGCTGAATTCCAGTCGCAGCAGGATGCCCATCACGATCGGCGTCAGCAGCAGCGCCGCGCCATCGTTGGCAAAGAAAGCGGCAATGAACGCGCCCAGCAGGATGATCAGCGGGAACAGTACATGTCCGCGCCCACCGCCCCAGCGGGCCACATGCAGCGCCGCCCAGGAAAAGAAGCCGGCTTCGTCGAGGATCAGCGAGATGATGATCAGCGCCACAAAAGTGAAGGTGGCGTCCCACACGATGTCCCAGACCACGGCCACATCGGGCCAGTGGACCACGCCGGTCGCCAGGGCCACGGCCGCCCCACCGAGGGCACTCCAGCCGATCCCCAGGCCGCGGGGCTGCCAGATCACCAGAATCAACGTTGCTACAAAGATCAGCAGAGCCAGCATCGTGTTTGATCCTTAGAGCGAACGCTGGTTGACGCGTTGGGACACTTGCTCGGCGCTTTCCACCCGCTCCGAGTAGCGGTCGGTCAGGTAGGCGCCGTGGCCCCGGGTCAGCCAGGTGAACTTCACCAACTCCTCGCACACGTCGACCACGCGCCTGTAGTAAGGGGACGGTTTCATGCGGCCGGCGTCGTCGAATTCGGCAAAGGCCTTGGGCACCGACGACTGGTTGGGGATGGTCAGCATCCGCATCCATCGGCCCAGCACCCGCAACTGGTTGACCGCGTTGAAACTCTGGCTGCCGCCACAGACCTGCATCACCGCGAGGGTTTTGCCCTGGGTGGGGCGGACACCGCCGAGGGCCAGCGGAATCCAGTCGATCTGGGCTTTCATCACTGCCGTCATGGCGCCGTGGCGCTCCGGGCTCACCCAGACCATGCCCTCGGACCAGCTGGCCAGCTCCCGCAATTCAGCGACTTTGGGATGCTCGGCGTCGGCGCCATCCGGCAGTGGCAGGCCCTGTGGGTTGAAGGTGCGGACGTCGCAGCCAAACCAGCGCAGCAGGCGTGCCGCTTCCTCCGCCAACAGGCGCGAGTAGGAGCGCTCCCGCAGGGAGCCGTAGAGGACAAGGATGCGCGGCGCATGGCGGGGCGCGTCCGGGCCGGCCAGACTGGCGTCGTCGATGGGATGCAGCTGCTCCGGATCGATATTGGGCAGGTCCGCCAGACTCATGACGTGCTCCCGTCAAAGTGAACCACGTCGCCGTCTTCCTTGGTGAACGTCGACACCGGGGTGTCGAGCAGGGGGAGCACGGCTTCGGAGGGCCGGCACAGCTTCGTGCCCTTGTCGGTCACGACAATCGGGCGGTTGATCAGGATGGGGTGAGCCATCATGGCGTCGATCAACTGCTCGTCGCTCAGCGCCGGGTCGTCCAGCCCCAGCTCGTTGTAGGGGGTGCCTTTTCGCCGCAGCAGTTCCCGGGGCGGCATCGCCATCGCCTGCAGCAGCTTGAGCAGCGTTTCCCGGGTTGGCGGGCTTTTCAGGTACTCGATCACCTGCGGCTCCTCGCCGGATGCGCGGATCATGGCCAGGGTATTGCGGGACGTGCCGCAGTCCGGATTGTGGTAGAGGGTCACGGTCATGATGGTTCTCCAGTGGCAGGCGGTGTGCAGCATGGTTGCAGACTATCGAGCAGGGGCTGACAGACGTCAGGGCGCCCGCCGCAACAGTCCTGCACCAGGAACTGCACCGTTTCGCGGATGGCCTCCAGGTCGGCCCGGTAGATGATCGACCGGCTCTGGCGCTCCGAACGCACCAGCCCCGCCCGAGCCAGCACGGCCAGATGGGACGACATGGTGTTGTGGGGCACTGCCAGTAACCGGGCAATCTCGCCGGCCGGTAAGCCTTCCGGTTCATGCGCAACCAGCAGGCGGAAGGCCTCCTGTCGGGTGGCCTGGGCCAGGGCGGCGAAAATGTCGATGGCGTTATTTGTGTCCATATGTCGAAGTTTATCGACATGTTGTCGGCGGCACAATCCACTGTCGGTGATTTGCGCGTTGGATGCTGATAGATTGGCCGTTTAACGCAGTAGCCCGGTGCCGGGTCGTCCAGGGAATGGAGAGGCTTATGATCAGGAACGCCACGGTAGAGGATGCCGGACGCATCGCCGACATTTACAACCATTACATCGAACAGACGGTCATCACGTTCGAGGAAGAGCCGGTAACGGCTGACACCATGGCCGCCCGTATTCAGGCCTGCCAGGATCACGGCCTGCCCTGGCTGGTCCTGGAAGCGGTGGGACAGGTCGCCGGTTTCGCCTACGCCGGTCAATGGATCGCGCGGCCGGCGTATCGCTATGCCGTGGAAGTGACCGTGTACCTGGATCACGCCCAGGTTCGCCGGGGGCAAGGTTCCCGGCTCTACGAGGCGCTGTTTGCGGACCTGCGAGAACGGGGTATCCACACCGTCATTGGCCTGATTGCACTGCCCAACGACGCCAGCATTGCCCTGCACGAGAAGATGGGCATGGACAAGGTCGCCCACCTGCGCGAAGTCGGCTTCAAGTTTGGCCGCTGGCTGGACGTGGGCTACTGGCAGGGCACGCTGCAAGCCCCGTAACGAATCAACAACGAGGAATCAGGAAGAAGCATGTCCGCACTTAATATCCGCACCGCCACGCCGGCCGACGTCCCCCAGATTCTCCGTTTCGTCCGCGAACTGGCGATCTACGAGAAGGCCGAGCATGAGGTGGTGGCCACCGAAGCAACTGTCGAGTCCTCCATCTTCGGTCCGGACTCCACCGTCCACGCCCTGATCTGCGAACGGGGCGGCGAGGCGATTGGTTTCGCCGTGTACTTCTACAACTACTCCACCTGGCTGGCGAAGAACGGCCTGTTCCTGGAAGACCTCTACGTCACCCCGGCGGCCCGGGGCAGCGGCGCCGGCAAGGCCCTGCTCAAACACCTCGCGCAGGTGGCCGTGGCAAAGAACTGCGGCCGTTTCGAATGGAACGTGCTGGACTGGAACGAACCGGCCATCCGCTTCTACGAATCCCTGGGCGCCAAACCGCAAAGCGAATGGATCGGTTACCGGCTGACCGGACAGGCGCTGCTGGATCTGGCCGAAAACTCGAGTGACGCTTAAGCCGTCGCTTGTTGCTTGTCTGCCGATCGCCGCAACTGGGGCATGAGTTTTTCCACCAATCCCGACCAGTCGATCGGCAGCCGTTTCTCCAGCGCCTCGAGCGCAGGATCGTTCGACGGCGGAATCGTGACCGGCTGTTTCCCCGCATAGATCACGTAGTTGTTGCTCTTGGTGCGATACAGGAATACCTCGGCAAACAGCCTGCCCAGATGTCGGATCAGCGTACCGTCCCGGGCTGGCGCAAGGTGGAAGTTCAGGGCCAGCCAGCCTTCGTCGCTGAGGGCCTGGTGGCACTGGTCGACGAAACGGCGATGCGCCTGGGCCGGACTCATACGGTCGGCGTTGTAGAGATCCGCCAGGATCAGGTCGGTGCTGCCCGGCGCCATTTTCTGCAGGGCCGGGCGGGCGTCGGAGATGGTGATCCGCACGCGCTCGTCGTCCGGCATGGCAAAGAACTCGTGGGCTACCTCGGCTACAGCACGGCGCAGTTCCACGCCATGAATCCGGCAGGCCGGCAGCATGTGGTGCAGCGCGCTGATCATCACGCCGCCGCCCACACCCAGTACGGTGGCGTGGGCGGGCTCGTGGAACGCCAGCGGCAGCAGCATGGCGCGGTTGTATTCATGCACCGGCAGCCACGGTTTCTTGCGGGCGATCTTGCTCTGCTCGAAGACCGAGTCGAACGTCAGCACCCGGTGCTTGCGGTAGTCCAGTACGCGGACCGCGCCGAGGGCGTCGAAGGTCTCATGGGTCACACTGCCGTTCAGACTGAACTTCATGTCCGGACTCTTTATAACGAAGGCCAGCCCTCATCCTACCGGTCTCAGTCGGGCGCGCCCAGATAGTTGTCGACGATGGTCTGCCAGCCGGGGGACTCCGTCACTTCCAGGATCTTCTCCGACACCGGACCGCGCAGCGGACTGCCTTCCGGTAATGCCAACGCATAGAGCTGCTGCTGGAAGACACCGGGCAGGACCGTCAGGGGCCGGCCTTCCTGCTGGTTGCGATACTGCAGCAGGGCGCGGTCGTAAACGATGGCGTCGGTTTCGCCGGTCACGGTGGATTGCAGCGCAGCGGTCAGGTTGGGATACAGCTCGTGGCGAATGCGGTGATCCTGCAGGTATTCCTCGCTGGCGGTATTGGCGATGGTGGCGATGTTGTTGCCCGGCAGATCCTTGGGTCCCTGGATCTGGTTCTGCAGGTTGCTGACCGTCAGCGACGAGGTAATCGCCGCCGTGAAACTGGCTACCATGATCAAACCAGCGAACATCCAAACGAGCGCAATCAGACGGCCCGCGAGCGAGACCGGCGCCTTGTCGCCGTAGCCGACCGTGGTCATGGTCACTGCCGCCCACCAGAAGCTGGAGCCGATGCCCTGGCTGGCGCTGCCGCCGAACTGTTCGGGATTGCGCTTGCGCTCCACCAGCCAGAGGGCAAACCCGACCGCCAGCAACAGGCCGGCGAGCCCGAGGATGACGCTGAGGAATTTCCAGCTCATCAGGGCCTTCAGGGTGCTGAACAGGCTGGGCTGGGGCACGGGTGGAATCGCGATGGACAGGCCGGTCTGGAAGAAGGGATGACTGAAGTCGAAGCGGGTTTCCCGGTCGGCGGTCATGGTCAGAGCGCCGACAGCTACGTCGATGTCACCGTTTTCCACCGCCGGCAGCAACTGCTTGAAGGGCATGGGTTCGAATTCGTAGTCCCGGCCCAGGTCTTCGGCAACCTGCCGCCAGAGGTCGATGCTGATGCCCTGCCATTCGCCCTTGTCCGTCTTGATGACGAAAGGCGGGACTTCGGTGATGCCGATTTTCAGGGGCTTGTCCTGAGCGTGCGTGTGGATGCTGAAAAGCAGCAGGGCAGCCAGTACGGCCAGGGGTTTCCAAATGCTCATGCGCGACTCGCTTGTTGTTGGCTTATAGTCCGTTAGGGTATCGCTCAACAGTCTATACGGTCCTGGCCGACTCCGGATTGCCCGGAGAGCCACGCAGGTTGGGATTCGTAGGGAACCCTCGTCGAAGGATGCAGAGGACGCAACGGCATGGCTCAGTCTGATCAAGGCAATAACCAGCTCGACTCCAACGAGAAACGGGACGCCCGTCGCCGCGAGGCGCCCAGTGCGGCGGTGGTTTATGAAGCCATCCGCGCCGAGGCGGAAAGCGAGCTGGAAAGGCCGCTCGCGGGGCTGGGCTGGTCCGGCTTGGCGGCGGGTTTGTCCATGGGGTTCTCGCTGCTGGCCCAGGCGTTGCTCCACAGCTACTCGCCGGAGGCGAGCTGGACGCCGATCATCAGCAGCTTCGGCTACTCGATCGGTTTTCTGTTCGTGATTCTCGGTCGTCAACAGCTGTTTACCGAGAACACGCTGACGCCGGTGCTGGAAGTGCTGCGGGTACGCCGCTGGCCGGTGGTGCGAGGAACGCTCGCGCTCTGGGGTGTGGTGTTATTGGCCAACATGGTCGGGGTAGCCATCTTTGCCATGGCGCTGGCCGGCTTTGATGTGCTCGATCCGAAAATCGATGCGGCGCTGAAAACCCTGGCGGGCCGGGAATACGGGCATCCGTTCGGCACCATGTTTGTCCGGGCGATCTTTGCCGGCTGGCTGGTGGCCCTGATGCTGTGGCTGATGCCATTTGCCGAATCCGCCCGGGTCGGGGTGATCATCCTGGTGACTTACGTGATCGGTCTGGCGCATTTCCCCCACATCATTGCCGGGTCGGTGGCAGCCCTGTATGCGGTGTTTACCGGTTCGGAGGGCATCGTGGTGTTTTTCGCCAACTTCTTCGCGCCGACGCTGCTGGGCAACATGGTGGGCGGCATCATGATGGTGGCGGCGGTGAACTACGCGCAGGTGGCCTACAGTACTCACGGTGACGCCGCAGCTTCGGACGATTGACCGGGCTGCCTGTGCCCTGGCGGCAGGCTGGGCTATGCTAGAGAAGCGCCGAGCCTTCGAAGAAACGACTGGCAGGATGCCTGATGGCGTCGGGGCGCATGGTCCCGTGTGGCGCAGTCGGGTCCGGGAATGACAGGCAGGGAGGCCAGCCACTGCGCAGGACTCTGCGTGATCTTAGCTTCAACTGGGACGGTGTGGCTTGCGCGTATTCTGGTCTCTTTTGTGTGGTGTGCTTTTCCTGGCAGGGCATGCGTGGGCTGATACGTCCTCATCCAAAGCCGGCACCGCTCCGACTCGGGACGCAGGGCAGGGCTACGTTGGCGCGGCCGCTTGCGCCGGGTGCCATGCCACCGAACAGGCGGACTGGTACGGCTCCGATCACGATCTCGCCATGCAGCCGGCGACGCCGACGACCGTCCTCGGCAACTTCAAAGACGCCACCTTCGATTACTTTGGCACCACCTCCACGTTCTTCCGCAAGGACGACACCTTCTATGTGCGCACCGACGGCCCGGACGGCAAGCTGGCGGATTTTGCCATCGCCTACACCTTCGGCGTCTATCCCCTGCAGCAGTACCTGATCGAGTTGCCCGGTGGCCGTCTGCAGGCCCTGGGGATCGTCTGGGATACCCGAAAGAAGAGTGCTGGCGGCCAGCGCTGGTATCACCTGTATCCCGACGAGCCCGTTCGGGCGGGCGACCGGCTGCACTGGACGGGGCGGGACCAGAACTGGAACTTCATGTGCGCGGACTGCCACTCGACCAACCTGCAGAAAAACTACGATCTGGATTCGCGCACCTACGCCACCACCTGGAGCGAGATCGATGTGGGCTGCGAGGCCTGCCACGGCCCCGGGAAAGATCACCTTGAGGCGATGCAGGCCGAGAACTGGAGCCTGCCCCACAACGGCTTCAAGCTGTCTCTGGCGAGGGCGGAGTCCAAAGTCTGGACGACCAATCCGGAAACGGGGAATCCCTATCCCTGGACGGCCGGTCCGGAGGCGCAACCGGAGCTGGAGGTGTGCGCCCAGTGCCATTCCCGCCGCGCCAACCAGTTCCACGGTGCCCGGCCCGAGGATGGCCTGTTCAATCACTTCATGCCGGCGCTGTTGGATGAGGGGCTGTATCACGCCGATGGCCAGATCGACGGCGAAGTCTACGTCTACGGCTCCTTCCTGCAGAGCAAGATGTACCAGTCCGGGGTGACCTGCTCGGATTGTCACAATCCCCACAGCCTCAAGCTGAAAGCCCGGGGCAACACCCTGTGTGCCCAGTGCCATCTGCCCACCAAGTACGACACCGACGCCCATCATGGGCATCCGGCCGGCAGCGAGGGTGCGCAGTGTGTGAATTGCCACATGCCCGAGAAGACCTACATGGGCGTCGACGATCGGCGGGATCACAGCTTCCGCATACCGCGCCCCGACCTGTCGGTCAGTCTCGGCGTACCCAACGCCTGCACCCGGTGCCACACCGACCGGGATGCCGAATGGGCCGCGAACGAATTGGAAAAACGGCACGGCAAGCCGCCGGCCGGGCACTTCGCACGGGCCATCCACGCTGGGCGCTATGGCGGGCCGCAGGCGGAACAGCTGTTGTCTGAACTGATCCTGGATTCGGCCCAGCCGGCAATCGCCCGGGCCACCGCATTGACCCTGCTGCCGGGTTACCTGTCGAACCAGTCGGCGCCGGTGCTGCAGCAGGCCAGTCGCTCCGAGGATCCGTTGATTGCCCTGGGAACGTCACAGGCGTTGAATGGCATTCCCGAGCAATACCGCCCCGCCTTCGGGTTGCCGGAGCTGTATGACGCCCACCGGGTGATTCGCGCGCTGGCGGCCAGCAACATGGCACCCTCGACCATTCCCGCCAACCCGGTCGAAGTCCAGGTTCGCTATGAGCAGGCCCGGGACGAGTACATGGCGTCACAGCGCTTCAACGGCGACCGGCCCGAGTCGCTGGTCAATCTCGGTGATGTCAGCGGTCAAGCCGGACAGTTTGATGAGGCCGCGCAGTACTACCGCACGGCGATTGAGCTGGCGCCGGACTATACGCCGGCGTATGTGAACTTTGCGGATTTCCTGAGACGCCAGGGACGCGACGGCGACGGCCAGCAAGTCCTGGAGCAGGCGTTGGATCAGGTAGTCGACCCGGCCCCCATCGAACACTCGCTGGGTCTGCTGATGGTCCGCCAGCAACGCCACGATGCGGCCCTGGAGCATCTGCGCAAGGCCGCCATGGCCCCCACAGCCACCAGCCGTTACATCTACGTTTACGCCGTGGCGCTGCAATCGACGGGCGAGACGCAGCAGGCGGTGGATGTGCTGGAAGCGGCCTACCACCGTTTCCCGGGGAACCGACAATTCCTCTCAGCCCTGGTCAGCTTCAACCGGGAACTGGGGAACGACGCCAAGGCGGACTGGTACGAGAACCAGTTGCGTTGACGGCTTCCGGGGAACGACGCACGGCGCATCGAATCTGTCTGGCTGCCGGTGCCGTATCGGTCTATGAATAAAGCAAAGGAAAAACAGAAAAAGGGGAGATCCCACCATGAGATCGACGTTTCCCTGCGTGATCGCGCTGTGTTTGTCAGGACTTCTTTCGGCTTGCAGCGAGCCCGCCGCGGAAAGCGACGCCAAAGCGGCGGACGCCAGCCCGGCACCGGCTGAATCGGACGCGCTGAAACCACCGCAGGAGAGCGGTGTTTTACGGGTAGCGATCCGCAGCGGCTCCACGACCTATTACCTGGATCGCCAGGAAACGCCCACCGGGCCTGAATACGATCTGGCGGAGGCCTTTGCCAAGTCGCACGGCTGGACCGTGGACTGGGTGGTCCTGCCGTCCACCGCCGCCGTGCTGGACCGGCTCCGGGCCGGCGATGTGCATCTGGCCGCTGCGGGGCTCACGCATCTGGCCTCGCGCGATGCCGATTTCCTGCGGGGCGGCACCCATACGCAAATTACCGAACAGCTGGTCTGCAACCGCAATCAGCGTCCGCTGCCAAAGAAACCGGCGGACATTGGTGATCTGACCATCCGGGTGACGGCTCATTCGAGCTATGTGGAAACGCTCCAGAGCCTGGCGGCCGACAATCCCAACATCCAGTTCAAGGAAGATCCCGAGCGCAGCACGGAGCGCCTGCTGACGCAGGTGGAGCAGGGCGAGCTGGATTGCACGGTGGCGGATTCCAACATCGTTCAGGTGAATCGCCGGTTTATGCCGCACCTGGATGTGGCCATGGATTTAACGGACACGCACGGCCTCGGCTGGTATCTGCCGAAAGACGAGAAACAACTGGCCAAGGAGGCCAGCCAGTGGCTCAGCGGCGACGACGGTCGGCTGGCGGTGGCGGGGATCGACTATCGCTACTACGCCTACATCGGCGATTTCGACTATGTGGATTCGCGGGCGCTCACGCGGCGCATTGACGATCGCCTGCCGAAATACCAGGACCTGTTTGTCGACGCCGAAGCGCAAACCGGCCTGCCTGCTGACCTGCTGGCCGCGCAGGCGTATCAGGAGTCTCACTGGGATCCGCTCGCCAAGAGCCCGACCGGCGTGCGGGGACTGATGATGCTGACCCTGAACACCGCCAAAGCCTGGGGCGTGGAAGACCGGCTTGATCCCGAACAGAGCGTCGATGGCGGCGCCCGCTACCTGGCCGATCGTCACCGCCGCCTGCCGGAAACCATCCCGGAACCGGACCGCACCTTCCTGGCCCTGGCCAGTTACAACGTCGGTCGTGGCCACCTGCTGGATGCGCGCACCCTGGCCCGCAAACTCGGCAAGAACCCGGATTCCTGGGCCGACATGCGCGAAGTGCTGCCGTTGCTGGCGGACAAGGCGTATTACACCCAGCTTCGCTATGGCTATGCTCGGGGTTATGAGCCGGTGAACTACGTTTCAAGGATACGGAACTACCGGGACGTCATTGATACGGCGTTTCGTTAGATATGCGGCGCCACGACATCCGGCGTAATGCCGGAGCGGGTGATGCAGGCGCCGATATCCAGCCCGTTGAGGGAGCCGTAATCGGTCACCAGTAGTGTCCCCATGCCGGCACTCTGGCCGCCGAGGATATCGGTGTGCAGGGTGTCGCCCACCATCAGTACCCGTTCCGGCGCCGGGTTGCCCAGCCGGTCCAGGGCGGCCTGAAACGCCGGTGAATACGGCTTGCCATAGAACACCGGCGTAATGCCCGTGCGATCCGCCAGTTGATGGGAGAAGAAGCCCGGCTCCAGGGTCAGCCGGTCGTCACGGGGGGCCACCAGATCCGGGTTGGCCACTTCCAGCGGTCGCGGATAGGACGCCAGGCTGGCTTCCAGCAGGGCCTGGTGACTCCGGGTCCAGTCGCGGGTACTCAGGAAGATGAAACCGTCGCAGCGGTCCATCCGCTCACGCAGGTTCGCGTTGGGTTCGCCCTGGATACTGAGGTAGTTCACGCCGAGCGTCTGCGGGTTGGCTTCCAGTGGTGCGATGACGCCCCACAAACCCTGCCGGGGATTGTCGGCCAGGGCCTGTTCCAGCAGCCAGCGACTGGATATCAGCTGGCTTTCCCCGACACCAAACCCCATCCGCCGGTACTTCTCCAGCAAGCGCGCCGTTGACGCTGTAGCGGCGTTGGACAGGATCAGGCACGGCTTGCCCGCCTGCTGCAGCTCGGCAAACCGGGTGACGGCATGGGTCAGCGCCCGATCGCCCGTGTTGAGCACCCCGAACGCGTCAAAGACGAAGGCGTCGAAACGATCCGCCAGCGGCCCCAGGGATGGCTGGGCCTCCGGCACCGCGGCGTCCGGCCGGGAGGGTCCCCGGGGCAGGCGGTGGCGAACACGCTCGTATTCCGAGAACGCCCAGCGGGGCGTCGGGGGCAAGAGATCGTGGATGGCGCTGGTGGTGTCTGATGACGTCATGGAAGCAGAACAGCCTGTCTGAGCGGGCGATCGGTCAATCCGTTACCGGTCTTCATACCGGTCCGTTGCCGCAATCAATGGCATTTACTTTAGCCGGTATCGACCGCGCTGTCTTGCCAGGAACCGGGTGCTGAACGTTCGGATCCCTCCGCTTGAAGAGGTCACCATGAAGCGCCTTCTTAGACTATTGGATAAGGCGGCCCCGGACCCTGGAATTGCTTTATCGATCAATAAATTATGAGGAAGCAAAAAGATAATAACTGCAATAGCTTTGGTTTATTGATCAAAATCTGGACGAATTCGAAATCTGTGACGATATTCAAATCTGACCGGGATGAAGTGGCATTCACAGTTTGTAGGCCACGGGCACGCCCCTCGTTCCGGTCCCGATGTGCCTCTTAAAAGGGCGATGAGCCCGACAAAAACAATGAATGCTGGGGACTGAATCATGAACACACGTGACAGCGGTATCGACCGAAAGGCCGCGGGTAATCGACGTGGTTTTCTGAAAACCCTCGCCATAGCCACCACGTTCGTGGGGGCATCTTTCCTGACAACCACCGTTGCAGCGGCCACCACCTGGAAAATCCAGTCCGTCTGGGACGCGGGCACGGTGGGCTACTCCCTGTTCGAGGAGTGGTGCAACAGCATGGAGAAGAAGAGCGGCGGTGAGCTGATCTTCAAGTGCTTCCCGGCCAAGGCCGTGGCGGCAGACAACAACGCCCTGTTCGAGGCGGTGCGCAACGGCGTCTTGCAGGGGATGAACCCGTTTACGCTGTACTGGTCGGGCAAGATCCCGGCGTCGGTGTTCCTGTCGTCCTATCCCGGCGGTCCGGATCAGCCGCACCAGTGGGACACCATGTTCTATTCGCTGGGCATGCTGGACATGACCCGGGATATCTACAAGAAGTACGGCCTGTTCTACGTCGGCCCGATCCAGCATGACGCCAACATCATCCACTCCAAGAAGCCGGTCAGCAGCCTGGACGACCTCAAGGGCATGAAGATCCGGGTGCCCGGCGGTATGGTCGCCGAGGTATTCCAGCAGTTCGGGGTGTCCACGGTGAGCCTGCCGGGCTCGGACATCTTCCCGGCCCTCGAGAAGGGCACCATCGACGCGGCGGACTATGTGGGGCCGGCGGTGAACTACGAGCTGGGTTTCTCCCAGGTGACCAAGTACATCCTGTTCGGACCTCCGGGTGTCATGTCCATCTACCAGCCGGTGGACCTGATGGACCTGACCGTCAACCTGCGCGCCTGGAACAGCCTCTCGCCGGAGCTCCAGCAACTGGTTGAGGACGAGTTGCGGATCTATTCCCAGAAGCACTACCTGACCATACAGAAGCGCAACATCGAGGCGATGGAGAAGTTCAAGGCGGATGGCAACGTGGTATCCCGCCTGAGCCAGGAGGATCTGCAACGATTCCGGAAGGCCGCCATTCCCATCTGGTATCGCTGGGCCAACAAGGATGACGATGCCCGCAAGGTGTTCGATCTTCAGGTCAAGTACATGGAGAACGAGATCATGGGCTATCTGAGCCCGGACGACCTCAAGGGGATGGAATAGACCCCGTCAGGGGCGTTGAATCGGGGAGGGCGTCGCCTTCCCCTTTGGCCCCCGGGGTGAGCTCCGGGGGTTTTTGGCGTGTTGCGGGGTGAAGTATGTCCGACGAACTGGAAGGGTTTGGTTTTGTGTTGCCCCACTGGCTGTACTGGGGCTGGCTGGCGGTGATGCCGCTGTTGATGATGGCGCTGGATCGCTGGCAGCGGAAGCGTCAGGGCGCGGCAACGGAGGAAACCGCCTATACACCCGGCGAAGGGCAGGATGCTGAGGAAACCGTGTACACCCGACATCCGGATGCGGGGGTGAACGGGTTTACCAAAGCGATCGACTGGATCAGTGAGCACTCGGGCGTCTTCGTGGCTTTCTGGACGGTCAACGCCGTGTGCTTCTACTTCTTCGAAGTGGTTATGCGCTACATCTTCAACATGCCCACCATCTGGGTGCATGAGGCGAGCTTCCTGCTACTGGGCATGCAGTACCTGCTGGCGGGTGCCTTCGCCATGCTGCACGGGGCCCACGTGCGGGTCGATGTGCTCTACAACCTCTTGCCCGAACGGGGCCAGATCGGCATGGACATCTTCACGTCCATGTTCTTCTTCATGTTTGCGCTGGTGCTGGCGATCACCTCCTGGACCTTCTTCCAGAACAGCTACTCCATGCACGAAACCACCGTGGAAACCTGGGGCATCCAGTATTACCCGGTGAAGTTCATGATGCTGCTGGGCGCCATCCTGATTCTGTTGGCAGGCCTGTCCAAGCTGATCAAGGACATTGCCCTGTTTATCCGCCTGGGTAAGGAGGGCAACGCATGAGCGTCAACACCGCCAAACCCGATACCGCCGACAGTGCGGTGAAAGCACTGTTCGGTCAGCTTGGCACCTGGCTGATGATCATCGCCACGGTGGCGCTGGGCTTCATCATTGTGGTCGAGACCATCAACATCCTGTTCTACGACCCCTACAGCGACGAATACTTCCTGTTCCGACTGGCCGGCAGCCTGTACGGCATTGGTATCGGACCGCTCACCTACCTGATGTTCGGCTCGCTGCTGGTTGCGCTGATGATGGGGCTGCCCCTGGCGTTCGTCACCGGCGGTCTGGGCGTCGCGTTCATCTACCTGGTGGGCGATGCGCTGATGCTCAACATCGTCCCCAGCCGCATCTTCCCGATGATGACCAACTCGGACCTGGCCGCCATCCCGCTGTTCATTTTCATGGCGTCGATGCTGGAGCGGGCCGGGTTGATCGAGGAAATGTTCAACGTGGTCTACAAGTGGATGGGCGGCCTGAGCGGCGGTCTGGCGTCGGCCACCATCCTGGCGTCGACCATCCTCGCCGCTATGGTGGGCGTGATCGGGGCCGCGGTGGTCACCATGGGCATTATCGCGCTGCCGGCCATGCTGCGGCGCGGGTATGATCACCAGATTGCGCTCGGTTCGATCATGGCCGGTGGCACACTGGGCATCCTGATCCCGCCCTCGATCCTGGCGATCCTCTACGCCGTGGTGGCGCAGCAGTCGGTGGGCGAACTCTATCTGGGTTCCGTGGTGCCGGGGCTGATGCTGTCCGGGATGTACATCGCCTACGTACTGATCCGCACGGCCATCAATCCCAAGCTGGGGCCACCGATCTCGAAAGAGGAACGCATCTCTTTCAAGGACAAGCTGCTGTTGCTGAAGGACCTGATCGCGCCTTTCATCCTGGTGGCGCTGGTTCTGGGGCTGCTGTTCGGCGGCATTGCCACGCCGGTGGAGGCGGCCGGCATCGGCTCGTTCGGCGCCATGGTGGTGGCCGCGATGCACAAGTCGTTTTCCATCAAGACCCTCAAGGAAGCCTCCATTACCACCGCCAAGGCCTCGGCCATGGTGCTGTGGATCATGTTCGGCGCCTCGGTGTTCGTGGGCTTCTATATCCTCCAGGGCGGTCAGGAGTTCATCACCAACGCCATCCTCGGGACGGGCCTGTCGTCCTACGGCATCCTGTTCCTGCTGATGGCCTTGCTGGTGATCCTGGGCATGTTCCTGGACTGGGTCGGCATCCTGCTGCTGGCAGTGCCGATCTTCATTCCGATCGTGAAGTCGTTGACCTTCGACGGCCTGTTCGGCCTGCCGGCGGTGCCGGGGGAAGACGTGGTGCTCTGGTTCGGCGTGCTGTATCTGGTGAACATGCAGATGTCCTTCCTCAGCCCGCCGTTCGGTTATGCACTGTTCTACATCCGCGGCGTGTGCCCGCCGGAGATTTCCATGGCGACGATCTTCCGCTCGTCCCTGGTGTTCCTCGGGCTGCAGTGCCTGGGACTGGTGCTGTGCATCCTGTTCCCGGCGATCATCACCTGGCTGCCGGATAAGGTCTACGGTTAACCCTACCCGATGAAAGTCGCATGGCCGACGCGGGGCGCCCCCGGTTATAACCGGGGGAGTTCCCAACCGGTTAAAGGAGATCCCTCATGCTTACCCTGAAACGCCTGGATAGTGCCGACGCCCGACTGCTGATCGAAGGTGCCGCCGAGAAGGCCCGCGAAATCGGCGTGCCGATGTGCATTGCGATCACCGACGAGTCCGGCAATCTGGTGGCGTTCGAACGCATGGACGGCGGCAAGACCTCCAGCGTCATCATCGCCCAGGACAAGGCCTACACCGCCGCCGCCGCGCGCAAGGCGACCCACGAGTACAACGCCGCCAACGTACCCGGCCAGCTGGCCTTCGGCATCCATACCGAGGTGGGCGGTCGTATCAGTTCCGTAGGCGGTGGCCTGCCGGTGACGGTCGACGGGGAAGTGGTCGGTGGTATCGGCCTGAGTTCCGGCACCCCGCAACAGGATATGGAGTGCGCCCAGGCCGGGCTGGATTATTTCCTCGCAAAACGGGGTTGATCCGCGGTCAGTGCCGGGCATAAGTTAGAACAAGTATAAGAAGTCGGTCCGATCGGACCGGGAGAGAGATCATGTCCACACCCACGATCGATCGTGCCGAGCTGGCGCGCCAGTTCCGCACGTTTATCGATCCGGCGTTCGTCATCGAGGATGACGAAACCATCCGCCCCTACGAGTGCGACGGCCTGTCCATGTACTGCGAGATGCCGTGGCTGGTGGTGTTGCCGGAGACCGTTGAGCAGGTACAGCAGGCCATGCGCCTGTGTCACGAGCACAAGGTGCCGGTGGTCGCCCGCGGCGCCGGAACCGGCCTGAGTGCCGGGGCCATGCCCCATGCCGAAGGCGTCGTGCTGTCGCTGGCCAAGTTCAACCGCATCCTTCAGATCGATCCGCTGGCCCGCACCGCGCGCCTGCAGCCCGGCGTCCGCAACCTGGCCATCAGCGAGGAAGCGGCGCAATACGGCCTCTACTACGGCCCCGATCCCTCTTCCCAGATTGCCTGCACCATTGGCGGCAACGTCGCCGAGAACTCCGGTGGTGTGCACTGCCTCAAATACGGACTGACCGTCCACAACATCCTCAGTGTCGAGATGGTGACCGTCGAAGGCGAGAAGCTGGTGGTGGGCAGCGATGCGCTGGACGGCTGCGGCATGGACATGCTGGCGCTGATGACCGGCTCCGAGGGCTTGCTGGGGATCGTCACCGAAGTGAAGGTCAGGCTGCTGCCCAAACCGGAACAGGCCCAGGTGGTCATGGCCGGGTTCGATTCGGTGCAGAACGCCGGCGATGCGGTCGGCGGTGTCATCGCCCACGGCATCATTCCGGGCGGGCTGGAAATGATGGACGGCTTTGCCATTGTTGCCGCCGAAGACTTTGCCCAGGCCGGCTATCCCCGCGACGCGGCGGCCCTGCTGCTGTGCGAAGTGGACGGGACCGCTGAGGAAGTGCAGGAACACATCGAGCAGGCGAGCAACCTGTTCCGCTCCTTCGGGGCAACGTCCATTCGTGTGTCCCAGAGCGAGGAGGAGCGGGCGTTGCTCTGGAAAGGTCGCAAGTCGGCGTTCCCGGCGGTGGGCCGGATCTCGCCGGACTATTACTGCATGGACGGCACCATTCCCCGGCGCCACCTGGCCTACGTGCTCACGGAAATGCAGAAGATGTCCGAGCATTACGGACTGCGGGTTGCCAACGTATTCCACGCCGGCGACGGCAACATGCACCCGCTGATCCTGTTCGATGCCAACGTGCCGGGCGAATTTGAGCGCACCGAGGAATTCGGCGGCGCCATCCTGTCCATGTGCGTCAACGTCGGCGGCTGCATTACCGGGGAGCACGGCGTGGGCGTGGAGAAAATTCGTCAGATGGCGATCCAGTTCGACGACCTGGAACTGGCCCAGTTCCACGCCCTCAAGGCCGCTTTCGATCCGGACGGCCTGCTGAACCCGGGCAAGGGCGTGCCCGCCCTGCGTCATTGCCAGGAGTACCGGTCCCTGGAACACAAAGCCCATGCGGCGGAGGCCTGATGGCGGACAAGACTCAAACACTGCAGCAGCAGGTGTACGCGGCGCTGGCGGAAGAACGCAAACTCTCGATTGTCGGTGGTGGCAGCAAAGCCTTCATGGGCCGCCAGACCGATGTGGAAACCACGCCACTGAACCTGTCCGAGCATACCGGCATCGTGGATTACCAGCCGGTGGAACTGGTGCTGACCGTCCGTGCCGGCACGCCGTTGAAAGAGATTGACGCGGCCCTGGCGGAGCACAATCAGTGCCTGTCGTTCGAGCCGCCGCACTTCTCGGCCCGCAGCACCATCGGCGGCACCCTGGCCTGCAACCAGTCCGGCCCCGGCCGGCCCTGGACCTATTCCGTGCGGGATCAGGTGCTGGGCCTAAGGTTGATCAACGGCAAGGCCGAACACCTGCATTTTGGCGGCCAGGTGATGAAAAACGTGGCCGGCTACGACGTTTCGCGTCTGCAGGCCGGCGCCCTGGGCTGCCTGGGCGTGATCACTGAAGTCAGCCTCAAGGTGATGCCGCGGCCGGCGTCGAGCCTGACGCTGGTGCAGGTCATGGACCTGGAAGACGCCATACCGTACATGAACCAACGCGCCGGTGAACCCAAGCCGCTGACCGGCGCCTGCTGGGTCGACGGCAAGCTGTACCTGCGCCTCGCCGGCGCCCAGTCCGCGGTGGAAGCCACGGCGCATCACTGGGACGGCGATGTACTCGAAGACGCCGGCGATTTCTGGGCCGCACTGCGGGACCAGAAGCTTGATTTCTTCGCCGGCGACGCGCCGCTATGGCGTTTTTCGGTGAACAGCACCGCCGCCAACCCGCCGATGGACGGCGACTGGCTGGTGGATTGGGGCGGCGCCCAGCGCTGGTATCGGGGCGAAGCCACGATGGGCGACATGGAACCGCTGGCAGAGGCCGCCGGCGGCCAGGTGAGCCTGTTCCGTGGCGGCGATCGCCGCGGCGAGGTGATGCATCGTCAGGCCCAGCCGTTGCAGCAGATCCAACAACGCCTGAAGCAGGCCTTCGATCCCGACGGCGTCTTTAATCCCGGTCGACTCTACAGCTGGTTGTAACCCGTATGCAGACCAATCTTGTCAAGGAATTCGCCAACACCACCGAAGGCCAGGAGGCTGAAGCCATCCTGCGCGCCTGCGTGCACTGCGGTTTCTGTACCGCCACCTGTCCCACCTACCAGGAGCTGAACGACGAGCGGGACGGCCCGCGCGGCCGGATCTACCTGATGAAACAGTTCCTGGAAGGCAACGAGGTGACGGAAAAAACCCGCACGCACCTGGACCGCTGCCTGACCTGCCGAAGCTGCGAGACCACCTGCCCGTCGGGGGTGCAGTACGGTCGTCTGGTGGACATCACCCGGGGCCTGGTGGATGAAAAACTGGAGCGCCCGCGCCGTGAGCGGATGATTCGCTGGGCGCTGCGGACCATCGTGCCCAAGCGCGCATTGTTCACGCCGCTGTTGGCCCTGGGGCAGATGTTCCGGCCGCTGTTGCCGGAAGCGCTGCGCTCGAAGGTGCCGCCCCGGCAGGCCACCCGGCCCTGGCCCGCCGCCCGGCACGAGCGGGTGGTGATCGCCCTCGCCGGCTGCGTGCAGTCGGCCGCGACGCCCAACACCAACGCCGCCGCGGCCCGGGTGTTGGATCGTCTGGGCATTTCGCTGATTGAAGCGTCGGAAGCCGGCTGCTGCGGGGCTATCAATTACCACCTGTCCGCCCACGACGACGGTCTGGACGACATGCGCCGCAACATCGACGCCTGGTGGCCGATGATCGAGGGCGGGGCGGAAGCCATCGTCATGACCGCCTCCGGCTGCGGCGCGATGGTGCAGGACTACGGCCACCTGTTGCGGGACGATCCGGACTACGCCCACAAGGCCGCCCGCATCAGCGCCATGACCCGGGATCTGGGTGAATTCCTGCTGCAGGAGGACCTGTCCACCCTGCGCCCGGCGGAGTCATCCGGCAAGGTGGCGGTGCATTGCCCGTGCACCCTGCAACACGCGATGAAGCAGAACGGCGTGATGGAGCAGGTGTTGCGCAAGGTGGGCATCGGTCTGGCGGAAACCCGCGACAAGCACCTGTGCTGTGGCTCCGCCGGCACCTATTCCATTCTCCAGCCGGAAATGAGCCAGCGTCTGCTGGGCAACAAGCTCAAGGCGCTGACCATCGACAATCCGGACCGCATCGTCACCGCCAACATCGGCTGCCAGCTGCACATCGGCAGTAAGGCGGATCGGCCGGTGCAGCACTGGATCGAACTGCTGGACCGCTGATCAGGCTTCCTGGGTCCGCGGTCTTCCGGTGCGGGTGAGTGGCTCTGGCGCGTCGATCACGTCGAGGGTCAGTATGCGCTGGCGATCCGCCTGTTTCTGGCCCGACAGCCGTTCAATCAACGGCGTCAACCGTCCCTCTGGATCCGCTTCCGCCTGATAGGTCTGCATGAAGACCAGTTGAATATGCCGGTCCTGGAAGTCTCCCAGAATCGTCTGGCGCTGCTTCAGGTCCTTGCGAAAGGCTTTGGGCAGCGCCCGATCCAGATCCGCCAGATAGCGGATGCGTTTGAGGCATTTGCGCAGGCGGTGGAAATCCTCGTCCGGAGACAGGTCCGACAGTGCGACCAGCCGGGCGTTGTGGTCGGCAATGCGGGCATCCAGGGCTTCGCGGGTGCGGTGCTTGTCCAGGCTGTCGAGAATCGCCTTCAAGCGGTTGGAGCGGACGAAGGACTGCAGGTTTTCCCGGTCATCGAGGTAGTCCCGCGCGTCGATGTGTTGGGCAAAGGCCAGCTGGGCCTCCCGCTGCCTGGCCCGAAAGGCCTGCGGAACCCCCGTGGTCTTTAGGGCATCCTGAAATTCCGGGTCGTTCAGCCACGCCAACAGGGTCTCATTGAACACGTCCAGATCGCGCAAGGCGCTGGTGGCCTGAGCGTGACGGCGCAAGCGCTTGATGGGGGCCTTCAGTGCCTTGTCGCCGGAGAGCGCGTAGAGCGTCTCCATCACGGCGCGAACCTTGCGGATGGTGATCCGGTACTGGTGCAGGAATTCGGGATCGAAACCCAGAGCCGCCGGCGGCTCCAATTCGGTCAACCGGTCCATCAAGTGGGGCAGGGACAGCGCCAGACCGCGCAGAGAATGCCCTTCTTCTTTCTTGCCCGGGTCACCGGACTGCTTACGCTGGAATTCGGCGTAGCTGACCCAGGCTGGTTTCAGATACAGGGCCAGTGCGCCGGTGTCCGGCTCAATCTCCTTCCAGCGCTGGATCGGTAACAGGATATGCACGCACCCGGCGGTAGGCAGGGCATCGATAGGGTGGCGCAGGAGTCGATTGGCCAGCTCCAGCAGGGCCGGGTTGTGACCGACCAGGGTGATCGCGCCATCGTCCTGTTGCTTGTGCAGCCATTTCCAGAGGACATCGCCACTGAAGGTATAGAGGCGGGATTTGAAGGCGATCCGTTCGGCCAGGGTCCTGTCTTCCAGGCTGGCCAGCATCCCCTCGATGGTCTTGCGCGCGCGCAGGGCATTGCTCGAATACACCGCGCCGTCAAACGCACCGATCCGTTGAAGAACCGGGGCCATGTCGGCGATCTGCCGTAGGCCACGCTTGTTCAGCGGGCGCTCCCAATCCTCCAGCGAGGCGTCGGACCAGCTGGATTTGCCGTGTCGAATCAGGAAAAGGTGTTTCATGCATGCTGAATCCATCATAGGCCAGAGCAGGATAGCACGCTGAATGTGACACCCGTGTTGCGCGAGCGCAATGACGCCGGTCAACGCACGGCCGGCCACGGCCACAAAAAAGGGGATGGCTTGAAAACCATCCCCAATCGCAGGATCCGCGTCGTCGGGTAGGGACTACTCAGCCCAGAACGGCTTGTTCATCTCCCGCTGCAGGTCGCCCGGCTCCAGGCCGATATCCCGCTCCATATGCGCCAGCCAGGCCGGGCTGGCACCACCGAACTCACGCCGCAGGGAGCGGCGGTTGGCCAGACGTTTGCGCCAACGGCGCAGCCGGGCCAGTGCCGGCAGGGTCGGCCATTGGATTTTGCGGGGCTTGAGCGTCAGGGTGTGTTGCATGGCTGTGTCCTCCCGGTGTGATGGCGTCGGTGATCACCGACTCGAACCCTGATGCTAGAAAAGTCCCGAAAGGTGCGGAATCTATAAATTTTTCACGCGGCGTTAAGAAAACCTGAACGCGCGAGAAGCCGCTTTGTAGCAGACTTGGGGAAAGTGCCCCTGTTATGCTTTCGTGATGTATGACCGGCGCCGGGCTGTGGCCGGTCGCAATGGATGGCGTCATCGCAGGGTATTGCCATGGAGAGTCCTGATGAATATCCAGATCGAGAAGCTGCGTTCGTTTGTGTTGATCGCTGAAGAGAAAAACCTGACCCGCGCGGCGGAGCGCCGGTTCTCCACGCCTGCCGCGGTCAGTGCCCAGCTCAAGCAGCTGGAAGACGCCCTCAACCTGACGCTGTTCGAGCGCACCAGCAAAGGCATGCTGCTGACTGAGGCTGGCCGGCGCCTGTTGCCCATGGCCAATCGCATTCTGGGAAACCTGGCCGAATTCGAGACGACCGCCCACGCCATAGCCGGCCGTGCCCGCACCCAACTGCTGTTCGGCCTCAATGCCCTGCCCGAACTGCTGCGTTTCGAACAGGTGCTGGAAGCGGCCGCCCGGGAACTCCCGGACGTTTCGCTGGTGGTGCGTTCGGGGAATTCGGGCGACAACCAGCGGGCGGTGCTGACGGGGGATCTGGATGCGGGGTTTGTCTTCGGTGGCCGGGATCACCCGGATCTGGAGCGGACCGAACTGGGCCACGTGAACATTGTTACCGTGGGACCGCCGGCCGGTAAAAGCGGGCCGTTGCCGGCCACCGCCGGAGAGCTGGCCGGTCGTGCCTGGATCTCGCCGAGCATGGAGTGTCCCTACAGCGATCTGATGCGCCAGATCCTCGGATCGCATTACGACGAGGCCAATATCGTGGCCACCTCGGACGATGAATATTCCACCATCACCATGGTCAAGGCGGGGCTCGGGTTGGCACTGGTGGAGGCTCACCTGGCGGACATGGCGGAATGCCGGAATGAGGTTCGGGTGTATCCGGACACCGGCGGGCGCGTGCCGCTTTACCTCGTGGTGCGGCGGGACCGGCGTCATCAGCTTCCGGAGCTGGCGGTGTTCGTGCATCTGGTGCAGGATCAGTGGAGCGGGGCCCAGGTGGCGCCCGGTACCCTGCGGGAAACCACCGCCGGTATGCTTAACCCATCCTGAACAACAGTTCATATATTACGCCTTTGCTTGGCCTCGGACGACACCCTGTTATATGGTCCTCGCCAATAACAACGTTTTATCGGGAGAGGGACACATATGTTGCGAGTGCTGATTACCGGCGCTAACCGCGGTGTGGGGCTTGAACTGGCGCGCTATTACGCCCGTCATGACTGGTCGGTCATCGGCGTATGCCGGAGCGCGTCCGACGAGCTGGCGGACGTGGCCGAACAGGTGGTTGAAGGCGTCGATGTGACGACCGACTCTGGCGTGGCTCGCATCGTCGAGGCCGTAAAGCAGACCGACGGGATCGACCTGCTGATCAACAATGCCGGGGTGTTACAGGACGAAGAGCTGGGCCATATCGACTACGACTCCCTGCGTTTCCAGATGGAAGTGAACGCCTATGCGCCCCTGCGGGTGACTGAAGCCTTACTGCCGTATCTGCGCGAGGGTGCGAAGATCGCCAACATCACCAGCCGTATGGGCTCGATGGCCGACAACGACTCCGGTGGACGTTACGGTTATCGCGCTTCCAAGGCGGCGTTGAACGCCCTCGGCCGCTCCCTGGCGATGGACCTGAAGCCGCGCGGTATCGCCGTGGCCCAACTGCATCCGGGCTATGTGAAGACCCGCATGGTGAACTTCGGTGGCCTGATCACGCCGGAAGAATCCGCGCTGGGCCTGGCGACCCGCATCGAGGCACTGAACCTGGAGAACACCGGTTCCTTCTGGCACAGCAATGGCGAGGAGTTGCCCTGGTAACCGGCGTGCCGACCGGTCACCGCCCACAAAAAAGCCCGGTCAGGTTTCCCTGACCGGGCTTTTTCAGACCGCTGCGATTACGCCGACTGGGCGTCTTCGCGGGCCTTGGCGAGGATGCCGTTCAGCGTCTCGCTCGGCTGCATGATCTTGCAGACCTTGTCCGCCGGCGGGTGGTAGTAGCCCCCGATGTCGGCCGGATGGCCCTGGATCACGCTCATTTCTTCCAGGATGGTGTCCTTGTTGTCTTCGAGTTGCTTGCTCAGCTTGGCGAAGAATTCCTTCAGCTTGGGATCGTCGTCCTGGTTGGCCAGTTCCTCAGCCCAGTAGCGGGCCAGGTGGAAGTGGCTGCCGCGGTTGTCCAGCTCGCCGGTCACGCGGGACGGGGACTGGTTGTTTTCCAGCAGACGCTCGGTCGCCTTGTCGAGGCTCAGGCCAAGGATGCGCGCACGCTCGTTGTGCTCCTTATCGCCCAGTTCCTCAAGTGAGACGGCGATGGCGAGGAACTCGCCGAGGGAATCCCAGCGCAGGTGGTTCTCTTCCAGCAGCTGCTGCACGTGCTTCGGTGCGGAACCGCCGGCACCGGTTTCGTACAGGCCGCCGCCGTTGAGCAGCGGAACGATGGACAGCATCTTGGCACTGGTGCCCAGTTCCAGGATCGGGAACAGGTCAGTCAGGTAATCCCGCAGGACGTTACCGGTGACGGAGATGGTGTCCAGGCCGCGGAGCAGGCGCTCCATGGTCCAGCGGATGGCGCGAACCGGCGACATGATGCGGATGTCCAGGCCGTCGGTGTCGTGTTCCTGCAGGTATTTTTCGACTTTCTTGATCAGCTGTGCGTCGTGGGCACGCTCATCGTCCAGCCAGAAGACCGCCGGCATGCCGGTGGCGCGGGCACGGTTGACGGCCAGCTTGACCCAGTCGCGGATCGGCAGGTCCTTGGTCTGGCAGGCGCGCCAGATGTCGCCTTTCTCGACCTTGTGCTCGGTCAGCACCTTGCCGTCGCCGTCGATCACACGGACAACGCCGTCTTCCGGGATTTCGAAGGTTTTGTCGTGGGAGCCGTACTCTTCAGCTTTCTGCGCCATCAGGCCCACGTTCGGCACGGTACCCATCTTGGTCGGGTCAAAGGCGCCGTGGGTCTTACAGAAGTTGATCACTTCCTGGTAGATGGTGGCGTAGGTGGACTCCGGCATGACCGCCTTGGTGTCCTTCAGCTTGCCGTCACGGGCCCACATCTTGCCGGAGTTACGGATCATGGCCGGCATGGAGGCGTCGACGATGACGTCACTGGGCACGTGCAGGTTGGTGATGCCTTTGACAGAATCGACCATGGCGATTTCCGGACGGTGCTCGTAGCAGGCGTGCAGGTCTTCCTGGATTTCTTCCTGCTTGGATTCCGGCAGCTGCTTGATCTTCTCGACGACGGAAGACAGGCCGTTGTTCGGATTCACGCCGATCTCGTCGAACAGGTCGCCGTACTTGTCGAACAGCTCCTTATAGAAGATCTTCACCGCGTGACCGAACACGATCGGGTGGGAGATCTTCATCATGGTCGCCTTGACGTGCAGGGAGAACATGACGCCGGTGTTCTGGCAATCTTCAATGGCATCGGAGAAGAACTTGCGCAGGGCCTTGCAGCTCATGAACATGCCGTCCAGGACTTCGCCTTCCTGCAGCGGCAGCTCCGGTTTCAGGACGGTCTGTTCGCCCTTGGTGTTCTCGAAAACGATGCGGGCGGTGGTGGCCTTGTCCAGGGTCAGGGACTGCTCGCTGGAGTAGAAATCGCCGCCGCGCATGTGGGCAACGTGCGTGCGGGAGGCCGGGCTCCATTCACCCATGGAGTGCGGGTATTTGCGGGCGAAGGCCTTGACCGCGGCCGGAGCGCGACGGTCGGAGTTGCCTTCACGCAGGACCGGGTTCACGGCACTGCCGAGGACCTTGGCGTAACGCGCCTGAGCTTCCTTCTCCTCGTCGGTCTCCGGATGCTCCTTGTATTCAGGAAGGTCGTAGCCCTGTTCTTTCAGCTCTTTGATGGCCGCACGCAGCTGCGGGATTGAGGCACTGATGTTCGGCAGCTTGATGATGTTGGCGTGCGGGTTCTTGGTGTATTCGCCCAGTTCGGCCAGGTGATCCGGAACCTTCTGGTCTTCGCTGAGACGGTCCGGGAAGGCCGCAAGGATACGGGCGGCCAGAGAAATATCACTGGTTTCGAATTCGATGCCCGCGGGGGCCGCAAAGGTCTCCAGGATCGGCAGGAGAGAGCGGGTGGCCAGCGCAGGGGCTTCGTCGGTCAGGGTATAGATAATCTTGGATTTGGAGTCAGTCATGTTTCGTCTTCAGGTCGTCGTTGTGGATCAGGACGGATGGTTCAGATGCGGCCTTGTGAGCTGCATCCACTGGTCCTACTCGGGATGAACAGGGGAGACGTCGAACAACACCTGAACCGCTTGGCGAGCCAGAGGTGGTTCAGTGGGTATTCAGGCGTTCCCCAGACCAGGAAACCGCTGAAAACGTCCTGCCCGACGCGGGAAACGTCAGGGCGTTTTCAGAGAGTCCCTCCTTTGGGCCATCCCCATTCGTACCATAACTGCCGTCGTTTTGTTCACATTCCGCGCCGTCCAGTAGCCAAACGTATATGTCTGCAGTAGCTACACTAATGCCGGCGGCGATGCCAGTACAGGGCGACGTTGCCCGGTCAGGATTGCGCCTTCGGATGACGCGGATGTTGCAAGGGTGTTGTGACACGTGGCGAGTGCCGGTCAGGCCGGGATGGAGCAACACAGCCTTCCGCCGGGTACCGCCGTTTTCACAGCGCCCTTTTCAGTCTGTCCGCTGCAAAGCCCAAGAGGGGCGTGTTTGGGGACAGACCGCAGGGGAAAAGGTTCGCTTTGCCCCGAAAGACACTTGCGGAAACCGGTACACATTGTAGCCGAAAACGGCGCGTCTTGGGGGGCCTGTTGGGCGATCGCATCGTCGGCCGTTTGCCCGGATCATTCTCTCCGAGCAGCAATGGGTGGGTTCCCACACATTGCCCTGTCAGGGGTGGGTGAAAAATGACCCATTGCTGACTATGTTCTATTGTGACGGTTTCCGCTGGGGCCAGGAAAGTCGCGAATTCTACGGATCTGGCCTGTAGTTTGCTGTGAGTGGACTGCGCATGACTGGGGAGCCTCTGAAGCACTCGACGACTTCGACTTCAGACGCTCTCGAATAATGACAATGACATTCAGGAGCAAAAACAATGAAATTACAGTCCCTGCTGGCGGCTTCGTTCGCCTCGGCACTGATCGTATCCGCTTCCGCGTCCGCGCAGGACCGTTCCGACTGGCCCGAAAAGTTCACCGTCGGTACAGCCAGTCAGGGCGGTACTTACTTCGCCTATGGTTCTGGCTGGGCTCACTTCATTTCCGAAAACCTGGGCGTCTCCGGCGGTGCTGAAATCACCGGTGGCCCGATGCAGAACATGGCGCTGGTCCATACCGGCGACCTGAAGTTCGGCCTGACCACGCTGGGCCCCGCCCAGGAATCCATCGATGGCAACAGCCCGCTGGCTCCGGGCATGAAGATGGACAACGTCTGTGCCATGTTCCCGATGTACCAGACGCCGTTCTCGGTCACCGCACTGGCCAGCTCCGGCATCAAGTCCATTTCCGACATTCCCGACGGCGCCAAGATTGGTTTCGGTCCGGCCGGTTCCACCTCCGACACCTACTTCCCGAAGATGATGGATGCCCTGGGCGTGAAGTACGAGCGTCGTAACGGCAGTTGGTCGGACCTGGGTGGTCAGCTGCAGGACGGCCTGATCGACGTGGTCGCGTTCGCGGCGGGTATCCCGATTCCGGCGGTTAGCCAGCTGGAAGTGCAGACCGATGTGAACATCATCGGCATGACGGACGAAGAGCAGCAGAAAATCCTGAACAACTTCCCGGTGTCCAAGTTCGAAATCCCGGCCAGCACCTACCAGTCGCTGGACAAGCCGTCCAACGTCGTTTCCATGTGGAACTTCGCCATCGCCAACTGTGACGTACCGGAAGACTTCGTGTACGAGATGACCAAGCTGACCATGGAAAACAACGACAAGATGGTGGGCATCCACAAGGCCGCCAAGTCGTCCATTCCGGAGAACTACAGCAAGAACACCGTTCTGCCGTGGCATCCGGGTGCCGCTCGCTGGTTCAACGAGCACGGCTACAAGATCGACGACAGCCAGATCAAGTAAGCCCCCTGTCGCGCCCGCGACAGTCGCAGGACCGGCCAGCCGGCCGGTCCGCTTCCTGGCTTCTGGCCGCCTTCCGGCCATTTTTCTTTCCGATCAGGTTGCATCATGACTACTGATACCCACGACAAGAATCCGTCTCCGGCCGCACCGGAAGACGATCACATGCTGGCCCATGGTGTGGATGAAGAACCGGTTGAGTCCAACCGCCGCCTTTACACCGGCTGGATGTTGCAGGCCGTTATCGTCCTGTCGATTGCCTACTCGGCTTTCCACCTGTATTCCCTGAACATCGCGCCGATGGAGACCTGGTCCTTCCGGATCGTGCACGTCTGTGGCGCCCTGATTCTCGGCTTCCTCCTCTACACTGGCGCCCAGTTCGTGTCCGGGCAAGAGGGCGAGGCCCGTCATCGCTGGACCACCTGGATCGCTGCGGTCCTGATGTTGCCGGCGCTGTATACCCTGTACCAGACCTTCAATTTTCACCAGATGATTGCCGCCGGCACCATGCGGCTGCCGCCGGACCTGGAAACCTGGCATTTCGGCTGGCCGCTGCTCGTCGCCACCGCCGGTGCGATCGTCCTGAGCTGGTTCCACCAGCGTGACCGGGCCGCCTTCAGCCTGCCGGACCTGGTGCTGATCCTGTGCTCCATCGCCACGGCGGCATACTTCCTGGAGGTCTATAACACCGCCATGCGCATGAGCACCGGTACCTCCTTTGCGCCCATTGGCATCTCCTTCGCAGCCATTGCCGGCACCGCGCTGATCATGGAAATGACCCGCCGGGTCGCCGGTCTGGCGCTGGTGGTCATTGCCCTGATCTTCCTGGCCTATGTGTTCCTCGGCCCCTATCTGCCGGGCTTCCTGAGCTATCCGGGTCTGTCGATCCAGCGCTTCTTCAGCCAGGTCTACACCGATGCGGGTGTGCTCGGGCCGACCACCGCCGTGTCGTCGACCTACATTATCCTGTTCATCATCTTTGCCGCCTTCCTGCAGGCGTCCAAGGTGGGTGATTATTTCGTCAACTTCGCCTTTGCCTGCGCCGGCCGCTCCCGCGGCGGCCCCGCCAAGGTGGCGATTTTCGCGTCCGGTCTGATGGGCATGATCAACGGCACCAGTGCCGGTAACGTGGTCTCCACCGGTTCGCTGACCATCCCGCTGATGAAGCGAGTGGGTTACCGTAAACAGACCGCCGGTGCGGTCGAAGCCGCAGCCTCCACCGGTGGGCAGATCATGCCGCCGATCATGGGCGCCGGCGCCTTCATCATGGCGGAAATCACCGGTATCCCCTACACCGACATTGCCATCGCGGCGATCATCCCGGCGATCCTCTACTTCGCCTCCGTGTTCTTCATGGTGGACTTTGAAGCCGCCAAGCTGGGCATGCGCGGTATGCGCTCCGACGAACTGCCGCGGTTCAAGACGCTGGCCAAGCAGATCTACCTGTTCGCGCCCATCCTGATCCTGGTGGTGGCCCTGTTCATGGGCTACTCGGTGATCCGCGCCGGTACCCTGGCGATGGTCTCGGCCGTGGTGGTGAGCTGGCTGTCGCCTCACAAGATGGGTATTCGCTCGATCCTGCACGCGTTGGAACTGGCCGGCATCATGTCGATCCAGATCATCGCGGTGTGTGCCTGCGCCGGTGTGATCGTCGGCGTCATCTCGCTGACCGGCGTCGGTGCCCGTTTTTCGGCGCTGCTGCTGAGCGTGGCTGAACACAGCCAGCTGCTGGCGCTGGTCTTCGCCATGCTGATTTCCATCATGCTGGGGATGGGCATGCCGACCACGGCCGCCTACGCCGTCGCCGCCTCGGTGGTCGCACCGGGTCTGGTGCAGCTGGGTATCGAGCCGCTGACCGCGCACTTCTTCGTGTTCTACTTCGCGGTGGTGTCGGCGATCACGCCGCCAGTGGCGCTCGCGTCCTACGCCGCCGCCGGGATATCCGGCGCCAATGCGATGGAGACATCGGTGGCGTCGTTCCGGATTGGCCTGGCTGCGTTCATCGTGCCGTTCATGTTCTTCTACAACGGCGCCCTGCTGATGGACGCCAGCGTCCTGGCCATCGCCCGCGCGCTGATCACCGCCACCTTCGGGGTGTACCTGCTGTCGGGTGCGGTGCAAGGCTGGATCTTCCAGGCCGGTGCACCCCGCCTGACCCGTCTGCTGTTGCTGGCGGCGGCCCTGATGATGATCGCCGGTGGCTGGATCTCCGACCTGGCGGGCATCGCCCTGGCGGTGGTCACCTACTTCATGCAGAAGCAGCGGCGTCCGGATCATGGCAAGACCGTGGGAGCCTCGTGATCCTCCGGTGACCCGTCACCACACGGGCAACAACCGGTCGGCCGCACCCGGCCGGTTGTTCCTTGCCCGCCTCAGGGGTAGGCTTGCCTCGGACATTCATAAGCAGGCATCCATGACCTACCGACTCTGGGCAGTACTCCTTTTCCTCGTGACGATCGGCTTTTCCTGGCTGCTCGGCGGCTGGGCCGGCTATCGGATGCTGGAACAGGAAGCCCACGAGGAATCCTTCCGCTACACCCAGCTCGTGGCCAACGAGCTCAAGCGCTATCGGCCGATTCCCGAACTCATGGCCGAACATCCGCTGATGGAAAACGTCCTGCTGAATCCGGACAACCAGCGCCTGATCCTCGAGGCCAACGAGGAAATGAAGCGTATGGCCAACATCGTCGGCAGTTCCGACGTGTACCTGATGGACCGCACCGGCTTCACCATCGCCGCCAACAATTACCAGCGCCGGGACAGCTTTATCGGCCGGGTATTCGATTTCCGCCCCTATTTCCAGGACGCCATGCGCACGGGCGACTCGGCGGTGTATTTTGCGCTGGGCACCACGTCCGATATCCGGGGCCTGTATTTTTCCCACCCGGTGAAAAACGGACGGGGCGACATTCTCGGCGTTATCGCTGTGAAGGTGCAGGTGAACGAACTGGAATCCCAATGGCAGCGGCCGGCCTCCCTGCACGATGCGGAAATGGTGGTGCTGGACGATGACGGCATCAGCTTCCTGTCGAGCCGGAAGGACTGGCTGTACCGGGATTTCGATCGCCAGTCGCCCAATCCCGCGCCGAGCCTGCGTTACCCCAACCGGGACCTGGCGCCCATGGCGATCACGCCGCTGGGTCAGCCCTGGGGCGTGTCGGCCAAGGTGGCCCGCATCCACGTCAGCGAACCGGGTGTCGACCAGGACTACCTGCAATTGCGTACCCCGCTGCCGCGGATGGACTGGACCCTGCAGGTCATGGTCAGCACCCAGCCAATCCTGTGGATCCGCATCCAGTTCCTGATTGGCGGCTTCATGCTGTTCCTCGGGATTTTCCTGACCTGGCTGTATTTGCGGGAGCGCTATCGCCGGGAGGCGGAGCTCGCCCAGCGCGGCGAACAGCTGGAGAAACGGGTGGCCGAGCGCACCGCTGACCTGGAGAACACCAACCAGCAGCTGCTGGAAGAGATCCGCCAGCGGGAAGAGGCCCAGGACGAACTCAAGGAAACCCAGCAGGAGCTGATCCAAGCGGCCAAACTGGCGGTATTGGGGCAAATGTCCGCGGGTTTGAATCACGAGATGAACCAGCCACTCACCGCCATCCAGACCTACGCCCGCAACAGTCGACGCTTCCTGGAGCGGGGCGAGACGGCGATGGTGGACGCCAACCTGCAGGAAATCGCCAGTCTGTGCCTGAAGATGGCGGAGCTGACCCGGCAGTTCAAAGTCTTCGCCCGCAAGTCCGAAGGCCCGCCGTCGTCCATTGACCTGCGCCAGCCCATCGACGCGGCGTTGAAGATCATCACCGCCCAGGAGAACAGCGAGGGTGTCACCATCGACTGGCAGCGCCCGGACGAGCCCGTCATGATCCACGGCGACCTGATCCGCATCGAGCAGGTGATGGTGAACCTGATCGCCAATGCCGTGCAGGCGGTGGAGGGCGTGGACGACCCGCGCATCACCATCGATATCCGCTCGGACGACGACGGCTGGCAGTGCCGGATCCGGGATAACGGGTCGGGCCTGCCGGCCAACACCGAGCAGGTCTTCGAACCGTTCTTTACCACCAAATCCATGAAGCAGGGGCTGGGCCTCGGTCTGTCCATCTCGCGCCAGATCGTGGACGCGCAGGGCGGTCGCCTGACTGGGCACAATCGCAACGACGGCGACGGTGCTGAATTCATCCTCACTCTGACCCGACGGGAGACCGTGGAATGACCCAGACCGACGTGATCTTTATCGACGATGAGGATTCCATTCGCCACGCCATGGCCCAGACCCTATCGCTGGAAGACCTGGGGGTGGCCTGCTACGCCGATGCGCCTTCGGCCCTGCGCCAGATCGATCCGGACTACACCGGGGTGATCCTGTGCGACTACAACATGCCGGGCATGGACGGGCTGGAACTGCTGGACCAGGTCCAGGCGATGGATGCGGCCATTCCCGTCATCATCCTCACCGGCCAGGGGGACATCAGCACCGCGGTGTCCGCCATGCAGCGCGGTGCCTACGATTTCATCGAGAAGCCGTTCGACCACGACGAGCTGATCGAACTGCTGCGCCACGCCCTGGAGAAGCGCCACCTGGCACTGGAGAACCGCCGGCTCAAGGCCCAACTGCGCCAACTGGCCCGGCCGGGGCCGCGGATTCTCGGCGACTCTCCGGCCATGCAGAAGGTGATCGCCACGGTAGAACCCCTGCTGGACATCTCCGCCAACATCCTGGTGTTCGGTGAGACCGGCTCGGGCAAGGACGCGCTGGCCCGTTTCATTCATGAGAACAGCCCGCGCAGCACCCACAACTTTGTTGCCATCAACTGCGGCGCAGTGCCGGAAAACCTGATCGAGAGCGAGCTGTTCGGGCACGAGGCGGGGGCGTTCACCGGGGCCGACAAGCGCCGCATCGGCAAGATCGAACACGCCGACAAGGGCACCCTGTTCCTGGATGAAGTCGAGAGCATGCCGATGGCCCTGCAGGTGAAATTGCTGCGGGTGCTGGAGGAGCGCAAGGTGGAGCGCCTGGGCAGCAACACGCCGCTGGATGTGGACGTGCGGGTGATCGCGGCCACCAAGTCCGATCTGAAGCAGCTCAGCGACGAAGGCGAATTCCGCGCCGATCTCTACTACCGCCTCAACGTGGTGAAGGTGGACATCCCGCCCCTGCGGGAGCGCAAGGAAGACATCCCGGTGCTGTTCCACCACTTCGTACTGATTGCCGCCGCGCGTTACGACCGGGAGAGCGTGCCGCTGGACGCCGAGCAGGCCGCCCGACTGATGCAGCACACCTGGCCGGGCAACGTGCGGGAGTTGCGCAACCTGGCGGAACGCTACGTGCTGCTGGGCGCGCCGGCGCTGGATGAAACCGGTGTGGCGGTTTCCGACAACGTCCCCGGCCGGCGCACCCTGAGCGAGATGATGGACGCCTTCGAACGGTCGGCCATCGTCAGCGCCCTGAACGCCTGCCAGGGCAGCCTCAAGGACACCATGGTGCAGCTGGGCATTGCCCGAAAAACGCTGTACGACAAGATGAAGAAGCACGGGCTCGACAAGGCCGAGTTCCGGGAATAATCGGAATACTGTTTTTATATACAGTATTTGGGTGCTATTCTTGCCTCTACTTTTTCGTTGAACGCTGCTCACGTAGCGATAACAGGAGAAACGCAGTATGGCTGTTCAAGCGTTGTATTTCTCGGAGAGGGACGGGCAAGAGATGGCATTGAAGAACCCCGACAAGATGCTCTTCACCAACAAGGCGGATGCCGATGCCCGTGACCGGATGCTGGAGTTGTCCGAGGAAATTATGGTATTTCTTCAGTCCCGGGTTGAGGGTTTGTCGGACGACCTGGCCGAGCAGTGTGCCCTGAGCATTGCCCAGAAAAAGGACCTGTTCCAGAAAGCCCTCAAGAAGCCCTCATTACTGAACGCATCCAGGGAAGACAGTGAGTAGACAGCGATGACCCGAAACCCTCTGGCACAGCTCGGACTGTGGATGATGCGCGGCCTGCAAGACCGGGCATCGGCCTCTCATGGATTGTGGCAGGGGAGATCGGGACGGCCAGGCCGGGGCAACGGATGGCTTGCCATCGTGCTGGCCGCCGGCCTGCTGAGTGCCTGCACCACGGTGCCGGTGGAGGATGAATCCACGGCACCGAAAGTCAGCTTTACCAACACCATCTGGCGCCTGGTGCATGTGGGCGGCAACAAGGTGGCACCTCCCGAGCCGGACGGTCAGGCCCCGTTTATCATCTTCCTCGACGATGGCCGCGTGGGTGGTTTTGCCGGCTGTAATCACTTCAAGGGCACCTACGCGGTGGTAAACGGGGAGTTCCGTTTCACCGAGATGGCGGCGACCCGTGACGTGTGTCCAAACGATCCGGTGGAAGGGCCCTACATGAAGGCGATGCGCCAGACCGTTGGCGTGAAACAGGACAACGACGAACTGCTCCTGCTCAACAAGTCCGGTCAGCCACTGGCCGTGCTCAAGGCACAGGTAAAGCGGCTCAAGTAGCTTCAGTGAGGGCTGTTCAGGCTTCCGGGTAGAGGCGCACCGGATCAATAGTGACGATCTGCTCACCGTCGCCAAAGCTCGCCTGCCCATCCTGGATGGTGCACTGGAAGTGCATCGAGCGCTCCGCCAGGGCCGCAAGTGCCTGACTGTCTTCCGCATCGATCTGCAGGATCACCAGGTTGTCGAAGCGCGAGACCTTGCCCTGCAGCTTGTCCCACCAGATCGGCACGGCGCGCCCGCCGTAAGCCAGGATCACCACCTTTTCCGAACGGCCGCAGGCTTTGCGGATACGGCTCTCGTCCGGCAGTCCCAGCTCGATCCACAGCTCGATCTCGTCACTCAGGCTCTTCTGCCACAGATCCGGTTCATCGTCGGTGCTCAGCCCCTTGGTGAACTGCAGCGACTCGTCGGCGTAAAGCGCGAACGCCAGCAGGCGCAGCATCAGCCGCTCGTCGGTCTCCGACGGATGCCGGGCCAGGGTCAGGGCGTGGTCGGCGTAGTGATCCCGGTCCATATCCGCAATGTTGATATGAGCCTTGAAGACCGTGGATTTCAGGGCCATGGCGAGGTTCTCTGAATCAATGGGTGGTGACAGCCAGCCGGTATTCTCGGGCAAGCGGTGCATGGGGTAAAGCACATTCGTACTGGCGTGCCGGAGTGCCCATTCAAAGCGGTGTGACAGGTGTTGATACCCCAGCCCGCAGGCGGGACGGTGACGTGTGGCCCTGTGTTGATCCGGGCGCTTCAGTTACATTGGACGCCTCAATAAAAGCATAACAAGGAGCTTTCATGACCACCCGAACCGTTTGGATTACCGGCGCGTCGTCCGGCATCGGCGAAGCCCTGGCCGTGCGCTTTGCGCGGGACGGCGCCAACCTGGTGCTGTCGGCCCGGCGCGAGCCCGAACTCCAGCGCGTGGCCACTCGCTGTCTCGAAGCCGGGCTCGGCGAACAACAGGTGCTGGTCCTGCCGCTGGACGTTACGGATTGGGACGCCCTGCCCAAGGCCGTGCAGACGGTGCGGGACCGATTCGGCGCCATCGACCTGCTGATCAATAACGCCGGCCTGTCCCAGCGGTCGCTGTGCAAGGACACGGACATGAGCGTCTACCAGAAACTGATGGACGTCGACGTCATGGGCCAGATTGCCCTCACCAAGGCCGTCCTGCCGCACATGCTCGAACGCGGGGCCGGGCACATCGCCGTCACCGCCAGCGTGGCCGGCAAGGTAGGCGTGCCTCAACGCACCGGCTACTGCGCCGCCAAGCATGCGGTGATGGGCTTCTTCGATGCCCTGCGGGCGGAAGTGGAAGACGCCGGTATTCACGTCTCGACCATCGTGCCCGGCTTCATTCGAACGTCCATCGCGGAGAACGCCCTGGCCGCCGACGGTTCCGCGTTTGGCCGGGTGGACGACGACATCGCCGGTGGCATGGACGTGGACGAATGCGCCGAAGTCGTGGTGAACGGGCTCAACGCGAAGAAGCGGGAAATCCCGGTCGGCAAGGGTAAGGAAATGGCGGCGCTGTGGGTCAAGCGCATCGCACCGGAAATGCTGTTCCGTCTGACCAAGGGCCGCCACTGACATCGGAGGTTTGCATGGCACCACAACCGAGCGTGTACCTGGCCGGACCAGAGGTCTTTTTTCCGGCGGCCGTCCGTGACGAGATCGACCAGCGCAAGAAGGCGCTGTTGTCGGAGGCCGGACTGGTCGGCCTGTCGCCGTCGGATAACGCGATCGACATCGAGCATGACGCCGATCCTGCCCGGGCCATCTACGACGCCAATCTTACCCTGATGGAACAGGCGGACGGCCTGATTGCCAACCTGACGCCGTTCCGGGGTCCCAGTGCGGACGCCGGTACCGTGTACGAGCTGGGGTACATGTTGGGGCAGGGGAAGCCGGCGGTTGGTTTTACGGTGTGCCATACGCCCTACTGCGCGCGTGTCGAGGGCGAAGGCTTCGACCCGAACGGCGCGGCCATTGAGCCTTTCGGGCTGGCAGACAATCTGATGCTGGATTGCGGCCTCGCCCGGGCCGGCGGTGTGATGCTGCAGGGGAAGCGGGCGTATCCGCCTACCGGTTTTGCGCCTGCCGATTACTTCGACGAGGCGCTGTTCCGGCAGGCGGTGGCGCATCTCAGAACGCAGTTGTCAGGCTGAGGCTTCCCTGGCCTTCAGGTGCTCGCGCATGCGCAGGGCCACCAGCATGGTGTTCAGGTGCGGCACCGCCACGCCGTGTTGCTTGGCGATGGCCACAACGTTGCCCAGCACCGCATCCAGCTCGATGGGCCGGTCGTTGAGGTAATCCAGCGCCATGCTGTTCTTGTAGGCGGTCATCTTGCGGGTACCGGCGATCTGCTTGTCGATGATCGAACGGTCCATGGGATAGCCGTCCGCCTCGGCCACCTGGATCACTTCCTCGGTCAGCGCACGGATCAGGTCTTCGCCTCCGTCGCTGTCCAGGATGGTGTCGGTGTCTGCCCCTTCGGCCAGTACCGACAGCGGGTTGAACGGCGTGTTCCACAGGCACTTGCGCCAGCGTTCGCCCACCACTTCCTCCGTCAGCTTGACGTTGATGCCCCCGGCATTGAACAGGTCGGACAGGGTCTGGCAGTCCTCGCTGATGCCTTTCGGGAACTGCCCCATTACCAGCCGGCCGTAGGAATTGTGGTGAATCTGGCCCGGCCCCACACGGCTGACGCCGATAAAGGCCAGACAGCTGATCACCGGATTTTGCGGGAAGGCGTCGGCGATCTCGCGCTCGATATCCAGGCCGTTCTCGATCAGCACGATGCGGGTGTTGTCGCCCAGCCAGGGACGAATCAACGCGGTCCGGTCAACGCCCGGCAGCACCTTGACGCAGAGGATCAGGTAATCGGGTGCGGTTTCCGGAGAATCGCCGTCGCGGTAGACATGGTCCGGCCGGTAGGAGAGGTCGCCGAGTTCGCTTTCAATCTGGATGCCGTTGGCCTTCACGGCGTCGTATTCCGAGCGCATCACGACGCTGACCGGGCAACCGGCGCGCTTGAGGATGGCGCCGTAGAAACTGCCGATGGCGCCGGCGCCGACGATCAGGATGCTGGGTTTATCTGACATGGTGCGTGACTCCTTACAGTCGTTAGGGAGCTTCTGATGAACTCCTGAACCGGCCCGGTAATCAGGCAGGCGCGAGCCGTCCCCATTCAACGATGGAGGGCTTTTCTTGCCTGTGCGAGGAGGGCGGGAATACAGCCGGACGGGATAAAACCGATGGGGCTTTTGTGGTTATGGGAGGTCTGCGGCGCAGCCTGCCCTGTTATTTCCCTGCCGGCTATCCTCGCCCGAACCCCGGGCGGCGTCAATCCTCCGAATGTCGGGCGTCGGTTCGACAGGGTATCCGTCTCGGATCAGGCGGCGGAGAGCGTCGTAGGGGCGTGGAAAGATATCGCAGATCGAAATGCTGTCAGGAGGGCACGGGAAAGAGGTCAAGGAGCGCCCAGACTGCCGCATAGATTACGCTTTTTCAGCCCTTCCCGCAGCTTTTAACGCGTTACATCTACCTTACGCGAATTTCATCGCATTGTAGTCTGATCTTCATGGCTTCTGGCGCATGCTTTTGGGGCGCATGAGACGGGGCTTTGCGCTGTTTTGCACCGTTTAACAAAGGCGATATGCCTACGCTGCCTACATTGACCGGTTAGTGCCTGCTCACGCACCGTAAATGGCCTCAGCCGACAAGGCCCGGGAGATCAGTGGTCCAGCGACATATTGCCTGAAAACAAAATGGTGCTGGCGTGACTGGTCTGGATTATGCAGCCGCAATTCCAGGAATGTCTGTGAGTTTCCTGTCTGACGCGTAGAGCGACACGCTCGATCAGTATCGACGCATGTTGCTGCAAAGCGTATGGACAGAAGCAAGCTCCGGAAGTTCCTGGAGTGCAGACCTAAAGGAGCTGATGACAGGCTCCTAAAACACATGGAGCGCGTTATGGGTGGGCACCACTTAAAAGACGTTACGCCGCAGTCCGTGGTTATGGATCGGCAGCCACCTGTGATCAGGCTGCACCATTCCCGGATTCTGGCCTTTTTCCGGGCATTTGACTGTGTTCTTGTGCTCTTCATGCTCTGGGGCGTACTGAACCTGACCGGTGCGGCCTGGGGCAATACCTACACATTCCTCGGCATGCTGGCGGTGATCAGCTTTGGCTTTTTCGCCGAAAGCAACGAGGTGTATTACATGTGGCGTGGCCTGTCCACGCCCAAGCTGGCCTACCGCCTGTTGGGGGCCTGGGCGGCCACGGCGCTGGTCACCTTCACCGTGGCCCTGCTGCTCGGCCTGGTGCAGGTCGTGGACCAAAGTGCCGTGCTGACCTGGATTGCACTGACCCCGCTGGTGATGGTGTTCCTGCACTGGGCTCGGCGTGAATTCCTGTCCCTGTACCGCGCCCAGCGTACCCAGCCTCGCCGGGTGGCCGTGGTCGGTGCCAACCGACTGGGCAGCCGTCTGGTGCAGTCCATGCAGGGGGTGCCCTGGATGGGCTATCGGGTGGCCGGTTACTACGACGACCGGGAGCCGACGGGCGATCCGGATCGCCGCCTCGAGGGCGATGAGGTCAACGTCAAGGGCGGGCTGGAGCAGCTCTATCGTGATGCTCGCGATGGCCAGATCGATATTGTCTACGTCACCCTGCCGATGCGCGCCGAAGAACGTATTCATGCGCTGATCGATCGGCTCGCCGACACCACGGTGTCGGTCTACCTGATTCCGGATGTCTTCAGCTTCAACCTGCTGCACTCGCGGATGACCGGCATCCAGGGCATTCCGGCCCTGAGTATCTACGACACACCCCTGGTGGATCACGGTTGGAGCAAGCGCCTCGAAGACGTGGTGCTGTCGCTGGGCATCCTGGCCCTCATTGCCATTCCCATGCTGCTGATCGCCATCGGCGTAAAGCTGTCGTCGCCAGGGCCGGTGTTCTTCAAGCAGACCCGCTACGGCATGCGGGGGGAGAAGATCAAGGTCTGGAAATTCCGCTCCATGAGCGTGTGCGAGGACGGTCCGGACGTGCCCCAGGCGCGTAAGTCCGACCCGAGGATCACCCCGTTCGGCGCGTTCCTGCGCCGCACTTCCCTGGATGAGCTGCCCCAGTTCTTCAATGTGCTCGCCGGCACCATGTCCATCGTCGGCCCGCGCCCTCACGCGGTAGCGCACAACGAGTACTACCGCGGCCAGATCCAGGGCTACATGCTGCGCCACAAGGTCAAACCGGGCATTACCGGACTGGCCCAGATCAACGGGTTCCGCGGTGAAACCGACACCATGGATCTGATGAGCGGCCGGATCGACTACGACCTGGAGTACATCCGCTCCTGGTCCCTGTGGCTCGACCTGAAAATCATCTGGTGGACCATCTTCCGTGGCTTCACCGGTCAACAGGCCTACTGATTAGGTCAGGGTGCAAGACGTGAGTTCGGCGTTGACGATTTCCCGAGTCCTGGTGCTGTGCGTCGGCAACATCTGCCGAAGCCCGATGGCGGAGGTCATGCTCCGGGACGGTTTCCAGAAGCAGGGTATGGCCAAGGTGCAGGTGCGCTCGGCCGGAATTTCCACGATCGACGGTCGGCCCGCCGATCCCAATGCCCAGCGTGTGCTGCAGAACAATGGTCTGGACGGAAGCCAGCACCGGAGTCAGCGCGTGGGCTGGAAAATGATCGCCTGGGCCGAACTGATCCTGGTGATGGAAGATTTCCAGAAGCAGTACATCGAGAGCGAGTTCCCCGAAGCCCGGGGCAAGGTGTTCCTGATCGGCCACTGGCGCCGGGCGCAGGTGCCGGATCCCTACCGGGGCAATTACTCGCTGTTTGAAGCGTCCTATCAGTTGCTCAACCAGTGCTCCGCAGACTGGGTGCAGCGGCTGTCGGTGGCGCTGGCCGATGCCTGAGGGGCGCCGGCAAGACCGTTTTCAATGTTTGAGTAGGGAAGGAACGTATGTTGCGCGACGTGATGTTTGATCGACGATTTTGGGCGGTAGTCGCCGTAGCGCTTGTGCTGCAGGGCTGTGCCGTGGCACCCGGTATGGAAATGGCGGGCACCGGCGTACCGGATTCGGTGACGCTACGGACCGATGAGGACCAGTCTCCGGTCAAGGTGGATGTGCATCCGATCACCGCCAACCTGATCGCCTCCATGATGAACCAGCCTCGGGACGTGCCCATGGTTCAGCCGGACGGCAACGTCGCCAAGACGGACTACCAGTATGAGGTGGGACCCGGTGATGTCCTGTCGATCACCGTTTGGGAACACCCCGAGCTGACCATCCCGGCGGGCTCCTTCCGCTCGGCCGAACAGGCCGGCAACCTGGTGGACAGCGACGGTTACATCTTCTTCCCCTACGCCGGCCGCCTCTACGTCAAGGGCAAGACCATCCAGGAAATCCGGGAAGCGCTCACCGTGGCGCTGAATCCCTACATCGAGAACATCCAGCTGGATGTGCGCGTGGTGTCATACCGCAGTCAGCGGGTGTACGTCGTGGGTGAAGTGGAAGCGCCCGGTGTCCAGACCATCGATGACGTGCCGCCGACCCTGCTGGAAATGGTCAACCGCGCCGGCGGTTTTTCCGAGCTGGCCGACAAGCGCGAGGTCACCCTCAGTCGCGATGGCAAGACCTATCGGGTGGATCTGCAGGCGCTGTATGAAGACGCCGAAACGCCGCCGGACTTCATGCTCAAGAACGGCGACGTGATCAGCGTGCCGGACATCAAGAACGACAAGGTCTTCGTGATGGGCGAAGTGGTCTATCCCGGTGGCTACCAGATCGAGAACAGCCGCAAGACCCTGGCCGAAGCCCTGGGTGACGCCGGCGGTGTGAACCCGGCGACCTCCGATCCGGGACAGATCTTCGTGCTGCGCCCGGGACCGGATCCGAAGATCTTCCACCTGGACGCCAGTTCCGTGGACGCCATGCTGCTGGCGGACCGCTTCCAGCTGGAGAAGCGTGACCTGGTCTATGTGGAAACCGCTGGCATCGTGCGCTGGAACCGCGTCATCAGCAACCTGATGAACACCGTCAGCACGCTTGAATCGGCCAGTAACACCAAATACCCGATTTTCAATAACCGGCAATAGGCAGGGATGACGATGCAGAACTCGGATAACTTTACCTCGGAGCGCCCGGGGGCGGCAGGGCAGGCGCACGCCGCGCCCGTGCCGGTCTTGCATCAGGACACGCTGGGTGATGAGAACATCAGGCTGGGGGATTACTTCGCCATCCTGATGGAGCGCAAGGGGCTGATCCTGCTGGTGACGCTGCTGGCGACGCTGGTGGGGATCGGCTACGCGGTGACGGCACCGCCGGTTTACCAGACCGACGCCCTGCTGCAGATCGAGCAGCAGAAGCCCATCGGTCTGCGCCAGCTGGGGAGCGACCCCTCGTCCCTGATGTCACAGGAGCCGCCCATCGTTGCCGATGTGGAAATCCTCAAATCACGGATGGTGCTGGGGACCGCGGTCAAGAACCTGGGGCTGGAATACAGCGCCTGGCCGCAGTATATGCCCGTGGTCGGGTCGACCTACGCGCGCTATTTCGAGAAGCATAACGAAGGGCTGGCCGACCCCATGTTCGGCATGGGCGAGTATGCCTGGGGTGGCGAATCCATCACCCTGGACAACCTGGAAGTGCCGGATAGCCTGGTCGGCACGCCGCTGACCGTGGTGGCGGGCCAGAACGGCCAGTACAAGGTTGAAGACCCGGAAGGCAAACTGCTGATGACCGGTCAGGTCGGCCAGGTATCCGAAACCGACTACGGCAACCAGCAGAGCCTGAAAGTCGAGATCTCCAGGCTGGTGGCTCGCCCCGGTACGCACTTCACCATGGAACGGGTGACGCCGCTGGACGCCATCAAGCACGTTGAGGGCAACTTCTCGGTCTACGAGCGCAGCAAGAACTCCGGCATCCTTGGCCTGTCACTGACCGGCAGCGACCCGGAGCAGGCCAGCGAGATCCTCAACGAGATCTCCGAGGTCTACGTCAAGCAGAACATCGCCCGTAATTCCGCCGAGGCCCAGCAGTCGCTGGAGTTCCTCGAACACCAGCTGCCGGAACTCAAGAAGAAGCTGACCGCCGCCGAAGAAGCCTACAACGACTTCCGGGTTGAGTATGGCTCGGTGAACCTGGACGAAGAAACCAAGGTGATGCTGGACTCGGCGGTCAAGGTCGACCAGGAACTGTTGGAACTGCAACAGAAACGGAGCGAACTGCGTCAGCGCTTCAAGCCGGATCATCCGACCATGATCGCGATCGACCAGAAGATCGCCCGCCTCCAGAGCAAGCAGTCGGATCTCGATAAGAAATCCGAGACCCTGCCAAAGGCCCAGCAAAAACTGTTGCGCCTGAGCCAGGATGTGGAAGTGAACAAGTCACTCTACACCAAACTGCTCTCCGTGGCTCAGGAGTTGCGGGTGGCCAAGGCCGGCACCGTGGGTAACGTGCGCATCATCGACAACGCCGTACCCATGCACAGCGCCGTTGCACCCAACCGCAAGCTGATTGTCATGCTGGCGTGTGTCACCGGTGCTTTCCTGGGCGTGGTTCTGGTGCTGATCCTGCGGGCCCTGCGCGGCGGCGTTGAGGATCCGGACGAGATCGAGCGCAACCTTGGCCTGCCGGTCTACGCGACCGTGATCCACAGCGATCGCCAGACCAAGATGAACCGCAAGACCTCGCGTCAGCCGCGCATCCTGGCCGACGTGGCGCCGGACGACAAGGCGGTGGAAAGTCTGCGCAGTCTGCGCACGACGCTGCACTTCTCGCTGCTGGGCGCCAAGAACAACCTGATCATGATGACCGGTCCCAGCCCGCAGATCGGTAAGAGTTTCGTGACTCTCAACCTGGGCGCCGTGCTGGCCCAGTCCGGCAAGCGGATCCTGCTGATCGACGCGGACATCCGCAAGGGCCGCCTGCACCAGATGCTGGGCATGCGCCGCGACCAGGGCGTGACCGAAATGATCACCCGCGACGGTCAGCCCATGGACTACGTGCGCAAGACCACCATCCCGGGGCTGCACCTGTTGAGCGGCGGCCAGCTGCCGCCGAACCCGGCGGAGCTGCTGCTGCACGAATCCTTCGGCCGCAAGGTGCTGGAGCTGTCGGAACACTTCGACTACGTGCTGCTGGATGCGCCGCCGATCCTGGCGGTCACGGACGCCGCGATCATCGGGCGCCTTGCCGGCACCTCGCTGATGGTGGTCAAGGACCGGAACCACCCCATGCGGGAGCTGGAACAGTCCGCCAAGCAGTTGCAGCAGGCCGGCGTGTCGGTCAGCGGGATTGTCTTTAACGACGTCCAGTTGCATCGCCAGAACCAGCAGCGTGGCAACTACGTTTACCAGTACAAGTACTAGGCCCGACCATGCCGGCGAACATTGCCACGCCCTACCGCTATGCGGCTCCGAACTACCGCTCGCGCCTGCTGATCCAGCGGGCGCGGGACGGCATGGTGCTGTTCTTCGTCTTCATGACGATCCTGGAAAGCGTCAAGATCGATATCGGCCGGATGGCGAATCTGAAGCCGTTCATCATCGTCATCCTGATGCTTGCTTTCCACTACGGCATCATGGTGCGGCGCTTCCGCTGGCGGCCGGAGTTCAATGTCTTCGTGGCCTGGTGGCTCAGTCTGTTTATACCCGCCATTGGCGGCACCATCATCTCGATGCATCACTATCTGGTGATCATCATGGGGCAGCTCCTGCTGCTGGGCTATCTGACGCTGACCTACACCTACCTCTACGACCGGGAGAATGGCGTCATCAAGGCCCTCAATGCGCTGATCGTTATCGGCGTGTTCTGTGCGGCCCTGTCTTTCGCCCAGATTGCGGGCTATTTCGTGGGCATCGACCTGGGGGTGTCCCACGCGGAAACCGTCGGTTTCCCGCGCGCAGAGTCGATTTTCACCGAAACCGACTGGCACGCCATGTTCATGGGCTACGTGGCCCTGCTGCTCACGATCTGCGGCAAGCACCTGATTCGCCAGCCGCTGCATTTCCAGATCGCCCTGGTCGGTTGCGTGATGTCCCTGATCCTGTCGTTCGGGCGTACCGCTACGTTTGCCTATCTCGGTTGCCTGGGGCTGTTCCTGCTGGTCCGCCGGCGGTTTGGCATCATCGCCGTGGGCGTCGTGTTGGTGTTCATGATGGGCCTGTCGATCCAGCTCAAGGCGCCGTTCGTGCCGGACTCACTGATTGAGCGCTTCAACATCATGGAGACGCTGGAAGACAGCAGTGAGGATGCCGGTGCCCTGGACTCCCGGCTGTTTGCGCTGGAAATGACTTGGTACTTCGTCAAGCAGGAACCGTTCTGGGGCAATGGCGCCGGCAGCATCCAGGCTCTGGTGGACCGCATGGACCTTCGGGAGAAATACGCCCACGGGGGCATCATGAACGCCGGGCGGGGCGGCACCAACCTGTTCCTGACCAGCCTGTTCGACTCCGGCATCCTGGGGCTCCTGGTGGTGATCGTGCTGGTGTTCGTGTTGTTCCGAACCGGGTTGCGCAGCTATCGGACGGCCCGTGACGCCAAGCTGGACGTGCAACGGGACGTGGCCTTGTTCCTGGTGCTGGGACTGCTCTATTTCATCCTCAACTGCATGTCCAACAACTTCATTCGTTATCCGCTGGTGTGGCTGCATTTCGTGATGCTGTTCCTGTATCACCGGCAATTGCTGGAATATTTCCGGGGAGGGGCCCATGCGCATCCTGCATTACGTTAGGCAGTTCCACCCGTCCGTCGGTGGCATCCAGGACGTGGTTCTCCAGATCGCACGGCGCCAGAAGGCGGCTGGGCATCACGTGGAAGTCATGACCCTGGACCGTATCTTTGCCGACAACGAAAAGCTGCCGGCTACGGACGAGGTGGACGGCATCCCGATCACCCGCGTGCCGTTTCGGGGCATTCGCCAATACCCACTGCTGACGCTCGATCTGGACACCGTCAATCGCTTCGACGTGTTCCACATCCACTGCGTGGACTCGATGCTGGACAAGATGATCTACCTGCGGCACCGCATCCGCGGATCGGTGTTCCTGACCACCCACGGGCTGTATTTCCACACCGAGAAGTTCGCCCGCATCAAGCAGCTGTTCTACCGCTTCATCACGCCCCGGGCGCTGGCGAAGGTGGACAAGGTGTTCGCCTGCAGCCGCAACGACTACGAGTTGATTGGCAAGATCATTCCCGATCCCGAGCGGCTGATGCTGGTGGAAAACGGCGTGGCGCTGGACAAGTTCCTGCCGGCCGCGCCCGCCGAACGTACCGAAGACCTGGTCTACATCGGCCGCATGGCCAGCCACAAGAACGTGGATGCCCTGGTGGACCGCTTCCTGGAAGCGGACACCGGTGCCCGACTGCACTTGGTGGGGCGGGACTTCGACGGCACCCTGGAGCGGCTGCAGGCCCGTAACCTGCCAGAGAGCATCGTTATCCACGGCGCCATTGACACGGACGCCATCGCCGACCTGGTGGCCCGCTGCCGCTACTTCGTCAGCGCGTCGTCCTTCGAAGGATTTGGCTTGTCCGCGGTGGAAGCCATGGGTGCCGGCCTGATCCCGATCCTCAACGACATCCCACCGTTCCGCGAGCTGGTGGAAGGCCACGGCGGCTACCTGATCGATTTCAACGCGCCCGGGAGCCTCACCCCGGTCCTGGACGCCGCCCGTCGGTCACCGGAGCTCGACACCCTGGGTGAATCCCTGCAGCGCAGCGTGCGCGGCTATTCCTGGGATGAAAAAGTGAACGCCATGCTGGCCCAGTACCAGCAAAGTCGCGCCGGCCTGGCATCTTAGGAGGACAGCATGACGACTGCGGAAACCGCCCGTCCGACGACGCGGCAAAAAGCCCAGCACCTGATGCTCGCCGCCTCGTTCGGTGGTCACTGGAAGCAGCTGATGGTGCTGGAAGACCTGCTGGATCAGGGCGACCGGCGTCTGAGTTTTGTCTCGACTTCCCGGGAAACCCCGCCGGAAGCCATCGGTGCGGATTACTACCGCATTCCCGACTGCAACGCCGGCGAACGCTTTAACGCCCTGCGCTGCCTCAGCAGCGGGCTGGGGCTGATGCTTCGCCTGCGTCCGGATCTGTTGATCACCACCGGTGCGCTGCCGGGCCTGTTGCTGGCGGTGGCCGCCAAACTCACCGGCACCCGAGTGATCTGGGTGGACAGCGTGGCCAACGCCGAATGCCTGTCCACCTCCGGTCGCATGGCGGCGAAGTTCGTCGACCTGTGCTGCACCCAGTGGGAGCACCTGGCGGACAACGACAACGCGCGCGGCCCGGTCTACCTGGGCAGCGTCCTGTAAGGCCGGCAAGGAGTCTGTTTTGATTTTTATGACTGTAGGAACCCAGCTGGCCTTCGATCGCCTGGTGCGCAGCCTGGACGCGTGGGTCGGCCCGGAGCAGCGCTACCCGGCGTTTGCCCAGATCGGCCGGGGGGAATACCTGCCCGAGCACATCAGCTACGACCGCTACCTGGATCCGGAGGCCTACCAGAAGTACCTGCAGGCCGCCCAGGTGGTGGTGGGGCACTGCGGCATCGGTACCATCCTGTCCTGCAACGACCAGGGCATTCCGGTGGTGGTGGTGCCCCGGCGTTTCGACCTTGGCGAGCACCGCAACGATCACCAGATTGCCACGGCCCGCCAGGTGGAGTCCCGGGGCCTGGCCCGCGTGGTTTACGACGAATCGCAATTGGGGGCTGTGCTGGAAGAGGTGCTGTCCGGTGAGCAGAAACCGGAGGCCTATCACAAGGAGCGGGACCGTCTCGCTCGCAACCTGAACCGGACCGTCAACCGGTTCCTCGGAACGGCGGGGGAGCTGTCATGAAGATACTGATGGTGAACACCTTCTACGCGCCCACCCAGGTCGGCGGCGCCGAACTGTCGGTGCAACAGCTGGCCGAGGGCTTTGCCCGGCGCGGCCACACGGTGGGCGTGATGACCCTGGCCCGGGACGGCGTCGGCGACCGGGAAGAGATCAACGGCGTGACCGTGATCCGCGTGCCCAGTTACAATCACCACATTCCGCTGGTCCAACAGGGCTCGCTGAGTGAGCGCACCCGCTGGCACCTGATCGACATCTTCCAGGGCGGGGACGCCGCCAAGTACGTGGACCTGTCGGAGTTCGACATCATCCACACCAACAACCTGCTGGGCTTTTCCACCCAGCTGTGGAAAACCATCCGGCGGGAGCGTCGCGAAGGCGCCGTGCTGGTCCACAACATCCGCGATTTCTACCTGCGTTGTCAGCGCTCTAACCGCTATCGCAATGGCCACACCTGCGAGAAAACCTGCGCCGCCTGCCGTCCGGCGGAAGTCACCCGTCGCCGTCACAGCGAGTGTGTTGACGCGGCCGTGGGGGTGAGCGATTACATGCTCCAGCACCACCTGCAGGCCGGCTTTTTCCCCAACGCCCAGCGCACCGCCGCGATCCACAACCGCCCCGGTGACCATCTTCGCTTCGACCGTCAGCCGCGGGCGCACGACGATCCGATCCGGGTCGGCTTTATCGGCCGGGTAGCGGAGAACAAAGGCACGTTCCGGTTGGTTGAAGCCTTCCGCAGGCTCGATCGCCAGGACATGACCCTCGCCATTGCCGGCACCGGCAACGATGAGGACGTGGCCCGCCTCGAAACCCTGATCGACGGCGATCCGCGCATCACCTATCTGGGCCGCACCACGCCCGACGTGTTCTATCCGAGTGTGGACGTGACGGTCGTGCCGTCCACCTGGGAAGAGCCGCTGTCCCGCGTGGTCAGCGAGAGCTATCTCAACGGCCTGCCGGTGCTGGCCTGCAACCTGGGCGGGCAGCCGGAGATGGTGCGTCACGAGGTGGACGGCCTGGTGTTCACCCCCACCGTCGACAACATCCACGCGGCGTTGGCCGACCTCACGCCGGAACGTCTGGCGGACATGACCCTCAACGCCCGTACCCGGTCCAATGAAATGCTGTCCGACGTGGTCATCGACCGCTATCTGGCGCTGTTCGAAGAGCTGCTGGAAGCCCGGGCCGGTACCGATTCACCGGACGGCTTGGTCGTCGGTCTCGATTAACCGTTTTCAAGGAGGAAGCCCGATGTCCGAGGCTGTCAGCAGCGTGCCGGCCCGCGAACGCAACGATGCGTTCGAGCGGGTCCAGGCCACGCGCCAACTCGATCTCAACGTGGAGACCCTGCGGGGCATGGCCATCCTGATGGTGGTCATTTTCCACGTCATTGGCCCCAAGCCCTATGAGGGGCTGCAGATCCAGGAGCCGGGGTCGCTCTACCACCTGGTCACGGATATTTTCGATTACCTGCAGATGCCCCTGTTCTCGTTCCTGGCCGGCTACGTCTATGCGATCCGGCCGTTCAGCGGCGGCGCGGGCGCCTTCGTCAAGAGCAAGGCCCAACGCCTGCTGGTACCGATGCTGGTGGTGGGTACCGTTTTTGCCATCGTCAAGGCTATGGCGCCGGGGACCAACACGCCGCTGTCGGCCAGCGATTTCCTGACCCTGCACATCATCCCGGTCCAGCACTTCTGGTTCGTGGAGTCGCTGTTCTGGATCTTCCTGCTGATGATGCTACTGGACGGTTCGAAACTGATCGCCAGCGGCCGTCACTTCGCCATCGTCGCGGTCGTCGCCTGTGCCATCCATCTGGCCTGGCAGGATCCGCCGATCTACTTCAGCTTTGCCGGCGTGATCTTCCTGCTGCCGTCGTTCCTGTTCGGCGTGGCCTGTTACCGCTACCGTGAGGCCATTTTCCAGCCGGCGGTGTTGTGGCCGGTCGGGTTGGTGACGGCGGTCTGCTCGGTGCTGGTGGGGCTGACGCTGGTGGATGTCATCGACTACCGGTTCATGCCGCAGTCGCTGCCGGCGCTGATCGTCGGTTGCGGGGTGTCACTCATGCTGATGGTGTCCCAGTTCAAGCAGCGCTGGCTGGTGTTTATCGGCGCCTACGCCTACAGCATCTATATTTTCCACGTGTTCGGCACGTCTGGTTCCCGCATCATCCTGCAGAAGCTGGGCGTGTCGGATACGTTCCTGCTGATGGTGGTGGGGATTCTGGTGGGCGTGATCGGTCCGATCATCGTCGACAAGCTGGCTTCGCGCTATTACTGGAGTCGCCGGATACTGCTGGGCAAAAAGCGGTAGGGGCGTCGCCGCCCTGAGCCGGGCGGCGCGGTACTCAGACCGCGGCGTCGGTGACGGAGGGGGCAGCCGCACCTGCCCCCTCTGGCATCACACCGAGTCCGGTCAGGATGTCGTACCAGGCTTCACCGACCGATTGCTCGGAAAACCCGCCAATAAACTGCTGCACGCGGCTCTCGGCCGGGCTGTGGTAATCGTCCAGGCTGTCATCAATGGCATGGGCCAGCGCCTCGGGATTGCCGGCCTCGAAGAAGCGGAAGGCCCCGTCCGGCGCATCTGCCATGGGACGATAGATCTCCTCCAGCGCCCCGTAATCCGAGGCAATCACAGGCAGGCCCGTGGCCAGCGCTTCCATGATCGCAATACAGAAGCTTTCCTCGGCCCCTGACTGGGGGTCGACGTGGGAGGGCTGCACGTAAAGGTGACTCTGGTAGAGCAGGTCGCGGATGCCTTCCCGGCTGAGGTTGGCATGCAGGGTCACGCGGTCGGCCAGGCTGTGGATGCCGACGAACGACGTCAGCCGGTCCTGGGTTGGACCGAAGCCCACCAGGTCGAGCCGCACATCCACGCCCTGGTCCCGGAGCTGACGCACCGCCTCCAGCAGCGTGATCTGATCCTTGAAGCCTTCGAACCGGCCAATGCAGCACAGCCGCAGTGGGCCGCCAGTGAATTCCCGGGCGCGCCACGGGAAGAAGTCCTGGTTCACGTAGTTGCGTACCACCCGCACCTGGCTCTGCGCCAGCGACAGGGTGTTGGCGACCTTGTCGGCGAAGTGCTGACTGGGGAAGGTGAAGATGCGCTCGTCACCGGCGCTCAGGCGCTGCATGGCGCTGCGGAATTCCCGGTGGCTGTGCAGGGCCACGTTGCCGTCATAGCCGTGCATGGACGTGATCACGGGCACCGGTGCCCGCAGGAAGTTGGTGGCCGACATGCCGAACTGGGCCTGGATGGCATCCACGCCCCGCATGGGACGCGCCAGGGCCAGTGTGCCCATTTCGAATTCCCGGTACTGGCGCAGCAGTTTGGATTCGATGCGCGTCAGCTGGCGGGACCAGCCGCCGGATTCCCGACCCGGCACAATATGCACCTCCAGTCCCGGCAAAGTCCGGCCCGGTGTATTGAGCAGGCGCGAGGTGATCAGCCGGCAGTCGTAACCGCGCGCCATCAGCGCTTTCAGGTGCAGGTAGATGTATTCCTCGTTGATCCGCGAATACGCCGGCACGGCATGGAGCAGGGTCATGTCGGGTCTCCTTCCCGTTTTCCGGGATCGGAGAAGTACATCGATCCCAGGCACATCAGACATTTCACCAGCCCGCCGACAATCATCGAATAGAGGAAAAACTCCAGGCTGGAAATCTTCACGGCCCAGATCGAGCCGGCCACGAAGATAACGGTGCCGGCCAGTTGGGCCCGCACCAGCAGTCGGTTATTGCCGCTGAGCAGCATCGGCTGGATCGCCAGCCAGCCCAGCGATCCGAGAATCACGTTGAGCAGCAGCAGGGAGGTGATGTGGGCCACGCCCGTGAAATCCTTGCCGAAGAACCAGGCCACCGGATACTCCAGCAGCACCAGGCACAGCGGCCACAGCACCAGCGCCAGCAGGAAGTAGATCAGCGTCCAGCGGCCGAAGGTGCGTTTCATCTCGTGATCGTCCCGGGCGTTCACCCGGGCGATGATGACGTTGGTGACGTTGCCCACCACTTGCCGCGCGGACATGGCGAGCGTCACGGACACCGCGTAGATCCCCATCTCGCTGGTGGTGGCAATCAACGACACCAGGATCTTGTCCAGGTGCTGCTGCAGCAGCATCATCAGATCGGACTGCCAGAAGCGCAGGGCGTACTGACGATCGGGTTTGGGCACCCGGGACCGACGCTCGAAGGACTGGCGATGGAACAGCCGGCGCAGGGCCCAGGAAATAAACACGATTTCCGCGACCCGACAGACGATCTGGAAGCCCAGCAGCAGCTCAGGGCTGCCCACATGCATAAAAAAAGCGACGCCGAGAAGCAGACCGTTGAGCAGCGGCAGGATCACCTTGGCGATGTCGGGAATCAGGAATCGGCTGTCGACGGCCGCAAGGGTCTGCAAATAGGTGGCGCAGGCAAACGACACGCTGCCGGCCAGGGTGACGCCGACAATCGCCAGATCCAGCGTGGTGTACTTGTCCGCGATATAGAACGGGTAGATGCCGCACCAGATGAGCGCGAAGAGCACGCCAGTCCCGGCAACCACCAGCAAATGGGGGCGCAGCGCCTGGGTGTGCTCGCGCTTGGCCAGGTACACCGCCAGACGCTGGATGCCGAGGTTGCAGACCAGCGGCGCGAAGTACAGCGGCAGGAACAACAGGAAGAGGTGGCCACGGCCTTCCACGCCGAGGATGCGCGCCACCAGGGCGGCATTCAGCGTAGAGACCAGTACGATCAGGATATTGATCGTACTGCTGCGCAGCATCAGGGGAATCAGCGACCGGCTGCTGACCCCGGAGCGGGGTGTGGCGGCCGCGCGCGACTCGTCTGTCATGTCCAGATCACGTTGTGGAATTGGTTGGCGATGGAGTTTTCATACACCGACCGGCACTTGTGGTAACTGCCGCCGCTGAAGTACACCGTCTTGCCGAGGCGGGCGGCGGCGATGCAGACGTGCAGACGGTCCGTGCGGACGATGTCGAACTGGTCGATGTAGTTGACGAAATCCCGGGCTGATTCGCGCACCCGTTCCAGGGAGGCCTGGCCGTAGTCGAAGACCACCGACGCATCGCAGTTGTCGCTGGGGATGGGTTTGCCAGCGCTTTCCCGATCCGTGCGGAAGAAATGACCGTCACGAATGCGGCCTTTACCCAGTTTACGGCTGAACCAGCTGGCCAGTAGCCGGCCTTTGGCCTGCAGGTATTTGCGACGGTTCAGCCCTTTGGCGCCGGGCGCTGCGAGCAGTTCCCGCAGCCAGGTCAGCGGCAGGTTGGACTCCCGGAACACCGACATATCGCCGTAGAACACCATGTCGTCACACAGGTACGTTTGGGCTTCCACCTGCTGGCTGACGTAGTTGAAGGACGTCTGTTCACGGCAGAAGATCAGCGTGTTGTCCGGCAACTCCCGCAGCAGCGGCTCATGACCGGCAATGGTATGGGGCAGCACGATCAGTCGCTGGCAGGCACCTTTCATCCGTTGGATCAATTCGGCGACATCGTTGTAGAGCGGGACCAGGTTGCCGCCCCCCGCCACCAGCAGGGTGCCGTCTTTCGCCGTGTCATCGAGCCGGGCACCGGGCAGGGCCAGTCGCACCTTGAGGCCCAGTTTCTCCAGGGCCGTCAGCGAACTCATGGTGATCAGGTGGTCGCCGGCATTGCCCGGAAAGCTGGCGAGGGTGAGCGGAGAGGAACCGCACGCCTGCTGCATGATGGCTTCAAAATCGTGCTGACTGAGTTTCATCCCTGAGACTGACTCCGCTGAAAATATTGGGTCGGGCCATATACCGCGCTCAACGCCGCTTTCTTTAGGCCGCCGACCAGATCGTGGTCCGGGAACAGGCGCCAGGCGCGGGTGGTGCGGTTCAGTTTGGCGAGCTGTTGCTGGCTTTGCTTGAGGTCCGCGGCCTGGGCTTCCTTCACCGCCTTGCGGTAGACGTGGTAGGCGTACCAGCCGAGTGCTTCGCGGAACCGGGCGTCCGGGTTGTCCCGGCGCACCAGGTGCAGGTCCAGGTAAATCCGGATCAGGCTGTCGATGCGGGCCTTGGCCTTCTTCGGATTGATGCCCTGGGTGATTGAGCCGGTCCGCTGCCGGTACAGGTACGGCTGCAGTTCCAGCGTCGTAAACCGGGTGGCCTCCTGCAGCAGCAACGGGGTGTGCAGCATGTCTTCGTGCAGCAGGTTGGGCTCGAAGCGCAGGCCGGACTGCTCCAGCAAGGCGCGGCGATAGATAAACGTCCACGCGGTGGTGGCGATGTGGAAGGTTTTCACACCTTCGTGGAAAAACGCCGTGCCGGTAGTCAGGCCGGTATCCAGGGGCTGGTGCTCGCCGGGCAGGGGCTGGCCCTGCTCATCGATTTCCCGGAAGCCGACGTGGACGCAGTCCAGCGCCTGATGCTTGAGGGCGCTGACGACCGCTTCGATGGCGCCGGGCGCCAGCAGGTCATCACCGTCCACGAACCAGATGAAGTTGCCGGTGGCGTGTTCGAAACCGGTATTGCGGGCGGCCGAGAGACCGCCGTTGTTCTGGTGGATGACCACCAACTGCTCTGGATATCTGGCCGCAAGCCCGTCGAGTTGGGCGCCGGTGTCATCGGTGGAACCGTCATCCACCGCAATCAGTTCGAAGCGGGCCTGCGTGTCCTGATTCAGGATCGACAGGACACAGTCCTCGACGTAGTCGGAAATATTGTAGGCTGCGACAACGATACTCAGGTCCATAATCACATCCTTGCTCGGAAGCTTTCGTGAACGGACGACCCGACCGAGTAGCCGGACAGGAAGACGTTCTGGATTGTTCGATGCAATTGTCAGGCCGCGATATGACTACCTGACGACATGGGCTCAAGCTGTCACCCTGACGGACAACCTGGCAGGTAGCGGCCATAAAGAAGCGCACGGTTGCGCCAAATCGGGGCGCAGAAGCCGTTGTGCATGCCGGTTCAGTTCGACCGGACGGGGCTCAGTCTAAAACATTGTTGGTGGCGTTTGAGTTACATCGGGGCAAGGAGATGGTCATGTTCCGGGAACCACCAATCGGGCAATAACTTACGGGTGTCCGGGCGGGCAAGCCGGTCGTCGATCAGCCAGATGGTGCCCTGATCTTCCGGGGTGCGGATGACCCGGCCGGCCGCCTGGGTGACCTTTTGCAGGCCGGGGTAGAGGTAGGTGTATTCGTAGCCCTGGCCAAACCTGGCATCCAGTCGCTGGCGCAGGATCTCGTGCCAGGGGTCGAACGGCGGCAGTCCGAGGGTGGCGACAAAGGCACCGATCAGTCGCCGGCCGGGCAGGTCGATGCCCTCGCCGAACGCCCCGCCCAAAACCGCAAAGCCTACGCCTTCGCCATCGCCGGTGAAACGATCGATAAAGGCCTGCCGTTCGTCCGTGGTCATGCCGCCGTGCTGGTGCCAGACGGGAATGTCCGGTGCCTGCTCGATCAGGGTCTCCAGCACCGCCCGCAGGTAGGCGAAGCTGCTGAAGTAGGCCAGGTAGTTGCCGGGTTGCTCGCGAAACTGCTCGGCGATCAGGGTGGCGATGGGCGTTCGTGAGGCCTCGCGATCCGGCCGCCGGGTGCTGATCCGGTCGGCAAAACGCACCTGCACCTGCTCGGCCCGGAACGGACTCTCCACCTTCTGCCAGAAGGTGTCGTCCGGCAGGCCCAGCAGGTCGCGGTGATAGACCCCCGGCGACAGGGTGGCTGAGAACAGCAGCGTGCTGTCGACGGTTTCGAAACGCGGCGCCAGGAAGTCCGCCGGGATCAGGTTCTGGATCGCCAGTTGCGCCTTGCCCCGCCCGTGATTCTGGTATTCGCACAGCGAGTGGTCGCCAAAGGCGTCCGCCAGGCGGGTGAACGCCAGGCAGTCGAACATCAGCTCCTGCAACGCCAGATCCGGCGGGTTGTCGGTCAGGTACTCGGTGATGGACGACACCAGACCGTTCAGACTGGGCAGCAGCGCCTTGGGAATGGCTTCCAGGAAGGCGGGCCGGTCGCCGTCCGGATCCACCTCACGGGCTAGCGCCTGCCATTGTTTGGCCACCCGGTTCAGTGACGGTTTCAGCGGGGCGGGCGCCTGTTTTTTGACCTTCAGCAGCCGCGCCTGGTTGAGCGTGGCGGAATACATGCCCCGGGCCCGGTCCACCAGGTTGTGGGCCTCATCCACCAGCAGGCTGACGCGCCAGTCGTTCTGTTGGGTCAGGCCGTAGAGCAGGGCGTGCTGATCGAACAGGCGATTGACGTCCGCCACCACCACATCGCTCCAGCGCGCCATTTCCTGGGCCAGGAAATAGGGGCAGATGCCGTGGGCGGCGGCGATCTGGCGCAGCGCTTCGCGGGTCAGCGGGCCGTCCTGGTCGACGGCGGCCTGCCGGGCGGCCGGCAAACGGTCGAAGAAGCCAGCGGCCAATGGACAGGCTTCGCCGTGGCAGGCCTTGTCCGGATGTTCGCAGGCGTGATCCTTGGCGCTCAGTTCCAGCACCCGCAGCGGTAACGCGGTACTTTGGTGGTCGCTCAGGGCTTGTAGACCATCCAGCGCCAGCTGTTTACCCGGGTTGCGGGTGGTGAGGTAGAACAGCCGATCCTGCCCGGTGCGGGGCAGGGCCATCAGCGCCGGATACAGGGTGCCGAGGGTTTTGCCGAGGCCGGTGGGCGCCTGCAGCATCAGGCTTTGCTGGCGGCAACTGTTGCGGTAGACGGTTTCGGCCAGAGCCCGCTGGCCTTTGCGGAAGTCGCTGAACGGAAATTGCAGTGTCTGCAGGGCGTTGTCCCGTTGCTGGCGATGAGCCGCCTCTTGTTGCGCCCACTGGCGATAGGCGTCGCACAGGGCCGTCAGTTCGTCCCACAGGGCCTCGGCGCTGGCACTCTCCCGCTCCACGGTTTCCCGGTCCCGGCCGATGTCGTAGTAGACCAGCGCCAGCTCCACGCTGTCGCGCCCGGTCTCGCGGCAGTGGAGGGCGCCGTAGGCCCGCAGTTGCGCCCGGTGCAGCGCCCGCTGGTCGGACGACAGGCGCGACAGGTCGCCCCGGTGGGTCTTGATCTCCTCGATGCGGTTGGCCAGCGGATCGTAGCCGTCGGCCCGGCCGCTGAGCGTCAGGCCGGCGCACTCGCCTTTCAGCGACCGCTCGGGTTGATACTGCGGGCCCCGGCGGGATTGCACTTTGGCATGGCCGGCAATGCCGTCTTCCGCCGTGGGCGCCGGCGTGTAGCGATGGTCCAGATCGCCGCGCCGGGCGGCGAACTCGCACAGGGTCCGCACCGCCACCCGCATCAGTCGGCCTCCTGCCAGCGCACGTAACAGACGGACACGGCGATGTCGTGGACCCGGCAGAATTCCAGCCAGCGGATCTGGTGGTCCTGCAACCGGTCGCCCGGACCCTTCACCTCGATCAGGTCGTAGCGGGCCTGTTCGGGATGGAAGCGGATCAGGTCCGGCAGGCCGCTGCGATGATCCCGCAGGTCCCGCAGCAGCCGATGGAAGATCAGCTTAAGATCCCCGGCAGGGATGCAGTGCAGGGCCAGTTCCAGCACCGGCTCACTCAGCGCCGGCCAGGCGACGAAGGCGGAGGTGATGCCGTGCTTTTCGCGCCAGGTCTGGCGGATCCGGTCCTTGTACTCGTCGCTGTCGAGGGCGGCCAGACACTCGTCGAACAGCGCTTGCCGGCGGCTGACGAAATCCTCCCGGTGCAGGTCCGCCGGCGCGATGTGGAACGGGTGAAAGAAGGCCCCCGGCAGCGGCGCAAACAGGGCCGGCCAGCAGAGCAGGCCGAACAGCCCGTTGATCAGGGTGTTCTCCACGTAGCAGACGGGTGTCCGCTCGCTGTCGAGATCCTGCAACACCGCCCACTCCACCGACGCGGCTGCGGGCTGGGGCAGTGTCAGATGCATTTCCGGGATCGACGGCCGTTTCGGACGTTCCGGAGGCGCCTGGTCCACCTTGCGGGCGAGGCGACGCATCAGCCGTTCCAGGCCCTGGGCCTCGCCGTCGCCGCGGGGTTCTGCCTGCGCCGACAGGGCAATGTCCCAGGCCTCCTGGTGTCGTCCCTGTCGTTCCAGCAGGCGTAAGTGGCGCAGCCGCGCTTCCCGGTGGCCGCTATCGGACCAGGCGGCCAGAGCCAACTCGGCGTCCCCCTGCCGGTCCGCCTGACGCCCCAACTCCATCAAAAGCCGGCCGCGACGGCTTTCCAGCCAGGGGTTGCTGTCGTCCCGGACGGGGATGTCCGGCCAGATGTCCGCGGGTGATTCGCCGTCTTCCAGCCGATCCCGGCAGGCTTGCATCAACAGATACCGGTCCACCGCCTCCCGCTGCTGGAAGGCCCGGGAGTCCGGCGTGAACGGCACGGTCTCGTACTGGTGATGGCCCAGCTCCACCAGCACAAAGTCCGACCAGCTCTGGCGCAGGTTGCCGAAGAACATCAGGCGGATGCAGTCGAACAGGGCCATGTCGTGGAGGGCGACCAGGCGGTCGTCGGTGTCGGGCCACCAATCGGTGAACCGGCGTGGCGCCGGGGCCAGCTCCAGACAATAGGTGAGCATGGCCTTTTTGCTGGCGGCGCGGGGCAGGCCGCTGTCGGCGAGGATCGGCGCGAGGGCGTGGCGACATTCGGCCACCGTCAGCAGGCAGAACAGGTCGTCGATCGCCAGTTCCGGATCGTCTTCAGTCCAGCCGTCGGCGGCCAGTTCGTCCAGCGCGTCGCTCTCCGGAGCGCCCAGCTCCGGGTAATTGAGCTTGCTCAGGCGAAACAGCTCGCCGCTGCGCATCACCAGCCGGACCAGTAGCGCACGGGCGGCCTGCGACAGTGACTGCAGCCGATCCAGTCGGGTCCGCTCGTCGTAGGTCAGCAGGTCACCGTGGTGGGTGGCGACCCAGTGGACGACGGTCTCGAAGTTGGCCAGGTAGTACAGCGGATCATCCAGTGATGCGGTGGTGATGCGACCGTTCATGAGGCTCCGGCAGATGGGTTTCAGGCGGTCAGTCTAAAGCGAATGGGACACCAGCCCAAAGCTTTCCCGCGACTCGGGTAGAACGGATGGCCACAACGGCGACAGTCCTGTAGGGTGCGCGGCCCTTTAAAGTCCTTAACGATGTGGATCCTATGCCTCCTGAATTGTCCCAAGAAGCTGTAAGCGAGGCTTCTTCCCCCCGTTCCACCCGATTGGGCGACCCGCTTGTGGCGGCCCTGACCATGACGTTCATTGTCCTTTTTGTGGCCTTGTCCTTGTTCGATGCGGACGCCATGACCAACTGGATCGGCGACGGGTTCGCCTGGACCGCCCGCACCATGGGCAGCTTTTTCCAGCTGCTGCTCCTGTTGACGTTCTTCATTGCCCTGGGCGTTGCGTTCACCCGCAGCGGCGAAGCCCGTATCGGCAACCTGGACAAGCCGGAAATCAGCACCTTCCGCTGGCTGTCGATGATTCTCTGTACTCTGCTGGCCGGCGGCGGCGTGTTCTTTGCCGCCGGTGAGCCGGTCTATCACTTTGTCGTCTCGCCGCCGGCGTTCGATGCCGCTGCGGCTACGCCGGAAGCGGTCGCGCCCGCCCTGGCGCAGGCCTTCATGCACTGGGGCTTCCTGGCCTGGGCGGTGCTGGGCTCGTTGACGGCGCTGGTCCTGGCCTACGCCCACTATTCCCTGGGCAAACCGCTCCAGCCCCGCACTCTGCTGTACCCGGTACTGGGTGAAAAAGTGGTCAGCGGCTGGCTGGGCAGCGTGGTGGACGCCGTCTGTGTCATCGCGGTCGTCGCCGGCACGGTCGGCCCCATCGGCTTCCTGGCCACCCAGATGAGCTTCGGCCTGCACGAACTGTTCGGCCTGCCCGATGGCTTTGGCACCCAACTGGTGATCCTGGCGATCCTGGCCGCGGTCTACATGACCTCCGCGCTGACCGGCCTGCACAAGGGCATCCAGCTGCTGAGCCGCTTCAACGTGGTACTGGCACTGGCCATCGCCGCCGTGATTGTCGTGTTCGGCCCGACGCTGTTCCTGGTCGACACCTACCTGCAGTCCATGGGCGAATACGTCACCTCGTTCTTTACCATGGCGACCCAGACGGCCCAGACCGCGCCGGCCTGGTGGATGAAGTGGTGGACCGTGTTCTTCTTCGCCTGGTTCATCGGTTACACGCCGCTGATGGCGATCTTCGTGGCGCGGATCTCCCGCGGCCGGACGGTGCGTGAAATGGTGCTGGCAGTGTCGGTGCTGGCGCCCATCGCGACCACGATCTGGTTCACTCTGCTGGGCGGCACCGGCATCTACCACCAGCTGGCGGGCACCTTCGACCTGACCGAAGCGCTCAACAACTTCCAGTTCGATGTCGCGACCCTGACCGTGGCGCAGGCCTTGCCCGGCGGATCATTCATGGCGGCGGCGATCCTGGTGCTGACGACGATCTTTGTGGCCACCACCGGCGACTCCATGAGCTACGCCATTGCCATGGTCGGCGCCGGGCACGATGAGCCAAGCCCGGGCTCGCGGGTGTTCTGGGGCGGTGCCATGTCGGTGATGGCGGCGCTGCTGCTGTACATGGGCGCCGGCCAGATCGGCGTGTTGCAGCAGTTCATCGTGCTGACGGCGATCCCGGTGTCGCTGGTGATCCTGCCGTCCCTGTGGACCGGTCCCCAGGCGGCTGCGGCGATGGCCCGGCAGCAGGGCCTCATCGGTGCGCCGGAGCCGGCGGCGAGTCGCTCTTAGTCCGCAAGTGATGTTTCAATGGTCCGGGGAATCTCCCCCCGGACCCTTGAACCGACCCGGAGACATCGATGCCCGACGAACCCACCCGCGCAAGAACCACCCGACTGCACCCGCACTGCGTGGCGGTCTACGGCACGCTCAAGCGGGGCGGCAGCAATCACCGGTTCCTGCGGGGTGCCCGTTTCCTGGGTCGGACTCGATTAAACACCATTGCGCTGTACGATTTGGGTGCCTATCCGGGCGCCAAACTGGAGCCCTCGCGGGGCGTAGAGGTGGAACTCTTTGCGGTCACGGACGCCGGCCTGCGCCGGGTCGACTGGCTGGAGGAATACAACCCGCAAGATCCGGCCAGCGGCACCTACGACCGGCGCTGGCTGGCCACGCCGCTTGGACCCGCCTGGGTGTACCTCTATAACCCCGGGGTCAAAGGCCGTCGGCGGATTGTGCAGGGTGGCTGGCGCTAACGCTCAGGGGCGTGCAGGTTCGGGCCCGAATGCGTTATCCCCTTCACCTTCCCGCGCAAACATCACCGCCAGAATAATCCAGCCGATCAGGATCAGGAACATCAGCAACTGCCACCAGCCGGAGCGGCCGATGTCGTGCAGCCGGCGTGTGCCCAGGCTGAGGGTGGGGATGATCGTCACCACGCTGAACAGCAGCGACACTACGAAGGAACCCATCGCCAGATCGATCAGGTTGGCGGCAATCGAGAAGAGGAAATAGTAGAGGAAGAACATCCAGTACTGTCGGCGTGTGGCGCGACCGGTAAAGTCGCCATAGCGGCGGAAGCCGTCAATAAATTCTTCCATCGTTAACCCCGGCAGTCGTGGTGTTCATGCGGATCGATTGTCGACCCTAACACGGGCCTGATGGCATGTCTGCGAGGCCAGCCAACCTGGGTCATTCACCGGACGGGACCGGCGCCAGCCGGCCGTCCCGGTCCAGCATGTAGGTCGCCAGATCCCGCGCCAGGTTGAGGTTGCCCGAGTAGAATCGACGGGCCTCCTGCTCGATTTCGTCGATCAGCGGTGCGGACGGGTGGTTGAACTGGTAACGGGAACTGAAATGCGTCAGCACCAGATTCGGCAGGCCGACCGCTTCGGCAAAGCGGGCCACCTGTTCCGCCGAGCTGTGCTGCGGCCAGGGGCCGACCCGGTCGGAGACTTCCTGGGTGTAGGTGGATTCGTGGACCAGAACCTGCGCCCCGCGGCAGGCGTCCGTCAGCAGCTCGGGCGTGTCGTTGTCGCCGCCCACCACAATCCGGCGGGGCGACCGGTTGACCGTCACGTAGTCTGTGCTGCGCAGCACCCGGCCGTCGTCCAGCGTCACGTCCTGACCCCGTTGCAGCTCGCCCCAGGCGGGCCCGGCGGGTATGCCGTCCTCCTGAAGTTTCTCCGTCAGCAGATGCCGCTCCAGGTGTCGCTCGGTCACCTGATACGCCACCGTTGGCACGCGGTGGGACAGGGCGGCGGTTGTCACGTCGATGTGCTCGTCCTGCCAGTGGAACCCGTCCGCATGCACCTCAATAAACTCGATCTCGTAACCCAGGTTGGAGTCGGTCGCGCCCAGCGTGGTTTCCACGAAGGTGCGGATCGAAGGCGGCGCGATCAGCGGCAACGGCTCGGTCCGCCCGGCCATGGACGCACTGGCCAGCAGCCCCGGCAAACCAAAGGTGTGATCGCCGTGTACGTGGGTGATGAAAATCGCCCGCAGTTGGCTCAGCGTATGATGCGTCTTACGCAACTGATGCTGAGTGCCTTCGCCGCAATCGATCAGGTACCAGCCTTTCGGGCCGCCGTGCTGCAATGCCAGCCCGGTTACGTTGCGGTGGCGGGTGGGCGTGCCGGCGGAGGTGCCGAGAAAAGTCAGTTCCATCGCTGCTCCGGTTCGTCTCTCGATTTTCCAGGGCGACCTGGTGCCCAGGGCTTCTTAGGTCGGTCAACGGCGTCAGACGCATTGCATCAGCGTTCCTCGCCCACGTAAAGCGGGCGATCAAACGCAATCGTGTGTTGCGGCGACCCGCCAATGATAGTGAAATGATCCGTTAAAGCACGCGCGTAGAAGCGGCCAGCATAACAATAAGAGGTTGAAGTGGACGATGGAGGTTGAACACCCACGCCATCTGGTGATCGTCGACGATGAAGTCGATATTCTGGACGTCCTGGAGGACGCCCTGACCCTGGAGGGGTACCGAGTTACGCCGTTGCGTCGGGGCCGTGACCTGCTCAACCTCCTGGAGCGCGATACGGTCGACCTGATCGTCCTGGACCTGCGCCTGGAGCAGGAGAACGGCCTGCGGGTCGCACAACAGGTCCGCGAGCGCTCGCCCATTCCCATCATGATGCTGACCGGCAAGGGGGATGAGACCGACCGCATCCTCGGCCTCGAGATGGCGGCCGACGATTTCCTGATGAAACCCTTCAACCTGCGTGAAGTCATCGCCCGGGTGCGGGCCCTCCTGCGCCGCAGCACCGAGTTGAGCGTGACACCCCGCACCCTGTCTGCGGAACCGCAAGGCGGGCTGGTGTTCGACGGCTGGCAGTTGAACCTGAGCCGGCGCCAACTGTTCAACCCCAAGGGCGAAGCCGTTGAACTGACCAGTGGCGAGTTCAACCTGCTGGCAGTCATGGTGCAGTCGCCTAACCGGGTGCTCAGCCGTGACGTGCTGCTTGAGCGGACTCACGGCAGGGAGACCGAGTCCTTCGACCGCACGATTGACGTCCTGGTCTTGCGGCTGCGGCGAAAGCTGGAAGAGAATCCCAAGGTGCCGCGTTACATCAAGACCGAACGCGGCATGGGGTACCGGTTTGAGGCCAGCGTGTCCCAGCTATGAGGGCTATGCGCTGGACACTCCGGAACCAGGCGCTGCTGGCGTTTGGCATCGGGATCTGTCTGGTGGCGGGGCTGATCCTGGTGACCTGGCACAGCCTGAACCAGACCCGGTCGGCGGTTAACGAGTTCGAGGGGTTGCTGATCCCGGAGATCCGCAATGCCCTGACCCTGTCGGAGGAAGCGGCCCAGATCGTGGCGATGGCGCCCTACCTGGCGTCCGCCGGCCGGCCGATGCAATTGCAGACCGAGCGCCAGCGACTGTCGCACCGGTATGAGCTGGCCTACTCGCTGTCCGAACAGTTGCAGAACCCGGAGGTGCGCGAGCAGTTGCAGGCCAGCCTGGCCGATATCCGCGCCGACCTGAACCGGCTGGCCGATCTGGTCAATGACGAACTGTTCCTGCGCGAGGATCTTTTCGCCGCACAGTTCGAGGTGGACCAGCGGGCGCGGGCCCGCTCCGGAGTCGACCGGGCCACGCTGGATCCCTGGCCGTCGTTGCAGCGCTTCTACCTCTCCATCACCCATCCGGACCAGTACGTCGACCGGAGCCTCCAGGAATTGGGAAACCTGGCCTCAACCCTGCCCGGGCGGGACGACTATCGGGACTGGCTGACGCTGGCCGCGGACGATCACCGCCAGTTGCAGCGCATCGAACAGGGAAAGGCCTTCCTGCTCGCCCGCCTGCGCGCCCATTCGGAGCAGCTGACCCAGCAGACCAACAACTTCGCCACCGACATCCAGAACGTCGTGCTGGGCCAGCAGCAAACCGTGTCCGCCCAGGTCACCCGGGCCCTGGTGCTGACCGTGGGGCTGGCGCTGGTGCTGATGGCCGCCATCGGCGTGCACTACGCCAACAATCGACGGCTGACCCGGGACCTGGCGGTCGTGATCGAGGATATGGGCTACCTGTCACGGGGCGAGGCCGCGCCTGCGCACATCGCCATCAAGCGCAGGGACGAGATCGGTGACCTGGCGGCCGCCTACGACATCTTCCGCGACCACGCCCGGGCGGCGGAGCGCACCAGCCAGGAACTGGACGCCCAGAAGACCCTGCTGGAAACCACCTTCAACCAGATCCAGGATGGCCTCAGTGTCTTCTCGGCCGAAGGCGAACTGGTGACCTGGAACCGCCGCTACCTGGAAATCTTTGATTTCGAACCGGACCAGTTGCGGCCGGGCCTGAGGCTGGACGAGGTACAGCGCCTGATGAGCCGAAAGCGGTTCCGCAACCTGAACCTCCAGCAGGAGTCGATCGACATCCAGTCGCTGAACGAGGCGCGTCACCGCAGTGTCCAGAGTTTCGAGCGCCACTACGATGACGGCCAGATCGTCGAGTTCCGCAGCCAGCCGATGCCGAACGGCGGCTTCGTGACCCTGTACAGCGACCTGACCGAGCGGCGGGTGGCCGAACAGCAGCTGCAGCAGTCGCAGAAGATGGAGGTGCTGGGGCAACTGACCGGGGGCGTGGCGCACGATTTCAACAACCTGCTGGCGGCCCTGCTGGGCAACCTGCAACTGCTCGATCAACTGCCCGACCTGTCCGAGCGCGGTCGGAAGTACCTGGAACGGGCGCTGAATGTCAGTGAGCGCGGAGCCCAATTGGTGCAACGGTTGCTGGCGTTCAGTCGCAAGCAGCGCCTGCGGCCGGAAGTGGTGGTGGTCGACGACGTGCTGGCCGGTATGGCCGAGCTGCTGGAATACAGCGTGTCCGGCCGGATTCAACTGGACCTGGATCTGGGGGCGCCGGATGCAACGATCGACATCGATCCCTCGCAGTTGGAAAACGCCATCCTCAACCTGGCGCTGAACAGCGCCGCCGCGATTCCGTCCAGCGGCCACATTCGCATCCAGACGCGACCGGCCGCCTCGGATCGGCTGGTCATCCGGGTCACCGATACCGGCACCGGCATTCCGCCGTCGATGCAGAAGCGGGTGCTGGAACCCTTCTTTACCACCAAGCCGGCCGGGCAGGGTAGCGGACTGGGGCTGAGCACCGTCTATGGCTTCGTGCAGCAAAGCGGCGGTGACTTCCAACTGGAATCCGCCCCCCGCCAGGGCACCACCATCACCCTGAGCTGGCCACTGGCCCAGGGCGCCGGAACGGACCATCCGGCGGCGGCGCTGGATCCGTTGCCCTTCGATACCACCCGGGGCGTCGCCATCGTCGAGGACGATCGCAGTGTGCGTGACGCCCTGGTGGACCTGTTCGAAGCGCGGGGGCTGGACGTGGTTGGTTTCGAACACGGCGAACACTTCATCGACTGGGCCCGACACTGCGATGCCGCCGTCGGTCTGCTGGTGTCCGACGTCAACCTCGGTGGCCACCTGACCGGGCTGGATGTGGTGACCATGGCCCACAGCTGCTGGCCGGAAACCACCTGTCTACTGATATCCGGCCTGCCCCGGGCCATGCTGGAGCGGGAGTTGGGGCTCGACATCCATTGGCCGCTGGTGCAGAAGCCGCTGACCGCCGCCATGTTCCGGGAACTGTTCCCCGGTCTGGGGCCTGCCTGACCCCGGCCGGCGCCATCCGGGCGTGCCGGTCGCCCCGAACACCACGCTGACCGGCTCCGCGTTCACGCCTGCCTGTATTTCAATTGTTTCAAAACCGACGTGTCGTTGAAATTCCCGGTTAGCACGCCTGCGTAAAGTGGTCCCGACGGCTCGACTAGCCGGTATTGATCGACCACAACAACAAAGAGGCAGGACTGATCATGAAAGCACCCCTGAAATCCCTGGCCATGGCCGTGGGCCTGAGCGTTGTTGCAACCGGCGCGCTGGCCGATGACGTTCTGGTGGGCCTGATCACCAAGACCAACACCAATCCTTTCTTCGTCAAGATGAAGGAGGGCGCGACCGCCAAGGCCAAGGACATGGGTATCGAGCTGCGCACCGCCGCCGGGCGCTACGACGGCGATAACGACTCCCAGGTCCAGGCCATCGAGAACCTGATTGCGGCCGGTGCCGCCGGCATCCTGATCACCCCGAACGATCCCGCCGCCATCGTGCCGACCATCGAGCGCGCCCGTGACGCCGGCCTGCTCGTCATTGCCCTGGACACGCCCCTGAGCCCGGCCTCGGCCGCCGACGCGACGTTTGCCACCGACAACTTCAAGGCCGGTGTCATGATCGGTGAATGGGCCAAAGCCCGGATGGGAGCCGACGCCAAGGACGCCAAGATCGCCCTGCTGGATCTGAACCCGAGCGAGATCACCGTCGACGTGGCCCGGGACCAGGGCTTCTTGAAGGGCTTCGGTATCGACCTGAACGACCCCAAAGACATCGGCGATGAAACCGATCCTCGCATCGTCGGTAACGACGTGACCGAGGGTTCCGAGGAAGGCGGTCGCCGCGCCATGGAAAACCTGCTGCAGAAAGACCCGGGCATCAACCTCGTCTACACCATCAATGAACCGGCGGCGGCCGGTGCCTACCAGGCATTGAAGGCCGTGGGCCTGGAGGACCAGGTGACCATCGTCTCCGTCGACGGCGGATGCCCGGGGGTCCAGAACGTCGAAAGCGGCGTCATCGGCGCCACCTCCATGCAGTTTCCGCTGAAGATGGCCTCCCTGGGGGTTGAAGCCATCGCCGAGTACGCCCGCACCGGCAAGAAGCCACAGCCCTCGCCCGGCAAGGACTTCCACGACACCGGCGTGACCCTGGTCACGGACCACCCGGTGGATGGCATCAAGAGCATCAGCGCCCACGCCGGTCTCGGCGAGTGCTGGGGCTGAGGCTCCCGGCCGGGAGCTGACCCGGGGCGGACGGGCCCGACATGCCCGATGGACGTCCGCCCCGTGGTCCGACGACATCGCCATCCCGGCTTCCCTCGAAACCTGACCAGGCTATTTCCCGGAGCCGCGTTATGACCGCATCCAGACCCACTCCCGCCGTGGCCGCCGACCATGAGCGCCTCACGGAATCCGTCAGCGGCACACTGGCCGCGCGGAATGCCGTCGAGCCGCTGTCCGGCTGGCAACGGCTGCATCGTTTCTTCCACGCCAATCCAACGGCGGCACCGGCAATCGTGCTGCTGGCCGCCATCGCCGCCTTCACGCTGATCGTGGGCGGTCGTTTCCTGAGCCCGTTCAACCTCTCGCTGGTGCTGCAACAGGTCACCATCATCGGCACCCTGGGGGTCGCCCAGACCCTGATCATCCTGACCATGGGCATCGACCTCAGCGTTGGCGCCATCATGGTGCTGTGCACCGTCGTCATGGGCCGCATGGCGGTCGACTTCGGCCTGCCGCCGTTCGGCGCCCTGCTGCTGGGCCTCGGCGCCGGGGCCCTGTGCGGCGCCATCAACGGGTCCCTGGTGACCCGGGTCAAGCTGCCACCGTTTATCGTGACGCTGGGCACCTGGAACATCTTCTTCGCGCTGAATCTCTGGTATTCCAAGAGCGAGACCATCCGCTCCCAGGATATCGAGAGCGCCGCGCCGCTGCTGCAGTGGACCGGCCATGCCATCGATGTCTTCGGCGCGCGCCTGACCTACGGCTCCCTGTTGATGCTGGGGCTGTTCGGCCTGGTCTGGTTCGCCCTGAACTGGACCGCCTGGGGCCGCCATGTCTACGCCACCGGCGACGACAAGGACGCCGCCGAACTGGCCGGCATCCGTACCCGGCGCGTGCTGCAATCGATCTACGTGCTGGCGGGCCTGATCTGTGGTCTCGCCGCCTGGCTGATGATCGGCCGTATCGGCTCGGTCAGTCCGCAGGTGGGCTTCATGTCGAACCTGGACAGCATCACCGCCGTGGTGATCGGCGGGACGTCGCTGTTTGGCGGCCGGGGGTCCATTTTCGGCACCCTGATCGGGGCGCTCATCGTCGGCATCTTCCGCAACGGGCTGGCCCTGGCCGGTGTGGATGTGCTCTGGCAGCAATTCACCGTCGGCCTGCTGATCATCGTAGCCGTCGCCATTGACCAGTGGATCCGGAGGGTTTCCGCATGACCGACGAGACAACACCTGTACTGTCCGCAAGGGGCCTGATCAAGCGTTATGGCCGGGTCACCGCCCTGGACTCGGCCGATTTTGACCTGTACCCGGGCGAGGTCCTGGCCGTGATCGGCGACAACGGCGCCGGTAAATCCTCGCTGATCAAGGCGCTGTCCGGCGCCGTGGTGCCGGATGCCGGCGAGATCCGCATGAACGGCCGGCCCATCAGCTTCCGCAATCCCATGGAGGCGCGCGAGGCAGGCATCGAAACCGTCTACCAGACGCTGGCCGTAGCGCCGTCGCTGGGCATCGCCGACAACCTCTTCCTGGGGCGCGAGCTGCGCAAGCCCGGCATCCTGGGCTCGGTGTTCCGCATGCTCGACAAGGCCGAGATGCGCCGCCGCGCGACCCAGCAGCTCAGTGACCTGGGGCTGCTCACCATCCAGAACATCACCCAGGCCGTGGAAACCCTGTCCGGCGGTCAGCGCCAGGGCGTGGCCGTGGCGCGCTCGGCCGCCTTCGGCAGTAAAGTGGTGATTCTGGATGAGCCGACCGCGGCCCTTGGCGTCAAGGAATCCCGGCGTGTGCTCAATCTGATCAAGGATGTGCGCAATCGCGGATTGCCCGTGGTGCTGATCAGCCATAACATGCCTCATGTGTTCGAGGTGGCCGACCGCATCCATGTGCACCGGCTGGGCAGACGCGCCGCCGTGATCCGGCCGGATACGCATTCCATGTCGGATGCGGTGGCGATCATGACCGGCGCCGTGGACGGCGACGCGGCGGCCTGAACTCCGCCCCAAGGATTCCGACGTGGAGGTCGGATCACTGACGATGACGGGATCGCCATGAAACGACTGCTGGCCATCGGCATGCTGGGCCTGATGATCACGCTGACCGCCTCGGCCGACGACCGGCTGCGCATCGGTGTCAGCGTGGCGGACCTGGGCAATGCCTTCTTCTACAGCCTGGCCGAGGCCATTCAGGCAGAGGCTGAGGCCCAGTCCGGCCGGCCCGTGGCGATGACCGTGGTGTCCAGTGCCTATGACCTGAAGCGCCAGCGCCGGCAGATCCGACAGTTCATCGATGACCGGGTGGCCATCATCCTGCTGACCGCGGCCGACAGCGAGGCCATCGAGCCGGACATCCGGCTGGCCCAAAAGGCCGGCATCGTGGTGGCCGCCATCGACATCGATGCCCGGGGCGCGGACATCACCGTGACCACGGACAACGTCCAGGCCGGCGAGATCGCTTGCCAGTACCTGGTTGACAGGTTGAATCACCGGGGCGAGGTGGCCGTCGTCAACGGCGCCCAGGTGTCGTCCGTCACCGAACGGGTGGCCGGCTGCCGGTCCGTGTTGAACAACTACCCGGACATCCACCTGTTGGGCGATCAATACAACGGTGGCGGGACCTTTGGCGGCGGTCTGGAAGCGGGCACCTTCCTGCTCAGCCAGCAGCCCGCTGTGCAGGGGATCTTCGCGATCAACGACCCGTCCGCCCTGGGGGCGGCCCAGGCGGCCGAACTGAGTGGCCGTGACGACATCCAGATCGTTTCCGTCGACGGGTCGCCCGCGTTCATACGCGCGATGCGGGAGCACCAGCCCAACCTTGCCGCCACGGCTGCCCAGTCTCCGGCCCGAATGGCCAAACTGGCCGTGGCCCGAAGCCTGGCGCGAATGGCCCATCCCGGCGAGCCGCCACAGACCATCCGAATTCCCACCCATCTGATCGACCCGGATACCCTGGCGGCCTCGAACAGGGAAGTCGACCAGCGTTACTGAGCGTTTGCCGGAAGCGCCGGCCAGCCGATCCGGTCGGGTGCCTCGCCTATGTCGGTCGGCAGTCACCGTCACCGGTGTTCAGCGTGCTTCGCCCACGTAAAGCGGTCGACCCGCCGCCAGACCGAACCCGAGTGCCGCGAGGGCAATCACCGCCAGGAACACACCGGCCACCTGCCAGTCGTCAAAAGCCCCGTGCAGCAATCCCAGCACCAGCGGGCCGACCGCCGCCATGGTGTAGCCGACGCCCTGGGCCATGCCGGACAGGCGCGCGGCGGTCTCGTGATCCCGGGCGCGCACGGCCAGCAGGGTCAGCGCCATGCTGAACGTCCCGCCCTGGCCGACGCCGAGGATCACCGCCCAGAACCAGATGCCGCCGATCGGCGCGTAGATGCAGCCCATCAGCCCGGCGCCGGTGAACAGCACGGCCAGCGCGATCATCGCCCGCTGGTCCCGCATGCGGCTGCTGATCCAGGGCGCGGCGATGGCCGAGCCGATCTGGATCATGATCGAGAGCGACAGGCCGATCCCGGCGTTCACCGCCGACATCCCGCGATCCTGCAGGATCGTCGGCAGCCAGCCAAACACCGAATAGGCCAGCGACGATTGCAGGCCCATATAGAGCGTCACCTGCCAGGCCAGCGGATCCCGGAACAACGAGCGGGCCGGTTTGGTCGGGCGTTTGGGAATGTGCTTGCCGTCGAGCTGCAGCCACCAGAGCACCACCGCCACCCAGGCCGGGATCGTCCAGATCGCCAGTGCCGCCTGCCAGTCGTCGCCGAAGGCCAGGCGCATGGGTTCCGTCGTCCCCGCAGCCGCCGAAGCGCCCAGGCAGAGCACCGCCGTGTAGAACCCGGTCAGGATGCTGGCGGACGACGGAAAGTCCCGCTTCACCACGCCCGGCAGCAGAACGCCCATCACCCCGATGCAGCCGCCGGCGATCAACGTACCGGCAAACAGACCCACAGTGCCGCTGTAGGGCCGGAGCACCAGCACCGCCCCCAGCACCGCCGTGGCCACCAGCACGGCCCGATCCACCCCGATACGCTGGGCCAGCCGCGGCGCCAGCGGCGCGGACAGCCCCAGGAACAGGACCGGCAGCGTGGTGAGAATCCCCTGACCGAACGAGCCCAGCGCCAGCGTTTCACCGATGCGCTTCAGTACCGGCGACACGCTGGTCAGGGCCGGGCGCAGGTTGAGCGCTACAAACAGGATGCCGGTCAGCGTCAGCACGGCGGACGGCGCCCGGGATTTTACAGCGGCTTCGGTCATAGGAGGCTTCTGCTTCAGATGGGTTCGGGTGATCGGCGATCACCGGGATCACGGCACGTGGAGACCGGTCAGGATTCGTCTCCGTGATACGGGCGCAGCCGTCGTGCAGATCGGAACGGCTGTCGCAAAACGCGCGGACACCGGCTGATAAACTTAACAAAGTCAGCTATTTGCGAGGCCATAAATGGCTCTGCACCAAAACGGTGATGGTAACGCACCCCGCACTGACCGGCCAGTCGAGGCCGCGGTACCACCCGGAATCTGCGTTACACTGCAGGCTTGCACCGTCCGCTCACCCACAACCACCACAAGGATGCCATGACCCCCGACCACAACGACCTCTGGTTCCTGCCGCTCGGCGGCACCGGCGAAATCGGCATGAACCTCAATCTCTACGGCCACGACGGTCAGTGGCTGATGGTGGATTGCGGGGTGACCTTTCCCCGGCCCGGGCGGGTGGTGGCGGACGGCACGGTGCACCAGCGCGGCGAACCGCCGGTGCAGATGGCCGATCCCGCCTTCATCGCCGACCGCCGGGACCAGCTCGCGGGTCTGATCATCACCCACGCCCATGAGGACCACGTGGGCGCGGTGCCGTACCTGTGGCCGCTGTTGCAGTGCCCCGTCTACACCAGCCGCTTTACGGCTGAAATCCTGCGCCGCAAGCTCGCAGAGTTCGACCTGCTGCACCGGGTGCCCATCCACGTGGTGGACGTGGAAGAACGCCGCACCATCGGCCCGTTCCAGGTGGAATGGCTGGCCCTGACCCATTCCATCCCCGATCCCAACGCCCTGATGATCCGCACCCCGGCGGGCAACATCTTCCACAGCGGCGACTGGAAGCTGGACGACGAGCCGCTGGTGGGCCACGGCTACACGCCGGGCACGTTCAAAGCGCTGGCGGACGAGGGCGTGGCCGCCATGGTCTGCGACTCCACCAACGCCACCGTCGCCGGCCACTCCACCTCCGAATCCGTACTGGAAAAAGGCCTGCTGGCCGCCACCCAGGACGCCCCGGGCCGCGTCATCGTCGCCTGCTTCGGCAGCAACATCGCCCGCCTGCACACCCTCGCCAACGTCGCCCGCGCCACCGGCCGTTACATGGGCCTGCTGGGCCGGTCGCTGATCAACATGAGCGGCGCCGCCAAGGCCGCGGGCGTCTGGAACGCCGACGACCACCTCATCAACCCCGCCCACCTGGGCTACCTGCCCCGGGAAGAAGTGCTGGCCGTCGCCACCGGCAGCCAGGGCGAACCCCGCACCGCCCTGCGCCGCATGGCCATGGGCACCCACCCCGACGTGGAGCTGGAACCCGGCGACCGCGTCATCTTCAGCGCCCGCGCCATCCCCGGCAACGAAGAGGCCATCGACGCCCTGATCGCCAGCCTGAAAGAGCAGGGCGTCGACGTCATCACCGCCGAAGCCGCGGACCTCCCCATCCACGCCTCCGGCCACCCGGCCCAGGACGAACTGCGCGCCATGTACCAGTGGGTGCAACCGGAAGTCGCCATCCCCGTCCACGGCGAAGCCGAACACATGGACGTCCACGCCAGCCTGGCGCGGGACTGCGGCGTGCCCAAATCCCTGCTGGGGCGCAATGGGGATCTGTTTATGATCCGCCCGGTGCCGGGGATGCGGCGGCAGGTGGCGGAGATTGGACGGCTGGGTTGGGAGAAAGGGGCGTTGGTGAGGGTGGTTTGAGTCCAGCCTAATTCTTGAAAGAAAGGAGAATGCAATACTTGGCGCTCAAGTGTCCTAAAAGAAGGGTGGAGTGATACCGAAATGGTGATTGAATACGGGGCTACTAGCAAGTGGAAAACTGACCTATTCACTTTGGTTGACATGAATCATCATGTTGTTGATTCGGGTGTATTATCAACGCTCCGGGAAGTGCTACCTCAACTTGGGTATGATTTGGCAAAGGACGCGTTGGAGGAAGTGGTTGTTGAGGGAGGAGATTGATGATGCAGAAATACATCATGAAAACCAATAGAGAGCAGCAGTGGCAGGCCATAGAGGCGTTGATGAAGGACCATGGTGCAACTCGAAAAAACATAAGTTCATGTCATAAGTATTTCTTTGATGGAATTGACTTGGGTGGCAATTTTAGTCTTGTGGATAAGTTTGTGTTCTATCCGGATCCCAGTTTCGACGGTTGGCAACAGCTTCTTGATGAAGGAGTGGGTGGCCCAATTTCTGATGCCGATTTTAAAACTCTAAATCAATATTTATGCGGGCAATTGGCGGACTACTTTTTTTCCATAGAAGATCAAAATTACTATTTTCAAGCGACGTTTGGAGATGTTTACGATAGCGAAAGAAAATTCCCGCTGCGCATCAATAATGAGTCATCTTTTAGAAAGATTGTTTTAACAGAAAATGCAATATTTTTTATTTTAGTAAACAGATTTTCCAGATGGTTGAAGGGAAAGGAGAAGGTAGAGCAGGGTGTGTTAAGATTTAACTACAAGTATTTTGAAACGCTTCTTTCCGTTGTCGAAAAAACTCCGTTTTCAGATAAAGAAGAATTGCCAGACGAGACCATAGACGGGAGCGTAAGACCAAAGATTCTTCGAGCAGGTATAAAAACAATTTTAAAATTTGGAGTAATGGAGAACGGATATGGCATTGATGATGTTCGTTTTTCGGCTGCACGGCGAGTGACTGAAATTATGATGGATCATGCGAGTGAGCTTGCGGATTTGAAGTTGTTTTACGAGCGGGCGATAGCGAATGCGGCGAGAAATTAATTAACTGGGAGGAAGCAGGTGAGCCTTTCCGTAGAGGTTTCCTTTCGGTCGCCCGATATCGATAGGTGGGAAACGATTGCTCGAGGTTTAGCGCGTGGCGAAACCGGCGCTCTGTTTCAAGATCGTGTGGACGCATTTGGTGAGTCGGCTGCGCAAAAATTGGAAGACATGCTCGAACGTTGGCCAGCCGAATATTTTTTGGTTATCGGGTTTGAACGGAGCAAAACGAAATTCTGGCTTGAGTTCGTCGGTGGTCCGAATGCTTTGGAATTTGCCCTTGAAATGTCTTCTTTTCTCAAAGCGTGCAACGTAACGAGTCTCAGTTGTGGCGTAATTGATCTGAGTGGTGACTGAACTTTTCCAGTCCTTCTCTTTTGAAGACTTTGGATTTCTTTGAGTTTATTTACAGAGAGTAAATCGTAGTTAGGGAAATAGGGGGGCTGTGATCGTTTATAACTAAGGGGCAGATCTTTCCCTTGGCGCTCAGTAGGCAAGACCTGACCCGGCGTGCCCTGGCACTTCACGATCATTGGATTTCGCTACGTGCTTTAAATATTGGAGTTGAACTACTCGAATCTGGAGCAATAAAGAATGGATATGAGCTTTACCGACGACCCGATATGGATCGCCAAACGTGAAGCGCTTTGGGAACAATGTCTAGACTCGCGTGGCTGGGCTGAAGAGCTTTCGAGAAAACAGGTACGCGATCTTCACGCTTATTTTATGACGGGAAGATTGACGAAAGGTGAGCCGAAACCAGTAGGAGCCCGTCTAAATTTTTTTCCTGATATGAATGTTGAAGCGATTGAGTACGTGTTGACACACAATATGCCTGAAGGTGCGACGGAAAAAGATGTATCCAGCCTAAAGTTGTTTTTCTCTGGAGGGATAGACGATGTGCCCGGAGTAAAAACTGAAGAGGCGGTCAGAATTTTCCGTTATGTTTTTGGCGACAGCTATAGCCCCGATTGGCATCTTCCTTTTCTAATCAAAGATGAATCCACGCATCGCCAGTCAGAGCTTGATCCAAATTATCAGTTCGCCTGCGGACTTGGTCCTATAAGGTGGTTAAAGTATGAAGACCGACCAAGGGGCATGTGGTACTACCTGACAGATTACTGGTTTTCCCTTCTAAATTACGTCGACCCCATTCTATTTAGGCCAGGGGATACTAGTCACCGCCCACCAAACGTCAATCGGAAAATTACTCAAAATAAGGCTCGTAGGTTTTTGGGTATTTGTGCGCACGAGATTGACATTACTAACGGTGCCGACGAAGGCGCTGAGCGCAGGCAGTACATGCAAAATATTCGAGATCGCATGGACGCCCTTGAGGGACCGCCTGACTTGATGACGTTATGGGATGACGTCAAAAAGTCAGACCCTGATGAGTTTTCCGAGTTTTAACAGGGCTTTCGGCGGCGAGTTATAATGAAAAGTTGGCCGACGATTCCGCTACTCGAAATCGTCAGGAAGGTAGCGGCGTACATTGTCAGGTATCGCCGCACGCCACTTCTTTTCGATTTCCTTAATCTCGTCATCGTCAAGCTCGCCATCTTCCTCATCGATGGCGGTAATCATCTTCCGACTGTCGGAAACCGCAACGTAGTAGTCGACGCCATGCTCATGATGAAGCTTTCCCCAGAACGCCAATGCCAATGAAGTGGATTGCGAGAGGAGCTGCAAAACTTCAATCCACTCTTCGCCGAACGGCGCTAGTACGACATAGTCCCCGTCGAAGTCGATGTCCTCAGAGAAAAGCACCCCGTCATTCAATTCGAGTAGTCGTGGGATGGCTTCGTCTGAGACGGATACGCCTGCTGCATTCAGCAGAGCTTGCACGGTTTCGGCAGGTGTCTCTTCGCTGAATTCAGTGAGGCAATCGGCGATGGCTGGCTTTTTGGCCTCAAAAACGATGGTTCCGTATAGTTCAGACATGGAAGATCCTGCTCAGAGTGGGTGGGGCTTTTTATGAACCGCAGCATGGTCAGGGTCTACCTTTGAATTTAGCAGATCAGTGGATGCGTTCTGTTCTAGACTAGTACCGGTGGCGGAGGTGTGGCTCATGGGGTCCGCGTTCCTCCGTGGCATCGCTCGACTCTGAAATGCCG
>NZ_JAERVO010000008.1 GCF_016798325.1 Marinobacter mangrovi
GCCGAAATACCTCAGTCAGCGCCCACACGAATTACTTGGTCAATTTTTTAAAGAGCCGGGCTGTTGCCCTGTTGAGGCCGCGTATTCTACCGCTTCGCTCAACCTTGTCAACCGTTATTTTCCAGCGCTTTCGATGCTTCCGAAAACCGCCGAGTCGTGCCGGTTGACCCGTTCAAGGTGGCGCGCATTCTACACTGCTTTGCCACCCTGTCAACCGTTGTTTTGAAGAAATCTGAAACTCGAAATTCTTAATCAAAACAATCGGTTGCCTTTCGATTCCGGCCCTGCCTCAGTGGCGTGCCCCTCGAAAGAGATGCGCATTCTACAGCCCCCAGCGGACCTGTAAAGCCCTTTTTAAAGCTTTTTATCCAAAGTCTCGGTTTTCCGAAATGAACTGTTCAGAAGACGACCAGACTACCCTCGAATCCGATCAACAAACAACCAGTGCCTGGGGCGACACCGCTATTCGTCGCTCCGTCCTACCTCTCACAAGATGAGGGCGACCTCTTCTCAACTCAATACGACCATAAAAAAGGCCATTCCCGATGCAGGAATGACCTCTTCTATACCAACAAGACGGATTAGCCGCCCATCTTCTTACTCATCAGCCATCGCCGACGGCTGAATGCCTCTACCTGTAAAGGTATTCAATCGACAATTACAACCCGGGCAATCTTCTTCTTGCCCGCCTGGATGACGACATCCTCCCCCCGGGCAAACATGCGATCATCTTTCAACTGCTCGCCATTGATGTAAACAGCACCCCGACCGAAGACATCTTTGGCCGCCTTGCCGTTCTGGGCCAGCCCCGCTTCTTTGAGCAGCGACACAATATGGATGCTGTCGCGATCACCCAGAGACACAGAGACCTCCGGCACATTTTCCGGAATCTCCCCCAGCGCGACCTGGTTACCCGCCGACTTATGCGCATTTTTTGCGGCTTCTTCATCATGGAAGCGGGCGATAATCTCTTCGGCCAATACCCGCTTGTAGTCCTGCGGGTTCGCACCACCTTCAACAGCTTTGCGGAACTCTTCCACTTCGGCCAAAGGGCGGAAGCTCAGCAATTCAAAATAACGCCACATCAGACTGTCCGGGATCGACAGCAATTTGGTAAACATTTCACCCGGCGAGTCGTTGACGCCAACGTAATTGCCAAGCGACTTGGACATCTTCTGCACACCATCCAGGCCTTCGAGGATCGGCATCGTCAGAATGACCTGTGGTTCCTGATCGTAACGGCTCTGAATCGTGCGCCCCATCCCCAGGTTAAAACGCTGGTCCGTACCCCCCAGTTCTACATCCGCCTTCAGGGCCACGGAGTCATAGCCCTGTACCAGCGGGTACAGGAACTCGTGAATGGCGATCGGCTGATTACCCTCATAGCGCTTGGAGAAGTCATCCCGCTCCAGCATCCGCGCCACCGTGCTCTGACCTGCCAACTGAATCATGTCCGCAGCGGACATCTTGTTCATCCAGTCCGAGTTGAACGCAACCGTCGTCTTCTCCGGATCGAGGATCTTGAAGACCTGCTCTTTATAGGTCTGCGCATTCCGAGATACCTGCTCCGGTGTCAGCGGCGGCCGCGTAGCGCTCTTGCCGGTCGGATCTCCGATCATGCCGGTGAAGTCCCCGATCAGGAAAATCACTTCATGCCCCAGATCCTGGAAGTGGCGCAGCTTGTTAATCAGGACGGTATGACCGAGGTGGAGATCCGGCGCCGTGGGATCAAAACCCGCCTTGATACGCAGACGACGGCCAGACTTCAGCTTTTCGATCAGCTCGTCTTCCGGCAGAAGATCATCAACGCCTCGCTTGATCAGCGCCAGGGCATCATCGATTGCGGTCATTCATCCTTCCTCTATTACCAGTCGGTTTTAACAAAGCTCAACACAACACTGCAGAGCGTTACCTGCTGACTTGATACAGTTCTCACTGTTCAGTTTTTGGCCAGCTCATACTAGAATCCAGCGTTTTGGCCAGCACGGGCGCCGCATTATATCAAGGACGCCCCGGTTTCGCCGGCCGGGATTTGTACGGCTAAAGCCGTTTGCAAGGGCTGTTGCCAGCCGTTTGGCATGCACTATACTTCGGACTAACTTTAACTATTTGGCACAACATCCAGTTGCGTCAGGGAAAACAGGTTTCAACGTGCTCAAGACATTCCCCAAAAAACACCTGATCGCTGCGGGCACGCTCAGCGCCGTTGTCGGCCTCGCTTTTGTGTTGAGCCCAGGCGATCCCGCGGAAGCCGGCCGTACATCGGTATCTCTCGACCAGGCCGCTTCCAAACCTGAAGAGAAAGCACAACCCGAGACGGCGCCCGTGTCCGACTCGGTGGTGGCGTCGTCGCAACCGGAGGCACAGCGCCCATCGGACAAGCCGGAAGAGATTGCCAAAGCCGACCAGCCAGCGCAAGAGACGGCGTCTGCCCCTGTGACGCCGGCTGAACCGGAGCTGGACTGGCAGCACTTCACTATTAAAAGTGGCGACTCTCTGACTACGCTCTTCAAGAAAGCCGGATTCAACAGCTCCCTGATGTTCTCGGTGATCCACGGAGAGGGTGACGCGGATAAATTGGAGCGCTTGTACGCCGGCGAATCCATCGCTTTTGCCACCGATGACAGCGGCGAGTTGCAGCAGGTCGAGTTGACCCGCAATCGCCTGGAGTCCCTGCACATCGAACGTCAGGATGAAGGCTTCGCCGGACAGATCGTCACGCGCGAGCCGGAACCCCGCCCGGTTTATCGGCACGGCGTGATTGACGATTCGCTCTACCTGTCGGCTCGCGACGCGGGCCTGGACGACCGGCTGACCATGGAGATGGCTGGCATCTTCGGCTGGGATATCGATTTCGTCTACGACATCCGGAAGGGCGACAAGTTTGAAGTGCTCTACCAGGACCTTTACCTGGACGACGAGAAGATCGACACCGGCAACATCCTGGCCGCCAAGTTCATCAATCGCGGCAAAGAGACCATTGCCCTGCGCTACACCGACGAGAACGGCGACACCGACTACTACACCCCCGATGGCCACAGCCTGCGCAAAGCCATCCTGCGCACGCCGATCAATGCCCGCGTCTCGTCGCCATTCAACCTGCAGCGCCGTCATCCGGTGCTGGGCGTCGTCCGCCCTCACGAAGGCACAGATTACGCAGCGCCGCCGGGAACGCCCATCAAGGCCGCTGGCAATGGTCGCGTCGTCTCCGCCGGCTGGAAAGGCGGGTACGGGCGCGCCGTCGTGATCCAGCATGGCGACAATATCTCCACGCTGTACGCCCACATGCGCGCCATTGCCAAAGGCATGCGCAGCGGTGTCCGCGTCAAGCAGGGGCAGACCATCGGCTACCTGGGTTCGTCCGGCCTGGCCACCGGACCGCATCTGCATTACGAATTCCGGATTAACGGCGTTCCGCGCAATTCCCGCTCCGTCAAACTGCCGGATGCCAGTCCTGTGCCGAAAGCGGAAATGGCGCGCTTCCAGGCGAAGACCCAAACACTGCTGACCGCGCTCAACGAGGCTCGCGGCGAACGACAGATTGCCCTGGGCCCGGAGAGTGAGTGAATCGATGACCGAACCGGCCTACATCGGGCTCATGTCCGGAACCAGCATGGACGGTATCGATGCGGTGTTGGCGTCATTTCCCGGTGATCGCGTGGACATCCACGGCACCTACTCACTGCCGTATACCGACACGCTCCGCCAGCGCTTGACCCGCGCCTGCCAAAACCAGGCGACGCCGGATGAGGTCGGCGAATTGGACCATGAACTCGGTGCGCTTTTCGGCGAGGCAGCGAGTGGTGTGATCGAGGCCGCGGACTGGCCCCGGGCATCGATCGTCGCCATCGGCAGCCATGGCCAAACGATCCGGCATCAGCCGTCGGGCAAGCACCCCTTCACTACACAGATTGGCGACCCCAACCTCATCGCGGAAGCCACGGGCATCACGACCGTCGCCGACTTCCGTCGGCGCGATCTGGCAGCCGGCGGTCAGGGTGCACCTCTGGTCCCGGCCTTCCATCGCGCTTTTTTTGGGAATGACCAGACAAACCGCTGCATCGTCAACATTGGTGGCATAGCCAACATCACCTGGCTGCCACACGCCGAACCAGACCAGGCGCTGGGCTTCGACACCGGACCGGGCAATGCACTGATCGACGCCTGGTGTCTCAAGCAGACCGGGCGCCCCTATGACGACAACGGCCACTGGGCGCAAACCGGTGAAATCAACCAGACATTGCTTACCGACATGCTCAGCGACGCCTATTTCCGGCGCCCGGCCCCCAAGAGCACCGGCAAGGAACGCTTCAACCTGTCCTGGATTGAGACCGTCATTGCACGCCATCCGGACATCCCCGCCAACGACGTACAGTGCACGCTTGTGGAACTGACGGCCCGCTCACTCGCCATGCAGCTCCCCAAATCTTCTGGTATCACGTTGTATATTTGTGGCGGTGGCGCCCGCAACCGGTTCCTGATGGAGCGCCTGGAGATCGTCCTGCCAGACGCCACCATCAAGACGACGGCCGCACTGGGCCTGGATCCGCAATGGGTGGAAGGGGTAGCGTTTGCCTGGCTGGCCAAGCGCACTCTGGATCAGCAAACCGGCAACCTGCCGGCCGTGACCGGTGCGCGTGGCGAGAGAATCCTGGGGGCCATTTACCAGGGCTAGAACGCAAAAAGGCCTGCTTCCAAAAGCAGGCCTTTACAGCGAAACCCAACCGATCCTAGATCGAAAACGACGATCCACAGCCGCAGGTCGTCGTGGCATTCGGGTTCTGGACCATGAACTGCGCTCCCTGCAACCCTTCCTGATAGTCAATCGTCGCACCGATCAGGTACTGGTAACTCATGGGGTCGACCAGCAGCGTGACGCCATCCTTTTCGATGATGGTGTCGTCCTCTTCCTGGGCTTCGTCAAAGGAAAAGCCATACTGGAAGCCGGAGCAACCGCCGCCGGTCACAAAGACGCGAAGCTTCAGATCGGGATTTTCCTCTTCCTCGACCAGCTCCCGAACTTTGGCCACAGCGTTGTCGCTGACAAACATGGGTGTGGCTATCTGTTCCTGAACTGCACTCAAGGGTCGCCTCCTGGGTAAAAAAAAGCAGCTACCGATGGATTATCCAATTCCCGACTAAAACAGTCAATTATTCAGACCGCTCCTCCGTGGATTCGGCATCCGCCTCATTCTGCGACGCCGGATTGGCTTCCAGAGCCTCCCGCGACTGGCGCAGCAGGCCGACCGGTTCCTTCTGGTGGACCAGGTTGCCGTTAACTTCGGCACCCATAGCCATCTGGATCAGGCTGTAGTAGACATTTCCGTTAATGGAGGCTTTCTGGGCCAGTTCAAGGTGCTCGGAAGCGTACACATCGCCGTGTACTGTGCCGTTGATGATCACATGCGGAGCGACGATATCGCCTTCCACCGCGCCGATTTCGGAGACACGCAGGATGGCCGAGGTGCCTTCCTCAGCCATCACCTTACCGCGGACGCGTCCGTCGATATGCAGACCGCCGGAGAATTCGACATCGCCGGAAATCGCGGTCTTGCTGGAAATCAGGGTATCGAAATGCCCCGTGGTCGGTTTACGCGATTTCTGCTTCTTGTTGCCGAGCATGCCTTATTTCTCCATCACCGATTGCCATTCAAACGTTCGTTCACTCTGGGTCGCCTTGCGCCCTTCCGCTTTCGCCACCACTTGCACTTCCAGCGGCTCGAAGCCATCGGGCAGCGTCATAACACCCTCAATATCCTGGAAATACCGGTATCGAAACCGGATCCCCAGGTCTTCGATATCTTTCGACAGGTCGCGTAGCGCCACCACCTGCCGTTTGCCGTCCTGCTCACCGATGACGTTCACCGCCACGTTGCCGGCAATATAGCTGCGATTGTCACCCACCTGCGTCAATACCAGCTTGAAACGAACCGCCCGGTCACCGGGGCGCTGCTCCAGCTCCAGTCGCTGGATCGTCAGCCCGTTGTCGGATTCCGACGGCGCCATGATGTTCTTGTAGAACGTCAGATCCGCCTTGACGGAACTCAGCCGGTCTTCCAGTCGCGAGATCGTATGCCGCGCCTGGGACAGAGCTTGCTGATCAATCTTGCGACCACGCTCCAGGTTGATCATCTGCTGCTGCAGGTCCGTTTGCTGCGTGCGCATGGCCGAGAGCTCACCGCTCAGATCCGGCCCGGGTTCGGCCTCCGTCGTAAACCGGAAACCACCTTGTGCCATACCGGCAAGATAGCCCACACCCGCGAAAATCAAACTGACGACCAGCAGAATCAACCATCGCTTATACCGCTGCCCCGGCTGATAGCGGACAACAATGTACTCACCCTGTTTCTTGCGATCGGAAGCCAACGATCGGCCTCCGTTACGGCAACAGGGCCGGCGCTGCCAGCCCCGCGGTTTCTTCGAGACCGAACATGATGTTCATGTTCTGGACTGCCTGGCCGGCCGCGCCCTTGACCAGATTATCAATCACCGAGGACACGATGATCACCGGGCTGTCCTCCTGACGGTGCAGGGCCATCCGGCAGTGGTTGGCACCGCGCACACTGCGTGTTTCGGGATGGGCACCGAACGGCATGACGTCGACAAACGGCTCGTTTTCGTAGCGCTTCTCGAACAGACCCTGCAGGGTGTCAAAGGACACCGGATCCCGCACTTCCGCATACAGGGTGGCTTCGATGCCACGGATCATCGGCAGCAGATGCGGCACGAAGGTCACGCCAACGGTGCCACCGGCGGCCAGCTCCAGCCCCTGACGGATTTCCGGCAGGTGGCGGTGGCCGGAGGCGCCATAGGCCTTGAAGCTCTCGCCAATCTCGCCATGCAGCATGCCGATCTTGCCCTGACGACCGGCACCGCTGGCGCCGGACTTGGCGTCCGCCACCAGGTGAGCGGGATTCACCAGACCGTTCTCCAGCAGCGGCAGGAAACCCAGCTGGACCGCGGTGGGATAACAGCCGGGATTGGCCACCAGCTGGGCCTCGCGAATCTGCTCCCGGAATACCTCCGGCAGACCGTAGACGGCTTTTTCGGCCCAGTCGGCCGACTCATGGGGCATGCCGTACCACTTGGCCCAGACGTCCAGGTCCCGGATCCGGAAGTCCGCGGACAGGTCGACGACCCGCGTGCCAGCAGCGATCAAACCGGGCACCATGCGCATGGCCACACCGTGAGGCGTGGCAAAGAACACCAGGTCGCATTGAGCCAGGGCGGCTTCGTCCGGCTCGGTGAAAGTCAGATCAAAGTAGCCGCGCAGGTTCGGGTACATATCGGCAACGGGCTGGCCTGCCTCGGATCGCGAGGTGATCATGGCCACTTCCACGTCCGGATGGGTTGCCAGAATCCGCAGCAGTTCCACCCCGGTGTACCCGGTTCCGCCGACAATACCTACCTTGATCAATGCTCTGTCCTCCTCGCTGCCCGGTTGCAGGGCGACCGTCTTGAATCGGCGGACAGTCTAACATGATATTGATCAGGCTTTTGGCACGCTGTGTAGCGCCAATTACAATAGAATAAGTCATTGTTACGTTTGACATACACACGGCCCCGGAGTCCGTCAGCCGCCCCACAACCAGAACAGGAAGGCCTCGCTGGCAGCCGGGACGCCCCTACAAAAGGCATTCCTACGCATGAGCAGACTGAGGCAACGCATTGTTGACGAGCTGATCCCCCTTTTCCGGAGACGCTTGTCGGGCGTGGATGCTTTGCCCCAGCTGTCCATCCTCGGGCTGATCTCCGGGATTATCACAGGCCTGGTGATCCTGCTGTTTCGTCTGGCCATCGAGTGGCCGCTTTCGGAATTCCTGCCGGGCGGGCACAACGAATCGTTCGAGAGTCTGGACTGGGTCGTTCGGGGCTTGCTGCCACTGTGCGGCGCCCTGCTGCTGGGCCTGTTGATGCACCGGCTGGTCATTTCCGATCGCAAGGTCGGCGTCACCTACGTCATGGAACGCCTGAACTACCACCAGGGTTACATTTCCCTGCGCAGTGCCATCGTGCAGTTCATTTTCGGCGTGGGCACCGTGGTTACCGGCCAGTCATCCGGCCGGGAAGGCCCGGCGGTGCATCTTGGGGCGGCTTTCTCCAGCCTGCTGGGTCAGTGGATGAAGCTGCCCAACAACAGCATCCGTACCCTGGTGGCCTGTGGCTGTGCGGGGGCCATCTCCGCGTCGTTCAATACGCCGATCGCCGGCGTCATCTTCGCTATGGAAGTGGTGATGATGGAATACACCATCGCCGGATTTACCCCGGTGATCCTCGCTTCGGTCAGTGCCGGGGTGGTGACCCAGGCCGTTTACGGCTCGGCACCGGCGTTTACCGTGCCGCCACTGACCATGAACTCCCTGCTGGAAATCCCCTGGATCCTGGTGATCGCCGTGGTCATCGGCGTGGCCTCGGCGGGATTTGTCCGCCTCCTCGTTCTGTCCACCCGCTTCAATGACAAGCCGATCCTGTTGCGCATGGCGGCCGCCGGCCTGCTGATGGTGCCGGTGGCCATCCTGGTGCCGGAAATCATGGGCATCGGCTATGACACCGTCAGTGAGACCATCCACGACCAGATCCCGCTTCTGCTGCTGCTCGCCATCGCGCTGACCAAGCTGGTGATCACCGCCATTACGATCGGCCTCGGCATGCCCAGCGGGCTGATCGGCCCGACGATTTTCATCGGTGCCACGCTGGGCGGCGCGATGGGCCTGGTGGGGGCCGCCGTGGCGCCGGACATCGCCTCCAGTACCGGGTTCTACGCCATGCTGGGGATGGGCGCGATGATGGGATCCGTCCTGCAGGCGCCGTTGGCCGCGCTCATGGCGTTGATTGAGTTGACTCGCAACCCCAACATCATCCTGCCGGGCATGCTGATCGTGACCGTCTCCAGCCTGGTGGCCAGCGAAGTGTTCGGTCAACGTTCGATCTTCCTGTCGGTGCTTAAGAGCCAGGGATTGAGCTACCAGAACTCGCCGGTGATCCAGGCACTGCGTCGGGTCTCTGTGGGCGCCATCATGGAGCGCAGTCTCCGGCGGGTGCAGCGCCGTATCGGTCCGGAGATCGCCAAGGAAATCCTCAAGACCGAACCCCGCTGGCTGATCGTCGATGGCCAGAATGGGCCCACCGCCTTGCTGCCGTCGGTGGACCTCGCGCGCTATCTGGAGGATCATGCCGAGAAGCTGGAGCCGGACCCGGAGGATCCCGAGAAAAATCCCGAGATCGACCTGATGGAAATTCCGGCCAACCGCCGGGACCTGGCGCCGATTCCCTATCAGGCAACCCTTGAGGAAGCCATGGCCCAGTTCAACGACAGTCGGGCAGAAGCGCTCTACGTGCAGCGCCATGTGGCCCCCATGATTCAGCGGATCATCGGTGTCGTACTGAAATCGGAAATCGAACACTACTACCAATACCGTAAGGAATAAGCCTCCATGCTTTGGGTTAAAGCCTTCCACATCATTGCGGTGGTGTGCTGGTTCGCCGCTATTTTTTATTTGCCCCGACTGTTCGTCTACCACGCCAGCTGCGAGGACGAGGCAGGTCGCGAGCGTTTCAAGATCATGGAACGCAAGCTGTACCGGGGCATCGGCACCCCGTCGATGATTGCGACGATTGTGCTCGGCCTGTGGCTGATCAGCTACAGCCCTTCGGCCTATTTAAGCCAGGGCTGGCTGCATGCGAAACTGGCGCTCGTGGCGCTGCTGGTCGTCTATCACGTTTACTGCGGCCACCTGGTCAAGGTTTTCCGGGACGATGCCAACCAGCGGAGCCACGTGTTTTATCGCTGGTTCAATGAACTGCCGGTGCTGGTTCTGGTCGCCGTGGTGATCCTGGTCACCGTCAAGCCGTTCTGATTCACTGAAACATTCAGGTCACGCTATGCATCAACGCCCCCACGTCCTCATTCTCTCGGGTCTCGATCCGTCCGGCGGTGCCGGCATCCAGGCCGACATCCAGGCGGTGACTGCACTCGGCTGCCACCCGCTGCCGGTCATCAGTTGCCTGACCGTCCAGGACACGTGCAACGTCCACGGCGCCGAGGCGATCGATCCGGCCCTGGTCCGCCAGCAGCTGGAATGCCTGGCGAAGGACGTTCCCATCCACGCGGTGAAAACCGGGGCGCTCGGCAGCGCGGCCATCGTCGACGTACTGGTGGATTTCATGCGGGACCGCACTGGGATTCCCCTGGTGGTCGATCCCGTCATCAAGGCCGCCGGCGGCGGTGACCTGGCCGACGATGAACTGATTCAGGCCATGACCGCTCGCCTGTTCCAACTCGCCGACGTCATCACACCGAACGGCATCGAACTGGCCCAACTGGGCGAGGATGACGACACCGAAGCTGCCGCCAGACGATTACTGGACGCCGGTTGCCCCGCGGTCCTCGCGACCGGCGGCCACGGCACCGGCCCGCAGATCATCAACCGGCTATTCCGGGCCGGTACGGACACCAAGGAATGGCATATCGACCGGCTGGGCGGTGAATATCACGGTTCCGGCTGCACACTGGCTGCCGGCATCGCGGCCGGTCGCGCCAAAGGCCTGCCGCTGGAAGGCGCCATTGAACGCTCCCAGTACCTCGTCGCCCGGGCCATCGACCAGGCCCTGACCGTGGGCAAGGGCCAGCCGGTGCCGGATCGCAGCGTCGCGGTGGTGTCTTCATGAGCGTCGAGGAATCGCTACGACCCGGACTCTATGCCATCACCGATCCCGATTTGCTACCGGGCGACCAGCTGATACCGGCCGTCGAAGCAGCCATCCGAGGCGGTGCGGTGCTGGTCCAGTACCGAGACAAACAGGCAACGGAAACAGAGCGCCTGGCACGGGCGCGGGATCTGGTCAGTGTCTGCACCAACCACCAGATTCCCCTGCTCATTAATGACGATGCGGCCCTAGCAAGGCGCGTGGGCGCAGCCGGCGCGCATCTGGGCCAGGAAGACGGCAACATCGCCGAGGCCCGCGCCCTGCTGGGCCCGGACGCCATTCTCGGCAAGACCTGCCACGCCAGCCTCGAACTGGCTCAGGCAGCCCGCGAAGCCGGGGCCGATTACCTGGCCTTTGGCCGTTTTTTTCCATCCATGACCAAGCCAGGTGCGCCGGCAGCAACACCGGACATTCTGCAACAGGCGCAGTCGTTGGGACTTCCCCTGAGTGCCATCGGCGGCATCAGCCTGGAAAATGCCCCTCTATTGATTGCCAAAGGCGCGGACCTGCTGGCCGTCATCGGCGGCCTGTTTGGCACCGATGACATCGAAACGCGCGCCCGTGCCTTTACCGACCTTTTTGCCAAGACCACCGAACAGGAGCCCTCCTGATGACCCAGTCCGAAACCCTTTTCAAAAACGCCCAGCAGTACATCCCCGGCGGCGTGAACTCGCCGGTGCGGGCGTTCAAGGGCGTTGGCGGCACCCCCATCTTCATCAAGACCGCCAAAGGCGCGTACCTCTATGACGAGGACGACAATCGCTACATCGATTACATCGGCTCCTGGGGGCCGATGATTCTCGGCCACCGCGACCAGCGGGTGATCGATGCGCTGCACGCTCAGATCGACGTGGGCGTGGGCTACGGCGCGCCGACGGCGATCGAAACCGCCATGGCCAAGAAAATCTGCGAATTGGTGCCGTCCATCGACCTGGTGCGCATGGTCAACTCCGGCACCGAAGCCACCATGAGCACCATTCGCCTGGCCCGGGGCTACACCGGTCGCGACAAGATCGTGAAGTTTGAAGGTTGTTACCACGGCCATGTGGATTCCCTGCTGGTCAAGGCCGGCTCTGGTGCACTGACGCTGGGCGTGCCCAACTCCCCGGGCATTCCCGCCAGCCTCGCCGAGCACACCTTGACGGTGCCGTTCAATGACATCGAGAGCGTGCGCAAGGTGTTCGCCGAAATGGGCGACGAGATTGCGGCCGTTATCGTTGAGCCGGTCGCCGGCAATATGAACTGCATCCCGCCGGTGCCGGGTTTCCTCGAAGGACTGCGCAACGTCTGCGACCAGTACGGCAGCGTGCTGATTTTCGACGAGGTGATGACCGGCTTCCGCGTCTCCCTGGGCGGCGCCCAGGAACGCTATGGCGTCACCCCGGACCTGACGGCCCTGGGCAAGGTCATCGGCGGCGGCCTGCCGGTGGGCGCGTTCGGCGGCAAGCGTGAGATCATGTCGCACATTTCACCGCTGGGCCCGGTTTACCAGGCGGGCACCCTGTCCGGCAACCCGCTGGCGATGCGCGCGGGCCTGACCACGCTGGAAGCCATCTCCGAACCCGGTTTCCACGACCGCCTGACCGAGAAAACCAACACCCTCCGGGACGGCTTCAAGCGTGCGGCCAATGCGGCCGGCGTGCCGCTCGTCGTGCAGAGTGCCGGAGCGATGTTCGGTTTCTTCTTCACCGACCAGAATCAGGTGAATACCTTCGAAGATGTCATGCGCTGCGATGCGGAGCGATTCGGTCGTTTCTTCAACTGCATGCTCAAGGAAGGCGTCTACCTGGCGCCCTCGGCCTTCGAAGCCGGCTTTACCAGTGCGGCGATGAGTGACGAGGACATTGAACACACCCTCGCCGCCGCCCGCAAAGTGATGGATACTCTGTAAATCGCAGGGACACCGCAGGATGGCCGGTCTCACCGGCCATCCTTGTCACACCGGGCCAGTTAAGCGACCCACATCACATCCCCACCTCCAGGGCCTGTCCGGCTCAAGTAATCTGCCCACCTTTGCTGAATACTGGGATTGTCCGTCAAAGCAGTCTGCGACCGTCTGTCAGATCACAACAACAAGGCGATCAGAGGTACGCAGGCGGCACTTCAAGCCGCTACCGATCGTTCGCCCACTGACAGAGGCCGCCGTTTGGCTGGGTCGTCCCGCTCGCCCGGAGCTGGACCAACCCCGACACCAAGACAACAACAAACACGGTAGGAACGACAACAATGAAACACTGGCTCAAGCTGCTCGCCCTGACGGGCGTGCTGGTGTGGTCCATGCCGGCTGCGGCCTGGTGGTGGGACTCCACGCCCTCTGACTACGCAAAAACACGCTACCCCATCGTACTGGTCCACGGCATGTTCGGTTTTGATGATATCGCCGGCTACGACTACTGGTACGGTATTCCTGAAGATCTGCGCGACAACGGCGCCAAGGTGTTCCTGACCCAGGTACCTGCCCTGGATACCTCCGTCGAACGCGGCGAGGCCCTGCTGCCGCAGATCGAAGCCATTGCGGCGGTCTACGGCAAGGTGAACCTGATCGGCCACAGCCACGGCGGGCCCACCGCGCGCTATGTGGCCCGCGTGCGTCCGGACCTGGTGGCTTCCGTGACCACGGTCGGTTCGCCTCACAAGGGCTCTGCGGTCGCAGACCTGATTGCCGGTTCGCCGGTTGAAGGCCCGGTAGCCGGACTGGCCAATGCCTTGGGCGGACTGATCGACCTGCTGTCCGGAGGCGGCTATAACCAGGACTTCAGTGCCAGCGTGGCGTCCCTGTCCACCGAGGGCAGCGCCGAGTTCAACGCCTTCGCACCAGCCGGCATTCCTACGTCGGCTTGTGGCGAGGGCGCATACAGCGCCAACGGCATGCGTTTCTATTCCTGGGGTGGCACCGGTCATCTGACCAATGCGCTGGATCCCTCCGATGCCCTGCTGCTGGTCACCGCCGCGGCGTTCGGGACGACCGCCAACGACGGTCTGGTCGGACGCTGCAGCAACCATTTCGGCAAGGTGATCCGCGACAACTACTTCATGAATCACCTGGACGAAGTGAATCAGGCTTTGGGTCTGCACAGCCTGTTCGAGACCGATCCCAAGACGGTCTATCGGCAACAGGCCAACCGCCTGAAGAACGCGGGCCTCTGATCCCCGCGGGCCGACAGCCTCCGGGCGGCTGCCGGCCTTTCCCGTCCCAGCGAATCCCTCCTCTTATTTCAAGCGTACCCAATCCTGTTAAACGATCGTAATTTTGGGGAAGGAACTCCCGTAATGTCGCATGCGTTACAAATAGGAAAGTGACGTAATGGCCGGTATATCGAACCAATCAACAGATAGCCAGCCGTTGGCGACACACAACAACATCGAATGATGAGAGGGAGAAATCCAATGAAAAAGAAGTTCGTACAGGGTTTCGCGATCTCCGCCATGACGGCGGCATTGGCCGCTTGCGGAGGTGGGGGTGACGGCGATGATGCGGCCGCTACGGGTTCCGTCTCCGTCGGCATGGCAGATGCGCCCATCGACAATGTTGACGAGGTGAACATCACCGTGACAGGAGTCGTTCTCAAACCGGCTGGCGGCGACAAAATCACGTTCGAGTTTGACGAACCCAAATCACTCAACCTACTGGATCTTCAGAACGGTAACGTCGCCAGCTTGATTGAAGACGAAGAGGTTCCCGCAGGCGAGTACAACTGGATTCGCCTGATGCTGAGCGATAACCCGGATGATCTCAACGTTATGATTGGCGACGCCATTTATACCCTTGAAGTGCCCTCCGGATCACAGACCGGGCTCAAGCTGAATACCGGCTTTACCGTGCCGGCCGGGGGTGATGCCGCCTTCACAATCGACTTTGATGTTCGCAAGTCGCTGGTAGAGCCCGTGGGCAACAGCGCCGACTACTTCCTCAAGCCGTCACTGCGTCTGATCGACAACATTGAAGTAGGTACGCTGACTGGCACCGTTGACAGCTCAACCATCATCCAGACGGAATGCGCAGATTCCCAGACCTATGCTGGCGCGGTGTACGTTTATAATGGGACGGATGTAACACCGGACGACTTGGGTAGTGCCAACGAACCTCTCGTGGTCGTACCAGTGAACGAAGACGTGAATGAGCCAGGGACCTACACCTACACCAATTCATTCATCGCGGAAGGCGACTACACCGTGAGCTATACCTGCGATATGGATGAACTGACCGATGACAACGGCGAACCGCTCGATGAGGACCTGAACTTCATTGACACCCAAAACACCAGTGTCACCGCTGGCGAAACCACAACGGTTAATTTCGTCGGTTCCTGATAACAGCGAACGTCATTCCAGATCGAGGTCGGTATCCTCACCGGCCTCGACCTCCACATTCACCGGATCGAGGAAGGACAGGGACTCGTCCGCCTCGACATCGTCCTTGTCACAACTGTAGCTGACCGTGTAATCCCCTTCGTTGAGCAGCGATGCCTTGTAGCGATAGACGCCCGGGTTATCACGGTTGTTGACGGGGACCGCCGCAACCGGTTCGGTCGCACCTCCCAGGTCATCCGGCTCCACGTCCGCCCCTTCGTAGACATACACCAGCCCGGCAAAATCGCCGACGCTGGCGCAGCGCGTCTGGAGGATGGTTGATTCGTCGACGGTTCCGGAAATGGAACCGACGTTGTCGTCCTTGACCAGCCGCAGGACCGGCTTGAGGAAATAGGTGGACGGGTTGAGCGTTGGCGCCACGACGGATTTGCGGACGTCGAAATCCAGCGTCATGGACACCGACTTATTATCCCCCACGCTGAAACCGGCATTGACCTTGAGGCCGGACTGGTCGCCGGACGGGATCACCAGTCCATAAGTGCCACCGTCATCGCCGGTGACGTATTGATCGCTGCTTTGCTGGCTCAGGATCAGACGCACCCACTCATAGCTGGCGGCCGGCACGCCTTCATCATCCAGTAGCGTTTCGACATCGCCATTCTGCAGGTCGAGCAGATCGATCGGCTGCGGGTCATCAAAATTAATGGTGATGCTGTCGTCGTCTGAGGGTTTGAGCTCGACGCCCGTGACCGTAATGACGACTTCCGCCAGATCATCCACCGGCGCATCGGCCAGCTTCAGGGTCAGGGAGCCGTCCTCATCGGAGCCGACCGTACCAAATTCCCATTCACAACCACCCAGCCCCGCCAGGGCAGCCACCATCACCACACCGCAACACGTCCGTTTCTGCATCACACCCTCCTGAATCCCTGGGCTCGGCGGTCTGCTTACAGTGCGGCGGCCCGCGCTTCAGCCTGTTCGGCACCGGCCACGTTGCCGGAGGCCCGGCGGATGTCCGCCAGCATGTGCCAGCCCGTGCGTTGGAGCCCGGTATCCGATCCCGCCAGCGATAATCCCTTCAAGGCAAACTGTTCGGCCTTGCCCAACTGGTTTTCTGCTTTGTAGGCGTACGCCAGCTTGAAATAGACCTTGCTGGAGCGCGGCGAGATCCGTTGCGCCCGTTCGAGCTGACTGATGGCCGCCCGGGTATCGCCCTCCGCCAGCATCACATCGGCTTTCTGGACCAGGCTGGCTGCCGCCGGTGAGATGGCTTCGCTCTCGTCCTGGTAGCTCGGCGCCGGCTTCGACGCTTTGGACTCCGGGCTTTCCTGCGGCTGTTCCGAGGCGCGCGGCGCCGCTTCCGGCTCGTTAGCGGTGGGCGGCGGTGGCGCGTTGTCCTGGGACTGTCCAGCCGGCACGTAGATGGAACCACCCGGTCCACTGGCGCAACCGGCCAGCAAGGTCATACCCAGGCACAAACCGGGAAGCAGTCGTTTATGCATCATTCAAAGAGTCCTTCAAACCAGCTCCGGACCCGACGCGTCAGGTCGCCGGAGCAATTGACCGTGTCTTTGGGTTCGCTGCCAACGATAAAGGGCACGAACCGCGCGTTGTCACAGGATTCACTGGTCAGTGCCTGTTGCTGACCGTCCACCCACTCATACTTTACATCAGTCGGCACGACGGGCGAGAACCCATACTGGGGAATCCGGGACATGATATTGGCCCACACCGGCAGGGCGCCGGTGGCACCGGTCAGGCTGGTCGGGCCGTTGTCATCCCGACCGACCCAGGCGACCGTGACCAGGTCGCCGCTGAAGCCGGCGAACCAGCTGTCGCGACCGTCATTGGTGGTGCCGGTCTTGCCCGCCAGCCCCAGATCGGAGGACAGGTAACGGTAGGCGGAGCGACCGGTGCCCTCGCGCATGACTTCCTGCATCGCGTACTGCACCAGATGGACCGCGGCCGGGTCGACCACCTGATCGACTTCGAGCCCGTAACGGGACAGGATCTTGCCGTCTGACGTCATCACCTCGCGAATGGTGCGCAGCGGCGTATTAAAGCCGGAGGTGGCCAGCCCCTGATACATCGATGCCACCTCGACCGGCGACAGGTTGATCGCCCCGAGCAGCATCGACGGGTAACTCTGGACCGGCTCGTTGAGCCCCAGCTTGTGCAGGTTATCGATCACTTCGTCGATGCCGACGTCCAGCCCCACCCGGACCGTCGCCAGGTTATAGGACTTTGCCAGCGCCCGGTGCAGCGGCACCATGCCGTGGGACTCATGCTCGTAATTCTCCGGCGACCAGCGACGACCGTCGTCGAATACCAGCGTGAAGGGTTCGTCCTTGATCGGCGTGATCAACGTGTACTTGTCGGGATGGCTCAGTGCCGTCAAATAGATGAACGGCTTGATCAGCGAGCCAATCGGCCGACGCGCGTCGACGGCCCGGTTGAAACCGGCAAACTTGGGTTCCCGACCGCCCACCAGCGCAAGCACCTCGCCACTGTCCCGCGAGGTGACCACCGCGGCGGATTCCAGCGTCTTGTCCTTGCCGCCGCCATCGAGGCGGTCCAGCGTCTTGCGCACGGACTGCTCGGTGATGCGCTGGATCTCGGGATTCAGCGTGGTGAAGATGCGCAGACCGGCACTCTTCAGGTCCTCGTCCTTATATTCCCGGGCCAGGTGACGACGCACCAGATCCAGATAGGCGGGATACCGAGCGTTGCTATAAGACGGCTTGTTGACCACATCCAGTCCGCGCTGTTTGGCCTTGGCGATCTTGTCGGCCGGCACCTTGCCGGTCTGGGCCAACAAATCCAGAACCAGATTGCGACGCTTCAGCGCCCGCTGCGGATGGCGCCGGGGATCGTAGTAGCTGGGGCCCTTAATAATCGCCACCAGCAAAGCGACCTCGTGCAGATCCAGATGACTGAAGGATTCCCCGAAATAGAACTGACTGGCCAGACCGAAGCCGTTGATGGAGCGGGCACCGGCCTGTCCCAGGTACACCTCGTTGAGATAGGTCTGCAGGATTTCCGGCTTGTCGTAGTGCAGTTCCAGCAGCATGGCCATAATGGCCTCGTTGCCCTTGCGCACCAGCGTCTGCTCGCGGCTGAGGTAGAGGTTCTTGACCAGCTGTTGGGTCAACGTACTGCCGCCCTGCACCACGTGCCCGGCGCGCACGTTCGCCCACATGGCCCGGGCAATGGAGAGCGGCGCGATGCCCCAGTGCTGATAGAAATCCCGGTCTTCGGTCGCCAATAGGGCGGGCACGAAAGAGTCCGGGGCGTCGGATAGCTTGATCAGGATCCGGTCTTCCTTGTGGGCGGGATAGATCCCACCGATCTGTATGGGCTCCAGGCGCACCACCGGCGAATCCGGGCCAGCAGTCACCCGGAACTGCTGGACACGATCGCCGCTGACACTGAAACGCAGCCGTCGGGCCGGCTCCTCGCCATCCGAGAACCGGAAGGCACGGGTGTAGATCTCGAAGGTGCGTCCGTTGCGACTGTAGGTGCCGGGCTCCCGGGCCGAGCGGACCGGCGTATACCCCAGTTGCGAGAGCTCGTTGCTCAGGCCCACCGTGGTCACGGCGGCGCCATCGTAGAGTTCCAGCGGACGGGCATAGACCCGCGAGGGAATTTCCCAGCGCCGGCCCTCGAACTTCGAGGTCACGACCGCGTCCAGGTACACCGTCCAGCCCGCCAATACCACGAGACCGACCAGTCCCAGGCGCCAGAAAACACGCCAGAAACGGGTTCGAAAACCCTGCTTTGCCGGGGACTTACGTTGTTTTTTCTTACTGTTACCGCGACCGCGGTTTTTCGGGGATGATTTGGCCATGGCGCGCATTATAACCAGACCGCCTCACGGGAAGCCCACAGGTTGTGAAACTGTAATACACGGAAGGCCGGAGCGGGTCAGAGGCGCTCCGCCCTCCCGTCGCCGCGCCTTTCTGTGAATCGCCCACTGTCATTTGGGGACTGGAACGCTATCATAGGTCGCGACACGTCAATGCAGACCCCGATGCAAAGGAGAGACCCGTGAGCAATGACCTGATCAGTGCCCTCCAGGACCCCGCCCGCTATGACCACCCGGTGGACGACTTCAAGGTCCTGGAAACCCACATTTCCTGGGTCATCCTCACCGGTCCCTACGCCTACAAGATCAAGAAGCCGATGGATTTCGGCTTCCTCGATTTTTCATCCCTGGATCGCCGCAAGCATTTCTGCGAGGAAGAGATCCGCCTTAACCGTCGATTGGCGCCGGATCTGTATGAGGCCGTGGTCCCCATTACCGGCAGTGCGGAAAACCCAACCCTGGGCGGCGACGGCGAACCGTTCGAGTACGCGATCCGCATGCGTCAATTCGACCAGGCCAACCTACTCGACGCGATACAGGAAAAAGGCAACCTGACCAGCAAGGCGATGAAGGATCTGGCGCGCCAGACGGCCGAGTTTCACCGGGATCTGCCACGGGTACCGGACGACAAGCCACTGGGCACGCCGGAAGCGGTCTACGCGGCCATGCAGGAGAATTTCGACCAGGTCCGCCCTCTGCTGGACGATGCTGACCTGCTCAAGCAGGTGGATGAGCTGGAAGCCTGGACCCGCACCACCTTCAACCGCCTGGAAGACAAGATCGCCCAGCGCCGCAGCGACGGGTTCGTGCGGGAGTGTCATGGCGACCTGCACTTGTCCAACATCACCTACTACGACGGTGACGTCACCGTCTTCGATTGCATCGAGTTCAACGAGCCCTTCCGCTGGATCGATGTGATCAATGACGTCGCCTTCCTGCTGATGGACCTGGAATCCCGTGGTGAAAACGGTCTCGCCATGGACGTCCTGAACACCTACCTGGAATACAGCGGTGATTACGAGGCCCTGCCACTGTTGCCACTATACAAGGCTTACCGGGCCATGGTTCGGGCCAAGATCGCCCTGCTCACCCGGGGCAACGAGGGGCTGAGCGAAGCGGACAAGGCCGGATTACTGGATACGTTCCGCAGCTACGCGCATCTGGCCGACAGTTACGGCACCTGCCCGAACCCGTACCTGCTGGCCACAACCGGCCTCTCCGGCAGCGGCAAGACGGTGGTCAGTGGTGCCCTGGCACGGGAGTTGGGACTGATCCGTCTGCGCTCTGACGTGGAACGCAAGCGCCTGCACGGACTGAGCCCCCTGGACAACAGCCGCTCAGGTATTGGTGCGGATATATACAGCGCCGAATCCAACCAGAAAACCTACGATCGCCTGGCCGCCCTGGCGCAGAACATACTGCTCTCGGGCTACCCCGTGATCATCGATGCGGCCTGCCTCAAGCACGCCGAGCGGGCGCGGTTCGACGATCTGGCGGCGGAGCTCGGTATGCCGTTCGCCCTGATCGATTGCCAGGCGCCGGAAGCCCTGCGTCGCAAGTGGATCCGCGCCCGCAATGACGATGCCTCCGAAGCCACCGAGGCGCTGCTCGACAAGCAGCTCACCTGGCTGGAGCCGATCGCGGAAGACGAAAAAGCGCACACCGTCCACGTGCACACGGAAGAGGACCGGGTTGCGGAGAGTCTGGCCGACCGCATCCGGAGCCATTTCTCGCTCGCGTGACCGGCGGACGCCACTACACTGATGACAAGCCCATGAGACAGGAGTCGGATCCATGGAAGACACGGTACGCGTACTCGATCACCCGCTTTACCAGACCCTGCGCAATGAGAACATCCAGGCGTTCAACGAGGCCAAGGGCGGCCTCGACACCTACCCCAGCTTCTCCCACGGGGACTTTCGTGGCCTGGACCTCAGGGGCATCGACGTGGCGGGCCTCGACCTGAGTCACGCCTATTTTCGCGGTGCCGACCTGCGAGGCATCGACTTCAGCCGGGCCAACCTGGAAGGCGCCAGCATTGCCGGCGCCAAGATCTCGGGCTGCCTGTTTCCCATTGAGCTGCATGCGGACGAGATCGTGATGTCGCTGAATCATGGCACCCGCATGCGCTACAACATGACCAAGTAATCCAACGACCCAGCATCATGCCGGCGACCATCACGCTCACCGATGACCTGGCGGAGAACGAATGCCGCCAGTTCGATCTGCCCGACACGACCTTCGGTGGCTTTGTGGTCCGCCATCGCGGACAGGTCTACGCCTACCATAATGTGTGCCCTCACCTGGGCATTGCGCTGAACTGGCTGCCGGACCAGTTCATGGACGCGGACCGCTGCTTCATCCAGTGTGTCAATCACCACGCGCTGTTCACCGTCGATGACGGCCACTGCATTACCGGCCCCTGCGCCGGTGACAACCTGACCCCGCTCACCGTCGAACGGCAGGACGGGATGCTGTTGATCCACGTCGGCTGACGTTCAATCCAGCACCACCGGCAGCGGTGTTTCCAGCGCCAATGACGTCGGGCTCAGATTGGCCCGCCAGGCCAGGATTTCCACTCCGTTCTGCGCCGCTTCGCGCAGCAGCCGACCGTATTCCGGGTCGATATGATCGGCCGGCGCGACGCTCTCCACCCCGGTATGGTTGACGCAGAAGAACAGCACCGCACGGTCGCCGGCGGCGGCCTGCGCCATGAGCTCCCGGAGGTGTTTCTGGCCCCGGGTGGTCACCGCGTCCGGAAAATACCCCCGCCCGCCCTCGCCGAGCGTCACGTTTTTCACCTCCACCCAGGCATCGGGTTGGTCGGGGTGGCCGGACAGGTGCAAGTCGATACGACTCTTTTCACTGCCGTAACGGACTTCGCTGCGCAGCTTTGAATAGCCCGCCAGCGCGTCGATCCGGCCCGCCTCGATGGCGGCACGGACCTGGTGATTGGGGCGGGACGTGTTGATCAGCGCCAACGTTTCCGGTGCGACCTCCACCAGCTCCCAGGTGTATTTGAGCTTGCGCTTAGGATCCTCGCTGTGAGTCAGCCAGACCCGGCTGTCCGGCGCCTTGCAGCCCAGCATGGAGCCGGTATTGGGGCAATGGGCCGTCACCACCCGCCCATCGTCCAGCGTTACATCCGCCAGGAATCGCTTGTAACGCTTGATCAGCCGCCCTTCGATCAACGGCGCAGGAAACTCCATGATTCTCTCCAACAGTCAAATTGGGCTTCAGCAAACACGAACGAGTCATCCGGGCGAGAGCCGATCCTTCCCACACCACGATGAACCTTTGAAAATCAGCGCCCTATCATACCGATTCCGCCTCCGGCGGACAGGTTGCGCAGCCTTGACGTGCAGGACTAGCGCGACTCAGGTGAATCTGCTATTTTCCGCAGATTCATTGAGTCCCGCATCCAGTCTGAGGGAAGGGGCGAAGGCACCCGACAAAAAATGCTACGCTGGTACTCAGGCAAACAGGCCGGGACGGGTGACAGGAATCTGGGGTGACTGCCCACGGCAGCCGCCATGCCCTAAAGGTCGGGCCTCCGGACCAACGAAGGTCGGAGCCTCCTTGGAGTATTGAAAAGAGGCTGGTTTCTATGCCGAATATTGAAGAAAAAGCCCGCGAACGGTTCACCAACTTCACGCCTTACGAAATGAAGAAAGGCGAGGAGTACATGAGTGAAGACATGCTGGAGCACTTCCGCCAGCTGCTGCTTCAATGGAAGCAGGAACTGATGGAAGAAGTTGACCGCACCATGCATCACATGCAGGAAGATGCGGCCAACTACGCCGATCCCAGCGACCGGGCCACTCAGGAAGAGGAATTCAGTCTGGAGCTGCGCACCCGCGATCGGGAACGCAAGCTGATCAAGAAGATCGACCAGACCATTGATCGCATCGACAAGGACGACTACGGCTTCTGCGACCAGTGCGGCGTGGAAATCGGTACTCGCCGGCTGGAAGCTCGTCCGACGGCGACGCTCTGCATCGACTGCAAGACGCTGGCGGAAATCCGCGAGCGCCAGACCGGAATCTGATCCAGCCAACACCAGGACGCCGGGCGCCAGACGCCCGGCGCTCCGCTGATTCATGACCTCAGTCTACCGGGGGCGTTTTGCCCCATCCCCAACCGGACCGCTGCATTTTGGCTCCCTGGTGACCGGGCTGGCCAGCTATCTCGAAGCACGCACCCATTCCGGCACCTGGCTGGTCCGCATTGAGGACCTGGATCCCCTGCGTGAACCACCCGAAGCCGCCGGCCAGATCCTGCACAGTCTCGAGTGTCATGGGCTGCACTGGGACGAAAGCGTGCGCTTCCAGTCGGAACGTCATGAAGCCTACGCGGCCGCCATCCAGCAGCTACTCGACGACGACCGGGCCTATGGCTGCGCCTGCTCCCGCAAACAACTGAGCGCGCATAACGGCCATCACCCGGACGACTGCCGCAACCGCAAAGCCATGCCCGACGGCCCTCACGCCGTACGTCTGAAGCTTGACGACTGTACCCTGAGTTGGCGCGATCGATTGCTGGGCCCGCAAGCCCAGGTGCTGCGCGCCGAACGTGATGATCCGGTGCTGCAACGCAAGGAAGGGTTCTACGCCTACCAGTTGGCCGTGGTAGTGGACGATATTGACCAGGGCATCACCGACATCGTGCGCGGCTCGGACCTGCTGGAGACCACCGCCGCGCAACTGAAACTGTTCGACTGGCTGGGTGCCACCGCGCCCGATTTCCTGCACATTCCGGTCATCCTCAACGCCAGCGGGCAGAAGCTGAGCAAACAGACCCACGCACCGGCACTCGACGACGACCAGCCCGGCGCCAACCTCTGGCACGCCCTGCAGGCGTTGGGGCAGGAGCCACCGGCGACACTGCTCGGAGCCAGCCCCGACGCTATACTGGAATGGGCGCAGCCCCACTGGTCGGCGGAACGTTTGCCATTGCAATCCGGGCTGGCACCTGCTCCGGCCTGACAATACAAGGGGTTGCGTGGTATAACGCGACACTCGGTAACCGCAGGGAACAATTGCCCGATGTATATCTACCGACTGGTCTTCCTGCTTGTGTTGGCCGTTTACATCTTTTCCCCCAACATCCTCGACTGGTGGATTGAGCCCGGCAGTGCGTGGTACAGCCCGTTTATTGCCTGGGCCGGCCTGATTGCCGTGGGATTCTGGCTGGAATGGCGACGCGATCCCAATGAGTTTTAGTCTGACCACGCTGATCCTGGTCAGCCTCGCCTATCTATCCCTGCTTTTCGGTATTGCCCATATCACCGAGCGTGGCCTGATTCCGGCCCGCTGGGTCCGGCACCCTCTGGTCTATATCCTCAGCCTCGGCGTTTACGCGGGCATCTGGGCGATCTACGGATCGGTCGGCATGGCCAGCGTGTTCGGCTTCGGTTACCTGGCCTACTACATCGGGATCAGCGGGGCCTTCCTGCTGGCGCCTGTACTGCTCAACCCGATCCTGCGCATCGGGCGGACCTACCAGCTGACCTCGCTGGCCGACCTGTTTGCCTTCCGCTACCGAAGCCAGTGGGCCGGAACATTGGTGACCCTGCTTTCCGGGGCGGCGATCCTGTCGTTGCTGAGCATGCAGATCAAGGCGGTCGCCGATTCCGCGGCCCTGCTGTCCCCCGGCGCCTCGCCCCATATGATCGGCCTGCTGTTCAGCCTGGCGATGGTGCTGTTCACCGTATTGTTCGGTGCCCGCCGTGAGCAGGGGCAGGACAGCCACCAGGGCCTGGTCGTCGCCATCGCGTTCGACTCCCTGATCAAGTTGGTGGCCCTGCTGTTCCTCGGCGGTCTGCTGTTGTTCTCGGTGTTCGATGGCTTTGGCGGACTGGAAATCTGGCTCAACCACAACGTGGCGCTGGCCTCCCCGTTCGGCATCAAACTGGACGACGGCAGCTGGCGGGCATTGATGCTGATGTCCTTCGCGGCGGCGCTGGTCCTGCCACACATGTACCACATGATCTTCAGCGAAAACCCCAGCCCGCGAGCACTGGCCAAAGCAAGCTGGGGGCTGCCGCTGTACCTGCTGTTACTGGCAATCCCGGTGCCGCTGATCCTGTGGGGCGGGCAGGCCCTCGATGCGCCGACCGAATCGAGCTATTTCGCCCTGGGCGCCACCTTCGGCCTGGGACATCCGGCCCTGACCCTGGCCATGTACATCGCCGGGCTCTCCGCCGCCAGCGGCCTGATGATCGTCAGCACCCTGGCCCTGGCCGGTATGGTGCTCAACCATGTGGTCCTGCCCCTGCGGCCGCCGCGGGAGCGGGCGGACATCTACGGCTGGCTGCGCTGGGTCAAGCGGATACTGGTGGCAGTCATCATCTTTGCGGCACTGGTGTTCTATGAAGGGGTCGGCTCCAGGCTGGACTTCGCGACGCTCGGCATCCTGGCCCTGGCCGGCGTGCTGCAGCTGCTGCCCGGCGCGCTGGGCGTCATCTACTGGCCGGAGGGCAACCGCAAGGGGCTGATCGCCGGGCTGCTGGCAGGCGCCGGCATCTGGGCCCTGACGCTGGTGCTGCCGTTCTCGGTCGATGCCGACATCCTGATGCTCGTCGGGCTGCCTTCGGTCTCCGTGTCCAACTCCCATATCTTCGCCTTTGCCAGCCTGACCGTGAACGTCAGTGTTTTTGCCCTGATCTCGCTGCTCACGGAAACCTCCAGCGAAGAAGACAGCGCGGCCCAGTCGTGCTCACTGGGCGCGCTGTCGCGTCCACAGCGTCGCGAGCTGATGTCCGGCTCATCCGATGAGTTCAAGCAGCAACTGGCCACACCTTTGGGCCAGGCCGTTGCCAGCCGGGAAGTGAACCGTGCCCTGTTCCAGCTGCGCCTGCCCAGCATCGAGTACCGTCCCTACCAGTTGCGCCGCCTGCGCGACCAGATCGAGGTGAACCTGTCGGGCCTGATGGGGCCGTCGGTGGCCCAGGACATCGTCAAGCACCACCTCGGCTTCAAACCCCAGGCCGGCGGCCGCACCGGGCAGGACATTCACTACATTGAGAAGGCGCTGGGGGATTACCAGAGCCAGCTCACCGGTCTCGCGGGCGAGCTGGACAACCTGCGCCGCCATTACCGCCAAACGTTGCAGAACCTGCCGATCGCCGCCTGCTCGATCGGCGACGACGGCGAAATCCTGATGTGGAACCACGCCATGGAAGAAGTCACCGGCATAGCCGCAGACGATGTGGTGGGCGCCCGGCTGACGGCGCTCCCGGACCAGTGGCAGGAAATGCTGGACGATTTCGTCAGCGGCGAGGAACTGCACCGTTACAAGCACCGACTCGACATGAAGGGCCGCCCGCGCTGGTTCAACCTCCACAAATCGACGCTGAGCGGGCCAGACCATCCGGAAGGCGGCAATGTGGTGCTGGTCGAGGACCAAACCGAAACCCGCCTGCTGGAAGACGAATTGATGCACAGCGAACGCCTCGCCTCGGTCGGCCGCCTGGCCGCGGGGGTGGCGCACGAGGTGGGCAACCCGGTCACCGGGATCTCCTCTCTGGCCCAGAACCTGAAACTGGAGACCGACAACCCGGACATCCTGTCCACAGCCGACCAGATCCAGCAGCAGACCCGTCGCATCTCGCGCATCCTGCAGTCGCTCATGAACTTCGCCCGCTCCGGCAACCACGCACCGGCCAACCGCTACGAACCGGTGGAACTGCGCCGCTGCATCGATGAGTCCCTCAACCTGGTATCGCTCAGCGGCAAGGGGCGCAGCCTGCAATACAGTAACGATTGCCCGGCCGGACTCCAGGTGCTGGGCGACGAACAGCGGCTGGTGCAGGTCTTCGTCAACCTGCTGGCCAATGCGCGCGATGCCTCACCGGAGGGCAGCTTGATCCGGATCAGTGGAAAGCAGGAAGCCTACTCCGCTATCATCGAAGTCGTTGATGAGGGTGCAGGCATTCCTGCAGACCAGCTCGATCACATCTTTGAGCCTTTCTATACGACCAAGGCGCCCAACGAAGGCACCGGTCTTGGGCTCTCGCTGGTGTACAGCATCGTTGAAGAGCATTACGGTCATATCCAGGTTGAGAGTCCGGTCGCGAAAGACGGCAACGGCGGCACGTGCGTGCGGCTGAGCCTGCCGGCTTTCGAAGAGGACACAGACACCCTCCAAGAATCATGAAAGAGGCGGTTTCCCGAGGCATGCATCGTATCCTGATCGTAGAAGACGAAGAGATCATTCGCTCAGCCCTGCGCAAGCTGCTGACCCATGCCGATTACGATGTCTCCGACGCTGGCTCTGTCGATGAGGCCCGCTCCCACTATGAACTGGACGGCTTCGACCTGATCATTTCGGACCTGCGCCTGCCCGGTGCTGCCGGCACAGAGCTAATCCGCCTGGCACCCAACACCCCGGTGCTGATCATGACCAGCTACGCCAGCCTGCGATCGGCGGTGGATTCCATGAAGCTGGGCGCGGTGGAGTACATCGCCAAGCCATTCGATCACGACGAGATGCTCGCGTCGGTCGAGGACATCCTCAAACGTACCGCCGTCCGCGAGCCGGAAGCGTCCGGCGAAGACGACGCCGAGGACGAACCGCATACGGCGGAGGGCGATCCCTCCCGCATTATGTATGGCCAGTGTTCGGCCATGCAGCACGTCTTTACCCTGATTCGCAAGGTCGCCCCTACGGAGACCACGGTCCTGATCCAAGGTGAATCCGGGACCGGTAAGGAACTGGCGGCCCGCGCCCTGCACCAGCTCAGCCCGAGAGCCCGTCAGCCGCTGATCTGCGTCAACTGCGCCGCCATACCGGAAAGCCTGATCGAGTCCGAACTGTTCGGTCATGAGAAAGGCGCCTTCACCGGCGCGGTCTCCGCCCGCACTGGCCTGATTGAGGCGGCCGACGGCGGCAGCCTGTTCCTGGATGAAATTGGCGAACTGCCGGCAGAGGCCCAGGCCCGGCTGTTGCGCGTCCTGCAGGAAAGCGAAATCCGCCGGGTGGGTTCGACCCAGAGCCGCAAGGTGGATGTGCGCATGATCGCAGCAACCCACCGGAACCTGCGTGCCATGACCAAGACCGCCGAGTTCCGGGAGGACTTGTATTACCGCCTGAACGTCATGCAGATCCGCATTCCGCCTCTGCGGGAACGCGATGGCGACATCCTGGGCCTGGCCAAACGCTTCCTGCAACGCCAGGGCCAACGCATGGGCAAGCCAGACATCAGTCTCAGCCCGGAAGCCATGCGCGCGTTGGAACAGCATCGCTGGCCCGGTAACGTGCGGGAGCTGGAAAACGCCATCGAGCGGGCCACCATCCTCTGCGATGACGGTATGATCACCCCTTACCTGCTCGACCTGGATACGGACGGCACCGATGTTCACATCCCTGCCGGACTGCTGGAAGAGGAAGACCCGACGCCCGCACCGGACCCGCAGTCCTCAAACGACCTCTCTCTGGAAGACTACTTCCAGCATTTCGTGCTGGAGAACCAGGACAAGATGAGCGAGACCGAACTGGCGCAGAAACTCGGCATCAGCCGCAAGTCCCTCTGGGAGCGTCGTCAGCGCCTGGGCATCCCGCGCAAGAAAAGCTGATCCGCGCCGGCGATCGCCTCCCTGCCGGCAAACCTTTCCTTACTGTAATCCACCGTCAGGAACTGCCGCGTCCTTCGGCCTGTCGATCAAGACAGACTGGCCCACGGCGGTTGTGTCTTGCGCTCGCCCCGCTTTCGAGCAGTAAGGACGAACTGGCTAACCGGGACGCATTGACTACTCTTTAGTCAAGACACCCATTGCCACCCGTGACCCGTCAAAGTGTGAACTGCGCCTCAGCTGTTACCCGGTGTTACCTGGGGGAACAGACTCGGTCTGAGAACTGAGACCGAAGTAACACTCAGATCTAAAAAAACCCCGCCCTTCGGAAACCACTTATTCATAACCCATTGTTAATAAAGGATTACCAAAAACTGGCACGCGCACTGCAATCTATACGAGCGAACAACAACAAGAACTGAATGACGCAGCGTCAAAACAAAAACAAAAAGCTGCAATGCGCTCATCAACAAAAACAAGAATTGAGCGCGAGCGAACTGAGTGTTTTGGGTGCTGAGCTTTTTAGTGGTGCCTGACTGTTGCGAGTTGCACGTGAAGAAAAGAATCGTCTTCCAGACGGCCCTATCACTTGCTCAAATCTCGCGAAAAGTCATTGCCGCTCTCTGTGGTCAAAGCGTTCCGCTCGCATCATTCGCTCCTGGCTTGGAGCTTGCGTTCAACTGTTTTAGAGCGCGCCACAACAACAACAATGCAGATCGTCTACTCTTCTCGGCGGGTTCGTGTTTCACGTTCCCGCCTTTTGATTTTCTGGGGCCTTGAATCGGCCCCGACTTTCCTGACACCCCGGTTCCCGAATGGTTGTTCGCCTTAACTGCAACAAACCGGTAAACTCCCAGCCTAATCTCCTTGTCGTCGAACCTGCAGACCGGGTTTCTGTACGGCCAGTCCAGGCCGCCCGACGGAAATCTCCAGGCAGAGCACTCACACGACCTAACCATCAGAATCTGTATCGATGTTAGATAAGATAAAGTCCAAAATTTTCGGGAAAGGCAAAAAACAAAAATCCGCCTACCAGCGTCAGGTCATTCCCCGCGACCAGCATTCCGTCTCACGCACCCTGATCAGCGACCCGGCGAAGAAGGTCCTGAACCGCCTGAACAAGGCCGGATTTGAAGCCTATCTGGTCGGCGGCGGCGTCCGCGATATCCTGCTGGATGGCCACCCCAAGGATTTTGACGTGGCCACCAACGCCACGCCGGAGGAAGTCCGGGACCTGTTCCGCAACTCCCGCATGATCGGTCGCCGTTTCCGCATCGTGCATGTCCTGTTCGGCCGGGAAGTCATCGAAGTCACCACGTTCCGTGGCAATGCCACCGAAGCCGACAGCGATGACGATGATGAACGACGCTCCAACGAACACGGCCTGCTGCTGCGCGACAACGTCTATGGCACCATGGAAGAAGATGCGCTGCGCCGCGATTTCACGATCAACGCCCTCTACTACAGCATGGAAGATTTCAGCGTTATCGATTTCACCGGTGGCGCCGCGGATCTGCGTGAACGCCGGCTGTCGTTGATCGGCGATCCGGAAACACGCTACCGGGAAGATCCGGTCCGCATGCTGCGGGCCATTCGTTTTGCGGCCAAGCTCGACTTCAGCCTGGCGCCGGAAACGGAAGCCCCGATTCGCGAACTGGCACCGCTGCTGACTCATATTCCGCCGGCCCGCCTGTTCGATGAAGTGCTCAAGCTGTTCTCCGCCGGTTACGGGGCCACCACCTACGACCTGCTTCAGGCCTATGGCCTGTTCGCACCGCTGTTCCCGGCCACCGCGGTCGCCATTGAACACGGCGAGCCGGACGGCGTGATCCGCCGCGCGCTGGAGAACACCGATCGCCGCATCAACCAGGGTAAGTCCGTTACACCTTATTTCATGTATGCCGCGTTGATCTGGCCGGCTCTGCAGGCCGAGTGGAAGCGCCGTCAGGATCAAGGCGAGGCGGCCCAACCGGCCCTGCATGCCGCCATCGCCCGCGTGATTGGGCAGCAGGTGCAAGCGACCGCCATTCCGCGTCGCTTCTCCGGCCCCATGAAAGAGATCTGGGAACTGCAGATGCGCCTGCCCCGTCGCAACGGCAAGCGCGCCTTTGCGACGCTGGAACATCCACGCTTCCGGGCCGCCTACGATTTCCTGCTGGTGCGTGAAGCCGCCGGCGAGGATACCGAAGGCCTCGGACAATGGTGGACCGATTTCCAGAATGCCGATGAGCGCGGTCGCGAGAACATGCTCTCGGAGCTGGGCCCGGCCGGCCCCCGCAACCGGCGCCGCAAGCGTCGCAAAAAGCCCCAGTCCAAGGACTGACCATGGGTATGGTTGACGCCTACATCGGACTGGGCAGCAACCTGGCCGATCCGCTGAGCCAGCTGGCCGGCGCCCTGGCGCGGCTGGCGGCCCTGCCCCGGACGCACCTCGTCGCCCAATCCCCTTTCTATGCCAGCCGCCCGGTGGGCCCCCAGGATCAGCCCGATTTCGTAAACGGCGCCGTCCACCTGCAAACCGAACTTGCCCCCCTGGAACTGCTGGACGCCCTACAGAGCATCGAGCAGGCCCACCAGCGCGAACGCGTCCAACGCTGGGGGCCGCGCACGCTGGACCTGGACCTGCTGATCTACGGCACCCAGACCATCAACCACGACCGACTGACCGTTCCCCATGTCGAGCTGGTCAACCGGGATTTTGTCCTGCAGCCCCTGCTGGATCTGTCCCCGAACCTGCAACTGCCGGATGGCCGCCGCGTCGCCGACCTGCGCCAACAGTGCGTGGACAACGGATTACGCCGCCTCCACCCTGTCCCGGGCAGCCTTGCCTCCTCAGGGGGTGACGATTAATCTAGGGACTTCCCCGGACAATCCCGGCGCCTCCTCCATAATCCACCCATAAGGCAAGGATTCTATGGCTGTCACCATCAACACGCTGCGTGAACGCAAGCAGAACCACGAAACCTTTTCCGTACTGACGGCATACGATGCCACTTTCGCCCAATTGATCAGCGAAGCCGGTGTTGATGTCATGCTGATTGGCGATTCCCTGGGCATGGTGTTGCAGGGGAACGACAGTACGATTCCGGTGACCATGGAAGAGATGTGTTACCACACCCGCGCCGTCGCCAAGGGCAACCGGGGCGCACTGATCATGGCGGACATGCCGTTCATGAGTTATGGCACCACCGAAGCCGCCCTGGAGAATGCAGCCGCCCTGATGCGCGCCGGCGCCCACATGCTCAAGCTGGAAGGGACCGACTGGATGAAAGACACCATCCATGCCCTCAGCGAGCGCGGCGTCCCGGTTTGCGCCCACCTGGGCCTGACGCCGCAGTTCGTGAACAAGTTTGGCGGTTTCAAGGTGCAGGGTCGCGGTGACGCCCAGGCGGACGCCATGGTCGAGCACGCGCGCCTGCTGGTGGATGCCGGCGCCGACGTCATCCTGCTGGAATGCGTGCCGGCGGCGCTGGCGAAACGCATTACCGAGAGCGTCAACGCACCGGTGATCGGCATCGGCGCCGGCTCGGACACCGACGGCCAGGTCCTGGTCATGCACGACATGCTGGGTGCCACCACGGGCCGCACGCCGCGGTTCGTCAAGAATTTCCTGGCGGAGGCCGACTCGATCCAGGGCGCTTTCGAGGCCTACGTCGCCGCCGTCCGGGACAGACGCTTTCCTGCTGAGGAGCACACGTTCAAGTCATGAGAACGGTACACACCATCAAGGAGCTCCGCGCGCTTCTGAACAGCCATCGCCAGCACGGCCACCGTGTTGGCTTGGTGCCCACCATGGGCAACCTGCACGCCGGCCATATTTCACTGGTGGAAAAGGCGCTGTTACAGGCCGATGTGGTGGTCACGAGCATCTTCGTCAATCCGATGCAGTTCGGCGCTGGCGAGGATCTGGAAACCTACCCGCGCACCCTGCGGGAAGACCAGGAAAAACTCGAGGCGGCCGGCAATCACATCGTGTTCGCCCCCAGCGTCGAAGAGGTCTATCCGCATGGTCTGGTCCAGCAGACCCAGGTCTCGGTCCCAGTGGTTAGCGAAGGCCATTGCGGTGCCAGTCGGCCGGGCCATTTCGACGGCGTATCCACCGTCGTCTCCATGCTGTTCAACATGGTCCAGCCTGATGTGGCGGTATTCGGCGAGAAAGACTTCCAGCAGTTGGCCGTGATCCGCAAGATGGTCGCCGACCTGTTCATGCCGGTGGAAATTGTCGGCGCGCCGACCCACCGCGAAGACAACGGCCTCGCCCGCAGCTCCCGCAACGGCTATCTGAACGAACAGGAGCGGGCCATCGCCCCCACATTGTTCCAGACGCTGCAGACCACGGCCAAGGCGCTGAAAGACGGCGACCGCGACTTCGCCACGCTGGAGAGCGACGCGCAAACCCGCCTGACCGAAGCCGGCTTCCGGCCGGACTACTACAACATCGTAAACAGCCTAACGCTGAAGCCGGCAAAGAAGGACGACACACAGATCACCATCCTCGCTGCCGCCTTTCTGGGAACCACTCGACTGATCGACAACCTATCCATTAATCGCTAGTCGCGGGGTCGGGTCAGCAACGATCCGGCGCCGTAACGGCAACCCACCAGGGAGAGGACATGAGTACGAGCAAGCCAGGCCTGACCGAAAAACCGGAATGGAAAACCCTGATCGACCATCAGGCCAGCCTCAAAGACACGCACATGCGGGATCTGTTCGACCAGGACCCGGAGCGTTTCCAGAACTACTTCACCACCGCCGCCGGCATCTCCCTGGACTATTCGAAGAACCTGATCACCCGCGAGACCATGCCCCACCTGATGGCGCTGGCCCGGGCCTGCAAGGTGCCGGAACAGATCGAAGCCATGTTCCGCGGCGACAACATCAACACCAGCGAAAACCGCCCGGCCCTGCACACGGCCCTGCGCAACCTGAGTGATGAACCGATGCGCGTCGGCGACCAGGACATCATGCCGGAAGTCCGCTCAACGCTGGCGCGAATGGAAGAGTTCGTGTGGCGCATTCGCAGCACCCAGTGGCGCGGGTTCACCAACAAACCGTTTACCGACGTGGTCAGTATCGGCATCGGCGGCTCTTTCCTTGGCCCCAAACTGGTATCCGCGGCGCTCAAACCCTACTGGCACGGCCGCCTGAACTGTCACTACGTGGCCAACATCGACGGTAGCCACATCACCGAAGTCCTGCGCCACATCAATCCGGAAACCACCCTGTTCCTGATCCAGTCCAAGTCCTTCAAAACCCAGGAAACGCTGGAAAACACCAAGGTGGCCCGGGAATGGTTCCTGCACAACGGTGGTGACGAAGCCCTGATCTCCAAACACTTCGTCGCGGTCACCGCCAACGAAAAAGAAGCCATCGATTTCGGCATCGCCGAGGAAAACATCTTTCCCATGTGGGACTGGGTCGGCGGTCGCTACTCGCTGTGGTCGGCTATCGGTCTACCCACCGCGCTCACCATCGGCATGGAAAACTTCCGCTCGCTGCTGTCCGGCGCCCACGCCATGGACCAGCACTTCAAGAACGCGCCGCTGGAAGAAAACCTGCCGGTCATCCTGGCGCTTCTCGGCGTCTGGTACGGCAACTTCTGGGGCGCCGACGCCCACGCCATCCTGCCGTACGACCATTACCTCCGGGGTCTGCCGGCTCACCTGCAGCAGCTGGATATGGAAAGTAACGGCAAGTGCGTCACCCACGATGGCACGTCCGTGAATTACGAGACCGGCCCGATCATCTGGGGCGGCGCCGGCGCCAACGGCCAGCACGCCTATCACCAGCTGCTGCACCAAGGCACCCGCATGTCACCGGCGGACTTCATCATCCCGCTGCGGACCCATAACCCGGTGGCCACGCACCACGCCATCCTGTTTGCCAACTGCCTGAGTCAGGCCCAGGCGCTGATGCGCGGCAAGAATCTCGACGAGGCGCGGGCGGAACTGCGCGATCAGGGACTGGATGAAGCCGCCATCGAAAAGCTGGCGCCGCATAAAGTGATCCCGGGCAACAAACCGTCGAACACCATCCTGTTCGAGCGCAGCACACCGCGCACGGTGGGTGCCCTGGTCGCGCTTTACGAGCACAAGACGTTCGTTCAGGGCGCGATCTGGGATGTGGATTCGTTCGATCAGTGGGGCGTGGAGCTGGGTAAACAGCTGGGGCAGGCTATCCTCGACCGCCTGCTCGCCTCCAGCGATGACAAGCAGACCGACAGCTCAACCGATGGCCTGATCGATCTGTTCCGGCGCAAGCACAAAGACGACGCCTGACGTCTGGCGTCCAGTTGGAAACGCTCAGGGGCGCGGTGAAATCGCCCGCCCCTGCCAGCTAAAGGGGATGGGCCACAGCTTCTGGTCCCCGGTGTATTCGGCCCAGAGCTGCTGGTAGGTCCTGTTCTTTTGCGGATGCTCAACGGCCGGGGCAATTTCAGCCAGAGGCCGCAGTACAAACGCATTGGTGAGGATTTCGCCGCGCGGCAACTCGACACCATCGATCACGCCCACCCGGTCATCGTAGGTCAGGATATCCAGATCCAGCGTGCGCGGACTGAACTTCGGCATGCCGGGCCGGCGCCCGTTTTCCACTTCCAGGCCCTTGAGAAAGCGCGACAGCGTGGCAATGGATTCCCCGGTGCGAATCCCAACCACCAGATTGTAAAAGGGACTCCCGTCGAAGCCGACCGACTCACTCTCGTAGACGGACGACACGGCGAACAGCTCGTAACGCTCGGACAGGGCATTCAGCGCCGCCAGCACGTGGCGCTCACGGTCCACATTGCTGCCGATACCGAGGTAGACGGTCGCTGCAAAAGACACTAACGCGCTCCCCTCTCGATGCGCACCCCGACACTTCGGGCATCCGGAACGGCGCCCGGTTTGCGCAGGCGCAGACTCAGCCAATTGACGCCGTGGCGCTTGCGAATCTCGGCGGCCAGGGATTCCGCAGCGGCCTCCAGCAGTCTGGGCTGATTGTCCCGGAACCACTGGCGGATGGTTTCGCTGACAGCGGCATAATCCAGCGCGTCCGCGACATCGTCGCTGACGCCAGGCGCCCGATTATCCCAAGCCATTTCCAGGTCGATTTCCAAGCGCTGAAGGATGTGCCGCTCCCATTCGTAGTCACCGATCACGGTTTCCACGACGAGCCCTTCGATAAATACCGTGTCTGTCACGGGTAAGTCGCCCTCATTAAAAACTTGCGGCCTGCCTCACATTCCCATTAACGTGATTTCAGACCATTCTCCGACGCACGCACGACGTGCGGGGGAGCGATTCTCGCACAATCGACTGTTCGACGTCTCTGCCCATGCCCGAAACCGCACTGACTGTGATCACCGGTCTCTTCGCCTACCTCATGGGCTCGATCCTGTTTGCACCGCTGATCTGCCGCCTTTGGCGATTGCCGGATCCACGAGCCCTGGGCTCCGGCAATCCCGGCGCCACCAATGTCTATCGTGCCGGCGGTTGGCTGCCTGCCCTGGTCACGCTGGCGCTGGATGCCCTCAAGGGCGCTATCCCGGTCTGGATAGGCACGGCTTTTGATCTCGGCCCGGTCGCACTGGCCGTCGTTGCCCTGTGCGCGGTCACCGGCCACATGCTTCCCCTGTTTGCCCGCTTCCAGGGCGGCAAGGGCGTGGCCACCGCACTGGGTGCCGGCCTCGCTCTGGCGCCGCTCACCACCGTGATTCTGGCCAGCCTGTGGAGCCTGATAATGTGGCGCTGGCATATTTCGTCGCTGGCGTCCGTGACTGCGGCCGTTGCCGGCCCCATCATCAGTACGCTGCTGGAACCTGACGCCCTGCCCCTGTTCGGCCTCCTGACCCTGCTGATCCTGGTGCGTCACCGGGACAACCTGATCCGCCTGGCGCAGCGCCGGGAACCGCCGGTGTAAGCCCGACTTACGCTTTCAGACCGTTAACGCAGGGTGTTTCCAGTGACGGCAATGTATTCATTGGCCAGCGCGGAACCGCCACAATCCGGTCCCCGTCCCGCTGCCCGGCCAGCAGCCGCTGGCAGCCGGCATAGGCAATCATCGCCCCATTATCGGTGCAGAACTCCGGCCGGGCGTAGAACACTTCGGCCCGCAGCTTTCCAACCATGGTCTCCAGGGCCGCCCGCAGACGCCGGTTGGCACTGACGCCCCCGGCTACGACCAGACGCTTGCAGCCCGACGCTTCCAGCGCCCGGCGGCATTTGATCGCCAGGGTATCGACCACCGCGCTTTCAAACGCCAACGCGATATCGGCCCGGGTCTGGTCATCCAGACCGCCATTGGCCTCGGCGTCATTCACCGTGTTGAGCGTGTAGGTCTTCAGGCCGCTGAAGCTGAAATCCAGCCCCGGCCGGTCGGTCATTGGGCGCGGAAACCGGTAGCGACCTTCCCGGCCCTGCTCGGCCAGCTTCGCCACGCGCGGACCGCCCGGGTAGTCCAGTCCCAGCATCTTGGCGGTCTTGTCGAACGCTTCGCCGGCAGCATCGTCCACGGACTCGCCCAGCAATTCGTACTGCCCGATGCCGTCGACCCGAACCAACTGCGTGTGGCCGCCGGAGACCAGCAGGGCCACAAACGGAAACGCCGGCGGATTGTCTTCCAGCATCGGCGCCAACAGGTGCCCTTCCATGTGGTGGACGCCCAGCACCGGAATATCCAGCGCCATCGCCAGCGCATGTGCCACCGAACCACCGACCATCAGCGCGCCGATCAGCCCCGGACCCGCGGTGTAGGTCACCGCGTCCAGATCGTGACGGGTACAACCGGCCTCGGCCAGCACCTGGTCACACAGCGGCAGCAGCTTGCGGACGTGATCCCGGGAGGCAAGCTCCGGCACCACACCGCCATAGTCGGCGTGCATGTCGATCTGACTGAACAGCGCATGGGACAGCAGGCCACGCTCGTTATCGAACAGCGCGACACCGGTTTCATCGCAAGAGGTCTCGATTCCAAGAACCAGCATATTGAACTTCCACAAGGGCGCCCCTATATACGGGGCAGGTAAAAATGACGCCGTATTTTACCAGATCAGGGCCAGCGCGGCCGCTGTGGTTTTCCCTGGCCTGTCGCGGCCGTGATGATCGAATTGAACGCTTTACAACCAGCCAGATAAGACGCTATCATTGCCGCCCTTAAATCTGCGCTGGTCGAGTTTTAGACAATTCTCGTCTGATCTGCGCGAGATCAAACGAATCATCAGCGCCAGGCACGGGCCTTGAGCCCGCGCGGGAACTGAACTCAAACCGAATCGATCTTAAAGGTAGGTGATTTTCGAATGCCAGCTGTTAAAGTGAAAGAGAATGAGCCATTCGACGTAGCGCTGCGTCGCTTCAAGCGGTCTTGTGAAAAGGCCGGCATTCTGTCCGAAGTGCGTCGTCGTGAGCACTACGAGAAGCCGACTGCCGTTCGTAAGCGTAAAGCTGCCGCTGCCGTCAAGCGCCATCTCAAGAAGCTTCAGCGGGAACAGCGCAAGTTCGAGCGTCTGTACTGAGTTTCAGACCGCCCGGATTTGCCGCTTCACACCCCTGACCGGCACGCCGGTCAGGGGTGCATGCATCCGATGCCGTCGAGGCCCTGCTTCGGCGGCATTTTTTGGCTTGTGGGTGCCCTCTTTTCGTCCTGACTCCGCGCCATAGCAAAGCGCAATGACCCCGCTCACAGGCCAACTGGCAACCCGAGCGATTTGGTCTAGTCTCTTGATGCTGAGTTTTACAACGCCGGAGATGTCATGAGCGGCCTGATCCCTCAACGCTTTATCGATGAGCTTCTGGACCGGGTTGACCTGGCCGAGCTGATTGGAAGCCGGATCACACTGAAGAAGGCCGGCGGTAACTACAAGGCCCGCTGCCCCTTCCACGACGAAAAGACGCCATCGTTCAACGTACGCCCTGACAAAGGGTTCTATCACTGTTTCGGCTGCGGCGCCCATGGCGACGCCATCAGCTTCGTCCGCGAATACGACAATCTGGGATTCACCGAAGCCGTCGAGGAACTGGCACGTCGTATGGGCCTGGAAGTGCCCTACGACAAGGCGGCCCGCCAGGAAATGCAGCAGGTGCGGACGCTGACGGATGCCCTGGAGTTTGCCAACCAGTTCTATCGCGATGCCCTGAACCAGCCGGGTGCCGCCCTGGCGAGGGACTATCTGCGCCAACGCGGTCTCGATGCGGCCACAATCGAACAGTATCAGATCGGTTTCGCCCCGGGTGACGGCGCTGTCCTGCATCAAGCGGCCGAGCCGGCGCTGCGCGGACCGCTGATCGAAACCGGCACGGTGTCGGACAAATACGGACGACCGCGGGACCTGTTCCGCAACCGGATCATGTTCCCGATCCGCAATACGCGGGGTCGCACGATCGCGTTCGGCGGCCGCACACTGGGCGACGACAAGGCGAAGTACATCAACTCGCCGGAATCGGACGTGTTTCACAAGAGCCGGGAAATCTACGGCCTGTTTGAAGCACAGAAAAGCCTCCGGCGACTGGACCGCCTGCTGGTGGTCGAGGGCTATATGGACGTCATCGCCCTCGCCCAGCACGGCATCCATGAAGCAGTGGCGACATTGGGTACCGCCACCAACCAGGACAGCCTGCAGGCGCTGCTGCGCCATGTTCGGCACGTGGTGTTCTGCTTCGATGGCGACAAAGCCGGCTTCCGGGCCGCCGACCGCGCCATGGACAACGCCCTGGAACTGATGGCAGACGGTCTGCACCTGCAGTTCCTGATGCTGCCCGAGGGCGAGGACCCGGACACGCTGGTCCGCAAGGAAGGCGCCGAAGCCTTCCGCCAGCGAATTGAGGGCGCCGCGCCACTGTCGCGCTTCCTGTTCGACCGGCAGAGCGAGGGCCTGGACCTGAACCTGCCGGAGCATCGCGGGGAGCTGCGAGCGCGGGTCGAGCCGCTGCTCAACAAGATGCCGCGCAGCACGCTGCGCGATGCCATGTGGCACGAAATGATGCGCCTGTGTGGCCGCCGCGAATGGCAGCCACGACGGGATGGCAATGGCAACAAGGGGAAAGGCTTCCGGGGTAAAGGATTCAAGGGCCCGGAGCGCATCAGCGAAGAACCGGTTGAAGTCCGCCTGAGCCGAGACAGCAGCCTCAGCCTCGCCCTGATCGAAGCGCCGGATCTGGCAGAAGAAGTGCTGGAAGCCGCTCGCCAGGATCGCAGCCTGCGACAATCAGGCCGCCTGGCGCACTGGATTCGCGAGTCGAATCTGAAGCAACACCGGGACGTCATTACCGCGTTGGCCTTTGACAGTCGGGCCCGGTCACAGTTTTACCACCTGTTCGACGGCATCGAGCATGTCCCCGAACGGGAGAACACCATCGCCTCGGCCAGAGAAATCCTGACACCGAACCGCGAGGCGGTTCGAAAGCAGAGAATCGCAGCGCTGATCAAGCGCAAGGCCGCCGGCGAGTTTACCGCGGAAGATCACCGCGAACTGAAGCGCCTGAGCAGTGGTGAGGGCGGTTGAACCTTTTCGCAAATGCCCAATCGAAAGGCATTGTGGAGGTTACTTACTGGGGTTTCTCTTGAAACAGGGAGACCGTGCCACAACTTAAGCTTTGTGGCAGAGAATTTGAGCGACAGCTATAATGGCTGTTTATCTTTTCATCTTTTTACCAGCGAGTCCATAGGGTGTCTATGTCAGGCAGCAATTCGCAGAAGTCCCGTTTGAAAGATCTCATTGCCCGCGGCAAAGAGCAAGGTTACCTGACCTACGCCGAAGTCAATGACCACTTGCCTGAGGATATAGCGGATCCGGATCAGGTGGAAGACATCATCCGGATGATTAACGACATGGGCATCCAGGTATCCGAGGAAGCCCCGGATGCCGATACGCTGCTCATGACCGATGGCGACACCGCAGCAGATGAAGCGGCGGCGGCTGAAGCGGCCGCGGCGCTGGCTGCCGTGGAAACCGACGCTGGCCGCACGACGGACCCGGTGCGCATGTACATGCGCGAAATGGGCACCGTCGAGCTGCTGACCCGCGAAGGTGAGATCGTGATTGCCAAGCGCATCGAGGAAGGTATCCGCGATGTGATGGCTGCGATTGCGCACTTCCCTGGTACGGCTGCCACTGTCATTCAGGCTTACGACCGCATTATCGAGAACGAAGGCCGGTTGAGCGACATCGTCACCGGCTTCCTCGACCCGGACGACGCCGAGCCCTTCATGGGCGAGGACACCAGCAGCACCAATGACGAGTCCGCGTCCTCCAGCGATGACGACGACGATTCCGAGGAAGAAACCGACAACGGTCCGGATCCGGAAGAAACCCGCCTGCGCTTCGAACTGCTGCGTGAAAAGCTGGACGTTGCCGAGAAGGCGCTTGAGAAGCACGGTCGGGATTCCGAGAAAGCCCAGGACGCCCTGAACGAGCTGGGACAGGTCTTCGCGCCGTTCAAGCTGGCCAACAAGGCCTTCGAAGAACTGGTGAACGTCATTCGCTCCACCAACGAGGCGGTTCGCGAAAACGAGCGCGCCATCATGGCCATCTGCGTGCGCGAAAGCCGCATGCCGCGCAAGGACTTCATCAAGTCCTTCCCGGGCAACGAGACCAATCTGGCCTGGGCCGAAGAGGCCGCCAAAGCCAAGGGTGCCCACGCTGAGCGGATTGCCGAGCGCCTGGACGAAATCGTACGGATGCAGAAACGCATTGCGAACGTCCAGAATGACGTCAACCTGACCGTTCCGGAAATCAAGGAAATCAACCGCCGCGTGTCCATTGGTGAGGCCAAGGCCCGCCGAGCCAAGAAGGAAATGGTTGAGGCCAACCTGCGTCTGGTCATCTCCATCGCCAAGAAGTACACCAACCGCGGCCTGCAGTTCCTGGATCTGATCCAGGAAGGCAACATCGGCCTGATGAAGGCGGTGGACAAGTTCGAATACCGTCGTGGTTACAAGTTCTCAACCTACGCCACTTGGTGGATTCGCCAGGCGATCACCCGCTCCATCGCGGACCAGGCCCGGACCATCCGGATCCCGGTTCACATGATCGAAACGATCAACAAGCTCAACCGGATTTCCCGCCAGATGCTGCAGGAAATGGGTCGCGAACCGACGCCGGAAGAGCTGGGTGAGCGCATGGAAATGCCGGAAGACAAGATCCGCAAGGTCCTGAAGATCGCCAAAGAGCCGATCTCCATGGAAACCCCGATCGGTGACGATGAAGACTCCCACCTGGGCGATTTCATCGAGGACATCCAGGCGCTGTCGCCGGTGGATTCCGCCACGGCCGAAGGCCTGCGCGAGGCCACCCGCTCCGTCCTGGCCGGCTTGACCGCGCGGGAATCCAAGGTGCTGCGGATGCGTTTCGGTATCGAGATGAACACCGACCACACGCTGGAAGAAGTCGGCAAGCAGTTCGACGTCACCCGCGAGCGGATCCGTCAGATCGAAGCCAAGGCCCTGCGCAAGCTGCGTCATCCTTCGCGCTCCGATCACCTGCGCGGCTTCATCGACGACCACAACTCCTGATCGAGCTTTCGCCGGGCCGCCCTCGCGGCCCGCGCAACAAGCTCTGGCGGGCGCCCTGTACGATGAGTATAATGGCGCCCGTTTTTAGTTTCCCTCCGGGCCTTTAGCTCAGTTGGTTAGAGCAGTCGACTCATAATCGATTGGTCGCTGGTTCAAGTCCAGCAAGGCCCACCATTCTTTTGGTTATGTTTTACCCCCAGTCGAGCGGTATCTCGAGATTCAATTGAGAGTCGCTGGACTAATCCAGTCTCGTATCACAGATACGAGCCGTTTCCGGCGCACGAAGCGCTGCTTCGTTAAATGCGCGCCAGAAACCCAGCAAGGCCGGTGCATGACCGACACTGCCTTCTGTATCCACTGCTCCTACAAAACGCCCATGGTTCAACCGTGAGTTGTTGGACTAACTCCTTTCAGCCGCCAAACCAACCGCATCAAACGGCGTCGCCATCAACGTATCCAGCAGCGCCTGCCCGGCGACCGATAACCCTCGCTCGGATGACAGCAGCACACCGATCGGTCGCTCGATCACCGGATCTCGCAGTGGCAGGCAGCGCGCGCCCAGGGCCTGCATCTGGCCGATGCACAAGGCCGGTACGGCGCTGACGCCCAGACCGGCGGAGACCATTCGGCCGACCGTTGAAAGCTGGTGGCTTTCGAGTTCGACGGGCAATGTCTGGGCCTGAGCGGCCAATGTCTCTTCCAGCATATATCGCACGGCCGACGGGCGTTGGAGCGCAATGAAGGGTTCTTTCAGGAGCTGGTCCCAGGCCAGATCGTGACTCTCCGCCAGCGGCGAGTCCGACGGTACAACAGCGACGAAACGGTCCATGTAAAGCGGCGTAAAGGTCAGCCGGGAAGCCGCCGAAGGCTCGAAGGCAATGCCCAGTTCGACCTGTCCAATCTGGACCCGGTCGATGACGTCTTCGTTGATGACATCCTGGATGGTCACACTGATCTTGGGGTAGCGGGCCCGGAAATCCTTGAGGATGCCGGGCAGCAGGTTGCCGGCAAAGGACGGCATGGCCGCTACGGTCACACGACCCAGCTCCAGTTCGAAGCGCTGACGGATCTCGTCCCGGGCGTTGTCCCAGTCCGCCATCAGGCGGCGCGCCAGGGGTAACAGCGCCTCCCCTTCGGGCGTCAGACGAACGTTCCGGGTGGTCCGGCTGAACAAGGCGCCGCCGAGGCTCTCTTCCAGTGCCTTGATCGACAGGCTGAGCGCGGACTGGGACAGATGCAGCCGTTCGCACGCTTGGGCAAAACTCAAGGTCTGGGCTACCGCCAGGAAAGCCCGAAGTTGTTTCACCGTCATGCGATCACCCCGCTGCTAACTGATTGACCTCATTGTATCGCCGGCCTTTTGTTTTATAAAACCAATCAATTCTTCAATATTACAAACTTAACAAATCAACGGCAGGCCGCGAGACTCTGTGCCATACAGCAACAATAAAACAGAGGAGGCGGCACTATGGCCGGTTTCGATAAACGCGTGAGCTCCTATGAAGAGGCGATGGCCGGCCTGGAAGACGGCATGACCCTGCTGGCCGGTGGCTTCGGGCTCTGCGGCATCCCGGAAAACCTGATCGCCGAGATCAAACGCAAGGGCACCCGTGACCTGACCGTGGCGTCCAACAACTGCGGCGTCGACGGTTTTGGCCTGGGCCTGCTGCTGGAAGATTGCCAGATCCGCAAGATGATCGCGTCCTATGTGGGCGAAAACGCGCTGTTCGAAAAGCAGCTGCTGGACGGCGATCTCGAAGTCGAGCTGACCCCGCAGGGCAACCTGGCCGAGCGCATGCGCGCCGCCGGCGCGGGCATTCCCGCCTTCTACACCGCCACCGGTTACGGCACCCGCATCGCCGAAGGCAAGGAGACCCGTCTGTTCGGGGATCGCCATTACGTTCTGGAAGAGGCGCTGCCCGGCGATTTCGCCATCGTGAAGGGCTGGAAAGCCGACACCTACGGCAACGTCATCTACCGCCATACCGCTCGCAACTTCAATCCGCTCGTCGCCATGGCGGGCAAGGTCACGGTTGTCGAAGTGGAAGAGATCGTCGCTCCCGGCGAACTGGATCCCGCCGCAATCCACACGCCCGGCATTTACGTGGACCGACTGATCTGCGGGACGTTCGAGAAGCGGATCGAGAAGCGGACCGTCCGCGGCTGAGCCGCCTGAGACGTCCGTTTTCCGCCGACCCAATCAGAACAAGAGGAACAGACCATGGCACTGACCCGCGAACAGATGGCGCAACGCGTCGCCGCCGAACTGGAAGACGGTTTCTACGTCAATTTGGGCATTGGCATCCCGACGCTGGTGGCCAATTATGTCCCCGCCGGCATCGAGGTGATGCTTCAGTCCGAGAACGGCCTGCTCGGCATGGGCCCGTTCCCCACCGAGGAACAGGTCGATCCGGACATGATCAACGCCGGCAAGCAGACCGTGACGGCCCAGCCGGGCGCTTCCATTGTCGATTCCGCCGACTCCTTTGCGATGATCCGGGGCGGTCACGTCGACCTGACCGTGCTGGGCGCCTTTGAAGTGGACGTCCAGGGCAACATCGCCTCCTGGATGGTGCCGGGCAAACTGGTGAAAGGCATGGGCGGCGCCATGGATCTGGTGGCCGGGGCCGAGAACATCATCGTCACCATGACCCATGCGTCCAAGTCCGGTGAACCCAAATTGCTGCAGGCATGCACCCTGCCCCTGACCGGCGCGGGTTGCATCAAGCGTGTGCTGACGGATCTGGCCTACATCGAGATCGAGAACGGCCAGTTTGTCCTCAAGGAACGGGCACCCGGGGTGAGTGTCGAGGAAATCATCCGGAAGACCGGCGGCGAGCTGGTGGTACCCGACTCTGTGCCGGAGATGACCGTCGCCGGATAACCGGTTTTCCAGACGACAGAACCACCCAAGCCCCGCCTGCGGGGCTTTCTTGGTTTCGTCACCCCTGTCTTTGCGAGTCCGAATAACGTCACAAACACAATAAACGGAGTATCCATTCAATGCTCAATCGCGCATCGAAACCCTTCGTCCGGCTGGTCGAACGCTACCTGCCTGATCCCTACATTTTCGTTCTGCTGCTGACCCTGGTGGTCTTCGTCGCCGCTATGGGCGTGGAAGGCCAGTCGCCTCAGGCCGTCGTCACCATGTGGGGTGACGGCTTCTGGAACCTGCTTACGTTTTCCATGCAGATGCTGCTGGTGCTGATCAGCGGCTACATGCTGGCCAACACACCCCTGGTGAAAGGCATCCTGGACCGGATCGCCGGCCTGGCCCGGTCCCCCGGGCAGGCTATCCTCCTGGTTACTTTCGTCGCCCTCACCGCCAGCTGGATCAACTGGGGCTTCGGCCTGGTGGTCGGTGCCCTGTTTGCGAAGGCACTGGCCCGTCGTATCCAGGTGCACTACCCGCTGCTGATTGCCAGTGCCTACTCGGGCTTCATCGTCTGGCACGGCGGTCTGGCCGGTTCCATTCCACTGACCATCGCCACCGAGGGTCATTTCGCCGAGGGCATGATCGGTGTGATTGGTACCGGCGAGACCATTTTTTCCTTCTTTAACCTGGCGATCGTGGTGGCGCTGTTTGTCCTCGTCCCGATCGTGAACCGCCTGATGCTGCCGCCACAGAGCGAGAGCATCTTCGTGGATCCGAAAAAACTGGACGACGGTAGCGACGAAGCGGTCTCCATCACCCGTCCGGCGGAACACCTGGAAAACAGCCGTCTGCTGGCGTGGCTGGTCGGTTTTGCCGGCCTGGCGTTTACCTTCCAGTATTTCGTCAAAGACGGCGGGCTGAACCTGAACATCGTGAACTTCATGTTCCTGTTCCTCGCCATCATCCTGCACCAAACCCCACGCCGCCTGCTCATCAGCCTGAATGAAGCGATCAGCGGCGGAGCCGGCATCGTCATCCAGTTCCCGTTCTATGCGGGCATCATGGCGATCATGACCCAGTCCGGTCTGGCCGGGACCATTTCCAGCGGTTTCGCCTCGATTGCCAGCGCCGACACCCTGCCGTTCTGGAGCTTTATCAGTGCGGGCGTGGTCAACATCTTCGTACCGTCCGGTGGCGGTCAGTGGGCCGTGCAGGCTCCGGTGATGATTCCGGCCGCCCAGCAGCTCGGCGCCGATATTCCCCGTGTCGCCATGGCCGTGGCCTGGGGCGATGCCTGGACCAACCTGCTGCAGCCCTTCTGGGCGTTGCCGGTGCTGGCCATCGCCGGCCTGAAAGCCAAGGACATCATGGGCTACTGCCTGTTGCTGCTGATCATTACCGGTGTATTGATCAGCCTTGGGCTGACGTTCCTGTAGGCCTAGCCTCCAAGCCATCAAAGCCCCGCACGGCGGGGCTTTTTTGTGGGCATCAGTTGGGACTGGAGAAGCGCGCCCGATAATCGGTGGGCAGGATCGACAGGTACTTGCGGAAGGTGCGACGAAGCTGCTCATCCGACGAAAAGCCGCAGCGAAAGGCGATGCTTTTCAGGGGCAATTCCGTGTCCTGCAACAGGCGGCGCGCCTTGTCGAGACGCGAGCGCTCGACAAACTCCAGGGGACTCATCCCGGTTTCTTTCTGGAACAGCCGCGTGAGATGGCGCAGGCTCATGGCGGCTTCCTCAGCCAACTCCTGGGACGTAAAGGGCGTCTCCAGATGATCCAGGATCCAGGCCTGAATGCGCCGCACGGCGGAGGACTGGGACATCTGACTGGCCAGGTCCGCACTGAACTGGGACTGCCCGCCCGGCCGCTTGAGGAAGATCACCAGATCCCGCGCCACTTCCAGCGCCAGCTTGTGACCGCAGTCCCGCTCCACAAAGGCCAGCGACAGGTCGATCGCCGCACTCACGCCGGCCGACGTCCACAGGTTGTCCTGCTGGATAAAAATCGCATCCACGTCCACCTCGATCGCCGGAAAACGCTGCTCCAGCCGCTTCGACATGCGCCAGTGGGTGGTCGCCCGCCGGCCATCCAACAGTCCGGCTTCCGCCAGGAAGAAGGTGCCCGTACACAGTGCCGCGAACCGTTTGATCCGCGGCGCACTGGTTTTCACCCAGTCGATCACACCTTGGGCGTTGGCCATGGAGCCTTCGATATCATGGGCGCCGGCCACCAGGGCGGTATCGGGCAGATCGTCCGGATCGAGTCGCTGGGCGGCTTCCAGCGTCATGACCGTGTCGGATACCACGGGTCCGGCGATCGCGGCGGCCACCCGGATGTCATAAAACGCGGGCATCCCCTGGCTTTCCAGGTGCTTGTTAGCATAGGTGAACACCGTCAGCGGGCCGATGGCCTCCAGTGATTTGAACCCCGGATAGATGACCAGATCAACGCGGTGTCTCTGGCGTTCGGACATGCAAAACCTCTTCACTGAAGGACGGATGGCGCGCCGTGTCCAAATTTACAGGCGATGTGTCCCTGATCCGGGGCAATTCGACGGGCAGACGGCGGAAGTGTGCATTATCCTAATCGAATTGCATGGCACATCGAAATTGAGGAGAACCGACAGATGAAATCCCGCGCGGCCGTTGCCTTTGGCCCCAATAAGCCCCTGGAAATCGTTGAAGTGGATGTGGAACCACCCAAGGCGGGCGAGGTGCTGGTTCGCATTGTCGCTACCGGCGTGTGCCACACCGACGCCTACACCCTGTCCGGTGCCGATCCGGAAGGCCTGTTCCCGACCATCCTCGGCCACGAGGGCGGCGGTATCGTTGAAGCCGTCGGCGAGGGCGTGACCTCCGTCGAAGTGGGCGATCACGTCATCCCCCTGTACACCGCCGAGTGCGGCGAGTGTAAGTTCTGCAAATCCGGCAAGACCAACCTGTGCGGCTCGGTCCGGGCTACCCAGGGCAAGGGTGTGATGCCGGACGGCACCAGCCGCTTCAGCTATAAGGGCGAGCCGCTGTATCACTACATGGGCACGTCCACCTTCTCGGAATACACCGTGCTGCCGGAAGTCTCCCTGGCCAAGATCCCCAAGGAAGCCCCGCTGGACAAGGTGTGCCTGCTGGGTTGCGGCGTGACCACTGGTATCGGCGCAGTCCTGAACACCGCGAAAGTCGAGGAAGGCGCCACCGTGGCCATCTTCGGTCTGGGCGGTATCGGTCTGGCCGCGATCATCGGTGCCAAGATGGCCAAGGCCGGTCGCATCATCGCCATCGACATCAACCCGGCCAAGTTCAAGATCGCCGAAGAGCTGGGCGCCACCGACTTCGTCAACCCGAACGACTACGACAAGCCGATCCAGGAAGTCATCGTCGAGATGACCGACGGCGGCGTCGACTACTCATTCGAGTGCGTCGGCAACGTGAAGCTGATGCGCGCCGCTCTGGAGTGCTGCCATAAGGGCTGGGGCGAATCCATCATCATCGGCGTCGCCGGCGCCGGCGAGGAAATCAGCACCCGCCCGTTCCAGCTGGTCACCGGCCGGGTCTGGAAGGGCTCCGCCTTCGGCGGCGTCAAGGGCCGCACCGAACTGCCCGGCTACGTGGAAAAAGCCGAAAAAGGCGAGATCCCGCTGGACACCTTCATCACCCACAACATGAAGCTCGAAGACATCAACGAAGCGTTCGAGCTGATGCACGAAGGCAAGAGCATCCGGACGGTGATTCACTACTGATCCATCGCCCAACCCCGGGCTCCGCCTTTCGGCGGCCCGGGGCCTCTCTCCCTCAACGTTTTCCCGGCAACACTGCCCTTACCCACTTCTGTTTTATTTGGTAACCAAACGGGATTGGGCAATCCACTCGCCACACCGCCCCCCTATAATGACCCCAATCTTCGAACAGGGATGGTTCCATGAAAACATTGGGAATGCTGTTTTTTCTGTCTTTCCTCCTCGTCGGCTGCGGTGGTTCATCGTCAGGCGACACATCAGATAACACCTCGGCCAGTTCGGATTCCGATCCCATCACCGGCGGCGATTGGTACCAACCCGTTCCACTGGTGACCTGGCAGTGGCAGCTCCAGGGCACGGTGGACACGGACTACGACGTGGAAATCTACGACATCGATCTCTTCGATTCGGACGTGTCGCTCATCCAGTCCATCCAGGCCACCGGCAAGAAGGTCATCTGCTATTTTTCAGCCGGCTCCTATGAAAACTGGCGCGACGATGCCGGAGACTTCGAGGCCGCCGACCTGGGCAACAGCCTGGATGGTTGGGACGGCGAACGCTGGCTGGATATCCGCAACGAGAACGTGCGCGAGATCATGGCGGCGCGGCTGGATCTGGCGGTCGATAAGGGCTGCGATGGTGTCGAACCGGATAACATGGACGCCTACACCAACGATCCCGGCTTCGATTTCACCGCCGCGGACCAGCTCGCCTACAACCGCTGGATCGCCAACGAGGCCCACCAAAGAACGCTGGCCGTGGGTCTAAAGAACGATCTGAACCAGATTGACCCACTGGTAAATTATTTTGATTTCGCGGTGAACGAAGAGTGCTTTGAGTACAGCGAGTGCGATCGGTTGCAGCCGTTTATCGATGCCAACAAGGCCGTGCTCAATGCCGAGTACCAGGATCAGTACGTCAACGATGCCACCGCTCGGGCGGCCCTGTGCACCGATAGCGTCAACCGCCAGTTCAGCACGCTGGTGCTGCCACTGGACCTGGATAACAGCTTTCGATACAGCTGCAACTGAAGCGGCCCGGGAAAACGCTGAAAATAGGCTATTCCCCGAATTGACCGGTTTCGGCTGGAGGCAGAAAATTAGCCTCCTACCGAAATGGACATTCACCCAGCCGAAGCGATTGCCATGCCTGATATCCGAATTCAAACGCCGCTTTTCCTGACCCTGTGCGCCCTGCCCACCCTGGCGCTCGGCCAGGCCACGCCGGAACTCAACACCATCACCGTCACCTCCGGTCGCCTGGAACGCTCGCTGTATGACACACCGGCCGCCATGTCGGTCGTAGACCAGTCGGAGATCCAGGACGGCCAGCAGCGCCTGAAGCTGGACGAGTCACTGGGACAGGTGCCCGGCGTGTTTCTGCAGAACCGGGAAAATTTCGCCCAGGGCGAACGACTCTCCATTCGCGGATTCGGAGCTCGCGCCCCATTCGGCGTGCGCGGCGTCACTGTTTTGGTGGACGGCATTCCCTACACCCTGCCCGATGGCCAGGCCCAGCTGGACGCGATCGACCTGGACAGCGCCGAGCGCATTGAGGTGATTCGTGGCCCGGCATCCGTGCTCTACGGCAACGCGGCGGGCGGCGTGCTCAGCGTCACCACGCCGGACGGTCGCTACGACGAGGATCACACGACCCTGCGCCTGGAAGGCGGCAGTGATGGTTACGGCAAGTTCGCAGCCGGACACAGCGGGCACGATGGTCCCTGGTCCCACAACATCAGTTTTTCCGCTTTGAATTTCGACGGTTACCGGGACCACAGTCACGTGGAGAAGTACCTGCTCAACGGCAAGCTGCGCCGGGACCTGGGCAGTGGCCGGGCGCTGACCCTTGTCCTGAACCTGCTCGACAATCCCCGATCAGACGATCCGGGCGCCCTGACCGCTGAACAGGTGGAAGAAGACCGTCAGCAGGCCGGCCGTTTCACCGAGGAGTACGACACCGGACAGACCGTCGACCAGCAGGTAGTGGGCCTGCAGTACGAGGATCTTTCCGCCGGACCGGGCGAGTTCTACGCCAAAACCTTTTATCTGCACCGGAATTTCGACCAGCAACTGCCGTATCCCGGCGACAGCCTGATCAACTACGACCGCGACTACTATGGCGCCAGCACCGAGTACCACCAGTCTCTGTCATTCGGAAGCCTGCCCTTCCGCTACGTCACCGGGATTGAAGCCCGGCGCCAGGAAGACGACCGCGGCCGTCGCAATGTCGCCTTCTCAGGGGAGATCGAAGGCGTCAGTGCCGATGAAGTGCAAACAGCGACCGCACTCGGCCTGTTTGCCCAGGGCGACCTGGACCTGACCGATACCGTGACCGTCTCTCTCGGCGGCCGCTTCGACCGGGTCGACCTGGAAGTGGACGACGATTATCTCGACGATGGCGACCAGAGCGGCGACAAGACCTTCAACCAGTGGAGCGGATCGGCCGGCCTCAGCTGGCGTTACCGGCCCGACCACCAGGCTTACGCCAACATCAGCACTGCGTTCGAGACGCCCACGTTCTCGGAGTTCGCCAATCCCAGTGGTGTCGGCGGATTCAATCCCGACATCGAGCCCCAGAAATCCGTCAATCACGAACTGGGTCTGCGTGGGAATTTCGGCTACAACGTCGACTACGACCTGACCCTATTCTGGGTCGACGTGCGTGACGAGCTTATTCCCTACGAACTGGCCGGCGACAGCGACCGCACCTTCTACCGCAACGCCGGCGACACCACCCGCAAGGGCATCGAGATGGCCGTCGGCTGGCGCTTCGCTCCGGCCTGGCGCCTGGAATCCGCGCTGACACTCGCCCGCTATCGCTTTGATGACTATGAATCGTCCGGTAACAACTACGACGGCAACCGCATTCCCGGCCTGCCGGAAAAGACTTGGAACAACCAGCTGAAATGGCAGGGCTCTGGTGAGCGTTTCGCCGCGATTGAAGCTCGCTACGTGGGCGATATGAAAGCCGATGACGCCAATACCGTCGACGTGGACGACTACTGGCTCTTGAGCCTGCGGGGCGGCGACGGCTGGTACGTCAGCCGCGACACCCTTTTGAAAGCCTATGCCGGCATCCGCAACCTGACCGACGAGGAATACTTCGCCAACGTGCGCATCAATGCCAGCAACGGCCGCTATTACGAGCCGGCCTCGGGACGCACGGTCTACGCGGGACTGGAACTGACGTTCTAGTGTCCCGTCGGGGAAAGGCGCTGATCTAGCGGGTACCGGGCAGGTCGCCCCCGGATTCCGGGATAGTCATCGAACCACTGTGCCGAATCCGGAAGGCCTTGGGCGTAAACCCGGTCAGTCGCTTGAAAAAACGGGTGAAGTAGGCCGGCTCGGAAAACCCCAGCATGTCGGAAACCTGGCTGATGGTGAGATTGGTGTAGGTCAGATTGCGCTTGGCCTCCAGAAGCACCCGCTCGTGCAACAACTGCAAGGCGCTGGCGCCGGTCTCACGCCGACACAGGGCATTGAGATGGGCCGCCGTGATGCCCAGGGAATCGGCAAACCATTCGATGGTCGGCTGGCCAAGGAAATGGTTTTCGATCAACGTCTGGAACTGACGCACATGCTCGCCGGACCGCTCCGACCGTGGCTCACCCCGGTGCGATGACGTTCCCTTACGAGACACATCCCGTTCGCGCCGGCGCATCAGCTGGCTGACCAGCGCCTGGATCAGTCCATGCAGCGCCATGTCCCGACCGATGCCCGGGTCGCGATATTCCTCGGCGATCTCGTCCACAAGGTGCTGGATGCGCCGGGCCGCCTTTCCCGCTTGCAACGGATAGAAGCCGGGGCGGGTCAGCACCGGCGCTGCGGCGCCCGGCCAGTTGGCCAGATGCTCCGCCAATGGTCGGGCGAGCGTGATGATGTGGCCGTCGATATCTTCACTGAACCGAAAACCATGAATGGTCATGGCCGGGATCACGATGAGCAGCGGACCCTTCAGATCATGTTCCAGCCCTTCCAGCTCCAAAGCGACCTGCCCGGTCTGGATGTACAGCACATGCACCAGATCCGCATGGCGATGGGTGCGGATATGCCAGTCGTGGAGCCGGCTGCGGGCGGCAATGGACTCGCAGTGCAGCAGATCCGGCGTCGGCCACTGCCGGGTCTCACCATAGAGTTTGAAGACAGGAACCCGGTCCATCTCGGGTGCCGTTCTGACCGTTTTTCCCATCATTCTGCCTCCCGCATTCCTCGATCAGCCAATCTCTAAAAAGTCCAATTCTTTGTTCAGATTTTGCCTTATATCGCCGTTCATTTCCCGGAAAACTACAAATAACAACGAGAGCAAGAACAACCGAGGTACACCCATGAAAACAACAATCGCCATCATTGGCGCCGGACCGTCCGGCCTTCTCCTGGGACAGCTTCTACAACGACAGGGCATCGACAACGTAATCCTGGAACGCCGCAGTGGCGACTATGTGCTCAGCCGCATTCGTGCCGGCGTGCTGGAACAGGGCATGGTGGATCTGCTGCGCGAGGCCGGAGTGAGCGCGCGGATGGACGCCGAAGGCCTGCCCCACGACGGATTCGAATTAGCCGTCAACAATCGCCGGGTCCGTGTGGACCTGAAAGGCTTGACTGGCGGCAAGTCGGTGATGGTCTATGGCCAGACCGAAGTCACCCGCGACCTGATGGAAGCCCGCGAAGCGTCCGGCGGGCAGACGATCTATGAAACCGACAACGTGCGGCTTCACGATCTGGAGTCGGCCGCACCCTTCGTCACGTTCGAGAAAAACGGTGAGACTTTCCGCCTGGATTGCGACTACGTGGCAGGCTGCGATGGCTATCATGGCGTCTCACGCCAGAGCATCCCGGAGGATCGAATACGCACCTTTGAAAAAGTGTATCCCTTCGGCTGGCTGGGTCTGCTGTCCGATACGCCACCCGTCTCCGAGGAACTGATCTACGCCCATCACGAGCGGGGCTTTGCCCTGTGCAGCCAGCGCTCAGCCACCCGCAGCCGATACTACGTGCAAGTGCCCTTGACCGAAAAGGTGGAGGACTGGTCGGACGAGCGTTTCTGGGACGAACTGAAACGCCGTATTCCGGACGACGCCGCCGCCAACCTGGTCACCGGACCGTCCCTGGAGAAAAGCATCGCGCCCCTGCGCAGCTTCGTCGCCGAGCCCATGCAGTTCGGTCGGCTGTTCCTGGTGGGCGATGCGGCGCACATCGTTCCCCCGACCGGCGCCAAGGGACTGAATCTGGCGGCCAGCGACGTCAACAGCCTGTATCGATTGCTGACAAGGATCAGTCAGGACGGTCGCACCGACCTGATTCCCAACTATTCCCGGGCCTGCCTGAACCGGGTCTGGAAATCAGAGCGCTTTTCCTGGTGGATGACGTCGATGCTGCATCGCTTCGAGGGACAGGACGAGTTCGAGTACCGGCTGCGCCAGGCCGAACTGGACTACCACATCCAGTCCGAAGCCGGCCTGCGCGTGATCGCAGAGAACTATGTGGGCCTGCCCTACGAATCCATCGAATAATAGACGGCTCAATCCTTCGGGCGCCGCCCCTGACCGAACAGAACGGATTTGCTGTCCTCGTTGACCACCGCCTCCTGGCTGATCTCATCGGCCAGGGCATAGGCGCGCTGCACGGCCGGGCGTTCGCCGATGGCGTCCAGCCAGCGCTTCACATTGGGCAGGGTTTCGATGTCCTGCCCCTGTTTTTCCCAGCCCTTGGCCCAGGGGTAGGTCGCCATATCGGCAATGGAGTACTCGCCCGCCATGTAATCGCGATCCGCCAGCAGGTCGTCCAGCACGCCATAAAGCCGCTCGCTCTCTTTGACATAACGATCGATGGCGTAGTCGATTTTCTCTGGCGCGTACTGCTTGAAATGGTGGTTCTGCCCCAGCATCGGCCCGAAACCGCCCATCTGCCAGTACAGCCATTGCAGGGTATCCCAGCGCTGGCGCAGGTCCTTTGACAGGAATTTGCCCGTCTTTTCCGCTAGGTACTCGAGGATCGCGCCGGATTCAAACAGGGAGAGTGGCGCACCGCCATCCACCGGGTTGTGGTCCACGATCGCCGGGATCTTGTTGTTGGGAGAGATTTTCAGGAAGGCCTCACCAAACTGGTCACCCCGGCCGATGTGGATCGGGATGGTCCGGTATTCCAGACCGGCCTCTTCCAGGAAGATACTGATCTTGTGGCCGTTCGGGGTGGTCCAGTAATAAAGGTCGATCATGATCGGGCTCCTTCATTCGCGGCGTGAGTGCACGCCAAGGACATTCCGATGGGCAGCGTGCGCGGAAAAGTGTCATTGCCCACCAATATAGACGACCGGTCTATTATGCACCAATCGTGCAGGATCGCGTCAACTTTCCTGCTCGTCGGCCGATCGGGTGGCGCCCTCCAACAACCTCCAATTTTGTGACCCAGTTCACACCGGAACCAAAATGAACACGCCGCAACAATTCCATACGCCCCTCGAAGCGACAGATCGCAAATCCATGTAAAAACCCGTTAAATATCTGTTTTTTATGACCTAAACCCGACTTATGTCGGCCTACACTGAAACCACCTTAACGGCGTTTTACACAGCCGCGGCCTCATATGACTAGACGGACTGAAGCAGCTGTCAGTCAGGCCAAACACCCGTGGCCCATTACGGCCTAAGATCACAACAAAACAATAAGTGCACAAATGTCCCATTAAGAATGCCCGACAGGATGCATCGCTGAAGGAACGCACCCCGTAACCCGGGCAGAACAAGAAAACAAATAATGGAGTATCCACATGACAAATCAGGCGCCCCAGCCGTCCCGACTCCTGATCTCGGCGGTCACCCTTACCCTGGCCGGTATGGCCTCCACCGCATCCGCCAGTATGGGGAATATCGGTACCACCTACGGCATCCTGCCAACGGATGTCGCGTCTGCCCAGGCCTTGTCCATGTTCAACAGCCAGGTCTCGGCGACCTACTACAACCCGGCTTACCTGGCCAAGGATCCCCGAGGCGAACTGACGTCCGGTTTGATGCACGCTCAACCGGAGCTGCGTGCCAAGTCACCGTACCGGGATGGTGACGTGGTCTCCGATCAGGAAAGTCAGCACGTCCTGATCGGCATGAAAACCAACCTGACCTCCCTGACCCGTTTCGACCACCCGATCTACCTTGGCTTCATGGCCGGCGTGGAGAAGTACGGCAAGGAAATGCTCGCCTTCGAATCCAACACCTCGGAGACCGGCCAGTTCCTGGAATACGGCCGCCAGCCCCTGTTCCTGCTGCTGGGGGGCGCCACCACGCTCTGGCGCGGCATCGATGTGGGCGCTTCGGCGCGCATCACGCTTCACTCCAGCGCGAGCCTGAAGACCACCACCGACCTGGCCGGGAACACGCAGTACGAATCCCTGACGGTGAACGCGAAGCCATCCATCCGCTCTATCCTCAGTACCAGCATCGATCTCGGGGAGACCTTCTGCCCGGACAGCGAGTGCTGGCTGGACGGCTGGGAAACCGCCTTCGCCTACCGCAGCAGCTCCAACACCAACACCGAAGTCAGCGCCAACACCGTCATTCCGGGCCTGATTCCGGAGAGCGCTCCGCTGGTCTTCTCGGTGCTGACCTATGACTCCTACCAGCCGTCCATCTACGCGGCCGGCATCCAGTACGGCACCGATTCCTGGCGCCTGGGCCTGACGCTCGAGCAGCAAAACTGGTCGGACCTGGAAGACGAGTTTGACAACGACACGATCAAGGACCAGGCCAATGCCCGCTTCAAGGACATCCTGATCCCGCGGATCGGTGCCGAGTTCAAGTTTGCCGAGCACTTCGGCCTGACCCTTGGTTTCGCGTACCAGGAGTCCGCACTCAAGAGCAACAGCACCCAGGACGTCAACTACTTCGATAACGACAAGTACATCGCCGGTATCGGCCTGAGCGCGGAGTACACCCGCACGCGCGTGCTGACCTACCCGGTGCGTTTCGATATTGCCTATCAACGCCAGATGCTGCAGGACCGCGATTTCACGATCGACAGCACCAAGCCCGGCACCCGTGACGGCGAAGTCGTCACCACCGATGGCGAAGTCGATGTGTTTAGCGGCTCTGTAACGCTGAAATTCTGAGCAAGAGGTACAGGCCATGAAATACAACAAGATATTGGCTCTGGCCCCCGCATTGCTGCTGGCAGCCTGCGGGGGTGAAGAACAGACCGTGAACGAACCCCAGATGCCGGGCTCGGTCGTCTACGCCTACCCGGCGGACGGCCAGGCCAACATCTCTACCAAAGCGGATGTGGTCCTGCGGTTTTCCAACGCCATCACCGATGAAGACGCCGCCAGCAAGATCCGGATCACGGCGGCCGGCAGCGATACCAGCGTGCCGTTCAGCGTCGAGAAGGTGGACGGCGGCAACAGCCTGGTCCTGTCTCCCGACAGCGAGCTGGCACCAGGCACTGAATACACCGTCAGCTTCGCGGATAACCTGGACGCAGCTGGCAATCGAACCATCGGCACGCCCAACGCCGTGGGCGCCGATGGCGTCCAATTCACAACCCGGGGCAGCCTCACCGGCGTGGCCCAGCTGGCCAACCTGTCGGCGGACTTCAAGGTCGTCGACACGCTGCCGGATGGCGACACCTTCAAGTTCATGGATTTCTCCACCATCCGGTTGCGTACCAGCCATTCGATCCATCCGGATTCGGCCGTCTATGGCACCACGGTTTCCCTGCTCGACGGCAACGGCGAACTGGTGCCGGCGACGTTACTGGTCTCGGACAACAAACTGACGGTCGATCCCTGCACCGTGGATGATCCCCACCAATGCGGCAGCGCCGACGACCAGTTGGATCCTGACGAGACCTACACGCTCAGCATCAACGGTCTGATGGACATGAAGGGCGACTCGCTGACCTACGAGAAAACCTTCACGCCACAGGAAACCGGCCCAACCGAAATCCTGTACCAGAAGATCGTCGACTCCAACTTCAGCGAACAGTCGATCCTCGATGGCCAGTACGTCAACGCGGTGACGCTGAACTCCGTACTCCAGGGCACCGCCGGCCCGTCTCAACAGACCGGCGCCCTCTATGCCGAACTGGGCTACGCCCCCAGCTTCCCGGGCGACACGCCGGTGCCGCTGCGCGTACCCAAGGGCACGATCCTGCAAAGCACCAGCCTGGACGTAAAAATCAATGGCAGCGTCCCCATCCTCAACGCCGAAACCGGCCAGCCCCAGGAGACCGGCACCATCAAGGTCACCATGCTGTCGGATGCCATGGGTTACCTCTACCCCAATCCCTACAGCGAAGACGACGAAGCACCGCGCCACGTCCGCCTGTGGATGGACGTATCCATGAACACCGAGGAGGCCCAGCCTAACGCGTCACTGTCCCAGGACCTGTTGCGGGTCGAGCTGACCGGCATCGCCATCGTCAAGGACGGCATCCTGACCATCGACGCCATCGGCATGGTCGAACCCAACCTGCTGGGCCAGGAATACACCGACTCCACCATCGCCTTCCACATCGAGGCGGATACGTCCGAGCAGATGACCGCACCGGACCGCCCGATCGATGAAACCGGCCCGGAACTGGTGAGCTGGATGCCGGGACCGGAAGACGCCATTCCCGACACCCGTCAGGCCATGCAACGCCCGGGTGACCCGGTCGTGTTGAACTTCGACGAACCGCTGGATCCGGATACTGTGGCCGGTGGTGTGACGCTCTATGCCGACGGCACGGAAGTGAGCGACGTACGGACCAAGCTGGATGGCACCACGATTGCGGTGAACCCGGTTGGCGGGTTGGAGCATGGCGTGGACTACACACTCAATATCAACAGTTCGCTGACGGATGTGTCGGGGAACGGGGCGACGACCCGGACGTTGAGTTTTGCGTTGCCGGCCCTGGATACAGAGACACCATCGGTCACCCAGCGTTCCCCTATTGCACTGACCACCTACCCGGGCTATCCGTGTGAGACAACCGGTGTTGATCTGGCCGCCGGTACTCATGGACAGTGCTGGGACGACGCGCCCGATGGCGAACAGGGCGACGTTCTTCCACTGTCGACAATGCCGGCTGACCGCCCGATCGTAGTGGTTTTCTCCCAGTCCATGAATCTGGACTCCATTCGTCTTGGTGAAACGTTTAAGGTCGAGAAGGTCAACGAGGACACCAGCTTGATCGAGGAAGTAACAGGCAGACTGGAGAAGAGCAACCAGCGCATCCGCTTCTATCCCGATAAACCGTGGGAAAAAGGCGCTTATTATCGCTATACACTGGAATCGGAACAGGATGGTACGTGTACCGACGGTACGAGCGACACAATCGTCTGTGGCGAGAACAACCTGGCTCTGCAGACCGATCTTCTGGAAGATCCCGAAGATGTCGGCGGCCAGCCTCTCACGATCTATTTCGAAGGTGGCGACAAACGCCAGTCAGTCTTTACACCACTTCGAAACCTGCCAATCCGCGACGTGAACTCAAACTACATCGTCGACTGTGATGGAGGTTTGGGAGGTGAGGACTGCCTGGAACCCTTTGACCATGAGCCTGACGGTTCTGGCGGCTTCCTGCCGTCGGCCAACGCCGCCAAACTGCTCGTGACCGACCAAACGGCAACCGTACTGGGCGCTCGAATTTCGGGCAATGCTCGTGTTGGCTGCGAGACAGGCGGGGCGGACTGCCCGCGTAACAAGTTCATCTATCAGACCTACGGCCTGAATACTGAAGTGGTCGGTCCCGCAGTGGACGAGGAAACCGGGAAAACGGGCGTTCGGGTTCTGCTTTATCCAACAATGCTTGCGACGACAAATGCCAGCGTTTATCTGGATCCGCTGGGCGAACAGCGAACAGGACCACAGATCCTGCGCATGCGTTACGCAAAGGACGACCCGAACTGCACCAGCGATTGCGCTCGCAACAGTCTGATTCCCGGCATCATTATCGAAGGTGACGATGGTCAGCCGATCTTCAAGACGGAAGCCGAGCTCACCCTGGACGCTCCGAACTTGACGGTCCCGTTGGAAGGGGTTCTGCATCACAACCTGTACAGCTACCCGTTCACGCTGGAATTGAGCGGCCCCATCACCTTCTTTGATGATGGTCGCATGCAGATTGCGCAGATCAGCCACAACGTGCCGGAAATCAACGTCGTCGTCTCCAGCCAGAGCGCCATCGTCAACGCCGGCGTGGACTTTATCAGCTGTCTTGGCGGACTGTTCACCGGTAACTTCGGCGCGTGTCAGCAGATTATCGATGCAGGCGATAGCGAGAGCTCTGGCGCCGTCTCCATCCCACTGGTGATCCCCGAAAATGGCGTTTACCTGAACTTCATCTCCAATCCCATCAAGGAGATTCCAGAAGACGGCTGATACCAGCCTCGAACCAAAAGGCCAGCCTTCGGGCTGGCCTTTTTTATGGTCACGGGAAGTCCGCGGGGCGCCTTCAGCGCCTCAGAAGCTAAAGCGTCTGCTACATGCTCGAGTGAGCCGTAGACCTATCCATCACGCCTGCGGATATGACACGCGGTCTGATCGAAACCCATGGACACCATCGCTGGAGAAAAGGACACGGACGTCCTTGACCGCCATAGCGGGCCAGGGATGGCCCTCTAGGGCGGCGGAAGCGATGGTGTCCATGGGTTTCAGCCCCAAGGTATGAATTCAGATATGTCCACAGCAACCTATCGTTTGCCGCCCATCTCTAATGGGTCAAAGCCGCCCAACGGATGACCAATGGCCGGCCTTTTCAACTCCACCCACATTCCTGCTAATCTGGTTGCCTAAAAAAACCAGAATAACCACCACAGCGACAATAACAAACCGGGAGAGATCAGCATGGATAACGGCATCCACTACCGCACCTGCCACCTCTGTGAGGCCATGTGCGGCGTCGCCATCGAAGTGAAGGACGGGCAGATCGCCTCGGTCAAGGGCGATGCGGACGATCCGTTCAGCCACGGCCACATCTGCCCCAAGGCGGTCGCGCTGCAGGATTTGCACAACGATCCGGATCGCCTGACCAGGCCGCTGCGCCGCACGGCCGACGGCTGGGAGGAAATGGAGTGGGACGCGGCCTTCGATTTCGTTGCCGAACGTCTATACCAGATCCGCCGCGAGTACGGCCGCAACGCCGTGGGCACCTATCAGGGCAACCCCAACGTCCACAACCACGGCGCCATGATTGCCGGGCTGCCCTTCCTGCGGGCCCTGGGCACCCAGAACCGGTTTTCCGCGACCTCCAACGACCAGCTGCCCCATATGCTGGCGAACCTGGAAATGTTTGGCCACCAGGTCCTGTTCCCGATACCGGACATCGACCACAGCGAACTGATGATCTGCATCGGCGCCAACCCCATGGCTTCCAACGGCAGCCTGATGAGCGTGCCGGACTTCCGGGGCCGCCTGAAAGCCCTCAAGGCGCGAGGCGGCCAACTGGTGGTGATTGATCCGCGGCGCACCGAGACCGCCCGCGAAGCCGATGAATTCCACTTTGTGCGGCCCGGTAGCGATGCCCTGTTACTGATGGGGATGCTGCACACGCTGTTCGATGAAGACCTGGTCAACCTCGGTACCGCCGAACACTGGAGCCGCGATCTGGACCTGGTGCGACTCGCCTGCCTGCCCTACGCGCCCGAAGCCGTGGCTGGTCATACCGGCGTCGATCCCACCCAGATCCGCATTCTCGCCCGCCGGCTGGCCACCACGCAGCGGGCGGTCCTCTATGGCCGGATCGGCACCAGCACGCAGTCGTTTGGCGGCATCGCCACCTGGCTGATCTACCTGCTGAATATCCTGACCGGCAAGCTGGATGCCACCGGGGGCCTGATGTTTACACAGCCCGCGGTCGATCTGGTGGCGCTGGGCGCCCTATCCGGCCAGCGCGGGCATATTGGTCGCCGGCACAGCCGGGTCAAGGGACTCCCCGAGTTCGGCGGCGAATACCCCGCCAGTGCCATGGCCGACGAAATCCTTACTCCAGGCGACGGCCAGATCCGGGCGTTCGTCACCATCGCCGGCAACCCCGTCCTGTCCAGTCCCAACGGCACCCGCATGGAGCAGGCCCTGGATCAACTCGACTTCATGGTCTCGGTGGATTACTACCTGAATGAAACCACCCGCCACGCCGACATTATCCTGCCGCCCACCCACGCCCTGGAGCGCAGCCACTACGACCTGATCTTCAATATGATGGCGGTGCGCAATGTGGCGAAGTTCAGCGAGCCGCTGTTCGAACCCTCGGCCAACGCCCGCCACGACTGGCAGATCCTGCTGGCACTCGCCCACCGCCTGGAGCGGCTGAAAAAAGGGGGCCGTCTGGGGCTCCGGCAGGAGCTGGGCTGGCAGGCCTTCAAGCGACTGGGGCCGGATACGCTGCTGGATGTGGCCCTGCGCACGGGGCCTTATGGGCAACCGGTGGGCCGACTACAGCCTCTGCTGCAGCCGGCCACGGACCTGATCGAAGCGGTCCTTCCCAAGCGCCACCCCTTGCGACATCTCACCCGATTGAGCCCGCTGGACCGTCGCTGGCAGGATCTGCCCAAAGGCCTGTCGCTGGCCACATTGCGTGAGCAGCCACACGGCGTGGATCTCGGCCCCTTGCGCCCTTCCCTGCCCGACCGGCTCTACACCCGGGACGGCATGGTCAACCTGGCCCCGCGGCGTTACCTGGACGATCTGCCCCGGCTGTACGAGGTTTTGATGGCCACGCCCGGGAGCGAGATGCAGTTGATCGGGCGCCGCCACGTCCGCAGCAACAATTCCTGGATGCACAACAGCCAGCGACTGGTGAAAGGCAAATCCCGCTGCACGCTGATGATTCACCCGTCCGACGCACAGCGCCTGGGCGTGACCGACGGCGCGGAAGCCGAAGTGACTTCGGCGGTCGGTTCGATTGTGATCCCCGCCGAGATCACGGAAGATATCATGCCCGGCGTCGTGTCGATCCCCCATGGCTGGGGCCATGATCGCTCGGGCACCGCCCAGCGGGTGGCCACTGCCCACGCCGGGGCCAGCATCAATGACGTGATCTGCGACGATCAGGTCGATCCAGTCAGCGGCACGTCCGTATTGAATGGACAGACCGTCCAGATCCGCGCCCGTCAGCCGGCGGAAGACCGCCAGCGGGCCTGAACCAACACTCAAGGAGGCGCTGCATGCCGCAATGGATACAATGGGTCCTGATTATTGCCGGGCTGGCCGTGATTGCCTTACTGGCCCGCTTTATCTGGCAACGGACCCGGCTGTTGCGGCAGCAGAACCAGCAGACAGCGCGTAACGAAGCCTTTCGGCAGCAACGCCGTGACCAGATGATTGAAAGCGTCCGGGTTCTCGCGATGTCCGTGGAACAGGACCAGGTGGAATATTCCGAAGCCTGCCTGCGCCTCAAGGGGCTGCTGGATCACCTGGCGCCGGAACTGCTGGAGCAATCGCCTTACCGCATTTTCCAGGAGATGCACGATGCGCTGGAGCATATGCCGACGCATCAGGCTCGGCAGGACACGGCGTCACACTTCATCCGTAAACTGGACGAGCAGCGGTTTGAACTGGAGAAAACCCATGCGGATGCCATTCGGCGAGCGGCGACGGCGATTCGGTATCATCAGTTTTAAGACGGTGGTTCCCGCGCGCCGCGGGAGAGACAGGCAGCCCGTTGGGCTGCTCCGAAGCGGAAGCGTCGGCTACATTAAAGGCTTACTCGAGCGTGTCGCAGACGCTTTAGCGTCTGAGGCGCCGCAGGTGCCCAATAACGTCCCCGCCATGTTCCCCCTACTCAGGCCCGTAACCTACCCCACATAAAAAAGCCGGCCCTGAGGCCGGCAATCACCCGCTTATGCAGATCTACCTGAGTATTCCCGGCCGGCGCCTGGGCGACGGCTGATGTATTCGAGTGGCCTGAATCCGATCAGGACAGGCTGTTGAATCCGGTTTCTCCGGCGTCTTTTGCCGCCTGTTCCCAATCGACACCTTCCTGGCGCAGGGCATCGATCAGTGTGGGGTCCAGCTGCTCCAGAAACGCCTGGAAATGGCGTTGGATAACACGGTCTGGAGAATGGGCCGTCACCCTGAGCAGTTCGAGGCATTCATCGGTGTCGGCCAGGTGGTAATGGCGTCCGCCACGATGCCTGAAGTGGGATTCAAGCTGGTACAGGTGGTAAATACCGCCGGAGTTGAAGATGAGCCGATCCATTGGACACCTCCGCGCAGGCCAAGCGTCTCACACTCCGTTGCATCCCGACTGCTAACCGGTTCCCTTTATTTTCAATGTAGACCACAGGAAAGGAATTGGTAGGAGAAATCGGGGAAAGACTGCGGCCGGAACCGCAGTCTTGGTAAGACGATCAGGACTGCTGCATCATCCCGGCCATCGCCATGATACTGTCCCGGTTTTCGACCAGCTCATCGAACTGCCCGGCCACCTTATCCGGATCCAGCCCCAGGCGCTCGAACAGAGCCGGATCCAGCGGTGCCGGCGCGCCCAGGTCGATGCCGCGCTCAATCAGCAGCATGCGCCCCAGGTACAACAGCTGCGCGTACACGGCCAGCTCACCATCGAAGTCCGGATTCTTCTGGTTGCGCAGGGCCACAACCACCTCATCCGGCATGCCCCAGTTCTCCATCAACTGAGCGCCAATCTGCTCACGGGTGATGCCCAGGATATGCTGTTCGATCACGCTGGAGTCCAGGCAGGCATTGGCCTCCAGCGTGCGGCAGACCACCCGGAAATGCGGCGGGAAGACCTGGTTGAGTAACAGGTAGCCGAAATTGTGGAGCAGCCCTCCGAGGTAGGCCAGCCCGAAAGACGGCCGTTCGCCGCGGCGCATCATCGCCGACAGGACACCGGCTGCCTGGGCCTGCCAGATGGCCTGCTGCCAGTAGCCAATGTAGCCGTCGGGCTCGTCTTCGGGCGCTTTCAGCGCGCGGCCCAGCGACAGGCCCATGGCCAGGTTCATCACCAGCTCGAAACCGAGCACCCGCGACACCGCATCGTGCACCGAGCGAACCTGGCCGGCCGCGGCGTAGAAGGAAGAGGACGCCCAACTGACCACCTGGGCCGCCAGACTGGGGTCACTCTCGACAATATCCACCAGATCGTTCATCACCGCGTTGGGATTGACCCGCAGGTGAATGATCCGCTGTGCCGTTTCAGGCAATGGGGGCAGTTCCAGGGTGTCTTCGAGACGCTGGCGGATGCGCAGGTTGGTGAAGCGCTCCAGCGCGGAATGCAGCTGTTCGCGATCCCGCTGGGGCTCGGACAGGTTAACCTGAATCGAGGCCACCGGCGCGGTGACCGACAACCGCCGGGCCTCGGACGTCAGCCGACGGAATGCGTCGATTGGCATTTCCACCTGGGGGCCGCCCGGGGCATACGCCAGCGCGACAGATTCCAGCTGCTCGACCGCCTCGTCCACCACAGTGGGCCAGCCGGTCAGGGATGGCAGTGCGGGAATCAACTGCACATCCAACCGTTCCCGGATACGCCGCAGCTCACGCCGGCTGATCACCCGCAGGTCCCGACCCAGCCGTTTGTTGAGGCGGTTGATATCCAGCATATCCCCTTGCCGGCAGATCACCTGCAACTTGCCTTCGTAATCCTCCAGCGGCACCATCCGCAGCGTATTGGCGGCGTCCGGCGTCTCTACGATCTCGAAAAGTGGCGTACCCTGATTGCGCGATGCAGCCTGCAGGGCATCCCGAACTGCGATGGGCAGTTCCATGCTTACCCCCTGATAATGCTTATTTCTGGTCTTTGACGACATAGGGTCTCAGCCACTGAACGGTTCGAGGCGAGCCTGCGTTGCAGGAACACTGCCCCTCTAGACGTCCCCGTAACGAATACGTTCCCCCAGCCAGCGCCGGATCAGCGCATCCACACGCTGAGACTCATTCATCAACGCCGGCGCCGCTTCCCGGATAATCGGTATCCAGCCCTTGTCGCGTTCAAAATCCGCCAGACGGAACTGCATCATACCAGTCTGACGGGTACCCAATACTTCGCCTGGCCCACGAATTTCGAGATCCTTCTCGGCAATCACAAAGCCGTCCTGGCTGTCCCGCAGAACCTGGAGGCGGGCCTTGCTGTTGCGGGACAGCGGGGGATGATACATCAGGACGCAGAAACTGGCCTCATGGCCACGCCCTACTCGCCCCCGCAACTGGTGCAGTTGGGCCAGACCCAGCCGTTCCGGATTCTCGATGATAATCAGCGAGGCATTGGGCACATCCACCCCCACCTCGATGACCGTCGTGGCCACCAGCAAATCCAGGACACCCTCCTTGAACTGCTGCATGATCTCCGCTTTCTCGGCCGCCTTGAGCCGGCCATGGACCAAACCGACTTTCAGGTCCGGCAAGCGGGACTTCAGATCGTCCGCCGTCACTTCCGCCGCCTGGCACTGCAACGCCTCGGATTCTTCGATCAGAGTGCACACCCAATACGCCTGGCGCCCGGCCCGGCAGGCCTCTTCCACACGACCGATGACCTCGTCACGGCGAGCATCGGCGATGGCGATGGTCTCGATCGGTTTGCGACCCGGCGGCAGTTCATCAATCAACGATGTGTCCAGATCGGCGTAGGCGCTCATGGCCAGCGTACGCGGAATCGGCGTCGCCGTCATGATGAGCTGGTGTGGGGCCAGCCGGCCCTCGGCGCCTTTCTCTCGCAGGGCCAGACGCTGGTGGACCCCGAAGCGGTGCTGTTCATCCACGATCACCAATGCCAGGCGCTCGAACGCGACGTCGGCCTGGAACAGTGCGTGGGTACCGATCACAATCTGTGCCTCGCCGCCCGCCACGAGGTCCAAAGCCGCCTGCCTCGCCTTTCCCTTCACCTTGCCCGACAGCCAGACAGGCGACAGTCCCAGCGGCTCCAGCCAGGCGCTGAAATTGAGGTAGTGCTGTTCAGCCAGGATCTCGGTCGGCGCCATCAATGCCACCTGAGCCCCCGCTGCGATCGCCTGCAACGCGGCCAGAGCCGCCACCACCGTCTTGCCGGATCCGACGTCGCCCTGCACCAACCTCAGCATCGGCAGGGGTTGGCTCAGATCCTGTCGGATGTCCGACAGCACCCGTTCCTGGGCCGGGGTCAGCTTGAATGGCAGCTGTTCTCGGAAGCGGTCGTCGAGATCCCCTTGGGGCAAGAGCGCCAGGGCCTCCCGGGCCTGGATCTGTTGGCGCACCTGCAACAGGCTCATCTGGTGGGCCAGCAACTCTTCCATCACCAGACGCTGCTGCGCCGGATGCCGCCCTTCAACCAGCGCCGGTACCGGTGCGCCTGCCGGCGGCGCGTGCACCAGGTGCAACGCCTGGTTGAGTTCGGGCAGCTGGAAATCCGCCAGCAGGGATTCCGGCAGCCACTCCCGGACCGGATAGCGATCGAGGTATTTCAGTGCCTGCTGGCACAGGCTGCGCAGGCGCGGCTGCTGGATGCCGTCGGTCAGTGGGTAGACCGGGGTCAGTGTGGCCTGGTCCGGGGCCGGCATGGGGGGCGGGTTGATCTGGTATTCGGGGTGGTAGAATTCGAATCCGGCACGGCCGGGACGCACTTCACCAAAGCATCGGACCCGTGCCCCTTCGCTCAGCTGGTTCTTCTGGGAGGCGTTGAAATGGAAAAAGCGCAGGACCAGGAAACCGGAATCGTCGCGCATCGTCACCTGCAGGCTGCGTCGTCGGCCCATGACCAGGTCGGTCTTGACCACCTCGCCTTCCACCACACCAACGTCCCCGACGTGGAGACTGCCGATGGGAATGACGCGGGTGCGATCCTCATACCGGTGCGGCAGGTGGAACAGCAGATCCTGCAGGTTGTGGATGCCCAGTTTCGCCAGCGTCCCTGCCAGCGCGGCGCCGACACCCTTGAGGGTGGTGACGCCAATCTCTTCCAGTGACGTCATGGGATCAGGCAGAGGCTGCGGTGACCGACAGGGCCCGATCCGTTTTTTCCATCACCCGGCACTGGCTCGCCGCCAGTGACAGCACATCGATCGCCTTGGGCCGCGGGAAGGTGACCCGCCAAGCCAGCGCCACGGTGCGGAAGGGCACGGGCGGTTTGAACGGCCGCACGGTCAGGATATCCTCCCGGTATTCCATGGCGGTCGCCGCCGACATGGGCAGAACCGTGATGCCGAGCCCCGAGGCCACCATATGACGAATGGTCTCCAGCGAGCTGCCCTCGGTCACCAGGGACGGGCGCGCCGCCGCACCGGAGGCGCGGGCCGCCATGGCATTTTCCAGCGGCGGGCAGGATTCCAGGACCTGGTCCCGGAAACAGTGGCCCGGACCGAGCAGCAACAGTTGTTCCTTGGCCAGCTGCTCGGCGGTCAGGGACTCTTCCCGGGTCAACGGGTGATCCGCCGGCAGCAGAACCACGAACGGTTCATCATAGAGTGGTAGCGTCACCACTTCCGGTTCTTCGAAAGGCAGCGCAATGATGATGGCGTCCAGCTCCGACTGTCGCAGTTTCTTGCGCAGGTCCGAGGTGTAGCCTTCCTCGATAAACAGGGGCATGTCCGGCGCGGCACGCCGTAACTCCGGCAACAGATGCGGGAACAGGTAGGGACCGATGGTGTAGATGGCGCCGACCTTGAGCGGAGAATTCAGCTGGTTCTTGCCGTTCTGGGCGATATCCCGGATCACCCCGACCTGGTCCAGGACACGCTGGGCCTGCTCAATGATCTGAGAGCCCGTCTCCGTCACCCGAATGCTGCTCTTGCTGCGCTCGAACAGCGGAATACCCAGCTCATCCTCGAGTTTCTTCACCGCCACACTCAGGGTAGGCTGGCTGACATGGCAGCGTTCCGCGGCCCGGCCAAAGTGCTTCTCGCGGGCCAGGGTGACAATGTAGCGCAATTCGGTCAGGGTCATGGAATTACTCCGGGCAATCTGGACGCTCTCGATCGGGCGAATCAGGAAACACTTTAATGGCTTACAGCATAAGGATTGAGATTGACTATGGCAATCAGTGAACCACGCATTCTTGTGGCCGGCTGTGGCGCTCTGGGGAGCCGCATCGCCATTAACCTGGCCAGTGACGCCGTGGTGTTCGGCCTCAAGCGCCATACCGAAACGCTAACCCGGGATATCCTTCCGGTCAAAGCGGACCTGCAGGATCCGGCGACCCTTCGAGGCCAGCTGCCGCCCGAGCTGGACGCCGTCGTCTATTGCCTGACGCCCAACAGCTACGACGATGCCGGTTATGAAGCCGCCTTCGTACTGGGCCTGCAGAACCTCATCGAGGCGCTGAGAGCAGACGGACAGTCCCTCAATCGCCTGCTGTTCGTTTCCAGCTCCGGCGTGTATCACCAGAATGACGACAGCTGGGTGGACGAAACCAGCCCCACCGAACCGGAGCGTTTCAACGGCCGGCGCGTTCTGGAAGGCGAGCGGATGGCATTGGACGCTCCCTGGCCGGCGACCGTAATTCGCTACAGCGGCATTTATGGACCAACCCGTCAGCGCTTCCTGCAGTCGGTACTCACAGGGCGCCTTAACCCTACGTCACCGGGGCCCTACACCAACCGTATTCACGAAGAGGACGCCTCGGCGGCGGCCGCTCACCTGATTCGACGCTCGCTGGCGGGCGACACGCTGGAAAACTGCTATCTGGGAACGGATTCCGAGCCGGTACGGATTGACGAGATTGCGGACTGGATTCGCACGCAGGCGAAATGCCCGGCGCCGGAAGGGGAAACGCAGGAAAGTCGTCGGGGCGGCAGCAAGCGTTTGAGCAACCGCCGCCTGCGGGACAGCGGCTTTACCTTCCGCTATCCCGACTTCAGGGCAGGCTATGGGGAAATGATTCGCCCGTCCTGAGCGATCAGCTCAGGACCATGACCGCGTCCATCTCCACCGGCACACCCTTGGGCAGGGCCGCGACACCGATGGCCGCGCGAGCCGGATACGGCTCCTGGAAATAGGTCGCCATGATTTCATTGACGGTCGCGAAGTTACCCAGGTCCGTCAGGTAGATGTTGAGCTTGACGATATCCTGCAACTTGCCGCCGGACGCTTCGCAGACCGCCGCCAGGTTGTCGAATACGCGGCGGATGCTGACGCTGATGTCACCACTGACCACTTCCATGGTGGCCGGGTCCAACGGGATCTGGCCGGACAGGTAGACGGTGTCGCCTGCCTTGACCGCCTGGGAATAGGTACCGATGGCTTCCGGTGCGTTTTCTGTCTGAATTACGGATTTGTTGGTCATCGCTTTCTTGCCTCAATCGCCCCGGGCGAACGGGGCTTGCCAAAGGAAAAGGAGTGATCCTCACCGGGATCCGCGGTCCCTGTCAACCGGTAACGGGTCTTCGGTGAACGCGGCGAAGCCGTCAGGATAAGGGGCCGGAGAATCAGTGGCGAACCCGGCCGATGTGGGTCACCGCGCGGATGTTGCGCACCCGGCGCATGATCCGGGCCAGGTGCCGGCGGCCGTTGACGTGAACCACCAGACTGACGACGCTCAGCCGCGCATTCTGCTCTTCCACGTTGATGCGCTCGATATTGCCATCCGCCATGGACACCGCGCTGGCCAACTCGGCAATCACGCCCCGCTGGCGCTCCAGCTCCACGCGCAGCTCCACCGAGAACTCATCGGTGATGTCCTTGGCCCATTTCAGGTGGGTCAACGGAGAACGGTCGGCGCCCTTCTCGGGCAGTTTGCGGCAGGTATCGCTGTGGATCACCATGCCGGTGCCGGATTCCATCACACCCACTACAGGGTCGCCCGGAATCGGTTTGCAGCAGCTGGCAAAGCGAATGACCATGCCTTCGGTGCCGCGGATGGTGATCGTGCCTCGCCCATGATCGTCGGGCTGCAGGCTGACGACGCCCTGATCGGAAGCCGAAACGCTGTCCTGCGCCCCTTCGCCGGTACCGGACACCAGTTGGCGGGCGACGATGTAGGCCATGCGATTGCCCAGGCCGATGTCGCTGAGCAGGTCGTCAAAGCTGGACGCCTGATTGTGGTCGCAGACCCGCTGGCGCTGATCGTCGCCGATATCGCCGAGTTTGTGACCAAAGCCGGCCAGGGATTTCTTGAGCAGGGTCTTGCCCAGTTCCAGCGACTCGGCCTTCTTCTGGTACTTGAGGAAATGGCGAATGCTGCTGCGGGCCTTGCCGGTCACCACAAAACCAAGCCACGCCGGATTGGGCCGCGCACCCGGTGCGGTGATGACTTCCACCGTCTGACCGCTCTGCAGCGGCTGACTCAGGGAGCCCAGGTTGCGATTGATGCGACAGGCCACGCAAGCGTTACCGATATCGGTGTGGATGGCGTAGGCAAAATCGATCGGCGTGGCGCCGGCCGGCAGCTCAAGGATCTTGCCCTTGGGCGTGAACACGTAGATTTCGTCCGGAAACAGGTCGACCTTGACGTTCTCGATGAATTCGAGCGAATCGTCGGTGCGCTCGCGCATCTCCATCAGCCCCTTGACCCAACGATCCACCCGTCGCTGGCTGACTTCCAGCACCGACGAGTTGTCGTTCTTGTAGAGCCAGTGGGCGGCGATCCCGTTATTGGCGATGTGCTCCATTTCCTCGGTGCGGATCTGGATCTCGATGTTCACGTGCATCCCGAACAGCGTGGTGTGCAGGGACTGGTAGCCATTGGCCTTGGGCATGGCAATGTAGTCCTTGAAGCGTCCGGGAAGAGGTTTGTAGAGGCTGTGAACGGCGCCGAGGATGCGGTAACAGTCGTCGGTGGTGTCGGTGATGATGCGGAAGGCGTAGACATCCATGATTTCATGGAAGGATTTATGCTTGAACTTCATCTTGTTGTAGATGCTGTTCAGGTGCTTCTCACGCCCCATGATGCGGCCCGGCAGACCGCGCTCGTTCAGCTTTTCCTCCAGTCGTCCGCGAATCTCGTCGATGATTTCCCGGTGGCTGCCGCGTAGTGTTTCAACGGCCTTGGAAATGTAGCGCGAACGCATCGGATACAGGAACGAGAACCCCAGATCTTCAAGCTCGGTACACAGACTGTGCATGCCCAGACGGTTGGCGATCGGCGCGTAGATGTCCAGGGTTTCGGTGGCAATGCGCCGGCGCTTCTCGAACGACATGTGGCCAAGGGTGCGCATGTTGTGCAACCGGTCGGCCAGCTTCACCAGGATCACCCGGATATCCCGGGCCATGGCCAGGGTCATCTTCTGGAAATTTTCGGCCTGGGCTTCGGCGCGGGATCGGAATTCGATCTGGGTCAGCTTGGAAACGCCATCCACCAGGTCCGCGACGGCTTCGCCGAATTGCTCGGACAGCGCGTCCTTGGGAATGCCGGTGTCTTCGATGACGTCGTGCAGCATGGCGGCCATCAGGCTCTGGTGATCGAGCTTCATGTCCGCGAGGATATTGGCAACGGCGAGCGGATGGGTGATGTAGGGCTCACCCGAACGACGCATCTGGCCCTCGTGGGCTTGTTCGGCGTAATAGTAGGCCCTTCGCACCTGATTGATGCGAGGTGTATCGAGGTAGGTACTCAGCTGATCCGCCAGCGTATCGACGGATGTCATCGCCGTAGCCCCTGCTGACACTGCGCCTCCAGAGACGTTAGGGGAATGCCCGTTGTTCGAACCGGCGATTCCGCATGAAACTCCGACAAAAAAACCCGAATGCATTACACCCGGGTCTTCCGTTGCCCTGCCAGGACCGTTCGCTTATAACGACCCTGTAGTCTCTACTATAAGAGCAGCAGCGCAGATTTCAATGCGACTGAAGACTTACTCTTCGTCGTCCTGCTCGACGAGCGCCTTGTCCACTTTGCCTTCCGCGATTTCGCGCAGGGCGAGAACCGTCGGCTTGTCGTTTTCTTCCGGCACCATCGGCTCATGGCCCTTGGTGGCGATCTGACGAGCCCGTTTGCTTGCCAGCATAACCAGTTCAAAGCGGTTATCGACGTGATCCAGACAGTCTTCAACAGTGACTCGTGCCATAAATTCCCCGAAAACGAAAATAATGTGATTGGATAACAGTTGCCCCGGCCCGGTTATCACGGGTCGCGCCGTCCGGAGCCGCCCTCAGGCAGACCGCGCAGTATAAACGGAAATGCTCAATTTGTATACGCCGAACCACCGGCCACCAGGTCGGCCAGCAGGTCCGCGTGGCGCTGTTCCTGAGCCTCGACGCGCAGCCGCTGGGTACGGACGATCGACAGCAGTTCCTCAAGTGCCACCTCGAAGTCATCGTTGACCACCAGGTAGTCGAACTCCAAAGCGTGGCTGCACTCGTCAGCCGCTTCCTGCAGGCGGCGCTCGATCACCTCCGGTGCATCCTGGCCGCGGCCGGTCAGGCGCTGGCGCAGGGTTTCCGGCGACGGCGGAACAATAAAAATGCTGACGCAATCCGGCAGCAGCCGGCGAACCTGCACGGCGCCCTGCCAGTCGATCTCCAGGATAACGTCCTCCCCTTTCAACAGGGTCTCCTCGACCCAGACCTGGGAGGTGCCGTAGTAATTACCGAACACGTTGGCGTGCTCAAGAAACTCGTCGCGGCCGATCATCGACTCGAACTCGTCCCGGCCGACGAAATGGTAGTTCACGCCATCCTGCTCACCCTCCCGCATGGGGCGAGTGGTGTGGGACACAGAGACACGCAGACGTGCGTCCCGGGTCAGCATCTCCGCCACCAGGCTGGTCTTGCCAGCACCGGACGGTGCCGAAATCACGTAAAGGGTGCCTTTTTCCGCAGCCTGGCTCATGGCATACAACTCCGGCAATCAAGATGACTGAATAAGAATAACGAGAGGCGCCGCATTATACGGAGATTGACGATCTTCGACACCTTTGACGGACCAAGCGCCCTATTCGACGTTCTGGACCTGCTCCCGCATCTGCTCGATCAAGACCTTCAGGTTGACGGCGATACGGGTGACATCGGCATCGATGGACTTGCTGCTCAACGTGTTGGCTTCCCGGTTGAGCTCCTGCATCAGGAAGTCGAGCCGACGACCGATGGGCTTGCTTGACTTGAGGGTGTCGCGTACTTCGCTGACGTGGGCATCGAGGCGATCCAACTCCTCCGCCACGTCGGACTTCTGCGCCAGCATCACCATTTCCTGGGACAGGCGATCGGGATCGAGCTCCACCTGCGCCGCCGCAAAGCGATCCTTCAGATTCTGAGCCTGCTGCTCCAGCAGTTCCGGCATCCGTTGACGCACGACCGCCACCGACTCCGACATCTCGGTGAGGCGGTTGTCGAACAGCGGCTGCAGGCGCTCGCCCTCGCGTTCGCGGACCAAGACCAGCTCGTTGACGGTCTCCTCAAACAGGGTCTTGGCCGCCGTCTTCACGGGCGCCATATCCTGCTGCGCCGACTCCAGCACGCCCGGCCAGCGCAGGATATCGAGCGCGTTGATGTGGGCCGGGTTATCCAGGATCCGGTTGATCTGGTTGGCCGCTTCGTTGACTTCCTCAGCCAGCGGCAGGTTGACTTCGAGCCCGCCGGCGACGTTCTCGGCCAGCTGCAGGCGCATGCCAATCTCGACCTTGCCGCGGCCAAGGCGCTGACGCAAGGATTCGCGGAATCCGTTCTCCAGTTCCCGCAGGGTTTCCGGCAGCCGAAACGAGGGCTCCAGGTAGCGATGATTCACGGCCCGCATTTCGCAGGTCAGCGAGCCCCACTCCCCCTCAGTGTCTTTGCGCGCGAAGGCGGTCATGCTTCGGATCATGAAAACTCCGGACTGTCGTTGACGTTGATGTATTCTAGCAGCCTGTTCGCGGCAACCGCGAACGCTCTGCGTCGACGCCCCCGCCATGGTACACTGAGCGGCTTCTCAACAGCCCGACAACCGGCCCATGCGGCCTGTCCGGGCCAGATCCTTTCATTCAACCAATACAGGAATCGGTATGCGACCCAGTGGACGATCCCCTGAACAGACGCGCGACATCCGAATCACCCGCCACTACACCAAGCACGCGGAAGGTTCGGTCCTGATCGAGTTCGGTGACACCAAACTGATCTGCACGGCCTCGGTCGAGAACAACGTGCCCCGCTTCCTCAAAGGCGCCGGCAAAGGCTGGATTACGGCCGAATACGGTATGCTGCCCCGCTCCACCGGCAGCCGCATGGGGCGGGAAGCGGCCCGTGGCAAACAGGGTGGACGCACGGTCGAGATCCAGCGTCTGATCGGCCGCTCCCTGCGCGCCGCCGTTGACCTGAGCAAGCTGGGCGAGCACACCATTACCATCGACTGTGATGTGATCCAGGCCGATGGCGGCACTCGTACCGCGGCGATCACCGGCGGCTGCGTGGCCCTGGTCGATGCGCTGAACCACCTGGTGGAAAAAGGCCGCCTGAAAGCCTCGCCGCTGGTGCAGATGGTGGGCGCGATTTCCGTCGGCGTCTTTGACGGCACGCCGGTGGCGGACCTCGACTACGCTGAGGACTCCACGGCTGAAACCGACATGAACGTCATCATGACCGATCGCGGCGGTTTCATTGAAATTCAGGGCACTGCCGAAGGCGCGCCGTTCGATCGGGACGAGCTGGACAACATGCTGGCCCTGGCCAAGCAGAGCATCGAGCACCTGTTCGAACTGCAGAAGGCAGCGCTGGAGGGGTAACCAAAGCCCTCAATGCAAAAAGGCCAGCGATTGCTGGCCTTTTTTTGTATCCGATCCCGATGGGAGTGAATCCCTCAGAACCCGATATCAATGTCGTAATCGATAATGACCGGGGCGTGGTCGGAAAAACGGGTCTCGTCGTCGATCCAGCCCGCAGTGATGGTCTTGCGGATGCCCGGCGTCGCCAGTTGGTAGTCCGTCCGCCAGCCGGCATGCTGGCGCCAGCCTTCGGCCCATTCCGGCCACCAGGTGAACTGATCCCCTTCCTTGTTGACTTCGCGGAAGGCATCGACACAGCCCATTTCGTCAAACAGACGGTCCAGCCACGCACGTTCATGGGGCAGGAAACCGGACACATCCAGTTTGTGGTAACGCGGGCTGGTATCGGTAACATGATGCGCCGTCTGCAGGTTGGCGCAGAAGATAAACTGACGACGCTTGCGCAGGGTTTTCTGCATGTGCTGGCCGAACGCTTCCATGAAGTCGTCCTTGTGATCGAGCACCGTCAGATCGTTCTCGTCGCTGATCAGTTCTTCTTCCCGACCCAGTGCACTGGGTGCCAGGACGCAGGCCACGCTGACCTTGTCGAAATCCGCCTGGATAAAGCGGCCTTCCCGATCCGCCATTTCGTTGGCGAACCCATAAATAATGGCCTTGGGAAAATGACGGGTGTAGATGCCGACGCCGCCGTATTCCGTTTCCTCACCATCAATAAAATAGGCTTCATAGCCTTCGGGTACGTAGCGGGGATCATCAAATTCATAGACCCGCATGCGGTGATCCTGAACGCAGACCACGTCTGCATCCTGACCCGCCAGCCAGTCGAAGAAACCCCGGTCAATAGCCTGCGCAAGGCCGTTGACGCTGATTGATACTACCCGCATAGATGTTCCCTGAAACGTTTGTGTGTATGATACCGTTTTTACGCCGTTTTGAAAGAATCCACCCCGCCAGAATGCTTGCCATGCACGACTATCAACGCGATTTCATCGAATTTGCCATCCGCCGTGACGTCCTCCGTTTCGGGGAGTTCACACTCAAGTCCGGACGCAGGAGTCCCTACTTCTTCAACGCTGGCCTGTTCAATACGGGGTCGGATTTGCTTCAGCTCGGGCGTGCCTATGCGTCTGCCCTGCAAAATAGCGGCCTGAATTATGACATTCTCTTCGGGCCTGCCTATAAGGGCATTCCGTTGGCCGCCGCTGCAGCCATGTCGCTGGCGGAAACCGGCGACGACCGGCCCTATGCGTTCAACCGCAAAGAGAAAAAAGATCACGGAGAGGGCGGCAACATTGTTGGCGCACCATTAAAGGGCAAAGTCCTGATTATCGACGACGTGATCACCGCCGGCACCGCCATTCGCGAGTCCATCGACATCATTCGTGACGCCGGTGCCGAACCGGCCGGCGTTCTGATCGCCCTCGACCGGCAGGAACGCGGCCAGGGTGAGCTCTCGGCTATCCAGGAAGTCGAGGCCGAATTCAACCTGCCGGTGGTCAGCATCATTCAACTGGATCAGGTCATCCGCTATCTCGCCGACCGGCCTGACTTCCAGGAAAACGCGCGCAAGGTGGCCGAGTACCGGGACCAGTACGGCATCTGATGATGGCGGCCGGGTGTCGTCCGGAAGCGGTGCAAACCGGTCAGCTACCATTTTTTACAATGCTTGCCGACAGGTCTGTTATGCTGCGGACATCCCGTGGATTACTGGCGCTGTAAACTGGTGAATCAAGCCTTTATGAAACACCTTCCGCAACTCGCGATTGCCGCCCTGCTTTGTACCGCTCTGGGGACTGCCCAGGCGGGTACCATGTATCGTTATAAAGACGATAACGGGCGGACCGTGATCAGCAATACCGTTCCTTCCGACGCTTCCAGGCGCGGCTATCAAATCCTCAACTCCCAGGGCCGCGTGGAAAAGACCGTTGATCCGGCGCCGACCGACGAGGAGATCGCCAAGCGCGCCAAACAACAGCAGCAGGAACAACGCGCCGAAAGCCAGCGTGAAGCGGACGCCCAGCTACTGCGCACCTACAGCCACCCGGATGACGCCGTCCGCGCCCTGCGCCGCAAGCTGCAGGAGCTGCAGAGCCTGGTTCAACTCAAGCGCGGTAACATCGCTGTCCTGGACAGCCAGTTGCAGGAACAACAGAGCAAGGCCGCCGATCTGGAGCGCGCCGGTCGGGACGTCCCGGAGAACCTGACCACCCGCATCGAACGACTGCAATCCCAGAAACGGGACATCGAGCAGGAAATCCGGCAACAGAACATGGAAACCGACCGGATCCGCCGCACCTTCGAGAACAAGATAGAGCGGCTGGAGACCCTGACCGGGGAGAAGCGCTCGCTGGAACTCACACCAAGCGACACGGCGGCCAACACCGACGCCCAGTAGCCGGACGGCTAATCTCCAGATACAAAAAAGGGTCGCTTGAGCGACCCTTTTTTGCAGAGCGATCCGTCAACCTCAGGCAGAGGCTGTCGCGGATTTCTTGGCCGTGCTGGTCTTGCGGGTCGTGGTCTTCTTGGCCGTGCTGGTGGTGGACTTCTTCACCGCCTTGGCCTGGTTGGAGACCTCGTCCGCCGCTTCGGATACGGACTCAGCGCCTTCGGCTGTTTCCTTCTCGATCTTCGCGACCAGATCCGCAGCAAAGCTGCCGACACGACTGTTCAGACTGCGCAGCTGAGTGAACAGGCTGCCGCTGTAATCGTCGTAGCGCTTACGCAGTGACTTCACGCTGTATTCGCGCGCTTCCGCTTCCAGCTTCTCGGCATACTCGAACGGCTTGGAAGCCAGCTTCTTCTGGCGCTCTTCAGCCGCGTTGATGCCCTTTTCCACAATCTCCTGGATCTGTTCCTGGTAACTTTTCAGTTTACCCATTTTGGTGCCTCTCCATTGCTTGTACGACTTGGTTGCGACTGGCGGCGGGTGGTTATCCCGCCAGGCCAATTTCATTAACAACACGGACAGTACGCACAAAAATTAGAATAATCATACTAAGCCGAAGATTAAGAGGACCGCCGCTAACCAACTGGCGTAAATACAACTTCCGGCGAAAAGTGAACACCTGTTCAAAAAACCTACAAAATGTTCACTTGAGACGACGGGGACCATCCGCATAATGACCGCGATCGGATGTACGAGGATGGAGTCTTCTCCGCAGTGCCTCTTGAGGGGATTTTCATTAAGCGACGAAGGACGTCGTCGCAGAACAGTGAGTCGTCCCTAGAAAGAGAGCTCGCCCAAGCGGGCCATGTTCAATCAGCTAAGGAGCGCAATTTAGGCTCCAGAAACGTCAGGTATATCAATGAACTACACAACGCCAAGCCGGCCTCGGCACGTCCTTCTTTTGTCTTTCATTTTTGCGACCCTGTTTCTCACCGGCTGTAAGGGTGGCGGTTCTTCCTCGGATTCAGCTTACAAATCATCCTCGAACACCTCCGACAATGCGGTCGCGCTGAGCGAACCCCGTGAAGCCGCGACGTCCAATCTGCAATGGGCTGCCCCAGCCACACGTGCGGACGGGTCAAAGCTTTACGTGGGCGAGATCAGCGGCTATCGGATCTACTACAAGCTGAAGTACCAGGATGCGTATCAATCCATCAAAGTCAGCGGCTCAGACGAAACCAGCTTCCCGCTGAAAGACTTTGAACCGGGAGCCTATGAATTTTCCGTGTCCACCGTCGACACCGATGGCCTGGAAAGCCAGCCGTCACAGGTCATTGCGGTCAATATCATCTAACGGCCCCATCCCGACCGGTTAATCGACCGGTCGGGATGGCCAGCCCCCGAGAGTCTTCCGCTTTTTCACCACTGGAAGAGAATCCACTTGGGAACCACCAGCTGCGAACCATCCTGGCGTATAAATCCGCCCCCATCGGCCGGCACCAGGTAATAGACCGGTCCGACCTTCGGCTTCACTCGAATTTCCTTGAGCTCTCCGTTAACGCGGTACTCGTAGTACGTTGCCTCTTTCCCCGGCCGGATCACCACTTCCGGGGCATCCGCCGATGGCTGGTATTCCGAGGCCCGAACCGGAGCCTGTTGCTGCGGCTGTTCTTCCTCGGCCTGGACCTGGGCACTTAATACAGCGGCCATGGCGGCCACCAGCAGGGCGATTGGTTTTTTCATGTTAACCTTATGTTCCTTAACGGCTTGACGCTTGGGGCACCCTGAAATCAAGGCTCCCCCAGCAGATTTGCACAACACAGCGATCTTCACAACCAGATTCCGGAATCCCGCACCTATGAGCCAGAAGCAGACGCCCCCAGTCGTTCTCGTCGACGGATCCTCCTACCTGTTCCGCGCCTTTCATGCTTTGCCCGAGTTAAAAACCAGCAAGGGCCAACAAACCGGCGCGATCAAGGGGGTCATCAGCATGATCCGCCGTATCGATAAGGACTTCCCCGGCTCCAAGGTCGTTGTGGTCTTCGACGCCAAGGGCAAGACGTTCCGCCATGATCTCTACGAAGACTACAAGGCGAATCGCCCGCCCATGCCGGAGGACCTGGCCACCCAGATCGCGCCGATCCACGAGATCATCCGCGCCATGGGGCTGCCGCTGCTGATCGTGCCCGATGTGGAGGCGGACGACGTGATCGGCACCCTGGCCTACGAGGCCACGGACAAGGGTGTGGACGTGGTGATTTCCACCGGCGACAAGGACATGGCCCAACTGGTCAGCGATCACGTCACACTGATCAACACCATGACCGAAACCGCCATGGACCGGGATGGCGTGGCCGACAAGTTCGGCATCGCCCCGGAGCAGATCATCGACTACCTGGCCCTGGTGGGCGACAAGGTGGACAACATTCCCGGTGTGGACAAATGCGGCCCCAAGACCGCCGTCAAATGGCTACAGCAGTATGACACCCTGGACAACCTGATCGAGCACGCCGACGAGATCAAGGGCAAGATCGGCGAGAACCTGCGCAACGCCCTTGAGCAGCTGCCCCTGAGCAAGGAGCTGGCCACGATCAAGACCGATGTGGATCTGGAATTCGGCATCCAGGACGTCAAGCCGGACGACACCGACCGCGAAAAGCTGCTGGCGCTGTTCAAGGAGTACGAATTCAAGACCTGGATCGCCGAGCTCAGTGATGATGATGACGAATCAGCGGACGACGACACGACGCCGGACGCGCCGGAAAAACGCTACAGCGTCATCACCGACCAGGGCGAGTTCGACGATTGGGTCAAACGCCTGAAGAAAGCCGACCTGTTTGCATTCGACACCGAGACCACCAGCCTGAACTACAGCAGCGCCGAAGTGGTCGGTGTTTCCTTTGCCATCGAACCGGGCGAAGCCGCCTACGTGCCGTTTGGCCACGACTACATGGGCGCCCCCGATCAGCTGCCCCGCGACACGGTGCTGGGCGCGCTCAAGCCGCTACTGGAAGACCCCAAACAGAAGAAGGTCGGGCAGAACCTCAAGTACGACAAGAACGTGCTCGCCAACCACGACATCACGCTGGAGGGCATTGCCGAGGACACCATGCTGGAGTCCTACGTCCTCAACTCCACCGCGTCGCGCCACGACATGGACAGCCTGGCCCTGAAGTATCTGGGCGAGGCGACGATCTCGTTCGAGTCGATTGCCGGCAAAGGCGCGAAACAGCTGACTTTCAACCAGATCGATCTGGAACAGGCCGGGCCGTATGCCGCCGAGGATGCCGACATCACCCTGCGTCTGCACCAGACTCTGCGACCGCGTCTGGCGAAGGAAGGCCGCCTGGAAGCCGTCTACGCCGAGATCGACATGCCGCTGGTGCCGGTCCTGTCGCGCATGGAACAGCGGGGCGTGATGATCGACACCGCCACCCTCAGGCGCCACAGTCAGCAGTTGGCCGAACGCATGGCCGAGCTGGAAAAGGCCGCCCACGAAGAAGCCGGAGAAACCTTCAACCTCGGCTCGCCCAAGCAATTGCAGGCGATTTTCTACGAGAAGCTGGGACTGCCAGTGGTCAAGAAAACGCCCAAGGGCGCGCCGTCCACCGCGGAGCCGGTCCTGCAGGAGCTGGCTCACGACTACAAGCTGCCGCACCTGATCCTGGAGCACCGCAGCCTGAGCAAGCTCAAGTCCACCTACACCGACCGGCTCCCGGAAATGGTCAGCCCGCGGACGGGTCGTGTGCATACGTCCTATCACCAGGCCGTCGCGGCCACCGGTCGCCTGTCATCATCGGAGCCCAACCTGCAGAACATCCCGATCCGCACCGAGGAAGGCCGACGCATCCGCCAGGCGTTCGTGGCGCCGGACGGCTACAAGCTGGTCGCGGCCGACTACTCACAGATCGAACTGCGCATCATGGCCCACCTGTCCGGTGACGAAGGCCTGCTCAAAGCCTTTGCGGACGGCAAGGACATCCACAAGGCCACGGCCGCCGAGGTGTTCGGCACCACGACCGACAACGTCACCTCGGATCAGCGGCGCAGCGCCAAGGCGATCAACTTCGGCCTGATCTACGGCATGTCCGCCTTTGGCCTGTCCCGACAGCTCGGCGTCGAACGCAAGCTGGCCCAGGAATACATCGACCTGTATTTCCACCGCTACCCGGGCGTGCGCCAGTACATGGACGATATCCGCAAGCAGGCTCACGACCAGGGCTACGTCGAGACCCTGTTTGGCCGACGCCTTTATCTGCCGGAGATCAATGCCAAGAACAAGCAGATGCAGCAGGCCGCCGAACGCACCGCCATCAACGCGCCCATGCAGGGCACGGCTGCCGATATCATCAAGAAAGCGATGGTAGCCGTTGAAGACTGGCTACTGGACGCGCACGCCAAGGACGCCCGCATGGTCATGCAGGTCCACGACGAACTGATCCTGGAAGTGAAGGAGTCGGCCCTGGACAAGGTAACCCAGGGCCTGACCGAGCGCATGTCCAATGCGGTTGAACTGAGAGTGCCGCTGCTGGTGGAAGCCGGCGTCGGGGATAACTGGGATGAGGCGCACTAGGCCTCACCCCTGTTCAAACCGGGTTAGTAGGTGTAACGCAGGCTCGCCAGTACCTGGCGGGTCTGCCCGGCGTAGCCGTAGGCCGTGACCGCTTCCTGATCCAGCAGGTTGCTGACTTTCAGGCCCAGGTTCAGTGCCTCGGTCGCGGCATAGCCCAGGCTGAGGTTGGCCACCACATAACCGGGCACGTGTGCGTCCCCCGCCGCCGTATCGATGGAATCGGTACGACCCAACAGTTCCAGGTTGACTTCGGTCGGGCCAAACGTACGGCTGCCCGCCAGGCGGCCATTCCACTTGGGACGACGCCCTAACGGATCCCCGGTCTCGTCATCGGTTGCCCGGGTGTAGCCGGCGCCGGCTTCCAGCGACCAGCCAATACCGGTGTAGGCCAGGCTAAGCTCGCTCCCCTTCGCCGTGGCCTTCCCCACGTTGTACGGCACATACAGGGAATCCAACACCACCAGATCGTCGAAATTGGTGCGATAGAACGACAGCTCGTAGCTCAGACGCCCGGCACTGCCCTTCATACCCACCTCATAGGTTTCCGAGGTCTCGGCTTTGAGATCCGGGTTAGCCCCGAACGGGGAATACAGATCGTTGAAGTTCGGTGCCTTGAAGCCCGTTCCGTAGCTCACATAAGGCATGACCACTTCGCTGAGCATATAGCCCACAGACAGCGCTCCGGTGGTTTCCTCTCCATACGCTTCGTTATCGTCGTAACGGGCGGAGGCTTCCACATGCAGCGGCTGGTTCAGGGTCTGCCACTGGGCGAAGGCGGCGTTGTTATAACGGGAATCCTCGGTGTAGTCGGTGGAGGCATCCACCGATTCATCGATGCGCTCAATGCCCAGCGTCAGCAACTGGTAGTCCGTCAGCTCGATATCGCTCTGCAGCAGGTATTGCTGGCGTTTCGTCTCGTAGTCATAAAAAGGCGAGAGATTGGTGAAGTTGTCGTTGGTTTCACGACCAAAACCTACCTGTGCGTGCAGACTGACACGATCCGACACGGAATAGTCGGCAAAGGCGCGGCCGGACTGCTGCACAAACTCATTCCAGTATCGTTCGTCACTGGTACCGAAACTGCTGTCGTAATCGTTCTCGCCCTGGGCATGCATCAGATTGAGGCCCAGTGAGAGGTCGTCGGTCACCTGCTGATCGAGGCTGGCACTGACGGACTTGCTGGTAAAACCATCGTCGTCGCGCTGGTTACTCGCCGGCTGCGAGTCGACGCCATCGGTATCGTAAAGTGACGCTGACAGGCTGTAGCGCGTGTCGCCGGCCGTACCCGAGAAGTGTTGCGTCAGCCGTGCCGTACCATTGTTGCCGGCACTGACTTCCGAGATCGCTTCGGGATCCAGCGTGCCGCGGCGGGTGAAGATCTGGATCACGCCACCAATGGCTTCCGAACCATACAGGCTGGAGCGCGGTCCGCGAACCACTTCGATGTGGTCCACCAGGGCCAGCGGAATATTTTCCAGCTGCGCCGTCCCGGCCGTTGCGCCACCCACCTTCATACCATCAACCAGCACGAGAACGTGATCCGAGTTGGAGCCGCGGATAAAGACGCTGGACTGTTTGCCGGCGCCCCCCGTATCCGTAACGGACACACCCGGAACCGAACGCAGAACATCCTGCACCGATGTGGCCGTGCTGCGTTCAATATCCTCGCGACTGATCACGGTCACCGAAGCGTTGGTCTCGTCCACGGTCTGCGCTGTCCGCGTCGGCGTGACGACGATGGGATTCAGGGTTTCGGCCGACAAACCGGGGGCCAAACAGCCTACGATCAGGCCCAGGGTCAGGTTCGAAGTCATTCTCACGGGTGTGCGCCCTCAACAGAAAAACAGGAGTACCCGGTGAGAAGAGGGCGGGAGCGGTTCCGACAGACAGGGAGCTGGAGGGACCACCGGTGAAGCCCTCCGCTACACCGCATGCGACGTGCCGCGCTTCGCGGGAAGCGCCACACTGGGCAGACGGCCGGTCTCCGGGCTCATGGCATTCCAGTCTGGCTGGAGATCAGATACGCCTTCCCGGATCTCGGGATCCAGTGGCCATGTACCTGTCATTACCATTTACCGTTGCGGGGGCAGCCCTGGGATTGCACCAGGTTCCCGTTTCACTCGCCGTGCGAGCACCGCCTGCTGATCGTTCTTGATGACAACGCTGTCACCTTTCTGGCGGGCACTCTATGCCCAGAACCCCCTCAGGTCAATGTCGGGCACGAGGCCTTTCGCTATTGGCGTGCACCTTTAACGAACACCGCGTTATATCAGTGCATTTTGCATCTTCATGGATTGATCACGACCCTTTTAAATCAAGCATTTAGTTTCCGGCACAATTTTAGCTTGCGTCCTATCGTCGAAAACGGGATGTCGTGACACATCCGAACCTGATCACGATGTAGTGGCCACGGTGCCGATAAACCGGGCACCCACTGAATGAGGTAACGACCATGATGACGCTAGCACCAGAACGCAGTTGGTTGCTGGATCGCGGGCTGCTCAAGCTCGTCCATCAGTGCCGCAAGCTGATCCTGGCGGAATTCGGCGTTAAGCTTCACCTGACCGACGACCACCTGGAAGACCGCCTGGCGGACTACGCCGAAAAGTCACGTTCCAATCACCTGGCCCGAACCTGGAACGAACTTCGCCAACACCTGCCTGACGCCGGTGACAGCGACACCCAACGCCGGATGTACCGGGGACAGGAACTGGCCGAACCGGCCCCTCCGGCTGAAAAAGAGGCAACCGAGGACAGCGGGCGGACGCGAACGATCACCTACCGCGGCCGCAAGGTGGAAGTGCCGGCCTGATCCGACCGGCCGCATCAACAGCACCGCCCCACGTCACTTACGATGCCGAGCGTGGTACCCAGAGGGCACGGGCGCCCTCACCCACCCGTTCCACTGGATGGTTGAAGACCCGGGCCAGGTACTCTTCGGTCAACATGGCCGATGCCGGGCCGGCGTCGTGACCGCCATCGGGGTAGAGCAACAGGATGCGATCGGCGTGGCGTGCAGCCAGATTGATGTCGTGCACGGACATGAACACCAGCCGGCCTGAGTCATGGGCCAGCGTCTGGACCTGCGCCATAAGACGCGCCTGATGACGCAGATCCAGGTGATTGGCCGGCTCGTCCAGCAGCAGCACCCCGGGATCCTGGGCCAGCAACGTCGCCAGGGCCACCCGCCGCTGCTCGCCGCCTGACAGCTGGTCCACTCGTGCACTGGCCAGCGCCTCCAGACCACACGCCTGGATCGCCGCCTCGATGAACGGCGTATCCGAAGCCCCGAGTGCCTGCCAACCCTGCCGATGGGCGTAGCGTCCGGCACTGACCGCTTCGGTGACCGTGAATGGAAAGTCCAGCCGGGCCTGCTGTAGCAACAAGCCGATACGGCGGGCCAGCAACTTGCGCGGGCAACGCCGGATATCCACACCGTCAACACAGACCCGGCCGGCAACCACCGGCAACAGGCCCGCCAGGGTCAGCAGCAGTGACGACTTGCCAACACCGTTCTCGCCGAGAACCGCCCAGACCTCGCCGGCTTCCGCTCGCAGATCCAACGGCTGGGCCAGGGCTTTACCGGCCCGCCCAAAGGCCAGAGCATCCAGCTGCAAAGAAGCCATCTAGCTGTCCCCCCGGCGTCGCAGGAGATACAGGAACAACGGCACCCCAACCGCCGCCGTCAACACACCCACGGGCAACTGCCGCGGCGCGATCAGGGTCCGCGCGAAGGTATCCGCCAGCATCAGCAGTGCGCCGCCGGCCAACAGGCTGGCAGGCACCAGCCGCCGATGCCCGGCTCCCAGCCACTGGCGCATGAGGTGAGGCACGACCAGACCGACAAAACCGATGGGCCCGGCCAGGGTCACGGCACAGGCGGTGAGAAACGACGCGGTGATGTAACAGACCGCCCGCAGGCGATGAATTTCCACCCCCAGCACCGCCGCCTGGTCATCGCCACGGGCCAGCAGATCCAGCGCCGGCGCCATCATCCAGGCCGCCAATAGCGCCAGCGCCAGGACCGGCAGCCCCCACCAGGGCGCCACCGGCCTGGAGAGATCCCCCATCAGCCAGAACAGCATCCCCCGCAGGGACTGGTCCGGTCCGAGCACCAGCAGCAGACTGATGCAGGCTCCCCAGCCGGCGGCAATCACCACGCCGGTAAGCAGGAGCCGATCGCCGCGACCATAGCCGCGACCGCCGCCCAGCAGGAAAACCAGCAGCATGCTGGCCAGACTGCCCACGAAGGCACTCCCGGACACCCACCAGGCTTGCAACCCCAGCGTAATGGCACCAAGTGCCGCGACCGCGGCCCCGCCGGAAATGCCCAGCACGTAGGGCTCCGCCAATGGATTGCGCAACAGCACCTGCATCAACACACCGGCCAGTGCCAACATGCCGCCCACCACGAAGGCCGCAACGGCTCGCGGGAGGCGAAGGTCATAGAGAATGGCGGTCTGCCATTGGGGCGCATCGCCCGTGATTACGCCCAACGGATTGAAACTGGCCGATCCCCAGCCGAGTGCGAGACCAAACAGCACCACATTGAGAGCCAGCAGAATTGGTAGCCAGAGACTTGAAAGCCGCACGATTCACCCGGACAACGAAAGGACCCCGAGTATAGCGGTCAGGCGCAAAGGGGTTAAGCGGGAAGACGGGAAAGAAAGCGGGCCGGACGGCCCGCTTTGCTGTCAGGCAGGACGGATCAGAACGCCTTGCTGACCTGCACGCCGGCGCTCCAGGCGCTCAGCTCGTAGGTCGCGGAATAGCTGGCGCCGTTGCCGACCGGCTCGTCGTCGACGGTGTATTCCTGCTCGTTCACGTCCACATCGTCAAACAGCAGGACGCCGGCGGCCACGTCGACCGTCCAGCCACTCTGTGCATCGTTCCACTGGGTACCCAGGGTCAGCCACTGACGGTCGTTCGACGGAATACGTGCTGTCCGGTAATTGTCATCCACCGGAGATTCGTCGTAGGCGTAGCCCGCCTTGAAGGCCCAGGCCGGCGTCGCCTGCCAGATACCACCAACGTTGACCTGCCAGGTGTCGTTCCAGTTCTCGGACACGTGGCCGATCAGGCTGTTATCGCCGTACTTGGGTCCGCCCACGGCGGAGATGGTGCCGCCGTCTTCACGGCTTTCGATGTCCAGGGCCTCGAAACGGCTCCATTTGGCCCAGGTGGCACCGGCCAGCAGGGTCACGGTATCGGTCAGCTTGTGGCGGATACCAAACGTCAGGCTCTCGGGAATGTCCAGCGGGACGTTGGCGTCTTCCTTCGCGGTGACCAGGTTAACGCCGCTGGCAGTCACCTGCGGGAAGTTGGTCAGCGTGGAGTCACCCTCCAGGTTCAGCGTGGTGCCGGTCTGGCCGGACAGGCCGATCTGGGTCTTGTCGGTCAATTCATACAGCAGGCCGAAGCTGATCGTCGCGCCGATGTCGTCCCCTTCGGTATCGAAGTAGCCTTCCTGCGGCAGGCCGTAGTTGCTGTAATCCTGATACTTGGTCAGCCGGCCTTTGGCGTAGATGATGTTGACGCCAATCCCCATGGAGAAGCCTTCGCCATTATTAACGGCGATGGAGGGACTCAGGGCGATGGCCGTCAGCTCGGTTTTGTCGGCAAAGTAACGACCTACGAAATCGTCGTCATAATCCGCCTTCAGGCCATAGGGGGCGTGCAGACCGATGCCCACATCAACGGTGTCGTTGATTTCGTGGGTCACGAAGATGTTCGGCAGGTAGGCCGGGTCGGCGATGTCGCCGCCATCGCTACCGCTGACGTCATTACCGACGTTATCCGTCGCGCTGGCCGTGCCATCTTTGACCTCTGCGTCGATGTCCAGCACAGCCGCACCAAAGGACACATTGGTACCGGACAGCTGGCTCATACCGGCCGGGTTGAAGAACACCGTGGTGGCGTTTTCAGGGTTGGCCGCCGTACCGGCATTGGCCACACCCATCGCGCTTGCGCTTTGTTCATTGAGTGCAAAGCCGCCGGCCATGACCGCTCCGGGGCCGCATAGGGTTGCCGCCAGAATGGCGCGTGACAGGGTATTGTTGTTTCGCATGATTATTATCTCTCCGCCTGTGGACTTGGAAATGGCCGGACCGACCCATGCCTCAACTCACCGCTTCCCTTGCGGGGCGGGCGATTACCACAGCGTCGGTGCACTCCGGACACATCACCGAGGCCGCGAGTATACGCATCGGGCCGGATTGGCCTCAAATGCCAAGGCGACCCATTCGCGAGAACATTTATTAGCTTTAACAACAACTTGAGTGAAATAACAGTGCCGCTGGATGCGGCATGTTCTGATTCAGGGCGTACGGCAGGAACGATATCGGGAGGACCACAGCCCTCCCGATATCGTTTAATCGCCCTGGATCGACAGCTTGTCGACGGTGGATGACAGCTTGTCTGAACCGGCGGCATCAGCCCCCAGCTTGATCATCAGGCGCAGATCGTTGGCCGAATCGGCATGTGCCAGGGCGTCCTCATAGGTGATCGCCCCTTCCGCATACAGCCGATACAGCGCCTGGTCGAAGGTCTGCATGCCGGACTCGTTGGATTTGGCCATCAGCTCCTTGAGCTTGTGCACCTCACCTTTGCGGATCAGGTCCTGTGCCAGCGGGGAGTTGATCAGCACCTCGATGACCGCCCGGCGCCCCTTACCGTCCGGCGTCGGGATCAATTGCTGGGCAATGATGGCCTTGAGGTTCAACGACAGGTCCATCCAGATCTGGTTTTGCTGTTCCGGACTGAAGAACTGGATAATCCGGTCCAGCGCCTGGTTGGCGTTGTTGGCGTGCAGGGTGGCCAGACACAGGTGACCGGTTTCCGCGAACTGGACGGCGTACTCCATGGTCTGCTTGGTCCGCACCTCCCCGATCAGGATCACGTCCGGTGCCTGACGCAGGGTATTCTTCAGGGCCACTTCGAAACTCTCCGTATCGATCCCCACCTCGCGCTGGGTGACGATGCAGCCCTGATGCTGGTGGACGAATTCGATCGGATCCTCGATGGAAATGATGTGCCCGCGGGAATTGCGGTTGCGGTGACCGATCATGGCCGCCAGCGAGGTGGACTTACCGGTGCCGGTCGCCCCCACGAAGATGATCAGCCCCCGCTTGGTCATCGCCAGGTCCTTGATGACGTCCGGCAGGGACAGGTCGTCGATCTGCGGAATCTTCACCTCGATCCGCCGCAGCACCATGCCGCAGAGGTTACGCTGGAAGAAAGCACTGACCCGGAAACGCCCGATGCCCCGCGCGCTGATGGCGAAGTTGCACTCGTGAGTCTCCTCGAACTCGGCGCGCTGCTTGTCGTTCATCGCGCCGTAGACCAGCTCGCGGGTCTGCTCCGGCGTCAACGCGTTCTTGGTCACTGGCAGCACCTTGCCGTTGACCTTCATGCTCGGCGGCACGCCGGCCGTGATAAAAAGGTCCGAACCGCCTTTATCCACCATCAACCGCAGCAGTTTTTCAAATTCCATGTTTCACCTGTGTCTTCCCGATCCGAATGTTATCGACGCCGCGGCTGGGCACGGCGTCAATCACATCAGAAATTGTCCGGCATCTTGGCTTTCGCGCGGGCCGCTTCGCGGGTGATCTGACCTTTCTGCAGCATGCGATGCAAACACTGGTCGAGGGTCTGCATACCCAGGGAACCACCGGTCTGGATGGCGGAGTACATCTGGGCCACCTTGTCTTCCCGAATCAGGTTCCGGATCGCGGACGTCCCGATCATGATCTCGTGGGCTGCGATCCGGCCACCGCCGACTTTCTTCATCAGGGACTGGGAGATGACCGCCTGCAGGGACTCTGAGAGCATCGAACGCACCATGGACTTTTCTTCCGCCGGGAATACGTCGACGATCCGGTCGATGGTCTTGGCGGCGGAAGTGGTGTGCAGCGTGCCGAATACCAGGTGACCGGTTTCCGCGGCCGTCAGCGCCAGACGGATGGTTTCCAGGTCCCGCAGCTCACCCACCAGGATGATGTCCGGGTCTTCCCGCAGGGCCGAACGCAGCGCTTCGTTAAAGCCCAGGGTGTCCCGGTGCACTTCGCGCTGGTTCACCAGGCATTTCTTGGATTCGTGCACGAATTCGATGGGGTCCTCGATGGTAAGGACGTGCTCGTAGCGGCTGTCATTGATGTAGTCGAGCATCGCCGCCAGCGTGGTGGACTTACCGGAACCGGTCGGCCCCGTCACCAGCACCAGGCCCCGCGGGACGGAGGAGATGTCCTTGAACACCTGCCCCATGCCCAGGTCTTCCATGGTCAGGACCTTGGAGGGGATCGTCCGGAAAACAGCACCGGAGCCGCGATTCTGGTTGAAGGCGTTAACCCGGAAACGAGCGACGCCGGGTACTTCAAACGAGAAGTCGGTCTCGAGGAATTCTTCGTAATCCTTTCGCTGCTTGTCATTCATGATGTCATAGATCAGCGAATGGACTTCTTTGTGCTCCATCGGGGGCAGGTTGATCCGGCGCACGTCCCCGTCAACGCGGATCATGGGAGGCAGACCGGCGGACAGGTGCAAGTCGGACGCGCCCTGTTTCGCCGAAAAGGCCAGCAATTCAGTAATATCCATCAGAATTCCTCGGAAGGCTCTTTCTTGGTTCTGTCTGTTCTTCAGGGGTCGTACACCCGGTTCCCGGCCGGCGGTCTGCGCCTTGTGTCGCGGCACGGAGCAAGCCAGAATGGACGCCAGTTTCGACCAGAGGGTTCCAAATGGGCAGCATAGCAGACAATATGGGGGTCGTAACCCGACGCATACAAAAAGCAACAATGGCCGCAAACCGGCCTGCTGACAGTGTGCGACTGCTTGCCGTGAGCAAGCGCAAACCCCCGGAAGATCTGCGTGTTGCGGCCGCTGCCGGCCAGATCGCGTTTGGCGAGAACTACCTCCAGGAAGCGCTGGAGAAGATGGCGGCGCTGGCGGATCTGCCAACTCTGGAGTGGCACTTCATCGGCCCCATCCAGTCCAACAAGACCCGCGACATTGCGGCGCACTTCGACTGGGTTCACAGCGTCGACCGACTCAAGGTTGCCCGCCGCCTTAGCGACCAACGCCCTGCTGATCTTGCGCCACTGAACATCTGCCTGCAGGTGAACGTCGACAACGAGGACACCAAGTCCGGTGCGTCCCTGGCAGACATTCCAGCCCTGGCCGCCGAGGTGCTGACGCTGCCCCACCTGCGCCTTAGGGGCCTGATGGCGATTCCCGATCCGGATCAGCCAGAAGCCGACCTGCGGCAGAGCTTCCGGGCCCTGGCGGACGCGCTGGCGCAACTGCGCCAGGCGCATCCCGAAGCCCAAGGCCTCGACACGTTGTCCATGGGCATGAGTGGCGATCTGGAGACGGCCATCGCCGAAGGCGCCACCCTGGTCCGGGTCGGGACCGCGCTGTTCGGGGCGCGGGAGGCCTGACGAACCTGTTATCATTTTTCCAAACCCTTTCATCAGACTGACGGAGTGCCAGCGTGAGCAAACCCCAGACGATCGCATTCATCGGTGCCGGCAACATGGCAAGCGCCATCATCGGCGGCATGATCGAGAACGGCTTCAAAGCGGAAAACATCTGGGTCAGCGCCCCGGACGACAGTCACCTGCAAAGTATTCGCAACCGCTTTGGCGTGAGCGTGACCACCGACAATCGCCATTGCGCGCAACAGGCGGATCTGATTGTCCTGGCCGTCAAACCGCAGGTCATGCGGCAGGTCTGCCAGAACATTGCCCCGGTGGTGCAGAACACGCGGCCGCTGATGGTCTCCATCGCCGCCGGCCTGGAGTGCGCCACGCTCGACAGCTGGTTGGGCGGTGGACTGCCAGTGGTTCGCGTCATGCCCAACACACCGTCGCTGGTGGGCAAGGGATCGGCCGGCCTCTACGCCACCGATGACGTGGGGCAGGAACAACGGGACGCCGTGAGCGCGATTTTCGAAAGCATCGGCGTGGCCGTCTGGGTCGAGCAGGAAGACCTGCTGCACGCCGTCACCGCCCTTTCCGGCAGTGGACCGGCCTATTTCTTCCTGATGCTGGAAGCCCTGGAAGAGGCCGCCGTGGCCAACGGCCTGGAAGCCACCACAGCCCGCAAGTTGGCCATCCAGACCATGGCCGGCGCGGCGGAAATGGCCGGTCGCGGCCCCGACGAACCGGCCCAGCTCAAGCGCAATGTCATGTCCCCTGGTGGCACCACCGAGCAGGCGATCAAGACGTTTGAAGACGGCGGCCTGCGCGAACTGGTCACCAAAGCCAGCACCGCGGCCTACACCCGTTCCGGTGAAATGGCACGCGAACTCGCCAAAGATGATGAGTAAAGGGTAGAAAAACCCGGACACCGACCGCATTATTGACGCCGAACCCGAGTACGGAGCCCAACATGCTGGCGCAGATTGTGATTGCGACGTTACAGATCATTTCCACGTTCTACCTGACCATAGTCCTGCTGCGTTTCCTACTGCAGCTGGCACGGGCGGATTTCTACAATCCGATCAGCCAGTTCGTGGTCAAGGCCACCAACCCGCCGCTGCGCCCGTTGCGCAAGGTGATTCCCGGCTGGGGCGGCGTCGACGGTGCCGCTCTGGTGTTGGCGATCCTGATCCAGATGCTGACCTTCTTCCTGATCCTGATCACGCTCAGCGGCGGCGTGCCGGCCTTCAACCCGCTGACGCTGGTGGCCTGGTCCGTGGTCACGGTGCTGGGCCTGATCGTGAAGATCTACTTCTGGTCCGTGCTGGCCATCGTGATCATCAGCTGGATCGCGCCCGGCAGCCCCCATCCGGCGATTCAGCTCATCGGCCAGCTGACCGAGCCGGTCATGCGCCCGGTGCGCAACCTGATGCCCGCCGTCGGTGGCCTGGATCTGTCGCCCATCGTGGTGTTCCTGATCCTCAACGTGGTTTCGATCGTGATTGAATACATGGCCCGAGGCGTGGGCCTGGGGCACATCGGCGTCGCCCTGTAATCCCCGACAGCGTCCCACTTCACGCCAGGCCTGCGACCACCCGGTCGCAGGCCCCACTTTTACAAAATGACGCAAATCTATACATGGCGAAACGCATCGCCAGTTGGCTGATTTTTCAAAGTTTCTTCAAAGCCCGCCGATAACCCGACTGGAATCAGGTGCTTGAGACGGTCATACGTCACAGAGAGACCTTTTCCGGTGGCCTACCATAGCTACAATATCCGGAATGATTCGTGCGCCGACGTCCGGCAAAAAAACGGGGGCTGTTTCGCTGACGAGCGGACACCCGAGAAGAACAGCACACGCGCAAATAGGCTAGCCCCATGCATGCAACTGGAAGCTTGACCCACCAGGTGGAGGCCTACCACACCTGGAAGAAGGAACTGATCCGCCAGATCTCCCGCTACCGCCTCTGGCTGCAGGACAACGACCTGTTCTCCGAAGACGTCAGCCAGCGGATACGCCGGGGACTGGAACTGCTGATCGAGGACGAGCTGACCATTGCCTTCGTCGGCGAATATTCCCGCGGCAAGACCGAACTCATCAACGCCCTGTTTTTCTCGGAGTACGGCCAGCGCATCCTGCCGTCCCAGGCCGGCCGGACCACCATGTGCCCGACCGAGCTGTTCTACGACCGCACCGAGGGCAAGGACTACCTGCTCCTGCTGCCGATCGAGACCCGTCGTGAAGACCTGTCACTGCAGCAGCTGCGCAAGCGGACCGACCGCTGGCAGCGCTACGACCTGGACGCCAGCGATCCGACAGTCATGCGTGAGGTGCTGGCTGAAGTGGCCCGGGTGAAGAGCGTTACACCGGCGGAAGCCCGCGATCTCGGCTTCCAGGAAAGCATGCTGGAGAACGACCGCAACAACCCCGGCCACGTCCTGGTCCCGGCTTGGCGTAACGCGCAGATCAGTTTCCGCCACCCGCTGTTCGAGCGCGGCCTGCGCATCCTCGATACCCCGGGCCTGAACGCCCTGGGCTCGGAGCCGGAACTGACCATCAGCATGCTGCCCAGCGCCCACGCGGTCATCTTCCTGCTCAGCGCCGATACCGGCGTCACTGCCAGCGACATGACCGTCTGGAAAGAACACATCACAACGGAAGATGCCGATCACCGCGCCGGCCGCTTCGCTGTACTCAACAAGATCGACGTGCTCTGGGACGACCTACAAGGCCCCGAGCATACCGCTGCCTCCATCGACCGGGTGCGGGAGTACACCGCCGACCACCTGAACATCCACGCCGCCGATGTGATCCCGGTGTCCGCCAAGCAAGGCCTGCTGGCCCGGGTGCAGGGTAACGAGGAGCTGCTGGAGCGCAGCGCCCTGCCAGAACTGGAAAAGCTCATCATCCACCGCATCCTGATGCACAAGGAAGAGCTGATCACCCAGAGCCTGATCAACGACCTGCTGGGCATGCTCCAGAACAGTCAGGCGGCAATGCAGCACCGTCTCGACGCCCTGCGCGAGGAACTGTCGGCCTGCGGGGAGACCCACGTGGATCGCGACGCGCTCAAGCGCCTCGCCGACCGGGCCCAACAGGATTACGACTTCTACTACAAGAAGCTGATCACCCTGCGCTCGAGCCGACGCCTGATGCAGTCCCAGGGCGATATGCTGAAAGACCTGGTGGCCGAAGACCGCTTCGAGGGCCACGTCGAAAAAATTCGCAAGCTGCTCAACAAGAGCTGGACGACGGCGGGCATGAGCCGGGCCATGAACCATTTCTTCGAGTTGCTGGAAAACGATTTCAGCAATCTGCTGGCCGAAGGTCACCTGGCGGAGAAGATGGTGGCGTCCATCTATCGCCGCTACAACGAGGACACCCGCGCCCGACACCTGGAGCCGATCCCGCTGCGTGCCGGCCGTCACGTCATTGCCCTGCGCGAGCTGCGCAAGAAGGCCGACCGGTTCCGTCGTAATCCCAAGAACATGCTCACCGAGCAAACCCTGCTGATCCGCCGTTTCTTCAACGTGATGGTCAGCGAGGCCCGCACCCTGCACACCCGCGTCCGCGCGGACGTGGAACGCTGGCCCCAGGAAGCCCTACTGCCAATCATGCAGTACTCCATGGAACAGAAGCAGCTGCTGGAGCACCAGATCCGTCGGGTACGTGACTCGGTTCGCAATGAGCGCACGCTTAAGGACGAGCGCAAGCGCCTCGAAGAAAGCATCGCCGACTTGAATCGTCAGCTGGAACTGGCGGACAACATGCACCGTCAGATCCGCAAGCCGGCACCCACGCTGATCCAGCAAAAAGTCGTCAATCTCTCGGGCATTGCCTGATCCGACGAACGCCGCAGCCGGCAACGGGCTGCGGCGTCTTGCAGCCGTTGCCCCCCACCTTTAAACTGCTTCGCTGGCCGGCCTTTATGCCTCGTTCACCCTGCCGGCACAGTCCAGGAACCCATTGTATCGATGCCAGATTCGTTACCGCCTGATTCCGTGGGGCTGGTGGAACCCCAGACCCTGCACTTCGATGAGCCGCTGACCCTCGCCTGCGGGCAGACCCTGCCCCATTACGACCTGGTGGTGGAAACCTATGGCGACCTCAACGCCGACCGATCCAACGCGGTGCTCATCTGTCACGCCCTGAGCGGTCATCACCACGCGGCGGGTTACCACAGCCTGGAAGAACGCAAACCCGGCTGGTGGGACAGTTGCATCGGTCCCGGCAAACCCATCGATACCAACCGCTTCTTCGTCGTCAGCCTGAACAACCTGGGCGGCTGCCACGGCAGCACCGGCCCCATATCCACCAATCCCGACACCGGGCACTGCTACGGCCCGGATTTTCCCGTGGTCACCGTCAAGGACTGGGTGGACAGCCAGGCCAAACTGGCCGATCGACTGGGCATCAAACAATGGGCTGCCGTCGTCGGCGGTTCGCTCGGCGGCATGCAGGCGCTGCAGTGGAGCCTCAGTTATCCCGAGCGACTGCGTCATGCCGTCGTGATTGCGTCCACACCGCGGCTGACAGCCCAGAACATCGCCTTCAACGAAGTCGCACGCAAGGCCATCACCTCCGATCCGGAGTTCTATGACGGCCGCTACGCCGAACACAACGCGACGCCGCGACGGGGCCTGATGCTGGCGCGCATGGTGGGACACATCACTTACCTGTCGGACGCCTCGATGGGCGAAAAATTCGGCCGGGAACTGCGCGAGGAGGCCTACAAGTTCGGCTACGACGCCGAATTCCAGGTGGAGAGTTACCTGCGCTACCAGGGCGAACGCTTCTCCGAGACGTTCGATGCCAACACCTATCTGTTGATGACCCGGGCCCTTGACTACTTCGACCCGGCCTACGACTACGATAACGACCTGGCCGCGGCCATGAGCCAGGCCCGGTGCGAATTCCTGGTGCTGTCGTTCAGTACCGACTGGCGTTTCACGCCGACCCGCTCCGAGGAACTGGTCAACGCCATGATCGCCGCCCGCCGCAAGGTCAGCTACGCGGAAATCGATGCGCCCTGGGGCCACGATGCCTTCCTGATCCCGACGCCGCGCTATGAAGACATCTTCACGGCCTACATGGACCGGGTCGCCCGGGAGGTGCAGCAATGAGAGCCGACCTGGAAATCATCGAGAAATGGATCCAGCCTGAAAGTCACGTCCTGGACCTGGGCTGTGGTGACGGCACACTGCTGGATTACCTGCAGCGGGAAAAGCAGGCCACCGGGTTTGGCCTGGAGATCAACCCGGACCACATCACCACCTGCATGGGTCGCGGTGTGAGCGTGATCGAACAGGATCTGGACGTCCAGGGGCTGGGCAATTTCCACGACCAGAGCTTTGACGTGGTGCTGATGACCCAGGCCCTGCAGGCCGTGCGTCGCCCGGACATCGTGCTGGACGAAATGCTACGGCTGGGCCGGGAATGCATCGTTACCTTCCCCAACTTCGCTTACTGGCGACTGCGCTGGTATCTGATGCGCCAGGGCCGCATGCCGGAATCCGAGACGCTGCCCTACAAGTGGTACAACACCCCGAACATTCACCTGTGCACGTTCAAGGATTTCGAGGCACTCTGCTATCGTAAGAACATCCAGATCATGAACCGCACCGTAGTGGACAGCGAACACCGCTACCGCTGGTTCAACCGGCTGTGGCCCAACATGCTCGGGCAGATCGCGATCTACCGCATCACCCGCTAGGCCGCATGAACCGCGAGGAGGTCACCATGAACCGATACATGGCCCGTCTTCAGCTGGTACTCGCCCTGTGTGCCGCCCTGCTGCTGGGCAGCGGCGCGGCCCGTGCCGGCCAGTTCGAACAGTTTGGCGACTACCAGGTGCATTACAGCATCTTCCCCAGCAGCTTCCTCTCGGCGGAGGTCGCCAGCCGCTACGATATCGTGCGCAGCCAGTCCATCGGCATCGTCAACGTCAGCATCCTGCGCCTGGGCGAACAGGGCCGGCTGGAGCCGGTCTCCGGCCAGGTGGAGGGTCAGGTGGTCAACGACATCCAGCAGCGGCGCATCCTCGGCTTTCGGCGCATCAGCGAGGGCGACGCCGTCTACTACATCGCCCAGTTCCCCTTCAGCGAAGGCGAGCTTCTGACCTTTGAGCTGCAAGCCAACGCCCCCGGCGCGCCCGGCAACATGCCGGTCCGGGTGGCCCAAACCCTGATGAACGATTGAGAGACCATGCCTGAACAGCGACTGGTACTGGCCAGCAACAACGCCGGCAAGATCCGCGAACTGAGCGAACTCCTCGCCCCCCTGCATTTCCAGATCGAAGCACAGGGCAGCCTGGGCGTTCCGGAGGCGGAAGAGCCGGCCGTGACCTTTGTGGAAAACGCCCTGATCAAGGCCCGCAACGCCGCCAGCCATACCGGGCTGCCGGCCCTGGCCGACGATTCCGGGCTGGCGGTGGACGCACTCAGCGGCTCGCCAGGCGTGCGCTCGGCCCGCTATGCCGGCGACAACGCCACTGACGCCGATAACGTCCGGCACCTGCTGGAAGCCATGGCCGATATCCCGGACGCCGAGCGCACCGCACAGTTCCACTGCGTGCTCGTGTACCTGCGTCACGCCCAGGATCCGACTCCCCTCATCTGCCACGGCGTCTGGGCCGGTCGCATCCTGACCGAAACCCGCGGCGAGGGCGGCTTTGGCTACGATCCGGTGTTCTGGGTCCCCGAACGCGGCTGCTCTGCCGCGGAACTGGCACGCAGCGAGAAAAGTCGGATCAGTCATCGCGGCAAGGCCCTTGAAGGCCTGCTGGCCAGCCTGCGAGACCGGACGGCCCCATGAATCGTCCGGCCGCTTCCGGCCAACTGCCGCCGCTGAGTCTGTACCTCCACATGCCCTGGTGCGTGCGCAAGTGCCCCTACTGCGACTTCAATTCCCACACCCTGAGCGGAGCCATTCCCGAAGACGACTATCTGGCAGCCCTGCTGGAGGATCTGCAGGCGGATCTGCCGGGCGTCCAGGGACGTCCTGTCGAGACTGTCTTTATCGGCGGCGGCACGCCGTCGCTGATGTCCGGTGACTTCTATGCCCGCCTGTTCGATGGGCTGGCCCGGCAACTGGACTTTGCCGGCGACGCCGAGATCACGCTGGAAGCCAACCCGGGCACGCTCGAGCAGGGCCGTTTTGACGCGTTTCGTCGGGCCGGCATCAACCGGCTGTCGCTGGGCATTCAGAGCTTCGATCCCGCCCAGCTCAAAGCCCTGGGGCGCATCCACGACGACCAGGCCGCTCGCGCAGCGATCCAAGCCGCTCGCGATGCCGGTTTTGACAATTTCAACCTGGACCTGATGCACGGCCTGCCAGACCAGTCCGTCGAGCAGGCACTCGCGGACCTGGACGCCGCCCTGTCCTTCGAACCGCCGCATCTGTCCTGGTATCAGCTGACGCTGGAGCCGAACACCGAATTCTACAGCCGGCCCCCGGACCTGCCGGAAGACGACACGCTTTGGCAGATCTACAGCAGCGGCAGCGCCCACTTGCGCCGCGCCGGCTACGACAGCTATGAGATTTCCGCCTGGAGCCGCCCGGGGCGCGAAGCCCGACACAATCTCAACTACTGGCGTTTCGGCGATTACCTGGCGCTTGGGGCCGGTGCCCACGGCAAGCTGACGGACGGCGACAGCGGCGAGATCCGCCGCTACTGGAAGACGCGCCAACCGGACGCCTACCTCAAACGCCTGGGCAGCCGGACGGCCGGTCAGCAAAGCCTGGAACGGGACGACCTGCCACTGGAGTTCATGATGAATGCCCTGCGGCTGGGCCACGGCGTTGACGAAAGCCTGTTCACAGAACGTACAGGTTTACCGCTGACAGAGATTGCTGCGATACTCACAGACCTGCGCTCAAAAGGGCTGCTGGTGCCTGATCGACTTCAGGCAACGCCGCTGGGACAGCGTTATCTCAACAGCATTCTGGAACCGTTCCTGCCATGAACGAAGGCACCCTGCCCCCGATCCCCCGCCCGCTCAAGCTGCTGACGATCAGCGCCATGATCATGCTGGCCCTGTTGGTGGGCATCAATGTTCCCCTGGTCACCGGCGTCGCGCCGCAGGGCATCATCAGCCTGCAGTTTGCGACCACCGCCGAGCAGACGCTCGACATCCTCAACAGCTGGGGATCGGACAGCAGCCACTGGGCCGTGGCCTCCCTGACCCTCGATTTTCCCTTTGTGGTGATCTATGTGTTGGCGCTGATGGCGTTGACCGACTACCTGATGAGCGATCGGCCGGGTATTCGTGAACGCCAGGCAGGACGCTGGGTGAGAGGCCTGTTCGTGGCCGCCGGGGCCAGCGACCTGGGGGAGAATATCTGCCTGCTGACGAACCTGGCGGAGCCGGATGACGTACTCAGCCTGTCGGCCACTGTCTTCGCGATGATCAAGTTCACCGCCCTGCTGATGGGTGCCGCCGGGCTGGTGGTGATCCGGGCCGCCCGCCGAAATCCTCTCAGCTACTGACGCCGTTCCGGCCGCTTAGTTGGTCCGCCGGAACAGCAGGTCCCAGACGCCATGACCGCGCTGCAGGCCACGATGCTCGAACTTGGTCTGGGGGCGCTCTTTCGGACGCGGGGAGAAACCACCTTCCGGCATGGTGTTGGCAAAGCCTTCAGCTTCGCTCATCACATCCATCATGTGTTCGCTGTAGTTCTCCCAGTCCGTGGCCAGATGGAAGATCCCGCCCACCCGCAGCTTGTGGCGGATGCGCTGGACAAATTCCGGCTGCACCAGGCGACGCTTGTGGTGACGCTTCTTGTGCCAGGGGTCCGGGAAGAACAGCATCACCCGGTCGAGTGAGGAATCCGGCAGGCACAGATCGATCACGTCGTTGGCGTCGATGTTGTAGATGCGCACGTTCTCGAGGCCTTTCTCCTCGATCGCCTTCAGTAAGGCGCCGACACCGGCGGTGTGTACTTCCACGCCGATGAAATCCTGCTCCGGTGCGGCTTCCGCCATGGTGGCCAATGACTGCCCCATACCAAAGCCGATTTCCAGATTGAGGACAGCCTGGCGGCCGAAGACCTGGCGCGGATCGATTATCCCGTCCTCCCGGGTCAGGCCGTATTTGGGCCAGCTCCGGTCATACGCCTTCTTCTGGCCTTCCGTCATCCGCCCCTGGCGCAGCACGAAGCTGCGGATACCACGGCGTGTGGTGACCGGCTCATCAGGGTTATCGGTCGGCTGGCTGTCTTTCTCGTCGGTCATTGAGCTCTCTCGTCTGATTCAATCCGCGGCGCCTTCTGCACCACGCTGTAAAGGGACGCAGTGTATCAAAGCTTACGCGGACTGTGAGGTTTGGACCACTTCCTCTCTCCCCGCGGGAATAGCGGCTATGCTGAGAGAACACAACCTCCCGGGGGCACAGCAAAAGGATCAACGCCATGCCAGCCGCACACAAGGTGACCGTTTTTTTTGACGACCGGGTCCTGGCCCATGCACCGGACACCGAGGCTTCTTTTCTGCCAGCGCGCATGGACCGGCGTATTCGCCAGATTCTGGCCGGCCTCAACGTGCCCTGGCATTACCCGGAACACCCCGGTCGACTCACCGCCATTATGCAGTACCTGGAGGCCAACCCGATTGACGGTCTCCGGTTCGCCAGCGGTGCCAAGGCAACCCCCGAACAGCTGGCCCGGGTTCACACCACGGCCTATCTCAACGAACTGTATGGGTTGCGCGGCCAGAACGCCTGGCTGGACGTGGACACCACCGCGGTCTCCCCCGGCAGTATCGACGCCGCGGAAGTCGCCGCCGGAACCGCCGTGGCGGCGGTCAAGAGTGTGGTGTCGGGAGACTCCGAGAGCGCCTTCGCCCTGGTACGACCGCCGGGGCATCACGCGGAGCCGGTCAGGGCGCGGGGTTTCTGCCTGTTCAACAATGTCGCGGTAGCGGCCGCCCACGCCCAGGCCGAACTCGGCTGCGAGCGGGTTCTGATCGTCGACTGGGACGCGCACCACGGCAACGGCACGCAAGAGATTTTCTGGGCCGATCCGGACGTGCTGTTTTTTGACCTGCATCGGGCCGCCCCGTTCTATCCCGGCTCCGGCCAGCTGGAGGAAGTCGGCGCCGGTCTGGGCGAAGGAACCACGGTGAACGTGCCGCTTCCGGCAGGCACGGGCGACGCGGCCTATCTCAAAGCGATCGATGAGATCCTGGCCCCTGCCGCGGACTGGTTCCAGCCCGACCTGGTGCTGGTCTCCGCCGGTTTCGACCCCCACTGGATGGACCTGGCCCTGAACGTCTCCTACGAAGGCTTCGGTGCCATGGCGGCAGGCATTCAGGCGATTGCCCGCAAGCACTGCGATGGTCGGCTGGCCCTGGTTCTGGAAGGCGGCTACAACCTGGAATCGCTCCCTCGCGGCGTCCATTCGGTGCTGGGCGTGCTCGCCGGCGGACCGGTGCCCGAACCCGGCATTTGCGGTTTTGCGGAAGTCGAAGCGGCGGCCCGCTTCCATCACGACGCTTTCCAATCCCCGGATCTGGATTAGCCGTTTATACCGTGGCGGCCTGGGCGCTGGCCTGTCGACGATCCAGTTTGCGGTAGCCCAGCGCTTCGACGATATGGGATTGGGCCAGACGCTCGTCGCCGGCCAGATCCGCCAGGGTTCGCGCGACTCGCAGAATCCGGTGCAGCGCCCGCGCCGACAGCCCCAGCTTTTCCATCGCCTGGGCCAGCAGGCGCTCGCCCGCCTCGCCCGGGTGGCAATAGTGATCCAGGGCGTCGCCCTTGAGATCCGCATTCAGCGACCCGCGCTCGCGCTGCATCGCCCGGGCACGCAGGACTCGTTCACGCACGGTGGCACTGTCCACGGCCTCCCGGTCCTGGCGCAGCAGGGTTTCGCCGTTCTGGACGGGCACCTCAACGTGCAGGTCGAAGCGGTCCAGCAACGGGCCTGAGAGACGGGACTGATAGCGCAGCACCTGTTGCGGCGAGCACTGGCACTCGATGCTGGGGTGGCCGCGATAGCCGCAGGGGCACGGGTTCATGGCGGCGATTACCTGGAACCGGGCGGGATAGGTGACCTGCTGGGCCGCCCGGGAAATGACGATTTCGCCGGACTCCATGGGCTCACGCAGCACCTCCAGCACCTTGCGGTCGAATTCCGGCAGCTCGTCCATAAACAGGATGCCCCGATGGGCGAGCGAGATTTCTCCCGGGCGCGGGCTGCTGCCACCGCCCACCAGCGCCACGGCGGAAGCCGTGTGATGAGGGGCCCGATACGGTGGGCGTCGCCAGCTTTCCGGAGCCGGGGATTCCCCCGCCACCGAACGCACGCTGGCCACTTCGAGCGCGGCATTGTCATCCAGCGGCGGCAGGATACCGGGCATCCGGCTGGCCAGCATGCTCTTGCCGGTTCCGGGCGGGCCAAATAAAAGCAGATTATGATTGCCGGCCGCGGCCACCTCCAGCGCCCGTTTGGGCACATGCTGGCCGCGCACATCCCGGAGGTCCGGGCAGCCGATATCCAGGTCCGGTTCCGGGCACCGCTCCAGGGGCGAGAGCGGCTGATCGCCGCACAGGTGGGCCACCACATCCATCAAATGGCCGGCGGCGAACACATCGTCCTCGGCCGCCAACGACGCCTCTTCGGCATTGCCCGCCGGGATCAACAGTTGGCGTCCTTCCTCCCGGGCCGCCATGACGGCAGGCAACACGCCGCGCACCGGCCGCAGGGCACCGTCCAGGGCCAGTTCGCCCAGGCACTCCAGTTGCTGCAGGCGCTCGGACGGCACCTGCCCGGATGCGGCCAGGATGCCCAGCGCGATCGGCAGGTCAAAACGCCCACCCTCTTTGGGCAGGTCGGCCGGCGCCAGATTGATCGTGATACGGCGGGTGGGAAATTCGAAGCCCGCGTTCATCAGCGCACTGCGCACGCGATCCTTGCTTTCACGAACAGCGGTTTCCGGCAATCCGACGATCGACAGGGACGGCAGACCGTTGGAAAGATGGATCTCGACGGTGACGGACGGGGCGGACACGCCCAGGCGGGCGCGGGTGTGGACAATCGCAAGCATGACAACCTTCCATGGTGTTGACTGAGTGGGTTCGACGCGAGGCGCGACAGTGACGGCGTCCTGCCATCACTGCACGAGTCAGGCCTTTTCGCTGTTCAGTCGCTGTTCCAGTTCAGCAACCTGCTTCTCCAGCGCTTCGACCTTTTCCCGCGTGCGCAGAAGCACCGCCTGCTGGGCATCGAACTCCTCGCGGGTCACCAGATCCAGCCGTGCAAGGACGGACAGAACCGTGGCGCGGGCGTGCTGTTCAAAATCGTCCCGGGCGGCTTTGGCCATATCGGGGACGAACTGACCAACCTGCCCCTGCAGCTGTGCAAATAATTCCTGTGGTGTTTTCAAGATCGACCTCTGTGGCTCCCAAGGCATGGCCGGAAAAGTGTACCATAATCGTGGTGATACAAGGCCGGCCCCGCGCGCACCGAAATGGCGCACCAATCCGGTACGTTACGGATCAGTGCGCACCATAGTAAGGCAAGCGCGTGACCCAAATGAGGGCCAGGCTCAAGTAATTCACTGTTTTAAAGGGTAATTTTTGCGTTGGCACACCCGATGCTTAAAGCCTCGTACGCAATCCGCACACACTGTGTGCGAGGCGGCAGCATCCCGAGCTCAAACAAAAGGAGCCCCTGGAAGCCCGACGCGAGTCCGGTGTTTTCAGAGAATCCACCAAACGAAAAAGTTTGAGACGGCATTACCAAGGAGACAGCAATGAAACTTGTGACAGCGATCATCAAGCCTTTCAAGCTGGACGATGTCCGCGAGGCATTATCCGAGATTGGCGTTCAAGGCGTGACCGTCACCGAAGTCAAAGGCTTCGGGCGGCAGAAGGGGCACACCGAGCTCTACCGGGGTGCGGAATACGTGGTGGACTTCCTTCCCAAGGTCAAGGTGGAAGTGGCAATCGGCGACAACCTGCTCGACCAGGTCATCGAGTCGATCACCAAGGCAGCCAACACCGGCAAGATCGGCGACGGCAAGATCTTCGTGACCGAACTGGAGCAGGCCATCCGGATCCGGACCGGTGAGACCGGGGAAGAAGCCGTTTAAGGCTGACGGAATCCGATAACAACGCCAACGCAATTACCCCATTCATCCCTGAAGAGCCTTGTGCGGAGGGCTTCACATGGAAAACAATGTTTTCGAATTACAGTACGCTATAGATACGTTTTATTTTCTTGTCATGGGCGCATTCGTCATGTGGATGGCAGCGGGCTTCGCCATGCTGGAATCCGGACTGGTCCGTGCCAAGAACACCACTGAAATCCTGACCAAGAACGTCGCGCTCTACGCCGTGGCCTGCACCATGTACATGGTGTGCGGTTACGCCATCATGTATGGCGGCAACGTCTTCCTGTCCGGCATGGGCACCATCGACGTTCCCAGCATCCTCAACGACTTCGCGAACCGCGATGGCGGCTTCGAGGGTGGCTCCATCTACTCCGGCGCTTCCGACTTCTTCTTCCAGGTGGTCTTCGTGGCGACCGCCATGTCCATCGTTTCCGGTGCCGTGGCCGAGCGCATGAAGCTCTGGACGTTCCTGATCTTCGCCGTCGTCATGACCGGATTCATCTACCCGATGGAAGGTTCCTGGACCTGGGGCGGCGCGTCTGTCTTCGGCATGTACACCCTGGGCGACCTGGGCTTCAGTGACTTCGCCGGTTCCGGCATCGTTCACATGGCCGGTGCGGCCGCAGCTCTGGCCGGCGTCCTGCTGCTGGGTGCCCGTAAAGGCAAGTACGGCCCGAACGGCGAAATCCGCGCCTTCCCGGGTGCCAACCTGCCGATGGCCACACTGGGGACCTTCATCCTGTGGATGGGCTGGTTCGGCTTCAACGGCGGTTCCGTCCTGAAGCTGGGCGACATCGCCAGCGCCCACTCTGTGGCCATGGTCTTTCTGAACACCAACGCGGCGGCCGCCGGTGGCGGTATCGCAGCCCTGATCACCGCGCGTCTGATGTTCGGTAAAGCGGACCTGACCATGCTGCTGAACGGCGCCCTGGCTGGCCTGGTGGTCATCACCGCCGAGCCGTCCACTCCGAGCGCTCTGGCAGCCACCCTGTTCGGCGCCCTCGGCGGTGTCCTGGTGGTCTTCAGCATCGTCACCCTGGACAAGCTGCGCATCGACGATCCGGTCGGCGCCATCTCCGTCCACGGCGTCTGCGGTCTGCTGGGCCTGCTGCTGGTCCCGGCCACCAACGGCGACGTCAGCCTGAGCGGCCAGATCATCGGCGCCCTGACCATCTTCATCTGGGTCTTCGTGGTGAGCCTGATTGTCTGGGGTATCCTCAAGGCGGTCATGGGCCTGCGGGTTTCCGAGGAAGAAGAGTACGAGGGCGTGGATCTGTCCGAGTGCGGTATGGAAGCCTATCCGGAGTTCGTCAGCACCAAGTAGGCGACGCTTCGGTCCAAAGCAGAAAGGCGCCCCTCGGGGCGCCTTTTTTCGTTGCCACATCCGGAATCCTGAAGCACGCAAGCTCTAATAGCTGGTACCGGCCCGGATCGACTGGCTGAGTGTTTGCTGCAGGTAAAAGTTGAGTTCCAGTTCCGCTTCGAGGGCATTCTCGAAAGGCCCCTGGAACGTGCCTTCGCGGGTTTCGAAATACCAGGCGCCATTCACATAACTGAACCGTTCGGTGCGAAACCAGTTCTTTTCCGTTTCTCCCTGTCTTACCACCATCTTGCCCCCCTGACATAAGCGAAATCACTGTGCCGACGGGCATACCCGGCCACACTGGGGATCGGGCGATCCGGCCAACAGCATTCCGGGGATGCGAGCTTTCTGAACGACTTCACACTAAGCGTAGGAGATCAGCAGCGACGGGAAAGACTGATTTGGAAACAGCTAAAAGGGCGTTATAGCGGATAGGCATCAAGACCGGCCCCGGGGCGGGACCGGCTATCGGACCAATCAATCCTCGAAGATATCCCGCATGAACTGCGGCTGGGCCAGGGCGCCCTTGTGGATGTCCTCGTTGTAGTAGCGCGTCACGAACGGGCGCTCGGCGGCGTCTTCCTCACGGAAGTAGTGCAGCGGGTTCTCCTTGCTGGCCATGGTGCAGCTCCACCAGCCCGTGGGATAAACCGGCTGCGGGAACGGCAGCGTCACCACGTGATCCAGACCGGCCTTGTGCATGTCGGTGTGGATGTCCTTGATGATGGTGTCCGCGTGCAGCAGCGGGGATTCGCTCTGTTGCACGATGATGCCGCCCTCACGCAGGGCCAGCATGCAGTCCCGGTAGAAATCCAGCGCGAACAGGCCTTCGGCCGGACCCACCGGATCGGTGCTGTCGATGATGATCAGGTCGATGCTGTCCGGATCGGCGTCGCGGATCCACTGGATGCCGTCGCCGAAAAAGAAGTTGGCGCGCGGGTCCTCGTTGGACTCGCACAGCTCCGGGAAATATTTCTCCGACATGCGGGTCACCCGCTCGTCGATCTCCACCTGCCAGGCCTCTTCCACGTCCGGATGTTTGAGCACCTCGCGCAGGGTGCCGCAGTCACCACCGCCCACCACCACGACCTTGCGCGGCGCACGGTGGGTAAACAGGGCCGGGTGCGTCATCATCTCGTGGTAGAGGAAATTGTCGCGGCTGGTCAGCATCACGCAGCCGTCCAGCACCATCAGGTTGCCGAAGGTCGCGGTCTCATAGATTTCCAGTTTCTGGTAGGGCGTCTGCTCTTCGTGCAGCTTCTGCTTCACCTGTAGAGAGAACGCCGTGCCCTGGTCCTGGAAAACCTCGGTGAACCAGCCATCGTTCAGTGCTGACATTGTTTCATTCCTCCTGCCCTGTGGGTCGAAAGCCGCGATTGTAGAGAGTCATTGTCCTGCGCCAAAGCACAAAAATACAGGTATTTGCCGAAGTCGACATCTTACGGCGCTTCCCGCTAAGCGCCTGCTTTCTTTACAATGGCGCCTCAAAGACAGGACGGATTCGGCCATGACAGACAGCAACGCGCACAAGGTCTACAACATTGCCCACTGGGGCGAAGGTTACATCGATATCGACTCGGCCGGTGACGTGCTGATCCGACCGGACCGGGGCCAAAGCGGAGCGTCCATCAACCTGCCGCAGCTGACCCGGGAACTGCTGGACAAGCAGGTTCAGCTGCCGGTCCTGGTGCGCTTCGGCGATATCCTGCATGACCGCGTCAACAGCCTCTGCGACGCCTTCAACCGGACGGCCCGGGACAAAGGGTATCAGGGCCAGTACACCGCCGTTTACCCCATCAAGGTGAACCAGCAACGCCACGTTGTCGAGGCGCTGACCCGGGCCGAGCCCGCCGCCAGCAACGGCCAGATCGGCCTGGAAGCCGGCAGCAAGCCGGAATTGATGGCCGTCCTGGCGCTATCCCGCAAGCCGGGCTCGGTCATCGTCTGCAACGGCTATAAGGATCGCGAGTACATCCGCCTGGCGCTGATCGGCCAGAAGCTGGGCCACACCGTCTTTATCGTGGTGGAGAAGCAGTCGGAGCTGCCCGAGATCCTGGAGGAAGCCAAGGCCCTGTCGGTAAAACCGCTGATCGGCGTGCGCGCCCGGCTGGCGACCATCGGCAAGGGCAATTGGCAGAACACCGGCGGGGAAAAGTCCAAGTTCGGCCTGTCCGCCAGTCAGGTGCTGGAGACCGTCGAACGCCTGAAGGCCGCCAATGCGCTGGACTCGCTGCAGCTGCTTCATTTCCATCTCGGCTCCCAGATCGCGAACATCCGCGATATCCAGACCGGCCTGAAGGAATGCGCCCGATTCTACAGTGAACTGCGCGACCTCGGCGCGCCCATCGAAACGGTGGATATCGGCGGCGGCCTGGGCGTGGACTACGAAGGCACCCGCTCGCGCAGCAGCTGCTCGATCAACTACAGCATGGGCGAATACGCCTACAACGTGATCCACACCCTGCAGACCGAATGCGATCGGGTCGGCATCCCGCACCCGAACCTGATCAGCGAATCCGGCCGGGCCATGACCGCCCACCACGCGGTGCTGATCACCAACGTGATCGATGAAGAGGCGCCGGCCAATCCAACGCCGAACGCGCCGGCCAGCGACGCTCCCGGCCCGCTGCACGACCTCTGGCGCGACTACAACAGCCTGCAGGATCGTGACCCGAACCGATCCCGGGTCGAAATCTACCACGACGTGATGCACGCCATCAGCGACGTGCACGCCCTGTTTGCCCACGGCCTGCTGTCGCTGCCCCACCGGGCCGAGGCGGAACAGCTCTATACCGCCTGTTGCCGCGCCCTGCGCGCCCGGCTCGAAGCCGGCAACCGAGCCCACCGTGAGATCATCGACGAGTTGAACGAGAAGCTGGCCGAGAAACTGTTCATCAACTTCTCCCTGTTCCAGTCGCTGCCGGACGTCTGGGGCATCGACCAGATCTTCCCGGTACTGCCCATCAGCGGGCTGAACCAGCCGATCAATCGCCGCGCCGTGGTGCAGGACATCACCTGTGATTCCGACGGCCGGATCGACCGCTACGTGGACGGCCAGGGCGTGGAAACCACCCTGCCCCTACCGGAGGCCAAGCCCGGCGAGCCGATGCTGATGGGGTTCTTCATGACCGGGGCCTACCAGGAAATACTGGGCGACATGCACAACCTGTTCGGCGACACCAACTCCGTCGACGTCAGCCGTGGCGACGACGGCAGTTACCGGATCCGGCATCTTGTCGAGGGCGATACCGTGTCCAAGATCCTGCGCTATGTGAACTTCGACCCGGACGCGCTGCGCCAGGCCTACCGGAGCAAGTTCGAAGCGGCCAAGCTGCCCGACCAGGAAAGCGAGGCCCTGCTGGCGGAACTGGAGCAGGGCCTGGAAGGCTATACCTACCTGGAGGACTGACCGCGGGCTTCGGTCCGGTAGGCCGACGGCGAACAGTGCTCCCACTTGCGGAAGGCCCGGCCGAAATTGGACGGGTCGCTGTAGCCCAGTTGCCAGGCGATCACCTCTACCGACTGGGACGTGCGGGTCAACAGCCAGCGCGCGCGGACAGTACGGACTTCATCCAGCAGGGTCTGGAAACCGGTGCCTTCCCGCTTGAGCTGCCGGCGCAGTGTCCGGGGCGAGACGTGCAACCGTTCTGCCACCGCATCCAGTCCCGGCAGGGGCTCGCTGGTGACGCTTTCCAACACGCTACGAACCCGTCCCGAGACCCCCTGATGCTGCGCCAGTCGGACCAGCTCCGCCTCGCATTCCGCTTCAGCCAGACGCCGGGCCACCGGATTGTGCAGTGCCATGGGCAATCCCAGCATGTCGGCCTGAAAGCGCAGTTGGTTGGCCGGCTGGCCAAAATGGGCCGCATCGCCGAACAGGGCCGCGTAGCGGGCCCGGTGTGCCGGCTCCGGCGCTGGATACGCCAACCGGCAGGAGCCGCCGTACATGAGCTGTTTGCCGAACAGCAACTGATTGACATCCATCAGCGCCGCCAGCACCGCCTCAACATTGAAGCGGTAAAGATCGTCAAAGTCGTGGCGCATGGTCAGCTGGATCACCGCCTCGCGCCCCTCCACAAAGAACGTCAGATCGATGTACGCGAAACGGATCGAGAAATACTTGGCCAGTGTCCGCAGCGCCTCGTCGATGGTGGCGCAACTGATGGCCGCCTGGGACAGGGAGCCGTGGGTGGTGAATTTGAGCCGCTGGCCGAACGCCAGCCCAAGCGCGGGATCGTCGCTCTGCTGCAACGCCTCGCGGCAGACCGCGACGAATTCCGCCACTGTCAGCAGCGTGTCCGGATGGGCCAATCGATCGGCGGACAGACCCGCGGCGGCAAACACGGCATCCCGCTTGCCACCTTCCTCTTCCAGAAGCTGGCCCAGAATTTCCACGTAGTGCGCGCGGATCGCGGGGCTGTGCAGGTCGAGGGCATCACTCATCGGCGTCAGTGCTCATGAGACGTGGGTGACCGGCAGGTTAAAGGCCGATGCGCCTTGCCACAATTACCCCATCGACGGACCGGCGCTGACGGTTGGGTCATTTTCAGTTTTTTTTGCTCGCCGGGTGATCCGGCCCAAACCGACCGGCGTAAATCCGCTGGACTGACAAACCGATGGCGAGCACTTAGAATGATGACATCAACTCGTGCAAAGACAGCCACCACAGGGGATCGCAACGTGTCCACGCCGAATCCCGGCTCCAACCGAACAGAGGGCCGAAAAGACCCCTGGAGCCAGCTGCTGGACAAAGTCGGCAAACAGCAGGACCGGGAAGCCTATCGGGCCCTGTTCCAACACTTCGCGCCGCAGATCAAGTACTACGCCATGGCAAACGGCCTGGCTGGCCAGGCCGAAGAGCTGGTGCAGGAAGTGTTCGTGTCCATCTGGCGCCGTTCCTGTCTTTACGACTGGCGCAAGGCCGCTGCCTCCACCTGGATTTTTACCATCGCCCGGAACCAGCGCATCGACATGCTGCGCAAGATGCAGCGCTCCCGCGCGGAAATGACCGTCGACACGGAGGATCTGTGGCAGATTCCCGGTGACGACGAGAACGAGCCTGTCACCTCCCTGCACCGACTGATGTCGGAACGCCGCATCCGGGACTCCCTCAAGCACCTGCCGGAAGAACAGATCACGGTGATCGCCAAGGTGTATATGGAAAACAAGTCCCACCAGATCGTGGCCGATGAATTGAACATCCCGCTGGGCACGGTCAAGAGCCGCGTCCGGCTGGCGCTCAACAAGCTCAAAGTTATTCTGCAGGACCAGAACGCATGACCCAGCACCATCCTGACAGTCACAGCCTGATGGAATTCAGCGCCGGGAACCTGAGCGATCCCCACGCGCTGTGTATTCGTCTCCATCTGGACGAGTGTCCGCACTGTCGCAGTCGCGTGGATACCCTGGACAGCCTGGGCGCCGTCCTGATGGACGAGCAGCCCGGAGCGGGCGTGGCTGACGATGCGTTCGACCGACTGATGTCACGCATCGATGCCGGCACACCGGAACCCCAGCCCAAGCCGGCACCACGCGGCAACCCGTTGCAACGGCTGCTGGGCGAAGACCTGAATCTCCTGCCCTGGAAGCGGCAGCTGGCCGATGTCAGCGTGCTGGACATCAGCCATCTGTTCCCGGGCCAGCCGGAGAAAGTTGTGCTGCAGAAACTGGCGGCGGGCGGCAAGGCCCCGGCACACACCCACCGCGGCCTGGAAACGACGATCGTACTGCAAGGCGCGTTCACCGACCACAAGGGCGTGTTCAACCAGTGGGATTTCGTGGTGCTGGACGAGCACGACGAACACCGGCCGGTGGCGCTGGAAGGCGACGACTGCATCACCCTGTCCGTGCTCAGCGCGCCGCTGAAGCTGACCGGCACCTTCACCCGTTTACTCAATCCGTTTATCCGATAGCCGATCTTGTTCTCACTCGCCCCGGCCTGCCGGGGCTTTTTTTGTGGGCGAGCCAGGCCCCCACCCTGTCCTACCACGGCAATGACGATCCGTCCCAGCTGAAGAACTGGCCGTTGTGCTCCGTATCCAGGCCATCGTAGATCGTCAGCAGGTTGGTCGCCGTATCGTGCGGCTCATGCACCTGCAATTGCGCCAGGGACTGCTGGAACGGTTCGCTCAACCGCGTGCGGGTGGTGCCGGGATGGACGGCCACGCAGGTGACCGGCCGGATGCGCCGTGGCAGCTCGATGGACAGGTTCCGTGTCAGCATGTTGAGGGCGGCCTTCGAGGCCCGGTAGCCGTACCAGCCACCAAAACCGTTGTCGCCGATGGACCCCACCTTGGCGGATACGGCCATGATGCGTTTGAGACGCTTGTGACGCAGCCAGGGCAACAACGCCTGAACCAGCAGCACAAACGCCGAGGCGTTGATCTGGAAGGCGGTTGCCAGTGCCCCGGCATCCAGGTCCTCCAGCCGCTTCTCCGGCTGGATGCCTTCGCCGTGCAGACGGCCCGTCGCATAGATCACCCCATCGATATCCTCCTGCAACGCCAGTTCGGGCGCCGGGTCGAGCGCATCCCAGGGCAACAGCGACAGGGCGTCGCCGTATTGGTTCGCCCAATCCGCGGCCGCATCAGGGCGACGACAGAGGCCGGTGACGATGGTGTCCGGGCGCTCCAGCAACTGTTGGATCAAGGCGCGACCGATGCCACCGGTGGCGCCGGCGACGACAATATGCGGCATGGGATTCTCCGTCTTCAGGGCTCTCCCCATCATTACGCCCGGCAACGTTGCGCGGACTTCAGGCACCCTGTCCGAAAATGACCGATACTTGTCAGCTTTTGACCTTCTTCCCTGGCGCGGTATCTGGAGAATAGAACCCGTTGATTAGTGTCTCTGAACTAGTCCGGCTTGTTCCCTTCGGGGTAAGCCATCTTGCTTGTCCAGCCACGCCCTATGGCGTGGCTTTTTTTATGGCGCCGCTGATCCCCTCGTTATCCCGCCACGGTTCCGGTTTTCACGCATCCCCAGTCAATGCCGTCGTCGCCCAGCTCAGGTACAATTCGCGCTCCAGTCATCCCGACAGATGAGGTTCCCCGGGAGAGCGCATGAACGCAGACGATTTCAGCTTCCGTTTTGGCGGCATCGAACGGCTCTACGGCCGGCGGGCCCTGCAGGCGTTCCGTGACGCCCACATGGCCATCGTGGGTCTGGGCGGCGTGGGGTCCTGGGCGGCCGAAGCGCTGGCCCGCAGCGGCATCGGCCAGCTCACGCTGATCGACATGGACGACGTCTGCGTGTCTAACACCAACCGCCAGCTGCATGCCCTGGCCGGCGAATATGGGCGCACCAAGACCGACGTCATGGCCGATCGATTGCGCGCCATCAATCCCCAGCTTCAGGTCAACGTCCACTTCGGTTTCCTGACCCCGAAGAACGTGACCGAGCTGCTGGACGATGGTCTCGACGGCGTGGTGGATGCGATCGACAGCGTCAAGGCCAAGGCCGCCCTGATTGCCCACTGTAAGCGGCGCAAGATCCCACTGGTGTGTGCCGGCGGCGCCGGTGGCCAGATGGACCCGACCCAGATCCAGGTCAGCGACCTGTCGCGCACCACCCAGGACCCATTGCTGGCCAAAGTGCGCAACCTGCTGCGCCGGGAATACCACTTTTCCCGCAATCCCAAGCGTCGATTTGGCATCGAAGCGGTGTACTCGCTGGAGCAGCTGACCTATCCTGCCGGAGACGGCGAAGTCTGCCTGCAGAAGCCGGACACCAGCGGCCCGGTCCGGCTGGATTGCGCCTCCGGCTTTGGCGCCGCCAGCCCGGTCACGGCGACCTTCGGTTTCGTGGCGGCATCGCGCCTGCTGAATCGACTGGCACGGAAGGTGCGGCTGGAGCCGGAACAACAGCAGGATGTCGCTCTCAGCTAAACGGTGACGGCCAGTTTCAGGCCTCATCAATACACATGCCCGTCACCTGGACGTGGCCGTTTCCACCGGAATGGATGATTAGCCCTGTCTATGTCTGCGAACGTTGTTCTCCTGCTCGCGAGCATCGGTGTCCTTTCCCTGTTCTGCCAGTGGCTGGCATGGCGAGTGCGCATGCCGGCGATCCTGTTCCTGCTCGCCGGCGGGATTGCCGCCGGCCCGCTTCTGCACTGGCTGGAACCCCAACAACTGTTTGGTGACCTGCTGTTTCCGCTGGTGTCCCTGGCGGTGGCCGTGATCCTGTTCGAGGGCAGCCTGACGCTGAGGTACCAGGAGATCAAGGGCCACGGCCGCATGGTGCGCAACCTGGTGCCCATCGGATCGATCGTGACCTGCACGGTCGGCACCCTGGCGGCTCACTGGGCGCTCAACATTTCCTGGGAAGTGGCCCTACTGTTCGGTGCCATCTGCATCGTCACCGGCCCCACGGTGGTCGCCCCACTGCTGCGCTCGGTCAAACCCGCCGCCAAGCTGGCCAATATCCTGCGCTGGGAAGGCATCATCATCGATCCGGTGGGGGCGCTGCTGGCGGTTCTGGTGTTCGAGGGGATCGTCTCCTGGGGCCAGGGCAACGTCTTCGAGCACTCGCTGTATATCTTCGGCAAGACCATTGTCATCGGCATCGTGCTGGGGGGCATTGCCGGCTGGCTGACCGGCGTGGCGCTGCGCAAGCACCTGCTGCCCCAATACCTGCACAACGCCGGCACACTGACTTTCATGCTGGGCATTTACGCCTTCTCCAATGAGATGGCCCACGAGTCCGGCCTGTTGACGGTCACTGTCATGGGCATCTGGATGGCGAACATGAAACAGGTGCCCATCGAGAGCATCCTGGAATTCAAGGAATCCCTGAGCGTCCTGCTGATTTCAGCCCTGTTCATCATCCTGGCCGCGCGCGTCGAGTTCACCGCCATTGCCGATCTGGGCTGGCCCCTGGTGACGGTCCTGGCGGTCCTGATGTTCGTCGCCCGGCCCATCAGCATATTCCTGTCCGCCATAGGCACCACCCTCAATTGGCGGGAAAAGCTGTTTCTCAGCTGGATCGCGCCGCGCGGGATCGTCGCCGCGGCGGTCTCCGCGCTGTTTGCGTTCCAGCTGCAGAAACTCGGCTACGAAAGTGCCGGCGTGCTGGTGCCCCTGGTGTTCATCCTGATCATCGCGACGGTGACCCTGCAAAGCCTGACGGCCCGCCCGGTGGCCCGACTGCTGAAAGTGGCGGAACCTGCGGATTACGGCTTCCTGATCCTCGGCGCCAACAGCGTCGCCCGCCAGATCGGCCAGGCGCTGCAGAAAGTCGAGGTGCCGGTGGTACTGACCGACACCAACTGGGAGAACGTGCGCCAGGCGCGCATGGACAACCTCAACGTCTACTTCGGCAACCCGGTGTCCGAGCACGCCTCGACCCACCTGGACCTGACCGGCATCGGCAATCTGCTGGTGATCTCGCCCTACAAGCAGCTTAATTCGCTGGCGACCTACCACTTCCTGGACTGGTTCGGTAACGGCAGTGTCTACAGCCTGTCGGAAGGCGACCAGGATCAGAAAGCACGCCACCAGACTGCCGAGAAGATCCAGCAGACCCGCGGCCTGTTCGGCGACGTCAGCTATGCCAAGCTGGCCAGCCTGGTGAGCAAGGGCTATACGGTGAAAACCACCCAGTTGAGCGATGCGTTCAGCTACGAGGACTTTCAGGCCCAGTACGAGAACCAGGCCCTGCTGCTGTTCGTGATCGACCCGCGTGAGCGAATCCAGGCCGTCACCTCACAGTCGAACCTGAAGCTGGACAAGGGGTGGATGCTCCTGAGCCTGGTGCCGCCGCAGCCACCCAAGGAGCGCAAGGAGAAGGACGCCGGCCCGGAACCGGTCGGCGCAACCGCAACGGCCTGACGAGGACAGCCGGGTCGTGTTAACGGGCCTGGCAGTCCAGCACCAACTTGCCCCTGACGTGCCCGGTCTCCAGCCGCCGGTGGGCATCGGCGGCACGGGCCAGCGGGAAGATCTCGTCCACGTGCAGGCGAACGTCACCGTCTTCAATCAGCTCGGCAATCTCCTCCAGGTGGAAGATATCAGGCCGCACGGTCATGCCATGGGCCTTGAGCCCCATGTTTTCGGCTTCGGTAATGATGCTGTCCGCCGTCACCGTCGGCACGGTGACGAGTACTCCATGGTCGGCCAGGCAATGCAGCGAGCGCTTGCCGGTATCGCCGCCCACCAGGTCGTAGATCAGGTCCAGACCGTAGCAGGCGTCGACAAAGTCGTCCCGGTTGTAGTCGATCACCTCGTCCGCCCCCAGTGTCGCCAGGAAATCGGCATTGCTGGCGGACGCCGTGGCGATCACGTGGGCGCCGCGGGCACGGGCAAACTGGATCGCCAGATGGCCGACACCGCCAGCGCCGGCGTGGATCAGCACCTTGTGATCCGGTTGTAACTGCCCCACTTCAAACAGCCCCTGCCAGGCGGTCAACGCCGCCAGTGGCAGGCCGCCGGCTTCGATCAGATCCATCTCTTCCGGCACGACGATCAACTCATCAGCCCGGGCCAGGGCGTATTCGGCATAACCACCGCCCCCGCCGGGAAAACCGATCATGCCCATCACGCGATCGCCGGCAGACAACGTATGCACGTCGTCCCCGACATCGGTGACGGTACCGGCCACATCATAGCCGGGCGTCCAGGGCAGATGATCCTGGATCTGCTGGGCGGCAAAACCCAGTCCCTTGCGGGTTTTCCAGTCGATGGGATTGAGGCCTGCACCGGCGACCCGGATACAGACCTCGCCGGCCGCCGGGACCGGATGCTCGGCCTCCACCAGCTTCAGTTCATCGGCTTCCCCGAAGCGCTCATAGACTATGCGACGCATACTGGTTTCTCCCATGCGGCGTTGGGAAACGCCGGACCCGCAGATTGCTGCGGGACGGCCGGTTTCCAGGCGGGCGGACACCTGCTTTTCAGCAAGCGTAGCAGAATCCGGTTTATTCGGTAGTCACCACGGCATGCCCGAGGATGTCGCCGTATTCCTTGGGCACCCGGGCCGGGCGCTGGGTCTTGAGATCCACACAGGCGTGGCTGGACTTGGCCCGCACCAGCGATTTGCCATCGGATTGGCGCACCAACTGGAAACGGCGCGCCGAGCGGAAGCGGCCGTCAAAATCGACCAGCCAGGTGCCCAGCAAGAGGTGATCGCCCTCGTTGGCAGCGGCCAGGTAATCGATTTCCGTGCGGGTGATGGCCATGGCGCGGCCCGTCGCCTCATGCCGTTCCCAGGTCATGCCCAGGCTTTCGATATGGGCCCAGCTCACGTCTTCGAGCCAGCGTACATAGACCACGTTGTTGGCATGGCCAAGACGATCGACGTCTTCAGGCTGGACCACGATGGGCATGATAAACGGGTCCGGGAGATCCCATTCGATAAGGTCGGGCACGTCACTCACGGCGATGTCTCCTTGTTCAGAGCCGGAATACTGCTGATGGGCAGCCGTCCGATGCGATCGTTGTGCAGGGTTCCGAAATACAGCATCCCCAGGTGCGGCTCCACCGAAGTGATCTCCTGCAGATGATGGCCAGTGGTGTCGTGCAGGCTGGCCAGCAGCTTGCCGTCGGCGTCAAATGCCATGACCAGGCCATATTCCTGCACCGGCGGCTGCAGGCTGTCGGGCAGCTTGGCTACCTGCTCCTTGATCCAGGGGTGCGGCTGCATCCAGTCCACCGTCGGATTCCGCGGCGTCGGCAGCGCGACCCAGAAGCGCCCCTGGCTGTCCGCTGCTACGCCGTCCGGGAAGCCCGGCAGATTATCGGCAAACACTTCGGCGGTGCCCGCCTTGCGGCCGGTCAGCCAGTATTTGAGGATGCGGTATTTCCAGGTTTCGTTAACTAACAGGAAACTACCGTCTTTGGCCACCGCCACGCCATTAGCAAAATGGAGGTTGCGCAACAGCACATCGGTCTTGCGGGTGGCCGGGTTATAGCGCAGCAGGCGCCCGTGGGGCTGCATCTCCAGCAAGTCCAGCCGGTATTCGGACTGGTCGAAGCGGGAACTGGCGTCGGTGAAGTAGATCATCCCGTCCGGCCCGATATCCACGTCGTCGGTGAACTTGAAGGGCAGCCCCTCCGCTTCCCTGGACAATGTACGAATCACCCCGTCCGGCGTGATCGAGAGCAGCCCCTTGTAAGCGTCCGCCACAATCAGGTTGCCGTTGCGGTCGAACGCCAGCCCCAGCGGACGCCCTCCGGTGCGGGCCCAGGCTTCCACGCGACCGTCCGGCCAGATCCGCACCACCTTGCCATCCTGGGTGCCGCCGTAGACGCGCCCGGTTTTGTCCACAGCCACGTCTTCCGGCCCGTAGACCTGGCCCTGGGCGATCAGTTCCGCCTGCTTCAGCAATTCATTGTGTGCGGTGCGGCCGGACAGTCCGGGAGACGGCGGCGGCGTCCAGGCCCGGCTATCGACCGGTGACGGCGTCAGCAGAAAGCCGCCGATCAGCAGGAACAGGACCACACAGATTGCATACACCCAGCGCATGAAAGCTCCTTGTTATTGGACTATCCGGCCTTTAAACCCTAGCAGACGCTGCGCCGGCGCTACCGATCAGTTGGGGTCAAACTCACCGTCCAGGAAGCGTCGGCACAGGTTGGCGAACAGATCCGGCTTTTCCGCATGCAGCCAGTGGCCGGTGCCGGGAATGATGCGCAGGGACGCTTTGGGGAAATACCGGTCGAACGCTTCACGTTGTCCCTCACCAATGTAGTCGGAGTCTCCGCCCTTGATGAACAGGGTCGGGCCATCGAAAGGCCCTTCGGCGGTCGGTCCGGCGGCGATGTCCTCGTAATGCGCCTGGATGGCGTCCAGGTTCAGACGCCAGGCAAACCCGCCATCCCCGTCACGCACCAGGTTTTTCAGCAGGAACTGCCGTACGGGCGTCACCGGCACATACTCCGCCAATGCTTTATCGGCCTGTCCGCGGGAAGTCACCCGGGCCAGGTCGAGACGGGTCAGACCTTCGATGATGTCGTCGTGGTGTGGCGGATAGGCCACCGGCGCGATGTCCGCCACGATCAGGCGGTCAACCCGGTCGGCGTGGGCCAGGGCCAGCTCCATCGCCGTTTTGCCGCCCATGGAATGCCCCAACACCGAAGCCTGTTCCAGATGGGCCTTGTCCATATAGCGCAGGACATCGTCGGCCATGGCCGGATACCCCATGGCATCGGTGTGCGGCGAGCGACCGTGGTTACGCAGGTCGAGGGCGTGAATCTGGCAGCTGTCCGTCAGGCGCTGTGACACGCCGCCGAGGTTTTCCAGGGATCCGAAAAGACCGTGCAGGACGATCAGGGGCTCGCCCTCACCCGTCACGCGGTGGTGCAAATCCAGGCTCAAGTCAGCCTCCTTATAGCCAGGCGCGGAGTTCACCCAGCGCCGTCGAATTGAGCAGGTAGGATACCTCATGTTGCAGGGCCAGTTGCTGCACGTCCGCGGCCAGGGCATCCAGGTCGTCCATCTGCGGACTCATGCTGGAATGGTCGGAAACGTAGCCCCACATGTGCTGCAGGGCGTTGCGGATACCGCCCTCCGGTGGCGCCACCCGGGACGCGTTGACCAGGGCCAGCCACAGGGTCTCGAGCGGTGCCGAGCGCGCGGCCACGCGTCGGCCGAAGCTTTCGTAGGCCTGCCGGTTGCGGGCCAGCAGGCTGTACTTGTAGGTGGCCCAGAGTTCGTGATCGTTGCGCGGCATGCGGATCCGGCCACGCTGGCCGGCTTCGGCCCGGGCCGTGATGTAGCGGATTTCCCCGGCCAGCGACGCGGCATCCAGCGGTGGCCAGATAATGGCCTCGCCGGTCACCGCCACCTGCCCGGGCACGGCCTGGCCGCGCAACGTCATCTCGCCCATCAACTGGTTCAGACGCAGGGTCAGGGCATCCTCGTGCCCCAACCAGTTTGCCGGCAGCCGATCACCGGCGCTGCGGCCGCGGTCGGTACTGACGAGCCCCACCAGCAGGCGCATCTGCGCCGCCAGCAAGTCGTCGTCGAGAAACCCGGCATCCAGATCGAACACCCTGTTTTTTTCCATTACCGCTCACCTTTGCGTCGCTGGATCCCGTCAGTTTGGCCGCTCCAGTCACAGAACGGAACGGCCAGAATGGACCATAATGCATTCAGGCCCGATGCCCTCACCGACAACCGGAGTACACCCAAGCTATGAGACGAATCAGTCCCCGCGACAGGCGCCGCTTTCGCCGGCTACCGGCAACGGAACTGAATCTGGCCTGGCGACCGCGCAAGCGCCTGCTTGCCCGCTATCGCCCTATTCAGGGCCACGATTTTACACGGGAAGGCGTCGCTGTCACCGCGGCAGCGGACACATTCAGGGAAGGCGATCAGGTCGAGTTGCTGATCGAGCTGGCTATGGCTGGCGAGAATCTGGTGGCCAGCCGTGTGTTCGCCGACGTGGTCAATGTGGCCTTGGAGGGAAACCAGGCCCGTGTCGGACTGGCTTTCGATGTCGCCGCCAGCCGTCGGTTCGGCGCCGCTGCGCTGCGTGCCCGGCTGGGCCGCATGGAAGGCATTCTGGAACGCAGCGAAAAACAGTGGCTACGCTCTCAGCCGCTGGACAGCATTACCGGGCTTGCGGGTTAATCGGTCGCGACGTTCACCAGCATTGATCCACATCCTCATCGGCCCCCTCAACGCCGGCTTCGGTCAGAGTCAGGGTGCCGCAATCGTCCTGGGTCTGTGCCCCCTGCGGATCGGCTTCCAGGGTGAAAGTCCGGCGCGCCAGTGAGTCCTTGGCAAAATCGAAGGCGTAGTAGCTGTCCAGGCCGCTTTCGGTCGTGCAATCAATATCCGGCAGGGTGTTGGCCGTGCCGCTGCTGTCCTGGTCATAACGCATCTGGGCGGAGCGGAAACGTTCCATGTACTGGGCATATTGCACCAGGCAGGACTCCGCCTGGATACGCCGCGACTTGATCACGTAACGCTGGTAACTGGGGATGGCAATCGCCGACAGGATGCCGTCGATCACCACGGTAATCAGCACCGACATCAACGTAAAGCCGGCCTGCTGGCGTCTGCTGTTCATTCCTCGATCACCTCTCCCCAGGATATGCGTTTGTTACCGGCGTCGCTGGAGCCGGAGTTGGCAACGGTGATGCTGTTGTCGGATGTGGATTCGTCCTGCCACTTCAGGGTGTCGTCGATCAGGGTCGGCGTACTGGGCGTGCTGTCGGTCGACAGCCCGGAGGCCACCTTGCCGTCGACCAGATCGTTCTCATCCACCGTGCCGTCACCGTTGATGTCGTAGTATGCCTCGTCCAGGGCCGCGCCGGTGTAAGGGTCGATCGACATGACGTAGCCGTCGCCGGCGGGGTTGCAGGCGTCCGCCGTGGGAATCAGCGTGGTGCCAATCAGCACGCCGTCGGCCAGGGTATTCTGCAACACCATGCGTTCGCCTTCGGCATCGCCGTCGATGGCCAGGTCCATGTACCAGCCGCGCTGTCCGTCCATATCGCCGTCGGTCGCGGTCGACACGTAACGCACGCTGTAGCTACCGGTGGTGCTCTCCGACTCGATGCTGCGTTCGGTCAGTTCGTCCCGGGACTCGATCAGCCCGTCCTCCGGTTTGATGCCGTACCAGCTCTGGATCAGCGCATTCTCGTCGTTACTGATGTCGTCGGTGGAGAGGTACTTGCCGGTCCCGAAAAATAGCCAGAGCTCTTCATCGTCGCTGTAGGCGCCGGTCATATCGGCGGTGATGGGCTGCGCGTTGCCGTTATCGTCCGTGGCCGTGTAGATCAGGGTGGGCGTGGCCGTGGTGTCGGTCAGGTCGAATTGCCAGACATTGCCCTGGAAATCACCGGCATAGGCCACGTCCGACAGGGCATTGGCGGTTTCGTCACTGTCCCAGACCAGGGGACCCGCCAAGCCGTTGGGAGCATCGGTGCTGCCGGTCTCGGTATCGATCGCACTCAGTTCGCCATCGGCGATGTTGATCAGCAGCAGTTGGGCGGTGGCATCGGCGCTGTTGTACCCATTGCCGGCCACGGCGGTCCAGTTGCCGTCTTCCAGTTTGGCGATGACCGGGGCGCCGAGGGAATAGCCCAGGGTGTCGTCGTCCACTTCCCACAACACGTCGTCGGCGTCGAAATTATCCGGATCGGTCACGTCCAGGCAGAACAGCGCCTTGCCGCCCCGCCCCAGGGAACCGATCAACACCGTGTGCCAGGCGTCGTTGATGTACACGTCCGCAGACACCAAAGTGCCGTCCATGAAGTATTGGTGGTTCTCGTTGTAGTCCGCATCACTAAGGTCACTGACGCCGTTGATCACCGCCGCATGCGGCATGTAGGCAAAGATTTCCTCGCCGGTGTCGGCGTTGAAGGCGTGTACCATGCCGTCGTTCGCGCCGATGTAGACCACTGGGGTGCGGTCAGCGTGATTCTGAGCAAACGTGACGTGGGAATCCGCTTCATCCCAACCGGTGGACTCATACTTGTCTTCATCCGGTGGCCCTACATACAGGGGCGACGAATGGACGATGTCCCCCAGCAGGGTATTGTCACGGGTGCGATAGGTGCCATTGTTGATCAGCTCGTTACTGGTATCTCCGCGCAGATACGCCAGCACATCGCTGTCGCCGATGGCGTCCTGCATGTCGCTGTCCAGATTGTCCCAGACCAGTTCCACGCCCTCCAGACCGTCCCCGGAATCCACCGCGGTATAGATTTGCCGTTCCGTTTCGTCGGGGATGGTGGCCGACCACGCTTTGGCGTCGGTGTTGCCGTCGTCGTCCAGGGTCCAGGCGGACAGGTAACCGCTCCAGTCACCGGATTTGTAGCTGGCCTTGTAGATCCGGGTGTCTTCGGTGAGCGTGGAGCTGTTGGTGGTCAGCGCAGTCCCCGAGCCGGTCCGGGACTGGATGGTGGCCAAAGCGGACTTCAGCCCTTCGGCGAATTCCGTCGGGTTCTGGGCCGAATAAAAGCCACCGCGGCTATTGACACTGGCGTGCAACAGATCGTCTATCTTACCCGCATTGGAATCGGTGGAGGTCCAGGAAATGCTGGCACCGGTATCGATGGCATCGAACGCCTCGTCCGGATCCACGTTGCCTTCCACGCCCAGACCAATGCCCAGCGTGACCATATGTTGCCAGAAGGCCGGGTCGTCATCGGAGGTGGGCACGTCGTTTTCCAGGGACGTCATCAGGTCGTACTTCCAGTAATACATCGCGATGTCGGCGAGGTTGTCTGTGGCCTGGAACAGGAACGGCGACACGGCGTCGTAGGTGTAGCTGTCGCCGTCGGAATTGGTATTGGTCGGGCCGTCACTGGCGTCGTTCTCGGCCGTGGCCGAGGCATTGGTGGCGGTATCGCCGTTCCAGTAGCCGTCGGTGGTCAGGATGGTGAAGTTCTGCCGACAGGACAGCGTGCCGCTGCTGGCGTCGTCCGGTTCGGAATAGTATGGCGCGCTGGTCATGTAGTACTCGCCCGCCGCTCCCAGTGCCCGGCGCAAGGGTGTGCCGTAGCTGTAGCCGGACGTTTGTCCGAAGAGCCAACTGTAGAAGGTGGCCTTGCTGGAGGCGAAAGTCTCGACACCGCTGCTGATGGTGCTGTCGTTGTTGATCCGGCCGTAGCCCAGGCGATAGTCGTCACCCATCTTCTGGAAGGCGATGCTGATCCCGGCCTTCACCGTCATCAGCCGGGTCCGGTAATAGCTGTACCAGTTGGCGACGTTCTGCATTTCGTCTTCGTCGTCGGTATCCACAAAGACCTGGTCGTAGCAGTCGTCGTCCGAGGTATCGCCGGAACAACCGCTGTTGCTCGCGTCATAGACGTAGTAAAAGAACGAGTAGGTGGTGGTATCACAAGAACCGTTACTGCCACCCGGACCGCCTCCTGGACCGCCTCCCGGACCGCCTCCCGAGGATGAGCAATTGGACTCGGAGTACCACTCATTCAGGTCGATCGTGGAATCGTCGGCGTCGGTGGACGTGGATGCGCTGGAACCGGAATCTTCGTAGGCGTAATAGCCGTCAATCAGGGCCGCCGAGAAATCGGCATCGCCGAGGCTGTTGCCGTCCGCGTCCACCGGCGCTGTGTAGGTGGAATCCGGGTTGTAGTAGAGCACGTTGTAGTCCGGCGACTGGCAGGCCGCCGACGCGCTGGAATTAAGCTGCCCCGTGCTCGGATTGACCACCTTGGAACTGTCGTTGTAGGCCGAGCTGCAGTTGGTGTCCTCAGGCATGGCGTCCTGCAGCATGGAGCCGGAGTCATCCAGAATGAACACGATATTGGGCGCAAGCGGATCGCTGACCAGCACCGGTTGGTCGTCGATGGTGATGTCATCAGCCAGGACGGGGCGACCGGCTCCCACGGCCAGCCCGAGCAAGGCCACCAGACACGTCCAGCGCCATCCATTTCGGAACCCTCGGTTTTCCATTGCTGCCTGCCCCCTGCTATAGCGTGCGCTTTACGTAGGCCTGCAGCACCACATAAGCCCGCCCTTCGGAATCGTCTGCTTGCGGATCTGAGCTGCGCGCGGTAATGCGATACACGTAGGCCGTGTCCGTGCCGCTGTTGGAATTGCCGTATTGATTGCTGGTAGCGTTGCGCGAGGCGCTCTCGCTGGACGTGTCGTCCGACACCGTCGCAACCCGGTCGATCACGTACTGCGGCGTCAAGGCCAGGTCGCTGAGTGCCGAAGTGTCGGTGACGGATACCCAGCCGGGCGTATCATCAGAGCGCCCGTTGTCGCCATCACCCAGGGTCTCCGCCGGCGTGGCTTCGCAGAAGCTGTCTTCGCAGTCATAAACCGCACCGTCATCGCCACTGGCGTCGTAGTCGAAATCGTCCACCACCGCCTGCCCTGCCCGCAAAGCTGTCTCGGCCGCCTGGAACGCCAGGTCCCGGTCGTAGAGGTTGCCGGACATGGTTTCTTCCTTACGGGTCATATGGCTGCCGGCCATACCGATGACCAGGATCACGGCCAGCAGGATCAGGGCGATCAATAGGGCCGCACCGGACTCCCGGCGGGCCATCGACGGAGCACGTCCGGTCATGGCAAACGGTTCCTGAGGGTGATCACATGGGTGTAGGTGCGGGCGATGTCTGCCGATTTGCCGCCGCTGCCAACGCCCACGTCAGTGCGGGCGAGTGTCAGCGTGAGCTTCACCGCCACGACGTCTGCCCAGTCGTTGTCATCGAGGGTATCGGCATCGCTGTAGGACGATTGGCCGTCGAGCAGGTACTGAAGGCCCAGCGCCTGCACCGAGTCCACCACCTCCTCCGCTTTCTCCTCGCCGCCGGACAGGGCCATGCGATACAGCGATCGCCCTTCCGGCGTGCTGCAATCGTCGTCACGGCCGTTACAGCCCACATACCAGGCGGTGGAATTAAATCGGGCGAGAAGGCTGTTCTCGTCGTAGGTGTGGGTGTTGCCGGTCCCGGAACAGGACACCGCAGCACCCAGGCCGATGGTGCAGTTGCCCGGCGTCTGGGAGCCGGTCGCGTGCAGCACGGTTGTGCCGGTGGTAGCGGGACCGGACATCTGGAAAATGCTGGCCTGATCGAAATCGCAGACCATCAGGATATCCCCCTGGTTAAAGGGGTGATCCGATGAATTCAAAGTGAAGGTTGCCGTATCCGGGTCGTGGGACACGATGCTGACCGTTTCGCTGCCGGTGCCGGTCACCCAGATAGCGTCGGTGCCGGAAACACGGTCTTCCGCCTCGGTGCCAAACGCAACGCCATCAAACGATTCATCGCCATCGTAACCGGCCAGGCCGTTGCCGAACGTGGCCCACCAGTCGTTGCCGGTGGCGGTCTCGCTGTTGTCGTCGCTGTTATTGAGGACGTTGGCGATGCTCAGATCATTGCCGCAGGGCACATCGCCGGCCCGCCGCACGTCCCGTGACATCAATTCGAAGGCAAACCGGGCGTTTTCCTGTATCCGCCCCATGGCCCGATTGGTCTCATAGATCCGCGAGTTCATCATGAACGCGCCGATCACCGTGCCGATGATGATCAGACCGATGACCAGGCTGATCATCAGCTCGATCAGGGAAAAGCCGGCCTGTGTTCGTCTTCCCCGCATCAGATGGCCCCCGTCAGGCTGACCGTGACGGCATCGGAGTCATCGGTGGCGTCGGTATCGTCCCAGCGAACGGTGACGCTGCAATTGCCGTCGCTGTCACAGCGGATACCACCGCAGGCGTCATCGCCCAGGAGGTCGTCGATCTCGTCGACCCAGTCCGCCAGGTCCGCCTTGACCAGACCGGTGACACCGGTGGGCACCGAGCAGCTTTCGCCCAGATCCACCAGGGTCATGTCGTAACCGGCATCCAGCGCCACGTCGCGGTTGGCGCGCATGCGATCCAGAATCGAGTGAGACAGCATCACCGCAGAACTGCGTTCCATGGCCACGGTGTTACTGCGCAGGGTTTCCAGATCCAGCTTGGCAACACCCAGCAGGCCAATGGTAACGACCAGCATGGCCACCAGCACTTCAATCAGGCTGGCACCGCGCTGGAAGCGAGAGGGAGTCAACGTTGTCATGGGCAGCCCCCCTCTTCCGTGTAGGCCTGACCGACCAGAGTGAAACTGACGCAACGCACATAGTCACCGGACACCACGTCAAAAGCGCCAGTGGCCGTCGCCTCTCCGGTGGGTGCGAAAACAACGCCGCTGATGCTGGCGCTCACGGTCATGTTATCGCCGGGGGAGGACCAGACCTGGACCACATCGTCGATCGTTCCGTCGCCGATGCCGACGATCCAGCCTCCGCTCCAGTCGGTTCCGACGGCACAGCCAGTGCCTGCACTGTCGGCGGGACACAGCGTAGTGCGTTCAAAGCCGTTCATGGCCGTGTCCCGGGCCAGCGCCACGGCGCTACTCAGGCCGAGAGTGGCGGCACGCCCGCGATTGCCCTCGAACAGCGCACTGAAGCTGGGCACGGCAATGGCCAGCAGAATCGCGGCCACGGCCAAGGCCACAAGAAGCTCTATCAGCGTAAAGCCTGGCCCGGCACTCCATTCTGAGCGTGGCATTCCCATGCGGTCCCCTTGCAACACAGTCGATGCAGGTCTGAGGTCAATGATCCATGAATCGTTGCGGGAAGCAGGCAGGACACAGTGGAAGCCCACCCGTCAGGCAGGGAGGTGACTCAGCAGGCGCGCCGAACGACAACAAGCTGCCAGACCGCGGTCTCTCGGCATTTCACCCGGACCCTGACGCAAAACGATTCGGTACAACCAGCATGGTGCCACCGGGCACTGTAAAGTTGTCTTCGGAGGGTGAAAAGATCAGGTAAAAGTACGCTCGGAAGGTCGCCTTAAGCGATATAAAACGCGTCAACTGGGGATAGCGATGACCGGACCCGGGCGGGTCGAAAGCAAAAAAAGGCCGCCCATTGGCGGCCGATGTGCGAAGGGATTAGCAATAGTAGATGCTGTTGAGATAGTTCTTGAGAGCCTCGCAGTTACGACGTTCCTGCTCGGTATGCGGAACAAAAATCTGCAGATCCATCCCAAACACCTCCTGACAATGTCAGTTACCCATGAATTCCGTTCCAGCTTAACGCCTCTTAACGCACTCGACGTTGACACCCTGACCCAACTGTTTGACATTTGGTAACACCCAACGACAAAAAAGAGACTCATGCCGACCCACCAAGCCCGATCCGACGTGACCCCGCAGGAGCCGCAGGTGACGGCCTCCACCGCCCTGGGCCTGGTGCATTACCTGGACACCCGGGACCTCCTTGAAGAGAACACCGTTACGTCCCTGCTCGGTCTGCCGCTCGCGGAACTGACGAACCCGGATCTGCGTCTGCCCGCCTGTCATCACTACCGTCTTTGGCAACATGCGGAACAGGTCACCGGAGACGCAGCCATCGGCCTGCATGCCGGCGAGGTGGTGGATCCCGACCGGATGGGCCTGGTCGGCCACGTCTTCTTCAACTGCGATACCCTGGGTGATGCCGTCATGCAGTACGTGCGACTGCATCGGCTGATCAACGAATCCGTACATCTCAAGCTGGAACAGACCGCCGATCTGGCAGTGCTGACCTGGGAGGCCGACCAGCCCGAGTTCTACTGCCGCCAGGACATGGATCGCACCCTGGCCGCCGTGGTGAGCCGGGCGCGTCACTTTATACATCCACAGCTGGACATTGCCTGGGTCCGGGTTGCCCATCCCGAACCGGCCTACGCGGACGAATACCGCCGCATCCTGGATTGCCCGATCCGCTTTGGCGAGTCGGCCATGGCGCTGGCCTTCAGCGCCCACTACCTGGACCGCCCGATTCCCCATCGCAATCCCTATGTGCATTCGGCCATGCTCAAGCAGGTCAACAGCCTGCTGGCCAGACTGCAGACCCGGCGCCGCTTCAGCCGCAAGGTGCGGCGACTGATATCCCGGCAGATGGCCAGCGAGCGCATCGATGCCGACTCCCTCGCCCAGCAACTGCACATGAGCCGCCAGACGCTCTACCGGCGCCTGAAAAAAGAGGGCATGAGCTTCCAGGAACTGGTCGAGCACGTGCGCAAGGACAAGGCCCTGCGTTACGTGGCCTCGGACCGCTACGCTCTGGGCGAGATCGCTTTTCTGTTAGGCTTCTCGGAACTGAGCGCTTTCAGCCGCGCCTTCAAACGCTGGACCGGCGAATCGCCCGCGCAGTATCGCGCCCGCCACCAATAAGGAGTTCTCCGGCGCATGTGGGATCCCACACTGCTCACGCTGTTACTGCTGGTCGTTTACGGCCTGGCGCTGTTTTGCGTCCTGCGTATCCTGCTCCACTACCGCACGGCCCAGGGCGCCATTGCCTGGATCATTGCCCTGCTGGCGTTTCCGTACCTGACCCTGCCGCTGTTCTTCCTGTTCGGGCGCAATCGCTTTGCAGGCTACATCAAAGCCAGACGTTCCGGTGACGAAGCCCTGAACCAACTGCTCAGCGTATTCAGTGAAGAGGATCAACTCACACGGATTCCCGACAGCGCCGACCCCAGTCCCGAGCTGCGGGTACTGACACGCCTCGTGGGCCAGCCGTTCACCCGTGGCAACCACTGTACCTTGCTCAAAGACGGCAAGGAAACCTTCGAGGCGCTGTTCGATGCCATGGAGAATGCCCGGCACTACATCCTGCTGGAGTTCTACATCGTCCGCTCGGACAAGGTCGGCCAGCGCATCAAGTCGATCCTCAAGCGCAAGCTGGACGAGGGCGTGAAGGTCTACTTCACCTACGACGACATCGGCAGCGTGTGGCTGCCCCGCAACTACCTGAAGGAGCTGACTCAGGCCGGCGCCCGGGTGGCCGCCTTTGGCGACGGCAACGTCCGCCGACGACGCTTCCAGATCAACTTCCGCAACCACCGCAAGCTGCTGGTGTGCGACGGTACCGTGGGCTTTGTTGGCGGCATCAACCTGGGGGACGAATACCTGGGCACCCTCACCGACCATCTGGCCTGGCGCGACACCCACTGCCGCATCGAAGGTCCCGCGGTGATGGGGCTGCAGCTGGCGTTCGTGGAAGACTGGTACTGGGCCGCCAACAACCTGCCCCGGCTCAACTGGTCGCTCCAGCCTTGCCCAGGCAGTGACCAGGAGGTGCTGGTGGTTCCCACGAGTCCGGCGGACCGATTTGATACGGGCACCCTGTTCTTCCTCAACTGCATCAACAACGCCCGCCAACGCATCTGGATCACCTCACCCTACTTCGTGCCGGACCTGCAGGTAGTCAACGCGCTGCAGCTGGCCGCCCTGCGCGGGGTGGACGTGCGTATCCTGATTCCGGAAAACCCCGATCACAAACTGGTGCGCCTGGCGGCCTATTCCTACCTGGTGCAATCCTCCAAGGCGGGCATCGGCATCTATCGCTACCAGCCCGGATTTATGCACCAGAAGGTGGTGCTGGTGGACGATCGATACGCGGCGGTGGGCACGGCCAATCTGGACAACCGATCCATGCGGCTGAACTTCGAGATCGGCGCGGTGGTCACGGACCGCGACTTCGTAGCGGACGTGCGTCAGATGCTGGAAGCCGACCTGCGCCAGTGCCGCCCGATGACGCCGGAGGACTACAGCCAACGCTCCATGGCGTTTCGTCTGGCTTGCCGGGCCGCACGACTGCTGGCGCCGGTTCTCTGAGATGTTGAAGCAAGGTTTCCTGAGCGCTTGCAGTTCTCAGGCAATGTGAGAGCATAGCGCCAAGCGCGTTGTGCCGTTACGGTGGCGCAAACGCCTGGTGCCCATGTTGGCGGGCGTCATTCCGACCGGTCGCCGCGAATTACCCGGAAGTCCTTCATGAAGCCATTCAAACCCCGTGAAACCCTGACCGAGCAGGTTGCCCAGCACATCGAGAACATGATCGCCTTTGGCCAGCTGCGATCCGGCGAGCGCATCTACGAAAGTGCCATGGCCAAGCAACTGGACGTCAGCCACGGGTCGGTCCGGGAGGGCCTCCTGCTGCTGGAGAAACGCCACCTGGTGCGCAACGTGCCGCGCCGGGGTGCGTTCGTCACAGAGCTGGATGCGTACTTCGTGCGCAGTCTGTATGAAGTGCTGGAGCTTTACCTGTGCCACACAGGGCGTAAACTGGCCCGCCAATGGCAACCCGAGGACATGGAGAAACTCGAGTCCCTCTATGCGCGCATGGACGAATGCTTTCAACGCAGTGACCTGCTGGGCTTCCTCGATCTGGGTATCGAGTACACCCAGGCATCGCTGGCCTACGCCGACAACTACTTCATCCTGGAGGCGATCAAGGATCTCTGGCCGTCGGCCAAGCGTTGCGCCTTCCTGGCTTTCCAGCACGCCAACCAGCAGGTGCTGCTCGATAACCTCGCTCACATGCGAGAATCCATCGATGCCATCAAGCAGCGGGATGAAGCGCGGCTTGAGCGTATCCTCCAGGATTATGCCGCACGCCAGTGCGAGGAAGTCATCTCCTACATCGAAAATACGCAGCCGCGGGATGATGTGGCCCGCTAATCACCGCCGCGCCAACCCCGGACTGCTGATCCTCCTGCTGCTGACCCTGGCCGGCTGCTCCAGCACCCCATCGCCGGAGCCGTCGCCACCGGCCCGGCCCGTCACCCCAACGCCGCCCCCGCAAGAATCCAGCGGACAGCCGGAAGCGTCGTCGCCATCGACGCCATCCGACCAGACCCAGCAGAAATCCGCCCCGACACCCGCGCTGTGCGCCTGGAGTAAAACCCGGGGCGTCGCGTCGCTGCTGGCTCGGGAGGAGGACATCGGCACCTGGCAGTTCTTTCCCGGCGACGATATCGTCCACCACAAGGTGCCGGACAAGGCGGACCAGGGCAGTGAGTACCGCGCCATCCTGGAACGGCCACTGAACGGTCCCTGCGACCAGGAACGCCTGATTCTGGTGGCGCCGGTTATAGTCCGATAAACAGGCTTTCCAGCGAATAGCCGACGGTCAGGAAGCCGGCCCAGTGGTCGTCATCCGCCCAGGCGGTGGAGATCTGGACCGGCCCCAGGAAGGTGTTGACCCCGGCAAACACCCCGTAGGAGTGGATCACGTCCGACCATTGGGCATCGCCGATGTCCTGCCAGCCGTTACCACCCTCGTAGCTGACGCCGGCAAAGAAGGGCACGATGGGACCGCCAAAGCGACGGTAGGTGTACAGGCTCAGCAGGGCCGCGTCCTGGCCGGTCACTTCGCCGCGGGCGTACGCCGACAGCCGGTGGAAGCCGCCGAGGGACACGTAGTTCTCCACCCCCGCCTCGCCTTTGGTGACGGCGCTGGCAAACAGTTGGCCGACGACGACCTGATCGCCCCACTCGCCGGCTTTGGCCGCCAGCATGGTGGTGCGGTCGAAATTACGGTCGGCCCCGATACCGGGACGCTCGAAGCGGCCATTCAGGCCGAAGAAGCCGCCGTTACTGGGCAGGAACGGGTCGTTGAGGGTGTCGAAGGTCAGCTGCAGGGTCCAGGCGCCCTGATTGACGCGGTCACTGAAGTCGTTGGTTTCCCCAAGCTCATCCTCTACCGAGGCCACACCACGACGATAGCCGGCCCGAACCTCGCCCTCGGCCCCCAGCTCCATGCCCATGCTGAGATCGAAAGAGCTCTCCTCCAGCTCGATTTTGCCGACGCGATCCCCGCTGTCGTCAAACACCGAGTAGCTGTCACGCTTGTACTGGCCGCCGACCAGCGCGAATCGGCGGTAGCCGTAGTCCAGCGGCTGGAACCATTCCGTTCGCACGTAGGGCTCGGTGCCCAATTGCACGCCGGTTTTCCACTCCGCGCCCAGGGAGTTCAGCTCGGTCATCTGGTAGGAACCGGCTACGTTGAATCGGGTCTCGTCCTGGAAATTGTCTTCATAGGACAGGCCAAAGCGCAGGTAATTCGGCCCCCAGCTTTTCTCCTGCACATCAATGACCAGAACGGCCCCTTCACCCGGATTGTCGCCCGGCTCCAAGGAATAGCTGACCGTCTCGTAATAACCCAGGCCATAGATGCGCCGCAGGTCATCCTCCAACTGATCCACATCCAGCGGCTGACCCGGCTCCTGACGGATCCGCGAGCGCAGGAATTCACGGGACAGCCGGGAATCGTCGTCGATGCGAATGCGGGCGATGCGTTCCGGCGTGAATCGCGCGGTTTGACGGCGTTTTTCGTAGGCGGCCCAGGTTGGCGCATCGACACTCAGGTGGTTCAGGCTGACGGCCTTGTTGCGGGTGGCGGTAGCGCCGATCTCGATGATCTGTGTGGCGTCGTAGAAGTCTGCCGATGTCATGCCTTCCAGATCGGGACGAATCAGCACGTCGCCGTCACCCATCCGGTCCAACTGGTCGTCCACGTTGCGACGGGTCATCAGGGTGGTGAGCTGGCCCACCACCGAAAAGGCGCCGGTCAGCTTTTCCGTATCCTGCAGGGCGTCGCTGATGTCCACGGCGATCACCACGTCCGCCCCCATGGACTGGGCCACGCTGATGGGCAGGTTGTTGGCAATGCCGCCATCGACCAGCAGTTTGCCGTCGATCTCGGTGGGTGCGTAGACGCCGGGAATGCTCATGCTGGCGCGGATGGACTGGGCCAGGGAGCCGTGACTGAGCACCACTTCCTTGCCGGTGCCCAGATCCGTGGCCACAGCACGGAAACGCAGGGGCAGGTCATCGAAATCCCGCACCAGGGCTGCCTTACGGGTCAGTTCGTTGAGGATGAAACCGAGGTTTTGTCCGGCCACCAGCCCGCGCCCGACGGTAAACCCCCGACTGCTCAGGCCGATGCCCGGATCGACCGGGTAGCGCCAGTCGTCGAATTTGCGTCGCACCGGCTTGTAGGCTCGCCCCGGACTGTCCTGAAAGCTGGAGACCCAATCCATCTCGATGAAGCGGTCTTCGATCTCATCCACGTCCATGCCCAGGGCGTACAGGGCCGCCACCGCAGAACCGGCGCTGGTGCCGACGACGATATCGACGGGCACATGCATTTCCTCCAGTGCCCTCAGCACGCCTACGTGGGCCATTCCCTTGGCGCCACCACCGCTGAGAACCAGAGCCACGACCGGCCGCTCCTCACCAGGCGCGTCGTCCGACAGCGCCTGGGCGCCTACGGAAAAGGCGCAGGCAGACAACAGCAAGGCAGTGATGATTCTCGACACGCGGGGAGCTCCCTACCCGGGCTTGAACAGTGGATCCGATCGGTGGCGTCCTGACCGGCAAACGTCTCATCCGGGACGCTGCCGGTTCAGATGCGGCGGGTATTATTGGCGATCCTTCTCGTCATCGGCCAGTGACAAATGGGAAATGTCGGGCACGACCGGCGGTATCTCCTCCCGTTGCTCCACCAGGGTGGAACCGGCCGGGGCGATCGTCCAGTCGTCCAGGTGCTCGAACATCGGCGCTTCCACTTCGCGGGTTTCGCTCAGACGATCGTGGGCCGGTGCGACCTGCAGGCTGGAATGGGCCAGGATGCTGTCCACTTTCTCGCCGGCCACATTGGGGCGGTCGCCGGGTTCCACCTTGACGCCGCCGCCCGTGTCATCGGCCGTCGCCGTCGGCGTGGGCGGCGGTTCGGAGGGTGCTGGAGTGGGCTTGGCGGGCGCCGGGGCCGGCCTGGATGACGCCTCTGGCGTCGGCCGGGCAGACCGGGGTGCTGGCTCAGGCGCTTCGCCTGCCGCACTCATCGGCTCCGCATAGGCCACCATGCCATGCTTGTGCAGGACCGCCACGTATTTCTCGGCCTGCTCCTGATCCAGCTTGTTGCGAATCACCACCCGCTTGCCGCTGAACATACGCTCGACCTGTTCCACCGAGGCCTTGAACAGGGCCCGGGCGTTGGCGCGAGCCGACTGCTGATCCGTACCGGGTGTACACTCGCCCTGGAATACCAACTGATACATGACTGCTCCTCCACTGAAATACATCGCCGCGGAAACGCCCCGCCCCGTGGTTTTCTACCATCCTAGCGCATCCGGCAGAACCGCCAAAGCTGCACCGACCTGCGGGCGAAAAGTCGTTCCCCTGCCTTCCGGATTCACGTAGCATTTGCCTCATTTTGGGGCATTGAGCCGTATCTTGCCGGGGAGTACCGCATGCTTCTGCTACTGATCAAAGTTGTCGTCACGCTGGTCACCGTCCTGGCGCTGGCCTGGCTCGCCGAGCGGGTGAGTACCCGGGTGGCCGGCGTTCTGGCCGGCTTCCCGCTGGGGACCGGCGTCGCACTGTTCTTCCTCGGGTTTGAGCAGGGGCCGGCCTACGCGGCGGACGCGGCACGAGGCACCCTGCTCGGCTTTATCGGTGCCCAGGCCCTGGCGCTTGCCTTCGCCGCCAGCGCCAGTCAGCACCGACTGAACACTTTGGCACTGTCGCTGCTGGCGTTCCTGGCGGTCGCCCTGCCACTGTCGCTGCTGGATCTGCCCCTGTGGGCGGCCCTGCCGATCAGCGTTCTCTCGACCATCGTCGCCCACCGGCTCATGCGCCACCTGGCGGACACCGCGATCACGCTGCGCCGGCCACCGGGCTGGGGCGTGCATATCCTGCGCGGCATCATATCCGGGTTGATTGTCGTGGGCGTGACATCGGCGGCGTACTGGGGCAGCACCACGCTGAGTGGCGTTCTTGCGGCCTTCCCCATTACCTTCTTCCCGCTGCTGGCGATTGTCTTCTGGCAGCATGGCCCTGCCCCGGCGCAGACGCTGGTCAAACACTACCCGGCGGGTATGGGCTCGCTGATTACCCACACCGTGGCTGTGGCGCTGCTGTACCCGCATCTGGGGATTGTCGTCGGCACACTGTGCGCCCTGGCGCTGGCCACCGTCTGGTCGGCCGGCTGGCTGGCGTGGCAAAAACGCCAGTCCTGACGGGCTCTGACGTGACGTTGCCATTGCAAACAATTGAAAAAATAGCGCGCCAGGACTAAGCAAACCCGCATCGGTTTGCCATAATGCACCGTAACATCGCTTAACATTCCGTTACATTGCAGACAGGGATCAGTGATGGCCACGCGCACCAACACCCACATGACGGCTCTTTCGAGGCTGCTGGCAGGAACAGGATTTCTGGCGGCCATGGCCCTGAGCGCCTCTGCACGTGCCGAAAACATCGACCTCCTGTTGAGCAGCCTGTTCCAGACCGACGGCCCCACGTACATCGGCGCCACCAGCGTCAACCGGGACGACATTCCCGACAGCGCCAACTACGCCAAGAAATACCTGATCGTTGACTTCCGCTTCCAGCAGCAACCGCCGGACAGCAGCCTGCAGGCGAGCATCCACACCATCTGCATGGCCATGATCCGCGACCATGACCTGATGCAGCGCCTGACACACCAGGGTTACGACATGGTGTCCGTGGCGTTCGACCGCCGGTCCCAATACGACTGCCTCTGATCCGCCCACCCGGGCCTAGGACGTCTGCGGGTCATCCGCCAGTAAATCCGGGAACGCCTCAAGCCGATCGTGGACGCTGTCCAGATCGAACGCGTCGACGTCGGCCAACAGGTCACGGCCGTATTCCACAATGTCCAGCGCGCCGTAGCGTTTGCCCCACTCGATGACCTGTTGGGCAAAGGAGGCCAACTGCTCCGGATCGCCACTGCCGCGCATGCCTTCCCAGTCGGAGGCGAACTGCGCCTGCAGGTCCCGGGACAGCCGACGACGCTGGTAGGGGTTGGTGACCGGGCGCAACACCACTTCTTCCCGATCGGCGCCGGCCTCCGCGTCGCCATCGACCGCCTCAAAGTCATGATCCAGGAAGCGGGCCAGCTCCTGCATCAACACGTAACGACTCACCGGCTTCTGCAGGAAACCGTCGAACCCGGCATCCTCGATGCGGCTGGCATCGCCGGGCATGACGGACGCGGTCAGGGCAATCACCGGAATGTGGGCCAGTGCCTCGTCTTCGTGCATGGTGCGGCGGCAGGTGAAGCCGTCCATCACCGGCATGCGGATATCCATCAGTACGGCGCCGGGCTGGCATTCCCGGGCCACACTCAGGGCCTGGCCACCATCTTCGGCCTCGATCACCTTGAGGCCGGCCGGCTCCAGCATGTCGCGCACCAGTTGCCGGTTGATGCGGTTGTCGTCGACCACCAGGACCACGTCGTCCCTGAAGACAAAGCCGGGATTGTCCTCGGATTGCGACTCCGGACCGGTGGTCGACGTCTCCACATCGTGCAGCACCACGCGGAAGCAGGAGCCTTCGTCCGGAACGCTGTGGACGCTCAATTCACCGCCCATCATGCGCACCAGCTTGCGACTGATCGCCAGACCCAGACCGGTGCCACCGTATTGGCGGTTGCTCTGGCCTTCCTGCTGTTCAAAGGCGTCGAATATCCGGGCCTGCTGGTCGTCGGGAATGCCGATACCGGTATCGCGTACTTCAATGACCAACTGGCAGTCTTCGCCGGCATCGTCGCTGTGGCAGCGTTCGGTGTGGGCGGTCAGGGTGATTTCGCCCTCGTGGGTGAACTTGATGGCGTTGCCCACCAGGTTGAACAACACCTGGCGCAGACGGGTCTCGTCCAGCACCATCGCCCGGGGCATGTCCTCCGACAGGGAGACAGTCAGCGTGAGGCCGCGGGCCTTGGCGCGCATTTCAAAGATCCGGCGCACGTCTTCCAGTAGCCGCTTCAGGTCCAGCGCGCCAAACTCCAGGCGCATCTTGCCCGCCTCGATGCGGGACAGGTCGAGGATGTCGTTGATCAGGGTCAGCAGACTGCGACTGCCGGCCTTGATGGACTCGATATAGCCCCGCTGACGGGTGTCGGTCACGCTACCTTCCAGCAATTCGCTGTAGCCCATGACCGCGTTCATCGGCGTGCGGATTTCATGGGACATGTTGGCCAGGAACTCACTCTTGGCCCGGTTGGCCGACTCCGCTTCCCGAGCCAGCTTCTCCGCCTCCAGCTTGGCGGCCCGCAGCTCATCCTCGCTGCGGCGCAGGGCGTCCTCGGAGCGGATCCGCTCGTCCACTTCCCGCGACAGTTTGCGGTTCCAGTACAGGAAGATCAGCACCACCACCACGGCAATGAGGACCACCCGGCGCACCACGGTGTAATCGATGTCCTGCTCGATATCCAGGTGGATCCAGCGGTTGTAGATCTTGTCGTATTCGTCCTTCTCGATGGCGCCCAGGCCCTTGTTGAGGATGCGCAGCAGTTCCGGCTCATCGCGTCTCACTGCCAGGCGCAGTTCGTACTGGTAGGGCGTAATGCTGGTGATGCGCAGGTTGGACAGGCCCAGGTGCGCGACGGTGTAACTGACCCCGGGTATGTGGGTGATCATCACATCCAGATCGCCGTTGGACAGGGCCAACAGCCCTTCTTCCAGGTTATCCACCGGATACAGGTTGAGCTCGGGATGGTTGATCAGCAGGTATTCATGGCTGGCCTGCTGGCGTACCACGCCCACTCGCTCGTCACGCAGTTCCCGCAGGTCGCCGATAAACCGGCCGTCGTCCCGGATGACCATGGCGATGGGCAGGCTCAGGTAGGCCCGGGTAAACAGGAACAGTTTCTCACGACGGGGCGTACGCGGCAGGGCCGGCAGGATGTCGATGTCACCGTTCTGCAGCATGCTCTCCGCCTTCGACCAGTCGTCGATCTGGCGGGTGGCGAAGCGGGTATCGAGGCTGTCGCCCAGCTTGCCAACCAGGTCCGGTACCAGGCCCGTGGCGCGGTCGTCCTCGGTAAACTCGAACGGCGGCCAGTCCTTGCGGAAGGCGACCCGCAGGTCCGGGTGCCGTTTGAGCCACGCCTGCTCGTCCGGGGTGATGGTCACTTCATTCTGATTGTCCACACCGGGCAACTCGAAGGACATCCACTTGCCCTGGATTGCCCGGCTCTCACTGCCGGTAATCGCTTCCACGCCGGCGTTCAGCACCCGCTGCAGCCGGGCGTTGTCGCCGGCAACAGCGAAGGCTACTTCGGCCGGCTGGCTGTTGAGAACGGTGACCAGGGAAATCTGGTCGATCAGGCCGGCGCGCAGATAGTCGGATATCACCGGCATGGGGGCAAAGAACGCGTCGGCGCGTCCATTGATGATGCTGTTCACCGCCTCACTGACCGACCGCACCGGAATCGGCCGGAACGACTGGATCGAATCCAGCAGCGTGTACTGGTGGCTGTCGCCGGCGATCAGCGCGACCCGCTTGCGCTCCAGATCGGACAGTCGCTGGACGGACGCGTCCTGGGCATTGGCAAACAGACCGTAGTTGAGGGTCATGACGCTTTCCGTGAAGCGCAGATCGGGCGCGCTGACTGCCGGCTGCACGGTGGTTACCAGGGCGTCCAGCTCACCGTTGCGCAAACGGGACTCCAACGTCATGGCCGCGCCCGGTACCAACTCGACCTTCACGCCCAGCTTGCTACCCACCAACCGGGCAAAGGCGGGATAGGTGCCCACCATGTCGCCATCGGTCGCCAGGTAGGCCAGCGGCTTGCGCTGACCGGCAATACCGATGCGCAACGTGTCCTGTTTTCCCAGCCAGGCCAGATCCTCGGCCCCGAGTACCGGTTGCGGCGAATCCATAAGCGGGTCGGCCTGGGCAAACGCCCCCAGCAACTGGCACAGTACAATCAGGAGAGCGGGCGCCAGGGTGCGCATCACTTGGATATCCTCGGGTGTTTGACTAGATTTAAACGGGAAGCCTGAACGTGGGCACGACGGCCACCGACGCAGAGGACTTTAGCATCATGGACACGAGTCAGCACACTCTGGAGACGCTGTTCGAGCAACTTGGCCTGCCGGCCGATCCGGGCAGTATCGAGGCTTTTATTGCCAAGCACGCTCCGCTCCCCCGGGAAACGGCTCTGGCCGATGCGCCATTCTGGAACTCCGCGCAATCGTCCTTCCTGCATGAAGGCATCGACGACGATTCCGACTGGGCGGAGGTCATCGACGAGCTGGACGCCCTCCTGCGCCACTGAACGGCGGGCAGATGCCGCGCCGGTTCAGGCCCGGGTGACCTGATTGCGCCCGGCATCCTTCGCCCGATAGAGCGCCTTGTCGGCCATATCGAACAATTCCTCGGGGGTTTCGGCCTGCTCGAAGGCCACCAGGCCGGCCGAAATGGTAATGCCGACCGGCTCGTCCTGGAAGTGGAAGGGCAGATCGGCAATGTGCTCGCGCAGGTCGTCAATCACCGTGTACGCTTTGTCCACCGGGGTTTCCGGCAACAGCAGGACAAACTCCTCCCCGCCGTACCGCGCCACGAAATCCGTTGTGCGGACACGATCGCACAGGACCTTGGCGACCAGCTGAATCACACGATCGCCGGCCTTGTGGCCAAATGAATCGTTAACGGTCTTGAAATGGTCGATGTCGAGAATCGCCAGCGACGCCGGATGCCGATAACGCTGCCAGCGCTCGAACTCGAACTGCAGCCGTTGCTGCCAGGCTTCCCGATTGGGTAGCTGGGTGAGCATGTCGGTCAGGGCCCGGGAGCGTTCCGCGCGCAACTGCTCCTGAACCTGCTCCGAATACGCTTCCATACCGGCCAGTTTTTCCTGCATGGCGGCCAGCTCATTCTCGAGAGCTTTCTCCCGGCGGCACTCGTCTTCGCGGTAAGCCTGGAACGATGACGACAGGGACTGGATGTTGCGGCTCACCGAGGCTTTGAGGTCGTCCAGACTGGTGGACGTCTCTACCGCCTGCCCCATATCCTCCAGCCGGCTGCTCACCGCCTGGTTCAGGCGATCAGACGCGTCGCGCTGATCCTGCCGCGCCTCCGCCTGCGCCTGGCAGTTGGCCTTGAGTGCAGCGAGGCGATCATCCAGGCGCCGCAGGAAGGCTTCGAATTCATTGCGGCTGCGGCTTACTGCCGCAATGACCAGATCAACGATCTCGTTGAGAGCATCCCGCAGCTCCGGCCACTCCATGCTCTGGTCGAGAAGCTGCTTGAGGTGCTGCGCACGGGCGTGAGCCGACGGTTCCAGGGCGACCTGCCGTAATACGTGCTCCAACAGTTCGCCCACCCGGCGGGCAATGTTCACCCGTGGATCGTCAGCGGGATCTTCACTGAGTGAGACCAGTGCGTTTTCGATAGGCCTCCCCGCCGGGCCCGGCATCGCGTCATGACGCTGGCGCGAGAAAAAGCGCCGCCAACCCCGATCCTCAGGCTGATCCAGCGTCTCGCGGTGGGATTCCAACAGGGTCGCCAGCTCCGTCAGCCAGGAGGCCATGCTTTCACTGTCCGGGCCCAGGTCGGCAATGCGTTTTTCCAGGGATCGAAACTGCTTGCGGACGGCACTCTCCGTCTGCTCCACCTGATCGAGAATGCGTTCAAGCGCCTGGTGCAGGTCCCGCTCGGAACGCGATCGCTTCTCGTCAAGCCGCTCCAGGGCCTGATCGAGCCGCGTCTGGACCTGACGCAGGATGCCCAGATCACAGGTCTCCCGGCGCAAGACATCCCGCAACTCGCCCAGCAGCTTGTCGATGGCGACGTCCTGCCCCGAGGCGAACAGACTGGTGCGCACCAGCAGGCGCTGTAGCGTGTATCGTTCTTCTTGCCAGTCCTTTTGGCCGGCCTCTTTTATGCTCATGATGACAGCCTTGCGATCGCGGCAGGTAACGAGTGCCGTTATTTGGGACGCTTGCCGCGGGCATCCCATACCCGAGTCCAGCTCGCGCGCCCTCAGGGGATCTCGGTTCAGCTCCGTGGGCCGGAGCGTATCAACGCCCCCTTAAAAAGTATTCATGTCCATATAGGGTAGACGTCCCTCACCCCGGCATCTACTCGATCAGGGATCGGATTTTATTCAGGATTCCGCCTCTTCACCACGACCGCGGCGACGCGCCCGTGGATGACTCCGGTCGTAGACCCGCGCCAGGTGCTGGTAATCCAGATGGGTGTAGACCTGGGTGGTGGCAATGTCGGCATGCCCCAGCAGCTCCTGCACCGCCCGCAGGTCGCCGCTCGACTCCAGCAGGTGGCTGGCGAACGAGTGCCGCAGCAGGTGCGGGTGCAAACGCTGATCCGCACCTTTCTGCATGCCCCAGCGGCTGAGCCGGGACTGCACGCTGCGGGCGCTGAGCCGACGGCCCTGGCGACTCAGGAACACCGCGGTCTCGCCCTCCGGGGCCAGGGCACCCCGAACATCCAGCCAGCGATCCATGGCCTGCCAGGCCTGCCGACCGACTGGCAGGATCCGGGTCTTGTTGCCCTTACCCAACACCCGCACTTCGCCGGCGCGCCGGTCCAGGCCGTCCAGATCCAGGCCGACCAGTTCCGCCAGTCGCAGGCCGGACGAGTAGATCAGTTCGAACATGGCCAGGTCGCGGATCTCCAGGGGGTCGTCTGCATCGGCATTCAACAGGTGATTCACCTGATCCACGTCCGCTACTTTGGGGAGCTTGCGACCCGCTTTCGGCGCCCGCACGTCCAGCGCCGGGTTGTCCGTGACTTCCCGTTCGCGCAGGAGAAATTCATAGAAACGACGGATGGCCGAGAGGTGACGGGCGATGCTACGGCCGCCCAGCCCTTCCCGGCTGAGTTCGGCGACGTGGCGTCTCAGACCGTGGATATCGAGACCGGACCAGCGCACCTCGCCCCAGGCGGCCAGATTGACCGCCAGACGCCGGATATCACGCTGGTAATTGTGGCAGGTGTGAACGGACTGTCGCCGCTCGGCGCGCAGATGCTCGATAAACCGTGACAGCGGCTCGTCAAGCGAATCTGGCAGGTCGTTGGTCATCGTTAGCGGGTTCCCACCACCTTGTCGGTATCGGTGATGGTTTGCTGCTGGCTGTGTCGAGCCATCAGCGGGGGCAGCAGGCGGCTCAGGGTGTCGCTGATGTAGGTCAGGAACAGCGAGCCCATGCTTTCATCAAAGTAGCCCACCTGCTGGCTGCCAATGGCGAACAGACCCAACAGGTCACCGTGGCGCAGCGGCACCAGGGCCACCGACGCAATCGGGTTGTCCCGCTGCGGGAACAGGAACGCACGCTGCTCCAGACGGAACTGGCCGCAGACCGCGCGCTGGCCTTCCAGAAGCGCTCCCAGCTGGCTTTGGGCGGCCTCTCGGGTGACCCGGATCAGGGCGCCTTCCGGCTCGGCGTCGGTGCCGGCATCGTCGAACAGGATCAGTGAGGCGGCATCCAGGCCGAAGTCGCCGCGGATGCTGTCGTCGATCACCGACGCCATCTCGATGAGCGAGCGGGCTTCGATGACCTGGGTCAGCAGGCGCTTACTTTTCTCGAACAACCGGTCGTTGTGACGGGCGATCTCGATCAGCTCCCCCAGTTCGTTGCGCAGCATGTCGCGCTGCTCACGGAACAGGTGGACCTGACGTTCCACCAGGGAGATGGCCCGACCACTGTCGTGCGGAAGCGTCAGACTGCGCAGTAACTCGTCCTGGTGAACGAAAAAATCGGGGTGGGCCTTCAGGTACGCCACGACGTCCTGCTCGGTCACTGGTGGGGCCGTTTTCGTCGCCGCCTGATCTGTCATCCCGGAAACCTCCTGTCACGACCGCCTCTTCAGGGACGGTTCTTTTTCTCGACACCCATGGGCGGGCGTCGGCGCTAGCCTTTCTTGTGCCGTTTACGCCCGGACGAGCGGCCCGAACGCCCACGACGGGGCGCATCGGTGGCCACCCGTACCTGGCCGTCATAGACCCGGGCGGTCGGCCCGTCCATCATAACAGGGGCCCCTTCGCCCTGCCATTCAAGGGACAACGGCCCGCCGCGCAACACCATGCGCACGTTTTCATCCAGCAGGCCCCGCATGCGGCCGGCGACCATGGCGGCGCAGGCACCGCTACCGCAGGCCAGGGTTTCACCGGAGCCGCGTTCGAACACCCGCAGCTTGGCGTTCTGCCGGTCGATCACCTGCAGGAATCCGATGTTGGCCTTCTTGGGGAACGCCGGGTGGGATTCCAGCAGCGGTCCCAGACGCTCTACCGGCGCGGTGTCCACGTTATCCACCAGCAGCACCGCGTGGGGGTTGCCCATGGAAACCACACTCAGTTCCAGCGTTTCGCCGTCCACGTCAAGGCGATAGGTGTCCGCCCGCTCGGCAGCCTCAAACGGCACCTTGGCCGGCTCCAGTTCCGGCACGCCCATGTTGACCAGCACCCAGCCGTCCTTGCCGGCCTTGAGCTCGATCACACCGCCGGCGGTCTGGACGCGGATGACCTTTTTGTTGGTCAGACGCTGATCGCGGACGAAGCGTGCAAAACAGCGGGCGCCGTTGCCGCACTGCTCCACTTCGGAGCCGTCGGCGTTGAAGATCCGGTAGCGGAAGTCCACGTCCGGCATGCCGGGCGGCTCCACCACCAGCAACTGGTCGAAGCCGATGCCGAAATGCCGGTCCGCCAGCTGGCTGATGACATCCGGGCGCAGGCGGAACGGCTGACTGATGGCATCCACCACCATGAAGTCGTTGCCCAGTCCATGCATCTTGGTAAACGGCAGGCTGGCGCCGCTGCTGCGGCGTCGGTTATCGCTCATCGCCCTACTCCGGCAGACAGGCTTCGAGTCGCATTTGATCCTCCAGGGTCTCGCGCTGGCGAATCACGTGCACCCGGTCGCCATCGACCATCAACTCCGGCGGCCGGTTACGGGAATTGTAGTTGGAACTCATCACGAAACCGTAGGCGCCCGCCGAACGCACCGCCAGCAGGTCGCCTGCAGCCAGGGCCAGACGACGCTCCTTGCCCAGGAAATCGCCGGTTTCGCAGACCGGACCAACCAGATCCCAGGCCTTTTCCTCGACGTCCTCGCGCGGCGTGACCGGCACAATCGCCTGCCAGGCACTGTACAGCGCCGGCCGGATCAGGTCGTTCATGGCCGCATCGATGATGGCGAAGTTGCGGTGGCCGGTACACTTAAGGAATTCGACCCGGGTCAGCAGGATGCCGGCATTGGCGGCGATCGAGCGCCCCGGTTCCAGGACGATTTCCAGCGTCCGGTCGCCCAGGCGCTTCTGGACTTCGGCCATGTACTCGCTGGGAGACGGCGGGGTTTCCTGATCGTAGGTGACGCCCAGACCGCCGCCCATATCGAGGTGGCGAATGTGGATGCCGTCTTCGGCCAGCTGGTCGATCAGCGCCAGCACCCGATCCAGGGCATCCATGAACGGCGCGACGGTGGTCAGCTGGGAACCGATGTGGCAGTCGACGCCCACCACATCCAGGTTCGACATGGCCGCAGCCTTGGCATAGATGCGGCGCGCCTCGGCGATATCGATGCCGAACTTGTTCTCTTTCAGGCCGGTGGAAATATACGGATGGGTACCGGCGTCCACGTCCGGATTCACCCGCAGCGAGACCGGGGCCTGCTTGCCCAGCTCACGGGCGACGTCGTTGAGACGGTCCAGCTCGGTTTCGGACTCGACGTTAAAGCAGCGCACGCCCACGTCCAGCGCTCGGCGCATTTCCGACGGCTGTTTGCCCACGCCGGAGAACACCACTTTATCCGGCTGGCCACCGGCCCGCAGGACCCGTTCCAGCTCGCCCACCGAGACAATATCGAAACCGGCACCCAGTCGCGCCAACACGTTCAGGACCGCCAGGTTGCTGTTGGCCTTGACCGCGTAACAGATCAGGTGATCTCGGCCGGCCAGGGATTCGTCATAGGCGCGAAAATGCCGCTCCAGCGTTGCGCGGGAATAGACGTAGGCCGGCGTGCCGAACTGTTCGGCGATCCGGGAGACAGGTACGTCCTCCGCGAAGAGGGTCCCGTCACGGTAATTGAAGTAATCCATGTCGTGTCCTGTAGAGAATGTCGGGAGACCGTTACACCGCCGGCAAGCCGGTTATTGCGCGTCCTTGTCGTCTTTCGACGGGGCCGGCGAGGCCGTCGTGTCCGCCGGTGCAGCCTGGGGATCCTGCGGCAGGTAGAGCGGGCCTTTCTGACCGCAACCGGACAAGAGCAGGATAAGGCTGGTGATGGCCAACAGACGCCTGGGCATGGTGTGATCGCTCCGCTTTAACTGATCGCGCCAGTATACCCACTGGGCTGCAGTGGTGCGAGGATCGTTGGCGCCCGGATCCCTGATGCTCAGATGCTTCCCTGCAGCCCGCGGTTCAGCTCCCGCTCCAGGGCAATCCGGTACGACAGGTACTGGCTGGTTTGCAGATCCTGCTGATAGGCCTGGGGATCCAGGTCATGGGGCAGGTTGAGATCGGTGATATACACCGGATAGGTCTCGCCGGACTGCCGACGCGACCGAACGTAATGCGCCACGGCCGGGATCAGCTGGTCGCCGTACTCCAGCACGCTGAACTCCTCGGCGCCGCAGAACAGATCGAAACGAACCGGGCTGTCGCCTTCCTGCTGCCCCACCGCCTGCAGCTCGAAGCCCTCCATCGGCAGGTCGTCGGTAACGCCCGGGCGGCGCTCGATGACCCACTGGCCGCGCCGCTGGATCAGTTCGGCGCAGGTGACATCCAACTCGCCACCGGCATCAACCAGCGTCCGGCGCAGCTGACGCCGCTCGGCAATGTTCATCAGAAAACGCAGGACGGGCGCCAGCAGGTGACGTCGGCCGGTAAAGCCCTGTTCCCAATAGCTCAGCGAGCCGTGCTCGTCGACGACCCAGACCCGGGCCCGCCGGTCGCGCACCTGGTAGAACACCTGGATGTTGTCCGGCTGACTGGCCTTACACACCAGATCCAGCGCCGGATCTTCCTCGATCGCATGGCGGTCGAGAACCACGGGCATATACATCGGCTGCGGTTTCTGCAGGTGCTCGAACAACGCCGCACGCGATTCCAGGGCGACGAAGCCAGGCTCACCATCGTGGAACTGCAGCACGAAGTAGCGCCGCTCGATTTCAATCACATAGCGCAGCGGGTGCGGGCCACGCTGGCCGGTAAAAAAGCTTTGCTGGACGTCCTGAAACAGGGTCTGCAGGCGCCGTTCAATGGAGCTGGCGTGGCCGGCATCATGACAACGTACGGTGATGACCGGCGGTTCGGCCGGCGCCACCACCCGGGCCGCCAGGATGTTCTTCAGGCACTGGATCAGCGTATCGCCCACTTCATAACGGTGAACGCTCACCTCGTGCCAGCTGTTGAGCATGACCTGATCCAGGGTTTGCACCAGGTTCTCGCGACCGCCACTGAATCCCAGCGAATCGTGGCGGCCACTCAGTTTGTGCAGCCCCTTCTCGGTCAGCGTGGCCTGCGGATCCACCGCCACGTTGACGAACAGCAGGATGCGTAACGGACGACTGTCCTCCAGCAGAGCCTCCCTTGAGGCCGCCACTTCCGGCACCGGCAGGTCAGTTTGCAGGTCCTCGATCATGCCTCGCAGGCCGCCCAGGCTCAGGTGACTGGACCCGCCGCGCAGGTTCAGTCGGGTCGTCCGGGTCAGCAGGCCGTTGCAGTGGCACCACACCAGCATCTCCACCAGACTGCCGGAACGGCGGATGACCGGCTGCCAGTAGGCATCGGCAGGATTCTCGAGATCCCGGTACAACAGCCAGCCGCCGACGCCCTCCGCATTGCCGTTCTGGGTCGACTGATGGTGGAACGACAGGTTTTCTTCCGCCAGGCTGGGGGCCAGGTTGGGATTGATCATTTCCACCTTGCCGGCCTTGCGCTGGAACGCCGCATAAAGTTTTCGCCCCAGCAGCCCCATATCCCGGGGCCGGATCGCCGCGCTGATGGCGTGGGTGCGCGCCAGACGCGACAGGAACCGATAGCTGTGGGTCAGCTCCGCGACAATCTGACGCCGCAGCACCTGCACGTCACCGGCTCGCCAGCGGTGCCGGTCGTCGAGCCGGCGCACCTGCCTGGCATCCCAACCCCAGTCGGCCACCATCTCCTGCAACAGCGCGGACTGCCAGCGGCGATCCACCCGCTCCAGCCGGGTCAGCGGTACGCCGGTTTTCAGGTACAGGCTCTGACGCACCAGCTCTAGCCGGTCCGGGGCCTGCATCCGCGTCAGCCAGTCCGCCAGCCGCTCATAGAGCATGACGTAGGGATCAAGCCGATCCGCGTCGGTGTAGCCGGCATACACCCGGGCCTTGAACGCCAGACACAGCGGGCCGGCCTCGCGATCGCGGGCATAGCATTCGATCAGCAGCAGTTTGAGCAATGACTTCCAGGGGGAATCGATGCCCTTGTACAACTGCCAGACCCCGGCGCCGAGGAACTCCGCCTCGGGGATCGCCGGCACGGGCCCGAAATCAAGATACTGGTCCGCCCGGATGAAACGGCATTCGATCAACTGATGCACGAGGGCGTCATAATCGGCCTCTTCCGACGCCGGAATCAGCCACCACAAGGGGAAGCAGCCGGCCAGGTGGATCCCGGTCCGGTAAAATTCGTCCAGTAACAGGAAGTGCTGGGCACTGCCGCAGTTCTCGCCGTTGACCTCGACCCGCTGGCGCCCTTCCCGGAACTCTCCGGCCGCAAAGACGAACACATGCAGTTCCAGGCCCAGGGAATCGGCCCAACGGGACACCGCCTCCGCCTTGGCCTCCAGGCGCCGGATACCCGCCTCACCCAGATCCGGCCGATGGCACAGCCACACGTCCAGGTCGCTGGCCACCGAATGGCCCAGCGTGCCCGGGCTGCCCATAACGTACAGCCCCTGGATGTCCGGCCGGCGCCGACCGGTGGAGCGCATGCGGAAGGTTCGGGCCAGGCGCTGTGCCGCTGCCAGTTCGTCGTCGTCCGGCTGGTAATGGGAGACGCCGTAGGGGCAGGCATGATCGAGGTAGCCGGGCAGCGAGGGATGATTCAGGTGGAAAATCAGCGGCAGCAGGTCAAGCACCACCTGCTGGCGTGTGGCCAGGGCCTCCCGGGCCCGCTGCCGGCGGACGCGGTTTACACCGAGGAATCGGTCGCAGAGCCGGCGCAGGGTCTTGCGGTCGATCCCGTCGGCAAAATCGAGCTGGATGGCATTGGCTGGTGTCACGCGCGTCAGGTATCCGGATTGTCAGGGCCGCACGTTCATTCTGTGGAACGTGTCTCAAACCGCCATTATCGATATGATGTGTGTCGGCTTTCAAACCACAATAACAAAACCCGTATCGGGTTGAACGTGACTCTTTCGAGTAACCGGACACGACCGTGAAGGAATTCCTCATCAGCCGCCATCGTCGCGACAGCGCCCCCGGCGCCGAACGACGCACGCTGGTCCGCGTCGACGACAACGGCATCATTACCTTTGCCGATGCCCAGGCCGATGCGGTGCTGGGCTATGATCCCCAGGAACTGGCCGGGCGCAAACTGGCCAGCCTGGCGGCAACGCGACAGGACGATCCGCTCGCCCCGGCTCACCATGAGCAGCTCGAGCGCGGCGATCCGATCCTTCTCACCCTGCGTCACCGAGACGGTTTTTTCTTCACCGCCCGCTTTTCCATCCGGGTGGACGTCGCCGACGTGGACCAGCCGGCCACCGCCGCCATCACGCCGCGCGGCCAGGAGCCCCTGGACCCACGACTGTTGCAGATGACCGAAGCCTCCGGCCAGCTGGGCCTCTGGCAGCTGGATACCCGCAGCAACCGCATGACCTGGTCCGACGGTCTCTACCGATTGTTCGACCTGCGCCCGGGCAGTGATATTTCGCCCGAGCACGCCCTGTTCTATTTCCAGGAACACCAGCAACGGGTGCGCGCCCTGTTCCGGCGCTGTGTGCGCTCAGGCGCCTCGTTCACCCGCGACTTGCACATATTGACCGACAAACAACGGTTACGCCCGGTACGCCTCAGCGGGCGGGCGCTCAAGACCGGCGACAAGATCACCGCCGTCGCCGGCACCCTCGTCGATCTGTCGGAACGCCTCAATCAGCGGGAAGCCCGCCGCGAAGTGGAGCAACTGCTGCAGGGCCTATTGGCCGCCAGCGACGACCTGATCCTGGCGGTCGATCCCAATCTCCACGTGCTGGCGCTCAACCAACCCATGGCCAGCCAGTTCGAGAGCACTTTTGGCCGGCGCCCCCGGATTGGCGACAACCTTTGCCAACTGCTGCAGGACTACCCCAACGAGCGACGCCTGAACCAGCGCCTGTGGGAAAAGGCGCTGGAGCGGGACCATTTCACCGTGGAGATGCCGCTGGCCCAGCAGGAACAGGAACTGCCGGTCTACGAATTTCGCTTCCAGCGACTGCGGGACGCCCAGGGGCACACGCTGGGTGCGGTCCACGTGGGGCGCGACATCAGTTACCGTCTGCGCACCCGGGACAACCTCAACTACCTGAGCCAGCACGATCCCATGACCGGGCTGCTCAACCGTCGTGAACTGCTGCGCCGCCTGCAACGGGCCATCGACCAGACCGCTGGTGACAGCCCGGGGCACGCGCTGTTGTTCCTGGACCTGGATCACGTCACCCGCTTCAACGATGCCGCCGGCGCCGGGGCCTGCGACCGGTACCTGCGCGAGTTGGCCGGTATGCTCGGCACCCGCATCCGCCATCGGGATGCGCTGGCCCGGGTCTCGGCCGACAAGTTTGCGCTAATCCTGGACCGCTGCGCCGAACCGGAAGCGCGCAAAGTGGCCCGTAATCTCTGCGATCACATCGGCGAGTTCGTCTTCGAGTGGCAGGGCCAGCCCCTGCAAACCACCGCCAGCGGCGGCCTGGTGCCGTTCGCCCGCGGCCAGGCGCCGACCCGCGCCGAAGAACTGCTGACCCTGGCGGCGGATTTGTGCCAGACCGCCAAGAATGCCGGGCGCAACCGCATCCACGTGCACCGCGACCACGGCGCCAACATGCTGGAAAGCGAGGCCCAGAAGCTGCTGGCACGGCTGCAGGCGTGCGTCCGCGAAGACCGGATCGCGCTGATGTACCAGTCACTGCGACCGGTCACCAGCGCCACCTGGGGTGAGCATGTGGAGATACTCGCCCGGCTGGAATACGGCGACGGCGACCAGGGATTCTGGCTGCCCAACGATTTCCTGCCGGTGGCGGAACGCTTCGACCTGGCCCGGGACATCGACCGCCGGGTAATCCGCAAGACCCTGTCCTGGCTACGCCAGCATGCCCTGCTGGAACCGCGTTTGAAGTTGTGCAGCTTCAACCTGTCACTGGCCAGCGTACTGGATGAGGAGTTCCCCGCCTTTATCGCCGAACAGGTGCGAACGTCCAACTTCCCGGCCGAGCGCTTCTGTTTCGAGATTCGGGAGAGCGACGCCACCGGCTACCCGGACGAGGCGTCCGTGTTCTGCGATGCGATCCATGACGTGGGATGCCGGGTGGCCCTGGACGGCGCCGGGGCGTCGGTGGAGAGTTACGCGCTGGCCGCGCGCCTGCCGGTGGACGTGATCAAGCTCGACCGCAGCCTGATGAAAGATCTGGGCGACGACCCGGTCCAGCAGGTGATGGTGGAAGCGCTGCACCGGATTGCGGAAACCGCGGGCAAGATCACCGTCGCCACCTTCATCGAGAGCGACGAAACCCTGCGCCAGGTGCGCCGGCTGGGCATTCACTTCGGGCAGGGTTTCCGCATTACGGCGCCGCGCCCGATTCAGGATCTGGCCCCGGCTGCCGTCGATCTCGGCGTAGGGCGGATCGGGACGACCTGATCCAGGCCGCCCCTCGAACACGTCGTTACCCGGCCATGGCCTGGCGCGCCCGGGCTACGGCCGCGCGCACCTGCGTCGGCGCGGTGCCGCCGAGGTGATCACGGGCCTGGACGGAGCCTTCCAGCGTCAACACGTCAAACACGTCCTCGCCGATGACATCGGAAAAGCGCGACAGCTCGTCCAGGGTCATGTCGGACAGGTCGCGTTCTTCGGCCACGCCAAACGCCACGGCCTTGCCGACGATCTCGTGCGCATCCCGGAACGCCACGCCTTTCTTGACCAGGTAATCCGCCAGATCCGTAGCCGTGGAGAAACCGCGCTTGGCCGCAATACGCATGTTCTCAGCCTTGGCTTCGATCGCCGGTACCATGTCGGCGTAGGCCTTGAGGCAGCCCTTGACCGTGTCGACCATGTCGAACAGCGGTTCCTTGTCTTCCTGATTGTCCTTGTTGTAGGCCAGCGGCTGACCTTTCATCAGGGTCAGCAGGCTGATCAGGTGGCCGTTGACCCGACCGGTTTTGCCGCGCACCAGTTCCGGCACGTCCGGATTCTTCTTCTGCGGCATGATGGACGACCCGGTGCAGAAACGGTCCGGCAGGTCGATGAAATCGAACTGGGCGGAGGTCCACAGCACCAGCTCCTCACTGAAGCGGGACAGGTGTGTCATCAACAGGGCGGCGAAACTGCCAAACTCGATGGCGAAATCCCGGTCGCTGACCGAATCCAGGGAGTTCTCGGTGGGTCGATCGAAGCCCAGCAGTTCGGCGGTGTAGGCGCGGTCGATCGGATAGGTGGTGCCGGCCAGGGCGGCCGCACCCAACGGCATGATATTGACCCGCTTGCGGCAGTCCAGCAGCCGCTCGGTGTCCCGGGCCAGCATTTCATACCAGGCCAGCAGGTGATGACCGAAAGTGACCGGCTGGGCGGTCTGCAAGTGGGTGAAGCCGGGCATGATGGTGTCGGCCTCGCGCTCGGCCAGATCCAGGAGACCCGTGCGCAGGCGCACCAGTTCCTCGCGGATCACGTCAATCTCGTCGCGCAGGTACAGGCGGATGTCGGTGGCCACCTGGTCGTTGCGACTACGACCGGTGTGGAGCTTCTTGCCGGTGATGCCGATGCGGTCCGTCAGCGCCTTCTCGACGTTCATATGCACGTCTTCCAGGCTGACCGACCAATGGAACGTGCCGGACTCGATGTCCGCCTTGACCGCCTGCAGACCTTCGATGATCTGATCGCGCTCGTCGTCCGTCAGCACCCCGACCTTGGCCAGCATGGTGGCGTGGGCAATTGAGCCAGTAATATCATGGTGATATAAGCGCTGATCAAACCCGACGGAAGCGGTAAACCGCTCGACAAAAGCATCGGTCGGCTCGCTGAAGCGGCCACCCCAGGGTTTCTCGGAAGACGTGTTCTGGTCGGTCATGGGCTATCTTTCCTGCTGACTGGATTTGCGGCGCCATCTCGCGCATCGGGCGGGATTGTACCATTCCCGGGCGCGCCTCTGTATAAAGAGGCCACCCGGGTTCGAACAAACCACATGGCCACTTGCGTCCCGCGCTCAGGCCTCAATCACAGGACACCGAATGCCACCGGCCCCACCTAAAAACCACAACGACGGCGAACTGGCCGGCAACGACTTTTTCGTCCCGGATCTGTGTCGGGTTCGCGCCGTGTTTTTGCTGGTCATGACCAGCGAACTGATCGTCCTGCTCATGTCGATCCTGCACGCCACCCACGGCTGGATCGACTGGCATTATTTCGGCCTGGTCTCGCTGTTCGTCCAGTGGACCGTGCTGACCAGCAGCGCCCTGATCTGCAGCCTGCGTCGCTGGCTGCAGCATTTTCGCACGCCGCAGGTGGTGCTGATCATTTCCGCCGTGGTCCTGCTGGACGTGGCTGCCTTTACCTTCGCCGCCGACGGCATCCTCAGCGCCGAAACCCTGCCGCTGCCCAGCCACATGCTGGGGCGCAACCTGCTGGCGGCGCTGATCATCACGCTGATGGTGCTGCGCTATTTCTATCTCCAGAATCAGTGGCAGCAGCAGAAACAGGCGGAGATGCAATCCCGGATGGCGGCGCTGCAGGCCCGGATCCACCCGCATTTTCTGTTCAACAGCATGAACACCATCGCCAGCCTCATCGCCACCCGTCCGACCCAGGCCGAGGACGCGGTACTGGATCTCTCCGAACTCTTCCGGGCCAGCCTGCGTACCCAGGACCGGCTGATCCCGTTGGGCGAAGAGCTGACCCTGTCGCGGCGCTACCTGGCCATCGAAGGCCTGCGTCTGGGAGAGCGCCTGACCGTGGACTGGGATCTGGACGACGAACTGGCCCGACAGGCCATACCGCCACTGACCCTCCAGCCGCTGGTGGAAAATGCGATCTATCACGGCATCCAGCCGCGCCCCGAAGGCGGCACGGTGCGTATCCACACCTATCGCAAGCGGCATTCGGTCTATATTGAGGTGCAGAATCCGGAACGGCCGAGCGATTCCGATCAGGCCCGTCACCGGGGCAACCAGGTGGCCCTGGCCAACATTCGCGCCCGACTGGATGCCCTGTTCGACGAGCAGGCCGTACTCAAGCACAGCGTGCACGACGGCCGCTACACGGTGACCTTGCGGTTGCCGTGGCGTACCATCAGCAACGAACCGCAACCGGGCTGAAGGAACCCCGCATGGCACAACGCATTCTGATCGCCGACGACGAGCCCCTGGCCAGGGAGCGGCTGCAACGTCTGGTCAACGACCTGCCGGAGTACGAAGTCTGCGCCGAAGCCTCGGACGGCGACGATGTGCTGCGCCAGATCGCCAGCGCCGCGCCCGACATCATCCTGCTGGACATCCGCATGCCCGGCCTCGACGGTCTGGCGGTGGCTGAAAAGATCAACGCCCTGACCAACCCGCCGGCGATCATCTTCTGCACCGCTTACGACCAGTACGCCATCAACGCCTTCGAGGTGCAGGCGGTGGCCTATCTGCTCAAACCGGTACGTCGCGAAAACCTGGGTGACGCCCTCGCCCGCGCCGGCCGGGTCAACCGGGTCCAACTGCAGGCGCTGCAAGCCGCCAACGAGTCCGATCCCGGGCAACTCGCGGTGCGCACCCATCGCGGCACCGAACTCATTGATATCGCCAGCATCCGCTTCTGCGAGGCGGACCAGAAGTGCGTCACCATCCACCACGGCCAGGGCGAAACGGTCACCGATTACACCCTAAAGGAGCTGGAACACAGCTACCCGGACACCCTGTTGCGCGTCCATCGCCACACCCTGGTGGGTCGGCGCCACATCGCCGCCATGACCCGCTCCCCGGAGGGTCAGTACCTGATCCGCCTCAAGAACCACGAGGCGCGCCTGCAGGTGAGCCGGCGGCATGCCAGCTCGGTACGGGAGGCCCTGCACCGGCAGGAGCGTTCATAGAGCGGATGCAACGCCCCTGATACGACCATGGAAGGAAGCGCAAGCCCGCGACTTTTGGCGCCATTCACGTTAGGCTAGGGCCTTCCACAGACCGGATATCCGATTGTATTTCCATGACAGAACGTACCCTGCGCATTGCAACCCGTAACAGCGCCCTCGCCCTCTGGCAGGCGGAATTCATCAAGGCCGAGCTGGAGCGCCTGCACCCCCACGTCAAGGTGGAACTGCTGGGCATCAAGACCCAGGGGGACAAGATCCTCGACGTGCCGCTGGCCAAGATCGGCGGCAAGGCACTGTTCGTCAAGGAACTGGAAGAAGCCATGCTGGATGGCCGCGCCGACCTGGCGGTCCATTCCATGAAAGATGTGCCCATGGAATTCCCCGAAGGCCTGGGGCTGGTCGCCATCTGCGAGCGTGGTGACCCCACGGATGCGTTTGTCAGCAATCACTTTGAGAACGTCGATGCCCTGCCCCAGGGCGCCATCGTCGGCACCTCCAGCATGCGCCGGGAAGCCCAGCTGCGGGCTTATCGCCCTGACCTGGAAATCCGCACCCTGCGCGGCAATGTCAACACCCGACTGGCCAAGCTGGACGCCGGTGACTACGACGCCATCGTGCTGGCCAGCTCCGGCCTCAAGCGCCTCGGCTTCGACGAGCGCATCCGCTACTGCATTCCCGACACCATTTCCCTGCCGGCGGTCGGCCAGGGTGCCCTCGGCATCGAGTGCCGGCTGGACGACCAGGAGCTGGTGGATCTGCTGCGCCCGTTGAACCATATCGATTCAGCCGATCGGGTCCACGCCGAGCGGGCCCTGAACAAGCGCCTGGAAGGCGGCTGCCAGGTGCCCATAGCCGCCTACGCGCTGCTGGAAGATCAGGACACCGTCTGGCTGCGGGGCCTGGTGTCGTCGGTCAACGGTCAGGAAGTCTACCGGGTGGAAGGCCGCGCGCCGCGCGATCAAGGCGAGCGCCTGGGCCGTGAACTGGCCGAGGATCTGCTGCGGATGGGCGCCGACCGGATTCTGGCGGAGATCTATGGCTACAAGGTCGAATGATCGCCCGCTGACCGGCCGACGCATCCTCATCTGCCGGCCGCAACCGGACGCAGATCGGCTGGCCGAACGCCTGCAGGCCGAGGGCGCGCAGACCCACTGCCTGCCGCTGCTGGAGCGCCGGCCGCTGCCGGAGAGCCCGGAGCGTCGCACCCGGTTCCAGGAGCTGGATCTCTATCAACATGTCATTGCAGTCAGCCCCGGTGCCGCGCGCCTGTTCGTGGAGCAGGCCGAGGACTGGTGGCCGCAGTGGCCAGTGGGTCTACACTGGTATGGAGTGGGAAGCGGCACAGCCGAGGTGCTGGAACAGGCCGGACTGACGGTCACCATTCCACCGCACGGTTTCACCAGCGAACACCTGCTGGCCCTCGACACGCTGCGCCAGCCCACCGGCGAGCGCATCCTGATCGCCAAGGGTCGCGGCGGCCGGGAGCTGCTGGGCCAGACCCTGGCCGAACGGGGCGCACGGGTCGACAACCTGGAGCTTTACGAACGGGTCTGCCCCGACTATGAAGCGGCCACCATCACGTCGGCGCTCAACGATTTTGATCCGGATGCCGTCATTGTGCTGTCCGGGGAAACATTGAACAATCTCATCGCGCTGGGTGAGAATACAGACAACGCCCTCAAGCGCCGCACACTGCTGGTCCCGGTGGACCGCGTGGCACAAACGGCACGGGAACGGGGTTTTGAGCGTGTGTTTATTCCGGAACAGCTGACGCCCGAAGGCCTGATTGAATGCCTCGGACACCTGGACTGAAGGCAGCCGCCCCGGAGCCAGTGGACTACCCATAATCGAGTAAGGACGCCTGTGACTGACTCTACGACTAACCTGCCGGCCCCGGTCAATTCGACCCCACAGCAACCCCGCCGCCTCTGGCCGCTCTGGCTGATTGCCGTGATTGCACTGATCGCCGTCATCGGACTGGGCCTATGGAGCTGGCACCTGTGGCAGCAGCAACAGGCCTTGCAGCAATCCCTGAACTACCTGGACGCCACCACCCAGCGCCTGGACCGGGATTACAGCCAGTCCGGCGGCCAGCTGCGCGAGCGCATCCAGTCGCTGCAGGGCGATGTGACGGATCAGGCCAAACTGATCAGTGACATGCGCCGGCAGATCGACCACAACGCCCGCACCTTGCTGGAAGCCGGCAATCGCACCCGCACCGACTGGCTCCTGGCCGAAGCAGAATACCTGCTGCGCATTGCCAACCAGCGCCTGCAGGTGGAAAAGGACTACCGCGGCGCGCTGTCTGCCCTCAAGGCGGCGGATGACGTGCTGGAAAAAACCGACGATCCCGGCAGCTACCCGGTCCGCAAACAGGTGGCCCAGGAAATCCTCTCCCTCAAGAGCGTAGCGGGCGTCGACAAGACCGGCCTCTATCTCCAATTGGAGGCGGCCATCGATTCCATCGGCAAGCTGAACGACAGCGCCCTGGCCATGGACGCCAGCGCCGACTACACCCAGACGATGTCGCAAGATCCCGACAAGACCGACGAGCGCGGCGCTCTTGCCAAAGGTTGGGCCCATATCAAGGGTACTCTGAGCGAAGCCATCGCCATCCGCCGCCTGGACGAGCCGGTCAAGCCCCTGCTGTCGCCGGACCAGAGCGCCTACGTACGCCTGAACATGCGCCTGATGCTGGAAGAGGCCCAGCTCGCCGTCCTGCGGGGCAACCAGACGCTCTACAACCAGGCCCTGAAGAAGGCCACCGATTGGCTGAACACCTGGTACGACGGCAGCCACAGCAAGGTGGTCGGGCTGCGTGACACGCTGGGCGAACTGTCGGGCAAGGACATCAACCCGGAACTGCCGGACATCAGCCAGTCCCTGACACTGCTCAAGGCCCGTCTGGAAGGGCGCCTGAACGCCACCAGCGGCGAGACCAAGCCGGCCGACAACGAGAAATCCGACAGCGCCCCGACCGGGGATAAGGCGGGCGACGCGTCATGAGGAAAGTCTTCATCCTGCTGCTGGCCGCGCTGCTGATCGGCGCGTTGCTCAGCCTCGGCCTGCAATACGACAGCGGCTATATCCGCATCAGCCTGGGCAACTACCTGATCGAGACCAATTTCTGGATTGGCGTGCTGCTGATCCTGGTGATCACGCTCATTATCCAGATGATCCTGGTCACCGCCCGCCGCCTGCGCAGCGGCTCCGGCCTGGTCAGCACCTGGCTCAACCAGAGTGCCGAACGCCGCGCCCGGCGTCGGACCACGCAAGGGCTCCTGGCTCTGGCCGAAGGCAACTGGCCGCGCGGTCGCAAACTGCTGGAGGCCTCGGCCGGCAAGGCGGACACGCCGCTGATCAACTATCTGGCCGCCGCCCAGTGTGCCTTTGAATGCGACGATCACGACGCCGTCGATGATTTGCTGCGTAAGGCCTTCGAGAGCACGCCGGGCTCGGATCTCGCCGTCGGCATCACCCAGGCCCAGCTGCAGATTGCCGGCCAGCGTTACGAACAGGCTCTGGCCACGCTGATCCGGCTGCGCAAGCAGGCGCCACACCACCCATTCGTCCTGAAACTGCTGCGTACGGTGTATGAGGCCCTGGAAGACTGGAAGGAGCTGTCCGCGCTGATTCCGGAGCTGCGCAAACGGGATCTGGCCGACGCGGAAGAATTGCAAACCCTGGAGCGCAAGGCCTGGCACAACCTGTTGCACCGGGCGGCCGATGACATTCGCCGTCAAAGCCCGGGGTCACGCGACCTGAGCCCGTTGATCCAGCTCTGGGACGAGCTGCCCGGCTCCATGCGCCGCGACGAGTTCACGATCCACGAGTATGCCCGCAACCTTGCCCTGCTGGGCGACGAGGCCCAGGCGGAAACCCTGCTGCGCAAGGTCTTGCGCAATCACTGGAGCGACGAACTGGTCAACCTGTATGGCCGCATCGAAGGCGAAAAGCCGGACGAGCAACTGCTGGCCGCCGAACGCTGGCTCCAGGACCGCCCGAACAACCCGGAATTGCTGCTGGCGCTGGGTCGCCTGAGCCTGCGTAACGAGCTGTGGGGGAAAGCGCGGGAATACTTCGAGACCAGCCTGCGTCTGAAGCGCAACACCGAGACCATCGCCGAACTGGCCCGTCTGAATGCCCATATGGGGCATGAGGAAGAGAGCAACCAGATGCTGCTGCAAAGCATGCTGAAGGACAGCGGTCTGCCCAACCTGCCGATGCCCAAGGCGTAAAGAGAGCCAGAGCGACTCGAGCGTGTAGCCGATGCTTTAGAGGGTGTTGCAAAAGCTTTCGGGTAAAAGCCTCTCTCCCCTGGTGGGGTGCAGGCGGAAACAGCGAAGCATCGCTTCGCCCGCCGGAACGCCCACAGCCTCTGGATGTGGGCCGGGGCGCGGAGCGGAGGTTTGGAGAGAGGGGGGGCGAGGCGAAAGCCTCGCCGGACGTAATCGCCTGCTATAGAAGGGCGCCTGGCGGCGCCTCCCCCTCTCCCCGGCCCTCTCCCTCGAGGGGAGAGGGAGTGTACGACGCAACTTTTGGAATACTGGGGCTTTTGCAACACCCTGCCGGCTGCAGGCCGGCCCCGGATTTCGCGAGGTCCATAAACAACAAAGGAGCCTTGCGGCTCCTCCGAAGCTGAAGCGTCGGCTACATTAAAGCGCCGAGCTTTGCGTACTTTCTCCGAACATTAGCTCCGCGGCGCGTACTCCAGCACGTCCGAATAGAATGCCGATTCCGGCAGCCCCGCTTCCAGCAGCGCGTCCATCAGCGTGTAGACCATCGGCGGCGACCCGCTGGCCATAACCTCGACTTCCGGCCACTCGTAGCCACCAGCCAGAACCGCACGGACCAGCTGGTCGTGATGACCGCTCCAGTCGTTGTCGGCGTCGTCACCCACCACCGGGAAGAAGGCAAAGCCCGGCCACTCCTCGTGCCACTGCCAGGCCAGGGAGCGCAGGTACATGTCCTCGTGCCGGCGTACCCCCCAGTACAGGAAGACCGGTTGCTTGCAGTCGGTCTCGCGCAGGTAATCCACGATGCTCTTCATCTGGGCGAAGCCCGTACCGGCGGCGATCAGAATCAGCGGTTTGGTAGGCACCTGGGCCAGGCAGGCCTTGCCGTGCGGCAGCTCCAGAGTCACCTGACCCGGATCACGAAACGCCTCCATCACCTTCAGGGCCGTGGCCCAATCCGTGCCGGCCTGCACGTGCAGCTCGATCGAAGAGGCCGTCGGACTGCTGGCGATGGAAAAATAGGACGGCTCGGCGCCCGGCAGACGCACCGACAGGTACTGGCCGGCGTGGAAATCAAGCTCACGGCGACGCGGCAGATCCAGGGTCACCCGATACACATCGTGACTCAGCGGGGTGATATCCCGGACGTTCGCCTGCACCTGTTGGGGCGTATTGGAACCTGCAGCCATAACCTCCTCAATCTCCAGTTCAACCGGTCCGCCGCGCGGCTGGCATCGACACAGCATGACGTTGGCGGACGGGTGTTCGTCTTGGCGGGTCCGGGTATTGAAGACCCGTCCCGATAGTAACCGGGCTTCGCAAAGTTCGCAGACCCCATTGCGACAGGACCAGCGAACGGCCACACCCGCCCGGCGGGCTGCCGTCAGCAGATCGTCCCCGGGTGAGGCGGTAAATTCCAGACCGGCCGGCACAATCCGGACCTGCGTCGGCGGTTCAGCGTTCCGGGGCATCAATTCCCAGTTCGGACCAGATGGCATCGACCCGCTCCTTCACGGCCGGATCCATGGCGATGGGGCGGCCCCACTCCCGGTCGGTCTCGCCCGGCCACTTGGTGGTGGCATCCAGCCCCATCTTGGAGCCCAGCCCGGCCACCGGCGAGGCGAAATCCAGATAATCGATGGGCGTATTCTCGACCATCGTGGTGTCCCGCACCGGATCCATTCGCGTGGTGATGGCCCAGATGACATCGTTCCAGTCGCGCGCGTTCACATCGTCGTCCGTAACGATCACGAACTTGGTGTACATGAACTGCCGCAGGAAGGACCATACGCCCATCATCACACGTTTGGCATGGCCGGCATACTGCTTGCGCATGGTCACCACTGCCATGCGGTAGGAACAGCCCTCCGGCGGCAGGTAGAAGTCGACGATTTCCGGAAACTGCTTCTGCAGGATCGGCACGAAGACCTCGTTCAGCGCCAGACCAAGGATCGCGGGCTCATCCGGCGGGCGTCCGGTGTAGGTGCTGTGATAAATCGGATTCTTGCGGTGGGTGACCCGCTCCACGGTGAACACCGGGAAGGTCTCCACCTCGTTGTAATACCCGGTGTGATCACCGAACGGCCCTTCCGGCGCGGTATCGTCGGGATAGATAAACCCTTCCAGTACGATCTCCGCACTGGCCGGGATCTGCAGCTCCGATAAACCGGCCTTGACCAGTTCGGTCCGGCTGCCCCGCAGCAAACCGGCAAAGGCGTATTCGGACAAACTGTCCGGCACCGGTGTGACCGCCCCCAGTATCGTGGCGGGATCCGCGCCCAGCGCGACGGCCACCGGGAAGGGTTCGCCCGGATGCGCTTTCTGCCACTCCTGGAAATCCAGAGCGCCACCGCGGTGACTCAGCCAGCGCATGATCAGGCGGTTCCGACCAATCAGCTGCTGCCGGTAGATGCCCAGATTCTGGCGCTCCTTGTGCGGCCCGCGGGTAATCACCAGCGGCCAGGTCACCAGGGGCCCGGCATCCCCGGGCCAGCAATGCTGGATCGGGATCTTATACAGATCGACGTCGTCCTTTTCGATGATGACGTCCTGGCACGGCGCCGAGCGACGGACCTTCGGCCCCATCTGCATCACCTGCCTGAAGATCGGCAGCTTTTCCCAGGCGTCCTTGAATCCCTTGGGGGGATCCGGCTCCTTGAGGAAGGCCAGCAGTTTGCCCACTTCCCGCAGACTTTCCACATCCTCCTGCCCCATGCCGAGCGCCACCCGCCGAGGTGTGCCGAACAGATTGCCCAACACGGGCATGTCATACCCCTTGGGGTTCTCGAACAGCAGCGCCGGGCCACCGGCACGCAGGGTGCGGTCGCAGATTTCGGTCATTTCCAGGTAGGGGTCGACTTCCGTCTTGATTCGCTTGAGCTCGCCCAGCTTTTCCAGCTGGTCGATAAAATCACGCAGATCGTCGTATTTCATGCGGCAGTCCTGGCCTGTTGATCACCGGGGAAGGCAGTCGGGGAATTGGGTTCGCAGAATGGACAGCGCCCCTGTCGCTCGGTGAACGGCAGGGGCGCGGGCGCGATCAGCGCTTCTTCATGGACTGGAAGAATTCATCGTTGGTCTTGGTATCGCGCAGCTTGTCCAGCAGGAACTCCAGGGCGGCGGTGTCGTCGTCCATGGAGTGCAGCAGCTTGCGCAGGATCCAGATCCGCTGGATGTCCGCTTCGCTCATCAGCAGATCTTCCCGGCGCGTGCCGGAGCTGCGGATGTTGATGGCCGGATACGTCCGCCGTTCGGCAATCTTGCGGTCCAGATGGACCTCCATGTTGCCGGTGCCCTTGAATTCCTCGTAGATGACCTCGTCCATCTTGGAGCCGGTGTTGACCAGCGCGGTCGCCAGGATGGTCAGGCTGCCGCCTTCCTCGACGTTACGCGCGGCACCGAAGAAACGCTTGGGCTTCTCCAGGGCGTGGGCGTCGACACCACCGGTGAGGACTTTACCCGAGGACGGGATCACGGTGTTGTAGGCACGGGCCAGACGGGTGATGGAATCCAGCAGGATCACCACGTCTTTCTTGTGCTCGACCAGCCGCTTGGCCTTTTCGATCACCATTTCCGCAACCTGAACGTGACGGGCCGGCGGCTCGTCGAAGGTCGAGGCGATGACCTCGCCGCGGACGGTCCGCTGCATCTCGGTCACTTCCTCCGGCCGTTCGTCAATCAGCAGCACCATCACGTGGCACTCCGGATTATTGCGGGTGATCGACTGGGCGATGCCCTGCATCAGCAGCGTCTTACCCGCTTTCGGCGGCGACACGATCAGGCCACGCTGGCCTTTACCGATGGGCGCCACCAGGTCGAGAACCCGGGAGGACAGATCCTCGGTACTGCCGTTACCGGCTTCGAGCGTCAGGCGCTCATCCGGGAACAGCGGCGTCAGGTTTTCGAACAGGATCTTGTTACGGGCATTGTCCGGCTTGTCGAAGTTGATCTCGTTGACCTTGAGCAGAGCGAAATAACGCTCGCCGTCCTTCGGGGGACGAATCTTGCCGGCAATGGTATCGCCTGTACGCAGGTTGAAACGGCGGATCTGGCTCGGTGACACGTAAATGTCGTCCGGTCCCGCCAGGTAAGACGCGTCGGCGGAACGCAGGAAGCCAAAGCCGTCCTGGAGGATCTCCAGCACGCCGTCCCCGTAGATGTCCTCGCCACTTTTGGCGTGCTTCTTCAGAATTGAGAAGATGACATCCTGCTTGCGAGAACGGGCCAGATTATCGAGTCCCATTTCCTGGGCAATATCCAGCAGCTCGGGAACGGGTTTCTGCTTGAGTTCGGTAAGGTTCATATTTTGTTTGTGACGAATTGGAATGGAATATCAATCAGGTTTGCGAAGACAGGGGGTAGCCCCTGGACGTAACGTGATGCTTTTAAATATTGGGACAGAAACCGTGAGGCGGGCGCCAATACGGCTTTTTCAAATGGAAGCGTGTAAACGTGCCGGCCATTATAGCAACAAGTTTGGCCATTACCACCCCTTCCAAAATTGCGGTGACAACAGGATACTGGTTGGCACGTCCTTACGATATAGCGCGTTTTTCAACCCGTAGCAAGCCAACCGTTGATTTTCGGTCTATTCAGGCCCCCGGAATTGGAAAAATTTGACCCATGGCAAAGTCCGACACCTTCGTACCACTGAACGTCGCCATCCTGACGGTTTCCGACAGCCGCGGCCCCGCAGAAGACACGTCCGGCCAGTACCTGACCGACCAGGCCAACGCCGCTGGCCACCGGGTCCTCGAGCGCCGCCTGCTTCCGGACGACATCTACCTGATCCGCGCCCTGATTGCCCGCTGGATCGCAGACAACCGCATCCAGGTCGTCATGATCACCGGCGGCACCGGTTTCCATGAGCGCGACAGCACGCCGGAAGCGGTCAAGCCGCTGTTCGACAAGGAAATCGATGGCTTCGGCGAAGAATTCCGCCGCCTGTCGGCCGACGACATCGGCTCCTCCACCATCCAGTCCAGAGCCCTTGGCGGGCTGTCCAACAACACGGTGGTGTTCTGCCTGCCCGGTTCGACGGGTGCCTGCACCCTGGGCTGGGACAAGATCCTGAAGGAACAGCTGGACAGCCGCCACCGCCCCTGCAATTTCTCGGCGCTGGTCAACCGCAAGTCGGAGAAGCCGGTGTATCGCCTGGACGAGCGCCTCGACACGGGAAGCGACCATGCGTCCCACTGACGGCCTCACCTCGCTCGACGACGCCCTGGCCCAACTGCTGCCTCAGGCGAATACCGTCGCAGGCACGGAAACATTACCATTACGTCACGCGCTGGGGCGGATCCTGGCAACCGGTCAAAATGTGCCTGCCGACGTGCCGCCCGCCGACAATAGCGCAGTGGATGGCTACGCTGTCCGCATCGCAGACCTCACGGACCAGCCGTTGCCGGTCAGCCAGCGCATTCCCGCCGGCGTTGCCCCGGAACCCCTGACGCCCGGCAGTGCCGCCCGCATTTTTACGGGGGCCTCGGTTCCCGAAGGCGCTGACGCGGTCCTGATGCAGGAAAACGTCCTCGTCGACGACACCGGACTGCACACCTCGCAACAGCCGGAGTCCGGCCAGAATATCCGCCCCCGGGGCCAGGATCTCAAGGCCGGCGCCGTTGCCCTCAGTGCCGGCACTCGCCTGCGGCCGCAGGAGTTGGGTTTGCTGGCCTCCCTGGGCATTGCGGAAGTGCCGGTGCGCCGTCCGGTTCGGGTCGCCATCCTGACCACCGGTGACGAACTGGTCCCGCCCGGCGAACCGCTGCCACCGGGCAAGATCTACAACACCAATCGCTTCACCCTGGACGCCCTGCTCCAGCAGATGCACTGCGAGGTGATCGACCTGGGCGATGTGGCGGACACCCGCGAGGCGACACTGAGCGCCCTGGAACGGGCCGGGCGCGAAGCGGACCTGATCCTGTCGAGCGGCGGCGTCTCCGTCGGCGAAGAAGACCATGTCCGCGCCGCGATGGAATCCCTGGGCGATGTGGCCCTGTGGCGCCTGGCACTCAAACCCGGTAAACCGCTGGCCTTCGGCCACGTGGGCGACACGCCGATGCTGGGACTGCCGGGCAATCCGGCGGCGGTGCTGGTGACGTTCCTGATCGTCGCCGCACCGTTCATACGGCGCCTGCAGGGCGCTGCCGACTTAAAGCCCGCCTTTCCGCAACTGCCGGCTGATTTCACCGTGGAACGCGCCTCGCCCCGGCGCGAATTTGTCCGGGCCCGGCGCGTGCTGCAGGATGGCCAGGCGTGGATCGAAGCCTACCCAAACCAGAGCTCGGGCATGTTAAGCTCGGCCTGTTGGGCCGAAGGTCTGGCGGTCGTGCCGGAAGAGCGTACGATCAAACGGGGCGACCCGCTGACCTTCCTGCCATTCACCGATCTGCTGGGCTGACCATGAGCGATACCGTGACCGTTAAATTCTTCGCCCGCCTGCGCGAGACCCTGCAGACGGATGAACTGGAACTGCCGATCAGCACTCAGGGTACGGTGTCCGACGTGATCGAGAGCCTCGCCAGCCGCGGCGCCCCCTGGGATGTCCTGCAAGGCGACCAGCCGGTCATGATCGCCGTCAACCAGACCATGGCCCGCCCGACGCAGCCCCTGTCACCGGGCGATGAAGTGGCCCTGTTCCCGCCCGTGACCGGCGGTTAGGACCGATTCATGATTCGCATCCAGACCGAAGACTTCGATATTGGTGAGCAGACCCGGGCGCTTGGCGGCACCGGCGATACCGGCGCGATAGCCACCTTCACCGGGCTGGTCCGGACCCGAGGCGATCGCCAGGACGTTCGCGCCCTGTTCCTGGAGCATTACCCGGGCATGACCGAGTCGGTGATCGAGGATCTGGTCACCCAGGCCCGCGAGCGCTGGTCCATCCAGGCGGTGCGGGTGATTCACCGGGTTGGCGAACTCGCCCTGGGCGAGCAGATCGTCTTCGTCGGTGTGGCCAGCGCCCATCGGGGGGATGCATTCGCAGCCTGCGAATTTCTGATGGATGCCCTGAAAACCTCCGCCCCGTTCTGGAAGAAGGAAATCACGGTGGACGGGGAGTCCCACTGGGTGGAGCAGAAAGCCAGCGACCGGGACAAGGCCAAAAACTGGCAACAGGATTAGGGCGCCTCCCAATCTTCCGGCGCATTCAGGTTACGGAATACCGTCGATGCCACAGGCAGATCCAGATACCTCGGATCCTGCGCCCCGGCAAACGCCATCACTTTACGCCCACCCTGCTCAAGATCCCGTTGTAACGCATCGACCAGACGCACCGGATAGTACCCGTGAAGTGGGTGTAAGCGATCGCCCACTCGCGCCAGCACCATGCGTTGCGGGTCCTGCCGGACCGCCCCGGCCAGTTCGCCCATGATATCCGCGGAGACCGCCGGCGTATCGCAGGGCATCACCAGCACACCGACAAAGCCCAGGTCCCGCGCACAACGCAATCCCGACAACAAGCCGGCCAGCGGCCCCGCATCATCGAACTCGGGAGCATCGCTCACGACCTTGTCAGCCCATGACCGGTAGTCGGAGAGACGACGATTGGCGCTGATCAGCAACGTGTCACAATGAGGGCGCAAGGCCTCCGCTGCGGTCGCAACCAGGGGACGCCCCCGCCAGTCGGCCAGACCTTTTTCCACGCCACCCAGACGCCGGGCACGGCCGCCGGCAAGGATCAGTCCGCACAGGGTTATTTGAGTATCCGTGTCGGGCATTGCCCCAGGACTCCACGCCAATGAATAATGCCGCCCACCATGACTCATGCTCTCCGCGACTTCCGCAAAGCTCGGATCGAAGCCGATGGATGCCATCGCTGTAGCAGAGGACAGGATGCCCTCGTCGCATAGGCGGCCAGGGACGACCCTCCGGGGCGACGGAAGCGATGACATCCACTGGCTTCAGGCTCCGGGTTTCAGCCGGCCTGTTGGGCTTCCTTCGTCAGCCCAACCTACCTTTGCCGCCCACAAAAAAGCCACCTCCTGGCAGTCAGGAGATGGCTTTTCCGTCGGCTGGTATGCCCGATCGTCGACAGATCAGAGATTGCTGTCGAGGAACGCCGCCAGCTGGGACTTGGACAGGGCACCGACCTTGGTCGCGTCCACGTTGCCGTTCTTGAACAGCATCAGCGTCGGGATGCCGCGGATGTTGAACTTCGGCGGCGTCTGCTCGTTCTCGTCGATGTTGAGCTTGCAGATCTTCAGCTTACCGTCGTATTCCTCGGCGATCTCTTCCAGTACCGGTGCAATCATTTTGCACGGACCACACCACTCGGCCCAATAGTCCACCAGGACCGGGGTGTCGGCTTTCAGGACGTCTTCTTCAAAGGAAGCGTCGGTGACGTTTACGATATTTCCGCTCATTACTGTTTCCTGCTGTTGGCAGCACCCGGCAGGCGCACTGCTCCAAACATTTAAGGCCCGTCATCCGACCGGCCCTGTCGAAATCTACCGACTCAACTTTACGCGAAAGTTCCCTCAGACGGAAAGTCCCTGCACTCCGGCAGGCACTGGCTTCCTGACCCTGGACTTGGATCCGCTACTGACAGGTTGGCGGGGTTTGTCTTATAGTTACCCGCAGTGTCGGTTCACCATAAAGAGCCTCACACAATATACGGCCTGGCAAGAGGATTTCAAGACACGTGACGGCCCCCAACCCCGCCACCGAGCCAGAGCTGCTGGCAGCCATCGACATGGGCTCCAACAGCTTCCATATGGTGATTGCCCGCCTGATCCACGGTGAGATTCGCACCGTCGAGAAAATGGGTGAAAAGGTCCAGCTCGGCGCTGGCCTCGACGCCGACAACAACCTGACCGAAGACGCCCAGCAACGCGCACTGGACTGCCTGAGCCGCTTCGCGCAGCGCCTGCAGGGCATGCCGCCGTCCGCGGTCCAGATCGTCGGCACCAACGCCCTTCGGGTTGCCCGTAATACCAATCGATTCATGGAGCGGGCCGAAGCGGTGCTGGGCTTTCCGGTGGAAATCATCGCCGGCCGCGAGGAGGCCCGCCTGATCTACCTGGGCGTCTCCCACACCCTCGCGGACGATACCGGTCGCCGCCTGGTCATCGACATCGGCGGAGGCAGCACCGAGTTCATCATCGGCGAGCGCTTCGAAGCCCAGGCCCTGGAAAGCCTGCACATGGGCTGCGTGTCGTTTCGCAATCGCTACTTCCCGGACGGCAAGATCCCGCGCAAGCAAATGGACAGGGCGGTAACCCACGCCTCCCAGGAGCTGCTCAACATTCGCCACCGCTTCCGCCACCTGGGCTGGCAGAGCGCGGTGGGCTCCTCGGGTTCGATCAAGGCGATTTCATCGGTGCTGGCCAACCTCAAGTTGACCAACGGCACCATCACCCTGGACGCGCTGCGCGAACTGCGCCAGCGCCTGGTGGATATGGGCAACGTCGAGCGGCTGTCAGACCTCGGCGTCCGCGCGGACCGGCAAAGCATCTTTCCCGCAGGCCTGGCAATACTGCTGGCCGCCTTTGAGTCACTGGAGATCGAATCCATGACCTACACCGATGGCGCCCTGCGCGAGGGCCTGCTCTACGACATTGTCGGCCGCATCCAGCATGAGGATGTGCGCGAGCGCACCACCCAGGCGCTGCAAGGCCGATACGACATCGATACGTCGCATGCTGCGGCGGTGGAGGAAACGGCGATCGCCGCCTACCGGCAAGTCGCCGAAGCCTGGCAGATCAACACCGAGTTCGACGAGGACCTGCTGCGCTGGGCCTGCCGCCTGCACGAAATCGGCCTGACCATCTCCCACAGCCAGTACCACAAGCATGGCGCCTATCTGCTGCGCTATTCGGATCTCTCCGGTTTCTCCCAGCAGGGTCAACAGAATCTGGCCACCCTGGTGCGAGGCCATCGGCGCAAGTTTTCCAATGCCGTGTTCGAGGGGTGTGACGAGGACGATGTACCGCGGCTGCAGCGTTTGTGCATCCTGTTGCGGCTGGCCAACCTGATCCAGCACCCACGCAACATGGAACAACCCGCGGGTTTCAAGGTCGAGATCACCAGCCCCAGCGAACTGACTGTGAGCTTCGCCGAGGGCTGGCTGGAAGAGCGGCCGCTGACCCGGGCCGACCTGGAAAACGAAAAGGACTACCTGGCTCGCCAGAAGTTCACACTGAACGTGGTCTAACAGGGCGGCAGAACCGCCCCGGTCAGGACAGCTCGCCTTCCAGGCTCTCCAGCGTCTCGGACACGTCCAGCCACTCCATCTCGACCGATTCCAGATCGCCTTTGGCCTGGGCCTGCTGGCCCAGGGCCACCTTGAGCTCTTCCTTGCGCGCCGCCTCGTAGAGCCCGGCGTCTCCCAGCGTGTCTTCCAGCGCCGCCAATTGCTTCTGCAGTTCCGCCATCCGGGCTTCCAGCTGCTGCTGGCGCTTGCGGTAGGGACTCATCTTCTGACGCAACGCCGCCTCCGCCCGCTTACGCGCTTTGCGGTCGTCGGCGTTCTCGCCGACTTCCGGACGGGCCGGTTCGCTCTCTGACGCGTCACGCCTTGGCGCCCGGCTGTCGTCGGTCCGTCGATCTGCCAGCCAGCGTTCGTAGTCGTCCAGATCGCCCTCATACTCCCGAACGACACCCTCATTGACCATGAGGAATTCGTCCACTGTGTTGCGCAGCAGGTGGCGGTCGTGGGAAACGATCACAACCGCGCCGTCGAACTGCTGCAGCGCCATGGTCAGGGCCTGGCGCATTTCCAGGTCCAGGTGGTTGGTCGGCTCATCAAGCAACAGGAGATTGGGCTTGGCCCAGGCAATCAGGGACAGCGCCACCCGAGCCTTTTCGCCCCCCGAGAAATTGCGGATGCGATCCAGCGCGTCGTCGCCGTGGAATCCGAAACCACCCAGGAAGTTGCGGATCGCCTGTTCGGACGCCTTGGGCGCAGCCCGCTGCAGGTGCAGGAACGGACTGGCGTCCAGGTCCAGCGACTCCAGCTGATGCTGGGCAAAGTAGCCAACAGAAAGATGTTCACCGGTGGTGCGTTCGCCGGCAAGCAGGGCATCACCGCCCAGCAACGCATTGATCAGGGTCGACTTGCCGGCACCGTTCGGCCCCAACAGCCCCAGGCGCGTGCCCGGCAACAGCGTCAGGTTGACGTTGTTCAGAATCACCGTGTCGCCATGGCCGGCCTGACCGTTACGGATAGACAGCAGCGGGCTGCTGATCTTGTCCGCCGTTGGGAAACGGAACTCGAACGGCGAATCCACATGCGCCGGCGCGATCCGCTCCATGCGCTCCAGCGCTTTTATCCGGCTCTGCGCCTGGCGGGCCTTGGTGGCCTTGGCCTTGAAACGGGTGATGAACTGCTCGATCTCGGCAATACGGGCCTGCTGACGCTCGTAGCCGGCCTGCTGCTGGGCCAGGCGTTCACTGCGCTGGGTCTCGAAATCGGTGTAATTGCCGGTATAGGTCACCAGCGCGCGCTGATCGAAATGCAGCACGTGGGTCGCCACCCGATCCATAAAATCCCGGTCGTGGGAAATAAACAGCAAGGTGCCCGGATAGCGGCGCAACCAGTTTTCCAGCCAGAAGCAGGCGTCCAGATCCAGGTGGTTGGTGGGCTCATCCAGCAGCAGCAGATCGGACGGCCGCATCAGGGCCTGGGCCAGGTTCAGGCGAATCCGCCACCCCCCGGAAAACGCCGTGACCGGCCGGTCCGCATCCGCATCGGCAAAACCCAGGCCGCGCAGCAGCGTTTCCGCTCGACGTGACGCCGACCAGGCTTCATGCAGATCCAGCTCACCGTGGATGCGGGCCTGGGCCAGTTCATCGCCATCGGTTTCGGCGACCGCCAAGGCCCGCTCCAGGCGACGCAGCTCGATGTCGCCATCCAGCACGAAATCCCGCGCGCTGCGATCGGTGGCATCCACCTCCTGAGCCATATGGGCCAGCCGACAGCCGCCGGGCAGGTCGACGTCACCGGCTTCGGGCGCCAGCTCGCCAAGGATCAGACTGAACAGGCTCGACTTGCCCGCGCCATTGGCCCCGACGATCGCCACCCGCTGTCCGGGCTGGATCGTGGCCGAGGTCCGTTCTAGCAGCCATTGGCCGCCCCGTTGTAAACTGAGATTCGATAGTGTCAGCATGCGCGCATTCTATCAGAGCTGTTGGCCGGGCGGCTGCAGTGAAACATGCGTATCGCATCGGGCCACTCCCGCATCGGAGCTTTCATGGAACCGCCATCGGATTTAACGCTGGACAATCCCCTATGGCGCACGGCGCTGCAACTCTGGTCCAATAAAGAGGTGGCCCAGGCCAGTCTCGCCCTGCAAGCGCAAGGGTGTTCGGTCTCCCGCCTGTTAACAGCGACGTGGTTGGCAATCGAGGGCCAAACGTGGGATGGTGAGGAGCCGGACAGCATCCGGCAATGGCGAGAGCACTGTACCGAACGCCTCAGGACACTCCGCCAGTCGCTGAACAAAACCTTTCCAACCAAAGCATTACGGGAATCCATCCAGGGCGCTGAATTGCAGGCGGAACAAATCGAGCTGGCATGGATCTACACCCTCAGGCTTCAGGACCGTCACAATATGTCATCAAATTCGGTCTATAATGAAGGCCTGTTAATCCGTAACCTTCGCGCTGCGGCCCCGGAAGGGGACCACTCAACCTTACTCGAAGCTGGCATGAACCGACTGATTGAGGCATTGCGGGACGCGATTCCCGCGGCGCACGCGACAACGACACAAGGGAGCCAATCCCGATGATGATGCGCCGCTGGGCCTTCCGACTGGCGTTTCCCGCGCTCGGCCTGCTGATCGTCCTGATGTTCGTCGGCATCAAGGAGCCGACGCCCAAGACCACCAGCACGACCACCGAACCGGTGCCGGCGTTTGAAGGCGTGGTGCCCAATCCGGTACCGGATACCGGGCCCGACATCGTCTTCAAATGGCAGGACACCGACGGCAGCTGGCACTACGCCGACAAGCCACCCTCCGACGGCAACTGGAACGCCCTGGCAGTGGATCCGGCCGGCAGCCGCCTGAACGCACAGCCGGAAGTGATGGCGGAACCCGACTGGCAATCCCCCTATTCGGCCCCTTATTCCCTCAGCGCCGAAGGCATTCGTCGTTCGCAAAATGCCGCGACGCCCTGACGTCGTCTTTGCACACGTCAATTTTGGGACGTCGTCCCAACTTCCTTACCCATCAGTCATTGGCACAGTGTCGCCAAACGCGTTACCTTTGCCCTTCCATTAAAGGGAACCGCCGGGCCAGCTGACGAGGCCGGCCCCTCGGGGTTCTTCGACAAACACACCGGGAGTCACCCGTAACTTGGCTTCCTGAACGGACGTCTTACGCCCGTCAGGCCGGTTCGGTCTCTCCTCGAAGCTAAGGAAACTCCATGAAAAAATCCCTGATTTCGCTTGCCCTGGCCGGCACGGTGGCCGCGACGGCCTTCACCGCCATGAACGCCTCGGCCGAGTCCGCCCTGGACACGCAGGACCAGAAGGTCAGCTACGGCATGGGGCTGGTGCTGGGCGAGCGCATGAAGCACGACCTGCCGGATCTGCAGATGGATCAATTCCTGGAGGGGATCAAGGACGGTCACGAAGGCGGTGACGCAGCCCGGATGAGCCGCGATGAAATCCAGGCGGCGCTGCAGGAATACCAGAAGAAGATGCAGCAGCAACAGATGGCCAAGGTTCAGGAAATGGCCAAGAAAAACAAGGCCGAGGGCGAGGCGTTCCTGGAGAAGAACGGCAAGCGTGACGAGGTGACCACCACCGATTCCGGCCTGCAGTACGAAGTGCTTGAGGAAGGCGACGGCCCGAAACCCAAGGCGTCCGACACCGTGAAGGTCCACTACACCGGCGAGCTGATCAACGGCGACGTGTTCGACAGCTCACGGGAGCGCGGCAAGCCGGTCACGTTCCAGCTGAACCAGGTGATTCCGGGCTGGACCGAAGGCCTGCAGCTGATGGAAGAAGGCGGCCACTACAAGTTCTACATTCCGTCTGACCTGGCCTACGGCCCGGGCGGCAACCGCTCCATCGGTCCCAACGAGACCCTGATCTTCGATGTGGAACTGCTGAAGGTGAACCCGAAGGACGGTGAAGACGGCGAATAATCCGTCTGCCTGAAACGCAAAGAGCCGGCTTAAAGCCGGCTCTTTTGCTTTAGGGCCCGAAACAAAAAGGGCGCCCCTAAAGGTGTCATGTCACGCTGAGGAAGGCGAAATCATCTTGTCGGCGTGGACGTTGTGCAGATGCTCGATCAGGAAATCCTCCAGCTCGAAGCGGGTTTCCAGCTGCTCGCCCAGATGGGACAGAGGCTCCATCAGCGCCTCCAGTTCCTCCGCAGTCATGGCGTCGCCGCTCAGGCGATCGTTAAAGGACAGCGCCACCTCAGTGATCTCTTCCAGCTTGGGATAGACCTTGGCCACCAACTCCATGCCGCCGTCGTCGAATTCCTTGGCTTCCTGAATCAGCTGTTCGTACACCTCGAAATGACCGGCCGACACGTAGTCCACCAGCACATCACAAAGCGCCACAAAGCGTGCCCGTACGGCCCCGGTATCCGAAAATTCAGTGGTTCCGCTCACGTCGCAGAACTTGACGATCAGATCCTGTCGTTCGCGCAGCCAGCGATCAATCAAATCGCTGACACCACCCCATCGCTCCCTGGCACTCTGAACGTTCTCCAGCATGGACTCCCCCTGGTTCTGTTCCGTCAAGGCCGACTCGCTTAAGGTCCGGCCAGCCTCCGTTATCGTTATGCTAAGGACGTTACCCTAACCCCAGCGAGCCGGGCAAGCGTTTCATTGAGTCGCTGCACGACATCGGCTCAGTAAGCGGCCGCCTTGGGGCGAAACGCGCCGAACAGGATAGCCAGACCCAGCAGGGCCAGCGCCACGAAGAAGATCGCCGTCCAGCCCGGGATACTCAGCCCCAGGAAGCGCCAGACCACTTCGGCGCAGTCGCCGGTACCGCGCATGGCGATACTCAGGACCTCACGCAGCGGCATGACCTCAAGCAGATAGTCTACAGATGGTCCGCAGGCCGGAACCTGCTCTTCGGGGAGACTTTGCAGCCAGAGCTGACGGGCCGCCAGCGCCGTGCCCAGGATGGAGAAAAACGCCAGCACCAGTCCATAGAGGCGCCCGCCCCAGCCCTTGGGACCATGCAAGGCCGCCAACAGCGCTACCGCGCCAACGGCCATCAGTGCCATACGCTGCAGCCAGCAGAGCGGACAGGGCTCAAGCAGCATGACGTATTCCATGTAGAACGCGGTGGCGAGCAAGGCAGCGCACACCAGGAAAATCAGAAGAAAAACGAGACGTCGACCGGGCATGGCGTCCTCTTCACGGGCTGGGTTGGGGCGCACCCGGCTGGGCTGATCTCCATCGGCCTGCTATTCTGGGCGCACACGATTTGGGGTGTCACGGTAACGGAACCGGTTCATCGACCGGCATTTTCTGCCGGGGTTCCCGACCGTCAGATGCGATACAACAGGATTACAAGGAGAACTGCAAGCCCATGACATTCCGTCGCCTCGTTTTCGCCATTGGCCTCGCCCTGATGTGCCTCGCCAGCGTTTCCGTCCAGGCAGCCGATGAGGAGGCACCCGACGAGGCTACGACGGAAGAGCAGGCCGCTCCGGCGCCGTCGATCTATGTGGCCATGGATCCGCCGTTCATTACCAATGTTGGGCAATCCACCGGCCGGCTCAGCTATGTGAAGGCCGAGGTCACGCTTCGTGTGGCGTCGAAAGAAGCGGAAACGGCGGTCAAGGACCACGAACCGCGGCTACGCCACGAGATGGTCATGCTGCTGGCTCAGGAAAAACTGGAAGAACTGTCGAAGCCGGAAGGTCAGGAGGCCCTGCGACAGAAGGCGCTGGAGGTGTTCAACAAGGTTCTGGAAGAGGAACAGACCGGCGCCGAGATCATGGATGTGCTGTTCACATCCTTTGTGGTGCAGCGCTAGCGCTTGCGATTTAACCCGACTGGAACGGCGCCCCGGCGGTCAGGCGATCCGGTCGCTGGCACCGGGTTGCTCTTGCTGGAGGGCGTCGTTGCCGTCCTCCCAACCAGCCTCCCAGGCCGCAATCACCACTTCGCCCCGATAGGGACAGCGCTCACGGGGCATGCCCATCACCGAAGCCATATAGCCCTGGCGATACGCCTTGTTGAGCGATTCCACATCCCAGCCAAGCTTGATGTCCCTGGCCATGACAGCCCTCCCCTGCGCCTGTTCGCAACCTGTAACAAAAATTAACAGGCGCTTGAGCGTGAAACAAGCGCCTGTTCAGGTTTTGTGCGGCAGGTCCGCCGGGGCGACGCCGAGTGTGATCAATCCTTCAGATAGGCGTTGAGGTATTCCTCAAATGTCACCCGGTCGCTGGCTTCCAGCTCCTTCTGCGCGGCGATGGAATCGGTGGCCATTTTCTCGTAGGCGGACCGGGTTGCGTCATCCAGCCCTTCTTCACGCAGCTGCGCCTGATGGGCGCGGGACTGATCCAGCATCCAGGCCAGATGCCCCTGGCTGTGGCTTTCCATCGCCGCCAGAACCCGGTCGGATCGGGTCTTGCCCGGCTCGGTCAACACTGCCCGCTGGGCAGCCAGCGCGTTCTGATAGGTCTTTTCGCCGCCGTTGAAGGTGTCCAGACGTTCCGCCAGGCCCTGCAGACGATCCAGCAGGGTCAGCGCAGCGTCGCGAACCGGTGTCAGGCTGCCCTCGAAACAGATCTGCAGATCGGCCTGGCGCCCCTTGCCCACGACATCCTTGTAGCTGCCATCGAGGCGGGCGCATTCATCGTCACCGATCACCTCGCTGTCGCTGAGCAGGCAGTCCAGCAGGAACAGGTCGAGAAAATCGATCTGAGTCGCGCCGATGCCCAGCGGCTCGAACGGGTCCAGATCGAGGCAGCGCACTTCGACGTATTCCACCCCGCGGCTACGCAGCGCCTGGATCGGCTTTTCGCCGCGCTGGGTGGTGCGTTTGGGCCGCACAGCGCTGTAGTACTCGTTCTCGATCTGCAGCACGTTGGTGTTGATCTGGATGAACTCGCCGTCGGCGTTGCGCATCCCGATCTTCTCGTAGGGCGGCCAGGGCGTGTGGATCGCCCGGTACAGTGTGTCCGTATAGGTGCGCAGTTCGTTGAAACAGATGTCCAGCGAGGCCTGGGCGTTGTTGTGGTAGCCCAGGTCGCCCATGCGAAGGGAGGTCGCACTCTCGCCCACCCAGGTGTCGTCGCTGAAACGCTTGAGATGGTGGGACACACCGTCCACGAAGCTGGCATCCAGCGCCGGTGACGCCCCGAACAGCAGCATCAGCAACCAGCTGCGCCGGCGGAAATTGCGGATCAGCCAGAAGTACTGGTCCGATTTGAAATCCTGCAGGCTACGCTCGTCGCCCAGCAGCGACTGCCAGCGGGGCCAGAAACTCTCCGGCAGGGAGAAGTTGTAATGGACGCCGGCGATGCTCTGCATCATCCGGCCGTAGCGCACATCCAGCCCGCGGCGATAGACGTGTCGCAACTGACCGCTGTTGGAGGAGCCGTACACCGCGATGGGGATGCTGGCGTCGCCGTCCAGCCGACAGGGCATGCTGCCGGACCAGAGCACCTCATCGCCCAGGTTGGCCTGCACGAAACGGTGGGTTTCGGACAGCGAGGCCAGCAGGGACTCGGTACTGTCACACACCGGCGTGATCAGCTCCAGCAGGGATTCAGAGTAGTCCGTGGTGATCCGGTCATGGGTAAGCGTGGAGCCCAACGCTTCCGGATGCGGTGTCTGGGCGATAAACCCGTTCTGGTCTACCCGCAGCCCTTCTTTCTCCAGGCCTTTGCGGAAGCCGTGCCAGTCCTGCGCCGAGAACTGCTGGAATAGCCCCTTGCGGGATTCGCCCATGGTCTGACTCCTTGGGTCCGCGGGGCCCGCGCCGGCGAACCCCGTATATAAGTTTAGCGGCCTTTCTTGCCGGCCGAGGCGAACGCCTGAGCCAACGCTCCAGCCATGGCGCCCTGAGGCGCCTTGCCGCTGTCTTTCTGACCGCGATTGCGGGACGGGGCCCGGTCGCTTTGACCGCCGCCTTTACGCCCGCCGCGTGACGCATTGTTCTCACCCGGTTGGTCATCCATACGCATGGACAGGCCAATCCGCTTACGAGGCACGTCCACTTCCATGACCTTGACCTTGACGATATCGCCGGCTTTCACCACCTCACGCGGGTCCTTGACGAACTGGTGAGACAGGGCCGAGATGTGCACCAGGCCATCCTGGTGGACGCCGATATCGACGAAGGCGCCGAAGTTGGTCACGTTGGTGACACTGCCTTCCAGCACCATGCCGGGTTCGAGATCCTTCAGGGTTTCCACCCCTTCCTCAAAACTGGCAAACCGGAATTCAGGTCTGGGGTCGCGTCCCGGTTTTTCAAGTTCGGCGATGATGTCCTGGATCGTGGGCAGACCGAATTTGTCGTTCACATAGCGTTTGGGATCGACGCTGCGCAGAAAGTGGCTGTCGCCGATAATCTGGTCAACGGACTTGCCGCTGTCCTTGGCGATCGCCTCCACCACGCCATAGGCTTCCGGATGCACGGAGGAGCGATCCAGCGGGTTGTCGCCACCGGCGATCTTGAGGAAGCCGGCCGCCTGCTCGTAGGTTTTCGCGCCCAGGCGGGACACGTCCAGCAGCTGCTTGCGGTTGCGGAACACCCCGTTCTGGTTGCGGAAATCGATGATGTTCTGGGCGGTGATCTGGTTCAGACCGGCGACCCGGGCCAGCAACGGTACCGACGCGGTATTCAGGTCGACACCCACGCCGTTTACACAGTCTTCCACCACGGCGTCCAGGCTGCGCGCCAGCTGCACCTGGGACACGTCGTGCTGGTACTGCCCCACACCGATGGACTTGGGCTCGATCTTGACCAGCTCCGCCAGCGGATCCTGCAGACGACGGGCGATGGATACGGCACCCCGGATGGTGACGTCCAGATCCGGCAGTTCGCGGGCGGCAAATTCAGACGCGGAGTAAATGGACGCGCCGGACTCGTTGACCACGATGCGCGCCAGGTTGAGATCCGGATAGCGCTTGATCAGCTCGGCGGCCAGCTTCTCGGTCTCCCGGGAGGCGGTGCCGTTACCGATCGCGATCAGCTCGATCTTGTGCTCGCGACACCAATTGGCCAGCTGTTCGATGGACTGGTCCCATTTGTTCTGTGGCGCGTGGGGGAAGATGGCGCCATAGCCGGACACCTGACCGGTACCGTCGATGATGGCGACTTTCACACCGGTCCGCAGGCCGGGGTCGAGGCCCAGAGTCGGGCGCGGGCCCGCCGGGGCCAGCAGCAGGAGATCCTTCAGGTTGGCCGCGAAGACCTGGATGGCCTCGGCTTCGGCGGCTTCGCGCACCTGCGCCACCAGCTCGGTTTCCAGGTGGGTGGACAGCTTGACCCGCCAGGTCCAGCGCACCACTTCCGCCAGCCAGCGGTCAGCGGCGCGGCCCTGGTCGCGGATTTTCCAGTGCCCGGCAATTTTCTGTTCGCAGGGCGACACGCGGCTGCGATCGTCCTCGTCGTCACCCACCACGATGCTGTAATTGAGGATACCTTCGTTGCGACCGCGCAGGATCGCCAGCGCCCGATGGGACGGCACCTTCTTCAGCGGCTCACTGTGCTCGAAATAGTCACGGAACTTGGCGCCCTCGTTTTCCTTGCCGGGCACCACGGTGACCTTGAGCGTGCCGTCCTGCCACAGGAAATCACGCAGGTGACCGAGCAGTTCCGCATCCTCGGCGAAGCGCTCCATCAGGATGTACTTGGCACCGTCCAGTGCGGCCTTGGCATCCTCGACGCCCGCTTCGGCGTTGAGATACTCGGCGGCCAGCGTGTCCGGATCCTGGGTCGGATCCTCATAGAGCGCATCCGCCAGCGGCTCCAGCCCCGCCTCCTTGGCGATCTGGGCCTTGGTGCGGCGCTTGGGTTTATAAGGCAGATAGAGGTCTTCGAGGCGGTTCTTGGTGTCCGCCGTCTCGATCGCTTCACGCAGTTCGTCGGTCAGTTTGCCCTGCTCTTCGATACTGGCCAGGATGGTACCGCGACGGTCTTCCAGTTCACGCAGGTAACGCAGGCGCTCCTCGAGCGTGCGCAGCTGGGTGTCATCCAGCGAGCCGGTCACCTCTTTCCGGTAACGGGCAATAAACGGCACCGTGGCGCCTTCGTCGAGCAGGCCAACCGTGGCGCTGACCTGTTGTTGCCGGACACCCAGTTCGTCGGCGATCCGCTGGAAAATACTGTTCATGCCACCTCACTTGCATTGCACATAGACGGATGTGGGTCGAAAGACCTCCGGAGGAAAGGCGCGCATTATAGCGCCATGGCGGGGTCTTCGGCGATCCCCGGCGAACCCGGGGCCATTTGGGCAAGCGGGCGCGTCGGTATCAACAATCCACAGGATGATGCAGTGAAAGGTACAGAGGCCTACTGGCCCAGACAAGCGAGGCTGTTACGCTCTTCGAGGAAGACCAGCAGGTCGGCCCAGGGCATGGGGCGGGCATAATAGTAGCCCTGCACTTCGTCGCAGTGCTGCTGGCGCAGGAAGTCCAGCTGGCCTTCGGTCTCGACGCCTTCAGCCACCACACTCATCTGCAGACTGTGGGCCAGACTGATGATGGCGCGGATGATGTGCTCGGCGTCGCCGCTCTGCCCCAGGCGCTGGACAAACGACTTGTCGATCTTGACCAGGGAAATGGGCAAGTGCTGGAGGTTGGACAGCGATGAGAACCCGGTGCCGAAATCGTCCAGCGCGAAGCTGATGCCCAACTGATTCAGTTCGCGCAGGCAGCGCTGGGCGTAGTCCGGATCGTGCATCATCGCACTTTCCGTCAGCTCCAGTTCCAGCAGGCTGGTATCGATACTGGCGTTGTAGATGATGCGGAAGATGGTTTCGGTCATCTTGCGGTCGTGGAACTGACGGAACGACAGGTTCACGGCAAACACCAGGCCCGGGTAACCCAGACCGTTGGCTTCCCGCAGTCGTTCGCAGGCCTGTTCCAGCACCCAGTAGCCGATGGGCACGATCAATCCGCTGCGTTCTGCGGCGGGAATGAATTCGTCCGGTCCGACCAACCCCCGATCGGGGTGATTCCATCGCAGCAGGCATTCCACGCCCCGCACTTCCTCCGTGACGAGATCGATGCGCGGCTGGTAATACAATTCCAGCTGCTTGCCCCGCAGCGCGTTGCGCAGGTCGGCCTCCAGGGTCAGTTGACGCCCGACCGTCAGGTGCAGCTGCTGGTTGTAGAAGCGGTAACTGGTGCCGGCGTCGCGCTTGGCCTCAAACATCGCACGGTTGGCCTGGCGCAAGAGCATTTCCGGCGTATTGCCGGCTTCCGGGTAGGTGGCAATACCGACGCTCGCGGTCAGCACCACACTCTTACCCTCCACCACCACCGGCTCATTCAGGGAAGCCACGAGCTTGCGGATCACCTGGGTGACGTCGAGGGAGTTTTCGACCCGTTCAATAATGATCGCGAATTCATCGCCGCCAATCCGCATCAGCGAATCCACCCGGCGCAGTTTCTGGCGCAGACGCTCCGCCAGCTTGAGGATCAACTGATCCCCGGCCTGGTAACCGAGGCTGTCGTTGACGGAACGGAATTCGTCCAGGTTGATGTGCAGCAGCGCCAGCCGCTGGTTATGCCGCTCGGCCCGCAGGATAGCCTGCTGCAGCCGGTCGAAGAACAGGTCCCGGTTGATAAAGCCGCTGGCGACTTCCCGGCCCAACTCGGTGCGGGTACTGGCGGTGGCGCGGTGGCGGAACAGCGCGCACAGCAGGGCGCGGCCCAGGTTCCAGCAGTCGAGATGGCCCTTGCACAGGTAGTCGATCGCGCCATTGACCCGGGCCGGAGGCAGGCCGATGGCCTCGGGTTCGGCGCCGAGGGCAATCACGGGTTTTTCATCGCCGGCGACGGCGAGGTACTGAAGGAACGCGGTCTGGGAGGTGACGAACATGATGCTGTCCCACAGCACCACGTCGAACTGGGTGTGACTGATCAGGTCTTCACAATCGGCCAGATCGGGACACCAGGTCAGTTCGACCTTCAGCTCCGGATTCTGTTTCAACAGATGGACGTACCACAGGTAGTCCTGCAGCTCCGGCGTCAAAATCAGTAATCGGACAGCCGTGGCATTCCACGCATCATCCACATCATTCATTGGTGGCGGCCAACTCCCTTTTATCCGGTGCCATGCAATCGATTGGCAGGTACGGCATCCTACCGGCATCACACCTCAGATGCCGGTATACGTTCCGCGCACCAGGTCCGACAATCCAGCATCTCATTGACTAAGCCCTTTCCATAGGGGGCATGGGAAAGCATAGACGAACCGCCCGCTGACTGCAGCGTCATTTTCGTTCTATGCCAACACCCGTTGGTGACGGCCCTGCGCGCCGGTATGCGTTTCGTTACCGAATGGAGTAAACCCCGGCCGCCACCTGATGTAGAATAACCCGCTCGATCCGGCCATTCGGCCCGGCTTTCAAAGCGCCTTGCCCTGATCGCACTGACAAGTGCCCAAGGGTAAACGATTTTTTCAGGCAGGACACCCGTGTCGCAGCTCAATCCCCGTCAACGAGAAGCGGTTCGCTATGTCGATGGCCCCATGCTGGTCCTGGCCGGGGCCGGCAGCGGCAAGACCAGCGTGATCACCCGCAAGATGGCCTACCTGATCGAACAGGTGGGCATTCCGGGCCGTCATATCGCCGCCCTCACCTTTACCAACAAGGCCGCGCGGGAGATGAAAGAGCGGGTCACCCGCCTGGTGGATCGCAAGCTGACCCGGGGCCTGACCGTGTCCACCTTCCACAACCTCGGCCTGAATATGATCAAGGAGGAGCACGCCCACCTGGGCTATCACCCGGGCTTCTCCATTTTTGACGCCGAGGATGCCAAGGCCCTGTTGCAGGACCTGATGCTGCGCGAAGCCAGCGCCGACGCCGGCGATGAGCTCAACGACATCCAGATGACCATCTCCAACTGGAAGAACGCCATGTGGGCGCCGGGCCACGCCCTGAGCCGCGCGGCGGACGAACGGGAACAGCGCATCGCCCTGATCTACCAGCGCTACCAGGAGTACCTGAAAGCCTACAACGCGGTGGACTTCGACGACCTGATCCTGCTGCCGGTGCAGCTGTTCAAGACCAACCCGGAGGTGCTGGACAAGTGGCGGCGCAAGATCCGCTACATGCTGGTGGACGAGTACCAGGACACCAACCTGTGTCAGTACGAACTGGTCAAGCTGCTGGTGGCCGAACGGGCCGCCTTCACCGTGGTTGGCGACGACGACCAGTCCATCTACGCCTGGCGCGGCGCCCGGCCGGAGAACCTCGCCACCCTGAAGGACGATTTCCCGAGCCTCAAGATCGTCAAACTGGAGCAGAACTACCGCTCCACGTCGCGCATCCTGCGCTGCGCCAACACGGTCATTGCCAACAACCCGCACGTGTTCGAGAAGGCCCTGTGGAGTGACCATGCCATCGGCGACGAAATCCGCATCATCCGCTGCCGCAGCGAGGATGCCGAGGCCGAGCGGATCGCCACCGAGATCCTCGACCAGAAGCTGAAGAAAGGCATCGAATTCCGGGATTTCGCCGTGCTGTATCGGGGCAACCACCAATCGCGGCTGCTGGAGATGAAGCTGCAGGCCTACCAGATTCCCTACCGGATCTCCGGCGGCCAGTCGTTCTTCTCCCGCAACGAGATCAAGGACGCCATGGCGTACCTGCGGCTGATGATCAACCCGGACGACGACGCGGCGTTCCTGCGGGTGGTAAACGTGCCCCGACGCGAGATCGGCCCCACCACGCTGGAGCAACTGGGCAACTATTCCCGGGGGCGCCAGATCAGCATGTTCAAGGCCCTGCACAATCTGGGGGCCGAAGAGCATGTGTCCGAGCGGGGCCTGGACAAGTTGCGCCGCTTCGCCCACTGGACCGATCGCACCAGCCAGCGCCTGTTCCAGGAGGAGCCGATCCCGGTCATCAAGCAGCTGTTCACGGATATCGAGTACGAAGAGTGGCTGCACCAGCACGCCGGCACGCCCAAGCAGGCCGAGCGGCGCATGGAGAACATCTGGTACCTGGTGGATTCCATCCAGCGCATGCTGGACAACGACAAGGGGACGGCGGACGAAATTGGCATCGAAGACGCCATCAGTCGCCTGATCCTGCGGGACATGATGGAGCAGCGCGAGGAAGAGGACGACAGCGACAAGGTCCAGTTGCTGACGCTGCACGCGTCCAAGGGTCTGGAATTCCCCCACGTCTTCATCATGGGCCTGGAGGAGGAAATCCTGCCCCACCGCTCCAGCATCGAGGAAGACAACATCGAGGAGGAGCGCCGGCTGATGTACGTGGGCATCACCCGCGCCCGGCAAACCTTGGCACTGACCTACGCGGCCCAGCGCAAGCAGTACGGCGAGAAGATCGAGACCATTCCCAGCCGCTTCCTGGATGAATTACCGGAAGACGACGTGCTCTGGGAAGGTCTGGGGGATACCGACGCCGCGGCCAACCAGCGTAAGGGGAAGGCCACCCTCAGCGCCTTGCTCGGCGACCTGGGCGCCTGAAGTCGGCGTGCAATACGCCGGGCGAATACCCGGCGCCCCGGGGAGACTCAGGCCATTGAAGCCTACTTGGCCGCCTCGACCATGTGCTCGACCGCTGCCTTGATTTCCTCGTCGGGGCAATTGGCACAGCCCCCTTTTGGCGGCATGGCATTGAAGCCGTTGATGGCGTGATTCACCAGGGTATCGAGCCCTTTGTCGATGCGCGGCGACCAGGCACCGGCGTCCCCGAACTTGGGCGCGCCCATCACCCCGGCACCGTGGCAGGCGGCACACACGTTGGTGTAGACCTCCTCGCCCGAACGCGGGCCCGACGAAGCGGAGGCCGGCGCAGCGGACGTCACCACATCGCCACAGTCCTGACCATCCACGCAGACCTCACCAATCGGCTGGATACGTGCCTTGATCTCGTCTTCCACGGCCGCATTCGCCGGACCGCCGCCGAGGCCCATCACCAGCAGGATCGCCGCCAGCACTCTCATCCTTTTCACAGTGAGTCCCCCACCTGATTCTTATTTATCGTATGGTTCCGGATTATAGCTGCCGGGTCCGACCAAACAAGCCAACCACTCCCTGCAAGCGTAGCCGCTTCCCGCAAATCCTTAAAATTCAGTTAATCACCTGACCTGACGCGGGCGTAATGGGTATCATGTGCAGCAACTGTACAGGAGTTCTCCATGCCCAAGCATTACCCCAAGGCGCATCCGTGGCGCCGCCCGCTGATCGCCATCGAATTTTCGGCACTGGCTGTCCTGCTGGGATCCATGCTCCTGATGGGCCGCCTGGCCGGTCCCGATGGCCAGGTGGATCCGCTCTGGCTGCTGGTCCCGGCGCTGTCGAGCCTGGCGGTCTTCCTCAGCTTTATCGGACTGATGTACCTGCGCTGGGTCGCCAACGTCGAAGAAACCGCCGCCGTTAAACACAAGATCGTTTTCGGCTTACTGACCGTAACGCTGTTGGGCGTGTGGGCGTATGCCATCGCGCGCACCTGGCTCAGCCTCTGATCTCTCACAGGACAACGGACAAGGACGGAACCCGCTATGCGACGACTTCCAGCGCTTTGCCTGGCCCTGACCGCCCCTCTGGCGGCCGCCCAGGATGCTGTACCCGATTACACCGGGTTTGCCTCGGACGATTGCGCCCTGATCGAAAACGGCGTGCAGCGGCTGGCGTGCTACGACGCCATCACGGACCCGGAAAAGGCGCGGGAACGGGCCAGCGAAGAGCGTATCGACCGGGCCAACGAGGTGACGGAGAATCTCCAGTTCGACACCGGCAGCGAGACTGCGTCCGATGAAAAAGGCGTCGATGCCCAAAAAGGCGACACGGCGGATTCGCTGGTCGATCGCTACTTCGCCACTGAACAGGCGCTGTTCTCGTTCTCGGGCAGTTTTGTGACCCACCGGCCAACGTACATCCTGCCGTACACCTACATGCACCATCCCAACCAGCACCCGCACAGCCCGACCTACGGCACGACCGACTACGACAAGCCGCTGAACTACGACGAAGCCAAGTACCAGATCAGCTTCAAGGTGCCGCTGCTGACAGGGATGTTCGATAAACGCCTGACCCTGTGGTTTGGCTACACCCAGCTGTCGTTCTGGCAGGTCTATAACAACGACGCCTCCAAGCCCTTCCGCGAGACCAACTACGAGCCGGAAATCTTCGCCCGTTACGCCACCCAGTGGGACGTCGGCCCCGGCCGACTGGAAGCCGTCACGCTGGGCCTAAACCACCAGTCCAACGGCCAGTCCGAACCCCAGTCCCGCAGCTGGAACCGGGTCATGGGCAGCGTGGCCTACACCTGGGACCGCTGGCTGTTCTTCGTACAGCCGTGGTACCGGATTCCCGAGAAAACCTCGGAAGACGACAACCCGGACATCGACAAGTACCTGGGCTACGGCGATTACTGGGCGGTTTACAAGATCGACAACGACCGCACCCTGTCGCTCAAGCTGCGCAACAATTTCCGCACCAGCGACAACAAGACGTCCATCCAGCTGGGCTACAGCTTCCCCGTGGGCGAAACCATCAAGGGCTTCATCCAGTACTACAACGGCTATGGTGAGAGCTTGATCGACTACAACGAGCGCATCCAGCGGATCGGTGTCGGCATCATGCTGAACGACTGGCTGTGACGCGCGGCGCACACCCTCACCACAAAAAAAGCCCCGCGGTTGCGGGGCTTTGTCATATCAGGTTCCGGTAGAGATCAGGCCACGTTCGCAGCGTTGAGCTCTTCCATTTCCTTGAGCAGCTGCTCGGTCCTGGCTTCCATCAGCGCCTTGTCGCCGCGGGATTCCACGTTCAGACGCACGACGGGCTCGGTGTTGGACATGCGCAGGTTGAAGCGCCAGTCCTTGAACGCCACGCTCAGACCGTCCACATGACTCACCGACTCCGCATCGGCGCTGTACTTCTCTTCGATGGCCTTGATCACCGCCGCCGGGTTATCGATGGTGCGGTTGATCTCACCGCTGGCCGGATAGGCGTCGATTCGCTCATCGATCAGTGACGACAGCGTCTGCCCGGATTGGCTGATGCGCTCGGCCAGCAGCAGCCAGGGGATCATGCCGCTGTCGCAGTAGGCAAAGTCACGGAAATAGTGGTGCGCACTCATCTCGCCGCCATAGATGGCGTCCTCGGCGCGCATGCGTTCCTTGATGAAGGCGTGACCGGTCTTGCTCTCGACCGCCCGGCCGCCGGCCTTTTCCACCAGATCCTGGGTGTTCCATACCAGGCGCGGATCGTGGATCACGGCACCCCCGCCCTGCTTGTGCAGGAATTGGTCCGCCAGCAGGCCAACGATGTAATAGCCCTCGATAAAGCGGCCGTTCTCATCCCAGAAGAAACAGCGGTCGTAGTCACCGTCCCACGCAATGCCCATATCCGCCTGGTTGGCCTTGACCGCCTGCTCGGTCACCGCGCGATTCTCGGTCAGGATCGGGTTGGGCACGCCGTTGGGGAAGCTTCCGTCCGGTTCGTTCTGCAGCTTGATGAAGCTGAACGGCAGACGCTTCTCGAGCTTGTCGATCACTCGGCCGGCACCACCGTTACCAGCGTTGACGGTAATCGCCAGGGGCTTGAGGCTGGCCCCATCAACGTAGCCCAGCAGGTGCTCGATGTAATCGTCTTCCGCGGCCAGCTTGTGGTAAGTACCGCGCTGACCGGCGTCCTCGAACGGTTCGTCCAGGCGGTCGTGAATGTCACGCAGGCCGGTGTCGTTGCTGATCGGTTTGGAGTCTTCCCGTACCAGCTTCATCCCGTTGTAGTCCTTCGGGTTGTGGCTGGCGGTGACCATGATGCCGCCGTCCATCTTGTAATGGCTGGTGGCGAAGTAAACCTGCTCGGTCCCGCACAGGCCGATGTCGTAGACGTCTGCCCCGGCGGCCATCAGGCCTTTGCTGAGCGCCTCGGCCATTTCCGGGCTGGACAGGCGGATGTCGTAGCCGACGATCACTTTCTTCGCGCCGGTCACGGCCACGTAGGCGCGTCCAATGCGCTCGGCCAGTTCCGGATTGAGTTGGTCGGGAATACGGCCCCGGATGTCATAGGCCTTGAAGCATGAATAAGCCATCAATATCTCCTTTGACTGGCATCGTTAAATCGCTGTGACGGCGCCCTTCAGATCGACTCTGAGGACGCCGGAGTGGCCGTCTCGTCACCCGCTGCTGCGGTGCGGCCGTAGTTGTCCTGCAGGCGCTCGATATCGTCCTCACCGAGATAGGCGCCGGATTGTACCTCAATCAGTTCGAGCGGTATCTTGCCCGGGTTCGCGAGCCGGTGAACGGCCCCGATCGGGATATAGGTGGACTCGTTTTCGGTCATCAGGAAGGTGTCGTCGTCCCGGGTCACCTCCGCCGTACCGCTCACCACGATCCAGTGCTCGGCCCGATGATGGTGCTTCTGCAGCGACAGCTGCTCACCCGGTTTCACCGAGATCCGTTTCACCTGGAACCGGTGACCACCATCGACGCTGTCGTAGCTGCCCCAGGGCCGGTAGACCTCACGATGGGCATCCACTTCGGGGCGCTTTTCCGCCCGCAGCTTTTCCACCATCGCCTTCACTTCCTGCACCCGGTGGCGCCGGGCGACCAGTAATGCGTCCCGGGTATCGATCACCACCAGATCGTTCACGCCCAGCATGGCCACCAGGCGATCCTTCGAATGCACCAGACAGCCCTGCGACTGCTCCAGGCAGGCCTCGCCGACCACCACATTCTGCTGGTCGTCCTGGACCTGAGACTCCCAGTAAGCCGCCCAGGAACCCAGATCGCGCCAGCCGGCGTCCATCGGAACCACCACGGCGCTGTCCGTCTTTTCCAGGACCGCCCGATCCACCGAGTCATCCGGGCAGTGCTCGAAGATCTCGGACGGGATCCGGGAAAACTCCAGGTCCTGCCAGACGTGACGAAACGCCAGCTGACAGGTGTCGTAGATGTCGGGACTGTGCTTTTTCAGCTCATCGAGATAGCGGTCGGCGCGGAACATCACCATACCGCTGTTCCAGAAATGGCCGCCGTTGGCCAGCAGGCTCTCGGCGGTAGCGTGATCCGGCTTCTCGGTGAAATGGCTGACGCGAAAAACGCCCTCGCCCACCGCCTTGTCCGGCTCGGCACCGATGTAGCCGTAGTCGGTCTCCGGCCCCGTCGGTAGCACGCCGAACAGCACCAGCGAGCCGGCCTGCGCCGCCGTTTCGCCGCGCGCCAGGGCGGCCCGGAAGGCCTGCTCATCGCTCACGTGGTGATCCGCCGGCAGCACCAGCATGATCGCCTCCGGATCCGAAGCCGCCACCTGCAACGCCGCCATGGCGATCGCCGGCGCGGTATTGCGGCCAAACGGCTCCAGCAGGATGGCCGACGGCTCGCAGCCAATGGCGGAAAGCTGCTCACTGAGGATGAAACGATGCTGGTTACCCGCCACGATCAGCGGCGCCGAAACGCCATCCGAGGGCAGGCGGGACAACGTTTTCTGCAACAGGCTCTGCTCACCCGCCAACTGCAGAAACTGCTTGGGGTATGCTTCACGGGACAGCGGCCACAGGCGTGAACCGGTGCCACCGGATAGAATCACAGGAATCATGTGGGTAGCCCTCCCTGAACGACCTCGCCTCCTGACTGCCGCGAGGATGGTCATACTGCCAATGGCATGTGACAGCCCGATGCCATCAGTGCGACATGGGTTTGGCGGGCGACGCGTATTCGGCGCCCCACCAGCCCCTCATCACGAAACGATTCAATATCCGTGCCTCCAGCCCGCCCAAACGGCCTGCTGGCGACAACGCCCATCGATAATACATAGGAATTCAACGGTCTGACCGAACATTAAAAAGAGATAAAGACCGGGCAATGCCGGCACGGCGGCTTTTGGGGAAAGCGGGGAGAGCACAAAGGCTGGGCAGTGGCCCTAAAAGTGGCCGGGAATCAGGGGATCGTTCGGGGAATCGAAACAGCGGGGAAAGCACAAGGTGACCGCCAAGGGGGCGGCACCTTGTAATCAACCGGACGGCTGATCAGCCATCGGCGTGGGCACTTTGCAGCTGGATGTAGTTCTGCACACCCATCTTGTCGATCATGTCCAGCTGGGTTTCCAGCCAGTCGATGTGCTCTTCTTCACTGTCCAGGATCGACCGGAACAGCGCACGGCTGGTGTAATCCTTGATGTCCTCACAGTAGCCGATGGCTTCCTTGAGGTCCTTGTGGGCGATCTGCTCAAGCTTCAGGTCGCACTCGATCATTTCCTTGACGTCTTCGCCGATCAGCAGCTTGTTGAGATCCTGCAGATTGGGCAGTCCCTCGAGGAACAGGATGCGCTCGATCAGTTGATCGGCGTGCTTCATCTCGTCGATGGATTCCTCGTACTCCTTCGCCGCCAGGTGGGTGATCCCCCAATCCTTGTACATCCGCGAATGGAGAAAGTACTGGTTGATCGCCGTCAGCTCATTGGCGAGAACCTTGTTGAGGTACTGGATGACCTTCTTATCACCCTTCATGACTGCGAACTCCTTTCCTGATGCGTGGAATCAACAGGATAGACGGAAACGGCGCAATAAAAAATCGCAGCGGATAATGATTCGCAGTGTTAGCGGAGAGTCAGACGCAGACAGCGCCCTTCAATGGCGAGAAACGCGGAGAACTGCCTGAGAAAGCATCCTCAGGCAGGTTGGGCCAGCATTGCGGCCAGATTCATATAATCTTCGGACTGACACTCACGCAGAATTTCACGAGCCGTTGCCGCACAGCGCCCACATTGACGCCCGACACCCATTTCCTTGCCCAACTGCCGCATGGAACGACATCCATCCTCGGCCGCCTTGCGAATCTGACGGTCGGTCACCCCATGACAAAGACATACGTACATATAGGCGATACTCATAGGCACTGTTAATGTTGTTGATAATTATTGTTATTAGCGAATGAAAATTCAACCCCTTTGCCTGATTTTTGTGTAACGGATAACCAGTAGGGTGTTTCCGGTGCATTCCGCCTCACGGGGCTGGACAGACTGGCGACTCACACGTAAGATTGCGCACTCGAAATCGGCGCCTCGCGCTGTTTTTCATTCCGCCCGTAGCTTTTATGCTGGGAGCGAAGCGAGCAGTGCAGCTGGGTCGTGCGCAGTACGACCAGTCAATGCGTTTCTCGAGTTCAAAAAGTTTACCGCCCATAGCTCAGCTGGGCGGAAGCGGATAACGTGGAAGCGAAGCTTTCGCCCGCTGGAGCGGCCGCCGCGATGCAACGCGGCGGACTGGACCCGAAAGGGGAGCGTGACACGCTCTATCCAGTACACCGCAAACTGAGCCGGACTCTTCATCTTTCGGAGTCTGAACAAGTTGATAACCGCCCGTAGCTCAGCTGGATAGAGCGTTGCCCTCCGGAGGCAAAGGTCATAGGTTCGAATCCTATCGGGCGGGCCATATTCCACAAAAAAGCCCGCCTAGCGCGGGCTTTTTTGTGGAACGGTGGTTTGCGGGATGGCCGATGAAGAACCTACGGTTCGACAAACGGCGCCAGCCGTTTGGGCGTCGGAGCCCTGCGACGACGGGGCGAAGCCCCGAGCAACGCGCCTGACGCGTTGCGAGTCCATCCTATCCCCTCAGGCACATCCTCGTTACGCTCTGTCTGCTCATCGACCTGCAGCCAATGATTCACTTCCTGCCCCAACCCGCCAATAATACATCCCCGACATCTTCCCAATAATCCGCGCCGACATATGCGCATCACTCGCCTTACCGGCCAGTCCATAGCACACATGTAACGGCAACAGATGCTCTTCCCGGGGATGACAGAACCGGGCATACGGCGCCTGATCCCAGTGCACCAGCCGTTCCGTGCGCTGCGACTCCGACATGGAAGGATCACCGCAGGTCTCTTCCAGCCACGCTTCAAATGCCCGGTTGCGGGCGCCGTCCTCGGAAGACACCGTGGAATAGAAGGCCCGCATGTTGTGGAACGAGAACCCCGAGCCGATCACCAGCAGATTGTCATAGTCCAGAGCCTGCAGGGCACGACCGATCGCCAGATGGGTTTCCGGGTCCAGGGTGTTCACCAGGGACAACTGCACGCAGGGAATGTCGGCCTCCGGATACATCAGCTTGAGCGGCACGAACAGGCCATGATCAAAGCCCCGCTCGTGGTCCAGCCGGGCCGGCAGTCCTGCCGCGTCCAGCGCCGCGCCAACCTGTTGGGCCAGAGCCGGCTCCCCCGGACACGGGTACTGAATCTCATAGGACTCCGGCGGGAAACCATAGTAGTCGTAGATGAGCTTTGGAGAGGCGCCCGCCGTAATGGTCGGCACGGCCGCCTCCCAGTGCGCACTGATCACCAGAATGGCCGACGGCTTCTTCAGCTTGCCGGCGATATCCGTCAGCGTGTCCACCATCTCACGGTGGCCGGGATCCCCAAGCAACGGCATCGGGCCGCCGCCATGGGAAATAAACAGCACATCGGTATCGGTACTCATCGTTGTCTCCCTCCACGCCCATTTTAGATACGTCATCAGAGCCGGCACAGGACTCTGCGCCAGCTCTCAATCCAGCCCGAATCCCCGAAGGCCTCAGGCTGCCTTGTGGATCAGGTTATCCAGCGCCAGTCGGCCACCGCCCTGAATGGTCAGCGCCACAGTGACAGCGAACAGGGCCAGGGCGTATTCGTAGCCGTTGTTCGACATGAACAGGCCGTTGCCAATGTGGACGGAGAAGATCGCCACCAGCATAGTGAACGCCGTCACGAATGCCGCAGGACGCGTCAGCAGGCCCAGGAACAGGGCCAGACCGCCGAAGAATTCAGCACTGCCGGACATCAGAGCCATCAAGTAACCCGGCTCCAGGCCGATGCTCGCCATCCACTGACCAGTGCCTTCCAGGCCATAGCCACCAAACCAGCCGAACAGTTTCTGGGCGCCGTGCGCTGCCAGGGTCAGGCCAACCGGCACCCGCAGAATCAGAGCGGCAAAACCGGCGTTGGAGCGAAACAGAGCGTTTGAGATTGCGTTGTTCATGATAGACACCTCGAATGATTCTTTGATCGATGAATCCCGAGGCCCTCGCCCCAGGTGATGAACGCACTTTACTATCACCAAAAAGCGAAACTAAGATGGCATTCATTGCTTTATTATCAATGAAGCATTGATTATCAACACAGCACACATGGGAGCCCGACCATGGATCGCATCGAAGCCATGCGCGCGTTTGTACATGTCGTTCAGGAAGGGTCCTTCACCCGCGCGGCGGAACGGTTGGATACGTCGCCGCAGCTGGTCAGCAAGTACGTCTCCCAGCTCGAGCAGCACCTGGGCCTGCGCCTGCTCAACCGAACCACCCGGCGGATCCACCTGACCGAAGCAGGCACTCGCTATTACCAGGGCGCCCAACAGGTCCTCACCGACATCGACGACATGGAGAGCCAGCTTGGGGAACTACACACCGAGGCACAGGGCATCTTGCGCATCAGCGCGCCGGTGTCGTTCGCCATGCACCACCTCCCGCCCCTGCTGAACGCCTTCCAGAAGGCGCATCCGGCGGTCAAGATCGACCTCCAGCTGAATGACCGGAAGGTGGACATCGTCGAGGAAGGATTCGACGTCGCCCTGCGGATCGGCCACCTGAAAAGCTCATCGCTGATCGCCAAACGCATCGCGCCGGTCCGGCTGGTGCTGTGCGCCTCACCGGACTACCTCGAACAACACGGCCACCCGGAGCGTCCGGAAGACCTCATCCATCACCAGTACCTGCACTACAGCTACATGGATATGGAATCGATCCAGCCCATACAGAAATCCCTGTTGAGCATCAGCGGCGACAACCGGGGGATCGTGAGCAACAACGGTGACGTACTGACCGCCACCGCGATCGAGGGTGCGGGCATTGTCCTGCAGCCGACGTTCATAGCCGGTGCCGCTATCAAGGAGGGCAAGCTAAGGGTGATCCTGCCGGAATACGAACCAGAGCCGTTGGGACTTTACGCGGTCTATGCGCACCGGCAGCTACTGGCCAGCAAGGTGCGCAGCTTTATCGACTTTATTGATGGGTTCTTTGGGGAGCCGCCTTATTGGGATCGGTTTGAGTGAGCCGTTTGTGCGGGTAACTGTACGATGAAGGCATCCCGGCCAGCCGGTGCCATCAGCCGGCATATTTTGGGGGGAGGACCGCCAAAGTGTTGCCTTCGATGCTCGGAATCAGCGATTGCAATTTTTGCAACAACTGCAATGTTTGCTCGCCAGCGCAATGATATCCACAAAAGATACGGTGAGAGAACACTGGCTTGCCAGGCTCACCTGATCCAGTTTGAGCCCGGCCACCTCCACCACGCAAACCTGCCCTGCTTTTTGATAGACCACCAATAACCGTCTTTCACGCCATCATTTCATTTGAGGCACAAATAGTTCTGAAACACTTTTCGGAATATCCGTAGATTTGGCCACCAATTGGGTTTACTAGACAAGACTATTGTCCGACCGCGTTCTGCGAAAACGCCCCGGACCGAACCACCCACGTCATGTACAACACCAACAACACCCCACCCATCACCGCAAACGCCACGGTAAAATTGGTCAGGTCCGCCAGAAAGCCGATCAGCATCGGCCCCAGCACCTGGGCGCCACGATTGCCCATCAGGCGGGTGGCCATGGACGAGGAACGCTGTTCGGGCAGGACGCTCTCGGACAGGATGACCATGGACAGCGGCTGGGAGATGCCGCCGGCGATGCCGATGACGACGGCCAGGACGACCAGCAGTGCGTAGTGGTCGCCCACCAGGCCGGTCACGGTGAGGGAGCCGGTAATCAGGACGATGGCGATCAGGATGGCCCGGTTGCGGCCGCCGCACAGGTCAATGATACGGGACATCACCACCCGCACCGCCATGGAGGAAATGGCGCGAATGCTCAGCAACAGGCCGATGGAACTGGCCGCCAGCGAGAGGGATTCCAGGTACACCGGCATGAACGTCGAGTGGATGCTGAGCACGAACAGCGCGGTGACGGTAAGCATGATCGACGTCTGCATGCCGGTATTGCGGCGCAGCAACTGCCACTGTTCGCGATAACTGCCGTTGGCGCGCTTCGATCGCCCCCCTTTCCGGATATCCCGGGAAAAAAACAGCGCACCGATGGCGGACAGCAGCGGGATCAGCCCAATGGCCGCCAGGGAGACATTCACGGAGAAGTGGTCGATCAGGAACCCGGAGGTGATCGGCCCGAGCAGCTGCCCGCCCGACAGGCAGGTGGTGTACCAGCCAAAGTACTGTTCCAGTCGTTTGCCACTGGCAAGGCCGGACACGACGGTCTGGGCCGAGATGATCAGCACCATGTTGGCCAGCCCGACGATCACCTGGGTGACAAACAGGCTCGCCACCGACGGCAGCAACAGCGTCACCCAGGGCCCGACAGCCATACCCAGCGCGCCGGCGATGATCATTTTCTGGCAGCCGATTCGGGCCACCAGACCGCCCATGGGAATCGCCAGCAGCATGGGCAGCACATAGGGTGCCGAGATGATGACACCCACCAGCGACGGCCCCACGCCCAGCTCGATCGCCTTGAACGGCACCGCCAGCAGCAACATGGTGTTGGCGAGGATGGCCGCCGTCAGGCAAAGGCTCACCACCACCAGGTTTCTCAGGGCGTCCTTTTCTTCAGGCGTTTCAGAAGTTTGGGCGTCTTCCGTCGTCATTGATCGCGGGATCCTTGAACCGGGTGCTGACACGCCAAGGTCGGTAGAACACTACCGGTTAGCGCGTTAACTTGCAGCCCCCATTCTAAGGATCAGACCCTTTGCTGTATCTACGTATTTAGGCGAACACTACCCAAACAAACGTTGTCATAGCCTCCATTTATTTACGCCGCACGACGGCCACCGCCATTCAGCACCAGATAACACCCATACCCGATCACCACCCCCCAGAGCATCGACGATAGACGACACGGACAAGTCATTCAGCCGCTTGGGCATACACGGTTATCCGTTTTCGGAATGGGAAAAAGGGCTCCAAGCCGGTGACCGATTTCGGAGCCAGGAAGGGGATCGGTTTAAATATAAAGCATGTTTTCTCGCCTTGTTGTTATGTCTTGGCATCACCGAGCGTTCGTTCTTAACCCTGGTCACCTCCGGCCACTGGCAGGACGGTCCCGGTGATGTAGCTCGCCTCGTCCGAGGCCAGGAACAGGATGGCCGAGGCCTGCTCGTCCAGGGTGCCGTAGCGGTGCATCAGGCTGGCGTCGAGGGTCTGGTCGATGTGCGCCTGGAACCAGGCCTTTTCCTGCTCGGTTTTCGCTTCCGGCGTGCCGCGGGAAATCCGGCGCGGCGGTGCTTCGGTGCCACCCGGTGCGGTGGCCACCACCCGGATACCGGCATCGGCATACTCAAACGCCAGCGACGCGGTGATGGCATTCACGCCGCCCTTGGCCGCCGAATACGGAATCCGGTGGATGCCCCGGGTCGCGGCGGAGGAGACGTTCACGATGACCCCGCCCTGCTGGTCCACCATCGTCGGCAACACCGCCCGGCAGCACCAGAGCGTCGGCATGAGTGAGCGGGTGATCTCGGCACTGATTTCCGCGTCGGTAAACTCGTTGAAGGGCTTGAAGTTGATGGCCCCGCCCACGTTGTTCACCAGTACATCGATCCGACCGAAATGGGACAGGGCCTTGTCGACCACGCCGTTGGCGCCGTCCCAGACTTCCAGGTCGGCCTGCAGGGCAATGGCGTCACCGCCCTTTTCCACCAGCTCGGCGGCCAGTTCGTGGACCAGATCGGAGCGGTCTACCAGCGCCAGGCGGCCGCCTTCCTCCGCGGCGCGCTCGGCCACCCGCCGCCCGATACCCTGGGCGGCGCCGGTGATCAGCAGCACCTTGTCGGCAAATCGCGGGTTCATGCCACCTTCTCCTTGACCGCGTCCGTCGCCAGGCTGGGCGTGAACTTCTCGTAGTGGAACGCGTTGGGCGTGATGCCCTGCTCGCGGAAGTAGGTGCGCACGGCGTCCACCATCGGCGGCGGCCCGCACAGGTACACGTCCACGTCGCCGTCATTCATGGGCGCGTCGTCCATGTGGTTGGTGACGTAGCCCTTGTTCGGATGGTCGCTGTCGTCGCTGGAAATCACGGTCTTGAAGGTGAAATTCTCCAGCGCTTCGGCGAACTGTTCCAGCGCCTCGACACAGACCAGGTCCTCGTCGTTGCTGACGCCATAGACCAGATGGACCGGCTGGCTGTTGCAGCCGTTGGCCTTCATGTGCTCCAGCTTCGACAGGATCGGCGCCAGTCCGGTGCCGCCCGCCAGCATCAGGATCGGGCGCTCGATCGGACGCAGGTAGAAGCTGCCCATCGGGCCGGTCAGGGTCAGCTTGTCGCCGGCCCGGGCCTTGCCCACCAGGTAGGTGCTCATCAGCCCGCCCGGCACGTTGCGGATCAGGAAACTGAGGTCCCGGCTGCCCGGCTGGGAACTGAAGGAGTAGGCGCGCGTCTCCTCGGAGCCCGGCACCTGGATGTTCACGTACTGCCCCGGCAGGAAGGCGATGTCGTCGCCCGCCGTAATCTTGAGTTCGATGGCGGTGGCGGAGATCAGGTTCACCTCGGCCACAGTGCCTTCGACGGTGGCGTTGCCGGTCTTACACAGGGTGGAGGCCGCCGGCACTTCCACCACGCAGTCGCTGGAGGGCACCATCTGGCAGGTCAGGACCATGCCCTGCTCGGCTTCGTCGTCGGTCAGTGCGTCGTCGATGTATTCATCGCCCAGATCGTACTGGCCCTGACGGCAGGTGCCCTTGCAGGTGCCGCAGACCCCGTCGGAGCAGTCCATCGGCAGGTTGATCTGCGCACGGTAGGCGGCGTCCAGCACGGTCTCCCCCTCGTTGCAGGAAACGAACCGGGTGACGCCGTCTTCGAAATTGAGTGCGATGTTGTAACTCATGATGTTGCCCTCCCCATCCATCAGCGCTGGTCCGCCACCTCAAAGGTGGTAGACGTCCAGCACCTGATGGATGCAATCGTTGATCAGAACAATGCGCTTCTCACGGATCAGCGGCTGCTCGCCGGTGATGTCCAGGGTGTAGAAGGATGTTCCGTAGTATTCGGCGGATTGCTTGTAGCGATAGGCCTTGGTCAGCCAGTTGAAGCGCAGCGTCACCTCGTTGTCGTCCTGGGACAGGATCTCCAGGTTGCTGGTGAAGTGCGTGGTGCGCGGCTCCGGCAGGGAGCTGGCGCCCGAACGCTCGGTCTTCAGCCGGTAGACCCGGTCTTCCAGGCCATCCTTGTTGGGGTAATAGATCAGTGAGATCTCGGTCTGCGGATCCTCGGTCAGCTCGTCGTCGTCATCCCAGGCCGGCATCCAGTAGGTGACGTCCGGGTGATAGCACTCAAGCCACTTGTCCCACTCGCGATCGTCCAGGAAGCGGGCTTCGCGGATGATGAACTGTTCGATGTCGTGATAGCTCAGGCTCATGCCGCACCCTCCTTTTCTTCACGTTCCGATTCAGTCGTCGGGATAAAGCGCACCTTTTCGGCAGCAATCGCCCGGGCCATCTCGTCCTGCCAGTGCTGGTGATGGTTGACGTAGAGGCCTTCGTCTTCCGGCTTGGCGCCGCTCATGATCGGTTTCATGTCGATCTGGTTGGCGTGCTCGTCGGGGCCGTCGATCCAGTGCGCTGCGCCGCGGCTCATGTCGTTCCAGCGCATGCCCCGGGCTTCGTAGCCGCTCTGGCAGCCGCGGAACTCTTCCAGGTCATCGGGCGTGCCCATGCCGGACACGTTGAAGAAGTCCTCATACTGACGGATGCGCTTGGCCCGCAGCTCGGCCGGCTCGTTCTTCGGCGCGAAGGCATAGATGGTGATCTCGGTCTTGTTGACGTCGATCGGCCGCGCGACCCGGATCTGGGTGGAGAACTGGTCCATCAGGTACACGTTCGGGTACAGGCACAGGTTCTTGGTGGTTCGCACGATGGAATCCGCGCGGGCCTCGCCGTAGGTCTTTTGCAGGCGCTCCAGCTGGCTGAAGATGGGCCGTACTTCCGGGTTCAACAGGCGGGTCCACAGCATCATGTGGCCGTTCTCGAAGGAATAAAAACCGCCCTCGGCCGACCAGCTCTTGGCGTCCACCGCCTCGGTGCCGCCCTTCTCGTAGTTGCGCTGGCCCATGGTGGACAGGTAGTTCCAGTGCACGGTGCTGACGTGGTAGCCGTCGGCGCCGTTCTCGGCGGTCAGCTTCCAGTTGCCCTCGTAGGTGTAGGTGGAGTTGCCGCGCAGGACCTCCAGACCGTCCTCGGACTGGTCGACGATGTTGTCGATGATCTTCGTGGTTTCACCCAAGTACTCATCCAGCGGGACGACATCCGCGTTCAGACTGCCGAACAGGAAGCCGCGATAGTTCTCGAACTTCGGCATCTGCTTCAGGTCGTGGGAACCCTCGGTGTTGAACTGCGCCGGGTAACCGCCCTTCTTCTGATCCTTGGCCTTGAGCAGCTTGCCGTCGTTGCGGAAGGTCCAGCCGTGGAACGGGCAGGTGAAGGACGTCTTGTTGCCCCGCTTCTTGCGGCACAGCGTGGCGCCGCGGTGGGAACAGGTGTTGAGAATCGCCTTCAGCTCGCCGTCTTTCGTCCGGGTGATGATCACCGGCTGACGACCCACGGTGACGGTGAAGTAATCGCCGGGCTCTGGAATCTGGCTCTCGTGCGCCAGGTAGACCCAGTTGCCCTCGAAGACGTACTTCATTTCCAGTTCGAACAGCTCCCGATCGGTAAAGATAGCCCGGTCGCACTGGTAGCGGCCGGTGTCCGGATCGGCGACGACCGCGTTGTTGACGGTCTTTGCGAGTTGGTCGAGTTTTGTTGTCATGTCCTCTCTCCTTTTCGCCTTTTTTCGGCGTGAGAGTCCCCGGCCAGCCCTGTCTGGGACAGGCCGGATCACTAAAGCACGGAAGCGTTGGAATTAAGCCGGGCGCTCAGTCCTCAGCTCAGGCGGATTCACCTTCCAGCGCGCGCTGGCGGGGGTGGCGTTCCTGCTGGTCGGTGGCCTCCGTCGACAGCAGCTGCACGTCGAACACCAGCTTGTTGAACGGGCCGTTCAGCCCGTACTGCTCGGCCTCGGCAGGATCGTCGATGCGATGGGCCTCAACGACCAGGTCGTCACGCGTGGCGAAGGCAAAATCGTCGTAGGTGTATTCATCGCCGGCCAGGTTGATCTGCGTCGTGAGGTGGCGGTAACCCGGTGCGGAGATGAAGTAGTGGATGTGCGCCGGTCGACGACCGTGTCGGCCAAGCAGGTTCAGCAGCGTCTGGGTCGACCCTTCCGGCGGACAGCCGTAACCGGACGGAATAATGGTGCGGGCGGTGTAGCGGCCATCGGCATCGGTGCGGATACGACGACGCAGGTTGTATTCGCTCTGCGACGGGTCGAAGTAGGAATAGCCGCCCTTGCTGTCGGCGTGCCAGATATCCACCATCGCGTTGGCAATCGGCTGGTCATTCTCGTCCGTCACCCGACCGGTGATGATGGCGGTTTCGGCATCCGTGTCCGTGCCGTCGTCCATCCGCGCAAAGCCGTCACTGATTGGCGCGCCGGCGACGTACAGCGGACCTTCGATCGTGCGCGGAGTCCCTCCGGTGAGGCCGGCCTCGGCATCCTCAGCGTCCATGCGGATATCCAGGTAATGATCCATGCCCAGACCCGGCGCCAGCAACGGGGCTTCGCCATTCTGACCCAAGCTATTGATGTAGTAGACCGCGCTCCAGAATTCCTCGGGCGTCACGTCGAAGTCTTCGACAATCTGAAAGATGTCGTGCATCAGGCGATGGACGATTTGCTTCACGCGCTCGTTGCCGCCGTCATTATCCAGGCCAGCAACCTTCTTGAGCAGCGCCTGGACTTCTGGGGTATGCATCGTTTTGACAGTCATTGCGTATTCCTCCGGTGTTGGTCTTGTTCTTGTCACTCTCATCAGAAAGCAGTGGTTATGGATGGCAACCGATTCCGCGGCCGCCGTGATCTGTCATTCCCTGGCTTATCGGTCGTCCTCGTGAATGGACGACGGGTGCCGGCACAGCGGCGCCACCGAGATGTCCATGTAGGGGAACAGCGGCAGGCTGCTCACCAGGTCGTGCAATTCCGCGTTATCCGCCACGTCGAAGATGCTGACGTTGGCGTAGGTGCCGCTGACCCGCCACAGGTGACGCCACTTGCCCTGCTGCTGCAGCTCCTGGGCATAGGCTTTTTCCCGCGCCTTGATGTCGGCGGCGACTTCGGCCGGCATGTCCGCCGGCAGATTGACCTTCATTTCAACTTTGAACAGCATGGAAACTCCTTGCGTAACGGGGTTCAGACCGCCGCTCACTTACGGCGGTAGTGCTCAAGCTTGTCTTCGTCGATGGCGATGCCCAGGCCCGGGCCGTCCGGCAGCTCGACCCCGTTATCGCGGTAGTTCAGCGGCGTAACGACAATGTCGTCCTTCATCAGCAGCGGGCCGAACATTTCTGTGCCCCAGTGCAGCGTTTCCAGAGTCGACCAGGCGTGCAGCGACGCCGCGGTGCCGATCGTGCCCTCCAGCATGGTGCCGCCATAAAGACCAATACCCGCCGCCGAAGCGACCGCCGCCAACTCCAGTACCCGCGCCGGACCGCCGGACTTGGCAATCTTCAGGGCATAGGCGCCGCCGAATCCGGCCGCCGCCAGGTTGAAGCCGTCCGTCGCATCGGCCACCGCCTCATCCGCCAGGATGGGGAGATGGAACTTGTCGGACAGACGCACCAGCGAATCGAAATGTTTCATCGGCGTGGGCTGCTCGACCAGATCGATCCCCGCGGCCTGCAGTTCGGCCATGCCTTTGGCGGCTGTGGCTTCGTCCCAGGCCTGGTTGACGTCCACCCGGACACTGGCGCTGTCGCCCACTGCCTCCTTGATGGCCGCCACATGGCGCACGTCGTCCATCAGCGGACGGGATCCGATCTTGAGTTTGAAGTCGCAGTGGCGCTTGGCCTCGATCAGGTTCATGGCCTCATCGATGTCCTTGCCGGTATCGCCACTGGCCAGGGTCCAGAGCACCGGCATGTGCGTGTGCACGGCGCCGCCCAGCAGTTCGGCAAGCGGCCGCTGCAGACGTTTGCCCTGCAGGTCCAGTAACGCCGTTTCGATCGCCGACTTGGCCAGGGTGTTGCCACGGATGACACGTCCCAGCCTTACCTTTAAGGTATTAATATTGTCCGCCGGTTGATTTATGAGCAGCGGCGCCACGTAGTGATCAATGGTCAGTTTGACGCTTTCCGGACTTTCCGGACCGTAAGCCAGGCCGCCGATGGTGGTCGCCTCGCCCAGGCCTTCGATGCCATCGGAATCCGTCACGCGAACGATGACCATGGTCTGAACCCCCATGGTTGTCATCGATAGCTTGTGGGGACGAATGGTCGGGATGTCGACCAGGATGGCTTCGATGGATTGAATGGTGGCGCTCATGGGGTCTCCGGATCGCGAACTGTTTAGCCGTGTTCAGTTCACGGTACGAAGTTTCACGGACTCGCACCAATATTGATTAAATAGCGAGCAATACCCTGGAGGTATGGATGGAGTTGAGACATCTGAGGTACTTCTGCGTGGTTGCCGAAGAGCTCAACCTGACCCGCGCAGCGGAGCGGCTGTTTATCGCCCAGCCGCCGCTGACCCGTCAGGTCAAACAACTGGAGGAGGAAATCGGTGCGGTGCTGTTCAACCGCAAACCGAGGGGGCTGGAGCTGACGGAAGCCGGCCAGTACTTTCTGGACCAGGCGCGCCAGATCCTCGACAAGGTCGACGCCACCGTCGCGGACACGCGGCGCATCAGTCAGCACGGCAAAACCGTCTTTGCGATCGGCTTTGTGCCCTCCATCTTCTACGGCCAGTTGCCGCTGATGGTGCGCCGGCTGCGCAGGAACAAGAACCTGGAAATCGTGCTGCACGAGCTGAAGACCCGAGAGCAAATCGATGCCCTCAAGAGCGGCAAAATCGATCTGGGGTTCGGTCGCCTGCGGATCGACGACCCGGACGTGGAGCAGGAACTGCTGTTCAACGAGCCGATGATCGCCGCCTTACCCGCCTCACATCCGCTAGCGAAGAAGATGCCGTCCATGAAGGAGTTGGCGGACATTCCGCTAATCACGTTTCCGTCCGGGCCGGGCCCCAACTTCGCGGATATTACCCAGGGTCTTTTCCACCGGCGCGGTTTGAGGGTGAACGTGATTCAACAGGTGAACGACGTGCAGACGGCGCTATCGCTGGTCGCTTCGGATATGGGTTTTACGCTGGTGCCGGAACAGGTCCGCCGGCTGGGCCGGGAAGGCGTGGAATACGTGCCGCTGGATGACGACAGCATCACCAGCCCCGTTCTCGCCTCGCGGCGCAAGGGCGAGGACCCCAACGCGGTCATGCGCCTGGCGAACACCATTCTCCACGAACTGGTCGAGAACCGCCTGACCGGGCGCTATCCATAAGCCTGTTCGGTTAACGGGTGGTTTCGCGCACCCGTTCGGCCACCTGCTGCAGGCGGGGCAGATAGCTGTTGGTCAGCGTGTCCATGTCCACCCGGGCGGCGTTGGTACTGATGTTGATGGCGCCCAACAATTCTCCATCGCCGGCAAAAACGGGCACGGCGGCCGAACGCAGCCCCAGGTCCAGCTCCTGATCCACGATGCAGTAGCCCTGCTCCCGGCCTTGGAGAATGGCTTTTCTCAGGCCATCCACCGAATCGACCGAGGCCGGCGTGTGGCGATGCACCTCGACCTGGGCCAGGAACTGCTCCAGCTCGTCATCCGGCAACTGCGCCAGTAGGATCCGCCCCATGGACGTATAGGCCGCCGGCAGACGCGTACCCACTGACAGACTGATCGCCATTAGCCGGTGTCGGGCCGCCGAACGCACCACATAAACCACATCCTGACCGTCCAGCACGGCCAGCGACGATGACTCCCCGAGATCAGCCGTAATGTCCTCCAGGTACTGCTGGATGACGGCCCGATAGCGGTTCGACGCCTGATAGGCATAGCCCAGCTGCAACACCCGCGGCGTCAGCTCGAAGTAGCGACCGTTGCGCCGCACGTAGCCCAGGGCGTGCAGGGTCAGCAGGAACCGGCGCGCCTTGGCCCGATCCATATCCGCACGCGCGGCCACTTCACTGAGGGTCATGCGCTGATGCTCGGCGTCGAACGACTGCAGTACGGTGAGCCCAGAGGCCAGGGCCCCGACGTAATCCCGATCGCCCGGCTTCAGTGTCTTGTCTTCCATTCCTGCTCCTGTTGGGGTGCCGCCACACGGTGGTCTGCGACCGAATGGTAGCAGCTTGTTCGTTCTGCGAACACTCGTTCTCAAAGCGGTTGTTCAAACTTTGCACTTGACGAAAGTAAATCCTTCACGTCATTATGTTCGCATATTAAACTTATATTCGTATTGCGAACAAACAACACCAAGTGCCAGAGGAGAATTGCCATGGCCGAATTTCTCTCTCTTAAAGAGGCGGTCAGCCGCCACATCAACGATGGCGATACCGTCGCCATGGAAGGGTTTACCCACCTGATTCCCTTTGCTGCGGGACACGAGATCATCCGCCAGGAGAAGCGTGACCTGACGCTGATCCGCATGACGCCGGACCTGGTATACGACCAGATGATCGGCGCCGGCTGCGCGAAGAAGCTGATTTTCTCATGGGGCGGCAACCCGGGTGTCGGCTCCCTGCACCGCCTGCGGGACGCCGTCGAACGCGGCTGGCCGAACCAGCTCGAAATCCTCGAACACAGCCACGCCGCCATGGCCTGTGCCTATGAAGCCGGCGCTGCGGGCCTGCCGTTGGCCGTCCTGCGCGGCTATATCGGCAGCGACCTGCCCAAGGTCAACGACCAGATCAAGTTCATCGAGTGCCCGTTTACCGGTGAGAAACTGGCGGCCGTCCCGTCCGTGCGCCCGGACGTGTCCGTGATTCACGCCCAGCGCGCCGACCGTAAAGGCAACGTCCTGGTGGAAGGCATCATCGGCATCCAGAAGGAGGCCGTACTGGCCGCCAAGCGCAGCATTGTGACCGTCGAGGAAGTGGTGGATGACCTGGGCGCGTCCGTGAACGCCTGCGTGCTGCCGTCCTGGGCGATCACGGCCATTGCCGAAGCGCCGAAAGGGGCCAAGCCGTCCTACGCGCTGGGCTACTACGACCGCGATAACGCCTTCTATAAGGAATGGGACGGAATCGCCCGCGACCGCGACGCCTTCCAGGCGTGGCTGAACGAGAATGTCTTCGAGAACGGAGGTGCCTGAGATGAGCCTGGAATTCACTTCGTCTGAAATGATGAGCGTGACCGCTGCGCGGGCGCTGAACAACGACATGACCTGCTTCGTCGGGATTGGTCTGCCCAGCGAGGCCGCCAACCTGGCGCGCCTGACCCACGCACCGGACGTCACCCTGATCTACGAATCCGGCACGCTGCAAACCAAGCCGGAGGTACTGCCGCTGTCCATCGGTGACGGCGAATTGTGCGAATCCGCCTTGACCACCGTGTCCGTACCGGAGATGTTCCGCTACTGGCTGCAGGGCGGCAAAGTCAGCGTCGGCTTCCTCGGCACCGCCCAGATCGACCGCTACGCCAACATCAACACCACCCTGATCGGCGACTACCGCGAACCGAAGGTCCGCCTGCCCGGCGGTGGCGGTGCCCCGGAAATCGGCACCAATGCCCATGAAGTGTTCATCACCGTGAAGCACTCCAAGCGCACCTTCGTGAAGGATGTGGACTTCATCACCACCGTCGGCTTTGGCCGGGACGGCAAGGCGCGGGACAATGTGCCCAACATTGGTCGCGGCCCGACCGTGGTGATCACGGACCTGTGCATTCTCAAGCCGGATCCGGAGACCAAGGAACTGGTGGTCACTTCCCTGCACCCGGGCGTCACCCGTGAGCAGGTGATCGAGGCCACCGGCTGGGAGATCCGCTTTGCCGACCAGGTGGACACCACGCCGGAGCCGTCTGCGAAGGAACTCGAGGTGCTGCGCGATCTCAAGGCCCGCACCAACGCCCACCATGCCGGCCAACAGTGAGGTGAATCATGACTGACGTCTATCTCTGCCATCCCCGCCGTTCGGCCGTCGGCCGTTTCGGTGGCACCCTCGCCAGCGTGCGTCCCGACGACCTGGCGGCTCACATTTTCAAGGCCGTCCTGGCCGAAGCGCCGGAGCTGGATCCGGCCGCCATCGATGAAGTCATTATGGGCTGCGCCAACCAGGCCGGTGAAGACAACCGCAACGTCGCGCGCATGTCCGCCCTGCTGGCGGGCCTGCCCACGTCCGTGCCCGGCACCACCCTGAACCGCCTGTGCGGCTCGGGCATGGACGCCGTCGGCACCGCATTCCGCGCCATCCGCGCCGGCGAGATGGACCTGGTCCTGGCCGGCGGTGTGGAATCCATGTCCCGCGCGCCCTATGTGCTGGGCAAGGCGGACAGCGCCTTTGCCCGTGGCCAGACCATCGAGGACACCACCATCGGCTGGCGTTTCGTGAACCCGCTGATGAAGCAGCAGTATGGCATCGATTCCATGCCGGAAACCGCTGAGAACGTGGCGGAACAATACAACGTCTCCCGCGAGGATCAGGATCTGTTTGCCGTTCGCTCCCAGGAGAAAGCGGAAGCCGCCCGGGAAGCCGGTCGCCTGGCCGAGGAAATCGTGCCGGTCAGCATCCCGCGCCGCAAGCAGGAGCCGCTGGTTTTCGACACCGACGAGCATCCCCGCGCCGGCACCACCGTGGAAAAGCTGGCGAGGCTGCCCACACCGTTCCGTGAGAATGGCTCGGTGACCGCCGGTAACGCCTCCGGCGTGAACGACGGCGCCGCGGCCATGCTGGTGGCCAGCGAGGCGGCTGTGAAGGCCCACGGCCTCAAGCCGATGGCCCGCATCCTGGGCATGGCCACCGCCGGTGTGGAACCGCTCGTGATGGGCATCGGCCCGGTCCCGGCGACCCGGAAGTTGCTCAAGCGCCTGGGCATGACCGTCGACCAGCTCGACGTGATCGAACTGAACGAGGCGTTCGCGGCCCAGGGTCTGGCGGTCCTGCGTGAACTGGGCATCGCCGATGACGACGCCCGCGTGAATCCGAACGGCGGCGCCATCGCACTGGGCCATCCGCTGGGCATGTCCGGCGCGCGCATCCTGCAATCCGCCGCCCACGAACTGCAGCGCAGCGGTGGCCGCTACGCCCTGTGCACCATGTGCGTCGGCGTCGGCCAGGGCATCGCCACGCTGATCGAACGGGTCTGATCGACAGGAGGAACCATGGCCTTTCTGGAACACGATGGACGGACGATTCACTACCGGTTGCTTGGGGCAGCTGATAAGCCGCTACTAGTGCTGGCCCACCCGCTGGGCATGACCCAGGCGGTCTGGGACGACCTGTTGCCCGGCCTATTACCGCGCTTCCGGGTACTGACCTGGGACCTGCCGGGCCATGGCGGCAGCGCTGCCGCGAGCCCGGAATGTGATGCCATCATGCCCGAGGATCTGGCACAGGAAACGCTCGCCCTGGTGGGCGCCGCCGACGCGGAACCGTTTCATTTCGTGGGAACGTCCATCGGCGGCGTTATCGGCCAGCAGTTGCTGAGTCGCTACCCGGAAGTGTTGCTGTCCGTGATGCTGACCAATACCGGCCCGGTTATCGGCACGCCCGATGCCTGGAAAACCCGCGCATCGGATGTCCGCAGCAAAGGGCTGCCGGCAATGGCCGAGGGCATCGTCCCGCGCTGGTTCGGCCCGCTGGCCGCGGCCGAACAGCCGGCCCTGCTGGATGGCTGGAAAGTCCTGATGGGCCGGGGCGACGCGCACAGCTATGCCCTGCTGTGCGACATGCTTGGCCAGGCCGATTTCCGCGGTGCCTTTGGGGATCGCGACGTGCCGGTCACCCTGGTGGGCGGCAGTGACGACATGGCCACGCCGCCTGCGGCGCTGGAAGCCCTGGCCGACGCCATCGGCGGTCCGGCCCCGCAAATCCTCGACCGGGTTGGCCACGTGCCGTCCGTCGAAAGCCCGCAGCAACTGTTGTCATTGATTGAGCAACACCTTTCTTCCTGATTGTGCCCCTGGCCCGTCGACACCTCGACGGGCCCTTTTTTTGTTTCCCTGTCCGCCCGCCATTCGCACCCCTGATTCCCCGGTGACTTTTCGCTAGACTCAGCATGCAATGGTCTTGGCGCTCACGGCGCCGAACTCGCCCGCCAATAATAAAAAGGACACTCACGCCATGCCCTCATCCGCCGTCACGATCGAAGAAAACGGCCCGGTCTGCACCATCATCCTGAATCGGCCCGGGAAAAAGAACGCGGTCGACCGTCCCACCGCCGATGCCCTGCGTGAGGCTTTCACCTATTTCGAGGCAAGTGATGCGCTGCGGGTTGCCGTGCTTTGGGGCGATGGCGGGACTTTCTGCGCGGGTGCCGATCTTTCCGCAATGGGCGATCCCGCGACCCGCAACGAGATCGAGCCGGAAGGTACTGGACCAGGGCCGATGGGACCAACGCGCATGAATTTGAGCAAGCCGGTGATTGCCGCGGTCTCAGGGCACGCGGTAGCCGGCGGGCTGGAACTGGCCCTGATGTGCGACATGCGGGTGGCGGAGGAATCCGCGGTGTTCGGCGTGTTCTGCCGTCGCTGGGGCGTGCCGCTGATCGACGGCGGGACAGTGCGCTTGCCGCGACTGATCGGCCAGTCCCGTGCGCTCGACATAATCCTGACCGGTCGCCCTGTCGGCGCGGATGAAGCGCTGCAAATGGGATTGGCCAACCGCGTCGTGCCGGACGGCGACAGCCGGCAGGCGGCGGAGCAACTGGCCGCCGACATCGCCCAATTCCCGCAGCGCTGCCTGCAGGCGGATCGGGCGTCCGCCTACGCGCAATGGGATCTCACGCTGGAGGAAGCGCTGAAACAGGAAGGGGTCGGGGGCTACCCGGTGGTGTTCGAGGAAGCGATCAAGGGCGCCGACCGGTTTGCCAAAGGGGCCGGCCGGCACGGGCGGTTCGACGACTGACCCGGGGATTACTCGGGCTCGCCCTCACTCAACACCCAGTCCCGGAACAGGCGGACGGCCTCGTTATCGCGACGATGATCCGGCAGCACGAAATGGTAACCGCCCTGACTCTGGAAGCTGTGGGACACCGGTACAATCAGCTGCCCGGCCTCCAGCTCCCGCTCAATCAGGAAGGGCGGAATGAGCGCGATGCCCATGCCATGGGCAGCCGCTTCCGCCAGCATCGTGAACAGCTCATAGCGCTGCCCGGACATATCCCGCTCGACCCGCATGTCCAGTGACCGGAACCAGTGCCGCCAGGCATAGGGTCGCGTGGTCTGCTGCAATAGCGGGTAGTCGAGGATCTCCTCGTAGGTGAGTTCGGTTCTGGGTCCGATCAGGTCCGGACTGCACACCGGCACCGGCCGCTCCCGCATGAACACGGTGGTCTCGGTACCCGACCACTCACCGTCCCCGAAGTAGATCGCCGCATCGAACGGCGTATCCGAGAACAGGAAGGGCCGCGTCTTGTTGGTCATGTTGACCGTAATGTTCGGGTGCAGCGCCTTGAAACGGCGTAACCGGGGAATCAGCCAGCGGGTGCCGAAGGTGGGCACCACTGCCAGCTCCAACGCGTTTTCCGTGCCATGATTCCCCATAACGGACAGGGTATCGCGCTCGATCTCATTGAGGCGCTGTGCGACCAGACGATGGTAGTTGTGGCCCGCCTCGGTGAGCCGAACTCCCTGCCGGCCGCGCCGGAACAACTTGACGCCCAGGAACTCCTCGAGCGAGGCAATCTGGCGGCAGATGGCACTCTGGGTCAGCGACAGCTCCTCGGCCGCTTCCGTAAAGCTGACGTGGCGCGCCGCGGCTTCGAAGCCCATCAGGACGGTGGTACTGGGGACCTTGCGACGCATGGCGCTCTCCGGATAGGGTCAGGGCAGCAATTTTATGAAGTGAGTTTTATGCACAACGAAATGAAATATTATCGTTTGAGCCCGACGTTGTCGATTCACTAGTATGGCCACACATCAATAATATCGCGCGCTCCCGCATCACAAGAGATACCGCCAACTACACGACATGTGAGGTAAACGAACAATGAGCAGCCCCAACGCTGAATTTGACTGGTTGAGCCCCCTCCTGCTGGACAGCCAGCTTGAGGAAGAGGAACGCATGGTGCGGGATACCGCCCACAACTATGCGCAGGACAAACTGGCCCCGCGCGTCCTGGAAGCATTCCGCCACGAAAAAACCGATCCGGCGATTTTCCGTGAAATGGGCGAACTGGGCCTGTTGGGCGCCACCATTCCCGAAGAGTACGGCGGCGCTGGCCTCAACTACGTGTCCTACGGCTTGATCGCACGGGAAGTGGAACGGGTCGATTCAGGCTACCGCTCCATGATGAGCGTGCAGTCGTCCCTGGTGATGGTGCCGATCAACGAATTCGGTTCCGAAGAGCAGAAGCAGAAGTACCTGCCCAAGCTGGCCAGCGGCGAATGGATCGGCTGCTTCGGCCTGACCGAGCCGAACCACGGCTCCGACCCCGGCAGCATGGAAACCCGCGCCAGGAAAGTGGACGGCGGCTACAAGCTGAGCGGCAGCAAGATCTGGATCACCAACAGCCCGATCGCCGACGTGTTCGTGGTCTGGGGCAAGACCGAAGACGGCAAGATCCGCGGCTTTATCCTGGAAAAAGGCATGAAAGGCCTGAGCGCGCCGGCCATCCACGGCAAGGTCAGCCTGCGCGCCTCCATCACCGGCGAGATCGTGATGGATGAAGTGTTCGTGCCGGAAGAGAACATGTTCCCGGAAGTGACCGGCCTGCGCGGCCCGTTCACCTGCCTGAACTCCGCTCGCTACGGCATCGCCTGGGGCGCCCTGGGCGCCGCTGAATTCTGCTGGACCGCCGCACGTCAGTACGTGCTGGACCGCAAACAGTTTGGTCGCCCCCTGGCCGCCAACCAGCTGATCCAGAAGAAGCTGGCCGACATGCAGACGGAAATCACCCTCGGCCTGCAGGGCTGCCTGCGCCTGGGTCGTATGAAGGACGATCACACGGCCGCCGTGGAAATCACCTCGCTGATGAAGCGCAACTCTTGCGGCAAGGCGCTGGATATCGCCCGCACCGCCCGCGACATGCTGGGTGGCAACGGGGTCTCCGACGAGTACGGCGTGATCCGCCACATGGTGAACCTGGAAGCGGTCAACACCTACGAAGGCACGCACGACGTCCACGCCCTGATCCTGGGCCGCGCCCAGACCGGCATCCAGGCGTTTACCGGCTAAACCGTCCCTGCCCGCGCCCTACGGCGCGGGCTATTCCTTGACGCGTCACCAGGGAACCACCATGTCTGCACCCTCGTCTTCAGGCCCGCTGAGCCACCTGACCGTCCTCGACCTGAGCCGCATCCTGGCCGGCCCCTGGACCACGCAGATCCTGGCCGATCTCGGCGCCCGGGTGATCAAGGTGGAAAGCCCGGCCGGTGACGATACCCGTCGCTGGGGCCCACCGTTCCTCACCCGCGAAACGGACGACGGCCAGACCGAAAACGCCGACGCCGCCTACTTCACCTGCTGCAACCGCAACAAGGAGTCGGTCTGCGTCGATTTCTCCAAACCGGAGGGCGCCGAACTGATCCGCACGCTGGCCAAGTCCGCGGATATTCTGGTGGAGAACTTCAAGGTGGGCGGCCTGAAGAAGTACGGCCTCGATTACGACAGCCTGCGAGCCATCAACCCGCGACTGGTCTACTGCTCCATCACCGGCTTCGGCCAGACAGGCCCCTACGCCAACCGCGCCGGGTACGATTTCCTGATCCAGGGCATGGGCGGACTCATGAGCATGACCGGCCTGCCCGAGACCGACGACCAGCCGGCGCAACCGGTCAAAACCGGCGTCGCCATCGTCGACGAGTTCACCGGCATGTACGCCGCCACCTCCATCCTCGCCGCCATCGCCAGTCGCGACCAGACCGGCGAAGGCCAGCACATCGACTGCTCGCTATTGGACTGCCAGGTCGCCATGCTCGCCAACCAGGGCGCCAACTGGCTGGTGGGAAAGCGCACACCGAAACCGATGGGCAACAACCACCCCAACCTGGTGCCCTATCGCGCCTACCCGGTGAAGGACGGCCACGTCATCATCGCCTGCGGGAACGACCGTCAGTTCCGCTCGCTGTGTCAGGCTCTCAGCCTCGACACTCTCGCCGATGATGCCCGTTACGCCACGAACGCCGCCCGGGTGGAGCATCGGGACATCCTGGAACCCGTCCTGGAGGCCCGACTGGCGGCCTTCACCCGGGACCAGATCATCGCCCGGCTCGAACAGGAAGCCGTCCCCTGCGGCCCCATCAACACCGTGCCGGAAGTGTTCGACGATCCACAGGTGAAAGCCCGCGAGATGGTCGTCCCGCTCACCCGGGCCGATGGCGCGACCATTCAGACAGTGGCTTTTCCCGCGAAATTCAGCACCACGCCGGCGCGCTACCATGCGGCACCGCCAGAACTGGGCGCCAACACACAAGCTTTGCTTCGTGACGATCTTCAGCTCGACGATCCGGCGATCGAAGCCCTCCGGCAGTCTGGCGTGGTGGCCTGAACCGTCACCCGCTGCCACTCAGCACTTCAACGACGCCCCTCCATTTGCAATACCTACCCCATTCGCGTCCCTCGAGGAATGCGACAAGCCTCCGTACGTAAGACCACGACCAAAATATAGGCACCTACTCTTGACGCTCCTCAGTGCATCGGCGATCATGTTCGTATAATTAACTTATGTTCGCATTACGAACTCAAATAAAAAGATAAGCATGGATGCCAGGCCCGCACGGGCCCCAATAGCCGATCCTCCCTAACCGAAAGAGAGACGCCTGACGGCGCCAGGGAACCTCTTTGGCCAGGGAGTTGGTCCTCCAAAAGCTGACGGCGCTGATGCCCCGTCAACTCGCGAAACCAAACCGAGAACTCAATAACCATGCAAGCCGTGACCAACTTCTCCGTCCGTATCGTGCAACGCTATCTGCCGAGCGCCTTTGTGCTGGCGATCCTGCTGACCGCCATCGTCTTCCTGCTGGGCGTCACCCTCACCGACCACTCCCCCATGGACATGGCCAACTACTGGGGCGGTGGCTTCTCGAAGCTGTTCAAGTTCGGAATGCAGATGACCCTGGTGCTGCTGACCGGCTACGTGCTGGCGCTGACGCCGATGGTGCAGACCCTGCTGACCGGCATGACCAAACACGCCAGCACCCCCAAACAGGCCATGGTGCTGACGATCGTCGTCAGCTTTGTCTGCTATTACCTGAACTGGGGCTTCGGCATGGTGACCGGCGCCATTCTGGCCCGCGAAATGGGCGCCCGCATCAAGGGGCTGCACTTCCCGCTGATCGTGGCCGCAGCTTACGGCGGCGAGCTGGTGCGCGGTCCGTCGTCGTCCATCCCGCTGGTCATTGCCACACCCGGGCACTTCATGGAAGACAGCATCGGCATCGTGCCGGTCACGGAAACCCTGTACTCATCGTGGAATATTGCGCTGACGCTGGCCCTGCTGGTCTTGCTCATCATCTTCTTCTTGCTGCAAAAACAGCCGGAGAAAATCGTGACGCTGCGTGTCGGCGACGAACGCCAAGACGAAGAAGTGCTCGACAAGGCGTCCATGAGCCCGTCCGACCGGCTGGAAAACAGCCGCTGGCCGACGCTGCTCCTGGGACTGATCGCCGCGGCCTTCCTGGTCGGGCAAGTGATCGACAAGGGGTTCAACATCAACCTGAACACCATCATCGTGATCTTCCTGGCGCTGGGACTGCTCCTGCACAAGAGCCCGGCGGCTTACCTGCACGCGGCTGAAAAGGCGGTCAACGCGGCTCGCGGCATCATCGTGCAGTTCCCGCTCTACGCCGGGATCGCGGGCATGATGACCAGCGCAGGACTGGTGACCCAATTCAGTGAAGCGATCATTTCCGTCGCTACACCCACCAGCTTTCCGCTGTTGACGTTCCTGTCCGCCGGTATCGTCAACTTCTTCATTCCATCCGGTGGTGGCCAGTGGGCCATCCAGGGCCCGATCATGATGCAAGCGGCCGCCGCCATCGGTGCCGACCCGGCCCAGACCATCATGGCCTTTGCCTGGGGCGATGGCTGGACCAACCAGATCCAGCCCTTCTGGGCGCTGCCGCTGCTGGGCGTCGCTGGCCTGTCTGCCCGGGACATCATGGGCTACCTGTTGATCTGGCTGGTGATCGCGGGTGTGGCGATTTCCGGTACGTTCGTCGCGTTGTCCGTATTCGGCTGATCTTCTGCCCCTCCTTCCCGGCCAGGCAATCCACCTGGCCGGCTTTTTCCCTCCTGAACTTGCAGTCGCCCCGGCAACCGACCGGGATCATGCCCTGCATTTGCACCTTCCCCGGGCCTTTATTACCGTGCCGTGACGCCTGACGGACCATGGAACCGGTCGACAGGACAGGCTCGCCCTCGCGCAACGGATTTGCGCAGATTCAATACCCAAGGGAATGGATATGCAGATCAAACACCCCCGGGATCTCACGCTTCGGGATCTCCTCCGTATTGAATCACCCGAATTCGCCCCGAGCAGTCTCCCGCTCAACACGGCAATCGCCAGCCCCAGTCTCAGCGAAGCACTCAATCTCGCCGATGATTTTACTGGCAGCCCCTACCGGTCAAGACCACGAGCGCATGGATCGTCTCAGGACAACGTTGCGGGATTGACCTTCCGCGAATCGCAACCGTACTGTTCATGTCAATGCGCCGGAGAACGCATGAAACATTTCGTTTTCCTCGCGGCCTTGGCTGCCACCACTTTGTCAATTCAAGGCTGCTCAAGCCTGGAAGCCAACGACAAGCACTGGTCCTATTCCGTGGCTGCGCCGGAACACTGCCGGGTGAGGGTTGAGCATCTGGAGTTCGAGAAATCAGGAGAAAGACACTGGCGCATGCCAGTTGGGGGCGTCGAATGCTGCTGGAAAGGTGATAACGGGCCGATCGGCCCTGGCGGATCAATGCGCCCTTTCCCAAATTACATTGGCATTCAGTGGTTCTGCTTTGCAGATCAAAAATATTACCAGCGGCTGGTAATCTCCATACACCCGCCCAATCATCACCATAGATTTCTCCATCGTCAGCCGTCGTTTCACGGCCGACCTCCTCGCCAGACGGCGCTCCGTCTGGCGATTTCACCTTTTATCCAATCGCTCCCAATATATGCATAAAAAATCATAAGACTTTTGGCTAGTTGCAGGCCTAACCACTTTTAACTGCAATCCATCATTGGTGATTACATGTTCACGACCTGTAACACCTATGAAATACCATGCATATAAAACAACAACAATGAGAGCCGCTATGAGAGGAATCATCGCGCGCCAGGGTTGTCGGACAGGGGATCTCGGCTTACCACCATCCCTCACAACCGCCCTGCTTGATCTCACCAAGGCTGTGCACGCTGTAGGTATTCGACCCTCGCCTCTCGATTTCATCAGGCGATATCGCCGAAGGCTGACCAGCGAACGGTAACGATCCCAATGGACCCCAACCTCGCCACGGCAAGCGCTGTGACGCATAAGCAATAAAAAGAGAGAGGATTGTATATGGACGGCATTACTGAAGACGGCGCGCTCGCGTCGAACGGCCGGGGCTCGGCCGGCTTCTTCTCCCGTGAACGGACCATCGCCGGTCCGCAATTCAACCGATGGCTGGTGCCAACTGCCGCGCTGGCGATCCACCTGTGTATCGGGATGGCCTATGGCTTCTCGGTGTTCTGGCTGCCGATGACCAACATCGTCTCCAACGCTGATCCGGCGATGTGCTCGAACCTGAGCTTCTTCCAGGCACTGACCACCACCTCCTGTAACTGGACGGTGCCGCAGGTCACCCACATCTTCGAAACCTTTATCGCCATGCTCGGTGTCTCCGCAGCCCTCTGGGGCGGATGGCTTGAGCATGCGGGTCCGCGCAAAGCGGGTTGCATCGCGGCACTGTGCTGGGGTGGCGGTCTGATCGTCGGCGGCATCGGTGTGATGGTGCACCAGCTGTGGTTGGTCTACCTGGGTTGCGGCATCCTCGGCGGTATCGGCCAGGGGCTGGGTTACATCACTCCGGTTTCGACCTTGATCAAATGGTTCCCGGACCGTCGCGGCATGGCCACCGGCTTTGCCATCATGGGCTACGGTGGTGGCGCAATGATCGGCGCGCCGCTGGCCGTCCTGCTGATGGGCCACTTCACCGGCTCCGGTGGTACCGGCGTTGCCATGACCCTGGTGGTGATGGGTGCGATCTACATCGTGGTGATGGCCTCCGGCGCGATCGGCTTCCGCGTGCCACCCAACGGCTGGAAGCCTGAAGGCTGGACACCACCGAAGGAAGCGCACGGCAGCGGCATGATTACCCGTCGCCACGTGCATCTCGACACGGCCTGGAAAACCCGCCAGTTCTGGCTGATCTGGGGTGTGCTGTTCCTGAACGTAACCGCCGGCATTGCGGTGATCTCCATGGCCAGCCCGATGCTGCAGGATGTATTCGGCGGGGAGCTGGTCGGCATCGATAACGGCGGCGCAGCGCTGACAGCCGCGCAATCAGCGGCGGTGGCGGCAGCGGCCGCGGGCCTGGTCGGCCTGATCAGTCTGTTCAACAGTGTCGGCCGCCTGTTCTGGGCCTCACTGTCCGACAAGATCGGCCGCAAGAACACCTACTACACCTTCTTCATCCTCGGGATGATCGTCTACTGCCTGCTGCCCACCTGGGGCCATCTGGGCATGCCGCTGATGTTCGTCATCTCCATCTGCATCATCCTCAGTATGTATGGCGGTGGCTTCGCCACAGTGCCGGCGTACCTGGCGGATATCTTCGGGACGCAGATGGTGGGTGCGATCCACGGTCGCCTGCTGACGGCCTGGTCCGCGGCCGGGATTGTCGGTCCGCTGGTGATTGCGGCGCTGCGCGAAGCCCAGCTTAATGCCGGCCTTGAACCCAGCCAGGTGTACGACCGCACGCTGTACATCATGGCCGGCCTCCTGTTCGCGGGCCTGATCTGCAACCTGCTGGTCAAACCGGTGAAGGAAGAGCACCACATGACCGACGAGGAAGTGGAGAAGGAGCGCTCCCTGCAGCACGACGACAGCATCTCGGCCAACGCAGAGACGGCGGCGCGAGGCAGCTTCGGCATCGGCGGCGTTCTGGCCTGGCTCGGGGTGGGCGTACCCTTCCTGATCGGTCTGTACATCGCGCTGGCCAAGGCGGCTGCCCTGTTCTGACGTGAGACTTGGGTGAGTTTTCCGGGCGTCGTTACGGCGCCCGGAGATTCAGGCGCGATCGCTTTCCAGCAACTGCGCGAAGGTACAGATCTCGCCACAACGATCCGGAGCATAGCCGGCCAGCTTATCGATCTCGGCCAGGAACGGTTCCGAACTCATCAACGCGAGCAGCTGCTGCATATTCTCCTGCTGCAGTCGCTCTTCGGGACAGATCAGCAGGTAGTGTTCGGTGGAGAGATGGATAAAGTCGAGGCCGAACTGGGCCGCAGCCGCCTCCACCCCGAAACCGACATCCGCCATGCCGGCGGCCACATAGGCCGCCACAGCCGTGTGGGTGAACTCTTCCCGCTCGGCGCCGTTGATCTGGCTTTCGGTAATGCCCTGCTCGGCCAACAGCATGTTGAAGAGGATACGGGTACCGGAATGTTCATCGCGATTGATAAAGCGGATGTCCGGGCGCGTGAGGTCAGCAAGACCGGTCACGTCTTTCCGGGTGTCGCTGCGAATGATGAGCCCCTGCTCCCGGGTGACAAACCGGATGATCCGCAGGCTCTTCAGGTCGAGCTGATCCCGGTAGGCCCGCATCACCTGATCCGCCAGCCGCGAGCAGGATGGAAAATGGAAACTGGCGATGTCGCAGTCCCCGCGACCCAGCGCATTCAGCGCCTCGGCCGGATTGCAGTACTGCAGGTCCAGCTCCACCTGATCGGCAAAGTCGGGCAGCAGCGCCACCGCATAACCATGACTGGCGTGCAGCCTGAGAATCGGATGCGCACCGGCCAGCAACTGCTGCAGCTGGTTGTTCAATTCCGACGCCATGCTGTCCATTTGCGGCCCCAGTCGCGCCTTCACACGCTGCTCGGACCAGAGCAGTTTCTCGCCCAACGGCGAGAGTTTCGTGCCCTGCCCCTTGCGCATATTGACCAACGGGAGCCCGAAGAAATCGGCACCGCGGTTGAGCAGGTTCCAGGCGTGACGGTAGGAAATCCGGGCCTCCTCGGCCGCCAGGGTGAGTTTACCGGAGTCCCTCAGGCTCTTGAGCAGCCGGAACAGGACCGGGTCGAAAAGCTCGCCGTCGTCGCTGCGAAACACCCAGGCCGGCGAGATACTCAGCTTTTTTCTATGCATTGTTATTCATATTTATGGGGCGATAGGGGAGTGCTATTTTGGCCCCATAACGTCTCAAAAGCCAAAACAATTAAGAACGATCGTTCCTATAAAAGCGATCCACTAACAACCTGATGAGATAACTGCCATGCCACACGCCGGTCCCCAACCCGTACAGGACTGGACGCCCGAGCTGATCCAGCAGGCGGTCGACGCGCATAAAGACATGCCCGGCGCCATGTTGCCGATCCTCCACGCGATCCAGGACCGCTTCGGTTATATTCCGGAAGCAGCCGTCCCGATCATTGCCGAATCCCTGCGTCACACCCGCGCGGAAGTACACGGCATCATCAGCTTCTACCACCACTTCCGGACCCAGCCCTCCGGGAGCCATGTCGTCCAGGTTTGCCGGGCCGAAGCCTGCCAGGCCGTTGGCGCCCGCCAACTGGAGGCGCACGTCAAGGAGCGCCTGGGCGTCGACTACCACCACACCAGCCGCGACAACGAATTCACGCTGGAGCCGGTGTACTGCCTCGGCAATTGTGCCTGCGGCCCGTCCATCCGGGTGGATGACGACATCCACGGCCGCATGGACGCCGACAAGTTTGACCGACTGGTGGACAACCTGACCACGACCGCCGTGGAGGTAAAGTGATGACTGTGACCGTCTATGTGCCTTGCGACACGACGGCCCTGGCCCTGGGTGCCAACGCCGTGGCCGACGCGCTGCAGCAGGCCGCCAAAGCCAAAGGCGTCGATATCAATCTCGTGCGCAACGGGTCCCGCGGCCTGTTCTGGCTGGAGCCACTGGTCGAGGTGGAGACATCCGAGGGCCGCGTTGCCTATGGCCCTGTGGAAGCGTCAGACGTGAGTGGTCTTGTCGAAGCCGGCTTGTTCGAGGGCAAGGCGGAACATCCGCTGGCCCACGGCCTGACCGACGAGATTCCATACCTTAAGAAACAGCAGCGTCTGACCTTCTCCCGGATTGGCGTGACCGACCCGCTGTCCATCGAGGACTACCGCGCCCATCACGGCTTCGCCGGCCTGGAAAACGCCCTCAACATGGACGGCCAGGCGATCGTCGATGCCGTGAAAGACTCGGGCCTGCGCGGTCGCGGCGGCGCCGCCTTCCCCACCGGCATCAAATGGCAGACCGTACACGACGAGCCGGAAGGCCAGAAGTACATCGTCTGCAATGCGGACGAAGGCGACTCCGGCACCTTCGCCGACCGGCTGGTGATGGAATGCGACCCGTACATGCTGATCGAGGGCATGACCATCGCCGGGCTCGCCGTCGGCGCCAGTCAGGGCTACGTCTACCTGCGCTCGGAATACCCGGTGGCGCATCGCATATTCAACGAAGCCCTGGACCGGGCCTACAGGGCCGGTTATCTGGGCCGGAACATCCGCGGCAGCGGCAAACACTTCGACCTGGAAGTCCGTCTCGGCGCCGGTGCCTACATCTGCGGTGAGGAAACCTCCCTGCTGGACAGCCTGGAAGGCAAACGGGGCATGGTGCGCGCCAAGCCACCGCTGCCCGCCATCAAAGGCCTGTTTGGCCGACCGACCGTGGTTAACAACGTCCTGTCCCTGGCAGCCGTGCCCAACATCCTCGATCAGGGCGCACAGGCCTACGCCGATTACGGCATGGGCAAATCCCGCGGCACGCTCCCCATGCAACTGGCTGGCAACGTTAAACGCGGCGGCCTGGTGGAGCTGGCGTTCGGCATCACCCTGCGGGAACTGATGGACGACTTCGGTGGCGGCACCCTGAGTGGCCGTTCGCTCAAAGCCGTGCAGGTCGGCGGACCGCTCGGCGCCTACCTGCCGGAAAGCCAGTGGGATACGCCCATCGATTACGAAGCCTTCGCCGAGTTCGGCGGTGTGGTCGGCCACGGCGGCGTGGTGATGTTCGATGACACTGTGGACATGGGCGAACAGGCCCGCTTCGCCATGGAATTCTGCAGCGTCGAATCCTGCGGCAAGTGCACCCCCTGCCGGATTGGCGCGGTGCGCGGCGTCGAAGTCATCGACCGCATCCGCGCCGGCGAAAATGCAGACGCCAACCTCACGCTGCTGACCGACCTCTGCGAAACCATGGTGGACGGCTCGCTCTGCGCCATGGGCGGAATGACACCCTTCCCGGTGCAGAGTGTGATGAAACATTTCCCGAATGACCTGACCCGGCAGAAAGCCTGACGGAGGGGAGACACCTCATGCTGAACTATTTCGACCCCAGCCAATACCGCATCGATCCCGACCGGGATTACGGCACTCCGGCCCAGCTCTCCGAAAAGGCCGTGGCCCTGACCATCGACGGCGTCGAGATCAGCGTGCCGGAAGGCACCTCCGTGATGCGAGCAGCCGCCCTCGCCGGCATCACCGTGCCCAAACTCTGCGCCTCGGACAACCTGGAGGCCTTCGGCTCCTGCCGGCTTTGCGCGGTGGAAATCGAAGGCAAGCGCGGCTATCCCGCGTCCTGCACCACACCGGTAGCCGAGGGCATGGAAGTCCATACCCAGACCGGCAAGCTCGCCAAGCTGCGGCGCAACATTATGGAGCTGTATATCTCCGATCACCCGCTGGACTGCCTGACCTGCCCTGCCAACGGCGATTGCGAGCTGCAGGACATGGCCGGGGCCGTCGGCCTTCGGGACGTACGCTACGGGTTTGACGGTGCGAACCACCTGGACGCGGAAACCGACGCCTCCAACCCCTACTTCAGCTTCGATCCCAGCAAGTGCATCGTCTGCTCCCGCTGCGTGCGGGCCTGCGAGGAAGTCCAGGGCACCTTCGCCCTCACCATCGACGGCCGCGGTTTTGACTCCAAGGTGGCCGCCAGCCAGGACGAAGACTTCATGGATTCCGAGTGCGTGTCCTGCGGCGCCTGCGTGCAGGCCTGCCCGACCTCGACGCTGATGGAAAAGAGTGTGATCGAGGAAGGTGTGCCGGAGCACAGCGTCGTCACCACCTGCGCTTACTGCGGCGTGGGCTGCTCGTTCAAGGCGGAAATGAAAGGCGACCAGCTGGTGCGCATGGTGCCCTACAAGGGCGGCGACGCGAACCACGGCCACTCCTGCGTGAAAGGCCGCTTTGCCTTCGGCTACGCCACCCACAAGGATCGCATCACCGAACCGATGATCCGCGATTCCATCGACCAGCCCTGGCGCACCGTCTCCTGGGAAGAAGCCATCGCCTTCTCCGCCAAACGTCTTAAAGACATCCAGGCCCAGTATGGCCGGGAAAGCATCGGCGGCATCACCTCCTCCCGCTGCACCAATGAAGAAACCTACCTGGTGCAGAAGCTGGTGCGCGCGGGCTTCGGCAACAACAACACCGACACCTGCGCCCGGGTCTGCCATTCCCCGACCGGCTATGGTCTGAAGACCACCATCGGCGAATCCGCCGGCACCCAGACTTTTGACTCCGTGATGAAGGCCGACACCATCCTGGTCATCGGCGCCAACCCGACCGATGCCCACCCGGTGTTCGCCTCGCAGATGCGCCGCCGCCTGCGCCAGGGTGCCACCCTGATCGTCGCCGACCCGCGTCGGATCGACCTGCTGAAGACGCCCCATGGCAGCACCAGCATGCACCTGCCGCTGCGGCCCGGAACCAACGTGGCGCTGATCAACTCATTGGCCCATGTGGTCGTCACTGAAGGGCTGGAAGACACGGATTTCATCAACAAACGCTGTGAAGGCGACGCGTACAAAGCTTGGCGCGACTTCATCAGCGAGGAACGAAACTCTCCTGAAGCACTGGAAGCGGAGACGGGTGTCCCCGCCGAACAGGTTCGCAAGGCGGCCCGCGCTTACGCCAACGCCGGTAACGGCGCCATCTACTACGGCCTGGGTGTGACCGAACACAGCCAGGGCTCCACCATGGTGATGGGCATTGCCAACCTCGCCATGGCCACCGGCAACCTCGGCCGTGAAGGCGTGGGCGTGAACCCGCTGCGGGGCCAGAACAACGTGCAGGGCTCCTGCGACATGGGCTCCTTCCCGCACGAGCTGCCGGGCTACCAGCATGTGGGCGATCCCGCCGTGCGCGAGCGCTTCGAAAACCTGTGGCACGTGAAGATCGACGACGAGCCGGGCCTGCGCATTCCCAACATGTTCGACGCCGCCATCGCCGGCCACTTCAAGGCGCTGTACGTGCAGGGCGAGGACATCGCGCAATCGGATCCCAACACTCAGCACGTGGAGCAGGCGCTGACGTCCCTGGACTGCCTGATCGTGCAGGACATCTTCCTGAACGAGACCGCCAAGTACGCCCACGTCCTGTTGCCGGGCTCCACCTTCCTGGAGAAGAACGGCACCTTCACCAACGCCGAACGCCGCATCAACCGGGTGCGCAAGGTGATGGCGCCAGTGGCCGGCAAGGAAGACTGGGAGGTCACCCAGGATCTGGCCAACGCCCTGGGCTACCCGATGAACTACAGCCACCCGTCCGAAATCATGGACGAGATCGCCCAGCTCACGCCGACCTTTACCGGGGTCAGCTACGCGAAGCTGGACGAACTGGGCAGCATCCAGTGGCCGTGTAACGCCGAACACCCGGACGGCACGCCCACCATGCACGAGCTGGACTTCCCCATCGGCAAGGGGCATTTCGCGATCACCGAATACGTCGCCACGCCGGAACGCAGCACCCGGCGCTATCCGCTGCTGCTGACTACCGGCCGGATTCTCAGCCAATATAACGTCGGCGCCCAGACCCGGCGGACCGAGAACAGCCGCTGGCACGAAGAGGACGTGCTGGAAATCCATCCCAGCGATGCGGAATTGCGGGGCATCAGCGACGGCGACTGGCTGGGCGTGAGCAGTCGGGTCGGCCAGACCGTGCTACGCTGCCGTATCAGCGATCGCATGCAGCCCGGAGTGGTTTACACCACGTTCCACCATCCAGGCAGCGGTGCCAACGTGATCACCACCGACAGCTCCGACTGGGCGACCAACTGCCCGGAATACAAGGTCACAGCGGTGCAGGTGGAAAAAGTGTCGCAGCCGTCGGAATGGCAGAAGCATTTCCAGTCCTTTGACGAGAAGCAACACGAATATCTCGAAAAATCGAAAGATGAGTCCAACTTTGCCCTTAAATGACGGAGAAGACCCGGCCACACCACCGGACGGCCTCTCGCCCCTGTTCCGGACCCGCGTCGACGAACGCGGGACGGAACACAGCGGGGAAGCCGAGGACGTTGTGGCCGAGGAAATGCCGGTGGCGATGGTCTACAACGGCATTTCCCACGCCGTGATGATGGCGACGCCGGTGGACCTGGAGGACTTTGCGACCGGTTTCAGCCTGACCGAATCCATCCTGGACCGTCCGGATGAACTCTACGACATCGAGGTGCATTTCAGTCCGGCGGGAGCGACAGTCGAGATGACCATCGCCAGCGAACGGATGTTTGCCCTGAAAGCCCAGCGTCGCAACATGACCGGCCGGACCGGTTGCGGGCTGTGCGGCACCGAATCACTGGAGCACGCCATCCGGGACATCCCGAATGTGGGGGCTCACCCGGCCATCACCGACGAGGCCGTGCAGAAAGCGGTACGCGAGCTGAAACAGCACCAGCCCCTGCAGGCCCAAACCGGTGCCACCCACGCCGCCGCCTGGTGCGATGTGGACGGCTCGATTCTCGCCGTGCGCGAGGACGTGGGCCGGCACAACGCGCTCGACAAACTGGTGGGCTACTGGCTGCGGCAGGGTCGTGATTTCCGGAGCGGGTTCGCTCTGGTGTCCAGCCGGGGCAGTTTCGAGATGGTTCAGAAAAGCGCCATGGTCGGCATCGGCTGCCTGGTCGCGGTTTCAGCGCCGACCGGCCTGGCGATCCGCGAGGCGCGCAAGGCCAACCTGACCCTGATCGGTTTCGCCCGACCGGGTCGACACGTGATTTACCACAGCGGAGAAACGTCGGCCCAACCGGCCGGCGCCATGCAGGAGAATAAAACGTGAATAACGAACTGCATCACCTGATCGAGATGATCAACCAGATCAGCGACAACAACCTGCATCACGGTGAGGCCGAGCACGCCGCGGACATGGTCGCCACCCACCTGAAGAAGTTCTGGGCCCGCAGCATGAAGGATCAGATCATCGCCTACGCCGAGAGCGACGGCAGCGAGCTCAACGCCGTGTCAAAACTGGCGGTGGAAGAACTCAAGGCGTGGCGTCAGGCCAAGGCGAGTTAAAATCCTCTGGTTGCCTGGTCCTTATTTTATTTTTTCAGTGAAATTATAATAACGGGCAGCGTTGAATTAACTTCGCGACGGCCAAGTATCAATACTCTGTACTATCTGGCCGTCTCTTCCCTGGCTTCGTACTCCTGCACCAACTGCTGCAAAAAGTGCATCCCCGCGGAACTCAGGAAGTAGCGCTTGGGTCCGGTCCTGAACAGGAGCTGGCGCTTGCCCAGGTAATCCAGCGCTTCGCCAATGCCTTTCTCGAAGCGGGCCGCGCGAAGGATGTCGCGGTATTCCTCATCCGCTTCCAGCGCATCCACGTCTTCGTCCCGCAGGCCGGCATCCGGCCGGCCCAGGTACTCCAGATCCCGACCTGACCGCGCAAAATAACGCCCGATCAACAGCAGGCACACCTGAACGCGGAAGGCGTTTTCGTCGTGCTCCTCGCTGTCCTCGTCGGTGTTCTCGCGCAGGTAGAAGAACGCACCGTTTTCGTTGAAGACCAACTCGCTGCCCAGATGCTCGTAGAACACCCGAAAATGGGACAGGTTGTTGTACAGCAGGTTGTAGAGCGGGTTGGCTTCCAGTTCCGCGCGGTTGGCGTTGTAAACGTCCCGCACGATGACCTTGCCGGCGGCCAGTTCGCGGAACAACGCCGCGCTCTGTGCCGGGGCAATGTGATCGAAGCCGTTTGTCGAAGCGGTCGGTTCCGCCGGCCTCGCGGTGTCGACGGACAGAGCGTGTTCAGGATCCGGCATGGTTCGCTGCTTCCTGTTCGGTGATTGAATTCGGGCGCGGCTCCAGGCGGCGCCGGCGATAGACGAAGACATCGGCAATGTCGTCGGTCCGGGCGTCCGCTTCCAGGGTCTGGAAACGGTTGGTGGTGACCACCCGGAAACCCTCCGGATGCTTGTGGTTCAGGCGGTTGACCGCCGCCAGCAGATCCGGGAACCGATACCCTTCCACGACGCCGTCCAGGCGGCCGTGCAGCTCGCGCACCAGATCGCCGGTGGGCCGCAGTTGCAGGGTTTCCAGCCACTGGTACAAGGTCTGGATGCGCTCGGCGTCGACTTTCGGATCCTTGCCGGCCGCACCCGTCTTGCCCAGATCGGGCACCTGTGCCTTGCGCCCCAGGTCCGCCAGCCGCAGATCCAGCTCGGAGAACAGCAGTTGGTAGTAGCTGGACGATTGTCCGAATGCATACTGCTTCGGCCGGCTCTGGGCCTTGAGCCCCACCAGGAAACCGGTGGTGCGGGAGAAGTCGCTGCCATCCAGCCACTTCTTCTTGAGATTAAGGGTTTCGGTCTCTTCCTTCAGCTCACGCAACTGACCGAAGAAATGCTCCATGGCGTTGTACTGGATCATGCTGCGGCGGGTCTTGCGCAGGAAGTGATCCACCTCGGCCGCCAGGCTCTGGATGGGCTTGTGCAGCGCGTTGAGACTCAGGGATGAGCGGAACATCTGGTCGGCGATGTCCTGCTGTCGGTTCTGCTCCAGCAGCCGGATGATGCCTTCCAGCGTGGCGAACAGGTTGGCGCCGTCGGGCAGGCGCGTGTCCGGATTGAGGAACACCAGCGTCGGCTGGATATGCCGCTCGTACAGGGTGGCGATGCGTTCCAGCAAATCCTGGCGGAAGGCGGTGAACTGCTCCGGCTCGCGGCTGGCATCGCCGGACATGTCCGCCAGGTCGGCGCTCAGGGTCTGCATGCGCAGGATGTTCTGGCGCAGCAGGCCGATCAGCAGGCTGACCCGTTCGTTCAGGTCGTCGCGCAGTTCGGTGAAATCCGGGTCGGCGTCGTTGAAGGTGCTCCGGGTCAGCCGGTCGTGGATGTCCCGCAGGGTGACCAGATGGCCCCGCAGGCGGGCGTCGGTCAGTTCCTGGTAGAGCGAGGCGTTGCAGGCCCGGATCAGGTTGAGCAGCGCTTCCTGGAACACCAGCCGGCGCTCGCCTTCGGCCTTGACGATGTCGATCACCAGCCCGGTACGGAACAGGTTGTCGGTACTGAACCCGGTGCGGATGCGCTCCTGCTCCGTACGCTTGAGATCGCGCACGTAGTCGAGCACGTCCATGGCCAGTTCGCTCTCGCGCACGTAGCGCACCGATTCCCGGTCCATGCGCTCGATCACCCGGAACAGGACCCGCGGGTGTTCGAACAGCAGCCGCGTGGTGTCGAGGGTGCTGAAGCGCTTACTGCTCATGGCTCACATCCAGCAGGTGATGCTGCGTCTGGTCGAACCATTCGGCGAGCCCTTCCCGGTCACTGAAGCCTTCCGGGCCGCCCCAGAACACCAGGTTGCGACTGGCGCTGTAGGGGCGGTCGGTGCGCATCTGCCCCACTTCCAGATGACGGCCGACCTGGAAAATCAGCTCCGGACTGGCGCTGTGGGTGGCCGCCGAAAACAGGTTGAAACCTTGGTGCTGCAAGCGCTCCAACAGGGCCGGCACCTGACTGACGTCGACGCTGGCCAGCTCGTCCAGCACCATCGGGAACGAAAGGCTGATCTGCGGATACAGCACCCGCCGCAGCAGGCGGTGGACCAACTCCAGGTTGATCAGGGCCGTGGTCGAGGTGGACTGGCCCTTGGTGTCCAGCGAGGTGGCCGACTGCTTGCGGGTGCGATAAGAGACGCCGGTGACCACCTTGTCCATGGTCAGGCGGTTGCCGCTCTTCTGATCCCCGAAGAATTCCGCAACGAACACCCGCAGGCGGTCGTAGAAGGCGTCGGACTGGAGCTTGCCCGAGGCGTACGGGTCGATCGCGGCCGATTCCTCCACCAGATTGTGGAACTTGGGATCGGTGTGGATATCCACGCGGATCTCCACCAGATCGTTGATGGTGACGCCTTCCAGCTCCCGGTTGAGGGCCGTCTCGAAACGCCGGATGTGCTCGCTGTTGGCTTTCAGGGCCTGGCGGTAGCTCGCCACCGTCTCGTTGTGGGAATCGATCTGCTCGCGCAGGACCCGGCCGCTCTCGGCCAGCCCGTTAAACAGATCCGACAGCGACTTGAAGGTATCGCGGATCGTCTGCCAGCTGGGGCTGTCGCTTTCCAGCGCGCCCTCGCGGTCCTCGCCAATCCCCTTGTTGACCAGCCGGCGCAGGCTTTCCAGGATGCTGAAGCGCAGGCGCTCCATCTCCTCCAGACCGCTGCGGAGGTCGTCCTGGCGCGCGACGGTCAGCGCGTCGGCCGCCAGCGGCTCGTCCGCTTCCACGGATTGCAGCGATGGGAACCGGCGCTGATCGGCGGTCACGTTGTTCTGCAGGTGGAGCAGTTCGGTCTGGCGTTCCTGGGCGCGCTTGGCGGCGGTCTGGGCCTTGTCCAGCTTGGCGCCGACGGCTTCCACGCGCTCCCGCTCAATGGCCATTTTCTCTTCCAGTTCGGCCAGCGCGCGATTGGCCTCATCGATGGCCTGCCCGGCGTCCTCGATGTTGGTGGCGGCGCTGGGCAGGCGCTTGAGGATGTCCAGATCCTTGCGGGTGGCGGCGATGTCCTTCTCCGCCTGCTGGATGCGCTGCGCGCGATCCGGACCACCGCTGGCATTGTCGTCCAGTTCCGCCAATTGGCGGCGGGCGGCGTTGAGCTCGCCGTCCAGCTTGCGGCGCTGGGCCGGGAAGTCGTCCGCCTGCGCGGCCCTGGCCGGCAAGGCGGTATCGAACCAGTCATAGCCCTGCTCGGTCTTCTCGAACAGTGCAGCCATCCGGCTCAGGGTGGCTTTGGTCTCGTCATCCAGCGCCTGCCCCGGGCTGGCCGACACCAGACGCGGGTTCACCGCCCGCAGCGGAGCCACTACGTCATCGTCCAACTGGTTCTGGAGCTGCCACTGGGCGCGCTGCTCGCGCTCGGTCACCGACGTCAGGTCCGCTTCCAGCTTCTCGATGTTCTTGTTCAACTGGATCTTGCGCTGTTCCGCCTGGGCCGCGCTGTTCAGCGCGTTGAGCTGGGCCTGGCTGTCCTCCAGCGCCTCGTCCAGGGCGGCCTGGATTTCCTCGGAGGACATATCGCCATAGCGCGACACCAGGATCTCGCCATCGCTCTGGGTCTTCTCGGCTTTGGTCAGGACCGACTTCTGCGCCTTGATCTCCCCTTCCAGCCGGTTCTGATCCGTCTTCAGGGTATTGAGCTGTTTCTGGGACTGCTTGAGCGTGCCCTGCAGGTCATCCCGCTCGCGATCCGCGTCCTGCCGTTGTTGGCCGATGTCTTTCAGGGCCTGGGCCAGCCCGTCGCGGAACGCGGCAAAGTCATGCTGGGTGCGGGTCAGGGTCTGGTATCGCTCGAACGCCGCCTGCAGCTTGTCGAACTGCGGGCGGGCGGATTCGATCCGGGCCAGGTGTTCCTGCCGGCGTTTGAGCTGGTCGTGGCGCTCGAGAAACTGGTCAATATCCAGCTCGAAGGCGTCGTCGGCGAATTTCTTGTCCGCCTCGATGATGCTGGCCACCGCGTGGGCCATGGCCTTGTCGTCGGCCTTCATCTCGAACAGCAGCAGGATCAGCGTGCGCAGGGACTGGATCTTGCGCTCGTCGGGATCCGCCAGGGGCAGCACGGAGTAGCGTACCGCGTCCGGGGACATCAGGTCGGAACTGTAGAGCATCGACTTGAGCTTGCCGGGATCGCTGGTCACCACCGTCTCCCGGGACAGCTTCTTCAGCGCCTCGGTGACCTTGCCTACGGACAGCCCGGACACCGCCTCACCGATGCCATCGGCGTCATCTTCGGCGCAGTGCCAGAACAGGCCGCGCAGCTGGTCGTAGGCCACCGGCACGAAGATCCGGCCGTAGCTGAGCTGGCTGCTGTGCTCCCGGTAAAGGACCTGGCAATGAGTGCCGGACGGGCTTTCCACTTCCATGATCAGGAAGCTGGACTGGCTGGGGAAGTAGTGCTGGTAGCTTTCCTCGTTGGTGTAGAAGCTGCCCGCGCTGGCGTTGCGAAAGGCAAACTTGTTCTTGCTGTTGCGGAAGTTGCTCTCCGGCAGCAGGAACAGCCGCAGCGAGTTCAGCAGGCTCGACTTGCCGAGGTTGCCGCTGCCGAGCAGCAGGGCGTGCTGGTTCAGGGGAATCTCGACGTAACAGAAGCCCGCCGAATCCACCAGCACCAGGCGGCGAATCCCGAAGCGGAAATAGGCCTGCGCTTCGCTTTGGGGCATCCCCTCAGTGCTCATCCAGAATGATCTCCTGTTCCATAAATTTCCGGGTCTCGCTGAACAGCGAGGCCAGCCCGGCAAAGCCCAACGTCGACGCCCGGTTGATGGCGTCCATGAGTCGCTGCGGTGTCTGCGGTGTTTTCTGAAAACCGTCTCGATAAGGCGCCCAGTCCGGCGGCTGCAGGAACCGCATCCGATCGCCCAGCCGTGCCTGCAACGCCTGAAACATTTTCAGGCCGCCCAGATCGTAATCGAACGCGCAGTGGATGCGCTCGTAGCCGGCCAGCCAGTCGGTCACCGGCTCACGCAGCACGCGATGGCCGCCGCCCAGGATGACGTCACAGGTGGCCAGCGACAGCGTCTCACCCAGGCAGGTGCCGGCGAACGCCAACATCTGGCGGTATTGGGCGAAGTTATCCTCGTTTTCGATCACCAGCGCCGTCGATTTGGGCGTAAAACCGATGTGGCTGGCGCCAGCAGTCAGACACGCCACATCCGGCCGCGGATCCGCAAGGGCGTCATGGTAAACCAGAACGAAGGCGGTTGCCGTCACCCTGCGGTGGGAATCCCCCTGCAGGGCGGCGTCGCGACGGGATGACGGCGCCTGGGCCAAACGCTCCAGCTCCGTCATCACGGCCTCATCCCGACAGGTCACCCGCCAGCGCTGCTGCGACACCCGGTCCAGCTCAAAACAATCGCGGTGCCGGGCGACCAGATCCGGCGGCAACTGTTTGAGGAACGCAGAATAGTTGATCGGCTTGCCCTCACGTATTGCCGCGAGGTATTTCGCCAGGGCCAGACTCATGCCGGTGACTCACATCCAAAAGAGAACGGCCCAGAATACGAAATCGGCCGGGCCGACACCAATGCCGGACACTCAGTCGCGGACGTACACCCAGTTCGTCGCCACATTGTCGCACACGATCACCCGGGCACCGGAGGGGGCGCAGTTTTTCAGACTCTTCGGCAGCTCGTCCGGCGGTTTGCGGTTCACTCCAAGCGTGCGCTTGTCCTGCTTGAGGTAGTCGAACGTCTCGTCCATCCGCTGGGCAAAGTCGATGCCCTTCGCCTCGTGACGTCGGAAGCTGTTGTAGAAGCGCGTGAAACTCATGGTGGTGCCGCCCAACCCGATCTCCAGCATCTTGGCGATGTAGCGGTCGTAGGCGTCGGAGAGGTAGGCGCGAACCGCCGTTTCGTCCGACAGGTCTCCGCGATAGGCACTCAAACCCAGGCGATTATCGTCATCCAGCACGCCGGCACGGAGGGCCGAATTCGCCTGATTGGTTGCCAGTTCGTATCGGGCCGACGGACAGCGAATAACCGCCCCACTCAGCCGGCAACCATCGAATGCCGAGTCGACAGCCGGTGGAGGCGTCGGTTCGATTTCGGGGTCGGGTTCTGGGCGTTCTGAAGTGACCGGAGGGGCAGGTTTTGCCGGTTGAGATGTCGCCGCCTCGGCTTCGGGCACCGACAACCCCAGCCGGGCCGCCGGTCGCTTGAGCAACAGGGCCTGAACCTGAGGGGAGTTGCGGCGGAAGTCCTCGAAAGTGGGTAACGTCGACCCGCCGCCTTTGGCCTGAATATCGCAATACAGCTGTTCATACGCTGTCGCGGGATCTTTCGGGCAAGCGCCGTAAACCAGGGGGCTGATCAGCAGCAGCGCAAACAGGAACGGGCGAAAAGTCAGTCGGCGTTTCATCGGTTGTCGTCGTGTGAAGTCCGGCATCGACACTAAAGCAAAGCGCGAGGATCTGCCAACACCGTAGGACGCGCCCTCACAAAAAAGGCGCCAACCGGTCAATCAGTTGCCCGATCGACCCGTCGGCGCCTGTTTCAGGGCGCGTCATTCAACGCCGCTGTATCAACCGGCAAACGCCGCATAGATGGCAATCACCAGAATCACCAGCACGATGCCCGCCGGAATCGCGCCGCCCCAGGGCGTCAGGTCGACCTGGCCGCTGTCCTGCTGCACCCAGGCGGTGGCCCGCGGGGCGATCTTGCCGATCAGTAGCATACCGACTACCAACAGCACGAAGACCAGCGCAACGAAGTGGAAGTCGTTGATCGCGTCGAGGATGCCGGTGAACGGCGGCACGAAGTAGACCAGACCAATGATCGCGCAGCCGCCGATCAGGGCGATCTTGGCGGCAATCGAGGGCACCCGCTTGCTCAGCAGGCCGACCAGCACCACGGACAGGATCGGGATGAAGTACATGGCGTTCATCTTCTGCAGGTAGCCGAACAGGCTTTCCTGACCCGCCAGCATCGGGGCGATCAGCATGGCGGCGATGGCCATGACCCAGCCGAAGATCTTACCGGCGTTGACCACCTGCTCGTCAGTGGCGTCCTTGTTGATGACGCCCTTGTACAGGTCAAGACTGAACAGCGTGGTGGTACTGTTCAGCGCCGAGTTGAACGAGGACAGGATCGCACCCACCATCACCGCGGCGAAGAAGCCGGTCAGGTAAGGCGGCAGCACGTTGTAGACCAGGTGACCGTAGGCGGCGTCCGCGCGGATGCCGTCACCGGCATACAGGTGATAGGCGATGATGCCCGGGATAACCAGGTACAGCGGGCCCAGCAGCTTGAACAGACCGGTCAGCAGCACACCCTTCTGGCCTTCGGCGAGGTTCTTCGCGGCAAAGGTCCGCTGGATGATCTGCTGGTTGGTGGTCCAGTAGAACACGTTGATCAGGAAGACGCCGGTAAACAGCGTGGCAAACGGCACCTGCTGGTCCGCACCGCCGATGGAGTCCAGTTTGTCCGGGTTGGCTTCCTTGAGAATGTCCCAACCGGCCATCACGCCGGTACCGTCACTGACCGCCTGCAGGCCGAAGTAGACGATCACGAAACCACCGATCAGCAGCCCCACGCCGTTCAGGGTGTCGGACACCGCAACCGTGCGCAGACCACCGAACAGGGCGTAGACCGAGCCGATCAGCCCCACGACCCAGACGGTGCCCCACAGCAGTGTGGTGTGCGACTGGATGCCGGTCAGACCAGGCAGGTCCAGCATGCCCTGGAGCCCCACCGCACCGGAGTACAGGATGATCGGCAGCAGGATGACCGCATAGGCCAGCAGGAAGATGATGTTACAGATCAGCTGGGTGCCCGGATCGAACCGCTCGCGCAGCAGCTGCGGCACGGTGGCGATCCCGCTGCGCAGGAAGCGCGGCAGGAAGAACAGCGCCAGCAGCACCAGCGCAATGACCGCGACCACTTCCCAGGCCATCACACTGAGGCCGTCGGTGAACGCGGAGCCGTTCAGGCCCACCATCTGCTCGGTGGACAGGTTGGTCATAAGCAGCGACCCGGCGATGAACGGGAAGGTCAGGCTACGACCGGCCAGGAAATAGCCGCGCGTGCTGTCATGGTCATCGCGGCGCGTGACCACCCAGGTGATCAGTGCGACCAGCCCTGTAAAAAACAGGAACGAGATCAGGGTAAGTGCATGCATAGCTTGTCCTTGTTCTTGGAAAACATCAGTTCGGTGAATTCAATGCGCGACGCTGCACCACCCGGGCAGCAAGAGTCCGTCCCGTCGCACGTTCGGAAACATCAGCCTTTAAAGGCTGTACACGCCTGGCCAACCACATCGGTCTCGGCCACCAGCAGCGCGCCGTCCAGCGGCCCACGTTCCGATGGCGTCAATTCCGCGTGGGCGGTGGTGACGTAGAGCGTTTTGCGATCCGGACCGCCGAACACGCAGCTGCTGGGGCAGCGCGCGGGCACTTCGACGATCCGGTCGATCTCGCCGTCGGGCCGATAACGGATCAGGCAGCCTGCGCCCCAGCGGGCGTTCCACAGGCAGCCGTCCTCGTCCATGGCCGAGCCGTCCGGATTGCCGTAGCCCTCGGTCGCCGCAAACACGCGGCGGTTGCGGGCGGCGCCGGTGTCGGCCTCCCAGTCGTATTGCCAGATCACGCCCTGGAGCGTGTCGGCGAAGTACATGCGGGTTTCATCCGGGCTCCACACCAGGCTGTTGCTGATGCCGACGCCGGATGCCACCTGCCGGACGCTGCCGTCCGTGTCGATGCACCACAGCAGGCCGCTGCTCTGGCGCACCGGGATGTTCTCCCCGTCGGGGCCGATGTTCTGCTGCATGGAGGCCATCCAGAAGCGGCCACGGGGATCCACGCGGGCCTCGTTGGTGCGGTTTTCGGGCGGCTCCGCTGCCGGTTCGGCCACAGCGGTCAGATGGCCGTCCGCGGGGTCCAGGTCGTAGACCCCACGCCCGGCGGCCACCAGGTAGTGACCATTGGACCGCGGCACGATGGCGCTGACCGTCTCCTCAAAGCCCCAGTTGCGCGGGGTGGCGTCGTCCGGCCCATAGGCAAACGCCCGGCGCCCAACGATGTCGACCCAGAGCAGTTCGTTCCGTGCCGCGTCCCAGTGGGGGCCTTCGCCCAGCGCAAAACGATCCTCCAGCAGGGGTTCGAAATTCATGACGTCTCCTGGCCGCCGGGACGGCTGTGGTCGGTGGGTTGCAGGTAGCCCAGTTCCCGGGAGATGTCCCGGGCGACTTCCAGCAGCAGCGACTGCAGGTCCTGCAGACGGGTGGTGCTCATGCGGGACGCCAGCGAGGTCACGCTGATGCCGGCAACCACCTCGCCCCGGAAATTGAAGATGGGCGCCGCCACGCAGCGCACGCCTTCCTCGTGTTCTTCCATGTCCAGCGCACAGCCACGCACCCGGATGTCCGCCAGCGCCTGGCGCAGGGCCCGGGCGTCGGGAATGGTGTGGGCGGTGTGCCGGACAAACTCGGTGTGAGCGATGACGTCTTCCTGCTGTTGTTCGGGCAGGTAGGCGAGGATGGCCTTGCCCACGCCGGTGCAGTACATGGGGCCCCGTTTGCCGATCGCCGAATACAGCCGGATCGTCTTGGGACTTTCCAGCTTGTCGATGTAGATGATCTCGTGACCGTCCACCGCCGCCAGATGGACCGTCTCCCCTGCCTCGTGCAGCAGCCGCTGCATGTGATCCCGCGCCACCTTGGGAATATCCAGCCGCTCCCAGGTCCGCTGGGCCATGCTCAGCAGGCGGTAGCCGGGGGAATAACGCTGATCTTCCCGGTCATAACGGACCAGACCGTGATCCAGCAGCGTGGTGAGCAGGCGATGGGCGGTGGACTTGGGCAGTCCGAGACGGGCGACCAGATCGGTAAACCGGATGGCTTCCGGGTTGTCGCAGACAGTCTCCAGGACCTGGATCGCCTTATCGATCGACGACATGAATGAGGGACCTCTTTTGTTGTTGTGGCGCTATTGTGTCGTGTTTATACCACCAAGTTCCATATCCGGAAATGATGGTTCCGCAATATGGACCTTCGGCATTGTGCCGGTCAAGGCGTAGCCATTGGCGTCAAATGACCTGAATAAAGCCACCCCGTATTGACACAGAACGGGTCGGAAGATAACACTAAACCATAATTGGAACATTCGTTCCATATATTGGAACTTAAAGGCATATGCCTGCCTTTCTTCTACCCTTAAGGGATATCAAGCCTTCTTGCGCCCAACCGGCTGTCCGGACCACCCGGATGGCCGTGCCGTCGCTTCGGACAGCCATGGCGGGGCACGACCGCATCACGGGAGAGACCGAGTGAGTAACCACAAAAACCGCAAGCTCCGCAGCCAGCAGTGGTATGGCAAACACGACCGCGACGGCTTTATCCACCGCAGCTGGATGAAGAGCCAGGGGCTGCCGGACCATGCCTTCGACGGTCGCCCGATCATCGGCATCTGCAACACCTGGTCGGAAATCACACCCTGCAACGCGCACCTGCGGGACATCGCCGAGCACGTCAAGAAAGGCGTCTGGGAAGCCGGTGGCGTGCCGCTGGAATTCCCCGCCATGTCCCTGGGCGAAACCCAGATGCGCCCCACCGCCATGCTGTTCCGCAACCTGCTGAGCATGGACGTGGAGGAATCCATCCGCGCCAACCCGCTGGACGGCGTCGTGCTGCTGGGCGGCTGTGACAAGACCACTCCGGGCCAGGTGATGGGTGCGGCCAGCGTGGATTTGCCCACCACCGTCATCTCCTCCGGCCCCATGCTGAGCGGCAAGTATCGCGGCCAGGACATCGGCTCTGGCACCGACGTGTGGAAGTTCAGCGAGCAGGTCCGCGCCGGCACCATGAGCCTGCCGGAATTCCTCAACGCCGAGGGCTGTATGTCCCGCAGCCCGGGCACCTGCATGACCATGGGCACCGCCTCCACCATGGCCTCGCTGATGGAAGCCATGGGCATGGCCCTGCCCCTGAACGCCTCGATTCCCGCCGTGGACGCCCGCCGCAAGGTGCTGGCCCACCTGACCGGCATGCGCATGGTGGAGATGGTCCACGAAGACCTGACCATCTCCAAGGTCCTCACCCGCAAGGCCTTCGAGAACGCCATCAAGGTGAACGCGGCGATCGGCGGCTCCACCAACGCCGTGGTCCACCTGCTGGCGATTGCGGGCCGGCTGGGTGTGGAGCTGGACCTGGAAGACTTCGACCGCCTCGGTCGCGAGGTGCCGCTGCTGGTGAACCTGATGCCATCCGGCCAATACCTGATGGAAGACTTCCACTACAACGGCGGCCTGCCCGTCGTGCTCCAGCGCCTGCAGGATCAGCTGCACCTGGACGCCCCGAGCATCACCGGCAAGCACATCGGTGAAGCGCTGGATCAGGTGGAATGCTTCAACGACGACGTCATCCGCCCGATGGACAACCCGGTGCGCCCGGCCGCCGGCATCGCCGTGCTGAAAGGCAACCTGTGCCCGAAAGGCGCCATCATCAAACCGTCCGCCGCCAGCGAGGGCCTGCTCAAGCACCGGGGCCAGGCGGTGGTGTTCGAGACCATCGAGGACTTCAAGGCCCGCATCGACGACCCGAATCTCGAGGTGGACGAAAACTCCATCCTCGTCCTAAAGGGCTGCGGTCCGAAGGGGTACCCCGGCATGCCGGAAGTCGGCAACATGCCGCTGCCACCAAAGGTGTTGGAGAAAGGCGTGACCGACATGGTGCGCCTGTCCGACGCCCGCATGAGCGGCACGGCCTTCGGCACCGTGGTCCTGCACATCTCGCCGGAAGCCAATGAAGGCGGCCCGCTGGCGCTGGTGGAAAACGGCGACTGGATCGAGATGGACGTGGAAGCCCGCAAGCTGCACCTGGACATCTCCGACGAGGAACTGGCCCGCCGCCAGCAGGCCTGGGAAGCGCCCGAATCCCCCCACAAACGCGGCTACTACCGCCTCTACATCGATCACGTGATGCAGGCGGACGAAGGCGCGGACCTGGACTTCCTCAAGGGCAGCAGCGGTCACGTCGTGACGCGGGAGTCCCATTGATATGACCCAATACGCCACCTACCCGAGCCTGGCCGGCCGCGTCGCCCTGATCATCGGCGGCGCCACCGGCATCGGCGCCGCCCTGGTGGAAGCCTTTGCCGACCAGGGCGCCAGAGTCGGCTTTCTCGACATCGACGAGGACGCCGGCAAGGCCCTCAGCGAGCAACTGGCCGACCGCGCCAGCCAGCCGCTGTTCGTCCCCTGCGACATCCGCGACGTCGAAGCCCTGCGGTTTGCTATCCGCACCGTAGCGGACCAGTTGGGCCCGATCCGTGTGTTGATCAACAACGCCGCCTGGGACGACCGCCACAAGCTGGAAGACGTCTCGCCGGAGTACTGGGACCAGGGCATGTCGGTCAACCTGCGCCCGCATTTCTTCTCCACCCAGGCGGTGCGCGACGCCATGCGCGAGGCCGGCGGCGGCAGCATCATCAACATGAGTTCCAACAGCTACCTGCTGGGCCTGGACGGCTACCCCGGCTACGTCACCGCCAAGGCGGGCATCGTCGGCCTGACCAAGGGCCTGGCCCGGGAGCTGGGGCCGGAGAACATCCGCGTCAACGCCGTGCTGCCCGGCTGGGTGATGACCCAGCGCCAGAAGGACCTGTGGCTGACCGATGAGGCCGAGCAGGAACTGATGCAGCAACAGGCCCTCAAGACCAAGATCGATCCGGCGGATGTCGCCCGCCTGACCCTGTTCCTGGCTGCCGAAGACAGCGCGCTGATCACCGGCCAGAGCCACATCATCGACGGAGGGCGGGTATGACGGCGGCCGATCTCAAGGCCGGTGCCCTGATCGCCGTCGACTGGGGCACCAGTAACTTCCGCGCCACCCTGCTCGCCGCCGACGGCACCGTTATCGACCGCCTGCAGGCGCCGAAAGGCATCCTGCACGTGGAGCGGGACGGGTTTCCGGCGGTGTTGACCGAACTGCTCTCGCCCTGGCTGCCTCACCTGCCGGGCGTGCCGGTGCTGATGGCCGGCATGATCGGCAGTGCCGACGGTCTGGTGGAAGTGCCCTATCTCGCCTGCCCCGCCAGCCTCGACGACATCGCCGACGGCCTGGTCCGGGTGACACCACTGGGCGAGGCCAATCCGGCTTACATTGTGCCCGGCCTGCGCGGTCAGTCGGTGGCCGACAGCCCGGACGTCATGCGCGGCGAGGAAATCCAGATTCTCGGTGCCCTCGATCCCGACACCACGGGCGAGCAGATCCTCTGCCTGCCCGGCACCCACGCCAAGTGGGTCCGCCTGAGCGGCCGTACCGTGCAGTCGTTCAGCACCTGCATGACCGGGGACGCCTACTCGGCCCTGCGCCAGCACACTATCCTGCGGCGCTTTGCTGCCGGGGGCGAACACGACGCCAAAGCCTTTCGCCGAGGCCTGGAACGCGTCCGTAGCCCTGGCGGCCTGATGCATCACCTGTTCAGCGCCCGCACCGAAGTGCTGCTGGGCGACATGCTCCCGGAAACCGCCAGTGCTTACCTCTCCGGCTTGCTGATCGGCGACGAAGTGCGCGCCATGGTCGAAGCACTACAGCCGCAAAGCGACGTCACCCTGATCGGCGATCCGCGCCTGACGGCACTGTATGCCGAAGCCCTGGAACGCCATGGCCAGAGCAGCCGCAGCATCGACGGCGACCAGGCGGTCACCCACGGCCTCTACCAACTGGCAACCCGCGCCGGGCTGCCCCAATCCAACTGACGGAGTGGCCTATGCCCAGCCAAGCCTTTGAAACCTATCGCGCCGAGTTGCCCATGATCGCCATCCTGCGCGGCATCCAACCGGACGAAGCGGTGCCCCTGGTGGAACAACTGATCGAGGCCGGCTTCCGGCTGATCGAAGTGCCGCTCAACTCGCCCTCGCCGTTCGAGAGCATTGCGGCGCTGGCCGACCGTTTTGGCGACCAGGCCCTGATCGGCGCCGGCACCGTCACGAGCGTGGAGGACGTCGAACGGCTCAAGCAGGCCGGCGGACGTCTGCAGGTGATGCCCCACGGTGACCCTGAAGTGATCCGCGCCGGTGTGGCCGCCGGCATGGACGTGCTGCCCGGCGTGATGACGCCGACCGAAGCCTTCGCGGCTCTGAAAGCCGGTGCCGAATCACTGAAGATTTTCCCCGCGGAACTGGTGGGCGCCCAAGGCATCAAGGCCCTGCTGTCGGTCCTGCCGAAAGGCACGCTGGTGGCGCCGACCGGCGGCGTGACGCCGGAGAACCTGGCGGAGCTGGCTGTGGCCGGCGCCGGCGGATTCGGCCTGGGCTCGGGCCTCTACAAGCCGGGCTTCGACGCCGCCACCCTACGCGAGCGGGCCGACGCCTACGTCGCCGCCTGGCGGCAGATTGGAGGCTGAAGAACGATGGCGGGCTACCACATCACGGAAGGCCAGTTCGGCGATGACCCCACGCGGATTCTGTCCAGCGACGACGGATCGGCCCGGGCCGAGATCGCCCTGCGCGGTGCCACGCTGCTGAGCCTGACGTTGCCCACCGCGCAAGGGCCGGAGTCCGTACTCGGCGGCTACAATGATCCGGCCGATTTCACGGCCCTGACCGGTGCCCGCTCCGCCATCCTCGCGCCCTACAGCAACCGGCTGGCGGGCGGGCAATACACCTTTGATGGTGCGACCCACGCCTTTGCCAGGCGCGATAAGGACGGCAACAGCCTGCACGGGCTGGTCATGGATGCGGCCTGGTACCCGGTTCGGGAAACCGCCGATGACAACTGTTCGATTCTGGAACTGGCCACCGACAAGCTGCTGGCCGGCGACGCTCCGGGCTACCCGTTCCAGCTCGCCCTGAAAGCCCGCTTCACCCTCTCCCGGGACGGCCTGCGACTGGACCTGATCGCCACCAACCAGGGCGCCGTTTCCGCACCGGTCGGCCTGGGCTGGCACCCCTACCTGGAAACCCGCGGGCACGACATTCGCGATGCCCACCTGACCCTGCCCTATCACCAGGGCGTCGTCACCGATGAGCGACTGATTCCCTTAGCGGGCGCGGCCAGCGTGACCGATCTGAGCGGCACCGAATCGGACTTCAGCGGCGAAGGCCAGAATATCAACGGCCAGGCAATCGACCGCTGCTTTGTGGGTTCAGCGCAGCCGGGCTGGATCAGCAGCCGCCTGCACGATCCGGCCACTCGTCTGACCCTGGAACTCGCCCAGTCCCATGGCGTGGTGCAGGTCTATACCGGCCACAGCCTGCCTCACCGTCAGTACGACGGCCTGGCCATCGAGCCCAACGAATTCATGCCCGACGCCTTCAACCGGCCGGAGCTGGCCAACGCCATTCGGCTGGGTCCAGGCCGCGAGCGCACGCTGTCCGCGCGAGTCCGCATCGTTCCGGACCCAACCTGAACAGGCCGTCATCCCCGATGCCTCCCCAAGGTGGGCCGGTTGAGCTAAGGTATTCGGCATGATACGCCAATCCCGATTCCGCAAAGCCCTCCAGCAACAGATGGCCAACGCGACCTGTTACGACGACTGGTACGCGGCGGCCGCCGAACTCGACGATGTGGACGGGTTGCTGGACTGGCGGGCCGAAGACGACACGCCGATGCTCCACAGCGCGTTGATCCGCGAGCATATGGAGGCGCTGAAAACCCATCGCCTGGACGGCGACACCCGCGCGCTGACCCGCGTGTTGCAGGAAAGCCTGTACCGCCACCTGGGCGAACTCTCGAACCCGGACCTGTACGCCGTCGCCCGCACCGGCACCAAGCATCTGGTCACGGAATTCCTGAAGGAAGTCGAGCGGGGCATGCAGTACGTGTGCGACAACCCGCTGCCGGGGGTGACAGACTCCGAGAAGCTGCAGCTGTTCCGCAACGCCGAGCGGGTCTTCGGCAACACGGCGCTGATGCTCAGCGGCGGCGCGGCGTTCGGCATCTACCATTTCGGTGTGACCCGGGCCCTGTGGTCGCAGGATCTGCTGCCGCCAGTGATCGCCGGCTCCAGCATGGGCGCGATCCTCGCCGCTGCTATTTGCACCCGGGACGATTCGGAACTGGCCACCTTCTTCAGCCACCCGGAACAGGTCAACCGGGACGCCCTGCACTGGCTGCGGCCGGACCGAATCTGGCAACAGGGCCACGCCATGGATCCCGAGCGGCTGCTGGCGCACATCCGCGCCAACGTTGGGCGATACAGCTTCCGGGAGGCGTACCTGCACAGCGGCCGCACCCTGAACATCTCCGTCTCGCCCACCCGCACCCGGCAAAAGCCCCGGCTGCTCAACGAGCTGGCGTCGCCGGAAGTCATGGTGGATTCCGCCGTGCTGGCCTCCTGCGCGGTGCCGGGCATCTACCCGCCGGTCACCCTGCGCGGACGCGATAAGCAGACGGCGGACGGCGAAACCGACTACATGCCCACCGAAACCTGGATCGACGGCAGCGTCCACGGCGACCTGCCGATGATGCGTATGGCCCGTCTGCACAACGTAAACAAAACCATCGTCAGCCAGGCGAACCCGCATGTGTTGCCGTTCATCAGCCACCACCACGATCGCGGCGTGCCGGCCACTATGCGCCAGGCGGCCGGTACACTCGTGCATGCCCAGGTGGCCTCAATACTGGAGCTGACCCGCAACGTAGGCACCCCCTCGATGCTCCGCCCCTACGTGGAGCAGGCCCACGCGCTCGCCACCCAGTCTTACTTAGGGGACATCAACATCCAGTTCCCGTTCAAGCCGCTGCTGTATCGCAAGGTACTGTCCAACCCCAGCGAGGAAGACCTGGCGATGTACATTCAACTGGGGGAACAGGCCACCTGGCCACAGATGGCGATGGTGCGGGACCAGACCGTGGTGAGCCGGGCATTCCGGGATTGTATTGCGCGGCTGAAGCAGCGGGCGGGGCTGAGCGGAGGCGTGTGACCGACTGACGTTCACCACCCGCCGTTTCGACTCGGGAAAAGCAACTCCCCTGACACACCAGGGGAAATAAGGACGCAGGCGCAGAGATGCGACGCTGGGCCAGTGTCCAGTGAGAGCGGAAAGCGCGAGTTCAAGTCTAGCGTTTCGCTCTATGCGATTGAGTAAAAATGAGGCAAGGGCAAAAGGCAAGACTTACACCCCGTCCGGCACATACTCCACTACTAATTCAGACACGGGGCACAACACAAAAACGGAATGCAAATCTTCCATCAGAGCTTCCTCATCGTCGATGGCGGGGATTTCGAATGAGAAGAAATCCCCATTTTGATCCCAGGTTTCCAAGTACATCATGTCGGCACCCCACGCCTCCAACACCTCTTCAAGCCGAGCATCTACTTTCTCACCAAAATGTTCCAGCATGCGGTCCTGAAAGGCCATTCCCATCTCATTGCGCTCGAACAGACCGGTAAAGATGGTCTTCCAGGCATTCTGGTCGTCTGGCCGGCATCTAAAAGCGACTCGGACTCTATTGTCCATTGGGATCCCCTTTTTGCCTGAGTCTTCTCCTAAAATTCTCAATAGCGCCCGGAGTTACTGTACCTTCCTGAATCTGTATCTCCCGCCAGATTTTCTCTAGATCGCCAGGCAGCTTTTCCACTGCTTTAAGCTCCTTCCGGAAATCAGCCAAGAACGACTTTTTTTCGTCGTCAAGCGGGCAATTTTCAGTATCTTTTTTTGCTTTTTCCATCCACCTAAGAATGGGGCAAGTTATAGACAGCATCAATTCCGGTTCAGACTTTGGACTTTTTAAATTCCCCGACACAAATAGTTTATATTGAAAATGCTCCTTTCCTACATTAGGGAGTAGGGAACCCATATATTTGGTGAGACTTGCCCAAAAAGGAGCTTGACAAAAACCACCCTCATCAAACAACCACGCTTCTATTTTCCTATGTGCCGAACGCAATAGCTTTTCAGGCGCATATCTTATTTTCCTTTGTCGTTTTTCGCCGCCAATAGTGAATGGAAAATCCTGCACGCCTTGAAAACGTTCACCCATTACATAGGTGAACAGATCTATTTGGTCCTTTCTCGACATACCGTATATCTTGTCGACATTAACGGACAACTGTCTCACCAAAACCCCATACTCTTCATCCGAAACCCCACGACTGTAATTGCTCTGCAAGCAGTACCGTATGCCGTCGAGAGTCGGCACAGGGAAATGCTCAACCGCATTCGCCGGAGTGATGTGTACACCGTCCGGTATACGGCCTGTCAGGAAATATTGTTTGAACTGCTTGACGCGGCGCCGTGTCAAACCTTCCTTAATATGGTCCTCGATCGGCCCCCAAGCGGCCTCCCGCTTCCGTTGCCACTCCGGATCTTCCGTAAACTCAAGCATGATTTTCTTCCATTAGTTCGTAGCTCTTTCTGAAGTTCGGAGTATGCAGGCCAGACCTTACCTTTAGCTGCCAAAACGAGGGATGGATAACAAAATATGTCGGCAAAAGGACAATATTGCACCCAGACTAATGATTCGTTCTCTCTACGATGAGAAACACCAATGGCTTACGCTATTGGGGACCTGCGCCCTCTCCCTCGACGCCGGTATAGATAAACCGCTCCTCGGCTTTATCGACCACCTGATCCATAATGCCGGTACCGGCCCCAAAATAGCGGCCTTCAATATCGTATGGGTCGACCAATCCCCTGGCGTACTTGCCGCCGGGCTGGTAATCCGCCATGAACGATCGCAGATCCACGACGTCGGCAAAGTTCGGTTGATTCACGTCGAAACGGCCGATGCTGCGACTGAGCCCGTTCGGTCCGCGTTCCAGTTCAATCATCTCGATAACCGCGTCCGCGACGGACTGCGCCGCAAACTCAACGCCGGCACGCTTGAGTGAATCCGTTATCCTGTCGCGCTCACCGTCCGTCAGCGGATCGGAACCCTCCAGAACAGTCAGCTCACCATCCTGAATGGAGAATCCCCAGTCCTTGCTTTTGAGCGTGGCGGACAGGCTTTCAACACCGGATCGGTAGCCAAGCTCCAGATCAGCCGCGCGCTTACCGATCTCAAAGCCGAACAGCTCCTGCACCCGATTGTAGCGGGCCGTCATGGCTTCAGGAGATTCGATGTTGGTGTTGATGACGGCTCGAACATCGTAGAGCCCGTGGTTGGACGGGAGTACCGGATCGTCTTTGCGGTAAATCGCAGATGCGGTTTCTTCAGGGGTACTCGATAACTCGTCGGCGCTGATTTTCTCGACACAAGCATTGCCGTTGTCAAAGCGGGACGGCTGTCCAAGCAGTGAAGTAAGCGAGTCGATTTTCATCCCTGTCGTCTCTCCCGGTGCTGTACTTTGTTTAACGGCGAACATCCGGGAAACTTCAGTGTGACGACAGGACATATCGAGCCGGGAGGTTTGCTTCGGATTGGTTTGCAAGCTAGAGCCTTAGGTTTCGCAATCAAGCTTTCTTAGGGCAAAAGACAAGACTTGAACATCCCTCTAGGATTTTCAAGCCAGATTACTCACTCTGGCGATCTCTGAGCTCATATCCCCGACCTGTTTTCATCATCTGCCAGATCACTCGGACAAGATGACGGCCCAATGCTCTG
>NZ_JAERVO010000009.1 GCF_016798325.1 Marinobacter mangrovi
CAGCCGTGAAACGAACCAGCGCCGATGGTAGTGTGGCATCTGCCCATGCGAGAGTAGGTCATCGTCAGGCTCCTAAATCCGAAACCCCAGCACGGTAACGTGTTGGGGTTTTTTATTGGCCATACAAAAGTGACCTGCGGCGCCGGCCTGAGGGCGGCCACTACCGGCCCCCTTACCAGGCCCCGCCAGGATCTCGCACCTGCCGAACCAAAAACCGCCCCAGCTAACAACGAATCTCGAAAGCACTCAACATCCGCCAGTCATCCCTCATCCCGCTCCCGAAAACCATTGTCAGACAATCCCCTGAAATTTCCATTCTATGACGCCGCGCACAGTGGCTCCTTCTAATTCCCACTACCATTGCTCAAGAACTAGTCAAAAAATAATAAGACGATTCAGAGACACTCATGCTTATCACACGATTTTTCCGGCGCCTGACAATAACAAGACGCCGAGGGATGAGATGTCAGTATGTACAAGCAGATCTGGGCCGTGCCGCTCCTTTTAATGAGTGCGGTTACGGTACATGCGGAGTTGAAGCCGATTAGCGATGAAGCCATGTCCGAGGTCACCGGTCAGGCCTTTATCTCTGTTGACCGGCAACAAAACCCGTCAGTCGACAACGACACGTCCTATACGCGAGTCAATCTTGGTATGGATATCGAAATCCAGACCAATGCCGATACGTTCGAGCTGGGGCGATACGAACGAGCAGGAGAAGTAGAAGGATCGTCAGACGTCCTGATCAATAATTTCTCTTTGGGCTACATCTACGATTCTTCCTATTACGATCGTAACCCGGACGCAGCCAGGCAACTAAAGGCCGACGGCAGTGCCTATCAGGATGGGGAGATTGTTCCCTTCAAGATTTCCAATCCTTATCTCGAATTTGCGTATGACGAATCCGCTGAGGAAATTGTCGGTTTCCGGTTTGGGTTCGGTAAGTCCGAGGGCATTCTGTCCGGCGTCATCCAGCAACTGACCGGGAATATCGACGTCGATATTGTGGATCACGGCGAAGGCCTGAAAAACGCCGATTCGAGCGGTAACCTGTTCGATCAGATGGTCAAATACCTTACGCCGGTGCTCGCGGGTAATAGTCCCCTGAAAACGAAAGCGAAGCTGGTTCAGGGCGACCCGGACCGTGATAACTACGGGGAGTTGGATCCTATTCGCGGAGAGTACATCGGGGTGCCGAATGGCGAAAAGTTTGTGCTCGAGGATGTGAACTACCTGGTGGCGGGTATGATCGATATCATTTCGCCGACTTTGAGTTCGGAACTCTATACCGAGAACTGTTCGCTGTTCGGAGGATGTGACGTTGTGGTCGTTGCCCAGCAGTGTGATGTGCTCGGTATCCAGGCCTGCTTCGATCTGGGAATCTATAACAGCATGCCTGTGGGTGAGATCAATGAGGTTAACGGCAAGCGCACGATTACCGGTCCGTCTGATGGGGCTTTCATTTCGTTCCAGACCAAGGATCTCGAATACCTCGCCGATGTCGCCAAGTCAGATCCGACACCGGAAGATTTTATCAAGGCAACGGCAGGAGCCTTCTTCAATATTCCAAATGGCGCCGTCACTGTAAACCTTGATGAGGCCCTGCACGGTATCGAGGGGCAGCGCCGGGAATACATCGACCGGGGCGTCGGGTTGTTCTGATCCAATCCTCCATGGAGAGCATCGCTTGAACCGTAACTGGCTGACGATATCGCTCAACTTTCTGATGGCCGCCACCCTGCCGGGGTGGGGGCATGCGGAAATGAAGAGTCTGTCCGAAGGCGAACTTTCGGAAGTGAATGGCGCGGGGATTGGTCTCGTGCTGGAGGACTTCAAGTTTGCCCACGGCACGGATGTAGAGAATGGGCAAATTTTCCGTATCGGCGGTATCAAGAATTCCCAGGGCGAGGATGTGGAGATCGTCGTCAACAAGCTTTATATCTCCGGCGCTGGCAGCAACTACGGCGAGACCCTGACGCCGGTCAATCTGGGACGTCTGGTCAATCCTTATTCCATCGATGTGGTCGACGGCAACGATATCGGCGTGCAGGACAAGGCCGTTCTACAATTCGCCGCGCCGCATATGGTGGACGCCTCCCAGGGTTATGACTGCATGAGCGCATCGGCAACGGCCGGGTCAGGGACTTGTGCCAGCCGCCCGGCGAGCGCGGACCTGCCGCAGGGCGAGCGCCCGGACATTGGCCTTCAGCTCAACCTCACCGTGGGCGACCAGGACACCGCCAATATCAATATTCACGCGCAAAGTGCGGTCATCGACGGCAGCTACATCCGCCTGTGGGGTGACAACGAGCGCAAGCAAATGGTGGGGCAGTTCAAGCTCAACTTCTACACACCGGAACTGTCGATCAACGCCTGCGATCAGGAGACGGCGGTGTGTGGCTCCCGCATCGTGATGCAGAACTTCGCCCTGGAGCTGGCGTTGGGCAATTCCCTTCAGCCCGTGTATTTCGACGTGGATGGCACCGGCAATTTCGTGCTGGAAGTGGCGGCTATCCAGCAGCCCGGTGCTGGCACCATTGGCGACGACGGTCTGCGGGACAGCAGTGATGCCGCGACCTGGGATTTCTACGAGGACTACTATACGAACCCGGATTACCGGAGCAACCTCACCATCGGCAACCTGTCGGTGGGGGACCGTGACTTCGGGTCTGGCCGCATCGAGGGGATGCTGATCCAGCACCTCAAGATTGAGACCAAGGACCTGGCCCAATGAGTAAGTATCGAATGAACCGTCAGTCGCGTATGGCCTCCTTGGCCCTGATGGGAGTGCTGATCAGTCTGGTTTCTCCGGCGCGTGCGGACCTGAATCGGCTCGATGACAGCACGTTGTCCGATATCTCCGGGCAGGGCGGGATCTACCTGTCTGGCGACATCAGCATTAATGAAGACGGTGGCCCGATCCAGAATACCTATTTTGGAAGCTGCTCAGACGCGAGTAAGCGTTGCGGCGCTCGACTGGCCTATCAGTTGAAAGAGGGCGGCGGCTGGATGGTCCTGGATGACATCCGTGGCAAGTTTTCATTCGAAGGCCTGACGCTGCGGGTGCGCAAGATCGACTCCGGCTTTGGCGGTGATGGCGCGCTGTTCAATCGGGATGTGTTGGAAATCGGTCTGCCCAATATCGTTCGCTATGATTCCGTGACCTTCAAGCTGGCGACCAGCAGTACGGCGCGCCCAACAGACCCGGGCTTTCAGCAGACCGACATCTTTTCAGTTGAGATGCAGGGGGACGTGGTCCTGGAAGGAAACCTGCTCGTCTTCCCCACTGGTAATCCGTGATGAGGGCCGTTATGACATCGTCCTCCAGCTTCTTGGCCAAAGGGCCGCTACTCGCCCTGCTGGTGCCGTTGAGCCCCTTGGTCCAGGCTGATCTGCAAAGCCTGGATGATTCCGACATGGCCGGAATCAGTGGGCAGTCAGGGATCACCATGGAGCTGGATCTGGCAGCCACCGCAAACAGCATTTCCTATTTCGATGACGGTAGCGGTATCCACCTGGACGGTTTCCGTATCGGTGCGGCCTCCGACCCCAATGCCCGGGCGCATCAGATCTACAAGATCGATATCCTTGCCGACGCCAGCCTGAACCTGGACTTTCTGGTCCAGGACCGTCGCATCGAATTCACGGATGTCCATCTGGACGACAACCCTTCCGCCAGTATGGGAGGCGTCTTCTTTGATCATGATCTTGATGGCAATCTGAGGTTATCACCGGGCGGTGCCCTCAGTAGCGCAGGCTATACCTATGATGTGAACTACCAGATGACCAACGGTCGCCTGGGTTATCGGACCAACGGCAATGAAGTGTTTCTCGACGGCATCAGCATGGACGTGAGCGCGCCGGGCATGACGCTGGATGTCGATGGATCAACGCTGGTGCTTGCTTCACCCTCGGTGACCGGTTCATACCGCGTCGATGCCATCCGCTACAGTAATAATCCTCTCAATCATGGTGTCAGCCGCGACGTCACCAGTGGTGAGCTCCTGCCCAGCTATGGTTCCCTCAGTGGCGACTTTGATCTGTCCAGCGAGACCCGTATAACGGCCGGCGGCCGATTTGGTGATGAAGGGATCCGGATTGACGGCAGCACGACTATCAACAGTGCCAACTTTATCTACAGTGACGATGGCAATTCGATCGCACTGTTGGGCATGACCGGCGCCAGCACCATTAATAACTTGCGCCTCGATGTCGCCCCGGATTGGCAGGGACGGCAATCCCTCGCGCTGACCGTCGACAGCATCAGCGGCAATCTGGATATCCAGCAGGTTCAGTTGGGTGGTAACGGTAAGAACCTGGGGCAGATCAACCTGGATTACCTGTTCGCAGACCAGACTATTAACGGCCAGGCTTACACCAACGCGGTGTATCTGCAGGGTGGAGGCAATGCCGATGCCGGCAACCAGGGGCTGAGACTGGCGGCGCAATGGAGTCTGGCCAACGCCAACGTGGCGTACACCGAAGATGGCAACCGCGTGGTTTTCAGTGGGCTCCAGTCCTGGGGGCAGGGTGACCTCACCGTCGACGTAACCCGCAACGAGGTGCGGAACGGAACCCAGTTCTACGATGGTCTGCGGATTGGTTTTGAAGGCGTCAAGGGCGGTTATCGGATCAACGGCCTGCGGGTTGGCGACGACGATGCGCCGCTGCAGGGGGGGACTGAACTGCTGCTCGCCCTGGGCGTGTTCCCGTCCTACGATTTCGAGATTGATGGCCAGATCACGCTGGGCGCCGGCGGGGCTTCGGGTGAAGGGCTGACCATTAACTCGGACATCCAGATCACCAACGGTCGTGCCGCGCTGGTCGCGGCCCCCTATGACGAAGGCAGCGGCGAAGTGTCTCAGAAGGGATTGTGGGCCACCGAACTGAACTACGACAGCCATGTGCGTGACATGACAGTGGATGTCACTGATGACGGTTTGGCCATCATCAAGGGCGAAGCCTGGGGCACCATGGACATCGGCAATCTGCGGGTTGGGGATAAGACCGACGGTGGCAGCTTTGGGCGCTTTGTGGTCCAGAATTACGAGAAAGGCAGCAGCATGACCATCAGCCCGGGCGGTGCTGGTAATGTCTGTGTGGGTGGCTCCGGAGCCGATGCCAGCAGCTGCGCGGCGTCGGGAGGGATGTGGGAGATGCGCGGTGATGAAGGCGTCACCGTCGGCCTGAAGCAGGTTTTCGCCCGCGCCGTGAGCGACACCAAGCGCAACGCGTTTATCTGGGAGACCCACCGTCATCAGGGTGCCGATGGTCCTGAAAATGGAACCGGGACCCAACTGGTGCTCAATGATATCTACACCAGCGACGGCGAAGACCTGGATGGTGACGGTGTTGAAGATAACACCTTTGGCATTCAAACGGACCTGTCCGTGGATATCTATCGCACCAAGGTGGTTAAAAAGGGCGATGGTGCCGATGCGAATGGCGTGGTCGGCAATCGGGGTGACGAGAAAATCATGGATGATTCAACGGCAGCTGGCTATCGCTATGTTGCTTCGCCAACGGAGACGGAAAAGGCAGATCGACCGCTCGGTTTTGCGGTACAGGCCCATTCCCGCTTCAAGGAGCTCTCCGTCAACAATATCGACCTTGTACATCCCACCGGCGGTGCGGCAACCGCCATTTACGGTGTCAAACTGCAGAATATGGACATCAAGGCCAACCTCACCGCAACGCCCATCCAGTAAACTGGCGGGTGACGTTCGGTCGCCCGTTTTGTCTTTTCCGCCCAGCTGTTGTTTAATCCGGGCCATACCCAGTCTCCCGGCACGCGAGTTGTACTCCCATGAGAAAAGAGAAAGCACTGTTGTCGATCCTCTCTGACGGGGAGTGGCATTCAGGCGAGGATCTGGCCCAGACCCTGGGAGTCAGTCGGACGGCCGTCTGGAAGCAGCTCAATCGACTGATGGACGACGGTGTCTCCGTTGAGCGGCTGCGTGGCAAGGGATACCGATTGACCGACTCCATCGACCTGCTGGACGGTGACGTGATTGCCAGCCGTTTGGCGACAACCGTCCGGGACGCCCTTCATCTCGACGTGTTTGATACGATCGATTCCACCAATGCTTACCTGATGCAGGGGCGGGAGCGGCCTGATAAAACGGTTCGTGCCTGTGTGGCCGACCGCCAGGAGCAGGGGCGGGGGCGCCGCGGCCGGGCCTGGTCGAGTCCGCCGGGAGAGAATGTCTATTTGAGCCTGGCGTTGCGGCTGCAGGGTGGCTTTGCCGCGCTGGAAGGCTTGAGTCTGGTGGTCGGGGTTGCGGTCGTGCGAGCGCTGGACAAGTTAGGGCTGGGCCGGGCTCGCCTGAAGTGGCCGAATGACGTCCTGGTCGATGCCCGCAAACTGGCCGGTATCCTGATTGAGCTCCAGGGTGAGCTGGAAGGCGCTGCCCGGGTCATTATCGGTATTGGGATCAACGTCCATATGAGCGACAGCGAGCGGGTGGTGGATCAGCCCTGGATTTCCCTGGATCGTGCTGAACCCCGGGTGGCCTGGGTTCGCAACGAGGTGATTGCCGAGGTGATTAACGAAACCCTTTCCGTGCTTGATGTATTCGAACGGAACGGCTTTGATGCGTTACGGGATCAGTGGCAGTCGCTGGATGCGCTTTATGGGCAGGCGCTGCGGACAGAGCCGGATGGCGATGAAGGTATCGGCGCAGGTATCGATCACACCGGCGCCTATCGACTGGATACCGGCGACGGCGAGAAGACACTGCGCGCCGGCGAAATCAGTATACGGCGCCAGGTATGACTCATCTGTTGATCGATGCCGGTAACACTCGACTCAAATGGCGAGCCACGCAGTCCGGCAGCGCTGCTGTCGAGGGCGTCGGCACGCTCGGGGATCGGGATCTCTTCACGGGGATCGGTCCCGGCGCGGTCGAGCGGGTTTCGGTATCGACCGTCATCTCGGAAAGTGCCCGCCAGACGCTTCAACAAGAGTTGCTGGCGCGATTTGGTGTGGCTCCGGATTTCTATTGGACTCATGCGGAGCAGTGCGGGGTGCGATGTGCCTATGAGCGCCCGCAGACCATGGGTGCTGATCGCTGGCATGCGTTGATCGGTGCCTGGGCGCACTCGCGCAAGCCCTTGCTGGTCGTCGACGCGGGTAGTGCGCTGACGCTTGATCTGCTCGATGCCCATGGGTATCACCTCGGGGGCTATATTCTCCCGGGTCACCGGCTAATGCGGGAATCCCTCGAAGACAAAACCGCAAGGGTGTTTTTCGGCCAGTCTCTCTCCCTCGACACCGCCCCGGGGCAGAGTACGGATGCCTGCGTTCGCAACGGCTTAAGCTGGCTCTGGTCGTCAGTCATCGACCGGATTGAGGCTATGCGGGGCCCCTATCGCTACGAAGACACCTTCGTCACGGGAGGCGACGGTGAGGATTTGATCCGGTTGGGGCTGAAGGGCCAGTGGCGGCCGTCCCTCGTGCTGGATGGGCTCGAGATCGTGGCCGATTCCGAGGCCTCCGTATGAAGTGGGCGGTAACGTTGTTGGTCGTGCTCAATATAATGCTGGGTATTGCGGCCATCAATTGGTCGCCGCCGGGCAAGCAGGCGCCGGCGGGTGGCGAGGGGCGACTTCCGCGGGTGGCAGACCTCAAGTTAAATGCTGCCCCGAAACCCCGCGAGTCTGAGCCTGCCTCTTCGTCGTCCCCGGAACGCCCCCTGGCCAACGAGTATAATGAACAGGCGCCGCCGCGCGGTTCCCAGAAGCGGATCTGTGGCCGGATGACGGGATTCCAGTCGCGGGCGGCGGCTGAGCATCTCCTGCGATCCATCGGCGTCACGTTGCAAACGGTCGCTATCGAGAAAGTCGAAGACGAGCGTCCTCCTTATCACTGGGTCCTGATTCCGCCTTTCCCCTCACGCGAAGGCGCCCTGAAGCGGCTTGAAGAATTGCAGCGTGCAGGTGTCGACAGCTTCCTGGTGACGGAAGGGGCCTACCGCAACGCCATCTCCCTCGGCCTGTTTGAGTCGCAAAAGCTTGCCGAGGACCTAAATGCTCGTTTCCAATCAAGAAATATTGAAACCGTACTGGTCAACACCGACCGGAATCAGATAAGCTACGCCCTCGTTTTTGCGGTCGCCTCAAAGGCTGATTTCGATCGGTTTTTGAACGACGCGAAGCGGGTGCCCGGTGATTTGCCGTCGGTTGAAAAAGCTGCCTGTGAAGGTGTTGCATCACCCGATAAAAATCCGTAGTATACCGGCCTCGCTGATGAGGCGAATGTGGGCTGGCGTAGCTCAGTTGGTAGAGCAGCTGACTTGTAATCAGCAGGTCGGGGGTTCGATTCCGTCCGCCAGCTCCACTTTTAAGTTTTCAATCTGTGCGGGCAAGCACAGATCTGGAGGGGTTCCCGAGTGGCCAAAGGGATCAGACTGTAAATCTGACGCGAAAGCTTCGCAGGTTCGAATCCTGCCCCCTCCACCACTTAATTGCTCGCGGGCATCGTATAGTGGCTATTACCTCAGCCTTCCAAGCTGATGACGCGGGTTCGATTCCCGCTGCCCGCTCCAGATTTGGCAAGTTAAGTTGTGTGCTCATGTAGCTCAGTCGGTAGAGCACATCCTTGGTAAGGATGAGGTCACCGGTTCAATTCCGGTCATGAGCTCCATTATTTGTCCGGTCAACGTTGCTAGCGAAGAGTTGATTAGGGAGATTGGTCGAATGTCTAAAGAAAAATTTGAGCGTAATAAACCGCACGTGAACGTGGGCACGATTGGCCACGTTGACCATGGTAAAACCACGCTGACAGCCGCCCTGACTCGTGTGTGTCACGAGGTTTGGGGTACGGGTACTGCAAGTGCTTTCGACCAGATCGATAACGCACCGGAAGAGAAGGCGCGTGGTATCACCATCGCGACGTCTCACGTTGAGTACGATTCCCCGACGCGTCACTACGCGCACGTTGACTGCCCGGGCCACGCCGACTACGTGAAGAACATGATCACGGGTGCGGCACAGATGGACGGCGCGATCCTGGTTTGCTCCGCAGCTGACGGCCCGATGCCGCAGACGCGTGAGCACATCCTGCTGTCCCGTCAGGTCGGCGTTCCGTTCATCGTTGTGTTCCTGAACAAAGCGGACATGGTCGATGACGAAGAGCTGCTGGAACTGGTTGAGATGGAAGTGCGTGACCTGCTGAGCCAGTACGACTTCCCGGGCGACGACACGCCGATCATCACCGGTTCTGCGCTGATGGCGCTGGAAGGCAAGGATGACAACGAAATGGGTACAACCGCTGTCAAGAAGCTGGTTGAAGCCCTGGACGAGTACATCCCTGAGCCGGAGCGTGCGATCGATCAGCCGTTCCTGATGCCGATCGAGGACGTCTTCTCCATCTCCGGTCGTGGTACCGTTGTGACCGGTCGTGTTGAGCGTGGCATCATCAAGGTGGGTGACGAAGTGGAAATCGTGGGTATCCGCGACACCACCAAGACCACCTGTACCGGTGTTGAGATGTTCCGTAAGCTGCTGGACGAAGGTCGCGCGGGTGAGAACGTGGGTGTTCTGCTGCGTGGTACCAAGCGTGACGACGTTGAGCGTGGTCAGGTCCTGGCGGTGCCGGGTTCCATTACCCCGCACACCAAGTTCGAGTCCGAAGTTTACGTGCTGAGCAAAGAAGAAGGTGGTCGTCATACGCCGTTCTTCAAGGGCTACCGTCCGCAGTTCTACTTCCGTACCACCGACGTAACGGGTGCGTGTGAGCTGCCGGAAGGTGTCGAGATGGTTATGCCGGGTGACAACGTCAAGCTGGTTGCCACTCTGATTGCCCCGATCGCCATGGAAGAAGGTCTGCGCTTCGCGATTCGCGAAGGTGGCCGTACCGTTGGCGCGGGTGTTGTAGCCAAGATTATTGAATAAGCACCAGGCAAGTTTCGGTGCAGGCCAGTAGCTCAATTGGCAGAGCAGCGGTCTCCAAAACCGCAGGTTGGGGGTTCGATTCCCTCCTGGCCTGCCATTTTCAATCCTTGGGATACAAAAGCTGATTCCTATGGAGTCTAAAGCACAGCAAGCAACTAGCCGCTTCGATGTACTGAAGTGGCTGGTTGTTTTTGTCTTAATTGCCGCCGGTGTTGTTGGCAACCTGTATTTTGGAGCGGAGTCGCTCCTGTATCGCGTTCTGGGGCTTGTGGCCTTGGCGCTGGTTGCTGCCTTCGTTGCGCTGCAGACTGAGCGTGGTCGTCGCTTTGCGATGCTTCTGAAAGAAGCGCGCGTCGAGATCCGTAAGGTCGTATGGCCGACACGCCCCGAGCTGGTGCAGACCACGTTTATCGTGGTGGCGTTTGTTCTGGTGGTCGCGCTCCTTTTGTGGATTATGGACTCGTTGATCAGTTGGCTGGTCTCCGGGGTAATTGGGTAACAGGAGAGAGGCAATGGCTAAGCGCTGGTACGTCGTGCACGCTTACTCAGGCTTTGAGAAGCACGTAATGCGCACTCTCCTTGAGCGTGTTGCCCTGAATGGCCTGGAAGAGAAATTTGGTGAGATCCTGGTTCCGACCGAGGAAGTGGTCGAAATGCGGGATGGCAAGAAACGCAAGAGTGAGCGTAAGTTTTACCCGGGCTACGTACTTGTCCAGATGGAAATGGATGATGAGACGTGGCATATGGTGAAAAATACGCCTCGCGTTCTCGGCTTTATCGGTGGTACCAAGGATAAGCCCGCGCCAATTACCGAAAAAGAGGCCGAGGCGATCTTGCGGCGCGTCGAGAGTGGCGTCGATAAGCCCAAGCCGAAGACGCTGTTTGAGCCGGGCGAGATTGTGCGCGTCATTGAAGGGCCGTTTGCCGACTTCAATGGTGTTGTTGAAGAGGTTGACTACGACAAGAGTCGTGTTAAAGTCGCCGTCCTTATTTTTGGTCGCTCGACGCCGGTCGAATTGGAGTTTGGTCAGGTCGAAAAAGACTAACTCGCAGAATTTAGCGGAAAGCTCGCGCACAACAGTGACGCGGGCTTTTTGTGTCTGAGAAAGGGGAGCCGAAAGGCGTTTGGACCCATTAGGAGTAAATCATGGCAAAGAAGATTGAAGCGTATATCAAGCTTCAGGTTGCTGCCGGTCAGGCCAACCCGAGTCCCCCCGTCGGCCCCGCGCTGGGTCAGCACGGTGTCAATATCATGGAGTTCTGTAAGGCGTTCAACGCACAGACCCAAGGTATCGAGCCGGGCCTGCCGACGCCGGTTGTTATCACTGTATACAGTGATCGCAGCTTTACCTTTATCACCAAGACTCCGCCGGCTTCTGTTCTGCTGAAGAAGGCTGCTGGTCTGAAGAGTGGCTCCGCTCGTCCGAACACCGACAAAGTCGGTACCGTGACCCGTGAGCAGCTCGAGGAAATTGCAAAGACCAAGGAGCCGGATCTGACGGCTGCCGACATGGACGCTGCGGTCCGCACCATTGCGGGTACTGCGCGTAGCATGGGTCTGAACGTGGAGGGCCTGTGATATGGCGAAGCTGAGCAAACGTCAAAAGCTGATTCGTGAAAAGGTCGAGTCCACGCGCGCTTATTCTGTGGATGACGCTGTATCCCTGCTGGTTGAGCTGGGCGGTTCCGTCAAGTTCAAGGAATCGATCGACGTGTCCATCAACCTGGGCGTTGATGCACGTAAATCCGACCAGGTGGTTCGTAGCTCGACGGTTCTGCCGCACGGCACCGGCAAGTCGGTTCGTGTCGCTGTGTTCACCCAGGGCGCCAATGCCGAGAAGGCAACCGCGGCGGGTGCCGACATCGTGGGCATGGACGATCTGGCGGAAGAAGTCAAAAAAGGCAACATGGATTTCGACGTTGTCATCGCAACGCCGGACGCCATGCGCGTCGTTGGTCAGCTGGGTCAGATCCTGGGGCCGCGCGGCCTGATGCCGAACCCGAAAGTAGGCACCGTAACGCCTGACGTTGAGACTGCGGTCAAAAACGCCAAGGCCGGTCAGGTGCGCTACCGTACTGACAAGAACGGCATTATCCACGCTCCGCTGGGTAATGTTGAGTTCTCTGCTGCATCCATCAAGGAAAACCTTGAGGCGCTGTTGGCAGATCTGAAAAAGGCCAAGCCTTCATCGGCGAAGGGCGTGTACCTGAAGAAGGTCACACTGTCCTCCACCATGGGGCCGGGCCTGACTATCGATCAGAGCGCTCTGAATATCTGATCGGTAGACACTTTGTAGTCTAGGCGGAAGCCAAGGCTGTCAAAGACCGCAGGCCCCCGACCGCCGCGAGGTGGAAAGGGTTAAAGCAACGCCTGCGCAGACGGTGTGAAGACGTTCTCTGAACCCAAACACCGTATGGCGCCCTGAATGGCACCGGATTGAGAAGGTCTTTCTTCAACGTTCGGTGTCTCTAGGGGCTGAGATGGGTTTGCTGGCATTTGCCAGCGAAATCAAGGAGAAAACCAGTGGCAATTCGACTCGAAGACAAGAAGGCGATCGTCGCTGAAGTCAACGAGACTGCCGGTGGTGCTCTGTCTGTGGTCCTGGCTGACTACCGTGGTATCACCTCTGGTGATATGACGGCCCTGCGTGCCAAGGCTCGTGCCGAGCAGGTTCGCCTGAAGGTTGTTCGTAACAACCTGGCGAAGCGTGCGATTGAAGGTACCGAGTTCGAGTGCATCCGGGAAGCTCTGGTTGGTCCGACCATTCTGGCATTCTCCATGGAAGATCCGGGTGCGGCCGCGCGGCTGCTGAAGGATTTTGCCAAAGAGAAAGAGGTGTTCGAGATTAAAGGTTTGGCCGTCGGCGGTGAGCTGATGGGCGCAGACCAGATCGATCGCCTGGCCAAGCTGCCGACGCGTCACGAAGCGCTGTCCATGCTGGCCGCCGTTACTCAGGCACCGATCACCAAACTGGCACGGACCCTCAACGAATTCCCGTCGAAGGTTACCCGTGCTGTTGCGGCAGTTCGCGACCAGAAGCAAGACGCTGCTTGATTCTGTTGAATACGATTTTTTTAACATTGGGAGAAAGTCATGGCTCTGTCTAACGAAGACATTTTGAATGCAATCGCTGAAATGAGCGTAATGGATGTTGTTGCGCTGGTTGAAGCGATGGAAGAGAAGTTCGGCGTTTCTGCCGCTGCTGCTGTTGCCGCTGCGCCGGCTGCTGCTGGTGGCGAAGCTGCCGCTGCTGAAGAGCAGACTGAATTTGACGTTGTTCTGACCGGTGCCGGTGAGAAGAAAGTTAACGTCATCAAGGCCGTTCGTGAACTGACAGGCCTGGGCCTGAAAGAAGCGAAAGAAATGGTCGACAGTGCTCCGTCCACCGTTAAGGAAGCTGCTTCCAAGGACGACGCTGAAGAAGCCAAGAAGAAGCTTGAGGAAGCAGGCGCTTCAGTTGAGCTCAAGTAAGGGCTGGCTGTTGACCGCATACGTGCCTTAGGCATGAAAATGGCTGGTGGCAAGAGCCACCGGCCTTTTTCTGTTGTATATGCTATAACCTACAGCCCGAGTCTTGTTCAAGACGGCGCAGTTAGCCGAGCAATTCGGCCCCGAAGCAGGTAAATGGTTGCTTCTTGATACCAGGTATCAGGTCTAAAGCTGGGGAATGCAGATGACTTACTCCTACACTGAGAAAAAGCGGATCCGCAAAGATTTTAGTAAATTGCCTTCCGTGATGGATGTCCCCTATTTGCTGTCTATTCAGCTCGATTCTTACAGGGACTTCCTTCAAATGGAAGCGGCTTCGGATGCGCGCCAGGAAACTGGTTTGCACGCCGCCTTCAAATCCGTATTCCCGATTGTCAGTTACTCGGGCAACGCGGCGCTCGAATACGTGAGCTACCGCATTGGCGAGCCGGTATTTGATGTCAAGGAATGTCAGCTGCGGGGCGTGACCTATGCTGCACCGCTGCGGGTGAAGGTTCGTCTTATTATTTACGACAAAGAGTCGTCCAATAAGGCGATCAAGGACATCAAGGAACAGGAAGTCTACATGGGCGAAATGCCCCTGATGACGGAGAACGGTACCTTTGTTGTTAACGGTACCGAGCGGGTAATCGTATCCCAGTTGCACCGTTCACCGGGTGTCTTCTTCGATCACGACAAGGGCAAGACCCATTCCTCCGGTAAGCTGTTGTATTCAGCCCGGGTGATTCCTTACCGTGGTTCCTGGCTGGACTTCGAGTTCGATCCCAAAGACAGCGTCTTTGTCCGTATCGACCGTCGTCGTAAGCTGCCGGCCACGATTCTGTTGCGTGCCCTGAATTTCACCTCCGAGCAGATGCTGGAAATGTTCTTCGACACCAGCAAGTTCCGTCTGGGTGAAGAGTTCTGCATGTTGGAGCTGGTACCGAGCCGCCTGCGTGGTGATATCGCGACGTTCGACATCAAGGATCCGGACGGCACGGTCATCGTCGAGGAAGGCCGTCGTGTCACCGCACGCCATATCCGTCAGCTGGAAAAGGCGGGTATCAGCGAGCTTGAAGTTCCGACTGAATACCTTTACGGCCGCGTCACCGCCCGTGACATGGTTGATGAATCCACCGGTGAGCTGATTCTGGAGTGTAACTCCGAGCTGACCGAAGAATCCGTAGAGAAGCTGCTCAAGGCCGGCATCAAGGAGCTTGAGACGCTCTACACCAATGATCTGGACTGCGGTCCGTTCATGTCCGACACCCTGCGCAACGATCCGACCCGCAACCCGCTGGAAGCGCTGGTTGAGATCTATCGCATGATGCGCCCGGGTGAGCCGCCCACCAAGGAGTCGGCTGAAAACCTGTTCAACAACCTCTTCTTCTCGGAAGAGCGTTATGACCTGTCTGCGGTCGGCCGCATGAAGCTGAACCGTCGTCTGGGTCGCGAAGAATCCACGGGTCCGGGAACCCTGACGAACGACGACATCATCGACGTTCTGAAGACCCTGATTGCCATTCGTAACGGCCAGGGCAATGTCGATGACATCGATAACCTGGGGAACCGTCGTATCCGTTCCGTCGGTGAGATGGCCGAGAACCAGTTCCGTGTGGGGCTGGTCCGGGTCGAGCGCGCGGTACGCGAGCGTCTGAGCCTGGCTGAAAGCGAAGGCCTGATGCCGCAGGATCTGATTAACGCCAAGCCGGTCGCGGCTGCCGTTAAAGAGTTCTTCGGTTCCAGTCAGCTGTCCCAGTTCATGGACCAGAACAACCCGCTGTCCGAAGTCACGCACAAGCGTCGTGTTTCGGCTCTGGGGCCTGGTGGTCTGACCCGTGAACGTGCCGGCTTCGAAGTGCGGGACGTGCACCCGACCCACTACGGTCGTGTCTGCCCGATCGAAACGCCGGAAGGCCCGAACATCGGTCTGATCAACTCGCTGGCCACCTACGCCCGCACCAACTCCTACGGTTTCCTGGAGTCTCCGTACCGGAAGGTGGTCGATGGCGTGGTCACGGACGAGATCCAGTATCTGTCCGCGATCGAGGAGAGCAACTACGTTATCGCTCAGGCCAGTGCGGCAACCGATGAGAACGGCAAGCTGGTCGACGAGCTGGTGACCGTGCGCCACCAGAACGAATTCACTGTGACGCCGCCGGAAAATGTCCGCTTTATGGACGTGTCTCCGCGCCAGGTTGTGTCCGTGGCGGCATCGCTGATCCCGTTCCTGGAGCACGATGACGCGAACCGGGCCCTGATGGGGGCGAACATGCAGCGTCAGGCGGTGCCGACCCTGCGTGCGGACAAACCGCTGGTGGGTACCGGTATCGAGCGTATCGTGGCGCAGGATTCCGGTGTCTGCGTAACCGCGCGTCGCGGTGGCCTGGTCGAAAGCGTCGATGCGGCCCGTATCGTTATCCGGGTCAACGACGACGAGACCGAAGCCGGTGATGCCGGTGTGGACATCTACAACCTGACCAAATACACGCGCTCCAACCAGAACACGTGTATCAACCAGCGCTCCATCGTCAAGCAGGGCGAAATGATTGCCCGCGGCGATGTCCTGGCCGACGGTCCGTCCGTCGATCTGGGTGAGCTGGCTCTGGGTCAGAACATGCGTATCGCGTTCATGCCCTGGAACGGCTACAACTTCGAGGACTCCATCCTGGTGTCCGAGAAAGTTGTTCAGGACGATCGCTTCACCACGATCCACATCCAGGAACTGACCTGTGTGGCCCGTGACACGAAGCTGGGCAGCGAGGAAATCACTGCGGATATCCCGAACGTCGGCGAGAGCGCTCTGTCCAAGCTGGACGAGTCCGGTATCGTCTACATCGGTGCTGAGGTGGGTGCCGGCGATATCCTTGTGGGCAAGGTGACGCCGAAAGGCGAAACCCAGCTGACACCAGAGGAAAAGCTGCTGCGTGCCATCTTCGGTGAGAAGGCGTCTGACGTGAAAGACACGTCCTCACGCGTGCCGACCGGCACACGCGGGACGGTCATTGACGTGCAGGTCTTCACACGCGACGGTATCGAGAAAGACCAGCGTGCCCTGTCCATCGAGAAAGATCAGCTGGACCAGTTCCGCAAGGATCTGAAAGACGAGTACCGCATTGTTGAGGGCGCGACCTACGAGCGTCTGACCAATGCACTCAAGAATCAGGAAGTAATCAGCGGTCCGGGTCTGAAGAAGGGTGCCAAGCTGGATCAGGCATTCCTGGCCGAGCTGCCGAAGGACGACTGGTTCAAGCTGCGCATGAAGGACGAGGCTCTGAACGAGCTGCTCGAGAAATCCGAGCAGGGTCTGGAAGATCGTCGCAAGGTGCACGAAGAGCGTTTTGAAGACAAGAAGCGCAAGCTGCAGCAGGGCGATGATCTGGCGCCGGGCGTTCTGAAGATCGTCAAGGTGTACCTGGCGATCAAGCGCCGGATTCAGCCGGGTGACAAGATGGCCGGCCGTCACGGTAACAAAGGTGTTATCTCCGCCGTTATGCCGGTGGAAGACATGCCGTATGACGAGCAGGGCAATCCGGTCGATGTGGTTCTGAACCCGCTGGGTGTTCCGTCGCGGATGAACGTCGGTCAGGTCCTGGAGACGCACCTGGGTGCGGCCGCCAAAGGGCTGGGCCACAAGATCAACGCCATGATCGAGCAGCAGAAGAAAGTGGCTGAGATTCGCGAACTGCTGGACGCGATCTACAACCACAGCGACAAGACCTTTGCGGTCCCGCTCGATTCTCTGTCTGACGACGAGATCATGGAGTTGGCGCGTAACCTGCGCGAAGGGGTTCCGATGGCGACTGCCGTCTTCGACGGTGCCAAGGAAGCTGAAGTGAAGCGCATGCTGGAGCTGGCCGATATGGACACCAGCGGCCAGGTCACGCTTTACGACGGCCGTACAGGTGATGAGTTTGATCGTCCGGTGACCGTGGGCTACATGTACATGCTGAAGCTCAACCACCTGATCGACGACAAGATGCACGCCCGTTCCACCGGTTCGTACAGCCTTGTAACCCAGCAGCCGCTGGGCGGTAAGGCGCAGTTCGGTGGTCAGCGCTTCGGTGAGATGGAAGTCTGGGCCCTTGAGGCCTACGGCGCAGCTTACACGCTGCAGGAAATGCTCACCGTCAAGTCTGACGACGTGAACGGTCGGACGAAGATGTACAAGAACATTGTCGATGGCGACCATCGTATGGAACCGGGTATGCCCGAATCCTTCAACGTTCTTGTCAAGGAAATCCGCTCGCTGGGTATCGACATCGAGCTGGAATCCGACTGAGCCGAATTGTTTTTTGGCAGCGTGAGCGGGCACGGTGACGTGCCCGCCCGAGATTAACGCCATCCGGAGCTGTTACTGATGAAAGATTTGCTGAATCTTCTCAAGAGCCAGAACCAGAAGCAGGAATTTGACGCCATCCGCATTGGTCTGGCGTCGCCTGACATGATTCGCTCGTGGTCCTTCGGCGAGGTCAAGAAGCCGGAGACCATCAACTACCGTACGTTCAAGCCTGAGCGTGACGGTCTTTTCTGCGCCAAGATCTTCGGTCCGATCAAGGATTACGAGTGTCTGTGCGGTAAATACAAGCGCCTGAAGCACCGCGGCGTTATCTGTGAGAAGTGCGGTGTTGAAGTCGCACTGGCCAACGTGCGCCGTGAGCGCATGGGCCACATCGAGCTGGCCAGCCCGGTCGCCCATATCTGGTTCCTCAAGTCGCTGCCGTCCCGCATCGGCCTGATGATGGATATGACGCTGCGCGACATCGAGCGCGTACTGTATTTTGAGTCCTTTATCGTGATCGATCCGGGCATGACCACGCTGGAGCGCGGTCAACTGCTGAACGACGAGCAGTACTACGAAGCCCTGGAAGAGTTCGGCGACGAATTCGACGCCCGCATGGGTGCCGAAGCGGTTAAGGCCCTGTTGGAAGACATCGACCTGCAGGCGGAAGTGGATCAGCTGCGAGAAGAAATTCCGCAGACCAATTCCGAAACCAAGATCAAGAAGCTGAGCAAGCGCCTGAAGCTGCTCGAAGCGTTCCTGTATTCCGGCAACCGTCCGGGCGACATGATCATGACCGTTCTGCCGGTCCTGCCGCCGGACCTGCGTCCGCTGGTGCCGCTGGATGGTGGCCGTTTCGCAACCTCCGATCTGAACGATCTGTATCGTCGCGTCATCAACCGGAACAACCGTCTCAAGCGCCTGCTGGAGCTCAACGCACCGGACATCATCGTGCGTAACGAGAAGCGGATGCTGCAAGAAGCGGTGGATGCGCTGCTGGACAACGGCCGTCGCGGCCGTGCCATTACCGGCACCAACAAGCGCCCGCTGAAGTCCCTGGCTGACATGATCAAGGGTAAGCAGGGCCGTTTCCGTCAGAACCTGCTGGGTAAGCGGGTCGACTACTCCGGTCGTTCCGTCATCGTGGTTGGTCCGTACCTGCGTCTGCATCAGTGCGGTCTGCCGAAAAAGATGGGCCTGGAACTGTTCAAGCCGTTTATCTTTGCGAAGCTCGAGCACCGTGGACTGGCGACCACCATCAAGGCCGCCAAGAAGATGGTCGAGCGCGAAGAAGCGGTCGTCTGGGACATCCTGGACGAGGTGATTCGCGAGCATCCGATCCTGCTGAACCGGGCACCGACCCTGCACCGTCTGGGTATCCAGGCGTTCGAGCCGGTCCTGATCGAAGGTAAGGCCATCCAGCTGCACCCGCTGGTGTGTGCGGCCTACAACGCCGACTTCGACGGTGACCAGATGGCGGTCCACGTACCGCTGACCCTGGAAGCCCAGCTCGAAGCCCGTGCGCTGATGATGTCCACCAACAACGTGCTGTCGCCGGCCAACGGCGAGCCGATCATCGTGCCGTCGCAGGACGTTGTACTGGGTCTTTATTACATGACCCGGGAGCGTAAGACCGCTCTGGGCGAAGGCCGCACGTTTGCCGATACCAAAGAAGTACATCGTGCTTACGGTGCCGGCAAGGTCGACCTGCAAGCCAAGATCAAGGTTCGGGTCAAGGAAGTGGTCCGCGACGAAGAGAGTGGTGAGCTGAACGAGAGCTACAACATCGTTGATACCACGGTCGGTCGTGCGCTGCTGTTTGACATCGTGCCGGACGGCATGCCGTTTGAAATCGTCAACAAGCCGATGGTCAAGAAGGCGATCTCCAACCTGATCAACGTGTGCTACCGCACCGTGGGTCTGAAGGAGTCTGTCATCTTCGCCGATCAGCTGATGTACACCGGTTTCCATTACGCGACGGTGTCCGGCACCTCGATTGGTGTAAACGACTTTGAAATTCCGCCCGAAAAGTACGAGATGATCAGTGCGGCCGAAGACGAGGTTCTGGAGATTGAATCCCAGTACGCCTCCGGTCTGCTGACGCAGGGCGAGAAGTACAACAAGGTCATCGATATCTGGTCCCGTGCCAACGACAAGGTGTCCAAGGCGATGATGGAGCGCCTCTCCAAAGAGGAGGTGTTCGACGCCGAAGGCAAGCAGGTCATGGGCGAAGACGGTGAGCCGGAGTATCAGGAATCCTTTAACTCGGTCTATATGATGGCAGACTCCGGTGCGCGGGGTTCCGCCGCCCAGATCCGCCAGTTGGCCGGTATGCGGGGCCTGATGGCCAAGCCGGATGGCTCCATCATCGAGACGCCGATCACCGCGAACTTCCGTGAAGGTCTGAACGTACTGCAGTACTTCATCTCGACCCACGGTGCTCGTAAGGGTCTGGCGGATACGGCTCTGAAGACCGCGAACTCCGGTTACCTGACCCGTCGTCTGGTCGACGTGTCTCAGGACCTGGTCGTGACCGAGAACGATTGCGGTACCGATGAAGGTCTGCTGATGACGCCGCACATCGAAGGTGGCGACGTGGTTGTACCGCTGGGCGATCGTGTCCTGGGGCGTGTGACGGCGCGTGACGTGTTCACGCCGACCGACAAGGAAAACGCGGTGGTTCCGGAAGGTACGCTGCTGGACGAGAAAACCATCGAGATGGTCGAGAAGGCCGGTGTCGATGAAATCTGGGTGCGTTCAGCCATCACCTGTGACACCAAGCACGGCGTGTGCTCGATGTGTTACGGCCGCGATCTGGCCCGTGGTCATCAGGTCAACGTGGGTGAGGCCGTCGGTGTTATCGCGGCCCAGTCCATCGGTGAGCCGGGTACCCAGCTCACCATGCGGACGTTCCACATCGGTGGTGCGGCCAGTCGGGCGTCTGCGGTGGACAACATCCAGGTCAAGCACGGTGGCACGGTCCGCCTGCACAACCTGAAGTCCATCGAGAAAGCCGACGGTACGCTGGTGGTTGTGTCCCGCTCCTCCGCTCTGGCGATTGCCGACGAGCAGGGTCGTGAGCGTGAGTGGTACAAGCTGCCTTACGGTGCGATGTTGTCCGTGAAGCAGGGTGATGTGGTCGAAGCCGGCGCCGTTGTGGCCAAGTGGGATCCGCATACGCACCCGATCATCGCGGAAGGCAATGGTACCGCCAAGTTCGTGGGTATGGACCAGGGCATCACCGTTCGCACGCAGACGGATGAAATGACCGGTCTGTCCACCGTTCAGGTGATCGACCCGAAAGAGCGTCCTGCCGCGGGTAAAGATATCCGTCCGATGGTCCAGGTCGTTGACGACAAGGGCGAGGAAATCGAGTTGCCCGGCGGCAGTCCGGCGCAGTATTTCCTGCCGGCCAATGCTCTGGTGACGTTGAGCAACGGTGGCAAGGTCGAAATCGGTGACGTGGTCGCCCGTATCCCGCAGGAAAGCTCGAAGACCCGGGACATCACCGGTGGTCTGCCGCGGGTTGCCGACCTGTTTGAGGCGCGTCGTCCGAAAGAGCCGTCTATCCTGGCGGAAATTTCCGGCACCGTGTCCTTCGGTAAAGAAACCAAAGGCAAGAAGCGTCTGGTGATCACGCCGAAAGACGGTGATCCGTATGAAGTGCTGATTCCGAAGTATCGCCAGCTCAACGTGTTTGAAGGTGAAACCGTTGAGAAGGGTGAGGTCATCGCGGATGGTCCGTCCAACCCGCACGATATCCTTCGCCTGCTGGGTGTGGTGGAACTGGCCAAGTACATCACCAACGAGATCCAGGACGTTTACCGTCTGCAGGGTGTTGTGATCAACGACAAACACATCGAGGTGATTGTTCGCCAGATGCTGCGTAAGGTCGAGATCACGGATCCGGGCGATACCGGCTTCATCTCCGGTGATAACGTCGAGTATCACCTGGTGGTGGAAGCAAACGAGAAGATGGACGCCGAAGACAAAGAACCGGCCAAGTTCGAGCGTTTGCTGCTGGGTATCACCAAGGCCTCGCTGGCGACCGACTCCTTCATCTCTGCCGCATCGTTCCAGGAAACGACGCGCGTATTGACCGAAGGCGCCGTCACCGGCAAGCGGGATTACCTGCGTGGCCTGAAAGAGAACGTTGTTGTGGGCCGCCTGATTCCGGCAGGTACCGGTCTGGCTTACCACAATGAACGCCGTCGCAAGCGCGACACCGTCGACAGCCAGGGTGTAACGGCTGAAGACGTGGTCGAAGCGCTGAGTGCGGAGCTTAACCGCTAGTCCCGGAAACTACGGACCGGCGGTTGGTCAAAAAGGAAGCAGTCTTCTTGACTGACCAGGGACGCAGGCTTAAACTTGCGTCCCTTAATTTTGCCCCTCGGGGCGATATCAATGATCCAGTATTTTGGAGTTTGCTTACATGGCAACGATTAATCAGTTGGTACGTAAGCCTCGTAAACGCAAGATGGCGAAAAGCGACGTCCCGGCGCTTCAGAGCTGTCCGCAACGTCGGGGTGTATGTACTCGTGTATACACCACCACGCCGAAGAAGCCGAACTCAGCACTGCGTAAAGTGTGCCGTGTTCGTCTGACCAACGGTTACGAGGTGTCTTCCTACATTGGTGGTGAAGGCCACAACCTGCAGGAGCACAGTGTTGTGCTGATCCGCGGCGGTCGAGTAAAAGACTTGCCGGGTGTTCGCTATCACACTGTTCGCGGTACTTTGGATACCCAGGGTGTTCAGAACCGTAAGCAGGGCCGTTCCAAGTACGGTACTAAACGACCCAAGTCCTAATTTCCCTAAGCGGGTCTTTTATCGTTGCCAAACGACGATAAGAGTAAGGCTGAGTAGTCGAATGACTATCTCAGGGGTTCCTGAAGACCTTTTTTACAGAGGGCTTATCGATGCCTAGAAGAAGAGTTGCAGCAAAACGGGAAATCATCCCGGATCCTAAATTTGGCAGCCAGCGTCTGGCCAAATTCATCAACCACGTTATGGAAAGCGGCAAGAAAGCCGTAGCCGAGCGCATTGTTTACGGCGCGCTCGATATCGTGGCTGACAAGTCCAAAGAAGAGCCGATCGAGATGTTCGAAAAGGCTCTGGAGAACATCCAGCCGATGGTTGAGGTTAAGTCCCGTCGTGTTGGTGGTGCGACCTACCAGGTGCCGGTTGAAGTGCGTCCTTCTCGTCAGAACGCACTGGCTATGCGCTGGTTGGTTGAGTTCTCACGCAAGCGTGGTGAAAAGTCCATGGCCCAGCGTCTGGCCGGCGAAATTCTGGATGCTGCCGACAGCAAGGGTGCGGCAGTCAAGAAGCGCGAAGACGTTCATCGCATGGCCGAAGCCAACAAGGCTTTCTCTCACTTCCGTTTCTGATAAGCCGAGGTTTTTACTGTGGCACGCAAGACCCCAATTAAGCGCTATCGCAATATCGGGATTTGTGCGCACGTTGATGCGGGCAAAACCACGACCACCGAGCGCGTTCTGTTCTATACGGGTATCTCTCACAAGATTGGTGAGGTACACGACGGTGCGGCGACCATGGACTGGATGGAGCAGGAGCAGGAGCGTGGTATTACCATCACCTCTGCTGCCACCACCTGTTTCTGGAGTGGCATGGACCAGCAGTACGATGAGCACCGTATCAACATCATCGATACCCCGGGACACGTTGACTTTACCATCGAGGTAGAGCGTTCCCTGCGGGTTCTGGATGGTGCCGTTGTTGTTTTCTGTGGTTCTTCCGGTGTTGAGCCCCAGTCCGAAACGGTATGGCGCCAGGCCAACAAATACGAAGTGCCGCGCATGGTCTTCGTGAACAAGATGGACCGTGCCGGTGCTAACTTCCTGCGCGTCGTTGATCAGATCAAGAGCCGTCTGGGCGCCACGCCGGTGCCGATTCAGCTGCCGATCGGCGCTGAGGAAGACTTTGCAGGTGTTATCGACCTGATCCGTAACAAGGCCATCTACTGGAACGAAGATGACGCTGGCGCGACCTACGACCAGCGCGACGTGCCGGAAGATATGGCGGACGAAGTGGCGATGTACCGCGAGCAGATGGTTGAGGCCGCTGCCGAAGCCAACGAAGAGCTGATGGAGAAGTACCTCGAGGAAGGCGAGCTGTCGATCGAGGACATCAAGAAAGGCCTGCGTCTGCGTACCATCGCTAACGAAATCGTTGTCGCAACTTGTGGCTCTGCCTTCAAGAACAAGGGTGTCCAGGCGGTTCTGGACTCCGTTATCGAATTCCTGCCGGCGCCTGACGAAGTCAAGGCGATCCGTGGCGAAGTCGATGATGAAGGCACTGAAGAAACCCGTCCGGTTGATGACAATGCTCCGTTCGCGGCTCTGGCGTTCAAGATCGCCACCGACCCGTTCGTGGGCACGCTGACCTTCTTCCGCGTGTACTCCGGTAAGCTGGAGTCCGGTCAGTCCGTCTACAACTCGGTCAAGCTCAAGAAAGAGCGTGTCGGCCGTATGGTCCAGATGCACTCCAAAGAGCGTCAGGAAATCAAAGAGGTTCTGGCGGGTGACATCGCAGCGGCTATCGGTCTGAAGAGCGTCACCACCGGTGATACTCTGTGTGACGAAAGCGCCAAGATCGTTCTTGAGCGCATGGAATTCCCGGAGCCGGTTATCTCCGTTGCGGTTGAGCCGAAATCCAAGGCTGACCAGGAGAAAATGGGCGTGGCTCTCGGCAAGCTGGCGCAGGAAGATCCGTCTTTCCGTGTCCGCACCGATGAAGAGTCCGGCCAGACCATCATCTCCGGTATGGGTGAGCTTCACCTGGATATCATCGTTGACCGTATGCGTCGCGAGTTCAAGGTGGAAGCGAACATCGGTAAGCCTCAGGTGGCTTATCGTGAGTGCATCCGTAAAGCGGTTGATGTCGAAGGCAAGTTCGTTCGTCAGTCCGGTGGTCGTGGTCAGTACGGTCACGTTCACGTGAAGTTCGAGCCGATTCCGCTGGATGACGAAGATGCTGAAAACTTCATCTTCGTGAATGAAATCGTGGGTGGTGTGGTTCCCAAGGAATACATCCCGGCGGTTTCCCAGGGCATCGAAGAGCAGATGCAGAACGGTATCCTGGCGGGCTACCCGCTGCTGGGTATCAAGGCGACGCTGCACGATGGTTCCTATCACGATGTTGACTCGAACGAGATGGCGTTCAAGATCGCTGGCTCCATGGCGCTGAAGAAAGCCGCCGAGCAGGCGAGTCCGGCGCTCCTCGAGCCGATGATGAAGGTCGAAGTCGTTACCCCGGAAGACTACATGGGTGACGTAGTAGGTGACCTGAACCGTCGTCGTGGTCTCGTTCAGGGTATGGAAGATAGCCCTGCGGGCAAAATCATCCGTGCCGAGGTTCCGTTGTCGGAGATGTTCGGTTACGCCACCGATCTGCGTTCTGCAACGCAAGGTCGTGCGTCCTACGCGATGGAGTTCGCTGGTTACTCAGAAGCTCCTTCGAACATTGCCGAAGCGATCATTAAAAAGGGTTGATACCCGGATCTAAGAAACAGGAAGAGGTGTAACCGTGTCTAAAGAAAAATTTGAGCGTAATAAACCGCACGTGAACGTGGGCACGATTGGCCACGTTGACCATGGTAAAACCACGCTGACAGCCGCCCTGACTCGTGTGTGTCACGAGGTTTGGGGTACGGGTACTGCAAGTGCTTTCGACCAGATCGATAACGCACCGGAAGAGAAGGCGCGTGGTATCACCATCGCGACGTCTCACGTTGAGTACGATTCCCCGACGCGTCACTACGCGCACGTTGACTGCCCGGGCCACGCCGACTACGTGAAGAACATGATCACGGGTGCGGCACAGATGGACGGCGCGATCCTGGTTTGCTCCGCAGCTGACGGCCCGATGCCGCAGACGCGTGAGCACATCCTGCTGTCCCGTCAGGTCGGCGTTCCGTTCATCGTTGTGTTCCTGAACAAAGCGGACATGGTCGATGACGAAGAGCTGCTGGAACTGGTTGAGATGGAAGTGCGTGACCTGCTGAGCCAGTACGACTTCCCGGGCGACGACACGCCGATCATCACCGGTTCTGCGCTGATGGCGCTGGAAGGCAAGGATGACAACGAAATGGGTACAACCGCTGTCAAGAAGCTGGTTGAAGCCCTGGCCGAGTACATCCCTGAGCCGGAGCGTGCGATCGATCAGCCGTTCCTGATGCCGATCGAGGACGTCTTCTCCATCTCCGGTCGTGGTACCGTTGTGACCGGTCGTGTTGAGCGTGGCATCATCAAGGTGGGTGACGAAGTGGAAATCGTGGGTATCCGCGACACCACCAAGACCACCTGTACCGGTGTTGAGATGTTCCGTAAGCTGCTGGACGAAGGTCGCGCGGGTGAGAACGTGGGTGTTCTGCTGCGTGGTACCAAGCGTGACGACGTTGAGCGTGGTCAGGTCCTGGCGGTGCCGGGTTCCATTACCCCGCACACCAAGTTCGAGTCCGAAGTTTACGTGCTGAGCAAAGAAGAAGGTGGTCGTCATACGCCGTTCTTCAAGGGCTACCGTCCGCAGTTCTACTTCCGTACCACCGACGTAACGGGTGCGTGTGAGCTGCCGGAAGGTGTCGAGATGGTTATGCCGGGTGACAACGTCAAGCTGGTTGCCACTCTGATTGCCCCGATCGCCATGGAAGAAGGTCTGCGCTTCGCGATTCGCGAAGGTGGCCGTACCGTTGGCGCGGGTGTTGTAGCCAAGATCATCGAGTAATCGATCGGTCTTCGGGAAAAGGGGCTGCTTTGTGCAGCCCCTTTTTCTATGAAGATAGGTAATTATCCGACTGTAGAGGGAGATGATGTCGCACGCCTGCTTGACAGGGTTGTGCGTTCTGCATACAATGCGGCTCCTTTTTTTAAGGTCGGCTAACAGTAGCTGCTACGAGTGGAGTTTGGTGCAACATGCAAAGCCAAAAGATCAGAATTCGGTTGAAGGCGTTTGATTATCGCCTGATCGACCAGTCCACGCAGGAGATCGTCGATACCGCGAAGCGGACCGGCGCTCAGGTGCGTGGTCCGATTCCTCTGCCGACGCGCAAGGAAAAGTACACGGTATTGATCTCTCCGCACGTCAACAAAGACGCGCGCGATCAGTATGAAATTCGTACGCATAAGCGTCTGCTCGACATTGTTGAGCCGACGGAAAAGACAGTAGATGCATTGATGAAGCTTGATCTGGCTGCCGGTGTAGACGTTCAGATCAGCCTCGGCTAACGCGCAACGCGTTGGTTTGTGTAACTGTCGTAAGGCCATAGAGGGTGAGAGCCCCGTACACTTTAAGAGGTGAAACATGGCAATTGGTGTTGTCGGTCGTAAGGCCGGTATGACCCGTATTTTTACGGATGACGGGCGCGCAGTGCCCGTAACGGTGATTGAGGTTGAAGCCAACCGTATCACCCAACTCAAGACACTCGAGTCAGATGGCTACCGTGCAGTCCAGGTGACTGTTGGTAAGCGTCGCGCTTCCCGTGTAACCAAGAGTGAGTCCGGACATTTCGCCAAGGCGGGCGTAGAAGCTGGTCGTGGCGTATGGGAATTTCGTCTGGCAGATGGCGAAGGTGAAGACCTTCAGGCCGGCGGCGAAATCGTAGCTACTACCTTTGAAGCGGGTCAGTTCGTTGATGCAACGGCGACCTCCAAGGGTAAGGGCTTTGCCGGTACCGTCAAGCGCTGGAATTTCTCCATGCAGGACGCCACTCACGGTAACTCCCTGTCGCATCGGGCGCCTGGTTCAATTGGTCAGAACCAGACTCCGGGTAAAGTTTTCAAAGGCAAGAAGATGGCTGGCCAGATGGGCAATGAGCGGGTCACCGTTCAGAACCTGGAAGTGGTCCGCGTCGATGCTGAGCGCAACCTGCTGCTCGTCAAAGGTGCCGTTCCCGGCGCTACTGGCGGCGACGTTGTCATCAAGCCTGCAGTTAAAGCCTGAGGAGCGATGCGATGGAACTGAAAATTACTGGTAGCAGCGAAGGCGTTTCCGTATCTGACGCCGCATTCGCGAAAGATTTCAACGAGTCGCTGGTCCATCAGGTCGTGACGGCTTATATGGCCGGCGGTCGCCAGGGCACTCGTGCCCAGAAGACCCGCTCTGAAGTGAGTGGCGGTGGTAAGAAGCCATGGCGCCAGAAGGGTACCGGTCGCGCCCGTGCGGGTACGATTCGTAGCCCGATCTGGCGTAGCGGTGGTGTGACGTTTGCTGCCAAGCCGCAAGATCACTCCCAGAAAGTGAACCGCAAGATGTACCGTGCGGCACTGCGCTCTATTTTCTCTGAGCTGGTGCGTCAGGAGCGTCTGGTCGTGGTTGACGACGTGGTTGTTGACTCGCCCAAGACCAAGGCTTTCAGCGCAAAGCTCAAGGATCTGGGTGTGTCCAATGCGCTGATTCTGGCAGATACCGTCGAGCAGAACCTGCACCTGGCTTCGCGCAATATTCCGCACGTTGATGTGCGTGACGTTGCCGGTCTGGATCCGGTGAGCCTGGTTGCTCACGAGAACGTTGTGGTTACCGTGCCGGCTCTGAAGAAGATTGAGGAGATGCTGGGATGAATCAGGAACGTATTTATAAGGTCCTGCTGGGACCGCATGTTTCCGAGAAGGCCTCCTTGGTCGCCGAAAACAACCAGGTTGTATTTCGAGTCGCGGCTGACGCTACCAAGCCGGAGGTTAAACGCGCTGTTGAGCAACTGTTCAACGTCAAAGTCGAAGGTGTTCAGATCCTGAACCGCAAGGGTAAGTTGAAGCGCACGGTACGTGGCTTCGGTAAGCGCGATGATCTTCGCAAAGCTTACGTTCGTCTTGCGGAAGGTCAGGAAATCGACTTTGTGGATGTGGAATAAGGTAAAGGGGTCGTAAAATGCCGATCGTCAAAACCAAGCCAACATCGCCCGGCCGCCGTCACGTTGTAAAGACTTACAACCCTGACCTGCACAAAGGCAAGCCTTTCGAGCCGTTGGTTGAATCTCTGAGCCGCACCGGTGGTCGTAACCATTTCGGTCGGATCACCACGCGTCATGTCGGTGGTGGCCACAAGCGTCATTACCGTCTGATCGACTTTAAGCGGACCAAAGATGGTATCCCGGCCGTTGTAGAACGTCTGGAATACGATCCGAACCGATCTGCGCACATTGCGCTGCTCAAGTACGCCGATGGCGAGCGTCGCTACATTATCGCTCCCAAGGGTGTCGTAGTAGGGCAGGAAGTGCGCTCTGGCATCGACGCGCCAATCAAGGTGGGTAGCACGCTGCCGCTCCGGAATATTCCGGTCGGTTCCGTCATCCACTGCGTCGAACTCAAGCCTGGAAAGGGTGCTCAGCTGGCTCGCAGTGCGGGCGCATCCGTACAGCTGGTTGCTCGTGAAGGCGCGTATGCAACGCTGCGTCTTCGTTCAGGTGAAATGCGTAAGGTGCTTGTTGAGTGTCGTGCAACGTTGGGCGAAGTGTCCAACAGCGAGCACACCCTCAAGCAGCTTGGTAAAGCGGGTGCATCACGTTGGCGCGGCAAACGCCCAACAGTACGTGGTGTTGCTATGAACCCAGTTGACCACCCGCATGGTGGTGGTGAAGGGCGTACCTCTGGCGGGCGTCACCCGGTTACTCCGTGGGGTGTTCCGACCAAAGGGCATAAGACTCGTAAGAACAAGCGTACTGACCGAATGATAGTACGTCGTCGTTCAGCCAAGTAAACGACTACATAGAGGTATTTGCTGTGCCACGTTCTTTGAAGAAAGGTCCTTTTATTGACCTGCATCTGTTGAAGAAGGTTGAGGCAGCTCTGGAATCCAACGACAAGCGACCGATCAAGACCTGGTCGCGCCGGTCGACGGTTTTCCCGGAGATGGTAGGCCTGACCATTGCAATCCATAACGGCAAGCAACACGTGCCGGTCCATGTCTCTGAAGACATGGTGGGTCACAAGCTGGGTGAGTTCGCTGCTACGCGTACTTACCGCGGTCATGCTGCCGACAAGAAAGCTAAACGCTGATTGAGGGTATAGAGAAATGGAAGTAGCGGCTAAGTACAAAGGCGCTCGCCTCTCTGCTCAGAAAGCGCGTCTTGTCGCAGATCAGGTCCGCGGCAAGGCAGTAGAGGAAGCCCTGAATATTCTGACTTTCAGCCCGAAAAAGGCGGCGGTAGTGATCAAGAAAGCCTTGGAATCTGCCATTGCCAACGCTGAGCATAACGAAGGTCTGGACGTTGACGAGTTGCGGGTAGCCACCATCATGGTGGACGAAGGCCCGACGCTCAAGCGAATCAAGGCTCGAGCTAAGGGGCGCGCTGATCGTATTTTCAAGCGCACCTGTCATATCACCGTCAAGGTCGCCGACAAGTAGGAGATGCTCAGATGGGTCATAAAGTAAATCCAACCGGTATTCGGCTGGGTGTGATTAAAGAGCACAACTCAGTCTGGTATGCCGAAAAAGGGGAATACGCGAAAAACCTCCTGAACGACATTCAGGTGCGTGAATTCCTGCAAAAGCGTCTGGTGAAGGCGTCTGTAAGCAAGATTGTGATCGAGCGCCCTGCTCAGAACGCCCGTATCACGATCCATACTGCCCGTCCCGGTATTGTTATCGGTAAGAAGGGTGAAGATGTTGACCGTCTGCGTCGCGAAGTCAGCGGCATGATGGGTGTGCCTGTGCACATCAACATCGAAGAGGTCCGTAAGCCGGATCTGGATGCCAAACTGGTTGCCCAGAACGTGGCTGGCCAGCTGGAGCGTCGTGTGATGTTCCGTCGCGCCATGAAGCGCGCGGTTCAGAATGCCATGCGCCAGGGCGCAAAAGGTATCAAGATCCAGGTCGGCGGCCGTCTGGGTGGCGCGGAAATCGCGCGTTCCGAATGGTATCGCGAAGGTCGGGTGCCTCTGCACACACTGCGTGCAGACATCGACTACGCAACCTACGAAGCGCAGACCACCTACGGCATCATCGGCGTCAAGGTATGGATCTTCAAGGGCGAGATTCTTGGCGGCATGGAACAAGTCCGTGCTGAGAAGGATGCCTCTCGCAAGAAAGGTTCTAAGTAAAGGGGCACTCGTATGCTGCAGCCAAAACGTACGAAATTTCGCAAGGTAATGAAAGGCCGTAACACCGGTCTCGCTCAGCGCGGTAACAAGGTGAGCTTCGGTGAGTACGGATTGAAAGCGACTAGCCGTGGCCGTATAACTGCGCGCCAGATCGAAGCGGCACGTCGGACAATGACCCGTCGTATCAAGCGGGGCGGTAAGATCTGGATCCGGGTTTTCCCGGACAAGCCGATCACCGGTAAGCCGCTGGAAGTACGGATGGGTAAAGGTAAGGGTTCTGTCGAGTACTGGGTTGCTGAAATCCAGCCGGGCAAAATGCTGTATGAAATGGAAGGTGTTGCTGAAGAAGTGGCGCGTGAAGCGTTCACTCTCGCTGCCGCCAAACTGCCTGTTTCGACAACCTTCGTTACGAGGACGGTGATGTGATGAAAGCAACAGAGCTGCGCGAAAAATCAGTCGAGGAGCTGAACAAAGAGCTGATCGACCTCCTTAAGGAGCAGTTCAACCTGCGCATGCGCAAAGCGACAGGTCAGCTGAATCAGTCTCACCTCCTCAGCAAGGTTAAGCGCGACGTTGCTCGCGTGAAAACAGTATTGAATGAAAAGGCAGGACAGTGACATGACTGAAGCTACTAATACTGCCAGAACCCTGAGCGGCAAGGTCGTGAGCAACAAGATGGACAAGTCCATCGTGGTTCTGGTGGAGCGCCAGGTGAAACACCCGCTGTACGGTAAGTACATCAAGCGCTCAACCAAGATTCACGCTCACGACGAAAGTAACCAGTGCAACATCGGCGACACCGTTCGGATCGAGGAAACTCGTCCGATCTCCAAGACCAAGAGCTGGGCTCTGGTTGATGTCGTCGAACGCGCTTCGAAGGTGTAACTCGCCCGGACGGTGAGTCTTGTCGTAACGGCAAAGTGGTTTCTGCTGGAGAACAACCATGATTCAGACTCAAACAATGCTTGAGGTCGCGGACAACAGTGGTGCCCGTCAGGTGATGTGCATCAAGGTCCTGGGCGGTTCACACCGGCGTTACGCCAGCGTGGGAGATATCATCAAGGTGACCGTTAAGGAAGCCATCCCCCGCGGGAAAGTGCGCAAAGGCCAGGTCCTCAAGGCTGTCGTGGTGCGTACCGCCAAGGGCGTTCGTCGCCCGGACGGTTCGTTGATTCGCTTCGACGGTAACGCGGCTGTACTTCTGAACAACCAGGACGCGCCGATCGGCACCCGGATCTTTGGGCCGGTGACCCGTGAGCTGCGTAGCGAAAAGTTCATGAAGATTATTTCACTGGCACCCGAAGTACTGTAAGGACTAGAGGCCGGTTATGAAGAAGATCAAACGAGATGACGAAGTCATCGTCACCACGGGAAAAGATAAGGGTAAGCGCGGCAAGGTCCTGAAGGTCCAGGCCGACGGAAAGGTGATTGTTTCCGGGATCAACATGATCAAGAAGCACACCAAGCCCAACCCGATGCTCGGCACGCCGGGTGGCATCGTCGAGAAAGAAGCACCTATCCAGGCTTCCAACGTGGCTATTTTTAATCCGCAGACCGGCAAAGCCGATCGCGTCGGCTTCCAGAGCAAGGAAGACGGCAGCAAAATGCGGATTTTCAAGTCCACGAAAGAAGCTGTCGATAACCAGTAAGCGGTGGTGGTTACGATGCTTAACATGAAAGAGATGTACAAACAGGACGTGGTACCCGCGCTGCAACAGGCGTTCGAATACAAGAACCCGATGCAGGTGCCGCGTATTGAGAAAATCACCCTGAACATGGGTGTCGGTGAAGCGGTTGGCGACAAGAAGCTGATCGAGAATGCGCTTGCAGATCTCGAGCAGCTGTCTGGTCAGAAGCCGGTAGTCACCAAGGCGCGTAAATCCGTCGCGGGCTTCAAGATTCGTGAAGGTTGGCCGATCGGTTGTAAAGTCACGCTGCGCGGTGAGCGTATGTGGGACTTCTTCGATCGCCTGGTTCACATCGCGATTCCCCGTGTGCGTGACTTCCGTGGCCTGAATCCGAAGTCTTTTGACGGTCGCGGCAACTACAGCATGGGTGTGCGTGAGCAGATCATCTTCCCGGAAATCGAGTACGACAAGGTCGACAAGATTCGCGGGCTGGATATCACCATCACCACCAGTGCGGGTAGCGACGAAGAAGGCCGTGAACTGCTGAAAGCTTTCGGCTTTCCGTTCAAGAAATAAGGAACGAGCGTAATGGCTAAGGTATCGATGAAGAATCGCGAGCTGAAGCGCCAGAAGACTGTCGAGAAATACGCAGTCAAGCGCGCTGAGCTCAAGGCGATTATCAAGAACCCGAATACCAGCGACGAAGAACGTTGGGATGCGCAGATCAAACTGCAGAAGCTCCCGCGTAATGCCAGCCCGGCACGTCTTCGTAACCGTTGCCAGGTCACTGGTCGTCCGCACGGCGTTCTGCGCAAATTCCAGCTTTCTCGCATCAAGTTGCGTGAAGCCGGCATGCGTGGTGACGTACCGGGCCTGACCAAGTCGAGCTGGTAAAGGTAGGCACTTCGGTGCCTGTTGGTAAGCGGTGCGGCAAGCCGCTGCACAACTGAAAAGATCAGGAGCCTCATACCAATGAGTATGCAAGACACGCTTGCGGATATGATTACTCGCATCCGCAATGCTCAGATGGCATCCAAAGCTGATGTGACGATGCCGTCATCAAAAATGAAGGTCTCCGTAGCCCAGGTCCTGAAGGACGAAGGCTATGTCGAGGACTTCTCCGTTACAGCTGACGCCAAGCCGGAACTGACTGTGACCCTCCGTTATTTCGAGGGCAAGCCGGTTATCGAGTCTATCAAGCGAGTCAGCCGTCCGAGTCTGCGCCAGTACAAAGGCGCTGGGGAACTGCCGAAGGTAGCCGGTGGTCTGGGAATCGCCATCGTGTCAACGTCCAAGGGCGTTATGACCGATCGCGCCGCGCGTCAAGCCGGCGTTGGTGGCGAAGTCATCTGCACCGTATTTTAGGAGTTACACATGTCCAGGGTTGCCAATAATCCTGTCGTGCTGCCTTCCGGTGTTGAGGTTAAGCTGAGCGGACAGGATATCAACGTGAAGGGCTCCAAGGGAGCGCTTCAATTCACCATTCATGACGCGGTAGAAGTGAAGCAGGAAGAAAACGTCCTGCGTTTCGCTGCGCGTGATGGCGCAAAACAGTCTCGTGCCCTTGCCGGTACTACCCGTGCACTGGTTAACAACATGGTGACTGGCGTCAGCACCGGCTTTGAGCGCAAGCTGCAGCTGGTGGGCGTGGGTTATCGTGCCCAGGCACAAGGGAAAAAGCTCAATCTGACTCTGGGTTTCTCTCACCCGGTTGAGTACGAGCTGCCCGAAGGTATCACGGCTGAAACACCGTCGAATACGGAAGTCGTGATTCGGGGTATCGATAAGCAACAGGTTGGTCAGGTCGCAGCGGAAATCCGCGCCTACCGTCCGCCCGAGCCTTATAAAGGTAAGGGTGTGCGTTATGCGGATGAGCTGGTCAGACGTAAAGAGGCCAAGAAGAAATAAGGCGGGACTATGAGCGCGAATAACGAAAGATTGCGTCGCGCACGTAAAGTGCGTATGAAGATCCGTGAACTGGGCGCCAACCGTCTCTGCGTACATCGTACGCCGCGGCACATGTATGCCCAGGTCACGACTGCTGATGGTAGTAAGGTTCTGGCATCTGCCTCCACACTGGACAAAGAATTGCGCCAGGGTGCGACCGGCAACGTTGACGCTGCCAAGCAAGTCGGCAAGCTCATTGCAGAGCGTGCCAAGGCAGCCGGTATTGAGCAGGTTGCATTCGACCGTTCCGGCTATCGCTATCATGGTCGCATCCAGGCTTTGGCCGATGCGGCACGTGAAGCTGGCCTGCAATTCTAAGAGGTGGAGAAGATGAGCGTGAACGAACAGAAAGCGCCTGAGCTCCAGGAAAAGCTGGTTCAGGTCAACCGCGTCGCGAAGGTTGTGAAGGGCGGTCGTATTTTCGCCTTCACTGCGCTGACTGTGGTGGGTGATGGTAAAGGTCGTGTTGGCTTCGGTCGTGGCAAGGCGCGTGAAGTGCCGGTCGCTATCCAGAAAGCTATGGAAGCAGCACGTAAGAACATGGTTGATGTACCGCTGAAGGGCAACACCCTGCAGTACCCGGTCCAAGCGGCCCACGGTGGTTCCAAGGTGTACATGCAGCCGGCTTCAGAAGGTACCGGTATCATCGCCGGTGGTGCGATGCGTGCGGTACTGGAAGTGGCAGGTGTTCAGAACGTCCTGTCCAAGTGTTACGGCTCGACCAATCCGGTCAACGTGGTCCGTTCCACTATCAAGGGTCTCCAGGCCATGAAGTCGCCTGAAGACGTTGCAGCCAAGCGCGGCAAGACCGTGGAAGATATTCTGGGTTGAAGTCATGGCGAACAAGACAATGAAAGTCACTCTGACCCGCAGCCCGATCGGCTGTCAGCCCAAGCACAAAGAGTGCGTCAAGGGCCTGGGTCTGCGTAAGATCGGTCACACTGTCGAGGTTGAGGACACTGCGTCCACGCGCGGCATGGTGAACCGTATTAATTACCTGGTACGGGTTGAGGAGAACTAAGATGCGTTTGAACGAGCTTAGTCCTGAAGCCGGTTCTCGCCCGGACGGCAAGCGTGTCGGTCGCGGTATCGGTAGCGGCCTCGGTAAAACCGGCGGCCGCGGTCACAAGGGTCTGAAGTCCCGCTCCGGCGGCAGCGTAGCGCCTGGTTTCGAGGGTGGTCAGCAGCCGTTGGCCCGTCGTCTGCCGAAGTTCGGTTTCACCTCGCGTCAGCAGCGTTATGAGGCGGAGATCCGCCTGAATGAGCTGGCCAAGGTTGAAGGCGATGTCGCAGACCTGGATGCGCTGAAAAAGGCGGACATTATCCGTGAGGAAATCCGTGTAGCGAAGGTGATCCTCTCTGGCGAGCTGACCCGTCCGGTCACCGTCAAGGGTCTCAAGGTCACCAAAGGCGCGCGTGAAGCCATCACGGCTGCAGGCGGTAAAATCGAAGAATAAGGCGAGTCGGGGACATAATGGCCAAGACAGCATCAATGCCGGCGGGAGCCGGGAAGGGACTGGCGGAGCTGCGTTCGCGGCTCTGGTTCGTATTCCTGGCGCTACTGGTGTACCGCATCGGTGCCCACATTCCGGTACCGGGTATTAATCCTGATCGCTTGGCAGCACTGTTCGAACAGAACCAGGGCACGATCCTGGGTCTGTTCAACATGTTCTCCGGCGGTGCCCTTGAGCGGATGAGTATCTTCGCGCTGGGCATCATGCCTTACATCTCAGCCTCGATCATCATGCAGCTGATGACGGCTGTGAGCCCTCAACTCGAGCAGTTGAAGAAAGAGGGTGAAGCCGGACGCCGCAAGATCAGTCAGTACACGCGCTACGGCACGGTACTTCTGGCCCTGGTTCAGGGCCTTGGTATTTCTGTCGGACTGGCTTCTCAGGGAGTCACGTTCAATGACAGCTTCAGCTTCCACTTCGTGGCGGTTGTGTCGTTCGTGTGTGGTGCCGTTTTCATGATGTGGCTGGGTGAGCAGATCACTGAGCGGGGTATCGGCAACGGTATTTCCCTGCTGATCTTCTCCGGTATCGTCGCGGGTCTCCCCGGGGCGATCGGCCAGACCCTGGAACAGGCGCGCAGTGGTGAAATGAGTCTGCTGGTGGTTCTGGGTATTGCGATCCTCGCGGTTGCGGTCATTGGCTTCGTGGTGTTCATGGAGCGCGGCCAGCGCCGGTTGACGATCAACTATGCCAAGCGCCAACAGGGACGCCGGGTGTTTGCCCAGCAATCCAGCCATTTGCCGCTGAAGGTCAACATGGCGGGTGTTATTCCGCCGATCTTCGCGTCCTCCATTCTGCTGTTCCCGGCCTCTCTGGGGCAGTGGTTTGGTCAGGGTGAAGGCATGGAGTGGTTGAGCAGCATTTCTCAGGCCCTGGCGCCGAGTCAGCCGCTCTATATCATCCTGTTCGCAGCAGCGGTCATGTTCTTCTGCTTCTTCTACACGGCGTTGATGTATAACCCGCGTGAAGTAGCGGACAACCTGAAGCGCTCCGGCGCTTTCATCCCGGGTATTCGTCCGGGTGAGCAGACGGCGAAGTACATCGATGGTGTGTTGACCCGTTTGACCCTGTTCGGTGCGCTGTACATTACGGCAGTGTCCCTGTTCCCGCAGTTCCTGATGGTGGCCGGTAACGTTCCGTTCTACCTGGGGGGAACGTCGCTGCTGATCGTGGTTGTGGTCGTGATGGATTTCATGGCACAGGTTCAGTCTCATCTGATGTCCCATCAGTATGAGTCGCTGATGAAAAAGTCCAATCTCAAGGGCTATGGTCGGGGCTGATTTCGGTCAGGCCCCCCGGTAACACTGGAGTCGACAATGAAAGTACGCGCTTCGGTAAAGAAAATTTGCCGTAACTGCAAAGTCATTCGTCGCAATGGCTCGGTCCGAGTCATTTGCACGGAGCCTCGTCACAAGCAGCGTCAAGGCTGATATCGAACCCGATATCAATCTGAATCGCGAGGGGGCGAAATGGTGGTGCTTGATCTTTCTCTGATCAAGCGCTATCATTTCGCGCCCTTTTTGTGGCGGAAAATTCACACAGCAAAGCTTTGAACGCGGAGTAATTTGGATGGCACGTATAGCCGGTGTCAATATACCCGACAACAAACATGCTGTTATCTCACTGACTTACATCTTTGGAGTCGGTAAGACAACAGCTCAGAAGCTTTGCGATGCAGCCGGCGTCAAGCCGGACGCCAAGGTCAAAGACCTGAGCGACGATGAAGTTGAATCACTTCGTACCGAAGTGGGCAAACTGAGCGTCGAAGGTGATCTGCGTCGTGAAGTTCAGATGAACATCAAGCGTTTGAAGGATCTGGGCTGCTTCCGTGGTCTGCGTCATCGTCACGGCCTTCCGGTCCGTGGCCAGCGCACGAAGACCAACGCTCGCACCCGCAAAGGTCCTCGCAAACCGATTCGTAAGTAATAGGTAGGCAAACATGGCAAAGCCAGGTACACGTACCCGTAAAAAGGTGAAAAAGACGGTTGTTGATGGCGTCGCGCACATCCACGCGTCCTTCAACAACACTATCGTGACCATCTCTGACCGTCAGGGCAATGTTTTGTCCTGGGCCACCTCCGGTGGTTCTGGTTTCCGTGGTTCACGCAAGAGCACACCTTTTGCTGCGCAGGTAGCAGCTGAAAGAGCCGGTAATGCGGCTGCTGAATACGGCCTTAAAAACCTGGATGTAGAGGTTAAGGGTCCTGGGCCCGGACGTGAATCCGCTGTACGCGCGCTGAATGCTTGCGGGTACAAGATTACCAACATCACTGATGTCACGCCGATTCCGCATAACGGCTGCCGTCCGCCCAAAAAGCGCCGCGTGTAAGACAGGAGACAGTGAAGTATGGCACGTTACATAGGTCCAAAATGTAAGCTGTCTCGTCGTGAAGGGACAGATCTTTTCCTGAAGAGCGGCGTCCGCGCACTGGATTCCAAGTGCAACATCGAAACGCCTCCGGGTATGCACGGTGCGCGCCGCGGTCGTCTGTCCGAGTACGGCGTGCAGCTCCGCGAAAAGCAAAAGGTTCGTCGTATCTACGGCGTCCTGGAAAAACAGTTCCGGAACTACTACAAGGAAGCCGCCCGCATCAAGGGTGCAACAGGTGAGAACCTGCTTCAGCTTCTGGAAGGTCGTCTGGACAATGTCGTATACCGCATGGGTTTTGGTTCGACCCGTGCTGAAGCCCGTCAGCTTGTGTCGCACAAGGCCATTCTGGTGAATGATAGCGTCGTGAACATTCCGTCCTATCAGGTCAAGCCGGGTGACGTGGTCAGCGTTCGCGAGAAAGCTAAAAACCAGCTGCGTGTTAAAGGCGCTCTGGATCTCGCGGGCAATCGCGCCCCTGTGAGCTGGGTAGAGGTCGACGCCAACAAGATGTCAGGCGTTTACAGTTCAGTGCCTGAGCGGACTGAACTGCCGGCCGACATCAACGAGAACCTCATCGTCGAGCTTTACTCCAAGTAAGGCCTGAGTTAGCAACGAGAGCAGATAGGGGCGTCTATGCAGCGTTCAGTACATGAGTTATTGACACCTCGTACCATCGACGTAAAAGAATTGGGCAAGACGCACGCCAAGGTCACGCTGGAGCCGCTTGAGCGCGGTTTCGGCCACACCCTGGGCAGTGCACTGCGCCGCATCCTCTTGTCGTCCATGCCGGGCTGCGCCATCACTGAGGCGCAGATCGACGGTGTGCTGCATGAGTACAGCGCAATTGAGGGTGTCCAGGAAGACGTTATCGAGATTCTGCTGAATCTCAAAGGCGTTGCCGTCAAGATGGGTAGCCGCGACGAAGCTGAGCTGTCAGTCAGCAAGAAGGGCCCTGGTGTTGTAACCGCAGCTGATATTCAGCTGGATCACGATATCGAGATTGCCAACCCGGAGCACGTGATCTGTCACCTGAGTGAAAAGGGTGAACTGAACATGCGCCTGAAAGTGGCACGTGGTCGTGGTTATGAAGCCGCTGATCAGCGCGGTCTTGAAGATGACGAGACCCGTGCGATCGGGCGCCTTCAGCTGGACGCTACTTACAGCCCCGTGCGTCGCGTTTCCTACGCCGTAGAGAACGCGCGTGTCGAGCAGCGCACTGACCTGGACAAGCTGGTTATTGATCTGGAGACCAACGGTACGATCGACCCTGAAGAGGCGATCCGTCGTGCCGCGACCATTCTCCAGCAACAGTTGGCTGTCTTCGTCGACTTCGATCATGAGAAAGAGCCTGAGCGTGTTGAGGAAGAGGAAGAAGTTGATCCGATCCTCCTGCGTCCGGTCGATGATCTGGAGTTGACTGTGCGTTCAGCGAACTGCCTGAAAGCTGAAAACATTTACTACATCGGCGATCTTATTCAGCGCACCGAAGTGGAGCTGCTGAAGACGCCTAACCTGGGTAAAAAGTCGCTCACCGAAATCAAGGACGTACTGGCCTCTCGCGGCCTGTCCCTGGGTATGCGACTGGACAACTGGCCGCCGGCTAGCCTTCGTGGCGATGACCGGGTCCTGGGCGGTTGATCGCCGTATTGGTAGTTTAAGGTAAGGAATCAGAGCAATGCGTCATCGTAAGAGTGGTCGTAAGTTCAGCAGGACCAGCGCGCATCGCAAGGCCATGTTCCGTAACATGACCGCGTCGCTGGTTGAGCATGAGTTGATCAAAACCACTCTGCCCAAGGCGAAAGAACTTCGCCGCGTGGCAGAGCCGTTGATCACACTGTCAAAAAACGATTCAGTTGCAAACCGTCGTCTGGCGTTCTCACGCCTGCGTGACGATGCAGCTGTTGCCAAACTGTTCAATGAACTGGGTCCGCGTTACAGCGAGCGCCCGGGTGGATACCTGCGCATTCTGAAGTGCGGTTTCCGTGCGGGCGATAACGCGCCTATGGCTTTCGTTGAGCTGGTTGGTCGTCCGCTGGACGTCGAAGCAGAAGAGATGGGCGACGACGACTAAGGTCGATTGTTTTGCCCAAAAAAAAACCGGAGCCAAGGCTCCGGTTTTTTTATGCCCGGAGAAAAGCCTCTGTCGAGGCTCCACTCCGGTTGGATTTCCTCAGTCGGTTTCAGCCGGTTCGCGTTTGGTCGTTCCCTGGGGGCTTGGCTTCTTCAGCATGGGTTTGAGGTAGCGGCCGGTGTGGGAGCGCGGATTGTCTGCGACCTCCTCCGGCGTGCCTTCGGCAATGATCTCACCACCCCCAATGCCGCCTTCGGGACCCAGATCGACGATCCAGTCCGCCGTCTTGATGACATCCAGGTTGTGTTCGATGACCACGATGGTGTTGCCGTGGCCCCGCAGGCGCTGCAGGACGTTCAGCAGCTGCTGGATGTCATAGAAGTGGAGGCCGGTAGTAGGCTCGTCCAGGATATACAGCGTTTTGCCGGTATCGCGCTTGGACAGTTCCCGCGCGAGCTTGACCCGCTGGGCTTCACCGCCGGACAGGGTGACGGCAGACTGGCCCAGGCGAACGTAGGCGAGACCTACGTCGATCAGGGTTTGCAGCTTGCGCGCCAGGAACGGGACCGCATCGAAAAAGTCCCGCGCTTCCTCGACGGTCATCTCCAGGACTTCGTGAATGTTCTTGCCCTTGTACTGGACCTCCAGTGTCTCCCGGTTGTAACGCTTACCCTTACAGATATCGCAGGGCACGTAGATGTCCGGCAGGAAGTGCATCTCCACTTTGATCACCCCATCGCCCTGGCACGCCTCGCAGCGTCCTCCTTTCACGTTGAAGGAGAAACGGCCCGGTTTGTAGCCCCGGGAGCGGGCTTCCTGGGTGCCGGCGAAGAGTTCCCGGATGGGCGTGAACAGGCCGGTGTACGTGGCCGGGTTGGATCGTGGCGTGCGGCCGATCGGGCTCTGGTCGATGTCGATAACCTTGTCCAGCTGGTCGAGCCCTTCCAGTTTCTCGTAGGGGCCGTGGGACAGCGTGGTGGCCTTGTTGAGCCGGCTGGCCGCGACCGGGTAGAGCGTGCCGTTGATCAGGGTCGACTTGCCCGAGCCTGAAACCCCGGTGATGCAGGTCATCACGCCCAGAGGAAGGGTCAGGTTAGCGGACTTGAGGTTATTGCCGGTGGCACCCAGAAGGCGCAACGACTGGCCGGATCCCTTTTCCCGAGTTTGCGGTACGGCAATCTCACGCGTTCCGCTCAGGTACTGCCCAGTCAGCGACGCCTGACTCGCGATAATGTCGTCCGGCGTGCCTTCGGCGATGATCTCGCCACCATGCACCCCGGCACCGGGGCCGATATCGATCACGTGATCGGCGGCCCGGATGGCGTCTTCGTCGTGTTCGACCACGATAACCGTATTACCGAGATCCCGCAGGTGGGTCAGGGTGGCCAGCAGACGGTCGTTGTCCCGCTGATGCAGGCCAATCGAGGGCTCATCGAGAATGTACATGACGCCCACCAGGCCGGCACCAATCTGGCTGGCCAGCCGGATGCGTTGGGCCTCCCCACCGGACAGGGTGTCGGCGCTGCGTTCCAGGGTGAGGTATTCCAGGCCGACATTCACCAGGAACTGCAGGCGCTGGCGAATCTCTTTCATGATTTTTTCGGCAATCTCGCCGCGGCGTCCCGGTAGCGCCAGGTTTTCGAAATAGTTGTACGCCTGGCCCACCGGCAGATAGGTAATGTCCGGCAGGTTGTGCTCGTCGATGAACACATGACGGGCGCTACGGCGCAGGCGTGATCCGCCACAGTCCTTGCACGGTTGCTGGCTCAGGTGTTTGGCCAGCTCTTCGCGCATGCTCTGGGATTCCGTCTCCCGGTATCGACGCTCCAGGTTGGGCAACACCCCTTCGAACGGGTGGGCCTTTTCCATGATGTGGCCCCGGGAGTTGACGTACTTGAAGGTGATCTCTTCCTTGCCGGAGCCATGCAGCACGACATTGCGGAAGTCCTCCGGCAGGTCGACGAACGCCGTGTCCATATCCACGCCGTAGTGCTCGGCCACGCTGTTCAACAGCTGGAAGTAGTAGACGGCCCGGCGGTCCCAGCCGCGGATGGCGCCTTCGGCGAGGGTGGCCTCCGGGTGCTGGACGATCTTGTCCGGATCGAAAAACTGTTTGACGCCCAGGCCATCGCAGGTTGGGCAGGCGCCGGCTGGATTGTTGAAGGAGAACAGTCGCGGCTCCAGTTCGCTGAGAGAGTAGCCGCATTGGGTGCAGGCATAGAGGGCAGAGAACGTTTGATCCTCACCCTCGCTGTCCATGGGCGCAACCAGGGCAATACCACTGGCCAGCTCCAGGGCCGTTTCAAAGCTTTCTGCCAGGCGTTGCTCCAGACCGGGCTTCACCTTGAAGCGGTCCACCACGACTTCGATGGTGTGCTTGCGCTTTTTGTCGAGATCGGGGAGGTCGTCAATGTCGTAGACGCGTCCATCCACCCGGGCCCGGATAAAGCCCTGGGCGCGGACGTTGTCGAATACCTGCAGGTGCTCACCTTTGCGGTCCCGGATCACCGGCGCCAGGATCATCAGTCGGCTGCCTTCCTCCATAGCGAGGACCTGGTCCACCATCTGGCTGACGGTTTGCGCTTCCAGTGGCTGGCCATGATCGGGGCAGCGAGGCTCGCCGGCTCGCGCGAACAGCAGACGCAGGTAGTCGTAGATCTCGGTGATGGTACCGACGGTGGAGCGCGGGTTGTGGGAGGTCGACTTCTGCTCGATCGAGATGGCTGGTGACAGGCCTTCGATATGGTCGACGTCCGGCTTTTCCATCATCGACAGAAATTGACGGGCGTAGGTCGACAGGGACTCCACGTAACGGCGCTGGCCTTCGGCATAGAGCGTGTCGAACGCCAGTGAGGATTTGCCGGAGCCCGACAGCCCGGTGATCACGATCAGCTTGTCCCGGGGGATATCGAGATCGAAATTTTTCAGGTTGTGGGTGCGTGCGCCTCTGATCTGGATGGAATCCATGACACTCCTCGGACAGGAAATGGGTACGGCTTGTCGCCCGGAAATTCACCAGTATACCGCGTCAAACCGGGTGCGACGACGTGTTTGAATGCGACGTGTCGGTGGGGGCCTGAGGATGCCGGATCTACCAGTTCAGGTTGTCTTCCGGTGTCGTCTCTGCCGGGGTTCCCCGGTCTTGCGAAGGCTCGGCCAGATCCTGAAGGCGCACCTGCGTTTCGGCGTGGGATTCCGACAGGTCGATGATAATCTCTACGCGCCGGTTGAGGGCGCGGTTCATCGGGCTGGAGTTGGGGACCCGGGGTCGGGTGTCTGCAAAGCCCTGGACAGTGACCCGGTTGGCCTCGATACCGCCGCCTTTGATCAGCACGTTGGCCACGGCCGCGGCGCGATCGGCCGAGAGGTTCCAGTTGGAGTCGTAGCGCGTGCTGTGGATCGGCACATCGTCGGTATGACCTTCGATGGTCAGTTCGCCCGGTGTGCCTTTCAGAACGTCGGCCATGCGATACAACATGTCTTCAAAGGAGTAGGTGAGCTGGGCCGAGCCGGAGGGAAAGGAACCCTTTTCCTCAATCCGGATGACGATGCGCTCATTTTCCTTTTTCAGATCCAGGCGACCTTCCTGCAGCTCGTCGCGCAGGACTTTCTCAAGTTGCTGGAACTGGTTGTCTACGGCCTGTTCGCGGGCTTCGGCGATTTTTGCCTCAACCTCCGACTGGGTGGTGTTGGTTTCCAGCTCGGGCTGGTCCGTTGTGGTTTGCTGGCGAACTTCATTGAGCACGGTGGGCTCGGGTTTGCCCGCGGAAAAGTGATCGAAGACCGGTGTCGTACCCTTGGGGATTTCCATGGCAGGCACGTCGCGCTGAACGCCAAACGCCTTGGACAGCTCGTCGGCGATCTGTTTGAACTTGTTGGCGTCGATTTCAGAGAACGACAGCAACAGCACAAAAAAGCACATGAGCAGCGACATCAGGTCGGCAAACGTTACGACCCAGGCCGGTACGCCAGGCTGTTCCTCTTCGGGCAACTCGTCCATCGCTCGTCAACTCCTAGGACGCGGTTTCCGCTTCGCCGCTTTGCTCGCGTTTGGCCGGCGGCAGGTAGCTGGACAGCATCTGCTCGATGACCCGCGGATTGCGACCCTCCTGAATAGCGATCACGGCGTCGGTGATCAGCGCTTGCATGCGGGCCTCTTCGGTCATGCGAAGCTCGAGCTTGTCCGCGATCGGACTGGCAACCATGGTGGCCAGAACGGCCCCGTAGAGCGTGGTCAGCAGGGCGACGGCCATGGCGGGGCCGATGGATTTCGGATCCTCCATATTGGAAAGCATCTGCACCAGGCCCACAATGGTACCGATCATGCCCATGGCCGGGCCGACGTCGGCCATGGCCCGGAACACTTTGGCGCCCATCCGGTTGCGGTCGAGAGTCAGCAGGCGTTCTTTCTGCATCAGTTTTTCGATGGTTTCGGCCGGCTGGCTTTCCAGCAGGTACTGAGTGCCCTGGCGCAGAAATGTGGAACTGACCTCTTTTTCCTCAAGCGCCAGGACACCCTGTTTGCGGGCGACATTGGCGATATCGACGACTTCGTTGATGAGGTCTTCGGTGTCCGGCAATTTGAAGGAGAAAGCGCGGCTGGCCGCCTTGAAGGCGCCCAGAAACTGCCCGAAGCTGAATTTGGCCATGACGACGCACAGACTGCCGACGATCACGATCAGTACCGACGGCATGTTGAGAAACACTTCGCTCGACGCGCCGAGGACGATGGCAGAGCCAATAACGAGCATGGCGCCGACGAGGCCAAAGAGGGTCGCGAAATCCACAGCTGTCCCTATGAAGTTGAGTGTCGAGTAACGATCCGGCGTCGCCCTTTATTGTGCTGCACGAGCGATGTCGCCGGTAGGCCCGTCATGACTGCGGCGACGAGCCTCGATTGCTGGCTATGTTACGCGGAGTTGCCGGCGGACTGAACGTTTTCCGCGTGCAAATGTCGGGGAATTTTGTCAGAGACCGTCATCTAACGTAATCGACTGTTGTGGCCAGCGCCAATCTCGTAATTGATCTGAGTGGCCTGTTGCCTCCTTCACGGGAAGGGCGTTTGGTACAATTATGCATCAATTTCCATTTTTACCGTTCAGAGTGACCGTTGTTCCATGAATTCACTTGAGAAACGATCCATTGCTGCCCTGGCTTCCGTGTATGCGATGCGGATGCTGGGGCTGTTCATGGTCTTGCCGGTATTCATGCTGTTGGGCGAAAAGCTCGACGGCGCCACGCCGGCATTGCTGGGCCTGGCCATCGGTGCCTACGGCCTGAGCCAGGCTCTGCTGCAGATTCCCTTCGGGATGCTGTCCGATCGCCTGGGGCGCAAGCGGCTGATCTTTTTCGGCCTGCTCCTGTTTGCGGCCGGCAGCTTCATCGCCGGCTCTTCCGAGAGTGTCTACGGTGTGATTGCCGGGCGCGCGTTGCAAGGCGGCGGGGCGATTGCCAGTGTCCTGATGGCACTGCTCAGCGACCTGACCCGTGAAGAGAACCGCACCAAGGCGATGGCCCTGGTGGGCATGTCCATCGGCATTGCCTTTTCTGCGTCCCTGTTTATCGGGCCGCTGCTGGGTTCGGTGGCGGGGCTGTCGGGAATTTTCTACGTCACCGGCGTGCTGGCGCTGGTGGGCATCGGCCTGGTGTATTGGGTGGTGCCGTCACCGGCATCCCAGTCCCAGCACCTGGACACCCAGCCGGCCCGCGAAAAGCTCAAGCAGGTCCTGACGGACGGTCGTCTATTGCGGCTTGATTTCGGCATTGCGGCCCTGCACCTGGTGCTGACGTCCGCGTTTCTCGTGATTCCCGTCCTGCTGCGGGACCAGGTCGGACTGGCGCCGACCCATCACTGGTGGGTCTACCTGTCTGTCATGGCGGTCGCGTTCTTTGCGATGGTGCCGTTTATCATCATCGGCGAGAAGAAACGCATGATGAAACAGGTGCTCTGCGGCGCTGTGGCCACGCTGACCGTTTCGTGCATGGCACTGGCTGAATTGCCGCACACGTTGTCGGTCATGTGGATCTGCCTGTTCTTCTTCTTCATGGCGTTCAACCTGCTGGAGGCGAGCCTGCCATCACTGATCAGCAAGGAATCACCGGCAGCGGCCAAGGGCACAGCCATGGGGGCGTATTCCACCTCCCAATTCCTGGGCGCCTTTGTCGGTGGGGCGCTGGGCGGCACGTTGTTGCAGCACTTCGGCGTGAACGGTGTGTTCGGGCTGATGGTGTCGGTCCTGGTGATCTGGCTGGGGCTGGCCATCACCATGAAGAGGCCGAGCCATACCTCAAGTTTCGTGGTACAGTTGGTCGACATTGAGGGGCGTGGCGTTTCCGCGGTGGACCATGCGCTGAGAGGCATTGCCGGCGTCGAGGATGTGGTGATCCTGGCCGATGCCGGCGCGGCCTACCTCAAGGTGGATAAAGAGCAGTTCGATGCCGCCGATCTGGGGCAGTTCACCTTCGTCAGGCCCTGACGCAAACACTGAATTCAGACGGCCAGCCATGGAGGGCTGGCCACGACAGAGATTATTGGGAGTCGAGCATGGCAAGAGGCGTAAACAAGGTCATCCTGATCGGTAATCTGGGCAACGATCCGGAAACCCGTTACACCCCCAACGGAAACGCGGTGACCAACCTGAACCTGGCAACCGACGAGAGCTACAAGGACCGCCAGACCGGTCAGATGGTGCCCAAGACCGAATGGCACCGTGTGGTCATGTTCGGCAAGATCGCTGAAGTGGCCGGTCAGTACCTGCGCAAAGGGTCCAAGGTCTATATCGAAGGCAAGCTGCAGACCCGCAAGTGGCAGGGGCAGGATGGCCAGGACCGCTACACCACGGAAGTGGTGGTGGACATCAACGGCCAGATGCAGATGCTGGACAGCCGCGGTGGCGGCGATAACCAGGGCATGGGGGCGCCGTCTCGGCCGCAGCAGCAACCGCAACAACAGCCGCCGCAGAACTATGGCAACCAAGGCGGACAGGCGTCCGGTGGATACAGCCAGCCGCCGCAGAATCAGGGCGGTAGCATGCCGGAACCTGTGGACGACTTCGACGACGATATCCCGTTCTAGGGGACGTCCCGTCAGAACTGAGAAGGCCCGCCATTGGCGGGCCTTCTTGCATTTCGGGGCGCGTTAGTCCTCGTCGTCATCGCCCTGCGAATCCGCCATGCCCAGTTCCTTGATCTTGCGGGTCAGGGTGTTCCGGCCCCAGCCCAGCAGGATCGCGGCATCCCGGCGGCGCCCACCCGTATGTTTGAGTGCGGTTTCGATCATCACCTGTTCGAATTCCGGCACGGCCACATCCAGGATGCCCTGTTTGCCCCGTTTGAGCTCCTGTTCGGCCCAGGCACGTAGACCTTCCTGCCAGGTCTGGCCGGTCGGTGGTGTATCGGCCTGGTCCAGCAATTCCGGCGGCAGGTCGCTGACGTGGATTTCCCGGCCGCTGGCCATCACGGTTAGCCAGCGACAGGTGTTTTCCAGCTGGCGGACGTTGCCGGGCCAGGGCAGGGTGGTCAGGTATTCCTCGGCTTCCGGGCGCAGCAGCTTGGGCTCGACGGACAGCTCCTGGGCCGCCCGTTTCAGGAAGTGGCGCATCAGGCGCGGGATGTCTTCACGCCGTTCCGCCAGTTTGGGCAGGTGCACCCGGATCACGTTCAGGCGGTGGAACAGATCTTCCCGGAAGGTGCCGGCCTGGACCAGCTTTTCCAGATTCTGGTGCGTCGCGGCGATGATGCGAACGTCCACCTTGATGGGGGTGGTGCCACCGACCCGATAGAACTCGCCGTCGGCGAGGACGCGCAACAGGCGGGTCTGGGTATCGGCCGGCATATCACCGATCTCGTCCAGGAACAGGGTGCCGCCGTTGGATTGTTCAAAGCGCCCCTGACGCGCTGCACCGGCACCGGTAAACGCGCCTTTCTCGTGGCCGAACAGTTCCGATTCGATCAGGTCCTTGGGGATGGCCGCCATGTTCAGGGCGATGAACGGGTGGTTGGCCCGCGGGCTGTGGTTGTGCAGTGCCTGAGCGACCAGCTCTTTACCCGTGCCGCTTTCCCCGTTGATCAGAACGGTGATGTTGGAGTGGGACAGGCGGCCAATGGCGCGAAACACTTCCTGCATGGCCGGCGCTTCACCGATGATTTCGGTATGCCGGGTGCCGGCGTCGGCCTGGGGTTCGGTACTGGCTCGACGTTCACGGCTGTGATCGACCGCCCGCTTGACCAGTTCCACCGCGTCATCCACATCGAAGGGCTTGGGCAGGTATTCGAATGCCCCCGTCTGGTAACTGGCGACGGCGCTTTCCAGATCGGAGTGGGCCGTCATGATGATGACGGGGATGTCCGGGTGATCCTGAACGATCTGCGAAAGCAGTGCGATGCCATCGATACCCGGCATGCGGATGTCGCTGATGATGGCATCGGGCTGCTCCCGGTCGAGTCGCATCATGATGCCCTCGCCGCTCTCGAACACACGCGGTTGCATGTTGGCCTGCGTCAGGGCCCGTTCCAGGACCCAGCGAATACTCCGATCATCGTCAATTATCCAGACGTTGGCCGATTGGCTCATGCTTTCAGCTCCAGAGGCAGGAAAATGATGAAATCGGTCCAGCCGGGCGAACTCTCGCATTCCACGAGGCCCTGATGTTGACCGATGATGCTTTGCGTAATCGAAAGACCGAGGCCTGTTCCGTTGGCCCGGCCGCTGATCATGGGGTAGAAGACGTTCTGCAACAGGTCCTGTGGAATGCCCGGCCCGTTATCAATGATGTCGACGCGGCACACCAGCCGGTAACGGCGATGGCCGATGGTGAACTGGCGCAGCGCCCGGGTGCGGAATGTGATGCAGGGCGTTTCGTCATTGGTGTGGTCGGCTGCCGCTTCCATGGCGTTACGGGCCACGTTGAGGAAGGCCTGGATCAGCTGTTCCTTGTCGCCGGGGAACTCCGGCAGGCTGGGGTCGTAGTCGCGCTCCAGTTTGACGCGGCCCTTACTCTCGGCTTCCAGCAGCGTTCTCACCCGTTCCAGCACTTCATGGATGTTGGTTGAGCTGAACTGGGGCGCCTTGTTGGGGCCGAGCATGCGGTCCACAAGCCCGCGCAGTCGATCTGCCTCGTCGATGATAACCCGGGTGTATTCCTTCTGACTCTCGTCGGCCAGTTCCCGGTCGAGCAATTGCGCCGCGCCACGGATACCGCCCAATGGGTTCTTGATCTCGTGGGCCATGCCGCGCACCAGGATTCGGGTGGTTTCCTGCTGGGAGAGCATGTCTTCCTCCCGCGTGATACGCAGCAAGCGGTCGCGCGGCTGCAGTTCCAGCAGGAGCGTTTCGGTATCGGCACCAATTTGGGACACGGAATAGTCCACCGTAAACCGGGAGCCCGACAGCAGGGTGAATTCGGCTTCCCGCTTGGTGAAGGGCTGCCCGGTTCGGGACGCATCATTCAGCGTCTCGAAGGCCTCGGCGGAGCCGATAAACAAGTCGCCCAGGCGCGTGCCGACAATGCGCGAGCCGCTGGCTTCCAGCAGGTACTCGGCAGCGGCATTGATGTACAGAATGGTCAGATCCATATCCAGCACCAATGTGGCGGTGGTCAGGTGATCCAGGATCTGCCGGTAGACGATATCTCTAGACATGATGTCCCTCTTGTTCCGATACCTTGTCTGCAAAAAGCGAACCAGATGCGAACGTGCGGACAGCGAGCTGCGCCTTTTTGGTTAGCCCGTCGCCATTGAAGATAGATTCTGTGCCGTATTTCGGTGCCCCGCCGGTGGTGTTTGAGCGACACGGCCTTGCACCCGGGCCGGGTCCCGGCGCTGAAAACGCCGGCAACAGGGGCTTCAGGCACTTGTTATGCCGGGCAATTCCTGCAACGACGCAGAGGCGGCGGACGATGCCTACCGTGACGGCAGCCGTGAGGCCGTTAGCCGGTTGGCCAGGATGCTGTCAGCGTATCGCCCTGCTTTTGAACGAAGCGTAGGTGCTTTTTGGTGCTTTCGCACTATTTTGGTGCAGTGCTCCGAGCCTCGTGGCTCGGAGGGCGCTAGGGAGGGATTAATTCTGGACCGAGGGCCGGTGGATAGTGAACGTAATGGTCTGGCCTTCCTGGACGATGCTGCCGTCCTTGTCGACGATCCGGACCGACGCATTGTGGGTGCCGCGAAACACGTTGCTGATGGGGAACTGGCCTGAAGCGTTCTGCCCAATCGGCTGGCCATCGAGTGATACTTCAAACAGATCGCCGGGGCGCAGGGCCGGTTGGCTGGAGACGGCAAACGTCATGTCGCCACTGCCGCTGTGGAAGGCGCTGTCGTTTTCCGGGGAATTAAACGCAACGCGGCTGTAGCGGGCCGACGCCTTCTGTTTGCTGCCTTCTTCCTTTTTCTGGCGCTCTTCAAACGCCTTGACCTGTTCGGCCTTGGGCAGGGTCACCGTAGTCACCGGCTTGACGTCCACGGGCTCTCCGCCTGATGAGGCCTCGTCGGTGTAGGTCACGTTGCCGTGCTCATCCACGCTCTTATAGACCTGGGCCTGGGCGCCGGTTGCCGCCAGGGCCAGGAGGCCAAATACAACCACAAGTTTCTTCACGGGGGCTCCCTGTTTTCTCTTTTATTCCCGATTATTGGCAGGTGGGGCGCTGCAATGCAACCGCCTCACGGTGTTCCTTACGGGATTCTAATGTAGCGGGCGGCGGCACGGCTGTTAAGCCGAATTTTGTGTCTTCCTGAAACGAAAAAAGCCCCGCCGGAGCGGGGCTTTGCTGTCAGAGCGGTGGCTCTTAGACAGAGTAGTACAGATCGAACTCGACCGGGTGAGTCGTCATGTTCAGACGCTCGACTTCGGCACGCTTCAGATCGATGTAGCCGGCGATCATGTCTTCAGTGAAGACGCCGCCGCGAGTCAGGAACTCGTGGTCGTTCTCGAGAACGTCCAGTGCTTCCTGGAAGGTTTCGCACACGGTCGGGATGTTCAGTGCTTCTTCCTTCGGCAGATCGTACAGATCCTTGTCCATGGCATCGCCCGGGTGGATCTTGTTCTGAATACCGTCAAGGCCGGCCATCAGCATGGCGGCGAAGGCCAGGTACGGGTTGGCAGACGGATCCGGGAAGCGCACTTCGATACGACGCGCTTTCGGGCTGTTCACGTACGGGATACGAATGGAAGCGGAGCGGTTACGGGCGGAGTAGGCCAGCATAACCGGTGCTTCGAAGCCCGGTACCAGACGCTTGTAGCTGTTGGTGGAGGCGTTGGTGAAAGCGTTGATGGTCTTGGCGTGCTTGATGATACCGCCGATGTAGTACAGGGCGGTTTCGCTCAGGCCGGCATAGCCGTCACCCGCGAAGACGTTCTTGCCGTCCTTGTTCAGGGACATGTGAACGTGCATGCCGGAACCGTTATCGCCAACCACCGGCTTCGGCATGAAGGTCGCGGTCTTGCCGTAAGCGTGGGCCACGTTGTGGACACAGTACTTCAGAATCTGGACTTCGTCCGCCTTGCGGGTCAGTGTGTTGGCGCCAACGCCGATTTCACACTGGCCGGCCGTACCCACTTCGTGGTGGTGAACTTCGATTTCCAGGCCCATGGATTCCATGGCGGCACACATGGCGCCACGCAGGTCGTGCAGGCTGTCGACCGGCGGAACCGGGAAGTAGCCGCCTTTCACGCCCGGACGGTGACCGATGTTGTTGCGCTCGAAATCCTCGCCGGAAACCCAGGCGGCCTCTTCAGAGTAGATTTCGTACATGGAACCCTGCATGTCGGTGTTCCACTTAACAGAATCGAAGACGAAGAATTCCGGCTCCGGGCCGAACAGGGCGCCGTCGGCGATGCCGGTGGACTTCAGGTATTCCTCGGCACGACGGGCAACGGAGCGCGGATCCCGCTCATAGCCCTGCATGGTTGAAGGCTCAACGATGTCGCAGGTGATGTTCAGCGTGGTTTCTTCGGTGAACGGGTCGATCACGCCAGTCGCGTCGTCCGGCATGAGGATCATGTCGGATTCGTTGATGCCTTTCCAGCCGGCGATGGAAGAGCCATCAAACATCTTGCCGTCTGAGAAAAAATCTTCATCCACTTCAGAAGAAGGCAGGGTCACGTGCTGCTCTTTACCGCGACTGTCGGTAAACCGCAGGTCGATCCATTTCACTTCGTGCTCTTTGATCAGGTCAAGCGTCTTGGACATTACGCATACTCCGTCAGTTTATGTCTTTTATGGAGCCGGCTCGGCTGAACGATATTCGTCCAGCGTCCGATTCATTCGACAGGCGCATGGCAGCTTATCAAAACAGCTGCGCGCGTGCCTGCAAATTCGGCTGCAATCAGATAAGCAAAGCGCTTGCCAAGATCAGAGAATCGTTCGATGGTGGTGCAGAGTGGGCATTTAAGGGGCGGGAGGGACGGTGCGCTTGTGTGCAATGTCACACGTGTGGTGCACGATATGCTCTATTAAAGTGCGTTATTTCGAAAAATGACCCAAAACAGTGCGCGCTATTATCCGAGTGTTTTTGCAAAACTACGGTTGTTCACTCTTTAACCGTAGTTGTGCCTTGCTGTTTTCGATATACTGCGCGCGCCCGAAGCCCGTCGTCATCCGTCGCGGGCTTCCATTTCCCAGGGTGAGCCTGCTGTGTCCGGAAACCATAGTCTGGCCCCCGACTAACATTTTTCAGATTTGAGATGGCATGCCGGACTGCGTTGTCCCTTCAATCGTCTCAGGTCAGTTGCATGCCTCAGGATTATCTTGTGATCGAAAAACGCCGAAATATCGCCATTATCGCCCACGTTGACCATGGCAAGACCACGCTGGTTGACAAGCTGCTCGAGCAGTCCGGCACCCTGGACCGCAAAGAAAGCGGTGCCGAGCGTATTATGGACTCCAACGACCAGGAACGTGAGCGTGGTATCACGATTCTGGCCAAGAACACCGCGATCCGCTGGAACGAGTACCAGATCAACATCGTCGATACTCCGGGCCACGCCGATTTCGGGGGTGAGGTCGAGCGCGTCATGTCGATGGTGGACTCCGTGCTGCTGCTGGTCGACGCTGTCGATGGGCCGATGCCCCAGACCCGTTTCGTGACCCAGAAAGCTTTCGATCAAGGCCTCAAGCCGATCGTTGTGGTCAATAAGGTGGACCGCCCGGGTGCGCGTCCGGACTGGGTCATCAACGAAGTATTTGATTTGTTCGATCGCCTCGGTGCCACCGACGAGCAGCTGGATTTCCCGATTGTCTACGCGTCGGCGCTGAACGGCATCGCCGGTCCGGAAGCGGATCAGCTGGCGGACGACATGACCCCGCTGTTCGAAGCAATCGCCGAGCACGTGCCGGCACCGGATGTCGATGTCAGCAGCCCGTTCCAGATGCAGGTCTCGCAGCTGGACTATGACAGCTATGTCGGCGTTATCGGGATCGGTCGAATCACCCGCGGCAAGCTGCGCCCCGGGCAGCAGGTCACCGTCATCGATCGTCACGACAAGAAGCGCAACGCCAAGGTGCTTGAGGTCAAAGGCTTCCACGGTCTGCAGCGGGTGCCGGTCGAAGAGGCGAGTGCCGGCGACATCGTCTGTATCAGCGGCATCAGCGAGCTGTTTATTTCCGATACCCTGTGCGATCCGCAAAATGTGGAGCGTCTGCCGGCGCTGACGGTCGACGAACCGACCGTGAGCATGACCTTCCAGGTCAACGATTCCCCGTTCGCCGGTAAAGAAGGCAAGTTCGTCACCAGCCGCAACATCAAGGAGCGCCTGGATAAAGAGCTGCTGCACAACGTGGCGCTGCGCGTCGAGCCGGGCGAAACCGCTGAGAAGTTCAAGGTCTCCGGCCGGGGCGAATTGCACCTGTCGGTCCTGATCGAGAACATGCGCCGCGAAGGCTACGAGCTGGGCGTGTCCCGTCCGGAAGTCGTTCAGCGCGAAGTGGACGGCGAGCTGCAGGAGCCGTACGAGTTTGTGGTCATCGACGTCGAGGACCAGCACCAGGGCTCCATTATGGAAGTCATGGGCCTGCGTCGTGCCGAGCTCAAGAATATGGTGCCGGACGGTCGTGGCCGTACCCGCCTGGAGTTCATCATGCCGGCACGCGGCCTGATCGGTTTCCGCAACCAGTTCCTGACCCTGACGTCCGGTACCGGGATCATCACCAACGTCTTTGAGCACTACGGACCGGTTAAAGGCGGCGACATCGAGCACCGCAACAACGGCGTGCTGGTGTCGATGGTCGACGGAAAGGTGCTGGGCTACGCCCTAATGACCCTGCAGGAGCGCGGTCGCCTGTTCGTGGATCCGGGCACCGAGGTCTACGAGGGCATGATCATCGGTATCCACAACCGCGACAACGACCTGGTGGTCAACCCGACCAAGGCGAAGCAGCTGACCAACATCCGGGCGTCCGGCTCGGACGAGAACGTGATGCTGACCCCGCCGATCCGGATGTCACTGGAGCAGGCGCTGGAATTCATCGATGACGATGAGCTGGTGGAAGTCACGCCGGAATCGGTCCGCATCCGCAAGAAGCTGCTCAAGGAAAACGAGCGCCGTCGGGCCCACAAGAAGTAAGTCCGCACGAACCACCCTCGCCGGCCATTCGGCGAGGGTGGTAATTCCCTGCCCAATCTCCTACATTCAGAAGTCTGCCCGATCCACCGACTTCCGGATGTCACCATGCTGACGCTCTATCCCGAAATAAAGCCCTACGCCGAGCACCGACTCAAGGTCGACCCGCCTCACGAACTCTATATAGAAGAAAGCGGCAACCCGGATGGTATTCCGGTCGTCGTGGTCCATGGAGGCCCGGGTGGCGGTTGTGAGGACTATTATCGGCGCTTTTTCGATGCCGAGCGGTTCCGGATCATCCTGTTCGATCAGCGCGGCGCTGGGCGCTCGACGCCCCTGGCGGAGTTGAACGGCAACGACACCCAGGCCCTGGTCGAGGATATGGAGCGTATCCGCCAATTCCTCGGCATCAAGCAGTGGGTATTGTTTGGTGGCAGCTGGGGCTCGACCCTGAGTCTGGTCTATGCCGAGACGCATCCGGATCAGGTGCTCGGGCTGGTATTGCGCGGCATCTTCCTCTGTCGGCCGCAGGATATCCGCTGGTTCTATCAGGACGGCGCCGGCCGGATATTCCCGGATTACTGGGAAGACTATCTCGCGGTAGTGCCCAAAGAGGAGCGTGGCGACATGGTTGGCGCTTATTACCGGCGCCTGACCAGCACCAACGAACTGGAGCAGATGCAGGCGGCGAAAGCCTGGTCCGTCTGGGAAGGGCGTTGTGCCACGCTGCACCCCAATCCCCGGGTGGTGGAGCATTTTGGTCACCCCCACGTGGCGATCGCCCTGGCCCGGATCGAGTGCCATTATTTCATGAACAATGCGTTTCTGGAGCCGGACCAGATCGTTCGGGACGCCGGTCGCCTGCAGGGCATTCCGGGCCACATCGTCCACGGACGATACGACATGGTGTGTCCGCTCGACAACGCTCACGCCCTGCGCGAGGTATGGCCTGAAGCGGAGTTCTCGATTATCCGCGATGCGGGCCATTCGGCGTCAGAACCGGCCATCGTCGACGCCCTGATGCGGGCCTGCGAGAAAATCGCCGAGCACTACGCGCACTCACATCAGCGTCCGGTTTAGGGGGCGCATGGGAGGCGTCTGGAGCCGTTCGGAACTCATCTGCATTTGTCTATTTATGTAACCGCTGCTTGCCGTGCTGAATGGGGATAATTAGAATCCCGATCAGTTCGTTGCAGTACTGTCATGTGTTGGTCACATTTCAACCATGACCATGCCTCAGCAGTTCGAACCGGAAAAGGGACAAGGAGTTGATTTGAAAGCCCTCATCCAGCGGGTGACTCACGCCAACGTGGACGTCGACGGCCAGACGGTCGGTCGCATCGACGACGGCATCCTCCTGTTTCTCGGTGTTGAGCATGAAGACACTGACGAAACCGCCCGGCATCTCTGCCAGCGTGTCCTCAACTATCGCATCTTTTCCGACGACGCCGGTCGTATGAATCTCAGCCTCCAGGATCGCGGAGGCAGCCTTCTCGTTGTTCCCCAGTTCACCCTCGCCGCGGATACTCGTAAAGGCCTGCGCCCCAGTTTTTCGTCTGCGGCACAGCCGGAGCAGGGCGATGCACTGTTTCGTGCTTTCGTCTCAAGTGCGAGGGAATTTGTCGGAGAGGCTCGGCTGGCAACGGGAACCTTCGGCGCCGATATGGCGGTGTCGCTGGTCAATGATGGGCCCGTGACATTCTTGCTGGAGGCGTGAGGCCAAGGTGATCCAGGCAATAGGCGGGAAGAGTTGTCACAAAACCGTCATGGTGGCCATGATTCAATGCCGCCCGATGGTGGCCAAAAGTATCACTTGATTGACTGAATAGTTGTGCTACTTTCCGATGCTTCGGTGTCAGGTTCGATTACAGTGCAGTCAATCGACGGTTGCTTCATCTTGGCGCAGCCTGAAACAGAACGACAAGGCGCCGAGTAGCATAACTGCATAAAAAGTTTAATTTTTTTCGAGTTGGCCTGAAAATTGTTGGTTGGATTCGGAAATCGGCGGAGCTAAACGCTTAAAAAATCGCCAAAAAAATTTGCAAAATAAGATTGTCTGTATTAAAACCATGTCATCATGCAGCGCTTTAAGAAGTGACTGTAAGTGACTGACCTTGAAGGTGTAGCTGGGTCGAGACCGGCAGGAGCTGAGACGATTCAGGGCGCCCAAAAGGAAACGTATCACGCATGTCCCTGTTGTCGCTCAGGATTTTCTCCGAGGCGTAACAATAATGACATGTTTGATTCACATAATGGGCCCGTCAAAAGGCCCAACACTAAAAACGGGTAAAAACCCGCGGCTAAAACCTGAGTTAACTCAAGAAGGAAGACGCAACATGAAAAAGACTCTGATCGCATCAGCTGTAGCGGCGGCTACTTTTTCCGGCGCGGCGCTGGCGCAAGAAGCCAACCTGCCGACCGTATACGGCAACATCCAGCTGGCTTACATCAACAGCAACGCGGGCGGTAACAGCTCCGAGCTGTTTGACAATGGTTCAACTCTGGGCGTTAAGCATAGTCATGAGTTGATGCCTGGCGTTGAAGGTTTCTTCAAAGCTGAGCTTGAGTTCGACGCGGACAATAAGGCCAACAACAATGGCCTGAGCGGCTTTGATGAAGCCTACGTCGGTGTGAAAGGGGACAGCTTTGGCCAGATCTGGGTGGGCTCTGACGACTCCACTTACGAATCTGCCATTGACGAAATCGCCAACTACTACGAAGTTGCATCCCAGAGCCAGGGCGGCTCCTACGACACTGGTGAAGGCGACCTGATCCAATACCGCACCCCATCTTTCGGTGGGCTGACTTTCGGCGCGGCCGTCCAGATCAATGGCAACAGCGACTCCCAAAACCCGGGTGGCAACAACTACCCTTACCAGCTGGCTGCAATGTATGAGATGGGTGGGCTTGAAGTCGCTGTAGCTATGGACTCCAACGACGGAAACACTTCCTACTCTTCTGGTGGTAGCAGCTCTACTACTTACACCGTTGATTCCACCGACCCGACCAACGTGATCGCTCGCACTGTAGTTACTCCGAACGGAGCTAACAACGAGAACACGTACGGCATGCGTGTAAGCTACAGCATGGACGACCTTCGCCTGACTGGTCAGTACCAGACTCGCAAAGACGTAAGTGACGTTTACGGCCTGTTCGCTGGATACACCATGGGCTCCAACACTTTTGCCGTATCCTGGGAGCGCACTGCTCCGGACGTAGACGGTGCTGACGACATCGACGTATACACTGTTCAGGCGCTGCACAACCTGTCTGACCACATGTACGTTTATGTTGAAGGTTACCTGGGCCAAGGCGGCGACAACTACGCTGGATACACTAATGGCCAAGAAGATCAGCAGACTGACTTGGCCGTTGGTACTACCTACTACTTCTGATTCAGCGCTTAGCTGACTCGAAGCAGTAACCCAAGAAACCGGCCCTTTTCAGGGCCGGTTTTTTTGTGCCTGAAGGATTGGCAACTTATCCTGATGCTCTCGAAGACAACCCGGGTGAAAAATGGCTGAAGAACTGGAAATCAAACTGACGCTGGGTAAAGGCGGCACTGACGCGGCGCGAGCCTGGCTGGATGAGAGGGCGTCTGAGGAAACAACGCAGAAGCGTCTGGTCAATCGCTATTTCGATACACCGTACCAGGCCCTCAATCACGAGCGGGCGGCCCTGCGGGTGCGGCAGGCGGATACCCACTACATTCAGACGCTCAAGACGCAGGGCGAGTTTGTGGATGGCGCTCACAAGCGGCAGGAGTGGGAGTGGCCGCTGCCTGGTGCGGATCTGAATCTGGGATTGCTGGCGGATACGCCGATTGCCGAAAACGTCAATCTTGCCGAGCTGGCGATGATCTTCGAAACAAACTTCAACCGGGAAGCCCGATTGCTGAGCCACGAAGGCGCCATGATCGAGTGTGCGCTGGATCACGGGGCGGTTCTGGCCGGTGATCGTCGGCGAGAGCTGGCGGAGCTGGAGCTGGAGCTGAAATCCGGTCCGGGTTCAGCCCTCTTATCGCTGGCTTCCCAATTGGTGGGGCGCGTGCCGGCCTTCCTGAATCTGGTCAGCAAAGCGGAACAGGGCTACGACCTGGCCGGACTTGGCCGACCGGAGAGCCTGGCAGCCGGGGATCCTCCAGTGACTGCCTGGTTGCGCGCCGTCTCGGTTCACTGGCTGACGGGGATGGCGGAAACGGCCTGTCGGGAGACATTGGCGGCCCTCGAAGACCGAGCCGTCGATGCCGGTCTTGAGGACGAATGGCACTGGGCCTCAAGTCAGGATTTCACGTCGGTGGATTGGCTGTTTGATGCCCGGATGCTGCGCCTGCAGCTGGGGTTGCTAGTGCACTAGAGGCCTGAGTCGCCGCTACTCCGATTTTGCGGTATCGCCGTCGCTGGCCGCGTGCAGGTTGTGCCAGCGTTCCAGGAAAGCGCGATAGCGATCCAGCGCATCAATCAGCTCTTCCACCGGCGGCGTTTCGCTGGATTTGACCAGAACAATGAGCGCTTTGCCTTCCACTTCCTGGTTGGGATCCGGATGGCAGACCACGTCGTCGTTCTCGTCGATGTAGGCCAGGGCCGTCCCGATGCCATGTCGGATCAGGGCGCTCACAATATCCGCCCAGTTCAAGTCGTCGAGCGGTAGCTCATAGCGGTGCGGATGGTCCTGCTGGTAATTGAACAGATCTTCCAGCACTTTCTCCGAGCCGGGTGAGATCACCGCCCGCACCATGATTTCCGGGTAGGTGCGGACCGGCCGGATAACCGTGCGGATGCCCAGGTCCCGATAGCGGGGCCGGTCCTCATCCCGCACGCATTCCAGTGTGACCCGATGCCCCAGCTGCAGATCACTGAGCCGGGAGGCGATACTGAACGTTATGCTGTCGGAATCCGGATCCGCTTCGTCCGGTGCCAGCACGATGATGTAGCGGGCGTCGATCACGTTGACGGCCCGCAGGGCCTGCGGGTCATTGCCGGAGCCGTGGTAATGCACCAGTCCGGCGTCGCGCAGCTCCGTCGGCAGTCCTTCCGGATACTGCTGGGTGACGATCTGGATGGGGATGGTTTCGTAGCCCGGAACGGCCCGAATCTGGCTCGACAGGCGCAGGAAGTAGGCGCTACCGCCGTGCATGGGCGTGTTGATGATGACGATGTGGTTTTTCATGTTGTATCTCCAGCGGCCGGTGATGATGCGCTCGCGCCGGTAGAACCGGTATTCAATATAGTCGCTGACGATCAGGGTGAGTACGGTAATGGCGAGAATATACATCACCGCCACCGTAATCAGCCGCCCCATGGCGGTTGCGGGTGACAGGTCGCCGTAGCCGACGGTGGCGAGGGTGGTGAACGTCAGCCAGAAGGCGTCGAGGAACGACAACTTCTCGAACACCATCATCGCGACCACATGGAAAGCGACCAGACCGACCAGGATCAGCATCAACCGCTTGAGGCGTTGGCGGATTACCCCTGACATGGGAAGATGCGTGAAGTGGTGCTCGGCGGTGACGGCGCGTCTGTCTTTGTTGAGCATCTGTGGTGTTCCGGGTTTAGAGTCAGGTTGTCGTCGAGTTCCAGTCTAGACGGATTACCTGGCAAGCCCAAGGAAGTTGCTGAGCTATAAGGTGATTTTTAGGTTATGACCGCAGCCCCCCATGCTGGACCCGCCATTCCCGATCTGCTCCGTGAGGACGCCGACGCGGTGACGCGTCTGCTGGATGAACGGTCCCCATTGCCCCGGGACAAGACAGTCACGCAGGCCCACTGGCAGCGCGCGCTGTTGGGCAGCTTCTTCCTTAGGGAGGTGGTTGAGCGCCACCCCGAGTGGCTGTTCGAGTGCCTGAAGCGTGAACCCCTGTCACGTCCGCTGGATCACGCCTTTCTCACGCTTCGCTGGCAGGCCTATCTGGAAGACGTCGCCGACGAATCGTCGCTGCACCGCTCCTTGCGCCTGTTTCGTCGTGAGGTCATGTTCCGCATCATCTTTCGTGATTTCCTGCGCCTTGCGGATCTGAACGAAACCATGGGCGCGGCCAGTGCCATGGCCGATGTGGCGATTGATGGTGCGCTGGACTGGCTCTATCAGGATGCCTGCGCCCAGATGGGAACCCCGTGGGGCATCGATCCCGCCACGGGCGAGGACGCTCCGCAGCGGTTGGTGGTCCTGGGCATGGGCAAGCTCGGTGGCCATGAGCTGAACGTCTCGTCCGACATTGACCTGATTTTCGGCTTCCCGTCCAACGGCGAGACCCGGGGCGGCGCGCGCGCCATGGACAACCAGCAGTTCTTTATCCGACTGGGGCAGCGTCTGATCCAGGCACTCGATCAGTTGACCGCCGACGGCTTTGTTTTCCGGGTGGATATGCGCCTGCGTCCATATGGCCAGAGTGGGGCGCTGGCACTCAGTTTCGGCGCCCTGGAATCCTACTATCAGGATCAGGGGCGGGATTGGGAGCGCTACGCCATGGTCAAGGCCCGCGTGGTCGCTGGCGATAAGAAGGCGGGGGACGTGTTGATGGCCACGCTACGCCCGTTCGTCTACCGCAAGTACATCGATTTCAGTGCCTTTGAATCCCTGCGCAGCATGAAGTCCATGATCAGTCGGGAAGTGCGTCGCAAGGGCATGGAGAACAACATCAAGCTGGGCAATGGCGGGATTCGCGAGATTGAATTCGTGGTGCAGGCCTTCCAGCTGATCCGGGGCGGGCGCGATCGCGAGCTCCAGCAACGGGAGCTGCTGCTGATCCTGCCGGAACTGGTGAATCTCGAGTTGTTACCGCAGGCCGTTGCCGATGAGCTGGCCGACGCCTACGTCTTCCTGCGCAACCTTGAACACGCCTTGCAAGGCATCGCCGACCAGCAGACCCAGGAGCTACCGGAGACCCCGGCGGCCCAGGCCCGGGTGGCCATGATCATGGGCTTCGACGGCTGGGACGACTGCCTCGCGGAACTCAATGGCCATCGCCAGCGCGTGGCCCGGCATTTTGCCGACATCATCGCTTCCGACGACGATGAGACGGAAGAAGAGGAGGCCAGCGCCCGTTGGCAGGAAATCTGGCTGGCGGAGCTGGAACCCGAAGCGGCGGTCAAGCGAATGTCGAAAGCGGGTTTTGAGGCTCCGGAGCAGAGCCTTGAACAGCTGGTGACCCTGCGCAGCAGCCGCACCGCTCAGATGATGCAGACCGAAGGCCGGCGTCGCCTGAACCGCTTTGTCCCGGTATTGCTGGAAGCGCTGAGTCAGGTGGAAAAGCCGTCGGAGACCCTGTCCCGGGTGCTCCAACTGGTCGAGTCTGTCCTGCGCCGGACGGCTTATCTGCTGCTGTTACTGGAAAACCCCGGCGCTTTGCGCGAGCTGGTGCGGCTGTGCAGTGAAAGCCCCTGGATCGCAAGACAGCTTGCGGAAACCCCGCTGCTGCTGGATGAGCTCCTCAATACCGAAAGCCTCTATCATCCGCCCAGTCGCGAACAGTTGCAGGACGACCTGCGCCAGCAGTTGTTGCGTATTCCGCTGGAAGATCTGGAGGAACAGATGGAGGTCCTGCGCCACTTCAAGAAGGCGCACGTCCTGCGCGTTGCCGCGTCGGAGCTGCGCGGCACGCTGCCCCTGATGAAAGTCAGCGATTACCTCACCTGGATCGCTGAAGTAGTGCTGGATCACGTGGTGGAGGTGGCCTTCTCCAACCTGGTGAGCCGGCATGGCTATCCGCACCACGGCGACGGTTCCGCCTGCGACAGCGATTTCGCGATTGTCGGCTACGGCAAGTTGGGCGGCATCGAGCTGGGCTATACCTCGGACCTGGATCTGGTCTTTATTCATACTGCCGATCCCAACCGTTCCACCAACGGCGACAAACCCATCGACAACGCCGTCTTCTACACGCGGCTGGGCCAACGCATCGTCCATATCCTGAGCACCCAGACGCCGTCGGGGCAGTTGTACGACGTGGATATGCGCCTGCGACCGTCCGGCAACTCCGGACTGTTGGTCAGCAGTCTGTCCGCCTTCGAAAAGTACCAGCGCGAGGACGCCTGGACCTGGGAGCATCAGGCGCTGGCCCGCGCCCGGGGGGTGGCCGGCAGTCGCGAGGCGTTGGAAGCGTTCGAAACGCTCCGCCATGACATCCTGTGTCAGCACCGCGATCGTGATGCGTTGCGTCAGGAAGTGCTGAACATGCGGGAGAAGATGCGTGCGAGCCTGGGCACACCGACCAAGGAGGGCGAAACGCCAGAAGCTTTCCACATCAAGCACGACCAGGGCGGCATCGTCGATATGGAATTCATGGTGCAGTACCTGATGCTGGCGTACTCCAGCGAGCATCCGGAACTGACCCAATGGTCGGACAACATCCGGCAGATGGAGGCGCTGGGCAAGGCGGGCGTCCTGCCAGAAGAAGATGCGGAACAATTGCGTGAGGCCTACATTGCATTGCGCTCGACGATACACCGCCGGGCGCTGCAGAACTTGAACAGTCGCGTTGAGGCGGACGCCTTTCCGGAAGAGCGGGCTTATATCTGGTCGGTCTGGCAACGGGTGATAGGCGCATCGGGCGCGCCAGAGCGGTAAGCCCCTACTGCGTCGGTCGCGGGTTTCCTGCTAGAATAGCGGCTTTTCCGGGCCCGCTGGCGGGCTCTCCACAGCTTTATCAGGAGCAAAATGATGTCGATGGCGGATCGTGACGGCCTCATCTGGCTGGACGGAGAAATGGTGCCCTGGCGCGAAACCAAGGTGCACGTCCTCACCCATACGCTGCACTACGGCATGGGCTGTTTCGAAGGTGTGCGCGCCTACAACACCGAGAAGGGCCCGGCGATTTTCCGTTTGCAGGAGCACACGGACCGTCTGTTCCGCTCTGCCCACATCCTCAACATGAAAATGCCGTTCACCAAAGAACAGGTGAATGAAGCCCAGCGCCGCGCTGTGCGCGAGAACAATCTCGACGAAGCCTACATCCGCCCGATGGCCTTTCTGGGTTCTGAAGGCATGGGTCTGCGCGCCGATAATCTCAAGGTGCATTTGATGGTCGCTGCCTGGCACTGGCCGTCCTATATGGCGCCGGAAGCCCGCGAGCTGGGGATCAAGGTGCGCACGTCGTCCTACACCCGCCACCATGTGAACATCACCATGTGTAAGGCCAAGGCGAACGGCAACTACATGAACTCCATGCTGGCGCTGAACGAAGCGATTGCCAGTGGCTGTGAAGAGGCGCTGCTGCTCGATAACGAAGGCTACGTTGCGGAAGGGTCCGGCGAGAACGTCTTCATCCTGCGCGATGGCGTCCTGCATACTCCGGAGCTGACCTCTTGCCTGGAGGGGATCACCCGTCAGACGATCCTGGATTTCTGCAAGGAGCTGAACGTACCGGTGCGCGAGCGCCGTATTACCCGGGACGAGGTCTATATCGCCGATGAAGCCTTCTTCACCGGGACAGCCGCCGAAGTCCTGCCGATCCGTGAGCTGGATGGTCGGGTGATTGGCGCCGGCAAGCGTGGCCCGTTGACCGAGAAGCTGCAAACCATGTACTTCGATGCGGTCAAGGGCAAGCGTCCCGAGAATGCCAGCTGGCTGACCCTCGTTAACGATTGATCCGTGATGGCCGGCGCTGCCGGTCATGAACCCGTAACGCTAACCCACGAGTCTGCGGAAGAACACTATGGCCGATGTCATCACCGTACCCGTCTCCTTTGGCGAGGTGCTCGACAAGATCACGATCCTTGAAATCAAATCCGAGCGTATCGAGGACGCCGATAAGGTGCGCAACGTGCGCCTGGAACTCGATGAGCTGAGCAAGACCTGGAACGAAGCCGTTCCGGATCAGTCCGCGATTGGCGAATTGCGTCAGCAGCTCAAGGCCGTCAACGAAGCGCTCTGGGAAATCGAGGACGATATCCGCGACCAGGAAGCCGCTCAGGACTTCGGGTCACGTTTCATCGAACTGGCTCGCGCGGTCTATGTCACCAATGACAAGCGTGCTGCGATCAAGAAAGAGGTGAACCTCGCGCTGGGTTCCCGTTTCGTCGAAGAGAAGTCCTATAAGGACTACACCGCCGGCCAGAAATAATCGGCCAAGGGCTTTCCCTGCACCATCAAAAACGCCGGCCTGTTAGCCGGCGTTTTTTTTCTGCCCTGATTTCGGCTTATTCGTACAGGCTAAAACCGTTAGCCCGGTACCAGCGTTTGTTTTTCTCGCAGCGCCAGAGCTTCTTCAGGCGAGAGATGGAGGCGTAGGCCTGGAAATAGTCAGCCAGCGTCGGTTTCGGGCGGGGCGATTCGGCCAGTTGATCCGCATAGCGGTCATACTCACCGGCCAGCGGATGGAAGCGCACCTTGCGCCAGGGTTTGTCCCAGCCAATGTAATGGATGATGCCGGGGTTCAGATTGGCCTCGCGGATTTCCTTCGGGTCGAACCGCGCGATTTGCTCACTGTGACGATACAGGCCGGTCTGGTGATTCCAGCGCAGCGGCAGGTGTTTCCAGCGGGTGTGCAGGATGCCGTTGAGTGCACACTGATCGTTGGTACTGATCCGGTGCGGGTTTTCCTGCTTGAAGCGAATCACCTCATTGGAGATGTCGTCCCGGCGCCACAGTTCTAGATTCAACAGCAGTACGCCGGAGTTGAAGTACTCGTCCTGCGGAATGCCCAGCTGCTTGTAGGTGTGGCTAGACAGGTTCTCCACCGCGGCGACGTGGTAGTCGGATATATCCGTCGCGGCCAGTTCCAGTATGTCGCCGAGGACAATGACGTCGCAGTCCAGGTAAACCACCTTCTTCACCGATTCATCGAATATCTCGGGGATGGCGATGCGGTAGTAGGCCGACGCGGTGATGTGTTTGATGGTCGGTAGATGTTCGAACCGGGATTTGTCGAAAGTGACAAAGTCGATGCCTTTACCACCGGCCTTTTTCACTTCTTCTTCCATCACTGTCTTGGTGCTATGCGCAATACCACCGTCAATGCAGTAGAGATAGACCCGTTCTGGATCCGAGCAGTTACGAATCAGTGAGGTGAACATTACCGTCAAGTGCATGGCGTAGTTCTGGTCGGAGCTTGCAACGACGGCAACGGCATCGGCCGGTAGAGATCGGGGTTGCTGGTTACTCATGTTCGAATCATTTCCCCTGGTAGTGCGCCGAGAGCTGACTGCGGCGTTTCAGGAATTTCCAGTGACTGCGGAGCGCAAAGAAATAGCGGCGCCGGGTGGCTGTATCGTCACCGACAAGAGGCTGGCCGGCCCACGGCGTCTCATTGAGGACTTTGCGGTAGTAAGTCTTGAAGGGGTGGAAGCAGTAACGCTTCCAGGGTTTCTTTTCGCCCGTGAAGTGAACGATGGCTGGATGCAGCATGGCGTCATTCATATCGCCCCGACTGTAGGTGCAGCCCTCATGGTATTTCCGGACTACCTTGTAAACATCGGACTGAACATTCCACTTCAGCGGCAGTCGGACCCAGTCATTCTGCAATACCGCGTTCAGGCTGCACTGATCCACGAACTGAAGGGAGCTGGCATGTTCGCGGGCGTACTCGGTAACCTGCCGGTGCAGCTGGCGTTCTCTCCAGGCGGCCAGGTCCATGACGAGCAGGCCTGAGTTGAAATACTCGGTGCGATCGACTTCGATGTCCTTGCAGGCTTTGGGCGACAGGTTCTCAACAGCGGCGGTGGAATTCCCCTCAAGATCCAGATTCCAGAGCGCAATCAGGCTTTGCAGAACGATGGTGTCTGCATCGATGTAGATGATGCGCCCAACATTGGCTGGAATGTATTCGGGTAGATTAATGCGCTGGTAGACTGCCGAACCGTAACGATGCGTCGGTAGCCCCTCATAGAGTCGGTCATCCGGGCTGTAAGTGGTTAACGTGCTGCCCAGTGCCTCCAGCATGCCGCTCAATCGTTCCAGGCTGGCGCCGGAAATGCCGCAGTTGATGAGGTGGAAATGAATAGGCGCTTCCGGGGTTGCCCTGACGGCCGAGCGCATCATCACGGCCGCATAGGCAATGTAGTTCTCGTCGCAACAGGCGGCCACTGCAATGGCGTCAGACATGGGGTTGGGCATCTTCAAGTCGACGGCGGAAATGGAATGAGTAGACGAACCCGACAATCACGGCGTTCAGATACTGGCCAGTCGGGTAGAGTATATAGGATTCAAACATGTTGATCACAATCCAGAAGGCCAGGAAACACCAGGCAAAGACAAACACATCCCAGGGCATGTCGCCTCCGCGGAAGGCTCGAACGGTGGCGATGCCGATCCAGACGATCAGGGCGACCAGGATTGCCGTGCCGAGGAGGCCCTGAGCGACCAGGGTTTCCATGAAGGTATTGTGGAGATGGCCAAAATTCTGCTTAAACGACGCACCAAAGTAATCCGAGTGCTGAATCATTTCTTTTGTTGAGCCCGCGCCCCATCCCAGCAACGGACGTTCGCCAACCCAGCCCATCGCCACGCGCCAGGAATAGAGCCGCACCCCACTGCTTGTCTTCGGATCGACGTTTTCACTGGGCGCCTCCAGGATTTTGTCGATCTGGATATCGGTCGTTGAGAAGCGCTTTTCCACCGTCTGGGAGGAGTTCAGGGTGAGGCTGATGGTCACTACAAACGCGCCAGCAACCAAAGCCAGTAGCAGGCTGAGTTTGCGCTTTTCTCCTTGGGACTCTCGACTCGTCAATAAGCGGCCGATCAACAGGATGACCGCAACGAGAGCGGCCTGGAGCAATCCCAGCCACACGGCACGGGTCTGTGAAGCCAGGGTCCCTTCAATGGCCAACAGGAGGGCGGCAAGCAGGAGTGGAAAGACGGCCATGGATACCAGCCAGCCACGGTGACAGCTCCAACGAATGAGCCGTGGAGACAGGCAAAGCAGACACAGCAGGTAAGTGCCGAAGAACATGCCCGTGTGTTCGGCGTTGTGTATGCCAAAGTCGACCCTGTAGCCCTTGAGTGCCCGGATCCATTCAGCCGCTCTGAATTCGAGTCCCAGATAAACGTAGAGTCCCGCCAAAGCCAGGAGCAGGACAGGCCACGCCCTTGCGGGTCGAAGCATACTGACTCCCGCCGCGACCAGTAAAACCATGAGCGGTTTGAGGTAATGTCGGGTGACCTTGGAACTGGGGTCTACGTATTCCGGCAGCGATACGTGATACCAGAGTTGCACGAGCACCAGGTACGCGAGCAGGACCAAGCAGATCCGAAAAATGGGGTCGGTCAAAATGACACGTTTCAATGGGCTGCTGTTGCGACCCAGAGCCAATATGCCGACCAGCAACACGACCAGCAGGGTTTCCGCCGTCCGGTAAGTGGAAAACCAGGGCAGGAAGCAAAAGACATAGGCGGCCAGCACCGTGAGGTAAGTTTTCCTCAATCCGTTCAAAGACGTGCCGGCGATTGTGGTCCAGAAACGGTTGGCGATACCCGGAGAAACCTGATTCATACCGTGGCCCTGTTAGCGATCCACTCATCAAACTTTTGGCAGACCTCGTCGGCGGTGATCAGTTCCATCGCGCCTTCAAATTCCGCTTTCATGCCCCAGCGGGCTGTATCCACGGTTTTTCCGGTGAATTTTTCCAGTGCCTCCGGATAACGATCGACACACCACTGCAGTGAGTTGTAGGGGCCCGAGCGATTCGGATTGCTGGCCGCAAACAGGCCCAACACATCGGTGCCCATGGCGCTGGCGATGTGCGCGGGGCCCGTGTCCGGCGCGATCAGCAGGTCTGCCCCGCCAAGCAGGGCCGTCAGCTGTTTGAGCGTGTCCTGGCCGCACAGGTTGAGCGCCGGTTGGGTCATGGTCGAAGCGATGCGTTCGCAATATTCTCGCTCATAGGGGGCCGGACTGCCGACCAGAATCAGGCGAGCACCGTGCTGTGCGACGATATGGTCGGCCACGGCTGCATAGCGATCAGCACTCCAATTGCGTAACGTGTGGCTGGCGCAGGGACTGATCACAACATTGGGCCGATCGTTTGCCAAGTGCTCACTGGCGAACGCATGATCCGACTCGCTCAGGGGGATCGTCCAGCGCGGTGGGGCAGCTTCCAGCCCCAGGGGCACCAGAAAGCTGGCCAGGCAATCGCGAACGTGTTGTTTGGGGGCTGCCGGGATCCGACGATTGATAAACAGGCTATGGAGATCCTTGCTGCGAGCCCGGTCGTAGCCGACCTTGATTCTGGCCGGTATCACGGTGGCGGCCAGGTTGGCCCGGAAAGCCACCTGCATGTGAAGCAGGGCATCGAACCGGCGCCCACGGAGTTGCTCTCGCAAATCGCGGTAGCCCTGCAAGCCGCTTTTTTTATCGAAAACGATAAACTCGACGCCGGGCAGATCGCCAACCAGCCTGGCTTCGACCTTGCCAATAATCCAGGTGATCTTAACGTCCGGGAGTTGTGCCTGAAGGCTGAGCACCACAGGTATGACATGCGTGACATCGCCGATGGCCGACAGGCGCATGATGCAGATTGACTTGATCAAGGAAACATCCGTTAGTGCTGACAACACGGGCTATCTGGAGCCGCGATGGTGTTCGTTGTTAAACTCGGCGTATTCTAGCGCACTTGGAACCGGGCGTCTTTGCTGTCCGCCGGGCTGCGGGTTCGAGTCATGTCACAGGGAGAAGCGGTCAGCACCGTCATGATCATGCAGAAAGAAAAGTATGTTCCGGGGCACGGTGCAGCGCTGCTGGTCAATCCGGATTACGCTGAGGTGACGCCAGACTGGTTTCTGCCCGCTTTCTGGGGCACCCGGGCGGTATCCGTCAGCAGTGGCGGGCGAGGAAGTGCCTGGTTTATCGACGGGCCCAGAGGCGGAATGGTGCTGCGCCACTACCTCCGTGGCGGTTACGTTGCCAAAGTGTCCCGTGCGGCCTATCTCTACACGGGGGAGGAGCAGACGCGTTCCTTTGCCGAATTTCGATTGCTGAGTCAGCTGCGGGATCTGGATTTACCGGTTCCAGAGCCCGTGGCGGCCCACTACAGGCGAGTTAACGGTCTTTTCTATGAGGCGGCCATTCTCATTGGGCGCATTGAAGATGTCACTCCGCTTGGGGATTGCGCCGGTGATCTCAGCGAGGATGGCTGGCGTCGACTCGGTCAATTGCTGCGTCAATTCCATGATGCCGGAGTCAATCATCCCGACCTGAACTGCTTCAACATTCTACTCCAGCATCAAGCTTTCTATGTGATCGATTTTGACAAGGGCCGAATCGAATCCAATCGCGAGCCAACGGCGTCTTGGCGGAAGCGGAATCTGGAACGCCTGTATCGCTCACTGGCTAAGCTCGACGTCGATTCGTTCGATCTGAGGGCGCGCTGGAAGGCGCTGGAAGTTGGCTATGCCCGGGTTCCGGCGACTCAGCAATGACGGAGGTTATTATTAGCCGGGAAGTGATCGACCTCGATTTTGATGTCATGAATACCCCTAGTGGGCAATGATCGCAGGTCTGGGATTGACGACCGTTCGATGGCTCTCCACGACCATGTAGCCGAAGACAATACGGCAGAGACAGCGGCCAGCTTCAGAGCAAGCGTTACGACATCCTCTATGTATACATCCAGCAGGCCTTTCGTTTTGCCTTATCACTTTTTCAGCATGTCCATGCTGCCGTAGTTCCGTGTCTATGGAATCAAAGGTAATATCCTGATGAAAATTCTCGTGACAGGTGGGGCCGGTTTTATCGGATCCGCGGTTATTCGATACATTCTGACCCACACTGATGACAGTGTGGTCAATCTCGATAAATTGACTTATGCCGGCAATCTGGAGTCGTTGGCCAGTGTGAGTCACCATCCGCGATACGCCTTCGAGCAAGCCGATATTTGCGACCGGGCTGCTCTGGAAGAGATCTTCGTAACGCATCGGCCGGATGCGGTCATGCATCTCGCTGCAGAAAGTCATGTCGATCGGTCTATCGACGGCCCATTGGCGTTTATTCAAACGAACGTTGTGGGGACTTACACACTGCTCGAGGTGTCCAGGTCCTACTGGCAGGGCCTTGAGGCCATCGAGAAGAATCAGTTTCGTTTTCATCACGTCAGCACGGATGAGGTTTTTGGCGATCTCGGGCAGTCAGCGGATCTGTTCACTGAGAACACCTGTTATTCGCCCAGTTCACCCTATTCGGCGAGCAAAGCGAGTTCCGATCACCTGGTTCGTGCCTGGTATCGAACCTATGGTTTTCCGGTGCTTGTTACCAATTGCTCCAATAACTACGGCCCCTATCACTTCCCCGAGAAGCTGATTCCGTTAATGATCCTGAATGCGCTGGAAGGTCGATCACTTCCGGTCTATGGAGAAGGCAATCAGATACGCGACTGGTTGTACGTGGAAGATCATGCGCGCGCGCTGTATCGAGTCATTCGCAAGGGGCGTCTCGGAGAGACATATAACATTGGCGGATTTAACGAGAAGACGAACATGGAAGTCGTTCGTGGAATATGTGATCTCTTAATGGAGTTGTCGCCGGAAAAACCGAAAGACATCTGTCATTATCGGGACCTGATTGTCCACGTTCCTGACCGACCGGGGCACGACCTGCGCTATGCCATCGACGCGACCAAGATAAAGAACGAGTTGGGCTGGTTGCCGGATGAAACTTTTGAAACCGGTCTGCGTAAAACCGTTGAGTGGTATTTGAACCATCTTGAGTGGTGCCGGCGGGTTCAGGATGGCAGCTATCGACGCGAGCGTCTTGGCATTGGCTGACATGACTCATACGTCGGTATTGCAGTGAGGGGGCGGCAATGATTGGGACGAAGATTAGAAGAATTCAAGGATAACGAATGAAAGGCATCATACTGGCCGGGGGCACGGGCAGCCGGTTATTTCCGATCACATTGGGTATGTCCAAACAACTGCTTCCGATCTACGACAAGCCGATGATTTACTATCCGTTGTCGGTCTTGATGCTGGCAGGCATCCGTGACGTCTTAGTCATCACGACCCCCGAAGATCAAGCGGCTTTTCGTCGGTTGCTTGGAGACGGTAGCCAATTCGGTATCAGGCTGGAGTACGCCGTACAATCTCAGCCTGCGGGGTTGGCTGAAGCCTTCACCATTGGCGAATCGTTTATCGGCAACGATCCCGTCTGTCTGGTCTTGGGCGACAACATCTATTACGGGCAGGGATTTACTCCAAAACTCAAAGAAACGGTCAAGCGTGTGGAATCGGACGGAGGTGCGGTAGTATTCGGCTATCCAGTCAAGGATCCGCATCGGTTTGGGGTCGTTGAATTTGATGCCGACATGAAGGCCCTGTCTATTGAGGAGAAGCCTCAGAATCCCAAATCTCACTGGGCTGTCACCGGACTCTATTTCTACGATAATCGGGTCATCGATTTTGCCAAACAGACAAGGCCCTCGGCTCGAGGCGAGCTGGAGATTACGTCGATCAATCAGGATTATCTCTCGCTGGGCGAACTTCACGTTGAGATGCTGGGGCGAGGCTTTGCATGGTTGGACACCGGAACTCATGAAAGCCTGCTCGAAGCCGCCCAGTTTGTAGAAACGATTGAAAAGCGACAAGGCTACAAAGTGGCTTGCCTGGAAGAAATTGCCTGGCGCAACGAATGGCTGACGGATCAACAGATGCTGAAAGCCGCCGCTTACTATGAAAAAAGTGGTTATGGCCGATACATCGAGGATCTTGTTCGGGAGCAGTCCTTGATTAGATCGGGAGAGACGGGTGCGTAAGAAAGTTCTCCATATCTGCCGAATGGAGAAATTTATCCCTCCATTCATCCAGTTGGTGGAATCAGAATTTGGCTTGAGTGATCATCGCTTTGTCCTGTTCGGTGATCATGTTCGTTATCCGGTTGCCAGTCGAAACGGCATTGACAAGGTTGAAAGGAATCCACTGGCAAAGCTGGGTTCTCGTTTTCGCCTAATAGTCGCGATGCATCAAGCCGACAAGATTATCCTGCATGGTCTATTTAACCGTTCCGTTACGCGGCTACTGTGGCTGATGCCATGGCTGCTGAAGAAATGTTACTGGGTGATGTGGGGCGATGACCTGTACCGCTATCAATCCATCGCCGCAAAAGGGAAATGGACGTTCAAAGAGTCCGTTCGATGTCGTGTTATCCGTCGCATGGGGCACCTCGTGACACACATCCCGGGGGACGTCGAGCTCGCGCGTCAATGGTATGGCGCGACCGGTCAGTTTCATCCCTGCCTGATGTATCCGAGTAACGTCTTCAGGGATGTTGAGATGTCCCCAAGAGAGGATCGGCGAATCAATATACAGGTAGGTAATTCGGCCGATCCAGGAAACAATCACTTTGAGATACTGGATAAACTCGCACCTTACAAAAATGAAGAGATTTCGATCTACGTGCCGTTATCCTACGGAAGCTCCGAACATGCCAAAGCAGTAGTGGATTACGGTGAGAAACTCTTTGGGGACAAATTCAGGCCGATCCTGGATTTCCTGCCTTATGACAAATACCTGGAGTTTCTGTCTGATATTGACATTGCCATCTTTAATCATCGACGCCAGCAGGCCATGGGTAACACCATTAACTTATTGGGATTGGGGAAGAAGGTGTACATCCGGGATGACGTGACACCCTGGTCGGTCTTTCAATCGCTGGGGATCCGGATATTCGATGTGAATTCACTCAACCTTGGGCGTTTGGACGCTGAAGATGCTTCGTACAACCGAAAGGCAATCAAATCTGCGTTTTCGGAAGAAACACTGGTAAACCAGTTGCACGCCATTTTTGAGAGCTGACTATGGCCTATTACACCGATGAGCAATTGCGCCAAATGAATTTCAAGCGGCTCGGGCGCAACGTGAAAATCAGTGATAAAGCCAGTCTCTATGACACGGCCGAGATGGAGATCGGTGATTTTTCTCGGATTGATGATTATTGCATCGTGTCCGGCCGGATCATCATTGGAGCCTATTGCCACGTAACACCCATGTGCCTGTTGGCCGGTGGTGCTCCCGGCATTACATTGTCGGACTACAGCACATTGGCCTACGGCGTAAAAATCTTTGCGCAAAGCGATGACTACAGCGGCGCGACTATGGTGAACTCACTAATCCCCAAGAAGTTCAAAAACGAGTACATGGCCCCGGTTTTTCTCGGGCGGCATGTGATCGTTGGTACAAATGCGGTTGTGTTCCCGGGTGTCACGATTGAAGAGGGCTGTTCGATCGGCGCAATGACGCTGGTTAACAAATCGACCGATGCTTGGGGCATATACGTGGGCAGCCCGGCCAGGCGGATCAGAGAGAGAAAGCAGGACTTGCTGGCACTGGAAGCCCAATTCAGGGACGAGGTCCGCAATGATCCCCTTTAACAAGCCCCCCCATACCGGTCTCGAAGAGAAATACGTGCTTGAGGCTATGGGTAGCGAGAAAATTTCCGGCGACGGGCCCTTCAGCCGGCGCTGCCAGTCCTGGTTCGAGTCCTCCCTGGGGTGTCCGAAAACGCTGTTAACGCCTTCCTGTACCCATGCTCTGGAAATGGCGGCACTGCTGATCGATGTCCAGCCGGGAGACGAGATCATCATGCCCAGCTATACATTTGTCAGCACGGCAAACGCCTTTGTTCTGAGGGGCGCCCGGATTGTGTTTGTCGATATCCGGCCCGACACCATGAACATCGACGAGCGGCAGGTGGAAGCCGCCATTACGCCTCGAACCCGAGCCATTGTAGTCGTACATTATGCCGGTGTTGCCTGCGAAATGGATACAATAATGGCGGTGGCCAGTCAGTACCAACTGGCGGTCATTGAAGATGCCGCTCAAGGCATGATGGCGACATACAAAGGGCGACCGCTCGGGACCATTGGCCATATTGGAGCCTATAGCTTTCACGAAACCAAAAACTACACGAGCGGTGGCGAGGGTGGTCTCTTACTGATCAACGATACGCAGTACATCGCCCGATCGGAGATTATCCGGGAGAAAGGCACCAATCGCAGTCAGTTTTTCAGGGGCGTGGTCGACAAATACAGTTGGGTCGATTTGGGCAGCAGCTATTTGCCCAGCGAGATACAGGCGGCCTATCTTTGGGGGCAGCTGGAGTGCGCGCGCGAGATTCACGAGAATCGGCTGCAGAGTTGGCAGGCTTATTGGGAGGGATTGCGTTTTCTGGCGGATACCGGGCACCTGACGCTCCCGACAATTCCGTCAGGTTGCGAGCACAACGCTCATATGTTCTATCTCAAACTGTCCTCTGCGGATGAGCGTGACGCATTGTTGGCACATTTAAAGGCAGACGGCGTCATGGCGGTTTTCCATTACGTGCCTTTGCACAGTGCTGAGGCGGGTCGTCAGTTCAGCACTTTTCGGGGTGAAGACCATTATACGACACAGGAAAGTGAACGCTTGATTCGCTTGCCCCTTTGGTATGGGCTTGAATCCCGGCACGTTGCGCACATCATTCAATCTGTAGAAAAGTTTTTCGACAACGCCTGAAGTGCATCGCTGACCCAGCGGCTTGATGAGCCGAGGGTTGAGCGAACGTTTGAGCCTTGCACTGTCCAGAGGACGTTACTCTACTTGTAGACTGTCTGTCTGACATGGCGGATGGCTTCAGCAGCTATTGATCATTAGAGGCGCATGCTGCAGCTAATGAACTTATGCGCGGCATGGCAGGGAAAGGGGCGTTTTTGCGCGAGGGCGTCTTCGGGCAGACGCCCTTCGCCGGTCGTCTTTGGCCGGACCAGCGGCTAAACTAGTGCCACTTCTGACTGATACAACTTTCACAAGGAAACCCGGTTTGACTGGAACCTCCGATGCCCCGCTTCGTGTCCTCTGCCTGACGGACTCCTGCGATCGCCCGGAATCTGAATTGTTCATCGGCCTGAAGGCGGCGGGCGTTGATGTTGACGTCATGTGCAATCCCAAAGGTCGAAACTATCAGCGGCTTGTGGAACAGGATCTGGTCGTCGCTCCCCTAGCGCTCCAGGGGCGGTTTGACAAGAAAGGCACGGCGGCCATCCGGCGTCAGCTCGAAAGCAAGCCGTATGACGTGATCCATGCCTACAATCCGCGCGCGCTGGCCTGCGGGTTGAGAGCGTCTAAGGGGATGGATGTCCGGGTTGTGGCCTATCGCGGCGTTATCGGCAATGTGGGGGCTATGCATCCCGAGTCCTGGATTACCTTCCTGCACCCGCGGGTCGACAAGATCGTCTGCGTCGCCGACGCCATTCGCGATCATCTTGAGGGGCTTGGCTTCCCCTGGTCGCGCCTGACGGCGGACCGACTGCAGCGAATCTACAAGGGGCACGACCTCTCCTGGTATCAGGCGGAGCCGGCGGATTTGCGGCCGTTGGGTGTGCCTGAAAGAGCCTTTGTGGTGTGTTGTACGGGCCGGGGTGTGCCGCGTAAAGGGTTCGATGACCTGGTGCGGACGGCCCTCTATTTGCCGGAGGACGTTGAGGTTCACTACCTGTTGGTCGGCGATGTGGATCGCAACGAAACCATCCGCAAGGAAGTGGCCGCCTTGCCGCATCCGGAACGCGTACACTTTGCCGGTTACCGTACCGATGCGCCTCAGCTTGCGGCGGCCAGCGACGTGATCGCGTTGCCTTCCAAGTCGCAGGAAGGATTGCCTCGAGCGGTCATTGAGGCCATGGCCTACGCTGTACCGGCGGTCGTTACCCGGGTAGGAGGTATGCCCGAATTGGTCGACGATGGCGTGACGGGGCTGGTTGTCCCTCCTTGCGACGAGAAGGCGTTGGCAGAGGCGATTCTCAAACTCTACCGATTGTCGCCGGAAGAGCGGCGGGCCATGGGCGCGGCCGGGCGCCAGCGGATCAGCGAGCACTTCCATACGTCGCAGACCGTTCGAGAAACCGTCGCCATGTATCAGTCCCTGGTCGATGGCAAACGCCGCTCACGCTGAACCCGAATTGACGAGTATCAAATGCCCAGACGCTACCTCTTCTACGTGAGCCAGCCATACTCTTTCGCGATCCTTCGCCCCTTGCAGGACGCTATCCGCAAACGGGGAGATGAGGTGGCCTGGTTTGTTCTTGGTTGTTCGGCCCGTCCGCTGCAAGACGATGAAGTTCGATTGCGGACGACTGCGGAGGTCCGGGAGTTCGACCCTGTCGCCGTGTTCTGCCCTGGTGATTGGCTGCCGTATTATTTCCCGGGGCTTAAAGTGAAGGTCTTCCACGGTCTGCCTATCAACAAGCGGGGCAAAGATACCCACTTCCGGATCCGTGGCTGGTTCGATCTTTACTGCACTATGGCGCAGTCTGATACCGACCGCTATCGAGCACTGGCCGAGGAGGACCCGCACTTTGCCGTGGCCAAGACCGGCTGGCCAAAACTGGACGCGATCCTGAAGTCCCGGTCTTCGGTGCCCAGGTCGGATGATCGGCCCACCGTTTTCTATGCTTCGACGTTTACCCGGGATGTCACGTCAGCACCGGACCTGGTGGACACCATCCGACGTATGAAAGATTCCGGAGAGTGGCATTTTATCGTGACCCTTCACCCCAAGATGCCAGAGGACATCGTTGAGCAGTATCGGAGTATGGCGGACGACAATCTGACCTTTATCGAAAGCGACCAGGATTTTATTCCGTACATGGGGCAGGCGGATGTGATGCTCTGTGATACCTCATCCATCCTGTTCGAGTTCATGTTCCTCGATATCCCCGTGGTCACGTTGCGCACGAATATGCCAGGGCCTTACCTGATCGATGTGGATTCGGTGGAGAAGGTGGAGCAGGCGCTGCGAACGGCGCTGACCAAACCGCCGGCCCTGATGGAAAACATGCGTGCCTTTTCCGATCAACTGCACGAATTCCGAGATGGGCAGTCCAGTGAACGGGTACTGGATGCCGTCGATCAATTCCTCGCGCAGCCGCCGCGGCTTAAACACAAGCCGCGCAATCTGTTCCGCAAACTCAAACTGCGTCGGCGACTGGCCCGCGAGGCCAAACAGCAGATCGCGCTCGATCAACGTGGCGGCTAGTCCGCCGCTTCTCCCCGATGCTCGGTACGGGATAGGGTCCACAATCCGGCGTATTTGTTGAAGGAGCCCTGGGCATAGTTGACGGCGACCAGATAACCGACCGGCCCGTCGAGGAATCCCAGCCGAATGAGATACACCTGGATGAATGTCAGAATGCCGCGGAAGGTTGCATAGCTCAGCGTTCGTGCACGTTTACCGCGGCGGAATTTCTCGCGGGAGCCCAGCCAGGCGTATTTGGCGCTCTTCTCCAGCGCGTGGCCGAAATCACGGTGTGTGAAGTGGGTTAAGCGTCCGCGCAACGTTTTGGTCGTGCGCCCCTCGGGAATCAGAATGCGTTCGTGCACCAGGGCATCGGAGAAGCGAACGCCTTCCCGCCGGAACAGCCGCAACGGCGCCCGACCGCTTCGCCCAAAGTCCAGTCTCGTGCCATAGAGCGTCACCGCCCAGGGGAGTTTGTAGGCATCCGCATCCGGTGCCGAGAGCCGGTCGTTGATCTCACGGGCCAGGGCCGGGGTAATGCGTTCGTCCGCATCAATGGACAGGACCCAGTCGCCCGTCGCTTTCTCCAGCGCCCGCTGTTTCTGGATGCCGAAGCCCGGCCAGTCGGTCACTTCGACAACGTCGGCCAGGGCTCGCGCCTTGGCCACGGTGTCGTCGCTGCTGCCGCTGTCCAGCACGATAATCTCGTCCGCTACGGCGCGCACCGAGCGCAGGCAGTCTTCGATGTTGTCGGCTTCGTTCTTGGTGATGATGGTGGCCGAGATCCTCACAGCCCGCGGCCGGTGATCGCCCCGATCGAGTTCCACGAACAGGCACGCCATGACTGGGGCCATCAGCAGCAGATAGATCGCCAGGGACGCGGGGCCGGCCAGACCGCCAACGACGATGATAACGAGGAATACAGCGGTGATCAGGGCGGCCACGGCCATTGCACGGGCCGCTGGATGCCTGGACGTCGCGAACGGAATGCTGACGGACACCGGAATGGAAAGCAGCAGAATCCAGCCAAGGATCTGAAGTGCGCCCATGTCGCCGAGAGCCGCCAGTGCCCAGGCTTTATCCTGGATACCGTGGGATTGGTTCAGGATCAGACCGCTGGCCACCAGCCCAGCGATAACGGCCGCTACACAGAACAATGCGCGCATCGTCCCGTTCTCGCGGAACAACATCCAGGCGCCCCAGCCGCTCAGTATCGTGAGGAGGAGAGTGACTTGGGCGGTTTCCCGGGCCGGGTGTGTGGTTGCGCTGAAAATGAGCATCAGAAGGCTCGCTGCGGCGACGGCGGTGAACAGGTCCCGTGCCGCCAGGCGAATGGCAGCCATGCCGGTTGTCAGTGGCCAGAACAGCAACAGAAGCAGAGCCGGCCAGGCTGAGCCCGCCAGGGATTTATCCGAAACCGCGGCACCGGTGGCGATGGCCGCCAGGAGGACAAAGCCCCAGAAGGCAAAATGCACCAGGCGCAACTCCCGGGGAATCTCCCAGTCGCCGGCCCGGCGGCGGGCGGCGATCCCGCCCAAGGCCATGCCAATGGCGGCCAGGTAAAGAATGGCCGGATGGATCAGGGTGCCCGCCAGGCCTATGGACAGCAGGCCCAACAGCAGTGGCCGTAAACGCTCGGCGGAAAGACTGGTCACAAAGAGGATCCTTCTGGGTTGTGGATAGGTCCGCGCATCCGTTTAGTGTAGTGAATTCCGGCGCTCGCCGGTTATCGGACCTTGTAGGGATTGGGCTGCCCCGGCGGCCGATGACGCATGCGCTTGTATTCCCACTGGTACTGCGCCGGAATCTCACGGACACACTGCTCGACCGAGGCATTAAGGGCGCCTGTGGCCACGACCGGATTGGCGTCATCCAGCCCGGGCTCGCACTCCCGGATCACGATGCGGAAGCCCTCGGCATCCGGCAGCCGCTCGGCATAGGTGATCAGCACCGCTGCGCCGGATTTCTGGAGCAGTTTCGCCACCAGCGTCATGGTCCGCACTTCCATGCCGAAAAAGGGCGCATAGGCATTGCCTTTGCCCCGTGGGCTCTGATCCGGCAGGATGCCGGCGACGCCGCCTTCCCGCAGCAGTCCGATGAGCCGGGCAAGGCCGCGACGGTCGCCCCGGACCAGTTCCGAGCCCAGGCGGCCACGGACCTGAATCATGTAATCCTCGAATTCCGGCAGGTGGGGTGGGCTGTACAGAGCGGCCATCTTGTAGCGCGATGAAAAATACAGACCGGCGAGTTCCCAGTTACCCAGGTGGGGGGCCAGCAGAATCAAACCGCGGCCATCGGCCCGATATTGCTCCAGCAGTTCCTCGCCTTTGATCTCGCGAATCAGGTCCAGGCAGCGTTCGACCGGCCATTCCCACATGAGCGGGATTTCCAGCATGGTCCGGCCCGTCTGCTTCATGCTTTCCCGGCCCAGGGCCTTGCGATCGGCGTCGGGCATGTCGGGAAAACAGATATCCAGGTTAACCTGGGTAACCCGCCGCGATTCCGTCGGTAGCTTCCAGCCGAGCAGGCCCAGGATGGCCCCCACATTCTGGGCCGAGCGCAGTGAGAGTTTGCCGGCCAGTTTCAGCAGGCCAGTCAGCAGCGAGATTCTAGACAGGGCCATGGTCCCGTTGATTTCCAGGTCGATAGAGTCAGGGCAGGAAACTACATCATCCGGTGCGACAGTGCCACTCCGCGGATAATTCGGGTTTGCTACAGTTTTTCAGCCCGGGCCCAGCTCCCTGGCCGGCCATGCACTTCCCAGTCGATGCGCTGTTGGAACCGTGCCAGTTTGCGATCAATGTAACGCCACCGATAAGCCGGGATTGCCGCCAGTTGCGTCGGGACGGCGGGCGCGCCCAGTCCATCGACCAGATAAAGCGTGAGCTGTTGGTCGCGACGGGCCACGACAAGGTTGTGGGGCAGCAGGTTACGGGTCAACAGGCCGATCTGTCGCAGCCAGTCGGTGAATCGGGCGATGGCCCGTTCAATGTCCGGTGTCCGACCGTTGGTTTCCAGATAGCGCTCCAGGGTGATGCCGGGGCGGCCGTCGGCCTCGGTGATCAGTTCGCTGACATTGGCCGGTCCGAGTGTGGTGTCGACGCTGCCATGGAATCGGGGCAGGTGAAGCCAGGCCTGTTCCGGATTGGGTAGCCCTTTGATCTGGCGATGCGCGATGATTTCCTGTCGATTATCATTGATGCGATCCCGGCCCAGCAGTTTCTTGTACCAGGGTTGTCGCGCAAACCGGGCCTCAATATTTTCCGGTCGCAACACCTTGAGGCACAGCCTGTGATCATCCGGGTGAATGTAGCAGGTCCGGTTATATCCCGCTGCGAATGGCGGCTGATGGGTCAGGTCAATCATGATGCGAGCCGGGCTGGATGGTTGCTTTGAGCGTAATTTAGCACGTTCCAGCGGCCGCAGAAGAGAGCGGGAGCGAGACCTTATGGTGGAGAAAGGCTGTATTGCGTACGGCGACTGCAACACGGAGGGGATTGCCGGTTTCACCGGTCAGCTCTGGCCTGATCGGGTGGCCCATATCTTGGGGCTGCCGCTGGTTAACTGTGGCCACACCATGAGTACCACCCGGGAACTGCGCCGCTATGCGCGAGCGTTTCCGCCGTCGGATCACGGGTTTGCGTTTATCCAGTACGGCCTGGTGGATTCCTGGCTGACCTTCCGGGGAGCGCCCTACGTGCTCTATTACCCGGATAACCCGCTGCGCAAATTGGCGCGCAAATGGGTAAAGACACTCAAGAAGCGAGCTCGCCGCTGGCACCTGCAGGACCGGTGGGGCGCGGTTGAACAGGTGCCTTTGGAGGAATATCTCAGTCATCTGCGTGCGGTGATCACGTCGGCGCCGGCCACTCAGTTCGTGCTCGTTGGCACGGCTCCCAACCTGGATGAGCCCCGCAATCCCCGCATCCAGCGCTATAACCGGGCGCTCGCCGAGCTGGCGGAGCGGCTGGACAATGCCGTCTATGCCGATGCCTACGCCGCATTATGGGCCGGTCGAGAGCGCACGCTGATGAACGATGGCACCCATTTGACCGATGAAGGCCATCGCATTCTGGCGGATGCGGTGCTCGATGTTATCCGTCGACGTGTTGCGGCGTGAGTTCCGCATAGACGGCGAGTGTCTTATCTGTCATGGCCTCCAGCGTGAGCGTCTGTCGGGCCAGTTCGAAGCTGGCATGCTGGCGTCGTTGCAGCGTCGAAGCATTCGCCAGGTTCTTCTGGAGCAGCGAGGCAAGATCTCCCGTTGCCGTTGATGCGGCGATGCAGCTACTGGGTAGGAAATGCGCCACCCCGCTGACTGGCGTGGCCAACACCGGGCAACGATTCAACAGGGCCTCGACCATGATGTAGGGGAAGCCCTCTCGCTCAGAACTGATGACGCAGGCGTCGGCCCGGGCGAGCCAGCCGGCGACGTTGGATTCATAGCCCGGCAGGTGAATGGTGCCGGTTTGGCCGGAATCGCGGATCAACGCTTCCAGGCGGGGCCGCTCGCGACCTTCACCCAGTATCACCAGTTGGGCACTTCCGCTGTGAGCGGTGGACCAGGCCTCGATCAGCCGGTTGAAGCCCTTGACGGGTTCCAGGCGCCCGGCGGCCACAACCAGAGGCGAGGCGTCCGGAATGGGAAGTCCTGTCTCTTCCTGCGGCGGTTGCGGATCAATGCCGTTGAAGATGACCCGAACCCGCGGGTGCACCAGGTCGGCGGCCAGTTCGTCGCTGACGGCGATGACGCCGTCAAGACGTTCCAGCCCGCGGTGGGCGGACTTGGTGCCATGGACTGTGCCGACGTAACAGGCCTCGCGGTTCCCCTGACGCCGTTTGACGCCAGCCAGCAGCTGGATCGCCTTGTTGCCCTGGGCGTGGCAGATGTCCGGCTGCAGGCGCGCCAGAATCCGTCGCAGTCGCAGCCCCAGCCAGGGATGCCGGCGGCTGAAGTGAACGGGTATTGGGTGAAAATGGGCGAACGGGATGAAGCGGTCGTGGTAGCGGGCATCGGCCAGCACATGGACTTCGTGGCCCCGCTGGGCCAGGCTGTGGGCCAAGTCCAGAGTGTGTGTTTCCATGCCGCCCCAGGTGGTACCCGGCGTGGCCAGGATCAGCGCAATCCGCAGCGGCCCATTCACGTGACGGTCCTGCCTTGGCGCGCCAATAGCTCGCGGTAGACTGAGAGGGTGGCCTCGGTTTGGGCGGCGAGGTGAAACCGCTCGGGAATCTCGATGGCCGGTCGGGGCTGCCTCAACAAGGTTTGGGCGGTTTGCACAAACGCGCGGGTGTCATCGGGGGCCACCAGGCCGGCCGGGAAACAGGCGCGCAGGGTTTCCGCCGCACCGCCACGCTCGAAAGCAACCACCGGCGTGCCCGACGCCAACGCCTCGGTCAGAGTTCGTCCAAAGGGTTCGGGCTTGGTGGACAGATGGCACACCAGATCCGCGAACAGGTAGAGCTCGTGCATGTCGCTGCGCTGGCCGAGAAACGTGATGCGGTCTTGCAACCCCAGCTCGTCGATCCGTTTATCCAGTTCGTCCTGGTAGCGCTGTTTGCCGCCTTCGAGCCCGCCGACGATAACGCCATGCACCTTGTCATCCTCCCGGACCAATTGGGCGATCACCTCGAGAAACGTCCGTTGGCCTTTCCAGCGCGACAGGCGTCCCGGCATCAACAGGATGCGGCGGTCGCGCAGTTGCGGGTAGTTCGCCAGCAATTGAGTGCGCCATGCCGGATCCAGCGGTGACTCGCAGAACTGACGGGTGTCGACGCCGCGCTGGATCACCGTGATCCGGTCGTCGGGCACCCTGTAGTTCTCGAGAACATAGCGGCGCACGCAGTCCGACACGGCGATCAGGTGTTCGGCCTTGGCCATGATGGCGCTGTAGGGATTGACCGAATACATGCCGTGAAAGGTGCTGACCAGCACCGGGCGTTCTTCGGCGGGGAGCCCCTTCCAGGCCAGGTAGATCACCCAGGCGGGCATGCGCGACCGGACGTGGATTACATCGGGTTTTAACGATTGCAGGAGTCGGCGGACCGGCCGTACCTGCCCCAGTGTGGTCAGGGACTTGCGGTGAATCGGCCGGGTGATATGTCGGGAGCCCGCGGCTTCAAGCGGCGCGACCATAGGGCCACCGGCGGAAAGCACCGTTGAGGTGTGCCCGCGTTTCACCAGTTCGGCGGCAAATTCCACCGTGCCCCGTTCGACGCCGCCGCTCTTCAGTGCCGGAAGGACCTGCAGGATCTTCATAACGAGACACCCCGGCAGCGTTCCAGCAGCCACTGGGCGGCCCGGTCGGCTTCCCACAGGGGCGGAGAAACAGGTGCAGTCGCGGCCATCACCGATGAGGCCTCCGACAGGGTATACAGCCGGCGTCTTTCCAGCAGCGCTTCCACCCCATCCGCCACCCGGCTTCCCGAAACCGGGGGCAGACTGAACAGGCCCGTGGGGATGCCGGCGGTGAGGCTTTCGTACACCATCGAGGCGCTGTCGGGCGTGATCCAGGCGGCGCGGCTGGCAGCCAGCGTGTGCGCCAGCCAGTGATCGTGGGTGTCCCGATGATCGCGAAAACGGACGTGAGGACTTTCGCGCTTCTGCAGGGCGCTGATCAGCTCGGCCGGTGTGCGCCGGCTGGACGTGACCGTCCAGTGCCAGTCGGGATATTCCCGAAGCAACTGATCGAGCTGTCGCAGGATCGTTTCGTCGTCCCAGCGATAATGTCTGGATGGGCCGCCGATCAGAACAACGCTGTGCTTTCGCTCGGTCAACTTCGCCATGGGTGTCAGGGTGTTCAGGACGCCGGTGGTGATCAGGGTATCGGGAAGTGGAGTGGGGTGATCGTGTTGCGGGATAATCCGGCAGTCGATCCAGCGCTGGGGGAAAGACGGGCGCATGAGCAGTGCGGTCAATGCCCCCGGGGTGCGGCGCAGCGCCAACAGCAATCGGTGAGTGCCGGTACCGGCCGCGACGATCAGGGCCGGTCGGCGCAGGTTGTCCGGAAGGTCTAAGGTCGGTCCAACGCCCAGCAAGGCGCGCCAAAGCGGCACCGTCAAGGCGCCGGCGTCGAGCCAGTGACAGCGCGCATCGGCGCAGGCCTTGAGACGATTAGCCAGGCCCCGGAGCTGGTTGCGGTGACCGGGTTTGTCGTCGTGGATCAGCCAGACCACCGGGGGCTCGACGCCGTCGGTCATGGCCGCTTCCTGCGGTAGAAACCCGGATCGTCCCGGGACGGGCGCGTTTTGAAGCGCCGGTGCATCCACAGATACTGATCCGGATGTTTGCGCACCTCGCGTTCGATGGTCGCGTTCACCCGGGTGGCGTCCACTTCGTCGTCGCCGGACGGAAAATCCTCCAGTGGCGGATGGAAGTAGATGTCGTAACCGATCTCGTTGTCGCGCCGGAAGTGGCTGAAGGGAATCACGACGCACTCGCTGCGCTCGGCAATGCGGGCCGTGGCCGTGATGCTGGCGGCTTCCACACCGAAAAACGGCGCGAATACGATGCCTTTGCGGCCGTAATCCTGGTCGGCCGCGTACCAGACGATGCGATTGGCCCGCAGGCGCTTGAACAGGCCCCGCAGATCCTTGCTGTTCAGCGCGACGCCATACCGTTTCTCCCGCGAGCGGGTCATCACGGCGTTCATCAGCGGGTTGTTGTGGTCACGCTGCATCACGTCGGCATCGATAAACAGGGACACCAGGCTGCCACCCAGATCCAGGGTGCTGTAGTGACCGCCGAGCAACAGGATGCCTTTGCCTTTCTCCAGCGCACCGTTCACGTAATCAAGGCCGTGGACCTGGGTCAGGTGGCGCAGGGATTCCGGATCCCGGAACCAGGCCAGGCTGATTTCCATGATGCCAATGCCGTTGGAGTGAAAGGTTTTCCGGACCAACGCCTCCCGCTCGGCATCGCCCAACGCCGGGAAGCAGAGGTCAATATTGACCCGGCAGATATGGCGACGGCTCGACAACGTGCGGTAGGCCAGTTCGCCAATCAGGCGCCCCGCGCCCCACTGCACGCGCAGCGGCAGCTTGGCCAGCAGCCAGATCAACCCGATGGTAATCCAGGTCGGCCACCAGCGAGGGTGTCGGTAGTGGGCGAAATTGGTATCGCGGACGCGTTTGCGTTTCTTTGACTTCGATTGACTCACGGTTCGTCCAGATCTCGGGGTGGAATCGTCCCTGTTGGGAAGCAAGTTTATCAGCTATTGATGCGTTGATAAGGCCAGGTCATTGTCCGGGTTCAATTTATCGGCTGTGAATGTGACCTGTGCGGCCGTCGCAATAAAGACGCAGGACGCAACCGGACCCACATTTCGGTAGAATCCCGACAACTTCTGATCCTGCACTGGAGTGCTGATGCTGCGTTTCGTCTATTCCACCCTTTTTCGCCTGATCCTGCCATTCGTGCTCATACGACTGTGGTGGCAAGGGCGGACGACGCCTGAAGCCGTTGCACACTGGCAGGACCGGATCGGCCTGATCCCGCGCAGCGACAAACCGGTGATTTGGGTGCATGCGGTATCGGTCGGGGAGACGATTGCCGCAGCGCCACTGGTGCGCTCCCTGCTGGCGCGCCGGCCTGACGCCCGCATTCTGATGACCGCCATGACAGCCACCGGCCGGGCGCGTGCCAACGCTCTTTTCGGGGATCGTGTGCGCTACGCCTATTCGCCCTACGATACGCCGGGCTCGGTACGTCGTTTCCTGCGGCGGGCCCGGCCACAGGCCCTGGTCATTATGGAAACGGAACTCTGGCCGAACATGATCTACCAGACCGCCGCCGCCGGCACGCCGGTCTATCTGATCAATGCGCGGCTTTCCGAGCGCTCCGCCCGCAGTTACCAGCGCTTGCCTGGGGCCAGCCGACAGCTCCTGCGGCAGATCGACTGGATTGCCGCCCAGGCAGACGGCGACGCCCAGCGTTTCGTCGAAACCGGCGCAAGAGCGGATTCGGTCTCCATTACCGGAAGCGTCAAATTCGATGTGGAGGTCACCGATGCCTTGCGGCAGGCGGCCGCGACTCTGCGGTCACAGCTGGGCGGGGAGCGACCGGTCTGGATCGCTGCCAGCACCCATGAAGGTGAGGATGAGCAGATTCTGGACGCGCACCAGCAGGTGCTGGCTGGCACCCGTGACGCCCTGCTGGTGTTGGTGCCCCGACACCCGGAGCGATTCGACGACGTAGCGGCTCTGGTCCGTCAGCGGAATCTGGGCTTGGTGCGCCGCTCCGAGGGCGGCGATGCGTCGGATTGCCAGGTGTATCTGGCCGATACCATGGGGGAGCTCATGATGCTCTATGGCGCGGCGGATGTGGCTTTCGTCGGTGGCTCGCTGATCGAGCGGGGCGGGCACAATCCGCTGGAGCCGGCGGCCTGGGGCATGCCGGTTGTGACCGGGCCTCATGTGTTCAATTTCGATGACATCTATGAGCGGCTGGAGAGCGGGGCGGGGCTGGTCCGTGTTCAGGATTCAAGTGAGCTGGCGGATGCGCTCGGCCGCGGTTTCGCGGATTCAGATTATCGCCAACAGCTGGGAACCAACGCGCTGGCCGTGGTCGATGCCAATCGCGGGGCGTTGAAGCGCGTGGTGGACGGGATTGTCGAAAAGCTGGGGTAGGGGATGCTGGCGCCCGGACATAGAGCGCCAGCGAGTCACAGTTTAGGGCGATTTGGTCGGGTCGACGGTCTTGGTGTCGTTGGCGATGGCACCGATGCCCGGCGCCGAACTGCTCAGCCAGCGGTTGAGATCCACCAGATCCTGCGGGCTCAGGGTGCCGGCCACCAGTTTCAGGTTCAGCGTGTTCACCACGTAGTCGTAGCGGGCGTTGGCGTAATCACGCAGAGACTCGTAGTAGTTCCGCTCGGCATCCAGCACTTCCACGATGTTGCGTGTGCCCACCTCGTAACCGGCGCGGGTCGCATCCAGTGCACTGCGGCGGGACACAATGCTTTGCTCCTGGGAATTGACCGTCTCGATGTTGGAGTTGACCGTGCGGTAGAAACTGCGCGCATTTACGCTGACATCACGGCGTACCGTCTTGAGATTCTGGTCCGAGGCTTCCAACTGCGCGCGCTGCTGACGGATACTGGCTTCGGTGCCGTTACCTTCATACAGCGGAACGTTCAGTTGCAGGGCCAACACGCCTTCGGTTGTCGTACCATCGACGGTGCTCTGGTTGGGCGAGACCTGGCCAACGCCGTCCAACTCGGTGTTGCCGTATTTGGCGCTCAGATCGAGGGTCGGATAGTGCCCGGCTTTGGCCACATCCAGCAGCGACCGGTTGGCCTGGAGCGTGTAGGCGGCTGACTGCACGCGCCAGTTCTGTTGCAGGGCGATTTTTTCCCAGGCGGCCGGGTCGGTTGGCTGCGGGCGGGAGAGCGGGAATTCCTGCTGCAGGTTTTCCAGGTCGCCGGCATTCTCGCCGATCAGTCGGCTCAGCTGTTCGCGCGCGATGTCCAGATCGCTTTCGGCGGAAATCCGCTCGCTCTTGCTGGCGTCGTAGCTGGCGCGGGATTCATACACTTCGGTGATGGCGATCAGGCCTACGTCGAAACGTTCCTGCGCCTGGTCGTACTGACGCTCGAAGGCGGCTTCGGCGGCGCGCACTGTGGTCAGGTTGTCCTCGGCGCGCAGCACGTTGAAGTAGGCGGTGGCCACGTCCAGGATCAGCTGCTGCTGGGCCAGGCTGTAATCGGCCCGGGCGCTTTCGCTCTGGAACTGACTGGCGTCGTAGTTAAACCAGTTCTCGGCACGGAACAGCGGTTGGGTCAGTTCCACGCCGTAGCCGTAGGACTTGTAGGAGTCGTCGGTTCGTGGGCCATCGGTATCGATGTGCTGGGCGTTACCGTAGGCATCGATCTTCGGCAGGAGCTGGCTTCGGGTGACCTCGACGTTCGCCTGCTGGGCTTCGTAGGAGGCCCGGGCGGACGCAATGCCGGAGTCATAGGCCAGTGCCTTCTCATAAGCATCGATGAGGTCGGTCGCCATGGCCGGCTGGACAACCAGCAGTCCGACCAGACCGGTGAGCACGGATTTCTTCATGGATTCTCCTGCCTGTGCTTGGTTAGGGAGCCTCATCCCTGAGTGTGGTCCGCGGACCTGCGCGTCGGTCGTACTGGACAGAAGTCGGGAGGCTCGAGGGAGCGGACCTCATTATGGACAAAAATCCATCTGATCTCTACACTTGCGAAAATCACCTTTAAGGGCCTGTACGCACTGTACAGTGCGGTTTGCGAGCCCTTGGGTCGATCACTCAAATGCGTCTTGACGGGGTGCCGGAAAAACCGGCTGAGATTGCCCAGGGCAAAACCCGCGAACCTGATCCGGTTAATACCGGCGTAGGAATCTAAGACAAGCTGTCCAGTGCAATTCAGGCTTTATGCCGGTGTTGTGCCCGGATCTCTCCTCGTCAAACGCGCCCCGTCCAACCAGGACACTTTGCCGTCGATCCACCGGATCGGCCCCGACAAGAGGGACGCCATGATGACTACCGAGAGCATCGAATTCCTGAAGGATGCCGCCGCCGTTGATGAGGCTGCGGTTCAGCCGCTGCCCTGTTCCCGTAAAATCTACGTAACCGGAAGTCGCCCGGACCTGCGGGTGCCGATGCGGGAAATCAGTCTGAGTGACAGCGTGACCGACAGCGGAAGGCACGCCAACGAGCCGCTGGTGGTTTACGACACCTCCGGGCCCTACACCGATCCGCAGGTCCTTATTGATCTGAGGCAGGGTCTGGCGCCGATTCGCCAGTCGTGGATCGACGAGCGTGACGACACGGAAACCTTGCCAGGCTATTCCTCCCAGTACACCTTGCGGCGCCTGAAAGATCCGACGCTGGACGTGCTGCGGTTCGAAGAACGACGCAAACCGTTGCGGGCGAAGCCAGGTCGTAACGTCAGCCAGATGCATTACGCCCGCCAGGGCATCATCACGCCGGAGATGGAATTCGTCGCCATCCGCGAGAACATGAAACTCCAGGAAGCCCGGGCCAAAGGCTGGCTCGACAGCCAGCATCCGGGGCAGTCCCACGGGGCGGCCATGCCGGCCGAGATCACCCCGGAATTCGTGCGGGAGGAAATCGCTCGTGGCCGGGCGATCATTCCCGCCAACATCAATCATCCGGAACTGGAGCCGATGATCATCGGCCGCAACTTCCTGGTGAAGATCAACGGCAACATCGGGAATTCGGCGGTCAGTTCGTCCATCGAGGAAGAGGTGGAGAAGCTCACCTGGGGCATCCGCTGGGGCGCCGATACCGTGATGGATCTGTCCACCGGCAAGAATATCCACGAAACCCGCGAGTGGATCATCCGCAACTCGCCGGTCCCGATCGGCACTGTGCCGATTTATCAGGCGCTGGAAAAAGTGAACGGCGTGGCCGAAGACCTGACCTGGGAGATCTTCCGCGACACGCTGATCGAGCAGGCGGAGCAGGGCATTGACTACTTCACCATCCACGCCGGTGTGCGGTTGCACCACGTCCCGCTGACGGCGAAACGGGTCACCGGTATTGTTTCCCGCGGTGGGTCCATCATGGCCAAGTGGTGTCTGGCGCATCACCAGGAAAGTTTCCTGTATACGCATTTCGAAGAGATCTGCGAGATCATGAAGGCCTACGACGTCTCCTTCAGTCTGGGCGATGGCCTGCGGCCCGGCTGTATCGCTGATGCCAACGACGAGTCCCAGTTCGGCGAGTTGGAGACTCTGGGTGAATTAACCAAGATTGCCTGGAAGCACGACGTCCAGGTGATGATTGAAGGGCCAGGGCACGTGCCCATGCACCTGATCAAGGAAAACATGGATAAGCAGCTCGATTGCTGCGACGAAGCCCCGTTCTACACCCTGGGCCCGCTGGTGACCGACATTGCGCCGGGGTACGACCACATCACCTCCGGCATCGGCGCCGCCATGATCGGCTGGTACGGCTGCGCCATGCTGTGCTACGTCACGCCCAAGGAACACCTGGGGCTGCCCAACAAGGACGACGTGAAAACCGGCATCATCACCTACAAGATCGCCGCCCACGCCGCCGATCTGGCCAAGGGGCATCCGGGGGCGCAGGTGCGGGACGATGCCCTGTCCCGGGCCCGGTTCGAGTTCCGCTGGGAAGACCAGTTCAACCTCGGCTTCGACCCGGACACGGCGCGCGCCTATCACGATGAAACCCTGCCCAAGGATTCGGCCAAGGTGGCGCACTTCTGCTCCATGTGCGGGCCCAAGTTCTGTTCCATGAAGATCACCCAGGAAGTGCGTGACTACGCGAAAGAGCAGGGGCTGGAAACCCGGGATGCCATCGAACAGGGCATGCGGGACAAGTCGCGGCAGTTCGTGGACGGCGGCGCGAAGATCTACAACAAGGTCTGACGGCGCCACCCTGGGCCCTGTCCGGTCGGGCAGGGCCTGTCGCCTGCCAGGGGACTTGCCAATCCGGGCGCCGGCCTTCTATTGTTCGGCTTCACTCTCCCAAACAGGTGAATCATGTCAGAGCAAAAGGTTGCTCCGTTCCAGTTCGGTGCTGAAGACGTCGAAATCGAAAGTCGGGAAACCCTGTTCAAGGGCTTCTTCGGCATGGAGCGGTTGCGACTGCGCCACGCCCGCTTTGCCGGTGGTTTCACCGAAGCCTTCGATCGGGAGATTTTTCAGCGTGGGGACGCCACCTGTGTGTTGCCCTATGATCCCGTTCGCGACGAAGTCGTATTGTTGGAACAGTTCCGCCCCGGTGCCCTGGGGCGGAACCAGTCGCCCTGGCTGCTGGAACTGGTGGCCGGCATGGACGAGCCCGGTGAAACACCGGAAGACGTGGCCAACCGGGAAGCGGAGGAAGAAGCCGGGCTGACGTTCAAGCGGCTGGAGAAAATCTGCCACTACCTGGTGTCGCCGGGAGGCACCACTGAGATGGTGTCTCTGTTCTGTGGTCAGGTGGACGCGTCCGGCGCCGGTGGGCTGTACGGAATTGAGGCAGAGCATGAAGATATTCGCGCGCATGTAATGGCGGCGGATGAGGCTTTGCGTATGATAGCGGATGGGCGGATCAATAACGCCGCCGCCATTATCGCCCTGCAGTGGCTGGCCATGCAGCGGCAGAGATTGAAGCAAGAGTGGTCCTGATGTCAGAGAACGCGGAAATGCCCCTGCGGCGCAAGAAAGCCTATGTGCCCGACCTCAGACGCTTCGGCGCGCTGTGCGAGGGGAACTATGGCCGGATCCGGCGGTTGCGCCTGTTGGCGGAGTCGCAGCCCGACGTGGCGGAGTTCGAATTGCGCGACGGTGACGCCTACTTCGGCCGGGTCCGCATTGAGCAATTGCAGCAGTCCCGATTCACCGAAACGCTGCTGTTGGAACAGATCCACAACGCCGGGCGCTGGCTCAACGATCCGCACCTGACGGTCCGCGTCTACCACGACGCCGGCATGGCGGAAGTGATCAGCTGCTACCGTTACAACCGCATCGAAGCGATTAACGACTACCCCAACCGGTTCATGCACCACCCGGACGAGAAAACCCAGGTCAACGCCTTCCTGGCGGACTGGCTGGATTTCTGCCTGCGTTTTGGCCATGTGCCCGCCGACCGTATTGCCTGGCCGCTGACCGACTGAGCCTCCGGCCTTTGATACGGCGGCGACGTCGAATGTGACAGTCCTTCAGGAAATTGTGCAAACTATCCGCTACTATCTCGGTCAATACCGTTGTTAATGGATATCATTCATCCTGGAGTCGCGGCCCGTTCATGCCTTCCCCTGTTCCGTCTGACAAGCCATCGTCCGCTCCGCTGCGGATCCTGCAGATCACCGATCCCCACCTCATGGCGGATCCCGACGGCGTATTGTTGGGCATGAATACCCGGGAAAGTCTTGAAGCGGTGCTGGCGCTGGCGGCGGAGGCCGAAGTCGCCGCCCCGGATCTGGTGCTGGCCAGTGGCGATATCTCACAGGACGGTTCCGAGGCCGCTTACCGGCTGTTCCAGCGGCTCATGTCCGGTTTCACCTGTCCGGTGATCTGGTTTCCTGGAAACCACGACGATGCCGCAGCCATGCGCAAGGTCATCGCCGGGACCGGAGCCGACGAACGCCGGGTGCTGGCGGGCGGTTGGCAGGTGATCTGCCTCGACTCTTCGGTCCCCGGGCAGGTACACGGGCAACTGGCGGACGGCGAGCTGGATTTCCTGCGCGATTGTCTCGCCGAATACCCGGACACCCCCACGCTCGTGACCTTCCATCATCATCCGGTGGACATCGATTGCAGCTGGATGGCCGATATCGGGCTGGTCAACCGCGACGCCCTCTACCGCGTCTTGGCCGGGCATTCACAGGTGCGCGGATTGCTCTGGGGCCACATCCACCAGGCCTGGGATGACGATCGTGATGGCCTGCGCCTGATGGCAACACCGTCGACCTGCATACAGTTTGCCCCCGGTTCGACGGATTTCTCCCTGGACGACAAGGCTCCCGGTTACCGCTGGCTGGCGCTGTACCCGGATGGCTCGCTGGCCTCGCACGTGCGTCGCGCGGAGGATTACGCGTACACTGTGGACCTCAACAGCCACGGTTATTGATCGTTATGCCCGAACAACCCCGCCTGATTTATCTGCATGGATTCAGAAGTTCGCCCCAATCCCAGAAAGTCACCGAACTGAGAGAATGGCTGGCCGACAGCGGCCTGCCCGTGGAACTGGTGGTGCCCGAGCTTGGCTTTTCGCCGGACGAGGCGGTTGCCCATGTCGAGCAGGCGGTGGCGGAAGCCGGCGATCGCCCCTGCGGTCTGATGGGAAGCTCACTCGGCGGCTACTACGCCACTGTTGTAGCGGCCCGGCACGGTTTGCGGGCGGTCCTGATCAACCCGGCGGTGGCGCCCTACAATTTGCTGCGGCCCTACCTGGGCGTGCAGGAAAACCTGTACACCGGCGAGCGCTTCGAAGTGACGGAGGCGCACATGCACCAGCTGCAGGCCATGGACCCGGGACCACTGGTGAACCCCGAGCACTTCATGGTGATGCTGCAGACGGCCGATGAGACCCTGGATTTCCGCGAAGCGGTCGCCCGCTACGACGGTGCGCCCACGTGGTTGCAGCCAGGCGGCGATCACCGTTTCCAGGATTTCCCGCGGGTCCTGCCAGCTGCGCTGGCATTCCTTGGCATGGCGGCGGTCTGACGCGACGGCTATTCAGTGCCGGCCCGCAATTGCGGTAAACTCCCGGGAAAATGCAAACAAGGACATCCCATCATGAGTCAGATCCCTACGGACCTGAAGTACATCGAAACGCATCAGTGGGTTCGTGTGGCCGGTGACGGCACCGCGACGGTCGGGATCACCGACTTCGCCCAGGACCAGCTCGGTGACGTGGTTTTCGTCGAGCTGCCGGAAGTGGGCGCCACCGTCAACGGCGGCGAGGAAGCCGGTGTGGCCGAATCGGTCAAATCCGCCTCCGACGTCTTCAGTCCGGTCAGCGGCGAGGTGATCGAGGTGAACGAGAGCCTCGAAGAGGAGCCGGAAAAGCTCAATGAAGACCCCTATGGCGAAGGCTGGCTGTTCAAGGTTCGCCTGAGTGACAGCGGTGAGCTGGATGGTCTGATGGAGGCCGACGCCTACGCCGACCTGGTTGCCGATACCGAGTAACCTCCTCTGAATGACTGCCCGGGGAAATCCCGACTGTCCCCGGGCAGTCTGCCTCCGTATAATTCCGCCACTTTCCCATCTTTGGTTGTGGTCTGCCTATGTTCTCCCAGCTTTTTCTGCGCAAGGGCGCAGAGCGGCGTATTCGCGCCGGACACCTCTGGATCTACAGCAATGAGGTCGATACCAAGCGTTCGCCGCTGACCGCGTTTCAGCCCGGTGATCAGGCGACTCTGATAGCCGCCAATGGCAAGCCCCTGGGGACGCTGTTCGTGAACCCCCATGCCTTGATCTGCGGGCGACTGATCAGTCGCAACCCGGAGCAGGGCATGACGCCGCAGCGTCTCAGCGAGCGGCTGGAAACGGCGCTGCACCTGCGCGAACGCCTCTTCGAGCGTCCCTTCTACCGCTGGGTGTTTGGGGATGCCGATGGGTTGTCCGGACTGGTGATCGATCGTTTTGACGATGTCGTGGTGGTCCAGATATCCACCGCGGGAATGGAGACGCTGAGCGAATCCCTGGTGCGTGCGATCCAGAAGCTGGTGCACCCGCGTTCCATCGTCTTCAAGAACGACGGCAAGATGCGTGAGGTGGAAGGGCTGGACAGCTATGTGTCCGCCGCGCTGGGCGACTTGCCGGAACACCTGGCCGTGGAGGAAAACGGCGTGCTGTTCAAGGCGCCGCTGGCGACCGGCCAGAAAACCGGCTGGTTCTACGATCACCGCATGAATCGCCGGCGCCTGCAGGCCTATGCGCCGGGCAAGCGGGTGCTCGATGTGTTCAGTTATGTCGGGGGCTGGGGCATTCAGGCCGCGGCGGCCGGTGCGGGTCAGGTCACCTGCGTCGACAGCTCCGCGCAGGCCCTGGAGAGCGTCGGCGAGAACGCCCGGCTGAACGGGCTCGACAACGTGGACACGCTGGAAGGCGATGCCTTCGCCGTGCTCAAGGACCTGTGCGACCAGAAAGAAAAGTACGACATCGTGGTGCTGGACCCGCCGGCCCTGATCCCACGCCGGCGTGACCAGAAAGCCGGGGAGCAGGCCTATGCGCGGCTCAACCAACTCGGGTTGCGGCTATTGGAGCGAGACGGTCTGTTAGTCTCGGCTTCCTGCTCCATGCACCTGTCCACGGATCGTCTGGTGGACATCATCCGCGGCAGTGGCCGGCGCATCGATCGTTTCGTGCAACTGCTGGAGCAGGGGCATCAGGCCCCGGATCACCCGGTGATTCCGGGCATCCCGGAAACCGACTACATCAAGAGCTGCTTCGTCCGCTCACTCACCGGCTTCCTCTGAGGCTACCGGCGCCTTCAGGCTGATCCTGGCCAGCGTCTCGCGGACCTGAGCCAGGGCCTGTTGCGCTGCTTCCAGGGCATCGGTATGAATCGGTACCTGGGTCATATCGATCGCCTCCAGTTGCGTCGCTAAAGCCTGCATTTGCTGATTGAGCGTGCTCACTGCATCCGTCCCGTCCAGCAGGACATCGGTCCACTTCGCAGACAGGTGGCGCACAAGCGCGGCTAATTCGCGGAAATCCGTCGCCGCTTCAGGGCTGTGGCCCACCGGCATGCCGTTATGGTCTTCGCCGTCGGGTGACTGACTCCAGGCGGTAAGTGGCTGGCCAATCGTGGCACCCAAGCGCTTGTCGAGCGCCGCAGCCGCGCGGCCGGGGTGGTTGTCGAACGCCGCCAGGCCGGTCACGAGATACGCCGTGTTTTGCGCATTGCACAGGGTCTTGACGTCCCGGTCCAGCACATTGGCGATCAGGCGTAGCAGGTCGTGGCGCCGCTCGGGCGCATTGACCGTTTCCTCCGGCGTCGTTTTCGGCAGCCGGTAACGCTGGATCGTCTCGTCAATGCCGTCCGTGCCGGCCGGCCAGAGCAGGCTTTCCAGCGGATGGAAACCCAGGGTCAGGTAATAGAAGTCAGTGGATTGATGCTCCTTGCGCAGGTAATCCGGCGTCAGTGGAACCTCCGAGTAGGTGAGTCCACTGTGGGGGTAGCCGGGCACCTGGTCCAGATAGCCGGGAAGCAGGGGATGGGCGTCGATCGGATCCCGGTCGTTATGCTGCTGGGGCATGGACTGTCCGGCCAGCGCGTAAAGAAAGGCCAGCTGGCGGTAATCGCTGTGGGCCTCGCGCCAGGCTTGCCGGGCGGTTTCCAGGTTGTCGTCGCTCGGCGCGTCGAGAAACCCGGTAATGGCGTTATTCAGGGTGTCTGCCGCCTTGCAGGCGGCGGTGGTCGTTTGCTCGACGCCGTCCTGCAGCGGCTGGGGGATTCGGGCGGCCGGCGCCGCCGCTTCGTTTTGTTCAGCGTCCTTGTCGGCGGGCGTCTTGTCGGAGCACCCGGCGATCAGCATGCCGGCACCGAGCAAAACAATGAGCCCGCGGTTTGCCATCCTTGCCATGCCGTTCAATCCCTGAGGGTAATAATGGGCCAGTCCCGCTCCCGGGCGAGATCTGCCAGTTTCGGGTCCGGGTCGACAACGACCGGATGGGCCACCTGTTCCAGCAACGGCACGTCGTTGTGCGAATCGCTGTAGAACCAGGCATCACCGGCGGTGCGCTTGTGCTGCTCCAGCCAGGCGCTGAGGCGGGTGACTTTGCCGGCCTGGAAGCTGGGGACTCCGGCAACCTGCCCGGTATAGCGGCCATCCTTCCATTCCGGTTCCGTGGCGATCAGGTCGTCCACGCCCAGCAGATCGGCGATCGGCTGTGTGACGAAGCGGTTGGTGGCGGTGATGATCAGCAGGTAGTGTCCCTGGCGCCGGTGTTGCTCCAGCAGTTCGAAGGCTTTTTCCAGCAGCATCGGGCGTACCCGTTCCTCGACGAAACGTTGGCGCAGTTGGTGCAGGACGTCCGGTTCGTGCCGGGTCAGGGGTTCGAGGGCAAACGCCAGGTAGCGGTAGATGTCCAGGTCGCCGTTCAGGTAATCCTGGTAGAAACGATTGTTGGCGGCCTCGTATTCCCCGGCGTCGACAATCCCTTCCGAGACGAGAAAGTCGCCCCAGGCGTGGTCGCTGTCACCGTTGATGAGCGTGTTGTCCAGATCAAAGATCGCAAGCGTCAAGCTGAGTATCCCCTCAAATCACAGTGTTCGGAGTAGCCTGCCAGTTCGCCCGGAGACGTTCTGAAAGGGGCCGAATTCTAGCATGTTGTAGGGCAACAGGCGCAGTTTGCCCGCCGGTACGCTTTCTGCAAGAATGAAGGCAACTTAGGCAAATTGCGGGCCTTTATCATCAACACGGCGACGGCGGATAGCGCGAGACGTCATCCGAACCGGTCAGCCTGATAGTAGGGCCGCTGCTGAAAAATTCAGATAGGTATATAACGGTGATCGACTCCGACGGTTTCAGACCCAACGTCGGAATCATTCTGGCCAATGATCGGGGAGAAGTTCTCTGGGCAAGACGCATCGGACAGGACGCATGGCAGTTTCCCCAGGGGGGGATCGACAACAATGAATCCCCTGAGGAAGCGCTCTATCGCGAGCTGGGCGAAGAAGTCGGGCTGGGGCAGCGGGATGTGGAAATCATCAGCTGTACCCGCGGCTGGCTGAGGTATCGTCTGCCCCGGCGAATGGTTCGCCACCATTCGCACCCGGTCTGCATCGGGCAAAAACAGAAATGGTTCCTGCTGAGGTTGTTATCTCCCGACGCCAGTGTCTGCGTCGACAGGACGGATTCTCCGGAATTCGACGGTTGGCAATGGGTCAGTTACTGGTATCCGCTGGGACAGGTGGTGTCGTTCAAGCGGGAGGTTTACCGGCGGGCCCTGCGCGAGCTGGCCCCGCGATTATTCCACAATATGGAACGGTGGCAGGGATCGCCGCCGTTCTCGGACAGGATGGATTAACGGTCTATGTTGAGCACGCTGCGAAGTATCGTTCAGGAAGTCAATGGTGCCCGGGACTTGCAGGAAGCCCTGGAAATCATTGTCTCCGGTGTGCAGCGTGCCATGGGAACCGAAGTCTGTTCCGTCTACCTGCTGGATCCTGACTCCAATCGCTACATCCTCATGGCCACCGAGGGTCTCTATAAGGAGGCCGTCGGTCGGGTCAGTATGGCGCATTCCGAGGGCCTGATTGGCCTGGTGGGTTCCCGGGAGGAGCCCATCAATCTGGAAGACGCCACGGCCCATCCCCGTTACCGCTATTTCCCGGAGACCGGTGAGGAGCGTTTCCGTTCGTTTCTCGGGGTTCCCATCATTCACCATCGCCGGGTGCTTGGCGTGCTTGTCGTCCAGCAGCGGGAAAGTTCGCGTTGCTTCGACGAGGGCGAAGAGGCCTTTCTGGTTACGATTTCTGCCCAGTTGGCGGGGGTCATCGCCCATAGTGAAGCCACCGGGGCCATCAGCGGCCTGTCGCTGACCGGTCAGGAAGCGCATGACATCAGCTTCAAGGGCGTGGCTGGTGCCCCCGGCGTGGCGATTGGTCAGGGCGTGGTGGTGTATCCGCCGGCGGATCTGGATGCCGTGCCGGACAAGGCCGTTGACGATCCGGACGCTGAGCGGGAGCTGTTCCTGCAGGCGGTTGGCGCGGTGCGAGAGGACATACAGCTGGTCGCGGAACGGCTGGCGCCGCAACTGCGTCCGGAAGAGCAGGCCCTGTTTGAAGTCTATCTGCGCATGCTGGACGACAACGCGCTGCCCGCCGAAGTCATGAACCGCATCGCCGACGGCCAATGGGCCCAGGGTGCCCTCAAGCAGGTGGTGCAGCAGTACGTGCGGCACTTTGAAATGATGGGTGACCTGTACCTGCGTGAACGGGCGGTGGACATCCGGGACCTGGGGCGCCGACTGCTGTCGCACCTTCAGGAGGGCGATCACCAGGCACTGAACTACCCCGAGAAGACCGTGCTGGTCAGCGATGAGCTGACGCCGGCCATGCTGGGCGAAGTGCCCCGGGGCCAGCTGGTGGGCCTGGTTTCGGTGCGTGGCTCCAGCAACTCCCATGTGGCGATCCTGGCCCGGGCAATGGGAGTGCCGACCGTGATGGGCATGATCGATATGCCCGTTAATCAGCTGGACGGCCGGGAATTGATCGTGGATGGTTTCGAGGGGCAAATCTACGCCTCGCCGTCCGCGGACCTGCGCTCGTTCTACCAGGAAATCTGTGAAGAGGAAGCGGCGCTGTTCCGCGGCCTCGAAGAGCTGCGTGACAAGCCCTGTGTAACCACCGATGGTGTGCGCGTCTCGCTGCTGGTCAATACCGGTCTGATGACCGACGTGGTGCGCTCACTGAGCCACGGCGCGGAAGGCATTGGCCTGTACCGCACCGAAGTGCCGTTCATGATCAACGAGCGCTTCCCGTCGGAGCAGGAGCAGCGGGAGTATTACCGCGAGCAGCTGGAAGCCTTCGCCCCCAACGACGTCACCATGCGCACGCTGGACATCGGCGGCGACAAGGCGCTGACCTATTTCCCGATCAGCGAGGAAAACCCGTTCCTGGGCTGGCGGGGGATCCGCGTCACCCTGGACCATCCGGAAATTTTCCTGGTGCAGGTGCGGGCGATGCTCAAGGCCAGCGAAGGGCTCAACAACCTGCGCATCATGCTGCCGATGATCAGTAACGTGTCCGAGGTCGAGGAGTCACTGCACCTGATTTATCGGGTCTACCACGAGGTCCGTGAGGAAGGCTACGACATTCACATGCCCAAGGTGGGGGTGATGATCGAGATTCCGGCGGCGGTTTACCAGATTCGCGAGCTGTCCAACCGGGTCGATTTCCTGTCGGTGGGTTCCAACGACCTGACCCAGTACCTGCTGGCGGTGGATCGCAACAACCCGCGGGTGGCGTCCCTGTATCATTCGTTCCATCCGGCGGTCCTGCATGCGTTGGTCAAGATTGTTGACGACGCCCACGCCGTCGGTACGCCCGTCAGCATTTGTGGCGAACTGGCGGGAGACCCCGGCGGTGCGGTGCTGCTGATGGCCATGGGTTACGACGCGTTGTCCATGAATGCGGCCAACCTGCCAAAGGTCAAATCCGTGATCCGCAGTATCGATTCGATGTGGGCCCGCAAGCTGCTGGACGATGTACTGGATCTGGATTCGCCCCATGTCATCCGCAGCTGTGTGGATCTGGCGCTCCGGAGCGCGGGGTTCGGCCGCTATCTGCGCCCGGGTCGCTCGGCCAGTAGCTGACTTGCGGCGGCCGATCGCGAGCGGTCTGCCGTTATAGTGTGTTTATTCTAGATTCGGGTGCTAACGTCCAAGGCATCTATTGGATGGCATCGCACCCCGCGGAATTGGCGCGGACATTGACGATCGCGGCGCCTGAATGGCGCTGCGTCAGGCAAGAGCAAACATGGCTGTAAACAAGACGGACATTAAGGACAAACCCCGCATCGGCCTCGCCCTCGGTGGTGGTGGCCCATTGGGGGGAATCTATGAGATCGGAGCCATGCGGGCGCTGGACGAGGCGCTGGACGGCATCGATTTCAACGACCTTGATGTGTATGTCGGGGTGAACGCCGGCTCGTTTGTGGCCGCCAATTTGGCCAATCAGATGACGACCGCCCAGCTGTGCCGGATCTTCGTCAAGAACGAGGCGGAAGTGCATCCGTTTCACCCGGAAGTCTTCTACCGGCCGGCGTTCCGCGAGATCGGGCGCCGCCTGATGGCGGTGCCAGGGCTCCTGGCCAGCGCTATGGGCCGCTTCGTCAACAATCCCTACGACCAGAGCTTCCTGGAAGCGTTGACCATCCTGGCTCAGGCGGCACCATCGGGGTTGTTCGACAACGAAGGGCTGAACGATTATCTGGCCCGAACCTTCAGCATGCTGGGCCGAACCAACGATTTCCGCCAATTACGGCGCAGTCTCTATATCGTGGCGGCGGATGTCGAGAGCACGGAAGCGGTCTGTTTCGGGGCGCCCGGTTTCGATCACGTTCCGATTTCACGGGCGATCCAGGCCAGTACGGCCTCTCCGGGGCTCTACGTGCCGGTGCAGATCGATGGTCGTTATTACGTGGATGGCACCCTGCGCAAGGGGCTGCACGCTTCGGTGGCGTTCGAGGACGGCGCGGATCTGGTGCTCGCGGTCAATCCCCAAGTGCCGATCGACGCCAGCGCCGCCGTAAGGGCCGGTTCCATGACGCCGGGCGCGTTGACCCAGGCGGGCATGCCCAACGTGTTGGCCCAGACCTACCGCACCATGGTCTATTCGCGGATGCAGTCGGGCATTGCCCAGTACGGTCGGGATTATCCGGACAAGGATATCCTGCTGTTTGAACCGACCCGGGACGACGCCAAACTCTTCTTCTCCAACGTCTTCAGCTTCCAGTCGCGGCGGATGGTTTGCGAGCATGCCTATCAGATGACGCGCCGTGATCTGCTGGCCCGGGCCGATCAATTGGAGTCCAAGCTGGCGCCATACGGCATCCGGTTGCGTCGCGATCGCCTGGAAGACGACCAGCGCACCATCAGTACGAGTCTTTACGGGGAAATGCTGCCATTGTATGTGGCGAAAGGTCGCCGCTCAGCGCGTGACCGCCTGAGTTCAGGCATCGACAATGTGACGGATATTCTGCAGAAGGCCCTGTAGTTTTTCGTGGGCCCTGGCTCAGTGGTATCGGACGCTACCGTCCCGTGAACCCCCTTCCTTGTCCAACCGGTCCAGATAGTCCTGCCAATAACGGGACTTCTCCCTTCCCAGTTCCTGCAGATAGGCCCAGGTGAACAGACCGGAATCGTGGCCGTCGCTGAAACTCAATTTGATCGCGTAGTTGCCAACCATTTCGGCACCGGTCACCAGTACATCCCGTTTGCCGGTCTGCAACGTGCCGGGACCGGCTCCATGACCGCGAACTTCAGCTGACGGAGAATAGACCCGCAGGAGTTCGAAGGGCAGTTCTAGTACTTCGCCATTCTCATAACTGAGCACGAGCAGGCGGCTCTGTTTGCGGATGCGGATATCACTGGGGCGTTGGGCTTCGGTGGACATGGGGTTGGCATCGACCGGTGACTGGGGGAGTGGGAGGCGAATGACTCGCCTCCCACAGGTTTTACAGGATATATCGGCTCAGGTCTTCGTCTTCGGACAGATCGCCGAGTTTTTCGTCAACGTAGGCGGCCGTAACCTGGAATTCGCCGGTGGATGAATCGCCCGCATCAAACGAGATGGTCTCCAGCAGGCGCTCCATCACAGTATGCAGTCGACGGGCACCGATATTTTCGGTGGTCTCGTTCACCTTCCAGGACACCTGGGCGATCCGCTCTATGGCGTCGGCGGTGAAGTTCAGCTGCAGACCTTCGGTGTTCATCAGGGCTTCGTACTGCTGCACCAGGGACGCATCCGGCTCGGTGAGGATTCGCTTGAAGTCCTCCGGCGTCAGCGCTTGCAGCTCGACGCGAATCGGCAGGCGCCCCTGCAGTTCGGGAATCAGGTCCGATGGCTTGGACAGGTGAAACGCGCCCGATGCGATAAACAGGATGTGATCGGTGCGCACCATGCCGAACTTGGTGCTCACGGTGCTGCCCTCGATCAGCGGCAACAGGTCGCGCTGCACGCCTTCCCGGGACACGTCCGCGGAGCCGTTTTCGGAGCGCTTGGCCACCTTGTCGATTTCATCGATGAAGACAATGCCGTTCTGCTCCACCACCTGGATGGCCTTCTGCTTGATCTCTTCCTCATTGACCAGCTTGGCGGCTTCTTCCTCGCGTACCGCGACCAGGGCATCCGCGACTTTCATCTTGCGGGTCTTCTTTTTGTCGCGGGACATACTGGAGAACATGTTCTGCAGCTGGCTGGTCATCTCCTCCATGCCCGGCGGGGCCATGATTTCGACGCCGGCGCCGGAGCTGCTCAGGTCCACTTCGATTTCCTTGTCGTCCAGCTCGCCTTCCCGCAGCTTCTTGCGGAACAGCTGCCGGGTGGACGAGTCGCCGGAGGAGCGCTGGCTGTCTTCCTCGAAGCTGCGGGCCGGTGGGAGCAGGGCGTCCAGGATGCGATCCTCGGCGGCGTCTTCGGCACGATGCTCGTTACGCTTGATCTCTTTCTCACGCAGCATCTTCACGGCCATATCCGCCAGGTCGCGCACGATGGACTCGACATCGCGGCCCACGTAACCCACCTCGGTAAACTTGGTGGCTTCCACTTTCAGGAAGGGTGCATCCGCCAGTTTGGCCAGGCGACGGGCGATCTCGGTCTTGCCCACACCGGTGGGGCCGATCATCAGGATGTTCTTGGGCGTGATTTCGTCCCGCAGCGCCGGTTCCAGCTGCATGCGACGCCAGCGGTTGCGCAGGGCAACGGCGACGGCCCGCTTGGCCTCCTCCTGGCCGACGATGTGTTTGTTGAGTTCATGAACGATTTCACGAGGGGTCATTGCAGACATGATGGCTCCGTCACTCTTTGCCGGACAGCACTTCGAGCGTGCGGTTATGGTTCGTGTAAATGCAGATGTCAGCGGCGATGTCGAGACCCTTCTCGACGATCTCGTCCGCCTTGAGCTCTGTGTTTTCCAGCAGTGCCCGTGAGGCGGCCTGGGCAAAAGGCCCGCCGCTGCCAATGGCAATGAGGCTGTCTTCGGGTTCGATGACGTCCCCGTTACCGGTGATGATCAACGAGGCGGTGTGATCGGCCACCGCCAGCAAGGCTTCGAGTCGTCGCAGGGCCCTGTCCGTTCGCCAATCCTTGGCCAGTTCCACGGCGGCCCGGGTCAGGTTGCCCTGATGCTTCTCCAGCTGCGCTTCGAAGCGCTCGAACAGGGTGAAGGCGTCGGCCGTGCCACCGGCGAATCCGGCCAGGACCTGGTTGTTGTACAGGCGGCGCACTTTTCTGGCATTGCCTTTCATCACGGTGTTGCCCAGGGAAACCTGACCGTCACCGCCCATGGCCACCGTGTCGCCGCGTCGTACAGAAAGAATCGTTGTCATGTGAGCTCCAAGTGCTAATGAGCCTGTTGGGAAGGTGCCTCTGAATACGTCCCGAACAGGGGGGCAGGATCAGGGCTTATTCAGAGGCCCCTCGAGATTCCTTAGATATGGCTATGACAGGGTGATTTTCAAGGGGATAGACGGGATGGCCCATCGTGACAATTCAGCAATCATACGATGGCGGTGGGTAGCCGGGTCACGTTTGCCCGGCCGTGCCACGACCGGGCTCAGAGAATCAGCCTTCCTTGGGGACCTTGCGGACCAAAGGCTCGATATTGATGCTGACCAGCTTGTCGACGACGCTGTTCATCTTGCTGCGGGAGTCGAACGGGCCGATGTTGACCCGGTACCAGATGACGCCGCTGTCCAGCTTGATCTGCTCGATGGAGGCGTGCAGCCCCTGGAAGGCCACCTGGGCGCGTTGGCGCTCGGCATCGCTGCGGCCTTTGAACGAGCCGGTCTGGATCATGTACTGGTACTTGCGTTCGGCCGGGGCTGGTCCCGGGTCGTAGGCTTCCACCTTGGGTGGTACCACTTCCGATTCCGGCAGCATGTCGTAGAACTGGAAAGATTCCTTTTTCTCTTTCTGGGCCGGTGCCGCCTTGGGGGTGGTTTTGGCCGTCTGTGCCGGCTGACTGCCCCGGGACGACCCCGCCGGACCGTTGCCCGGCGCGGGCAGCGAGTTCAGGTAGGCAATGAAGCCAATGAACCCGCCCACCAGGGCGAGAGACAGTATCCAGCGCAGGGACAGGCCGCCGGACTGCTTCCGGGGGCTGGCCTTCTTGCTGCGTTCCGGCTTTTGGGTGCCTTTGGCCCGTCGCGGCGCAGGCCGGCTGGTGCTGGTGGCTGCTGCGCCCTGGGGGCGGGACTTCTTGGCGTAATCACGGGACATCGGTGATGGGCCTCGCGCTGGACTGCTGTCCTGTGGGTTACATCTCTTCCGGTGCGCCGACGCCGATCAGCGACAGGCCGTTGACCAGCACCTGCTGGACCGCCAGGCAAAGGGCGATTCGTGCATCGCGGATGGTTTCGTCGTCCACCAAGACCTTGTGAGCGTTGTAATACGTGTGGAACTGCCCGGCCAGGTCGCGCAGGTAATGGGTGACGTGGTGCGGTTCGCGCGTGGCGGCCGCATTGGCGATCAGTTCCGGATACTGGGCCAGGCGATTGGCCAGATCCCGTTCCTCTTCCAGTCCCAGGCCGTCCAGGCGCTCCACCAGCGCCCGGCGGTCGGCCTGGATACCTTCTGCGGCCAGCTTGCGCAGCACGCTGCAGATCCGGGCATGAGCATACTGGATGTAATAGACCGGGTTTTCATTGGTCTGGGAGCGGGCCAGGTCAATATCGAAGGTCAACTGGGAATCGACCCGACGCGCCGCCAGGAAGAATCGCGTGGCATCACGGCCGACTTCGTCGATCAGATCGCGCAGCGTGACGTAGCTGCCGGCGCGTTTGGACAGTTTCACTTCTTCGCCGGAACGGGTCACCAGCACCATCTGGTGCAGGACGTAATCCGGCCACCCCTGTGGAATGCCGGTTTTCAGGGCCTGGAGGCCGGCGCGCACCCGCGTGACTGTAGAGTGGTGGTCAGCCCCCTGTTCGTTGATCACGGTGGTGTAGCCACGGCGCCACTTGTCCAGGTGATAGGCGACGTCCGGCAGGAAGTAGGTGTAGCCGCCGTCGGTCTTGCGCATGACCCGGTCCTTGTCGTCGCCGAACTCGGTGGTGCGCAGCCAGGTGGCGCCTTCCTTTTCATAGGTGTAGCCGTTGTCCGTCAGCATGCGGACGGTTTCTTCCACCTTGCCATCGCTGTACAGGGACGACTCCAGGAAATAGACGTCGAACTCGACGCCGAAAGCCTTGAGGTCCAGATCCTGCTCGCGGCGCAGGTAGGCCACGGCAAAGGCTTTGATCGCGTCCAGGTCGTTCGCATCCGCCTTGGCGGTCACTTCCCGATCGTCGGCCGTCACTGTCTCGCCGGCCAGGTAGGCCTTGGCCACATCGACTATGTAGTCGCCGCGATAGCCGTCAGCGGGCCAGCCCTCGTCCTCAGGAGTCTTGCCCTGGGCGCGGGCCTGAACGGACAGCGCCAGGTTGTCGATCTGGGCGCCGGCGTCGTTGTAGTAGAACTCGCGGGAAACCTGATAGCCGTTGGCTTCCAGCAGTCGCGCCAGGCAATCGCCAATCGCCGCACCGCGACCGTGACCGACATGCAGCGGACCGGTCGGGTTGGCTGAGACGAACTCGATCTGTACCGATTCGCCCTGGCCGCTGTTGTTGCGGCCGTAGGTTTCACCGGACTCAATGATCGTGCGCACAATGTCGAAGCTGCTGGCGTCACTCATGAAAAAGTTGATAAAGCCCGGGCCGGCAATGTCGACTTTCTGGACGGCCGGGCTCTCCGGCAGCTTGTCGATCAAGGCTTCGGCCAGTTGTCGCGGTGGTTTCCCAGCAGCCTTGGCGGTGGCCAGGGCGATGTTTGTAGCGAAATCGCCGTGGGCCTTGTCGCGGGTGTTGTCGACATTCGGCGTGAACGTCTGGTCGGCCGGCAAAACGCCGTCGGCCTGGAGCGCCGCAATGGCGGCTTCAAGTAGCTGGGTTACCGTATCTTTCATGCTGGCAGATGACTCTGTCGGATCGGAGCATTGAATGGGCTGAAAGAGCCTCTGATGAACCCCGTAACGGCCTCGGCATGCTGTGTCAGCCGGAGGCGGGTCAGTCACTCATCAGAGGCCCCGGAACGAGCCCTCTCGAGGATCGCGTATTATCGCGGAAAGCCCGGCCTTTCTCAATGTGGCGGACCACTATCGGGTGTCCCGAGCTACCCGGTTTCCAGGGGATCGATATCCACCTGCCATTTCAGTGTGGCCGGCTTCTTTTCATTCTCAAGGAAATAACACAGGTTCGCCAATGTCGCCTGCATGGGCCCGCGACGATCGCTGAGGAAGATCAGCTGTGCCCGGTGGCGGTCCGCGCGTCGGGCAATCAGCGCCGGCAAAGGCCCCCAGGTTTCGATGCGATTGTCCCGGATCTGTGCCTTGGCGGCATCGAGCAGGGACAGGCTTTCCTCCATGGAGGCGGCTTCTGCCCGAAGCAGGGCCATGGCCCGGAAGGGCGGCAGGCTGAGCGCCTCGCGTTCTGCCAGTATGTGCTCGGCAAGCGTGGGATAGTGGCCGTCGCAGAGCTGGTTGAGAAGTGGGTGCTCACTGTGGCAGGTCTGGATCAGGACGGTGCCGGGGATGACACCTCGGCCGGCGCGACCGCTGACTTGCAGCAGCGTCTGTACCAGCTGTTCCGGCGCCCGGAAGTCCACGCTGAACAAGCCGCCGTCGGCATTGACCACCACCACCAGTGAGACGTTGGGAAAGTCGTGACCCTTTGCCAGCATCTGGGTGCCCACCAGGATACAAGGCTCACCGGTATTCACGCGTTCGAGGATGCGATCAATGCTGCCGCGATTGCGCGTACTGTCCCGGTCCACCCGAATCACCGGGGTGTCGGGAAAAGCCGACTGGAGCACGTCTTCGGTGCGTTCGGTGCCCTGACCGATGGGTTTGTAGGCGTCGCTGTCGCAACTCGGGCAGGTGAGCGGCGCGGCGGTTTGGTAATCGCAGTGGTGGCAGCGCAGGGCCCGGTCGCGGCGGTGGAAGGTGAGCCGGGAGTCGCAGCGAGGGCATTCGCTGGTGTGCCCGCAGTCAAAACACATCATCACCGGGGCGAAACCACGGCGGTTGACGAAGACCAGTACCTGCTCCTGGCGCTCGATCCGTTCGCGGACCGCCTGCAGGGCGCGTGGCGATAGACCGCCCTCCAGCGGTCGGCTGCGGATGTCGAGCAGCCGCATGGTGGGTGGCCGGGCCTCGCCGGCCCTTTCCTCCAGTCGAATCAGGCGGTACTTTCCGGACGTGGCGTTGTGCCAGGATTCGATCGACGGCGTGGCTGATCCCAGTATGACCGGGCACTGGTTCAGGTGGGCCCGGTATACAGCGAGATCGCGGCCGGAATAGCGAAAACCTTCGCCCTGTTTGAAGGACGTGTCGTGCTCCTCGTCGACGATCAGGGCCCCCAGTCTCATAAAGGGCAGGGTGACCGCCGAGCGGGTGCCGATGACAATGACCGGGTCGCCCTGTCGGATGCGCAGCCACGTGTGCAGGCGTTCGCCGTCGTTCAGGGCTGAATGCCAGACGGCAATGCGGTCGCCGAAGTAGCGGGTGAAGCGTCGCACAGTCTGGGGGGTGAGGTTGATTTCCGGGACCAGCACCAGGGCCTGCTGATCGTCGGAGAGATACCGCTCTATATAATGAAGATAGAGTTCGGTCTTGCCGCTGCCCGTGATGCCATAGAGTAGCGAGGCGGTAAATCCCTCATCCGGGCAGGGGAGTTGTCCGAAGGCCTCGTTCTGGGCGGGGGTTAGCTCCGGCAGGGTGTCGACAGGCGTGGGCTTGCGGGAGCTGAGCTGCTCTTTGGCGTTGGCTTCACGGATCATTTCGCGGTCCGCCAGGGCTTTCAGTTGGGCGCGGGAGAAACCGGCCGCCAGGATGTCCTTTTGCCCCATCGGCTCGCCGAGATCCGACAGCCAGTCGAGCAGGGCCTGCTGGCGCTTTGCATGGGCCGGCAATGGCGCGGTACTGGCGCCGGGGACAATGGTCCATGCTTGCTCGGCGGGTTGCGACGCGGGTCGCCCCCGGCGAAGTGCCGGAGGCAGCCCCATAAAAAGACACTCGCCGAGCGGATGCTGGTAGTAACTGGCGGCCCACTGCAACAGGGTACGAGTCTCATCGGGCAAGGCTGGCCAGTCTTCGAGAACGGCGCTGATGGGTTTGAGCTTGATACCTTCTGGCGGCTGAACGCCGGTGTCCACGACAAGGCCAACCAGCGACTGGCGGCCGAACGGAATACGGACTCGCTGGCCTGGTTGCACAACCATGCCGTCGGGGATCCTGTAGTCGAACAGTCGTCGCAGGGGGCGTGACAGCGCAATGCGTGCCGTCTGGGTCACAGGGTCTCCGTCATTGGAAAAAGGAAAGGCGCAGTATAAGGGAACACTGCTACAGGCTCATCTATTGCGAATCAAGGGAATTCTGATATGATTCGCCGTCTGATTTTGGCGGCATTTTAACCGCCATGGCCATTTTACCCCATGCGGTGCCTGGCAGATGATCAGGTGGCGGCATATGCAAAGAGGGTTTTCCCATGAAAGAAGGTATCCACCCGAAGTACGAAGAAATTACTGCAACCTGCAGTTGCGGTAATGTCATCAAGACCCGTTCCACGATTGCCCGTGACATGCAGCTGGACGTTTGTTCCCAGTGCCACCCGTTCTACACGGGTAAGCAGAAGGTGATGGACACAGCGGGTCGTATCGACCGGTTCCAGAAGCGTTTCGGCGGCCGTATCAAGAAAGGCAGCTGATCCGCGGACCCATTCCGCCGATAGCGGTGGGACGAGCAAAAAAGGCGCCAAATGGCGCCTTTTTTGCTTATGTGGGGCATGAAAAAATTCATGGTTACGGCTGGTCAGTATTTGCGCAGCCGCCCTTGTTTGAGCTGGGTAGTCACGCCATAATGTCGCGCTCGCGCCAGCGCTGGCGGAGAACTATAAAGTGAGAGTGGGGCCGGGGCCATGCCGTTCATTCGGGCATTGTCCGTGTCGATCGTTGACCGGATCGTTCACCTTCGGCCCATATAATGACGCTCCACCCGATTAACGTGACAAACGGAACAGTGGCAATGTCTCAAGATCTGAAAGCAGCGGCCCTCGATTATCACGCCAACCCCCGCCCGGGTAAGCTGAGCGTTGAAATCACCAAGCCGACGCGGACATCCCGCGATCTTTCCCTGGCCTACAGCCCGGGCGTGGCTGAACCGGTCCGCGAGATCGCGAAAGACCCCGAGAATGCGTACAAATATACCGGCAAGGGTAACCTGGTTGCTGTCATTTCGGATGGTACTGCCATTCTCGGGTTGGGCAACCTGGGCCCTCTGGCGAGCAAGCCGGTCATGGAAGGCAAGGGCGTTCTGTTCAAGCGCTTTGCCGGTATTGATGTCTTTGACATTGAAGTGAATTCCGAAAGTCCCCAGGCGTTTATCGAGACCGTGGCCCGGATTGCCGATACCTTCGGCGGTATCAATCTGGAGGACATCAAGGCGCCCGAATGCTTTGAAGTTGAGCGTGCGCTGAAAGAACAGTGCAATGTGCCGGTATTCCACGACGACCAGCACGGCACGGCCATCGTGACGGCGGCCGGCATGCTCAACGCGCTGGAGTTGCAAGGCAAGAAACCGGAGGAGGCCCGGGTGGTTTGTCTGGGTGCCGGCGCCGCCGCGATTGCCTGTATGAAACTCCTGATCAGCTGCGGCATGAAGTCCGAGAATATCTTCATGCTGGACCGAAAGGGCGTGATCCATGCGGGTCGTGACGACCTGAACCAGTACAAGGCCATGTTCGCGACGGAAACCGAGTTCCGCACCCTGGATGACGCGATCGACGGCGCGGATGTCTTCGTGGGTGTATCCGGTCCGGACCTGCTGTCGGCTGAGCAGCTGAAGAAAATGGCGCCGAACCCCATCGTCTTTGCCTGCTCCAACCCGGATCCCGAGATCAGTCCCGAAGTGGCGCTGGCCGCCCGCGACGATCTGATCATGGCGACCGGCCGCTCCGACTACCCGAACCAGGTCAACAATGTCCTGGGCTTCCCGTTCATTTTCCGTGGTGCGCTGGACGTTCGTGCAACGGCCATTAACGAAGAGATGAAAGTGGCCGCGGTTCACGCCATTCGTGACCTGGCGAAAGAACCGGTGCCCAAGGAAATCTGCGAAGCCTACGGTGTGGAGAGCTTTGAGTTCGGCAAGGAGTACATCATTCCCAAGCCGATGGATGTGCGTTTGCTCGAGTTCGTGCCGGCGGCGGTTGCCCGTGCGGCGGTCGATTCCGGCGTCGCGCGTCATGCCTACCCGGCACACTACCCGTTGAAGTCGATCGACGACATTCGGTAAGTCGCTGGGGATACAAAAAAACCGCCTTTCGGCGGTTTTTTTGTGCCCGGAATACCGGTTGAGGTAAGCGTTGGGACGCTAGAACAGTTCCTGGGGCATGACCGCGTCGCCGTTGTCCTGGTTGCGAATGGTGTCGGCTGACTGCTGGGCCGGCACGTTTTCTTCCCGGAACAGTTCAAAGATGGCGTCGGGGTTGCCCGGCGCTGCGCGCTCGCCGGTTTCCGGATCGATCTTCACGGTCACGATGCCATTGGGGCGGGGCATATACGACGACGGCGCATCCTTCAGGGCGACTTTCATGTAATCCAGCCATACCGGCAGTGCGGCAACAGCGCCGTACTCGCCGCGCCCCATCGGTCGAGGGGTATCGAAGCCCACCCAGGCCGTCGTGGCCAGGTCGTGATTGAAGCCGGAGAACCAGGCATCCCGCTGCTCATTGGTGGTCCCGGTTTTGCCGGCGACGTCCTTGCGGTTCAGGGCGAGGGCGCGGCGGCCGGTCCCTTTTTCGATCACGTCGCGCAATATCGAGTGCATGATGTAAACCGCGCGCTTGTCCGCCAGACGGGGTGCCGTGCGGATGGCCGGGAAGCCGGCATCCGGTGTGGGCGATCGGGCCGCCAGGTCGGCGCAGTCGTCGTCGCACTGAATGACGCTGGGAGCCGCGTAAAGGATATTACCGCGGCTGTCTTCGATGCGGTCGATCAGATAGGGCGTGACGTCATAGCCGCCATTGGCAATGACCGCAAAGCCGCGGGCTACTTCCATCGGGGACAGGGTGCCACTGCCTAGAGCGAGCGTCAGGTTGTGCGGCATGCCCGACGTGTCGATTTTCAGCTGTTGAAGGTAATCGAGGGTGTAGTCGATGCCGATCGAGCGTAGCAGCCGGATAGAGACCAGGTTGCGGGACTGGTACAGCGCCTTGCGCAGGCGGGTCGGCCCGGCAAAGCGGCTGCCCGAGTTTTCCGGACGCCAGACCGATTCCTGGTCGGCATCGTCCAGGACGATCGGGGCGTCGTTAATGACCGTGGCCGCTGTCTTTCCCTTCTCCAGGGCCGACAGGTAAAGGAACGGTTTAAAGTTGGACCCCGGCTGACGTTTTGCCTGAATGGCGCGGTTGTACTTGGATTCCTCAAAGCTGTAGCCGCCAGTCAGGGCCTGAATGCCGCCGGTTTTTGCATCCAGCGAGATCAGCGCGCCTTCGACCTGGGGCAGTTGTTCGAGAGCCATGGACGGTTTGGCGACCGTTTCGGGTAATTCGTCATTCGACGCAGAGGAGCTGGGGGGCGGTGATTGCGGGCGGGCGTACACCACATCCCCGACCTTGAGAACGTCCGCCGGTTTCGTCGGCTCGGATCCGCGCCGGTTTTCGTTGCGGTACTCGCGCGCCCATTTCATGGTGTCGAACGGCATTTGGGTTTCACCGGTCGGCTGGCTGTAGACGGTGGCCGATTCGTCGTTCAACTTGGTGACAACAACCGGTGTCAGCCCGGGATAGGCCGGATAGCTGCCCAGCGCCTTGTCGAGCTCGCCGGATTCCAGCGTATCGTCGTCCAGGTGGCCCAGCGGACCGCGGAAACCATGGCGATGATCGTAGGCTTCAAGGCCGGCCTGGAGGGCGTCGTTGGCCGCTTTTTGTTTATCGCTGTCGACCGTTAGGTACACCTTGTAGCCGTCAGTGTAGGCGTCGTCACCGTAGCGTCTGACCATCTCCGAGCGGGCCATCTCGGCCACGTAGTCGGCTTTGAGCTCATGCTCGGCGCCGTGGAAGCTGGCGGTAATCGGTGCACGTGACGCCAGGTCGTAGGCGGTGTCCGAGATATAGCCCAGTTCGCGCATGCGCTGCAGGATCCAGTTGCGGCGGGACAGGGCGCGCTGTGGGTCGGCGAGTGGGTTGTAAGCCGACGGCGCCTTGGGCAGACCGGCCAGCATGGCCATCTGAGCCAGCTCCAGTTCATTCACCGGTTTGCCGTAATAAACCTGGGACGCGGCCTGGATACCGTAGGCCCGATTGCCCAAATATATCTTGTTTAAATACAGTTCCAGGATCTTGTTCTTGGGAAGTTCACGCTCTATCTGAAAGGCAAGCAGTATCTCGTTGAACTTCCGGATAAAGGTACGTTCCCGTGTCAAAAAGTAATTTTTTGCAACCTGCATTGTGATGGTACTGCCCCCGGAGCGGATCGAACCGGTGGTGACCAGTTCCACTGCAGCCCGCACCAGGCCTTTGATGTCGACCCCATTGTGCTCGTAGAATCGCGAATCCTCGGCGGCCAGGAAGGCATGTAACTGAAGGTTGGGGATCTGTTCGATTGTGATCGGAGCCCTTCTCTTTTCACCGAATTCTGCTATTAATCTCTTGTCGCTGGAATAGACCCGAAGCGGTGTCTGGAGCCGGATGTCGACAAGTTGATCGACAGATGGCAAACCCGGGCGCAGGTAAAGATAGAAACTTGAAAGCAGCATGGCGCCGATCGAAAGGCCGAAAAAAAACAGCCATGTACTAATGCGAGTAAAGCGGATCATTCGGGACATTTTTTCTGACAACTGTTAGATATAGGTCTATCATCTGAGAAATTGCTTTAGAAGGATAAGGCATCCTCAAAGTTCACTTTGCCTTTCTTCCAAGAAGAAATCGCATTGTAGACGCAAAGCAAAACAAATTCTCTTAAATAAAAAAGTCGTAACCGGGTGCATTAAACCAGGTATAGGGTGAGCGCGTGTTCGGATTGTTCGGTAAAAAGTCCAGTGCTGTGCTGGGTATCGACATCAGTTCAAGCTCGGTCAAGCTTCTGGAACTCTCCAGGCAGAGTGGCGAGCGGTACAGGGTTGAGAGCTATGCGGTAGAACCGCTGCCTGCCAACGCTGTTGTCGAGAAAAATATCACGGATGTAGAGGCCGTCGGTGACGCGTTGCGCAAGGTGGTGAGCAAGGCTCGCGCCAGTGCAAAGCAAACCGCGGTGGCTGTGTCTGGGTCGGCGGTCATTACCAAGCTGATTCAGATGAATGCCGGCCTCAACGAATTTGAAATGGAAGACCAGATCGCGCTGGAAGCCGATCAGTACATTCCCTATCCGCTGGACGAAGTCGCCATCGACTTCGAGGTCCAGGGCCCCTCGGAAACCAACCCCGACCAGGTCGACGTCCTGCTGGCAGCCTGCCGCAAGGAAAACGTCGATATCCGGGAAGATGCGCTTTCCATCGCGGGGCTTTCCGCCAAGGTGGTCGATGTCGAGGCGTATGCCCTTGAGCGGGCCTATACGCTGGTCGAGCCGCAACTGGACTCACAGGGTGAGGAATTGGTGGTCGCGATTGTCGATGTAGGCGCCACCATGACCACGCTGAGCGTTCTGGCGGACGGCAAGACTGTCTACACGCGTGAGCAGATCTTCGGCGGCAAGCAGCTGACCGAGGAAATCCAGCGCCGCTACGGCCTGTCCCTCGAAGAGGCCGGACTGGCCAAGAAGCAGGGCGGATTGCCGGACGACTACGAGGTGGAAGTGCTGTCCCCGTTCCGGGAGGCGGTCGTCCAGCAGGTGGCCCGTGCACTGCAGTTCTTCTTCGGTGCCAGCCAGTATAACGCGGTTGACTATGTCGTCCTCGCTGGCGGTACAGCGTCCATTCAGGGGCTGACCGAGATGGTTGAGGAGAAAACGGGCACCGCCACACTGGTGGCTAACCCGTTTGCCGATATGGCAGTGGGCTCCCGGGTCAATGCGTCCGCACTGAGCAACGATGCGCCGTCGCTGATGATTGCCTGTGGTCTGGCGATGAGGAGTTTTGACTGATGGCGAAGATTAACCTCAGACCCTGGCGCGAGGAACTGCGGGCGGAGAAGCAGCAGCAGTTCGTCGTCATGATTGTGGGCGCGGTCATCGTCGCTGCTGGCCTGGGTTTCCTGTGGAAGGGGCACGTGGACGACCAGATTTCCTACCAGGAATCTCGTAATTCCTACATCCAGAAAGCGACGACATCCCTGGATTCCCAGATTAAGGAGATCGAAAACCTGCGTCGCCAACGTGATGAGCTGATTGCCCGAATGAAGGTGATTCAAGATCTGCAGGGTAAGCGACCTATTATAGTCCGAGTGTTCGACGAGTTGGTGAAAACGCTGCCCGACGGACTGTTCTACACAGAACTTACAAAAACCGGCGATCAACTTGAGATTACTGGAATGGCCGAGTCTAACAACCGTATTTCCAGTCTGATGCGTCACTTCGAAGACTCCGAATGGTTTGCAAATCCCAATCTTACGAATGTGTCGTCCGCTGACAGTGATCGTGCCGGCTACAGTCAATTCAATCTTTCGGTGGACCAGAAAACTCCGGAGCCCGAAGAGGAGGGGGGTAAGAAATGAGCCTCGCGGACTCTCTTAAAAGCCTGAACGAATTTGATGTCAATGACCTCGATCTGAACAACGCTGGCATCTGGCCGATGCCGGTCAAGGTCATCGTCATGCTGTTTGTCTTTGGCCTGATCCTGGGTGGCGGCTATTGGTTTTTCGTCAAAGACGAGTATAGCCAGCTCAGCCGTGTAGAGAAAAAGGAGGTGGAGCTCAAGGACCAATACGAGCAGAAGGCCTACAAGGTGGCCAACCTGGCGGTCTTCAAGAAGCAGATGGTTGAAATGGAAGAAACGTTCGGTGCGCTGGTCAAACAGTTGCCCAGTGATACCGAAGTGCCCGGTCTTCTGGAAGACATCACCAATACTGCCGTGGGCAATGGTCTTGAGCTTGATGAGATCAAGCTGCAGCCAGAACAAAAGAAGGATTTCTATGTGGAGTTGCCGATCAACCTCAAGGTACGCGGCACGTATCACGAGTTGGCTTCCTTTGTAAGCAGTATTGCTGGGTTGCCACGTATCGTGACTTTGCACGACTTTAATATCAAACCAACGGATAAGGCCGAAAGCCGGGAGCTTGAAATGCAGGTTCAGGCGAGGACTTATCGTTACCGGGCTGGGGAGTAAGCATGATGAGCAAGCATGCCTGTAAAGCCTGGACTATGGTTTGTTTGGCGACACTGTTGACGGCCTGTTCCCAGGGCAATGGCTTTTCCGATCTGGATCAGTTTATGTCGGAAGCAAGGTCAAAGCCGCGCGGTCACGTCGAACCGCTGCCGGAGTTTAAAGCCTATGAGGCTTTCACTTATTCGGCTGCCGATCGTCGTTCACCGTTTGAGGTGCCGGTGGAAGTCCAGCTCACCATGGTAGATGAAAAGCCGGAAAGCGATATCGAACCGGATTTCGATCGTCCCAAGGAAGTTCTGGAAAACTTCCAACTGACGAATCTGAGTATGGTAGGCACTCTTAAACGGGCTGATAGTAGCGGTGCGCTTTTCGCCTTGGTGAAAGATAATACTGGCGGCATTCACCGAGTCCGCAAAGGCAGCTATATGGGCGAAAACTACGGGCGTGTCGTTGGAGTGAGCGAGACCCGTATTGAACTCATCGAAATCGTGCCCAATGGCAGCGGTGGTTGGGTCAAGCGGCCGCGAACCCTTGAACTGAGTGAGGGCTAAGGAGCGGCGACATGAATAATTCAAGAAATCTGTGTGTACAAAATAGGTTGGGGTCGAGGCTAACGATGTTCAGAAAAACTGTATTGATAATCGGCATGGCTGCTCTCGGCATGATGTCCGGCTTGGCGAACGCGGTCAGCCTGAATGATGTCGAATTCACGGCACTCCCGGGCGACGGGACTGAGGTCGTTCTCAAGTTCGATGGAACCCCGCCGCAGCCGACCGGCTATACGATCGAGCGTCCGGCCCGAATCGCGGTGGATCTCAAGGGGGTGGCCAGTGCCCTGCAGAGCCGCAGCATCTCTTTGGGCAGTGGTAATGCCCAGAGCATGACGGTTGTCGATACCAAGGACCGGACCCGCCTGATCTTCAATCTGGTGGATTTGGTTCCCTACACCACGGACGTGACCGGCAATACTATCACCATGAAGATCGGCGGTGTTGAAGGACGGGCAGCCGCCCAGACGACCTCCAGTACACCGGTGCAGTCCGCCGTTTCGTCAGCGTCGTCTCAGGACGCCATTTCCAACGTCGATTTCCATCGGGGGGCGGATGGCGAAGGCCAGATCGTCGTCAGCCTGTCCAGCCCGAAAATGTCTGTGGACCTGTCCGAAACCGGCGGTCGGATCCGTTTGGTGATGGATGGTGCCCGGGTCCCTGAATCCCTTCGTCGTCGCCTGGATGTCACCGATTTCGCAACACCGGTCACGCGTGTGGATACCTTTGTGCAGGGCGATGATGCGGTTGTGGAAATTCGCCCGAAAGGCAACTACGACTATCTGGCCTACCAGGCCGGCAACGAGTTTACGGTGAGCGTTGAACCGTTGTCTGATGAAGAGGCGGAGAATCGTCGCGAGGAGAAGTTCCCGTACACCGGCGAGAAGCTGTCCCTGAACTTCCAGGACATCGAAGTTCGCTCGGTCCTGCAGTTGATCGCCGATTTCACGGGTCTGAACCTGGTGGCCAGTGATACGGTCAGCGGCAGCATTACGCTGCGTCTGCAAAACGTGCCCTGGGACCAGGCTCTGGATCTGATTCTGAAGACCAAGGGGCTGGACAAGCGTCAGATTGGTAACGTCTTGCTGGTTGCACCGGCTGACGAAATTGCTGCCCGAGAGCGTATGGAGCTGGAAACATCCAAGCAGATTGCTGAATTGGCTCCGGTCCGTCTGGATATTATCCAGGTCAACTACGCAAAGGCTGCCGACATTGTCACTCTGATAAAGGCAGATGAAGAGCTGATTTCAGATCGTGGCTTCGTATCTTCTGATCCGCGCACCAACACAATCAGTGTGCGTGAAACGGCCGACAAGCTTGAGCAGATAAGAAGATTGGTTTCCACTTGGGATGTGCCTGTGCGTCAGGTTCTGATCGAGGCCCGTATCGTTCGCGCGTCCACTGATCTGGCTGAGGAGCTGGGTGTGCAGTGGGGAGTTGAAGGTCGCGGTAATGCTAATGGCGGTAATAACAACGTGGTTGTTGGAGGCACGCAAAGTGGTATCAGCAATATCTCCTCAGGTTCACTGACGCTGCCTGCTGATAGCTTAAACGTCAATCTTGGTGCCGCCCAGTCGAATGCTTCTTCTATTGCCTTCGGTTACATCGGTACCGATTTCCTGGTGGATCTCGAGTTATCGGCGTATGCGAGCGATGGACAAGCTGAAATTGTGGCACAACCAAAGGTCGTGACAGCTGATCGCCAGACAGCCCGAATAAAGTCGGGTGAAGAAATACCCTATCAGGAGGCTTCTTCGAGTGGTGCTACTTCTGTGTCCTTTAAGGAAGCGGTACTGTCTCTGGAAGTGACGCCCCAAATAACTCCTGACGACAAAATTATTATGGATCTTGCCGTGAATCAGGATTCTCGAGGTGAGGAGACTGATGGGGTACCAAGCATAGATACCAATGAGGTTACAACCCAGGTGCTGGTCCGTAACGGTGAAACGGTCGTGCTTGGTGGTATATTCCAGTCTCAAAAATCCACCACCATTACCAAGACGCCGTTCCTGGGCGACATTCCGTACCTGGGAGCGCTGTTCCGCAACAAGTCGGTGGTTGATGAGCGCAGCGAGCTGCTGGTCTTCATTACGCCGAAGATCCTGAAAGGCGACCTGATCGACTGATCACTGCCAGGATCCCAAAAGCCGCCTCGGAAGAGGCGGCTTTTTTGTTTGTACCGAGGCGAACAGGCGCTTATCGCGGGATTGGCGCCTGTGCTATGCTCAGCGCCCTGTATTGGATTGAGCAGAACTATGCCGTTGCCGGAACGTATTGTGCTCGTGGGCCCTATGGGAGCCGGGAAAAGCACGATTGGACGCCTGTTGGCCAGAGAACTGGGCTATCGCTTTATCGATTCCGACCGCCTGATCGAAGAGCGTTGTGGAGCCAATATTCCGTGGATCTTCGACGTCGAGGGCGAGAGCGGCTTTCGAACCCGCGAGAGCAACATCCTGGAAGAGCTGTCCCATGAAACCGGTGCTGTGATTGCAACCGGCGGCGGTGCGGTCATGCGCGAAGAAAACCACGCCAGCTTGCGTCGGGCTGCGTTGATCGTTTACCTCAAGACCTCTGTGGACCAGCAGTTTGAGCGCACCCGGCGTGATCGCAACCGCCCGCTGCTCCAGCATGACGATCCCCGCGCCGTGTTGCAGGATCTGTTTGATCGACGGAATCCGATTTACAGCCAGCTTGCCGATATCGTGATGATGACGGATAAAAAGAGCCCGAGACTCGTCGTGCGCCAACTCATTAATCGCATCAAGCCACGGACGTCCCGCAAGAAACGGCACCTGAGGAAGGAAGGACACAAACATGCCTGACGTCGCACGCACGCTAACGGTCGATCTTGGTGAGCGCAGCTACCCGATCCTGATTGGCCAGGGGCTGCTTGGATCCGTGGACCTGTCTTCTCACGTCCGGGGTGATCGTGTCCTGATCGTGACGAATGCGACCGTGGCGCCACTTTATCTGGAGCGCGCGACCGGATCGTTCCCCGGTAAGGCGGTCGACAGTGTCGTTCTTCCGGATGGCGAGCGGTATAAGAACTGGGAAACGCTGAACCTTATTTTCGACGCCCTGCTGGAGAATCGGCATACCCGGAAAACGACGCTGGTTGCGCTGGGTGGTGGCGTGATTGGTGATATGACCGGCTTTGCGGCGGCCTGCTATCAACGTGGCGTGCACTTCATACAGATTCCGACAACCTTGTTGTCGCAGGTGGATTCCTCGGTTGGTGGTAAGACGGGCATCAACCATCCGCTGGGCAAGAACATGATCGGCGCGTTTCATCAGCCGGAAGTCGTGCTGATCGATACCGATACGCTGGGCACCCTGCCGCCGCGGGAGTTGCCTGCAGGGCTGGCGGAGGTCATCAAATATGGCCTGATTCGTGAGCCGGCCTTTCTGGAATGGCTGGAAAACAATATGGCCGCCCTCCGGTCACTGGATGCCACCGCGATGGTTGAGGCGATTTACCGGTCCTGTGCCTGCAAGGCGGAGGTGGTCGCAGTGGATGAGAAGGAGGGCGGGTTACGTGCCATTCTCAATCTCGGCCACACGTTTGGCCATGCGATCGAAACCTTTACCGGGTATGGCACCTGGTTGCACGGTGAAGCCGTCGGAGCCGGCATGTTGATGGCGGCTGATCTGTCCTGCCGTCTCGGTTATCTCAGCGCTGACGATTTGGAACGTGTTGCCCGCATCCTGCAACGTGCCGATCTGCCGCTTGAGCCGCCCGCTGGAATGACGCCGGACGATTTTCTGGGATTGATGGCGGTCGACAAGAAGAATGTCGATGGAGCGCTGCGGCTGGTCCTGCTGGAATCGTTGGGCAAGGCGGTCGTGACCTCGGACTTCCCCGCACAAAAGCTGGGCGAAACGCTCGCCCGGTTTTGCAACTGAGTATCGCGAATTACGGACACGGAAGATGCCATGGCAGTTGACGAACAGTTGACCAGCGACCCCGGTGGTCTGTTTCAACGACTCCAGTCCCGCTATGGATTGGGCCAGGATCCGCTTGCCATGGACGTGCCTTTCTACCCCGGGGGGCAGCGCGAGTATTCGCTGGAAACCCTGCGTCACCTGACGGCGTTCGGGGATATGGCCATCCTGGTCACCGGTGCCCGGGGTGCCGGCAAAACCCGGGTGCTGGCCGAACTGGTCCGTCACGAGTCCGATCGCCTCGATTTTCAGCGTCTGAGCACCACCGACCTGGCCAGCGAACAGGCTCTGGCTGATCGTCTGCTCGCGATTGCCCATCAGGGACTGGCTACCGGGCGGACGGTTCGCGACGCCATTTACAACTTCTTCAAGTGGAGTGAGAGGGCGACTCTCCGGGGCCGTCGTATCGTCCTGCTGGTCGATGACGCGGATCATATGGCGGCGCCGTTGTTGCGGATGCTGGTGGCGGCGTTTACGCACGCGGATCGGGGGCAGGCGGCCGTCCCCGTGCTCTCCGGCTCGGATACCTTGCTCGATATGCTGGACAGCGAAGGGGGCGGTCTGCAGCATCAGGCTCACCAGATTCATCTGCGACCTCTGAATCGCGATGAAATTGCCGATTACCTTCGGCCAAGAATCGCCAAGGCCGGGGGTGATCCGGATGTGCTGTTAGCGGCGAGTCACCTGAAAAAACTGCATGAGTTGGGGCAGGGCAGTTTCGGTCGTCTCAAGCGAACCGCGCCCGCCGTCTGGCTGGACATGGCTGGCCATCAGCCGGCGGCGAGACGAAACCGCATGAGCCCGCGAAAACTGGTCATTCCGCTAGCGGTGTTGCTCTTGCTGGGCGGCTCATGGCTCATGGTTTCCTGGCAGTACGATGACGTGGTCGCGCACCAGAACGACCAGCCGGCGCCCGTTGAGCGCAAAACCATAAGGTTGGGGCCCGATGAAGAGTCCTGGCACCCCGAGGCTGAAACGACGTCTTCTCCACAACGATCGGCTCCCGATGTGTCGCTGAACGATCCGATATCGGCTTCCGAGGCCAAGGCCAATGAGGTTCCTCCAGATGCGCCAGCCGGCGATGGGGCGCCCGATCAATCGCCAGTCGCCGGGAACGATGCGCTTGCGGCTGACGAGCCAAAGGCGGACGAGGTGACTGCAGCGGACTCTGTCGCGGCGATAGCGCAACCGTCCGAGGCTGAGTCAACGGAAGTGCCGCAGCCGACCCCCGCTGATCAGGCCAATGTGGTGGCTGAGCCGGAGGCAGCACCGGCGGAGACATCCAGCGAGAACAATCAACCACAACCGAATGCATCGACAGGTCAGGCTGACGCAGAGACAGCGGTCTCCGCCGACCAAGCCGCCGATGAGACTCCCGAGCGGGCTTTCAAGCCGCAGGCCCCTGATCGTTTCACGCCTGTCGAAGCGCTTCGGGCCGGCGCGGGCCTGACAGCGCAGTTTATCGCAGGCTATGAGGAAAAGACGGCTCTCGACTTCCTGAGCGAGCACCCGGACATTGAGGGCATGGTTTACACACGCTCTACAAGAAAGGGCAAACCGTGGTATGTTGTGGTGTACGGGCAATTCTCCAGTCGTAACGAGGCCCGTCAGGCCGTGAGCGATCTGCCACAGGGGTTGGCCGAGCACGACGTCTGGATTCGCTCGCGGTCCGGCCTTTGATGATGTGCCAGGGCCGTCAGGCCTGATTCGCAACTGGCGCAGCGTCGTCGCCAGGAAGTAAGCCGCCCGGGTTCATACGGCGCGGTTTTTATTCTTTTTTGTTCCAATCTCATCAATTTTATATTCCGTCAGTGCGTTAAAAATCGCTCAACAATTTGAGTACGTATTACTGCGCATGTAAAATAGCCAGCCCCCATTTTCAGTGTCAGTGGGTAATGTGCCTGGGCTCGGCACCTATCCCGTTGATTGAAAAGAATATTTTAGTGAGAGAACGCTTATGATGACAGGTTTGTATCATCCCGGTGAGTTCAGGGACAACTGTGGATTCGGCCTGATTGCCCACATGAAGGGCGATGCCAGCCACAAGTTGCTGCAAACTGCCATCGAGTCGCTGACCTGCATGACCCACCGTGGTGGGATTGCGGCGGACGGCAAGACCGGTGACGGCTGTGGCTTGTTGCTGCAGAAACCTGACGCATTCCTGCGCAAGGCCGCCAAGGCAAGTCTGGGCAAGACGCTGGGCGACCTGTACGGCGTTGGCATGATTTTCCTCGATCAGGACGAGAAGAAAGCCGAACGGGGTCGTAAGACTCTCGAAAAGCATCTTGTCGACCAGGGGCTGGAGATCGTCGGGTGGCGTGAAGTGCCGACGGACAGCAGTTGCCTCGGCCCCATGGCGATGGACTGTCTGCCGCGTATAGAACAGGTGTTCGTGGAGCCGGCGGGCAAGGATGAGCCGGCATTCGGCATCAGTCTGTTCCTGGGGCGTCGCCACGCCGAGCGCGAGATGGCGGATGATCCCGAATTCTACATCTGCAGCCTGTCGCACAAGACGATCTCCTACAAAGGCCTGATGATGCCGGTGGATCTGCCCACCTTCTATCAGGACCTGGGCGATCCGGACCTGCATACGGCCATCTGTGTCTTCCACCAGCGCTTCTCCACCAACACCATGCCGCGCTGGCCGCTGGCTCAGCCGTTCCGCTTCCTGGCGCACAACGGCGAGATCAACACGGTCGAAGGCAATCGGAACTGGGCAATTGCCCGGGCCTCCAAGTTCAAGTCGCCGGATCTGCCGGATCTGCAAACCCTGCAGCCGCTGGTTAACCGGACCGGCTCCGACTCTTCCAGCATGGACAACATGCTGGAAATTCTGTTGGCCGGAGGTGTCGACCTGTTCCGTGCGGTGCGGATGATGATTCCGCCCGCTTGGCAGAACGTCGACACCATGGATTCCGATCTGCGGGCCTTCTACGAATACAACTCCATGCACATGGAACCATGGGATGGTCCGGCTGGCCTGGTGCTGTCCGACGGTCGTCATGCCGTCTGCATGCTGGACCGGAACGGTCTGCGGCCGGCGCGCTGGGTTATCACCAAGGATGACTTCATCACGCTGGCCTCCGAAATCGGTACCTACAGCTACAAGCCGGAAGACGTTGTGGCCAAGGGCCGTGTCGGACCGGGCCAGATGCTGGCGATCGACACCGAATCCGGCGAAGTCCTGCATACCAAGGACATCGACCAGCGCCTCAAGAGCGCCCAGCCCTACAAGCGCTGGCTGCGTGAGAACGCGCTGCGTGTCGAGGCGACGCTGAATCAGGACACCCCGGAATTCAAGCTGATGGAAAGCGACGAGCTGAAAATCCATCAGAAGATGTTCCACGTGTCTTTCGAAGAGCGGGACCAGGTGCTGCGTCCGCTGGCCGAAAGCGGTCAGGAAGCGGTGGGCTCCATGGGTGACGATACGCCGATGGCTGTGCTGTCCAGCAAGGTTCGCCACGCAGCTGACTTTTTCCGTCAGAAGTTCGCCCAGGTGACCAACCCGGCGATCGACCCGTTGCGGGAATCCATCGTCATGTCGCTGGAGACCTGTCTGGGGGCTGAGCGCAATGTGTTCGAGGAAACGCCGGATCACGCCAACCGGATTATCCTGTCCACACCGGTGCTGTCGCCGGCCAAGTTCCTGCGCATCGAGAGCAACGACCGGCCGGGTTTTGAAGTCGAGCGGATCCGCCTGAGCTACCGTCCTGAGCTGGGGCTCAAGCAGGCCATTGAAGCCGTCTGTGACGAGGCCGAGCAGGCCGTGCGCAACGGCAAGGTGTTGTTGATCCTGAGCGACAAGGACCTCAAGGAAGGTGAACTGCCGGTCAATGCCATGATGGCCACCGGCGCCGTGCACCACCATCTGGTCCGCAAAGGCCTGCGCTCGGACTCCAACCTGATCATTGAAACCGGCTGGGCGCGGGATCCGCACCATTTTGCCGTGCTGTTCGGTTTCGGCGCGACGGCGGTTTACCCGTACCTGTCGTACCAGATCCTCAACGACCTGATCCGCACCGGTGAAGTCATGATGGATCCGATCGAGGCCAAGAATAACTACCGCAAGGGCATCAACAAGGGCCTGCTCAAGATCCTGTCCAAGATGGGGATCTCGACCATCACGTCTTACCGTGGCGCCCAGCTGTTTGAAGCCATCGGTCTGGCCGACGAAGTGGTCGACCTGTGCTTCTGTGAAGTGCCGAGCCGCATCCAGGGTGCCGGTTTCTACGATTTCCAGCAGGATCAGGAACTGCTGGCCAGCAATGCCTGGAAACAGCGTAAGCCGATCGCCCAGGGCGGCGTGCTGAAATACGTCCACGGGCAGGAATACCACGCGTTCAACCCTGATGTGGTCAATACCCTGCAACGCGCGGTCATCGACGGCAATTACGGCACCTACCGCGAATACGCCGGCCTGGTGAACGAGCGTCCGGTGGCGACCCTGCGCGACCTGCTGACCTTCCGCAAGGACATCAAGGCGGTGGATCTGGACAGCGTCGAGCCGGTGGAAGCCATTTTCCCGCGCTTCGATTCTGCGGCCATGTCCCTGGGGGCGCTGTCGCCGGAAGCCCACGAGGCGCTGGCGGTGGCGATGAACACCCTGGGCGGTCGCTCGAATTCCGGTGAGGGCGGTGAAGATCCCGCCCGTTACGGCACCGAGAAACGCTCCAAGATCAAACAGGTGGCTTCCGGCCGTTTTGGTGTGACCGCGGAATACCTGCGCAGCGCAGACGTCATGCAGATCAAGGTCGCTCAGGGCGCCAAGCCCGGTGAGGGTGGCCAGCTGCCGGGAGGCAAGGTCAACGAACTGATCGCCCGTCTGCGCTATTCCGTACCGGGTGTGACCCTGATTTCACCGCCGCCGCACCACGATATCTACTCCATCGAGGATCTGGCGCAGCTGATCTTTGACCTCAAGCAGGTCAACCCGAAAGCGCTGGTATCGGTGAAGCTGGTGTCCGAGCCGGGCGTGGGGACCATCGCGGCCGGTGTCGCCAAGGCCTACGCCGACCTGATTACCGTCTCCGGTTACGACGGCGGTACCGCAGCCAGCCCGCTGACCTCGATCCGCTACGCCGGTTCCCCGTGGGAGCTGGGTCTGAGCGAGGCGCATCAGGCGCTGCGGGGTAATGACCTGCGCGGTAAGATCCGCCTGCAGACGGACGGCGGTCTGAAGACCGGTCTGGACGTGGTCAAGGCGGCCATCCTGGGTGCTGAAAGTTTCGGCTTTGGCACCACCCCGATGGTGGCGCTGGGTTGTAAATACCTGCGGATCTGTCACCTGAACAACTGCGCGACCGGTGTCGCCACCCAGAACGACCAGCTGCGTGAAGATCACTTCAAGGGCACCGTCGAAATGGCGATGAACTTCTTCCGCTTCGTGGCGGCGGAAACCCGGGAGTGGATGGCCAAGCTGGGCGTCACCAGTCTGGAAGAGCTGGTGGGCCGGACCGATCTGCTGGAAGTACTGCCGGGTGACACGCCGCGTCAGCAGAAGTTGAACCTGAACCCGCTGCTGCAGAACGATCACATTCCGGCTGACAAGCCACACACCTGTCAGGTGGAGCGCAACACGCCTTTCGATAAAGGTACGCTGGCCGAGCAGATGGTCAGTGACGTGAGCGAGGCGATCACCAATAAGGCCGGTGGTACCTGGCAGTACCGCGTCACCAACTGCGATCGCTCCATTGGCGCCCGGATCTCGGGTGAAATCGCCCAGTTGCACGGCAACCAGGGTATGGTCGGCGCGCCGATCACGCTGGAGCTGACCGGCACGGCTGGGCAGAGCTTCGGCGTCTGGAACGTCGGTGGCCTGAACCTGATCCTCGAAGGCGATGCCAACGACTACGTCGGTAAAGGCATGACCGGCGGCAAACTGGTTATCCGTCCGCCGCGGGAAAGCAGCTTCAAGACCCAGGACACGTCGATCATCGGTAACACCTGTCTCTACGGGGCGACCGGCGGCAAACTCTACGCTGCAGGCACCACGGGTGAGCGTTTCGGTGTCCGGAATTCCGGGGCGCACGCCGTCGTTGAAGGCGTGGGTGACCACTGTTGTGAGTACATGACCGGCGGTCTGGTGACCGTACTGGGCAATACCGGCCACAACTTCGGGGCGGGTATGACCGGCGGTTTCGCCTACGTCCTGGACCAGCAGAACACCTTCGTGGACAAGTACAACCACGAGCTGGTGGAAATCCAGCGTATTTCCAGCGAAGACATGGAGCCGTACCGCAACCATCTTCGCAGCGTAATCCGTGAGCATGTGACGGAGACCCAGAGCGAATGGGCGGAGCACATCCTCGACAATTTCGATGACTATATTGGCCGGTTCTGGCTGGTTAAGCCCAAGGCGGCGAGCCTGCGCACCCTGCTGGCCAGCACTCGGGCGCGACCGGAATAACGGCCGCACGCGCCGCTTCGGCGGCGCCACCTGAACCCCGCATCGAAATTGAATACTTGAGAGTCGCGTGATGAAAGAGAGACTGAATAACGATTTCCAGTTTATCGAGGTTGGCCGGGTCGATCCGAAGAAGGTTCCGGCCAGCAAGCGGAAAAAGGAATTCCAGGAAATCTACCACCCGTTCAAGCAGGAAGACGCTGCCAGTCAGGCGCATCGCTGCCTGCACTGTGGCAATCCGTACTGCGAGTGGAAGTGCCCGGTACACAATTACATCCCGAACTGGCTGAAGCTGGTGTCCGAGGGCAACATCCTGGAGGCGGCCGAGCTGTGCCACCAGACCAACTCCCTGCCGGAAGTCTGCGGCCGGGTTTGCCCGCAGGATCGTCTGTGTGAAGGGGCCTGTACCCTGAACGACGGTTATGGCGCGGTCACCATCGGCTCGGTGGAGAAGTACATTACCGACACCGCCTTTGCCCTGGGCTGGCGTCCGGACCTGTCTCACGTCAAGTGGACGGACAAGAAAGTTGCGGTGATTGGCGCCGGTCCGGCCGGCCTCGGCTGTGCGGACATCCTGGCCCGCAACGGCGTCAAGCCGGTGGTTTTTGACCGCTATCCGGAAATCGGTGGTCTGCTGACCTTCGGTATCCCCGAGTTCAAACTGGAAAAGAGCGTCATGGCGCGCCGCCGTGAGATTTTCGAATCCATGGGCGTCGAATTCCGCCTGTCCACGGACGTGGGCACAGATGTGCTGCTGGAAGACATCATCGACGAATACGATGCCGTCTTCATGGGCATGGGCACCTACACCTATATGAAAGGCGGCTTCCCGGGCGAAGACCTGCCGGGTGTCTACGACGCGCTGCCGTACCTGGTGTCCAACGTCGACCGCCGTCTGGGCTTTTCCGCGACGGACAGCGAGTTCATCGACATGAAAGGCCAGCGCGTGGTGGTCCTCGGCGGTGGTGACACGGCGATGGACTGCAACCGCACCGCGATTCGCCAGCAGGCAGCCAGCGTGACATGTGCCTATCGTCGGGACGAGGCGAATATGCCAGGCTCCCGTCGCGAGGTGGCCAACGCCAAGGAAGAAGGCGTCAAGTTCATGTTCAACCGTCAGCCGATCGCCATCATTGGCGAGGACCGGGTCGAAGGCATCAAGGTCATCCAGACTCGCCTGGGCGAGCCGGACGAAAACGGTCGCCGTCGTCCGGAAGTGGTGCCGGGCAGTGAAGAGGTGATCCCGGCCGACGCCGTCCTGGTGGCTTTCGGTTTCCGTCCGAGTCCGGCGGAATGGTTCAACAAGCTGGATGTGAACATCGACGATTCCGGCCGTGTGGCGGCACCGGAAGAGGCGGAGTACCCGTTCCAGACGTCCAATGCGAAGATCTTCGCCGGCGGCGACATGGTCCGCGGTTCGGATCTGGTCGTAACGGCTATCTGGGAAGGGCGCCAGGCGGCCGAAGGTATCCTCGATTACCTGGATGTCTAACGAGAGCAGCCGCAATACGACGGCACAGGCAGATTGAATAAGGGGCATTATGTCAGCACTCATGAATGACCGGTTCCTGCGCGCACTCCAGCGCCAGCCGGTGGATCGCACACCGGTCTGGATGATGCGCCAGGCAGGGCGTTACCTGCCGGAGTACCGGGCGACTCGCGCCAAGGCCGGCGATTTCATGAGTCTGTGTCGGAATGCCGAACTCGCCTGTGAGGTGACGCTGCAGCCCCTCGAGCGGTATCCATTGGATGCCGCCATCCTGTTTTCCGACATCCTGACCATTCCGGACGCGATGGGGCTGGGCCTGTATTTCGAGACGGGCGAAGGTCCCAAGTTCCGTCATACGGTGCGTTCTGCAGCCGACGTCGAAGCGTTGCCTACCCTGACGGCGGACACCGATCTGGACTACGTGGTCTCTGCGGTGGCCACCATTCGCAAGGCCCTGAACGGCAGCGTGCCGTTGATCGGGTTCTCCGGCAGTCCGTGGACGCTGGCCACCTATATGGTCGAAGGCGGCTCCTCCAAGGACTTCCGCGAAGCCAAACGGTTGCTCTACAGCGAACCGGCGGTGATGCATGCGCTGCTCGGCAAGTTGGCGGATGCGGTGACCGACTACCTCAATGCCCAGATTCGTGCCGGCGCCCAGGCCGTGCAGATTTTTGACACCTGGGGTGGCGTGCTACCGAGTTGGGCCTACACCGAGTTCTCACTGGCCTACATGAAACAGATCGTGGACGGCCTGATCCGCGAGCACGAAGGCCGCCACGTGCCGGTCATCCTGTTCACCAAGAACGGTGGGCAGTGGCTGGAATCGATGGCGGAGTCCGGTGCTGACGCCCTGGGTCTGGACTGGACCACGGACATTCGCGAGGCCCGTGCCCGGGTCGGCGACCGTGTTGCGCTGCAGGGCAATATGGACCCGACCATGCTGTATGCACCGCCTGAGCGGATTCGCGAAGAAGTGGCGCACATCCTGGCGCGTTTCGGCGAGGGATCCGGCCATATCTTCAACCTGGGGCATGGCATCACGCCGGATGTCGATCCGAGCCACGCGGATGCCTTCATTCGCGCGGTCTGCGAGCTGAGTCCGCCTTACCATGGCGGCAAGTAGCTCGCGATTAATACGATCGGGTTGGTTGCCCCCGTATGCGGGGCTATAGTGATAGGTGGGCGTCGATGAAGCGAACGTTGAAGTGCTTCAGCGGCCCATGCCATTGCTTGCAATAACAAGAGACTGTCACGGTGAGCCAATCGACTGAACGTCGCCGCTTTGAACGCATCCTGTTCGATGCACCCTGCGATATCCACGCCGGAGAGGACGTCTGGCACAGTGAAGTGCTGGATATCTCCATGAAAGGCGTGCTGGTGCGCCGTCCCGAAAACTGGACGGCCAAGCTGAAGCATCCGTTCGAAATCACCATCCATCTGAACGATCTGGACAGCGGTATTGTCATGGCCGTGGCGTTACGCCATGTGGAAGGTGACCATCTGGGCTTCCAATGCCAGTACATCGACCTGGACAGTGCCTCTCATCTCAAGCGTCTGGTCGAGCTCAATCTGGGCGACCCGTCGTTGCTGGATCGAGAACTGCGTCACCTGATCGAGAGGGACTGAGCACTCGCTGTAGTCAGTTGGCGAGCTCGAGCAGGGCGTCCAGGGCTTCGCTCAGCTTGGTCACCGCGATGACCCGCATGTTTTCCATCGGCTTGCGCGGCACGTTCGTCTTGGGCACCACGGCGCGAGTGAAGCCGTGCTTGGCGGCTTCGTAGATGCGTTCCTGGCCGCTGGGCACCGGGCGGATTTCGCCGGACAGACCCACCTCGCCGAAAATCACCAGATCCTGTGGTAATGCCTTGTCCCGGAATGAGGACACGATCGCCGCCAGGATGGCCAGGTCGGCGCTGGTTTCGCTGACTTTGACGCCGCCCACCACGTTGACGAACACGTCCTGATCGGCCACGTGCATGCCGCCATGGCGATGCAGCACGGCCAGCAACATGGCCAGTCGGTTCTGGTCGGTGCCGACGGCAACCCGTCTTGGGTAGCTGCCTTGCGACAAGTCCACCAGCGCCTGGACCTCCACCAGCATCGGGCGGGTACCTTCCCAGACCACCATGACCACGCTGCCGGGCGCGGCATCCTCCCCGCGATTAAGGAAAATGGCACTGGGGTTTTTCACCTCTTTCAGGCCCTGTTCCAGCATGGCGAATACCCCCAGCTCGTTGACCGCCCCGAAGCGGTTCTTGATGCCGCGCAGGGTGCGGAAACGGCTGTCGCTGGAGCCTTCCAGCAGGATCGAACAGTCGATCATGTGTTCCAGCACTTTCGGGCCGGCGAGGCTGCCGTCCTTGGTGACGTGGCCCACCAAAAACAGGATGGTGCCGGTCTGCTTGGCAAAGCGGGTCAGGTAGGCGGCGCTTTCCCGAACCTGGGACACGCTGCCCGGCGCGGATTCAACGTCGCTGACGTGCATCACCTGGATCGAGTCCACCACCAGGATGCGGGGCTTTTCCGTTTCGGCCACCTGGATGATGCGCTCGACACTCGTTTCGGACAGCATCTTGAGGTCACTGGTCGGGACGCCCAGGCGCTTGGCCCGCAGGGCCACCTGCTGCATGGATTCCTCACCGGTGACGTAGAGCGCCGGGTACTGGCCGGCCAGGTTGCACACCGTCTGCAGCAACAGGGTACTTTTGCCTGCCCCGGGATGGCCGCCCATCAGAATCGCCGAGCCTTCCACGAGACCGCCGCCCAGCACCCGGTCCAGCTCTTTCATGCCGGAGCTGATGCGGGATTGTTCGGTCAGGCTGACCGAATCCAGCGACTGGACGCCGGACAGGCTGCCGGCAAAGCCCTCGAAGCGTGATCCCCGATTGCCGCCGCCGCTCGAGCTGCTGACGCCGCGGACTTCGCTGATGGTGTTCCAGGCGGAGCAGGCGGAACACTGGCCCTGCCACTTGGAGTAATCCGCACCGCATTCGGTGCACACGTAGGCGGTCTTGGTCTTGGCCATGGTTGCTCGATCGTCGGGGAAAGGGGAGGGCAGCCGGTCGGGCGACCGGCTGCCGGCGCTGGGATCAGGCCAGCTTCTTGTACTTCATGCGCTGGGGCACCATCGCGGAGTCGCCCTTGCGCTGCTTGTGGTCTTCGTCGTATTCGGTGAAGTTGCCTTCGAAGAATACGGCTTCACTGTCGCCCTCAAAGGCGAGAATGTGGGTGGCCACACGGTCCAGGAACCAGCGGTCGTGCGAGATCACCAGCGCGGCGCCTGGGAAATTGAGCAGCGCCTCTTCCAGTGCCCGCAGGGTTTCCACGTCCAGGTCGTTGGTCGGTTCGTCCAGCAGGAGGACGTTGCCGCCTTCCTTCAGCAGCTTGGCCAGGTGCAGTCGGTTCCGCTCGCCGCCGGACAGGTCGCCGACCCGCTTCTGCTGGTCGCTGCCCTTGAAGTTGAAACGGCCCACGTAGGCGCGGGACGGCGTCTGGTAGTTGCCCACCTGGATGATGTCCTGGCCGTCGCTCAGCTCTTCCCAGACGGTCTTGTCGCCGTCCAGGTCGCGCATCTGATCGACGTAGGCCAACTTGACGGTTTCACCAACGGTGATGGTGCCGGCATCCGGCTGGTCCACGCCGGCGATCATGCGGAACAGGGTGGATTTACCCGCACCGTTACCCCCGATGATGCCGACAATGGCGCCCGGCGGTACCCGGAAGTCCAGGTTTTCATAGAGCAGGCGACCTTCAAAGGCCTTGCTCACGCCGTCGACCTCGATCACCTTGTCGCCCAGGCGCGGTCCGGGCGGAATGTACAGTTCGTTGGTCTCGTTGCGCTTCTGGAAATCCTGGGAGCTCATTTCCTCGAAGCGGGCCAGACGGGCCTTGCTCTTGGACTGGCGGCCCTTGGCGTTGCTGCGCACCCACTCCAGCTCGTGCTTGATGGTCTTCTGGCGGGCCACTTCCTGCTTGGCTTCGATTTCCAGCCGCTTCTCCTTGGCTTCCAGCCATTGGCTGTAGTTGCCTTCGAAGGGAATGCCCTGGCCGCGGTCCAGTTCCAGGATCCAGCCGGCGACGTTGTCGAGGAAGTAACGATCGTGAGTGATTGCCACTACGGTACCGCTGAAGTCGTGCAGGAAGCGCTCCAGCCACGCCACGGATTCGGCATCCAGGTGGTTGGTGGGCTCGTCCAGCAGCAGCATGTCCGGGCTGGACAGCAGCAGGCGGCACAGGGCGACACGGCGGCGCTCACCACCGGACAGGTTGGCGACCTTGGCGTCCCAGGCCGGCAGGCGCAGGGCATCGGCGGCGACTTCCAGCTTGCGTTCGATGTCGTGGCCGTCGGCGGCCTGGATGAAGCTTTCCAGCTCACCCTGCTTCTTGGCCAGGGCATCGAAGTCCGCATCCGGCTCGGCATAGGCGGCATAGACCTGGTCCAGTTCCGCCAGGGCGTCGTGAACACCGGAAACCGCTTCGTCGACGATTTCCTTCACGGTCTTGCTGTCGTCCAGTTCCGGCTCCTGCGGCAGGTAACCGACGTTGATGCCGGGCTGCGGACGGGCTTCGCCGATGTAGTCCTGGTCGATGCCAGCCATGATGCGCAGCAGCGTCGACTTACCGGCGCCGTTCAGACCCAGCACGCCGATCTTGGCGCCGGGGAAGAAGCTCAGGGAAATATCCTTGAGGATTTCGCGCTTGGGCGGGACGACTTTGCCCACGCGATTCATGGTGTAGACGTATTGAGCCATTTTTAGGCAGTGTCCTCTGGTTGAATTGGGGACGGCCGGGGTGTGGATAACCGCGTCGGGACCCCGGAAAAGATCAGTTCTAGAAGGCGTACTACGGTAGCGAAACGGGGTGGTTTTGGCAATTCGGCAAGGCCTGTAACGTCGCCCGCGAAAAACCCGTATCATGCGGGTTAAAAGATGATTTAAGGCGGGCTTTTGGGCTAGAATACGGGCCCTCCAAATTTCTGATCAGCCATACAGGGGCAGCGCATCCATGTTTAACCGTGATATGAAAATCGCCGGCTTCGATGATGATGTCTGGAACGCCATCCAGGCGGAGACCGAACGGCAGGAAGCTCACATCGAGCTGATTGCGTCCGAGAACTACACCAGCCCGCGAGTCATGGAAGCGCAGGGCAGCGTCCTGACCAACAAATACGCTGAAGGCTATCCCGGCAAGCGTTACTACGGCGGCTGTGAGCACGTCGATGTGGTCGAGGAACTGGCCATCGAACGCGCCAAGAAGCTGTTCGGCGCCGCGTACGCCAACGTCCAGCCGCACTCTGGCTCCCAGGCGAACAGCGCCGTGTACATGGCGCTGGTCAAGCCGGGCGACACCGTGCTGGGTATGAGCCTGGCCCACGGCGGCCACCTGACCCACGGGGCTTCCGTCAACTTCTCCGGCAAGATCTACAAGGCTGTCCAGTATGGCCTGAACCCGGAAACCGGTCTGATCGACTACGACGAAGTCGAGCGTCTGGCTGACGAGCACAAACCGAAGATGATCGTGGCCGGCTTCTCCGCGTACTCGCAGCACCTGGATTTTGCCCGCTTCCGTGCGATTGCGGACAAGGTCGGCGCCTACCTGTTCGTGGATATGGCCCACGTAGCCGGCCTGGTCGCCGCCGGCGTCTATCCGGACCCGATGCCGCACGCCCACGTGGTCGCCACCACCACCCACAAAACCCTGCGCGGTCCTCGTGGTGGTCTGATCCTGGCTTGTGCCGACGAAGACATCCAGAAGAAGCTGAACTCTGCCGTCTTCCCGGGTGGCCAGGGTGGTCCGCTGATGCACGTCATCGCCGCCAAGGCCGTGTGCTTCAAGGAAGCCATGGGCGATGAGTTCCGGGACTACCAGAAGCAGGTCATCAAGAACGCCCAGGCGATGGCGAGCGTCTTCGTCGAGCGCGGTTTCGATGTGGTCTCCGGCGGCACCGAGAACCACCTGTTCCTGCTGAGCCTGATCAAGCAGGATATCACCGGTAAGGACGCGGATGCCGCGCTGGGCAAGGCGCACATCACCGTCAACAAGAACGCGGTGCCCAACGACCCGCGTTCGCCGTTTGTCACGTCCGGTCTGCGCATCGGGACTCCGGCAGTCACTACCCGTGGTTTCGGTGAAGGTGAGTGCCGTGACCTGGCCGGCTGGATCTGTGACATTCTGGACGACCTGGACAACGAGTCGACCATCAACCGCGTACGCGAACAGGTCGAAGATCTGTGCAAGCGTTTCCCGGTGTACGCCGGCTGAGCGTCGACACACTGAGCGGGCGCCCGTTGGCGCCCTGATGGGCTGGGAGTAGCCACCATGCATTGTCCGTTTTGCGGCGAAGCAGACACCAAGGTTATCGATTCGCGACTGGTTGCCGAGGGCGACCAGGTGCGGCGTCGCCGTGAGTGCCTGTCCTGCAAGGAGCGGTTCACGACGTTCGAGTCGGCGGAACTGGTCATGCCCCGCGTGGTCAAGCAGGACGGCACGCGCCAGCCTTTCGATGAGGACAAGCTGCGCTCCGGCATCATGAAAGCGCTGGAGAAGCGGCCGGTCAGTATCGAGGAAATTGAAGCGTCGCTGAACCGCATCAAGTTCCGGCTGCGTGCCCGGGGCGAGCGAGAGATCAAATCCATGGAGTTGGGTGAGGAGGTGATGACCGAACTGCGCCAACTGGATCAGGTCGCTTACGTCCGCTTTGCCTCCGTCTATCGCAGTTTCCAGGATATCAACGAATTCAAGGAAGAGATTGAACGTCTGACCGTCCACATGGGCGACAAGGCGGACGCGGTCGATGTCGCCAAAGCGCTGACGGCGCCCGACAAATCCAAAGACTGAAGGGCCGCTGCATTGAACTCCCATGATGAGCAGGCCCGGACCGACGCCGCCATGATGGCCCGTGCCATTCAGCTGGCCTGGCGTGGGCGTTTCTCCACCCATCCCAATCCTCGTGTGGGCTGTGTCATCTGCGTAGGCGACGACGTCGTCGGTGAGGGATGGCATGAGCGGGCCGGCGAACCCCACGCCGAAGTACATGCCCTGCGCGCTGCCGGCGAGCGGGCCCGCGGGGCCACGGCCTATGTCACACTTGAGCCCTGCAGTCATTACGGGCGCACGCCGCCCTGTGCCGATGCATTGGTGAAAGCCGGTTTGAGCCGGGTCGTGGTGGCCATGACGGACCCCAATCCCGCGGTGGCCGGGCGCGGCCTCAAGCGGTTGCGCGACGCCGGTATCGAGGTGGTGGAAGGCGTCCTGTCTGCCGAAGCCGAATCGCTCAACCCGGGCTACCTGTACCGGATGCGCAGCGGCCGGCCGCTTTTCCGGGTGAAAGTGGCGGCCAGTCTGGATGGGCGGACCGCCATGGCTTCGGGTGAAAGCCAATGGATCACCGGGCCCGCTGCCCGCCGTGACGTCCAGCGCCTGCGTGCCATGAGCGATGCCATACTGACCGGCGTGGGGACGATCCTCGCCGATGACCCATCGCTGACGGTGCGTCCCGATGAAATGGGCGATCTGCACGACGCCGTGCCTCCGGGGCCGCAGCCACAGCGGATTATCCTCGACAGCCAGCTGCGAACGCCGCCGACCGCACGGGTGCTGACCACCGGTCCGGTCTGGATTTTCTGCGGCGAGGCGGTGGCCGATAGCGAGGCAGCTCGCGAACTGACCGCCCGTGGTGCGCGTATACAACCGCTGCCGGACGGTTCTGGTCGACTGAATCTGTTGGATGTCGCCCGGGCTGTTGCCGAGGCCGGCATCAATGAGGTTCTGGTGGAAGCCGGACCGACGCTGGCCGGCGCCGTGGTGGCGGCGCAACTGGCGGATGAATTCTGGCTGTACCAGGCGCCGGTGTTCCTGGGCAGTGACGGTCGACCGACCGTGGACTTGCCACTGGCCCGGATGGCCGACCGCAAATTCTGGAAGGTCCGTGACCGTCGCCAGATCGGTGATGATCTACGCTTGATCCTGACGCCGGCCACTGTGGTTGCCTGAGGCCGCGCAGTGGCCGGCGTCGGGTGACCGTGACCTGTTTTCTGAGCAAAGGGTGCAATCTGTTATGGCACTGAACACGATCGAAGAGATTATTGAGGACATTCGTCAGGGCAAGATGGTCATCCTGATGGACGACGAGGACCGGGAAAACGAAGGCGATCTGGTGATGGCGGCGGAATTCTGCACGCCGGAGGCCATCAACTTCATGGCCCGCCACGGTCGCGGCCTGATCTGCATGCCCATGACGCGCCAGCGTTGCGAACAGCTGGACCTGCCGCTGATGGTGCAGAAGAACGCGTCCGGCTTCGGCACGAAATTCACGCTGTCGATCGAGGCGGCGGAAGGCGTCAGTACCGGTATTTCTGCGGCCGATCGTGCGCGCACCGTGCTCGCGGCTGCGGCGAAAGATGCAAAGCCCTCTGACATCGTGCAGCCGGGCCATATCTTTCCGCTGATGAGCGATCCCGGCGGCGTACTGAGCCGGGCCGGGCATACCGAGGCGTCCTGTGATCTGGCGGCCCTGGCGGGTGCTGAACCGACTGGCGTGATCTGTGAAATCATGAACGACGACGGTTCCATGGCCCGCCGCGAGGATCTGGAAACCTTTGCCCAGGAGCATGGCCTGAAAATCGGCACCATCGCCGACCTGATCCACTACCGTACCCTGCACGAGCGCACCATCGAGTGCATCGAGGAGCACGAGCTGGATACGGAGTACGGCGTATTCCAGCTGCACACCTATCGTGACACCATTCAGGGCGGCACCCACCTGGCGCTGACCATGGGTAACGTGCAGGAAGGTGAGCCGGTCCTGGTGCGAGTCCATATCACCGACACCCTGCGCGATCTGCTGGGCGCACGGCGCACCGGTTCCCACAGCTGGCCCCTGCACCGGGCGCTTGAGAAAGTGGGCGCGGAAGGCCGCGGTGTCGTGGTCATCCTGAACAGCGGCGAAGACAGCTACAATCTGGACGACCGCATTCACGAATTTTTTGACGAAGGGCCCCGATCGGCCGCCAAGGGCAGTTCCGGTGTCTACTTTACCGTCGGCACAGGCTCCCAGATCCTGCGTGATCTGGGCGTTGGTAAAATGCGCCTGCTGAGTGCGCCGATCAAGTTCTCCGCGATTTCCGGCTTCGACCTGGAAGTAGTGGAATACCTGCCCTTCAACCCATAAACCGCCGGCGTCCGTGGTGACGGGTCCGGGAAACAGGAGTTAGACATGTCTGGAATCAAGACGCTGGAAGGTGATTTCACCCAGTGCAGCGGGCGTTATGCGCTCGTCGTTGGCCGCTTCAATGCGTTCGTCGTAGAAAGTCTGGTCGACGGCGCGATCGACACGCTGCGCCGCTATGGCATCGCGGAGAGCGATATCACGGTCGTCCGGGTGCCCGGCGCCTATGAAATGCCGCTGGCGGTCAAGCGGGTGGCTGAAACCGGCGAGTACGATGCGATCATCGCCCTGGGTGCCGTGATTCGTGGCGGTACGCCGCATTTCGATTATGTGGCCGGTGAGGCCTCCAGCGGTCTGGGTGCGGTCAGTCTGGACACCAACGTGCCGGTGGCCTTTGGCGTATTAACCGTCGATTCCATCGAACAGGCGATTGAGCGTTCCGGCACCAAGGCCGGTAACAAGGGCGCTGAAGCCGCCGTGACCGCGCTGGAAATGGTCAGCCTGTTCAAGAAGATAGGTGAGTGATGAGCGACCAGGAACCAACCGCGCCGGAAAGCCCCGGCAGCAGCGCCCCGAAAGCCGGTGAGCGCCGCCGTGCCCGTGCCCTCGTGATGCAGGCGCTCTACCATCGCCATTATTCGAAGAGCTCGATCAGTGACATCGAGGCGGAATTCATGGTGGACAACGACATGTCCAAGGTGGACTCCGCCTATTTCCGGGATCTGCTGCGCGGCATCCACCGCGAACAGGGCGATCTGGACCGCACCTTCGAACCGTTCCTCGACCGGCCGCTGGGTGAGGTGGATCCGATCGAGCTGGCGATCCTGCGCCTGGGTACCTACGAGCTCAAGCATCGCATCGACGTTCCCTACCGAGTGGTGATCAACGAAGGCATCGAGCTGGCCAAGCGCTTTGGCGGCACCGAAGGCCACAAGTTCGTCAACAGCGTGCTCGACAAGCTGAGTCGGCGCCTGCGACTGGCAGAGACCCGGCCACGCTGATCCGGCCGGGTCACTGGAGTTGATGATGGGCGAGTTCGAGCTGATCCGGCAGTATTTCCAGCCGGTAGCCCAGCGCACATTGCATCCGGATGTGGAGCTTGGAATCGGCGATGACTGCGCGATTCAGCGCATCGAGCCGGGTCAGGTTCTGGTGTTTTCGATGGACACGCTGGTGGACGGCATCCACTTTCCCAGTGGGTATGCCCCGGACCGGCTTGCCCGGCGCGCCCTGGCCGTGGCGGCCAGTGATCTTGCCGCGATGGGTGCTGAGCCGGTGTGCTTCACACTGGGACTCACGTTGCCAGAGGCGAATCCCGACTGGCTGGATCCGTTTGCCGCAGCGCTGGCGCAAGCCGCTGAGGATTTCGGTCTGTCGCTGGCCGGCGGCGATACTACCCGCGGACCCCTGACCTTGACACTCCAGGTGCATGGCTCCGTGCCGGATGGCCAGGCGTTGTTGCGCAGCGGCGCCCGGCCTGGCGACCTGGTGGCGGTCTCCGGCACCCTGGGGGATGCCGCCGCAGCCCTCGGCTATTTGAATGAGTCCGCTCCCGGCGAACAGCAGCAAGCACTTCTGCAAAAATATCATCAGCCAGAGCCCCGCCTGGATTTGGGGTGGGCCCTGCGTGGTCGTGCCAGTGCGGCGATCGATATCTCCGACGGCCTGATGGCCGATTTGGGGCACATTCTGCAGGCCTCCGGTTGTGGCGCCGTCATCGATGCCGCCCGAATTCCGTTGTCTCCCGCCTTGAACGCATTAGCCGGCGAGCGGGCGATCAGCCATGCGTTGCGGGGCGGTGACGACTATGAACTATGCTTTACGCTGCCTGCCCGACACTGGGATGCAGTGAAACAGAAAAGTCCCGTTCCCGTTCAGGTGATCGGGGAAATCGTTGCCGAGCCGGGCCTGACACTGACGAACGCCGACCAGGACGCGTCTCCGCTGCGGTCCGGTTATGAGCATTTCGGAGTCGCCAATGACTGATCCCTCGTTGCCCGAGGAGCCAGAACAGATCGAGCCCTTACTGCCACCGCATTTCCTGCGAGATCCGGTGCATCTGCTCGCGTTTGGTTTTGGGAGTGGCGCCATCAACCGGGCGCCGGGAACCTGGGGCAGTCTGGCCGCCATTCCGCTCTACTGGCTGCTGTTCTGGCTGCCGGGCCCGATGTACTGGGTTGCTGTTGCCGGGTTTTTCCTGCTCGGCATCTGGCTTTGCGGCAAAACGGCCGAGGATCTCAAGGTCCATGACCACGGTGGGATCGTCTGGGATGAATTTGTGGGCATGTGGATCGTTCTCGGGCTGCATCCACAGACACTGGAAGGAGTCCTGATCGCTTTCGTCGCGTTCCGTTTCTTCGACGTGCTCAAGCCCTGGCCGATCAGTTGGATCGACCGGCATACGCCCGGCGGGCTTGGCATCATGATCGACGACGTGATCGCCGGATTTATGGCGATGGCGCTGGTCTATGTGGTCGATCAGACGCTGATACCGTTTGCCCTTTAAAGCGGTGTTGACGGGTCAGTGCATGTCTTCGGGCAGCAGGCTGACCACATGCAGGAAGCGCCGCAAACCGGTTTCCGCCCGGTCGCGGGAGGCGAAAGGACCGCTGTCAAAACCTTCCCTGGTGGTGAAGTACCATTGGCCGCCGACGCAGAAGAAGCGACTGCTGCGAAAGGGCACCGGGCCGGCTTCACCCGTGCGATTGTTGGTGTCCATCTGGCGTCTCCCTAACCCTCCGGTTGCGTCTTCTCGTTATTGTGTAATGGATGCCGATTCATTCAATTTAATGCAAATGGGTCCGATTTCAATCAAAAGTTTGCGCCCGGGACGACAGGGGGTTGCCGGGGACAGGTTGTCGTCTTGCGCTCGGCAGAGGCAATCGTCAAAATGCCCCTTCGGCCGCCGCGCCTCTGGCGGGCCCCGGCCTTCCTTCACTGAATTACTATCGCGAGGTTTTCATGGCATCTGGTCAGAACGGACAGGGATTTTTCACGTGTTTGAAGCTAATGGCCGCACTGTTCGCCGTTGTCGCCATGGCGGGCTGCAGTACGAGCTCTTTCAAGCAGGTGCAAACCTGGGAAGGTCCTGAAGCGCAGCCGGGTCAGGTTGCCTTGTTGCACAAGCCCGGTTCTGTGCAGATCGTGTCCGTAAATGGCCAGGATATGGCCAACTACCTGACGGATGACCTGGAACTGACCTACCAGCTGCTGCCGGGCCAGAACACGGTGGTGTTCACCTACAAGACGATCTGGGCCAAGCAGGGTGTCGTGGATAATGGCGAGTCCAAGGTGCACGTGGTTGAGACGGATCCGCAGCAGGTCGTGATCAATGCCCGCGCTGGTGAGTCCTACCATTTTGTTCTGCCCAAGGCTGAAACCCGCAGCGAAGCGGAGCGTATCCGCCAGAACTTCCAGGCCAAGGTGGTGAATGAGCAGGATCGTCAGGTGGCGGTGTCCTCTGAGGTGGTGAAGCAAACACCGCAATTGCCGACGTTGCCGGGTGCTCCGCAGACAGCGGCTTCTGCAACCGCTGGAGCGGCTGCCGGTGCCGCAACGGCATCACCTTCGGCGACGCCGGCGGTGCCATCGGCGGCGAATAACCTGCCGACACTCGAGGGTCTCAAGGTTCTCTGGGAGCGTGCCTCCACTGACGAAAAGAAAGACTTCCTGCGCTGGGCGTTCCAGTAAGGGTTTCAGGAAGCGAAAAACCGGGCCTTGGCCCGGTTTTTTTATGCCGGTGAGCCTGGATCGGGCCCCGCTGATTGCGGGGGAGTCAATCGCGGAGCTTGCGAATGGATTTCTGGATGGCCCCTTCAATCAGGTGCAGGGTGTCGTCCAGCAGGGTCGAGCCGTGACCCGAACGTTCCAGCTCAGGCGGCATTTCGGACGGCAGAGTCTCCGCCGCCGTTTCGATCGCCTGCAGGCTGTCCTCCACCAGGTCCACCAAACGATGACCGTCCGGCACCACATCCGGGCACAGCGTGAAGTTGAGAGTCAGTTGACCTTCATAGCTGACGGCCACGATGACCAGGCCCATGCTGTCGAACAGCGGCGCGGAGTTGTATTGGTGGCTGAGTCGGGCGCCCTGCAGGTACAGCGGCACCTGCGGCCCCGGCACGTTGGTGATGGGGACGTTAAATACCGGCTGATAACGCTGGGCCAGTTGCAATTCGCTGTAGAGCCGCGCGGAAAGCGCAAGCATGGTTGACGGCACCAGTTCGGTCAGGCGGTCCGCGGCGATGGCTTCCTGGTAAGGTTCGGAGGCAACGGCATTCCAGTGGATGCGCCGGATTCGAGAGGCCGGGCAGGGCTGGTCAGTGGCCAGGTCGAGCAGCATGGCCGACATCTGGTTCCCCGTTGGGCGGCGCAGGCTTTTGGAGCGCACCGACACCGGCGTCATGGCCACCAGCGAGCGGGTCAGGTCGGCGCCATGTTCTTCCATGTAGCGACGCAGCACTTCGGCGCACAAGCCCAGGACGACATCGTTGAGGGTCACGTCCCCGATGGACGCCTTGATGCTCTTCAGGCGCGACAGGGGCAGGCTTTTGCCGAGGATCTGCCGGTTACCCGTGATCTGCCGGTTGAACGGACTGTGGGGCGCCGAGAATAGCGGCAGTGGCAAGGGCAACTTGCGCAGCTGTTTCTGGATCATGCCGCGGGTGGTTGCCTCGACGGCGTTGGCCGCCAGCGACGCGATGCGGAACGGCTTGCGCAGGAGATTGGTACCGACCTGGAACAGTGCGCGCTGCTCACTGGGTGCGGGGCGCGGGTGCCAGGGTTGTGGCGGGCGAATCGGGTCGGGCGTGGGGCTGTATTCCAGCAGTTTGCCCATGATTTCCTCACCGCTGAAGGCGTCGATGGCCGCATGGTGCAGCCGGACGATCAGGGCGAAGCCGCGGGCCTCCGCGCCTTCTTCCGGCGCGCCGGGTGTGCGCAGGCCATCCACGAACGTGATGTGCCAGAGTGGGCGATCCCGTTTCAGGGGCTCCTGCAGAATGCGCGAAGCGAGGGCCATCAGGCTGTCCTGGTCGTTGCGGGCCCCCATCTTCACGTACGCCAGGTGGCGTTCGATCGAGAAATTGGCATCGTCGACCCAGTAGGGGTGGCCCAGGCGAAACGGAATGGGCTGCAGCTTTTCCCGGAAAAAGGGCACCACATGGAGCCGGCTGCGCAGATAGGACACGAAAGTGCTGAACGAGAGAGGTTTCTGGCAATCCTGGCCATCGAAGATGTAAATGCCGCCGATGTGCATCGGTGCGGTGTCGGACTCCAGGTAAAGGAAAGAGGCATCCAGTTCGGACAACTGCCGCATGAAAAACTCCCTGCGTTAACGGCCTGACAAGAAAAAATCGACGCGAGGCCATTTTGCGCTGCCCGCCTGATGGCGTCGAGTGTCATTGCGGGCTTTTTTATGGGCCTGTGAGGCCTTTCCGCTCATTCTACTGGGTGTGGGGGTCGATCCATCGGCTGAACTGGTTGGGTTGGGACAGCCGGTCCCAGAACCACTTGAGCGCGTTGCCCTGGCAGACCCGTTCTCCGGTCTGGCTTTCCTGATGTCGGACCAGGTGGAGGACGACGGGTTGTCTTACGGCTTCCACGTCAATGGCGACCAGTTCGCCGCTGGCCAGCAGGTCACGCACCCTGGGTTCGGGGAGCCAGCCGACGCCCAGCCCGGCAGCCTGGGCCTGTATTTTCTGCTCGATGTTGCTGACGGTGATCGTACGCTGGCGGGAGAAAATGCCGGCGGTGGCCGGTTGCATGTGACGCGCGGTGTCGGCGGCCACTATGGCGGGGAAGCGGGCGATGGTGTCCTCGCCGATGGGCCCGGACTCGCGGGTCAGCGGGTGATCCGGAGACACGGCATAGGTAAACGGCACCTGGCCCAGAATGCGCGTGGTGAAGGGGCCGGCCGGACGACTGACCGAGTCGGCGCCAAAGACCAGGTCGACGCGCCGGCATTGCAATGCGTCCCAGGCGCCGGCAAACACCTCTTCCACCAACTGGATCTCCACCGGCACGCCCAGCGCCTGAAAATCCTGGACGACCGGGAACAGGGCCTCGACAGGCAGTAGCGAGTTCACCGCAATCTTGATCCGGGTTTCCCAGCCCTGGGCGATCTGCTTGGTCGCGTGCGCCAGCGTATCGGCGGCGTCCAGCAGGGCCCGGCCTTCCTCGAGCAGGTAGTGCCCGGCCGGCGTCAGTTTGGCCCGGTGTCCGGAGCGGTCGAAAATCTCGATGTCCAGGTCGTCTTCCAGCTTCTGAACGGTGTAGCTGATGGCCGAGGGCACCCGGAACAGCTCCGTCGCCGCGCCGGCAAAACTGCCCCGGCGGTCGATGGCGTCGAGGACCTTGAGAGCGTCGATCGTAATGGCGTTATGCATGTTCAGTCATTCTGATGGAGTTGGCCAGAAATCATCGTTTGAGTGGCGGTTAGTGTAGCCGTAGTCTTTGGGGTAGAGCCAGCGTTAAGGCTTGCGAGCCGACAACGAATCGACAGCACGTTTGATGGGAGGTCATATGGGACTGCTGGTAAACGGTCAATGGCAGGATCAGTGGTACGACACCAAAAAGTCCGGAGGCAAGTTTGAGCGTGAAAGCGCCCGCTTCCGGAATTGGGTCACGGCAGACGGTTCGCCGGGGCCGACCGGTGAGGGCGGCTTTGCGGCCGAGTCTGGACGCTATCACCTGTACGTGTCCATGGCCTGCCCGTGGGCGCACCGGACCCTGGTGTTCCGGGAACTGAAGGGGTTGGCGCCGCACATCACGGTGTCGGTGGTCCACCCGCATATGCTGGAGAACGGCTGGGAGTTCCGGCCGGACGACCCTGCCCACCGCGATGACGTGAACGGCAAGCGCTTTCTGCACGAGGTCTACACGTCGGTCGCGCCGGATTACACCGGTCGCGTCACGGTGCCGGTACTCTGGGACAAGACGCAAGGGAAAATGGTCAGCAACGAGTCCGCTGAGATCATCCGTATGTTCAACCAGGCCTTTGATGGCATCGACGGCGTGCGGTCTGATCTGGATCTGTATCCGGAAGCACTGCGCCCCGATATCGACGCCGTCAACGAGCGGGTTTACGACACGGTCAACAATGGCGTCTACAAGGCGGGTTTTGCAACGGCGCAAGAGGCCTATGAAAAAGCCTACACCGCATTGTTTGACAGCCTGGACTGGCTGGATGACCGGCTGGCGACCCAGCGGTACCTGGTGGGGAATGTGCCAACGGAAGCGGACTGGCGCCTGTTCACGACGCTGGTACGTTTCGACGCGGTCTATTACTCGCACTTCAAGTGCAATCGCCAACTGCTTGCCAGCTTCCCGAATCTTGCCGGCTATCTGCGAGACCTGTATCAGGTGCCAGGCGTCGCGGAGACGGTGGATCTGGAGCAGATCAAGCAGCACTACTACGTGAGTCAGCGGACCGTGAACCCGACCCAGATCGTGCCGGTCGGTCCAGCGGTCACGTTGGATGCGCCGCATGGTCGGGAGACGCTGGGGCCCGGTTTCCCGGGCTGATCAGGCCGTGCGGGCAACCGCAACTTCGGTCAGCAGCACCAGGGCGTCTTTTTGGGGGGAGGCGGGCAGATCAGCCACGCAGGCGCGAGCCAGGTCCGCTTCTTCCTGTGCGCGGCTGACGGTGTAGTCCAGCGCTCCGGAGGTCTCGACGATTTCCAGGATGCGGGACAGTTCGTCCAGGCCGCCCTTGCGGATCGCCGAGCGGATCAGTTGGCTGTCCACATCGTTGGCATGAGCCATGGCGTGGATCAGCGGTAGCGTGGGTTTGCCCTCGGCGAGATCGTCACCCACGTTCTTGCCCATTTCATCGGCCTTGCCGCGGTAGTCCAGCACGTCGTCAACCAGCTGGAAGGCCATGCCCAGGTGCTTGCCGTAGGCTTTCAGGCGATTCTCGTCTTCGGCGTCCGCGCCAGCCAGAAGGGCGCCGCTGTGGGAGGCGGCCTCGAACAGCATGGCGGTCTTGTTGTGGATGACCGTCATGTACTGACTTTCCGAGATATCCGGGTTTCGCGTGTTCATCAATTGCAGGACTTCGCCTTCGGCGATCACGGCCGTGGCGTTGGACAGAACGTCCATGATCGGCATGCTGCCCAGCTCAACCATCATCTGGAACGCGCGGGAGTAGAGGAAGTCCCCGACCAGAACGCTCGGTGCGTTGCCCCAGCGGGCATTGGCCGTCGCCTTGCCGCGACGCAGGTCGGACGTGTCTACCACATCGTCGTGCAGCAGTGTGGCGGTATGCAGGAACTCGATCACCGCGGCCAGCTTGAGGTGGTCGTCCCGCTCGTAGCCCAGGGCGCGGGCCGTCAGCAGCACCAGCAGGGGCCGCAGGCGCTTGCCGCCACTTTCGACAATATACTGCGCGATCTTCTCGACCAGGGGGACATCGGAGGAGAGCCGGTGTGTGATCAGGTCGTTGACGCGGGCAAAATCGTCCGCGACGGTTTCATAGATACGCTGCGCTGTCATGCGGATGATCCGGTCATTAACGGGTAGGACGCGGCAATGCTAGGTATTGCTCCCGGGACTGTCAACTTGGGCGTCGGGTCCGTCGCCGCCGGATCCACTATGGCAGTATTGTCAGAGGCTGGAAATGGCGTCAGTCGACGCTTGTAAAGGACGCCCGCTTTTCGTACAATTGCGCGCCCTAACTCATCCCAACCTGCGCTCCCTGCTATAGGGTTGCCAGAGCGCTTCCCTTAGAACCAGGTGGATTAAAGAGCAGGGATGGGTCAATTGCCGGTCTGCAGACGGTTGGACGCAGGCCCGTTTTACAGCGGAGAAGGTCATGTACGCAGTGATTGTCAGCGGTGGTAAGCAGCACCGCGTAGCGGAAGGCGAAGTCCTGAAGCTGGAAAAGATTGAAGTTGAAACCGGTGGCACCGTCGAGTTCGACAAAGTCCTGCTGGTTGCCAATGGCGACGACGTGAAAGTCGGCGCGCCGGTTGTCGACGGTGCTTCCGTGACTGCGGAAGTGGTTCGTCACGGTCGCGGTGACAAGGTTCAGATCATCAAGTTCCGTCGTCGTAAGCACAGCATGAAGCGTCAGGGCCACCGCCAGTGGTTCACTGAAGTCAAGATCACGGGTATCAAGGGCTGAGGCTCTGAAACCCCATTAGAGGAGGCTAGTCATGGCTCATAAAAAGGCAGCAGGTAGTACCCGTAACGGTCGCGATTCCGAGTCGAAACGACTTGGTGTGAAGCGCTTCGGTGGTCAGGTCGTTAGCGCCGGCAGCATCATCGTTCGTCAGCGCGGCACCCGTTTCCACGCCGGCACCAACGTTGGTCTGGGTCGTGATCACACGCTGTTCGCCAAGTCGGACGGTGTTGTAAAATTCGAGGTCAAAGGCCCCGAGAGCCGCAAGGTTGTGAGTATCGTTCCAGCCCAGTAAGGGGCCGAACGTATACAGCCATTGCTGTTCACAAAAAGCCCCGCAGCTTTGAACGAAGCGTGCGGGGCTTTTTCGTATGGCCTGCCGATAACGGTGCATTAAAATGGCCATACAAAGTCATCCGGACAGGCAAAGAGCATGAAATTCGTAGATGAAGCGACAATTCGGGTTCAGGCGGGTAATGGCGGGCACGGCTGCCTGAGTTTTCGTCGCGAAAAATATGTGCCCAAAGGCGGTCCGGACGGCGGCGATGGCGGTGATGGCGGTTCGGTCTACCTGGAAGCGGACGCGGCGCTGAACACGCTGGTGGATTACCGTTTTCAGCGTTCCTACAAGGCGCAGACCGGTGAGGGCGGCTCGGGGCGTAACTGCTCCGGCAGCAAGGGTGAAGATCTGGTGCTCCAGGTGCCGGTGGGAACCACCGTTGTCGATATGGACACCAATGAAGTATTGGGTGACCTGACTCGGCCCGGTGAGCGGCTGAAAGTGGCTCAGGGCGGATTTCACGGCCTGGGCAACACCCGCTTCAAGTCGTCGATAAACCGGGCGCCCCGTCAGACCACGAACGGGACGCCGGGTGAAGTGCGTAACCTGCGCCTGGAGCTCAAGGTGCTGGCCGATGTGGGGTTGCTGGGGCTGCCCAATGCCGGCAAGTCCACGTTTATCCGTTCGGTGTCCGCGGCGCGACCGAAAGTGGCCAATTATCCGTTTACCACGCTGGTGCCGAATCTGGGCGTGGTCAGTGTGCAGGCGCACCAAAGCTTTGTTGTGGCGGATATTCCCGGGCTGATTGAAGGGGCCGCGGAAGGCGCCGGTCTGGGGATTCGCTTCCTCAAGCACCTGGTGCGCACTCGCCTGCTGCTGCATCTGGTGGATGTGGCGCCTTACGACGGTTCTTCGCCGGTGGACAGTGTGCGAGCGATCGTCGGCGAGCTGCGCAAGTTCAGTGAAACGCTGGCCGGTCGCGAGCGCTGGCTGGTGTTCAACAAGGTCGACATGTTGCCGGAACACGAGCGCGAGTCGGTCTGTCAAGCGATCGTCGACGAGCTGGGCTGGGATGGCCCGGTTTTCCGTATCTCTGCACTCAGTGGTGAGGGCACCAAACCGCTGTGTCAGGCGGTGATGCGCTGGATCGAGACCCGCGCCGAAGAGGAGGCGGAGAATCCGGATCTGGCGGAGCGGGAATCCGCCATTCGCCGGCAAATGGATGAGGAGGCGCGGCAGCAGATCGATGCGATCAAGGCCGCGCGTCGTGCCGAGCGTGACAACGATGATTTTGATGACGACGATGATGATGACGGCGTCGAAGTCGTCTACGCGCCTGAATAACCGGGGCTTTATTGCGTTTCGTCGCCACGGTCAAGGGTGAGTGGGGCGTTCAGTCGGGGATAGGGAGTAAGCGGAAGAGCATGTCAGAACGTCGACGGATGGAGCGGGCCCGGCGCCTGGTCGTGAAAATCGGGAGTGCCCTGCTGACGAACGATGGCAAGGGTCTGGATGTGCCGGTGCTGGCCGATTGGGTGGACCAGTTGGCGGCTTTGATCGATTCCGGTGTTGAAGTGGTTCTGGTGTCTTCCGGCTCCGTGGCCGAGGGCATGAGTCGTTTGGGCTGGTCAGAGCGTCCGCAGCATCTGCATGAGCTCCAGGCGGCGGCTGCCGTGGGGCAGATGGGGTTGGTGCAGACCTGGGAGGCGCAGTTCAAGCGTCACGGCCTGCATTCCGCGCAGGTGCTGTTGACCCACGATGACCTGTCCGACCGCAAGCGCTACCTGAACGCCCGCAGCACGCTGCGGACCCTGCTGGATCTGGGTGTGGTGCCGATCGTCAACGAGAACGACACGGTGGTCACCGACGAAATCCGCTTCGGCGATAACGATACCCTCGGCGCTCTGGTGGCGAACCTGGTGGAAGCGGATGGTCTGATCATTCTCACCGATCAGGATGGTCTGTTCGATAGCGATCCCCGCAAGCACGCCGACGCCCGCCTGGTCGACGAGCGCCTTGCCAGTGATCCGGAGTTGGATGTCATGGCGGCTGGCGGTGCCGGTATGCTTGGTCGGGGCGGTATGCAGACCAAGGTGCGGGCGGCGCGTCTGGCGGCGCGTTCCGGTGCTTTTACGGTAATCGTTGGTGGGCGCCTGCCGCAGGTGGTGTCCCGTGTTCGGAATGGCGACGTGTTGGGTACGCTGTTATTGCCTGAGCAGGGGCGAATCGCGGCGCGCAAGCAGTGGCTGGCGAGTCATCTGAAAACCCGCGGGCAACTGGTTCTGGACGCAGGTGCGGTGAAGGTGTTGTGCCAGGGTGGTCGCAGTCTGTTGCCGGTTGGAGTGCGCTCGGTGTCCGGGCAATTCCGTCGGGGAGAGATGGTGTCCTGTGTCGATGAGTACGGGCGCGAGGTGGCGCGTGGGCTGGTCAACTACGATGCGGACGAGGCGCGGGCCATTGCCGGGCGTTCCAGTGACCGGATTACCGAGGTGCTGGGATACGTCTCCGATGAGGAGATGGTGCACCGGGACAATCTCGTCATCGTGTGACCTTTTGTGTTGGGATTATATCCAGGCATAAAAAAAACCGGCCATCAGGCCGGTTTTTTTATGATCGGTCTACCAATCAGGCGCTTTTCAGGGCCTTGATCTTGGCGGACATACGGCTCTTCAGGCGGGCCACCTTGTTCTTGGTGTAGATGCCTTTGTTGACCATGCTGTCCAGGATCGGCTGGGCTGTGGTGAAAGCGGCTTGCGCTTCATCGTAGTTGCCAGCTTCGATCTTGCTTTGAACTTTCTTGACGTAGGTGCGCGACATGGAACGCAGGCTGGCGTTGTGCTTGCGGTTGTTCTCGTTCTGACGAGCGCGCTTACGGGCTTGGGGAGAGTTTGCCACCGTATAACTCCTGAAATTCGTTTCTGAAAAATAGCGGGCGCGCCGACAATCAGCGCCTCGAAATAAATGACGCGGAACTATGCCGTTTCGGGGGCTTGATGTCAAGTGAAAGACGGCTCAAATCCCCGCTGTGCCGGGTGTGGTAGACTCCCCGTCGGCACGCGCTCTGACTGCTGTTGCGGCGGTCATTTCGGTGTTTCCGTACTGCTTTTCCTTTGGCTGTGACAAGGATCTCGCTTGATGGCCTCCGAGCCCGCTCCGAACGATTCCCAGAAAACCCCGCCGAAAGCCCCGGGCCTGTTGCGCTCATCCGGGGTGGTCGGCGTTATGACGATGCTGTCCCGCGTGCTCGGGCTGGTCCGGGATATGGTCATTGCCCGCTATTTTGGCGCCGGGACTGGGGCGGACGCCTTCTTTGTTGCGTTCAAGATTCCCAACTTCCTGCGCCGCCTGTTTGCCGAAGGCGCCTTCTCACAGGCGTTTGTACCGGTGCTGTCCTCGTATCGCGAGGCGCAGTCGATGTCGGAGGTCCGGCGGCTGGTGAATGCGGTGGCCGGCACCCTGGGGCTGGTGTTGCTGGGCGTCACGATCGTAGCGATGATCGGCTCACCGCTGCTGACCTGGGTGTTTGCGCCGGGCTTTTCGGACGAGCCGGAGAAGTTTGCGCTGGCCGCCGATATGCTGCGGATCACCTTTCCCTACCTGCTGCTGATCTCGTTGACCGCCTTTGCTGGCGCGATCCTGAACAGTTATGACCGATTCGCGGTGCCGGCGTTTACTCCGGTCTTGCTGAACCTGGTCATGATCGGGGCGGCGATCTTCCTGTCGCCGTTGATGGAAACGCCGGTGATGGCCCTGGCCTGGGGGGTCTTCCTCGCCGGAGCCCTGCAGCTGTTTTTCCAGTTGCCGTTCCTGATGCGACTCGGGCTGATGCCGCGGCCCAAAGTCGATTACCGTCACGAGGGCGTTCGCCGGGTGTTGCGGCTGATGGCACCGGCCTTGTTCGGGGTTTCGGTCAGTCAGATCAATCTGTTGCTGGACACCGTCCTGGCGTCGTTCCTGCAAACCGGCAGTGTGTCCTGGCTTTATTATTCGGATCGTCTGTCAGAGCTACCGCTGGGTGTGTTCGGTGTGGCGATCGGCACCGTGATTCTGCCCAATCTTTCACGCAAGCACGCGGCCGAGGCGCCGGAGCAGTTTGCGGCGACGGTGGACTGGGCGATTCGCGCGGTGCTGCTGATTGGTGTGCCGGCGGCACTGGCGCTCTGCCTGCTGGCTGAGCCGCTGCTGGCAACCCTGTTCCACTACGGCGAAGTGACTGATCGGGATGTGGTGATGTCGGCCCAGAGTCTGCGCGCCTACTCGCTGGGGTTGTTGGCTTTTATGTTGATCAAGGTGCTGGCGCCGGGGTTCTTTGCCCGCCAGGACACGCGGACGCCGGTGCGGATCGGTGTGGTCGCCATGGTGTCCAACATGGTGTTCAATCTGGCGCTGATCGTGCCTCTGGCTCACGCCGGTCTGGCGTTGGCGACCTCGCTGTCGGCCTGGCTCAACGCCACGCTGCTCTGGCGTAACCTGCGCCGGGAAGGGGCTTGGCGGCGGCAGGCGGGGTGGCTTCGCTTCCTGGCCCAGCTGGCGGCGGCCAACGCCGCGCTGGCCGCGGTGATCCTCTCGCTTGGGGTGCCGGTATCCCAATGGCTGGCTATGACCGGGATGGAGCGGGCGCAGTCCATGGCGGTGCTGGTTGGCAGTGGCGTGGTGGCCTATTTTGCGGTGCTGGCGCTGGTCGGCGTTCGGGTCCGGCACTTCCGGCTGCGTTGATCCGGTGGGGGCTTCGGCTTTCAGCACCTTATCCCGCTGCGGCAGATCGTTTATAATCGCGTGTTTTCTCACCACGACCCGCCAAAGGTGTGTAGTTCATGCGGCTCATCAGAGGCCTCACCAATCTGCGATCGCTGGCTGAACGGCCTGACTCGCCGCTTAGCCAAGGCTGCGTTGCCACCATCGGCAATTTCGATGGCGTGCACGTTGGGCACCAGACCATTATCGAGCAGGTCAAAGCCAAGGCAGCCGACCTGGGCGTGCCAAGCCTGGTGATGATTTTCGAGCCCCAGCCCCGCGAGTTTTTTCAGGGCAGTGATGCGCCGCCGCGACTGACCGGCTTTCGCCAGAAGGTCGAGGCCTTGCGCGACGAAGGTGTGGACCTGGTGCTGTGCGTCCGTTTCGACGAGCATTTCCGCCAGTATTCCGGCATGGGCTTTATTGAGGACATCCTGATTGACGGTTTGGCGGTGCGTCATCTGGTGATCGGTGATGATTTCCGCTTTGGCTGTGACCGGGCCGGAGACTTCGCCCTGCTGGAGCAGGTGGGGCGCGAACGAGGCTATGGCGTTGAGCGCACCGTTACGGTGGAAGTCGATAATGAGCGCGTCAGCAGCACGAGAGTCCGGAAGTGCCTTCAGGACAACGAGTTGGCAACCGCTGAACGTCTGCTCGGGCGGCCCTATGCTATCAGCGGGCGCGTGGTGTACGGCAGGCAGCTGGGGCGCCAGCTGAACGCGCCGACGGCCAATATCCTGCTGAAACGGATGCCGGCCCTGCGGGGCGTCTACGTGGTGCGCACGCAATTGCCGGATGGCACCGACTGTGACGGCGTCGCCAATATCGGCCTCAGGCCCACGGTTGACGGGCGCCGGCCCTCACTGGAAGTGCACCTTTTTGACTTTGCTGGCACACTGTACGGCCAGCGTATACGCGTAGAATTCCGCCACCCGCTGCGGGATGAAATCAAGTTTGACTCTGTGGACGCGCTGAAAGCCCAGATCGATCAGGATATTGACGATGCCCGGGCCTGGATTGCGGCACATTGACGCCTTGTTGAGACCCTTTCAACAGCACGATTCACCATTGACCGACAGAGCACTATGAGCGATTACAAGCATACCCTGAACCTGCCGGAAACCGGGTTTCCGATGCGTGGCAACCTGGCCAAGCGCGAGCCCGAGATGCTCCAGCGCTGGCAGGATGCCGATATCTACGGAAAGCTCCGCGAAGCCCGCCTGGGCCGCGAGCGCTGGATTCTCCACGATGGTCCTCCGTACGCGAACGGCAGCATTCATATCGGTCATGCGGTGAACAAGATTCTGAAGGACATGATCGTCAAGTCCCGCAGCTTCATGGGCTACGACGCGCCCTACGTGCCGGGCTGGGACTGCCACGGTTTGCCGATCGAGCACAAGGTGGAGCAGGAAATCGGCAAAGCCGGGGTGAAGGTGGATTACAAGACCTTCCGCCAGGCCTGTCGCGACTATGCCGCCAAGCAGATCGAAGGTCAGAAGGCCGACTTCATCCGGCTGGGCGTGTTTGGTACCTGGGATAAACCGTACCTGACCATGGACCCGAAGGTGGAAGCCGACATCATCCGCGCCCTGGGCCGGATTGTTGAAAATGGCCACCTGGTTCGCGGCTATAAGCCGGTGTACTGGAGTGTCGTCGGTCAATCTGCACTGGCGGAAGCCGAAGTCGAGTATCAGGACAAAACGTCGACCCAGATCGACGTGCGCTTTACCGCGGCCGATCAGGAGGCGGTACTGAGCGCCTTCGGTCAGCCCGGTGGCGACGGTCCGGTCTCGGTCGTGATCTGGACCACCACGCCCTGGACCATCCCGGCCAACCAGGCGGTATCGCTGAACGCCGAGCTGGAATACGCGCTGGTGCAGCTTGATGCCGGTAACGGGGCCGAGCGGATGGTGCTGGCCTCCGACATGCTGGAAGACATCATGACCCGCTGGGGCATCGAGGAATACAAGGTCCTCGCCACCTGCAGCGGCGCGGCGCTGGAGCGCCAGAAACTCCAGCATCCGTTCTATGACAAGCAGGTGCCGGTGGTCCTCGGTGATCACGTCACGACGGACGCCGGTACCGGTGCGGTGCATACGGCGCCGGATCACGGCATGGAAGACTTTGAAGTCGGCAAGGTTTACGGCATCGACACGCTGAACCTGGTCCAGGCCGATGGCACTTACACCAGTGCCGCCGGTGAATTTGCGGGCGTTCACGTCTACAAAGCGGACGATCCCATCTGCGAGGCACTGGAGCGTGAAGGCAAGCTGGTGCGCAAGGAAAAATTCCAGCACAGCTACCCGCATTGCTGGCGGACCAAGACACCGCTGATCTACCGAGCGACGCCGCAGTGGTTCATCAGCATGGACGTGAAAGGCCTCAAGGATAAAGCGCTGGAAGCCATCAAGGGCGTACGCTGGGTGCCGGCCTGGGGCCAGAATCGCATCGAGGCGATGGTCGAGCAGTCGCCCGACTGGTGTATCTCCCGCCAGCGTACCTGGGGCGTGCCGATTGCGCTCTTTATCCACAAGGAAACCCAGGAGCTGCATCCGAACACGCCGGAGCTGATCGAGGCGGTCGCCAAGCAGGTCGAAGAGGGCGGCATTGACGCCTGGTACGAGCTGGACACGTCCAGTCTGCTGGGCGCGGACGCGGATCAGTACGACAAGGTCACCGATACCCTGGACGTGTGGTTCGATTCCGGCGTCACGCACGCCTCCGTCCTGCAGAAGCGCGAAGATCTGGGGCAGTTCCCGGCAGATATGTACCTGGAAGGCTCGGATCAGCATCGCGGCTGGTTCCAGTCCTCGCTCAAGACGTCCATCGCCATCAACGGTGTCGCGCCGTACAAGCAGGTGCTGACCCATGGCTTCACCGTGGACGGCAAGGGCCGCAAGATGTCCAAGTCTCTGGGTAACGTCATCGCGCCGCAGGAAGTCATGAACCAGTTGGGTGCCGATATCCTGCGCCTGTGGGTGGCGGCAACGGATTACAGCGGCGAGATGACGGTGTCCAACGACATCCTCAAGCAGACTGCAGATGGCTACCGCCGGATCCGCAACACCGCACGCTTCCTGCTCAGCAACCTCACCGGGTTCGAGCCGGACAAGCACGCCGTTGCGCCGGAAGACATGCTGGCTCTGGACCGCTGGATGGTGGATCGGGCGCTGACGATGCAGCAGTCCCTGAATGAGGATTACCAGAACTACGCCTTCCTCAAGGTTTACCAGAAGATCTATAACTTCTGTGAAGCGACGCTGGGCGGGTTCTATCTCGATATCATCAAGGATCGTCAGTACACCACCCAGGCGGACAGCCTGGCCCGTCGATCCTGCCAGACCGCGCTGTTCCATGTGGCGGAGGCGCTGGTGCGCTGGATCGCGCCGATCCTGAGCTTCACCGCCGACGAGATCTGGCAGCACCTGCCGGGCGAGCGTGGCGAGAGCGTGTTCCTGGAAGACTGGTACAGCGGCCTGGTCGCGTTGCCGGCGGACCTGTCGATGGGTCGCGAATACTGGATTGAAATCCAGGGCGTGAAAGAAGCTGTGAACAAGTGCCTGGAAGATGCCCGTAACCGGGGCGACATCAAGGGCTCCCTGAGTGCCGAAGTGACCCTGTATTGCGAGGGGGATCTCAAGGCCGATCTGGAAGCGCTGGGCGACGAACTCCGCTTCGTGCTGATCACCTCTGAAGCGACCGTGGCACCGATTGCGGAAGCCGGCGATGCCGAACAGACCGGCCTGGAAGGGCTGCGGGTCCGCGTCGTGCCGACGGCTCACGCCAAGTGTGACCGTTGCTGGCATCACCGCGAAGATGTCGGGCAGCATGCCGATCATCCCAAGCTGTGCGGTCGCTGCATCGAGAACATTGAAGGCGACGGTGAGAAGAGGGCATTTGCCTGATGATGGCGCAGACAGAGGAGATGGCCGTGACCCGCTCTCCGTTGCACTGGCTCTGGTTGGCAGCACTGGTCATTGCCGTCGACTTGGGCACCAAGGCTGTTGCGTCGGCGTCGCTGAGCTACGGCGAGTCGGTCCATGTACTGCCATTCTTCAGCTTGACGTTGCTGCATAACACCGGCGCCGCCTTCAGTTTTCTGGCTGGGGCCGATGGCTGGCAGCGCTGGTTCTTCGTCGCGCTTGCGGCGGTGGTCAGCGTGGTACTGATCCGCTGGCTTTCCCGCCTGGGCGCCGGGGAGCGGTGGATGGCGGTGGCCATCGTCCTGATCCTGGGCGGCGCGATCGGCAACGTCTACGATCGTGTCGTGCACGGTTATGTCGTCGACTTTCTACATTTTTACTGGAACCAGTACCATTTCCCCGCCTTTAATCTGGCTGATACGGCCATTACGATTGGCGCATTGATGATGGTAGTGGACCTGTTTCGCAAATCGCCGGAACAGCCGGCCGATCAGGGAGAATAAGCATGACAGCGCTGCCTGTGGACAAGGGGACCCGTATCACCCTGAACTTTGCGTTACGGCTGCCGGATGGCAGCGAGATTGATTCCACGTTTGGCAAGGCGCCGGCGTCGCTGGAGCTGGGCGACGGCAATCTGCCGGAGAACTTCGAGGCACTCCTCGTGGGTATGAAGCCGGGCGAGCGGAAGACCTTCGAGGTGCCGCCGGAGCAGGCGTTCGGCCAGCATAATCCGTCGAACATCCAGACCTTCAAACGGTCCGATTTCGGGCCGGATATGGTTCTGGAGCGTGGCGCCGTGATTTCCTTTGCCGATGCGCGCCAGGGCGAACTGCCGGGCGTGGTTCATCACGTGGAAGGCGATCAGGTGGAGGTGGATTTCAATCACCCCCTGGCCGGGCGTACACTGACCTTTGACGTGGAAATCGTCAGCGTGGAACCCGCGCAGACGGCACACTGATTCAGCAAGACAGGGCAACTATGCAGATTCGACTGGCCAATCCCCGTGGCTTCTGTGCCGGCGTCGACCGGGCAATCGAGATCGTCAACCGGGCACTGGACGTGTTCGGCGCGCCGATCTACGTCCGTCACGAAGTCGTCCACAACAAGTTCGTGGTCAGCAATCTGCGCGATCGCGGGGCCATCTTTGTCGATGAGCTCGATGAAGTGCCCGACGATCACCTGGTGATCTTCAGCGCCCACGGCGTGTCCCAGGCGGTGCAGAACGAAGCCGCCCGTCGTGGCCTGAAAGTCTTCGACGCCACCTGTCCGCTGGTCACCAAAGTGCATATGGAAGTGATGCGCTACAGTCGAGAGGGTCACGAGTGTGTCCTGATCGGCCACGAGGGCCACCCGGAGGTCGAAGGCACCATGGGCCAGTACGACCGCAGCAACGGCGGCGACATCTACCTTGTGGAAGACGAGGCGGATGTCGAAAAGCTGGCTGTCCGCGATCCCAGTCGATTGGCCTACGTCACCCAGACCACCTTGTCCATGGACGATACTGCCCGGGTCATCGACGCGCTTCGCTCCCGTTTCCCCGAGATCCAAGGACCACGCAAGGACGACATCTGCTACGCCACTCAGAACCGCCAGGACGCAGTCAAGCAACTCGCCGGCGATTGCGACCTGATGCTGGTCGTCGGCTCCCCCAACAGCTCCAACTCCAACCGCCTGCGCGAACTCGCCGAACGCATGGGCACCCCTGCCTACCTCATCGACGACGCGGCCCAGATCGACCCCGACTGGCTCAAAGGCCGCAACGCTGTCGGCGTCACCGCCGGCGCCTCCGCACCGGAAGTGCTGGTGCACGACGTCATCCGCAAGCTCCAGGACCTTGGCTGTGACGCGCCCGAGGAAGTGCCTGGGCGTGAGGAGAATATTGTGTTCTCCATGCCTAAGGAATTGCGGATTGATGTGGTTGAATTAAGTTGAGGTGGCCTCAAAGCTTGGTTGGGGCAACCCTGCTTAATTAGTTTTCCGGTTGGCGCTTTACATCTTTAGGTTGGGATTCGCGGGCTGCTTGTAGCCTTGTCTTGTAGCGAGACTTTCTCCGCATTTTCACTCGCCTTGTTACCAGTCATCCATCGATACCAGCCGTTTATCGGCACCCACTTTTTATAGGTGGCTTTGGCCCTATACTTTCAGGCATGGGAATAGGACTGGAAGATATGCGCGCTAACCGTAATCGTGGTTTTACGTTGATCGAATTAATGATTTTGCTGCTATTAATTGGAATAGTCGCCGTAATAGCTGTGCCGGGGTTTCGAAGTCTTGTCGAAGGGCACCGTATCAGCTCCCTATCTAATAGTTTGATCGGCACGTTGAACTATGCTCGCAGCGAGGCTATCCGTAGAGGGGCAACTATTGCTGTGGTACCTACTGGAGGGAGTTATGCGGATGGCGTAACCGTTCAAACCAATTCGGCCCCGGTTGAAACGTTACGCCAGGCGGAAGGTCCGGGCGGCGGTGTTACTTTGGTTATGTCCAGTGGTGCGGCAATGACTTTTAGGGCGAACGGGATGACCGGCCAGGCAAATAGCGTGCAGTATCGGGTTTGCGGTGGCGGTGGAGAGAACGGCACGGAAGTGACTGTCTCGCCCGGTGGAATAGTCCGCTCCGCTCAAATTGTTTGTCCCTAGGGTAGTGCTATGAAAGAGAACTTGATTTCAGGGAAAGGGAGCCACAGTCGGCGGCAGCGGGGGTTCACCATGATCGAAGTCTTGGTGGCGGTTTTAATACTGGCCATCGGCCTTTTGGGGGTTGCTGGCGTTCAGTTGCTTTCGATGCAGCAAACCTCCAACGCGAATATGCGTTCTGTTGCTACGATGTATGCGCAAGATGTGGCAGAACGAGTCAGGGCAAATGGTGGGGCTAATTTGGGCAGTGATGACATTACGGCAATCGAAAAGAACATGCAGGCGACTCTTGGTCCTGATGGCGATTTGAGTATCAATATGAACGGCGACTTCGCTGTGATCCAGGTTCAGTGGAAAGAGCGTGATCCGCTAAGCGGTAGCGGTGGGGAGTCCAGTCAATCATTCACGTTACGGGCCAGGTTGTGAACTATAAAATGGAAAAACACGTGGAAAGGGGGCTGGTTTTACAGTCCGGTTTGTCGATCGTTGAGTTGATGGTCGCTTTGGTCTTGGGAACTTTGCTGACCATGGGGCTTGTACAGATTTTTACCTCGAACAGTCAGACCTTTCGCCTGAATGAAGCTGATGCTCGTGCGCAGGAGTCAGGGCGCATGGCTGTTCAACTGGTCTCCCACGCGCTACGTAATGCCGGCTACTTCGGCTGTTATCCTATCAATCCGATTACCAACAACCTTGATTCGAGTGACGAAGACTATGACCCTGGAATGTACGATTTTTCCTTCCAGGGCATTGCAGCTGAAAACGCGGACCGTCCCACTGATGCAGTTGACGGGACCAAGTTTTTTTCGATTTCGGGCGTACGGGCAAACAGCGGCATCGCAGCGACGAAAGATGTTGTATCCGCGTCTATGGAGGTCTCGAGTAAAGGTGGGCTTAAAGCTGGCAGCATCGTGATGATCAGTGACTGTGAGCATGGTGACATTTTCGAGATATCAAGCATCAAAGTTGAGGATGACGGGGCTAAGATTACTCTTGTTGCTGAAAATCAGGACAACACCGAAGGCCAGCCCGGTAACGACTTTTCAGCAAACGCTCCAGCTGCATGCACCGTTTCTGACTGCCTAAGTGCAAGTTACTCAAAGGGAGTACGAATTCGCCAGCCGTTCAATGAAACCTACTATATCGGTTCGGGGCCTTCAGGCAACGCTTTGTTCTTTAGAAACGCTGCAGGAAACGCTGTTGAACTCGTCGACAACGTCATCGATATGGATATTCGGTTTGGCGAAGGATCAGTGAACACCGGTGTTCAAAATTGGCGTGAAAACCCAGCCGACGTGTCTGATTGGGGCAAGGTGATCGCGGTTCAAGCCAGTTTTTTGGTTAGGGCTGGAGACACAAACACTACGCTCCAACCCATGAGTTACTGTTTTCCGGGGTGGCTTGACTGCAGCGATGACAGCAATCAAACAAAGGCGGCTGATCGCCGGCTTTATCGTGTTTATACCCAGACTACATCATTGCGGAACAGGATAGATTGAGATGCGGATGAAGCGTCAACAAGGGGTGGCTTTGCTGATGTCGCTGGTCATTTTGCTGGTTCTGTCGCTGTTGGCGATTTCAGGCATGCAAGGCAGCATCATGCAGGAGCGAATGGCATCGGCCCAGCTAGATGGTTTTATGGCACTGGAAGTTGCTGAGACGGCTCTGGGAGAGGTTGAAGACAAACTTGATGGTATGTCGGATCTAGATGGGTTTGGATCCAGTGCTGGGCTTTACGAGTCGGATTCGGGGCCCGATCCATATGATAATACTACCTGGGAAACGGATGCTTCCGCAGCTGCCACGAGCGTGGATGGTATAACGCCGCGATACTTTGTCGAGCATATGGGGACCGTAGTCCTCGATGAGGAAGGACAATTGCCACGTGATCAGGGGCAATATGGTGAGAACGATCAAGTTAAAATGGATTATGTGCGCATAGTTGTTATGGCTGCGGGGCCATCCGGGCAAAGCCGCCGGTTAATTGAAAGCTATTATGTCTTCAAGCCTTCGGGGCTGGAAGGTGTCGGGGAAGGGGGTTAATGATGATTGTTTTCAAGGGAAAGTTCAGGGCTTTGTTAATTGGCCTTCTACTGGTGTTTCCTGCATCGGGTTACTCTGCAGCGCCGGATTTAGCTCAAGAGCCGCTGTTTGTTGGAACACCCGTTTCCCCAAATTTGCTATTTATTATTGATGATTCGGGATCAATGGCTTGGGAGTATATGCCCGACGGATTGAACTTTGGGAATGTAGGGTCTGATAATAGTGTGTGCCTATACTATTATTATTATGGCGGTAAGAGAAGGTGTGGCTACAGAAGTTATTCTGGTGAAGAAGTTTATAATCGTTATTATTTTTCCTCGCGAGTCAACAAGGTTTATTACGATCCCGGTGCCGATTATGTAGCCCCGTTTAAGGTAGATGGTTCGGGGCGTATGCCAGATTCAATCTATACAGATGCTTCATCTAATGGGTATGACAGTGACTCTGATAGCTACGATCTGAGTAATCGTCAGTTTGTTCTAGATGGGGCTACTTTTAATAATGGGTTTTATTATAAATATGATTCTTCGAATATAAATTGTAATGCATCTGACGATTACGATAGTGATTGCTACGATTATGTAGATATGAATAGCCAAAGTGATGCCCAAAAGAAAAATTTTGCGAACTGGTATTCTTTCTATCGAACCCGAATGATGATGAGTAAGGCGGGCATCGGGGAGGCATTTAATTCGTTGCCCGATTATTTTAGGTTGGGGTGGGGCGCGATCAATAATTATAGTCGCAATGTTGACGACAGTGACAAGGTCGCTGCGGTAGAGCAAGGAGTTCGTGAATATTCCAGCGGTCATAGAAAAGAATTTTATAGCTGGCTTTATAATAAAGATGCAAATGGTGGTACTCCCTTGAGAAGTGCCCTTGATGGAGCCGGTGAATACTACGAGACGAGCCTAAATGCTTGGCGTGATAAACCTGAAAATGGTAACACTTCGGGGAATCCGGCGCGTGAATGCCGGCAAGCCTATACAATTTTGATGACAGATGGATATTACGGCAGTGAACAGCTGAAGGATTCTTTGGAAAAAGCTGACGATATCAAGGGGAATTCAATAAACAACCCTAAAGGGACAAATTATCAGTACAGTCCAAAAGCACCCTTTAATGATGGTGTCGATGGAACCTCGTTAGCTGATATTGCCATGTACTACTGGAAGAGAGATCTTCGTAGCGATTTGGATAATTTCGTGCCAACTAACTCAACAGATCCAGCGTTTTGGCAGCATATGTCTACCTACGGTGTGGGGTTAGGTGTAACGGGATCTGTTGATCCTGGTAGTGCCTTTGATGCAATCAGCAGTAGTTCGATGGTGGATTGGTGGGGCGGTAATAACAACGAGGATAAAATTAACGACCTAGTTCACGCGAGCGTTAATGGTCGAGGAGGATTCTTCAGTGCTGACGACCCCACAACCTTTGCATCGAAACTAAAATCAACAATTGGCGATATTACCGCTGATGCAGGTTCTGCTACTGCTGTGGAATTTGATGTATCTTCCTTTCAAGAAGGAGCTTTGATTTTTTCGGCCCAATTTGATCCCAATGGCTGGTCGGGCGATCTCCAAGCTTTGAAGCTTGAAGGTGCAGATGCTCCGATTGTACCTGACGCTGAGACTGCCATTTCGGAAGGGAAGGGTTGGTCTGCTAAAGCTATTTTGGATAATCGAGACCTGTCGACGGATGATCGCGTTATTATTACCTACTCGGATGCCAGCGACAAAGGTGTGCCGTTTCGCTGGGCAAACCTGGATCAGGATCAGGTTGATGACCTCAGCTATGGCGGTGTAACCGCAACGTTTGCTCAGCAGGTACTGAATTTCATTCGAGGTGACCGCTCAAATGAAGATGGCGTAGATATTCGCAAACGCAGTAGTCGTTTGGGTTCTATCGTCAACTCCTCTCCGGAGTATGTGGGTAAACCGCGTGCTGGATGGCCTCAAGAGGACCCATTCGGCGTCGATGGACATCGTTATGAGACCTATGTCACCGCGAAGGAGAATCGCACGCCGGTCGCTTACGTTGGCTCAAACGATGGCATGTTGCATGGTTTCAATGCGACTGCTGAAGGCGGTAACGAAGTTCTTGGATACATCCCGAATTTTGTATACTCCAGTGCTGCTGATGATGAGGGGTTGCATTACCTAGCTGATCCGGATTATCAGCATCGCTACTATGTGGATCTTTCAACGCGCCAGCAGGATGTCTATACAAAAGGTAGGACTTCTAGTGGTAGCGTGACGGCGGGAAGAGCTTGGCGAAGCATATTAGTTGGTGGTGGTCGCGCCGGTGCAAAAGGTATTTATGCGATTGATGTGTCAGATCCTTCAGGCTACACAGAAGCCAATGCATCGAAGGTCTTGCTATGGGAATTCACCGCTGAAGATGACGCCCGGTTAGGGTATGTGACTCAAGCGCCGATTATCAGCATGGCAAAATGGGGCGACAACGATATTCGCTGGACGGCCTTTGTGGCCAATGGTTATGACAGCCCCACTGCGACGACAGGGTTCTTCATGCTTGATATCGAAGCAGGTATGGACGGCTCGTGGGATACTGGTGATTACCGTTACATCCAGTTCCAGAATGGTGGCGATGGTCTTTCTCCTTTGAGTGTGTTGGATACGACAGGGGATTACCTGTCTGATCGCGTCTATGCAGGGGATCTAGATGGAAACTTGTGGGTTGCGAGTGTTGATGCGGGAGGGGACTGGGCTTCAGACTATGTTGTCTCCGGTGGAGGCTCGACGCCAGTGCCTTTATTCACTGGAAAGGCATCACAGCCAATTACGGCGGCGCCGAAGGTTCTAGCGCATCCCGACCAACCCCGGGCAGGTAATATACCAAATCTGATGGTCTATTTTGGCACCGGCAAATACCTGGAATCCTCGGATATTTCAAATACTGATTCCCAAAGTGTCTATGGCGTTTGGGATCGAGGCGAGGCCGGTTTGACGCGTGATAATCTCGCATCAAGAAGTCTGGTAAAAGGAAGTTTGACGGTCGACGGTGAAAGCCTGACTATTCGCGAATCTGAAGGTGACGATATTAAGTATTCAGCGAATGAGCGAGGCTGGTATGCTGATCTGACGGATGTTGGGGAGCGAGTTATTGTTAGCCCTCAGTCCACTGGACAGTTTCTCTACCTTAACTCAATGGTTCCAGACGTCGATCCCTGTAAGTCAGGAGGAAGCGGCTGGTTGATGGCTTTTGGTCTGGATGGTCGTACGCCTACGACGAATGCGTTCGTGGATTTGCCGCAGAGTGTTGTGGGTTACCAGGTTGATGGCCTCCCAAATCAGTCAACTATTTTGGGCCCCTATCGATTTACACCGACGACTGAAGGAAACGTCGATGTTAAGAAAATCCCGCCACCGAGTCATAGCGTTCCTGGTGCAGGTCGACGTGGTTGGCAAGAATTGATCGAAGAATAAAGCTGAGTGAGGCACCGAACAGCTCGATGCTGTTCGGTTAGCCCATCAAGCATAGAATTGCAGTCGCATGTACGTGATGTCGGTTGAAGCCGGCGAGCTATTAAGGATTCTGAAATGAAAATCGAGTCAGGAAGTTATGGTTTCTCCTTGATCGAGTTGATGATAGTCGTTGTCATCATAGGCATCATTACTGCGATAGCCTATCCTTCTTATATAGATAATATTCGAGAAACCCGTCGGACCACCGCGCAAGCCGACTTGATGGACTTGGCGCAATGGATGGAGAGACAGTACTCTACAGATTACAGCTATTATGAGGGAGGTAAGAAGCCCGTGCTGCCATATACAGCATCTCCTCAAAGCGGAACGAGCTATTACAATCTGAGCTTGCTTGATGGTGATATGGGGAAAAATAGCTATACGTTGCAAGCGGCGCCCACAGGTGACCAAGTGAATGACGACTGTGGAACGCTTACATTAAATCAAGCCGGCAGTCGTGGGCATTCAAGTGGGGCGAATTGCTGGTAGAGGCCGGTTGGCTTAACTGCTCCGATATCATTATCATCGATGTTTGACGCGCTGCAGCGTGGCGCTTTTTGAATCTTAGTTGGATGATTAACTTGGCGCTTGCCGGCCACTGGCACTACACTGATTCGCAAATTTCGACATAGCTAACAACGAACTGGATTGCCATCCGACTTTTCTGGAACACCATCGCCATCTGTGTCGTTGCTTAACCTGATTCGTCCACCACGATTGATGATGAGGTGTGCTGCTTGGCGAGGGTTGCCATCTGCCGGACACCAAGTGATATTTCCTAGATCGCTGTAGATCAATCCATTCGGGCGATATTGAAAGTAACTGCTGTGCAATGATCGAGCCTTGAGTGTGCCGTTATCGGGTGCTGGCAGTTGGCGAAGTAGACGTGTTGAGTCGCTAAGTTTTCGCTGATTGTATGGATCTACGAACAATGAGAGCTTGTTGTTCCAATTAGAGCCGCATGCGCCGTTACTGTTGAGAGGGCAAACTGTAACGATACTTCCAGTCATAATGGCATTTCGTCTGGCAAATGCCATAAAAGAAAGCAAGTCGTGAATGGTACTTCGTCGCTGCCCATCTTCTATCAAGTCATTCATTGATGGAGCTGCAACTGCTAGAAGTATGGAAGCGATGGTTACAGTAATCAGTAATTCAATAAGGGTGAATCCTTGAGCATTCGTTGGCTTCATTCCTTGAAATCCACTAATCCAATTTCGCTATCATTACTGATAGCGCATCCTGCACTTTAATGAAGACGAAACCCTATCTATTTTAGATTATTGTCATCAAGTGACAATAACGGACGTTTCTGTGCGAGTTTACTCACTCCATCCCCAACTTCTTCAACTTATACCGCAACGCCCGAAAACTGATCCCCAGCTTCTTCGCAGCCGCCGTCTTGTTCCACCGGGTCGCCTCCAGCGCCTTTTCAATCGCTTTGCGCTCGATCGACTCAAGATAATTTTCCAGATCCAGTTCGCCATCATCCGGCAGTTCCACCGCAGCGCCGGGTGCGGCGTCGGGATCCGCCTCGATACGACTGGTGGTCACCGGGCCGTGGCCCATGTGCAGGTCGTCGGCATCGATCTGGTCCAGGTCGCACAGGGTGAATGCGCGTTCCAGGACATTTTCCAGTTCGCGCACATTACCCGGGAAGTCGTACTGTTTGAGTTTCTGTAGGGCGGCCGGTGTCAGCGAGGCCGGATCGCACTCGTAGTCCCGGGCCAGGCGGGTCAGTATGTGCTGGGCCAGCAGTTCGATGTCGTCCGGGCGCTCGCGTAACGGCGGGACTTTCAGCTCGATCACGTTGATGCGGTAGAACAGGTCCTGGCGGAAGTCGCCTTCCTGCACGAGGGTGGGCAGATCCCGATGAGTCGCGCTGAGGATGCGGATATCGACCGGGAATTCGCGGGACTCTCCGACAGGCCGCACGGCTTTTTCCTGAATCGCCCGCAGCAGCTTGACCTGCATGTTCAGCGGTAGGTCCGCTACTTCATCGAGGAACAGGGTGCCGCCGTCGGCGGAACGGAACAGGCCGGCCTTGTTGTCGGTCGCGCCGGTGAAGCTGCCTTTCTTGTGACCGAAAAACTCGCTTTCCATCAGTTCGGAGGGAATGGCGCCACAGTTCACCGCGATAAACGGGCCTTCCTGCCTCGGACCCTGCATGTGAATCATCCGCGCGACCAGTTCCTTACCGCTACCGGATTCGCCACTGATGAAGACCGGAGCCTGACTGCGAGCCAGCTTACGGGTCTGGTTGCGCAGACGGCGGATGCCTTCGGACTGGCCCAGTAGCAGGCCGGGATCGTCCTCTCCCGTGCGTTCGGCTTCGGGTTTGGAGAGCTTCAGGGCGCTGTTCACCAGTTCGCGCAAGCGGGGCAGTTCGACGGGCTTGGAGACGAAATCGAAGGCGCCGGCCTTGAGGGCTTCGATGGCGGTGTCCATGCTGCCGTAGGCGGTGATCACGGCCACCGGCGTTTGCGGGCAAACCTGCTGAATCCACTGGACCAGCTCAATCCCGTTGCCGTCCGGCAGGTTCATGTCCGTCAGGCACAATTGCGGTGGATCGGATTCCAGTATCGCCTTGGCCGTGGTGACATCGGCGGCCGTCCGGACCTGGATGTCCATGCGCATGAGCGTGATTTCCAGCAGCTCCCGGATGTCCGGTTCGTCGTCGATGATCAGCGCTGTCGGTGTGGTCATTGCACCGTCTCGTCCTGTTGTTAGTGGTTCGTCGTTGTTGGCCGTTTCGGAGATCGTTCTAGATCAGCCGCCCGTGATGGGCAAAGGTGATCCGGAAGCAGCTCCCCGGCCGGCCGTTGTCGAGTAAGGCCAGGTGGGCCTGGTTGGCTTCGCACAGCTCCCGCGCCAGATAAAGTCCCAGGCCGGTGCCGCTCTGATCGGTGGTGTAGAACGGCTCAAAAATGTGTTCGCGTTGCTCGCTGCTGATTCCGGCTCCCTGATCCTGAATGTCGATATAGCTACGTTCGCCATCCCCGGTGACGCCCACACAGATGTTCAGTGTTGCCTTGCCGGTTTGGGCCTTGCTGTAGCGCAAGCCGTTATCGCACAGGTTGACCAGCACCTGGGCCATCTGGCTTTTGTCGAAGCGGGCCGGTGGCGCCTGGTCGGGAAGGTCGAGCGTGATGGTCGGCGTGTTGCCGTCCATCCCATTGCTTGCGCCGTGTTGGTAGTCCTCGACAAATTCCTGCAGCCAACTGTCGATCTGGACCAGTTCGATGTCCGCCTGGCGGCGTCGGGACAGGTCCAGTACGTTCTCGATAATACCGTTGACCCGTTTGGAATGCCGCTGAATGATGTCGACCATTTTACGATCAGCGGCATCGCAGTTGGGTGATTCATTCAGCAATTGTGCCGCGTGACTGATGGCGCCGAGCGGGTTGCGGATCTCATGGGCGATACCGGCCGTCAGCCGCCCGAGTGACGCCAGCTTCATTTGCTGCGCCTGGAGCGTCACTTTACTCATGTCCTCGATGAATATCAGGATGTGATCGCCCCGTTCCTGATGAAGCCGGGTAAAGTTGGCCTGCAGCATGGGGGTAATGGGCGTTGCCTGGAATGGCTCGGTTCGGGTTCCGGGTGAGTTCACCCACTGGTTCAATCGTTGTCTCAGAGGCGGCGGCAGCAATCCCATATCGTCGTTCCCGGGGCGGTCGCCAAACAGCAGTTCATGGGCAGCGGCGTTAGCCAGACGAACCAGCCCGAAACGGTCGGTAACGATAATGCCGGTCCGCATTCGCTGGATGATCTGCTGGTTGATCTGCTCCAGTTCATGCAGGCTCTGGGCGCGGGAGCTGGCGAGCTGTTCGCTGCGGATCATGCGCCGGGTGATGCTCTGGAGCAGGAAGGCCGCTGCGAAATAGAGAATGCCCAGTGAGCCCGCCCGGACGATTTCGTCGGCATTGGTCTCAAAGGTCAGGGAGGACCAGGTGGCAACGCCCAGCGAGCCGATAGTGGCGAGGGCCGCATAGAAAAGGCCGACACGGCTCGGGGTCAGAATGTTGCCGGCGGCGACGGTGACGATGATCAGGTTGGCCAGGCCGCTGGTCATGCCGGCGCTGAACAGCAGCAGTGCATGCAGGGCAACGATGTCGATCAGGATCGACAGGGTAATGTGGCGTTGATTGGGTTTGGCACCGGCAAAGAGCATGATTGCCGTGAAGACGTTCAGCGCCAGGTAGGCCAGCACGCAGATCTGGTAGAACTCCGGCGCCCGGAATTTGGTGTCCAGGGTGCCTGGATCGACAAACAGCAGGCCGGCCAGGATCAGACTGATGACCAGTCGATAGTGGTTATAGATGCGGAGCAGGCGTGGGCGCTGGCTTTCCTGGAACGGCAAGGTGTCGCGGGCTAATGTAACGCTGTCCGGAGTCATGGCAGGCGATCGAAAAATCCTGTTTCCTGTCGAAGGGATAAAACGTTGGCAGGTATAATAGCGGTTTAAACCCGCTTGTGGACAGGAGAAAGGCATGATTTCCGGCCAGACAGAGGCATCCCCCGGCCAACGACTGACAGTAACCATGGCCCAGGTGGATTGCCTGGTTGGCGACATCCCCGGAAACGCCGATAAGATTCTGGCGTCGGCCCGAAAGGCGGTGGACGAGCAGGGGGCTGATATCGTCGTTTTTCCGGAGCTGGCGCTGACCGGCTATCCACCGGAAGACCTGCTGCTGCGCCCCAGTCTCGATGGTCGCGTCGAAGAGGCGCTGGATCGACTGGCGGCCGAGAAATTACCCGCCGCCCTGGTGGTGGGCACGCCGGTGCGCCGTGCTGGCCTGCTTTACAATGCCGCGGTGGTCATTGAACAGGGCGAGCATCGGGCCGCTTACCTCAAGCAACAGCTGCCGAATTATCAGGTGTTTGATGAAAAGCGGTATTTTGCGGCCGGCACGGAGCCCTGTGTCACCCTGATTCAGGGGGTGCCTGTCGGAATCACCGTCTGTGAGGACATCTGGATGGATGGCCCCGTCGAGCAGGCGGCGGCAGCCGGTGCCAAGCTGATCCTCAACCTGAACGCTTCCCCTTATGACCTGGACAAACAGGCGCGCCGCAAGGCGTTGCTGGAGCGGCGCGCCCGGGAAAACGGCGTGTCCGTGGTGTACGTCAATCTGGTAGGCGGCCAGGATGAGCTGGTTTTTGATGGTGGCTCCATGGTCGTCGATCACTCCGGTGAGCTGGCCGTTGAGGTACCGCAGTTTGCCGAGGGCCTGTTTCCCGTCGAGTTCATCGTGGATCGACACTGCCAGCCTGTCTCGCAGGCACCGATTCCCGAGCCGTCGCTGGAGCAGAATGTCTACAACGCCCTGGTGCTGGGTGTCCGCGATTACGTCAACAAGAACGGTTTTGCGTCCGTTGTGCTGGGGCTTTCCGGCGGTATTGATTCGGCGGTGACGCTGGCGGTTGCCGTCGATGCCCTGGGCCCGGAGCGGGTGCGGGCCGTGATGATGCCGTTCCGCTATACCTCCGGTATCAGCCTGGAGGATGCCGAGGCCGAAGCCACTGCGCTGGGTGTGCAGTACGACGTCTTCTCCATCGAGCCGATGTACGATGCTTTCATGGCCGCGTTGGCGACGCCGTTCGAAGGCACGAAGCCGGATACCACCGAGGAAAACCTCCAGGCCCGGTTGCGTGGTGTACTGCTGATGTCCCTGTCCAACAAGTTCCGCTCGCTGGTGCTGACCACTGGCAACAAGAGTGAAATGGCCGTGGGGTATTCCACCTTGTATGGCGATATGGCCGGCGGCTTTGATGTCCTCAAGGACGTGCCGAAAACGCTGGTGTACCGCATCGCCAATTACCGCAACACGTTGGGCGCCGTTATCCCCGAGCGGGTGATCACCCGGCCGCCGTCAGCGGAACTGGCGCCAGACCAGAAAGACGAGGACAACCTGCCGGGCTACGATACCCTCGACCAGATTCTGCACCAGTACATCGAGCGGGATATGAGCGCCGAGGCGATCATTGCCCAGGGCTATGAGCGCGCGGATGTGGAGCGGGTGGTCCGGTTGGTGGACATCAACGAGTACAAGCGGCGCCAGGCGCCCATCGGAGTGCGGATTACGGAGCGGGGCTTCGGGAAGGACCGGCGCTATCCCATCACCAACGGGTGGAAGCTGGGCAAATAGCGCCGGGGGGGGGCAGGGCGACGGGTTACTCGTCGCCCATCAGGCCAAAGGTGACGACACTGCTCAGCGAGCGATCTTCTGTCTTGATGGTGCTGGGCTGATATTTCATGTTCTTGTCGAACGCATCGCTGTTGGGGTAGTTGATCGCCAGCAGGGCCGTCGCGTCGTCGGCCGCTTTCTTCAGGTCGAGGAAGCGGTAGGTGTCAATCAGGATCTTCAGGGAATCCTCGACCGCCGGCGTGTTGGGGAAATTCTCCAGAACGTAGCGGGCCCGGTTGTTGGCCGCAATGTAGGCCTGGCGCTTGATGTAGTAGCGCGCGGCGTGCAGTTCCAGTTTGGCCAGGCGGTTGCGGATCGCCACCATGCGCTGGCGGGCGTCGGCGGCATAGTCGCTGTTGGGGTAGCGGCTCAGCAGTTCGGAGAAGTCACGGAAAGCCTGGCGTTGTTCCCCGGGATCTCGCTCGGAAATGTCGATCGGGAAGAACTTGCCGGCGAGGCTGATATCCAGGTTGTAGGACGCCAGGCCACGCATATAGAGGGCGTAGTCTGCGTGTTCGCTCTGCGGGTTGAGCCGCAGGAACCGATCCGCGGCGGAGCGTGCACCTTCCAGGTCGAGATTCTGGTAGCGGGCGTAGATCAGGTCCAGTTGCGCCTGTTCGGCGTAGCGGCCGAAGGGGTAGTAGGTTTCCAGGGACTCGAGATTGCGTTCGGCCTCGTTGAAATTGCCCCCGTTCATGGCCGAGCGGGCCTGCTCGTAGTAGGTCTTTTCCGGCAGGACTTCTTCCGGTTTGGATGCACAGCCGGCGATCATCGCGAGGATGGCCGACAACAGCAGCAAGCGAACACCTGATCTCATGCCTGATTCCCGTATAATGAAAAGCGTTCGACATTGTAACGGCCCTATACCACCTTGTGCAGGGGCCTGACATGCTTTACAAAAAATTTAGGGGATTGAATGTCCGCGGAAGACCGTATAAGCGGTGAATTTGAAGTGCCGGCCGAGCTGAGTGACCGTCGCCTGGATCAGGCGGTGGCGGAATTGATGCCCGAGCATTCCCGGTCCCGTATCCAGGGCTGGATCAAAGCCGGCGACCTGACCGTCAATGGGCAGGCCCGCAAGCCGCGTGACAAGGTCATGCTGGGCGACGTCATCGCCGTCAATGCGGAGCCGGAAGTCCAGGTGACCTGGGAAGCGGAATCCATCGACCTGGACATCATCTACGAAGACGAGCATATCCTCGTGATCAACAAACCGGCCGGACTGGTGGTCCATCCCGCCGCGGGTCACGCTGCCGGCACGCTCGTCAACGCGCTCCTGCACCATGCGCCGGAAGTCGACAAGCTGCCCCGGGCCGGCATTGTCCATCGGCTGGACAAGGACACCAGTGGCCTGATGGTGGTTGCCCGCAGCTTGATTGCCCACACTTCGCTGGTGGATCAGCTGCAGACTCGCACCATGGGACGGGAATACGATGCCGTCATGGTGGGCACGATTACCGGCGGCGGTGCGGTGGATGCCCCCATCGGCCGGCACCCCACCCAGCGCAAGAAGATGGCGGTCGTCTCCGACGGCAAACCGGCGGTGACCCATTACCGGCTCGTCGAGCGATTCCCCGCCCACACACACGTGCGCTGCAAGCTGGAAAGCGGGCGGACGCACCAGATCCGGGTGCACATGGCTCATATCCGTCACGCCCTGGTCGGCGATCCGGTCTACGGCGGTCGGATGCAATTGCCGAAGGGTTGTACGCCGGAACTCAAGGAGGTGCTGCGCCTGTTCCAGCGTCAGGCGCTGCATGCCCGAAAGCTGACCCTGGTCCATCCCGCCACGGATGAGGAAATGAGCTGGGAAGCGCCGTTGCCCGCCGACATGGCTGAGCTTCTGGACGCCTTGCGCGCCCACGCCAACGCGCAGGAGCAACGATGACAGTGCCGCTGATCGTGCCGGCGTGGCCGTTACCGGACAATGTCCGGGCGGCGGTGACGACACGCGTCGGCGGTATCAGCGAGCCGCCTTATGACACCTTGAACCTGGGCGATCACGTTGGTGACGCTGCTGCGGCGGTCACCGCCAACCGATCCCGGGTGGCGGATTATCTGGGGCTCCGACCGGAGTCGATCGGCTGGGTTCGGCAGGTCCATGGCACGGACGTGGCAGCCTTGCCTGGTGAGGCAGGTGGCGAAGCCGACGCCTCCTGGACGCGCGACCCAGGCGTGGCCAGTGCCATTTTGACGGCGGACTGCCTGCCGGTCCTGTTCTGCGCCGACGACGGCTCTCAGGTCGCGGCGGCTCATGCCGGTTGGCGTGGCCTGGCCTCGGGTGTGCTGGAGACGACGCTGTCCACGTTCCGGAGCGTCGATGAAGTGAGTGTCTGGCTTGGCCCGGCCATCGGTCCGGATGCTTTTGAAGTGGGTGGCGAGGTTTTTCAGGCTTTCGTGGAGCACGATGCCAACGCGGCGTCTGCCTTTCGCAACTCTCCCGATCGGCCCGGTCATTACCTCGCCGATCTCTACACGCTGGCTCGCCTCCGGCTGTGTCAGGCCGGCATCCAGGCTGCACGAATCCATGGCGGCGGCTTCTGCACGTTCCGTGATCGTGAACGCTTTTACTCCTACCGGCGCGATGGCCAGACCGGTCGAATGGCCAGCTTGATCTGGCGTGTATGACGCCAGAGTGGTCAGGCACCTGCGGTAAATTTGATCCAGCGCAATCGTCTACTTGATTTCCCTCACGACCGCTTGAAGTCCCCTCCGACGCCCCTACATTTAAAACAGATCACAACGCCAGAGACGGATTGAACGTCTCCCACAGCGGCGTTTTCTATCCGGAATCGAGGAAACAACATGCGAATCGACAAACTGACCAGTCGACTCCAGACCGCACTGGCCGAAGCGCAGTCCATTGCGGTGGGTAAGGACAACAACTTTATCGAGCCACTCCATCTGATGCAGGCATTGCTGGATCAGGACGGCAGTTCTATCAAACCCCTGCTGAAGCAGGTCGGGGCGGACCCGGCGCGCTTGCGCCAGTCCGTGGCCCGGGAAATCGAAAACCTGCCGGAGGTCAAAGGTTCGGCCGGCGACGTGGCCATGTCCAATGACCTGGGGCGCTTGTTCAACATTGCGGACAAACTGGCACAGCAGCGTAAGGATCAATTCATTTCCAGCGAGCTGGTCCTGCTGGCGGCGCTGGAAGATCGCGGCACGCTGGGTCGCGTCCTGCGCGAGCACAATGTGGATCGAAAGGCGCTGGAGCAGGCGATCGACGAAGTTCGCGGTGGCGAATCGGTGGACGACGCCTCGGCCGAGGAGAACCGTCAGGCCCTGTCCAAGTACACGATTGACCTGACCGAACGCGCGGCTGAAGGCAAGCTGGATCCGGTGATCGGCCGGGACGACGAAATCCGCCGCACCATCCAGGTCCTGCAGCGCCGGCGCAAGAATAATCCGGTGCTGATCGGTGAGCCCGGCGTGGGTAAAACGGCGATTGTCGAAGGTCTGGCTCAGCGGATCGTGAATGGCGAGGTGCCTGACGGTCTCAAGGATAAAAAGGTCCTGTCACTGGATATGGGCTCGCTGATTGCGGGCGCCAAGTTCCGCGGGGAGTTCGAGGAACGTCTCAAGGCGGTGCTCAATGAACTGTCCAAACAGGAAGGCCAGATCATCCTGTTTATCGATGAGATCCACACGATGGTCGGAGCTGGCAAGGCCGAAGGCTCCATGGACGCGGGCAACATGCTCAAGCCGGCGTTGGCACGGGGCGAGCTGCACTGCGTGGGCGCCACGACTCTGGATGAGTACCGCGAAAACATCGAGAAGGATGCGGCCCTCGAACGTCGATTCCAGAAAGTGCTGGTGTCCGAGCCCTCCGAGGAAGACACCATCGCCATCCTGCGCGGCCTGAAAGAACGCTACGAAGTGCATCACGGCGTTGAGGTCACTGACGGCGCGATCATCGCGGCGGCCAAGCTGTCGCACCGGTACATCACCGATCGTCAGCTGCCGGATAAGGCGATTGACCTGGTCGATGAAGCGGCCAGCCAGATCCGCATGGAGATGGACTCCAAGCCGGAGGCGCTGGATCGTCTGGAGCGCCGGCTGATCCAGCTCAAGATTGAGCGCGAGGCCCTGAAGAAGGAAACCGATGCGGCATCCAAGAAGCGTCTTGAGGAACTCAAGGATGTGATTGGCAACGTCGAGCGCGAGTATGCCGACCTCGAGGAAGTCTGGAATACGGAAAAAGCCGCTCTGCACGGCTCCCAGAAGATCAAGAGCCAGCTGGAACAGGCCCGGATTGATCTGGAAAACGCCCGTCGTGCTGGCGACCTGGGCAAGATGTCCGAGCTGCAATACGGCACGATTCCGGAACTCGAGCGTCAACTGGACATGGCCAGCCAGGCCGAAATGATGGAAATGAAGCTGCTGCGCAACCGGGTGACGGACGAAGAGATCGCCGAAGTCGTGTCCAAGTGGACCGGGATTCCCGTGTCCAAGATGCTCGAGGGTGAGCGCGACAAGCTGATGCGCATGGAAGAGGCCCTGCACGAGCGGGTGATTGGGCAGGACGAAGCGGTCGAGGCCGTGGCCAATGCCGTGCGGCGGTCCCGTGCCGGGCTGTCCGATCCCAACCGGCCCAACGGCTCGTTCCTGTTCCTCGGGCCCACGGGCGTGGGCAAGACCGAGCTGTGCAAGTCGCTGGCCTCATTCCTGTTCGACACGGAAGAGGCGATGGTGCGGATCGACATGTCCGAGTTCATGGAGAAGCACTCCGTGGCGCGGTTAATCGGCGCGCCTCCCGGCTATGTGGGTTACGAGGAAGGGGGCTACCTGACCGAAGCGGTCCGTCGCCGGCCCTACTCTGTCCTGTTGCTCGATGAGGTGGAAAAGGCGCACCCGGACGTGTTCAACATCCTGTTGCAGGTGCTGGAAGATGGGCGCCTGACCGACGGCCAGGGGCGCACGGTCGATTTCCGCAACACCGTGATCGTGATGACGTCGAACCTGGGGTCGGACCTGATCCAGACCATGGCCGGCAAGGACGATTACAACGCCATGAAAGACGCGGTGATGGAGGTGGTCGGCACCCATTTCCGCCCGGAATTCATCAACCGGGTTGATGAAGTGGTGGTGTTCCATCCGCTGGCGCGCAACCAGATCGAAGGGATCGCACGGATTCAGATCGGGTCGCTGAGTCGTCGTTTGCGGGATCAGGACATGACGCTGGAGTTGTCCGATGCCGCGATGGATCGGATCAGCGAAGTGGGGTACGACCCGGTGTATGGCGCGCGTCCTTTGAAGCGGGCCATCCAGCGATTGATCGAAAACCCGTTGGCTCAGCGCCTGCTGAAGGGTGACTTTGCGCCGGGCGACACCATTGTGGCGGACGTCGACGGCGATCAGTTGGGGTTTAGTCGTAAAGCCGCCTGATCAAGGAACGGTTATCCATTAACCTAACGAAAAAGGGGCCTCTTGAGGCCCCTTTTTATTTTGAGACGACGATGGCTCAGTTCGTGCAATCTTCATCGATGATTTTCTGGAACTGCTCTTTCTTCTCCTGGATTTCTTCCGGAGACAGGTAGCGCTGCTCGCCGTCTTCGCTGATCTTGATGCGGGCGTGGTTGCTGATGGTCTGCAGGTTCTTGGTGGCGATTTCGCAATTCTTCTGGCGTTGCTTGGCCTGAGCTTCTTCCTCTCGGCTCTCTTTGTCTTTCTTGGCCTGCTCGGCGCGGGATTTGTCGAGGGCGTCGACTTCCTGTTGGGGCGACATCCGTTTCTCGTCGGTGTCCGCTTTGGACGTGCCGGAGCGAACATTGACGGTCTCGCTCTGCTTGTTCATCGGTTTCTGGTCGCCGAAGTGAACGACGCCATTTTCATCCTTCCACTTGTAGACGGAAGCGGCGGTTGCCGTAATAGAGCTGATGGCGAGTAAAAAGGTCAGAGCAATGCCAAGTGTTTTCATGCAGATACAACCTGTTTCCCTGTTCAACCGGCAATCGGACATTGCCGGCGGATTCAACTGTCGTCACGCCGCCATTCTGCCATGGCTGGGCCTGTTCTGCTTAGGATTAGCCAAAAACTGTGCGATGGCCAGCATCGGGCTGTCGTAATTATGTAACCGCATTGGTCCCCAAAAGCCGCCGCGGCGCGCCTTCGCGAGGCTTCGCTATTGACAGGACGTTTCCCGCTGTCACAATTGGCGATTGCCTGAAAACAGGGGTGAATACGGCAGGCAATCCCGAGCAGTATCCCCGTTGATTACCACGCTGAACCTTTCGCGCAGCCCGCGTGATGGGGCTGTATTCCGTGCAGCCCGACGAATGGCCGACCTCCGGCACCCTCAGGAGGCCCGGCTGGCCAGGAGAGACAACCTCTGCGTCCCTCAGTGTGGTGGAATGTCCGGTCCGGCTTTCACAAGAAGCAATGCACCGGAACCCCAGGCAACCGGCGACAGTCCGGTACATTCACTCTATAGAGAGGGTAGAGAAAGTGGAGTTATTGTCTGGCGCAGACATGCTGATCCGTTCCCTGCAGGATGAAGGGATCGAGTACATCTACGGTTATCCGGGTGGTGCAGCGCTGCATATCTATGACGCCCTGTTCAGGCAGGACAAGGTCAAACACATCCTGGTTCGCCATGAACAGGCCGCTGTTCACATGGCGGACGGTTACGCCCGGGCCAGTGGCAAGCCCGGTACCGTACTGGTGACGTCCGGTCCCGGTGCGACCAATACCATTACCGGCATTGCCACAGCCTTCATGGATTCCATTCCGATGGTGGTTCTCTGTGGTCAGGTGGCTTCCACCCTGATCGGCGAGGATGCGTTCCAGGAAACGGACATGATCGGTGTATCCCGTCCCGTGGTGAAGCACAACATCAGTGTGCGTCATCCGTCGGAGATCCCCGAAGTTATCCGCAAGGCCTACTACATTGCGGCGACCGGCCGTCCGGGACCGGTGGTGGTCGATATCCCGAAGGATATGACCACGCCTAACGAGCGCTACGAGTACGAGTACCCCAAAAAGGTCAAACTGCGCTCCTACAATCCTGCGATTCGGGGCCATGCCGGCCAGATCCGCAAGGCGGCGGAAATGCTGCTGGCGGCCAAGCGTCCCATCATCTATGCCGGTGGTGGCGTCGTTCTTGGCAAGGCCTCGGAGCAATTGACGGACCTGGCGCACATGCTGGGCCATCCGGTCACCAATACCCTGATGGGCATTGGCAGCTTCCCGGCCTCCGACAAGCAGTCACTGGGCTGGCTGGGGATGCACGGTTCCTATGAATCGAACATGGCCATGCACCACTCGGATCTGATCCTCGCGGTGGGTGCCCGTTTTGACGATCGGGTGACCAACGCCACCGAGAAGTTCTGCCCGGGCGCACGCATCATCCACATCGATATCGACCCGGCGTCCATTTCCAAGACGGTCGAAGCCGACGTGCCCATTGTCGGTCCGGTGGATTCGGTGCTCAAAGAGCTGATTGCCCTGGTCAAGGAAAGCAAGGCCAAGCCGGATAACGATGCACTCAAGGCCTGGTGGAAGCAGATCGACGAGTGGCGGGCGTTTCACGGTATGCGCTACGAAAAGAGCGATACCTACATCAAGCCCCAGGAAGTGATCGAAGCGCTGCACCGGCTGACCAATGGCGACGCCTATGTGACGACCGACGTCGGCCAGCACCAGATGTTCACGGCCCAGTACTACAAGTTCAACAAGCCCAACCGCTGGATCAATTCCGGCGGCCTCGGCACCATGGGCTTCGGCCTGCCGGCGGCGATGGGTGTCAAGTTGAGCTACCCCGACGATGACGTCATTTGCGTCACCGGCGAGGGCAGTATCCAGATGAACATCCAGGAGCTGAGTACCTGTAAGCAGTACAACCTGCCGGTGAAAGTGGTCAACCTGAACAATCAGGCCCTGGGCATGGTCAAGCAGTGGCAGGACATGAACTACGAATCCCGTCACTCCCAGTCCTACATGGAATCCCTGCCGGATTTCATCAAGCTGGCCGAGGCCTATGGCCACGTGGGTATTCGCATCGACCGCAAGGAAGATCTTGAGCCCAAGCTCAAGGAAGCCTTCGCGATGAAGGACAAACTGGTCTTCATCGATATCTATGTTGATCCGCACGAGCACGTCTACCCGATGCAGGTGGCCCGTGGCTCGATGAAGGACATGTGGCTCAGCAAAACGGAGAGGGTGTGATCCATGCGTCGAATCATTTCTGTTTTGCTTGAAAACGAGCCGGGTGCGCTGTCTCGCGTTGTCGGCCTGTTTTCCCAGCGCAACTACAACATCGAGACCCTGACGGTCGCGCCGACTGAGGATGAAACGCTTTCTCGACTGACGGTCACCACGACGGGGTCGGATCGGGTTATCGAGCAGATTACCAAGCAGCTGAACAAGCTGATCGAGGTGGTCAAGCTGGTGGACCTGACCGAGGGCTCGCACATCGAACGCGAACTGATGCTGATCAAGCTCAAAGCGAGTGGATCGCAACGCGCGGAGATCAAGCGAACCGTCGATATTTTCCGGGGTCAGATCGTGGACGTGACCAGTACGGTCTATACCGTCCAGTTGGCCGGGGATAGTGACAAGCTCGATGCCTTTATCCAGGCGGTCGGCACCACCGGTGTTCTGGAGGTCGTACGTTCAGGCGTCTCGGGCATCGCCCGGGGTGAAAAAGTTCTCAGTATCTGATTCTCAGTAACTGATAGTCACCATTTAAAGACTCGCGACCGGATGCGGTCCGATAGGTAACAGGGGAAAGTTATGCAGGTTTTTTACGATAAAGATTGTGATCTCTCCATCGTCCAGGGCAAGAAAGTGGCGATCATTGGCTACGGCTCCCAGGGCCACGCTCACGCCAACAACCTGAAGGATTCCGGCGTCGACGTTGTGGTCGGTCTGCGTGCCGGCTCTTCCTCAGCCGCCAAGGCCGAAGGCGCTGGCCTGACCGTCAAGACGGTTGCCGAAGCGTCCAAAGAAGCGGACATCGTGATGGTTCTGGCTCCGGACGAGAACCAGAAAGCCATCTACGAAAACGAGATCGAACCAAACCTGAAGAACGGTGGCGTGCTGGCGTTCGCTCACGGCTTCAACGTTCACTACAACCAGATCGTGGCTCGCAAGGATCTGGACGTGATCATGGTGGCACCGAAGGCGCCGGGCCATACCGTACGCACCGAGTTTGTTCGTGGTGGCGGTATTCCGGACCTGATCGCCATCCACCAGGACGCTTCCGGCAACGCCAAGAACATTGCGCTGTCCTACGCCAGTGCGATCGGCGGTGGCCGTACCGGTATCATCGAAACCACATTCCAGGACGAAACCGAAACCGACCTGTTTGGTGAGCAGGCCGTTCTGTGTGGCGGTACCGTTGAGCTGGTGAAAACGGCGTTCGAAACGCTGACCGAGGCGGGCTACGCGCCGGAAATGGCGTACTTCGAGTGTCTGCACGAGCTGAAGCTGATCGTCGACCTGATGTATGAAGGCGGTATCGCCAACATGAACTACTCCATCTCCAACAATGCGGAGTATGGTGAGTACGTCACCGGTCCGGAAGTCATCAACGAGCAGTCCCGTGAAGCCATGCGCAATGCACTGAAGCGCATCCAGAGCGGTGAATACGCCAAGATGTTCATCCAGGAAGGCAATACCAACTACCCGTCCATGACGGCGCGCCGTCGCCTCAATGCCGGTCACGACATTGAAGTGGTGGGTGAGAAGCTGCGTTCCATGATGCCGTGGATCTCCGCGAACAAGATCGTGGACAAGGAAAAGAACTAAGCGTTAGCTTTGTCGGAAAACGCGACCTTCGGGTCGCGTTTTTTCGTTGTGGGCATCTTGCTTTGCATTTCTGTCACTTGACCGTACAGGGTGGTGGATCAGCTATAATGCCCGTTGCATGTTTTGTGGGTTGAATCGGAATGAGCGAAAAAAACGAATCGGAACACAGCGTCTCGAACACAGATGAAGCGCTGCAGCAGGATGGAGAAGTTGTGGAAGAAGAAGTGGTTGAGGGCGCGCGGGTCCGTCGCAAGGGGATTTACCTGCTGCCCAACCTGCTGACGACGGCTTCGCTGTTTTCAGGCTTCTTCGCGATGGTGTCGGCCGCCAATGGCATGTTTGAGAAAGCGGCAATTGCCATCTTTGTCTCCATGATTCTGGATGGTCTGGACGGCCGTGTCGCCAGGATGACCAATACCCAAAGCAAGTTCGGTGAGGAGTACGACAGCCTGGCCGACATGGTCGCCTTTGGCGTTGCGCCGGGTTTGGTCGCGTTTTTCTGGTCTCTGAACAGCTTCGGTAAATTCGGCTGGGCCATTACCTTTATTTACGTGGCAGGTGCCGCCTTACGTTTGGCGCGCTTCAATACTCAGATTGGTTCGGTCGACAAGAAATATTTTGTCGGTTTGCCAAGTCCGTCGGCCGCTGCTGTTGTGGCGGGGCTGGTCTGGTGCTTCCAGGGGTTCGAGCCCCAGGTCTGGCTCAAGTTGCTGACGGTTCTGGTGGTCGCTGGCGCGGGCGTATTGATGGTCAGCAACATCCTCTACCGCAGCTTTAAGGATCTGGACTTGCGGGGGCGTGTGCCTTTTGCGGCCATTCTTGTCGTGGTCCTGGTGTTTGTGGTCGTGACATTGGATCCTGGGACGGTGCTTTTTGTCGGTTTCCTGGTCTATGGGCTGTCCGGACCGACTCAGGCGTTGTTCCGTAAAATGAGGCGAACCAAGCCGGTTGCTTCTGACGGAAATGAAGGCGGCCAATAAGGCCAGCGTTCTATCTGAAAAAAGGGCTGTTTCCAGGCTGGAAACAGCCCTTTTGTCGTTTATGGATGCTCGTGTGGATTTTCAGGCAGGGAGTTGGTCTTTACCTTCGACGCCGTTTTGCCGGGTTTGCTGATTTTTGGTGGTTTTATGATCGGGTTCGGGGAGTATCTGGTCGTCTTCTGAACAGTTCATTTCGGAAAACCGAGACTTTGACTAAAAAGCTTTAAAAAGGCCTTTACAGGTCCGCTGGGGTCTGTAGAATGCGCATCTCTTTCGAGGGGCACGCCACTGAGGCGGGGTCGGAATCGAAAGGCAACCGATTGTTTTGATTAAGAATTTCGAGTTTCAGATTTCTTCAAAACAACGGTTGACAGGGTGGCAAAGCAGTGTAGAATGCGCGCCAC